>NZ_JBNPWC010000001.1:0-2500 GCF_050434025.1 Chitinophaga sp. W3I9
TTCTCTTAATAAGTATGGCAGCTACCTACTCTCCCGCATGATATTGCAGTACCATCGGCCATGAGGGGCTTAACTTCTCTGTTCGGAATGGGAAGAGGTGAACACCCTCGGCATAACCACCATAAGATCTTCTTTGCTTTACAGCAAACTAATAAGATAACATATCGGGAAAGTTGTATTCTAAGACTCTTTAACGTAATATTTAAAAAATTAAAGCTTACGGGCAATTAGTATTACTCGGCTGCGATGTTACCACCCTTACACCTGTAACCTATCAACGTCGTAGTCTCCGACGGCCCTTAAAAGTAAACTCATCTTGAAGCAGGTTTCACGCTTAGATGCTTTCAGCGTTTATCCTATCCATACATAGCTACTCTGCACTGCACCTGGCGGCACAACAGATACACCAGCGGTATGTACGACCCGGTCCTCTCGTACTAAGGTCATGTCCTCTCAATTTACTAACGATCACAACAGATAGGGACCGAACTGTCTTGCGACGTTCTGAACCCAGTTCACGTGCCACTTTAATCGGCGAACAGCCGAACCCTTGGGACCTTCTCCAGCCCCAGGATGTGACGAACCGACATCGAGGTGCCAAACCTCACCGTCGATATGAGCTCTTGGGTGAGATCAGCCTGTTATCCCCGGAGTACCTTTTATCCTTTGAGCGATGGCCCTTCCATACAGAACCACCGGATCACTTTAGCCTGCTTTCGCACCTGCTCGGCTTGTTTGCCTCACAGTCAAGCACCCTTATACTAATGCGCTCTGCGTACGATTACCAACCGTACTGAGGGTACCTTTGCGAGCCTCCGTTACCTTTTAGGAGGCGACCACCCCAGTCAAACTACCCACCAAACAATGTCTCCCATTACTGGGATTAGACTCTAAATAACAGAAGGTTGGTATTTCAACGATGACTCCACAACTCCTGGCGAAGCTGCTTCATAGTCTCCCAACTATCCTACACATCTGGCATTCAAAATCAATGTTAAGTTGTAGTGAAGGTTCACGGGGTCTTTCCGTCCCGTTGCGATTAACCGGCATCTTCACCGATACTACAATTTCACCGAGCTCGTGGTAGAGACAGTGTACAACTCATTAGACCATTCGTGCAGGTCGGAACTTACCCGACAAGGAATTTCGCTACCTTAGGACCGTTATAGTTACGGCCGCCGTTTACTGGGGCTTCAGTCAGAAGCTTTGGATTGCTCCGAACATCCTTCCTTAACCTTCCAGCACCGGGCAGGTATCAGGCTCTATACGTCATCTTTCGATTTTGCAGGGCCCTGTGTTTTTGTTAAACAGTTGGTTGTACCATTTTACTGAGGCCACATCACTGTGGCACGCCTTATCCCGAAGTTACAGCGTCAATTTGCCTAGTTCCTTTACCACGGATCACTCGAGCGCCTGAGAATACTCATCTCGACTACCTGTGTCGGTTTACGGTACGGGCTGCTATAAACGAACCTTAGAAGTTTTTCTTGGAAGTCTGATTAGGGACACTATCAGCGCGGCCGAAGCTTTGCTGTACTATCAGGCTTCAGCAAGTCTGGCGGATTTTCCTACCAAACCTATACCTACACCCTTTAACGCACTATTCCGTAAGTGCGCGATCCTTTCACTACTCCGTTACTCCATCGAATTTATAGCAGGTACTGGAATATTCACCAGTTTGCCATCAGCTACACCTTTCGGCTTTGCCTAAGGACCCGACTAACCCTGATCCGATTAGCGTTGATCAGGAACCCTTAGTCTTACGGCGATAAGATTTTTCATCTTATTTATCGTTACTTATGCCTACATTTTCTTTTCTAAACGCTCCAGCATGTTTCGCAACACACCTTCGATGCAGTTTAGAATGCTCCCCTACCGTCTAGTACATTCATACTAGGCCTAAAGCTTCGGTTATATGTTTGATGCCCGATTATTTTCCGTGCCCAAACCCTCGACCAGTGAGCTGTTACGCACTCTTTAAATGAATGGCTGCTTCCAAGCCAACATCCTGGCTGTTTTAGGATTTGAACCGCGTTTGATCAACTTAACATATCATTAGGGACCTTAGCTGTTAGTCTGGGTTATTTCCCTCTCGGCCATGGACCTTAGCGCCCACAGCCTCACTCCTGGAGATTATATTATAGCATTCGGAGTTTATTAGGGTTTGGTAGGCGGTGAAGCCCCCTAGCCCAATTAGTAGCTCTACCTCTATAATACGTCTATATCCAAGGCTGTTCCTAAAAACATTTCGGGGAGAACGAGCTATCTCTCAGTTTGATTGGCCTTTCACCCCTATCCACAGGTCATCCCATAGCTTTTCAACGCTAATGAGTTCGGGCCTCCAGTTAGTTTTACCTAACCTTCACCCTGCCCATGGATAGATCACAAAGTTTCGCGTCTACCCCCACTGACTGATTCGCTCTGTTAGAACTTGCTTTCGCTACGGCTCCGGTACTGAAGACCTTAACCTTGCCAGTGAGGAGTAACTCGTAGGCTCATT
>NZ_JBNPWC010000001.1:7500-10000 GCF_050434025.1 Chitinophaga sp. W3I9
GTCTAGTACATTCATACTAGGCCTAAAGCTTCGGTTATATGTTTGATGCCCGATTATTTTCCGTGCCCAAACCCTCGACCAGTGAGCTGTTACGCACTCTTTAAATGAATGGCTGCTTCCAAGCCAACATCCTGGCTGTTTTAGGATTTGAACCGCGTTTGATCAACTTAACATATCATTAGGGACCTTAGCTGTTAGTCTGGGTTATTTCCCTCTCGGCCATGGACCTTAGCGCCCACAGCCTCACTCCTGGAGATTATATTATAGCATTCGGAGTTTATTAGGGTTTGGTAGGCGGTGAAGCCCCCTAGCCCAATTAGTAGCTCTACCTCTATAATACGTCTATATCCAAGGCTGTTCCTAAAAACATTTCGGGGAGAACGAGCTATCTCTCAGTTTGATTGGCCTTTCACCCCTATCCACAGGTCATCCCATAGCTTTTCAACGCTAATGAGTTCGGGCCTCCAGTTAGTTTTACCTAACCTTCACCCTGCCCATGGATAGATCACAAAGTTTCGCGTCTACCCCCACTGACTGATTCGCTCTGTTAGAACTTGCTTTCGCTACGGCTCCGGTACTGAAGACCTTAACCTTGCCAGTGAGGAGTAACTCGTAGGCTCATTATGCAAAAGGCACGCCGTCACTCATTGCTGAGCTCCGACCGCTTGTAAGCGCACGGTTTCAGGAACTATTTCACTCTCCTGTTCGGAGTACTTTTCACCTTTCCCTTACGGTACTGGTTCACTATCGGTATCTAAGGAGTATTTAGCCTTACCAGATGGTGCTGGCAGTTTCATACAGGATTCCTCCGGTCCCGCACTACTCAGGATACTACACGTCCATCAGAATTTCTGTCTACAGGGCTATCACCTGCTACGGCTCATCTTTCCAGATGATTCAACTTGATCTGACTTTCTAAAAGTAGTCCTACAACCCCGGACAGAATTGCTTCGATCCGGTTTGGGCTCTTCCCCGTTCGCTCGCCACTACTTAGGGAATCATTATTTATTTTCTTTTCCTGCAGGTACTTAGATGTTTCAGTTCCCTGCGTTGGCCCTCCTTACGGAGTAATACACCTTCAGTGTACTGGGTTGTCCCATTCGGAAATCTACGGATGTAACGATCGTTTGCATCTCCCCGTAGCTTATCGCAGCTTACCACGTCCTTCGTCGCCTCTTAGATCCTAGGCATCCACCATGCGCTCTTATTCGCTTTAAAAAATTTAGTATTTAGATATTACTATCTTGAATACAACTTGCATTTCCCAATATGTCAAAGAACTTTTAACCACTGACTGCTCTTACGAGCTTTCATTTGTGTGATTATTGACGATGTGTGAGATCCGATCTCCGTGACTCTTTAGTCAAACATCTTCTTGTTATTATTATAAGAACTTATACTCTGTATTGTATTGTTTGTGTTGGGGTTGCAAAGGTAGTGATCTTATATTTAATCACCAAAACTTTCTTGAAGTATTTTGCATCTTTAATTATCTTAGTATCAATGACTTGTCTATTGGGAAAGTGCTATTAATATCTCCGATAATCAAACCCCTATTTTACAAAGAACACTAGCTTTTTTGAAGCGGATGGCAAAGATATGCCCTTTATCATTCGCAAACAAAACTATTTGAGTTTTCTCTCAAACTATTTTTCAATCTTATTTCAAATTGTTTTCAACCTTATGGCTGAGTGTAATTTTATAATCCGTGTGAGGATCATTGCTTTAGAGTAAAAATGTACTGACGCTTTATGAAATTATCTGCTCTTTAGCAGATGCGTCTACTCTTAAAGAAAGAAAAAGCCTTAGTGCAAATGCACCAAGGCTTCTCTTAATAAGTATGGCAGCTACCTACTCTCCCGCATGATATTGCAGTACCATCGGCCATGAGGGGCTTAACTTCTCTGTTCGGAATGGGAAGAGGTGAACACCCTCGGCATAACCACCATAAGATCTTCTTTGCTTTACAGCAAACTAATAAGATAACATATCGGGAAAGTTGTATTCTAAGACTCTTTAACGTAATATTTAAAAAATTAAAGCTTACGGGCAATTAGTATTACTCGGCTGCGATGTTACCACCCTTACACCTGTAACCTATCAACGTCGTAGTCTCCGACGGCCCTTAAAAGTAAACTCATCTTGAAGCAGGTTTCACGCTTAGATGCTTTCAGCGTTTATCCTATCCATACATAGCTACTCTGCACTGCACCTGGCGGCACAACAGATACACCAGCGGTATGTACGACCCGGTCCTCTCGTACTAAGGTCATGTCCTCTCAATTTACTAACGATCACAACAGATAGGGACCGAACTGTCTTGCGACGTTCTGAACCCAGTTCACGTGCCACTTTAATCGGCGAACAGCCGAACCCTTGGGACCTTCTCCAGCCCCAGGATGTGACGAACCGACATCGAGGTGCCAAACCTCACCGTCGATATGAGCTCTTGGGTGAGATCAGCCTGTTATCCCCGGAGTACCTTTTATCCTTTGAGCGA
>NZ_JBNPWC010000001.1:15000-17500 GCF_050434025.1 Chitinophaga sp. W3I9
CATCGGCCATGAGGGGCTTAACTTCTCTGTTCGGAATGGGAAGAGGTGAACACCCTCGGCATAACCACCATAAGATCTTTTTTGCTGTTACAGCAAACTAATAAGATAACATATCGGGAAAGTTGTATTCTAAGACTCTTTAGCGTAATATTTAAAAAATTAAAGCTTACGGGCAATTAGTATTACTCGGCTGCGATGTTACCACCCTTACACCTGTAACCTATCAACGTCGTAGTCTCCGACGGCCCTTAAAAGTAAACTCATCTTGAAGCAGGTTTCACGCTTAGATGCTTTCAGCGTTTATCCTATCCATACATAGCTACTCTGCACTGCACCTGGCGGCACAACAGATACACCAGCGGTATGTACGACCCGGTCCTCTCGTACTAAGGTCATGTCCTCTCAATTTACTAACGATCACAACAGATAGGGACCGAACTGTCTTGCGACGTTCTGAACCCAGTTCACGTGCCACTTTAATCGGCGAACAGCCGAACCCTTGGGACCTTCTCCAGCCCCAGGATGTGACGAACCGACATCGAGGTGCCAAACCTCACCGTCGATATGAGCTCTTGGGTGAGATCAGCCTGTTATCCCCGGAGTACCTTTTATCCTTTGAGCGATGGCCCTTCCATACAGAACCACCGGATCACTTTAGCCTGCTTTCGCACCTGCTCGGCTTGTTTGCCTCACAGTCAAGCACCCTTATACTAATGCGCTCTGCGTACGATTACCAACCGTACTGAGGGTACCTTTGCGAGCCTCCGTTACCTTTTAGGAGGCGACCACCCCAGTCAAACTACCCACCAAACAATGTCTCCCATTACTGGGATTAGACTCTAAATAACAGAAGGTTGGTATTTCAACGATGACTCCACAACTCCTGGCGAAGCTGCTTCATAGTCTCCCAACTATCCTACACATCTGGCATTCAAAATCAATGTTAAGTTGTAGTGAAGGTTCACGGGGTCTTTCCGTCCCGTTGCGATTAACCGGCATCTTCACCGATACTACAATTTCACCGAGCTCGTGGTAGAGACAGTGTACAACTCATTAGACCATTCGTGCAGGTCGGAACTTACCCGACAAGGAATTTCGCTACCTTAGGACCGTTATAGTTACGGCCGCCGTTTACTGGGGCTTCAGTCAGAAGCTTTGGATTGCTCCGAACATCCTTCCTTAACCTTCCAGCACCGGGCAGGTATCAGGCTCTATACGTCATCTTTCGATTTTGCAGGGCCCTGTGTTTTTGTTAAACAGTTGGTTGTACCATTTTACTGAGGCCGCATCACTGCGGCACGCCTTATCCCGAAGTTACAGCGTCAATTTGCCTAGTTCCTTTACCACGGATCACTCGAGCGCCTGAGAATACTCATCTCGACTACCTGTGTCGGTTTACGGTACGGGCTGCTATAAACGAACCTTAGAAGTTTTTCTTGGAAGTCTGATTAGGGATACTATCAGCGCGGCCGAAGCTTTGCTGTACTATCAGGCTTCAGCAAGTCTGGCGGATTTTCCTACCAAACCTATACCTACACCCTTTAACGCACTATTCCGTAAGTGCGCGATCCTTTCACTACTCCGTTACTCCATCGAATTTATAGCAGGTACTGGAATATTCACCAGTTTGCCATCAGCTACACCTTTCGGCTTTGCCTAAGGACCCGACTAACCCTGATCCGATTAGCGTTGATCAGGAACCCTTAGTCTTACGGCGATAAGATTTTTCATCTTATTTATCGTTACTTATGCCTACATTTTCTTTTCTAAACGCTCCAGCATGTTTCACAACACACCTTCGATGCAGTTTAGAATGCTCCCCTACCGTCTAGTACATTCATACTAGGCCTAAAGCTTCGGTTATATGTTTGATGCCCGATTATTTTCCGTGCCCAAACCCTCGACCAGTGAGCTGTTACGCACTCTTTAAATGAATGGCTGCTTCCAAGCCAACATCCTGGCTGTTTTAGGATTTGAACCGCGTTTGATCAACTTAACATATCATTAGGGACCTTAGCTGTTAGTCTGGGTTATTTCCCTCTCGGCCATGGACCTTAGCGCCCACAGCCTCACTCCTGGAGATTATATTATAGCATTCGGAGTTTATTAGGGTTTGGTAGGCGGTGAAGCCCCCTAGCCCAATTAGTAGCTCTACCTCTATAATACGTCTATATCCAAGGCTGTTCCTAAAAACATTTCGGGGAGAACGAGCTATCTCTCAGTTTGATTGGCCTTTCACCCCTATCCACAGGTCATCCCATAGCTTTTCAACGCTAATGAGTTCGGGCCTCCAGTTAGTTTTACCTAACCTTCACCCTGCCCATGGATAGATCACAAAGTTTCGCGTCTACCCCCACTGACTGATTCGCTCTGTTAGAACTTGCTTTCGCTACGGCTCCGGTACTGAAGACCTTAACCTTGCCAGTGAGGAGTAACTCGTAGGCTCATTATGCAAAAGGCACGCCGTCACTCATTGCTGAGCTCCGACCGCTTGTAAGCG
>NZ_JBNPWC010000001.1:4822500-7760000 GCF_050434025.1 Chitinophaga sp. W3I9
TGGCTGCACACCGGTGATGTAGGATTATGGGTAGATGATAAATTTCTGAAAATAACAGACCGTAAGAAAGAGTTGTTTAAAACCAGTGGCGGAAAATATGTGGCTCCCCAGCCCATTGAAAATAAATTTAAGGAAAGTCCTTTTATTGAACAGATCATGGTAGTAGGCGCCGGTGAGAAATTCACGGGGGCTTTAATTGTTCCTGCCTTTACCTACCTGAAGTACTGGATGAACCAGCAGAATATTCCTTATACCACCAATGAAGCCGCCGTTAAAATACCGAAGGTATTGGAAATGTACCAGGAGGTAGTGAACAACTACAACCAGCATTTTAATCACGTGGAGCAAATTAAAAAGTTTGAACTGCTCACCGACGAATGGAGTATTTCCGGCGGGGAAATGACGCCAAAACTCAGCCTGAAAAGAAAGGTGGTAACGGAGAAATATAAAGATGCGATAGCAAAAATATATAGTTAGGAAGATGATTTCCGGAACTCCTTCACGATCCGTATCACCACGGGAATGGTAACCGTAACCACAATAACAACGATAAAATATTTGAGATAAGGTTTCAGGAAAGGCATGCTGCCAATGAGATATCCGGCCAGTACAAAGCTGAAGCCATAGGCTATGGAGCCAATGGCAGCAAACAAAAGGAAACGGCGGAAATCGAGCCCGATCATCCCGGCAACAATAGGCGCAAATGTGCGGATGAGTGGAAGAAAGATACCTGCTGTTAGTGCGGTAGCGCCGTACTTTTTATAAAATGCTTCTGCTGATACGAGGTACTGCCGGCGAAAGATGCCGGAGTCTTCTTTGTTCTTTAATAAATGTCCTGTTTTCCGGCCAATCCAATACCCGGTTACATTTCCTGCAATAGCGGCAATGGCGCACAGCGCGCAAACCACCAGTATATTGTAATTAAAATTCCCGTTGGCGGTTAGTACGCCGGCGGTAAACATCAGGCCGCCGCTGGGCAGGAAGAAGCAGAAAAACAATCCTGTTTGCCCGAATACAGAAAGGAATACGATGAGTAACCCTCCATAGCTGATTAATGATTCAGCATCCATGTTATAGTTAGTTTTAAGGATTGGTATTCGCTGATAAAATTTCTTTTATTAAGATAGTTGCTGTGAGCAGATCCTGCGCATCACTGCTACTCAATTTACAATTTAAACTTTTATTCATTTTAAAAAGCATACACTACGCTGATTGGCTGCGTGGTCCTTGATTAATTTAGTCGGGTAATTGTTTGTATCTAACCACTTTTATGTTAACCTTAAAAAGAAAGAAAAAATGAAGTCTAATTGTTTGTTATCCCGTTGTGCGGGACTTTTTTTCCTTGTCAGTATGATAGCGTGTAAAAAGAATGACGCGCTTATTCAGCCGGTTCCCGATGCAGCCAAAGAGATGGTAGCCGGTACATTGGTAACCACAGGCGATGTGGCGGTCCCTGTTTCCTGGTATACGCTGGAGTTGAAGCTGATAAAAGAAACGCCGGGGTTTAGTCCTCCCGTGGCAGCCAGGGCTATTGCCTACACCGGCGTTACGCTCCGCGAGGCAGTA
The DNA here is from genome assembly GCF_050434025.1 of Chitinophaga sp. W3I9. NCBI lineage: Bacteria > Pseudomonadati > Bacteroidota > Chitinophagia > Chitinophagales > Chitinophagaceae > Chitinophaga > Chitinophaga sp. W3I9. Next base: position 4,824,067 of record NZ_JBNPWC010000001.1, read on the forward strand.
CTGGGGGGCATGTATGGAGCGCCTTCACTGGGCGGACAGCTGAATGGGCTTGGCCGTCTTCCTGCGCCGGAAAGATGGAAACGTTATAACTGGACCATAGCGGCCAACAGTGCCATGGCGCAGATTATTAAAAACCTTTTCGGCAATGCCAGCGTGGAGAACCTCAACCTGATCAACCAGCTGGAAAGTGATAACCTGCAGGCACATTCGGATACCTGTTCACAGGAAGTGATCAACCGCTCCATCAGTTTTGGCAAATCCATCGCCACTGCCATTTACCAGTGGTCTGCTTCAGACGGCGGAAAGGATGGCTACGTGAATAACTTTCCCACCGACTATACGCCACCGGTTGGACCAGGCTATTGGGTACCAACACCACCGCAACTGCAACGGGCGATGCTGCCTTACTGGGGAAAGAACCGTCCTATGGTGAAGCCTACTGCAGCTGATTCGGCAGTGATCCAGCCGCCGGCTTATGCTACAGACACGCTCAGTACCTTCTACAAAGCCGCGCGCTTTGTTTACCTGAAAGGAAAAACACTTACCCCGGAAGAAAACCTCATTGCCCGGTACTGGGCAGATGGCGGCGGCACCTTCACTCCTCCCGGTCACCTGATTGCACTCACCATGCAACTGGTCACTGAACAACACCTGAGCCTCGGCCAGGCAGCTACACTTTTTGCGCAGGTAGGAATAGGGTTGAATGATGCAGGTATCCTTTGCTGGAAATATAAATACAAGTATAACGTGCTTCGCCCTATTACGTATATCCGTTCGCATATCGACAGCACCTGGTCGCCGCTGATAGGCACCCCGCCTTTCCCGTCATACACATCCGCGCATGCTACCTTTACCAGTGCAGCAGGCAACATCCTGGCTGCCCGTTTCGGCAACAGCTTCACGTTTACGGATAAACAAAAAGTGCCGGAAGGTTTTTCGCCACGTTCTTTCAGCAGCTTCACCGCTATGATCAATGAGGCCTCCATTTCAAGAGTGTATGGTGGTATTCACTACGATTTCGACAGTGAAACCGGCAGTCTCAACGGAAAGGGCCTGGCCCAGCGGATCCTGTTGCTGAATTATTAAAGAAAAAATGATTGTATGTTCCGATCAGGTGCCAGATGAGAAAAGGCTGTATCAAAATATGATACAGCCTTTCTTTTCTTTGGAGTGTTACAAAAAAATATCTTTAAAACTCAATATCATCCGCTACGTTGCCTCCCTGCTTTTCAGCAAACAATTGCTGGTACTTTGCCTGGTAAGCCGCCTGCCGTTGATTATACCCGGCGTAATCAGCCTGGATATCGCGGTGGATCTGGTCATTCCATAAGGACGCGGCAATCTGGAAATCCCCGATGGGAATACCGTAATTGTCAACGATCCATTGGGCGCCATCCAGGCCATAATCATACGCTACCTGCCTGGCAACTTCCAGTTCCTGGTAGAAGTCTTTATCCTGCTTGATTTTTTCGATATTGCCTGCACCCTGCGGTGAAGGAGCCGCCTTTACGCCGCTGAATTTCGGATGCTGATCAGCCTGGCCAAAGTATTGGCCGAAGAGGGTAACAATGTGAAAGGTGGCGTCCTGTTTCATCCGCTCGGGCCAAAGCAGGTTAGCTTCCTGCCAAACGGGTAACTCCACCCCTAAAGCCTTTGCTACATCGTCTTCACTTAGCCCGCTGCCGAGTCTTGCGCAGGCAGCGCCGTAATCTTCTAAAGTAATTCCGTGAATGGGTTCTAATAATGGATTGCCAGACATAATGTTTCTATTTAAAGATGATGATTAATCGTGTATTCATTCATTAAACGCTCGTAAAATTTCTCATTCTCCGTCACCATATCGGGTACTATTTTATTCCATTCATCAAACATGGCACGCAGGTAGCGCCGGTACAGATCCGGATTCTTTGGCGTAGCTGCCTCATAGCTCCGGAGCAAATGGGCTGTTCGCTGTTCTGCCAGGCTGCGGGCCTGATGCAATACCATACGAGCCCCGGTGGATGGGCTAAAGGTATTCTGCGACCGGCAAAACGGGCAGGTGATATAAGTATCGATAAAGAACATCCTGGGAATAGTGATATTGCCGCCACATTGCCTGCAGCTGAACTTATCACGTATCCGTTCAAATGCTGCCAGTTCTTCCTGGTAAGCTGATTCCAGGTCCTGTTCTCCGGCAGCGCCCTGCAGCAGGCTAATAGCATAATTTATTTTCTCTTCAAAAACAAAATGCCGGTTCAGGCAAGCCATTCTGAAAGTATGCAGCTTAGCACGGTATTCACTCCCGGCCCTGGAAATAATGGAAGGCAGCGATGCTTCCGCTTCATATACAAAAGCAACAATATTATCTTCCCGGATCTCATTCGCCTTATTCCGCATCTGGTTAATTTGTCCGATCAGCCCGGAAAGCATATGAATATGCGCACGCTTATAAGGATCGGTATCCTGTTGGAAAACTTTCCGGAGTTCCGGCACTGCGGCATTGTTCATCTCTGCCACGCGGGCTTCCAGCTTATCCAGGAAAACAAACCATCTCTCCTGCCGGGTCTTTATTTCATCGAGCAGGGCAGCGTTCTCATATTTCTTATTGAATAAATTGAACATGATTTATGAATTATTTTCCTTCCTGATATTCACGCCATCCGTTAGTTTGGTATCCATGAATATAAAACCACAATAAGCGCAGGCAGTGAGTCCCTTCTGATACGCGCGACCGGCCCCGCATTCCGGGCAATCACGAATATCCATTTTAGCTGCTTCGTTTGTTATTTCGCCGCCATAATTTTCCTGGGTCTCTACCTTCTTTTTGAGCTGTTCCAGGTAGGCTTGTATCCGTTTCTTTTCCTCTCCCATAATACCTGTAAGTTGAAGGTTAGAGTAATTTCAGGAGTTCTTCTTTTTTAGCAGCATATTCCTGTTCGGTAATCAGCTGTGCATCGAAGAGCGTTTTCAGTTGTTTAAGTCTTTCGGTAATATCTGTTGCCGGGGCGGGCTTAGGCTGCATCGCTCCCTGGGTAACCATATTGGTGATCATGCCCATGGTTACCGCCTGCCTGGCGCCATCTCCTATATCCGAATGATCTTTGTCCATCGCATTGGCGATGCTATACTGTGAAAATTTGTTCATGTCCGTTACCATATTCATACCGGTAACTTTGTCGTATTGTTTAAGGACTTCTTCCGGCAATGTGATACTGGTAATGGTGAAGCGGGTAATTTCCAGGCCGAAGTCCGTAAAATACGGCTGAATGAGGGGCTGAATTTTTTCATTTAAACCAGAGATATTACCTGCAGCATCTACCACTGAAATTTGTGCCAGCGCAAGTACCTCGGCAAATTTGGGGGCAATAAAATCACGCAGCTGCAACTCCAGCTCTGTGATGCCCAGTCGCGGCCAGGTACCGGCGTATTCTTTAAAGAACCTGGATACATCTGTAATACGGATATTGTACGTACCAAAAGCTCTTACACGCACCTGGCCAAAGGTGGCATCCTTCATCAATACAGGCGCAGGGGTACCCCATTTGAGGTTAACAAACTGATGGGTGTTAAAAAAATAAATGTCTGCTTTAATGGGACTTTCAAAACCGTATTTCCAGCCCCGGAGCCTTGTAAGTATAGGGATATTTTCGGTTTTCAGGATGTGCTTTCCGGCAGGAAATACATCTGCCAGTTGTCCTTCATTCAGGAAAAGGGCATGTTGACTTTCCCTTACGGTGAGTACTGCACCATCCTTAATTTCCTTATCGGCATCTGCAAACTTCCACATTAATGCATTAGGATCCGGTGTTACAGATTCAATGATTTCAATAAAAGGTAATCCCATCCTGAAAGGTTTTTAATATAGGCGCCAGGGCCGTAAATAACATGGTTTCAATTCCCCAACCGGTGACTCTCTTTGATTGAGTTACCGTACAAAAAAATTAATGCGATCAACCAAAACAATAAAGGGGCCAACAAACAATAGAAAATGTTAATGCAGGCTAATTGATAAAAGAAAATTTGTTCTCGAATACTTTACCAATTACCGGAACAGGTTTTTCTGCCTGGTTGGCTGCATTGATAATTCCCAATACCCAGAATATAAGGATCACATACCCGATCAGGCCGAGGAAAGATAAAGCCGGCACCAGGTGCGCTACAATGGTCAACGTGATATTGAGCAGGATGCTCACAATGGCGAGTCCTAACGACTGCTTCAGGTGGTACCTGAGCAGGCTGTCGGTTTTCTCTTTACCGGAGAAGTAAGCAATCAGCCAACCGATCAGGGTTACATATGATAAAATAGATAATGTTTTGCTGTTCATGGGTTCAAGGTTTTTTTGTTGGCGTTATTGCCTGTGCAAATGTGTGGTGAATGTTTATTAATCAGGCATCCCGGTATCCTACAAAACGACTACCCATGTAAAAAGGGCGTCTACAATATGTCTACAACATTTTCAAATCATTTACTCTGATCATCTTACAAATACAGATATTCATAACTTTAATGATCTTTTCATAATGACTATTACCGATTTATAGTAATTTAACCCCATGAAGTCATTACCATATCTGCCATTTGTTTGCGTGTTGATCTGTATTTGCGGATGGTCATCTTTTGTATCTGCACAGGCGCCGTTGCCGGATAGTTTACAAGCTCTAACCGCCGATCCCACATTCAATGAAAAGGAAAAGCCTCCTTTACTTAACCAGCTGGCTGAGATATACCGGGCCAATAAAAACTATTCCCTGGCCATGGCTACAGCCAGGCAAAGCGTTGTTCTTTCACTCCGGCATCAAAATTATCTTGAGGCCACCAAAGCTTACGCGATGCTGGCAAATATTAAGTTCAATACACAACAGTATGATGATCTGAAACAAACCGTTGATTCTGTATTCACCAGCGCGCAACAGGCCAACCATCCGGTGGCGATGGCGTATGCCTTTTATATCCGTGCGCTGTTGTATAAAACATTGGATAAATCAGACGACGTAGTGAAGTATTGCCAGCTGGGCCTCCGGCAATTGGATAAGACGCCTGACCCTTATATGGCCGCCAAAATGTATTACCAGCTTTACGTGGTTAATTCGGGCTGGAACAACGAAGAAAAGGTAAGTACCTATGCCCGCCAGGCTACTGATAATGCGCTCAAAGCAAATGATTTCAACCTGCTGAGCAATTGCTATACTGCCCTTTCGGTAGCCCATGAATACAAATTCAATGCTACCAAAAACCGCCAGGAGCTCGACAGTGTACTGTATTACCTGGGTAAAACGGAAACGCTCTACCAACAATACCCTGGCAGGGTGGCTGCTAATCCCTATGCCATTGCCTGTATAAATATTGCCAACAGCTACCTGAAATACTTCCCTGTGGAGGATGCGAGGGCCAAAGCACAAGCCGCTCATTATGCGAACGTTGCCCGGACGGTGCTAAAAGATGCCGCCAACAGTGAAGAGGTGGTCGCCAGCAGTCTGGGCATACTCAGCGAATATGCCCGGCGGGAAGGCAATGAAGCCCAGGCCGAAAACTACCTGCTGGAAGCCTACCAGGTCATGAAAACGGCTAACAGCCATTCCTATTATACCATGATCAATGTGGTGCAATCGCTGTCTGATTTTTATGAACAAAAGGGCAACTACCGCAAAGCCCTGGAGTTTCAGAAAGAGGCCACGTTATATAACAATAAAGTGTTCAATCAGCAACAGGCACTCAATACCCAAAAGCTGGAAATACAATATGAAACGGAAAAGAAGAATAACGAAATGCAGATCCTGAAAGAACGGGAGAAGAGCCGCACCATGCAAAATTATCTGTATGCCTGCATTGCGCTCGCCTCCCTGCTTGGACTGGTGTTCATGTTCCGCTCATATCATTTCAGGTTACGTTACTCCATGCAGCGGGAAAAACAGCTGCAATTGGAAAAACACGAGTCGGAAATGCAGGTGAAGCTGGAAAAAGAAGAACACGCCAGGCTCAGGGCCGAGCAGCAGCTACTGGCAACCCGGCAACAGCAACTCAAAAAAGAAGTAATGGCCAATGTGCTGCACCTCGAACATAAGCATCAAACGTTACTGAACATCAAAGACAAATTAACGGAAGGCGATGCCGTAAACATGCAGAAAATCCTCAAGGAAGAAATGGTGATCGATAACGATTTTGAACACGCAAAAGTCCAGATCCAACAGATACACCCCGATTTCTTTCACCTGATCAATGAAAAAGCACAAAAGAAACTCACCCTGCTTGATCTGAAACTTTGCGCCTACCTTTATCTTAAAATGGATACCCGGCAAATTGCCCAGCTAATGAATATTGAAGCCAAAAGCGTTAGAATGAGCCGCTACAGGATCAAACAAAAGCTGGGACTGGACAGAGAAGATGACCTGAATGCTTTTCTGCAGGCGTTGGGAAGTTAATATTGTAAACTTTAAACAGGATTATCTGACAAAAGTATAAACCTATTTCAGGACGTGACCCTATGTCAGGACGAGTCATAGTGTATTGGGAGTGTATGGGAAGTGTATCATGAGTGTATCATGAGTGTATGGGGAATGTATAGGGACTATATAGGGACTATATGGGGAGTACGACACATACGCTACTCCTAAGTAACTGAGAAGTAACTGAGAAGTATCCCCTCAGTTAAATAAAAAACAGAATATGACAGCTTCCGGTTATTACTCAGTTAAAAGACCGCCTGAATTCAAGCGGCGACAGTTTGGTTTTGGTTTTAAACAGCTTACTGAACGACTGCGGATGTTCGAAACCCAGGGCATAAGCAACTTCACTCACCGATAAAGTAGTCGTAGAAAGTTTTTCCTTCGCCTTTTCAATCAGTTTATCATGGATGTGCTGCTGCGCGTTTTGGCCTGTGAGCGCACGCAGCATATCGCTTAAATAGCTGGGGGACAAATGCAGGTTATCGGCAAGATACTGCACAGTGGGGATACCATTGCTTAAAGAATGCTCATTACCAAAGTAATCTGTCAGCAGGTCGTCCAGTCGTTGCAGCAGATCATGACTGACCGCCTTCCGCGTAATAAACTGGCGCTTATAGAAACGGTTGGCGTAATTCAGCAACAACTCAATCTGGGAGATCACCACATCCTGGCTGAAGTCATCTATCCGGCTGTTCAGTTCTTCTTCCATGATCCTGAAAATGGAAATGATCGTGTCTTTCTCACTTTCAGAAAGGTGTAGCGTTTCATTGGCTGTATAAGAGAAGAACCCATATTGACTGATCTTTTTGGCTATTGGATAACCCAAAAAGAAATCCGGATGGATCAGCAACGTATATTCAGAACATACGGGTCCGTCATTTTCCCCGCCCCCCAACACCTGGCCGGGCGAAGCGAAGAGCAAGCCTCCTTCATCGAAATCATAATAGCCCTGGCCATATTTTAATTTGCCGGCAAGTTTGGGCTTGTAGGAAATTTTATAAAATCCCAGTACATGATGCTGCGCTGGCCTGCGGCAGTACCGACCAGGACGGCGCCCCATTGATCAAACTGATCAATGGATGCTTTGGCTGAGGCATGCCAAAGGCCCGGTGGGCATCTGCCAGTGTCTCAAATTTATGCACGCTTTTTTCTTCTTTCTTCATCTCCATACAAATATAATCATAACCGGTAACCATTTTGATTACCGGTTATGACCGGTAATTATTTAGCCATTCCCTGGGCGGAACTGGAAACAGCATCCCAGTTTTCCCAAAGCGCCAGGCGTTCCTCATAAGCGCTGCGTACCCAAGGCAGGTTGTGACTGCCCAGGTGGAAGCGAAGGGGCGGATTTTCTGCATCCACCACCTGGAAGAGCGCTTGCGGTGTGGCATTCGGATCCCCTCTTTCCAGGTCTCTTAATTTTCCGAAAAACTGGTTTTTAAAGTCTGAGTAGATATCCATGCCTGCAGCGAATTTCAGCGACTCCTGGCTGCCAAATTCCGTAGCGTAAGCGCCTGGTTCAATAATGGTCACTTTGATCCCAAAGTCTTTGACCTCAGCAGCAAGGCTTTCATGGATGGCCTCAAAGGCCCATTTTGTTGAGCAGTAGTATCCGATTACCGGTAGTACCACATGCCCCAGGTTGCTGGAAGTACCGAGAATATGTCCGCCACCTTGCTGCCGGAGCAGCGGTAATGCGGCCTGGATAACTGCAATAGCCCCGAAAACATTGGTTTCATACATCGCCTTGATATCTTCTGCACTCGCTTCTTCAATAGTGCCTACCAGCGAATAACCGGCATTATTCAGCACAATATCCAATCTCCCGAAATATGCATGCGCCTGGTCTATGGCTGATTTGGCCTGACCGGGCTTCGTTACATCCAATGCAAGGGTTAACACCTGTTCGCCATATTTTTCTTTGAGTCCGGCTAAACTGTCGATGTTACGTGCCGTTGCCGCCACTTTATCGCCACGCTCCAGGGCTGCTTCTGCCCAAATACGTCCAAAACCACGCGAAGCGCCGGTAATGAACCAAACTTTACTATTCATGTCGTTTCTCATTTTTATTGGTCTTTAAATTTTTGATGAAGCAAAGTTCCGGTGATGCAGCTGCCCCTACGTAGCCTAATTGAGGACTTTTGTAGTCTAATTGCGGATTTGATATGATTACCCGTCAGGCACAGATACATGCCCCGTTTATGCCCCGGATAAAAAATATTTTTATTTATGTAGTCAACTACGTAGTTTTGTACTATAAATTAATACAAATGAGTACAGCACCTGTTATAAGACCAATTCACAACGAATATTGCCAGGAAATAATTGACATCGTTCTGCCTATCCAGCAAAAGGAGTTTAATGTGCCTGTTACGCTGGAAGACCAGCCGGACCTGCAAGACATTGACACGAACTACCACCGCACCGGCGGCGGATTCTGGGGAGGATTTATACATGAAGAACTGGCCGGCACTATTGCCCTGATAAGCATCGGGCACCACGCAGGAGCCATCCGGAAAATGTTTGTAAAAAAGGAGTTCCGCGGGAAGGAATATGGCATTGCACAGCAACTGCTGGAGGAACTGGTTGCCCATAGCAAATCGGTGCAGATAACGGATCTGTACCTGGGCACGGTCGACAAACTCGCTGCGGCCCGCCGCTTCTATGAACGCAACCACTTTAAAGAAATAAAAAAAACGGATTTACCATCGTATTTTCCCCTGATGAATGCAGATAACGTATTTTATCACTTACACATTAATGACGGAGCAGCATGACAAATGTAATTGATGAATCAGGGATACTGGCTATTTCTACCAGGTTACAGCGACTCAGTGATCAGTTGCGGAAAGACGGGCTACAGATTTATAAGGCCAACGGGATCGACTTTGAGCCCAAGTGGTTCCCCGTTATCTATACGCTGCACCTGAAACCGGTGCTCAGCGTGGTGGAAATAGCCGTGGAAATCGGGTACTCCCACCCTTCTACTATCAGCCTGTTAAAGGAACTGGAAAAACAAAAGCTGATCCGCTCAAAAAAAGACAAAACAGATGAACGGAAGCGGCTTATCCTGCTTACGGAAAAAGGAAAAGCGCTTATTACTGATATGCAACCCGTATGGAATAAGATGGTGGTGGCCCTTACTGCGCTGACAGATACAAAAAATAACCTGATGAAGGCCATTGAGGAGGTAGAGCAACAAATGAAATCGTTTAGTTTTTTTGACAGGGTACAGCAACTGTAAAGCTTACGCCAGTAAGCCGTTCACCAGGGCTTTCCACTGCAACTTTGATATGCCAATGGCCCCGGTGGCCCCTACTACTGCATTACGGAGCTTATCGCCCAGGTCATTGGTTTGTGTATTCGGCACCTCATTACGTCCGTAAACAGTGGCAGTTATTTCCGCACCGTTACGTACCAACACAAAGGAACTGCTGGCTTCCTTGCGCAGAAAATGCGCAATGCCTGCACTTTTCTGGATAGGATGCTCCGACGGGCGGGCCCTGATAAAAAACACTTCCTGGTGCTCATTAAGCACCACATGCTCCTTCTGCTCAATCTTTACCCAGTCGAACCCTTTCCCTGCATTGGTGCCTGGTCCGGGAATATCAATCCGTATATACATCCCTGTTTCCGCACTGCCCTCCGCCGGTTTCCCGGCCAGATCCGTCAACTGGAACCCCGACGACATGCTGCCGCTCAGTGTAGCCCAATGATTTACATCCAGCAGCCGCGCAACCGCCGTTTTAAAGAACTCCTGCGCGGCCGCTTCATGAACCAGTGTTTTTACCTCAGCAGTTGTGGTAGCCTCGCCCGTATACTGCGCCGGAATAAATGGCGCCGCAATGTTATCTGCCATAACCTTAAAATTTACTGTAAAATAATAATGTAAGTATTCGGGTAAAAAACTTGTGCCAATTTTATATTACACTACCTTTGAGGTGTAAAAGTACGGACAATGCATTTCGGGCCTTCAAAACGATGCTACAGAGAAGCGCCTCTTTTGACCATATTTACTCTTCATTAAGAGCACGAATCCCACAACTGTCAACACCTTAGTAATTGTAAACACCGCCATTGCCGTAGAGCGATCTATACGCATGGGGAACAATTTGTTGATATTTAAAGATACGGAATATGAATAGTATATACTCGCTTATAGTGAGCTGTTTTCTCTCCATGGCCTGCAGCAATGCAAAGCCCAACCAAACAAACGGGAAAATCACCGGCCGCTGGCAACCCGTAAAATCGGTGATGAGCTGCGTAGAAGACGGCAAAAAAACTTTTGATAAAACAGATTCCAGTTTCAGTCCTAACGACGTAATGGTTTTTAAAGATAACGGCATGCTGGAAGACGGGGGCCAGCGATACGAGGCCTATACGCTTGACCGTCGCACCAAAGAACTCACGCTCCAGGAAGGCGGCGGCTATGGCATCACCTTTAAAATCCGGACCATGAACCCCGAGGAACTGGTCATCTTCCGGGAAGATGAAGAAATCTTTAAAAATAAAAAACGGCAGATGAAACTTGAAATCTACTTTCGCCGCATATAGTCATTTCAGCACCGGCAATATAATGCCGGAAGGATGCGCCTCATCATGATAAATACGGATGGCTTCCTTTATAAAATCCTTTTCTGTTGCTTCATAAATATTGATGAACTGCTGCGGATTACGGTCGGCTAAAGGAAACCAGCTGCTTTGCACCTGGATCATCAGCCGGTGGCCTTTCTGAAAAGTATGCGCTACATCCGGCAGCTGGAACTTCACCTGCGTTACTTTGCCCGGAATAAAAGGCGCAGGTTTCTCAAAACTGTCCCGGAAACGGCCGCGGAATATATCCCCCCGTACCAGCATCTGGTAACCACCCAGCGGATAAGGCCCGCCGGCATCACGGGTTTTATTTGGCGGCGGCGTATCCGCATAGCGGAAATCGTCCGGGAACACATCTATCACTTTTACCACAAAATCCGCATCACTACCGGTTATGCTTACACGAAGATCAACGGTTACAGGACCTCCAATAGTCAGGTTGTCCGTAAGCGTATCGGTTTCAAAAGTCAGCACGTCCGCACGGCGCGACGCAAAACGCTGGTCATCGGTCATATAATCCCTTGTACGGATGTAATGCACGTCCTGCGTATAGGGTACGGGATGCGCCGGATCACTCACATACTCGCTAAAGCCGGTACCACCTTTATCCCACGACAGTCCACCATTCTGCCGTAAAAAAATTTCCTTTTCCGTTGTCACCGGCGGCCATTTGCTGAACTGATGCCATTTGTTTTCCCCGCTGAAAAAGATATTCGCTTCTGCGAGATCTGACAGATTTCCTTTTCCTTTGAGATAATAATTAAAGAAAGGCACTTCTATCTGCTCCTGGTACCAGGTTGCCGTATTACTTCCAAACTGAACATGCCCCAGGCGCGCACCATCATTGCCCGCCCACTGCCCATGATACCAGGGTCCCATCACCACCCTATTGAAATGGGTGGCCGGGTTTTGTTGCTCTATCGCCTTATATAAATTCCAGGCGCCATAACAATCTTCTGCATCAAATAATCCGCCTACCACCAGCACTGCCGGCTTTATTTGCGCTACATAATTCCGCGGGTCACGTTCCTTCCACCACCCGTCATATTGCGGGTGCGCAATGAGTTCTTTCCAGAAAGCAAGACTATCGCCGGTTAGCCGGGTAAAATTCCTGATGGTCCCTATCTTCAGAAAAGTGCTGTAGTTATCAGCGCAGGGCAGCTTCAACGCCTGCACAGGCGCTGTAGATACCGGCGACGGATGCGGATAGCCAAAGCCTTTGGTATAAAAGCCAAAGCAATCCATCAGGAAAAAAGCGCCGTTGTGATGAAAATCATCGCCGTGGAACCAGTCGGTCACCGGCGCCTGCGGACTCACCGCCTTCAATGCCGGGTGCCCGCTCAATGCCGCCATAGTAGTATAAAAGCCGGGATACGAAATACCCAGGGCGCCTACCTTGCCATTGTTGCCCGGTACATTTTCCAGCAGCCAGTCGATGGTATCGTACGTATCGCTGGCTTCATCAATTTCGCGCCCCTTCTTCCCCGGGATAAAAGGACGGATATCTTTAAACTGTCCTTCACTCATCCAGCGGCCGCGGACGTCCTGGATCACGATGATATACTTTTCTTCTGCATAGCTTTTCCAGTAAGTATTCCAGAGATTAGGCGTAAACTGCTCCGCTCCGTAAGGCGCGGCAGAATAAGGTGTGCGCGTGATCAGAACAGGATGCTTTTCACTGCTGTCTTTTGGAATATAGATAGCGGTGAAAAGATGCACGCCATCCCGCATGCGGATCTGCCGCTCTTCTTTATAATAATGTTCCTTTACCCATACGGAGTCTCCGGCATGCTGAGCCCCGGCCGGGAGCACGGCAAATGCTCCCAGCAACATAAAAACAAATCGCTTCATCCTGCTCTTTTTAATTCAAACCATCTACCGTCAAGGATTCTGAGGGAAATTGGCTGGATCGTTATGTATATCTATTTCGCTTTGTGGTATAGGAAATAATAGCCGGGCTGGCGTAAGCGCCGGCGTAGTAAGATTATATTCGTTTTTCAGGTGTGCCTGCATAATGGCCAGTCCTTTTGAATAACGGACCAGGTCAAACCAGCGGTTATTCTCAAAGGCCAGTTCTACCCTTCTCTCTGCAAAAACCGCATCCCGGAAAGTGGCCTGGTTAGGCAGGTCTGCCGGTGTTTTATCGCCCAGTCCGGCGCGGCGCCTTACCTGGTTAAGGAAGCCAAAGGCACTGTTGGCGCCGGTAGCAGCGCTATACCCCTGTTCGTTCAACGCCTCTGCCTGGAGCAGCAGGATATCGGCATACCGCAATACCGGGAAACTGCTGCCGCCATCACCGGTAGCACCGGGAGGATCTAAATATTTCTTTACATAATTACCGGGCTGCGTAGTAGTGGCATTCTTATACGAAACGGTGTCCAGTGAGGCAATCAGCCTTTTGTCCCCGGCTTCATAAGCCGACACAATATCATGTGTGGGGCGGTTGTTGTTAGATCCCCCATAGGCGACACCGTTATAATAGAAAGAAAACGGCACCATGTCGGTGAAGTAGTAGTTGCCTTCAGAGGGATTCAATCCTTTTTTAAAACGGATGGTAAACAGCACTTCCGCGTTGATACCGGCAGCCGGGTTATACAAGGCCGCGTAATCCGGCAACAGCGTATACCCGTTCACGTTTTTCAGCACCGTGGTGGCATCATTCCATTTCTTCTCCGTAACATATACTTTTCCCAGCAACCCATTGGCACTGCCAGCGGTTACCCTCCCATAGTCGTTCACGTTAGTATACACTGCAGGAAGCAGGGTGGCGGCGGATTGCAGGTCTTTCTCAATTTGCGCATATACTTCTGCAACGTCATTCCGCTTATCGTTCAGCGACTCGGTAGTGGTTTCCACCCTTGTTACCAGCGGTACTTTGCCATACAACCGCACCAGGTCGAAGTACACAAATGCCCGCAGGAAAAGGGCTTCGCCCCTGAATTGTTTTTTGGCCGAATCCGGGATAGCGGCAGCATCTATCTGGTCCAGTACTGCGTTAGCACGGGATATCGTGAGATAGGCGCCTGCGTATACATCGGTCAGAAATGGATTGGTAGTGGTTTCGGTGAACAGGTCGATCTGTGAAGCCACGCCGCCTAATGCGCCGCGGTCAAGGATATCGGTGTTATCGCTTCTTACTTCCATCAGGTAGTAGGCCGACTTACCGTAGCTGCGCGTGTTCTGCAATCCATCATAGATAGCGTTTACACCCTGCTGGAAATCGCCGGTGGTTTTAAAGAAGGTAGCCGTGGTTTGATTGGATACCGGCGGCAGGTTGATGAAATTTTTACTGCAGGAAGTGATGACCGTTACCAGCGACAAGCCTGCTATTGCTTTTATAATATTTAACTGCATAAGTTCCTGTTTTTAAAATGAAAGATTAATACCTGCGGTGAATGTTCTGGGCAACGGATAGGTACCGTAGTCCTCCCCTTGCGACAAAGGCGCATCGGGCCGTGCATTCACTTCGGGGTTATAACCGGTGTAGTCCGTCCAGGTATAAATGTTTTGCCCCGACAGGTACACCCGCAGGCCCTGGATCTTATTATTAAACAGTCGCTGGTTGAACGTATAACCAATCGTTAAATTACGTAAACGCACATACGAACCATCTTCCACGAAGAAGGAACTCGGCTGCGTGCTGTTGCCGGTGGTAACCCTGTTGGGCCGCATGGAATTGCCATCACCGGGATCTGTGGGTGATTTCCAGTAACCGATTTCTGCGATCATCTGGTTGGCATTCCCTTCACTATTATACAGGAAACGACGTTGCAGGTTCATCACTTTATTACCTTGTGAAGCCTGTAATGATACGGTGAGATCAAAACCTTTATAGCGGAATTCGTTGGTGAGTCCCCATATAAATTTTGGAAAGTAGCTACCAATATCTGTTCTGTCGGACGCATCAATTTTCTTATCGTCTGTTACGTCAACAAACCTGCGATCGCCGGGTTTGGTGCTTGCATAATGCGGATAGGCGTCTATTTCCGCCTGGTTTTTGAATACGCCGCCATTTACATAACCATAAAAACTGCCAATGGGCGCGCCCACTTTGGTGATGTACAACTGTGAGATGGTACCGTTACCACCGTCGGAGATGATGGGTGCATTATTGGCGCCGAGTTGCAGTACTTCATTTTTATTTGCTGCAATATTAAAGCTGGTGTTCCAGGTAAAAGCACCGGTAAAGTTGCGGGTAGTGAGACTGAATTCCACACCGGAGTTGCGCACCTTACCAATGTTCTTCAACGCTTTACCAAATCCGGAACTCAGTGGTACCGGTACTTCCAGCAGCAGGTTGGAAGTTGTGGCGCGATAGTAATCGGCGCTCAGGTAAACTCTGTTGGAAAGCAAACCGATATCCAGGCCGGCGTTGAGCTGCACCGTTTTTTCCCAGGTGAGGTCGGGGTTGGCTGGTTGCGCCAGTCCCACGCCATTTACCGCGGTGCCGCTTCCGTTGCCTAATACATAACCGTTGGAAGCCAGCAGATCATATGCTGCGTAGTTGGCAATCTGGAAGTTACCGGAAGTACCATAACTTACCCTGGCCTTCAGTTCGGAGATGGCTTTTATTTTAAAGAAAGATTCGTTGCTGATGAGCCAACCGCCTGATACTGCGGGGAAGTAGCCCCACTTGTTGTTGGCGCCGAAACGGGAAGATCCGTCGCTGCGGATGCTGGCCGACACAAAGTATTTATCGTCGTAGTTATAGTTAACCCTTCCCAGGTAGGAAAGCAACGACCACTGCGATTCCGTGGAGGTGCCGCTGGTAATGGTGGCGGCATTCAACGTTTGTACGGCATCGTTAGGGAAGCCGGTACCATAGGTTTCGTTGGCTTTGGTGGTATTCTTCTGGGAAGTATATCCTGCTAGCACATCAAACCGGTGTTTGCCGCTGATATTGAATTGGTAGTTCAATGTGTTTTCCCAGAGCCAGTTTACAGATAACGCCGTTTGTGCCGATCCTTTGGGGATAGTAGGCGCCGCCTGTTGGATGGGCCGGTAGCTTCCCAGTACGGAAGGCCGGAAATAATTCCTGCTAAAGTGATTGATATCTGTACCAAAGAAGGTTTTAAATTTCAGTCCTTTGATGAATTCATATTCTCCCCAGGCGCTGCCCAGGTTACGCACGTGATCCAGTTTATCTTTGATCTTTGTTGCCAGCGCTACCGGGTTTTCACCGCCGGAGTAGCCATAGGCCCATACGTTCTGCCGGTTGGTGGCCAGTGATCCATCGGGATTATACACCGGGAATACCGGCGAGGCTTTCAGCGCGTTACTGAGGATACCGTCAAAGGTCCAGGGGCCTTCGCTGTTGATGAGGTCATAATGATCAAAAGTGGGGTTAACGGTAACGCCTATCTTAAAACGGGAAGTAAGTTCCGCAGTGAGATTGGCTCTCAGTCCATACCGTTTATAGCCGGAGCCCAGGATGATCCCCTGCTGATCGAGGTAGTTGCCGGAAATGTAATACTGGAATTTATCGTTGCCGCCGGAGGCCGACAGGGTATGGTTTTGAATAGGCGCTGTTCTGAACAGGGCATCCTGCCAGTCGGTGTTGGTGAGACCGGGGTTACCTGCGAGGTAAGGCAGTATTTCCGGTGCGATCTGGTAATTGGAACCGCCCCTTGTGGCGTTATCATCCGTGATGCTGCCGGAAGGTTTAAAATCCAGGTAAGCGTTGTTCTTGGCATCGAAGCTGAACTTGGACCACTGATAGGCATCCATCAGCTTTATTTTTTTACTCACCTGCTGAAAACCGGCGTACATGCTGTATCCAAAGGACGGAAGACCGTTTGTTTTCCCTTTTTTGGTGGTGATGAGCACTACGCCGTTGGAAGCGCGGGAGCCGTAAATGGCGGCGGAAGAGGCATCTTTGAGAATGTCTATAGACGCAATATCATCGCTGTTTAAAGTGCTGAGCGGATCAGGGGATTTCTGGAAAGATGCCTGCCCGGTGATGTTTACCATGTCCGTAGCTCCCTGTAAGTTTTTCAGGTCGTTCGACAATGGAATACCATCGATCACATACAGCGGGTCGATGCCTGCGGAGATGGAGTTCAGTCCGCGGATACGTACGCTGATGCTGCCTCCCGGCGCGCCGGTATTCTGTAATACCTGTACCCCTGCTACTTTACCGGCAATGGCCTGTTCAAAGCTGGTTACCGGCTGGTCCTTCAGATCGGCAGCCCGCACAGAGGCTACGGCGCCGGTGATTTCCCTCCGGCGTTGCACGCCGTATCCTACCACTACCACCTGGTTAAGCGAGGAACTGGATTCTTTCAGGACAACTGCCACCGGCTGGTTCTCCCGCAAAGTAATGCTGCCCAGCTGCGCAGGCTCATAACCGATAGAGGTAAACCGGAAGCTGTAAGGGGCGCCAACCACCAGGTCGGGAAAACGAAAGGTACCACCGGCATTGGTTTGCGTGGATACCGTGGTGCCCGAGGCTTCATTTTTGGCGGTGACGGATACGCCCGGCAGCGCTTCGTGCTTTTCATTTTGCACGGTACCGGTAACGCCTGTACGCTTTTCCTGTGCAACCAGGTATAAGGGAGTTAATAACATAAGAAGCAATAGTGTGCTTCTCCATTTTTCTTTTAAAGAACGAAAGTAAATAGAGTCCATAGGTGATTTTTGAGGCCCTGTGCAGGTTGTTGCCATGCCTGCATTCATACAGGCACCGTTTCAGATACCTGTTGATTTACCAGGGCCGGTTTATAAAACAGCGGACCATTCATTGGCCGGTGATGCGATATTAGATTTTCAGTTTACAGCGTTAAAAGTAACAACAAGTTTTTAGTCTACCAAATCAATAGACTAACATCCCCGCAGTTATTTTGCGGTAGATAAATTTATCGTGTTGCGGATTGCCCCTATCAATTTAACTCATTTAACCCGGGGAAAAGGGAAAACATTGCCTGTCCGGAAATGAACACTTCTCCCGTAAAAACGGACAACGTAATGGTAGTTGTTATTACATTACGTGTTGATAACCAATAACCAGAAGATTGGCATTTTCTTAGCGCGGAAATAGCCTCAACATTCTTCTATGTTCGGCAACCAATTTAAAATCGCGTGGCGGAATTTCCGCAAGCATCTCACACATGGCCTGTTAAACCTCACCGGTCTCACGCTGGGGCTTACCGGTTGTTTCTTTATTACGTTGTATGTAACTGATGAATACAGCTACGACCGCTGGATACCGGGGCACGAACAGGTGTACCGCGCCGGCATGGAAGTAAAAACCCAAACCAATGATGTGATTGCCTTTGCCCAAACATCAGGTTTCCTGCGACAGGCACTGCTGGTATATCCGCAGGTAACAACCGCCACAAGGATCTTTGAATACGGCAGCAATACAGCGGTGAGCAGCAACAGCGGTGCGCAGAAAAAATTCAATGAGAAAGGCATCTACTTTGCCGACAGTACCCTGCTGGAAGTGCTCCCCTATCCTTTGCTGGCAGGTGATGCCCGCACCGCGATGAACAATGCGGATGGTATTATGCTCACGGAGGAAAAAGCGGAAAAATATTTCGGGAAAGAAAATAATGTCAGTACCTATCTCAATAAAATATTAACCATCAACGAAAAGAACTACCGGGTAACGGGTGTGCTAAAAAATGTGCCCACCAATACTTATTTCCGGCCGGATTTTGTTATTTCCACGGTAAGCGTCCGCAACGAACAATGGTTCCGGCGTAACATGGAAAACTGGCACGGCACCATGACGCATACCTTCTTTAAATTAAGACCCGGCGTGCAATGGGAAGCCTTTGAAAAGCAGATCAGGAACATCGCCTACCAGTATGTGGGCGATGAAATAAAGGCTAACAACCAGGTATATACGCATTTCATCCAGCCGCTTACTACTATTCACCTGCATTCAAACCTCCGGTATGAGCTCAGTAAAAACAGCGATATATTATATGTGCGGGTATTGTCTTTCGTAGCGTTATTCATCCTGCTGATCGCCGGCATCAATTTCATTAACCTGGCTACTGCCACCGCCAGCAGCAGGGCTAAGGAAGTGGGCGTAAGAAAGGTGATTGGCGCCAACCGCTCCCAGCTGATGCTGCAGTTTATGATTGAAGCGCTGATGATGAGCGTAATGGCATTCGTGCTTACGGCTGTTTTAATAGTCGTGCTGCTGCCTTCTTTCAATCATATTGCAGATAAAACTTTTACGGTGTCACAGTTGTTCCGGCCATCGCTCATTGGCGCGGGTCTTGGCATCAGTGTGGGCATCGGCATACTGGCCGGCATCTATCCGGCTATTATACTTTCAGGATTTAACCCCATGCGTATTATACAACGGTATGGTGCGCAAAAGAAAACGCATTCGCTGCGCAATGTGCTGGTGGTAACCCAGTTTGCTATTTCCATCCTGCTCATTGTAGCCACCATCGTGGTGCACCGGCAGCTGCAATTTATGAAAAGCTTCGATCTGGGCATTGACCAGTCGCAGGTACTGGTGATTCCCGTTACCGGGAAAGATGCCACTGCCAATATTAAAACGCTCCTCGAAAAATTCCGGGGACAGGCAGACGTGATTTCAGTAAGCGCCTCCGGTAATGTGCCCGGCCAGGAGTTTGGCAATAACCTTTTCCGGCTGAAAGGCGACCAGACAAAGCAAACCGACACCAGGCTGCTGTCGGCCGACAATGAATTTTTCCGTACTTATAATATCCGGTTGCTGGCAGGCAGGTTAGTTAACATGACGCCGGACACCAGCCAGAAAAGCGGCGATATCATGATCAATGAAGCGGCCCTCCCCTTCTTTGGCTGGAAGAAACCCGAAGATGCGCTGGGGCATGAATTTGATTACGGATGGGGTACTGTATGCGGCGTATATAAAGATTTTCATTTTACTTCGCTTCAACGCGGGGTAACGCCGCTGGCCATTTTTTATGATCCTTACTGGCTGAATTATATCAGTGTGAAGATGAATACCCGTAATGCGGCTGCTACTGTAGGGAGACTGGAAAAGACGTGGCAGTCGGTGGTTCCTTCGCTTTCTTTCAATTATTTTTTCCAGGATGAAGCATTTAACCGGCAATACCTGGCGGAACAACGACTGGGATCACTGTTTATGGTCTTTGCTTTGTTTGCTATTGCCATTGCATGTCTTGGGCTATTTGGCCTTGCTTCTTTCACGGCTGCACAGCGGACCAAAGAAATTGGTATCCGGAAAGTGTTGGGCGCCAGCG
This sequence comes from Chitinophaga sp. W3I9, assembly GCF_050434025.1. NCBI lineage: Bacteria > Pseudomonadati > Bacteroidota > Chitinophagia > Chitinophagales > Chitinophagaceae > Chitinophaga > Chitinophaga sp. W3I9. The sequence continues at coordinate 4,844,292 of NZ_JBNPWC010000001.1, forward strand.
TAACGGGCATTGTAAAACTGTTGTCGAAAGATTTCCTGGCATTGGTGGTAATGGCCGCCGTTATTGCATTTCCGGTGGCCTGGTGGGCCATGAGCAGCTGGTTACAGCACTTCGCTTATCGCGTGCCGCTGAATGCGTGGGTATTTATCGTCGCCGGCGGAGGCGCCTTGCTGATTGCCTTGATCACGGTTAGTTTCCAGGCGGTAAAAGCAGCGCTGGCCAATCCAGTGAACAGCCTGCAGGCAGAATAATTGCGGCAAAGGCCTGTACTGTCTAAGTACGGGCCTTTGCTATCTATTTTGTATAAAACACGATATCGTCGCCATCCGGTTCACTGTCTGCCAGCTGTTCTTCCCAGCCTGCGGGCAATTTAAAGATGGTATGTAAGCCGCCCAGCAGTTCCAGCCAGCCGCTCATTTCATCGGACACTTCCAGGGTTTCGCCCTCCATTGTTTTAAACACCAGGAAGGCTGCTTCTCCGGGGTACGCATATACTTTGTATCCGGCAATATAGGTTACATCATCCCAGAAGATAGTGTTATCAATATCTTCATCATATTTCACATAAAGTGTCCGTTCATCAAATTGTATATCCATAGTGGTAAGATTATTTAGTTTGCAGTAATGGTAAAACTTACTTTAAACAACCGGCTGGCGCCGGCATCATTGTCTGATACCAGGTGAAGCGTGAGGATGTTATCCTGTACGCTTTCCAGGCAAATACCTTCTATCTTCTCTCCTTTGAAAGCGGGATCTGCTGCTGTTAAATTGAGCATGCCATCCGGCGTAAGGGTGGTTTGTGATAATTTACGGGAGATATTACTGATCCAGCCAATATAGCTGTCGCCGATAGCGCCATCGTCGTAAGCATTGGCAGTGGCTTCGGAAGAAAAGGTACACAGTAACAGGTCCTTTTCCGCCACGTAACAAAGTTCCGATATGCCGGTAAATACAGGCGTTGGCGTTAGTAACGTAAACGGTACTACGTTAACCGCCGGTGATGCCTGTTCCCAGAAGCCGGGGACCGTTAGCACCAGCTGGTTCTGCGGCCAGGTGTCGTTACCGCGGTTACTCAGCAGCAACGTATTGTTTACCACGGCGGCACCTTCTATATTCAGTTCATTGATCCCGCTGTTGAGCAGTTGCGTGGTAAAATCCGGCGGATAGGGAATAAACTGCATAGCGGCGGAGTCGCCATCCGGCAGCGGCAGCAGCATCAGCTGACGGCGCTTTTCCGTTGCCAGGGAGCCGGAGGCCATGAGGTAGGTTTTACCATGCAGGTTAATCAGTGCGGAAGCCTCATAGTCGGCCTTTTCCGCTTTTGCAATGCGCTTGCCGCTGATGCCGGGAATGGGAATACTTTTAATGACCTGGTACTCCTTATCCAGCACCTGGATACAGGTGGCATCATCTCCTATGAGATACAACCTGCCGTCATGAAATTCCACTGCGGAGGCAGAAGGAAAATCGGGCAGCAGCAATGTGCAGATGAGTGTGATGACCCCTTTCATGCTATATGTGATTACTTTAAACTGCTCACTACTTTCTTAATGGCCTGTGCCCAGAAGGTTCCCAGCACTTCCGCGCCTTTTGCATTGGGATGCAGCTGGAAAACGCCTGCTTTTCCCTGCTCCTGGATAAACAGTTCCGGGTGCTTCTTAAAATAGTTAAACCCGTCGCGATAACCGGTGAATACCTGGTGTGGATGGCTGGTGCGGTAACTGGCAACAATAGCGTCCAGCACCGGGAAATAAGACTGCAAACGGGCCTGTCCTTCTGCGAGGTAACGGGAACTGTTTTGTGTGTTGGCACTATACCAGGTGGGATGATGCAAAATGATGATACAGCCGGGATAGTTGGTGAACAGCTGGTCCAGTATGGCTTTTACATTTAACCGGTACTGCTCCGGCGACACCGGTGACCCGTTGGGGCCTTCTATGGCGCTGTCGTTGGTGCCTAGCACCATAGAGAACAGGAGGATCGCGTGCTGATCGTTTTTAAATGCATCTGCTGCCGCTACCACGTTATTGAATAAACGACCGGTAGCTGGTAGGAAGTCGACCGTAGTAGAACCGCTTACGCCCTGGTTGCTGTATTGGATCTCCCGGTCCGGCATCGCATGTTTCAGCCATTCCCAGGCCTTTACCGGGGGCGCTTCCTGCAACGGGTGTTGTAGGCCGCCGCCTTGTGTAATGCTGTTGCCGATAAACACGATATCCAGCTTTTTCTTTTGCGCTGCCGCGCCGGCAGCGGTGAGTACCAGGAAGCAAAGGGCGACAGATAATATTCTCATCATGATATAAAAACTTTCAAACTTGTAAAATAACACCTTCACCTGAGAATAAAACATTTTTCCTGAAACACTTTTCCCGGAAATAAATTTTTGCGTAACCAAATGGTTACTTATATTTGTAACCGAAAGGTTACATAACTTAAAAACAATTACCGTGAGAAGAGATGTATTTCAGGCAATAGCAGATCCTACCCGGCGGCAGATCATCGGGTTACTGGCCAACAGTTCTCTGAACCTCAACGCCATTGCTGACAACTTCGATATCAGCAGGCCGGCGATTTCCAAACATATCCGGATACTAACGGAATGCGGGCTGGTCACCATCCGGCAGGATGGTCGTGAACGCTTTTGCAGCGCAGATCTCAGGCAGTTAAAAACCGTGGCCGACTGGACAGCCCAGTACCATGAATTCTGGACACAGAAACTGGATGCATTGGAAAACTACCTGGCCAAATCACCTAAGTCCCGCAGGAAAAAACAATAGTCATGTCAATCGTTCATCAATAAAAAATCCACCATGAGTAACAAACCACTGGTATTCGAACGTACCCTGGACGCCCCCGTTAATGCAGTATGGGAAGCTATTACAGACAAAGACAAAATGAAGCAATGGTATTTTGATCTCGCGGCATTTAAGCCGGAAAAGGGATTTGAATTCAGCTTCACAGTAGAAAAAGACAACAAACAATATGTTCATCTTTGTAAAATCACAGACGTGATACCAGGTAAAAAACTCAGTTATACCTGGAAGTACAAAGGCGAACCCGGCGAATCGGAAGTAACGTGGGAGCTGTTTCCCCAAGGTGGGAAAACCAAACTGGTGCTAACGCATACCGGCATTCACAGCTTCGCAGCAGCGAATGATCCTGCCTTTGCCGCCAGCAACTTTAATGAAGGCTGGACTTATATTCTTGGTACCTCTTTACCTGCATTCCTGGAAAAAGAACAGGTAACAAATTAAGTGCAACGCCTGATGGAACGATGTTTCATCAGGCGTTTCCTTTATTCTGCCACGGTCACGAGCAATGGGGATTCAAACATGCTTACTGGCGAAATAATTTTCTCCGACAACGGGATATTGTTTCCGTAGATCTCTTTCATTTGCTGCTTTACCGCCGCACTGCCCAGGTCAAAATCTTTCAGCTGCTGCAGCTTGCCTACTTCGAGGCCGGTTCCTTCTTTATAAATTTTCCAGACCAGTTCAGAACAATAGATCCGTTCATCGGACCAGCCAAAATAGAAGTCGTAGTCCTTGCCATTGTATTGCTCCCCTGCTACTTTCATTTTAGCCACCACTTCTGGTGTGAGCACGGTACCAGCATCTTTCAGCCGTTTTATTACAAAATGCCGGCCCTTTCCCCTGTTAATCCATTGCATCAGCGGAGTATATCTTACTGGTTGTAAGGCCTCATATACAAACCACTGATCATCTCTCTTAAAAATTATTCCGCAATGACTATATTTGGAATGTGTTGCCTGTTGAATAGCTGTGCTCAGATCTGACTGGGATACCTGGAAAATGATATCCCCTTCCCGGACAGCCGGAAATGTAGCTGTTAATTTTTTGGAGAGATGTTTGCCCGTGAAAATATAAGACGCCGCCAGTAAGGTACCCGTTACAATGGTGAGCGCCAGTACTGTAAGTATAATTTTTTTGAGACCTGACATAAACCCGAATTTAAGTAAAAATAGATCCTATTATTATATAACCCATAGAAAATGAACGACATACTTATCGTGCCGGCTATTACAGCTGAAGTGGAACTGTTACAGCAGATAGCCCGGGAAACCTTCCAGGAGAGCTTTGCAGCCGACAATACACCGGAAAATATGAAACAATACCTGCAGGAGAATTTCAGTATTGCCAAATTATCTGCAGAGCTGAGTGAGCCGGATTCGGAATTTTATTTCGCCATGCTCAAAAATCAGCCGATCGGGTATATGAAAGTGAACTTCAGATCTGCACAATCTGAGTTGTACAACAGCCGGGCGGTAGAACTGGAACGCATATACGTTTTAAAGTCGCACCAGGGGAAAAAAGTGGGTCAGCAGCTGTTCAACCAGGCCATGACCCTTGCCATGGAAGCCCGCGCTCCTTTCCTGTGGCTGGGTGTATGGGAGCACAATACCAAAGCCATTGAGTTTTACCGTAAAAACGGCTTTACCGATTTTACCACGCATCCGTTTCAGCTGGGAACTGAAATGCAAACGGATCTTATTATGCGGTTAAACCTGCCGCTGCATAAGCTGCAATAAATTTATTTCACTATATTCGATACCCTTTTTCATTTTCAAAGCGCGGTTCATGAGTCATTTCCCGGTTTCCAGTTCCAATCTCTCCGCGCCGCACCTGGCGCTGTTCGTGCAATCACACTACAACGTGGCGGACAGCGCCGACTGCCATCTCATTAAATCAGGCGTGAACGATACTTACCAGGTGACCACTTCCGCCGGCAAATATATTTTCCGCGTGTACAGTCTGCATTGGAGAACCCGCCTCGATATTTCCGAAGAGCTCCGGTTGTTGCTATTGCTTAAAGAAGGCGGCGTCCCGGTATCGTGGCCACTGGCCGACAAACAGGGCGGCTTTATACAAACCCTCCCTGCACCGGAAGGCGAACGGTATGGCGTATTATTTTCTTTTGCAGAAGGAGAAAAATTACTGCACTATGATGATGAGTTACATGTAAAAGCCGGTATGGTGATGGCCCGCATGCACCAACTTACACAGCCCGTTACCCTGAGCAGGGTTATTTATACCGCGCAAAACCTGCTGGTGGAACCATTGGAGTTGCTTAAAAAATTCCTGCCGGCCGATACCCCTGAAATGATGTTCATGGCTACTGCACAGGCCCATCTTTTACAGGTGCTGAAAGATGCCGATCTGGCTGCCATCCGGCAGGGCGTGGTGCATATGGACATCTGGTTTGATAATATGAATATCCGCCCGGACGGGGAAATTACGCTCTTCGATTTCGACTTCTGCGGAAACGGCTGGCAATGCCTGGATGTGGCTTACTATATCCTGCAACTCCATAGCCTGATCCGCGATATGCCGGAGTGCCAGGTTAAAATAGACCGTTTCCTTGAAGGTTATACGGCTATCACCCCTCTCAGTGCGGAGGAGCAAAGACTGATCCCGGCATTGGGCGTATGCATGTATTTCTTTTACCTGGGTGTTCAGTGCGACCGGTATCACAACTGGTCTAATTCTTTCTTAAACGAAGCCTATCTTAAAAGATTTATCAACGTGCTGGTAAAACGGTATTACGACCTGTATCTACAGAACGCATCACTGGTAAATCCATAACAGCAAAGGACGGGAAGAGGTATCTATATAAGGTTGCAGCGTGTCGAAATAAGCAGGGTTCAGTGTAGGACAGCCATCGCTGCGGCAAATACCCTGATCCTGTGCAGCTGCGGGCACACAGGCGTGGCTGTGCAATACTACAAACCGGTCGAATGCACGACTGTTGCTGCTATCCAGCCCATATAATTTATACGCTGTGCCAAACCGGCCACTATACTTGCCGCCTATACGATATTTCCCAAGTGAAGAACAGCGGCTGCCGGATACATTGGAAAACACCACCTTTTCCGCTCTGAAATCCGGTCCCTGGCCATGCGCCACCAGGCCGCTGCTTTTTATTTTATGATGCAGCAGATCGTAACAGATAAATCTTTTGCCACCGGAAAACACGCTAAAATCTACCAGGAAAGCGTAACAGGTATTATAACCATGTTTCACGGCATACTGTTGCAACGCTTTTGCCTTTTCGTGCAGCCGTGCTTCATCAGGCGCCATTACAAGCTCCTGCGGAGCAGGCAGCAATGATGGTATTGAATGTGTAGTGGTATTTTTTTCTTTACAGGCGGCAAATAAAAGTGCTGCCAACAGCAAAACGCTCCATGCTTTGAACCGTATCATGCTTGTCAGATGCAGCACCACACATTTTCCATAAGCATCCGTAAAAATTGCGATAATCCGCTTTTATCTCCCTTAATTATTAAAACAAAAAAAATCCAGCAGTAAAAATCCGGCTAATCAGTATAATCAGCGTAATCCTGAGCCAAGACAAAATCCGCGCTATTCCCAGATATCTTTGACATGAATGAGGATCGAGTAACGGCCGGTGGGAGGATAATGACCGATGTGCAGTTGCGTTTCATCAAAGGGCTGCGGCAGTTTATCTGCGTATTGCAGGTATAATTCCTGTACCACTGCAATGGCTTCTGCCTTATTTTCCACTACCCATGATTTAGCGGTCCTGTTATTATCAAACTGCTGGTTAAAGGCTTTCCGGGCAGATTCGGTTTGTTCAAAAGGCACTACTTTCAGCGTCCACACCTCTCCTATCTTTTCAGGTTGTGCGGGTGTATCCAGGTTGATCTTAAACCTTTCTAATCCCGCAGGATCCAGGGCACGCATGATATCCATCGCAACTGACATAATCATAATTTTTTCTGACCGCAATATTACAACTTCCGGGTGTTATTCAGCGCCTTTTACGTTCATACGGATCGTATAAATGCCTTTACCGGCGGTGATGAACAGGATGTTGTTATCTTTCCCGCCAAAACAGGCGTTGGCGGTCCATTCTGCCGGCACGTGGATCTGCCCGATCTGTTGACCGTTTTTGTTAACGACGGTAACGCCGTTTCCACAGAGATAAAGGTTGCCTTGTTCATCGAGTGCAATGCCATCCGTTGTTTTCTCCGCCATGAGGTATTGACCGGTTAAACGGCCATCTGCCTGTACGTTATAGCGGTAAACTTTGCCGTCGCCGATATCTGCTATGTATACCAGCTTTCCATCGGGCGTACCGATAATACCATTAGGCTTCTTAATATCTGCCGCGGCTACCACCGCTTCTTTTGCGCCGGGCGCCAGGTAGTAAACATTTTCTTCTTTCATATCGGGTTTCCTGCGCAACCAGTAATCACGCTGATAATAAGGATCCGTGAAATACATACCACCGCCAGGGGCCACCCAAACATCATTGGGACCATTGAACTTATGACCGCCGAAATTATTTACCAGCACTTTTATTTTTCCACTGGGAGAGATGGACCACAACTCGTATTGCTCATCTGCACACGCTACCAGGTTGCCTTTCCCATCAAAATACATCCCGTTGGCCCGGCCTGCTTCCTTCAGGAAAACAGACAGCTTCCCTTTGGTATCATATTTCCAGATCTTATTGTTAGGCTGATCTGTAAAATAGATATTCCCTTTTTTATCGGCCGCAGGGCCTTCTGTAAAGTCGAATTGTTTTGAAACCAGCTTCAGCCGGGCATCTTTAGCCACTGTGGGCGGAAGGGTATCTTTTGTAACCGCACCTGCACCAAGGTAGCAACAGGTAGCCAGTAGTAACGTGGAATAAAATTTTAACCGCATAGTGCTCCGTCAATTTTTACAATTGTAATCAATCCTGCGGAGAATTTTTCAAAAAATGATGGAGAGAGGGGCTGGTGGAGGAGATCATATTTATTTACAGAGCCGGCTATGTAAATAGCCCGCCTATAGGTAAACATGATATTGATTTTTTGGGGTAACCAACGCTGGATGACATTTTACCCGATTTTAGAATGGCGTTCTATTCCGGTATGGGGATGCTACTCCTATGGAGAAAGGTCGTACGTTGATGGAGCGAAATTATCGTGATTAATGGCAGGGACATAGTACAAAAGCGACATCTTTTGCTTTATTCCATTATTTTATGGAGCCGTATGGTGTTGGTGAGTTCCTGTTCATGCATAAAGGAAGGGGTTATGCCCGCAAATTTTTTGAAGTCGCGGATAAAGTGCATCTGGTCATAATAACCACTTTTGTAAGCAATTTCGGTCCAGGTTTTCTCGGGAAACAGTTCTTTCAGTTGATAGGCTTTACAGAAGCGGATAAGCCGGGCATATTGCTTGGGTGGCATTCCCAGCCGTTCGGTACATTTCCGTTCAAACTGCCGCAGGCTGAGGCAGGCAAGCGACGCCAGGGCTTCTATCGTTCCGTTACCGCCGGTGGTCACCAGGGCAGCCATTGCTTTGTCCAACGGCAGGATCGGCTTTACCTGGGATATTTTTTTAAGCAGATAAAACTCAACGATACTTATCATGTGCCCCCAATCGTCGGCTTCTTTCAACCGTTCGGTGATTTCATCAATTTCATTACCCATCAGCAGGCGGGTGTCAAAATCCTGGTCATATATTTCAGACATGGGAATCCTCAGCAGGCGGTGCAGGCCACCGGGTTGAAAGCCTATGCACAGCGCCAGGTGGCGGCGTCCCATATCCAGGGTTACCGGCTGCTCCTGCGGCCCGATGGTCACACAAACGGTTTTGGTTACATAGTCGCTGTGACCGGCCTTCAATACTTTGATAGGATCTTCCAGGTAAAAAATAATAAACCGCTGATAGGCGGGCACAAACCTGTAAATGTTTGACAGCGCCTTGTTTTGGCTAAAATCTATTTCGTAGATGCCAAAATAACTCACGAGATCCCTCAGGGCCGGATGTGGTTTGTAACTTTTTGATTTCATGGATGTGTGCGGCTATAGGTGCTCAGTACTGTGATCCGCTGAAACAAATATATACAAATATTAAAAAAGACAACCAATGCTACCTATAAGCGTTATCTTATACGGGTTAATTTTATTTTATATTTAAAGATGAAAATTGCGATGACCGGAGCTTCCGGCTATATAGGCAGTGTGCTGGTGCCGCTGCTTTTATCCGAAGGTCATACCCTGCGGTTGCTTACCCGGAAACCGTTGCCGGAAACCACCCCGGAGGGCATAACTTTCGTACAGGGGGAGCTGTTAGCCGAAGCGGCTATCCGCCAGCTCGTAGCAGGTGCGGATGCTGTGATACACCTGGCGGCAGTCATTTCGGTAGATGACCGGCCCGATAAAACCCTTTTTCACATCAATACGGAGGGCACGCGGCTGCTGGCCGCCGCCGCACAACAAGCCGGCGTTAAAAGATTCATTCACCTCAGTTCCGTTACTGCTTACAACCAGGCGCCCTATGATGAACCGATGAATGAAAGCCGCGGCGTGGTAAATACCACGCGGCACGGTTACGACTATTCCAAAGCGGTATCGCAGGCCATTGTGCTGGAATATAACGGCAGTGGCATGGAAGTGGTGGTGCTGGCGCCAACAGCCATAATGGGGCCGTTCGACCGGCAACCATCGCTGATAGGTAAAGCCATCATTAATATGTATAAAGAAAAAATACCGGCTCTTTTTCCCGGTGGTGTTGATTTCGTTGATGTAAGGGATGTGGCCGGGGCCATTGCAAGCGCATTAACGCGGGGAACCGCCGGCGCTGTATACCTTCTGAGCGGCGAATGGGTATCACTCGTGAGCCTGAACAGGGAAGTTGGCCGGATAAAAGCACGGCCGGTAACGCTGCGGGTAGTACCTTTATGGCTTGTATTCAGCATGCTGCCATTTGTGAGAATGCTGGCAGTGATCAGCGGCGGACCGCCGTTCTATACGCGGCAGTCGGTGTACAACCTGATTTACAGCAACAAAAAAATTGATCATTCAAAAGCCGCTGCTGAACTCAATTTCCGGCCGCGGCCTTTTACGGAAACCCTTTGGGATACCATTGATTGGTTCAAACAAACAGGCGCTATCAAATGATTGACTATTTACCATCACCAGGTTATGTTGTTTTTGTTTGTTGCTGGGCGCTTACCGGTATTGGCGCGGGCATTTACCTGTTACGCAGGGAGGCGCCTTACGGTCGCTACAGCAGCGATAAATGGGGGCCTATGATCTCCAATAAACTGGCCTGGCTGCTCATGGAAGCCACCGTGCTGGTTACCTTCCTTATATGGATCCCGCTCCGTACTTTTCCATGGCGTTCCCCCGCCGGCGTTATGGTGTTGCTTTTCCTGCTGCATTATGTACACCGCAGTTTCGTATATCCGTTTATGATACGTACCAAAGGCAAAAAAATGCCGGTGGTGATTATGTTGTCGGCCATGCTGTTTAATACCGTGAATGGTTCCCTGCTGGGCATCTGGTTTACCGCTTTTAACCACTATCCCGACAACACGTTTTTTACACCGTCGTTTATCACCGGCCTGTTGTTGTTCCTGGCGGGTATGTTCATCAACTGGTGGTCGGATTATCAGCTGATACACCTGAGGAAAAAAAATGAAACCGGTTATAAGATACCACAGGCGGGGCTTTTCAAATACATCTCCTCTCCTAACCTGGCGGGGGAAATTATTGAATGGGGAGGCTTTGCATTGCTTACCTGGAGCCTGCCGGCGCTGGCCTTTTTTATCTGGACCTGCGCCAACCTGGTGCCCCGTGCAATGGCCAACCACCGCTGGTATCAGCAACAATTCCCGGAATACCCGGCCAACCGGAAAGCATTACTTCCTTTTATCTGGTAACAACCCGCTTATGGCAAAGAAGTACAGTCAGTTTAAAGCAGCATTGGTGATGGCAAAAGCCAGTCTTATTGCTACGCTCCGAAGCCCTACTTCCGTTGTATTTGCCCTCCTGTTCCCCGTTATTTTCGTTACGGTTTTTGGCGCCATGGTAGATAGCACCGCTGTAAAAGTAAAGATCCGGCTATCGCCGCACAGCGACAGCGCCAATCCCATGTATTCGGCCATTAAAGCCATCCCTATCTTCGACCTCTCCTATGGCAGCGATTCTGCTGCGATGCTGTCGGATCTGAAAAAAGGAAGGATCGCCGCCGTGCTTTATCTTCATGCGCCCACCGTGGTAAACGGCCTGCCGCAGTTCCGGACAGACCTGCTGGGAAGCAGCGCCGTAGCGGATAAAATGCCGCTGATCCAGGCAGCGCTGCAGGAAGCGGCCAGCAAAGTAAACCAACGCATACTGCCGGATCAGCCGGCGCCGGCATCCATACAGGTGGTGAATATACCCGGACGGGTATACCGCCAGATAGATTTTATTTTACCGGGACAACTGGGCTTTTCTTTACTCATGGCAGGCGTATTCAGCTCTGCGTTCCTCCTGTTTAACCTCCGGCATACGCTGGTACTGAAACGCATATACGTAACGCCGGTGAGCCGTGCGGCCATCTTGTTGGGTGAAATGCTCAGCCGCTTATTATTCCAGGTCATCTGCTTTATTATCATTACTGCGCTGGGATACTTTGCATTTCAGTTTACGTTGGTAAACGGGCTCCTCACCTTTATGGAAATGCTGCTGCTCTCTGTTTTTGGATTGGTGATTTTTATGGGCATCGGTTTTATTATCAGCGGCATTATCCGCAATGAAAGCTCCATTGCGCCGGTGGCTAATACGCTTACCGTGCCACAGATATTACTTTGCGGATTATTTTTCCCGATAGATAATTACCCGGTATGGTTGCGCACTTTTTGTGAATTGTTGCCACTAACTTTTTTTGTAGACGGGTTACGCAAAATTGCCTTTGAAGGTTTGCATATCTGGCAGATACCGCTGCAACTCGCGGGCCTGATCGTATGGGGTATACTTATTGCCGGGTTATCGATCCGGTCGTTCAAATGGGAATAACAAATTGGCGCAACTGCCCCTTTTATTGTCGTATCCGGCCACCTCTTTCTTTACAGCAGCAACTTAACTTTATGGTATCTTATTAAACACAAATAAAAAATAAAAACATGGCAGCAGTTAATCCTTACCTGAATTTCAACGGCAATTGTGAAGAGGCTTTTAATTTTTACAAAGCTGTTTTTGGCAAAGAATTCCAGACATTCACCCGCTTTGGAGAGATGGCGCATTGCGCGGAAGGCGAAGAAAATAAGGTGATGCACGTGGCGCTACCACTCGGTAAAGATTCTTTCCTGTTTGGCAGCGACAGGCCCGGCGCATATGGCAAAGGGACCCTGGGCGACCTTTTCTTTGTGGCTATTGCGGCAGAAAGTGAAGCGGAAGCAGACAAATTGTTTAAAGGTTTGTCGGAAGGCGGCCAGCCCACCATGCCAATGAACAAGGCTCCCTGGAATGCCTATTTTGGCATGTTAACCGATCAGTATGGCGTGTCCTGGCTGATTAATTACGACTATGCCCAGAAAGGCTGATTCCCGTTTAAAAGAAAATAAAGCAGCCGGTTCACTCCACTGAACCGGCTGTTGCATTGTGACAGGTATAGGACAGCATTTCTTTTATTTGTTGACAATTAGTCCCGTCAGTTGTTTATCCAATTGCTCGCCACGGAGGTTTTTTGCAATAATTTTACCGTCCGGCGCAATCAGGTAATTGGTAGGTACACCCCGAACACCATACTGGCGCGCTACCGCGTTATCCCAGTATTTAAGATCGGATACATGCACAAAGTCCTGCAAACCGTCTTTTTCAATGGCGCCCAGCCAGGCAGCCTTCTTCCCCGGCTGATCCAGCGATACGCTCAGCACCACGAAGTTTTTATCATGGAACTTCTTATAGGCAGCCACTACATTAGGATTTTCTGCACGGCAGGGTCCACACCAGGAAGCCCAGAAGTCCAGTAACACATATTTACCCTTGAAGTCCGATAACTTCACGGGCTTGTTGTTGATATCATTCTGGGTGAAGTCCGGCGCAGGCGCTCCGATGCCTAATGCCTTTTCAGTTTCCATCGATTGGTAAAACTCCTGGCCGGCGGGGCTTTTCTTCAGCGCAGCCGTGAGACCATTGTACATCGGCGTTAACTCCTTCAGGTTCATATTATTCATCACCGCCAGCTCTTTCAGCGCTACAATGCTGAAAAAGGAATTAGGATTTTCGCTGATAAACCTGCGCTGTAAAGCTTTCTTTTCAGCAATGGCAGCATGGAAGCGGGTATTCAGGTTATTGGTGAAAGCGGTATCATTTCTTTGCGCTTCGGTAGCCGCTCCAAAATCCTTGTTGATACCTGCCATAGCAGTATCATAGGCTGAAATAAACAATTTGTAACGGTCGTGTTCTTTATTTACCGGGGAACCGGTGATCACCGCATCGCTGATATTATCGCTGCCGGCAATGGTAAAAGTGGTATTATCCAGGTAAAGCAGGCGGCGGTCCATGTCCGGCCCGTGGTTACCGGTGCCTTTATGATCCACCATCAGCATCGCCAGGTAGGGCGATTTCAGCGTGCCTTTAAATTCAAACATGCCATTTTTGATAACAGCCGAGTCGAGGAAGGTTTCCCCGTTCACGCGCCGGTCGAGATAAGCTTTGGCGCCGGGTTCCACCTGCCCCACTTTACCTTTCAGTGTGTATGCCTGCTGTGCAAAGGTCATGGCCGGCAATGCCAGTGCTCCTATTAACATCCCTATTTTCATAAATTAACTTTAGATAGTTGGTATATGAAGACATAAAGCAGGAAAGCACCGGAATCTTAGCGTCATTCCTGTTTTTTTTATTCCACACAGTGGCGCCTGCGCGGCTTTAACAGTAGTTAACATTGTCATAATAAACTAATTAGCCTTACCACCGTCTAATACCCCGTAGCCAGCTACCGGATAATTATCGCCGTTTTTTGAACAATACAATTGAACGGATAGTTACTCATAGTACCTGATTGCTGTCTGTATTATTTAAATGAACTGTAAAATGCTATGAGTAGATCTACCATTGCGCTCCTGCTGTTGCTGTTATGTGCCTGTAAAAACAAGAAACAAGGGAACACACAAACCGCTGTAAAGCCTTACCCTGTGATTGTACTGCAACCTAAAAACGCTACTATCAATGCCGACTATCCCGCTACCATACAGGGTATCCAGAATATTGAGATCCGGCCAAAGATAGATGGATATGTGGATGCCATCTACATCGACGAAGGTGCTACTGTAAAAAAGGGACAGTTGTTGTTCCGTATCAGCGCCCCGCAATACGAGCAGAATGTAAACACTGCCCAGGCCAATATCAAAATAGCGGTGGCAGATGTAAATGCCGCACAGATGCAGCTTAACAAGGTAAAGCCCCTGGTGGAAAAGGATATCATCAGCGCCTATGAACTGGAAGCTGCGGCGTATAACCTGCAGTCCAAGCAGGCAGCGCTGGCACAGGCCCAGGCGGCGTTTAACAACGCCAAAACCAATTTAAGCTACACCACTATTTACAGTCCGGCCGACGGCGTGGTAGGCATCCTGCCTTATAAAATAGGCAGCCTGGTGAGCAGCACCACCGCCAACCCGCTGACCACCGTTTCCAATATTACCCAGATCTACGCCTATTTTTCGATTAACGAAAGACAGGGACTGGATTTCTTCCTCGCCTCAAAAGGCGCCACCATGCAGGAAAAGCTGGCTACCCTGCCACCGGTAACATTGGTGCTGGCCAATGGCATTGTGCTGCCCCGCAAAGGGCGCGTGGAAACTGCCAGCGGTTTAATCAACCCCTCCACCGGTGCGCTCAATATGAGGGCCACCTTTTCCAATCCGGATGGGTTGGTACGCAGCGGCAGCAGCGCCATTGTAAGGATCCCCCAGCTGATAGATACCGCACTGCTGGTACCGCAAAAGGCCACCTTCCAGATCCAGGGTAAACTGTTCGTGTATGTACTGGATGCAGATAACAAAGTAAAATCAGTAGACATAGGCTCCAATGCCAGCGCTGCCGGTCAGTCGTTTGTAGTGCAGCATGGCGTGAAAGCAGGCGATAAAATAGTGGTAGACGGGATCAGTAACCTCCGGGAAGACCTGGTGATCAAGCCACGCCTGGTAAACGCAGACAGTGTTTACAACAGTCTCTGATCCATTTAAAACAATATCATGTTAAAAAGATTTATAGAGCGGCCGGTATTATCAACAGTAGTGTCTATCATTATTGTCACACTGGGCATACTGGGGTTGGTGTCACTGCCTATCTCCCAGTATCCTGACATTGCCCCGCCCACCATACAGGTGCAAACGTCCTACAGCGGCGCCAATGCGGACGTGGTGCTGAAAAGCGTGGTAGTACCGCTGGAACAACAGATCAATGGCGTGGAGAACATGGACTATATTACCTCTACAGCAGGTAACGATGGCTCAGCGAATATTACCGTTAGCTTTAAAATTGGCAGCGATCCCAATATGGCCGCAGTGAACGTGCAGAATGCCGTGGCCCGCGCCACACCGCTGCTGCCGCAGGAAGTAACCCGCTCCGGCGTTACTGTGCAAAAGAAACAGACCAGTAACCTGCTCATCTTTTCTGTTTACAGTACCAATCCATCTTTCGATCAAACCTTCCTGCAAAATTATACTGATATTAATATCACCCCGGTGATCAAACGTATCCCCGGTGTGGGCGATGCCTCCGCCTCCGGTAACATGGATTACTCCATGCGGATCTGGCTCAATACGCAGGCGATGGCTTCCTACGGGCTGATACCCGCTGATATCACTGCCGCGCTGGCTGAACAGAATATACAGGCCGCTCCCGGCCAGTTTGGGGAAAGCGGCGGACAATCGTTCCAGTATGTGATCAGGTATCCGGGCACGCTCATAGATACCACCCAGTTTGGCAACATTGTATTGCGCTCCAACCTGCGCAGCCGTTTGCTACGGATGAGGGATGTGGCCCGCATTGAGCTGGGCGCCCTCAGCTATTTCAACAGTACCCGTACCAACGGCTATCCCGCTGTTTCCGTAAGCGTAGCACAGGTGGCCGGCTCCAATGCCCGCGATGTGATCCGCGAAACCTTGAAGGTAATGGAAGAAGCTTCCAAAACATTTCCCAAAGGTGTGAAATTTGTGGTGCTGCAAAATGTGGACGACTTCCTCACCGCCTCTATCGATAAAGTATTGCATACGCTGGTGGAAGCATTTATACTGGTGTTCGTGGTGGTGTTTATTTTCCTGCAGGACTTCCGCTCAACGCTGATACCGGCGATATCGGTTCCGGTAGCCATTATAGGAACTTTTTTCTTTCTCAAGCTGTTTGGATTCACCATTAACCTGCTTACTTTATTTGCCCTTATCCTGGCCATAGGTATAGTGGTGGATGATGCCATCGTAATTGTAGAGGCTGTGCATGCCCGCCTGGATACCGGCTATAAATCCGCCCGCAAAGCGAGTATTGATGCACTGGATGAAATATCCGGCGCAATTGTGTCCATTACACTGGTCATGTCAGCCGTATTTATCCCGGTTAGTTTTATCGGCGGATCTTCCGGCATTTTCTACAAACAATTCGGGCTCACACTGGCCATTGCCATTGTGCTTTCAGCGATTAACGCACTTACGCTCAGTCCTGCGCTCTGTGCTATTTTCCTGAAACCTCACGGGAAGGAACATACGAAAATGAACTTCCTTCAGCGTTTCTATCATGCGTTCAATGTGGCTTTTGAACGGTTAACAAAACGTTATACCAATACCTTGCGCTTCTTCAGCAAACGGAAATGGATACCGGTGATGGTGCTGCTTAGCTTCTGTGCGGGGTTGGTAATCCTTGCCAGGATGACGCCTACGGCTTTTGTGCCGGAAGAAGATCTGGGTACGATTAACTGTAACATCAGTTTGCCACCGGATGCCTCGCTGGAGCGCACCGATATTGTGACGCGCAAAATCGAAAAGATCGCAGCCACGATACCGGAAATCAATAACGTGCTGGCGGTTACAGGACGCGGGCAATTGTCCGGTACCGGCAGTAACTATGCAATGGTAGTGATGCGGCTCACTCCCTGGGATCAGCGCAAGCGGAATATCCAGCAAATTATTAAGGAACTGAATAAGAAAACGGCGGACATGACCGAAGCGGAGATTAAGTTTTTTGCGCCCGGTACCATCCAGGGTTTTGGCGCATCCAACGGGTTTGCTTTTCAGTTGCAGGATAAAACCGGCGGCGACATTGCGCACTTTTATAAAGTAAGCAAAGACTTCCTCTCTGTATTAACCCAACGGCCGGAAATACAGTTTGCCACCACTTCTTTCAATCCTAATTTCCCGCAATATTTAATGAACGTAAATGTGCCGAAAATAAAAGATGCGGGGCTGAATGTAACAGATATCACCAACGCCATGCAGGGATATTTTGGCGGTATTTATGCTTCCAACTTCAACCAGTTTGGTCAGCAGTACCGCGTAATGGTGCAGGCTTCGCCGGAATTCAGGCTCACGGAAGAAAGCCTGAACGCTGTGTTTGTACGTACCGGCGAGGGGGTAATGGTGCCGATCACGGAGTTTGTGAGTCTCTCGCAAACCTACGGTCCGCAAGCTATTACACGGTTTAACCTGTTCAACTCCATCAGTGTTAATGGAACACCCAATGCCGGGTTCAGCTCCGGCCAATCTATTGCCGCTATCAGGGAGTCGGCAGCGGAAACGTTGCCAACGGGCTTTGGGTTTGAGTTTTCGGGCCTGAGCAGGGAAGAGTTGGCAGGGAGCAGTCAAACTATTTTCATTTTCCTGCTCTGTCTCATTTTCGTATACCTGTTGCTCAGTGCGCAGTATGAAAGTTACCTCTTGCCTTTTGCGATCCTGCTGGCGATACCGGTGGGCATTTTCGGGGCCTTCCTGTTTGCGCAGCTATTTGGTGTGAGCAACAACATTTATGTACAGATCACGCTGATCATGCTGATAGGATTGCTCGCAAAAAATGCGATCCTGATTGTAGAATATGCAGCAGAAAGGCGGCGCAGCGGGATGAGTATTGCGGAAGCGGCGGTGAGCGGCGCGCAGGCCAGGCTGCGGCCCATCCTGATGACATCCTTCGCCTTTATCCTTGGCCTTATCCCGTTGATGCTGGCCACCGGCGCGGGCGCCAATGGAAACCGGTCTATCGGAACAGGCGCTGTGGGCGGGATGCTGGTGGGAACAGTCTTCGGTATATTTATTACGCCTACGCTGTTTATCATCTTCCAGGCTTTACAGGAAAAAATAAAACGTGCACCGGAGGAAGATGATGAGGAAGAAACGCAGCCGCCGGTAACAGCACCGGCATCTTAAAAAAATCCTGCCGCAGGCAGATCTCAAAACAGGTCATATGAATGGTCGTAACAGTATATATATTTTTCTTTTTGTAGTCCTGGCAGGATTCGTTACTGCCTGTGGCATCACGAAGCCATACCAATCGCCGGGCATTACAGACAATAACCTGTACCGGGATATTCATACAACGGATACCAACAGTCTCGCTACCGTTCACTGGAAAGAAATTTTCACGGACTCGCTGTTGCAGCAGCTTATTGACACGGGTATTCAGCACAACCTCGACCTCCAGGTGGCATGGTCGCGCATGCGGCAGGCAGAAGCCAGTTACTCGCAAAGCAGGCAGGCATTGTATCCTGCCGTTAATGGTGATGTGAGCGCCGGTTATGCAGGCGCCTCTAATCAACAGCGTACAGGCAGAACCGTTATACCGCAGCAATATAATGCCGGGCTCGCAGCCACCTGGGAAGCTGATATCTGGGGTAAGCTGCGGAGCAGCAGGCGCGCGGGTTTAGCGGCATTCCTGCAGGCATCCGCCAATGCAAGGGCCGTGCAAACCGGGTTGATTGCCAGTATTGCCACCAACTACTACAACCTTACCGCACTGGATCAGCAACTGAAAATAACGCAACAAACCGTTGTGAACTGGCAGGCGACCGTGGAGGTGATGAAGGAACTGAAAAAAGGCGATGTGGTTACCGGGGCAGCCGTGGTGCAAAGTGAAGCCAGCAGGTATGCCGCAGAAGTAACGATCCCCGATTTAAAGCAGTCGATCCGCGAAACAGAGAACCAGCTGAACCTCTTGCTGGGCCGGCCTCCCGGCCCCATCAGCCGCAGCGGCATGGACGACCAGCGACCAGTCATGCTGCTGAAAACCGGTGTACCTGCACAGCTGCTGGCCAACCGGCCGGATGTGCAGGCAGCGGAATATAACCTGCGTTACTATTATGAATTGACCAATGTAGCGCGTACTTATTTTTACCCGGCACTCACCATCTCCGCTTCTGGTGGGCATACCAGTTATTTGTCTCTCACCGGTCCCGGCTCGTGGATCAGCAACCTGACGGCGGGTTTAACACAACCTATTTTTAACCAGGGCATAAATAAAACCCGGCTGAAGGTGGCGAAAGAGCAGCAGCAACAGGCGGCGCTGGAATTCCGTACGGCCGTATTAACGGCCGGGCAGGAAGTATCGAATGCATTATATTCTTACCGGACTGCCATGGAAAAAGGAAACTCCCGGCGGCTGCAATTACAGAACCTGCAATTGTCTGTTGACTATACACAGGAGCTGGTGCGTTATGGATTTGCCAACTACACGGAAGTATTGAATGCACAACAGAGCCTTTTAGCAGCGCAACTGAACAGGATCAACGATCACCTGCAGCAGTTACAGGCAGTGGTATTCTTATACCGCGCGCTCGGCGGCGGATGGCAATAGTTCCTGCCGGAATGCCAGCGCAGGCAGTGCGGCAGCGCTGTTCAGCACTTCATCTACCAGCCCGAAATCACGGGCTTCTTCTGCGGCCATGAAATGATCATTGCGAAAGGCATGCTCCACTTCTTGCACGGAACGACCGGATTGCATGGCGATGATCTGGAAAAGTTTTTGCTGCAACCTGCCCTGTTCATTAAAAGCAATACGCACATCTTCCGTATATCCTTTGGCGCCGCCGCTTGCCGGATGCATGTGGATGGTAGCATTGGGCAAGGCATACCGTTGACCGGTAGCGCCGGCCGTAAGAATGATGGTGCCCATGCTGCCGGTGAAACCCATTGCCATGGTGGATACCGGCGATTTCAGCATTTTCATGGTATCATAAATAGCCATGCCTGCGTAAACAACGCCGCCCGGACTATTGATGTACATATTTATGGGGCGGTGATTTTCACTGTCGAGGTACAGTAACTGCGCCACTATCAGGTTAGCCACCTGGTCGTCGATGGCAGTGCCGAGAAAAATAATCCTTTCTTTCAGCAACAGGCTGTATATATCAAACGCACCGCGGCTGTCGCCGTCGATTACGGTAGGAACCAGGAATGCCATATTATTTAAAAATAGAAGTGATAGAATTGTTGAAGGCCGTATCCTGCATGAGACGCAGGAAGAGCTGATCCAGCTCGTTCCGTTTTTCTTCGCGTGCAAGCCAGCGCACGAGCTGCATTGTTTTCCGCTGGTACTTCACCTTTTCGCGTAATGCCGGCGCCACCAGCATCCTGGCCTGGAATACCAGCCGGGAGGAAACAGGCATTTCCCGCAGCAGGTATTGTTCAATTTCCCGTGCTTCAGCTAACTGTTTCCGCATAATCTGATTGTTTAATTTGTTTCCTTACTTTTTCCAGGCATTTGTATTTCTGTACGCTGGCAGAATGTTCCGTTTTAAAATTAAAGCCTGCTGTTATTTCGGGTATGGAAAGATGGTCGTAATAAAATGCGTGCAGCAGCTGCAAACATTTTTTCCCGGCGGCTTTTACATATTCCAGTACCGGTTTCGCCACGGGTGGCGGCGCATAATAATCTGCTGGTACGCCAATATCACCCTCTATGTCATCGAGTGGAATATGCGGACCGGATTGTTTCAGTTTCCGCACAGCGAGAATCCTGGCGATCCCTGTAATGTATGCTTCCGCAGGTACCCCGGCAGGTAGTTTGTTTTGCTGTTGTTTTTCAAGATAGATAATAACAGCATCCTGGAAGATATCTTTGGCCATTTCCAGGTGGCCGCCCATCCGGTATATCATGCCTGCTACCCGTGGCAGTGTATTCCGGTATATTTCTTCCAGCCATTGATCTTCATGAGTACGCATATGAGCCTGGTTTTATATACTAGTGTCAGAAACCACTGATATATCACCTAAAATTTAAGAATTTTTTTTTACCTTTGCCTAACCATGTGATCAATACTCTACATACAATAGCAGGCTGATACCTGTATACATGCCGTTCTGGCGTGTTTCATTTCCCATTTATATATTTTTTACCGTCATACAGTGATGCTCCTGCATACGCTGATTTATTCAACTAAATTTTACTGCCATGAAAATGCGTACTGTCATTTCCCCCGCTAACCCGACGCCTGCCGTCGCCATTGTTCATTTCAAAACGATTTTACATGCTTATCAGCGCACAACAACTCAGTTACCAGCTTCCATCGGGGCAGTATTTATTCCAGGATGTCAGTTTCACGCTTCATAAAGGCTACCGGGCAGCGATAGCGGGTCCTAACGGCGCGGGCAAATCTACTTTGCTGAAGATCATTGCCGGCCAGGAAACCGCGTCTTCCGGTACCGTCCGCACTGCCGCGCCCTGTTATTATGTACCGCAGCATTTCGGGCACTTTAACACGCTTACCGTGGCGCAGGCCGCCGGCACCGCGCAAAAGGTCCAGGCCCTTGAATTAATCCTGCAGGGCGACACCAGTCCGCACCTTTACGATATACTCGGGGACGACTGGGACATTGCCGCGCGCAGTGAAACTGCCTTTGAAAAATGGGGCCTTCGTGCATTGCAACCGGATCAGCCCTTGTCCACCCTCAGCGGCGGCGAAAAAACAAGGCTGTTCCTGGCCGGCATCGATATCTTTGAGCCATCCATTGTGTTGCTGGACGAGCCCACCAATCACCTCGATTACCACGCACGGGAACAGCTATACGAATGGATGGCCGCTACCTCGTGCACGTTGCTGATGGTGAGCCACGACCGGCAGCTGCTACGCCTCTGCGAACCCATCTGGGAGCTGCAATCCAATGGCATAAAGACTTATGGCGGCAACTACGATTTCTATGCCGCGCAAAAAACACTGGAAGCGGATGCCTTACAACAGCGGGTGGCTCACCAGGAGAAAACACTGAAAGAAGCCAAAAAGCAACGCCAGGAGGCCATAGAGCGCAAGCAGCATGCCGATGCACAGGCACGGAAACATACCAAAAGTGCAGGGTTGCCTAAAATATTATTGAATGCGAGGAAAAATAATGCGGAAGTATCTACCTCAAAATTAAAACAGGTACATACTGAAAAAGTAGAAGAACTGCGTGCAGGCTGGCAGGAACTTTCTGCCATGACACAGCTCCAGCGCATGATGAAGGGCTATTTTGAGCAATCTACCCTCCATACAGGGAAAGTGCTGGTGCAGGCAAACGATATAAACTTCGGATGGCCTGCTGCACAACCGGAACCCGCGGCGCCGGATCCCCCGCCATCAAATGAACCGGCAAAATCATCATCTCCGGAAAATATGCTCTGGAAAACACCGCTCACCTTTACAATCCGCAGCGGCCAGCGGCTGGCCATTACAGGGCCCAACGGCAGCGGCAAGTCCACCTTGCTGCAACTGATACTGGGCAGGCTGTCGCCGTCAACAGGCGAGCTGTATACCGCCGATACGCGCAGTTTGCTGCTGGACCAGGACTATACGCTCATAGACCGGAGTAAAACGGTATTACAGCAGGCATTGTCTTACAACAGCAACCTGCTGGAAGTATCGATGGTAAAAACGGTGCTGGTGAATTTCCTTTTTGGCCCGGATACCTGGGATAAGTCGTGCGCAGTGCTGAGTGGCGGTGAAATGCTGCGACTGGCCCTCTGCAGCATGACCTTACAGGACAAAGCGCCTGACATGATCCTGCTCGATGAACCCACCAACAACCTGGATCTGCAAAACATTAAGATACTGACGCAGATCTTCGGGGAGTATAAAGGTACGTTGCTGGTCATTTCCCATGATCCCGACTTTATTGCGGAAGTGGGTGTGGATGATGTACTGGCGTTAAACACCTAATGTTATCTTTTCCCGGAAAGGCTTCGTGAAAGCCTTTCCGGGATACTTGTTATAGTTCGGGAATGCCATCCAGGCTGTACGCACTGAAGGCAACGATGCCGGTCACTTTAACAGGCAGGAAACTGCCCGTAGCGGTGAGATACCGATACGTATCGCCTGTTCTGCAAAGCAACGGGAATCTGTACAGCACTTCCGTGGAGCCATAGCGGGGAACTTCTTGCAGCGCTATATCATCAAAAAGCTGTTTGCTTACCGGTTGTCCGGCTTCATTCAACACGGTAAATTTACCGCCTGTTTGCGCCAGGAATCCGCGTCCGTTCTTTTCCACGAGCAGGCCATCGTATATGGGCGGCACTATTACTTTGCCGGTGCTATTGGTATAACCATAAAGCGGATATCCTCCGTTAGCCGTTTCCTTTTCCAGCAGCTGCGACTTTTTTTCCGGGACAATGGGCACTTTAGGTGCGGGCATCTTTACGCCGTTATGATTAAAGAAAAGTTCTTTGTAGCTGCCTTCCGGGGTGCTTTGGGATGCCAGGAATAAACTGCTGTCTGCCGATGATACGCTGATGCTGTTATATACTGCGGGGATCAGCATCTTCTTCTTCCTGATATCATACACACCTGTGCCGGTTTCTTTCTTTACCGCCACCAGCCCGGGTACCAGGTCATCCAGTTTTTTATACGCCACGGGCAACACCTGCTCCCCTGCTGCATCATACAAGCCATACATCTCCTGGTAACTTACTTCCAGTAATTCTATGCCGGGGGCAGTAACTGTGGTCCTGTCGATATCAAAGAAGGCAGGTTCCACTACTTTCCTGTTAACCGGGTTATAAAAACCATAGAGTGCTTTTTGCTTCAGCTTAACGAGAGGGGCGGAAAAACGTTTATCCATGAAGGTTATTTCGGTATAATCTTTTGCCAGTAACTTCTTACCGGTGGTATCTGTCAGGTTATAGTTGCCATCCACCCGGATAATAAAATAGTCACCGGATCCTGTAATATCACCTTCGTATGCAGGGGCAATCATTACCTTCCCATCTTCCCGCAGGATGCCTGTTTTACCATTTTTTGTGATCTGGAGATAGGGTCCTCTTTCTGTTTCGCCATAAGCATCGGTGATATCGTTATAAATAAAATCGGCTATGGTAACGCCGTCTTCGTTAATCAGTCCGTACTTCCCGTTCTTTTGCGCTTTCAGCAAACTGTTACCTGTTATCGTCATATCTGTATACTCCGGTGCGGTATATTCTTTTTTTGTTTTCAGGTTGATGGTTACTTCGTGCCCCTGCTTTTTGAAACATTGTACCCAGTTGTCGCTGCGCATAAAAGCGTGTGCATGTTCGTATTCAAAAGGCATCAGGACATTATTGTTAAAATCGATGATACCCCATTTACCATTCTTCTGCGCAAACAGGTAATCTCCTTTCCTGCCGCATCCGCCGCAGTAGTCGAATGATTCATACATGGCCGGTATCAGCAACCGGTTTTCTGCGGTGCTGTAGATTCCCCATTTACCGCCGGTTTTCACATCAAAGTGTGTATCGTCCAATATGCCAGCGTCTTCAAACTGCAGCGGCAGCAACAGCTTCCCGTCGGTATCTGCATAAGTCATTTTACCTTGCTGACGCAATACCAGGTAAGTTTTCCATTTCAGTTCGATGGTATCATATACTGGCGGCAGCAGCCACTTTCCATTACCGGCAACAATGCCTGTTTTGCCGGCGCTGCTTACCAGGAGCATGGTTTCCTGTGCTTCAGGCAGTGCTTCCTCATCTGCAGCTGTGGCGGCAGCGGGGTGATACAGGGCAATTAACGATCTGATCAAATGCTTTTTTGCCGGTGGAATCTATATACCAGCTTTTGCCGGATTCTTCCATACGGGCAAACCCATTATGAAACGCGGATCCCTGCTGTGCGGATAAGCTATGAGCCGCCAGCAAAAAACTACCTGCCAGTAAAAAACGTATATTCCTGCCTGTTATACCCTTAATCATCATATCCTTTTTTCTTCAGTGATTTATAGGGAAATGCTTTCCCTTGCGCATCGAGATAAAAATACCATTTGCCTTCCTGTACCAGTATTGGAAAGATATTTTTGTCATATCCCTGGTTGACGTCCATATTATCATAGATAGCGGGAATGATCATTTTACCGGAGGCATCTGCGATACCGTACTTGCCGGCGCGCGCTACCTGGAACAGGCGCTCATCTTTCCGGTAGCTGATATCATCAAATTCTACCGGTAAAATTATCTTACCCAGGCTATCTGCTACGCCATATTTGTTATTGCGTGACACCTTGAAAAAAGGCGCGTCGTAGATATCGTCGATTTCCTCATACGCCACCGGGAGCAATGTTTTACCTTCCTTTGTGATCAGTCCTTTGCGGTCTCCTTTTTTTACCACGAGCAGGTTGTTCATTGCATAAATATCGTCGGCTGTAACCGGGTAAATAATTTCTTTCCTGCGGTTGATGATGCCGTATAAGGTATGTTGCGGGGTGCTGTCGATTCCTGCCAGCGCCAGGTCGTTCCAGAAATCTCCCACAAAGCTGTAGCCATCAAAAACCACTTCTTTTCCGTTGGGATCTAAAAATACATTGTTGCGGGCGTTGCTCCATAATTTCAACAGGCCGTTATTGAATCTTGCATTGCTTCCCTTTTCGCTTTCCGGCATCAGCAGCCGCGACACCTGGTTTTCTTTAAACTCCCAGCGCTGGCTGGTATAGAGCGTATTGCCTGCGAGATCGGTGAGCAGGCTGGTGGTGGAGCCATCGTCGTTGTATTGTGTTTCTACAATCCTGTTGGTGTCCACCGCAGTAAAAAATCCATACCGTTTTCCGCCACGGAGAATCTTTCCCGTTACATCTGCCAGGGAAGTGGTATCGCCTTTGCGGAGCAGCAGCATCCGGCTGTTTTGCCACTGCAGCCATTCGTACTGGGCGGGGATAATTTCTTTCCCGGTCGTAATATTAACCAATCCTATCTTCTCTCCTTTTACAATGGGCAGGTAATCTTTTTTGCTCTCCCCTGCGTTATCATCAACATATGAAAATCCGCTGCCGAAGCCATTTACCAAACCATCATAGACTACTGGCAGGATTATTTTCCCATCCATTCCAAGGACGCCAGTTTTACCATTTTTCTCCGCAGCCAGGAAGGTAGTGTCTTGCCAGGAGAACGGCGTTATACGGCTGTATGTAAGGGGCAGAAGGCTTTTCCCGTTTGCATCAAACAGGCCGGTGCCAGTGGCATCGCTTACCAGGAAAACTACCGGCACGGGCGACACCCGGTCTGTTGCCTGCCCGGGCGCCGATATTACGCCACCGTCAAACACTTCCTGTCCTGCTGCATTAATCGCTTTAATGTCGCTGTACCGCGGCGGAATGATCTCTTTGCCTTCGGTATTTACCACCCCGTATTTATCGCCTATGCTCACTTTCATGACATTGCCCGTCAAACCGGTTCCCGTGTATTGAAACGGGAGCAGTGTTTTACCGCCCGCGTCTACGAGGCCGGTTTTACCGTTTTTTTCTACGGCAAACAGCGTGGTGGCCGGTCCGGGCTTGCATTTATCATAGACAGCAGGAATAATCACCTTTCCGTTTTGATCCATGATGCCTGTTTTACCGTTGGCAGTAAAACCAAAATAAGTGCTGTTGCCGCCGAGGTAATCAAACGATTCGTATCCTGCCGGAACGATGATGGTGCCGTCTTCCGCTGCCAGTCCGACTTTACCTGCTTTGGTAATTTCTATAGCGTTTTTTAGTGCATAGCTTTTACCTGCTTCTTCGTATATGGGTTCCTGTAATACCTTACCGGTTTTAATATCTATCCATCCCCAGCGTCCATCCTTCTTCATTTTCAGTACATGGGGTGTGAGCGCGCTTACCTCGGCGTATATAGGCGGGCAGATGATATTGCCGAGTGTATCTGCGGCGCCATATTTTCCATTGAGCCGGGTAATTACAAAGCAATAATTTTTTGTGGAGTCGTTGTTGTCCTGCTCATCGGCCAGGGTGACCTCATCATATTTGAAAGGGGCAATGATCTTACCGGCATTGTTGATAGCGCCATAGGCGTTGTGCTTCACGGCTACTACGGTATTGTAGTAACCCGTGTTTTCCGTTTTATCTACCAATACTGCACCGGAAACATGCAGCCATTGTTTTTGCTGGTTAATCAACACGGGGGCAAACTGTCCTTCGAATCTTCCGAGGTAGCCCGCTACCACGGGCTCTTGTGCATGCAGGGATATGCTGTTTAAAAGGAGTCCTGCCAGTAAGTATCTCTTTATCATCTGTCTTGCTACATTATGAAATAGTATTCTTCTCATGGAAGATATGCAAAGATGCGGATCTTTCAGAAAACGCAAATAAATATCTCTTGTTAAAAAGATACCGGCTACTTTTCCGGGAAGCGATCCATCCTTTTCCGTTCAACGAAAAGGTGCAGGGTTTTTATAATTTTTTTATTACGTTTGTCGATTCCCAATTGGGGTGTGAACCTAAGAAATGAAAAAAATCTGCATTATGAATGGAATGACTAAATCTGTTGCCACTGCATTCCTGGGCGCGTTCGCAGCGCTACAGGGGCTCTCCGCAGTAGCTCAATCGAATGAAAAGCCTAAGTTGATAGTAGGCATTGTGGTAGACCAGATGCGCTGGGATTACTTATACCGTTACTACGACCGTTACGAAGCGGGTGGTTTCAAACGTATGCTGGGCGACGGTTTTTCCTGTGAGAACACTTTTATCAGCCACCTTCCCTCCTTTACCGCCGTGGGACACAGCACCATTTATACAGGCAGTGTGCCGGCTATTCATGGTATCACCGGCAACGACTGGCCCGATCAGCTTACCGGCAGAAAATGGTATTGCACAGAAGACACTACCGTACAAGCCGTGGGCAGTAGCAGTGCTGCGGGCAAAATGTCGCCGCGCAACCTGCTGGCCTCCACCATTACAGATGAATTGAAACTGTCTACCAACTTCCGCTCTAAAGTAGTAGGCGTATCACTGAAAGACCGCGCCTCTATTCTTCCTGCCGGACATACGCCCAATGGCGCCTTCTGGCTGGACGACAGCAACGGCAGCTTTATTACCAGCACCTGGTACATGAAAGAACTGCCGGAGTGGGTAAAGCGTTTTAACGACCGCAAAGAGCCCCAACTGTTAATGTCTAAACCCTGGGAAACTTTATATCCTATCAATACTTATGTGCAGAGCAGTGAAGACAACGTAGACTGGGAAGGTACTTTCCCAGGTGAAAAAGCCCCTGTTTTTCCGCATGCACTAAAAGATGCTTATAAAAAAGATCCGGGCAACCTGAGATCCACTCCCGGTGGCAATACGCTCACACTGGATTTTGCGAAAGCCGCCATTGAAGGGTATGACCTCGGCAATAATACCGTGACCGACTTCCTTACTATTAACTGCGCTTCCACCGATTATGTAGGCCATAAATATGGTCCTAATTCCATTGAAGTGGAAGATACTTACCTGCGACTGGACAAAGACCTGTCGGCCTTTTTTACTTACCTGGACCAGCGTGTAGGAAAAGGCAATTACCTCGTGTTCCTTACTGCCGACCACGGCGCCGCGCATGCCATTAAATTCATGGAAGAGCATAAGCTGCCTTCCGGGCTGACAGAAAGCAGGAAACTGGTAGCTGGCCTGGATAGCACGCTGAATGCACGTTTTGGCGTAAGTAAACTGGTATCTTCTTTTATGAACTACCACGTAAGCTTCGACAAAGCTAAAATTGCGGCAGCTAAACTGGACTATGATGCGGTGAAGAAAGAAACGGTGAAGTATTTTGAGGCACAACCGGGTATCCAGTTTGCCGCCGACCTGGATAATATCGGCGCAAATCCTTTACCGGAGCCGCTGAATACCATGGCGATCAATGGCTACAACCGTAAACGTACCGGTTCCGTGATTGTGATTCCTGAGCCAGGATGGTTTGAAGGTTCACTGAAGGGCACTACCCACGGTAACTGGAATCCTTTCGATATCCATATCCCACTGGTATTTATGGGATGGCATGTAAAGCATGGCGCTTCCAATGAAACCGTACATATGACAGATATTGCCGCTACCCTTGCTGCAATGCTGCATATACAAATGCCAAGCGGTTGTGTAGGCAAGCCTGTAAAGGAAATATTGCAATAATATATTCCGGGAGGACTTACACATCCTGTAAATCCTCCCGGATTCTTTTTATACTCTTCCCATAAACGGATCTGTTATCCCTTCTTCTCCTGTTTCCACTCTTCCTGCATACCGTTGACTAAAAGTATCAAAGCCAGCAGCACGTACACTGAAATCGTACCAGCCATGACTTTTTTGCAATGGCAATACCAATTCCAATGTGGCGCCGGCGGCAACATTCCGCTGGATCACTTTTCCGCCGTAGGCATTGTCTGTGATACTGAAATCGCGTGCACTGTTACCGGTATTGGCTACACGTAAAACAAGATTGCCGGTTGCTTTCTTTTTCAGCTTGCCATTTATTTCATAACCCAGCTCCAGGTCCAGCTGCGGATGTTTAGCGGAGCCTTCAAACGCGCGGTAGAATCCGTTGGGGCCGTGCAGGTGCAGCTGATAACGGTTCTCCGCAAAGGCTTTGGCGGGCCACTCATAGGTGATCGTGTCTCCGGCAGCCACTGCAAACGACCAGGTTCTTCCGGTTTCTGTTTCACCTGTTTGTTCGTCTTTGTAAGGGAGGTTGGTGTATACAGTAAAAGGCGCGCCATGTGCCCGGTCGCCGAACAATTGTTTGTCGGCTTTCATTTTCAGCGTCAGCAACTGCTCACCGGTTTTCCACTGACCATCCGCCAGCAGTTCATAAGGCAATGCGCAGGAAGGGCGGGTACCTTTTTCCTGTTGTAAGATCGTAGTGCCGTTGCCATTAGCAAAGGCTTTTACCTCTTCACCGGTAACCTTCTTAAAGCCTGCGGGTGCTGATTTAAAACGGGCGTTATTAATATTTTCCACTACACGGCGCTGGTCCAGGAAAATCTGTTTGGCTGGTGTGGTGGTATTAAACGGACTGAAGGCTGCGGTAAGATCACCGCTGATGGTGCGTCTCCACTGACTGATATTATCCAGGTGTACCTGTTTGTTTAGCTTCTTACTAAAAAATGTTTCCAGGAATTGTAAAGTAGAAGTATGCTCAAATACCTGTGAGCATACCTTTCCTCCCCTGCTCCAGGGCGATGCAATCATCATAGGCACCCTGAATCCCAGTCCTACCGGGGCTTCCCGGGCCTGCTTTTCACTTATGCCCTGTTTCAGTTCATGCGCCAGTCTCACCTGTTCTATCTCCGTATCTATTCCGGCGGAGCATTTACCAGTACCGGGTTTATTGTTATCGCAGATAGAGAAAGGCACCACATGATCGAAGTAACCATCATTTTCATCATAGGTAACAATGAAAATAGTTTTCTTCCAGACGTCCGGTTTTTGTGTGAGGATATCGAGTATTTCGGATACGTACCAGGCGCCATACCAGGGGGCGCTGGGGTGGTCGGAGAAGTTCTGCGGGCCTGCCAGCCACGATACCTGAGGCAATGCGCCTTCGTTCACATCTTTTCGGAACTGGTGGAGTACATCGCCGGCGGGCACTGTGATGGTGCGTTCCTTTGAGCCGTCTTTATAATTTACGGCTGTTACGCTCCGGTAGGCGGGATCGTTTTTATTCACTACAAAAGCGCGTTGGTACAGCGATTTCTGTTGATCCGTTAATTTCTCATAGCTTTCTTTATTCCATTGCAGGAGTTCCTGGGTAGCATTGTCCAGCACCGCTTGTTTTTTGGAGATATCGGTGCGGATCTTTTCGGCGGCGGCATCCGAAGAAGGGCTGGCTTCCTGGAGTTTATTGATTTCGTCCGGCAGGGTTTCCACCTGTTTCAATAATCCGTTTACATACCGTTCAGAGAACTTCACGTTATAGGCCGCAAAAAATTCCAGCAGGTTACAGCCAAAATTTGCGAGCCATGCCCTTTCCTCTCCTTTCCATCCGCCACCGCAGCTGATTTCATTCTGGTAAAATTTCCAGGCGATATTATTTTCCTCCAGTAATTCCGGGAATGTTTTCCACGGCAGTTTCCCGTAGCTGAAGTCATCGTTCCGGATATGTGCTTTTGGCAGTCCATCTACTTCATGTACAATTTTGCCCGTCCAGAAAAAGGAGCGGTTGGGCGTGGTGCTGGTCATGGCTGAGCAGAAGTTCTGGTCGCATACCGTGAAAGCATCTGCCATTGCGTAGTTGAAAGGAAGATCTTCACGGGTATAGTACCCCATTGTTAAAGGCATGGCCGCATATTCCTTGTTGCCGGGTGTTTTTGCGATGAGCCATTTATCGTAGCGGCCTTTGTTGTAGGCATCTACCTGGCTGGGCCTGGAGTGGGGCAATGCTCCCATCCATGTGGCTTTGGTATCTTTGATATTCAGCCGGAAAGGTGCGTAGGTATCACCCTGGGCGTTAGTTTGAAACCATACCGGCTTTGCGTCCGGCAACCATACGGCGCGCGGATCGTTAAAACCCCGGACGCCCTGTAAAGAACCAAAGCAGTGATCGAACGAACGATTCTCCTGCATGAGGATCACAATATGTTCCGCATCGTGGAAAGTGCTGCCGGGAGCAGGATCTATGGCCAGTGCCCGTTGAATGGATGCGGGCATCATGGTTGACAAGCCTGCTGCACCGGATAGTAATAAAGATTTTTTTAGAAATTCTCTGCGTGAGTCCATTTATATTCCGATTGAGTGGGTTTTACATTGTTCGAAAAACAAAATAAAAAACATTCTCAAGGAATGCAATGGCGCCTCCCGTTATGTGTTTATTATCCGGTATGTACGGCTATGGTTGAGGACAACCGGTAAGGGTATGCCATTCGTGTTCGGTTCGGGTCATGAGAAGGGCGTTGTCAAATGCAACCGTTCCTTTCTTAAACACCGTTGTATTTTCAAAAAAACTGGAAGCTACGTGCAGCAGTTGCAACGGGCTTACTTTCCATTGATAGGTTTGTAACTTTAGCCCGTCGAGCGACTGCTGACTATTCGGAGA
Source organism: Chitinophaga sp. W3I9 (assembly GCF_050434025.1). NCBI lineage: Bacteria > Pseudomonadati > Bacteroidota > Chitinophagia > Chitinophagales > Chitinophagaceae > Chitinophaga > Chitinophaga sp. W3I9. Next base: position 4,876,281 of record NZ_JBNPWC010000001.1, read on the forward strand.
ATAACCAACGGCGCCACCTTCAAAAAATGCAGAGGCGTTTTCCAGCGTTTCAAAAACAGAGGTCGCGGGAAACTCGCTGGTGCTGCGCGCGTCGATGGAGATAGAGGTTTTATCTGAGCTGGTAAAATCAATATGAAAATGCCCGCCGGCCTCTTTTACGTGAAAATCCGCCAGGTGATGTTTCCCGGGAAACAGTCGTCCGCCGGCAAGGGCGTTTAGCTTCGATGAGGTATCCCTGCGTGGGATATAAACGCCTTCTTTCGTAATACCATTCTCCTCCCACTCTACTGCAATGCGATGGGCGCCATTTTCCGAGGAAATGCCCATAAAATCAGGCAAGCCTTTAGGCTTAATATGTTTCAGTCTGATCAGGCAGATACCAGCAATGGCTTTGCCTTTGTAAATTTTAGGACGGAAAGGTGCGGGCAACAGCGACTGAACGGCTTCCGGGTCCACGGTAAAATTCACCAGGATGCGGCGGTCAATATAACCATGTATAACGGGTAGCTTCATATAGGTAAGGATCTGATTAAAGGTACTGCAAAACAACTTCAGAAATGACTATTTCATAAAATTGAACAAATGTTTTGAAAAGTTGTTCAATTTACTATCTTTGTAAAATATTAAACTCAAAACCAGACTATGGCGGTAAGTGAAAAGAAGGGAAATATGGATGCTTCCACCGAAGAGCGGATTAAAGCCGCGGCCAGAACTGTATTTACCAAGAAAGGTTACCAGGCTACCAAAGTAAGGGATATTGCAGCAGAGGCTGATATCAACCTGTCGCTTGTCAATTATTATTTCCGCAGCAAGGAAAAGTTGTTCCAGTTTGTGATGGCAGAGATCGTGGAGAAATTGATTACCACGGTAACGCTGATCCTTAATAACGAACAGTTAAGCGTGCAGCAGAAAGTGGAACAGGTAGCCAATCACTATATTAACCTGTTGCTGGTGAATCCAGACTTCCCGTTATTTATGGTGAATGAGATCTTTGCCGGCACGGATGAGTTGTTGAAAGACAACCGCAAAAATGCCATCTTCCAGTCTCATTTCTTTAAACAATTAGCGGCGCTGCATAAAGAAGGAAAGCTGAGCATCCAGCCGATACAGTTAATGATGAACCTGATAGGCTTTGTGGTAATGCCTTTCCTGGCCAGGCCCTTACTGGAAAGGAACAAGGTGGTGAAACCGGGAGAATTCACCGCGCTGATGGAAGAACGGAGAAAGCTGATACCCATCTGGATTAAAGGCATGCTGAAATAGCTGCTTTTTTTTGCCCGGAAATTGAACAACTTTTCAAAACAATAATTCAAACTGAATATTGCACTATGAACTTATTTAAAGCTTTGTGCTGTTTCATATTATTGGGGCCTGCGGTGGGCAGGGCATGGAGCCAGGCGCCTGCCACCCTTACCATTGAAGAGTGCTATACCCTGGCCCGCCAGAATTATCCGCTGATCAGGCAGTACGACCTGATCGCACGCAGCAGCAGGTATTCGGTGGAAAATGCGGGCAAGTTGTATTTACCACAACTCACCGTAAGCGGACAGGCAACGTACCAGTCGGAGACCATCAACTTTGGCGAGGCAATCCCTTCATTGCCCGGCGTGACATTCCCTTCGCTGAGCAAAGACCAATATAAAATACAGGCGGAGATCTCCCAACAGATCTATGATGGCGGCGTAAGCAAACTGCAAAAGGAAAGCAGCCGTGCCAACGAAGCCATACAGCAACAGCAACTGGAAGTAAACCTTTACGCCATCCGCGACCGGATTACGCAACTCTATTTCGGAATATTACTGATGGAGGCACAGCTGGAGCAAAACGGGCTCAGGAAAGCTGACCTGCAAAGCGCCACGGATAAGATGCAGGCGGCGCTCAACAACGGTGTGGCCTACCGTAGCAATGTGGATGAACTGAAAGCGGAAATTATGAATACCGAGATGGCCGCCACTGAATTCAGCGCTAACAGGAAAGCCTATATGAAAATGCTGTCGGCTTTCATCCATCAGCCGCTGAACGATAGCACCCGCCTGGCATGGCCCGTACCAGTGACGCCACAACAAGGTATACATCGACCGGAAATTACTTACTATGATATTCAGAAAAAAGCCTTCGACGTACAGGAAAAACAATTGCAGTCGGGCTACCTTCCCAAACTGAGCGCTTTTATCCAGGGCGCCTATGGACGGCCCACACTGAATATTATCGACAATAAATTCGGCGCCTGGTGGCTGGGTGGCGTACGCCTGAACTGGTCTTTAGGCAGCCTCTACTCGCTGAAAAACAACCGGCAGCTGCTGGACATCAACCGGCAAAACCTGGATGTAAGCAAGGAAACTTTCCTGTTCAATACCAGCATGAACCTCCAGCAACAAAACCAGGATATTGATAAGTTTGCCACCCTGATAGAACAGGATGACAGCGCCATTACGCTCCGCTCCTCTGTCAGGAAATCCGCGCAGGCACAGCTGGACAACGGCGTTATCACCGTACATGACTACATCTCCCAGCTGAATGCGGAGAACCTGGCGAAACAATCACGTATCCTCCACAGCATACAATTATTACAGGCTCAATACAATTATAAAAACACCTCCGGGAACTGATTAATTATTGCATATGAAATACAACATGATACTTGGTATAGCCGTTGTGATGATGATCAATGCCTGCGGAAGCGGCAAAAACGATTTCGATGCGTCCGGCAACTTTGAAGCAGATGAAGTGATCGTATCTGCCGAACAAACCGGTGAAATACAGTCCTTCGTTATAAAAGAAGGCGACAAGCTCACTGCCGGGCAAACCGTTGGACAAATTGACGTAACCATCCCCACCCTTCAAAGGGAACAGGTGCAGGCATCTATCAATGCGCTGAAAGAAAAAACCCAGGACCCGGTGCCGCAAACAGAACTGGTGCGCAGGCAGCTGCTGGTGCAGGAAGCACAGCTGCAACAACAATACCGGGAAAGAACACGCACGGAGAACCTGGTAAAAAGCGACGCCGCCACACAGAAACAACTGGATGATATCAATGCCCTCATTGTGCAGCTGGAACGGCAAATCAGCGTGACCCGGCAACAACTGAAGCTCAACAACTCCAATACGTCTACCCAGAACCGCAGCATACTCAGTGAAAAAGCCCCGCTGGAAAAATCACTGGCCCAATATGCAGAACAGATCCATAAAGGACAGATCATTAACCCGGTGAGTGGTGTAGTACTGCTGAAATATGCGCTGCAGGGGGAAATGGCCACCGTCGGTAAACCGCTGTACAAAGTCGCCAATATCGATACCCTTTACCTGAAGGCTTATGTAACCGGCGTTACGCTTCCGCAAATTAAACTGGGACAACAGGTAGAGGCGCGCATTGACCAGGGTCAAAAGAACTATAAATCATATACCGGTGAAATTACCTGGATCTCCGATAAATCTGAATTTACCCCTAAAACCATTCAAACAAAAAATGAACGGGCTAACCTGGTGTATGCCATCAAGGTAAGGGTAAAAAATGACGGCTATCTGAAAATAGGTATGTATGGTGAAATGCTGATTAATAAAGCATCCAAATGAGCGCAGTAACACTGGACCATATCACCAAAACTTACGACAAGGGTAAGGTGCTGGCAGTGGATGATATTTCACTGCAGGTGGAGGAAGGTGAACTGTTTGGCCTGATAGGGCCTGATGGCGCCGGCAAAACATCCGTCTTCCGCATCCTCACTACCTTGTTGCTGCCCGACAAAGGTACGGCCACCGTGCGCGGCTATGATTGCGTAAAAGACTATAGAGAAATACGTAACAGGATTGGGTATATGCCGGGGAAATTTTCCCTGTACCAGGACCTGACCGTAAAAGAGAATCTCGATTTCTTTGCCACCCTCTTCGGGAGCACGATTGAAGATAACTACGAACTCATTAAGGATATCTACGAACAGATAAAACCCTTCAGCGATCGCAGGGCCGGAAAGCTCAGCGGAGGTATGAAACAAAAGCTGGCATTGTGTTGCGCGCTGATCCACAAACCGGAAGTATTATTCCTTGATGAACCTACTACCGGCGTGGATGTAGTATCCCGGAAAGAGTTCTGGGACATGCTGAAGTACCTGAAGCAACAAGGCATCACCATCGTGGTGTCTACTCCTTACATGGACGAAGCCGTGCTTTGTGAAAGGATTGCACTGATACAAAATGGTAAGATCATGTCGGTAGATACGCCCGATAATATCATGTCCAGATTCCCGGTGAAACTCTATGCCATCAAGGCGGACAATATCTATCACTTGCTGACGGAACTGCGCAGCATGCCGGAAGTGGACAGCAGCTTTGCTTTCGGGGAATACATTCATATTACGCTGAAAGACGCCGGCGCTGATATAGAGGCATTGCAGCGTAACATCACCCAACGGGGACATACACACGTAGCCATAAAATTAATTCACCCGGGCATTGAGGATAGCTTTATCCGGTTAATGAACCAGGCCTAAAACAGGGTATCATGGAAGAAAAAGTGATTATATGCAAGGATCTCACGAAGCGGTTTGGCGACTTTTATGCCGTCAATAAGATTTCTTTTGAAGTAAACAAAGGAGAGGTCTTCGGGTTCCTGGGCGCCAACGGAGCAGGCAAAACTACTGCCATGAGGATTCTCTGCGGCCTCTCCCACCCTACTTCCGGCGAGGCTACCGTAGCCGGTTTTGACGTATATAAGCAAACAGAATCCATCAAGAAGAATATCGGTTACATGAGCCAGAAATTTTCCCTGTATGAAAACCTGACGGTAGTGGAAAACATTGAATTCTTTGGCGGCGTGTATGGGGTTTCCTCCACCGAAATCCGTAGAAGAAGCGATAACCTGATCCAAAAGCTGGGGCTCACCGCTGAAGCAAAAAAACTCGTAGGTGCGCTACCGTTAGGCTGGAAACAAAAGCTGGCGTTTTCAGTAGCCATCTTTCATCAGCCGCGGATTGTGTTCCTGGATGAACCCACCGGTGGCGTGGATCCTGTTACCAGGCGGCAGTTCTGGGACATGATCTATGAAGCGGCGGCAAGTGGCATTACCATCTTTGTAACCACCCACTATATGGATGAAGCGGAGTATTGTAACCGTGTTACCATTATGGTGGATGGAAAGATAGAGGCATTGGATTCTCCTGCTAACCTGAAAGCGCAGTTTAGGGCAGAAAATATGGACGAAGTATTTTACCGGTTGGCCCGTGGGGCCAAAAGGTCGGGCGACTAAAACATTTTTATGAAACAGCTTCTTGTTTTTATCCGGAAGGAATTTTTCCATGTATTCCGCGACAAACGGACCTTACTGATCATGTTTGGCTTGCCGGTAGCGCAGATTATGCTGTTTGGTTTTGCACTGACCAGTGAGGTGAAAGATATTACGCTGATGGTGATTGATCATTCCCGGGATGCTAATTCACAACAGCTAATCCATAAAATAAAATCATCTTCCTACTTTATCGTCAGTGAATCATCTATCGATTATAACGATATAGAAGATTCCTTTAAAAAAGGTACCACAAAATGCGCGCTCATTTTCCCTGCCGGTTTTGGCAACGACCTCCGGCACGGTGGCAAAGCGCAGCTGCAAATTATTGCAGATGGGTCCGATCCCAATACCGCCAAAACCGTGGTAAACTATATCACTGCTATCACCACAGCTTACCAGCAGGAGATCAGTCCCTCGCAACAACTGCCTTATGTCATTGTTCCGGAATCGAGAATGCTGTATAACGAAGAAGGCAATGGCTCCCTGAATTTTATTCCCGGCGTGATGGCCCTGGTGCTGATGATTGTATGCACCGCGCTCACCTCTGTATCCGTAGTGCGCGAAAAAGAACTAGGCACCATGGAAATATTACTGGTATCTCCTTTTAAACCACTGATGGTGCTTATTGCCAAAGCCATTCCCTACCTGGTGCTGTCGCTGTTGAATTTTACCCTGATCCTGGTGCTGGCGGTGTTTGTGCTGGATGTGGGCATCAAAGGCAGTATCCTGCTGCTGTTTATGGAAAGCATGTTGTTTATCATTACCTGTTTATCGTTCGGATTGATGATTTCCAATACGACCAACTCGCAGCAAACTGCTTTGCTTTTATCCATGATGGGGCTGATGATTCCCACGATGATCTTTACAGGTTTTATGTTCCCGATAGAAAATATGCCAAAGGTTTTCCAGCTCATCTCCAATATTATTCCCTCCCGCTGGTATTTCCTGATTGTTAAATCGGTGATGCTGAAAGGACTTGGGTTTAAATATGTCTGGAAAGAAACGCTGGTGCTGTTGGGTATGACCACCGTGCTGCTCACTATTGCGCTTAAAAATTTTAAAACGCGGTTATCATGAAAGTGCTGGGTTATTTATTAAAAAAGGAGTTCAGGCAGATCTTCCGGGATAAAACGATCCTGGCGATGATGTTTGCGATGCCTGTCATACAACTGATCATTCTTCCCCTGGCGATGAACTTTGATGTGAAGAGCGTAAACCTTGCGGTGGTGGACAATGATCACAGTTCCTATTCCCGGCAGCTGATTGCCAAGATAGGCGCCTCCGGTTACTTTAAAATAGTGGCTGCCGAGCCTTCCTTTCAGCGCGCCATCACCTATATTGAAAGGGAAAAAGCCGATGTAGTGCTGGAGATTCCGCCAAATTTTGAAAGCAACCTGATAAGGGAAGGGAAACAACGTGTAGGGGTATCCGTAGATGCGATTAACGGCACCAAAGCGGCTATTGGCGGCAATTACCTCATGATGGTGATTACAGACTTCAATAAGAATATCCCGGTTAATATTGGCGGGAACATGATGCCGGCGGCTGGTATCATCGATATTACCTACTCCAACTGGTTTAATCCCCTGGCGGAATACCGGTTTTATATTGTACCGGCGATCCTGGTGCTGCTGCTTACGATGATTGGCGGCTTTATGTCGGCCCTCAATATTGTACGGGAGAAAGAAGTGGGCACTATTGAGCAGATCAATGTAACGCCAATTCAAAAGTGGCAGTTTATTCTGGGAAAACTGATTCCCTTCTGGGTAGTGGGCATGATTGTGTTTACGCTTGGCTTGCTGGTGGCCTGGGGAATATACGGCATCTGGCCGGTGGGGAGTTTTGTGACGTTGTATGTATTTGCCGCGGTGTACCTGGTAGCATTGCTGGGCTTCGGGCTGCTGGTATCTACCTATACCAATAACCAGTTGCAGGCGATGTTTGTGGCATTCTTTTTTATGATGATCTTTATGCTGATGAGCGGGCTATTCACCGCGGTAGACAGTATGCCGCCCTGGGCAAAGGTGATCGCCAATTTAACCCCGGTGACACATTTCATCAAGGTAATCCGGATGATTGTACTGAAAGGCAGTGGTTTTGCCGATGTGCAGATGGAACTGTTGTATCTTATCCTGTTTGCAGTGCTGTTAAACGGATGGGCGATCTTTAATTACCGGAAAACGAGTTGAATCATTCTACCGGACACATTATGTTTTTCCACAGTATATATCTCCTTCACATATTACTAACCGTACGCATTTACCCAAAATAAGGTGGTTTCCAAGTCCCACCTCAAAAAATTACAAATAACTGACTATCAACCCAATACATTGTAAAACAGGCTCAAACGCCCGTCCTACTTGCTGTTTCGCCCTCTTTTCCTGCTTATTGTTAGAAAAAATATTGAAATAAAATAGATTTTATGAATAAATTTGAACAATCAAGTAGCTACTTTTAAAATTTTAAAAAATGAGCAATAAACCCGCTACCTTATTTGACAAAGTATGGGATTCACATGTTGTGAGGAAAATTGAAGATGGTCCGGATGTATTTTTTATCGACCGCCACTTTATTCATGAAGTAACCAGCCCTGTGGCTTTTCTTGGAATGGAAAACAGGGGTTTAAAGGTAATGTTTCCTGAAAAGACCTTTGCCACAGCTGATCACAATACGCCAACGATTAACCAGCATTTACCGGTGCAGGATCCGCTTTCCGCCAACCAGTTGAAAGCCCTGGAAACCAATTCCAACAAGTATGGCATTTCCCACTGGGGATTAGGCAATCCAAAAAATGGTATTGTGCACGTGGTAGGTCCGGAAAATGGTATTACCCTGCCGGGTATGACCATTGTATGTGGAGACTCCCACACCTCCACCCATGGCGCTTTTGGAGCTATTGCATTTGGTATAGGTACTTCTGAAGTAGAGATGGTACTCACCTCCCAGTGCATTATGCAGCCGAAGCCAAAGAAAATGCGCATCAACGTAACGGGTAAACTGGGGAAAGGTATTACGCCGAAAGACGTAACCCTCTACATTATATCCAAACTCACGGCAGCCGGTGCTACGGGCTACTTTGTGGAATATGCCGGTGATGTTTTTGAAAACATGAGCATGGAAGGTCGTATGACCGTTTGTAATATGAGTATTGAGATGGGTGCGCGCGGTGGCATTATTGCCCCGGACGAAACCACCTACAATTACATCAATGGACGTGAGAAAGCGCCAAAAGGAGCCGCATGGGACACTGCGCTGGCTTACTGGAAAACGCTGCGTACCGACGAAGGCGCCACGTTTGACAAGGAGTATACTTTTGACGCAGCGGATATTGAGCCGATGATCACCTACGGTACCAATCCAGGTATGGGCATGGGCATTACCAAACATATTCCTTCTGCGCTGGCCGGCGACAGCAAAACCAGCTACGAAAAATCATTGCAGTACATGGGCTTCCACGAGGAAGAAGCCATGCTGGGTAAAAAAGTAGATTATGTATTTATTGGCAGCTGCACCAACGGTCGTATTGAAGACTTCCGTGCATTTGCTTCTATTGTAAAAGGAAGAAAGAAAGCAGACCATGTAACTGCCTGGATCGTTCCGGGATCGCACATCGTAGAACAGCAGATCAAAGAAGAAGGTATCCTGGATATCCTGACAGAAGCCGGTTTCCAGCTGCGTCAGCCCGGATGCTCTGCCTGCCTGGCGATGAACGATGATAAAGTGCCCGCCGGCAAATACGCCGTGAGCACCAGCAACAGGAACTTTGAAGGCAGGCAGGGACCAGGTTCCAGGACCATGCTGGCCAGTCCGCTGGTAGCCGCCGCTGCTGCTGTAACAGGTGTGGTAACGGATCCAAGAGAACTGATTGCTTAATCATTCCCCTTCTTACAAAATTTTATAAACGATCAACAAAAAATGGCTTACGATAAATTCACGATATTAAGGAGTACAGCAGTACCCATGCCCATCGAAAATGTGGACACTGACCAGATCATTCCTGCACGATTCCTCAAAGCGACAGAGCGCACCGGCTTTGGCGACAACCTGTTCCGCGACTGGCGCTATGAAACAGACGGCACACCCAAAAAAGATTTCGTTTTAAACAACCCTATCTATTCCGGTAAAATACTGGTAGCGGGTAAAAACTTTGGGAGCGGCAGCAGCCGTGAACATGCGGCGTGGGCCATCTACGACTATGGGTTCCGTTGTGTAGTGTCCAGCTTCTTTGCCGACATCTTCAAAAACAACTCTTTAAATATCGGCATCTTACCCGTACAGGTAAGTCCTGAATTCCTCGACAAAATATTCACAGCGATAGAATCCGATCCCAAAGCGGAATTGGAAATCAACCTGGACGCGCAAACCATCACCATCCCGGCTACCGGGGAAAGCGAGTCCTTTGCCATCAACAGCTATAAGAAGCACAACATGATGAATGGCTATGATGATATTGACTACCTGCAGGCCATGAAAGACGAAATCACCACATTCGCCGGCAAGAGCCTGTACTAAAAACATTCCATAAGTATTATGCCAGTGACCCAGCGCCACGTTGAAATAATGGACACCACCCTCCGTGATGGTGAACAAACCAGCGGAGTATCTTTTTCGCCATCAGAAAAATTAACCATTGCACAGCTTTTACTGACAGAAGTAAAAGTGGACAGGATTGAAATTGCCTCCGCCCGTGTTTCAGAGGGTGAATTTACTGCGGTAAAGGCAATTACCAAATGGGCCAAAGCGAACGGCTTTCTGGATAAAGTGGAAGTACTCACATTTGTGGATGGCGACGTTTCCGTAGAATGGATGCTGAAAGCCGGCGCCAAAGTAATGAACCTGCTCACTAAAGGCTCGCTCAATCATTTAACCCACCAGTTAAAGAAAAAGCCTGCTGAACATTTTGCAGAAGTAGCCGCTGTTGTTGCACTGGCTAATAAAAAAGGACTGGAATGCAATGTGTACCTGGAAGACTGGAGCAATGGTATGCGCCATTCCAGGGAGTATGTGTTCCAGTACCTCGACTTCCTGCAAAATGTGCCTGTAAAAAGGATCATGCTGCCGGATACGCTCGGTGTGCTCACGCCCGATGAAGTGAAAGCATTTGTTTCCGACATCGTGCAATGCTACCCGAAAAGTCATTTTGATTTTCATGCGCATAACGATTACGATCTTGGCACCGCCAACGTACTGGAAGGCGTAAAAGCAGGCGCGCACGGCATTCACCTTACCATCAACGGTATGGGCGAACGGGCCGGTAACGCTTCGCTGGCCAGCGCCATCGCCGTATTGAACGATTTTTTGCCGGAGGTAAAAACCGCCGTGGCAGAAACCTCGTTGTATACCGTGAGCAAACTGGTGGAAACCTTTTCCGGGTTCCGCATCCCGGTGAATAAGCCGATTGTAGGGGAAAATGTATTTACCCAAACAGCCGGTATCCATGCCGACGGCGACAAAAAGAATAAACTGTACTTCAGTGACCTGATGCCGGAACGATTTGGCCGCACCCGCAAATATGCACTGGGCAAAACCAGCGGTAAAGCCAATATTGAAAACAACCTGCAACAGCTGGGTATTAAACTGTCGGATCCTGATCTGAAGAAAGTAACGCAGCGGATCATTGAACTGGGCGACCGGAAAGAAGTGCTCACGCAGGCGGATCTGCCTTATATCATTTCTGATGTGCTGGACAGCAACCGGATCGAGGAAAAGGTGACCGTAGAAAACTATGTGCTTACCCACTCCAAAAACCTGAACCCTTCTGTTACCGTGAAGATCTCCATTGATGGGGAAGTATTCGAGGAACATTCACAGGGGGATGGCCAGTACGACGCCTTTATGAATGCACTGAAGAAGGTATACAAAAAGCTGAAGCGCGAGCTTCCTACCCTGACGGATTACGCAGTGCGTATTCCTCCCGGCGGTAAAAGCGATGCGTTGTGCGAAACGATCATTACCTGGAGGCTGAACAACAAAGAGTTTAAGACCCGGGGACTGGACAGCGACCAGACCGTATCTGCCATTAAGGCCACACAAAAAATGCTGAACCTAATCTAAACTATCAATAACAACTGAATGGCTACCAAACATATTTTAATAGTTCCGGGTGATGGAATCGGACAGGAAGTAACTGCAGTAGGTAAAAAAGTATTGGACAGGATTGCTGAAAAATTCGGTCACACCTTTACTTACGACGAAGCGCTGATAGGCCACGTAGCCATTGAAGCTACCGGTAACCCGTTGCCGGACGAGTCGCTGGAAAAGATGCGTAAATCAGACGCCGTGCTGTTTGGCGCGGTGGGTCACCCTAAATATGATAACGACCCTTCTGCCAAAGTAAGACCTGAACAGGGCCTGCTGAAGATGCGCAAAGAGCTGGGCCTGTATGCCAACCTCCGTCCTATCAAATTATTTGATGAATTACTGGGCGCATCCAGCATTAAACCTGAAATATTAAAAGGCGCAGATATCCTCTTCTTCCGTGAGCTGACCGGCGATATTTACTTTGGTGAAAAAGGCAGAAAGAATAACGGCGATACTGCCTACGACATAGCGGAATACAGTCGCTACGAAGTAGAACGCATTGCCCGCAAAGCTTTTGACGCGGCGAGAACCAGGAGAAAAAAACTCTGCTCCGTAGATAAGGCCAACGTAATTGAAACTTCACGTCTCTGGCGGGAGGTAGTGCAGAAGGTAGCCCTGGAATATCCTGACGTGGAAGTGGAGCACCAGTTTGTAGATGCCACTGCTATGTTGCTGATCAAGGACCCGCGCCGTTTCGATGTGGTGGTAACTGCCAACCTGTTTGGCGACATCCTTACCGATGAAGCTTCGCAGATAGCCGGATCAATGGGGATGCTGGCCTCCGCCTCTATTGGCGATGGTACCGGCGTGTACGAACCCATTCATGGCTCCGCGCATGATATTACCGGTAAAGGCATCGCTAATCCGCTGGCCTCTATCTTATCCGCCGCGTTGTTACTGGATATCTCCTTTGGTATGAAGGCCGAGTCAGAAGCCGTGATCAACGCTGTTGACGGTGTATTGAAAGCCGGCTTCCGCACCAGGGATATTGCCGACAAGCAAACGCCAGCCGATAAGATACTGAATACCAATGCTATGGGAGAAGAAGTGCTGAAATTACTTTAGGCAATACTGACAATCTATAAACAAATGCCTCCCTCCGGGAGGCTTTGTTGTTTTATGCCTTAAGCAGGCTTCATGTACGCTTCATGTACACCTTTGAGGTGGACTTGATCCGCAAATGCCCTGACGGAATCTCCCCCATAAATGTCAGAATTGCACCACATCCGTATTCGATTTCCGCGGTATGTTTGTGATGTACTTAAAAACATATCATTATGAGAAGAATAGTTTCCTTCATGCATGTTTCCCTGGATGGTTTTGTAGCCGGACCTGCCGGAGAAATGGACTGGATCAGTGTTGGCGATGAAATATTTGATTTCGCCGCACAACGTACCAACGAGGCAGATACTGCCTTGTATGGCAGGATTACCTACGAATTGATGGACGGCTACTGGCCCACTGCCGCCGACCATCCTAATCCAAGCAAGCATGACATTGAACACTCCCAGTGGTATAACAACGTAGATAAAATTGTGCTGTCCAATACGCTGAAGGGATTAAAGAAAGACAAAACCACGGTGATCAGTGATGACATCGCCGGTAAAATAAGTGCATTAAAACAGCTGCCCGGCAAGGAAATCATCATGTTTGGCAGCCCCGGCGCCACGCAGTCGCTGATGCAACACCAGCTGGTAGATGAATTCTGGCTGTTTGTAAACCCCGTATTGATAGGCGAAGGCATTCCACTGTTTAAAAATATCAGGGAACGGGTAGGGCTGAAATTACTGGCAAGTACCTCCTTCCCGGATTCAGGCGTGGTGTGTTTGCACTATGAAAAAAAATAAATCTTCCTGAATGTGAACGGCCGGCAGATACTGCTGGCCGTTTTTTATTTACCACTCATCATCTCCTAAAACATCCCGTAAGTACATACCTATATTTCCTGTAATAGGTTTCCTTTTATAGTGCTTAAATACTGCTTAATATCTACATTAGCAGTAAATAAACCCCTTCAGATGAAAAAGAAAACAGTCTTTTTTATTGCCTTTATAATTTCCGTCACTACTTACATAAATCCCTGCTTTCCGCAGGTAAAATCTCCTGGTTTTAATATCAGCGGCGTTCTCCGTGCGGATGATCCTGCGTTGCTGAAAGAGGTGGTGATACAACTGCTGAACGCCACGGATAAGAAGATGGTAAAGATTGAATACGCCGACAGCACCGGCAGATTTACGTTTGAGCAGATCCCTGCCGGCAGTTATGTGATTGCCACGCAGAGTATGGTTTTCGGGAGATATGAATCTGCTCCGTTCCGGCATGAAAAAAATACGGCGACAGGTACTATCACGTTGCAGGTAAAGACAACCGCATTAAAAGAAGCGTCGGTTACAGCGGTAAAGCCTTTTATCCAGCAGCAATACGATAAAACAGTATTGAACGTGGAGGGTTCCATTTCCACTGCCGGAAGCACAGCACTGGAAGTACTGGAAAAAGCACCGGGTATTACCATTGATCAGAACGATAACATTGCCATGCGTGGCAGGCAGGGCGTGCTCGTGATGATCGACGGCAAACAGGTGCCCATGTCGGGGCAGGACCTGGCCAATATGCTGCGGAATATGTCGGCCAGCCAGATTGAAACGATCGACCTTATCACCAATCCTTCCGCCAGGTATGATGCCGCCGGCAACGCCGGTATTATAGATATCCGGCTGAAGAAAGGAAAGAAATCCGGCACTAACGGGAACGCGTCTCTCAGCCTGAGCCAGGGCAGGTACCCCAAAGTAAATCCATCTCTCAACTTCAACAGCAAACAACAACATCTCAATATTTTCGGTTCTTATAATTATAATTACCGGCAAGATATGAATGACCTTACCATTTACCGGCAGTTTTATGATGAAAACAACGCCTATACCGGTGGTAACAATTACCAGAACTTTTTTAAATACCGGAACAATAACCATAATGTGCGTGTAGGAGCTGATTACAACATTAATAAGGATGTGGTCGTAGGTTTTGCCGCCAATGGGATGTTTAATGCCAGCAACATTACGATCAACAGTGTGGCGCAATCTGTTGATGCGCACCAGGCAAATACAGGTTCCTTTATTACGCTGGGTGATAACTATCCCGGCAGAAAGAACGGGAGCCTCAACCTGAATTACAAACACACCCTGGATACCGGCGGGCGGGAACTTACCGCCGACCTGGACTATGCCCGTTTCAATTCTTCCGAAGAACAAAATTATAATACCCGTTATTATGATCTGTACCAAGCGGAAACCAAAACACCTTATGCACTCTTTGGTGATTTAAACGGCGAACTTAGTATCCGGTCGGTGAAAGTGGATTACACGCAACCCCTGAAGCTGATAGGCGCCAAACTGGACGCGGGTATTAAAAGCAGCTGGGTGAAATCAGATAATGATGTGCAGTTTTTCGACAGGAGTAACGGCGGCAATGTTTTAGACAAAGGAAAAAGTAACCGTTTTATTTACAAAGAAAACATCAATGCGGCCTATGTAAACGCTTCCCGGAAATGGAAACGTTTAAGCGTGCAGCTGGGCCTCCGGGTAGAAAATACGCTGGCCGACGGATTCCAGGTAACCAATGCTGAAAAGTTTAACCGGAACTATACACAGTTGTTCCCCAGCGGCTATGCAGGCTATGAATTCAATGCAAAACACGACCTCGGTTTTTCCGTGAGCCGCAGAATAGACCGGCCCTCCTACCGGCAGCTGAATCCATTTAAAGTATTTCTGGACCCGCTGACCTCTTCTGCGGGAAATCCATTCCTGCTGCCGGAGATCACCAACTCGTTTGAGCTTACGCATACCTTCCGGCAACAGTACACCACTAAGTTAGGGTATAGCCGTACCCGTGATAACATCCTTATTGTACTATCGCCGGATGAAGCGCCGGGAGCAGTCATCCAAACCGGCAGGAACCTGGCTAAGTATGATTATTACAATCTCAGCTTTGGCTTCCCGGTAAATATCCGGAAATGGCTTAGCAGCACCAACACAGCGCTGGTGTATTACGGGCACTACAGCGGCAACCTCGTGAATACCGATCTCAATGTGAGCAGGGTATCTTTCAATTTCAATTCGGTGAATACCATTACCGTAAACGCGTTGACTACCATTGAAGTGACCGGCAGTTATGAAAGCCGGGCGTATTACGGCTTTCTTGATATCAGGGGCTTCTGGTTTGTTAATGCCGGCGCACAGCGGCAGTTATGGAACCGGAAGGCATCTGTAAAACTGAATGTGGGCGATATTTTCTTTACCAACCAAACGAATGCAGTGACCCGGCTTACGGGCTATGGCGAAACGTTTAAGCAGAAAAGGGATACGCGGGTAGCGACAGTGACCTTCAATTATAAATTTGGTGGAACTGGAGCCGGTGGCATCAAAAGGAAGACCGGCGGCGCTGAAGACGAAAAGCGCAGGGCAGGATAAAAATTTATACATTTATTGCATGAACTTAGTTACCGAACTGGAAGAACTGGCCCTGGCCACCCGTTTAAAACGGCTGGCAGAGCGCCTGTCGCAGGACGTGAGCCAGATATACAAAGAATCGGATCTGGACTTTGAAGCAAAATGGTACCTGATCCTGGAACTACTGAGCCGTGAAAAAGTAATGGCGGTTACAGAGATCTCTTCTTCGCTGCAACTGAGCCATGCTGCTGTAGTACAGTTTACGGAGCAGATGCATACGCATGGCCTTATTAAAACGGCGCCTGACTCCAAAGACGCAAGGAGGAGACTAATTTCCCTGACGCTTGCCGGTAAGCAAATGCATAAAAAGATCGGTCCTGTTTTGCAGGTGATCAAAGAAGAAAACCGGAAATGGCTGGCCGAGGCCAGCGCAGACCTTTTGCAGCTCCTGTCTGAACTGGAGAAATCGCTGGATGAAAGAAGTATGTATAAGCGTATTAAAGTGAGCCTGGTAGAGCAATCTGCCAGGTGAACCGGTTATTTGATACCGAGTTTATCCAATACATGGTTGACCACTCTGTCGCAGCGGATAAGATGGAATGGAAACACCAGGTCGTTTTTATAGTAATCGGAAATCTTTCCACGCAGCATGAGCCGGGCCCTGATATACCGGACCTTTACGTTTACCGCGGAGATATTCAATGCAGCTGCGGTGGCTGCCACGTTTAAGCCTTCTACTTCCCGCATTACAAATACCAGGCGGTATTTCTCAGGGATTTCGAGCAGGGCAAGTTCCATTACCCTTCCCAATTCTTTATCAATAACTTTTGCCACGGGCGATTCTTTTACCCCGGCACTATTTGCCGGGTGATGATCATCTAAAACAGATAGATCCTCACTGCCCAACCGGTTTTTCTTTTTCAGCAACTGACTGCACTCATTAATCATGATCCTGGTCAGCCAGGTCCCGAAGGCGGATTCCATCCTAAACTTATCCAGATTCTGATAAGCATTGATATAGGTGGTTTGCATCATGTCTTCCACATCCATATCATTATCCAGCATGGTCATGCCTATCCGGAACAGGCGGGCATTGTGGCGGCGCATCAGTTGCTCATAGAGGCGCTCTTCACCGGCCAGTACTTTAGTGATTAATTCGTAGTCAATTTCGGTGTCGGTTTTCGGCAGTGTGGTCATTCTTCTTTTATTAGATGATAAATCGACTGAGAAGTTACAAAAAACTTTTATGGGATTTTGTAACCATTTGAATTTTTTATACTCTAATTAAAGGAGGGCCGGTTAACGGCCCGTGATTTTTGACATAACCTAACTTGTGAAGCAGCTGCTATGAAACCAGATAACATTTTTCATCTGCCTGGCATAAAAATGCCGGAGCTAACCCATCAGAAGATCCAGGAGCTGAAGAAAACAGCGAAGGGAAAACTCATTACCGGTACTCCCATGGAGGCTTTCCAGGCATTGGTGAGCTCAATGGAAATTGCGCTGCAGGAGCAACTGGCGCAATATGATTATATCCAGCAAACCGTAATGGACAGCGCCAAACGGAAAATGCTGCTCCTGGAAATGCTGGACGATCATCTCTACCTCGAATTTGCCTATCATATTATGTTTATTAAATGGCGGGAACAACAAATCAGTAAAGCATCCTGAGAGGGATGCCGGTGACGGATGCTGCTAATCTCATTAAAACTATACATTTGCACACAAACAAATGCTATGGAGAATTACAGCATCGTCATTTTTATACTGGCCATCATGATTATGCTGTCTGCGGTGGCAGACAAGATAAAGTTACCTTACCCTGTGCTGCTGATCTCCGCGGGAATAGGCATCGGATTTATTCCGGCCCTGCCCAATATCACGCTGAACCCGGATATCGTGTTCCTGATATTTCTCCCGCCATTGCTATATGACGCTGCGTTTAACATCTCCCCACAGGAATTTAAAACCAACTTCAACACCATTGGTACATTGGCGATAGGGTTGGTGTTTCTGACAGCGGGGGCTGTAGCGGTGATTGCGCATTATCTTATTCCCGGGATGAGCTGGCCGCTGGCTTTTGTGCTGGGCGCTATCCTGTCGGCCACAGATGCGGTGGCAGCCATGAGCATTACCAAAGGACTGGGACTTTCACATAAAACGGTGACCATTCTTGAAGGGGAAAGCCTGATCAACGATGCTTCGGCACTGGTAACTTATCATTTTGCCATTGCGGCGGCCACCGGTACCGCCTTTGTTTTCTGGAAGGCCTCCCTGGAATTTGTTATGCTAATGGCAGGTGGCGTGCTGGCGGGTATAGTAGTAGGCAGGATATTGGCGATGATCCTGAAAAGGGTGCATCAAAACGACCTGGTGACCATCAGCTTTATGCTGCTGATGCCATTTGTTACCTACCTGATGGCAGAAGAGCTGCATGTTTCCGGCGTGATTGCAGTAGTAGTGCTTGGGCTGATGATTGCACGGATCAGCGGGAAAGTTTTCCCGGAGAAATTAAAGCAACAGTCCAGGTCCATCTGGGATATTATCATCTTCCTGCTGAACGGGCTTATCTTTATTATCATCGGGCTGCAGTTTCCTTACATTATTAAAAGTATTCCCAGTCACCAGATCCTCCCGTATATCGGCTATGGGTTTATCATCACCCTGGCGGCTTTGTTGTTGCGCATGGGCAGGGTATTCCTGCAACAGATCAATTTAGACCAGGCTTTCAAAAAGGGCAAAGGCAGGATCACTGAAAACGCGTTGCTGGATTTCAAGAACAGCCTGATCATCAGCTGGTCCGGTATGCGCGGTATTGTATCACTGGCCATTGCCATTGGGCTACCGATGACACTGAAAGATGAAGCCCCCTTTCCGGAGCGGAATGCCATCATTTTTATTTCTGTGGTAGTGGTGTTGTTTACCCTTATCGGGCAGGGCATCTCTTTACCGTGGATTGTGAAAGCCGTAAAACTCTCCCCGGCAGATAAAAAAACGCCGCATTAACTTATCACAACAGCCGGAAATATACTATCTTACTACTAAAGGATGCGTGGATGAAAAAATCACTGTTGCTTTTCAACTGCCTTATTTTATTGTTCCTTCCTGCTATTGCCCGGCAGGAGCCGCCAGATACGGTTAAAACAGGGATATACATTACCAGCATTCATGACATCGACTTCAAACAAAGTGAGTTTACTGTCAACCTCTGGTTGTGGCTTACCTATAAAAACAAGCAATTCGATTTTATACAGAACCTGGAAATCCCGCAGGCAAAAACCTTTACCAAATCCTACTCCACTATCGACTCTTCCAATGGCCGGATTTATTTGCTGATGAAGCTGCAATGCGTGATGAAGGATTCCTGGAGGATCAACAACTTTCCTTTCGACCGGCAGCGTTTGCGGTTTTCCATTGAGAACTCACAGTTTGATGCCAAATCACTTGTGTTTTCGGTGGACTCGCTGGGCAAACATTTTGACCCCCGCTTTACGCTGAGAGGCTGGGTGATCGACAGCTTCCGGACCAATACCGGTATAAAAGCCTATGAAACCGCGTTTGGCGACGAAAATATCGGCAAGCCGCATACAGAATACAGTAATTTTACGGTGAGAATAGGTATCAACAGGGATGCTACCCAGTTGTTCTGGAAGATGTTTCTCGGCATGTACGTTTCTTTCCTGATTGCTTATATCTGTTTTTATATTCACCCCGACAATATTGATTCGCGGTTTGGACTTGGTGTTGGATCGCTGTTTGCCGCCATTGGTAACAAATATATTATTGATTCCTCCCTCCCCGACTCTACTACTTTTACGCTGGTAGATACCCTCCATGGCATTACCCTGTTCTTTATTTTTGTGGTGATCACGTCTTCTGCATGGTCGTTGCAGCTTATTAAAGCAGGTAAGTTCAAGCAGAGCCGCCGGCTGGATATCGGTTTATCGATAGGTGTGCTGCTGGTATATGTGCTGCTGAATATTTATTTTATTACACAGGCGGTGTATGGAAATTAGCAAGCTAAAAAAATAAACATAGTAAGGCAGTTCAATGCGGATGAAGAAGGTGAGTTGATTTCCCCTTACTTCTTCACCCGGTAGAAACTAAGGTCCCTTCTTTGCTCAAATCCCATGTGCTCATATAAACGGACGGCCCGTTCATTGGTGCGGGTTACATGTAAAAAGGAGGTGATGCCCGCGGCGGCGTGCTGGTAACATAACTGTGTAATCAGCTTTTGCGCATATCCGCGACCCGTGTGATCCGGGTGTGTGCAAATGGCGCTCAATTCTGTGAATCCCGTGAGCTGCATGCGTTCGCCGGCCATAGCGATGAGCTGGCCATTGTGCCGGATGCCATAGTAGTTGCCCATCAGGCGTGTACCGTGATTGAAAAATCCGGGTTGAATGCTGTTGATCAGTTCATACATGTCGCCGGCGTCTTCTGGTCCCAGCAGGCACACCATAGCCGCGTCCTTTTCAGACAAGGGTGCAGGCATAGTAGTTAGTATCATCTGGGCGCAGGGCAGTTCATTTTCTACGGTCCAGTTATGCGGTAATACGGGCAATTCACCGATGATATAAAATGTTTCCCCGGCGTCGATCAAAGTATCAAGTGCAGCAATGTTGTCGTTATCCGTTTGCCTGGCGGCAACAAAGGGTGCAATTTCCCGCTGGTATCTTTTCGCCTGGTCTGTTCCTTGTGCAAAGTGCGCATGCGCAGTGGTTAACGCGCCCCAGGCGGGGTTGTCTAAGATGGCTTCCTTCATGCATCGAAATTATACATTTATCAGAAAAAATAACCGGGGAAGAATATTTTTTTCAGGAAGTTCATCCCATAAAAAAGCGGTTTCCTTTGCAGGAAACCGCTTTTCTTTTTATGCCTGTTAGTGTTCCAGGTTTAATATTTCTATTCTTCTGAAATCAACGGGTTGTCCTTCGCTTTGCAGGGCAATAAAGCCTTTAGAGAGGAGCCTGCCATCTATTTTAATGGTGGAGTCGTAGTTCTTTACTACACCACCGCCAATCTGTGGTTTGGAATATTGCAATACGGTATCGCCGTTGATGATATGCGTGATCAGGGAATCGCCCAGTACAATCAGTTCGCCCCTCACCCATTGCTCGCCTTCATAAGTTTTGGAGGTGGATTCGATACAATGCGTTTCATCCAGTTTTCCTTTGTAAACCACATTGGTGCCCGGCGAGCACATGTTACCGGTTGGGCGTGGCTTACCATCACCTAAACCAGCTAGCAGCTGCATTTCCACGGAGATGGGCCAGTCCTGCTCCTTAGGCATGGTGCGCGGGTCCTGGGAGTGAAACATTACGCCGCTGTTCAGCAATGTATATTCCGGTGCGGACGGATACCATTTTCCTACAAACCGGTATTCAAATTTGAGATGATAATGTGAGAAGGGTTGCTTATAATAAAGATGCCCGAACTGGTCGTTAAAGTCGCCGTACTGATCATAGCGTATCTTGATGATGCTGTCTTCTACCCGGAAAGTATTTCCAAAGTTCTCTCCTGGTTCGTGGTGATGGATTTTCACGATCCAGTCGTTGATATCCTTACCATTAAACAAGGACACCCATTCCTGTTTTTTTTCGGATTGTTTTACTTCATTACAGGAAACACTGCCTGCCAGCAGCGCTATCATCAATAGTTTACGCGAGATACGGACTTTGCTCATATAGATAATTAAAGATTTTTTCATTTTATTGTTTTCTGCTGCCTGGTTTTGGAAATACCTGGTGTGTTTGGGCCCATTGGTACCAAAGGGTTTGCAGCTGTTGTACCTTTTCGGGATACTGTGCCGCCAGGTTATTTGTTTCCGTTTTATCGGCAGCGAGATTAAATAATTGCCAGGTGGTATCATTGCTGAGCGACACCAGTTTCCAGTTGCCCGAGCGTGCATACCGTGCACCGAAGTGTTCATTGAACAGCTGATCGTGCCCGGTTGTTTTTTTATTTTTGAAAGATGGCAACAGGCTCATACCCGTAGTGGCCGGGATCTTATGACCATGGTATACTTGTGGATATTGTGCATGGGCGAGTGCGGTAAACGTAGACATAAAGTCCATTACATGTCCCGCATGATCACTGAAGCCTCCTTTGTTAGTGGTAATTCCTTTGGGCCAATAAGCGATCAATGGTGTGTGGATGCCGCCTTCATATGATTCTGCTTTCCAGTATTGATAAGGTGTATTGGCTACGTTGGCCCATGTTTGCCCGATGGAAGCATACGTGGTTTGCGGGCCCGGCATTGCCTGTTTTTTGGTGGCATAAACGATCTTGCGGCCATCGCGGGTTTCATCGGGGCGGTCGAAGCCAGGGCCGTAGTTGGCGCAATTTTCCGGGCTGGCGCCATTATCAGACAGGAACAGGATGAGGGTGTTGTCCAACTGCCCTGTTGCCTTCAGCGCTTCCATAATGCGACCAATGCCCTGGTCCATCCGGTCGATCATGGCGGCATGCACTGCCATGGCCATGGCATCCCAGGCGGTGTCAGGGTTTTGCGCCCAGGTCTGATCCTGATTCCAACGTTTAGGCAACGGCGTAGTGGCCGGATCAACCAGTCCCATTTTCACCATTTTGTTATAGCGGGCGGTGCGGATAGCTTCCCAGCCTGCCTTGTAGGTGTCTTTATACTTTGCAATATCTTCTGGCAATGCCATCAGTGGCCAGTGTGGCGCATTGTGGGCCACATACAGAAAGAAAGGCTTTTCTGTTTCCGCGTAGCCTTTGATATAAGCCACAGCCGTATCGTTGATAGCATCAGTGTGATAATAGTGATCAGGCACTGCTGTGATGGGTGTTGTTCCGCTTACCAGGCTGAAGGGATCAAAGAAATCCACTACTCCCCAGATGGTGCCGAAGAACTTATCAAAGCCCCTGCTGGTGGGATACTGCGCTATGGGGGAAAAGTCGCCGAATGTTTGATGGTGATTAAGCCAGGCCATTTGTTCAGCCGGGGTTTTCTGTCCGACTGTATTAGATACATGCCACTTGCCTGACATGGCGGTCTGGTAGCCGGCTGTTTTCAGTACTTCCGCCAGAGTTACTGCGTTAGTGGAAATATGCCCCTGGTACCCGGGCTCATCCTCTGCCTCGGTCATCTTACCGATGCCAGCCTGCTGGTTATATAAACCGGTGAGCAGCGAAGCGCGGGTAGGGCAGCAACGGGAAGTATTATAAAACTGCGTATACCGGATACCGTTAGCAGCGAGGAAATCGAGATTGGGTGTATGGATTTCACCACCATAGCAGCCGGCATCGGAAAAACCCATGTCATCCGCGAGGATGACGATGATATTGGGCCGCGCGTCTTTCCTCAGCGGCTGTTTACTTTTTTTAAACCCTGTGAGCAGCAGACTGCTCAACAGGAATGGAATAATATAAACTGACTTTGGTTTTACATTCATGGGTTCTCACCGTTTTATTACTATTGCTGCGGCTATACCGGATTCCCGTTAAAATAAAATAAAACGGACAGAAAAGTAAATAAACCGGATGATTGGGATGAATTATTTTTGGCAACCGGTTAATTTTTCCCTGGACCGGTTATTTCTTCCAGGGCAGCAGCCAACTCACCGGCTTCGGAGGTAATGTTCCGGATAACGCCTTTTTTATCCACGATCAAATGCGTGGGATAAAGATTTACCTGGAGGCTGTCGCTGATATAACGCTCCGGCACAGGGATCACGGCATAGTCAAATATTGTTTTTTTCATAAAGCTGCGCAGTTGCTCCCGGTCGTCGAAAGCCAGGCTTAAAAAAAGCACATCGTCCCGGTTACGGTATTGCTGCACCAGCTGGTTTAACCGGGGCATTTCTTTCACGCAGGCCACGCAATGAATAAACCAGCATTTCACGACAAGTATCTTGCCACTGGTTGACTCCTTCGTGTATGCCTGGCCGTTAATATCTTCCAAAGAAATAAAAGGAAAAGGTTTTCCTTCTCTCTTATAGTATCCATAATAAGTTTTCCCGTAGTACTGCAGTGCACTTCTGACACCGGCGGGTGTTGAATCCGGCAGCGGGTAGAGTTTATACTTCAGTGATGAATCTGCCGTAACGAGCTTCAGCGGAAGATAGTTGCCGCTCGCAAATGCCTCCAGGAATGCTTCCCGGCTGATTTCATGCGATGCGGTATCCAATGCTGTATACTTCACCGTGAGCATCATCTCACCTGTTTTGTAGTAATAAAGGGAGGCGTAATCACGAAGAATGACGTCGGGCGCTATCGCGGGCTCCCCGGGTTCAGGTCCGGTTGATTTATCCGCCGGCTGTGAGCAGGCGCAGAAAAGAATAATAATAAGCGTCAGTGTACGGGCAGGCAGCATATGGTATCCATTTACAGGCATACATAAGATACAAATTATTTCCTTACCCTGTTACTCTCTTCTGCCGCCCCGCTGCGCTGCTTCCGCTGCAGCTGGTTCCCGAAAGTTTTTGCCCATGTCAGCTTTATGATCTGCATTTTGCCTGATTCCGGCTGGAAGGTAACTTTACTTTTCAGGTTAAACGCCTCTTCCGCCAGCGTCCCGAAATAACTGCTGATGTGCACCGTGCGTAGTATATCCGTTACCGTTAACTGGAGACTTCCCCCGTTTTTATTCAGTTCTTTTTTAAGACCGGCATTCAGCGCACCGAACGGATCTACCTTTTTGGAGCCATCGTACGACGCACTGTTATACCAGCCGGAGATTTCGAGGTAGAAACGGGCAGGTAATGTAAAGGCTGTGGAGAAGTTAGTGTTAAAGCCGAAATATTGTTTCTCTACTGGTGTGGCGGTATAGTCCAGTTTAAATTGCCGCCATCCACCCGTGAATCCGAAGTTCATATTCCACCAGTCGTTCACCTTCCAGGGCAGCAGCGCCTGAAAGGAAACATTATCCTGGAACAACAGGTTTTGCGGAGATACCCATATCACTTCCCCTGCGGGATTGGGTGTAAGCTGGTAGCGGGCTATGGGTGCATCATCCCTGCTGTAAAGCAGGGAAAACGAGTAGCCGTGATAGTTATAACCAACCTTTACATTGTTGGTGATCGTTGGCTTCAGCATAGGGTTGCCGGTTTCCACCGAAGTGGGTCCCGAGTAAATGACAAATGAGGCCAGGTCGTTGTAAGCAGGACGGCTGATCCTTTTTGTATAGGACAGTTGCCATTCCGCTTCCTTTTTTTTCCATGTCAGGAAAATGCCCGGAAAGAACTTACCGGAGGTTCGTTTGGTGATCTGTTGCTTATTTTCCGGATCATCCATTTGTGTTTGTACATATTCATATCTCAAACCGGCTGCCAGCCGTAGCGCCGGATGCAGTTGCGCTTCCAGTGAGCCATAGGCGGCCCCTATGACTTCTTTCATAATGATATTATTGATAGCGGCGGTACTGCTTACCCAGGCGTCATCCAGGAAGCTTTCTATCCTGGAGTTACTGTTGTTTTTTGTATAGGTTCCTTTCAGCCCTGTTTCAATTTTTATTTTGGGAGATAGCTGCCTGCTGTAATCCATTTTCAATACGCCGATCTGCATCGAGGACACAGAAAAGGTTCGTTGCACCGGGGCAAAAAGAGTATCGTTGGTACCCGGTGTATGGCCGGCGCTATCTACAAAAGCGCTGATACCGGCAGAGGGCCGGTTGTTTTTATAATACAGGTAATCCAGGTCGAGTTTCAGCTGCTCTCCTTCGTGCATTTTTCTTTCTGCATACACAGATGCGCCCAGGTTATCCCAGTTGTTGTTAACCCTGATATCCGCATCCATGTTATAGGCGGTGGTTTTATTCACCAGGTATTCCCCGTGGTTCAACGTATGATCTGTAACCCGGCTGATGTTGCCATTGATGCTGCCGCCGATGATAGTACGCGGGGTCAGGTTCACATCTGCTCCCAGTATGATATTATGACTACTCCCCACGGACTTCGTCACGCTGAGGAAATCGGAGGAGCTGGGGCCTCCCAGCAATTGCATATCATCTTTTGCGCGGGCAAACCAGTCGTAATAGGATTTGTCGTGCGAGAAGGAATAACTTCCGTACAAGGTCGTATTGCGGAGCGTGCGTCCGAAATTAAGGCTGGCGGCGGCCTTCTCTCCATAGCCATATCCGCCGGTAAGGGAAAAATTTCCCTGGTTCCTGTTTTTCCTGATGACAATATTGATCATCCCTGCATTGCCGGCAGCATCGTACTTTGCAGGTGGTGTATTGAGCAGTTCAATTTTTTCCACGTCGGCGGCGGTCATGCCCTGCAGGTAGATCATCAGCTGATCGGCAGACATGCGCAGCAACTTGCCGTTCAGCATCACTATCACCCCACTTTTGCCATTGAGTGCAATTCCGTTGGTTCTCCGGTCGATATTTACGCCCGGTGAGCGTTCCAGTACTTCCAGGACCGAGCTCCCTTTTGTAAGCACACTGCTTTGTACATTCACCACTGTGCCATACGCCTGCTGCTGCAACAGGGGCTTGTTTGCCTGCACCATCACTTCTTTCAACTGTTTCAGCGCCGGCAGGCTGTCCGGCGTGGCGGATTTCCCCGATGCCTGTGCCCGGGTATCCAGGGCCGGGGACAACAGTAATAAGGTAAGGAGTACATAGTTCATAAGAGATCACTTCTGCTGCAAATAAATGCGTATCCGCAACACCGGAAAAACCCGAATGACCACGGGCGGCAGGAAATTGACCACCTGCACAAAAGGCATCGTTTCCCGGCTAAATCCCTGAAAAGCCGGGAATACGGCCGTTCAGCAGCTGCGGTATGCGGGTCATCATTTATTTGCTGCCATTGACATAGTACCGGGAGAGAATCAGCAAAATGTGGTTATCTTTAGTAACAGGTAATTTTTTATATGCTGAACACTAATACAAGCCGGAACTGGCTGCTGAAATATAAACTTTACCACATCCCCTTCTGGTGTCTTTACCATTACCTGTGGTGGGTAGTGGCAATAGGGAATCCTGTGAAAGCTGCCAACTCCATTATCTTATTCCCTTTCTATATCAAGTTTGCGTTTTATGTGATATTCCAGGCCGCCGCGGTATATTTCAATCTCTATTACCTGATTCCAAAATACCTGGAAAAGGGCAGGTATACCGCCTATATTACGTTGCTGGTGCTTACCATCGCGGCAACTGCCTGCGCTATTGTTGGCGGGTATTATCTTTGCTCTGCAGTATCCGGAAAAAGCTTTGAAGTACTTTTCGGGCCGGGGGATTATTGTTTCCTCCACTTCTTTGGTAACGCCCTGCCGTCTACCCTTGCCAGCATGACATTGGCCATGAGCATAAAGTTGACCAAAAGCTGGCTGCAAACCAAAAGGAGACAGCAACTGCTGGAAACAGAAAAACTGGAAACAGAACTTAACTTCCTGAAGAACCAGTTTAATCCTCATTTTCTTTTTAATACTATTAACTCCATCTTCTTCCTGATCCATAAAAACCCGGATGTGGCCTCTGCTTCCCTGGCGAAGTTTTCAGAGTTGCTGAGGTACCAGCTATATGAATGCAACGATAAACAGATTGCCCTCAGCAAAGAGATCGGCTACCTGGAAAATTCTATCGAACTGGAAAAACTGCGGCTTAACAATAACGTGGAAGTATCCTTTACGTATCACCGGCAGCCGGTATCACACCTGAGCATCGCCCCGTTTATACTCATGACCTTTGTGGAAAATGCGTTCAAGCATGTATCCAAACACGCCGACGGGCCTAACTGGATCAGGATACAGCTGTATCTCGACGGACCGCAGCTGGCATTCACTGTTTCCAACAGCTGTGCGGCAGACGAATACAGCGCACCCATTATTGATTATGGCGGTATCGGTTTAAAAAATGTGCAGCGGCGGCTGGACCTGGTATATCCCGGTCAATATGAACTGGACATACTCCGCGAAACCGGCAGCTTTGAAATACGGCTGCAGCTGGAACTGGCCGAACTCACGGTACCACAATTACTATCTACCTAAAATGCCTTTATTATGATCAACTGCGTGATTACAGACGACGAACCACTGGCCAGGGAAGGCATCGCCAGTTATGTAAAGGAAATAGATTTCCTCACGCTGACCGGCATCTGTGAAAATCCTGTGGAGTTGGTAAACCTGTTAAAGCGGCAACCAGCCGATCTTATCTTCCTGGATATACAAATGCCTAAACTCAGCGGGCTGGATTTTCTGAAGATGGTACAAAATCCGCCGATGGTGATTATCACCACAGCGTTCCCCGAATATGCGCTGGAAGGTTTCCAGTTAAATGTGCTGGACTATTTATTGAAGCCCATTACGTTCGACCGGTTCTTCAGATCGGCCACCAAAGCGAGGGACTATCACCAGTTGGTAAACCCGCCCGCCAAAAACAACTCCACGCCCGTGGAAGCCGGTGCGGATCACTTTTTTATTAAATGTGGCAGCCGGTATGAAAAGGTCCAGGTGGAAGATATTCTTTTTGTGGAAGGCATGCAGAACTATGTAAGCATCTACACCCGCAAGGGAAAATATATGACCCTGTTATATCTTAAAAACCTGGAGCAGCAATTACCCGCCCAGGCATTTATCCGGGTGCATAAATCTTATATTGTAGCAGTGAATAAAATAGACAGTATCCAGGGGAATGAAATTTGTATACAATCGCACCAGATCCCTATCAGCCGCAATTACCGCGAGGCAGTGATCCAACAGGTGGTCATGAACAGGTTATGGGATAAAGTTTCGCGGCCACCCTTGCCGTAAGGTCAAAACATTGTATTTTTGGCGCCCTAAAAAAAGCCTCTGAATCCTTGCGATCCAAAGGCTGCTAACTCAAAGTAAATCTGATTATGTAAATGTAGTCCTGCCTGGCGGTAGATACCGGCCGGCATCATTTCGTATCCTTTTTCAGTCAGGTTCCTTTAACAGGTGCCTCGCAAAAACGGGGTAACCCTGAAAAAAAGAATGGCGGCTTTTAAGAAACAAAACTGCTGGTATTCCTTTTTTCAATATGATGATCAAAAACGTTTCCAGGTATACCCCAAATATAACATGGACGCGGAGTTTGCACAATACCGGCATACTATGATTTATTTATACCTGTTTTCAGGTATTTTTGCCGGCAACGATCATGTATACCCAATTGTTTTATATTTTGGCTTTATGAGAAGACTATCTTTCCTGATTTTCCTGGTTACAGCAACTTCCTGGTGCAGTGGACAGGCGCCTCCGCTGAATGAAAAGGCGCTTACAGACAGCCTGGAAAATGTATTGCAACGGACTACATCCGACAGTATCCGTGCCCGGGCACACTATTCCCTGTCGGAATACTGGGCTGTCAACGATTCGCTGAAGTCATCACAACACCTGGAAAAAGGAAAGCAATACAGTGGAAAGAATTCCTTCCTGCAGGCGCTTTACTATTACTATGAAGCAAATATGCTGAAGAAATCCGCGCCTGACAGAAGCCAGTCCGCCTTCCTGAAAGCAGATACCTTACTCAGCAGGTTTAACACTTCCGAAGCCTATTCTTTCCGGTCTAAAGCCTGGTACGACTATGGCGCTATTGCCCAACGGAAAGACGATTACAAAGCATTTGCAGATGTTTTGCTAAATAAGGCGATTCCGCTGGCACAACAGGCCGGCGATCAAACGGTAGTGGGGAAAGATTACCTGGCGGTGGGAATCGTTTTTAAAAATGCGGGACAGTTCGACAAAGCAGAAACCTACTGCCTGAAGGCGATAGAAACTTTCAAAAACGCGCACTCCCCTACGCATGAACTGGTAACTGCCTATCATACCATCGCAGAAAATTATTCGCTGTCGGCCCAGAATGCCAAAGCAAAGCCTGCGCTGGACAGCGCCTGGAAGCTGTTGGCGCCTTTCCCGGAATCTGAATACCTGTTGGATCATTATGCCGCCGAAGGGATGTATTATACCCTTGAAGGGAAATTCAAAGAGGCGCTTGCCAGCCTGGACAAAGGAATACAACTGGCCCGGAAGAAAGGTTTGCGTTATGAAGAGCAACGGTTACAAATGCAGCAGTTTTACGCTTATTTCAATGATAATAACTTTGTAAAAGCGAAAGAAATGGCCACGCTGCTGATGCAGCAGAATGAAACAATGAAGCTGGTAACTAACCGCCTCCAGTTGTTTTACGGGATGGCACTTACCTGCGAAAACCTCCGGCAGATGGCGCCCGCCTATACATGGATGAAGCGTTACAGTGAGCTTAGCGACAGTCTTACCAAAGCACAGCTTACCAACGATGTTCATGCCCTGGAAATAAAATTCCGGAACGCAGAGAAGCAGAAAGAAATAGATGCGCTGAAAGCCAAAAGCATCCAGGATGCGCTGCATACCAAAAATGCCCGGCTGGTAAACTCATTGCTGGGCGCCGCTATTGTCATTTTACTGGTGGTATTGCTGTTTGCCGTTTTCGTTTACCGCAGCAAGCAGAAACTGGCGGCGCAAAAAGAGCTAAGCTACCGGCAACACCTGCACGAAATAGAACAACAACAACAATTACAGTTCAGCCAGGCCGTGTTACAGGGCGAAGAGCAGGAACGCCGCCGGCTTGCCAGGGACCTGCATGACGGCCTGGGAGGCATGCTTGCCGGCGCCAAGATAAACCTCTCTGCACAAATTGAAGATACCTACTCGCAGGACCAACGGGCCGAACTGGAAAAGATCACGCTTCAGCTGGATCATTCTGTTACAGAACTCCGGCGCATCGCACATAATATGATGCCCGTTAACCTGCTGAAATTTGGTTTGAAGACAGCGCTCAAAGATCTCTGCGAATCACTCATGAATGACGCTACCCGTATTGACTTCCAGGACCTGGGAATTGAAGATACCCTCCGGGAAGAAGTACAGATCCACA
The DNA here is from genome assembly GCF_050434025.1 of Chitinophaga sp. W3I9. NCBI lineage: Bacteria > Pseudomonadati > Bacteroidota > Chitinophagia > Chitinophagales > Chitinophagaceae > Chitinophaga > Chitinophaga sp. W3I9. The sequence continues at coordinate 4,906,930 of NZ_JBNPWC010000001.1, forward strand.
TCTACCGCATTGTACAGGAGCTGTTGTCCAATGCTATCCGCCATGCGCAGGCGACCAATATCATACTGCAATGCAGCCAGAACGACCATATCTTCTTTATTACCCAGGAAGATAATGGCAAAGGTTTTGACACGCAGGCGGCGGGTAAGGAGAAAGGCATTGGCTTAAGCAACATCCGTAACCGGGTGGGATTCCTGAAAGGAAAAATTGATATTGACTCTGCCGCGAACGAAGGCACCACCATAAATATTGAATTACATGTTGATTAATCCCGCTACACTCGCTATTGTAGACGACCATCCGATTGTACTTGAGGGACTGCAGAAGTTGCTCACGAATGTGAAGAGCATACAGATTACCGGGTGCTTCACTTCCGGAATGGCTTTTATGTCTTTCCTGAAAGAAAATAAAGTAGATGTATTACTGCTGGATATCACGCTGCCGGATGCCAACGGGATAGAGCTATGCCGGGAAATTAAGGCGCTGTCGCCCGACACACACGTACTGGCACTAAGCAATCATTCTGAACGCAGCATGATCCTCCAGATGATCCAGAACGGCGCTACGGGGTACCTGTTGAAAAATATTTCTTCCGAAGAACTGGTGGCCTGTATCCAGGAAGCACTCAGCGGAATGATCACTTTCAGCAAAGGCGCCAAAGAAATTATGGCACGCCCCTCCATCAGCGAACTAAAAGGTATTCCGCAGCTCACTAAACGGGAAAAGGAAATACTGCACCTGATAGCAGATGGTAAAACCACCCCCGACATTGCGCAGCAGCTTAACCTTAGCCCGTTAACCGTAGAAACGCACCGGAAAAACCTGATACAGAAGTTCCAGGTAAGAAATGTGGCCGCGCTGATTAAAATGGCTGCTCAACAAGGGCTGTTATAAGAGCTGTTTATTTATGCAGTCCTTTCCTGCGCAGATAAGCCAATAGCTTTTCAGGATAATCTGTCTGGATCACATTGGCAAAGGCCGCGTCTTTACGCAGCTGATCAAAACCGGCATCGTCTTTTTCTGATTCCAGTTTATCATACTTTCCCAAAGCGTTCATCCATACCCGTGTGCCGCCGGTGGTAATGCTTTTCACCAGGGAATCGGAGTAAAAAGAAGCGTCTCCGTGAATAACCGGGAACTTGCCCTGCTTCGCGGCCATTTGTTGTATTTCTGCTATTTCCGCCACACTGTGCGCGCGGGGCATTACCGGGATCTCCGGATTCCAGCTGTACATGGTGGGCGCTGTATGATGATCATAGATAAAGAACAGGACCTGTTCTTCCATTCCATGTGCCGCAATCTGGGCAAAGGCCTGCCTGGCTGCCGGCTCGCTTTCTTCCTTAAAATCTACATCTACAATAATTCTTCCTTTGGTGATCTTTAATACCTGTTCAAAAGAAGGGATAATCTCCGTGGTGGGTTTTCCTTTAAAAAGTAAGGGAAACTGCTGCAGTTCGTGGTAGGTATAATCCCTTACCTTGCCGGGTTTCCCGGTGGTGCGGGTAATGGTTTCATCGTGCATAAGCACGAGGATATGATCTTTTGTTTCATGCAGATCTATTTCCACGATATCAATACCCTGTTCAACAGCTTCCTTTACAGCCGCGAGTGAGTTCTCCGGGTATTTGTTATGCGAAGCACGGTGTGCCGCCACCATGATATGTTCCGGGTGATGTTTAAATTCGTCGAGGATAGCGTCTGCAGGCGTTTTTTGCTGTGCGGTTACCGGCAGGCTGATGGCACATAAGGTTGCTAATAATAAACGGTTCATCAGGTATTTATTTTTTTACAGCGATAGACAGGATGTTCCTGTGAAAGTATATTATTTCACAGAAGATCCCTACCGGCTTAATAAAAAAATAATCTTAGTAGTCATAGGTGTCGGTTGCCGGAAAAAATAGTTACATTATAGTGTATTAACACCCATCAAACAATAGCCATGAATATTACCACGCAGCGGTTAACTACGCATCACCTCGCCCAATTTATTGAATTGCTCCAGGTATATGAAGCGGTATTTGACATGCAGGACTTCCAAATGCCCGATAAGAGTTATCTCAAAAACCTGTTGAGCGGGGACCATCTGATTATGTATACCGCCATGCATGAAAATGCCGTTATAGGCGGACTTACCGCCTATGTACTGCCTTCCTGTTACGCACGCGCTGCTGATATATATGTGTATGACTTTGCGGTGCATACCGAATTTCAAAGAAAGGGTGTTGGCAAACATTTACTATCTGCCTTCGCGGAATACTGCCGGGAGAATAACTACGCCACGTTCTTTATACAGGCAGTAGCCACGGATGTACATGCCGTGGAATTTTACCGTGCTACCGGCGGTGCGCCGGAAAATGTAGTGCAGTTCACTTACACCGATATTAAACAATAAACGACCGTCCTTCTTTGTTCATCTCCTTCCGGATGCCATTTACCACATCTTCCAGGGCAACCGATGTTGATTTCCGTTCCAGCGCTTTCAGGCAGGCATATTGTACTACATTGATAATATTTCCGCCGGTGATTTCATACTTTTTCACTTTTCCGGGAATATCTTCTTCATCCAGGAACTTTACGTTTGGCGGGAAGGTTTTCTGCCAGATAGCCGCCCGCTCCCGTTCTCCGGGTACCTGGAATTGTATGATGGCATTGAAGCGACGGATAAAGGCGTCGTCAATATTATTTTTCATATTGGTAGCCAGTATTACCAGGCCATTAAAATCCTCGATCCGCTGCAGCAGGTAAGATACTTCCTGGTTGGCGTATTTATCATGTGCATCCCGTACGCTGGTGCGTTTTCCAAACAGCGCATCTGCTTCGTCAAAAAAAATGATCCAGCCTTTATCTGCTGCCTTTGCAAACAATGTTTCCAGGTTTTTTTCTGTTTCCCCGATGTACTTGGAAACGACCATCGACAGGTCAATTTTATATACATCCCTGCCGGTATATTTACCGAGTAAACTGGCCGTAAAAGTTTTGCCGGTACCGGGAGGTCCATAGAACAATGCGCGGTAGCCTTTCTTCAGCTTATGTTTCATGCCCCATTCATTCATCAGCTGATCGTTGTGATGCAGCCATGTTTCCAGCTCCCGGATCTGCACCATAATGGATTCATCCAGCACCAGGTCGTTCCAGCTAAGCTCCGTGGCGATGAGCCTGGCGGGGAAGCTCATGCTGAAATGCGGCCTGCCGGGTTTTCCTTTTATAAAGAGATTTACATAGTCGATGTCCATCATAATACGGGCACTCATCAGTGGTTCTCCTGCCTGTACATCTTCCAGCCATAATATTCTTTTGAGTGCAAATTCATGATCGGGTTCAAACAGCTCCTGTACTTCCAGGCGTTTTTTCCAATTGGTGCCCGCCAGCAGGAAAAGCGCTGTTTCTCCGGTGGGCAGGAAGCCCCGGAATTGTTTGCCGCGTACACCGCCTAATTGTGGAAATTCGCCTGCCTGTGGCAGGAATTGCTGGATAGCCGTGTCGTAAAATTCCGGCAGGATATGCGGCACCAATGCTATCAGCAGCAGGGTGAGTTCTTCGTCGCTCCATTTGTTTTGCTGCATGGCTTCCGGCCGTACAATTTGCCAGGTAGTCCTGTCAGGTATAGCAGGCGGTTTGGAAGGCGTGCCTTCTTTTTTAAAGTAGACACCCAGCTGATAGTTGATCAATGCCTGCAAATAGGCCAGCTCCGGCGCCGTGGCGGTGGTTTCGGCGATGGGTACCGCGGTTATTGGCTGTTTCGCGGTTGTTTTTTTTGGAGATACCTTGTTGTTAATCTTACTCATATGTTTGTCCCTCCCGGTTGTGTAGCGGATTTTTCTTTAGCAGCGCCCTGTTGTACCACATGTGTAAGTTCATGTGCCAGCAGGTGTTTGCCGTTACTGGTGTCAGGATTATATTTTCCTGCATTGAAAAAAACATCATTCCTGTGGGTAAATGCCTGCGCACCCAGTTCTTTGCTCATTTGTATGGCGGAGGTGCCCGTATGAATATTTACGTGGCTGAAGTCTACCCCGAATTTATGCTGCATTTCGTGTGTTGTTTGCCGGCTCATGGGATTGCCTTTACCGGCAGCACTTTCAATCTGCGCAGAGAGCTGCGGTGTGGCGGAACTGCTGCCACTACCGCCTCCGGTGGCTTCGGATTTTTGCACCTGGCCTTCTTCCTCGTGTTCACAGGCGGCGCATTTCCGTTGCAGTTCGGGCTTGGTTTGAATATCTTTATCTCGGCGCATGCGGGCATCGTTGGTGCCCAGCTTTTCTTCTGCTTCGGAAGTAGCCAGCCGCTGTACTGAGCTGATATCTTTTTTCTGTACTACCGGGCCGGCGCCGCTGCCACCGCTCACCACCTTATCTGCTACCGAATCGGCTTCCCGCTCAAATGCGTCTCCGGGTGTGTTGACGGATAATTTTGTCTGGAAGAAAGTACTTTCTTTCTTCTGTTGCACGCCGCTGAAAAAGGGTTCTTTTGCGGAAGCGGCGGCGGGTAAAGACTGTTTACTATCAAACATAACCAACTATTTTATTCTGCTTAGAAAATCTTCTCCCAGCCTGCGATAATCTTTTGCGCCATGCGACACCGGATCAAAGCTGAAAATATCCATTCCTGCTTCCTGTGCTTTGGCCAGCTGTATATTGGAACGGATATAGGTATCCATTACTTTGCCGTTGTACTCTGTTTCCAGTTGTTTCAACACCTGCCGGTTCATGGATTTCCGGTCGTCGTACTTGGTTAAAACAATGCCGAGCACTTCAAGGTTGGTGTTCAGCTTCTTTTTTATATTCTCAAAATGATACATAAAACTGCGAACGCCTTTCAGCGGAAGAAATTCTGCCTGTAGTGGCAACAGTACGTAATCGCTGGCTACCAACGCATTTACGGTAAGCATGCCAATGGCGGGCGGGCAGTCGATCAGGATAAAATCAAACTGTGGCAGCAACGGTTTCAGCATCCAGCTGAATACCTGTTCACGTCCGTACATGCCCACCAGTTCCAGTTCTGCGCCTGCCAGGTCCAGCGACGAGGGTATGAGCATCAGTCCGCAGGGCGATGTGAGTATCACCTGCGACAACAATGCCTCTTCACCTGCGATCTCTTTTTTCAGTGCGGTGTACAGGTGCTGGGGCGGGTCTTCTGCATATCCTAGTGCCTGCGTGAGATTCGCCTGGGGATCGGCATCCACGAGCAGCACCTTTTTACCTGCCTGCTGCAAGGCGGCAGCCAGGTTAATAGCGGTGGTGGTTTTGCCGGAACCTCCTTTCTGAATAGCCAACGATATTACCGTCATAAGAAATCAGTTAATCATAATGTTCCGTTGAAAAAATACTTTGCTTTTTCCCATACGATCCTGCCTACTTTTTGCCCGAGATATTGCCCTTCCTGGTTGCTGCGCGGAAAATGGATTCCACCGTATAACCGCGACAGTCCAGCTTGCGCGGCTGCTTCCGAAAATGTATTCCAGCTTAATGAAATATCGCGTGAAGGCGTATAACCGGGTTCTGTCAGCGAACCACCTTTGCTGCATAATACGGTGGCGCCCAGTTTATCGCCACCGGTAAACTGCGCCATGATATAGGCCGCGGCGCTGCTAAAGGTGCTATGACCGGAAACATATTCTGCAAAGGGCGGCGTAATAGCGGCCGGTGGCTGAAATGGCAGCCACTCCTCTCCTTTTATTTCCTTAGTACCTTGCCCCGGACCGCCCCAGGCTTTTATTATGCGTCCTTTGTATACATAGCGCACGGCTGAAACCGGGCGTACGGCATCATAATGCCGTTTACTTTCCCAGCAGGCAATACTGGCATCCAGCATTGCATTGCTGAGGGCAAAAAATAGTTTCAGGTCCTGGTGATTACAATGCTGATCCCGGTTAGATACATACTGTGCGATCTGGCACCAATGACCTGGCGGCGTTACGGTGCCGGGACCATCCCACCAATATTCCGCGATTACTTTTTGCAGGTCGGTGAGGCCGGCACTGATCGCTATCACCTGGTCTACCTGCTGCTGAAACTCGGTACTACCGGGCAGGTAAGGCACCGGCGGACGAAACTGTGCCGCGTACTGCAACGCAAAAGGATGCACCAGCGACCAATGTGACGTGAGGAACTGTTGTGATTTAAAATGACCATTGCCGTCCGGAACAAGCAGTGGTTGCCAGCGGCCCGGTTCCTTCAGCTGCTCCGGTGTGTTCACTGGTTTATATCCTGTATAATCCGACCAGGCAGGCATTTGCAGGGTGCCATAAGCGTTGGCACCATCTCCCGCAAAGGCTTCCAGTATACAACGTCCTGCGAGGTTACCGATACCCGCTGCATTGGAAATATCCAGCGTGGTGATGGCGGGGTCATAGTCGAGGTGCAGCATCATATCATGAAACATGTTTTTATTTTCCGCGGGTAAAATCAACCGGAATAGTTCCGTGAGCACGCGGAAAGCAGCGTAGCTGTATGCTTTGCGTTTATAGGCAGCTTTGTGTTCTTCTTTAGGCCGTTTAATATAAGCGCCGGTGGCGGTACTGATGGCACAGGGGTTGTAGGCCGTCCACGCATTGTACATGGCGGTGTGTACCATAGCCAGTGCGCGTGCGGCCAGTGATGGTGGAAGTGACGAGCAGCGGATCGCTTCCACTGCCAGTTGGTTCCATTGCACTACGAGTGTTGTCGGGGTTGACATATCATCTTTTCATTTTATAATAATGTAGTAATTCTGACGACTGCACCGTGCATAAAAAACGCCAGCAACCGGTTGTTGTCTGCTGCCACGGAGAAGATAGCGCCCGGGGCTTCTACCTGCTGCTGTTCATGGGGTGCGGCGGTATTGATAAGAAACGTTTTACCTTCAAAATCCACCGCTATGATGTATTTGCCGTCCGGTGTAATGGTGGCATCATTCCAGTTTCCTTTCCAGCGGTTTATTTCTTTTCCTGCCGTAGTATCCCAAAGGCCGATGTGATTGTATTGTAACAGCAGCAGTTGTTTTTCATTTGCTGTCATTTCAATTCTCACGGCGGGCAATTGTTCCGGGATGATGGTGGCTTTAAAAGTTGCCTTATCGAACACGCGGAACTGCGGCGTGCCTGCCAGTATCCATTTATCGCTGATATACAACGCTGCCACCGGCAGGTTGCTGTCTTCCCAAAGAGTTTGCAGCAGGCGTCCTTCCTTATCCAGCAGCAGCACCTTTGCGGGTGGCGGGCCTGGTTTGCCTATCCACTGTACTGATACGGCCACGACGCTGCCATCGGGCGCCCATGCAAACACGCTTGGCGTATATTCATTACCGTGAGATACCTGATATTGTCCGCCCGCCGTTCTGATAACTTCCTGCATGCCCGGGATTTCGTGCCGTACGTTGGCAGCCAGGTCGAGGACACCGGCGCCCCAATACAGCTGATCGCCGATGAGCGTTGGAAAGCCCGGCTGTGGCGTATCCGTATGATGTTGCAGCAACGGCTTGTCTTCTTTCCATACCGTTACCTGGTGCAGGGAGGCAGCTATCGAATAGTTGTCTTTGAGCACCAGTTTGTTGCCACCGTTACCTGTCAATGTTTTCCAGTTCTTCATTTTTCTTTTTATCATTTTGTTTCCGGGAGATGTGCAACTGCTGCACTACTTCCTATAACAACATTTATTCACGGGGTGTTTGTATTGGTTTATTGCTATGGTGGTGTAATCTGCGTTTTATCCACATACCCCAGTTTGCCGTTGAAATCAAATGCAGCCCATGCACCGGTGAAGCCGGCTACCTGTAAAAGATCACCCGGTTTTACCCAGCCAATACCTTTGTGTTTTGGACCGGGACCTCTGAACACGGGAAGTTTTTTCAGTGCCGTTACTGTTGCGATATATGCTTTCTGATCAATGAGTAAGTTATTAAATCCACGTCCGGGGATGCGTGCATTGGCCAGTGGCCGGTCGTCGCCCGGTTTATCGGATCTTGGCGCCAGGCGACCCAGTGGCCCGAGAATTTCATCCGGCTGGCGGCCGGCCAGTTCTGCTGTAACGAGTGCCGACAGCTTGGGACCGGTTGCTGTATTTGAAATCTCATTTCTGAAGAATGCTTTTACAAAGGCATTTGCCGGTTCGTTGTGCAGCCATGCCAGTGCAAGCCTGATCCTTCCGGACGTGTGCGGAGCTGCCGGAGCAAACAGTGTAGCATCTGACGGTTTAATAATTGCTACGTCGAGATGTACTTCCATATGCCGCACAAAATCGGATGGTACACCTTCCAGGAAAGTTACGAATGCTCCTGCTCTTGCAGGATCAAAGTTGAGCCATGCCTGTTCCATCAAAAATCTGCCAATCCGTTTCTCCGTATCTGCTGCCACTATCATTGACGGCGTTTTGAGCATTTCGTCGTAGATCTCTGCCGCAAATGCAAGGCGGTCGTTGATCCAGCCTTTGAAGTGCGCAACTGATATACCATATTTTGTTCCGAAACCGGCAAGGAACGGGAACTGCGCTACCTGGGCAAGTTCCAGCAATTTGGCGAGGCTTACCGGGTTGGGGCCCAGTCCCTTCAATGCTACCTTTACAAAGGCTACTACGCATTCATCCCACCATGATGTAGTGGCTATTCCCATTCTGTTATTCAACAGCACGGTGGCTGTTGCAGCATTTGCAGCCGCTACTTCCACTGCCGCCCTCATGACTCCTTCCGGCTCACGGCCTACAGCCAGGTAAGCTGCAGCGGTACCAAAAGCCTGCGGATCAAAAGGATAATCGATATGAAGATCATTGCTGACAGGATCTCTCAAGGTGGTTGCTGAGAGTCCTACGGATGCACGGGCTCCTTCCACCTGCACCGGTTTTCCAAGCGCTGCCGCCCTTTGCTGTGTGTACTCTACCACATTTGGATTAGCGGCCAGATATGGCGCTACATTGGCCGCGGCGGTGCCTGTAGGGACCGGGTGTGCCCCAACAAGACAACCCGCAAATACGATGCGGGCAGTGGCAGGATCAAGATTATTGATCAGCACATCCAGCAGGGCCTTTGTTTTTAACTTTTCCAGAGGTTTGCTGATATCAAGACTTTCAGAGTTGTAGTCAACACGGCCTTTCACAACGTTTGGTAAACTTGTACCCGCCAATTCAAGACTGTGCGGCGAACCATGCCCTGCGATGATCACCTGTGCGATCTGAGAGCCCTTGCCGTATGTAGCAGCAATTTTAGGTACTTCTTTAATAATATCAGCGATCGAATTTTGACCTTCCAGCATCAGCACCAGGTTCGGTGAGTTGATGATCACGTCTTCAAATTTCGGCGCCGCATCCTGGAATGCGCTGGCATCGATACCGGTATGAATGATAAGATGCAATGGAAGTAGCTGCAGCCTGTTGCTGTAATTAGCCACCAGCTTATTGAGCGCCGGTATGCTGAAGCGATGCAGGTTCCGTATTCTGCCTTTCAGGTCGGAATAAACGGATGGCGAAAGACCTGTGAACATATTGATCATCTTCTGGAATTCCGCTCCCCTGGCACCTGCGCCGGGAGAATACCCTCTTTGCAGGTGAGGCTGAAAGTCTTTCCAGTAATCTTTCAGGTTCGTCAGTAAAACGGGTCTTGCCTCTACATCTATCAATTGCAGTTCAGACACTGTTTCGTGCAGCACTTTGCCGCCAATCAGTTTTTCCAGTTCCAGCATGGTTTTGCCCAATGCCATTCGCCGCGCTACCGGCGGCGTAGTGTTTAGTATTATTACCGTGTCGCCCTGGTTACAGCCGTTACCAAAGGCGCCCAGCTTTGTCCATTCATCCGGCGTCAACGGAATCAGGTCCTTAAGTTTTAGATCCGAGGCGCCAGCCAGTATATGAGGCCCCTCGTCTATTTTAGCGATCATCTTCCACAATGCTTTCCGGTCGGCTTCTATTAGTGTACTCTCGGCAAACCAATCGGCCCGGCGGCGTATGTAGCTGTTGAATTCATCCAGCGACATACCTGTGTTGGCGGCTGTACCGTCACCGAGAAGTTCCACTTTATTCGCCAGTTTAAATTTGGAATACGCATAGGCCAAAGGCGCGCGGGAAATCATCTGCGCCGGACTTTGCTGCACTACATGGGTCAGCTCATGCGCCAGCAGGTGTTTTCCTTCAGCGCTGTCGTTATGCTGATTGGCGCCAAAATAAATATCCGTTCCATGTGTAAAGGCTTTTGCCTGCAATTGCCGGCTCATATCCGCAGCGCCTGCATCTTCATGAATACGCACGCCGCTGAGGTCTGTACCAAAGGCGCGGCTCATTTCTTCATTACGGCGCGATGGCAGCGGCGCTCCGTTACCTTTACTTTGCGACAGCTGTTGTTCTACCGCTGGTGTTACATCCGGTGTTGCATTAGCAGTAGCTTCGCGTTGCAGGGTGCCGTCTTCTTCTCCATGCAGCTCTTTCCGCTGAAAGAAAGGATCTTTCACGGGGGCAGGGCCAAAGAAGGGTCCTTCCCGCTGCTGCGGTGCAGAGGATTTTAGTCCGGGTGGTTGTATCTGTGTATTTGCTGCTGCCACTTATAAAAACTTTTATTCAATCGTTTCATTGGGTTTGCATACGTTTTCCCTGGCGGAAAACTGTTCTGATCTTCTTACATATCTGCAGGTAGGACCGGCATAAATAGCTTCCAGGTTCATTCCCGGCGCCATGCCCGGCTGCCAGTCACTTACCACAGAAATAGGCGCCATCCCGCTTACAGACTTCTGTTTAATATTCACGTCTTCCGATCCGGCCACACTCCAGAAGGCGTGGTTTAATGGAATGAAAGCCCCCATCTCCCTAACACCAAGTATTACGGTAAAATCCATCAGCCAGAAATAATTGGTGAGATGAAAAGGACCCGTTTTTGAGTCGGGGTAATGCAGTGGGAACGCTGCGCCCGGCCGGTCCCTGATGGCTACTTTTCCCTGAGTGGTGCCGGGGCCGGAGTTAAACATACTGAGGCCATCAATGGCAAAATGACTGGTAGCATTTTCCAGATCCTTACAGGGCAACAGGTTACAGTTGCCATAATCCAGCAACAATGTGCGGCCTGCATTATCGCTGTACTGCGCCATGAGCGTATCTCTTGTGAGCACCTGCGAAAAGCCGACGCCGGTACCTCCCAGCGAAGTAAGTGTGATATCTGCCGATGCCTTCATGGAAAAATGGTTCCGGGCAAAAAAGTTATCCTTTTCGTTAAAGGTGGGCTTAGGTGTAGGCACTCCCTGCTGACCAATGAACAGGTTTTGTACCTGCACATCTACCCAGGGTGGTAATTTATTGACTACGGGTGTGGAGCGGAACAGAAAGAGTTCTACTCTCCTGTTGCGGGCCTGGTTTTCCGGCGATGTTTCCGGCGCCATACTCCTTGGAGTGGATGTATTATCTATCACGATCCGGCTGTCGGGAATTTTTTTAGCGATGAGAAAGTCCCGGATGATGCCAGCCCGTTCTGCCGCCAGGGCTTTGTTACTGTCTACATTGCCGGAGGTGCTGGCAGCTCCCTGCAGTTTTACTTTCAGTGCGCCGTCTTTTTTCAATACCTCTACCCAGCGATCGGCTACTTCGTTTAGCCGTTCACGGTGGGCGGCGCGCATAGCTGCTTCTCCCACACAATAATTCCAGAAAATAAGCTCATTACTTTCTGATTTGCCGGCGGATGTGTCTTCCACTCCAAATACCTGTCCCGGGTTATCATTGGCCCATTTGGATTCAGGTGTGCTGCTGGCTTTACACGCATCCGCCACGGCAGCAGCGGGCGCAGTGTCTTTGGCTTTTGCATCCGCCGGTTGTAATTGCAGTGTATTATCTCCAGGTTTACTAAAAAAAGATTCCCCGTTTTCAGCTTTGCTGAAAAAAGGTTTATCATTTTCTGCCTGTTTGTTTTTAACGTTTTTCGGAGATTTTTTCATGCAATTACTATTTAAGTCGTCTTCATCAGGGTGTTGTACACGGGTATCCGTAAGGTGCGGGATTCAGCGAAGTGCGTTGTCTTACGGGTTCCCATACGTAATCAAATGAAGGTGTTGTAAATGGTACGTTACAGGTGGCGGGGCAATTTGGTTTGTTGCCGCCGGACGCCACGCCTGATGGTCCGCCGTTATAAGTAGCGCTTGCCCAGGCGATAGGATCCATCGGATTTTCATGATCGTATAGCTTATAGGCGGTGATCAGCGCCACCATAGAAGCATAAGAGAAGGCGCCGCTCAGCAGGCCGAATGGCGGCGGTAAAAATCCGATAGGAGAAATAAAGCCGTTGCACAACCGCATCATGATACCGTAGGTACCGTAATTTACGGTACCGGATTTCCAGCAGCTGCTGCCTGTTTGCACGGTGTTGGAACATACGTCGTCTGCTTCATGCAGCGGATCACGGCTCCAGCAGGGATCCCCGGCTGATCCCGGCACACCGCATGGCGGATGATAAGGTCCTTGCTGTGTCCAACCGGCAGTATTCAGGAATAAGCCGAACGTATCAAATGCGTCTTTATTAAGTTGCGGTCCGCCGCTGCCCATAATCACAGGCTGTACGAGATAACGGCAGGCATTCAATTTATCTGTGAATCCCCAGCTGTTGAAATTACTTTGTACCTGCGCCCATACCCGTGCTATTTCTGAAGTAACATTGGGACCGCACTTTCTTTCAGGAACAACGGGAGGCGTTGGACCCGGCGGTGGCGGCGGTGGTACGGGCACTACCGAACTGATAACGGCTACCCTGTTGGCCACCGGATCGGTACGGGAGAAGTGATTGGTTTCCCCATGTGCAAAAATGGAAATAAACCCGGCGCCAATACCGGGGCTGCCATCAGTTGGAGTAATCATCTCGTCCCTTACTGCCTGTGCACGGTGGCACGACAGCCCCCAGTTGAACGCATCAGTGCCATCCACACTGGCAAAGCCATCTATCCGCACGGTAGCACTGGCCCCGAGGCGATGCCAATTGGCCGCAAATCCGCTGATCAGCCGCTGGTTAGCAGGCGATAAACCGGAAGAAGATACCGTGAACGGATAGCTGTCTTCCACCCTTGGCGCACTGGTATCTACGGGACAGGCTAATCCTGCGGGCACCTGCGACAGGTCCCCGTGTTCTTTTACCGGAGCTACCTGCCGTGCTATGCCTGTTGTTCCCTGTCCTTGTTGTAAAGTATGTGTAAGCTCATGCGCCAGCAGGTGCTTACCGGTGCTGCTGCCCGGAGCATATTTTCCTTCGTTAAAATAAATATCATTGCCGGTGGTAAATGCCTGTGCATTCAGTTGGCGGTTAAGTCCTGCCGCGTTGCTGCCAGTATGGATCTTTACGCTGCTGAAATCTGCGCCGAAAGCGCCGTTCATTTCCTGCAGGGTATCTCCTTTCAATCCTTCTCCCTTTCCTTTGGTACTGTTGATATTACTTTCTACTGTTGTTGGGGAGATGGCGGCCGGAGAGGTTTCCTTCCGCTGCACGTTGTTCTTCTTTTCTTCTTCTTCGCAGTGAGCACATTTACGCTGAATAACCGGCTGGAAAAACGGTTGCGCCGCGGGCTTTCCCCAGAAAGGGGTTACTGCCGGCTGTTTAAGGCCGGAGGCGGGGGCTCGTTGTATATTTGCGGGTGATAATGTTTTTGTACTCATGCGGATGTTGTCTTTCTCAGGATTTTATATTGAAGCGGATATTGTCTTTCTCGCTGATTACGCTGATTATACTGATTTTAAGGATTTTGTTTTTGGGAATTTTTATTGATTTAGGAAGCTTATCGCCATTGTACGTGTAGTGGTATTTTCATCCATTTTAGTTTTATGATGCTGATGTTCCAGGGCAGGCGATCCAAAAGGATGTCGATGGTGTCTGATTCCATTTGTAACTGATGCTTATCTGTGCCGGTAATCAATCTTCCGGGGCGTTGCAGGAACCCTTCCCGTAGCCCGTCTGCAGAAATACTTTTTAATGCTTTCCAGTGGCTGATGGCATTTTCCATCAGTCCGTCGGCTTCTTCCATGGCTTCTGTTGTTGGCGCCAACTTGGTATCCAGTGGCCTTTTCAGCGGCCAGCCACATAATAATTTTGGCAACACCACTTCAAATTCATCGGCTTCCGTTTGCCCGGTTGCCATGTAGTGTAACAGCATAATGGCCTGCTGCTTGCAGGCGGCATTGAGGAACTGTTTACCATCCGTCCATTCCAACTGACGGAACAATGGCTGCAACCAGTGATGCAACAGGATGATCCCCGCATTTACCACGTAAAAAGTTTTGGCGCCGGTAGTAGTCGCTGATATTTCTTCTTCAGATGTATCTGTGTCCGGTTTGGCGGAAGCTTCATTGGCTAATGGAGCAGCGACCGGTTCTTTTGGCAGCGCTGCCGCTTGTTGTATGTTGACGGAGGTAGCTGCGACTAATACTTTATCCCAACCATTATTACCGCATACCGTTATCAATTCCTGTAGCTGCGTAACAAATACCGGCTGTTGGATTAACAGCTGATTCATTTGTGCAGATTCACTTACAGTTGGGTTCTCTGCCGCCTGTAATAACAATGAATGCCAGCACGTCTGTTCGAAGGCACGGCGGTTCATTCCATCGCTGTGCGCGAGTTGTAACAGGCGATAGGCATCATAAAGCTGGTGCATTACGGGCGGCCAGCTCGTTTGTTTTCTGGCAGTGATGATGGCCAGCAGCTGCGTAATAAATTCCGGTGAATGCTGCATCAGGATGCGCGGGAGATAATCCCGGTTGTTCAACAATTGCTGGCGCAGCGAGGTAATTGCCTGGTGACTGGTAGCCAGCACCTGTAATACCTGCTGGTACCATACTTCATCGGGCCGTGACGCATTCCAGGGAAGCGTGCCATGTTCCATGTAGTAGCACCACTGATCAAAAGCGTGTTCCGGCAAGGATTTACGCGGTGTTTCTTTTACATGGAGCGTGGCTAGTGCAGCGGTCATTTTCTCCAGCAGCAGGGCCACGTAATGATCATTATTAAGATCGGCCGCCTTGATTTTTCCAAGGTCAATTTCAAGACGATCTATATAAATAACCGTGTCGCCGCTGCTATGACTATCGAACAGCTTTTCCAGTGCAGGAATGATCTTGTTCCAATACAGCGCTGTTACCTGGTGTTGCCAGGTAAAAACAGTGTCTTTGTTATGCACTGTCAGCAGGAGTGTTTGTTTACGGATCTTATGCAACATGATTATTTATTTCATCCATCGCAGGCATTGTGTTACGAGGCCTTCATTTTCATCAGAGACCAGGTCTTCCGGTTTCCAGTCTTTTGCCAGCGCCGCCAGGTTGATTCCTTTGTCTTTCATTTTGCGCAGTGTTTGCTGCAGCTGTTTCTTTTCGTGAGCGGCAATGCTTACCGGCACCCGCAGCAGCAGCTGATCCAGGCAAAGCCAGGTGGCGTTGCGCAGCAGCAATGCCTGTTCACTTGCAGCGGCTTTTTTCCCGGCAGGCATATTTTTTAGTAAGAAGTCGGCCAGCGTGCTGTACTTATGCATATTCAGCGGGCCTGCTTCCATAAATTTGCCGGTGCGGTCGTATGCTTCCGTGTCTACAATATTATCGGCATCCACCGGCAGGATCTGTTGTTTGTATTTTGAAATACGCTGACGGCCTTTCCGGTCGCGCAGCAGCACATCTTCCGGGGAGTTGCTTCTGTGCGTGGCAGCAGCCGGCGACGCAGGGTCTTCCACCAGTTGAGGCGACTTTGCCGCTGCTAACTGCGGCGATGTTGTTGCCGGCGTGCTACCCCGTTTGTTTGCCAGGATCCGTCCGGGTGGCGGCGTGGTTTCATTGGAAAGACAATCAATCTCCTGCATGTCGCAGTTTTTACGGAACAGGCGATTGATCCAGTCGCCGAAGTCAGATTCAGGTAGCCTATTTTGCCTGTTATCATCAAAGCAGGATGGGGTGATCTGCTGGCAATCGGGATCCGTATCGGTATCAGGTACCGCATCCATGATGCCGGTTTGCCCGAAGAGGTAACAGATGAGGCAGCACTGGATATGCGCGTCATCACCACAAACAGGTTTGCAGGCAAGGTGCTGCAACCAGCGGCGGTAAAGGGTTTCAAACTCGCAGAAGCTGCGTGGCCGCAGCCATAATATATTCAGCAGCACATGCGCGGGCGCTTCTTTCCGGAGCAGGTTTTCCATCATCGCACGGGTGCTGGTATTGCGGAAACGCACGGGCCATCCGGGCAACACAATGGTGGCTACAAAAGAATAGGGATCTGTAAAAGGAACTACGGTCGTTTTAAATACCGCATCTTCCGGATCCACATCATAGCCTACTACTTCTTCTTCCCAGGGCAGCCTGCAAAGCGGCTCCGGCTTTACCGGCAATAAACACTGGCAATCATCCTCTACGCGCGGCCGGAGCAGGATGTGTTCCACCACATGCATGCCTTCATCATTAATGGCTGCAGCCGTGCGGTCAATGGCATCTTCCATGGCAGGCAGTGTGGCATAACACTGCGGATTGACAGCGAGCACATAACTGCTGTCTACCAGTTCAATACCAAACGGGCCACAGCCTTCTCCCAGAGAGGGTTTGTAATTACCGGGGATCGACAATGCCGCGCAAAACCGGTAAAATCCACGGATAGCCGCATTCAGGCACTCATATTGTTCTGCGCTTTCCCAGATGATGGCGCCGGGTTTACGCACCGGTGGCGGCGCATCACAGGCGCATCCGTTGTTTTCATCCGGCAGGGGCTCTTCGGGAATGAAATCATCGTGGTACAAACGGAAAGAATAAGTATAGCCGAAGGCTGTTTTTACACGGCGTGCCGGGTAATAAAGCGCACCTTGCTGCATTTTTGCTTTCCATTCTTTCAGGTCATCCGCCGACAGCACAGCGTCGCCTGATGGTTTGAAATAGCCGCTCACAGCGCTGCCGTTCAACAGCTCAAACCGGTTGGCAGTGGTGTTCAGCGAGTAGTTGCCGTCTTTCCACAATAACGATAATACTTCAAACAGCCAATCGTCCTGTGCCCTTTCAGCATTGACAGCCGACGTATATTGCTGCCCGGATATTAAGATCACTTCTCCGCCTGCCATCAACTGTAGTTGGAAATAGTTACCGGCGTAATAAGGTTTTACTTCCAGCGATACCTGGCAGTTTTTACCGAGTTTCAACCCGATCATTTGTAATTGCTCCAGATATTTTGCCCTGATTTCTTCTGTGTTGTATTCATAGGGATGTACTGCCAGCCGGTAGCCTTTCTTCACGGCGTTAAAACTATAGCAGCCATCATCTTTTACATATCCATAATACGCGCTGTTGCCATGGCGGGTAGCATCGAGCAATAGTTCCAGCCCGGTGTACACGTAATCTCCATTGGCGTTTTTCGTAGCGCTGCCCCAGGCATCTTCCAAAGAATTATACTGTTGTACACTTTCCAGCAGCACTTCATTCATGACCACCTGGTAGCGGCAACTGGTTTCATTGAGCCGTACGCCGCTGTTACCGGCGTACCGGGCCAATGCCAGGAATAATTTCAGCGCTTCGCTGGCGGCGGCCATATCTGCAAAGCCATTGCAGAGTTTCCAGATCTTTTCCCTTTTGGTAATATCGTACAGGCTTATCCGTAGTTGCTGCACATTGCTCAGCCAATGATAAGGGAAGCTTCGCATGATATGCGGTACAACGTCCAGCAGCGGCGCTTTTCCGCCGAATTGTGTAATCGTGTCTGTGGGCACAATAGCCAATGGAATTGTATCCGTTACCGGGTCTCCTTCCAGGATAATGCTGGTACCCCAGGCTGCGGGGTTGCCTGCCAGATGTACCAGTTGCAGGTATTGCTGCCGGAAGGCGGTTAATGCTTCCGCAGCAGATTTGTAAGCCTTGTAACTGCGAAAGTATTCCGTTTCTGTTTTTGGATAGATAGGTGAATGATAGTTCTTCTCAATGCCGCGGATCACATAATAGTAGTTAATTGCCTGTGTTTGCGGATTTTTCACGCAGGTAACCACTTCTTCTCCCCCCATACATATTTCCAGGTAATCGATTCCCTGCTGGTTGCGGCTGCGCAAGGCGGCCAGGCGGTCGGTTGCCGGGGCTTTGGCAGCAAAGGTTTTAGGGAACCTGGCAAAGCAACCGGTTTTATTGATTACGCGGTATACAAAGGCGCCTTCCGCGCTGGCTGTTGTGCTATGAATATAGGAATCGATATCGGCAGGAGCGGCGCCGGTTCTCAGCTGCGCGAGTGACAAAGCATTCTGCAGTTTACCGGCTGCTGTTGCCGTGGGCAGGATGATCTTCTTATTCAGGCCGGCATGCAGTAAAACGGGTTTGGCGCCCTTTTCTGCTTTCAGTTCCAGCTGGTCCAGCGATGCAGTGAAAGTATCCATCTCTGTTTTTGCCAGCTCTTCTGTGGCATATTCTTCTTCGCTGTTGAACAGGTACGGCTTTCCTTCCATGCCCTGCAACTGCACTTTGTATTTCCATGCAGCAGGCTGCCTGGAATAAGATACCTGGTATAACTGCGCCTTTATAAGCTGTTGTATATGCAATACGGTATTATCTGCCTGCAGCTCTTCATCAAATAAGGCCGGGTGCATGGCTTTTACGTTGCTGCGTTCTACCAACACTACTTCATACCTGCCATCGGCGGTTTGCCGCACCAGGTAGCCTGCGGGAGTGGCCGCCAGTTGCAGGAGCAGGTGAAATTCTTCGGTTGCCTGCTGTTCATTTTTCACCGCCGATGCCGAAGTAAACATAATAAACGCATCTTCTTCGATGCTGATCTGCACTTGTAATTTTCCGCCTTTCTGCTGGATATTATCTGCCTGGAAGGCAGCAAGATTGATAAAGGTAGTGTGGGTGGCATTTACGGGTAACAACTGCAATGCCGGCAAATCTTCTGTTGGTGGAATGCTCCAGTCGTCTTCCTGTACTGCTGCCAGTAAATCGTCGGTAGCTGCAATGGCCTTCTGCTGATCGGGGAATGCCTGGTTTGAATGTAGCAGCGGTTTCCCGTCGGGGCTGGTCACTTCAATAAAATGATCATACCGGCTGATTTCCACGGTACCATTCAGCGGCTGTTGCGTAAAATGTTCCTGTAACTGTAACAGGCGTGCCTCCCGCTCTTCCGGCGTAGTGGCCGGAGATGCCAGGTATGCGTTGCCTGCCAGCAAAGGCACCTGCAAGCCAAATTTTCCCTGCACGGGATCATCTGTGCGGATAAGATGCTCCGGGTGTTTTAATTGTTGCGCAAGATGCACCAATGCCGCAGATGCATCTTCCTTTGTAACGTAGTTACTTGTTCTGAACAGCACCTGGCTATCTGCATCTTTTATTTCTGCATAAAAAAATGTTTCATAAGGTCCAACAATAAAAGGGCACAGGTAATGACGGTCAGTTTTCTCTATGCCAGCTAATGCACTTACCCGTTGTTCGTAGCCGGAAGTATTGGCCGTATTCCATTTATTAACGCGGTAGTCGTAAGCCTTACCGCGGTTCCTGCTTAATTTATCATAGGAAGAAAGAAATTTTGCTTTGGCGCGCAAACCCTTCTCTGCAGCCTTCTGCCGGTCGCTGATGCCATATAACACCAATGCATAATCGGTAAAAGTTTCTGCGAAGCGGCTGAGCAGGTGATTGAGCATGGTTTCGCGGCGCTGCTGATACAGGGCTTTGTCTTCCACAATCTTTTGCAGGTAGCCCTGGTAGTCGGCCAGGCTGAATACCACGTCGAAGGCATACTGCTCTTTGTTAGCTGCATTTTTAAATCCGAACGACCGGAGATTTTCCGGGTATGCTGCCAGGAAGATGGCGGATTGCGCAGCTTCCTTTGCTTTTTGCTGGGAGGGATAATAGCGGCAGCCGAGCAATACATATTCCCTTCCGGGAGTGGCTATCACAAAGCACCAGCACCCATCGCCATAAAGATAAGTGGTAATGTTAGTGGTATTATCCTGGTGGCTCATATCCAGCAGCAGCTGTTCCACCGCGGTATTCCGTGCAGAAAGATAATCGAAGCTGTAGTATTTGTTACGCCAGCGCTGGATCACATCTTTCTTAACGGTAACGCCTGTATGCAGTTCATTGAGCAGTTCTTTTCCAACCGGCAGCATGAGCGTATCATGCTGTTTCCAGCCCAGGTCAGCATAAAAGCCGCCCTGCTGAAAACGCAGGAGTTTGTCGAGGTCCGGAACGTCGGTAACAGCGCCGCTGAAATACGTTTGTGCCGGCGCATCCGGCGACATAGAGAACAGGTCGCGCAGGTGTTGCAGCTGCGCCAGGTAATTGGATAACAGCTGATCAAAGAACAGCAGGAAGCCTTTCAGCTGCCATGCCTGCACTTTGCGCTGCGGCGACGCATCGTTACCCAGCTCCCCGTTGCCAATGCCGTATACCCGTGGAAAATCACGTTGCAGGGAATAGTAGTTGCCCAGGTCTTCCCGGTAAAAACCAGAAGGCACCGCATGATCAAGATATGCGGATGACTGGTCGTACCACACTTTGGTGCCGTTGAGCAGGGAAGCGTTTAAATATTGCTGCAGGTTGGTGCCATCAAAAGTGAAGGTGGCGCTGCCGCGTTTAAACACAAAGCGGCTGTATACCAGCGACAGCAGCGGCAGGTGGCCATCCAGCAAAGGCAGTATCCAGGCGGTGCCGTTTGTGCTGGCAACGGGCGTATGGTCGCCTGTAACATAGCCGGCTATACTAAGACCGGAAATGGTGGATACTCCCGGCACTTCGAACATTACGTGATATACATCTGATACGCGGATTTCGCGGAGGGGTTTGATCGCTTCCAGTTCGGCGGTGTCAATGAAACCATGGCTCCCGGCTGAATAGGCTCTTCCCGCAAAAATTTCTTCCATCGTTACCTTCTTTTCTTCCAGCATCTGTTGCAGGGTATAAAAAGTAACGCGGGGAGAAAAGAGGTGATAAAGCTGAAGTACCAGTTCGTTGAGCACAGTGGTTACATCTGCATTTTCCTCGAGCTGGATTTCTGTGCATACGCCAATTTCTTCATGGCACAGAATGGTGATCCTATAAAAGTCTTCACACAAATTGCGGTGCGCCATTAATGCCTTGCGAATGCGTTCTTTCAGGTCGGCCAGCGCTTTTGCTCTTTCCTGGCTGTCGTCCGGCAGCGTTTCCGGTTCAATGAAAATATTATAAAGCCCATTCAGTTCCAGCAGGGAAATATCTTCATTGGTAGCCGCCAGCTGCGGGTTGCGGCTGCGGCACTCCAGGCCTTCATCGCCAAACCAGTGTACTTCCGGCGGAATGTTGGTAGCAATTTCCAGCCATGCGTTCCTTACGCCATCGATATCGGTGAGCAGTTTGCGGTAGTCGGTGATAGTAAGCGGGTTAACCGTGAGGATCTTTGCCGGCGTAAAGAAATTATCTTCTTTCCCGGTTCCCGCAGGGTTCATGGTGAGCAGGTCTTCCAATGGCAAACTGGTACGGTAGCCCATATCCAGCAGGGAGTAACACAACACTTCCAGGATGGTGATGCCCGGATCGTGCGCGTTGTGGTCGGTCCATATTTTGCCGGAGAGTTTTCCCAGGTAGTCGATGCCTTCACTCCGCAACTTTTCGAAATCCAGTTCCGGTGGAAAAGCAGGATCATTTTTAATGATCACGTTCTTGGTATTTGTGTCCTCAGCCATAACGATGTAGTTAATTAATGATAGGGTCCTGCGGCATTGACGGCGGTTCCTGCCGTGTATTATTACATGGCGGGATCAGGGGTTCCGGAATATTACAGTCTGTTTCCCGTTCAGGGATGCGTGTTACCACATCGGGGCAAACCACTGCGTCCTTCTGTGTACTCACGGTAATGTTACCGCTTACCAGGATGGAACGCGGCGTATGCGGTTCCATATGCTGCGATGGCGCTGTTTCCAGCTCATGCTGCATGGTAAGGCACTCTACATAGTCCACATAATCCAGTTGCTCCACAAACCGTACAACGTCTGCCTGGTGCACGATTTGTCCGAACGACAGTTTATCCAGTTTTCCTATCGCCCAGGGGGCGAAAAATTCCTGCAGGTCTGTTTTCAGTTTTTCGGTATAATATTTTTCATCTTTCCCTTTATATAATTGAATGGAGATGTCGACCATCACTCTTTCATATCTTGGATTGGTGACTTTCAGCCGTACAAAAGGAGATGAACGTTGTTTGAGGAAGGTGTGAATCTTTTCCAGCAGGCTTAACGGCGCTTTGGGTTCCATGAGATTGCCTGCTGCCAGCTGGCGCAGATCCGGAATTACCGCCACTACCACATAACCGCCGGCGGCGACCAGGTCTTGCTGGTACACTTTGGCGCCGAGGCCCAGCGTATGGTTTACGCATTTCACTTTATACAGCTGTGGAAACTCTTCGAGTACCAGTCTTTCAAAATCAAACGACTGGATAGCGCGTCCTTTGTGCCGCAGCTGTTCGCTCACGCGTACATAGAAATGCCCTGCGGCTTCCGGTAACCGTCCGTTGAAAGCGTCATACAGCTGGGTCACTGTTTTGATATGTGCATCTGCTTCCGCCAATTTGCTAATGCTGCCGGCTTTTAATACATCTCCCAGGCGCATCGGATCATTTTCCGGCAGCACGGTGAATGTGGCCAGTGCGGCCTGTGTATGCACGCCAATGGTTTCACACACAGCGGCCACGTTTTCGGGGATGGCGGCTTTCAGCCAGTAAGTGCCGGCGGGCATAACGGTATTGACTATATTAATATCGCCGGGCACGGCTATTTTAATGATGCCGGAGCGGGTTAATCCGTCGGTATCGTCATTGAGCACTTCAAATCCTTTGCGAAGCGGCTTCCAGACATTGCTGCACAGGTAAAACCATTCCACTTCCGCTTTCTTTGACTCCGAGTCGGCCGTAGCTTCTGCCAACTGGAACAGGAGGTTCAGGTTGCCATATGGCTGCAAACGGTCAAGCCCAACAAACAAAGTGCCTTCGTCGCAGAATACCGGTAACAGCGAGGGTTCCAGGTCCAGCACTTCTTCCTTAAAAGTATTTTCAAAAGGATACAGGTGCAGCAGCTGCACATCTTCCTTTATAGCAGTAGCGCTGTAGTCGATAGAGATCTGGCTGATCACCGGCGTCCAGGGTTCATTGGGGATGATGGCCGACAGGGTGTTGGTGTCTACCACGGATACCTGGATATCCTCCAATTTTTCCTTGATATCTTTTGCCAGCTCGGTGAGTCCTTCAAATCCCTGGAAAAAACCGCCGCGTGTGGGGAAGTCCGGTGGATTGGGGCCTCTTGAAATGTAGCGGATCGTTAATGCTTCCGCCGGGGTGGGCGTCCATGCCCAGGGCGGCGACATGCTGTCTGATGGAATCCTGCCATCGAGGCCACTGGGCCCCTGGATATATTTATTAAGATTTAATGCATCTGCATAAGTATCCTGAACCAGTTGTTTTAATTCTTTTAAATTGAATACTACCGGGGAACCCACTGAATTGTAGTAAGCGGCGGTATCGATCCTGTTCTTCGGATCTTTCGGATCGTCCAGCAGGCGGTTAAATGCGGTCATCTGACGGGCAAGTACAAATGCATAATCCTTATGCATAAAGTCCTGGCGGGCGAGGGTTATTTTGGCGAAGTAATTACGGGTATCGGCATTGTACCGGGCTACCTTTTCGCTGGTAAGACTGAACTGATCCTTGAACCCTAAAGCTGTTGGCTGATCGAATGCAATGGAATAATCGTATATCTTCTGCGGATCGCAGGGAACATCCACATTTTTAGTGAACAGTTCTTCTGCCGAAGCATTCTCCTTAAACCATTTTCCATCCTGCAAAACATACTTATTAATCTTGAAGTCGGTTTCCGCTAACCCGCCCTGGACGTAGCCTGCATAGTATCCTTCAAAGCTGGCCGGTTTGTCTTTCCAGTTCATATTCACATATACCTTATCCCATTTTTTCCCGAAGATCTCTGTGGAGCCGATATAAAAACTGGGGCCTTTGGCGGTGTTGGAAAATTCCTTTTTACCTTTCAGTATTTCAAAATCAATCAGCGCAGGCCGGGTGCCAAAGGGATAAACAGGCGAGTTAACATCCTGCACGGTTTCATCATTCTGCACGATTACATTTTTAACCCCGCAAACATCTACTTTAATAGATACATTCCGGATGCGGAAGTCGCGCAGAAAATGATACAATGCAATAGCCGTCACCGTATTCTTTGGCTGGCGTTCCAGTTGGCACTGGCCGCAATCGCCGCCTACTTTCTCGATCAGTATATCATCCAGGCTTAGCTTCACCTGCTGATCCACCTCCACACGCAATACCGGCAACGTGGTATTGTAGTTGCCATTGAGCACTTTCTTATCATAAAAAGTAACTGCAGGCACTTCCGGCGGAAGCGCTATCTGAAGTGTTAATTTATAGCCGCTGCCGGAAGGAACAATTGTAATATCTGCGAGCTTTGGCGGTGCAATCCATTCTTCTGCACCGCTGAAAAACAACTGCAATACGCTGCGAGGTTTGAACAGTTCTTTTACTGCCGCCGGTAATGTGTTGATGTTTGCCAAAGGCGCATCAGGGGTTACGCCGTTGTCTGTTAACACCGCATGTGTGCCATCTGAGGCATATCTTACATCCGTAAGCGCATCCCGCAGTATGTTGATGGTAGCGGCATCCACACCCATTTCTTCTGCTTTCGCAATGAGGTCATCCGACAGGTAGGTGTATTTATTTTTCAGGATTATTTTCAATGCATCGAAGTAATCGATATCCTGCAGCAAAACATTATCGTCGCAGTTTTCAGAAAGCACGCACTCAATATCTACCGTGATATTCCGGGTACCTTCCTGCAGCAATAATACCGGCGAAGCCAGCATAAATCCGAGACGGGCATAAGGATGTTGCACCGGTTGTACTTTGCCCGGCGCAATAAATTTACTGTAGCGGGAACCGGCGGTAAACCAGTTCTTTGGCATATTTTCCTGGAAGGGTTTATCTACCCCATCCGCCATATTGGCTTTGGTGGCGATATACAATCCTTCAATAAAATTCCTTTTATAACAAAGCTGGTTGCCGTCTGCCATCGTTCTTTTGAAGGCAATTACGGGGTTTACATACAAGGTAAGTAAACTGGAGATAGCGGCATTATCCACCACTATTTCATCTTCAAGCCGGAAGATAACATCTGTTTTCAGGCTGTCCTTTCCATCGCGCAGTGCGGTTCCTTTAGGAAGCAGGTATTGCTGAAAGGGTTGCTGTACTTCAAACATCACGTGCGCCTTATCCGGCGTGAGGGGTTTTGGTACCAATTTTAATACCTGTTGAAAGAAGAAATCGAGGTGTTTTTGTGTGAATCCGTTCAGCTGTTGCTGTACGTGTGAGAAGAGGTACAGGAATGCAAAGAGCAGACCCAGGTGCGGCGTATGATTCTTTTTATAGGCTTCATTCAGTGGTTGCAGGCTTTCTGAGATACTGTCCGGCGCCAGTGTGGCAACAGCGGCAATAGCATCCAGGAATGGCTGAAAGATGGACTGGTAGGCCTGCAACAGCAGTAGTGCTTTTTCGCGGGAGGTGGCGGCGTAATGAAAACTTTCATTCCATTCCAGGTAAGCGAACAGCGGATCGATGCCCCATATTTCTTCATTTTTAATTTGTGAAAGATCGAGGGGACGAACACAAAACCATTTCACAGCGCCGTTGGTGAACTGGATAAACCGTGACAGCGGTGTACGGAGCTTTTGCTGAATAATGGCTTCTATACTACGTTCCATTGGCAGCCCGGTACCCTGAAAAGCTACCTGCCACTGTGCAATGGGAACGATTACATCATCATATAAAAAATTGATCAGGAGTTGAAGCGTATCTTTTGCGGGTCGTTCATGTACCTGTTTTACATATCCTTCAAAATTATCTTTCAGCTGGCTGATATTTGTTTTAGTCAGCTGCGCCAGCAGGAAAGGGAGGCTGTTCCGGAAGAAAGGCTGCCAGTCGTTGATCAGGTACGCGTCTTTATATTGATAGTAATTGATCTGCGGCGCCATTTGTACGAAATAATGGAGCAGGTCCGCGAGCTTTCTCCCGTCTATTGGTGCGGAGGCAGCATCCAGGGCCGGTAGTAGCCGGTTGCGCTGACTGATGCCTGGTTCATATTGAAAAGGATGTACGATCATGATTTAACTGATTAATTGATGACCCTGCAGCGGAGGCGCCTGTCAGGGTTTTTGCGCTGCTTCCAGCAAATAGAAATCATACACATAATTGTACCTTGAATTAGTACTTGCAATCGTATAGTCGATAGAGATAGTAAACCTTCCTTCTATCAGGTCGGGGCTATCCATAGGCACCACGCCTATTTCTTCTACTTTGATGCGGGGTTCATAGAAGAGAATGGCATTTTCCACGAGGTCGCGCAGGAAGCCGATCATAGTAGCATTGAGCGGTTCAAAAATATAGTCCTGCAGGTCGCATCCGTAGCGGGGTTGCATCACTCTTTCTCCCAAACTGGTAGACAGCAATATGTCGAGGCTTTCTTTGATATCGGCTTCGTTGCTTACCAGTTCCACTGCTCCGCTCTGCAGATCAAATGTTGGCGGGAATTTCCAGCCGGTGCCGAGGAATGAACGGGGATCATTTTGTAACATGTTTCTGAATATTTTTTTAACCGCCAATAATCACTGTGGGAGCTCCCATTACAATTACGCCGCCATGTGCTGTGAGGTCGCCCATTCTTGCGGCGGGCCGCCCTCCTATCATCACCGTGGCAGATCCTTTCACGATCGCATCCGGCGGGCCCACGCAGGTGCAGATATCGCCGGTAACGGCTGCCGGGATACCGGCAATCATCACCGTGGCTACGCCTGGTCCTACCACCGGACCGCCCACATGAGGTACCGGTCCCGAAAACAGGGGGCAGGTGTGAAAGTCGCTGATGCGTGCTGCAGGAGGCATGAGATTAACAATTTAAGTGACCGGCAATTGTTGTTCATTTTGGGGTTTGCCGGTTAATTTATTTTTACTAAAGAACCTGTTATTTCTGTGATACCCTGGGAAGATAATTTTGCGATCGCTCCTTTCAATTCCACTGCGCCATCTGCTGCTGCGGAAATGCTGGCGCCTCCTATCGACAAGGCCGCGCCGGCCGACAGCACCAGGTTTACGCCTGCTTTCAACTCCACGTTCATGGGGCTTTCCAGTTTGATACCGGAAGTATCCATCGTGACCGTGTTGCTGTTCTGGTCTTTCAATTTGATGCTGGTACTCGCTTCATCGATCGTAATACTATTTCCTGCGGGGGTATCTATAGTGATTGTTTTCGTACTGTCGTTGAAGTGAATACGCATGCCGCTTCTTGTCACAAATCCTTTTTCATCATTGGCGTCCTGCGCGGTGATGGGTGCCGGTTTTGCACTGCTGTTAAGCATTCCCAGCACAATAGCGTCACGGGGATCATCGTTGATAAAGCCCACGATCACTTCATCGTCAATTTCCGGGCGGAAGAAAGCGCCGCGGTTATTCCCTGCATCGAGGCTGGCGACTCTTACCCAGATGCCGCGGGCGGCGTTGTCTATCACCGGTATCTTTACCAGGATGCGGTGTTCGCCGTCGGGATCATTCTGAAGCTGTACCACTTTCCCGATCTGGAGGCCGTGGATAGCGGGCAGCATTCCTGCTGCGGGAATATCTGAAATATCTTTATAAGCTTCCGCGAGCCAGTCGGGTTCCAGTCCGAACTGGATATGAGTGTCCCAGCTGCCGTGTGCTACTTCATGCCGCACACCGGTTACAAAAGCGTTGCCGTTATACCGGTTGCCGATGCCCTGGAGCGTAACCATATCGCCGGGGGCCACGCCAGAGAAGCCGAGGAACTTTGCCCTGCCGCGGATCTTTGCCAGCCTGCTTTTCAGCATGGCGGCATTGGTGAGCTGCTGCAGTTCCTCCGCTGCACGGCGGCCGCTGTGTGCCAGTTCATAGTGTTGCAACCCGATCACGTCTGCCAGTGTGCTGCCGGAAACATTGCCCTGCTCTGTATAATCGGCCGAAGAAGTTTCTGCCTCGTATAACTGCTGGCCGGTGTAGTCCCAGGCGCTGGCGTGTACGGAACTCCATTGGTAGCGGGCATCCATTTCTGCTTCCAGTTCCATCAGGGAGGCGCCATAGGTGAGCTGTAATACAGCCGATGCAGTGGTATCCGGTTTCTTTACCTTTACTTTTCCCTGGTCGGCGATCACCAGTTTGCCATTGGCTTCTGCGCGAAGCAGGAGGAAGTCCCAGTCGGTGCTGTGGTGCTGTACCAGTTCTTTGTGCTGAACAGTTGTTGCCTCCACGTCTGCGCTTAAACTGCTGTATCCTCTGATGAGCTGTTCTATCACCTCGCTGTCCTTTACTTTTTCATAGTACCGGCTATGCCTGCCGATGGCCATTTTCACGGTTTCATCGCGGCATTCCACCGTGAGCACGGGGTTGCCATCCTGGCGGAATTTGATGCCCTGATGTACGATGACGCCTTTGAATAATACTTTATTGGAGCCATCGCGGCCGATTTTGATGGTGAGTTTGGTACCGGGCAGCAGGTCGCCGGTGTTGCTGATAGCAAAGTCCTGGTCGGCGGCGGCGCCATCTCGTAACACGATCTTTGCCATCGGAATTTTATTCACCACCTGTGTAAGTGTGAGCGAAAGTACCTCGTACACGGGATTCAGCGGTGTGGTACCGTTCAACAGGATGTTGTAACTCGCTACATCATGTGCAGAAGTATTGGGTATTCCTGTTTCGTTCATGATACTTCACTTTTATCGAATGGAGGGAAATAGATCTCTTTGCCAACCGGTACTCTTTTGAAAGAGGTGAGGTTATTTTGCCGGGCTACCTGTAACATGTACTTAGGTTCCTGGTAGATTTTAAAACTGAAAAGATCCAGCCGGTCGCCCTGTTTAAAAACGCGGTGGTGTGTAAGATCAGGCGAAGCTTTGCTTTGCTCCCTTTCATTAGCTTCCCTTGCGCGGTAGTTGAGAAAGGTAGCGCTGACTTTTACCCGGAGCGGGCTTCCGTCTGCATTAAACAACACGTAGTTCAGGTCGAGGTTGGACATGACGCAGGGAAATGCGATCTGTTTGCCCCAGAATACTTTCAGAAAACGTGGCCGGTGTGTTTCCCCATCCATGTAGTACACGGTATCCAGCAGCAGCTTTACCTGCGCCTGTACATCCATACCGGGATAACCGTATCCTTCTATGGTGTTGGTACCGTCGAGTACAAAGTCGAGCTTCAGCTCTTCCGGGATGGTAGAAATAAAACGCGCTTCCGTTTTCTGGCTGCCTGGCTCACGGCGGATGTCATAGTCTACCTTCAGCGACCGGGTATAAGTTTCCGCATTTACCGGGACGGTAAATTTGTGGTTGTTATCCAGTTGCTGCTGCAACCTGTCGGAATACGTGAGGATGTAGATCTTTTCCACTTTTGCGTCTGTCATCGTTCATTTTTTTCTTTCAGTGCCTGTAATACTTTTTCCACGCACAACGCGATCATGGCTTCTGTTGCATGGCTGCCATCGCCGGCCGCGGTGGTATTGCTGCCTGCCGATCCGCCAGAGGCGTTATCCGGCGCTACTTCAGCCTTGATGATCAGTTCACGGATTTCTATGGGCATGACTCAGCTGTTTTTAAATTCAAACCGGTTATAGTTCAGTTCCAGTGTTTCTATCAGCACTTCGCTGCGTTCTGCGTGTAACTCTCCCAGCTTCCAGCTGCGGGGCCATACCCAGGCGAGGTTCCAGTACATGAGGATGTTGTGTTCCTCATCCAGCAGCGCCACCTTTACCAGTTGCAAAGGCTTGATCTGCTGGTCTTCCAGCGCCCTGCGGCACCAGGCCGACAAGGAAGAATCATCCGGCCGGAGCAGTCCCCTTTTCAGTATCAGCGGCGAATAGGTGCGCCGTACGGGGATGTTGTGCTCAAACCTGTTCTCCCCGCCTTCCTTTACCTGTTCGGTACCGATGCTGGCTTCCAGGCCAGTGACGCTCTGAAAGCGGATATCGAGATCCGAACCGGAATCTTTGCCACCGCTGTTTTTGGGTAATCCAAAAAAGGTGACAGAGAAATGGAAGCCTACCGTTTGCCAGAAGTTATCGGGCTTTATCACTGCTTGTGCCATGTTAGTCTACGTTCATGATCTCCAGCCCTTCGTGCACCAGTTCCATTGTTTCAATGGCTACTTCGTTCGCGTCGGCTTTCAGATCAGTGGAAGTTATTTTAGAAGGCCATGCGTTCAGTACTTTCCAGGTGATCACCGGCTCATGGCTTTCATTGAGCAGTTTGATGGTTACATCGCGGCGGTATTTGCTACCGGCTTTGTTGCCTTCCTGGAAATAGTAGGTTTCGCGCCAGGCTTTGTAGAAGTCGTAGTCGCCTTCAAATATGCCGCGTTTCAGGCTGATATTGGCATACTTGGTAAGCCCTGGCTGTTTGCTTTTATTGTATTTCTTGCTGTTACCTTCCCGGTATTCGATCACTTCTGTTTCAAAGTCGAGGCCGGAAACTTCAGTGAATCCAAGGCGTACGTCTTTTCCCCATTCTACCAGGAAATGAAATTTGGGTAACGGGTATGTTCCTTTTGCGGGCATATCTTTAAATTTAAAAAGATGATAAAAATTTGAACAGTGCTTATTGGTCAGGCGCCGTTATTTACAGGCTTTGGCTTCCTGGGCCTGTTTGATAGCTTTGGTAAGACTATCCGTACATGCCTGCAGGCGGTTTGCTTCCTGGCTTACTTTATCGTATTCCGGTTTAATGGCCGCCAGCCGGGTATCCGCATTGGTAAGATGCTTTTCAGTAAGCGTATAGTAATGATCATTTTTGAGCGGGAATACGGGGCATACCAGTTTGTCGGTGCAGCATATTTCCATGCTGTCATCTTCCCCGGCTTTGATACCACCGTTGCCTGAATTACCGTTGGCGGGAGGATTAAAGATGCAGCCGATACCAGCGATGGCCGACTTGATGCCGTAGTCCTTTTCGCAGATCGTTTCATCGAGGATGGTAGCCGCTTTCAGGGCAATCACGATATTATTGAAAATATCATTGCCGATGGTGATCACGTCCTGGAGTTTTTTGCCATAGTCTACCCAGGCGTCGGTGATACCGCCTTTTTTCAGCACCTGGTCGTTGGAGCAGTCGATGGCTTTGGAAATATTATTGTAGCAGGCTGCTACTTCATCCACTTTTGTATATAACTCTTTGGTCATACAGAAGAAGATTTCGATGGCGGTTACAGAGAAGCCGGTGCTTTTGCAGAGTTTTTCCAGGATGTCCAGCACTACTTTTACTTTGCTGGTGATGGCGTCTGCTTTCTCGGCACTTTTCTGTACGTTATCGAAGTAGAGCTTTACTTTATTGCGCCAGTCGAGTGCGCGGGCGAGTTCTTCTTTTTTCTTGGCGGCTTCGGCTGCTTTCTGCTGATACAGGCTGCCTTTTGCTTTCAGTTCTTTTTTCCAGTCATCCACACAGCCGCACTCCGTTTCGTTGCTGCCGGGGATGGTAGCGCAACAGGAGTCTTCACTTTCTATAAAGGGGTCATACACTTTATCGCAATTCATGGTGAATATTTTTTTGTGATCAGGAATATTTATTTTCTGCGGGATGGGAATCAGTCATCACAGTGTCCGCCATTGCCGTTGCTGTTGCAGTAATTCCCCTGTGCCTGTTCGCAGATGGATTTGATAGTAGGTAAATCGCCGCAGGGCAGTGTGCAAAGGAATTCGCGGATATCGTCGATTCCCTGTGTCTGGGTTCTGGCCGACCAGAGTGTTTCGCGGATTGTTACTTTCTGGATCTTTGCATCGCCCAGTTCGCCGTAGGTTTTCTTCTGATCTTCCTCTCCTGTTTTGATATTCTGCAGTACATCATCCCGGAAGGTTTTGATTGCATCTGCGAGATCTTTGTGCAGGGCGATCACGTTTTCCAGGCTGGTAAACGATTGTATGCCGGAAACGTCGCCAATGGCGCAGTGCAGCTTGTTGATGCTAACGGTTTCGCCGTCGCCGCAACCGCCTTCAGAGGCGTACATTTCCTGTGAACCGTCTACGATGTTATCGAAGCAGGTTTTGAAATCCTTGCTGCCGGCTTTCAGTTTACCCAGTGCCGCACGCTGTGCTTTGTTGCAGTTGTCTTCTGCTTTGTTGTTCAGCTTATGGGCTGCTTCACTCAGCAGGGCAAACTTTTGCTTGGCATCCTGGATATTTTTGGCAACAATGGCGAGAGCGGCGGCAATGGCTTTATTCACGTCGTTTGCCTTGCTCAGTTTTTCTTTTATCAGGTCTGCGTCTTTCTGGGCGGGTAATGTGGCGCACAGGTCGATGGAGCGGTAAAAGCGCCAGGTTTCTTCTGCTTTGATAAAGAAACACTGTTTGTATTTGTACACCGGCTTATTGCCTTTGTACTCGCCCTCCCGCATACGCAATACATTCAGCGAATCTGAGAAGGCGCTGCAGATCCCGCGTTTGTTGTTATCGATGTATTGCTGGGTTTTATTGGTGGAGTCACCGCAGCCATTGCTGGCCGTTGATGTCGTGGGGTTCATTGTGTTCATACAGTATTCAGTTTATTTGGTCTGAATGTAAAAGGATTAAGATTCCTGCAGCATTTTGTGGCTGAAGCGCAGGATGATGAATTCTGCAGGGCGTACCACTGCCATTCCTATCTCAACGATCATACGTCCTTCCCATACATCCAGCTCTGTCATGGTTTCACCAAGTCCAACCTTTACAAAATAGGCTTCCCTGGTGGTGGTGCCCATTAATGCGCCGGCCTTCCATTGCTGTGTGAGGTAGTTTTCTATCATAGATTTTACGCGTACCCAGGTGTTCAGGTCGTTTGGTTCAAACACAAACTGCTGGGTGGCATTTTTCACAGATTCTTCTACCATGTTAAAGAAGCGGCGAACGGAGATGTAGCGCCATTCGTTGTCGTTACCTGCCAGTGTGCGGGCGCCCCAGATGATCGCAGGACCGCGGCCGGGGAAGAACCGGATCACGTTAACGGATTTACCGTCGCGTACATCCACGTTCAGGTCGTCCTGTTCGCGTTTGGTAACAATCACTTCAGGGCTTACGGCGTAATCAATGCCGATGTTGGCAGGGGCTTTCCATACGCCGCGGCTGTTGTCTGTTTCAGCGTATTTACCTACTACCGCAGCAGATGATGGCAGCAGCATTCTTATCTGTGTAATGGCATTTAATGCCTGGTAGTAATAAGCATTGTTGATTCCTTTCAATGCCGCGAGGGTACCGTTGAGAGAGCCATCGCCGCCGGTTTGCACCACCTGTACCGTAGCTTCGTCGTATGCGTAGGACAGCTGGGTGTTCACGCGCGGAAAATAAACGGCGCCATATTTTTTGGTTTCTATCTCACCAAAACCAGCGTCCCTGAACAGGGTAACGTTATGATCGATGATGCTTTCAGCAGGGCCTATGGCGGGGTCCATCCATATATCAAAAACGGTGAATCGGTCTTTCAGCAGGCTGCACTGATCCAATGCCGACTTATGCAGCGTGTAATAGGAAGCGGCATCTGTGAGGTTGATGGCATCGGGGAAGAGGATGAGCGTTACTTCATCAATCTTTTCCACGGCATTCAGTCCGTCGGTGAGCGTGGTAAGGGAAATCACGCCACCGGTGCTGTAATCGCCTGTGGAAACAATGTAGCAAGGGCCGCCGCCGTTGTTGAAAAACATTTGCAGCTGGTAAGCCATCAGGTATTTGGATGCTTTTAACGGATCTATCACTGCTTTGATCACTGCCTGTGGCTGGGAGCTGTCGATGTTCACCGTAATACTTTCTTCTTCCTGCTGCGGGCCACCGAAGATACGGTTGTAGTCGAGCATGGAAGTGATACGTGTAGGAACCATCACCAGATCGCCTGGCACTTTGTTCTGAGCAGATTCCGTATAGCCGATGAAAGCCGGAATAGCTGTTTCAACAGAGGCTATGGAGGGGGGAAATTTTACGATCTCCTCGATGTAGACGCCGGGAGTTTTATATTCTGCCATATGTTTGGGGTTTTAACTGTTTTTAATTGTTGTTTGAATAGATCATACGCTGAACTTAAGGCCCTTGCGGAAATATTTTTGAGAGCAGCACTACCACATCCGCGTACAGCCGCTGATCGGCATCACTGGTGATGGAAAGTCCCCTTGGATTGGGTAACAGTTGTTCGTAGTTAGTAATATTGTTTTCTGTAACGGGGAACAACCGGTTATTGAATGAAAACGGCCAGGGCTCCTTGGTGGTGCGTGCGCCGTTGTCGTCTGCTACGGAGAGCAGTGTGTTGGCATGGTTACTGAACACCAGCGTTTGCCCGTATTGGGGGGAATAGCGCCAATAGGAATTCCTGCTTTTAAAGCGCAATTCGTAAATCGTATGGGGAATTTTTGTACCGTTCTGTTGCAGTTTTGTTTTGAGGGTACCATCGGCGTCCAGCATGGCAAAGTCGCCACCGGTGGTATTTACGAGAAGATCCACCACCCCGATATTGCCTGCCCTGTACAGGTCATTTCTACTCACATATACCAGGTGCTGCGCAGCGAAGTTATTGCTGCCTGTTACTTTGAGGTTATACCAGCCATCAGGGAGCAGGGTTTTATCCGGCAGCGGCCCGGAGAAATCGAGTTTCACCTGTGATAAAATACTGGTGGAAGTAAAGGATTGCTGCAAAGAAGGATTACCTGCAATGCTCTCCAGCACGGCGGTTCCGGCGGTCACCGGTGCGGCGGGCGGAAAGAAATACTGGAAGGAGAAAGGCAATAACAGCCGGTCGCCTTCATGTACAAATCCGCTGCCTTTAATTTTGCGCCATTGCGAAGGATCATTGGCGGGTGTACCCGGTTTGTTGAGATACTCGGATATATCGGCGCCTACCCTGGCGAGTTCTCCCTGTTCATATTGCCGGGTATTATCATTTACCGGAACCGGAACAGAGAGCGATGGAAATGTTTTAGTGTTATCGGTGTTATCGTTGGAGAAATAGTATTGCGCTGGCAGCGCACGGCGCATCCGCATGCTGGTAAAGGCCAGTGCGCCTGCACTCCGGGGCACCAACGCAAACCGGAAGGCCGTATCCGGGGGGATTGGCACAAAGGGCGTGTATGCGAGTGTGGTTCCCTGCATCACCTTCTTCACTTCTATGGCTCCTTTGAAACCTGTAGCAGTAGGCAGTAACCGGAGGTGATAGTTTTTCATCAGTACGGCGGTAGCCGGCAGGGGCTGAATGTCCCAGTCGCGCAGTAACCGGTACTGGTCCTGCCGCAGCTTTTCCATCAGGAAATCTGCACGTTGCTGATCGGTGGCCTGCTCAAAAAAGGAAATTCCTTTACTGTTTTGCAGATAGTATTCGTGCAGCAACTGCACTTCAAACAATATCTTGTAAATAACAGACATAAAAACTTTAAGAAGTAGGGTGTTGTGTGTCTTCTATTTCCTCTATCAGCGGTACTACTCTGAGTACAGCATTTTCCGTGATAGCAACGAGTCTTACCTTATACATCACAAAGGGGACCTGGCGTCCGCCGAGCGATGCCCAGAGATGGTTAATCTGTTCGAATGTTAGTGTGTACAATTCCAGGGTGAGGTCCAGCGAGCCATCAGCATTCTTGAAAGTCTTCTGTGCCTGGAAAAAACTGATTACTGCCGACAACCGGTGCAGCGCTTCTTCGTAGTAGTCGTGCGTGGCGTCTCCAAAAAGCACGGCGGTGAACAGCACGTACAGGTTGAGGTACACCGGCGGGTGCTGGTACCGGGCGCGGTTATCCGGCCACGTGGTATACGCCTTGCTGTTTTTAAGGGTACTCTCCTCTTCTACATTTACAAGGGAGATAATAACATTACCATTGAAGTTATTGGCATGCGTTGTTTCCAGCAAACCAATGTTTTCAACGATCACACTATTGGCAGGGAATCCTCTGAGCGCAAAGAATGCCTGCAAATGATCACGTATCAATGTAAGCGCGTTACTTATCACGAATGACGAGGGGATTTGGGGTTCAGTAAATTTGGGGTTTCAATTACCTGTCTCTTCTATGTCTTTCAAAACGTTCTTGTTAACTAAGTTAAAGAACATTTTTTAATTGGGAAATAAATATTTTTTTAAGATGTAATTTTCACGCAACTGTATTTTGCGGCAACACACCACAGAACACAATACCAGCAAGCATCTTCAATCATCTCCCTAAATTATTCTTTTTTAAAATATCCCCCTGCGGGAAATACGCTTCCAGGTTGCCGGTAAACTACATTTACCATTCATATTAAACAAGCCACCACAAAGCATTACAGGAAAATTATTCCGGCACTTCAACTTCAGTTAAGTTATGATTCCTATTTACCATACCCTACGTATAAATACGTAATTTTCACATAACACAAATTCCGGCCTCAAAAAAAGGCAGGTGCTTATACATATTCCTGTTTCATTTACCATTATTTCTGATTACAACCGGTAATAAGTTCCCGGAAAGATACTTGCGGTAGCTTCGGATACAAAGTGTTTTATAAATCTTAATTAAAATGAATACCGATATACTTTATACACATATCTGCTCCTATGTCAAAATATCCAGGGAGGAGTATGAACACTTTCTCCAACTGTTTAAACCGGTTCATTTAAAAAAGGGTGAGCTCCATTATCGGTAAGGAACAAATACTGGTTAAAGTAAAGGCTGTTGGTATTAATCCGCCCGACTGGAAGATCATTATGGGTGAAGTTAAAGTGGTGACCGGGAAAAAGTTCCCGAAGTCTGTGGGCTGTGACTTCTCCGGAACAATTGGAGGTAATAAAAGGGATGGATGTTTACATTAGTAAAACTTATCCAATGGCAGATTATAAGGAAGCTTATAAGATGGATATTTCAGACAAGGACTTTTATGATAAAGCAAGGAATGAAATTCAAATAAATGTGCTGGCGCCGTTACATCTGGTCTCTCTCTTTGCCGGGCTCCAATCGTTGGATACCGTTATCAATGTAACTTCCGGGCTGGCATTTGTACCACTCACCAAAGTGCCCGTTTATTGCGCTACCAAAGCTTTTTTCCATTCGTTTACTATTTCACTGAGGCATTTGCTGAAAGCACGCAATATAGAGATCATTGAACTGATCCCTCCTGCGCTCAACACTGACCTGGGTGGTAAAGGGTTGCACAGCGAGCATCCTTCTGTAGCTGATTTTATTAAGGCAATATTTCAACAACTGGAAGAAGGCAAAAATGAACTGACGTTTGGATATAGTGAAATGCTGTCGAAAGCAACACCGGTTGAGATACAGGGGATGTTCAAAAGAATGAACCCGTAAGCAGAGTTAGCATATGGGAAATAAAAACGGCCGGCAGATGAGATCACTTCCGGCCGCTTTTTTATTATTTTCAGACAACCACACTCTCCTGTCCTTTCTGTAAGGCAGTTTCGCGCAGCGTCGGCGAACTCACGCCTTCCACACGGAAGGTGGTGACATCATGCACTCCAATAAATCCAAAGATCCATTTGAGATACGGTTCTGCAAAATCCATCGCCTTCATCGGCCCTTCTGAGTATACTCCACCGGATGCGATGGCCAGGTATACCTTTTTATTTTTTAACAGTCCTTCAGGTTGCCCGTTACCATAACTGAATGTTTTGCCTGCGCGCACAACGTGATCAATCCAGGCTTTCAGCGCAGAAGGGATATGAAAATTATAGATAGGCACCCCTATCACGATGATATCTGCTGCTTCCAACTCTGCAATGGCTTCATTAGAATGCTGTATGGCCGTCTTATATGCTTCGCTTTCGTTTTCCGGAGGAGCGAAAAATGCAGTGAGGTGCGACTCTTCCAGGTGCGGATACTTTTTCTGTACAAGATCCCGTTGTGTAACCGTGCTGCCGGGATACTGCGCTTTTAATTTTTCAATGATGGTGTTGGTCAGTTGGGTGCTGTTGGAAGCACTACCCCGTGCGCTCGAAATTATTTCCAGTATCTTTTTCATGTCGTTATTTTTTGCTGATATTGATATTGCAAAACTATCCATCTTTACATTCGCTTTACCCGGAGTATGCTAAAGGTTACCACTAACCTTTGGGTTACTGGTGAAGCGGGGGCTTACCCATTTACCACGAATTAAAAAATACCTGGTTCCGGGTATATAAACATAAACAGGTGTAGGGTAATTTTGCGGTGGAACCATCTTCTTAATTATGAAACGTACACTTATTTTCAGCTTTCTGATTTCCATTGTTTTGTTTTCCTGCAGTAAAGACGATAAAGCAAAAGGCCCCAGCAATGAAGAAATCCTGACAAAGAAAATTGCGGACATCATTCCGCAGAAATATCTTGACACTTTAAAACTGATGGGACTGGATATTCACCAGGGCGTGAACCCTCCCAATGTAGAAGGCAGCTACAAGATTGCACCGCATAAACTGGATACCAGTAATATTGCGGGCGACCGTCCCGGAACATATTTCAGAGATGGGCTGGTATCTCTTTCGGAACAAAGTACAACAGATTACAGCATTAAGCTGATCGGTAAAAATTTCATCAGCTACGCCGACACCAGTATTGCCACTGCTGTTTCCGGCTCCGGTAACAACTTTACAGTATATGGCAAAGTGAAAGCCACCATTGGTACTTACTCCGCTGTATTCGCCCTTATTTTCACGGGCACCAAAGAAGGCCAGGACCTGAAAAACGTGCGGGTAGCGATTATCAATGTAGATAACAGTCTTGGTGGAACCGGTATTTTTATTCCCGAAGGCTCCGGCCGTATCGGTTATGATGAAGATGGCACTTCGCCGAAAGTGGCGGAGAAAGCGCTTCCTGAAAGTGGCGGACGCAGTACATTCCTGCATACACTAGGGCATTTCTGACAACAATAAAATAAACACAACTAAAAAATGGAAGGTGGCTGGTAAAGCCACCTTTTTTTATGCCCTTACCCTTCCCCCAAAAAAATATTTGCTAAACCAAATGGTTATATATACTTTTACTAAACCAAATGGTTTAGTATTTTAATTATAAGGAATGAAAGCGAGAAGAGACGTGTTCCAGGCGATCGCAGACCCTACAAGGCGCGCCATCATAGGCCTGCTGGCACAGCAAACGCTCACCCTCAACACGGTGGCAGACAACTTTAACATGAGCCAGCCGGCCATATCAAAGCACATGCGCATCCTCACGGAATGCGGACTGGTGATCATTGTAAAACAGGGAAGAGAAAGGCATTGCACGGCGAGCTTTGAAGCATTGGAAGAAGTAGCACAGTGGGCGGAACAATACCGCCGTTTCTGGACAAGCCGGCTCGACACGCTGGAGCAACTATTAAACGAACCAGGATCCTAGCTGTTTATTCATCATAAAAAACGATACACGATGGCAAGCAATGAAACACCCTGGGTAGAAGCCCAGATGCTGATACGCAAACCGGTATCAACGGTATTTAATGCCTTTATTGACCCTGATGTTACGAAGCACTTCTGGTTTACAAAAGGCAGCGACAAATTAGCGGTGGGGAAAACGGTGACCTGGGAATGGGAGATGTACCAGGTGTCTTCTAAAGTAAACGTAAAAGAGATCATACCTAACAAAAAGATAACGGTAACCTGGAATGAGCCGGCAACCACGATCGACTTCAACTTTCAGGCGGTAGATGATCATTCGACTTACGTTGTGATTAAGAATTATGGCTTTGATAAAACCGGCGATGAGCTGCTGCGTGAAATCAATGGCAGCACCGGCGGCTTCACCACCGTGCTCGATGGCCTGAAAGCTTACCTCGAACACAATATTAACCTGAACCTCATAGCAGACAAATTTCCAAAAGGTGTGGCAGCACACTAAAATAACTATCAACCTTTTAAACTAAAGGACATGGAAAAAACAGGACAGATCCTCTCTCCCGGCACCATTCGCTTTGAGCGCAATTTGCCCGGTCCCATTGAAAAAGTATGGGCCTATCTCACCGAATCCGAAAAACGCGGCAAATGGCTTGCCAGCGGCGAAATGGAGTTATTTGAAGGAGGCAAAGTTCATTTGCATTTCCTCCACCAGGAACTTAGTCCGCTTCCGGATAATATTCCTGAAAAATACCGCGACATGAAAGATGGTCATCATTTCACAGGCACGGTATTAAAGGTAGAATCGCCACGCCTGCTGGCGTTTACCTGGGAAGGCGGATCGGAAGTTACAATGGAATTAGCGGAGAAAGATGACCGCGTATTATTAACCCTTACACACCGCAAACTGGCCGACGACGTTAAAACCCGCAGCAGCGTAGGCGGTGGATGGCATACACACCTGGATATTTTAATCGCCAACCTCGAAGGCGTAACACCTCCCCCATTCTGGAACACACATACCAGGCTGGCCGCATTATATGCAGATATGGCGTAAATTTGATGGTAATCCATCAATACCTGTCAGCATATATGGAGGACTTTATCTCAAAAAAAACAGACCGGAAAACGGGCATACCCAACTTAGTACAATTGCTGCGCGGACAAATCAGCAGCTCAGAGCTGTCGTCCCTGCTGCTGGAAGTGTATCAACAAAAGTCGGAAGACATACAACCGGCGGCGTTGCTGCAACAATACCGGCAAAACATCTACGTGCAACCGGCCGACACCGACATGATTGATATGCTGGAAAAGGAACTGCAGCTCCTTCGCTTTTTAAGGCAACAGCAATATGAACCTGTAGAGTTGTCGCCGGTAGCGCAGTTTGGCAGTTGCGCGGCAGTGGGCACCGTTAGCCAGAAAAAGATCATCACCGCACTCCGGCACACGGAAGTGCTCGCAGATGCTACCAATTCACTTGCCCTTCATATTGCAGATCTGAAGCAGCGTGGCATAGCCACGGCTCCCGGTGAACGGCTGCGTTTTTGTACCGTTCACCGGCATATCAGGGCCATGCAGCTTCCTCCCGGCAAAGGCTATACGCCGCACTTCAAAATTGCCTGTATGGTAGCCGCAGGAAAGGATACCGGCAATTTTGATTTTGAACTAACCACCTGTGCAGAGCAGATGAAACATATTTATTACCTGCTGCATACCCTGTTCAACATAACTGATATCTACTTTAAAATACAACCCCGGTCCGGTTACAAAAACTGCCGCGCACTGACGGATGCTTTAATGAACTATCTTTCTTCCCATCTCCCGTACAAAATAATTTCAGACGATGCCCCCGCGGAAAATAATTATTATAAAGGCATACAATTTAAAGCGGTAGTACAACTGGATGGTAACGAAATAGAAATTGCAGATGGCGGCTTTGTCGACTGGACACAACAACTGCTTGGAAACAATAAAGAGCGGTGCTTCATTTCAGGCATCGGGCTAAGCCTGCTGATGAAGCTCTCCTGATTGCATTTACTCCAGCACCAGCCGGATTTCGTTATTCCTCTTCATATCGGTACTAAGGTTCAGCGTTTTTGATTCCTTTCCAAACCGTATGCGCAGCTCCGCAGTATTAGGCGGAATAGATCCAAGGTTGTCGGCGGTAAACAATAATATATTCTCTCCCGGCTGCAGCCGGATAGCAATTTGCTGTATGGCTTTCTTCACCGGGAAGCCGGTAACCACCCACTGGCCGTTTAACCGCAGCGAAATGCTGTCGCCGTCCTCCATCCGGGTATCTTTCAGTTCCAAAATAATATCAGCCGTGCGAACCGGTATAGTAGCTACCGGCACCGCTGTTCTTTTGATCACATTACTGGTAATGGTATCCACATTATTATCAGCAGAAGAACGGTAGATGTTTGCTACCAGGAAAGTTGCCCAGGCATTGGAGCGGTCGCTGAAATCAAATCCGTAGGGTCTACCGTTAATGGTAGTACGAATACGGCCGGTGTTGGGCGGAAGCCCCCCATAGTTATCTGCAAAAAGAACAAAGTAGTTCCGGCCGGTGTCCAGCCGCGCTTTGAGGTGACGGTTGTGATCATTGATCTGTTCCCTGGCGAAAATGACGTTTCCATTGTGAAGCAGCGTTATGGTATCTTCATCATACTTTTCCTGGTCTTCTATTTCGAGGGGAATTTCGCTGTCTTTTGCAACAATACTGTCGTAGATGCCGAAATAGATCTGGCTGGTTTCGGGGTGCATAATCCGTTGCAGGCTGGAATCGGGCAATGGCTTATTCCCGGCTTTAGTCAGTTTAAAATCGCCGCGGTAGAGGAAGTCGCGCAGCGCCACTTTGGATTGTTCATAAATCTCATCGCCTTCATCTAATCCCCGCATCCAGAAACTGGCTTTGTTGATCCACATGCGGCTCAGCGAAATACTGTTGTCCTTGTAATCCAAAGTGCCATTGAGATACCACATCCAGATACCGAGTTTATACGGCGTTTCCTTTAATGGATATTTATTGCGGCCTATTCCCAACTGTCCGTCGTTTTTCTTTGCCAGCAGCAGTTCATAAATACCGGTAAACTCCCCGTATTGTAAAGTGATCACCGCCGGATACAGCACGCCTTGCTGTGCCTCGCCAATATGCAGCTGCATGGTGATGGGTGTTCGCAGTCCCCAGGGATGAAGGGCCGCTTTCCAGATGCCGGTCCACTTATCGGTTTGCGCATGGGCAGCGTGGATGATGGTAGTTAACAGCGCAATGGTGATAAAGCATTTCAATTTCAATATGGTCATCATTATTTAGGATTCACAATTTAATACTATTTTGGGTGGGCAACAGCGCGTTGAATGCACAGTTGTAAAATAA
This sequence comes from Chitinophaga sp. W3I9, assembly GCF_050434025.1. Classification (NCBI taxonomy): domain Bacteria; kingdom Pseudomonadati; phylum Bacteroidota; class Chitinophagia; order Chitinophagales; family Chitinophagaceae; genus Chitinophaga; species Chitinophaga sp. W3I9. Next base: position 4,949,545 of record NZ_JBNPWC010000001.1, read on the forward strand.
CCAAATTTAAACAGATAATGGAATACACAAAGGAATACGTTGCAAAAGAAGAGCATATAGATGTTCAGAATATTATGGATGGGTTATATTATCCTTTCTATATGGAGTATTGCCGCCACGACTACATCAGGGAAATACTGGGCTTTGATTTTGAGGAACAGGCCAGGAATGGTGTTTATATGGTTTTATCTGGTTACAAGATCCAGTTTTTAAGATCCCTGAAAAAAGGAGATCAGTTCACGGTTACCTGTACTTTATTTGCCGATCCGTCGGGCGGGCCGCGACTGCATTTCAAACAATCCATCCTCCTGAATGGGAAGGTGATGACGAAAGCGGTTTTTACAGGCACCTGTATTCCGGCTTCCGGAGGCCGTCCGTATTTACCGCCATCGGTGATGGAGAAGATAGCCGGCGCCCCGGTGATCGACAGCTCGGAAGTGTAAACTTATCATCTGCAGCTATAACAAGCAAAGCGGCTTTCGGGACGAAGGTCACTTTGCTTTTTTAGTTTAAAGTATTAAATTGTTTGTGCTATAGCATTCTATTATTAAACAGAACAGATGAACAAACTCTTTGCGGCACTGTCGCTTTCCCTGCTGGCATTGACCAGCGCGGGCCAATCTTCCCAACACGATCTGCAATTTAATCAGCTGGCCACCCGCTGGGATGAAGCCATCCCCCTGGGCAATGGTTGGCTGGGCGCGCTTGTCTGGCAAAAAGACGATCACCTGAGAATATCGCTGGACAGGGCCGACCTCTGGGATATGCGGCCCATGAAAGGGTTTCATCGCAAAGAGTTCAGCTATCAGTGGGTGATAGACCAGGTCAATAAAAAAGACTACAAACCCGTACAGGAATACCTGGATGCACCCTACGACCGGGAAGCCGCGCCTTCCAAAATACCCGGCGGCGCACTGGAATTTGATACGCGGAACTGGGGCGCCGTGCAATCTGTTCATCTTACACTGTCTACAGCGCTATGCGAAGTAACCTGGGCTGGTGGCGTGCGCATGAAAACTTTTGTAGACGCTGTAAAGCCGGTGGGATGGTTTCGTTTTGAAAATGTAAGCGCTGATTTCGTGCCACAGCTGCTGGCGCCGCAATACCAGGGTGCAGTGAAAAATGCAGGCGATCCTGTGGGCGGCGATGACCTGTCCCGGCTCGGCTACAAACAAGGCCGCATCCGGCAAACCGGCAACAGCATTACCTATCAGCAGGAAGGCTGGGGTGGATTTACCTATGAAATCAATGTGCGCTGGAAAAAAATAAACGCTACTACGATAGAAGGCGTATGGAGTATTTCCTCGCAATATCCCGGCAAAGCGGTTAATGAACCGGCTTCAAAAGTAACGGCCAAAGCCGCCGGCAATAATTTCAACGGGGAACTGGCAGCGCATACCGGCTGGTGGCAACACTTCTGGCAGCAATCTGCTATTCATGTGCCGGACACCTTACTCGAAAAACAATGGTACCTCGAACAATATAAGTTTGGCTCCGCCGCAAGAAAAAATGCGCCGCCCATTTCCCTGCAGGCCGTATGGACTGCCGACAACGGCCGCATTGCTCCCTGGAAAGGCGACTACCACCACGATCTCAACACCCAACTCAGTTACTGGCCTTCTTACAGCGCCAACCACCTCGACGAAGCAATGGGATATATTAATCACCTTGAAGCCAACAAAGCGAATTATAAACGCTACACAAAAATGTACTTCAATGCAGATGGTTTAGCCGTGCCAGGCGTTACCACGCTGGATGGTACTGAAATGGGCGGATGGATCCAGTACTCGCTCTCCCCCACCGTGTCGTCGTGGCTGGCCCAGCACTATTACCTGCAATGGCGTTACAGCATGGATAAGCAGTTCCTGAAAACAAAAGCGTATCCCTGGATAAAAAATACGGCCGCATTCCTGGAAAATATCACAGTCAAAGACAGCAACGGGCACCGTGCCCTGAAAATAAGCTCAAGCCCTGAAATAAATGATAATAGCCTGGACGCCTGGTTCCTGCAAAATACCAACTATGACCTGGCTCTTATGAAATTCACTTTCAGCAAAGCCGCGGAACTGGCTACGGTGCTGGGATTGAGCGACGAGGCCGCGCACTGGAACAAAATACTTTCCCAATTTGGGGACTTCGCCCTCTCTCCCGGCAAGGAACTGATGTTTGCCCCCAGCATGGCGTATAACCAGTCGCACCGCCACTTCTCCCACATGATGGCCATTCACCCGCTGGGGCTGATCAAATGGGAAGATGGCGCGAACGCGCAGGCGATCATCAACAACACCATTCACCTGGCGGACAGTATCGGGCCGGATTACTGGTGCGGCTACTCCTATGCCTGGATGGGCAATCTTAAAGCACGCGCAAAAAATGGCGCAGGAGCAGCAAAAGACCTCCAGACCTTTGCCCAGGCCTTCTGTTCTGTGAACAGCTTCCACCTGAACGGCGATCAGACAAAATCGGGACTGTCGAAATTCCAGTACCGGCCGTTTACGCTGGAAGGTAATTTTGCCTTTGCCGCAGGATTACAGGAGATGCTGCTGCAAAGCTATGCAGGCTTTATAGAGATCATGCCCGCCATACCAGCCGCATGGACGAACGTATCATTTGAGCAATTGCGCGCAGAAGGGGCTTTCCTGGTAAGTGCCAGAAAAGATGGCGGCCAGGTGGACGAAGTAAAGATTGTAGCGGAAAAAGGCGGAAAAACCCGCTTAAAGTTGCCGTTTAAAACTTTCTTTGCTGCCAGCAATAAAGGATTTGTAATAAATAATCCGGGAGATGGATTCCTTTCCCTAACGGCAACTCCCGGAGCGGTGTTGGTGCTGAAGAATGGATATGAATAAGATACTTACAGGGCGATAACTAACGGTGTTAGTTGTCGCCCGTCATTGAAAAAGAATATTATTCCTGCGGCTCTTGTTAACCGGATGTGCTATTTCCCATTTCTCGGAAAAATATTTACCGCACTCTTTCAGGTACTTATAGTACAGGTAGTCGGTTTCAAAACTCAGCAGCAGTTCATAGCTGGGTCTGTATTCCACCATAAAAACCTCCAGTGCCGGTGATTCCAGCCCGGTGATCTTCTTTACCAGTGTTTTATTAAAGCGGTGATCAATGTATTTCTCCCGTTCCTCGCGTTCCAGGAAACGCCGGAAGTTCTCCATCCGTTTAATTTTCTTCATGCTGAAAAGCGCGTCCAGGTTAATGCCGGCGCCCATTCCATTGCCGCCACTGGTAAGATAATCCGGTGAATAGTCGAACACTTTGCGGTATTCGTTGCGGAACTCCGCCGAATCCTGCCCGTAACTGCGCGGCCGTGCGGCAGATACTTCCACTTCCCGTAATGAATGAATACTTACATGCAGGCTCATATCGAAAGTGCGGTTAACCGGGATCTCTTTTACAGCAAACTTCATCGTCGCTTTCCCCTGGTAGGAAAAGCTGATAGAATCATTGGCCGGCAATATAATACTGTAATGACCAGCGGAATCTGTAACCGTGCCGGCTCCCGAGTTGCTCATCACACTTACGCCCGCCATACCGAAACGGGCCGTACGATCGTATACAGTGCCACGGACCCGCACCTGCCCGGCAGACACCAGGTGAAGCGAGACCAATACTATCAATATAAATATCCTTTGTAAAAATTTACTCATTTCCATCTCAATCTAAGACAGGATAGAAACATAAGCAAGGGTGGCCTCAATTATTAACAATTTTCTATGTTTTGATTATGCCGGTGTCAAACCCCTTTGCTATTACCAATCCTATCGTATATTTGGCAGGAAAATTGACCCAAAGGACCCAAAAAAAAGTAAACCAGGCTTATGTACGAAGTAAACCCACTGACAGATGCACTGAAAAGAGGCAACCTGTCAGCAGCAAAAGAACGGATCGATCAAGGTGAAAAATTACCCAAAGACCTTTCATCCTATGACAAAAAACAAATCTATGATACCCTGATCAGGGCAAAAGCTTTTGAGCTGATCGACGCACTGGTAAAAGACCGTATCATAGAAACGGATATTTACGAGTACGAAAAATTTGATGAGACGATCTTCCCGAGCCTGTTCAGGCACCTGGGCACTGAGCCGGCAGACCTGGATTTTCTTACTTCCTTCACCGGGAAACTGGATAATATCAACGATGCGCTCCAGGATAAAACCTTATTGAGCATTGCCTTCGACAACTCCGCTCCCATTGAACACATTAAAATACTGGTAGCAGCAGGCTGTGATATTCATTACAAAGATAATTACGATCAAAACTACCTGTATAAAATTGTACGGGAGTATACAATCAAAGAAGATAAAGGCGTGGTTTACCTCGAGTACCTGATTGGAGAAGGATTGGATCCCAATGCAGGAAATATCGTGAAAGAAACGCCGCTGCACCTGGCTATTAGTAAATGGCAGGAAAAGTATATCGACCTACTACTGCAAAACGGGGCTGACCTGAACCAGCCGGGAAAAGACGATGAAACGGCTTTCTATGCAGCCATCGTACACCAGGTATGCAGTGTGGAAAAATATGAAAAGCTGGCCGCATATGCCCCCGTGGATTTCGATATTGTCAACAAAAACGGGGAAACCGTTTTTAGTGGCGCTATGCGTATGCGCCGGCAGGGTTCTCCATCTGAAGTGCAGCTGTTAAAAGCGCTGATCCGTGATGGCGCAGATATTTACCAGACTTCTCCTTATTACGCCAAAGACAAAGCCGCACTGGACTGGGTGGCGGAACGCCCCGCAGATATTTTAGAGGCCATACTGGAAACAGGTGCGGTAGAACTGGACCGGCGGGATGATGAAGGCAACACGCTCCTTCATAAAGTGTGCGCCTATAACGTAAACTATGAGCAGGAAGCAGCCAGGCAACTTTACCGCAAAGTAAAACTGCTGATAGAACACGGAGCAGATGTAAATGCTACCAATGATCTTGATCAGCGACCTATTGACCTGGCCAGCCAGGACAACCTGAAATCAAAAACAGTAGAGTTACTTTTAAAAAATAAAGCGTAGTACTATGTCCATGTCTTTTATAATTGCCTGTGAAAGTGGCAAACGTAAAATAGCCGAAATTTTACTTGCCAATAACGAAGTAGATGTTGCCTATACCGATGAAAAAGGAAGGACCGCGCTGCATTACGCTGCACATCACGGATACCTGGATATTGCAAAACTATTGCTGGATGCCGGGGCAGATCTCGACTACGAAGACCATAACGGGGAAACGCCTTTTTACTTCTCCTGTCTGCAAAAACAAAAACAAACCGCGCTGTTCCTGCTGGAAAAAGGCGCGCGTACAGATATCAACGATCTCCAGGGAAACAGCCTGTTACATCTGACTGCTAAAACCGGTCAGAAGGAACTGATAGAAAAATTGCTCGAAAAAGGCGTTACAGTGGACCTGGAAAACAACGAGGCCGAAACGCCTTTACTCATTGCTTCCGCCTGGCGCAATAAAGAAGTGGTGCAAACCCTCATTGATCATGGTGCGGATGTGAACACCACCAATAAAGCCGGCGATAGCCCCCTTATAGTGGCAGTGCGCTCCAAAAACCTGGCAATGGCCGATTGCCTGATTCAAAATAATGCCAACGTAAATCATACCAATCATGCGGGGGAATCGGCGCTGCTGATTGCCTGTTATGATACCAACCGGGCACTCACCAACCTGCTGGTACAGCACGGCGCGGATGTGCTGATCACGTCGAAAAATGGTTTGTCCCCGATATGGTACGCCTGCGCCAATAATCAGAAAGAGATCGTCACCCTGTTCCTCGATAAGGGCATTGATGTTAATTTCAGTCAGCCGCTTTCCGCAGACACCGCCAGTATGAACACTTACCTGGATTGGGTGGAAAGCGCTTCCAGTCTTTCTATGGACAGTGCCTTTACGCTCAATCACACCTACAGCTACGGTGGCGAAAGCCTGTTACATGTAGCCGCTAAGAACGGCCATCTCAGCATGGTGAAGCTGTTGCTGGAACGCGGCGCCCATGTAAATATCCAGGATGAATCGGGAAATACAGCGCTGCATTACGCCGCCTCCAATGGTAAAAAGGATATCGTAAAATACCTGCTGGAACAACAGGCAGATGTATCGGTGGTCAATACCAAAGAGCAAAAGGCCATTGACTATGCATCCATCAAGGGATACAACGAAATTGCCGCGCTGCTGCTCAGCTATAATTCGCCCCAGGCAAAAGAAGTGAAAAACGAAGTACCTGTAGCGGAAGCGCCTGCAGGAAAAAGCATGGCAGATAAAAAACAAGCTTTGCTCGATCTCAAAGAACTGCTGGATGCCGGCATTCTTTCGGCCGCAGAATTTGATGAGGAGAAAGCGAAGATATTAAAAGGATAATTCCATTCCGGCGCTCCCTCACCAAGGAGCGCCGATTTGTTTCCGCACTATCGCCCAATTCAAGCGGGCTCATAAAAAATAACTATCTTTAGCCCGTAACCATATGAGGTTGTTGGGTATAATATTCTTTCTCCTATACAGGACAATGGGGGATTGCGCATATAGATAATAACCTCTATATATCCGGAATGCTATGCGCAATGCTATCGTAAAAAAAACAGCTATCAAGACATTGAAAATTATTTCAATATCAATTGCTGCCATCTTTCTTTTATTGTTTTTGCTGCCCGTTCTTTTCCCAACGGCCATTTCCAATAAGATAAAAACCTGGACCAATAACAGTATTACCGGGGATCTGAACTTCTCCCGGGCACGGCTGTCGTTTTTCAATCACTTCCCCTCGCTGACGCTCACGCTCTACGATTTCAGCCTGAAGGGCGCCGCTCCTTTTAAACAGGACACACTGATAGCTGCGAACGAAGTGGCCCTTGGTGTAAACCTGGCCAGCATCTTTTCCAGCGCCATCAACATCGATGAAATTTACCTGACCCGTGGCGATATTCACGTATTGACGGATGCGGAAGGGCATCCCAACTATAATGTGTACAAATCGGCGCCGGCCAGCGCTGCCAGCCAGGCAGACAGCGGCAGTGCGTCCCTTAAAATAGAACGCATACAACTGGAAAACTGCAACATCATTTATGATGACCGGTCGCTGCCCATGTACATCCAGGCCAAAGATGTGAACTATACCGGTAAAGGCGATCTGAGTAAAGCGCAGTTCGACCTGCACTCACGGGTACGTATCGGGGCCTTTGATCTTACCTATGCCGGCACTTCCTATATCCTGTCGAAGAAATTAAACGGGGAACTGATCACCAAGATCAACACCAATTCCCTGGACCTGATTTTTGAAAAGAATGACCTGAAACTGAATGAGCTGCCGGTACGGTTGAACGGCTCTTTCGGATTCCTGAAGAACGGCTACCGGATGGACTTCCGTCTGAGTTCAATGGAATCCAGCCTGCATGCTATTTTCAGTGCATTACCCGCGGAATATGTTACCTGGATGGATAAAACAGACATACAGGGAACAGCTGATGTGAATGCCAGCCTGATCGGGCAATACATCGCCGAAACCAACACCATGCCCGGTGTAACCTTTAACATGAAAGTACGGGAAGGCGTCATTACAAACGACAAAGCCCCTGCACCGATAAAGAACCTCTTCCTCAATTTCCAGTCGAGGTTGCCACAGCTCAACCTGGACAGCCTTTATATCAATGTGGATTCTATCTTCTTTAACATTGATAAAGATTATTTCAGCTCTGTGATCCGTATACAAGGGCTTGCCACTCCTGACATTCACATAAAGCTGAATACTGACATTGACCTGGAAAAATGGAACAAAGCCACAGGCGGCAAGTCCTTTGATATGAAAGGCAGGCTGCAGGCACACCTGCAGGCCGACGGCAAATATGCCAAAGGCGTTGTATACCGCGGCCTCCGGAAGCAGGCAGATACCGTGATTACCAGCATCCCGGCATTCAGCCTAAAGTCCAACCTGCGGAATGGCTACTTCAAATTTACGTCCATGCCGCAGGCGCTTAATAATATCAGCTTTAATGTAGACGCCGGCTGCCCGGATAACGACTACGCACATACGTACCTCAACATTGCCGATATCAACGCAGAGATGCTGAGCAACTATATCAAAGGCTTCTTCCGGCTTCACAATGCACAGGAACCGGTAGTGGATGCACAGCTTGCATCCGTATTACACCTCGGCGATATCAAGCAATTCTATAAAATGGACAGTCTCGACGTAACCGGTGATCTGAATGTCAACATCGTTACCAAAGGCAGCTACGTGCCCGCCAAACGACTGTTCCCGGTTACTACCGCCAAGCTGGCCATGAATAACGGTACCGTACAAACGAAGTATTATCCCCACCCGGTCGAGAAAATAAATGTGGATGCCACCATTACCAATACCACCGGCACCATGCGTTCCCTGGAGGTAGATCTTAAACCAGTGGCCTTTGAGTTTGAAGGACAACCCTTCATGCTGAAAGCGGATCTCAATAACTTCGATGATCTCCGGTATAACATTACGTCCAATGGGATCATCGACCTTGGTAAAATATACAAGGTGTTTGCCCTGCAGGGCTACGACGTGCAGGGCTTTATAAAAACTGACCTCTCGCTTCGTGGCACACAAAGCGACGCCACCGCCGGCAGATACGGCAAATTGAATAATAAAGGCTCGCTGGTAGTGAAGAATATTATACTAACAGCTGAATTGTTCCCGCTGCCATTCCATATTAAAAACGGCGTTTTCCGTTTCCACCAGGATAAAATGTGGTTCGATCAGTTCAATGCCAGCTATGGCAAATCGGCTATTACGCTGAACGGATTCCTCAGCAACGTAATAGGCTATGCAATATCGAAAAATCAAACGCTGCACGGCACGTTCGACCTGAAAAGCAATTACATCCTGGTGGATGAACTGATGGTGAACGGCGACACCAAAACCAGCGCTAATCCCACCACTACTTCCACCGGCGTTATCATGGTGCCCGGCAACCTATCGCTGGCGCTGAATGCAGCCGTGAATAAAATAAACTTCCAGGGCATTGCCATCGACAGCTTCCGCGGACAACTTAATGTAGACAGTAACAAAGTACGCCTCAGTAAAACCGGCTTCTCTGTTATTGGTGCGCCCGTTGAAATGGAAGCCACCTATGTAAGTATTCAGCCTAAGAAAGCTACGTTCGATTATCACATCAGCGCAAAAGAGTTTGATATAAAACGGGCCTATAACGAAATAAAGATCTTTCATGACATCGCCTCCTCTGCTTCCAGCGCCAGCGGCATGGTGGGACTCGACTACCAGCTTAGCGGTAAGCTTGATGAAAACATGCACCCGGTATACCCTTCCCTGAAAGGAGAAGGCGTGCTGTCTGTAAAGAAAATAAAGATGAAAGGCTTTAAATTATTCAATGCCGTGAGCAGCTCTACCGGCAAGGATGAGGTGAAAGATCCTGATCTCTCTAAAGTAGATATTAAGTCGTCTATCAAAAATAATATCATCACCATTGCCAGGACAAAAATGCGGGTTGCCGGCTTCCGCCCGCGTTTCGAGGGACAGGTTAGTCTTGATGGAAAACTGAACCTGAAAGGCCGCCTGGGGCTGCCGCCATTTGGCATTTTTGGCATACCCTTCAACGTTACCGGTACACAGGGTAATCCAAAAGTACAGCTGCGCAGGGGTTCCGAAAAAGATAACCTGGACGAAACGGCGGATCCTGACGAGGTACAAAATTGATTTTCCGGTACCTGTTTATTTCTCTTTAAAGATTTTTGCCAATTCTTCCTGGAGATGCTCTTCCCTGAGATTTTGTGCGATGATTTTTCCGTTGGGATCAATGAGGAAATTAGCAGGGATACCGCGGATCCCATACTGCTGCGCCACTTCGTTATCCCAGCCTTTGAGGTCCGATACCTGTGGCCAGGTTAGCTGATCATTGTCAATGGCTTTCAGCCAGGCGTCCTTCTGGCCGGGCATATCGAGCGATACGCCCAATACGGTGAAACCTTTCTCTTTATATTTATTGTAGGCTTTCAGCACATTGGAGTTTTCTTTCCGGCAGGGACCACACCAGCTGGCCCAGAAATCGAGCAGTACATAGCTGCCCCTGAATGAAGAAAGCTTTACTGCTTTGCCATCGGGAGATTGTTGTGTAAAGTCGGGCGCCACCTTGCCCATTTCTGTGTTTGCCCTTGAGGCCAGTAAAACCGGTATCCTTTTTCCGAGCGGTGAATTTTTCAGATGAGCGGGCAGGCGTTCATACGCCTTCCCTGCTGCCGCTGCCATTCCCGGATGGGCGGCGGCCTGGACGAGACTCACCACGCTGAGATAAGATGTTGGATACTTTTGGGCAAACTCCAGGTAAACCTCATACGACTCTTTAAGCAGCTGGCTTTCGCGTGCCATGAAAGCATCGTATACTTTTTTATCCTTCTGCTGTGCTTCCGGCATCGCTGTAAATTCCTTCTGCAAAGCGGAAAACTGCTCATCATTTTTTTTCAACATCGACCGGAGCACGGCCTGCTGATCGTTGACAGGCGAGTTTTTGATCACGATGTTTTTCAGTGAATCCTTTGCTTCCACGTTAAAGACCGCGGGCTCCAGGTATAAGCGCACGTAGTCTATTTGCTCACCTCTTCCCATTTGTTCCACATAGGGATTTTTGCGGAGGAATAACCCGGAATAAACAGGGTATTCCAGTTTTCCCCTGAAAACAAACCGGCCATCTGTTACCATGGCGGAATCTGTTATCCGCTGGTCCTCTATCTGGTAAACAAGATAAATTTTATCGCCATTATGCAAGCTATCTACCTTTCCTTTCAGTTCAAAGTGGTCCTGGGCCAGGAGTGACAGCGGAAATAAAAAAGTAAGCAATAATAATGTACGCATAGGATTCATTTTAACGTTTATGGGTAACCGGTAGTAATGTTATCCGGTTGGAAAATATAGTTGACAATCGCTGTTATCCGAGCAACTGCCTGATCCCTGCAAGATGATGATCATCATGCTCTGCCACAAAATAGGCCAGGTCAATGATCCGCATAGGCGTTTTCAGGCGTGGGTGCAGCGCTGTTTTTGCCAGGTGCTCATCCTCCAGGCTCCAAAGCCTGCTGACAAGCTGTTGCCGCTGCCCACGGAACTGTTGCAGCAACACGCTGGCGGGTGTTGCATTATGATTGGCAGCATGTGTTTTCTGGTTAGTTAAATCCGCTACCCTCAGCTCTGTGGCGCCGTTGATAAGATCTTCCAGGCGACCCAGCCACAGCGGTTCCATATCCGAAAGATGTCCTGCTTCCTCCTTGATGCTCCACTTCTCCCCTGGCTTTATAATGAGTAATTCAGGAGCTGTGGTGCGGATGATCTCTTCTATGCGGGCAGGAGTTCCGCTAAGCCGTTCTATAATAGCAGGCAGCAGGCCGTTGTCTTCAATAACAGGGAATGTTCTGTTGAACCATTCAGTTCTTTTCATTACTATCCGATTACTTAACTTAAAAATAATGATAATAAGTGATTTCTATCAAAAAAATAAACACATGTAAACATGAATTTTTTGTTAGGAATACTAATAACTAAACATTCTTCTTAAGTTGGTATCCGACCAGCATTCATTGCTGGTATGATGATCCTCAAACATTTACTATTCACCCTCAAAATTTATCAAATGGGTATGATCGCATTTTATGAAGGCAACAATGGCACGGAGAGCCTTGTACAAACAGTAAATGACAACCCCGGACAAGACTTCCAGCCGGTAAAGGCTGAGATCCGCTCCCTGAGGCTATTTGATGTCAGGGGTCGTTGCCGCATCAGGATATTTGATTCAGCGGATGGCGCTTTATCGAATGAATTTTGCATTGTTGATGTAAAAAATGAAAACAGCCGGCGCCATAAATTGGGCCAGCTGCTTTTTAATATGTTTCCCCCGTATACTCCCCCGCTTTTTCCGCCGGCGGATGAAATTCTTTTTCGCTTTTTGCAATTACTATTGTAGCAACACCGTTCCCTATAATATTTGTAATGGCACGTGCTTCACTCATAAACTTGTCTACCCCCAACAGGAAAGCAAGACCTTCTACCGGAATTTTATGAATAGCGGTGAGTGTTGAAGCCAGTACAATAAAGCCGCTGCCGGTTACGCCTGCGGCGCCTTTCGAGGTGATCATCAATATTCCGATAATAGTGAGAATTTCCCCGATAGTCAGGTGCACATCATACAGCTGCGCGATAAAAATAACGGACATCGACAGGTAAATAGAGGTCCCGTCCAGGTTAAAGGAATAGCCGGTTGGCACTACCAATCCCACTACGGATTTACTGCAGCCCATCTTCTCCAGCTTCAGCATGATGGAAGGCAACGCAGATTCTGAGGAGGAAGTACCAAGTACCAGTAACAGTTCTTCTTTGATATACTTCAGAAATCTCCAGATGCTCATTTTATAGTACTTCAGGATACCACCGAGCACCAGGAAAATAAAAACGGCCATCGTGAGGTATACGGTGCCCATCAATTTGGCCAGCGGCACCAGCGTATGTAAACCGAACCTGCCAATGGTGTAGGCCATTCCCCCGAAAGCGCCCAGCGGAGCCAGGTACATCACGTATTTCAATGCTGTGAAAACCAGTTTGGAAAGTTTGCTCAGAGCCTTAATAATCACCTGCCGGTATTTCGAGTAATTGAGCAATACCCCGATGATGATGGCGGCCACCAATACCTGCAGCGTCATGTTATTCAGGAAGAAGGTGAGCCAGTCGAAACTCTTTGCTGCACCGGAAGTGTATTTGGAAGCATTTTCGATTTGCAGGGACGACTTATCAATTTTTCCCGGCCGGATCAATAAGGCCATCAAAACGCCGGCGGCCAGGGATATGGTGGAAACTACTTCAAAGTAAAGCAGTGATTTAACACCAATACGACCCACTTTTTTCAGGTTCTCCATTCCACTGATCCCTAAAACAATGGTAAGGAATATAATGGGTGCAATAAACAGCTTGATAATATCGATAAAGGTTTTTCCTATAATTTCCATCTTCACACCGGTGGCCGGCGCCAGGGTGCCTAATAATATGCCGGCGATAATGGCAATGAGCACCCAAAAGGTGAGATTGGTAAAGATCCTGATGTGCAAACTCCGGTTCACGGCTACTTCCGGTTGATACGACGCAATGTCTTCGTGCATGGGTTCTATCGGTTTTCGTTGAAATTCCCCGTCAAGTAACGAAATTTTAGCCGCTTATTTCAGCAAGGGTCATATATTTATTTTATGGGATCGGTTGCAGCTTTACAATCCACCGGTTTCAATAACGGAAATAATTTGCTGACGTGCCTGCCTGGATTCAGGTAAGTTAATGAGCATCCAGTCGTGTACCATCCCGGGGTATTCCACATACGTAAACTGCAACACTTCCGGGGCCATCATCTTTTTCAGTTTACGGGCATCGGCTACCAGTATTTCCCTGGATCCTGCAAAAACAGTGATGTTTTCCAATCCCTTAAATGAGCCATAAATAGGGCTAAGCAGGTAATGGTCCAGCGGTGCGTTACCCGCATAGATCCTGCCGGCCTGCAGAAGTCCATCCAGTCCCATAAAGGGATCCTGCGTTACGATTTCGTGTATCTCCGGGTTACTCAAACTGATATCCAGCCAGGGCGAAAGCAGGATCAGCTGTCCCGGCTGCGGCAGCTGTTCCTTTACCAATAACTGGCATAGCGCCAGTGCCAGCCCTCCTCCTGAAGAATCGCCCATGATGATCAGGTCCTCTTTGGCTACTTTTTCAAGTAATTCCCTGTAAAGGGCCAGCACCATCTTAAAAGTATCTTCAAAAGTAAAGTCAGGCGCCAGCGGGTAATCCGGCGCTGAGATAGTGCAATGCGTGGCCGCTACCAATTCGGCCATAAAAGACCAATGGTGCGATGTAAAATTTTGTACATAAGCGCCTCCATGCAAATACAGTATATGCTTCCGCCCTTTCCCGGTGCGGGACTGCAGGGTGAAAACAGGCTGGCCGTTTAGCTGCCGTTTGGCTACCACGCAAAATTTGTGGACCTTAGCCGTGGGCTCCGGACTACTGTAAAAATTCTGCTTGCCTGTGGCCAGCAGTGTTTTTAGAAAGTGCTTCTTCCCGATTAACCGGAGAAAAAGGGCAAATAATTTGCTGTGTATACTGGCCAAATTGATCTGTTTTAAATATAACAACGGTGCTGCCTCGCATCATAATATTTACAACCAGTAAGGTATGCCTAATATTCAGACAAACGATTTCTGGCTCCGCCTGGATAATGCAGCAAAAATTTATCCGGCTATTAAGGATAACGAGCTTACCTCCGTTTTCCGCGTAGCGGTGGTGTTAAAAGACCGGATAAAGGCAAAGGCTATGCTGGAAGCCGTTCACGAAATTGAAAACCGGTTCCCTTATTACAAAGTAAGGCTTAAAACAGGGTTCTTCTGGTATTACCTCGAACAACAACAGGGCCCGGTTCCCGTAGAAGCAGATCTGCAAACACCCTGCCGCGCCTTCCGGAAAAAGGAACTGATGTTTCGCATACTGGTAAAGAAAAACAGGATCAGCGTTGAATTTTCGCATATCCTGACAGACGGCACCGGCGCGTTTGAATTTCTGAAAACATTATTACTCGTGTATTTTGAAAAATGCTGTATTCCACTTGCAGACAAACCGGTGTTTTACAATCCCGATCAACCACCGGCGCTGGAAGAATACGAAGATGCCTATAGCAGGTATTTTAAAAAAATAGACGCGCCGCATATAAAAACTCCCGGCGCCTTTCATGTTCCCTTCTCTTTAAAAAGAAAACCCAGGTTCAGTGTGCTTACCGCCATCATGCCCGTAGCCCAGGTTACTAAAAAGGCAAAGGCGCTGGGAGTGAGCCTCACGGTATATCTCACCGCTGTTTATCTTCACGCACTACAGCAAATTCATGAACAACAACCCCGTTTAAAAAAGAATATCAACAGGAAAATATTACGTATCGAAGTTCCGCTGAACCTACGTAAGTTGTACCCCACGCGGTCGATGAGGAACTTCTCACTGTATGTACTTCCGCAAATCGATCTCAGGCTGGGACATTATACATTTGAGGAGATCGTTAAAACCGTATATCACCAGATGCAACTGGAAACCGACCAGAAGCTGATCAATAAAATGATTTCCCGCAATGTGGGTGGTGAACGCAATACGCTGGTGAAAAATATCCCGCTTTTCCTGAAATCGCTTTTCCTTTCCAGGCTGTATATTGTTGGTACAAAACAATATAGTGGCGTAGTCACCAACCTGGGAAAGATAGACCTCGGACCAGACGCCAATCACCTGATTGAGCAGTTTGTATTTATTGCCCCTCCGCCCAATAAAGTATTGAAGGTAAATTGCGGTGTTGCCGGGTTCGGCGACAACCTCGTATTAAGTTTTGGCAATATCACCACCTCAAAAGAACTGGAAAGACATTTCCTGACATTTATGGCGCAGCAGGATATCGCTGTTAAAATAATAAACTCATGAAGTATTGTAATAACTGTGGCGTAATACTGGAAGACGATATGCTGATATGCCCGCTATGCGGCGCCGGAGCAGGTACCAACAGCGAAAAGCAGGAAACAGTTGACAACGGCAGGAAAATAATAGCAACCCCGGCTGAAACGCTGACAAAGCAACAAAAGAAACTGGTGTGGGAAATTGTATCTCTGGTGCTGATTTCCTCTATTGTAGCTGCGTTGCTGATTAATCTTATTATCAACAAAACCGTTTCCTGGTCGGAATACCCGGTGGCTGTTTGTCTTACTATTTTCGCCTATGTTTCCTTCTTTGCCTTTTGGTCAGGCAGCAGCACGGCCCGTATGCTGGGAGGATTTATCACCTCGTCCGTGCTTATGTTATTATTAGATGCGCTAACCGGTGGACTCAGCTGGGCGGCCCCCATAGCGATTCCTGCTCTATTGACAGCCAGTGGTATTACCGCCGTTTTGCTAAGCATCATCCGGCATTCGGTTTCCAAAGGCGTTAACCTGATCGCCTATACGTTTATTGGCGGCGCGGTATTATGTATAGCTATAGAGGCCATACTATCCCTGTACCACACCGGGAATATTCACCTGGACTGGAGCCTCATTGTTTGTTTGTGCGTGCTGTTGGTGGCTATTGCCTTATTATTTCTGCACTTCGGGTTAAAGAAAGGCAGAAGCCTTGAAAAAACTTTTCACCGGTAATCACAGTTTGTAAACTTCACTGCCCGCTAACAGGAAACAGCCTAATCCATAATCTTCGAAGTCGGGTACTTTATCAAAGGTAACAGGCTGTCCGTCTTTAGGTTCCTTACCGGTGCCCTGCACATAGCCTAATCGTCCATCTTTATCGATACAGTTTTCCAGGAGGGCATTCCATGCTTTCCGGACTATAGGCAGATAGGTTTTCTTATCGATCAGTTGATGATTGATGCCCCAGGCCATTCCGTATACGAATAGCGAGGTGCCGGTCAATTCCATTCCGCCGTAGTTATCCGCATCATGCAAACTTACATTCCAGAAGCCATCCGGGCGTTGGATGGGGACCAGGGCTTTTAACATATCCTGGTAGTCCTGCAGGTATTCCTTGTAATGCGGATCGCTGGTGGGAAGCAAATCCAGCGTGCGCACCAGTGCAGCTACCACCCAGCCATTGCCCCTGCTCCAGTAGCAGTCTTCCCCATTCGGTGCAGTATAGGGAGGCACAAAATCTTTGTCTCTCCACCACAGGTGATCTGCCGGGTTATACAAACCCTTACCGCCGTGATTATATTTCGTGTAGGCGTACATGGTATACATCCGGTTAAAATAGCTGGTATCTTTATAAATCACGCCTAGCCTGGCGAACACGGGCATGGCCATCTGCAGCGCATCGATCCACCACCAGTCGTCCACTTCCGGGGAGGCTTTCATATTATCCATGGCGGCTTTAATATCCCTGATGCGTTCTTCTTTTTTATCGATGAGGTACAGGTCTATGTAGGTTTGTCCGCAGCATTGATTATCCGCATTCCGTACTTGTGTGCCGCCCCAAAGTCCCCACTGATGACTATTGCCCCAGGCCACGGCATAATCATAGTAAGCGGCTTGCTTGTCGATATTGTACAGCGCCATGAGTCCTTCATAATAAACCGCCCGGGTCCACAAATTAGAGGGACGTTCTTTATTGGTAAAGGTAGGCTTGCCCGGATCGGGCCATTTCTGCATAAAATATTGATTGGTGAGGCGCATTGCCGCCAGGGTCTCTTTTTTCGCCGGCAGCTTTTGTGCAAAGGCCAGCTGGCTGATAAGACATAGCGTAATAAACAGGCTTTTCATACGTGGTAATTTATTTCAGATTCTTCTGATGGGTTACTGTATATAACTGTCAATTTAACAATTATAAACAATACCCCGTAGTTTTGCGGGTACTTTTTTGCGGTCCGGTATGGGTATTGTTGTAAGTTTGGAAACCAACAATCTTTCACCGAATGAAACAAAGCGCCGGTATTTTACTCATCCGTGCTGCCAGGGTCGGACCTGAGTTTTTCCTGGTACACCCTGGTGGCCCTTTTTTCGCAAAAAAAGACGCCGGCTGGTGGACGGTTCCCAAAGGAGAAATTATGCCGGGAGAAGATCCGTTGAATACGGCTATCCGGGAGTTTGAAGAAGAAACGGGGTACACGCCGGCCGCTCCTTTCACCCGGCTGACTTCCATCACCCAAAAGGGTGGCAAGCAGGTACACTGCTGGGCTGCATCCGGTAACCTGGATCCTGCGAAAATAGTGAGCAATACGTTTGAAATAGAATGGCCGCCGAGAAGCGGGAAATATAAAACCTATCCTGAAATAGACAAAGCCGGTTGGTTTACGCCGGAGGAGGCGGCAAAGCTGATCAATGAAAGACAGGTAGCGTTTTTGGAAGAAGTATTGCAACTGGGCTTAACAGCTTTATAAAAGCCGGGCCGGATGGCGCATCCGGCCCGGCTAATACTACACAATGGTATTGAGCACACCTCCATCTGCGCGGAGCGCAGCTCCGTTGGTGGCTACCGACAAAGGACTGGAAAGATAAGCCACCAGGCTGGCGATTTCGGAAGGCTCAATGAACCGCTGTAATAAGGAGGTTGGATTCATTGTTTTAATAATACCTGTTTTCACTGCTTCCACGCCCAGGTTTTGCGCACCTGCAATTTGTTCCACTGCGTTCGCCACACCTTCGGAATAGGTGGGCCCGCCAAGAATAGCGTTTATCGTAACCCCGGTGTTTTTAGTTAACGCTGCAAGTCCACGGCTCACCGACAGCATGGCAGTTTTAGTGGTACCGTAGTGGATCATATTTCCCGGGATATGAATACCGGATTCGCTGCTGATAAAAACAATCCTGCCCCAGTTACGCTCCAGCATTTTGGGAAGCAGCTGCCGCGATAGCCGGATACCACTCAATACATTTATCTCAAAAATTTTCTGCCAGTCTTCGTCCGTGATATCCGCAAACTCCTTTAGTTCAAATATTCCTACGTTGTTAATTAAAATATCAATACCAGGAAGCGTATCCAACAACCGGTTCACCTCCGCGGCGCTGGCAAAGTCAGCTGCTATGCCGGATACCTTAGCTTCCGGTATTTCTTCCTTCAGTCTGTTCACTGCCCCAGCTGTCTTTTCAGGCGTTCTTCCGTTGATAATGACCGTCGCTCCTTCGAGCAGTAATAACCTGGCAATGGCAAAGCCGATACCTTGTGTAGATCCGCTGACAAAAGCCGTTTTTGATGTTAATTGTAAATCCATGAGCGTCCTGTTATATTATTTTAATGGCGAAATATTTTATTCTGTGTTGATCACTACAAAAATCAGCAAAAAAATCAGCGGAGGATTTCCAGCTGCATTTCAATCTGTTTGAGGAGGATTTTATTATCAGGATACATACGCCTGGTAACGTTCAACCCGTTCCAGAGTGTAACCAGGTAGCGGCCCAGGATCACGGGGTCGGTTTGATTTTTCATAGTGCCATTCTTTTGCGCGCGGCGGATGGCTTTGGTGTATAGTTGTTCTACTTCTTTCAGAATGGTTACCGCTTCTTCTTCCAGCTCTTTGTCAAGAGCGGCCATTTCCACAACCGTGTTAACGATGATGCAGCCCTGCAGATGCGTTTCCCGGTCGACCCGGGCCATGCTGCGGAAGAAGTCTTTGATCAGCTCCATTGGCGCATCACTTTGATTAAGCGCTGTTTCAAACTCCTTAAATGCTTCCCTGCGCTGTTGGATGGCTTTTTGGAACAGCTCTTTCTTTCCTCCTTTAAAGGCATTATAAAAGCTTCCGCTGCCTATTCCCATAGCCGTGAGTATATCTTCCAGAGATGTAGCGGTATATCCCTTTGTCCAAAACACTTTCTGTGCCTTCTCTACAACATCCTTATTATCATATATGGCTGGCCGTCCCCTCATACAATACAAATTTTGTGTTAATCACTACAAAAATAGATATTTTTTAGGAACAGTCTTAATTATCTTTAAAAGATTAGTGTTTGAAATACTTCCACAGGTAGGCGGAAACGTTCTTGATCAGCACCTGTGCTTCGTTATCGTCTGTCCAGCGCTGATCTTTATTATTTTTGGTGCCCACATAAAACACATACTCCCCCCGCGGTTCATTTACCAGGATCACTTCTGACCTGGACTCATCCAGTGAACCGGTTTTATGGGCGGCCTGTACATACGGCGGAATAGCCGACAACCCGGTTTCATCATAATACCCGTGGGTCATTAACCGGTACATGCGTTCGGAAGCGGCCTTGCTGATCACCTCACCATTACGGATCTTCACCAGCAGGGTGGCCATTTCGCGGGGGGTAGTCATGCCCCAGCCGTATACTTTCCAGATCTCTGAACGGCCAGGGGTACGTGAATTTACCCGCGTAACCGCAAGCCCGTACTGCTCCATCAGCTCATTAATGCGTTGCCCCCCTCCTGCCAGCGACTGGTTCCAGATGGATGCGGTATTATCGCTGTAAGACATCATCAGCGCCAGCAATACACTCACCTCCGTTGAAGTGCTGTCTTTAAAGAACTGCATCAGGCCCGATCCGCCATACTTAATGGAATCGCGGTAAACCAGCGGCTGATGATATTTCAGCTCCCCTTTCTCTATTTTGTCAAACATGCCCACCAGGATAGGAATTTTCACAATGCTGGCCGTGGGGAAAATAGTATCGGCATTGATAGCGGCATAACGGCCGGTTTTCAGATTCTTTACGTAAATTCCCACATCGCCGTGAAACCCGGTGATAATATTTCTCAATCCTTTTTCAAGTTTACGGTCCTCCTGCGAAAAAGCAAGTGCAGGAGTCAATAGCAGTAGCAGCAACCATTTGTGCATATATAAGGAATGTTTGCTTTAAGTTATAATACGGGAGCCGGTATTCATAGGAGATATTATTCTGAATCCTCTTTTGGTTCCCAAAGTTCAATAATATTGCCTTCCGGATCGAGCACATGAACGAATTTGCCATAATCATATTCCGCAATCTCATCCACAATGGTCACGTTTTCCTTTTTCAGTTCCGCTACCAGCGCAACGAGATTTTCCACCCGGTAATTAATCATAAACGGCTTGGCCGACGGCTTAAAATATGCCGTATCCTGCGGAAACGCACACCAGGAGGTAGATCCTTTCTTCGATGGATTATCGGCCTCCCGCCACTCAAACGTAGTCCCGTATTCGCTGGTAGTCAATCCAAGGTTTTTGGCATACCATTCGTTCATTTCCTGTGGATTAGCGCATTTAAAAAAAACGCCTCCAAGGCCCGTTACTTTTTTCATATGTACGATTAAAAAAGTGAAAGAAGAAGTCGATAGTCAATATACTAAAGAATATGTAACCTCCATCCGGGACTTTTAAAAAAATGTATTTCCTGCTGACATGGGTTGTCATATCTCCCTTTTACTTTTGTTAAAACAAACCAACTCACTATGGGGCCGGGAAAATGATTGAAAAAGGCGCTATGACCCAACAGGGGCAACAGGCGATCGACCATGCAAAAAAAACCGGCAGGAGGGAGATCGTGTAGTGCTCACCACTTCACTAACGGATTTCGCCACCAGTCGTCCTGCCCGTTTTCGCTGTAATAGAGTCCGAAGTTCAGCGATGGATCATCCGCTTTTTTTGCGGGATGCAATAGTTTTAAAATATAATTCCCTTTGCGCAGTGGCAGTATCACCGTTTGCCGTGCATGACCATCCGCCGGGTTGTACTGAATCCGCAATGAATCATTAAGATAGAGTTGTGTGCCTTCCGAAGGCGTTAGTTGAAATACGTAATAGCCATCACGCGGAATAGCTACGGCTCCGGTCAGCTGCCCATCCACAGGTTTCGATTGCAGATCGAGCTTTGGCAATTGCCGGGTGGTACGCAACATTTTTTCCGGCGTCAGATAGTTACCTGTCCGCAGGTTCATTGGCAGCTCATGGTCGTATCGCCCGCCCGGCGAAAACGATATTGCCCGGATACCTGAAGGATCATCTGTGATCAAATGATCATCTACCAGCGCACTGTTGCGGTTGGGCAATGAACCATCCTGCGTATAGCGGATCTCAGCGTTATCAGTTGGCAAAAACAGGCGGATCGACCGGCCCTTCACCACAATGCCGCCGGTCGGTTGATAACGGGCGTTGCGAACGTAATACCCCAGGTAAGCATATTTAAGTCCATCATAGTTCGATTTGAACACGCTCGAGCCATGCGTTTCATTGTCGTAGAGCGCCGAGTGCCAGTGCAGCCCTGAAGGTGCATTCGCTTTCAGTATGCTGTCCATTGCATCACGCGCCATGTCGCCGTAGGAAAAACCACTGCGGCCGCCGATATTCAGCGCGGTGTTGCGGAATTGAACCGACTTTAGTTTTTGCGCTGCCATCCGCACGAGGTACCGGTCGCCGAACTGGAAAGCCGGGTCGCCGAGCGTATAGAAACGGAACAAGTCCGGCCGCTGAAGCAGGGTGTAAAAAGCAAATACCCCACCCAATGATGTACCGAACAACCCGCTCTCGCTACTCACGCGATACTTGCGATTAATATAGGGCATCAGCTCTTTTTCAAAGAAGGCAAGAAATTTGTCCGCACCACCCGAGCTGTCCACATCTTTCGATTGGATAGGGGTGAAATCGCGGTCGCGCAGGTTGAAACCGTTGACATAACGGTTGGGGACATTCACAATGATCGCCTGCGGAGCGAACTTTATCGCCACCAGGAAATTGAAGATATTCGTAAACGTATGCGTATTCCACTCCCCATCAATCACGTACCACACATCATAATGAGTAGTGTCTGCTGCGTAATTGTCCGGTAAAATAATCTCAATTTTACGTAGTTCACCCAGTCTATTCGAGTAAATCGAATCCTTTGTTGATGTAGTATGCTGGGCTTCAACGCTAATTGTAACAAGAAATAAGAAACAAAAAAATAAACGCATCGTCCTGTTTTTTGTGCTTAAAGTTGTCACTGATACTTTGCTATAATTCCGTAATTTCAAGTACTTCTTTGCTATATTTTAAATAGGAAACGAGCACTTTTGTGCCTATTGGGTAATGATAGTAGTCCGCTTTCTTAACCGGCAGGCTGAATTTCTCACCTTTATGCCGCCCTGCAAAGGTCACAATATATTCGTCATTTTCTGTTTTGTGACGGCTGATAATTACACTCGACAATTTGTTTTTCCCGTTTATAATATCTTTCTTCCAATCGTTTTTAAAACTCCTGAACGTTAGCCAAACAAATAAATAAAAAAGACCGAACATTGCTATTCCTGCAAAAACAAACAAAATGTAATGGTAATATTGTAGATTAATTTCGTGTTGTATAAAGTAATAAGCGATCGCCATTATAAAAAGTGTGGCGGTCATCAAAATACCTGGGGCGTCTTTAAAGAATTCACTTCGTTGTTTGTCAATATGTTTTATCTCATCCTCGCTTAAAGGAATGTTTTCCTGTAATACAACCTGGAAATAGTCTATTGGGAAATGGGTCATTAAAGGCAATTTAAGTTTGTCTGTCCAATATAAGCCTGGTATCCTTGTTATATCATGAATACTTCCCGGGTACCTCATCCATGGGTATACCATGGGTAATCCATGCACTATTAATACTGTTCCCATGCACTCCCAATGCACTCCTCATGCACTCGCCATGCACTATGAATGCACTTTACTTTTCGTACTCATACTTTATTAACCGGTATTGGAAAACAGTTTTATAAACATCGCCAATTTTATATTGGTCCACCAGCTCCCCTTCTTTTACCAGGCCGCTATTAATTAAAATCTTTTCTGATGCACTGTTATCTGGAAAAACAGTCGCATAAATTTTATGGAGGTGCAAGGTGTTGAATCCAAAGTTTAGGACTTCCTTCACCGCCTCCGTCATGAGTCCCTTTCCCCAGAATGGTTCCCCGATCCAGTAGCCCATTTCAGCATGGTTATGACGGGTATCAATACTCAATCCTACTGCACCAATGAATTCATTGTGCTCTTTTAAATTAATCGCGAAAACAACCCGTTCCCCGGTCACGTATGCCTTTAGCGCAAGGTCTATCCAAAAGGCAGCGTCTTCCTCTTTATAAGGATAGGAGATATTTAATATGTTTTCGGAGATCCTCTTGTTATTGGCATACTTTAACAGGGCGCCCAGGTCATCCCTTTCTACTTTTCGCAGTTTTAATCTACTGGTATACAGTTCAGGAAATACTTTCATGTTGAAACTCAGATATTACAGTATGTAAATATAACAGATAGGCTCCTATATTTTTTTGTATTTTCTAACAGAAAAAATGGCGACCCGGAAGGATTCCTCAGACCCACTTCACCCGTTTTAAATAAAATCACGTCTCTAACAGATATCAAATGCTACGTTATGAAGCTAATTCCACCCAAATGGAGTCCTTTCCTGCAAGGACTGGTGCTCTTCTTTTGGCTTAACCAGCCGGTTGTTTTTGCACAGGGACAAAAACAGGTAACCCTGAAAAGCGGGAATGCCGCCATCAGCCTGGCAGATATATTCAAAGCCATCCGGCAGCAAACCGGCTATACTGTTTTTTATAATAATCTTATCCTGAATGATAAGGAAAAAATAAAAGTAGACTTCAACAAAAGCGATTTACCGGCAGTACTTAATACGCTGCTGAAAGATAAAAATATTGAGTGGACGTTTAACGATACCTATATCATCCTGAAGAGAAAGGACAATGTTGCGGCTCCTTCCCCCAAACAGGAAAAGCTGCAAGGCAGGGTAACAGACGACACCGGCCAGCCCCTGGCCAGGGCATCCGTGAGAATTAAAAATACGACCGCGGCGGCGCAGACAGATGATAACGGCAGCTTCTCCATCGTCATGCCGGAACCTGCCGGCATTTTACAGATCGGCTTTGTCGGTTATGAACCGCTGGAAGTACCACTTACAGACATGCGTTTCCAGGACATAAAACTAAAGCCTGCCAACAGCGGTCTCAATGAAGTAATTGTGATCGGATATGGCACCACCACCCGCAGGGACCTCACGGGCTCAGTGGGCAAAGCCAATGTGGAGGATATGCAGAAAGCCCCCGTAGCGTCTTTTGACCAGGCGCTGGCCGGTCGCATTGCGGGCGTGGAAGTAAGCTCCAACGACGGACAGCCAGGCGCTGCTTCCCGGATTGTAGTGAGAGGAAGCTCCGTAAGCCAGGACGGATCTCCCCTGTTTGTGATAGATGGTTTCCCCATTGAAAATATGGATATCAATTCCATCAATCCCAATGATATCGCCTCCCTGGAAGTATTGAAAGATGCTTCTTCTATTGCTATTTATGGCGCAAGAGGCGCCAACGGTGTCATCATCATCAACACCAAAAGAGGAAAACCAGGTCCCCCAAGAGTGACTTACAGCTATGCGCTGGGCATACAGCAAATCACGAAGAAAATGGAGATGCTTAGTCCTTACGAATTTGTAAAACTACAGCTCGAACTGGACAGCGCGGCCAGTACGCCCGGCACACCCGTTAACACCAACGCACGCATTTACCTCGATCCTGCAAAAGGCATTACGCTCGACTCTTATAAAAACAATCCCGGGTACGACTGGCAGGACCTCCTCCTGCAATCAGGACTCACCCAAAGCCATTCGCTGAATATCAGCGCAGGCACCGCAGACACGCGGTATTCCATCAGTGGCTCCTACTACGACCAGAAAGGAATCATTATCAATACCGGCCTGAAAAGATATGACGGCAAATTCACGCTCGATCAACGGTTGAATAAAAATCTCCGGATGGGCATCACCGCCGGGTATTCCAATTCTTCTTCCTATGGCACCATCCCCGCTGCATCTTTCAGTGGCGGCGTAGTACAGGGCATGTGGCAATACCGGCCCGTTTCCGGCGTAGGTAACCAGGACCTGCTCAACGCTGTGATCGACAGTCTTGCGCTGGAAGACTTCAACAATGGCACCTCCAATGCCACCCTGGGAAACAACCTGGTGAACCCGCTGCTACAGGCGCAGAATGAATACCGGAAAAACATCAACAACACCGGTACTATTAATGCCTTCCTGGAATATACTTTTCTGAAGAAATTCAGACTGAAGATATCAGGCGGCTATAATGCCACCAACCTGAAATCGGAAACCTTTTATAATTCACAAACACAACAGGGAAATTTATTCAAGAACAAAGCAGGCGCAGTGCCCAATGTGAATGGTATTAACGGCACTATCAACAATCAGCTGAACAGTAATTATCTCAGTGAAAATATTCTCAACTACAAAACTACTATCGGGAAAAAACATATGATTGATGCGCTGGCAGGTTTCACTTATCAATACGCCACTAACAATTATACCGGTTTCAGATCCATTAATGTGCCACAGTCGACCGAATACCTGGGCATTAAAAGCATAGGCGGCGGCACCGCCGCATCTCCCAATGCCGGCGGCTCGCGCTGGCAGCTGTTTTCTTTTTTAGGCCGGCTGAACTATGCTTTTGAAGATAAATACCTGTTCACCGCCACTGCGCGGTCCGATGGTTCTTCAAAGTTTGCGGCAGGCAAGCAATGGGGCTACTTCCCTTCCGGCGCTTTTGCCTGGAGGTTTACAGAAGAGCCCTTCGCAGCAGGCTTGCGATCCATACTGAATGATGGTAAGTTCAGGGCCAGTTATGGCAGCGTAGGCAACAACAAGGTGGGAGACTTCAGCTACCTGGCTACCCTCGCTGGTGGTACGCAGTTCGCCTACCCTTTCAACAATTCCTATACAAGAGGCACTGTGCCATTTGGAAACGGCAATGCCAACCTCACCTGGGAAACCACTACAGAACTGGATCTCGGGTTGAACTTAAGCTTCTTCAACGACCGGATCTCCGTGGATGCAGATTATTACAACCGGAAAACAAAGAACTTCCTGCTGCTGGTGCAAATCCCTTACTTCGCGGGTTACAGTATCACGTCTTTCAATACCCAATACCAGAACACTGGGGAAATTACCAACAAAGGTTTTGAACTAACCATCAACACCATTAATGTTAAAGGAAAAAATTTCAACTGGAGCAGTAGCTTCAACATCAGTTTTAACAAAGGAAAGATTGATAAATTTTATGATGGCTTTGAAGTAATGCAAACAGGTTATAACCTGCCCGGCGGCAACAGCACCACTGCCTGGATTGCAAAAGTGGACGCCCCCATCTCCCAGTTCTATGGTTATAAGTGGGCCGGCGTTTACCAGTATGATGATTTTGTTAAACAAGGGAATGGCGCCTACATCCTGAAAAACGGTGTACCTGGCTATGCCACCGGTATTCAGCCGGGCGATCCAAAATACAAAGATATTAATGGCGATGGCATAGTAGATGCCAACGATCAAACTACGTTGGGCAGCCCCCTTCCTATTCATACCGGCGGGTTCTCCAATAATTTTAACTATAAAAATTTCTACCTGAATATTTTCCTGCAATGGAGCTATGGCAATGAAATACTAAACGCCAACAGGATGGCCTTTGCTTCCACCGGAGGTTATTTCCCGAACGGCAACCAGTTTGCAGAATATGCTAACCGTTGGACACCCGATAATCCAACTAACGATGTGCCAAGGGCAAAATATAACAACCGGGGCGATGCGGGCAGCACTACGCCAAAGGTAACCTCCCGCTACATAGAAGATGGCTCCTTCCTGCGGCTCAAAACAATTTCGCTGGGTTACGACCTGCCACCCGAATTGATCCGCCGTGCAGGCTTTAAAGGTTTGAAAGCATATGTGGCAGCGCAGAATATTTTCACCATCACCCATTACTCCGGCATTGATCCGGAGGTTTCCTCTTTCAGGGTGCAAAACCCTGCCAATGCACCGGGAAACACTCCCGGCGTTACCGCTACCAGCGGCACCGGCTATACGTTTCTTCAACCCAGCAGTAGTTACTCCGCCTTATCCGGCGGACTCGATTATACGGCTTATCCACGCGCCTTTACACTCAGCTTTGGTATTACGGCTACATTCTGATTCCATGTTTAAAATGTTGTTATGAAAACTTTTCAGCAATTACTACTTCCACTCATATGCATACTGGCAGCTTCCTGTAAGATGGATGTAAGCCTGGATCCTGTCACCTTCCGCCCTATCACATTTACCACCGAAGCGCAACTGGATGAACAAGTGGCCGGGATGTACAATATCCTCCAGCAAGACCCGATGTATGGTTTTGGTTTATGGGGATATATCAATGCCGGTGCGGATGAAAGCTTCCGTAACAACGCCAGTTACAGCACCACTCTCACGGAGTTTTATCATATCAGTAACACTGAACAGAATGTTTTGCTGTTATGGCGGAGCTTATACAAGGGTATTGAAGATGCCAACGTGATCCTCGATGTGGCCGACAAACCACAAATAGATGAAACAAAACGCTCGCAGATTAAAGGACAGGCCAGGTTCCTGCGGGCATATTATTTCTACCTGCTGGTGACCCATTTCGGGGACGTGCCGCTTAAAACAATGCTGGCTACCGACCTGGGCACCAATTACAATCTCCCGCGTACGCCATCAAAAGATATTTATGCTTTTATCGTGAAAGAAATGGTGGCAGCCGACAGCCTGGTGCCCAAAATGTCGCAGGTAAACACGCCCACTATTGTTACACAATCTGCCGTGGAAGCCATTCTCGCAAGGGTGTATCTTTCTATGGCCGGCAATCCCATGAATGACGTGGCGCGTTATAAAGATGCGCTGTTCTGGGCGCAGAAGCTGATTAATTCAAACGTACATAGTTTAATCAGCTCACCACATCCGCTTTATCCCGCTACCCCTGCCTATGCCCGTATTTTCATCAACAAGATGCAGAATAACATGAATGATAACGGCACTTCGGAAAGCATCTGGGACGCCGCTTTCTTATCCAAATCCAATGTTACCGGCAACTATGCAGGCACCGGGTATCTTGTTACGCAGCAGCTGGGCGCAGTAATGGGCGTATACTGTCCCGATGCGGGCATTTCGGGTGTAAACGGGTACTCTCCCGGCACTTACCGGGTTTTGCCCGGTTTATACAATCTTTATGGTTCCGGCGATCAGCGGAGGGATTGGGCCATTGCGCCTTATGTGTATAAAAGCGCTGCTACCACCCGTTACTACACGCTCACCGTGAACATCACCGGTGGCGGGGGTACCGGCGCTGCGGCCACTGCTTACACCGATGCACAGGGCGCCATTACTTCCGTAGTAATCGACAACCCCGGCAACGGCTATACGACTCCTCCCACCATCGGTTTTACTGCTTACGGTACCAATTCGTCTACCAACCCCTCTGTTACCACGCCTAATGAAGCAGTAGCCACTGCCACCGTGAGTAGTGGAAAGGTAACGGCTATCAATGTAATATCCGGCGGTGCGGGTTATCCAACAACATACGACCGCTGTGTGGGTAAATGGAGAAGGGAATACGAAATTAACCTGCCACCCAGCCGCCTCCAAAACAATACTTCCTGCAACTTCCCCATTGTGCGTTACGCAGATGTGCTGCTGATGGCAGCGGAAGCTGAGCTGAAAGCCAATGGCAGCGCAGGCACTACGGCCGTGGAATATTATAACCAGGTAAGAAGACGGGCATACGGATATCCGCCTAACACGCCTGCGCCAGGCTTTGATGTAACCACATTTACCATGCAGGATATTATGGATGAACGCTCCCGTGAACTCTGCTTTGAAGGCGTTCGCCGGCAGGACCTGGTACGCTGGGGCAAAATGACGCAGGCCATGCAACAGGTGCTTGCCAACAACGACAACTACGCTCCTACCAATTATGTTACGCCTGCTGGTGTGGCTGCGACCAATTTCCTGGTTGATCCGCAAAAGTATTCACTGTTACCAATCCCCGGCAATGAAATAGTGCTGGACCAG
Source organism: Chitinophaga sp. W3I9 (assembly GCF_050434025.1). NCBI lineage: Bacteria > Pseudomonadati > Bacteroidota > Chitinophagia > Chitinophagales > Chitinophagaceae > Chitinophaga > Chitinophaga sp. W3I9. The sequence goes on from NZ_JBNPWC010000001.1 coordinate 4,978,890, forward strand.
GTATTAACACAAAACCCCGGATGGCAATAAAAACCGATTAAACAAAATAGTATGAGATCCATTATATATTATTTCCTCGCCGCTGTTATGTTTGCAGGTTGCCGCAGAAACGAAGCAACCATACCGGACTTCAACGTAAACACCGACCAGCTGGCCTACCAGGCGGGCGACACTGTTACTTTTTATCTCTCCGGCAATGCCGGCGCCATTGTTTTCTTTTCCGGCGAAACCGGCAAAGCATATGAAAACCGGGACAGGAAGTTGATGCCCGGCGTGGAAAAACTCGTGTTCCAAACATCCATGCAGCAAGGCCCTGTACCACCAAAGCCTTGCCCGGATTCACTGCAGCTGCTGATCTCCACCAACCTGGAAGGATATGATGCCGCACATATCACAAAAGCCACCTGGACAAATATTACCAATCGCAACAGCAAATGGCCGAAGTCATTGTCCACCGGTTTTACAACTTCTGATTCTATCGATATATCAGATTTTAATAAGGCAGATAAAGTGAACATCGCTTTCCGCGTGCTGAACAAAAAGACCGGTGTGATGCCGCAAAGAAAATGGGTTATCCAAAGCTTTTCCCTCTATAATTTATTACCCGACAGCAGTACCACGCCCCTGTTTACAAATTTTGCCAACACCGGCTGGGTACAGGCCAGTTTGCTTAACAACAGTGAACCGGGAACAGCGGAGAATAACTACACTGGCTTCAACGCCTGGAACGTGGGCACCTGGAACGTTTCCGCGGCCGACAGTGTCCGGAACAGCAACGGCATTCCTATCAGGACCGGTTATCCCATTACGTTCAATCCCGGTACCAATATTGATAATGAAGACAACGACGACTGGCTGATTACTTCATCCATCGACTTAAAAACCACCAAACCCGATATAGGTATGGTGATACAGAATGAAGTTGCGTTGAAGTCGGCCACCTTCAAATACGTTTTTAACAAAGCAGGCACTTACCAGGTCACCTTTGTGGCCACTAATAACAGCCTGGAAGACAGCAAAAGCCAGGTTAAACAGCTGACATTAAAAATTCTACCCTGATTAAATATGAACCGATCTTTCCTTCCGGCCATGGTGGCGTTATTGCTCTTTTCGCAAATCCTCTTTGCCCAGGTGATGCCGGTCGGTGGCTGGTGGCTGCAGAACGCTTCAAAAATACCGCAGCCGGGCGCAGCAATAGCACAACCCGGCTTCTCCGCTAATGGCTGGTATCCCGCCGTGGTACCGGGAACAGTGCTCACCACGCTGGTACATAACAACATATACCCGGAACCGTTATATGGCGAAAATAACCGCCCCGACAGGATTCCTGATTCCCTTTGCCGCACCAACTGGTGGTACCGCACAGAAATAACCATACCATCATCTTACAAAAACAAAAACTGCTGGCTGCACTTCAACGGTATTAACTACACTGCGCAGGTGTGGGTAAACGGGAAATATACCGGGGAGATACGTGGCGCCTTTGCAAGGGGCATCTTTGATATCACAGCGGCCGTAAAGCCCGGAGCAACCGCCGCCATAGCTGTATTGGTATCCCCGCAACCCAATCCGGGTGTGCCACACGAGCATACCATTGCACAAGGCATGGGCAGAAACGGTGGCATCACCGCTCTGGATGGTCCTACGTTCCTCTGCTCTATGGGCTGGGACTGGATACCCGCTATCCGCGACCGGAACACCGGCATCTGGCAATCCGTATATCTCGATGCCACCGGTCCTGTACTTGTAAAAGATCCATTGGTAACTACCGATCTTCCATTACCCGCATTAAATACCGCTGATGTTAAAATAGCCGCTACCGTAGAAAATATAACAGACCAGCCGCAGGAAGGCATATTGAAAGGCGCCTTTGGCAATGTAGTGTTCAGTAAGCCGGTAGCATTGCCGCCACACAGCAGCCAGCGGATTACCTTTGATCCCGCCACACTGCCGCAGTTAAAAATAAAACAGCCGAAACTCTGGTGGCCCAATGGTTACGGTCCGCAAAATTTATATACCCTGCAACTACAGTTTAACATCGGGGGAGAAATATCCGATGAACAACAATTGGATTTCGGCATCCGCGAAATCAGTTACACCACGCCGGCTTCAGAAGATCTCACCATTTCCGTGAATGGCGTAAAGATTTTTTGTAAAGGCGGCAACTGGGGTATGGATGAAGCGATGAAACGTATTCCAAAAGAGAGACTGGAAACACAGATCCGCATGCATCAGCAGGCGCATTACAATATCATCCGCAACTGGGTGGGCCAGAGCACCAGCGAAGACCTGTACGCCCTCTGCGATAAATACGGCCTCATGGTATGGGATGAATTTTTCCAGCCCAACCCCTCCGACGGACCTGATCCCGCAGATGTGAATTTGTACCTCGCCAACGTACGGGAGAAAATGCTGCGTTTCCGCAATCATCCTTCTATTATCCTTTGGTGCGCCCGCAATGAAGGCAACCCGCCTAAAGTAATAGACGATTCACTTCGCAGCCTGATGGCTGAACTGGAGCCCTTGCGGCTGTACCAGCCCAGTTCTACCTCCGGGCGCGGCGTACACTCCGGCGGGCCTTACTACACCCGCAAACCGGCGGAGTATTATGTTTTCACTGAATCTTTCAAAACGGAAATCGGCAGTTTCTCTATTCCAACAATGGAGTCCGTGCAGGGCATGATGCCGCAGCAGGACTGGGAAGTGATCAACGACAACTGGGCCGAACATGACCTCGCCACAAAATACTACCGGAACATGATTGCCAAACGGTTTGGTGAAGTAGCCAACCTGGCCGACTTTGTAAGAAAATCACAACTCGCCAATTATGAATCGTTCCGCGCTATGTATGAGGGCCGCAATGCAAAAATGTTTAACCCTGCTACTGGTGTTATCACCTGGATGAGCAATCCTGCGCAGCCCAGTTTTGTATGGCAGCTTTATCATCACGACCTGGAGCCTAATTCAGCGCTGTTTGCCGTTCAAAAGGCCTGTGAACCGGTACATATTCAACTGAACGAAAAAGAAGGAAATATACAGGTGATCAATAACGGACCGGCTGCGCTGAAAAATGCGCGTGCACATCTCAGCCTGTTCAATGCAGACGGTAAGCCGGTGCTGCAACAGGATTATAATGTTACGGCCCTTCCCACCGTAGCAACGGATCTCGGGCAGGTGCAATGGCCCGCTGATTTGTCGCCCGTTCACTTTGTAAAACTGACTTTACATGATGCCAACGGCGCGCTGCTTTCCGATAACTTCTACTGGAACACGCTTCCGTTGGGATCAGACCAGCTGGCGGGCCTGGAAAAGATACCAGTGGTTACGCTCACGGCAACGGTTAAACGCCGCAGCGTGCATGGTAACTGTTTGCTGGATGTAAGCCTGCATAATCCATCTGCTCATATCGCGGTAATGACGCACCTGCAACTTCACCGGCAAGGTGGCGACAGGGTGTTGCCTGTTTTTTATTCAGATAATTATGTTTCCCTGTGCCCCAATGAAACAAAAACAATTACCGTAGAAGCCAGTGAGGCCGCCCTTCAGGGCAGCAAGCCAATGATACTGGTGGATGGCTTTAATGTAAATATAAAAGAAAGCAACAGTCCCGATGCAGCCATTGCGCTGAATGAAAACGCGCAGGTGAACCATTGGCCCATTACCCATTTGCCGCGGCCCGACAGTACCGCACCCAAAAAATAAAAGCATGTTTACATCAAGACGGGAATTCCTGAAAATAACCACGTTTGGCAGTACAGGTTTGTTATTACCGCCTATCACTGCATGGGCGGGTGTTTATAAAGATGAACTGGCAACCCTGAGTGAACAGCTCCTGCAACAATGGGGTGAAAGTTTACTGGCGCTACAGGTAAATCAACCGCAGGCAAAAGGATTGCATGGCGGCATTCTGTGCCCCGCCTGCGCCACCATACACGGCCGCTGCGGTGACGCCATCTTCCCGTTATTATATCTTGCCAGTAAAAGAAAAGAACAACAGTATGTAGATGCAGCTATCCGTTTGTACAACTGGATGGAACATATGGTAAGCACGCCCGATGGCGCGTGGGTAAACGAAGTAAATGTAAGCGACTGGAAAGGCATTACGGTGTTTGGCGCTACCAGTCTTGCGGAAGCGCTGATTCATTTTGAACATTTACTGAACAAACCCACAGCACAGCAATGGAAAAACAGGTTACAAAAAGCAGGTGACTATCTCTATAAAAACTTTACTGTGAACACCGGTAATATCAACTACCCTATCGCCGGCAGTTATGCTTTGTGCCTGATAGGTACCTATCTCCAACAACCTCATTTTATTACCAAGGGCAAAAGCCTGGCAAAGGATTGCCTCGCCTACTTTACTGCCAATGGCCTGATATACGGGGAAGGAAAACCGGTGCCCGAGAAAAGTGCAAAAGGCTGTTATTCGGTGGACCTTGGTTATAACGTGGAAGAGTCGCTTCCCTCTTTTGTGCTGTATGCAAAATTGGTGAATGACACCGCCCTGCTGGATCAGTTGACACGCTCCTTAAAAGCACACCTGGAATTTATGCTGCCCGACGGCGCCTGGGACAACAGCTGGGGAACCAGGAACTTTAAATGGACCTATTGGGGCAGCAGAACCAGCGATGGCTGTCAGCCTGCCTATGCCCTGATGGCCGGCAGCGACCCTGCATTTTACAAAGCAGCCCTGCAAAACACCCGGCTGCTGGCGCAATGCACGCACAATAAATTATTGCATGGCGGGCCGCATTATGTACAACACGGGGTATTGCCTTGCGTAAGTCATTCGCTGGCGCACAGTAAAGCATTGACCACCGTTTTGATCCAGGCGTCTTCAATAAAAAGCACTACAGCCCCGCTCCCACGGGAACGTATATACGGGGTGAAGTCATTTCCTGAAATCAATACCTGGCTGATCTCCACGCATAAATGGCGTGGCACCATTACGGGGTACGACCAGGAATATTCTATGAAGGGCGGTCATGCCAGCGGCGGTGCTTTGTCTATGCTCTGGCATGAGGATACCGGTCCCCTGCTTGTGGCCAGTATGAACCGGTATCAAATGGTGGAGAGCTTCAACATGCAGCGGGATAATGATCCGTTGCCTGCTTGCTTTACGCCTGGCTTTACCATAATGGCCGGCGAACAGCTGTACCGGCACACCAATGATCTGAAGGCCGCTGTTGAATATCATGAAAACACCGGGCAGATAACCTTCAACACCCGTTCATTACTGGTAGATGAAAACCAGTTACCGGCTGCTTCACCGGAATGTACGATCAGTTATCTTTTTGAGAAAGATGTGTTTCATATTCACGCTACTGCGAAAAATGAAAAGGCCGTTTATAGTTTGCCTGTTATCAGTACGCACGGCGAACCCGTCACACTTCTTTCAGAAAATAAGCTGGAAATACGCAAAGCGGGTAGTATTGTGGAGATAACCGCCAGTGCGCCCATAAAAACAACCCGCGCATTAACAGACCGCGCTTTCAATTTTGTACCCGGGCTCGAAGCCGTTCCGTTACTCTTTGAAACGAATAATATCGATATAAAAATTTCCGTAAGACCACACACATGAAAAAAGCATGCTTACTGATCAGCGCTGCCCTCTATTTTGTGATGCCCGCAATGGCGCAAGCCAGGTTCGATATATTCAGGGAACAGGCCATCACTGATGTTAGCCCGCAGGGATGGCTGAAAGAATTCCTGCTCCGGCAGCGGAGCGGTCTTACCGGGCATCCGGAAGTATTATCGTATCCCTTCAATTCCTCCCTGTGGGCAGGCGTTATAGAACGGGTAGGCGAACAACACGGCGCCAACTGGTGGCGATACGAACAAACTGCCTACTACAGCGATGGTATACTCCGGCTGGGTTATTTACTGCGTGATACAGCGCTGGTGAATAAAGCCCGCGCCGGTATTAACTACACGCTGGCACACGTACAATCCAATGGCCGCCTGGGTCCGGAGATGTTCACCAGCCAATGGCCTATCGCTGTATATTTCCGGGTGTTACAGGCCGAATACGCAGCTACCGGCGATCAGCGGATCATTGCCGCCCTGCATAAACATTACCTGAGCTATACGCCCGAAGAAATTGGCAATGCCAAACGTGCCATTGTAAACATTGAAGGCATGTTGTGGACGTATGGCAAAACAAATGATTCCCGACTGCTGGCGCTTGCGGAAGCGGCTTATGCCAAAGGCGGTTTTGAGCTGAACATGCAAACGGCTTCTTCGCCGGATACGCTGGTGCTGCATGGCGTTACCTATATGGAAATGGCTAAGCTGCCCGCCATCCTGTATACTTACACCGGTAAAAAAGTATATCTCGATGCAGCGCTGAATGCCATGTACAAACTGGATCGCGATCATATGTTACCCGATGGCATCCCCAGCTCCAACGAATTCCTGGCAGGGAAAGATCCGTTACAGAGCCACGAAACCTGCGATATCACCGACTATACCTGGGCAGTGGGTTACCTGCTGATGGCCACCGGCGACGGCCGCTGGGCCGATAAACTGGAGAAGGCCATCTTCAATGCAGGTCCAGGTGCGGTATCCAAAGATTTTAAAAATCTTCAGTACTTCTCCAGCGTTAACCAGGTGATCGCTACGGGGCAGTCCAACCACAATAAATTTGCGCATGGCTCTACCTGGATGGCTTACTGGCCCTGTCATGAAACAGAATGCTGCGCCGGCAACGTACATCGCTTTATGCCCAACTACGCCGCGCGGATGTGGATGCGTGATACCACAGGAGCCCCGGTGGCAGCACTTTACGGGCCTTCTGTTGAAACGCTCCGCTACAAAGGGCAGCAACTCAGCATTACCGAAAACACGCAATATCCTTTCTCTGACCAGTTGCAGTTCACCTTCCGGATGCAACAGGACATCACTATGCCTTTTACCTTCCGCATACCTGGCTGGTGTCAATCAGCGATGGTAAGCATCAACGGAAAACGATACAACGGCGCGTTAAAGCCCGGCACCTTTGTAACCCTGCACCGGAAATTTCATAACAACGACCGGATCAGCATACAATTCCCTATGGCGCCGCAACTGGTACAATGGGCCCAGTGGGGCGTTACCGTGGAACGCGGCCCGTTGTTGTACGCTTATCCCATTCCCGAAAAAGTAACCACAGATACCGCCACTTACGCTAACCTTGGCGGCAAAAAATCTGCAGATCCTGGTTTCCCGGCGCTGGACATCCGTCCTGCGGGTGACTGGAACTACGCACTGCTGGCACGCCCCGGACAATGGCTGGTAACAGAAAAACAGGACAATACTTATCCCTTTGACGCCGCCGCTGTTACCATTAAGGTACCGGCCAGGAAAATTAACGACTGGCATTTATCAGAAAACCGCTACACGCCCCCATTACCCAAACCCGGTTCTTTCCACTATGAAACAACTACCGATACCATCACCCTGGTGCCCTATGGTATTACCAGGCTACGCATGACGGTATTCCCGGTGATCCCTTAATACATTAAACCCTTGTAACTATGACTATCACAAACATCTCTGTTTTAGAAACCACAGCGGGTACCACCGCCAATGAACATTGCAATCTGCTCGGCTATTATGCGCCCGGCGATGGCGGCGGCGGAGACTTTTACTGGCAACCTGCCAACACCACCGGTGATAACCGGGGCACCATCATCGTTGTTGCCGGCGCTGGCAGATGGCTGCGGGCAGACACCAATCTCTTTAATGTAAAATGGTTTGGCGCAAAAGGCAACGCCTCCACGGATGATACCGCCGCCATTCAGAAATGTATTGATACCGCCGCCACGGGCAGGATCATTTATTTTCCAAAAGGAAATTATAAAATAACCGCGCAGATCAATCTTAAAACAGGACAAACCTATACCGGCGAACAAGGCGACTATGGCATTGTAGATTCTCCTACGCCTACCATTCTTGACTTTACCACCGCCACCGGTAACATTCATTGTCTTAGCTTCGACGCCATCATCGGCGCTACCGGTCCCACTATCAGGAATCTTACGCTCAATTGCGGCGAAGCCCTTACCGGCATCCGGTATTACAGTACCAACTATTCCAACTGCTACCGCCCCACTTTGCAAAATGTAGACATACGGTTAAAAGAAATTGCAGATCCTGCACAAACATGCGTGTGGTGGGAGCCAGTGTACCTCGGCACCATCGACAGGTGCCTGCTCCGCGGTGGCAGGATAGGTATAAAGCTTATCGGGTGTTTCATGAACCGCATCATCAATGTAACCACGCAACAGGGTATTTACAACAATGGCAATCCGCCTGTGGCGGCCATTTACACCCGGCAAACCAGGGCCGGCAGAACAGGCTCCTATATAGGCGGCAGAAACTTAATAGAAACATCCGAACCGCTCATCATTTCACCCGATGCCAACAGCGTGATGATTGATACGGATGGCGGGCTGATTATCCGCGACACTGCGATGGAGGTGAACAACGGCAGCAGCACCGGCGCAGCCGCCAAAGCATTGATATGGTTGCATAAAGATGGTACCCAGTCGCCCTTCCGGTCGGACCTCCTGCTGGAAAGAGGCGCTGTATTTAATACCGCTGCTGCTACCGGCGCCAACAACGGCAGGGCCCAATACGGCATCCTTGCGGAAGCAGGCATGTTTACCCGGATTGTGGCCAGGGGTGTGTCTTTTAAAGATAACCCGATCGTGATCACAAATGCCGGCAACACGGGACTTGCCACCTCCGGCACCGACTTCCAGCGACTGGATGTGCAAGGCAACGACTACGCTACGGCGTATTATACGGAGTATGCCGGATGGAAGCCCGCTACAGCCTATGTTATGGGGCAAACCGTACAAAACGGGTTGTATGTTTATATCGTAACCACCACAGGTATCTCTGATGCCGCGGGAGGCCCAACCGGAACCGGCGCCGGTATTACTGACGGAACGGTGATATGGAGTTTTGTAAAAGAAAACACCGGTCCGTTTCCTTTAAAACGCTATCGCGAAACCAACAACGACGTATACATTGTGGGCGATGCCAGGGGCGTGAAAGATAACCAGTTCATTAACGCCAACGGCTCTACGGAGCGGTTCGGTGCGGCCTGGGGATTTTTTAAGGCAACAGTGGATCCGGGTAGTATCAGCGATAACCAGTCGTGCATAAAACTGCGATACGACAACGCCCCGCCTTATAACACGCCCATGAAAGCAACAGTTACATTACGCCGGCTGGCAGCAGGCGCTTCCGCGGGCAGGTTCAGCATGCAGTGTTCTTCCAGTGGTGGCACTAACTTACTAGGAAGATGGGATTTCAATAACATCCCGCTCAACGAAGATAAACAGTACGTGGTGACCGGCTTCGCCATTCCCTCCACGATGCCGGTGGCAGACTTCTCCGCCTGGTTCCGGGACAGTGCCAGTCAGCCGCTATGGGACAACATTGCCGTAAGATCGGTGCGCGTGGAAAAAGCTACCACCTTTTGCGGCAGCGTTACCATCAGTGATACGGCTACTTCTGCAGATGTAAATTCATCCAGCTTCCAGAGCAGCGATGTTACGCTGGTCAGCGTTCCTAACTTTTTACTGCCCGGCACCGCAATTATCTCCCTGGGCCTGCCCGCGGTAACAGCCGGTATGCCGCTGCTGCTCATCAATACTCCTTATATCAGTAACAGAACCACCAGTGGTTTTACTATTAACCTGTTTCTCAAACCAGGTGCAGGCAATAGTATTACCATACCATATACCATCACCTATTAAACCATTCACCACCCTGGTGGTCATAGTATCCGTTAAACCATTCACCACAGGCGGGCCCTGCCTGTGGTGGATAATTTTCCGGGCGTTCACCCGTTTTAAGAAAGAATCTGTCTATAACATTTATATACCAGCGTGCAGGAAAAAAGAATACAAATGGGGAAGCAATCAATTATCCGGAATACGCTGTTAGTCATGTTTTGGTGCAGCAGTCATTTATCGGCCAGCAGTCAGGGTACACAGGCATACGACCCTGAGAAAACCTATGCCGCGCCAACAGACGACCGGGTGAAAGCTAAATTATCACATTGGCAGGACCTGAAGTTTGGCCTGTTTATGCATTGGGGTACCTACAGCCAGTGGGGTATCGTGGAATCATGGTCGCTTTCACCGGAAGACTATCCCTTTACCAAACGTACAGGCCCCTACGCAGCAAACTGGTTTCAGTATAAACAGGCGTATGAAAACCTGCAAACCACTTTCAACCCCGTGCACTTTAATCCTGATAAATGGGCTGACGCCGCAAAAGCAGCCGGTATGCGCTATGTAGTGTTTACAACCAAGCATCACGATGGGTTTTGCATGTTCGACACCAGGTACACCGACTATAAAATTACCAGCGCCAAAACACCTTTTTCATCCAATCCGCGCAGCAATATTTCCCTGGAAATTTTTAATGCCTTCCGTAAAAAAGATTTTATGGCAGGCGCTTACTTTTCAAAACCCGACTGGCACTCGGAAGATTACTGGTGGTCGTATTTTCCGCCTAAAGACCGCCACCAGAGTTACGATAAAAAACAATATCCGGAGCGGTGGCAACGGTTCTGCGATTTCACATACAACCAGATCGAGGAGCTGATGACCAACTACGGCGCATTAGATCTCCTCTGGCTGGATGGCAGCTGGGCGGGCATGAACATGGCTCCCATTGTAACAATGGCGCGCAAACACCAGCCCGGCCTGATTGTAGTAGACCGCCACGGCGCAGCGGAATATGTAAACTACCTGACTCCGGAACAAAAAGTCCCGGACCACTACATCCCTGTTCCGTGGGAAACCTGTATGACACTGGGCCGGTCCTGGTCGTACATTGTAAAGGAAAATTACAAACCATCGCGGCAGCTGATACAAATGCTGGTGGACATTGTTGCTAAAAACGGTAACCTGCTGCTCAACATCGGGCCGGGTCCTGATGGCGACTGGCACACAGAAGCCTATCAGCGGCTGGCCGATATCGGCAAATGGATGAAAATAAACAGTGAGTCTATTTACAATACCAAACCTGTTGCTCCTTACCGCCAGGATAAATGGGCTTTTACAAAAAGTGAAAAAGCCTGTTATCTTTCTTATCTCCCGGCGGAAAAAGAAAATATACTACCGGCCACTATCAGTGCACCTTTGAAAGAGGTGAGCCGTAAAACCGGTATCACCCTGCTGGGTACGGAAAAAAAACTGACATGGAAGCAAACGGGCGATTCCATCACCATCAGCATTCCAGAGGCCGTGCGTAAGCAGCTGGCCGGGGAAGCCGTGTGGGTATTTAAAATGAGTTAACGATATAGATATGCCGATAAGATTGACAGGTGTAGTGCTTCTCTTTTTATTATCACTATCACTGCATGCACAAACGGATTCGCTTAACGCCATGCAGGAATACCGCCTCCGCCGGGGCTTACCCAACTTCTTTGCGAAATTGAAATCCGGCGGTCCGCTTACCATTGCCTATTTTGGCGGCAGCATTACCGCCGCCTCCGGCGGCTGGCGCGATCAATCGGTGAAATGGTTTCAGCAACAATACCCGCAGGCACAAATAAAACAGATCAACGCCGGTGTAGGCGGAACCGGCTCCGACCTCGGCGTTTTCCGGCTACGCCGCGATGTGCTGGCACAGCAACCGGATCTTGTGTTTGTGGAATTTGCGGTAAATGATGGCGGCCCGTATGTACACCAAACAATGGAAGGTATTGTGCGGCAGATATGGAAAGCCAATCCGTCGACAGACATTTGCTTTGTATACACTATGTCGGGGAATATGCTGCCGGTGCTGCAACAGGGACAGCTATGGCCCACCATGCTCGCCATGGAACATATTGCACAGCACTACGGCATTCCTTCCGTACAACTTGGGATGCAGGCATTAGCACTGTTGAAAGAAGGCAAACTGGTGTTCCAGGGGAAACCGGATCAGTACCCGGACAAACTCGTTTTTTCCGGAGACAACGTCCATCCCAACACTACAACAGGTCACCGCCTGTACACTGAAGCGCTGGTGCGCGCCATGCAGCAGCTGAGAACCAACGACCATCCGCTGAAACACACGCTTATTGCTCCCTATACCAAAGATAACTGGGAAGATGCACAGCTGGTGGCTGTGAAAGACCTGCCCCGGACCGGGCAGTGGTCTGATCTTTCCAACAGTAACGACACCGTGGCGGTTCAATTCCGCCAACGCTTTCCATTGCTTGTTAAATCGACATACCCCGGGTCATCACTGCAGATAAATTTCAACGGGCGCCTGGCAGGTTTGTACGACCTGGTGGGCCCCGGATGCGGTGAATATGAGGTAACGATAGACGGACAAGCCGCCAAACAGTATCCCCGCTTCGACCGTCACGCCGTGTACTATCGCACGCATTACTTTTTCCTGCCGCTGCTCGAAGCAGGACCGCACACCATCAACCTGGAAGTATCCGGTAAAAAGTTAGATAAAATGGCCATCCTGAAAACAGGTGATAACCAGCCCGGCGACCTGGAAAAATATAATGAAAATGCCTGTTACGCAGGCTGGCTGCTGCTATTGGGCAGTATCACCAACCAGCAGCAATAATGAAGCGCTCCGGCATCCGGAAATAAAAAATAAATGAGGGAAACTTAACAAAGAGATATTAACTTTAAGTACACGTTATAGAGATTTTTACCACGTTAATAAGTATCTCTTCATGGATAATAACGACGACGGGCTTTTATTGCATCAACTCCGGCAGGGTGATATAAAAGCGTATGAACAATTATTTAAGAAATACTACAAATCACTGAATGTTGACGCTTACTACCTGTTAAAGGATGAAACAGAAGCGGAAGATCAGGTACAATCCCTTTTCATCGAAATATGGGATAAACAACTGTATCTTAACATTACCTACTCCGTAAAGTCGTACCTCCACACTGCTATCCGTAATAAATGCCTCAGTTTTATTGAGAAGGGAAAAAATGAGCATAAGAGATTTCATGCGTATGCCAATACACTGGAAGATAAGATCAATGAAAATATTGTAGAGAATAAAGAGACTGCACAACAGATGGACCTTCTCCTCAATGAGCTTCCTAACCAGCGCTTACGGGCTTTCAGCCTGGTTTACCTGGAAGATAAAAAGTATAAAGAAGCGGCAGAAGAAATGGGTATCACCATTAACTCTGTTAAAACGCATCTTAAGCTGGCACTAAAAATCTTACAAAAAAAGTTTGCGGGCTACAAATAACGATCACCCGTTTTTGCGCAAAAATCGTCTTTAAGTTACAGATGGAAGTAAACAGAGAACATATAAGAGCATTACTTTTTGAAAAAGTAACCGGGTCTATCAGCGAAGAAGACGACCGGCTGGTGACCGCTGCCATTGAAAATGATGCGGCGGTAGCCGATATGTGGAATAACATCCGGGAGGAACTGGACAATGATAAAAGCCGGCGCTTCATGGCCGGTATCGATGAAACCCGGGGCTGGAACAACATACAACCTCAACTGCAGCCGCACTCCAACATATTCCTGCTACGGAAATGGCGTGTAGCCGCAGCCGTTATATTGCTTATTATAGCTGCTGGCGGGGCCTGGTATTTTTCCGGTAGAAATATTTCTTCCGGGCCACCAACTTTGCCACTCGCTAAAAACACGCTGCTGCTCCGCTTGTCGGACGGGAAAGATATCCCGTTGTCTGCTTCCGCCGGCAACACCATTACGGCGGGTGCTATGAAACTGGTTACCAGCGGCAACCGTCTTACTTATACTGCGCCGGAAAATGCAGCAGATGAATGGGCCACGCTAATGGTACCGGGAAAACTGGATTATAAAATAGTTTTGAAAGACGGAACAGAAGTCTGGTTAAACTCACAGTCCAGCCTCCGCTTTCCCTATGCTTTCAAGAGCGGTAACCGGGAGGTATACCTGTCTGGCGAAGCCTATTTTAAAGTAGCAAAAAATGAGCAGCAACCTTTTATTGTGCATGCCGGTGAAACAAGGGTGGAAGTCTTGGGTACCTCTTTCAACATCCATGCCTATGAGCCTGCAAAGGTTACCACGTCTCTTGTTGATGGGGCGGTAGTCAGCAGCAGCGAAGATATCAAAGTAAAATTATCTCCCGGTTATCAGTCGGTATATGAAGACGGAAAATTTGTTACCACCTCTTTTGATACCTACAATACCCTGTCGTGGATGGACGGCACCACCCACTTCCGTGATGAAAAACTAAGCAGTATTGCCGTGATCATCTCGCGCTGGTTTGAGGTGCCTGTTATATTCGACAATCCGGCACTGGCCAACGAAACGCTGTCCGGCGCTATCGACAAGCGTAAGCCATTGGATGTGTTTCTCACTAATATCGCTATTTCCTCTGGTGTTCAGTACTATTACAAGGGTAACGTGCTGCACCTGAAATAATTCATTTTTACCGTTCACCCATATCCGTAGAATTTAAGTCCTAAAGATGCGTTGTATATGCAGCACTTAAGTTTTACTATTTTGAACAACCGTATCATTGCTTCTTTTACCGCCCTCCTGGTCACCCTTGCAGGACATGCGCAGGACACGCTTCGACTGAGCGGTTCCTGGAAGGTACAGCCCGCACAATCGCAGAATATTGCTCCCGATAGCAGCAAATGGGGCACTGTTGCCGCCACCGACTGGAGAAGGATCACCTCCGGTAAAAACAGCGCCTGGGCCGACACGCCGCGGGATAAGGTAAACAGTTTGTGGTATGAGCAGCAGGTAAACATCCCGGCTGACTGGCAGCCCAAAAATGTGATCGCCGACTTCCGGCGGATAGAGGGCGACGCTGTTGTATTTGTTGGCCAGCAGCGTGTAGGAGAAGTGCTCCGGCCCGGTGGTGAAGTAAACCTGGGTCCATTCCTGCATTACGGACAACCCAACACGCTCCGTGTTTTTGTTACCAGGGATTATAACGGCATCTCCCGGGGCTTTACAGAAGATCCGCTTCGTTATGTGTCGAGGCACGGTGCGGGAAACATCATTCCCATGGCGGATTGGCCAATGGGCATCACGGCGCCTGTTACAATTATTGCCAGGGCACAGCAGGCCATCACCGATGTATTCTGTATTACTTCTTTCAGGAATAAAATGCTGACGCTTGAAGTAGAGGTGGATGCCAAAAATGTAAGCGGCGCCTACGACTTGGAGGCGGAGATCATTGATCAGCATAGTAAACGGGCACTTACTCTTTCCAATAAAACAATGCAGCTGGCAAATGGGAAACACGTATACCGTATAACGGCTTCATGGCAAAACCCGGTGTGCTGGGAACTGGATAGTCCTTACCTCTACAAGGCAAAAGTGGCATTGATGCAGGGCGGTAAAACGCTTTGCCGTTACCCGGAAGTGACCTTCGGTTTCAGGGAAATATGGACTGCCGGCAACCAGCTGTTTATGAACGGTCACCTCTCTCGCTGGCGGGTTACAGATGTGTATGGCGCCAATCAATATGGTTTGTCGCTTTACCGGCTGATTGGCTACAACGTTGGCCAGTTCCAGCCGCATCATAAACTGTGGTGGCTGAACGATGCAGAAACGCCGCTTCTCCATGAAGACATGCTCGATGAAATGGACCGTACGGGCATGGGCTGTACCGTGCCAGGCCCTTCTGTTTCCGTGCTGCGTGATAAACTGCTGCATGATCCGGAGTTGCAGAACGACTATCAAAAAGAAGCCGCCTATTTTACCCGTCATTACCGCAATCATCCCAGTATTCTCGCCTGGGTGATAGCTATGAACAGCGCCAATCCAAAATCAAATATTGATCCGGCCAGGATGGGGAAACGCGATTCCGTTTATTCCACGCAAGGCAAGGTGATAGACCTGGCGTCCAGCATCGTGAAAAAGGAAGATCCCACGCGGCTGGTGTTTGCGCATGCCGATGGCAGCGTAGGCGACATGTCGTCCGCCAACGTGTACCTGAATTTTGTACCCCTGCAGGAAAGGGAAGAATGGCCGATGGCCTGGGCCAGGGAAGGTAATATGCCTTATTCCGCCGTTGAATTCGGACCTCCTTACTGGAATAACTTCTGGAAGGGAAAGCAGTTCCTGCTCACGGAATATTTATCCATGTACCTCGGTGATGCCGCCTATGCCACTGAGGGAAAAAAAGGGCTGCGGCAAACGATAGAAAAAAGCAATGCTGCCAGCAGCGCTACCTGGGAACAAATGGACTTTCAACAGTATCCCGGTTTCTGGCGCTTCCAGGAATTATTTACGCGCAACACCAACCGTGCATGGCGCACGTGGGGCGTTAACGGAGGCTGGTTGTACTGGCTGCTGGAAGGCTATGGCAACCCCAACGGGGAAAAACTGAAAAGCTTCACACAACGTTACAAATCACTCACCGCTCCACTTACCGGCAAACCTTTGTGGGCCAACCCACGCTTCGATATTTTCAAACAGGCCAATCAACCATTGCTGGTTTACCTCGCCGGTTCGCCAGTGCATACCGATAAAACGCATACCTTCTTTAGCGGAGAAACTTTCGAAAAAACGGTGGCCGTGGTATGGGATGGTCCTCATAAAATAGCGCCGGAAGCAAAATGGATACTTAAACAAGGCGATAAAGTGTTTCAGCAGGGATCTGTATCATTGACAGTAAATGGCGGCGAAATAAAGCAGTTTCCGCTTTTGCTGAAAGCGCCGGCCGTAACTGTCCGGGCGGACATGCAACTGGTGCTTGCCGTTGCCGGGGTGCCTAACGATACGTTTGCCCTCACTGTTTTCCCGCGGCCCGCACCTGCTGTGGTGAAAGCACCGGTGTTGCTTTATGATCCTGCGGGGAAATCGGCAGCTTCACTGAAGCAATTGGGCATACAATATTCTGCATGGGAGAAAGGTCGCCGTATCTCCTCTGATGCCATACTGGTGATAGGCCGCGAGGCCCTGCAGCCGGGGGACACGCTGCCGTATAATGAAAAAGATATTGCGCGCGGTTTGCGTGTGATTATACTGGAACAGTCACCTGCCGTATGGGAAGGTATGGGTTTTGAAACGATAGAAACCATGCCGCGTTATACTTTTATCCGTGACCGGAAAAGTGCGCTCCTGGCGGGATTGCAGCCGGCAGATATGATCAACTGGCGGGGCAGTCCCGACCTCTTACCCGAAGGCAGGCAGGCAAAAAGCTACGACACGCAGCATGCGCCAAAGTGGACCAATCGCCATGCGGTTGCTTCCGTAGTACTGAAAACCCCTGAAGTGGCGGGCTTCACGCCTATCCTGCAAACTGAATTTGATATGGCGTACACGCCGTTGCTGGAATGGCGGTATGGCAAAGGCAAAGTAACTTTTTGTTCACTCGATCTTACCGGCCGCGTTGGCACTGATCCCGCAGCCACACTGCTGGCAAAAAACCTGTTTACGTCGCAGGCGCCGTCGCTTCCCGGTTTACGCGAGGTATATTATAGCGGCGACAGCACCGGCAGGAAACTGCTCACCGATGCGGGCATCGCCCTGCGGGAAGGCCCCGGCGCCGGCAATGCCATATGGGTATTTGGTGCAGGCAAAACGACCATACCGCCACAGGTCAAGGCATTTGTTGCCGCCGGTGGCATTGCATTTTATCTTCCACAGCAGCCATCATTTTTATCACAGCAGGGATTAAATACGATCGCTAAAACTATCGTACATGCACAGCCTGGAAAAGCCGGGCAGCTATTCAGAGCCATCGGCCCTAACCTGTTACGGTGGCGGGATACCATACAGGTAACCGCGTTTACTTCATCCTCATTATGTGACGGGCTTCTTTCAGTAATAAACACCGGTAAGGGTAAAAGCATCTATCTGCAAATAACCCCGGATCAACTGGCGCAACGTTATGCAAATGCTCCTGAGAAACAGGAAGCCGTCCGGTTAAGTGTGATCCGCATGCATCAGTTGACAGCACAATTGCTCACCAATATTGGCGCTGCTCCTTCCCCTGCAACTGCCCGCAGGCTCTGTAAGGTAAACCGCCCGCTTTCTTTCCAAACACTCAGCTCCTGGAAAGTGCTGGGACCTTATACTGCCAATACATCCAGCGGCGTGAAGATATTGGCGACTACTCTTCCGGGGCAGCAGGATGCTATTGCCGGCGCGGAGAATCCGAACCTTACTTATAAAACAGCAGAGGGCAAAGTGCTGGATTGGCGGCAAACGGTGAATGCCGGTCAGCATGGCTTTGTAGACCTCAGTAAAGTCTTCGGCGGCAAAGACGATAATGCGGTAGCGTATGTAACCAAAAGTATGAACAGTCCAGTGGCACAAAAAGCCATTCTTCGTATGGGCGTGGACTACTGGATGGAAGTATGGCTGAATGGCAAATCCATCCTGCGTGTAGACGCTAACCACCAGAAAAGGGAAAACGAATTTATCCTCCCGGTTTCTCTTTCCGCAGGTGAAAATATTCTCACTATCAAAGTTGCCTCCGGCAAAGGCGGGTTTGGTTTCTGGGCCAATATGGCGTATCCGGAAGCCGGCGAGGCGCAAACCAATGCAACGGAAGGAGACAGTTTTTACCCGGTAGGATATCGTTTCTTTGATCCTTACCAGTTTGTGTACTGGTAGCATCTTTTTTGCCGGTATAACGTTCAGCGTTAACCCTGCTTCCGGTTTAAGAAACAAAAAGCCTCCAGGTCCTATAACCTGGAGGCTTTTTAAATGATCTCAATGCACTACTTAGCTTACCATTGGCAAATACTTCTTCCGGTTTTCAATGATTACCCAGATATTAATTGCCAGCATCACAAGTGCGATAGGCAGCCCTGAAGGAGCATATAAGATATTTGTTAAAACAATTCCTACCATTACCGGGAGAATAACTATTGCGCCAAGTGCCCTGGTTTTATTAGGAATGAAAAGCGCACCGCCTATCACTTCAGCTGCTCCAACAAGCGGCATTAACCAGCTTATCTGCATAAAGGCGCCCATTAACTTCATCATGCTCTCAGGCATGTCTTTGGGTACCGGCATGTAGTTAAAGAATTTGTTCAGTCCCGCGTTAATAAACATAAGTCCGAAAAGAAGACTTACGACAAATAGGATTTTGTTTTTCATAGTTTTTATTTTCCGTAAATATACATTTCATTTTTATCTGCTGTATATCCGCAATATGAGTTGTGGAGAAATTCTATTTTTTTAATGATGGCAACAGTTCGTCCAATCCTTCCATAGCCATTCCCAGACCTTCTTTGAAGCCCATTTGGATGGTTGCTTCCAGTTGAGCAAGATCGGCATAAGAGATGTGCAATTGCACCAGTGTTACGGCTCCTTTGTCAACAAAGGTGACGTTCCATTCCGATTGCGGCATCTCTTTATTGATATTTCCTGCTGCATCTGCAAAAGCATCAAGCCCCGTAAATTTTTTCTGGACCTGGATGTTTTTGTAGGTGGCTAATGCCCAATGTTCCTCGCCTTCCGGGCCCACCATGGCATAATGCCAATGTCCGCCTTCTCTGAAGTCCATTGTTTTTGTTCTGGCTTTCCATGGTTTTGGCGCCCACCAGAGGTCAAGGATTTCACTTTTCGTATAAGCGTCCCAAACCAAAGGAAGTTCCGCGGCAAATTCCCGTTTAACGGTGATGGTGTTGTTCTCCTTGTTTACAGAAAAATCAAATGATAAGTTCTTACTCATTTCTTTTTGTTTTTTTATAGTTAACAATACTTGGTCTAGTTCATTAAATCTCCCCTCCCATAATTCCCTGAATTGCCCGAGCCATTTGTCAATTTCCTGCATTTTATTACCATTTAGCTGGTAGAAAATTTCCCGGCCGGATTGTTCCTGTTTCACCAGTTCACATTCCGTCAGGATGCGCAGGTGTTTCGAAACCGCCTGCCGGCTTATTTCAAAATGTTCAGCTATGGCGTTGGGTGTCAATGCCTGAACCGCAATAAGCAATATAATGGCCCGTCTGGTCGGGTCGGCAATAGCCTGAAAAACATCTCTTCTCATTTCTCCGTAATTTATTCATGCAACCGATCAGTTGCAAATATAAGCAACTAATCGGTTGCGCAAAATATTTGGGAAACTTTTTTTGGCGAGAAAAGAGAACAGGTATCAGATAAAAAAGTAAATACCACTTCCAATAAATTGATTATCAGCAGATTTAATCTATATAATGCAAATTTCATCGAATAAAAAAAGCCGGTCTGACGACCAGCTTAGTACTGCAATTGGGAACCGACCCACCATATTTTACTTGCTTTTTAACCTTCAATCATTCTTTTCAGAATTCCCAGCGTACCATTCCAATAGAAATTCAAATGCTGGTATATAGTCTTCGTGGGGAAATTAGTGAGTGTCAGCGACAACAAAGTATGCCCATCCTCCGGCGCCAGTGCAAACCGGATAACTGTATAATTCTCCCGGCTATCGGGCAACCGGGACAATGAACTTAAAAAGTCATAACTGACTGCATGTCCTGGTGAATATTCCAGCACTGTTCCTTTGTTCTCAAACCTTGCATGATGAAAGCCGCTGACGACTAATGGCGATCCTACTTCCCAGGTAGTGGCAACACTGAGATTCAGCTCTGCACCTCCCATCCATTGTGTCATTCGTCTAACATCTGTAATTGTTTTCCATACCTCCGCAACAGGAGCATTGATTATTACTTTTCTGTCTATCATTTTTTCCATTCTTTGAACTTTATTATTCCGTGGCCCAAAGTATTTTTCTCAGCAAGGACTGATTTTTCATCCTATGAATTTAGCTAAACTTTAAACGCAGCTATTAAAAAATTGTGAGGGTATAGAAAATTTAATAGCTTTAAGTTTATCAACAATTATCCCTGATGATGGAAGATGAATGCTCTGAAGAATCCAGCAGCCGGAAGGAAACGTTCCGGGGAACTATACAATTCTTAAAAAAGAAGGCAAACGAGAAAGGTGCCATAGTAACCCACTCCCAGATCGCTGACCGGTTAAATTTGTCTGTAGAGCAGTTTAATGCTTACTATGTGAGTGATGAAGCGCCCGAAGAACTGTTTCCATTACTTCGCTCACAATACCCGGATTTTATCGGCAACGTAACTGTCGAGATCATAAGCTTCACCACCATCCATTACCCTCCGGATCCGCCAACCCCTGATGTAGCATAAGGCCATTGATCAGAACGCGTGATAACGCATTCCTCCATCAACAGTGGCAACAGCACCAGTAACATACCCTGCACGGGGCGACACCAGGAAAACAGCCATGTTGGCCATGTCCTGTGGTGTGCCAAAATCACCCAGCGGGATTTCGCGCTCAGCAAATTTCCGGCGTTCCTCGCCCGGAAAGTAGGGCCGTATATTTTCTGTATCTATTAAGCCTGGCTGCAGGCAGTTAACCCGGATGCCATATTTTCCCAGTTGCCCTGAAAGTTGTTTGGACCATGCTACCACCGCAGCTTTGGCTATCGCCGACACATTGATGGTGCGTAATTCATACGTGCTGATCAGGTTCAGGATGGCCCCCTGCTTGCGTGCTATAAAATGGGGCAACAGCTGTTGCGTTAATTGCCGCTGGCGGTCGAAGTCCAGTGTCATTGACTCCACCCACGGCTCCTCCGGCCCAACAACATCCACCGGCCGGCTACGGCCCGCATTGTTAATAAGAATATCCACGTGCCCCAAAATGGACAACGCCGCGGCGGCAATCTTTTGCGGCCCGTCCGGCGCAACCAGGTCCTGGCTAAAAATAACCGGCTCCATGCCACCTGCCCCTGCCACTTCCGCTTTAAAGCTATCCAGTAACGCTTCGTTTCTTCCAACGGCCAGGACCTTCACTCCTTCAATAGCCAGTTCTTTTGCAATTGCCCGGCCAATTCCCTGGCTGGCGCCCGTTACTACTGCGGTTTTCCCGCTTAAATACAGATCCATATTTTTAGATTAATCTTTGTAAAACTCATTTTCATACCCAAAGACAAAGGCTGAAAATTTCTTTGTAAAAGTAGCGGGTAGCATCTAAATTTACAGGCTATACAACCAATTGTACGGTACTAACAAACGTGTAAGTAATGGCAACCAGAAAGAAAAACTCAACTTATAGCCGCAATGAAAACATCATTGTGGAATGTGATCTTACCTATGCTGTGAATAAAATCGGCGGCAGGTGGAAAATTCTTATCCTGGATAAATTAGCGGAGAAAAAAATGCGGTTCAGTGAATTGAAACACGAGTTCTACTACATTACAGAACGCATGTTAACCCTGCAGTTACGGGCAATGGAACAGGACGGGCTGGTTAAACGAACTGTATACGCGGAAGTGCCTCCACGGGTGGAATATGAACTCACTGAAATGGCATTGGAGTTCGGTCCTATCTTTAAACAGCTAAGTGCCTGGGGAGGCAAACACCGGGATTTAACGAAGAAAGAAATTGTGTAATTAACTGGACCCCTATTACCATCGACCAATTCACAACCGCCATATGCGCCCGCAATTTTAAAACGCTGATTGATAAAAATGAGATCAAAAGTAAATATGAAGTATATGTTATCGTAATGGGTATTACCGTTGCCAAAACAGGCCTTGACTACTATGAGATAACTCCTGATAAATCTTTTACAAGTGACCTGGGCATCGATTAAGATGCCGCCCACCAACGGCTTCCCGGCGCTTCGGTAAATATATTTATATAATTATCATATTTGATAAAAACACCTCAAACGAAAAATAACAGTTTCTTCACAAGCTAAACCCCATGATTTTTTCGTTTGCTCTCAAAGTTTTATTACTTTTGGCCCCCAAATGAGAGTAGCTATATTTTTCGCATATCTGTGTTTCCTCCTGCTCCGGGGGGAAGGCTATGCTTTTACAGCTACCCATCATAACGATATTTCCAACTCTTTCGCCAGGAATGTTGAACACAAACACCGGATTAAATTTACCGACACCAACCAGGATAATTCTGTTGTCAGCAATTTAGATACTGAAGAAGAATGCCTGATAAGTGATGACATTGAAGAGGAAGATGCGAATAATTTTCTGGCCAGAAAATATAAACTGCTGGCCAGGTATTACCTGACCCTCCCCGACCTCGACGTTTTAAGTTATCTCCATAAATGCTTTAAAGCCCCCGCACCTTATCTGGGGCATCTTTCCAATAGATACATTACGCAAAGCGTTTTAAGAATCTGATCAATAGTATACATCAGTTACCGGAGGTGTGATTATTCATGCCTGGCGGATGTATATTAATTTTACTCCTCCGGGCTCCTGCTCCGGCGACTGATCCTTTTGCGTCCATAGGCATCCCTGCCTTACAAGCATCCCATCGCTTAATATCCATTTAATATTATGAGTAGAATTGTCATGTTTACGGGCTTGTTTGTCATGTTATGCCATACAAGCTGTAAATCAAAAAAAGAAGTAAAAGAAGAGGCGGGCAAGTTTACCGTTACCAGCCCGGTAAGAATCGACACTTCATTTACCAACGAATATGTTTCGCAGATAAAATCTGTCAGGAACATCGAGATCAGGGTCCAGGAACGGGGGTATCTCCAGAACATCTATGTAGATGAGGGCCAGTTTGTAAAAGCAGGTCAGCTGCTGTTCAGAATCATGCCGAAAGTTTATGAGGCGGAACTCCAGAAAGCAGAGGCAGAAGCCAAAGCAGCAGAGATAGAACTGCAGAATACCAAAACCCTGGTCGACAAAAATGTGGTGTCAAAAAATGAGCAGGCCATGGCGCAGGCCAAACTTGACCAGGCAAAGGCCGAAATGGCACTGGCGAAACTCCACCTCTCGTTCACAGAAATCAGGGCGCCGTTCGACGGCACCATTGACCGTATTCCATTCAAGCTGGGAAGTGTTATCGATGAAGGTGGTCTGCTGACCAGCCTTTCAGACAACAGCCAGATGTTCGCCTATTTCAATGTATCTGAGCCGGAATACCTCGACTATGCCACCAATGCAAAAGGCCGCGGAAGCAACAAAGTAAGCCTGCTCCTGGCCAATAACCAGCCCCTCCAATATAAAGGAGATGTGGAAACCATTGAAAGCGAGTTTAACAATGAAACCGGAAATATTGCCTTCAGGGCAAGATTCCCAAATCCTGACAAGCTTTTAAGGAATGGAGAAACAGGCAAAGTGCTCATGACCATTCCGCTTAAAAATGCATTGGTCATACCGCAAAAGGCAACTTACGAAATCCAGGATAAATTATATGTTTTTGTGGTTGACAAAAACAACATGGTAAAATCCAGGAACATTGCCATCCGTGGGCAGATGCCCGACATGTACGTAGTTGAAAACGGCATTTCAGAAACTGATAAGATACTGCTCGAAGGTGTTCAGAAAGTAAAAGATGATGATAAGATCACCTATGAATACCGGAAACCCGAGGAAGTTATTTCCCATCTGCGATTAAAAGCGGAATAGTTCAATCTAATAGTGTAGATCAATGCTTAATAAGTTTATACAGCGACCGGTTCTGTCCATAGTAATATCGCTCATTATCGTTTTCCTCGGCGCTTTAGCCATATCTCAGCTACCGGTAACCCAGTTCCCTTCCATATCGCCGCCAAAGGTGAATGTAACCGCGGAATACCCGGGAGCGAACGGTGAATTGATGATCAAATCAGTGATCATTCCGCTGGAAAGGGCCATCAACGGCGTTCCGGGAATGAAATACATTGCCTCCGATGCGGGTAATGATGGAGAGGCTTCTATCCAGGTAGTATTCAACCTGGGTACCGATCCAAACCAGGCATCGTTGAATGTTCAAAACCGCGTGGCATCCGTAGTGAACAAACTGCCGCCACTGGTCGTACGTGAAGGTGTAAAGATCACCCGTGAGGAATCCAACATGCTCATGTACATCAACCTTTACAGTGATGATCCGCAAACGGACCAGAAATTCCTTTTCAATTTCGCTGATATCAACATCTTACCGGAATTAAAAAGAGTAGATGGTGTTGGCTTCGCTGACATTCTCGGTAACCGGGAATATGCCATGAGGATCTGGCTGAAACCAGACCGCATGCTGGCTTACAAAATTTCCGCCGACGAAGTAATGAAGGCGCTGGGTGAACAAAGCCTGGAAGCATCTCCGGGTAAAACCGGCGAAAGCTCCGGGAAAAGATCCCAGACCTTTGAATATGTGCTGAAATACCCCGGAAGGTTTACGAATAAGGAAGGATATGAAAATGTAATCCTCCGGTCCAGCCCGAACGGCGAAATACTGCGGCTGAAAGACGTAGCCGACGTGGAGTTTGGCAGCTCTATGTACGATATCTACTCCAACCTGAACGGCAAACCTTCGGCCGCCATTGTGCTCAAGCAATCGTACGGAAGTAATGCCAGCCAGGTGATCAGGGATGTAAAGGCCAAAATGGCGGAGATCAAAGCCAATTCGTTTCCCAAAGGAATGGATTATGAAATCAGCTATGATGTATCCAAATTCCTCGACGCCTCCATTGAAAAGGTAATCCATACTCTGCTGGAGGCCTTTGTGCTGGTAGGTTTGGTGGTATTCCTGTTTCTGGGTGACTGGCGCTCGACCCTCATTCCTGCTATGGCCGTACCGGTGTCGCTCATCGGAACATTTGTATTCATGCAGTTTTTGGGTATCACGCTCAACCTCATCACGCTGTTTGCGCTGGTGCTGGCCATCGGCGTGGTAGTAGATGATGCGATCGTGGTAATTGAAGCGGTGCATGCAAAAATGGAAGAAGAACACCTCTCACCGCTGAAGGCCACCAAAAAAGCCATGCATGAAATCGCCGGCGCTATCGTGGCTATCACGTTTCTGATGGCAGCAGTGTTTATCCCGGTTGCATTCATGTCGGGCCCGGTAGGTATCTTCTACCGGCAGTTTTCCATCACCATGGCCACCGCCATTATCCTGTCGGGGGTGGTAGCGCTTACGCTTACACCAGCGCTTTGCGCCATGATCCTGAAGAATACACATGGAGAAGCCAAAAAGAAAAATGCGCTCAGCAAATTCCTGGACGGCTTTAATAATTCATTCAACCGCACCTCCGGAAAGTATCAGAAAATACTGGGTGTCATCGTTAACAGGCGGGCGCTCACCTTTGGTATACTGGTGGCTTTCTGTGCCGGAATATGGATCATGAATAAAACGGTTCCTTCGGGCTTTATTCCCAACGAAGATCAGGGAATGTTCTATGCCATCATACAAACGCCACCCGGATCATCCCTGGAAAGAACCAACCAGATAGCTGAAAAGCTGCAGAAAATTGCTGAAGGCGTGGAAGGTGTACAATCCGTTTCTTCCCTCGCAGGTTATGAAATTCTTACCGAAGGAACGGGTTCCAATTCGGGCACTTGCCTCATTAACCTGAAGAGCTGGGAAGACAGGAAACATTCTGTCCAGGAAATCATCAGTGAACTGGAAGAAAAATCCAAAGACATCACCGGCGCTACTATCGAATTTTTCCAGCCGCCTGCTGTGCCGGGCTACGGAGCCGCCGGTGGCTTCGAATTACGTTTGCTGGATAAAGCCGGATCAGGTGATTATAAGAAGATGGAAACAGTGAGCCGCGACTTTGTGAAAGAACTGGGCAAACGCCCGGAACTATCGTCTGTATTCAGCTTCTACAGCGCCAGCTTCCCGCAGTATATGCTGAGAATTGATAATGATATCGCGCAGCAAAAAGGCGTCAGCATCGACAATGCCATGAATACGCTGTCCACCCTGGTGGGGGAGTAACTACGAAATCAGCTTTATCAAATTCGATCGCCAGTATAAAGTGATCGTACAGGCATCGCCACAGTACAGGGCATTACCCGACGATATCCTGAAGCTTTACGTAAAGAACGACCGTGATGAGATGGTGCCGTTTTCGGATTTCATGAAAATGGAAAAGGTGTATGGCTTATCAGAGATCACCCGGCACAATATGTACAACGCCTCGGAAATCAGCGGCGCCGCCGCACCGGGGTATAGCAGCGGCGAGGCCATCAAGGTAATCAATGAAGTGGCGCAAAAGAGCCTCCCGAGAGGGTTTGGCATCGACTGGGCCGGTATTTCAAAAGACGAGGTGGCCCAGGGCAACCAGGCCATCTATATATTCCTGATCTGTCTTGGTTTCGTATACCTGATCCTGGCTGCACAATACGAGAGCTTTATCCTGCCGCTGGCAGTAATTCTCTCCTTACCTCCCGGTATCTTCGGCGCATTCTTTTTATTGAAATGCCTGGGACTGGAGAATAACATTTATGCGCAGGTAGCCATGGTGATGCTCATCGGTTTGCTGGGTAAAAATGCGGTGCTGATCGTGGAGTTTGCGGTGCAGAAACACCGTGCGGGGGAAACTGTGTTGAAAGCGGCCATGGAAGGATCAAAGGTAAGGTTCCGGCCTATTCTCATGACCTCCTTCGCGTTTATTGCAGGGCTGATCCCGCTGGTACTGGCCTCCGGCCCAGGCAGGGTTGGTAACCGTACCATTGGTACCGCCGCTGCCGGAGGTATGCTTTTCGGAACTGTTTTCGGCGTGCTGATCATACCCGGACTGTACTACATCTTCGGCAGACTTGCAGAAGGACATGCGCTTGTGAAAGACGAAGAAGAAAATCCTTTAACAGAAGAAATTGATAACAATGTATAAATTCAGGATACATAGCGGCGTTGGCCTGACTGGTATTTGCCTGGCCATCGCCAGTTGCAGGGTGCCGGCCAGCCTGCCCTCGGCTGAGAACAGGTCCGTTCCCGGGTCTTATAACGGCAACGGGGATACGACAAATACGGCAGCAATTGAATGGAGAAACTTTTTCACCGATAAAAACCTCGCGGACCTGGTAGACACCGCACTGAAAAACAACCAGGAGTTGATGGTCACCCTGCAGGAAGTTGAAATAGCCAGGAATGATATCCGGTTCAGGCAGGGCGCGTTACTGCCAACAGTGACTGCCAGAGCGGGTGTTGGCGTGGAAAAAGTAGGAAGATATACCAGCCAGGGCGCCGGTGATGCCTCTACGGAAATCACTCCCGGTAAAGAAATGCCCGATCCGTTAACGGATTTGTCTATCGGCGCTTATGCCAACTGGGAAGTGGATATCTGGAAAAAACTGCATAACGCCAAAAAGGCGGCAGTAACCAGGTATTTATCCACCGTGGAAGGTAAAAACTTTGTACTGACAAACCTCGTTGCGGAAGTAGCTAATTCTTACTATGAACTCCTGGCTCTCGACAACCAGCTCCTGATTGTTAAACAAAACATTGAGCTGCAAAAAAATGCCCTTGAGATTGTAAAAGTGCAGAAAGAAGCCACCAGGGTTACGGAGCTGGCCGTGCAGAAATTTCAGGCCGAAGTACTGAAGTCGCAAAGCCTGGAATTCGACATTCTTCAAAATATAAAAGAAACAGAAAACAAGATCAACTTCCTGCTGGGACGCTATCCGCAGGAGATTACCCGGGACAAGGGTAACTTCCTGAGCGCGGTGCCTCCGGCGGTAAGTTCCGGTATTCCTTCACAATTATTGGCTAACCGGCCGGACATTAAGAAAGCAGAATTGGAATTGGCTGCTGCTAAACTGGATGTGAAAATTGCGCGGGCAGAATTCTATCCTTCCCTGGGCATTTCTGCAGGAGCAGGATTCCAGGCATTTAAGCCGTCTTACCTGTTCAAGATGCCGGAGTCTTTATTGTACTCTCTTGCAGGAGACCTGGCAGGGCCGCTTATCAACCGGAATGCCATTAAAGCCGAATTCAGTAACGCCAATGCACGGCAATTGCAGGCCATATATAATTATGAGCGCACCATTTTAAATGCATACTTCGAAGTTTCCAATCAGCTTTCCAGCATCAGTAACCTGGAAAAGAGCTATGATCTGAAATCGAAACAAGTGGATGCCCTCACCCGTTCCATCGATATTTCCAACGACCTGTTCAAGTCGGCCAGGGCCGATTACCTGGAAGTGCTGATGACACAACGGGATGCTTTGGAATCCAAACTCGACCTGATAGAAACAAAAAAACAACAGTTGAATGCTGTGATTAATGTTTACAGGGATCTTGGAGGTGGCTGGAAATAAAATAGTATTCTGCATAAAAAAGCCGGCTGTGATAGCCGGCTTTTTTATGTTATAAAGAATTTTTCATGTCATTTCTGTTGATAGTTTACCTGGGCAACATGACATCCAATGACGCCAGCCGTTTCAAGTCGTAGTTAAACGGTTCCGGAGCTGTATAACTCCAATAAATACTCTGTTGTGAAGGTCCTGCCGGAGCAAGGAAGAACTGTATCCCGTTGCTATCTGCATCTACCATAATATGCGTAACATTATCAAGATTAACAAACTGATAGGTCTGTTCCTGGGCACATTTAAAAAGGAAAGCCATATTGATATTTTTGATACAAAATACAAAAAAGTTGCTAATAATATCCCTTCATAATACCTTCTTCACCAAAACTAACTGTATTTTATCAAAAGCTTTTCTTTGATGGTATGGTAAGCTATTTTAATCATACTATATTCAATCGTTATGGACAGCAGCCTGCTAAAATCAAAGCAACATTTTGAGGTACTGGATGGTTTGAGAGGACTGGCGGCTCTTTCCATTGTGGTATTCCACCTGTATGAATTCATGGTTCCCGATTATACCAAAAGTCCGATTGGCCATGGTTACCTGGCGGTGGATTTTTTCTTTTGCTTATCAGGTTTTGTGATCGGTTATGCCTACGATGAACGGGCGCCGCAACTCGGCCTGCGGACTTTTTTCCGTAACCGCCTGATACGCCTGCATCCTATGGTGATATGGGGCAGCGTAATTGGTTTGCTTGGCTTTATCTTCGATCCCTATATCGGTGCGGCTTCCGTTGCAGAAGCGGGCATAGGCAAAATAGTCCTTGCTTTCGTATGTTCGTTGCTGATGTTACCTTTTCCCTGGTTCCCGGGAAGAGGCAATGGGTTATTTCCATACAATACCCCGGCGTGGTCGCTGTTGATGGAGTATATCATCAACATCGTTTACGGGCTGGTATTGTTACGCGTTGCTAAGCGCTGGCTGTTGGTTTTACTGGGCTTGTCAGCCATATGGATTGCAGCGGTAGCCAGGTACCGGGGCTGGATCATTACCGGTTGGGATGCACCTACTTTTGCGGATGGTTTTGCACGGGTATCCTTCTCTTTCCTGGCCGGGCTTACGGTATATCGCTTTAACCTGATCGTCAGGAACCGGCTGAACTTTCTGCTGTTGGGCGGTTTGCTGATTGGCATATTTATGTCGCCTCACCGTACCAACGACTGGATTACCGAGATGATACTGGTGATGTTTGCATTTCCGTTACTTTTATCGCTGGGCGCCGGCGCCGCGGCGCATGGCTGGATACGCAGTTTCTGCACCTTTACCGGCCGCTTGTCTTATCCTTTGTACATGACGCATATATGGGCGGTATGGATCTTTGGTAATTATCTCAATGCAAAAAAGCCGGGTCAGGTAGAAATATACCTGGTGGCCACCGCTGTATTTGCGGGATCCGTTTTGCTGGCCTACCTGGTGCTGCGGTTTTATGATGAGCCGGTAAGGAATTGGCTGACGAAAGGCAATAAAAATATAAAAGAAAAGCGTTTACCCGTTGAAAGTTTAGCCGCTTCAAAAAGCTGATGCACAACAGATATTTTATGACCGACCTTGAACTGCTTAGAAAGAATATCGAACAGTACATCCAGATTACAGACGCGGAATTTGATCAGTTTACTGTTAATTTTCATCACAGGAAGATAAAGAAAAAAGCATTTCTTCTGCGGGAAAACGACACCTGCAAATATGAGGCTTTTGTAACCAAAGGCTGTTTCCGTATTTATTATTCTGACGAAAAAGGCGATGCCCAGATCCTGTACTTCGCGGTAGAAGGCTGGTGGGCAACAGATATAGACAGTTTTATTAACCAGAAGCCCTCTATCCTGAATATTGAGGCATTGGAAGACAGTGAAGTACTCCTCATCAATAAGCCGGATAAAGACTTCCTGTACGAAACGCTCCCCAAAGTAGAAAAGATGTTCCGGATCATGAACCAGAAATCACTGGTTACCTTTCAACGCAGGGTCATTTCTTCATTAGGCAAAACTGCCGATAAGCGTTACCTGGAATTTATAGAAAAATACCCGGACCTCGAACAACGCCTCAACCAGCAACAGCTGGCCGCCTATCTCGGTATATCACACGAATTTTTAAGTAAAATCAGGAAGAAGCTGTCCGGCAAATAGTGCATTTTTTGAACTAGTTCAAATTCCAGGAAATAGAAGCCCGCTACTTTTATGGCCTAAAAACAAGGATATGAAAAAAGCACTATTGATTATTGATGTACAGAATGATTATTTTGATGGCGGAAAACATGCCTTGGTAAATGCTGCGGAAGCTGGCAAACAGGCACAGCTGGTATTACAAACTGCAAGAAAACAGCATATGCCGGTTGTTCATATACAACACTTGGCCACTAACGAAGGCGCAGTTTTTTTCCTTCCCAACACCAACGGCGCTGACATACATCACTGTGTAAGTCCCGACCCGGATGAAAAGGTAATCATCAAAAACTATCCGAATAGCTTCCGGGAAACAGCACTGCTGGCATATCTGCAGCAAAACGGTATTACCAGTCTCGTTATTTGTGGCATGATGACGGATGTGTGCGTGGATGCCACCGTACGGGCAGCAATGGACCTCGGTTTCACCTGTATTGTTATCGGTGATGCCTGTGCTACCCGGAACCGTGAGCTGTATGGTAAAACAATAAAGGCCGAAGCAATAAACAGTGCTTACCTCGCCGGAATGACCGCCCTTAATGGCCTCTATGCAAATGTAATTACAGCGGCGGAGTTCATGGAGCTGTAGTACATCTCCCTGATTCCATCCTTTTGACTACAACAATGAGTACTTTGGCTACATCTGTTTTGTGATTGCTGCGGACCTTTGCATCAACAACAAAACAATTATATGAACATCGTACTTACAGGTTCGTTAGGGAACATTGGAAAACCGCTCGCACAGGATTTAGTGCAAAAAGGACATATGGTTACTGTTATCAGCAGCAATGCCGAAAGACAAAAAGACATTGAGGCATTAGGTGCAAAAGCGGCTATCGGCAGCATAAAAGACGCTGATTTTCTGTCAGTCGCTTTCAAGGGAGCAGATATCGTGTATGTTATGGAAACACTCGACGCTGCCGGCGGCTTCTTTGATCAGGACGTTGACTTCATCGCTACCATTAACCAGATTGGCCATAATTATAAACAAGCTATCCTGCAATCGGGCGTAAAGCGTGTGGTGCATCTCAGCAGTGTTGGCGCGCATATGGACAAAGACAACGGCATACTTATCTTTCATCACAATGTAGAAAACATATTAAAGCAACTGCCGGATGATGTTTCTATTAAATTTATGCGCCCTGTTGGCTTTTACACCAATATGTTTTCGTTTGTACGCACCATAAAAACACAAGGCGCTATCATACAAAATTACGGAGGCGCCAACAAAGAACCCTGGGTTTCACCTTTAGACATCGCAGATGTTATTGCTGAAGAAATGGAGCAACCTTTTGAAGGGAGGCAAATCCGTTATATCGCAAGCGACGAATTTTCGCCGGATGAAGCTGCTTATTTTCTTGGTCAGGCAATCGGGAAGCCTGATCTGAAATGGCTGGTCATCCCTGATGAACAGTTGCTGGGCAGTTGGCTGTCGGCAGGAATGAACCCGCAAATTGCGAAAGGATTTGTAGAAATGCAGGCCGGTATGGGTAGAGGTATGCTGTATGAAGACTATTACCGGAATAAACCAGTACTGGGAAAAGTTAAACTTACTGATTTTGTAAAGGAGTTTGCGGCGGTTTATAATCAATAGCAAAATGACTATCTTTAATTATTAAAAAATAAAACCATTAAGGAATTAAGGAAATCCTGGTTCCTTAATGGTTTAATATATTATGGCAGGTACAAAAACATACCGGATTAAAACAATCAGCGAATTTCATCAACTCCGGAATTTGCCAAAACCTGAGCACCCGCTAATCAGTGTGATAGATTATGCTACGATGCCGCATCCAGAAAACAGCGGGATAAACTGGATTTGCGACTTCTACTCTATCTCTGTAAAACGGGGCTTGAGCGGCAAGGTAGTGTATGGACAACAGGAATATGATTTCGATGAAGGTGTCATGTTTTTTATTTCACCCAACCAGGTTTTCAGGCTTGAAGTTAATCCGAACCTAACGGCAAAACGCTCAGGTTGGATGCTGCTGATCCACCCCGATTTCTTATGGAATACTCCTTTGGCCAAAACCATTAAGCAATATGAATATTTTGATTATTCTGTAAACGAAGCGTTGCTGCTTTCCGAAAAAGAAGAAATAGTTATCAATAACATCTTTCAAAACATTCAGCAGGAATATCATTCCAATATTGATAATTTCAGCCAGCAAATCATTATCCCGCAAATAGAAACGTTATTCAACTACGCTGAAAGGTTCTATCATCGCCAGTTCATTACAAGAAAAATTACCAATCACAAAATTCTAAACCGTTTGGAAGAATTGCTGACAGATTATTTCAGCAGTGATAACCTGATGGAAAAAGGGTTACCTACTGTTCAATATATAGCCGGTACATTAAACGTGTCACCTAAATATTTAAGCAGTTTATTAAAGGTACTGACAGGGCAAACGGCACAGCAACACATTCATGAAAAGCTGATTGAAAAAGCCAAAGAGAAATTATCCACTACCGATTTATCAGTAAGCGAGATTGCTTATGAATTAGGCTTTGAACATTCGCAATCATTCAGCAAATTGTTTAAAAGCAAAACCAATCTTTCACCTTTGGAGTTCAGGCAGTCATTCGGCTAATGGAATTCCTCCCGTTGCTATCACTCCGCGCGGAACTTTACTTCATTGGCCCAATGTGCTTTCCAATCGGGATGAAACGCCCTCGCATTCAATTTTGATACGCTCCTCTCCTTTGCCAGCTCCATGCAGCTGCCGGGCGCGCCGTTATCGTTTACCCTGAATGATAGCTTAATTGCCTGTCTTTTGTCAATGGCCGCCTTTACTTCCGGCAACTCCGACCATGGAATAGCACACTCTGTGATCAGCGTATTGCCCTCTCTGCGCACCGCTAGCTTCCCATTTCTTACCGGTCCTTCCCCTTCCGACCGTGGCTGTCGCGGAAAAAAGTGCTTACGGTTCAAGCCCGGCGCCAGCAACCGCCATATTTCAGTGCCACCGCCATATTCCGGCGACACCTGGTTGAGCGCATATTCGTAATCAGTACATTTATACCCGGTGTAACGCGGCATGGTACCTGGTGGATAAGCCAGCATCCCGTCTTTTCCTTCAGGCAGTACATTAAATGCCAGCAACACATTATCGTAAGCATATCCCAGGCCGGAATTATCCGGTGTTACCGGGTTTTTACGGTAGGTATAATGCCGCACTCCCGAAGGCCAAATCAGTGGAAACTTCACTTCTTTATTCACCAGCGATAACACAACACCAGCCGGCAATTGCGGCGGCACACCTACTATATAATACCCTGCCTTGCCATATACGTTTCTCCAGTTGCCACGGGTATCGAAATCTTCTTTTACAAAAAAACCGGCAGCAGCAGTAGGTGCATCGAATAACAACGCTGCCAGTTTGGGTGTATACCACCAGCCGTTGCTATGCAATACAATCCTCACTTTTCCGGAAAGCTGCAATACCTCCCAGGCGCCATTCCAGAGGTTGTTGATGTTGCGTTGCAACAAACGGCTGCCGTTACTGTATACTTCCAGTACTACGCCCGGCACACGCAACGCAGGCAGGTACAATGCCACCTGCGTGAGTGAATCCAATTGCAGGTCTACACCGAATGAATTGGTATTATCGCTGCTTTCCAGGTAATGCAGGATATGGCCATCACCGCCAGGGAGCTGCAATGCCGCTTCTCCTTCTGCAGGCGCATTGCCTTCTTTGCTGATCAGCGCCTCCTGCATATCCATGGCATAGGCGGTATCGGGATAAAAGAACTCATCGTCCGGGCGCTGTTCAAAACGGTAAGTGCCCGGATGCGGCGTGCTGTCCGCTGTTTTGGCGGCAAAATAAAAGTATTGGTCGTCGTATGCGAAATAGCCATTGGCATAGCCATTTGCACGGGTGTCAAAATTCTTGAAAGGATACCAGGCGGCTTCCGTTAAACTAACCTCCGCAACGCCCTGGCTGCTTACCGTTTGGGGCAATGCCGTTTTCCAGTCGTCCAGCTGGCCATCAACGTGTATGCTTAACCGTGAAATCAGGTTCACATGCATATCTTCATCATGCACTGCCATGCCATCTGCACCGGCATCAAAATGAACCGACAGCGGATAGGTATTGTTCACGGAAGTGTTTCCCCCCTTGATCTTTACAGGAATGGTAATGGTTTCATGCGGCGCCAGCTTCACCGTAGCGGGAGCTTCAATATCCAGATCTCCCAAAGTTATTTGCAAACGCCCCTGCACCGGACGGTTCAGAATATTGGTCACCTGGAGCGGCATAAGTGGTGATTGTTCAATACGTGCAGTCATATCTTCTGCGATGATTTCCACCGGCTCATAACCTTCTATGCGCGCGGTTTTCAGCGCCGCCAGCATAGCGGCAAACGAGCCTTTAGATCCGTTTGTCCGGAGATAGTATCCCTGGCTGTTCAGCGGAATTTCTAGTTTACCACCTGCCGGTAAGATAGGGTTACCGTAAAAATCGAATAACTGAAAGGCAGCAGGCAGGATCATCTTCCCCCCCGTTAAAGGTTCATAGATAACCGGCTTCCCGGATACCCGAAACTTTTCAGCAGCAGCGGTTTGCGCCAGTCCGCGTACTTCCCGGAAGAGCACCCGTTCCGGACCAAACGCCTCGCCTATATCGCCACATATCACTACGGTGCCATCGTCGGGATTTTTTTTAAGCCCGTCAAACACCATCACCCACGGCAGTCCTTTGGTAAACAACAGCTGCTTAAAATCCCGCTCTCCTACCAGGTGCTGCACGGCGCCCAGCGCGGCGGCCTGCGACCAGGTATCGGGAATACGCGTAATTTCTTTTACCCCGGCAGGCGTATTAATTTTACGGGTGAAATGTTCACTGCCCCGGCCACCGGTATACATATATCCTGCGTAAATACCCATAGAACGGTCGTAGCCAGCAGAACGGCTGGTAGCTACGGTGAGGCCTATACGATCATCGGTATTGCCCACCCAGCTTTCGGTATCCCAGATCTTCACACGACCGTGCGGCGATTTACGGTTCACCCATTCCGGATAAATAGCGGGCGACTCCAGGCCCTGGTAGTGGATCGAGCAGAAATCGAAGATAGGCAGGAACGTCATTTTACCATCTGCAAAAAGTTTATCCCAGGCATTGGAATTAGAATCGCCACCACCTACCAGCACGTCTGCTCCTCTTTTACGGGCATCCAGTACGGCCTGGGCCATTACCGTATATATTTCCCGGTAACGCGGAATATCCGATTGCCAGCCGGAAATAGACAAGCCTTCCCAGGGTTCGTTCCACAGGGATACAGCTGTTACCGGTCCTTTAGGCCAGCCATATTGCACGCAAAGCCGGTGTACAAATTCCTGGAAATCCTTATCGGACGAAGGCATCCACACCATGTCCTGTTTTGTTTTTTTCATCACAGCAGCAGTGTCAAGAAATGAACGGGGTCTGCCCAGTGGTTGCTCTGCCGATCCCGCTCCAAACATCAGCAACACGGTGATATTCTTCTCTCTGTACTCTTTTAATTTACGGTCAATCGCTTCCATTTTTGCCGTATAGTCTTTGGCGGTAGTGGGCGTATAGTCTACCCCCATGCGAATGGCCTGCACGCCCACCCGCTGCAGGAAATCAGCGCCCATATCATCAAGCGATTGCTTTGGATACTGTATCCGTTGCGGATTTGCGGCAAAGGTGCGTACCAGGCTGGTAATAAATCTTCGGCCATATTTGCCGAGATCCATCACCAGCGCATAACCACCAAAACGCAGGGGAATTACCGGAAGATGCTCGATGTTGACATATCCCTTCGGGGAAATATTTACCTTCACCGGCGTAGTGCTGACAATGGCAAATTTCACCATCTCCGGCTGCCATATGTCACCCGGACGGCCCTTGGTCCCATAGCTGATCAATTCTATTTTTCCTTCTACAGTTATAGGTTCGCTGAGCTGGTTTACCACCTGTATCGTATAGGCAGGCTGTTCTCCGGGCCACAACACATTGGTGGTGCTGGAAGCCTTCACCAGCATTACATCATAGTTATAATGCCGTTGGTTATTTCGTACGCCCATTACCGTTTCATAATTCACCCATTCTTCCGGTGCTTTCATCTGGGCCATGCCACTCACCGCGCTGATGAGTACCAGCACCGGCATCCATATATATTTCATCTGTTATTGCTTTATAAATTTACGCTGACCGATCATCTGACCAGTACCGGCGTCTGAAATCACCAGTATATAGGCACTCTGCGGTAAACTGCTTACATCTATCTTCCACGGTCCGCTACTTTTTCCTGGTATTGTTTTCACCATTTTTCCGGAGAGATCGTAAATACTGACCATACATGTTTTGGGCTTTGTTAGCCGGATGTCTACATTCAAAACATTCACTACCGGGTTAGGATATACGTTTAATCCCGAAGACAGTGTTACCAGTTTACCGGTGGCCAGGGAGCTGCTGCTATCCATGGTTGCCGGCGGCGTCCAGAGATATAACACTACCTTGTTGGCGTTGTAATCATCTTTGGTGATCATGTACTCGCCGGTAGATCGGTGATAGGCTTTGATACCATATTGTGAATCCACATCGTTGCCTACATATACGTTGGGGTTGCTGCTGTTCATGGTAAGCGCCAATGCGCCGGTGGTAAGATCAAAAACATCGATATCGGGAATTGCATAGTAGCCGACAAAAAGATAATTTCCTGCGGCCGACATTGACTTAGCCTGGGCGCGGCTCAGCGTAATAACGGTGTCGGGCGTACGATTTCCGGCTACCCATCCATGATATACTTCTATGCGGTTGCCGATCAGCGTCCAGTCGGTGCTGCCGCCGGCCAGCACCATCACATCACTGGCAGGGATGTATTGCAGCTGGTTTAACCGGGCGATGGTAGCAGGTGTAGGTGTGGATATCACCGGTCCCCAGATAGGCTTGCCGTTGCTGGCAAAACCCGTTAACGGGTAATGCTGGATCGCATTTGTTTTATCCTGGGAGATCCAGATATCACCTAAAGAATCAAGACAAAATCCATTCCTCACCTTGGAGATGGTATCGCCGGGTATAGCGATGTATCCATCTGTAGCAGGATTGAAATAGTATGTGTAAAACACGTCTGCGTTCTGGTTGTTGGCCACCAGGATCCGGTGGCCGCCTACATTGGCCAGGTGGCCAAAATGTTCGCCCCTGCCACGGTCGCTCATCTGTATCCGCGCATCCCAGGGATAGCGGTACGGATCCACTGTATTAGCCACATACGCGCCGCCATCTGTACCGGTATAGGAGTAAATGATATTGCCGCTGTAAAGCAATTCGCCGTCAGTGCCGGCATCAGCGGCGGCACAACCTTCAAAGTTCAGCGCCTGTAAAGTCCATAACAGTGAATCCGCCGTGCTGTAGCAATGAATATCAGTAGCCCCGTTCCTGCCCAGGTCCCATGTACCTCCCCAGGGATTGTTGAGCACATACAACTTACCGGAAACATCGCGGCCAATGCCTACTATCCGCGTAAAACGCTTGTCGCCCACAGCTCCGCGGATACCGCCCGTTTCATTGAGGTAACCGCCTAACGCACCAAAAGTTCCACTCAGTACGGGCGTTCCCGTTAGGTTAGTATAAATTTTGATATTCATATCCGGTCCCTGATCGCCTACCAGTAATTGTCCCCTGGCACTATCCGCATATAGAGCAGACGGACGCGCAGTGACGCCAACATTCAACACCGTGCCTGCCACACCGGTGGAGTCGAAACAGCGTATGGTACCGCCACCCAGCTGCACCACCCAAACAGCGCCGGCACTGTCGACCGCAATAGGCCCCGGCGAGGTAACGGCCCATTGTCTTATTAAAACGCCACCGGTGGTAAATACCGCCACGCGGTTGCCGCTGGAATCGCTGACATATACACGTCCACCGGAAACGGCTATACTGCGAACGGCATCACCGGTACCTGTGCTGGCAGTAAACAACAGGTCGCGCAGCTTAGTGCTGCGATTGTAACGTCCTATTTTACCGCTGTTGGGCGCCTGTTGTGCGGTAAAGATATAAGTGGCATTGCCACCAATAGCGCTGCCCTGTGATTCTTTAGTGCCGCCCATACCGCCAATGGTAGCCCCATTCTGATAGATGCCGATATTGCGTCCCTTTTCATCCCATAATGAGGCAGTATACACCACTCCTTCCGGCGACACCCACATGGAACGGGCGCAATTGCCTACATAAGTGGTTACATTGGAAAAAGTATTGCCTACCCAGGTGGTGGTATACTGTGCATAGCAGAAGGCAGCTGTTAACAACAGCCATAACGTGGAAATAATTCTTTTCATCTTTATAAATTTAAGATGTTAGTAGCCATGATTCTGTACCAGCCGCGGGTTACGGCCTATCTCCCTCAGCGGAACAGGCCACAATGCCTGTTCCGCGTTAATGCCCAATACTGCTTCTGCCCTGCCGGTACGCACCAAATCGTAAAACCGGTGACCTTCAAAAGCGAGTTCTTTGAACCGCTCGTTTTCTATCGCGAGAGCAAGATTAGTCTCCCCGCCATAGGGAAAGTCGTGTGCACCCGGTGCGGTTAATGGCTCTGCAAAAGCCCTGCGGCGGATGATGTTCAGCGCCTCTGTTGCTTCGGCCGTTTTGCCCAGGTTGTTCAGCGCTTCTGCCCTGACCAGGATGATATCGGCCAGTCGCAACGCAATAATATCCGGCTCTGTACCACTGGTTAAACGGGTATATTTATTTACATACGGCACCGCAGGGCTGGAAGTAGTCAGGCCCAACGCCGCATTCTTCCGGATATCGCCGGTTTCATAAGCGCCAATGATCTTTGCCGTAGGCGTTATCTGGTAACTACCGGGCTGTATGCCCGCAGGAATGCCATTCACCGGCACATATAAACTGAATAAGCCGTTGGCCTGTGAAGAAGAACTTACAAACTGTATTTCGAATATCGCTTCTGTACTGTTTTTGCCGCCGGTGGAGAACATATTGCTGTAGGCCGCAGCGCCGCTTACCAGCGTATATACCGGGCTATTCATTACTTCGAGCGCTTTGACAGCCGCGGAGTCATAATTTTTCACGCTCAGGTATGCCTTTGCCAGCAAGGCTTTGGCGGCACCCTGACTGGCCCGTCCCCTGGTAGATGCGGCCGCGGCAAACGTAGCAGGCAAAGCAGCTTCAGCTGCTTTCAAATCTGAAATGATCAGCTGAAAAACACTGTCGACAGGCGACCGTGCAATAGTAAAATCCGCATTAAAAGAAGTATAGGGCTCCAGTACCATTGGCACAGCGCCATAAGCTTTTACCAGGTTGAAATAAAAATACGCCCGCAGAAAATGTGCTTCTCCCAGCAACTGCTCCTTCCGCCCGCCTGTAAACAGGCTATCTTTCATGGCAGGCACATGTTTCAGCAAATCATTGGCGCGACCAATACCGGTGTAATTATTCTGCCAGTAGCTTGCCACAATGGCGTTATCTACCGGGATACCGTGATTGGTGAACGGACTGTAATTGATCAGTAAAGCGGTGGTGGCGTCCGAGGCGGCGTCGAAAGCCACCGGGAACTGCATCGACATACTTTGTATGGCCGGGTAAATGCCTACCGCCGCGCTTTCCGCATCGCTGGCAGTTTGCCAGAAGTTTTCATCTGCAATGGTATACTCCGGCACCTGGTCCAGTACTTTGGTACAGGAAGCAAATGCGAAGAGAAGATATATAAGTCGTAATTTTTTCATAGTGGCTGCTTTTAAAAGTTCACATTTAATCCGAGCAGGAAGGTGCGCGGCTGCGGTTGTACGGCCCAGTCGATACCAAGCTGCGAGTTCTTCACCGACTGGTTCTGCGACTCAGGATCCAGGCCGGAATAGCTGGTGATCAGGAAGAGGTTTTGCGCACTGGCATACACCCGGGCGCTGCTGATCCTTATCTTTTTGAGCAGCTCTGTCCGGAAAGTATATCCCAGCGTAATATTTTTCATCCTGATAAATGATCCGTCTTCCACGAAGCGCTGCGATACTTCACCGTTGGTTAAACTATTGGGCGTGGCAGGGTCGTTGAACACGGCCTTCGGCACATCGGTATTGGGGTTTTCCGGCGTCCAGCGGTTCAGCGTCCGTACGTCGCCGTTATTGTAGCCGCTCATGCGTTCCAGCATGTTGCGCGTTTGGTTGTATACCCTATTGCCGTACGACCAGTACAGGAAGAAGCTCAGGTCAATTCCCTTGTAACCAAAAGTATTGGTAAGGCCACCGGTATAATCCGGTAATGCGTTGCCGAGGATCACACGGTCGGCTGCCGTTATCCTTCCGTCGGCATTGATATCATCGTAGATCATGTTCCCGGTTTTAGGATCTACTCCTTTGCTACGATAGCCAAAGAAAGAGCCAACGGGCTGGCCTACACGAAAAATACTGGTGGGCAAACTGGTACCAAACGATCCGGGCAGGCTCTCTGTAAAATCGGAGCTGGAAGGGTCGCCAGCCACTGTTTCAGGCAGACTGGTAATTTTATTCCTGTTGAAATACAAGTTAAAGTTAGTGCTCCAGGTAAATTTGCCACGGATATTGTCTGTATTGATGCCTATCTCCAATCCTTTATTTACCATTTGCCCGATATTAGCGCCATTGGTGCGGTTAAACCCGGAAGTATAGGGAAGATCCAGTTTAAAGATCAAACGGTTGGTGAGTTTGCGGTAGGCATCTACAGTAACACTGATCCTGCTGTCCCAGAAACTCAGGTCCAGCCCGAGGTTGGTGGCGGTAGTCGCCTCCCAGCTAAGATCCACATTTGATAAAGATGTAGCGGCAATACCGGCTTCCGAACCATAATTATAGCCGGTGGAATAAGTGGCGAGTGCGGGAAAGTCACTTCCAAGTCCTTCATTGTTACCCGTAACGCCAATGCTGACACGCAGCTTCAGCTCATTAATAAAACGCTGCTGTTTCATAAAGGCTTCATTGGTTACCCGCCAGCCGGCAGCCACAGAGGGAAAGAATCCATATTTTTTATTTTCACCGAAGCGTGAAGAACCATCCGTGCGCAGTACTCCTTCCAGCAGATACC
This sequence comes from Chitinophaga sp. W3I9, assembly GCF_050434025.1. NCBI lineage: Bacteria > Pseudomonadati > Bacteroidota > Chitinophagia > Chitinophagales > Chitinophagaceae > Chitinophaga > Chitinophaga sp. W3I9. The sequence goes on from NZ_JBNPWC010000001.1 coordinate 5,021,106, forward strand.
GGTCGTCGTAATTATAACTGAGGCGGCCGAAATAAGATACCAGTCCCCATTGCGAGCGGTAATCCAGTGGCGCAGAAAGGGACGTAAAACCGGTGACTGCCTCGATGATATCGGTTGAATTGGTATTGCCGGAAACACTGATCCTTCTCACATTCGCTTCCTGCGCGCTTTGACCAAGTAAGGCCGTTAATTTGTGTTTGCCTTTTAACACCGGCGTGTAGGATAATGTATTTTCATTGACCCATAAGAACTGTGTGAATACAGACACAAAGCCACTCGCGGCAGAACCGTTGTTCACCAGTTTCGACTGGTACCGGTCGTCGGTTACCTGCTGGTTATCGAAGCCAAAACTGGTTTTAAATTTCAGTCCCGGGAGGATGGTGTACTCGCCATATACATTGCCGATATAGCTGTTCACGATCGACTGGAACCGCAGGTTATTAGCGATCATCACGGGGTTTGTCCAGCGGCGGTTTTTATCGGCATAGTAAGTGCCGTTAGGATTGTAGATGGGATCGTTGGGATTTTCTATCAATGCCAGCGCCAGTACTGATTGTCCGGAGAAGCTGTTGTCCATGCGGTTGTTGGTAGATCTTACCCCTGTTAAATTTACACCGATCTTTAACTTGTCGGTAGCGGCAAAATCAAAGTTCACGCGGCCGTTGAAACGTTTATAGTGTTGCAGACCTACAATAGTACCTGTTTGATCCAGGTAACCAAGGGATACATAGTGTGATGTTTTTCCTGTGCCCCCGGAGATAGATAAATTATAGTTAGATACCGGCGCCGATCTGAAAATGGCATCCTGCCAGTCGGTGTTACGGCCGGTGTTCACTACCGCAGAATCTACCGGTAGTCCTGCATTAACACGCGATTCCCGGAACAGTTCTACAAACTGTTCGCCGTTCAGCAGCGGCAAACGTTTGGGGATGTCTGCCACGCCGGTATACATGTTGAAATTAAAACGCGACTTACCTTCCGCGCCTCTTTTGGTGGTGATGAGGATAACGCCGTTGGCGCCCCTGGAGCCATAGATAGCTGTGGCGGCGGCATCCTTCAGTATTTCCACCGACTGTATATCGTTGGGGTTAATGTTGTTGGTAGTTGCGATCCTTTGTCCATCACCGGAAACGCCGTATTGGGCGGCAGGAAGATTGCTCATGGGCACACCATCTATCACATACAGCGGGCGGTTTTCACCAAACAAAGAACCGTTACCACGGATACGGATATACGTTTCATCGCCGGGAGCGCCGGAATTCTGCACTACCTGTATGCCTGCTGCCTTTCCCTGCAAAGCGGCGTCCAGGCTGGTTACTGCAACGCCGGTAAGCTCACTGCCTTTGATGGAACTCACGGAAGAAGTCAGGTTCTTTTTTTGCTGGGTGCCATAGCCAATTACCACCAGGTCGTTCAGCGAAGCGCTTTGCAGCTTCAGCACAATGTTGATGAGCGACTGCCCCTTAACATTTACCTCTTTGGATTCAAACCCTACGTACGAACAAACCAGGATGCTGTTATCATCTGGCACGGCAAGGGTGAAGCTACCATGGCTGTCGGTAGTAATACCCAGCGACGTGCCTTTTACCCGGATGCTCACGCCTGGCAGCGGCGATCCTTTCTCGTCTGATATGTTCCCGGATACCGTGATCCGGTCCGGCTCCTTTCCGGCAGGAAGTGAGGTTGTTTTTTTAGTGATCACTACTATCTTATCCGTTATTTCATATTGGAGGGAGAGCTTACCCAGGAAGGATTTCAACACCTGTTCCAGGGGCTGGTCCCTGCATTCGAGCGATACGTTGTTAAATGCTGCTGGCTGATCGCGCCAGATAAAAGAATAGCCTGTTTGTTGCTTTAACAGCACCAGCACTTTTTCCAGTGGCACATTTTTTACGGAAATTGTTACCTGTTGTGCAGCAGCGTTCAAATGCAGCAGCAGGATGGTCATAAAGATCCATAGCGGTTTGGCGGGCCATTTCTTTACGGCCGGGAGAGTGCCTGTGGCAAGGAATATCATATTTTTCAGTCGTGGATTTTAAACATTAGCAATCATAAACGTGGAAATTTAGTCAGGTACGCACATAGCTTACCACGCCGGGGGCCCCCGGCAATTGGTTTTCAGCAGATGTGCTTACTACGGATGATCCGTGCAGCAATCAGGTCATGACATATCTGTTTTAAAAGAGTGATTTAATTGGCCTCCTGGTAAGGCATCACGGTAATAGTTCTTCCCTGTGTCTTAAAACGTACGATTTTGGTTAGTTCAAGTGCTTTTAGTAACTGTGATATCTTTGCTGTCCGGGAAACGATGCCGGAGAGCTCAATGCCGGACATATCCCCTTCATACTTTATCTCTATATCATACCATCGCGCTATCTGCCGCATGATGGTGCTGATGTCTGTATTCCTGAAATAAAACTCCCCGTTTTTCCAACCGAGTATTTCTTCCATGTCTGGTTTGTTCACGCTCAGCTCACCGGAAGCGTGATGCAGTACCGCCTGTTCACCGGGATGTAATATTCTGTCCGCGTTTATTTTTACTGCTCCCTGTACCAGCGTGGTTTTCACGGCAGCTTCATCGGCATAGGCCATTACGTTAAACGACGTTCCCAATACCTGCACGTCCATGCCTTTGGCGGTTACGATAAATGGTTTCCTGTCATCTTTGGCGATATCGAAGTATGCTTCTCCCGAAACTTCCACCATTCTTTTATCCTCCGGGAAAGCGGTGGGATAACGGATAGAAGAAGCCGCATTGAGCCAGACATGTGAGCCGTCGGGTAAAATAAGCTGGTACAGGCAGCCGGTGGGTGTTTGCATGGTATTGTATACCAGGCCGGTGTTCTTCTGTGAAAATTGTTTATAGGCCAACTGCCCGTTGGCCAGCTTAATTACCTGTGCGGAGCCCTGTTGAGCGATGGCGCCGTTAGCGGCGCTGTCGAGCGCTATGCGGGTGCCATCTCCCAGGATCAGCATAGGCCGCGCTGTTCCCCGCGGCGATTGCGACGCCTGCGCTATAGTACCAGTCCCTGTTTTTTTACGGTTATTCCACTCCCAACTTACAGCCAACAGTAATAAAAAGATAGCTGCTGCGGCGGCATATTTAAACCAGGGGCGTGCAACAATGGATGGTTTTGTACGATGTAAAACCGGTATAGCTTCACTTTGCCGCGCTTTCATCATCACTTCCAGCGCCATTTCTCCGGCGTCAAAATCTGCGCTTTCAGCATAAGCAGGATCATTAAAAGCCTCCTGCAACAATTGGGAGAGCAACGCCTTATTTTCCGGCTGCAGGGCCATGCTTCTGAACAACCGGATCTCTCCTGCGTTCAGCGTTCCGCTCATGTATCTTTTAAACAGATCTTCAAAAGTAATTTCAGACATATGCTGATACAGATTTAATATCTCCCGTTATAAGGACGGGAAACAAAGAAGGGGTAAGACAGTAAAACTGAAAAATTCATAAAAAATGATTGGAAGCCAGGAACAACAAGGCGAAAACACTTTCGGAATGCCGGCTTAAATACTCCCGGATGCTGCGCAGCGCCCGTACAATATAGGTTTGTGAGCTTACCACAGAAATATTCAGTTTCCGGGAGATCTGCACATGACTTAGCCCGTTAAAACGATGCAACACAAACACGGTCTTTACTTTCTCCGGGAGATGTTCGATGGCCTGCAGCAGGATCTTTTCCAGCTCCTTGTATTCCATACCGGACTGGGGGTCGCTAAAGGGAGCTTCGGAAAGATGATCGGCCAGGAATTCAATATTATCAGTATGCAGCACCTTTTTCTCCAGGTGGTCCATGATAAGATTGCGGGCACATACATATATAAACGTACCCACTTTTTCCACGCCGGGAAGCTTTGCCCGGTTGTTCCATAATTTGAGAAAGATATCCTGTGAGAGGTCTTTCGCCTGTTCGGGAGAACGTGTCAGGCGTAACGCCGTGCCATATACCTGTGGCCAGTATTGTTTAACGAGAACCTGGAAGCTCCGCTCATCTCCTTTTGCAACGGAGAGCAACAATTCCTGTTCATTAGCGTGGATCACGGATGGTATCGTGTTAATTATAACGGGTAGTGATGCATGAAAATAATACAACCTGTTCTAATTTACAAAACAATACTTCCGGCTTTTGAAAAGTGGCGGCTTTAGGGTAAGCGATCGCTGTTTTAATTATCCTGAAATGACTGCTTAAACGCTACCGGGGTTAAATTCGTTTTCCGCTTGAATAGTTTGTTAAAAGACTGAGGATGCTCAAATCCCAGCTGGTAAGCAATTTCAGCCACCGATAGTTGGGTAGACATCAGGTATTCCTTTGCTTTTTCAATCAGTTTTTCGTGGATATGCTGCTGGGCATTTTGCCCGGTGAGCGAACGTAGCATATCACTCAGGTATCGTGGTGAAACGTTTAGCCGCTCTGCTAAAAACTCAACCGAGGGAAGACCTTTCTGCAATCCTTCTTCTTTATCAAAATAACTATTGAGCAGCTCTTCTATGCCGGTAAGCAGATCGTGATTCACAGATTTGCGGGTAATAAACTGCCGTTTATAGAAACGATTGCTATAGTTAAGCAATACCTCAATGTAGGACACGATGAGGTCCTGGCTAAAAGCATCTATGGCATTATTAAGTTCTTCTTTTATACTCTCGACAACAGTAAAAATCTGCTGTTTTTCTTTGTCGGATAAATGCAGGGCCTCGTTGGTATCATAAGAAAAGAATCCGTACTGTTTAATTTTTTGCCCAATGGGATAGTTCCTGATAAAGTCGGGATGAAAAAGCAATGAAAACCCTTCATATACCGCTTCATTCGGAACGGTGATCAGTTGATTGGGAGCGGTAAACACCATTCCGCCTTCATCGAAATCATAATATCCCTGCCCATATCCCATTTTGCCTTTCTGATTGAGTTTATATGATATCTTGTAAAAATTCAGCAACAAAGCTTCCGGAAGCTGACTGGTATCAACTTTGATACTGGTGTTGTCGAAAAAACCAATCAAAGGATGCACGGGTTTTGGTACCCCCAATAATCTGCTAAGTTCAGAAATGGAATCTATTTTTGCAGGGATATTATTTGACTTCTTCATTTACCAAATTTAAGACTTAATTTCCTAACACACTTTTACCAAGCTCGATGCGGGCCGCTTCCTTACCAATTTCCAGGCGTCTGTTGTATAACGCATTTGCATACTCACCACCCACATAGGTAATTTTGTTTTGCCCGTCGGTAGCCGCTTCATATACTAATCCCGCTATTTCGTCTGCTGTTGAAAAAGCTTCAGGATCGAATAACGCAAACACTTTCTGCATCATGTCCTCGTAAGCCGGGTGACTGCCCATTTCCAGCGACCTGCCTGCAAAATCGGTAACAATACCACCCGGTGCAACGGTTTTGATGCCGATATTATGCAGGCTCAGTTCATAAGATAAAGATTCACTCCAGCCTTCCAGTGCCCATTTGGTGGCATGATAGGTGGAACCCAGCGGGAAGCCCACCAAGCCCCCGATGGAAGTGATCGTAATAAATAAGCCTTGTTTCTTTTCCCTGAAAAAAGGAATAAATGCTTTTGTAACTCTTATAACGCCGAGTAAATTGGTGTTCAGTTGTTTTACAATCTGCTCATCGCTCAATGCGTCCAACGCGCCCATCAGTCCATATCCCGCGTTATTGAGTACCACATCCACATCATATTTTGCGGTAACGTTTTTTACGCAATCGTTGATTTGTTCCGTATTGGTAACGTCGAGCGGCAGCAGGATCACATTTTCCAATTGTGAAAGCTCCGTTTCGTTTTCCGGCTTACGCATGGTGGCGATCACCTGCCATCCCTTGCTTTGAAATAACCTGGCAGTTGCTTTGCCCAGACCTGTTGATGCTCCTGTAATGAAGATCGTTTTCATTTGTCGATGTATTTAATTTTACATCTCAAAGGTCTGATACTATGGAAAGCTATATGTTGCCAAATTGAGTTTTGATGTAGCCGAAATGACGGGCGCCGTTATGCCAACTATTTAAAAGTAACCTTTATCATTTCCGGGATGCCTGGCAAGGTGGTAAATGGATTGGGATTGGGCACCACCGCAATTGGCTTGCTTTCTGTGAGCGGCGTTCCTGCTAAATTGAACTGTGTTACGCCTGCTCCCGGGAACTGATCAACCGCAGTTCCATTGTTATATAAGGTAATAGCGGCGGAAGCATCGCCTTTTTTAAAGGGATCAATGCCATCTGCACCGGTGGCGAAGAACCAGTCGTTAGAGAACCCATACATGGTAGCTATTGCCACTCTGTCGCCTTTTGTAACGGTAATTTCCTGGGAAACATTTCCCCCGGCCTGCTCCCCTATCTTTGGAAGTAATACCGTGGTGTTGGGCGCAGGAAGCACATACACCGATTTAATGCCACTTTTTGTTTTTAATGAAGCGGCGAGTATATTCGCATTCCCTTGCTGGGCCAGTTCTTTCAATCCTTCGTTCCGGTCATTCTCTCCCACTTTAAACAACGGATCTTCTATTCCGTTATACACCACTACCAGCACCGGAGACAACGGTGTAAATATACCAGTGATGCTGCTTATATACGTTTTCAGCGGCATGTTATTCCCCGCTTCTGCGATGGAGGTTAAACCATTGGCAGAGGACATTCCTTTAACATACAGCGGGGACGGATTGAGTAAATTGCCGCCTGCGATATAGGATATGGCCCATACACCAGGACTTAAAGGCGTTTCGTTAGCCGTTCCTGCCGAAGTATTCCGGAGGGTCAGGGTAAACTCTGAGTTCCCGTTATATTTCAGGGTTGCTTTTACCAGTTTGGAAGCAGGGAGATAGGTATTTCCCTGGGCATCGGTACCACTGACTTCCGAGATGTTTTTATTTTCAGCAGTTCCCGGATGGACTACACCAGCACCTGGCGCCTGGTTTATACGGGTGCCATTATCCCATAGTTTTACCTGTGAAGAAACGTCGCCTTCAATAGGTTTTCCGTCCTGGTCATATACCAGTATCCCTGGATTTTCCGGTGCAAAAAACAAATCGTTGGATGCGCCATACATCGTTGCAAAGGTGATGGCCTCACCTTTGGCGGCAGAAAATGTGATGGCAGCGGATTGGCCCGGTAAAATCAGCGCCGGTGTTCCGGTTCCCTGGAAGGCGCCGGATTCTACCAGGGGCCGGGAATCTAAAACGTTTTCAATGGTGATGGTTGTTTTATCACTCGCACCATCCGGACCATCTGAATGATCTTTCTTACAGGCAGGCAATGCCAGGGGTATCAGCGCAGCAGCCACCCAGGGGGCAATTCTTTTTATGTGTTTCATGTTGTATGGTCTTTCCTGCTTTGTCGGAAAGCCGGTTTATTCCTTACAGTCTTTTCTATCTTTTTAAAGTAATTCTTTTTGTAAGGACCGGCGGGTTCATACGACTAAAGCAAAAAATCTACAGATCATATGAAAACAAACATTAAAAAACACAACTACTTCAGCGTAGCCAGCTGGAAGAATGCCTGCGTTGTGTTCGCCGTGATGGGTCTTTTAAATTCAGGTGATACTGCGATGGCGGGCACCACAACTGTAAAAGACACGGTAGAAATGGTGGCAGGTGTTCCTGTAAAACCGGAAGACATCAGTCCCCTGCTGATAGGCGAACCCATACCCATGCTGCAACTGCCCACCTCTTCAGGGAAACGTTTTGACTTGAATAAGTCGGTGGCAGAAAAGCCGGCCATCCTCGTTTTTTATCGTGGGGGTTGGTGCCCCTACTGCTCAAAACAACTGTCGGGGTTGCAGGAAATTGAGCAGGACCTTGTAAATATGGGGTACCAGGTGATTGCTGTCAGCACGGACAGCCCGGAAAATCTTAATAAAACATTGAACAAACAAAAACTGACTTATACGCTTTTATCAGATGCAGACCTGGACGCTGCCAAAAAATTCGGGATTGCTTTTAAAGGACCCCGGGACTATGATTCATTTTTGGGGGAAACTTCCGGAGGTAAAAACGTGAACAAATTATTGCCGGTACCATCCGTTTTTATTATCAGCAGGAAAGGCACCATTCTTTTTGAATATATCAACCCGGATATTACCCAACGGGTAAGCGCTTCCTTGTTAAAAGCGGCTGCCGGAGCCCTGCGTGAGGAGATATAAATGCTATCTCAGTTTATCATCTATGCTCTTTTGCAGTTCCTGTTTGAATTTATCATCCAGCTTCCGTTCAGCCTGGCCAGCTGAATGGAAGAAATTGTGTACCATTTGATTGATGATGATGCTTTGCTGCTGGAATGTTTTGCAGATGGAACAACCTGCCAGGTGGATTCTCAGTTCCAGTTTCTCACGGAGCGTAATGCGGCCTATCTGCTGCTTCTCAATCAGGAAAGTGGCTTTCCGGCAGTTATAGGCGATCTTTTTTAATTCATTCATAGCGGTTGATTAAATCCAGTTTTTTTGAAGACAGGCGCGAAGATTTACTTTTGCCCGGTGTATGATCACCCAAAAATTTGATGCAGATACTTTTAAGGTATTGCAGATGGTTTCGGTAGATTCATCATCCATATGCTTCATCGTAAAAACCGAAAGCCATAACACCGGCAGCTTCTTCATGCATAGCTGCAGTATCCGCTGAAACTCTTTATTTTCCAGCGCATCAGGCCGTTCAATCCCTAATTCTCTTGGCCGGTGCTGATCATTCCAGTGCCCGTCGATGGCATCGAAAAAATCCTGGTGTTCCTGTTCAGCATCGCTGAGGTTAGCGCGTTTGGCGAAGGCGGAGGAGTTTTTGCGATAAACATCTATCACCTTGAATTTTAAAATGGCGGTAAGCCAGGTCCGCTCTGTGCTTCTGCCTTCAAATGTATCAACCTTTTCCAGGGCAGCAAGGAAGGTTTCCTGTACCAGGTCTCTCGCTTGCTCTTCATCATTAATGCGTGTAACGGCATACGTATACAGGTAATCCGCATACTTATTCACCCACGAATGCGGATCGAGTGTGTTGCCGCCGGCAATGATACCTTTGTTCTGATCTCTTTGCATATATGAATTTACGAATATATTTTTTTCCGGTTTCCCGGTAGCGGGTATTAGTCGGAGAAGACGGAAAAACCTTACAGGATTTTTTCTTTTATTTTAGAACCTCCTCTATAAATTACACTAACCATTACTTTCTTATCATTTTTTGCCCTAGTTTGCGAAATAATCCAGCCTTAAAAAATAATTGTCGTCTAACCAAACATATACTGAAAAGGAGCTGCTTTTGCGCATTGCTGAGGGGGACGAAACTGCTTTTGCAGCTTTATTTAACCTTTACTCCACACCATTGGCTTTACTCGCTTTACGCATGCTCCACAGTGAGCCGGCCAAACAGGAGGTGTTACAGGAAGTTTTTATTAAGATATGGCTGAACAGGGACCGGCTAAGAGACGTACAGCTCCCGGGGCCCTGGCTGAGAAAAATCACCATCCATGAATGTTTGCAATACCTCCGCAAAACATCCTTGTATAATACCAAGCTGGGCGACCTTCACCAGGAAGACGCCAGCTTCAACCACGCATTGAGTAGCATTTCGGTGAAAGAAATACAATATGCGGTGAAACGCGCGCTCCAGGTAATGTCCCCACAGCGCAGAACCATTTATGAGCTGAGCCGGGAAAAAGGGCTGAGCACAAAAGAAATCGCCGCTCATCTCGGCCTTTCAGACGGATATGTACGCAATGCCATCAGCGCTGCCCTTCAAACCATCCGCAGTTTTCTGCCAGACTCCGCCCGCTTGCCCGCCATTATTATTTTTTTACTTTTTTTCAGAAAGTGATAGTGACAAGTCTTTCTTTCCCGCATCTTATATATAGCGCATGGAAAATACACGCATATATTACCTGGCAGGTCAATACCTGGATAAAAGCCTGAGCGACGCCGAGCAGGTGGAGTTTCAGCAGCTGTTACAGGCCCCTGATCACCAGGAGGCATTACAGGCAGCCTTTGATGAGCTGGCAGGCGAGCTGGATATGAACGCCACGCAGGACGAGGCACTGTTGCCTTTATTGCAGCGGGCCTTAAACAGCGACAAGCCCGCGCGCCGCATTCACTTCCTGCCTCGCCGGAGTCGGGCAGCGGCTTCCATCATCCTGCTGGTCCTGGCCGCAGGCGCCTATTTCTGGCTTGCCCATAAAAAAAATACGCCGCCAGCTGCTATGGCTGCTAAGCCCACAGACATTGCCCCCGGCAGGGAGGGCGCCATCCTTACCCTGGCCGATGGCTCCCGGGTAACGCTGGATAGTCTCCACAACGGCGTGATCGCGAAACAGAACGGCACGCAGGTGGTACTGGCAAACGGGCAACTGGCCTACGATCCAGCAGGAGCGTCCAACGGGGAAATCGTATTCAATACGATGTCTACTCCAAAAGGCCGGCAATTCCGGGTCACTTTACCGGATGGCACGCAGGTGTGGCTGAATGCAGCCAGTTCAATACGCTACCCTACGCTGTTTTCAGGTGAAGAAAGAAAAGTAGCAATTACCGGCGAAGCCTATTTTGAAGTAGCGAAAAATGCGGACATGCCCTTCCGGGTGAGCGTGAACAATAAAGTGGAAATAGAAGTGCTGGGCACACATTTTAACGTGAATGCTTACGAAAATGAACAAACGATTGCCACTACCCTGCTGGAAGGATCGGTACGTGTGGCGGGCTTCGCCAACGGGCGCCAACCGGGCAACGCAGTGCTCCGGCCAGGCCAGCAGGCGCAAATCGGAAACGCCGCGAAAACGGGCATTCGGGTGATTGAAAATGCCAACACCGATAAAGTGATGGCCTGGAAAAATGGCATCTTCTATTTTGATGGGGTGAGCTTCGCGGAAATCATGCGCCAGATGGAGCGATGGTATGATATCGAAGTCGTGTATGAAAAAGGCATTCCGGATATTGAGTTTGAAGGGGAAATGACCAAAGACGTTTCGTTAAACGGCCTGCTGGTGATGCTTGGCAGAGCTGGTATACATTTCCGCCTGGAAGGCAGGAAGCTGATTGTGCAATAATACCTTTATTATAAAAACCGTCACAGCGCTAACTGTGACGGTGGATGAATTTAATTAGTCAAAAAAACGGTCTACCAACCACTTTTATTAACAACCAAATCTGCTGCAAATCTATGCAAAAAAAATGCTATTGCCCTCCTGTTCGTGCGGGGCAGCACCCGGGCATTGCGCAATCCGTCAATGAAGGATTCAGCAAGCCCTTTAGAAAAAGAACCAAAATCCTGAGGGCTATGAAATTAACGACCTTCTTATTAACTGCTGCTTTTATTCATGCCCACGCCGCCAGCATGGCGCAGCATGTCACCATCTCCGGCCGGAACCTGACGTTGAAGCAGGTGTTCACCGCTATTAAAAAGCAAACGGGCTATGTACTGCTAAATCAGAAAGGCGTGCTGGCCGATGCCAAACCGGTGTCACTTTCTGCTGATAACCTGCCATTGCGGGAGCTGCTGAATGATGTCTTTAAAAACCAACCTTTAGAATATGTGATCGAAGGCAAGACCATTCTTGTTTCCCGAAAACTTCCGGCTGCGCCTTCGGGCCAGCTGGCTTCTTCTTCCGCCCCCCCTGCTGCCACATTCATTCCTGTTAAAGGTTTTATCCGTTCCGTCGACGGACAACCTTTAGCGGGAGTGAATATTGTGATTACAGGAACCAATAAGGGAACTACTTCTGTTGCCAACGGCTCTTTTTCTTTTGATGCGAATACGGGAGATGTTATTAAAGTATCTGCTGTCGGCTTCGCTCCGCTCCTCCTGCGTTTCACCGGTAGTAATTTCCAGGTAGTGTCATCTGAACTGCCTGCCAAACACAAGTCTTCCGGAGTTGAAGGAACTTCTGCCGGCGCTTCAAAACTGGTTTCGGGCAATCCTTCTGCGCTCCTTATCCAGCTGGCATTAAGCACTTCACCCATAGATGAAGTGCAGATAACGGCCTATGGTACAACCACCAAAAGATTTAATGCCGGTAACATTACTACGGTTACATCAAAAGAGATAGAAAAAAATCCCGTAAATAATGTGCTGGAAGCGTTGCAGGGAAAGGTGCCCGGATTATTTATCCAGCAGGTAACCGGTCAGCCAGGGGGCGCATTTACCGTGAGGATGCGCGGCTCCGCCAACCTCACCACCGGGGCCACACAACCGATGATCATCGTGGACGGTGTACGTTACCCGGGCGGCACATTACCTCTTTCCAATAATACCTCCTACGGCACGCAAACTTTTCTGCAGGGAGGCAGTGGCCTGAATTACATCAATCCAAACGATATTGAAAGCATTGATGTGCTCAAAGATGTGGACGCCACTGCTATTTACGGTTCCTCCGGCGCCTATGGTGTGATCCTGATTACCACAAAGAAATCCAGGTCTACCCAACAGTCGTTCAATGCCAATATCTACACCGGCGTATCAGTGAACGGGCAAACACCCACATTGCTCAATACCGATCAATACCTGATGCTCCGCCGCGAAGCGCTGGCAAATGATAAACTGGAAATACCGGCCGGCGATAATGATCTGAATGGTGTCTGGCCTGCCGACCGATACACCAACTGGCGGAAAGAATTCATGGGAAAATCGGCTGCAACTTCTAATGTGAATCTTTCTTACAGCGGAGGTGCACAAAACACCACGTACCTGATCAGCGGAAGTCTCCGTGATATGGGTAACATACAACGCCACCGCGGATCAAACAGGGATGGCTCTCTCCGGTTTGCGTTAAACACCGGCAGTACCAACAATAAATTCAGTTTAGCCCTAGGCGGTACTTATCTCTCTTCAAAAAATGATATGGTGCCCTACGATTTTTCAGTCAGCGCGCTGACTCCTCCCAATGCACCACCAGCTTATAACGAAGACGGGAGTATCAACTGGGCGTCGATCGGAAGCGACCTAAACAGCAGCGGCACCGCCAGCAACGCTAACAGGCTGTATAAAAACGTAACGAATAATCTCCTGGCCAATGCAACGCTCACTTACCGGCCGGTCAAAAAAGTGACCCTCCGCAGTATTTTTGGCTACAATACCATTAACGGAAAGGAACTGATCGGCTATCCCACAACAGTATTTAATCCCACTAACACCCAGGCCCCTACGCAAACGGTAGGCATACTTCATCAGTATAATACGCGCTCCATCACTATTTCACCATATGGCGAATACAATACTTTAATCAGTAAGAAAGGTGATTTAAGCATTAAACTGGGCGGCGAGGTCAACAACCAGGTAACGTATTTTGACGACATCACCGGAACCGGATTTCCTTCTGATGCCTTGCTGAATAACCCTTCTGCGGGATCTACGGTAACTACTAATTACAATCTTACGGAGTACCGGTCCATTGGTATGTATGGAATTATAAAATTTGTATGGGACGATAAATATATTATCGATATCAATACACGGCGCGATGGTTCTACCAAGTTTGGCCCTGGCCGCCGTATCGGGAACTTTGGTTCTGCAGCGCTGGCCTGGATTTTCAGCCAGGAAAAGCTGATCACTGATCACCTGCCGTGGCTCAGCTTTGGTAAGATAAGGATCAGCAGCGGCGTGGTAGGCGGCGATGCCATTGGTGATTTCCGGTACCTGGAAACATATAGCGTCATCGGCGGATCGTATGATGGAAAAGTTGGATTAACACCCAACTCGCTTCCCAATCCCCTGCTGAACTGGGAACGTAATTTTAACTCGGAAGCCGGTCTGGAGCTGGGATTTTTTCACGACCGGATTATGACCGACTTTAGCTATTACTCCAATCGTGCCGGCAATCAGCTGCTGGGGCAGCCCTTATCAACTGTTACCGGCTATCCCAGCTATACCTTAAACTCCGATGCGCTGATACGTACCAGTGGTATGGAAATCAGCCTGAGTTCCACCAATATCAAGAACAGGCATTTTACCTGGTCAACAAGGTTCAATATGTCCATACCCAAAAGCAAACTGCTGAGATTACCATCGAGTACTCAAAATGCCAACTATGTGCTGAACAAACCCGTTACCGGTAAACTACTCTATAAATACAACGGGGTAAACCCGGAAACCGGTAACTACAGTTTTACCGATGCGAAAGGAAATGTGGCTGACTACTCGGGAGGATTAACACAGGCCGATAAAACCGAGTTTGTTGACCTGGCGCCGAAATACTTTGGCGGACTGCAGAATTCCTTTACCTATAAAGGGCTGACACTCGACTTCACCTTCAATTTCACCAGCCGCACAGGACAAAACTTTCTTGGTCAAACCGCCTTTCCTTTCGGGCTCTATGGCTTAAATGGTTCTACTATCTGGTTGCGCCGCTGGCAACAACCTGGCGACATAACCGATATTCCAAAGTTAAGCTCCCAGTTCACCAGCATCTTCCGGCAAGGCCTCCTGCAAAGCAGTACCGGCGGCTACAGCGACGCCACTTACGCACGGCTACAGAATGTAAGCATTCGCTATAGTTTCAGCCCGGAAGTAAACAAAATGCTGCATCTCAAAAATCTGTCGGTGTACCTGCAGGGACAAAACCTCCTTACCATTTCCAAATTCGATGGCCTCGATCCGGAAAACCTGAATGCAGGCGTAATCCCGCCACTGCGCGTATTTACAACCGGAATTAATGTTACACTTTAATGCAATGAAAATGAAGATGATCTTTCCTGTCAATTATAGTTTTTCGAAACACCTGCTGGCCATCACCGCTTCGCTAAGCATCGCGCTAACCAGCTGCGAAAAATATTTGGATGGTACCCAGCTGCCGGCCAATACCATTGCTGCGGTGGATGTATATTCCACCGATAACATGGCATCAACAGTGGTTACCGGCATTTACCTCACCATGAACAATACCGGTCCTTTTACCGGTTCCGCGAATGCCAACATTGGCTATACCATGGGTTTGTATACCGATGAACTCAGCAGTTTGCTGACCGGTAACTTTGCAGATGTGTTCTACAAGAACGCGATACAAAGCGGGCAAAGCGGCAACTGGACCGACCTGTATAAAAAACTTTTCACCGTTAACACGGCTATCCAGGGCATCAACGCCAGCAAGGGTAACCTCGTTTATAAAAATCAATGGCTGGGTGAATGCTATTTCCTGCGCGCCTATTTTTATTATTACCTGGTCAATATTTATGGCCCGGTACCGCTGGCGCTGACGAACGATTACACGGTAAACAACCGGTTGTTCCGCGTCCCGGAAGCTGATGTGTACCAGCAAATTATTGCCGATCTCAAAATGGCTCAATCCCTTTTAGACAATGAGTATAAAAATGGTTACGGGGTTACTACCACTAACCGTTTCCGCCCCAACAAAGCCGTGGCTACCGCTATGCTGGCCAGGGTGTACCTCTATGCAAAAGACTGGGCCAATGCCGAAGCGCAGGCGGGTGAACTGATCAGCAACACCAATTATGCGATGCTGCCAATCAACCAGGTATTTCTTGCCAACAGCAGGGAAACCATCTGGGCACTGGCGACCAACAGCCCGAAATTCACCAATGAATATGCCTTCTACAACAATGGTATGCCGGAAACGATTGTGCCGCCGCAAAGTCCTGCTTCCTCCAGTGTATTCGTTAAGCTGAGCAACCTCTTGAAGGACACTTTTGAACCCGGCGATGCACGCTTCACCAACTGGGTGCGTACCTCCACAGTGGCGGCCTCTTCTACCGCCCCGACAACGGTGTACTATTTCCCGGCCAAATATAAATCCGCGTCCACCAATGCGGAGTACCAGGTACTGCTGCGGCTTTCAGAGCAATACCTGATCCGGGCGGAAGCCAGGGCCATGCAAAATAAAAGTAATGCCATGGAAGATTTGAATGTAGTGCGTTTACGCGCGGGCCTCGGAGCGCTGCCGGCAGGTACACAGGCCAGTTTGCTCAAGGCTATTGCCAAAGAAAGGCAAACCGAACTGTTTACAGAATGTGGCCATCGTTTTTTCGATCTGAAACGCACCGGCGCCATCGATGCCGTAATGGCCACCGTAGCGCCAACCAAACCCACTACCTGGATGAGCTATATGTCTTACTGGCCGATACCGCCCGCTGACCTCCTCCAAAATCCGAATTTAACGCCCAACCCGGGATATCTTCAATAACCTGATTAACGGACAAGATGGTGGTGAAACAAATCATCCTGTCCGTTCTCAACACATCAATTTTCATGAAGAAAATTTTTATACTGGCAGCTATGCTGGCGCCGGGATGGGTATCAGCCCAGTCCGGCAAATACACGCTAACCATCAAACTACCTGCGCTTACCACCTCTGCAAAGGCTTACCTGATAACAAACTACGGCTGGAGCAACCAGCAGGTCCTCGACTCAGCGATGCTGAATAAAGGTGCTTTCCGGTTTAGCGGGCAGGTGAAAGATCCTGCGATGGTGCATGTACTCATTGATCATACCGGAAAAGATTTCGCAAAATGGAAGAAGACTGCTGATGTTAATGATTGCTACCTGGAAAAAGGGGCTATTCAAATTACCGGCACCGATTCTGTAATCCATGCAGCAATTACAGGAGGTCCTGTGAACAATGATTACAAGCGGTACAAACACACGGTGCTGTTCCGCAGGGAACAGCTGGGCAAAGCCGTGGACTCCATGTTTCGCACTGCAACACAACAGCAAAAAAAAGATCCCCACTTTATAGATACGGTGATGAAACAATACCAGATCGTTTCAAAAGAAACAGACTCTTTGAAATATGTTTTCATCCGTCAAAATCCTGCATCATACATCTGCCTCGCTACCTTGATTGAGGTAGCAGGCAAGGATGTGGATGTACCGCGTATTGCGCCTTTTTTCAAAAGACTTTCCCCGGCATTGCGCAACACCGGAACCGGTAAACAATTTGCGAAAAAGCTGTATAATCTGGGACGACTTTCAATTGGTGTATTGGCGCCGGATTTCACACAGAACGATGTGAACGGTAAACCGGTTAAGCTTTCTGATTTCAAAGGAAAATATACGCTGGTCGACTTCTGGGCATCCTGGTGCGGGCCCTGCAGGGCAGAAAATCCCAACGTACTGAAAGCATACCTGGCATTCAAGCAGAAAAACTTTACGATCGTTGGCGTATCACTGGATACCAACAAAGACGCATGGCTTGGTGCAGTGAAGAAAGACGACCTGCCCTGGCAACAGTTATCCGATCTGAAAGGATGGAAAAACGAAGCAGGTAAACTGTATGAAGTAAGCGCCATTCCGCAAAACTTCCTCCTTGATCCGCAGGGACGTATCATCGCCAAAAACCTGCGCGGCGAGGCCCTGATAGAAAAGCTACAGGAACTGATGCCGTAACACTTTTATACTGCGTGATCGGCCAGTTTACGGCTGATCACGCGGGTATAACCGTTAATTAATACTAACCACTGTTAAACAGTGTTAAGCCCCCATCTCGGGCAAAAACCGCCAAATACAATACTGTAAAGCTATACAGCTTACCGGCATACTGAACCATTCCCGGCGTAACCATCCGGGTACTTTAAACTTCGCAACTCCACGGCTATCTTAGATATATGCTGAACTAATTCCTTTCCACCCCGTACTGTGGTTACTGGATGTTTTCAGTATGCACCAGAAAATTAAATCTTTTAAAAAACTCAAAAACGCACAATTATGATGAAGCATTTTTTTGTAGCAGGTTTGTTAATGGCAACACTGGCATCTGTAAAAACCTATGCACAACAACCGCAGCAACAGGATCGTGAAGGATTCTTTAAAAAGATCGATACCGATGGGGATGGTAAACTCAGCAAAGCTGAGGTCGATTCAGCAGCAAAGGACAACAAGCGGCTTTCCAGGTTAAGCGAAAATTTCGCCGCCATAGACACCAATAAAGATTCTTTCCTTGATAAAGATGAACTGAAGGCATATAGAAAAAGCCAGGGTCCCCGTAAAAAAGAAGAGGGCAATCAATAACACTAAAAACGACAGGCATCCGGATAACCAGGTGCCTGTCGTTTTTTATGCACTAATCCAGTAAAGCATTATACCGTTGCAATGCTTCTAAAAAATAATAATCCGCGTACACCAGCGGCACATCAATTTCTGCATTATGCGGGATACTTCCCACGCTGTGCATCAATATAAAATTGCCGTTCTTTTCCTCCGGTGCCCGGTACGCAGTACCTGCGAGTGAATGCAGTATGGTGATCGCTGCCTGGCGGTATTGCTCCCCCTTACCCTTGCCGGCATAACCACTCAGCTCAAATAGTGCTGATGCCACAATAGCGGCGGCAGACACATCGCGGTATTTTGTTTTCACCTTGTTGGCATTGGAACGCACACCTGGAACATATCCATTCTCCTGTACATTAAAATCCCAATAGGGTACTTTATCTTCCGGAAGATTTTTATTATCCAGGAACCAGTCGGCCATACCGGTAGCAGTTTTGAGGAAACGCGGGTCATGTGTTTCCCGGTAGATCATGGTAAAACCATAGATGCCCCATGCCTGGCCACGCGACCAGGTAGAATTATCGGCGTACCCCTGCGCAGTTTCGCGTGCCAGCACCTTACCATTGGTGGTATCATAACATACCACATGGTAGGAACTGTAATCCGGCCGTATCTGGTTGCGCATGGCGGTTTCCGCGTGGCTCACTGCAATGTGGCGGAAGCTGGTATCGCCGGTTTCTTTAGCTGCAAAAAACAACAGCTCCAGGTTCATCAGGTTGTCGATGATCACGGGATAGTAGTATAGCTGCTGACTATGCCACGATTTAAAGGCATTCCACGATTTAATGCTCCGTGTTACCGGGTTAAAACGGGTGCTGAGCGAGCGGGCGCCCTGGATAAGGATATCCCGGTACGCTTTGTTGCCGGTAATCCGGTAAGCGTTGCCATAGCTGCAATACATCATAAAACCAAGATCATGGTGTTGTGTAAAATCCTTCAGCGGCTTTAACTTCTCCGTCCACTTAACAGCTTCCTGTTTCAGCGCGGGATCTTTGGTTTGTTCATATGCATACCAGAGTGAGCCCGGAAAAAAACCGGGTGTCCAGTCGTACATCGATGTAGTAATCATCTTCCCCTCTTTGTTGATCGTCCTGGGAAAGGCCAGGCTGTCGCGGGATTCCGTGTCCTTCAGCATATGCTTAAGCTGCTGCCGGGCAAAGCCTGCATTACTGCTGATAAAGTCCTTCTCCCCGCCCACCGTGTAGGCAGTGATGCCGGCGGCTAAAATAAAATAAAGCAATGGTTTCATATTCTTATGGTGTCACTTTAATGATCAGTTCCCGTATAACCTTCTTTTCTTCATCCAGTGTGTGGTTAAAAGCCACGAAGGTGGCCTTGTATACGCCCGGCGCCGGATAAGCATAAGCATATTCTTCTTTATCCGGTTCATTGATACTCTTGATGCCGGTACTTACATCTCCCGGAACACGGCCCGCGTATAATGGTTTGGTGACAATCCAGCTGGTATTTGTAGCTGCGCTGCCACCACCACCGGTAATTTTAAGATCTGTGGCAGAAGCTGTCCAGCGGCCGTTGGAAGGGCTCCATACATTGCCGTAGCGTGTCCAGTAAGCCACATCGGCCGACAAAGAACTGATCAAAACCGTTTTCTCCGCTAACACATTGTTCACGGTAAATTCGGTGATCGTCCAGGTACGCTGTGTGGAACCTGTTACGCCGCTGTATTTGAAAGCAATGAAGAGTGAATCATTTTCGTTAGCCACAAGGTCTGTCAGATCAGCCGTACCAAAAGGCACTACGGTGGCGCTGGTAGCCAGTGCCCCGCGATCATTGATATTCGTCCATGCGGCATTTACTACAGAAGCGGAATCAAGGCCGGGTAGTTTATTGGTGGCCAGTACCTGCAGGGTATTTTTTTGCGTACCAAATTCCGATTTTGAGGAAAAACTCAGCGTGATCTTTCCCAGTTTGTTTGCAGACGTGCGGCCATCGTAGCGCTTGCCTGGTTCCCCGGAATAGAAGGTCACATTGCCTGCACTGCCGCTGAACCTGAAGCGGGTAGTGTCTCCCAGGCGATAGGTAAACGTGTCTGATACCAGCCTTGCAGGATCAAGGGCTACATTAAAATCCGGCGTATCTATTTCCAGTGTTTTAGAACAAGCCACCGCAAGGAAAGACAACAGTATGATGAATGATTTTTTCATGTGGATGTTTTTAAGAATTACCAGCCTGCGTTTTGTGTCAGTAAGCGGTTTAGATTGAGTTCGTAAGTTGGCTTCGGCAGCATCACGTGCCTGGCGCTTATATTGCGTACTCCTTGCAAACCGTTAGGATTACCTGTGGAGGTTACGCCCGCACCGTTAGCGGTAGCCCAGGATGCGAAGTTCTGCATGTCTGATACAAAACTGCCCCACCGGATCAGGTCCGCTTTTCTCACGGCTTCAAAACACAGCTCCCGCATTCTTTCATCGCGGATGGCCAGCTGGAATGCATCTTTACTAAGACCCGGTGTAAGATCTGATTCACTACCGGTAGTGATGGTGGCAGTAGCCGTAGCTGCGGTACCTGCATAGGTGAATACAGCGCCGGTCACCGCAGGATCAGAAGCGCCGGAGGTATGACTGGGTGGCGTATTAGTAGCAGTGCCTGCCGTTGTTACCGTGTACAGCATACCGCCATTGGTGACTTGTGTGCCTGTGGTATAGCTGGCGCCCGGCGTCCAGAAGGTGCCTATCACTACCACAGGCGAAGTAGTATAGTAGGAGCCTACCGTCAATGCACCAGGGCTGTTCAGGTAAATACCCGTTATCTTGCCGCTGGTAAGGATCGCTGTTCCTGTAGCGCCGTTACCGCCACCGCCAGTAATCGTTACCGCGGGCATTTTCGTATAGCCATCACCGGTACTCACCATCGTAATGGATTTTACTACGTTGCCATTCATCAGTCCATATCCTCTTTTGCGCACCTGGTTCACATAGTTATAAGCATTCGTAGGGCCGTTCACGTAGTTTTCTGCTTCCGCGCGCATCAGCAATACATCTGAGTAGCGGATCATGGGCCAGTTGATATTGTACGTGCCGCCTACACCATTGGTGTTACGGATCGCCTGCGGTACATATTCTCTTCTGAATTTGCCGGCGCACATCTGCCAGGGATTAGGACGGGCTGCTTTTACGCGGGGATTTGTTCCGCTGTAAATATAGTTGGCGCAGTTCCAGTCGCGGCGGATATCCAGCGAAGGTTTGTTTGGTAAAAGGGTACTGTTGGGATCTGTTTCATAAGCATCGAACAGCTTTTTAGTGGCCCATACCCATGCGGCGGAGTTGTAGGAGGTAGAGTCCAGGGCAGTCAGCGTAGACTGGATCCCCACAAAGTTACCGATATCATTCCCCGACTTGTTCACCACACCGGCAGCGGCGCCCAGTGAGCCCAGCTCCCAGATATTTTCTCTTACATCATATTGATCTGTAGCCAGGTTGATGAACACCTGGCGGTAATCGGGGTTCAATGCATGAAGGCCGGAGAGGATCACTTTATCTGTATAGGTGATCACATCCTGGTATTTGGCGGTATTGTTTTGCGGATAACCAGCCCAATAAAGATATACACGTGCCAGCATCGCCTGCACGGCGGAGAGTGTCACTACCTCGTTGAATTTCGCCTGGGTGATGGTATAATCTTTCAGCAGCACTTCTGCTTCTTTCATATCCTTCTCAATTTGTACATACACGTCTGCCTGCTTTACCTGCGGAATGTTCACATCATTGATAGCGGGTGTGTGAAGTACTACAGGTACATCTCCATAATTACTGGTAAGAATGAAGTACAGGAACCCGCGGAGGAACAATGCCTGCCCTTTGATGATATTCCGGCGGGATGCATCCATCGTTGGTTTATCGATGTTATCCAGTAACGAATTAAGATTATTGATGCCTACGTATGCATAACGCCAGATGTTGGCAATATGCACAAGGGAGGCGTCGTAATTGTAACGGAGACCGCGTGCATCGCCATCTGTTGTGCGGTTAGACATTACCTCATCTGTGGTGGATACAAAGTTGAAGCCCATCACCTGTGCATACAGCTCTGGGCGCATCAGGTCGCCGTATACACCGTTCAGCGCCTGCTGGAGCTGTGCTTCCGTTCCGTAATAATTTGTGGTGGTATAAAAATCCGTTGGTTGCGTATCAAGGAATTTTTTGCAGGAAGTAAGCCCTGCTATTACTATACATGCCAGGATGCAAATACGTTTCATGTTCATCATTTTAGAAGGTTACATTTAAACCGGTCACATAAGACAATGAGTGCGGGTAAACGGCGTAATCGAAGCCGGGGGTAAGGTTACCAGGCCTGCCGTTCACCTCGGGATCCATACCGGAGTACTTCGTCCATGTATAAATGTTTTGGGCAGCACCGTAGATACGCACATTCTTTATCTTCGCACGTTTCAGCAATGCGCCCGGCACATTGTACCCCAGGGGAAACCGTTCTCAGTTTCAGGTAAGAACCGTCTTCAATCACGCGGGAAGAATAAGCTGCATTGCCCATACCGCCTGCGCGGAACATGGCGTTGCTGGGGTTGGTGGGCGTCCAGCGTTTGGCATAACTGGCAAACTGGTTCAGGTTCGGATTATTTACAATACCGCCTTCAAATACGTACCGGTTGGCATTGATAATATCATTGCCATAAGACCACTGCAATAATACGTTCAGATCAAAATTGCGGTAACGGAAATCATTGCTGAAACCACCGGTATGTTTTGGTAAACCACTGCCAATAATGGTGTAGTCCTGGTTGTTCACCTGGAGATCGCCGTTCAGGTCTTTATACTTAATGTCACCCGGACGGATAGCGTTGCGCGCCGCGCCATTGGTGGGCACATCCGGCTTCAGCAGATAGGTGTTATTTGGCATTACATCGAAATCGGAATACTGGTATACTCCATCGAATACAAGGCCGTACATCTCTCCTAGCGGCCTTCCGATTACAGAGATATAAGGGAACAGACCCGAGTAAGTAGTATTGAAAAAAGTTCCGGAACCAGAGAGAATAGATTGTTGTCCTTCTGCCAGTGATTGTATTTTATTATTATTAAAGCTGATGTTAAAACTGCTGTTCCAGCCGAACTCCCTGGTATCCGCAATTACACCTGCCACCGTGATCTCCAGGCCTTTGTTCTGTAACTGACCCACATTTTTAAATCCCTGCGCGCTCTCTATGCCATGTGCATAAGGCAATGCGGCATTCAGCAGCAGATCCTTTGTAGTACGCAGATAGGCATCTACGGTGAGTGTCAGCCTGTTTTTCAGGAAGGCCATATCCAGGCCGATATTGGTTTGTTCGTTGGTTTCCCAGCGCAGGTCCGCGTTACCGGAAGATATCATCACCGAGCCAATACTCAGTGGTCCATTTCCCACGGAATACCAGTATTGATTGCTGGTGAGTTGTAACTGGGACAGGTAAGCAAAGTCGCCCACCCGGTTGTTCCCGGATGCGCCATAGCCCAGCCTGATCTTCGCATCAGAAATGAAACTTACATTTTTCATAAACTCTTCGCTGCTGAAGCGCCATGCAGCAGAAGCGGAAGGAAAGTATCCCCATTTGTTGCCGGCTGCGAATTTAGAGGAGCCGTCGGCACGGACAGACGCAGAGAAAAGATATTTTGAATTGTAATCGTAGTTCACGCGCAGTGCGCCGGAGGCCATTGTCCAACCGGAGCTAAGTGAAAGCAGTGAAGTATTGGCCGGCGCGGCCAGATCGATTCCGTCCAGTCCAAGGTCTTCATTGGGAATTTGATTTGCCGAAAACCTGCGTTGCGAATTTTTATATCCCTGCGCTTCCAGTACGCCGAGCACGGTGAGGTTGTGTAACTTGTTCCAGCTTTTGCGGTAGGTCAGCGAGTTTTCCGAACGCCAGAGTGAAGTGGGTTTGGTTTCCACGCTGCCATTCACGCCGTTGGCGTTCCATTTACTGCCGGATTGCGTTTTGGAGTTGTTGAAAATATTGATCTCAGTATTTACCGTGTTGATACCACCGGCTATACGAAGTGTGAGTCCATTGGTGATGGCATATTCCGCATACGCATTAGCGAACAGGTTGTTCACCTTGTTCATGGTATACTGGTTCTGTATATTCTGCAATGGATTCACGCGATAGTCCTGGTTATTTGCCAGTTCATTGCCCGGATCATAAAATTCATCCACGAGGTTCACACTGCTGTCGCGGCCGGCGATACTGGTCGTTGGCCGGAAGCCCCAAACGGAATACAATGTAGTTGCGGACGCATAAAAATTGGTGGCGGACACCGGTATCCCGTAGGTTTCATTGTAGGCGTAATTCGCATTGATACCCACTTTCAGCTTGCTGTTCACTGTTTGATCCAGTGAAAACCGGCCCTGGTATCTTTTAAAACCGCCATTAATAATGATCCCTTTCTGGTTATTGAAATTACCGGAGAGTGAATATCTCGTTTTATCATTTCCTCCCCGCACGGCAATGTCGTGGTTCTGGTTCTGACCTACGCGGTACACAAAGTCCTGCATATCTATGGATTCCTTGTTACGGTAATCTTCCAGTTTGGCCCCGCCGGCCAGGTATACGGAATCATAGATAGATGGGTTCACATCGCCCACATATTGTACAAACTCGTAGGCGTTCATTAACGGGATTTTGTTCGGCACCTGCTGCCAGCCATAGTACCCGTTATAGGTTACCTGCGGCGCGCCGGTTTTACCTTTTTTAGTGGTAATAAGAATAACGCCGTTGGATCCACGGGCGCCATAAATAGCAGTGGCGGACGCATCTTTCAATACGTCGATCGACTCAATATCACCCGGGCTGATCGCATTTGCGTTAGAACTTTCGGTAGGGAAACCGTCAATAACATAGAGCGGGGAATTATCCTGTGTGATAGACCCTGCACCGCGGATAACGATATTGGAGATAGAACCCGGCTGACCATCATTGCTCGCTACCGCGACCCCTGCTACCCTGCCGGCCAGCGCTTCGTCGAACGACTTTACCGGCGCTTTCGCAAAATCTTTCATGTTCACACTACCCACTGCCCCGGTCAGGTCTTTCCGTTGCTGGGTAGCATATCCCACTACTACCACATCGTTGAGTGTGCCGGCCTGTTCACTCATCTGCACATTATACTCTGTCCTGTTATCTACCGGCTGCTCTATCTTTCCGAAACCGACAAAGGAGAACACCAAAGTAGCACCAGGATTTACGGAAATAGTAAAACGTCCATTGCCATCTGTATGCGCGCCGGTCTTTTCATTTTTTACCATTACTGTCACACCTGGCAACGGTGTACCATCTTTGGCCTTTACAGTGCCGGACACTGTTTTCTTTTGTTGAGCAAAAAGGAAAAGCGGAAAAAGTAAGATCCACATGACTCCCGTAAAAAAATAATTGAAGGCGAAGCTGCACTCTCTCCCCCTGCTGGTTGATTGGCATGTCTTTTTCATAATAATTGTGGAATTGAGCGGAAATAACGGTTGATACACAAATATGTGGTAACCAGTTCAAATCACAGGGGGACAATCATAAATGATTGGGGTGAATTTTATAAATCCCCCTTCAACCTGCTGATTATCAGAATAATAAAGAATGATATTTATAAAAAACACCCATTTGCCCCAATACAATTCTTATATTAGAGCATGATTTCGAGGTGCTTCCCGTTCTTATGCCTGCTGCTCCTCGCTGCTTTTATAAAAAGCAGCGGGCAAAACGTTACGTTCAATCACCTCACCGTAGAAGATGGATTATCGCACAACGCGGTATTGTCTGTTGGAGAAGATGCCCAGGGATTCATCTGGTATGGTACACACTATGGCCTTAACCGGTATGATGGACATCGATTCAAAATTTATCGCCAGCAGGCAGGCGACAGCACCTCCCTTCCCGGTAACCAGATCATGAGCCTGTACCGTGACCGGAAAAATGTGTTATGGATAGGCACCTCCGCAGGGTTGGCGAAGTATGATCCTGAACAGGACCGTTTTCAACGCATCCAACTGGATCCCGGACGGCCAACAAACATTAATTGTATTTATGAAGATAGTAAAGGCCGCCGTTGGATCGGCGCCAACAACGGGCTTTATCTCCAGGAGGGTAACCGGCAGGAGTTTCTCATACCCGGTAAAATTGCCGGTTATGTAGTGCGTTGTGTGTATGAAGACAAGAAAGGCAATATCTGGATTGGCACCAGCAACGGCCTCACCAAAATGAGTGGCAATGATTTTGAAACATTCCGCCATGAAGACGGACAACCGGCCAGTCTGGCTATGAACTTTATCACTGCCATCACTGAGGATAAACTGGGCAGGTTATGGGTGGCTACACAAACCGGTGGTATTAATATATATGATCCTGCTACCGGCCGTTTTTCGTTACTGGCGCAACCAGCGATCATTAATAATATAGTAAGACGGGTACTTCGCGATAAAGCAGGCAACATGTGGGTGGGCACCCAGGAAGGACTCAGCATCATTGACCCGGTGACGATGACCAGCCGGCACTATCAGCAGGATCCCGGCAACAGCACCAGTCTTAGCCAGAATTCTATTCATAGCATCTACCAGGATAATAACGGTGTAATCTGGATGGGTACCTACTTCGGCGGCGTGAACATGGTGCATCCCTATGGCACGGCCTTTAGCGCCTGGCAGCAGCATCCCCCGCTCAATGGGATCAGCAACAATGTGATCAGCAGCATCCTTGAAGATGCGCAGCACAATTACTGGATCGGTACAGAAGGCGGCGGACTGAATTATTATAATCGCGCTACCCAACGTTTTACCAGCTATAAACATGATGCAAATAATCCTGCCAGCCTTGGGTCCAACCTGGTGAAAGTAGTGTATGAAGATAAAGACCACAACATCTGGACGGCCACGCATGGCGGCGGACTAAACCTCCTGCGGCAGGGTGGGTTTAAACGCTTCTTCTACGATACCAAAGATCCCGGCACCTTTTCCAGGGAAGTAACAGCCATACTGGAAGACAGCCGGAACCGGTTCTGGGTGGGCACCAATAACGCGCTCCACCTGCTCCACCGGAATGGCCACGAGCTGGAGAAACGGGCCGATTCTATTTTAACAGGTATTGCCGCCCGCCAATCGATCCGGTATATCCTGGAAGATTCACGCCACCGGATCCTGGTCGGTTCTATCAGCAACCTGTATGTGTTTGAGGCAGACACCATGCGGCTTATCCAGCCGGGTTATGTAAACTCCATACAGGAAGATTCAAAACACAACATCTGGGTGAGCATGTATTTCGGGGGCCTGGTTAAATATGATCCGGAGCTGAAGAAGCAAACGCGTTATACAGAAAAAGATGGTTTGCCGAACGATAACGTGATTGGGTTACTGGAAGATGATCAGCATAATTTATGGATTAGTACCTATAACGGCCTGGCACGTTTTGATCCCGGCCGCAACTCCTTCCAGACCTATACTGTAAGCGATGGCCTGGCGGGAAACGTATTTAATTACAACTCCTTTTTGCGGGACAGCCGCGGCGAATTTCTCTTCGGCGGCTATAACGGCATCACCAGTTTTTTCCCGGATCAGATCATTACTAATTCCCATCCATCCGTCATCCGGTTTACCGGTCTGCGGCTGTTTAACAAACCGGTAGCTATCGGCCAAGACAACGGACTGCTGAAACAGGATATCAGCTTTACGAAGGCGCTGCGTTTTCATCACGACCAGGAAGTATTTACGCTCGAATTTGCGCTGCTCAACTATGTAAAAAGCAGCAAAAACCGTTATGCATACCGGCTTGAAGGTGCGGACCGCGACTGGATTGAAACCAATAATCCGGCGGTAACCTATACCAATCTCTCTTCCGGTCATTATACATTTTGGGTAAAAGGCGCCAACAACGACGGCATCTGGAGCGCGCCCGCAAAGATGGAGATCACCATCCTGCCGCCATTCTGGCGAACCTGGTGGGCATATGGCATTTACGCATTGGGGCTTATCCTGCTGTTCTTCTTCGTGACCCGATTCTTTTTCCTGTGGGCCTTGCTGCGCAAAGAGGAAGAACTGCACCAGGTGAAGCTGAACTTCTTTACACATGTTTCCCATGAAATCCGTACCCACCTCACTTTTCTGCTGGTGCCGGTAGAAAAGATGATGGATATGCTGAAGAAAGACGATCCGCTGCAATCCACCCTGCTGCAGTTACGGAACAATGCCGACCGGTTGCTGAAGCTTGTAAATGAACTGATGGATTTCCGCAAAGCGGAAACCAATCACCTCAAACTGCATGTACAGGAACAGGACCTGATTCCTTTTCTTGATCATATATACACCAGCTTCCGCGAGCTTTCGCTCGACCGGAACATCAGCATGGTATTCGGTCATGATATGGACCACGCCTGGGTTTATTTCGACCGGGAGCAGCTGGAGAAAGTGTTCTTCAACCTGCTCAGCAATGCTTTTAAATTCACACCGGATGGGGGAAGCATCCAGTTGCACATTACCCATTCGCGGCAAAACACGGTGGTCACTGTCACTGATAATGGCCGCGGTATTGCACCCGAATACCTCGACAAGCTATTCACCAATTTTTTCCAGGTACAGGATCATGGCTTGCAGAACACCGGTTACGGCATCGGGCTGGCATTATCCAAAAACATTGTGGAACAGCATAAAGGAACGCTGACCGTGGAAAGCGAACCTTCTACTGCGGTAAAGGAGGGCCGCACCTGTTTTACGGTTGCCCTGCCTACCGGCGCCAAACATTTTGAAGGTACCCAACACACCGTAGGCGGAGTGCCTGCCATGCCCGCGGCGCCGGTAAAAGCGACGCTGGCGCCGGAAACCCCGGATACTCTTATCACAGCTGCACCGCAACCCTTCACCATTCTTATAGTGGAAGACAACCCGGAGCTGCGTACTCTCATCAGTCAAACTTTCCGGGATCAATACCTGGTACTGGAAAGCGTGAACGGGGCAGATGGCTTGGCTACAGCCACCGCACAAATCCCCGACATTGTGATCAGCGATGTGATGATGCCCGAAATGGATGGCCTGCAGCTTTGCCAGGCGCTTAAAACAGATGAGCGCACCAGTCATATTCCTGTAGTGCTGCTCACTGCCAAAAGTTCCCAGGCCGATCATGTAAGCGGTCTTGAAACCGGGGCAGATCTCTATCTTACCAAACCTTTCAGTACCCGTGTGCTGGCGCTCAACGTCCGCAACCTGGTTGCTTCCCGCGAAAAAATGCGCGAACGCTACAGCCGCCAGCTGCAAACAGAAACGGAAGTACCGGATGCGTTGCCCAGCAGCCTGGATAACGCTTTCCTCGAAAAAGTGATCGCATTGGTGGAAGAGCATATGGACAACCCCGACTTCGGCGTGGATATGCTGGCCCGGAAGGTAGCCATGAGCCAGCCCGTGCTGTACAAAAAACTGAAGGCCGTCACTAATATGTCGGTGAACGACTTCGTAAAATCGCTGCGGTTGAAAAAAGCGGCCTCCCTGATACGCACCCGTGAGCATACCGTATACCAGGTGGCGTACATGGTGGGGTACAACGACCGGAAATATTTCAGCCGCGAATTCAAGAAACAGTTCGGTAAAACGCCTTCCGAGTTTGCGGAAGCCCCTGATTTGTGAAAATTCCCCCCATTTACTCGGAATAATCACCCCACCTAACAGGCAGGGATCATTAGATTTGTTACAAATCCACTGTTATGAAAATCAGCATGCTGCTTATCCTGGGCTTCCTGTGTAATATGTCCCATGCATGGGGCCAAACGGCGTACACCACTATTATGGACCGTATCCGTGCCGAACTGCTCTCGCAATCCGGCAGTACCGCCACGCTGGACAATAACGTAACCAGCACATTGGCCACGTTGCAAAGCAATGGCTCCTGGCCGGACGTCAACTATGCCTACAGCGCCACCACCTATACGGCGGACGTACACATCAACCGGGTAAAAACCTTCGCGCTGGCCTATACGAAATCAGCCAGTTCATATTACAAAAGCACCACACTTTTCACCGCTATTGTGAACAGCCTTACTTACTGGAACACCACCGATCCGCAAAGCTGGAACTGGTACCATAACCATATCTCCAATCCGCAGCGCATCGGCGAAATCCTGATCCTTTTAGACACCGCGCAGCAAAGCCTGGGCAGTCTCCGCAATGCCTTGCTTACGCAAATGAGCCGCGGCAATCCTTCCGGTCAGGCCGGCGCCAACAAGCTGGATGAGGCTATACACTTTATATACCGGTCCTGTCTCACTGCCAACGACTCCCTGATGCAGTACAGCGTGGACCAGGCATTTTATTCCCTCGTACTCACCGCCAATGAGGGCATCCAGCATGATCTGTCATATCACCAGCATGGTCCGCAATTGTATTTCTTTGGTTATGGTTCCGTGTTCGTGAGCGGCGAAACCAATGTTGCCTATTATCTGCGTGGCACGCCTTATGCGCTGTCAGGCTCCCGCTTATCGGTGTTCAGTAATTTTGTGCGGAACGGTTTCCTCAAAGCTATGCGGACCCGTTATATCGACTACGGCACCAACGGCCGCAGCATCAGCCGGGAAAATCAATTAGCCATTGGCGTTACCAACCACCTGGAAAAGCTCAAAGTGCTGGACACCGCTCATGCGACTGAATACAATGAGAACATCGCGCGGCTGAACGGCAGCCAGTCGCCGGGATACCTCCTGCCCTCCCTGCATACCCACTTCTGGCGTTCTGACTATACTGTACATCATCGTACCGGCTACCTTTTTGGGGTACACATGACTTCTACCCGCACCGCCAAACAGGAAAACGGTAATGGAGAAAACCTGAAGGGTTATTACCTGTCGGACGGGTCCACGCACATCGCCGCCAGCGGCAACGAGTATTATAACATTCCGGCTGTGTGGGACTGGAGCAGGATACCTGGTACCACCGTGCCGTACATTACCACTATTCCGCTGCGTACAGCCTGGGGCGTGAACTTTGGCACTACCGCATTCGCAGGTGGCGTGTCGGACTCGCTGTATGGTGTTTCCGCGCTTCAATTCTCCGATTACAATACGCAGGCACGTAAAGCCTGGTTCTTTTTCGACAACGAGGTTATTTGTTTGGGCGCCGGTATCAGCTCCACCGCCACACAGCCCATCAATACCACCGTGAACCAATGCTTGCTGAACGGCGCAGTATCTGCCAATGTAAACGGCTCCGTGAGCACTATTACCAATGGCACTTACAGCTACAACAATACCCTGAAATGGATCACACATAATGGCATTAGCTATTACTTCCCTTCCGGTGGCCAGTTGCAACTGAGCATGCAATCACAATCCGGTACCTGGAGAAGCATTAATAACGGTGGCAGCACCACTGTACAGAACTTGAACGTGTTCCAGCTGTGGTTCAACCATGGTACTGCACCTGCCAACGGCACTTATGCATATTATGTATTGCCGGGTCAAAATATGAGCACTTATGATACCACGGCCGTACGTGTTGAGCAGAATACGGCGAACATGCAGGTAGTATATCACAGGGGATTAAATATCTGGCAGATGGTATTTTACCAGGCCGGTACCTTCCATAAGGATTCACTCACAGTTACCGTTGACCGTCCATGTGCGCTGATGCTGCGCAATGCAGGCACTCCCGACGTCACGTTGTCCGTTGCTGATCCGGCGCAATCCGCTTCGCCTGTTAATATCCAGTTGAACCTGCCGGGGATTCCACAAACACGGGAGCTGATTGCTACCCTGCCTTCAGGGCCTTATGCAGGCTCGTCTGCCACGTATCATGTGAACAGTCAAACGCCTGTTTATGGTGCATCCGTTATCACGGCTATTGCGGATGCCTATGTAAGAGGAGGTTCTACTTACGGTAGTGTAAACTATGGCACCGAGTCGCTTGTGCTGAAGCAGGAAACCACCACAAGCTATACACGGGAAATATTTCTCCGCTTCAATGTGGGTGCATTACCCGCGGGTACCAGCCAGGTAAAACTGCGAATGTATGTGAGCTATGCAAACACCAGCGTCACCACTGTACCGTGGATTGTGCGATATGTAAGCAACGACAGCTGGACCGAATCAGGCATCACCTACAACAACATGCCTGCCGCGACCAGCGCTGTGGATACGATCATGGGACGCACTGCCGGCAATTATGCCGAATGGGATGTAACAGATATTGCGCTCTCCCAGCAATCTGCCGATGGCATGCTTACTTTAAAACTGGTATCCGGACTGGCAGGCGCCACCACCGATGCCACCTTTACTTCCCGCGAGAGCAGCGACAGCACCCGGCGGCCGGTACTCGTTTGCAGTACAGGCAGCACCCTGCGGAAAATGATGCCAGCGATGGAGCAGAAAACAGATGGCGTGAGCATCTATCCCAATCCGGCAAGTGCATTCATTTATGTAAATACCGCCGAACGTTGGCTGAGAGCGGAATTACATGATACCGCCGGCAAAGTGGTGAAAATGGAAAAACTAGATGGCCGTCAGCAGTTCGATATCCAGATGAGTGATATACAACCGGGGATGTATTTACTGGTGTTAAAAGCACCAGGTAAACAACTGGTAAAAAAGATAGTGAAGATGTAAGCTGATTTTAATACTGAGCTATTGCTGCACGCACCTGCTGCCGCAACAGCTCATATGTTTTTACAGTGGTTACTTTGTCCAGGAACAGTTGTACAATACCAGCAGTTCTGGTATTCCCGTATTGCTGTACAAAGGAGAGATATTCCTCTTTATTTTCCGAGATCAGTGAACGGAGATTACTTATATTTTCAAACGAAGGCGTATTGTCTGTGCCAAACAGGTAATCCTCACAATAGCCGTTATATTGTTCCCGGGCGGTTTCCACAAAGGTGCTGTTTGGATAAGCGTCCAGGAACTTTTCCCAGTTGAGTGCGCGCTTTCCTATCATGCTGAAAGGAATCAGCAATCCCGCATCGGCGCTGTATAATACGGTATCTTCATCTGCCCGCAGTTGCAGGAAAGCATTGTAATCAGCGGGCAGGGAAGCTTTGAATAAACTTGTATAGAATGCAGGAACCGTGCGAAGATCGGTATACCCCTCGCCTATTTCCCAGGGTTCAATACCCGCGGTGGCCAGTAAATGAATGCGTTGTTGTACCTGCGCAGGCAGTACGATCATCCCTTTTGTTTCATCGTAGTAGTTTACATACTCATTCAGCCATGCCTGCTCATTGGCGGTGATACCAGCCAGTGCTGTATCCATATAATTCGCCAGGGAACTGTAAAGCCGGGCAGCTGTGGCCGCATTGATACCTGGCAATTGTTTTTCGATGGCTTGTTTCCTGTTGATGATACCGGAAACATATGCTTCTGTAGACAACGCCGGAATGTCAACTTTTTTATGCGCCGGGGAATCTATCCTGACGGCACTAACAACAGGTTGCTTGCTTTGGGATTCTTTGCTGCCACCATTACAGGCGGCCAGCATTATCATATGCATACAAAAAACAGGTACCCGGATATGGAGGTGCATAAACTTGTGCTTCATGGTATAAGTCGCCGGTTAATTACGAGGATGCAAGATAATTATTGCTGTTGCATTGACAAATTTTAATCAGGCACCAAATATGGCTTCCCCGGGCTGGTTAAACCACATTTTTCATTGCCCATATTTGTATTTCCATCAACACCGGCTTCAGTGAAGTACCTTTTTCGGTCAGTGAATATTCCACTGTTGGCGGCATTGTTGCAAAGGCTTTCCGGTTAATGATCTTCCTGTTTTCAAGTTGCTTTAATTCTTTCACCAGCATTCTTGTATTGATGCCTGTCACACTTCTTTCGAGTTCCTTAAACCGCATTTTTCCTGCCATCAGGTTATTGATGATGGACATCGTCCACTTGCCCGAAATCAGGTCCATCGCTTCCTGGAAGGGACATGTTTCAGATTTATCTATCTTTTTTTCATCTTTCAAAGCCATACTGTACCTGTTACTTTACTTTATGTTACTACCTGCCAAAAAGGTAACTACTTGTAAATGTACAGGAACAGGACGAAATTTGCAACGAACACAAAACACCTGTTATGTCATTACAAGCCATCGAACAATATATAACGGAACAACTTCCCAACGTTACCAAACTTGATAGCTTTGGATACAAATTCTTCTTTTATGAAACGGACCAGGTGCTCCCGTTTGTAACCATTGCCGCATCCGATAATGAGCATGATAACAAGTCCAACCTGGATCGCGACGGTATTTTCCGGGTAAATATCGGTATCTCAAAAGATGCTTATAACAAACTGTTTTCAGGTACTGAAACCGGGTGGGATTATACGGCATTAAACCGCTTCATGCCTCATCCGGATTATGCCGCGCAGCACTACATCTGCATCCTGAATCCCGGAGAAGACCTGTTGCCTCAAACGATCCGGTTTATTGAAGAAGCCCATCTTATTGCAAAGAACCGGTTCGATAAAAAGCAATCGGCTAAAATGAGAAAGTCAGGGTAAGCCAACTACGAAGAAATTGCAATAATGACTGGTTTTTGCTATCTTCATATTACCAGGAAAAAATAACCTCATGATCAAACATGCTGAAGACCCTCACAGCGGAAAACGCCAGGCTGCCACACCTGTCACCCCCGCGGCTGTACATACTGCGGGCACAGGCCCACAGGCAGTGCAGCTACGTCCTTTTCAGCAACTGGCAGACAACAGCGACAAGATAACGCAGCAAAAGGCCCTGCAAACACTGGCAGACAACCGCCCACGGCCTGCGCAACTGAAAGCAGACGGCCATCAATCTCCCATACAGAAAAAAGAAAACAAAACCGGCTTGCCGGATAATCTTAAAAGTGGAATAGAGAATATGTCCGGGCAAAGCATGGACGATGTCCGTGTACACTACAATTCCGCAGAACCCGCTCAACTGCAGGCCCTTGCCTATGCAAAGGGAAGTGACATCCACCTCGGCCCCGGACAGGAGAAACACCTGCCACATGAAGCATGGCATGTAGTGCAGCAAAAACAGGGACGGGTACAGGCTACCACACAATTAAAACAGGGTACACCTGTTAACGACGATAAAGGTCTGGAGCATGAGGCCGATATAATGGGTCAGAAGGCGCTGCAACTGTACAGCGCTTCGCCGGTGCGCCCGCTGGCCACTACCCAGTTGAAGCAGGAAGTTGTACAGCGCATCAGTATTGATGTGAGCAAGCTGAATATGGTGGGTGAAGAACACGGAGAGTCGCAAAAGCGCCGGCAAACAGAAGTTGCGTACAGTAACCATTTATTCGGTCAGACTGGTCTTTATTGGCAGGAAGCTGCGTTTAAACCCATTGAAATACATCAAACACGCGGCGATGAAGCCGGGTTACGATTAAAATTCTTCTACCATCTCTATTCAAGTGATATCGTAAAAGTAATAAAAACCACCAATGATGGGGATATGCCCTTCCTGATGGCCGTACGCGGTATCTGGAAAACGATGAATACCGTAAAAACCCTGTACCAGGAGGAGGTGGAAACGCTGAGCGAAGATGAAGGACTCGCCCTCCATCAAATGATAACTAACCAGGTATGGACCGGCTGCCAGGCTAAAATGGACGGATTGGCAACGCCTCAAAATGCTAACAACCTCGAATATAGGAAAGACCTGGTGACTGACATCATAAACCTGAAAAAATACTGGGAAACCAAGCCTGCTATTTATGAACCCAGCAAGCAAGTTGCCAGGGCCGACCGTAATGATCACATGCATAACAGCGCCACCACAGCCGCCTTCCAGGGACGTAAAGGGATCTGGAAAGTTGGAGAAAACCACATTATCGGCATCTCACAAATGTTCCCCGCAGGAAGGCATTACAACCTGGTACACCGGGCTGATTTTAATAACGACATTAATGCATATATTCAGAGCACTACCAACACTACCAGTGTGACGAAAGAGAAAAAGTGATGCTTTGAATCACAGGCATAATTACGATCATATATACTATTTATGGAAAGGCAATGGAACCAGATTAACGAAGGTAAATTTGTGTTTTTAGTTAATGGCGAAGAAATTGGGACATATCAAAGAGGAGATGACTGGCTTAAAGAGCCTACAACTTTCAATATTCTTCAAAATGAATATAGTATTGAGCATTCCTTCGGCCTTTTCAGCCGTAACAATATTAAAATACTAGCGTCAGGCGAACCTGTTTTGAAGCTGAAAAGTATTCCGTTTTCATTAAACTTCAATTTCGAATATCAAAACCGGCAATTTAAACTTGTCTTTAATGATACGCCGCTTTGGCAATGGTCAATTATGGAAAAGGATCAATTAGTCCTTTCTTATAAAACAGACTTCACCAAAGGAACAACAGGATTATCTATTGTATCTCAAAAAGATGCTGATGACCATTACCTGTTTGATTTTTTATTGGGACATCTGATTTTAGGTAAAGGAAAGAAAGATGTTCAGGAGTAATTCAAAATGGTGTCAGCTAATAAATTATCCGCTTGAACGAACTTGCACAAACTTGATCCTGCCTTGAACAACCGCGCTAACGGGGAAATAGTACCTTTCATATGAACCAAGAACTTATATGAATCTAACTCCGGCGACCATGTACAAACTTATCATTACTTTATGTTTCCTATGCGTCATTCAGCTAAACACATCAACAGGCCAAACAGTATTCGTTGACCCTGCAAAAGGAAGGGACAACGCAACAGGAACAATAGGAGATCCACTGGCAAGCCTTGAAAAAGCGATTGCCCTGGCCAATGGTTTCACCGGAAAGGAGGCGGTTACCATCAAGCTTGCTCCCGGCCTGTATACTCTCACGCAACAGTTGGTGCTACAGTCTTCTAACCCAACAGATACGGGGAAATACACCATAGAGGCATCCATCTTGCCCGATGACACCGGTTGGCTGCCCTCCAAAATGCCGGTTATACAATCTGTTTCTCCCAACAATAAAAACTACGGGAGCTTTGATCATTGCATCGGCTTCCAGGTTGAACGCAATAACACCTGCTTCAGGGGATTGAAATTCCTGGGTAACACCCATCCTTCTGTTGTTTACTATTATGCAATCGAGCGCCACCGGCCTGAACTAAAAGACATGGAAATTTCGCAATGCTATTTTGTAGGCAGTAAGAATTCAGCGCCAATACAGGGCGCCATTTTCGCGCAAGGCAGTGGTATCAAAGTAAGCCATTGTGTATTTTATGAATGCAGGAACGCACTTTTGTTATTCTTATCTGTAACAGGGTTTTCCCTGACCAATTCTATTATATATGGGGCTTACGAAGGGGCCATATGGTTCGGAAAATATTCAGATTTTGTTTTCAGAGATAATATTATAGCAAATAATAATTGCTTCTGGATAAGTATGAAAGACTACAAAGCCCAATATACCTTCACCAACTCTTTAATTACAGGGAATGCTATTGAAATGGGTCTGAATAACAATGGTATCATCGAAAAAGATGAGGTGAATCACCCGGTTATGAAGAATATTCAGCGATCAGGAAAAGTGCTGCTTACCGAAACAGATAAAGACACGATACCGGTAAACTATCTTAACCTATCTCCTGCCTCAGCAGGAAAAGACATTCCAGCCGGGATATTCAGGTTAATGAGAAACCGTTGAAAATGACAGATATCTTTTCCTACTCTTCAATATCCTCCCTGCCTAAGAAATATTCTCCAGATAATTAAGCACTTCCTCCTTCTTCCGGCTGGAAACTGGTACCTGTTCATTGTTTTGCATTTTTAAATATCCTTCCCTGTAGTACTTTTCCACATAGTGGAAATTAACCAGGTAAGACTGGTGGCACCTCAGGAAGCCGGCGGGCAACAGTAAACCCTCATAGTCCTTCAGGCCCTTCGACACAAGGATTTCCCGCTTGTTCTTCAGGTAGAAGGTCGTATATCCCTTGTCGCTCTTGCAGTACATAATATCTTCTATCGAAACAATTTCTATATATTCAATGCTTTTCAATGCAAGCCGCCTGGGCACTGTTCCGCCCTGTGCCAAATAATGCTGCCGGGCTATTTCCAGCTGCTGCTGGTCAATAAGTTCCTGCTTCCGCTGGTGGAAACATTTTTTCAGCATTTCCGTTAAAGCGGCTTCGTCTATCGGTTTCAACAGGTATCCGAAAGCCCCCATATTGAGCGCCTGTATGGCATACTGATCATAGGCCGTAAGGAAAATAACCTGGAAGCCTTCATTCCCTATTTCATGAAATAGCCGGAAGCTGTCGCCGTCTTTCAGCCGGATATCAGCTAAAATAATGTCTGGTTTCAAGGCGGGTATTTCCCTCACCGCCTGGGCCACCTCGGGTGAATTCCCTATGACCTCTACAAAGGGAATGCCTTGAACGACCTGTAAAAGGTGCTTCAATATGAGCGCTTCATCTTCAAGAATATAAAGCTTCATGTATGATTATTTTCTGGTTTAGTCTTTAATTTCCGGTATTACAATATGCACGGTAACACCATGTGTTCCGTTATTGTCTTTATTTTCAATATTGAAGTTCGCTTCCTGTCCGTTGGATTTGAAAAGCGCCTCCAGTCTTTCTTTAAGGATAATTCCGGCAAGCGACCTTTTCTTTTGCGGGTTCTCCTCCTTACTGGTAAGGCCTTTGCCGTTATCATCCACCAGGATGATAACCTGGTTGTTTTCCGCGCTGAATGATACCCTGAGCATGCCTTTGTATTGAATATTCCTGAACCCGTGCTCTATGGCGTTTTCAACAAATGGTTGCACTAACATAGGAGGAATCAGTATATCTTCAGGATAAAGATCCGCTGCTACCGTTACCTGGTAATCGAAGATCCCTGCGAAACGCATCTGCTGCAGCTGAAGATAATTTTTCAGCGAGGTGACTTCTTCTTCCAGGTTGATAAAATCCCTCCTGCTTTGTTCCAGCACACTGCGCAACAGCCCTGAAAATGCTGAGAGGTAACGGACAGATTCTTTTGTATCGCCGGAAGCGACCAGGCTTTGCAGGTTGGCGATGGAGTTAAAAATAAAATGCGGGTTTAGCTGTGCCTGTAGTAATTTTTGCTCGATGTTCAGGCGGCTGTTCTCTAATTGGAGCATTTTATTTTTTTCTTTCAACCGGTATTGCCGGTGAATTATATAGAAGAATAAAAGTATGCCAATGAATACCAGCGATGCCAATGCCAGCGTCCATCTCTGCTGGCGGATC
Organism: Chitinophaga sp. W3I9; assembly: GCF_050434025.1. NCBI lineage: Bacteria > Pseudomonadati > Bacteroidota > Chitinophagia > Chitinophagales > Chitinophagaceae > Chitinophaga > Chitinophaga sp. W3I9. The sequence continues at coordinate 5,060,239 of NZ_JBNPWC010000001.1, forward strand.
ACCTTTTCATTCAACGCATTCCGGCTGCTTAGCTCAGCGATATTCCGGTCCTTTTTCTCTGCTTCATATTTTGTCTGTATCTCCGCTACTTTAACTGCTTCTATCTGTTTAATATGATCTATTTCTACGGAAAAGGCGTAATCCGCTGTCTCCATGGCTTCTGCGTAGTCGCCTTTCTTTTTATACGCCTCAATAAGTCCCTTGTAATAATTGGGATCTTCTTTCCCATTTTCCCTCTTTTTGGCAAGGGCAATAGCCTCTTTATAGTAGTGGATCGCCGAATCCAGCTGGTTATTACGGATAAAACTGGTAGCTAAATTATTATATGCATATGCCTGCAGGTTATTGGTTTTCTTTAAATAATTAAAGAAGATCTTGCTACATTCAAGGCCCTTTTCAGATTGCCCCTGGCGGGCATATACCTGTGATAGGTTATCGTAAGACCGTGCAATTGCCATGCTGTCGCCGATGCTTTTCGCAAGGTCACGCGCCTGTACATTATACAGCAGCATTTTATCATAATCATCCCCCCTGGAGGCCAGCATGAAAGAAATATCATAATACCGTTGCCGGATTACGGGATGGGATTTGTAAGGATGGCTTTTATAATAGCGTTCGGTATATTCCAGTGATTCTTTTTCGTTGTGGTTCTGGTAATAAGCTTTGGCCATCAGGTCGTAAAAGCGATAGGTCAGCCTGCTATGGGCGCCTTCCGCTTTTTTCATGGCGGCCAGTATGTCATTCATTAAAGCCCCTTCTACCATAGTGCCGTTGGCGGTGCTGTTGTCCAGGAGGCTGAAGGTTTTCAGCAGCTCCACTTCCACATCGCCCTTTGGTCCGGCCATCTTCTTGTACTCGGCTATTGCGCTGTCCCGTTGTCTTTCCAGGTTATAATATCTTCCCCTGAAATAATGATAAAACGGGTTCACATTGCTGTCAGCGGTGTGCCGCAGCAGGCTGTCTTCCCGGTAAGTCGCGCTTTTCATTCCGGCAGATGATAGTGTATCCAGGGAGATGATCAGGGACAGGTAATCTTTCCGGGGCGCTGCAGGAAGGGCATTTCCCTGATCCTTCCCCGGCTTTTCTTTATCCTTGCACGAGGCAATAAAAAGCAGGGTCAAAACCGAAATAACCGCAAAGGCGGCTCTTGCATTCATCAATGATGTAAATTTAGCTGCACAAAAAAACATAAATATAAACGGTTCTTCTTTTTCTTCCCCGGTTTTATAATGATTATTCTCTAAATATATAATTTAAAACGTTCAATAACCGGCCTGGTAAATATCCAGTAGCTTTCATCCCATATCCGTAGCGCCTGATCCAATATTTGCACCTGCTTCCCTTTTCAGATAAGGGATAAGATATTTTCTATTATCTGTATTTTTACCGGAAGAAAACTTAGCATCAAACCATAATGGCCAGGAACGCAATTTTATTACACCAGGAGCAACTAGCGCCAGCAGGCGTTGAAATAGAGCTGATGAAAAGTTTGGACCAAACCGTGCAAATCCCGCATAGGGACGACCATTATATGTTCATCATTCAACTGAAGGGACGCTTTTTATGGGAGCTGGATTTTACGGAAGTCATCATGAAAGGACCCTCCATAAGCTTTGTTGCCCCCGGTCAGGTGCATAGATATATCAGCTATAAAAACTGCGAGGGCTGGTTAGTATTTGTGGACAACGGGCAAATATCCACGCAGATCCGGGGAATATTCGACACTTATCTTAATGCCCGTCAGTCGGTGGCGGTTCAAAAGGAGGATGCGGTTTTTAAAATAATGCCTTTGTTTGAAGATCTCCTTCATCAGCCATCATTACCACTTCAAAAAAACTTAATAAGCTCCCTGACAGCAACGCTGGCGGGAATGATCGCTTCAAAAATAATACAGTCACAAAACACCCTGAGCCTGGTTGGCGGGCAAAAGTACAATACCGTTCTCCGTTTCAAACAACTGGTCAATACAAAATGTAAAGAACTAAAACAGGTGAAGGCCTATGCGTCACTGCTCAACATCACTCCCCTTTACCTGAACGAAATAGTAAAAGAAGTCACCGGATTCGCCGCCAGTCATTGGATTCACCAGGAAATCCTGCTGGAAGCCAAGCGTTTGCTGTTTTATTCCTCTTTAGATATAAAACAGGTCGCTTACGAATTAGGGTATGAAGACCATGCATATTTCTCCCGCTTTTTTAAGAAGAACACGGGAATGACCGCCACCGGGTTCCGGATCAAAAACCATTAATTGTCCAATCATAGCCATTAGATGGCTACCAGCCGTTGCTTCGATGCCGTTTAATTTTGTATCCGTAAAATTTAAATTAATAATACGATACAAAATGACAGAGAAAAAACCAATAGCTACCCTGATAACCCCTATTATCATATCAGTATTCGCTATTTATCTTACCATCGGAATGACTTTGGGAATACTTCCCGGTTTTGTAAAAAATGATTTAAAATTCAGTAACCTGGTTGTTGGCCTGGTCATAGGATTGCAATCACTGGCTACCTTGCTGACAAGGGCATATTCAGGGAAAACCACGGATACAAAAGGCGCAAAAACGAGCACCCTTAGCGGTATATTGCTTGTAATGTTCTCCGGTGTTTTATATAGTATAGCTGCAGCCAACAGCCGGAACGCCGCATTGGCATTAGGACTTTTAATGGTATCGCGGATTGTTCACGGCATATCAGAAAGCATGTCGGTGACGGGCGCATTAACCTGGGGAATAGGTTTGGTGGGCCAGGAAAGGTCCGGTAAGGTAATGACCTGGAATGGTATTGCCATGTACGCCGGCATTGCTATAGGTGCGCCGGTGGCCATCTGGATGCAAAGGTCCTTTGGAACAGGGTATGTTTTTGCCGTCATCACATTGCTGCCGGTTGTTGCCTGGCTCCCCACCATCAAGCTGCCGGCTTTACCTGTAGATGCCTCGCATATCAGGACACCTTTCTACAAAGTAATAAACCTGATTGGCAAACAGGGTTTGGGATTGGCATTTTCATCCATAGGATTCGCCTGCATTTCTTCCTTCATTTCCTTGCTGTTCACTGAAAAACATTGGGGCGATCCCTCTATGGCTTTCATGGCCTTTGGGGCGTGCTATGTACTTACCCGGGTATTTTTTTCTTCCTTCCCTGATAAGTATGGCGGATATAAAGTTGCGCTGGTTTCTTTAATGGTGCAGGCCACAGGACAGCTTTTGATTGGATTTGCCTCGTCAGAAGTGATGACAATAGCGGGATGCAGCCTGACCGGCATTGGTTTTTCCCTGATATTTCCTGCATTAGGTGTGCTGGTGATCAAAAAGGTAGCACCGCAAATACGGGGAACAGCATTAGGTGCTTATGCCGCATTCTTTGATCTCTCTTTGGGACTGTCGGGCCCTATTGCCGGTATCATTGCAGGTTGGTATGATTATAAAGCCGTTTACCTGTTTGGTGCGTTCAGTTGCCTGCTGGCCATTTTCATATTGTTCTTTAACAGGAATAATGCGTCCAGACAGGTATAGCACAGTTATACGCCCCCATCAAGGGGCGTGTAACTTTTATTCAAACCGCAGCAGCTTTCTCAGCTGGTAAAAGAATCTTTCTATCAGCCGCAGGTCCTGCGTAACTATTTCAGCGTTGCCTTTTAATTCTTTATCAAAGGGAAGGGTTTTATGGAAAGATGTTTGAAGCCCTTTCGGCAAAATGACATTCACATAATAATTACCATCTTTATCCGGTGCATTGGCGATATTTTTCACCCGGCCTTCCACCATACCAAATTCCTGGTAAGGATAGTTGTCCAGTTTCAGCAGCACTTTCTGTCCCACCTTTACCTTGCCTGAATTGGTGGCTGGCACCCGTAATCCGCCGATGAGCATATCTTTATCATCCGGCATCACGGACAACAGGATGTCTCCTGTTTTCACAAACTGGTTCTTTCCCAGGAACTGCTGGAAGCCCACTACACCGGCCACTGAAGAGGTAAGCAGGTAGTTCTGTTCCCAGGCGTTGAGTGATTTTCTCAGTTGCTCAAATAGTTGTCCGGTCTGCGCTGTTAAATTGATCTTATCTTTTTGTGCATTGATGGTTGCCCCGCTCCGTGTCCTTTCAATACCCAGTATACCTTCCTGCAGCTGGGATATCGCAAGGCTGATGTTTTCCAGGCTCTGTTCTGCCTGCAGAAATTTCATTTTTTCCAGGTTCATTTCCGATGCAGAAACAACCCTTTCTTTAAACAGTTCCTGGTACCGGTCGAATTCCCTTTTAGACAGCTCATACTTCGTTTGCTCCAGACTTTTTTGCTGCTGCAGCGTACGTATCCTGCTGCGTGATTCCGCCAGGCTCTTGTTGGCTGCTGCATAATCCGGGGAATAAGGCTGCAAAGTGGTATAAAGTTGTGCGTCGGTCAACGCGCGGGCAAAGGCATTGTAGTCCGCCTGGATCTCTCCCAGTTTGAACCCCGCTACTTCACCAAGTGGGAAGTGCTCCACTCCCGCGTTACCCAGCGAATCAACAATAGCCCTCAACCGGATCACGTCGCGGTAGTCGGCAGTGGATTGCAGCACCATCAGTATCTGCCCACGGGAAACCGGCTGATGGTCGGTTACAAATATTTCCTCTACTTTGGTATTGATCCTGACTTCCAGCTTCTCCGGCGGATTCCGGGAGGAAATGATGACGGCAGAAGGAACAAATTCCGGGTACTTTATCACGCAGCTCATCACTAAAATGAGCAGCAGTATAAAAAATATGGTGGTATTCCCCCAGCGGACCATCCAATGCGGTGGCTGTGTAAGAATGTCCTGCACCCCTTCTGAGTGCAGTTGAATAGTGTCTAAGATATCCTTTTTAGTTTCCAAGTTCCAGTTGATTTTTTACGAGCCGGTAATACTCTTTCCTGAGCGATACCAGTTCATCATGACTTCCTTCTTCCACTACTTTTCCTTTATCCAGTACAATGATCTTATCGGCATTTTTCACGGTTGACAACCGGTGCGCAATGATCACCGCCGTTTTTCCTTTTAAGAACTGTTCCAGGTTGCCCATGATCGCTTTTTCTGTATTGGCATCCAGCGCACTGGTGGCCTCATCAAAAAATATATATTCCGGCGATTTGTATACGGCCCTGGCTATAAAGAGCCGCTGCTTCTGCCCGCCGCTGATGCCAATGCCTTCATTCCCGATCTTCGAATTGTAACTTAATGGCAGGCTTTCCACAAAATCGCGGATACATGCCACATCCACGGCCTTGCGGAGCTGTTGCCGGTTTATATCATCTATCCCTATGGCAATATTTTTTGCGATGGTATCATTGAATACGTACCCTTCCTGCATGACCACGCCACATTGATCGCGCCAGTACCGCGCAGAAATATTCTGCAACTGTACATTCCCGATTTTAATTTCACCCTCGCCCGGCTCGTAGAACTTCATCAGCAGTTTCAGCAGGGTTGTTTTACCGCTGCCGCTGGCGCCTACAATGGCAGTGGTTTTGCGGTATGGTATACGCAGGCTCAGGTGCTCGAACACCGGCGCACCGGCACCTACATACCGGAAAGACACATTATTCAATGCAATATCCTGCTCCGGTATTTCTATCATCGTTTGCACATCAGTACGTTCTTCATCCTCCTTATCGTGGATCTCTCCCAGCCTTTCCAACGATATTTTTGCGTCCTGCATTTGTTTGACAAAGTCCATCAGCTGCATCAGCGGGCCATTCAGCTGGCCAATGATGTATTGCACCGCCAGCATCATTCCCAGGGTAAGGTTACCATCGAGTACCAGTTTTGCCGCAAGAAAACTGACAAAGATGTCTTTCATCTGGTTGATAAAATTGGAGCCCACCGTTTGCCATTGTTCCAGCGACAATGACCTGATCTGGATCTTAAACAGTTTCACCTGCATAAATTCCCAGCCCCAGCGCATCTGCCGCTCTGCATTATGCATCTTGATTTCCTGCATGCCATTCACCAGTTCAATCACTTTACTCTGCTCCTGTGATACCTGCGAGAAACGTTTATAGTCCAGCTCCTTTCTCTTCCTGAGAAAAAAAGATATCCATCCTACCGATAAGATAGCGCCCAACAGGTAGATCAGGAATAAGCGGTAATCATACAGCAACAGCACCACGCTGAAAATAACCAGGTTCACCAACGAGAACAAGGTATTTAGCGAAGAATTGGTCAACAGTTGTTCTATCCGGTGGTGATCATTGATACGCTGCATAATATCGCCGGTCATACGGGTATCAAAATAGCTGATAGGCAGTTTCATCAGTTTTATGAAAAAGTCGGACACAATGGAAATGTTAATCCGGCTGGAGAGATGTAACAAAATCCAACCCCGGATTACTTCTATTCCCATTCTCCCGATAAACAACATCACCTGTGCCAGTAATACCAGGTAAATAAAGTTCAGGTCGTGGTTCTGGATGCCTATGTCTACAATGCTTTGCGTCAGAAAGGGGAAGATAAGCGACAGCAGGCTGCCCGCAAAGAGACCTATTGCCAGCTGGGCGATTAGCTTTTTGTATCTGAAGAAATAACCGAAGAGGAAAGAGAAATCCTTCCTGCTCCGCGGTGTTGCTGCATCTGCTTCATAAAATGCAGGACCCGGATCCAGCAGCAGGACAATCCCCTCCTCGTCGCGCTCCTGCTTCCCTTTTCCTATCCAGCCATCTATAAACTCCTGTTGCGTATATTTTATCAATCCGTAAGCAGGATCGGAAACATACACGAATGTATCCGGTCCTGACTTTTTTATTTTGTAAACAACAATAAAGTGTTGCTGTCCCCAATGACAAATGCAGGGCAGTGGCGCCTCTTCCAACAGCGTAATAAAATCTATCTTTACCGCCAGGGACTTAAAACCCAGCCTCTCCGCTGCGGCAGACAATCCCAGCAAAGAACTCCCCTCCCGCGTGGTTTCCGCCAGCGACCGGATAGTCTGAATATCGGTCAGCCGGCCGTAATGCTTGCTGATGATCTTTATACAGGTAGGACCGCAATCCTTCCTGTCCGGCTGCATATAAAAAGGGAATGCTTTCAGTTTCATATTAGTTTATTGTCTCTCCCAGCCCGTACCAGGCAATGGCAGCATGCTTCAACGGATTCTCCGTCCAGTCCTCCCAGGTGTTACTGTACGGATCGTACCCGCATTTAAGCGGCCTGGAATAAATATCCTGTGGATCTTCCACGTAAGCCCGGCAATCGGTGCATACATGTCTGAACTCACAATCTTTACAAACCGCTATTTCATCTTTACGGATTTTTCCATACCGGTGAAATGCCTGATTGTCCAATACTTCCTGCAGCGGTGTGTTTGTTATATGCCCGAAGTTATCCGGCAGTGAAGGACAATTCCTGATATATCCGTTCAGATCTATGCTCAGCTTTCTGTTCAGGCAGGTATTATGATGCTGGCTCTCGGTGAACAGTTCCATGTTTGAAACGAAGTAGCTGGAGCGGATTTCACCGCAGGCCAGGCAGGAATTGATATGATTGCTGAAGAAAATTACGGGCACCGAACCTTCGAATATTTTCTCCGGCTTATCAACCGGTGCTGAATGAATCAGCAGCGACTTCACGCGCGGATATTTTTTTACCAGTTTATCCAGCGTTGGCAGGTCCAGCGTATCGTCATACGGCAGCACCAGTTTGATGAACTTTAGCGTTGTGCCGTTGAACACTTCCAGTAATTCGCGGATCTTATCCAACGCTATTTTCCCGTAACACCTGATCTCCAGTGCCTGTACATGCAGGTCGAACAGCTCGCGGAAAAAAGGGCCGGAATAATCGATAGCTTCATTATACTCAATAATTACGTTGGTGATTGCTGAGTACCTGTCCCAGCTGAGATCCAGCGGTATCAGTTCCGGTAGCAGCCGGTCGTCTGTAAATCCCAGTTCTTTGCTCAGCACAAAATTAATGTAACCCATAATGGTTTTACGATTATCTTCCCCGTAATGGGCCATGCATTCGTCGATAGAATGCTGTTGCAGGAAGAGGAATACATCGGCGGTATCGTTCGGGATATGGTAAAACCTGCGCATTTGCAGATCGCAGAGCAGCGACATACGGGCTCCCTTCACGAGCCGGCAGTTTGCGTATAGATTTAAATATTCCATTATCAGAATTTGGAGATCACTTTATAAAAATTGAAAAGCTCAAATCCTCCGGAATTTATTTTCGGGGCCTTTTCAAATTTGAGGATGGGATAGGTTTGCTGCTGGTTATCCTGGTCCAGGAAATACAGCGACAGCGGCAATCCCTTCTTCTCTTTCAGTTTACTGGTGAATTTCTTTTTCATGAGCGCTATTTTTATGCAGCAACAATGCTAACTTCTTTTCCAGGTAATAGTTGCAGGGGTAAGACACCATGCCGAACTGGCCCTCGGGGTTAATTTCGAGGAAGTGGTAGTTTCCCTGCATATCTACCATCAGGTCAATAGAACCTGTGCGGAACCGCAGTGCTTTCATCAGCTGATTCAGCTTAAGTTCCAGATCTGCTGGTAGTTTATAGGGCACTGTCCTGTTTGGCCGCTGGTTATCGTAGTTCCGGAAATCATCTTTTGTTTTCCGGTTGTTTTGCGAAAAAATAGCCATCGAATGGCACTCGCCATCCAGGTAAAACGTGCGTATCTCAAACTTCTTGATAATCTTCTCCTGTACCAGCGAGGGGAAAAATTTCTCTGGTACCAGGTGAAGATTGGCTTTGTTGATGGTTTTGGTGAGCATCTTGTACTTTTCGCCATCAGCGTCTTCTACAAAAATACATTCGCTGACAGGCTTTACGATTAGCTCGTTGCACTTATCCAGCAAATGTATAATTGCAGCTTTGGTGGTCACCACTTCCGTAAAAGGGATGTTAATCCCGCATTGACGGGCAAGGCTCAACACATGCAGTTTATTCAGGTTATCTTCGGAGATGGGGTCATTGAGCCACTTATGGCGGTCAATGGTAAAAAACAAGAGGGAATGAAGGCCGTTGAATTCATCTACCAGGAATCGTTTAAGGGTGTACTCCGTATTAAAGTCTGCTTGTTTAAGACGGTATTTTACAGGAAAGCTGCTGATCTTTCTCCGGTACCAGACAGCGGCAATTTCATTGTTGCCTGGCAGATCATCCAGGTTTTGAATATCGAAGAAGTCCTCCCCATTAACCCGCAGGTAGGGTATCCGCAAATGGTCCATCCACTGGCAAACATGATCCGTGGTGCCTTCCAGGTGCGATTGACTTAATATAAGGATCTGTTGAGACATGGTGTACAGTTGATTACTGGTAGTAAGAACTGCCGGCAATCACCGGCAGTTCTGTAGTTTCCGGACATAACAATGGCGGAAGGAGATGTTTATTACTAGTCGCGTTTGTGGTCGCAGATGTAAACATCCGGTCCTGAATAATGGGTGGGCGAGTGAATGGTGGTGCCTGCGCCATCGCCGGAATCAGCCAGCTCGCTCACGAGGGCTAGTTTTCCGCCCTTAATCGTTTCCAGGGATTCAATTTTCTTTGCATTCAGTTTTTTCAACTTTTCCATAGTTTTTAATTTTTAGAGGTTTTACGTTTGGGATTACTTGTTAGGATCATTCCGGGTATCAGTTACATAGTGCTGACCGTTCCACGAAGCATGGTTTTCCGTGGTTCTTTCCTGGTCTTCGAGGAAGAATTCAAGGGCGAGTGCTCTGCCGCCTTTCACCGTTTCCGGAGATGCTACCTTTTTGGTAACCAATTTTTCTAACTGTTTCATGTTATTAGATTTTAAATCTGCCTTAAAATTAGGCGGCAGGAGCAATTCCGCGGAGAGGCAAGGCATATTTGACTGGTTACGATCCATATTCGTAGTACTTGGGGAAATAATTGCAGCGTTGGCCAGGCAGATACCGGATTCAAGTTGGCACCATGTCTTGATTTTCTTAATTTTGTAAGATGAAAAAAGGCCAGGCACGTTCGGTATCCGCATTCAATAACGATCTCAAACTAAAAGGCTTTAATGCCTTCCAGATTGAGGATGATAGTCAGGCTACCCGCTTTTACAGCCGGAAGGATTTTTATAAGATTTGCCTGACCACGGGCAAAAGCATTATTCATTATGCCGACCGGAGCTTCCATGCGGAAGGTACGGTGCTGTTCTTTGGCAACCCGCACATTCCCTATTCCTGGGAAACCCTGTCGACCACCTACGTAGGCTATACCTGTTTATTTTCAGAAGAATTCCTGAATGTTTCAGAACGCGCGGATATCCTGCAGCAGTCGCCATTTTTCAAGATAGGTGGCACCCCTATCCTGACCATCACCGACGCGCAGCGGATTTTTCTCAATACCATTTTCCAGAAGATGATCGGGGAACAGCAGAGCAGTTATATCTTTAAAGATGACCTGATCCGCAATTATATCAACCTGATCGCGCATGAAGCCATGAAAATGCAGCCTTCTGAAAACTTTGATCAGCATAAGAACGCCGCCAGCCGGATCACCGCTGTTTTCCTTGAGTTATTGGAACGACAGTTCCCCATTGAAAGCCCGGATAAGCCGCTTCAATTGAAAACGGCACAGGACTATGCGCAAAATCTCGCCCTGCACGTTAATTACCTCAACCGCGCGGTAAAAACAGTGACTGGTAAGCCCACCACTGCACATATTGCTGAACGGATCATCAGCGAGGCGAAGGCGCTGCTACAGCATACCGACTGGAACATTGCTGATATTGCTTATGCATTGGGCTTCGAATATCCCAGCTATTTTAATAATTACTTTAAAAGGATGACCGGTACCAACCCAACCTCATTGCGCAGCCTGGAAGTTTGAAATTCTTAACTATTGGTTTGATAGTCATAAACAGCAAAGGGACGGCCCATCCTACCTTTGCGTGATGAAAGATATTTTCGAGAGACTACAAGCCGGGGAGCCCGTCGCGCTGGATGACCCGGAATTTTTCAAAGTGGATGCAGTGGTTAACCGAACACTGGCCCTGTCGCCGGCACTCAATGCTGCTGCCAGCGTAGAGGAGATAAGAGCAAAACTCAGCGAAATTATTGGTACTACGCTGGATGAAAGCACCGCCATATTCGCACCCTTCTATACCAACTTCGGCCGCTTTATCAAAATTGGCAAAAATGTGTTTATAAATCATGCCTGTTCTTTCCTGGATATGGGCGGCATTACCCTGGAAGACCATGTACTCATCGGGCCAAAAGTGAATCTCATTACGGAAAATCACCCGCTCAACCCGGCAGACCGCCGGAGCATGTTGTGTAAACCCATTTTAATAAAAAAGAACGCCTGGATCGGCGCAGGCGCCACCATTCTGCCCGGTGTTACCATCGGTGAAAACGCAGTGGTGGCAGCAGGCGCGGTAGTCAGCAGGGATGTTCCTGACAACACGGTGGCAGGCGGGGTGCCGGCCAGGTTGATCAAAACAATTTCCTAATAAGGCATGTCCACCTTTTTTACTAAAATCTGAAGCAGTCATTAATTTCAAATAAAAATTATGAGTACCACATCAGTAAAAGCATATGGCACACCGGCAGCGGAAGCGCCATTGAACATGCTTGACATCAGGCGAAGAACAACGACTCCGCACGACGTGGAGATCGATATTCTTTATTGCGGGGTTTGCCACTCCGATCTGCACACGGCGCGTAATGAATGGCATTTCACCGTGTATCCTTGTGTTCCGGGTCATGAGATCGTAGGCAGGATTGTTCGTGTAGGCGATCATGTGACCAAATTCAAGGTCGGAGATGTAGTGGGTGTAGGTTGCCTGGTTGACTCCTGCCGGGAATGCCAGTACTGCCAGGAAGGCCTGGAACAGTTCTGTGAGCCGGGCCCCACCCAAACCTATAATTCGCCCGATAAATACCTGGATACGCCTACTTTTGGCGGTTACTCAGAAAGTGTTGTGGTAGATGAGAACTATGTATTGCGCATACCAGAAAACCTTGACCTGGCCGCAACAGCGCCATTACTATGCGCCGGCATCACCACCTATTCTCCCCTGCGTCACTGGAACATAGGCCCCGGAAAAAAAGTGGGTATTGTGGGTATCGGCGGCCTGGGTCATATGGGCATAAAGATAGCCAAAGCCATGGGCGCACATGTGGTAGCCTTTACCACTTCCGCATCAAAGTTCGCAGAAGCCCAACGGTTGGGCGCCAACGAAGTGGTGCTGTCCAAAGATGAAGAGCAGATGGCCGCCTACAGGGGCAAACTGCACTTTATCCTGGACGCCGTATCTGCGGAGCATGATATCAATGCTTACCTGAACCTGCTGCGGGTAGACGGTTCGCTGGCATTAGTAGGCGCCCCTGAGCATCCGCTGCCGGTTGCCGCCTTCAGTGTGATCATGGGCCGCAAAAGTTTTTCCGGTTCAATGATCGGCGGCATTGCTGAAACGCAGGAAATGTTGGATTTTTGTGGAGCACATAATATTACCGCGGATATTGAAATGATCAATATCCAGCAAATCAACGAAGCCTATGAACGTTTGCTGAAAGGTGATGTGAAATACCGCTTTGTGATCGACATGAACTCTTTGAAAAATGCCTCGTAATGGAAATAACAAGAATAGCGTCCAAGCCCTCTGCCAAAGGACCAGCCGACTGGTTCACCGGGGCTGTACGCATTGATCCTTTATTTGACGCGAACAATGCCCGCCGGGCCGCCGCGGCCACGGTCACTTTTGAGCCGGGTGCAAGAACGGCCTGGCATACGCACCCCCTGGGTCAGACCATCATCATTACAGCCGGCCTTGGCTGGGTGCAACGTGAAGGCGGCCCTGTGGAAGAAGTACGCCCGGGTGATGTAGTATGGTTTGAACCTGGCGAGAAACACTGGCATGGTGCTTCGGCTTCCAACGGTATGACCCATATAGCCATACAGGAAAACCTGGACGGCAAAATGGTAGATTGGCTGGAACATGTAACGGACGGGGAATATAAGCGACCCTGATTTCCGTTAGTTAACATACCATAAGGGCGCCCTTATGGTATGTTAACTAACGTTACCGGCTATGCGAACAATATTTCTCTTTAAAAAAAGCAGTACCGGCATCCTATAGCTGTACCAATTTTGGCGTATGCCCGGTAGAAGGAATAAAGTCGTTTATCACCCAGGCTGTACCCAGTTTGAGGTAACTGGTGGTAGTGCCATCGCTGCAACCATACCACTCTTCTGCCAGTATATCATTATCGATCACCAGCTGTACCTCCATTTTCTCATCCAGCATCAGCCCGAATATGGTGGTTGCACCTATATCTGTTCCCAGCATTGATTTCAGTAATTCAACAGGCGCAAAGGACAGGCGGGAAATCGCCAACGCTGCGCTCAGGTCTTTTGTTTTAAAAGGCTTCCCGGCGGTAGTAACCACTAAATAAAAATTTGTTTGCTGCCGGTTGCAGAGAAAAAGCGTTTTTACCGTTTTCATGTTCAGCCGCTCATCTATCCTGATACAGTCTTCCATCGTAATAGCAGGATCATTGTCGACCCGCTCATACTTCACCCCTCTCTCCTCCAACATTTCATATACCAGTTGCTGTAACGGTGTTTTAAACACCGGTGGCCTGGTTTGTTTTATCTCACTGACAAAAAACATATCAATACTCATTATTATTTCTTTCCAAAGAAAAATCACTGGTGGTCAAAGATAACCGATAGGCGTTAAAAAATAACCTGCGACATAAACGGGTCGCAAACCACCCTTTAAATTGTCGTATATAGCCTGCCTCTGAATCTGGTTTTCTTACCATCTTTGTTATGTCAACGATAAATACCAGTGGAGCAGCAACCACTCTAAAAACGGGCGAAACCGAAAAGCCAGATGAGTAGGAACAAAATTATTCCATATGTCAAACAATACTGTTTCACTCCACCGGGTTCTTAAAGCATCTCCCGAAAAGGTATACCGCGCATTTACTGAATCCACTGCAATCGCCTCCTGGCTGCCTCCTTACGGATTTCTTTGTACCGTTCATGAGCAGCAGGCAAAAGTAGGCGGTGCTTTCAAAATGTCGTTCCAGAATTTCACCACCGGCAACAGCCATTCATTCGGTGGAACATACCTGGAACTCAAACCCAATGAGTTTTTAAAATACACTGATAAATTTGACGACCCCAACCTGCCGGGAGAAATGACCACTTCTGTGTGGCTCCGGAAAACGATCGCGGGAACAGAAATAAAAATTACCCAGGAAGGAATCCCCGCCGTGATACCGGTGGAAATGTGCTACCTGGGCTGGCAGGAATCACTGGAAAAACTTGCGAAGCTGGTAGAGCCGGAAATACCGGATGCCTGAGGCAGCGAGCAATATACTTTCAGGGACCACCGGGTATATAATGCCTGATGATCCCTGAAAGTATGTCACTATTGGTTATTTTCAAGCAAAATGTCAATTTTGCTTTTTAGTATTGCCGATCGTCCCGGCGCCGGGGCATTGTCATCCGACACCGCTCCTTTTTTATCGATAAGCACATAGCGGGGTATGCCCGAAAAATTAAATTTCGCTTCCAGCAGCACTGATTCATTCTTATCTGCATAATAATGCTCCCCGCCATCAAACATTCTTTTCACAGTCGTGTCCCATAAGTTTTGATCACACTCCACTCCAACGTATAGAAAAACTATATCTTTCCCTTTTAGTTCTTTTGCCATTGCTATAGAGGCTGGCATTTTGCCCATACAGGGCCCGCACCAGGGAGCCCAGAAGTCGATGTATATCACCTTTCCACTGTAACGGGTAACCAGTTTCTGATAGAGCTGTTCCTGTTGCAACTTAAATCTACCCTGATTCCCTTCATGCGAAAATGTACCCGCAAGTTCCTGCTTAAGCTGTTCATTATCCTGTTTTACCAATGCACAAACAGGTTGATTACCGATATGCCGGGTCATAAGCTGCATGTTCTGCGGCAGAAGTGGTTGCCGGAATTGATTTAAATAATTGCTGATTACCCTCGCCAACAGAATATCTGTTCCGATACCAGGAGGCAACTCCCGCGCCAGCCAGGTCTGGATATTTAAATTGTTCCTGAAATTTTTGTAATTAACTTCATACAGGGAATAAAGCTGCGACACCAATGCCTCCTGCGGCGGGTTCCGGCTGGCTTTGGGCATTTTAAGCGCCCGTTTATCTTCCTGCGAAACCGGACCGGCATTCGTTTCAAGAAAGGCATATAATTGCGCGTCTGTTACATCAATGGGTATAAGTTGCCATCGTCCCATCCACATTTCGAAATATTCCCTTAAAAAAGCAGCATACTTTCCGGTTACCAGGGCTTTGGTGTTATTAATGGGAATTTCCTTTAAAAAATCAAAATATTCTTTGGTCAGCGGCTCCCGTTTCCCTTGCCGGTGCAGCCAGCCATACCTTACCAGATCCTCCGCAGCCCAGTAATGTATGTGCTGGGACATCGCCTGCCGGAAATCATTGCTGGTACGTTGGTTCCGGTTGAACACATCCAGGGTATCCAGCATTCTTTTCATCACGGCAAGGCGCCAGGACTTATAAGCGGATTGCTCCAGCGAGTCAATCATTCTCTTTTGGTTGTCGTAAGGAATGATGGCTGGCAGCTTTGGCCAGAAAGCATTTAAGTATTGGTTAAAGTGCGACAACCCACCAGAGAAACGAAGGGATAAAAATGTGGTGCCGGTTTCCCCGGCAGACAGTTTTTTACCTGCCTTGAATGCTGCCAGATCGAAGTATACATTTTCAGTTTGACCAGGCACCGCATACATCATAGAGTAGCTACCATCTATCAGCAGCATAATTTCCTGTGGTAATACCAGGGGGAAAGTAACACTGGATTTTCCGCCGCTGTCTAATTCGCATGGTATCGTTGTGGTAATACCATTATAGACAGAGAAATAGTTCAACTTCAGATATCTGAAAGCATCTGTCTTTGGGTTATAACCTTCAACAAAAATATTGACGGTAACATTCCCGGGATTAAGAGAGGCAGGAACGTTGGATAAAGTACGGGCCTGGCCTGTTAATATCACCGGATAAATAATCAGGAAGAGAATAACAAATTTTTTCATAGCAGCAGATCATTGACCCAGTCAGGCATCATATCTGAAAGCTACATAATATAAGTGTCATTTTAACAATAAAAATAAATACACCGTTTCCGGATAATGCAGCGAAGCTCCAGGCGGCAATAATAAAAGATATTTTTGTCTTTTATTATTCCGTACCTATCTTTGTGCCGTAATTAAATCACCAGGAGATATATGGCAGTCTTTTCCAAAACATGTGAATATGCGATGCGCGCAGTTTTCTACGTTGCGCAACGCTCTCATGAAGGCTACAGGGTTGGCATAAAAGAAATTGCCGGCCATATTAATTCCCCGGAGCCCTTCCTTGCCAAAATCCTTCAGAAACTCAGCCGGGAAGGACTGATCCAGTCCGCCAAAGGGCCTAACGGCGGCTTTTACTTTGATACCGCCTCCCTCAACCGGCCCCTCGCAGATATCGTAACGGCCGTTGATGGCAACGAAATATTCACCGGATGCGGATTAGGCCTCACCTACTGCTCCGAAAGCAATCCATGTCCCCTTCACGACGATTTTAAGAAAGTCAGGAACCAGATCACGCAGATGCTGAACAATACCTCCATCGGGAAATTCAATATGGGCCTGATTAAAGGGAAGTTCACCCTGAACAAATAGTTTTTTTTATAAAAATAAAGGATAAAAAAGTCTTTTATTATTTAAAATTTAATAAGATGACACAGGAACAAAAACAGCTCGTAAAAGCTACGGTACCAGTACTCAGAGAGCATGGCGTATTGCTGACAACCCATTTCTATCAACGCATGTTTACCCATAACCCGGAACTGAAACACGTATTCAACATGGGCAACCAGCAGAATGGAAAACAACAGATGGCATTAGCGATGGCAGTACTGGCCTATGCAGAGCACATCGAAAATCCGGCAGTACTGATGCCGGTGGTAAACAGCATCGGACATAAACACACCAGCCTCGATATCCGGCCGGAACACTATGCTATTGTTGGCAAACACCTGCTGGCTGCTATCTCAGATGTATTGGAAAATGCGGCCACACCGGAACTGCTGGAGGCATGGGCCCTAGCCTACCAGCAACTGGCAGCGATCATGACAGGCCATGAGCAACATCTTTACACAAAACAGGTGAGTAAAAACGCCGGATGGACCGGGTGGAAACCTTTTATTGTAAAACAAAAAGTAAAAGAATCCTCCGAAATCACTTCCTTCTACCTGTATCCGGCCGACGGTGGCGCGGTAGCGGATTTTATGCCAGGCCAATATATCAGCCTGCGGTTATTCCTGCCTGAACTGAACCTCCGGCAACCCCGTCAGTACAGCATTTCCTGTGCTCCCAACGGAAAATACTACCGCATTTCAGTAAAAAGGGAAACAGGCGCCAGTCACCCCGACGGAATGATCTCCAACCGCCTCCACGATCATACCCGGGAAGGAGACGTTGTAGAATTATCCGCTCCTGCAGGCACCTTCACCCTGAATGAAAATATATCCCGTCCGAAGGTATTTATCAGCGGTGGCGTGGGTCAAACACCATTGATGGCCATGCTCGAAGCGCTTACCGGCAAACAGGCAGATACGCCCATCACCTGGGTACATGGATGCCGCAACGAGGCCGTACATGCCTTCAAAGAACGGCTCACACAACTGGCCGGCTCCTATTCCAATTTTAACCACCATATTTTCTATGATCAGCCGGAAGTACAGGCACAACATACCGGCTGGGTGGACCTATCCGAAATTAAAACAGACGTATTACAAACAGATGCAGATTATTACCTCTGCGGACCCGCTCCATTCATCACCCGGCATTATGGGTTCCTGGTAGAAAATGGCGTGGATGCGGCTTCTATTCATTTTGAAGAATTCGGCCCGGCCTCGTTACAGCTAAACAATTAGTTAACAAATACGTAAGGGGGCCTTTGCCCCCTTTTATTTTTTTTGTACCTTTTGCCTGAATTACTTCACACCTTTTTGCAAACAAAGATTCAGACACCCGGTTGGGCTGCCCCCATATGAAAAAAACCATCAAAAACGAGTCAGTGCTTCATCCGCCGACGAAAGCAATACTTGAGCAGGAAAGAAAGATATTGCTGGATCTCGGCAACGATATTACCAAAGTAAGAGAGAAAAATGACCTGATCACACTTTTTAAAAACAACATTAAGGGATTATTTTACTTCACGCATACGATTATTACTTTAATAGACTATAAAGACGAAACCTATTATCCATTTCTGCTGGATAATGAAGGATCTCCCATCAGAACCCATCTGAAATATAAGGAACTGGTAACCGGCCGGTTTTCCCTGAACGATCCCTTCATTCAGGCTGTACTGACAGCAGAAGCACCTATTTCTTTTCTGCTGGAAGAAATAATGGACAAGCCCCAGAGCCCACCTTTCCTTCATGTCAATTATGAAGGAGGGGTAAGGGAAATACTGATGACAAGGCTGATGAAAGAAGGAAAGCCAATGGGTTTTATTCATTTGTACTCGGACCGGACAGACAGCTTTAATCATGAATTCAGAAGTGTAATGAATGGTATCGCACCACAGCTGTCGGGTGCAGTTTCCAATATTATTAAAAACGAAGAATTACTGAATAAAGAAAAAGAGAAATCTTTCCTCCTCGATTTTAGCAGTGCTATAGCCACCGTAAGAACAAAGGAAGACCTCACCCGGGCGGTTCGCACGGCGCTGCGTAAACTTGATCAGCAAAGCGGCTTCGTCATCCGGCGCATCAATGAAGATAAAGCGACGATGAGCGCATATGTATATGATCTGGGACCAGCAGGCGATGAGAAGTCGCTCGCCGTACTGGTAAAAGCCCAATATCCTGTTAACGATGGCTTGCAAAACCGCGTGCTCAATAGTGCTATTCCTTTACTATTTAATGTAGAAAGAGAAATACAGAGAGGGATCACATCAGCCTATCTGCAATACTGGAAAAAGATGGGCTTCGAAAATTTCGTGGGTATACGGTTGCGCAACGGGGAAACCGATCTCGGAATTCTGCTGCTCGACATTGAAGAGATCAAGATAGACCTGCTGCAGGGTATTTGTGCACAGATATCCATAGCCATGGCCAATATTATGGCTAATGAGCAGGTGAGCAAAAAACAGGAAGAACAAGCCTTTCTATTAGGTTTCAGCAGCGCCATCACCAAAGTACGCACAAAAGATGAGCTGCAGGCCGCCATCTTCGAGGTGTTGGATAAAACCATGAATACACAGCTTGCGATGATCCGCGTATTGGAAGATGATGGCGTCCATTTGGGCGTATTTATGTTTGACCGCAGGCTATTCGGAAACGCCCAGGCAGATTTTGATAAATTATCTTCCAGTAAAATTAAAATTGATGAAACCTATACTGCACAGGTGCTCGCAAGTAAGGAAGGAATAATATTCAATATAGATGAAGAATTAAGAAGCGGTAATGACTATGCGAAACTTTGGAAATCCACCGGCCTGAAAAATATGTATGGCTTACCGTTACGTATGGGGGACAAGATTATCGGCACCATCTGGCTGCTGGCAGATTCCCTGGGTCCCTTACTCCTGAAAGGTATCTGTTCCCAGATTACTGTTGCCGTGGCAAATATATTAGCAAATGAAAAATTGCTGGCTTATAAAAAGCAACTGGAAATAGAAAATGATTACCTGAAAGAACAGATCAAAACCATATACAATTTTTCTGAAATCATTGGCAGCGGCGACGCGATGCAGGAGGTGTACCGCCTGATGGGACTTGTTGCAGCGTCCAATACTACGGTGTTGATACTGGGAGAAACAGGTACCGGTAAAGAACTTATCGCAAGAGCTATTCACAATGCCTCGCCACGAAAAGAAAACCTCATGGTGAAAGTAAATTGTGCGGCGCTTCCTTCCAACCTCATCGAAAGTGAACTATTTGGCCATGAACGCGGCGCCTTTACCGGAGCAACAGACCGCCGCATCGGGAAATTCGAGATGGCAGATAACAGTACCCTATTCCTGGATGAAATCGGGGAGCTGCCACTGGAGGCACAGGCTAAGCTGCTGCGTGTAATCCAGGAGCGCGAACTGGAGCGTGTGGGCGGTAAACATGTCATTAAAATCAATGTCCGCCTTGTAGCCGCTACCAACCGCAACCTGGAAGAAGAAGTAAAAGCCGGCCGCTTCCGCGCCGATCTGTATTTCAGGTTAAATGTATTTCCCATCAACCTCCCCCCGCTGCGCGACCGGCTGGAGGATATTGAAGCGCTCACGCAGTTCTTCGTAAAGAAATATAGCAGGAACACAGGCCGCACTATCAGGAAAATAGCGCCCAGGGTAATACAGCAATTACGTAGCTATACCTGGCCTGGCAATGTAAGGGAACTGGAACATCTTATTGAAAGAAGCGTACTGCTGGCTACCGACAGCACCCTGAGCGATGTTTTTATTCCGCGCAGTGCAGATGCCGATAAACACGAACAGGCTTTCCTGCAGAACCGGTCGCTGGAAGAAGTGGAGCGCGACTATATTATTGAAACGCTGAAACGCTGTAAAGGCAAGATTTCCGGTGCCGGCAGTGCAGCAGAAGTATTACAAATTCCCGGTAACACATTACACTCTAAAATAAAAAAACTGGGCATCACCAAGAGCGACTACTTCTCCTGATAAAATCCCTTAATAAAGTGAAAGGCCTGGTGGTTTCATTAAATACAGTGAAAAACAGATGCCCCAGCTCTTGCTATTTGATTGATTTTTAATGATTTACTAAAGATGGCATTTGGTTGGCCTGATAGGTAGCATCATTAAAAACAAAAATCAAATTATATGAAAGTCGTAGTAATCGGAGGCACTGGTCTCATTGGAACCAAAGTGGTAAATCAACTTCGTCAGGCTGGTCACCAGGTGATCGCTGCATCCCCTGCAACTGGTATCAACACGCTCACCGGAGAGGGACTGGCGGAAGCCATGAAGGAAACCGATATTGTTATTGATCTCGCCAACTCTCCTTCCTTTGAAGATAAAGCAGTAATGGAATTTTTCCAGACAGCAGGCCGTAACCTGTTAGCCGCAGAAATTAATGCAGGCGTAAAACATCACATAGCATTGTCTATTGTCGGCGTGGATATCATGCAAAACATTGGCTACATGCGTGCAAAAAAAGTGCAGGAAGAACTGATTGAGCAATCAGGCGTGCCTTACACCATTGTTCGCAGCACGCAATTCATTGAGTTTATTGCCGGTATCGCCAATCAGGCTACAGAAGGCAATGAAGTGCATCTTTCAGATGTATTGTTCCAACCTATCGCCTCAGATGATGTAGCAAAGTTCGTAGCGAAATATGCACTGGCTGCCCCGTTGAATGGTCGGGTAGAAATTGCAGGACCTGAGCGTTTTGAGATGTACAAAATTGTGGAGCGTTATCTGCAACTGGCCAACGATCCGCGTAAAGTAATCCCTAACGGTAAGCCTGCGTATTTCGGTGGTGAAGTTACACACAGCGCGCTGGTGCCTGCAGGCGAAGCGCAAAAGGGTGCGGTTACTTTCGAGAACTGGTGGGCCACACAGGCGGTGAAAGCATAATAACAGGGAGCTGCGATCTGTTGAAACAAGGTGCGGTCAACAGATCGCAGCTCCCTTTCTAACAATAGATGCTTACATTGAATGTACCGCCAGTTTGCCCAGCAGCTTTAATTTGTTCCGCACTTCTTCCGACCAGGGTAAACCGATGGAAAGCCTCATACAGTTTTCAAACTGATCCTGCAGGGTGAATATCCTTCCCGGCGCAATGCTGATCTTCCGTTTTATGGTGCTGTCATACAGTTCGGCGGTATTAATTTTTTTATTGAACTCCACCCATAAAGTAAGTCCGCCCTGCGGCCGGCTGGTTTTAGTGCCTCCGGAAAATATTCGGCTATCGTATTTACATAATGCTGGTAATTGCCCTGTAAGGTTTGACGCAACCGGCGAAGATGATTTTCATACCGGCCACTTTTCAGGAAACCCGCCACCGCTTCGTGTGTAACAGCAGCCGATGATATGGCATGCACCAGCTTCAATTTCAATATTTGCTCCTTGTACCTGCCGGGTGCAATCCAGCCCACCCGGTAACCCGGCGCCAGCGTTTTGGAAACAGCGCTGCAATACAACACCATCCCCTCTTCATCAAATGACTTGCAACATTTCGGGCGTTGAGATCCGAAGTACAGATCGCCATATATATCATCCTCAATGAGCGGGATACGATGCCTGGCCAGCAGCGACACCACTTCTTTTTTATGCTCATCGGGCATACAGCTACCCAAAGGCGTATTAAAATTCGGCACCAACAGGCAAAGGTTGATCTTTGAAATCACCTTCTTTAAAGCAGCTATTTCAATACCCGTGGTGGGATGTGTAGGAAGCTCAAGTACTTTTAGTCCTATACTCCTGGCTAATTGCAGGATACCGGAGTAACAGGGGCTTTCCATCGCAATGGTATCTCCCGGCTTCGCTAAAGCCATCATACAAAAAGATAACGCATTCATCCCTCCGCTGGCAGTAACCAGGTCATTTTCATGCAGGTTTCCTCCCCATGCCAGCGAGCGGATGGCAATCATCCGACGCAATGCTGCGTTGCCCTGCAAAGGCTCATATGCGGTACCACATCCCTCCAATTCACGCGTTGCCTTAACGATCTCTTTGTTCAGCTTCGCCAAAGGCAGCAAACTTCCGGAAGGAACGCCAATCGAAAAAGGCATCAGGTCATCTCTCCCCATATTTTCATATACTTTCCTGATCAGTTCTTCCGGCTCTTTGTTATTACGGGTCGGAGAAGGCTTGCTTACTTCAGGAAGCGGAAGTTTCAGGTAAGGCAGGCGGCTTACAAAATAGCCGGATTGTGGTTTTGATTCAATCAGTGATTGTGCTTCCAGCTCCAGGAATACCCTTTTAGCAGTGTTCATGCTGATGCCGTGTTGCCGGCATAATATCCTGACGGAAGGCAGCCGGTCTCCTGCTCTCAAAACTCCGCTCCTGATCTGGCCGGCAATGCCATTGGTAATTTCAGTATACAGAAACTCCTTACTCATTTGTCAAATATAACTGTGTCCATTAAAATAATCAAAACTGAGACTGTGCTAATCGAGTGGCTGCAGCTATTTTTGCATAAAACAATTATGCCAGCAGTAATTATTAAAACCGGTAAAGAGCACATGGATGTACAGGCGATACATCGTTTCTTAAGTGAAGATTCCTACTGGGCCAAAGGGATTTCGTATGAACTGGTAGATAACTCGCTGCAACATTCGTTTTGTACAGGCGCCTTTACAGGTGGTCAGCAAATCGGGTTTGGAAGGGTGATCACCGACTACTCCACCTTTGGATGGTTCGCGGATTTTTATGTATTGGAAGAATACAGGAGACAGGGAATTTCTAAAAAAATACTGACACACATATTAGCACAACCATGGGCTAAGCGTTTAAGGAGAATAATGCTTAATACCAAAGATGCACACGGATTATATCGTCAGTTTCAATTTAGAGATTTGGCCAATCCGGCATTTGTACAGGAAATTTACCGGCCTGATATTCACCTGCAGTTGCCTGAATAGTGCGCCAGGGAAACGTCATTTCCGATTTGAAATAACAGCCTGTTGTCCCCGTACCAGCGCCTCATCTGCATCTATTACTGTTGCTACGGGAATATTCAATAGCTGGCAGGCCAGTGTGTAAAGCGGAGCATGCTGCGGCCCTGCCACCAGGTATACAGGTGTACCAGGTGGCACAGCCTTCAGTTCTGCACCAATGAGCAGGCCGCTTAAATAAAAACGGTTATGGGCGGCAGGGATCTTTTTTAGCAACTGGTTGGTGCGTACCATAAAGGCTGCATGCAGCAGGTTGTCCGACCTTCCGGCCTGTACCCCTTCTGTGAAGCAGGCGAGCGATGCCGGGTCATCCAGCGTTCCG
The DNA here is from genome assembly GCF_050434025.1 of Chitinophaga sp. W3I9. Taxonomy (NCBI): domain Bacteria; kingdom Pseudomonadati; phylum Bacteroidota; class Chitinophagia; order Chitinophagales; family Chitinophagaceae; genus Chitinophaga; species Chitinophaga sp. W3I9. The sequence continues at coordinate 5,084,174 of NZ_JBNPWC010000001.1, forward strand.
CCGTTTTCTACAGACGCGGCGAGGATGCTGTGGGTAGAGAGCAGGTCAAAAAATTCGCCTGTCATGAAGGTTTGAAAACGAATGGCCTGGTGACGGTTTACTACCACATGTTTTGGATGCGTGCCTGGCATGAGCAGCCATTGGTCCTGCGTTGTATGCGGTAACAATGACCCGCAGCCTGCTATTTTCGTTTCTTCGCCACGCATCACATCATGTCCATTGGTGGCGCCGGAAATAATGATGAACCTGTTGAAAGTATGTACCGCCAGATCTGCTCCGCTCATGTTAAAGGGCAGCTCCTTGTAAGGCAACTCTACCATGCCAATACTGGAAGATGCCATGCCGGACAGCACTACCGGCGTATCCTGCAGCGGAATGCCTGTTCTCTCCGCCAGTGTATCGATCTGGCGATTGATAACCGATGCGAAAAAATCTTCCCGGGCCAGCGATGTTTGCTGCCATTGCTGGTAAGTGCCGGCAATACCAGCACCTGATTTTTCTTCTGCTATGATGTTCAGGTTACTTGTTTCCACCAATCGTAACCGGAAAGAACTGGTGCCCCAGTCACAACTTAAAAAATAATTCATCTGCTGCTGTTTAATATTCATCATCTCCTCTTTTTATCCGTTCTACATTCCCCACCAGGAAAATATACGAGCATGCACCCAGCAGTCCGAGTACTGCCACAAAAACCAACGCCGGCGCAAAGTTGCCTCCCCTTGCCAGGAAACCTATTACAATGGGTACAACAATACCGGCCAGCTGGCCAATGAAGTTAAACACACCGCCTGTAAGATTGATGAGGTGTTTGGGCGCCAGCGTAGATACAAATATCCAGGTGATGGAAGCAAAGCCCACCCCGAAAAATGACAGGGACATAAAAAAGATGATGAGCCCCGGTAGGCTTACATAGTTAGCACCCAGTATAAAAGCGGATAACAATAAACCTATGATGATGGGCAGCTTGCGCGCTTTTGCAGTAGACACTCCTTTTTTCACCAGGTAATCAGATAAAAAACCGGAACACAAAATGCCTGTAAACGCTGCTACATAAGGCACGGACACCCAATAACCTGATTTAATGAAATCAAGACCCCGGTAGTCTGCCAGGTACTTTGGAAACCAGGTGAGGAAGAACCATAATGTGGAGTTCACCGCAAACTGTCCGATATAAATACCCCAGAGCTTACGATAAGAAAGCACCGCTTTCAGGTCGGCCCAGCGGAAAGCCGTTTTCTTTTCGGCCGCTTGCTTGTCCAGCAGGCCGCCACCGTTTTCAATATGCTGCAACTCCGCGGCGTTAACCCTTTTGTGCCTGAGCGGGTCCCGGTAAAACAGGTACCATACTATTCCCCAGATGATGCCAATGACGCCAGTCACGAGGAATAGCCCTCTCCAGCCCACCTCCAGCTGGATCATAGATAGTACCGGCATCAGGAAGGCCAGGCCAAGGAACTGGCCGGAGGTATACACAGCAATAGCAGAAGCCCGCTCATTGTCAGGGAACCAATTACTCACCACCCGGTTGTTGATGGAAAACGCCGGTGCTTCAAATACGCCTGTGGCCATGCGGAGGCCAAAAAGAGAGGCAAAGCCTTTTGCAAATCCCTGCATAACCGTGGCAAACGACCAGCTAATAAGACAGATGGCATACAGGATATGCGGACTGAAACGGTTCACCAATATACCACCGGGTATCTGGAAAAGCAGGTAGGTCCAACTGAAGGCTGAAAAGACCAGCCCCAGTTGCACCGGAGTCAATTTAAATTCCTTATCTATTTCAGAAGCGGCTACCGCCAGGTTGCTTCTGTCCATGTAGTTGATCACTACATTCACAAATATCAGGAACAGTACCTGGTAGCGTATTTTTGAAGGCTTCGCATTAGGATTGAGTGCTTTCATGTAGTTTTTACAGGTCTGTGTTTACCATTCCGCCACACTGCCATCGGTATGCCGCCACACGGGGTTACGCCAGTTGTGGCCTTCAGCGGCCATTTTCCTTACATGCGCTTCGTTGATCTCTATACCAAGACCTGGTTTGGAAGGAATTTCCACATAGCCATCCTTGTATTGGAATACTGTTTTATCCGCCAGGTAATCCAGCAGGTCGCTGCCCTGGTTGTAATGAATACCGAGGCTTTGTTCCTGGATAAAAGCGTTGTGGCAGGTAGCGTCTACCTGCAGGCAGGCCGCCAGCGCAATAGGTCCCAGCGGACAATGCGGCGCTGCTGCCACGTCAAACGCTTCTGCCATGGAGATGATCTTTTTGCATTCGGTGATGCCCCCGGCATGGGAAACATCCGGCTGGATAATATCCACGTAACCTTCCTTCAGCAGTGTTTTGAACTGCCATTTGGAAAACATGCGTTCACCGGTGGCAATGGGGATGGCTACGTGTTGCGCAATCTCGCGCAGGTCTTCATTGTTTTCCGGCAGTACCGGCTCTTCAATAAACATGGGCCGGAACGGCTCCATTTCTTTGGCCAGTATTTTAGCCATGGGCTTGTGCACGCGGCCGTGAAAGTCGATGCCGATACCGATGCCCGGTCCAACGGCTTCGCGCACGGAAGCGATGCGTTCAATGGCGGCATCTATCTTTTCATAACTATCAATGTACTGCAGTTCCTCCGTAGCATTCATCTTTACGGCCAGGAAGCCCTGTTCTGCCATTTTACGGGCAGCCGCTCCTACTTCAGCGGGACGGTCGCCGCCAATCCAGGAGTAGACCTTCATTTTGTCGCGCGCTTTGCCGCCCAGTAGCTGGTAGACGGGCGCGTTGTAATACTTCCCTTTAATGTCCCACAACGCCTGATCGATGCCTGCAATGGCGCTCATCAGGATGGGACCGCCGCGGTAAAAGCCGGCACGGTACATCACGTTCCAGTGGTCTTCAATATGCATAGGATCTTTGCCCAGGAGGTATTCCATTAACTCGTCCACCGCAGTTTTAACCGTGGCGGCTTTCCCTTCTATCACCGGTTCGCCCCAGCCAATAATGCCTTCGTCCGTTTCTATTTTCAGGAACAGCCAGCGTGGCGGCACCTGGAACAGTTCATAGCTTTTTATCTTCATAACGATGTATTACTTTTTCAGGATTGAATGGCTCGGACGAACTGTTGTGCCTTTATGGCGAGTTGCTGCAAATATTCCGGCGTAACGGCAACACCGGCACTCACCAGGGCGCTGCCAATGCCAAAGCCGGCAGCACCGGCTTTCTGGAAATCTTTGATGTTCTCGGGTGTGATGCCACCTGTAGGTAGCAGGTGCATTTTAGGCAGTGGTGCGGAAATATCTTTGATATAAGCAGCGGAGGTAGCCGGGAAAACCTTAATCATGTCTGCCCCCTGTTTGTAGGCTGCATAAACTTCAGTGGCCGTATAGGCGCCGGGAATGCTCACCACACCCAGTTCCCGGGCTGTTTTGATCACTTCCGGTTCCAGTATGGGAGAAAGTATGAAGCGAGCTCCCGCCGCTGCTGCTTCCCTGGCAGTAGCGGCGTCCAGCACAGTGCCGGCGCCGATGATCATTTTATCGCCCATTTTAGCGGACACTTCTTTGATAACGGCCAGTGGCTCGCTTGAATTCATTGTTATTTCAAGCAGGCGGATGCCGCCGGCATAAATGGCCTCTGCCACCCGCAGCACATCTGCCGGCTGTACCCCGCGGATGATGGCAATGATCTTATGTTCGAGTATCTGAGAGAGTGTAGACATGGAATTTACGCGTATAATTGTCTACCGGAAAGATAAAAATAATTAAGTGTATTTTCAACATTTCTTACACTCCGGGCACGGGAACGCCCAAACGTAATATTAATAATACCAGTAAGCTACATGAAGAACTCCTCTGAAATAATTTTACCGTCTTTCACATGATATACGCAAAGCTCACTCATCTTCATACGGTCCCTGCCAATCATCTTGAGATCCATGGTGAGCACGAATGCAATAACATTGCCTGCGATCAATGGTTCCGAAACCTCCGTGCCATACCTGGTTTCCACCATAGCACTGAACTTTTTGTCTTTCTCAGTTAAAGCCTCCCGTCCTTTGGTTTCTATTTCAAAGCCAGGCGTGGCATAGGGTTCTATGCTAACTGCATCATCGGCATAGAGTTCTTTTTGTGCCACATCAAATTTTTCCTGCCGGCAAAGTTCCGTTAAACGTGCAGCAATTTGTTCTACTGTCATAATATGGGTTTTTATTGATGAAAATAAAAATACACATTTTATATTACAGGCGGATTTAAAAGAATCGCTATGCGGACGATTTATACCACGGAGATTTTCCGGGTACCTGAATTTTTCAGGATCATGTGTTATGTTACGAGTGTGCTTATGCTGGTAATCATGTCCCGGCTTTTACACTATTCAAAAAAATAATCACACCATGATATTACCGAAACAAAGGGACCCAAGATTTATAACGATAAGACGTGGTGGCACTTTGACAGATATCCATCATCATTTGCTGGCATTATGGGCCGCCAGTTGCGCGGAACATGTGCTGCACCTGTTTGAGCAGGCCTCTGACGACGACCGGCCACAACAAGCAATAGCATTGACACGGGCATGGGTAAACGGAGAAATCACTATGAAAGAAGCGCACAAAACAGCTTTTGCTACAAATGCTGCTGCAAAAGGATTGCCTGACGCCGCCAGGTTTGCAGCACTGGCAGCCGGGCAAGCGGTAGCAGTGGCCCACGTTGCAGCACATGAACTTGGTGCAGCAGCCTACGCCATCAGAGCAGCGATGGAATCCGTTCCTGAAAATGAAAAAGATGAAATGCGACGCAAAGAATGTCAATGGCAGCGGGAACAACTTCCGGATGCCATCCGTGAACTTGTTCTTGACGATCAGCAATTAAGAAATAATATATGCTGGTTTGTATTCAGCTTGTAAGGAGTAAGCGACAAGTATCCAATACTTATCACCTTATTTACTTTTAAGCCAGCTGACATATTTTTCCAGTTCATCGCCTGTTTCGCCGGCCGCCAACGCGAGGTATTCGTTAAGCAGTACCGGGTCTTTTATATATTCATCAATGGCCTGCAGGCAGCCAATCTTATGATACTGCTCATCAACGGTGTCCCACGATTGTTTCAATATCGTCCTGATATCCGGATACTTGAGTTTTGCCAGCGCCAGCAGGGATAACCGTTTGGTGTATTCATCATTGCTATGGTAAAGGTTTAAAAGGATGTGCGCTATTCCGGGCGTTAGTGTATCGAACTTTTTTTCAAAACAGGCAGCAAACTGATATTTTGCATCATCGTATTCAGTTCCGGATAATTGAGACACAGCCCTGGCAAGTATCATAAAATCTTCGACTGAAAGATCGCCGAGGTTCGATAATACAGGCGCCCGGGATAACCATGCAATCATTCTTCCAATATCCCAATGCCGCGCAATGAGGTAAAGCAAATGAGCCAGATCCTCCTCATCCAGCTGATTGATTTGTCTGGCGGCCAGCAGGGCCGAAAAATAATCTTCTATTGGTTGCCACTCCGGATAACTGGCGTCATTAACTTGCAGGTCCTGTATCTCTTGCAGGGAATAGTTTGCCGACAGCCATTCTTTAAATGAGTTTACAAAAATTTTTAGTGTGGTTTTATGGTCTGTCATAGTTGCATCTTACGGTACAAAATAAAATAGCCGCGTGAATTATCCAACATTTTTATACATCGAAAAGATTTTTATGCGCAGTAAATCTTAAATTACATAAAACCCTGATCATGTCTAAAGCTGGACTCGCACATCCTGGTCAACCGGTTAACACCACGTCTCTGGAAAACTTCTTCCCTGGTTATTTTGCGCTGATAATGGCTACAGGAATCGTTTCCATAGGAATGTTCCTCTGGTCGCATCCCCGCATGGCCGGTATCTTTCTCGGTTTAAATATATTTTTTTACCTGCTGTTATGGATCATTCTTATTCTACGGATTATAAAATTCCCGGTAGTGGTTTGGAATGATCTCCATCATCCGGCCAGGGGCGTAACCTTCCTCACACTGGTAGCCGGTAACAATGTGCTGGGCAGCCAGGTGGCGCTTATCACCGGTCGCATGGATATTGCGCTGGCATTATGGATAGCGGGGTTTGTACTCTGGATACTGCTGTTATATACTTTCTTCCTTGTAAATATTATGAAGGAGCCCAAACCTTCGCTGAAGCAGAGCATCAATGGCGCCTGGCTGTTAATCGTTGTATCTACAGAGTCGGTGGCTGTTTTGGGGGCCATCATCGCCAACAGCAGCGCACTTCACTGGCTGATTGCATTTATTTCCCTGTGCACTTATATGATAGGTGGCATGTTTTACTTTGTACTTATCGGGCTAATCCTTTACCGGTGGTTGTTTTTCAGCATGAAAGCAGAAACCCTCACACCACCCTACTGGATTAATATGGGCGCAGTAGCGATTATTACATTGGCAGGTTCCCGTCTTGTCATGTATGCCCGGGCACATGAAACACTTGGCGAGTGGGCCGGCTTCGTACAGGCTTTCACGATGTTTTTCTGGGCGTTTGCCAGCTGGTGGCTCCCTTTGTTATTCATCATGTTTTTCTACCGGCACTTTATTGCCGGCGTGCAGTTGAAGTACGATCCACAGTATTGGTCGATGGTTTTCCCACTGGGCATGTACGGTGTATGTACGTATACATATGCGGCCATCACCGGTTTCAGTTTCCTGAAACCTATTTCCGCTTTATTTGTTATATTAGCTTTAGGCACGTGGGTGATCGTGATGATTGGTTTGTTTATTGATCTTTTTTCAGCAAAAAAAATACAAGAGAAATAACCCCGTTGTCTTATTCAGCTATCCAAAAATGTACCCATGCAGCATTCTCTCAATAAGAAAGCGGCCATTATTTCGATTATTGCTACCCTCGTTTGCGTAGTGATTTCATTTTATGGCTCCAGGAAACTGCAAAATTTTGACCCTGCTTTAATTGCCTATTTATTCGGAACCCTGTTTGCGCTGTTCGGAGGCATTTACCGTTATTGCGTATGGCTGCAAAGGCCTCCTACCTGGATGTATTTTAAACGCACCTGGCAACTGGTCTTCTCCGGAAAAATCTTCGCTCATATTTTTTCCCTGGTAGCAGACTCCGTAAAGAACCTCCTGTTCCAGTCTTTTATCTACCCCAGGGGCAAAAAACGGTGGATAGCGCACTTTATGCTGGCGTCCGGTTGCCTGGCGGCATTCGCCATTACCATTCCGCTCACTCTTGGCTGGATCAATTTCACCCTGGACCCTGCATCCGCATTGGATCCGGGAGCTACTAAATTATATGCTGCCAACTTCTTCGGTTTTAAAGTAATGAACTTTAAACTGGGGTCGGTTATGGCGTTTTTAATTTTTCATGCTTTAACCTGGTGCTCCTGGTTTGTTATAGCAGGCGCGGTAATTTTTTTAGTAAGAAGATTAACCAATGCGGGCCTGATCGCATCCCAGACCTTTGAAGGCGATCTGCTCCCCTTGATTCTCCTGATCATTATTTCGGTAACGGGGCTGGGACTGAATTTCAGCTATGCTTTTATGAAAGGCATCGCCTATGATTTTATGTCGGTAACACATGCCATCTCCGTGATCCTTTTCCTGGTGTGGATTCCCTTTGGCAAGTTCTTTCATATTATCCAGCGTCCTGCGCAGATAGGTGCGCATATTTATAGGCGGGAAGGAGAAAAGAGAGGCATGGCGATTTGTCCGCATACGGGCAAGGCATTTACCTCCCAGCTACATGTAGACGATCTGAAGACCGTCACCAAACAATTAGGTTTCGATTTCACCCTGGAAGACGGCACCTCTCACCTGGATTACAGCCCGGAAGGAAAACGCTCCCTGCTGGCCAAGGCACATCTGAAGGCCCGGCAGGAAGGCGGTACGCTGTTTGGATAAACGCAAAGAAGCATTACCCGAAAATAAAATACGATCAGCATGGCCAAATTACCCGTTTCCACCGATAAACTGATTGCCCATTTCGGCCCTCATCTCAACTTTGCTCCCCAGGAGGGATACACCGGCAGGGATGAACCTGATGCCACCGTTAAAACTCATTGCTGCTTCTGTGGTATGCAATGCGGCATTCAGCTGCTGGTAAAAAACAACAAAGTGGTTGGGTTCGAACCGTGGATGGAATTCCCCTTCAACGAAGGACGGCTTTGCCCCAAAGGCGTACAGCGGTACCTGCAGGATAATCACCCCGACCGGTTAATGGAACCACTGGAGCGGGTGGAAGGAGAAGGCTTTAAGCCGGTTTCCTGGGATCATGCACTCAGCAGGGTTACTGCCGCTATCAGGCAGATACAAGCCGATCATGGGAAAGATGCTTTCGCGGTTTTATCAGGAGTGTCACTCACCAACGAAAAAAGCTACCTGATGGGAAAATTTGCGCGGGTAGCTATAAAAACCGCCAACCTGGATTATAATGGCAGATTGTGTATGGTGAGTGCCGGCGCCGGGAATAAAAAGGCGTTTGGGCTGGATCGTGCCTCCAACAGCTACGCCGACCTGGAACATGCGGAGGTGATCATTGTTACCGGCGCTAATGTGAGCGAAACTTTCCCTACCCTCACCCATTGGCTTTGGCGGGCAAGAGACAACGGCGCAAAACTGATTGTCATAGACCCAAGGGTTATTCCACTGGCCAGAACGGCAGACATACACCTCGCGATAAAACCAGGAACAGATTCTGCCCTGTATGGCGCCATGCTTAAATACCTGGCGGACCATGATATGCTGGATCATGATTTTATTGATCAGCATACCACCGGGTTCCAGGAAACTATTGCAGCGGTACAGGACTATACCCTTGAATGGGCGGAAACCATTACCGGTATCGAAAAGGAAAAAATACAAATGGCAGCGGAACTATGGGGCAAAGCCAGCACCAGTTTTCTCCTCCATGCACGCGGTATTGAACATCACTCCAAAGGAGTAGACAATGTACTGGGCTGTATCAACCTGGTATTGGCTACCGGCCGCATTGGCCGGCCCTACTGCGGTTACGGCACCATCACCGGTCAGGGTAACGGGCAAGGAGGCCGGGAACATGGACATAAATGCGACCAGCTGCCGGGCAACCGCGACATCACCAATCCGGAACACCGGAAATATATTGCCGGCGTATGGAATATCCCGGAACAGGAACTGCCTGGAAAAGGACTCACCGCCTGGGAGCTGATAGAAGCCATACATCGCGGCGAGGTAAAAGGATTGCTGTCTATCTGCTTCAACCCGCTGGTATCTTTGCCTAATAATAACTATGTGAGGGAAGCCCTCGAGAAACTGGAATTCTATGTTTGCATCGATTTCTTTTTAAACGAAACCGCCAGGCATGCAGATATCGTACTGGCAGGCTCCCTGCACGAAGAAGAAGAAGGCACCGTTACTACTGCAGAAGGCCGGGTAGTTCGTATACGCCAGGCCGTTACCCCTCCGGGAAATGCCCGCACAGATACTTCCATTATACTGGAACTGGCAGCCAGGCTGGGAGAAGCAGAGCGATTTAACTACGCCAGCTCAGAAGCCATTTTTAATGAACTGCGCATCGCCTCCAAAGGTGGCACGGCCGATTACTATGGCATCACTTATAAAAAAGTGGAAGATAATATGGGCATCTTCTGGCCCTGCCCTTCCGAAGATCATCCGGGCACACCACGACTGTGGGAAGATAAAAAATTTGCCACCCCGGATGGTAAGGCTCATTTTAACCCGGCACCGTTCCGGCAACCATCGGAGGTAACTGACAGCGAATACCCGGTAGTACTTACCACCGGACGGGTAGTATCACAGTACCTCAGTGGCACACAAACCAGGCGGATCGGCAAACTGGTGGAGCTGATACCCGAGCCGCTGCTCGAAATACATCCTGAACTGGCACAACGATACAATATCCGGCAACGCGAAACCGTACGGGTTACCACCAGGCGCGGCACGGCCGATTTCCCGGCAAATATTGTGGAAACAATACGGAAAGACACCGTATTCATCCCCTATCACTGGCCTGGCAAAAAATCAGCCAACCAGCTGACCATCGGCACACTGGACCCGGTGTCAAAGATCCCGGAATTCAAAGTATGCGCGTGCCAGCTGGAGCCGTTGGGAGTTTTCACCCAGCCGGGCGAAGTACCTGCATTTGACAGTATCTGATTCACACAAAACATGATAACCTGATGGAAGTTACCGCCTACAAAACCGATATGGAGTTCTTCGTGGACATGCAGCGCTGCATTGGCTGCAAAGCATGTGAAATGGCCTGTGCGGAATGCGAAACCAATGGCCACGAAAGTATGATCCACGTAAATTACGTGGAACGCGCTGTTACTATCCAAACCACGGTGCAGGTATGCATGCACTGCGACGATCCCGTATGCGCGAAAGTGTGTCCTGCTGACGCTATTTCCAAAGATGACTTTGGCGTTGTACACAGCGCCAATACCGCGCGGTGCATAGGCTGCTCCAACTGCGTGATGGCTTGTCCTTTTGGCGTACCCATCAAAGAAGAGAAATACGACATGATGATGAAATGCAACATGTGCTACGACCGGACCAGCGCCGGCAAAAAACCGATGTGCGCCACTGTTTGCCCCAGCCAGGCCTTGTTTTACGGCACCAGGGAAGAAATTAACCGGATGCGCCCTAATAGCACCCCGGTAAATAAATTCATTTTCGGGGAACAGGAAGTGACAACGAAAGTAAATATCATGATGCCCAAAGGAAGCACCTTTCTGAAAATCCATTAAACTGAACAGTATGTCTGATAAAACTGCAAAAGCACCTCATTGGAAAGAGGATTTTCCGATAGAAAGAACCGAAGCCACGAAGGTAAGCCGGCGGGATTTCGCCCGCTTCCTTTGCCTGGTTTCCGGCGGTCTTGCAGCGGGCAGCGCCTACGTAGCTGTTAAAGCGAATTTCTTTCCGCCAGAAGAAGTAACAGGAGAACATTTTGTTTGTAAAGCAGCCAGCGTTCCTGTAGGAGGTACCCGTTCCTTTGTTATTGAAGGAAGCACTATCCCGTATATTCTCATACGACTGGAAAACGGCAACTGGAAGGCATATGAACAAAAATGCACCCATCTTTCCTGTGCAGTATATTATAAGCCCGGCTCCGGGCAGATTGTATGCCCCTGTCATGAAGGTTTCTTTGACGCCATGACAGGCGAAGTGCTGGCAGGGCCGCCGCCCAGGCCATTACCCGCCCTGGAAGTATTGCTGAAAGGGGATGATGTGTATGTGAAAGCCGGGAATCAGAATGCTGCTAAAAACGCAGCTGCCATTTAAAAATCTATCTAACAATATTAAAAATGAGCAATTTTAAAGATGCACAAAATAAAGCGCACCCAAATAAAACAAACACGCTCATATCTGCGCTGATCATTATTCTTATCCTGAATATCGGCATCCAGATATGGCTGCTTTATACCAGTCTTAATAACGCCCTCGGCGAAAACAGGGATATTGCCCTGCCGGCATTTCTGGCCTCACTGTTTTTATTCCTGATAGGTTTCTTCTGGCTGCATTTCCTGCCTATGGGATACCGGAAAAATGACCGGGAATAAAGGGAAATACTCCAGGAAGCCTACAACAAAGCTGAAATTCTTCAGTTTCAGGTATTCCCCCACCGGATCATCTTTTTCAAAGCCCGAAGGAATACGTTTTATTTTTCCTTCTTTGCTCAAACCGCCGAAGTAATGCTGGCAACTTTCTTCACCTCAATTTTCTCAAACTCCAGTGCATTGCCGGAAATCTCTTTCCGGAGCGTTTTCGGGCTATCATTTTCCAGCATGTAAATACCTCCCGCCAGAAAGGATTGACCACGCTGGATATGCAGATAGTAGCCGGCTTTCCCTACCGCTGGTTAGGTGCTTAGCATACGAAATTCTCTCAGTACCGGATTATAAAAGTTTTTGTTAAAACACTTTGAATTACAAAGTACTTTTAGTTACTTTGTAATTCAAAGCATTTCTCTCACTTAAAAAAGGCGGGATCATGAAAATTTCAAGAAAAAGATTTGTTGTCCTCTTCCTCATTGGTGGATTTGCCTTTCTTTTTATATACAACGTAATTTTTCGGTCAGTCGTCCGGCTCATTCCTGAAAACGGAGCGTCTTTTATGAGCACGGAATCACTTACTGGCTGGAAGAGCATAGTATCCACAATGTTGTATCCTGTTAAAATTGTTCTGGCGGGTCCCATTCTTCCACTTATGAATCTGCCGGATCCTCCACCCCCATTCCTGGTTATTGGATTTGCTCTCTACTGGACTATATTGGCGCTCGCAATTCATTATTTTATTGGAAAGATTAAGCGCTCCCGACTAAAGGCATGATGATTCTTTTTCGTATATTAGGTTTGATAATCAAAATTGTATCTCAATAAAAACCGGTCCCTCAAATGTTTGATAATCATAACCGTACTGATGTTGCACAACCCCCTTCCCGTGCAGCAGCAAACCATCATAGTTCATCTGGCATTTCGCGGCCATCCATCCACCCCTTTCAGCGTAAATTAGCACATGAAGCACCGTTATCTCATTCAATAGATCAAAACAACGCTATTACTCAGGCAAAAACAGCCGGCAATGTCGTGCAATTTACGAACAGGAACAAGGAAATGGCAAAAGGAGCTGGCATAGGGGCATTGGCAGGGGCCGGAGCTGCCGGAGTAGGTGCTTATTTAGGCGTTTCGGCTTTAACAGGCCCCGTTGGTCTGGGTTTGGTAGGGATGGGAGCTTTGGCTGGAGGCGCATACAAGTATTATCAGCAATCCTATGCCAATAAAGAAATGGAGCGCATTGAAAACGAGCAGAAAGGCTTATACAAGCGGGTTCAGGACGCATTTGATAACGGGGATATTGACAACAGCGCTTTGGATGCACTAGATCACTTACAACAGGAGCATTTAAATCTTGTCGATTATGTTCATCGTATGAATTTAGATCTCCCCCTGCCCAAAGATGCTAAATTTACGCCTGAACAAACTAAAACGGTCCAGCAAAATTGGAACGCCCTGCGTAATGAAACAGGTATCATAAAAACAAATAAGGATGCCACACCTGAATTTAAGAAGGAATTAAGGGCGATGCATGCCAAACTTCTTTCTCAGCCCAATGGAGCTGAATTGCTAAAAAGGTTGCTCGAAACAAAACAAACGCTTGAAATAAAACAAAACAAAGCCCCTAATCTGTCCAGGAAGGAAAAACAGGAAAGGGTATATCGTAAGCATGAGATAAATAGGGAACTAAAGCAATATGGACCCGAATTGGAAGAGATAATAAAGCAAAACAAAGAGAATGTTGAGCGCGCTGAAAAAGAGGAGACTTTAGATGCCTATTTTGATTCAGAAATATATACTAAGCTTATGTCCAGGAAAAGAGAACTTGAGGAGCAGGTTGGCAGCCGTGAAGTAGAAAAGGATAAATATAATTCTTCCGTTGCTAACGCAGATCCTGCCGGAAAAGATGTTGAGCTAAGAGAACGGATAAAAGATAGTGAAATGGTGAATGAAGATAAGGATCATCATCCTATTCCTGCTCCCGGATTTATTGTTTATGGACATGAACTGATCCATATTTTAAATTCACGGGTCACAGGCAAGGATCTTAAATCTCAAACTCTTGGCGACAATTGGCACAATAAAGACGAAAAGCATACGATTGAAGGAATACCGGAAGAAGCTACCGTGCATAATATTACCGAGAATAAATTGAGAGACGACCATGGTCTGCGCAAAAGGGAATGGCATACTGGAAAATCCCGGGAAGAATTGGAATATGAACGGGACAAGAAGAATAAATAAAAGCTTTCAATTCTTACTCAGTCTTTTAAGCGCTCGAGGATGGCCATATGCCCCATGAAGAAATCTGTTTTAAATATTGCTTCTTTTGGGGCTGCCGTTTCCGCCTTTTCTTCGCCAAGGCTTTTATCTGTTACAATTTCCAGCATCCTGGTAATACCCGAAACAGATTTTTTATTGATCCGTGCCCTTTCTAAACTTAACTTTTCCCAGGCTGGTACGTGTTTGGCAAAGTGATTGGTTTGCTGTTGCTGATCCAGGTACAGCAATGCTTCCATGACCGTCTGCTGATTAAAATACAGGGAAGGTGTGGTCAGGTAATGATCAAGATACTGATGCAGGTATCCGATACTTTTCTCCGTATTAAGATAAGTAAGGGTAAGGGCGTAGATATGTCCTACGCAGCACACTTCACTTTTCAGTAAATGAATACCTATGATATCGATGAATTCCGTATAACCTTTAATGGCAGCAAAGTAGGCCCCTACCAGTCTTGTGCGCCAGTTGAAGTCGCCCAACAGTTCTTTGGTTATCTCCCGGGTGATCTTTCCTTTTATTTTCTCCAGGGCGACGATCCAGCTTTGATCATTTTTCAAGTTAATTTCGAGATAATATGGCGTTACCCAATCCTGGAGGAAGCTGGCAGAGAGTTCCTTTGAATTTTTATGATCAGGCAGTTCATCGAAGGGGTGAGTATGCCTGATAGCAGCACCAGCAATGTGCAGCCGGATCATTTTATCCTGGTCGTTCATAGTATAGGGAATGAGATTATGTGGCGTAAATGTACAGAATCATATTCAATAATTATCCAATACAGCATCATTCTCTAAACAAGTCCCTAATAACATGAACATGTTATTGAACCTTAATGCTATTGCTACTTTCTTTGTTCCTTCAATGAAACCATGGATTTAGCCTAAGCCGCTATCAAAATCTGTTGCTTCCAATCAAAATCTTCAAACCTTATTATGCTATAACCATTACTTTTAACAACATCCAAAATTACTTCTTCATTCAGCATCTTTCGATACCTGGCCTTATCCCTGGTAGCATAAATTTTGTCTTTGGCAATTGGAACGCTCAGCCTGGATAAAATAAAACGCTGCATTTCCTGCATCACCTTATCATTCGTGTACCCGGTTAAACAGGTATGGGTGACAATCGACAGATGCTTTGCCTTGACAAGCTCCCGCTCTTGTATAAATTCAATTCCAGCCGGGTTTAAGTCGAAAAACTCCAAACTCGCCAGGCCAATATCTCTAATGTATGCTACATCAGGAAGCAATAAAATATAATCTTTTACCAATTCCCTAATCGGAAACAGGCGGGGGATTACGTTGCAGAACCAATGATAATGTGAATGAGACCATTCACCAAAAGCCAAAAGGTATTTTCCGTTGCCCAGGGTTCGTTTTTTCCTGTTTACAGGCATTTCCCTGTGAATCACATAGCTATCTAAAATGTGTTTTATCTGGTCCTCTTTCAATGGTAATATAATTATCGGGAATAATTACGAAGATAAAGCTTAGCCGTTATTACTACATTACAAATTATTTCTTCTGATATCTGGATTGTGTATTTCGGTAATATAAAAAATTCATGCCTATCTTTTTATCAAAGCACTATACATTCCCAATAATCTTCTTCCAATGTGGCAATTGAGCCGGCGCTTTGGAAGCCACTTCCTTCAAAAACTGCTCAGCAACTTTCTGGAATTCTTTCTTCAGATCAGAAAGTGGAAAGGTTTTGTTGCGCCATTTTTTACTGCCGCTGCCCCCTCCACCTGAGATAGCCGATTCAACAATGGAAAAGGCTACCTCGTTCGGTTTAACCAGCACAAATCGAAAGGCGGGTTGCCCCTGCTCCCCCTCATCATAGGTGTATTCGGTATCTTTTCCTGATTCGAAGTTGCGGACGACTGTGCCCAACACATTGAGCCAGGCATTCAGGCATACATCTCCTTCTCCAAAATAGCCCAGGGCGGGTACCACCTTCTCATCGATTATGATCTGTAAGCGACCGTGTACGTGCGAAAAATGATCGGTGTTTGCGCTTGGAATGGGCCTACAGCTGCCCAGTCCTATTCTTAATTGTCCCATACCGGTAAAAATAAATATTTATCCTGATTCCCAAAACAAGAAAAGCGATCACGGTTAGTGCTGGATGACAAATTGTATAAGAAAGAATCACCATGATGCTAATTGGAGGAGAAGTGACTTTGTTTCAACGTTTTTAGTATCGCAGTTGTCAGCCGGTAAAGGTCACCGCCTGCCTGGTCGTCTTTTTCGTTAGTAAGCAGGATAATGGCTGCCTGGTCATTTGGATATAGTGAACAGAAGCTCCGGAATCCGTTAGTACCTCCGTCTATCCTGATATAATAGTCCCAATTCCTTGTTCTGCCAATTGCCCATTGGAAGCCGACAGCGTCTTCTTCCACGTTACCATAAACAACCCGGTGGGTGAGTTTTACCGCAGCATCTTTTTCAGCGAGTTGGTAGTCAGCATATTTCAACATATCATCTATGCAGGAATGAAGCCCTCCTGCGCCTGGAAAAGAGACCTGTACCGGCTGTGCTTTTTCACCACTGGCAGTATAACCGTCAAGTTTTGCAGCAGCACGATTCACAAATGTATTTGTCATGCGTAGGGGCCCAGTTATGTAGCGGTTGATCAACGTTTCAAAGTCAGCCTGGTAAATATGTTCCAGTGCATAGCCCAATAACTGGTAACCTACGTTGGAATATGCATATTTTAACGTCTTCAAACTATCCAGTTTGATTTGCTGCAGGTGATCCAGGAAATAAGCTTCCGTCATTGGAACCGATATGTCACCATCCGTAAAACTATTTGGAAACATCGCGGTATGACTCAGCAAGTATCCCACGCGCACCGGTTCCCCCGATGGATATACCCACCCTCCCCGCTTTACTTAAATATAATTTTGCCGAACGATCCACCGTAGAATCCAGTTGGGTTTTTAAGGGATTGTCATTCAACACCTGAGCTGAACAGTTAAGGTATACTCCAAAAAAGGCGATAATGATCCCGATTCTTTTCATGGCTATTATTATACTTTCTTTCCTGTTTTCTTAAACGCTGTAGGACTTACTCCTTTATACCTTTTAAAAATACGGTTTAAATGACTTTCGTCTGTAAAGCTAAGCTCATAGGCAATTTCACTCATGCGCATATCACTATGTAATAGCCTGGTTTCCACTAACCTGATTTTGTAATGAGTAATATAGCTCTGAAGTGTTTCACCGGTTTGTTTTTTGAAATACCTGCCAAGGTAATTTGTTGAAATATTAAAATGACGGCTTAAATTCTCCGTTCTGAGTTTCTCCGGTTCAAAAATGTTTACTTGTATATAATTCAATATTTCCAAAATTGGCTCACCTGTATCCTCCTTTATATTCTTGGGCAATTTTAACGCAATATTTCTTGCTACAACCGTTATGATGGTACTGATAACCTGTTCTGAAATACGGGTATAGTAGATCTGTTGCCTGGTGTGTTCATCAAGGATCGTATTTACCAGTGAAAAAATAAAAGGTTTATCCGTTTTATTTTTTAAGATACACCCGGGTCTGTGACTGGCATTTTGTAAAATGTATGTTACATGCGTCACCGTATCCTGATCCCTGTCTGATTTTTCCCTGATATATGATTCATTAAATCTTAGAAAAAAGAAACTGGTCTTTTGGTCAATATCAAAAGAGTAAGTATCCTTTGGGGTTAATAAAAATAAATTTCCTTTGCGGTAATTAAACTGATGGTTATTGACAAACTGTACGCCGGTACCTTCCATAATATAGATGAGTTCAAAGAAATTATTGCGCTTTAAAGGTTTTTCGAAGCGCTGTAACTCCTTCCATTCGATTTCATATTGTTGATGTAAGGTTCCTCCCGGCATGTTGTAAAAGTACAAAATTAGCGTAATAATGTACAACCAGAATGATAATCCCCTTGTATACATTTGCTAATATAAATTCTAATAAGATGAAAATTCTAATAATTGGTGCGGGCGGCACTATTGGTATGAAGGTTACTGCGGCGCTGAAAGCGCATGAAGTCATCACCGTGGGAAGAAACACCGGGGATATTATGGCTGATATCTCTTCCCCAACTGCCGTGGAAAATCTATTTAAGCAAGTATCAGATATCGATGCGATCATTTGTACTGCCGGCGATAGCGTTACAGGTCCCTTGCCGGAGATGAATAAAGCGCAGTTCATGGTTGGTATTGAGCAGAAGTTATGGCCGCAGATTAACCTGGTGCTTTCCGGCATGAAGTATCTGAAGGATAATGGTTCGATCATGCTTATATCCGGAAAAATGGGTGAATTTCCCGCTAAAGGTTCGTCGGGGAAGGCATTTGTAAATGGAGCGATCAACAGCTTTGTAATGGCTGCGGCGCAGGAAATGCCCAGGGGACTCAGACTGAATGTTATCAGCCCGTCTAAAGTTTCAGATACTGGCGGGGATGAATTAATAGCGGCTTATGTAAGATGTCTTGAAACAGCAATAAATGGGGAAATTATAAGAGTAGGTTATTATAAACAGTAATTAAAATGAAGACTATTCTATATCTCGTTTTTACGATGTCTGTCTCTTTTGTACAGGGACAAGATAATAAAGGACTATCAGACCAGCACCAATTTTGGGGTACCTGGTCACTTATCTCCGTTGAAAATATAAATGCTGATGGCAGTAAAATTGCTCCTTATGGCGAACATCCCGTTGGGATGCTCGTTTTTACAAAAGAAGGAAAGTACGCCATCCAGATATTAAAAGCTAACCGGAGTAAAGTTTTAGCCAATGATAAAGATAAAGCTACCACAGAAGAAAATGCGGCGTTAGTACGGGGAAATAACTCTCATTTCGGAACCTATACTATTGATGAAAACAAACAGGTAATTGTATTCACTATCCAACATGCTTTTTATCCAAATTGGGAGGGAATTACGCAAGTACGTACTTATTCATTGAAAGATAGTATTCTTACATATACCGTGACTACACCTACAAGCGGAGGCGCTGCGGTGGCGAAGGTTGTATGGAGAAAAAATTAACAAATAATCATATCTTACCGGGGTATTTACAGCGGAAATATGCATATAAACTATATGGATTTAAATAGCGGAGTGGCGGGTTTTTCACAAAAGGATTACCAATTAAAGCGTCATGCCCATTTCCCTATTGAAGTAGCTTTCAGCTTATCAGGGCAGTTAACTATTGAAACCGATACCCACAAATATGCTAATATTCAATCTGCCATTATTAATTCAAATGTGCCGCATACTTTCAGTTGCCTGAACAGTGAATGCCAGCTGTATTTTATAAACCCCGTGTCTTATACCGGGAAGAATATCCTGAAATCCTATCTTAGCCAGAACGAAGACATTCTAATTGACCCCGTTGAAATTGAATTTTTCAGGGAAAATCATATACTCGCTTTTGAAAATAAAAACCTGGCTTTAAATGACATGGACAGCCGGATACAACGAATCCTGGACTGGATAAAAGCGAATTATGCAACCGACCGGATAAATATTGCCAGGCTTGCTGAAGTTGCTTTTTTATCAGAAAGCAGGTTATCACATTTATTTAAGAAGGAAGTAGGCACCTCTATTAATCAGTATATCTTATGGAAAAAGATTGAAATGGCTATAAAACATGCACTGGAAGGCGCCTCCCTCACCAAGTGCGCCTACTCTTCCGGTTTTGCGGACTCTTCTCATTTTATTAAAACATTTCAGAAAATGTTTGGCATCTATCCATCTTTTGCCATCAAAAAATAGCAGGATTATACAATTTATCTTGTCGGCGTCGTCCCAACTTTGCTTCTAAACAGCACAAAGATGACCGACACAATAACAGCCATTAACAAGGCAATCGTTCAACGACTGTACAAGGAAGTACTGGTGAACTGGAATATGTCACTGGTAGAGGAATTTATTGCACCTCATTTTATATCTCACGACTGGCCGGAAGGCAGCCCATCAGGTCCGGAAGCATTCCGGACTTATTATTCAACCGTTATACGCTCCGTATTACCGGACGCCCGCTATGAAGTGGACGACCTGATTGCAGAAGGGAACCGGGTAGTAGTGCGATGGAGGCTATTGGGGACCCATAAAGGCCACTTCCTTGACATCGTTCCCACAGGCAGGTTTATCACGCTCGAGGGTATTGCGATCTACCGCCTGGAAAACAATAAATTGGCAGAACGCTGGGTGGTCACCAATCTGCACCGGCTACTTGAAAAAGTAAAAGACACTTCATCAGCCAACGTAAAACAACACTAAAAACACAAGATATCATGCTATATAAAATTGCGCTATTCTTACACATTACAGGAGCTTTAATGGTATGTGCCGCCATTGCTATTGAGTGGCTTTGCATCATCCATTTCAGGAAAACAGCTAGTATGGACCGCATTAAGGAATCGCTTTTCTATTATTCCAAGGTGGGTATCATGGGCGATATAGGAGCGCTCCTGATCCTGATTCCTGGTATATAATATATATGATGGTCTCCGTTTGGGGTGATGCCAGGTGGGCTATATTTGGTTTTTTGGGGTTGATACTCATAGGCTTGATTGGCGGCATCATAACAGGGAGAAAAATGAAAAAAATCAGGAAAATAATGAAAGAGAATAATGCGCATTCGCAGGAGTTAGAAAAACTTATAAACGATAATTCACTGTGGTTTTCTATCAAAATGCGAACAGCAATTTTCCTGGGGGTTATTTTTTTAATGACGGTGAAACCTGAACTGGAGGGCTCCATCATAACGATATTTGTATCCATCATACTTGGAGCGCTTCCCTTGCGGATGAAATATGAGCCATCTGCTGCCGGGTAATACGCTCCAATCTCATATTTTGTTACAACTAAAGCAGATCCGGTTAGGTCTGGCATCCGCCTATTCCGGAATTTTGTCATCTCAAACAAGAGATTTCAATCAAACATTGTATGAAAAAATTAATCTTTATTTTAAGCATGATCCTCTCTTCCTTCGCGTACGGACAGCCACACCATCCCCGTACTTTTCTCTTCGTTCCCGGTGCATGGGACGGCGGGTGGGACTACGCAAAAGTGGATTCCATTCTAAGCGCACATGGCGACATCGTTTACCGCCCGACACTTACAGGCCTTGGAGAAAAGGTGCATCTCTCCAACCCGGATATCAACCTGACCACCTACATCAATGATATACTGAATGTGATCAGGTTCGAGAACCTGCACAATGTCATCCTGGTAGGTCATAGCTATGGCGGCATGGTCATTTCAGGCGTGGCGGAACAGGCGCCTGAGCGCATCCAACAGCTGATTTACCTGGATGCGATGGTACCTGACAACGGCGAAAGTGCAAAAGACGTGTGTGGCGACCTCTGGGAGCCAATGACAAAGGGCAATATCAAAGATAACATGGTGCTTTATCCTTTCGGTCCCGCAAAGCTTACTCCGCCGATGGATGTGCCACAGCCATTGAATACCTTTACTGAACCGCTGCAGATCAGCAACCCCATGGTTAAAAAGATTCCAACCGCCTTTCTCCAGATGACGAAAGACGGTAAGGGAAGTCCGGCACACGATAAAATGGGAATATTGAAAGCCAGGGCAAGAAAATGGAAAATCTATACACTGGAGGGCGGACACTACTCCATGCGTGAGCAACCGGAAAACCTGGTAAAAAAGCTGGAAGAGATCGTACGGTAATAGCTCCCGGGGAAAAGGACGGGTATATGCCTGCGGCAATCTTAAACCATTTATCAGTAACTTAGGATATGGAAAACAGGGTGATACACCGGATAAAAACGATCAGTGAATACCATAAGGTAATGGGCCTTCCCAAGCCGGAACATCCGCTGATCAGCATTGTGGACTACGGGTCTATACAGCTACCCTGCAAGACCAGTATGGGTTTCATGTTCGACTTTTATGCTATCCTCATCGACAGGGATTTTAAAGGCAACATGAAATACGGGCAGCAGTCGGGAGACTTCGAGGAAGGCGTACTTTTTTTTATGGCGCCAGGTCAGGTATTTGAAGTGAGTGTTGAAGAAGCGGAAAACACCAACCGCTCAGGCTGGGTATTGCTCATCCATCCCGATTTCCTATGGAAAACTACGTTGGCAAAGAAAATCAGGCAATACGACTTTTTTAACTATGCTGTGAATGAGGCACTGTTCCTATCGGATAAAGAAGAAAAGTCCATCCTTGCCACCATAGAAAGCATGGCGCAGGAGTACCGGAATAACATCGACAAATTCAGCGACCCCGTGATCATTGCGCAACTGGAATTGCTTTTGACGTATGCGGAGCGATTTTACCAGCGGCAGTTCATTACCCGAAAAAAATACAGCCATACGATCCTCGACCGCTTAGAATCCTTACTGAATGAATATTTCAACAGCGACCGGCTATCCACAGAAGGAATACCCACCGTTAAATATGTGGCCTCTTCATTGAATGTTTCTGCAGGATACCTCAGCAACTTACTGAAAGCGCTGACCGGGAAAAGCACACAACACTACCTCCTGGACAGGCTCATTGAAAACGCAAAGGCGCAACTATCCACCACGAACCAGTCGGTGAGTGAAATTGCCTATGGATTGGGGTTTGAACACCCGCAATCATTCAGCCGGCTGTTCAAGTCAAGGACTAACTTGTCGCCTTTGGCATTCAGGGCAAGCTTCCACTGGAACACGGAGGCTGAACGATCAACAGTTCATACAAAAATGAAGTAGCTAAACTGGTCCGGAAATAACATCATCAAAATACCTATATTTCATATAACGCGTCAATTGAATCATCCTAAAACATAGGCCTTGCTGTGAAAAGAAAGCATCATGGCACAAAGGTGCTGAATATGGTTAACTCCATCCAACCCGGGGTATTCACAAAATTCAGCCCCAACGCGTACAGGTCACGATTGAACCGGATATAACTAAATGGCTGTAATGTTTGTGTAGATTGGCTTTCAGAAATTGTTTCAACTTCATTTATCCTGACATCACCTAACATTGGTCAAACGCAACGCGGTGCAGCATTTGGGATCTGTGAGGGTTAGCACAATTTAATATTTATCTTCGTAATGGAGCATATTCACAAATCTTATCCGACAATTTATCTAATTACTACGCATCATTTTTAGTTTTAGAAAAAATCGATTGACATTTTTCACCGTAGTGGAAATTAAACCATAGTTATGACGAATTTCTAAGCTTTCGTAAGTTCCCAAGGGCCTGGATGATATCCCTCCCAGATAAAAATTTGCCAGAACGGCTTCAATAAAGTAAAAGCCGGCACCTTGTTTCCTTAACCTGAGCATAAATTCATAATCTGACGAAATTTTATACTTAAGGTTAAAATCACCATACTTTTCATAGGAAGTTTTTTTCACAAAGCAAGCCGCGTGTTCTATCATTCCTCCTGACAATGTTGAACTATCGTTACCTATGATGCAAATGAATTTTTCTGAACTTGAATAAACCCTCATTAAACCATGAAATACGTCATACGTTGGATTTTCCAGGTATGCCTTTGCAACAGCATCTAAACATCCGGGCTCAAGATGATCACCACTATTTATCAGGCCAATAATTTCTCCATTAGCATTCCTGATCCCTTTATTCATAGCATCATAAATACCCGAATCCTTTTCTGAAATAAATTTTGTTATCCCGGACTTATATCCGTTAATGATATCAACTGTTCCGTCTGTTGAACCTCCGTCAATAATTATATACTCTATAGCCGGATAGGTTTGACTAATCACACTGTCGATTGTTTTTGCAATTCCCTTTTCATTATTATACACCACGGTGACAATAGAAATCAATGGCTTCTTCATAAATTTGTTATTAATTTGGAGCATTTACTTAGAATATGCCTGTTAAAAATAATTTTGTATTACACATTGAACGAAGCCGCGGAGTATCCTTCATCATAAATGGCCTCAATGATAGCTGTGGCGATTACTCTTTCGCCCACATATGGATTGCGACCATGTGAAGTAAGCATATTGTCCAGGAAAATGACGTCGCCCTGTTGGTAGGGAAATACTACTTTATTTTTTTCATACGCATCCCGGATGTTACAGTACTGACTGTAACTAATGATTGATCCATCTCCAAAAAAAGTATCGGAGCTGAGGTAATCGTCCGGCAGGAAATCATCAACACCAAGCCCCAGCTCCTCATAACGGGAATACTTGTTGAAGAAGAATACATGGTTAAACCACATTTCTTCTCCGGAAACAGGATGACGGTAAACAGCAGGTTTTACCCATTCTATTACTGCATCATTTTGGTCTTTGAAGGTGCAGGTGATATCATTCCTCCTGCAAATATTCAGTGCCACCTCTTTATCATTTGTTTGAAAAACCTCCTGCCATGCCATTCCCATTCCTTCGAGCAAATTCCGACGATACTTAACGCCGGTTTGCCGGAATTTCGCCACCACATCCGGGTGTATGCTTTTCAATACAAGGCGAGAATCTGCCAATGGTGTTTCGCCTCCACGCTCCGCTACCTTAAGGCAACAGAAAACAATCTTCTTGCCCCATACACGGCTATACGACGATTCATTGTGCATATTGATGGATCTCTCCTGTGGATATGTGGTAGACAGATAAATATTCTTCGTGGACGAGGAGAGCTCCTTTCGGGGAGAGGATCTGAACAAATAAGGGAGCGGGTCTGTATTAAAGCAATTCATAAATTCTTTAAAATCCGCAGGCCCACTGATATGGAACCCTCTGAACAATACGCCTCCATGATGTATCAGATCAGCCTCGAAAGATGCTTTGTTGGCTTTCATCCAACTGCTCAGATTTCCGTTAGCTGACAACGACGTAATTACCAGAGGCATTAGCTGATCACCACCATTCAGCAGCGATTTCTTTATTTCAGGAATGACGGTCCCTGTTGCCGGGCTCTGTGGAGTCGGCATATTGTCAAAAATAATATCTTCCATTGTTTTATTTCAATGAGTGATAAAAAGATGAGGATCTCATTTATTTTTCAAGTTGTCAAGCGGTTTTGTACGGGCTGCTTTCATAGACTGGAAACTGACAGTGAATAAAGCAATAAACAGGGCCATGGCGCCGGCAATGATAAACATCCACCAGCTAATACTGATCCGGTAGGCGAAATCATTTAGCCACTTGCTCATTGTCCACCAGGCAATGGGGATCGCAAAAACAAAAGCAACCAACACCAGTCTCACAAAGTCTTTTGACAATAGCATCACTACGTTTAAGATACTGGCGCCAAGTATTTTCCTGATGCCAATCTCCTTCCTCCTTTGTTCGGCACTAAAAGCGGATAAGCCAAATAGTCCGAGCGATGAAATTATAATGGCCATAATAGCGAAAGATCTGATAATACGCGAAAGTGTAAGTTCTCCTTCATATTGCTTTTCCACTTCACTATCCAGGAAAGAGTATTCAAAAGGGGTATCAGGAAGATTCTTTCTCCATATCTGTTCTGCTTTACCGAGTGTATTTTTGTAATTATCGCTCTTCAGGCTAACGAGCAAATTGGAAATATCGCCGTTTTCCGGATCATACATCAGCAAAAATGGATAGATATCCCCATGAAGAGAGTTATAGTTAAAATCCTTCATCACGCCAACTACTTCAAATTCCAATGGAATCGAATCGTCTTGTTGTGAGTAGATTCTTTGACCTACCGCAGTATTGGTATTCCAGCCCATTTTCTGGGCCATCGTCTCGTTTATGAGAACAGTTGCCGAATCGGTTCTCCGGAAATCCCTTCCTGTTAGCAGTTTTATTCCGGTAGTTTTAAGATAATTCTCATCCGTAAGAATGAATTGCGCATCTTTTGCGGTGGTGGAACTTCCGCCCCTTGGAAAGAAAGGCCAGTCATTGGTCACTGCCTGGCTCGGATAACTATTGGTGCTGCTTACGGCCAGTACCTCCGTCTGTTGCTGCAGCTCGGACATGATAGCACGCATGTGACTTTTGGTATTGTTTGTATGAAAGGTGAGGATCAGTTTCTGTTTCTTTTCATAGCCCAAATCTTTATTCTTGATATAGTTCAGCTGGCAGTAAATAACAACAATGCCTATCATCAGCATGATGGACATAGAAAACTGAAACACTATCAGCAGATGCCGCAGGCCCGCCGCCGACATACGGTTGGTAAAGTCTCCCCGGATGACTTTTATAGCCTGGAATGCAGACAAATAAAATGCGGGATAACTTCCTGCCAGGACACCAGTGAAAATTAAAATCGTCAGCAATATCAGCCAGATGCGGTAGTCAAAAAAAACAGTCCACCTGATGTCCGTACCTGTTAACTGGTTCAGGTAAGGCATGGCGGGCACCAACAACAGGAGTGCCAGCACAATGCTGATAAACACCATTATCATTGATTCGCTGAGAAACTGCCGGACAAAATCATATTTCACGGCCCCCATAACTTTTCTTACCCCTACTTCCTTCGCCCGTTTGGAAGCGAAAGCGGTAGACAGGTTCATAAAGTTAATACAAGCGATAAACTGAATGAGAATAGCCACCAGCAAGAGCAGGTATAAAAATGCTTTACTGATTGGCTGCGTCATTTCATTCTCATAACCTGTAGTAGTATGAATGTCACTCAGCGGCTGCAGATGCAATTGCTTTTTCATTCCCAGTTTTTCAAGCCTGGCGCCCCCATATTTATTCAGGAATTCCGGTATCTTTTTCTGCAATGACGTTACCTTCGCGTTGGGATAAAGCCTCACATAGGAATGTACAAAGTTATGACCGCCCCAGTCATCATCCGTCTTTACATCACCGCCTATGCCGCCGCTGTTCATTGTAATAAACAAACTGGCACGGATATGCGATAGTCCGAGACTTTCATCAACAACAGCGGTAACTTTATAATCCTTTCTTCCCTCAGCATTTTCGATTTGGATAATTTTACCGACCGGCGATTCGTGCGGGAAGATCTTATCCGCTGTTGTCTTCAGGAGCACCACCACATTGGGCTCTGCTAAAGCATTGATTGCATTACCATTTACAAAGTGGTAGTCAAAAACATCGAAAAAAGTAGAATCCACATACACCATATCTTTAGCATAGTAGGCGTTCTCATGATAGGTAAGCAGGCTCTCTTTGATATCCCTGGTACCTACAACACGGGTGTACTGCTGCACCTCCCCGAACTCCATCTTCATTACCGGCGCCACGGGAGGCGAAGTAGTGGCAAGCTTTACCTGATCCCCCGTTGGGCCCAGTGTGGTGGTAATGCGATATATTTCCTGCGCGTGTTTATGGTAATTATCATAGCTAAATAGGTTCTGCACATAAAGAATAATATACAAACAACACAATGTACCTGCAGACAAGCCTATAATGTTGATAAAGCTGAATGTTTTGTTTCTGGACAGATTTCGGATAGCAAATTTCAAATAGTTCCTGAGCATAAATAATGGTTAAATAAGATGTTAAACGAATCAGCCCGATTGAATCATGGTTCGGATACCTGCAGTAATGACTCCAAGGGGTTCCGGGTTTGTTGCCTGTTCCTTATTTGTTTGTCCAGCGCTGCTTTCACTTCTGCTACAGTAATACCCGTCATACAGCGACTTGAATATGGACAAGGGCTTTTCCAAATATAATCAATACAGGGAGCACAATGTAATTTTTTAAATAAATTTATATTATTGTCATATCCCCATACAACGGGGGTAGAGGATCCGTACAGACCAATACCCGGCGTATCAAATGCACTGCTGGCATGTAAAAAAGAAGAAACCACTCCAATAAAACTTGCAGAATATTTCAAAATTCCCAATGCCTGACGGAAAGTAGTATCCCCTCTCAGATCCACGGCGCCTTTAATAGACTGCTCCGATGGAAGTCCCAACTGTAAGAAGGTATACTCCGGAGAGGAAGCCACCAACTCTTCCCAGTATTCCAATGGCCACATCTGATTCGTGGAGGTGATAGACGTAACGTGAATGGCCACCGGGGTCCTGTAGGCCGACAGCTTTTGTTTGGCCCATTCCTCTTCCGCGCCTGTCAGGTATATCTGTACTTTATTCCTTTCCAGCTTTACGTTGAAGATCTCTTCGGCTATAATTTCCGTTGCATGTTTTTTAAAAAACAGGCTTGGAAGCATTTGGCCATAGTTCGGAATCAGAAAACGCGCCAGCTTGAAATAAGACAGAAAATAAGCCAGCATATTAGATCTGAAAGCATTTGATCTGACATCATCAATATAGGGGTTGTTTTTGTAAACCTCCATATGTGATTTTGAGGTGCAATAAATAATAACCTTGCAGGTCGGGTCCTTTTTTTTCAGGGCTTCAAAGGAAGGTGTAGTTAACAACACATCTCCTAAACCTCCCCAGGAGATTACGCGGATTATTTTTCTCTTCATATTGAACATTAATAAATAGAAATGAGTAACCAGAATATCTTCAGTCAGTAATCATCCATTCCAACTCACGGACAGCACTTGCCCAATTACATTTCTCCTTATGCAGAAATTTCAGCAGCGTGTAATCCCTGTCCGGATGCCGCTTCAGCATCTCTTCATTCAGTTTTTCTTCAATCAGTACTGCATCATGCTGAATATGGATGATTCTTTCCAATATTTCCTCCTTTGTTTTCATACTTGGCATTTTATAGTGAAAAATGATGATCAGGACCGATGCTGTACTTCTCCCATTGCATCAGTAACATCTGACCAACTGGCAACATTACGATAGCCTGCGGGCGGCTCAAAGTATCCGGCACTAATACCTTTCTGGATCATACGGGAAAACCATTGCAGATCAGCCTTCGGGAAATAAATACCGAATGTGGCCAACATATCAACAGACCTGTTATTATTGTAGATGATCTGTCGCGGCGTTTGAAGATATCGCTGAATCCAGGTATCCATAAGATCAATATCTCTTTTCGAGCCGGCGGGGCCTTCATAATTGTTTATTTTCTCCTTGAAAGCAGACGTATCAACTACGTCGATGACATAACCCATCTGCCGAAGCAATTGTACAACCGCTGTAAATGGCAGGCATTGAGGATTCTCCATGTGTACACAACGTATATCCGCATGGATCTTCTCAAGACAAAATGCGGCAATTCCCTGTGCAACAATATCTACGTAGGAAAAAGACAGCTGCTCCTGATAGGTATCCGGAATATGTCGCAGCAAAAGCATCCCTTTTAACACCTGGAAAATACGGTTATCTCCAACGTTCTTCTGGAATTTACCTGTTGCAGAGTCTGCCGCAATATGACTCACCCTATATATCCGACCCTGCCCTCCTGTATTGATAAACTCCCGGATAAGTTGCTCTGCCTCAAACTTGGTTTTTTCGTAGTTGGAGATAAAAATCTGCCCGTAATCGAAATCATCCTCGCTAAACTTCCTTTTTATGCTATCGCCAGGCATACCACTTACTGCCAATGTAGAAACGAAATGTATTTTCATCCCTTTACCGGCAGTGGCTAATTCAATTACATTGCGGGTACCTGTGATATTGGTTTGGGCCAGCAATGCATAATCACGCAGGAGGTTTACATCTGCACCGGTATGTAATATAACATCTGTTTCATCCGCCAACAGCTGATAATCTTCAGCACACAAGCCAAAGTGGCTTTCAGACAGATCCCCGTTTATAACGCGCACTACCTTATCCCAGTTAACGGGCACATTTTGAAAGTAATGCTCGTAACAATGTTTCAATCTCTTAGCTGCTGCATCCCGTCCCCCGCTCCTGACCAGGCAATTGATTATCCTGGCTCCCTGTGTTATTAGCTGATGCAGCAGATGAATGCCCAGAAATCCAGTAGCGCCGGTAAGAAAGATATTCGCTGGCTTTGCTGCAGCTATTGCGGAATGTAACTGGTATAACGGTTGACCTACAGAGGGCATATTGCTTTTCATAAAAGGCAGGACCGTTTCATCAAATGAGCAATTTCTTTCCCGCAGTGCATTTTTTAATATCTCAAAGAAACGTCCAGCAACAGCGCTTGCTTTCGCTCCGGAACACCACTGAAGATCATACTGCATGTCTGCCACCATCCGGTTACCAATAAACCGTGTAGTAAATGATATCTTATACTCCTGCTGGGCACTCATGCTTCGTGGCGATCCGGGATTGAAGCATGCGGGAACCAGCGTAATTTTTCCGTTTCCAAATGTTTCCGGAAAATATCCCAGGTAGTTAAATTTAACATCAGGTGGTCGTTCCCTGTTCTTTCTATTTATAAGCGGTGGCAGCAGGTTAATATTATTGGCTGCAGCTGCTTTCTCATGAATCAGGCGTGAACAATATCCGACGGATAGTTTTGCTGCTTCCAGATGTACCGGCCAGGTAGTAGCCCACCAGGCAACAGACCTGCTAAGGTCAGGAAGATGATTATACCTGGGCCTTCCGTGATACTCTGTATCTACCGTAAGTGCCGGCAGGGAATATTCATCCAGCAACGCGCTGGAAAAAGAATACATCAGCAAACCACTTAGCAAAGATGGCGTCCCCTGCAAGTCCACAAATCTGAGGGCGGCAGATATTTCTTCGGGAATGGTGATACATAACACTTCCAGGGCATGCTGTCCGTCGGTTTCCGGCACCTGCTCGGGTAGTCTGTGTATACGTTGGGGCACGCTGCCATTCAATAACGCTTTACTTTCCTCCGCCCCTGCTTCTATCTCGTTAAAAAATCTGCCGAGTGAATCCTCCGGCACTATGGTGGGATGATTACCAGATAAAAAATGCTCGTAATAGTCAAATAATTCACCAATAATGATATGCCACGATACTACATCAATGATCAGATGATGCCCAAGAAAATAAATATAATCGTTACCCTTATTATCGATAAATAGATGAACGGAGAACAACAACCGGTCTGCAGATATCTCTTTTAAAAGATGCGCCGCCACCTCCTGGATTTGTACTACTACAGGTTTTTCACTGTCCAGCACTGTCGTTTGCAAATGTATACCGGTGGTTGACTTTTTCTCCATACTGAAATGTCCTCTTATCTCCTGGAAATACATACCGAGTTGCGGATGCCCTTCCAACAAACATTTGAGTGCCAGAGCCAATTCACGAATGCTGATTTTTTCCGTCGCCTGCAATAGTATACTTTGACAGTAGTTGGCGATATCAAAGCCTTTCTGCTCAAGGAGCCGATGTTGCGAAATGGTCCATTGCTGCACCTTTTTCACCGGCTGCGATGACACCTTGTAGTTACGCTCTTTTTCCGGTGCCAGATCCAGGAATTTTCCAAACTCCGGAAAATTATTGATGTCAGATATACTCACCTTATATCCAAAGCGTTGCAGCCTTCCAATAAATTGTATAGCCCGGAGCGAGTCCCCTCCCGTTTTAAAAAAGTTATCAGCCGGCGATACCATCGTACTTCCCAGCACTTTCATCCATGTTTTACTAACGAGCCCCCGCCAGGAAATTTCATGTAATTTCGTCCCACCAGATTCCCTGGCTTTCGCATCCTTTCGGAACGATGCTTTCAACGCAGGCAGGTCCAGCTTTCCATTGGCGTTGTAGGGAGTGACAGTATAAAAGTTAAAAACAGTGGGTACTTTGTATTTCGGAAGGCGTTCCTGAAGCCATATTCTTAACTCTTCTGTATCAAGGGTCGCGTCTTTTCTGAGCTTGATGTATACTTCTATTACCGGATGACCTAAATGCATAGAAGTATCTGCGGCAACGGCGGCTACTTCAGGCCGGGCATAAATGGCCAGCTCTATCTCGCCCAATTCTATCCGATGCCCCATTACCTTTACCTGACGATCTGTTCTGTAAAGAAATTCATAATTGCCGTCACTCAGTTGCCTGCAAACATCGCCCGTTCTGTAGCACCGCACTTTCCGGCCGGCAAATTCCCTGACAAGGAATTTCCGTTCATTTTCTGCCTCATTATGCAGATATCCGACACTAATACCCGGCCCTCCGATATAGAGTTCTCCGGTGTCGCCCTCTTTGTTTTCCAGAAAGCAGATCCCCTCTCCGAGAGGTGTACCCATTGGCACAGAGCCGGTTTTAGCAGTAATTGCGCTGTCGTGATCGATGTGAAAAGCCAATGCACCAACCGTAGCTTCTGTTGGCCCGTAGTGATTGAAAAGCTTTGTACATAATTTTGCGGAAACAATGGCGTCTACCACATCCCAGCCCAGCTTTTCACCTCCCAGGATAATGCAATCAAGCGGCGTTGTATAGGGTGCAATATTATTGCCGATAAGAGAAATCAAATGGGAAGGCGTAATCTTCAGCAGGGATACCTTCTCCTCTTCCATTATACGATTGAAGCATGCAGGATCCGTTGCTTCTGTTTTATTGATCACGCGCAAGGTGCCGCCAGCTACCAACGCTATCAGCAGGTTAGTAAGCCCTAAGTCTGCCGCCATAGTAGATACATGCGCCGCCACTACATGGTCAGGACTACCAATCCGCTGATAAATGGCATATGCATAATGCAGTACACTGCTATGTAATATCTGCACGGCTTTAGGTTTACCAGTGGTACCACTGGTAAGCAGGATGTAGCAGAGGTCCGGAAAACCAGAGACATCGGGAGTATCATACACCGCAGCGGATAACCTGGCAGCGCAAAGCTGGGAAAGCTCCAGCAAAGGTATATCGTGCGCCGCGGTAACAGCTGGTTGTCTGGTTTTATCGAGTACCAGGGCGCCTGCCTCTACTTCCTTTATCTTGGCGATGTTAACGTGTTCACCATCCTCTTCATCGAGCATAACAGGGATGCACCCACCGAGTAATATCCCCCAAAAGCTGACAATGGTTTCCACATCCTTTCTGCCAATACACACCACCCTGTTTCCCACAGCCACCTGCTGCTCCTTCAGTGATGCCGCAAGCTGTTGGGCAAATTGCAACGTTTGCCTGTAGGTGAGTGAACACCCGGAGTCTTTTATGGCCACTCTGTCAGGAAATTCCCTGCAGATGCTTAGAAAGAGTGACGTTAAATTTATATGAGGAATGTACATTTGGAGACGGAATAAGTGACCTAACTAATTACAATCTGAAAACTTATTACAAAAGATCCACTGCAGGCCACGCACTTATGGATAAGCCTGACGGGTAGGCCTGATAGAAATAATATCCAGGTTTACATTGCCCGGTAAGCCCACCAGAAAGCTGATAATGCCTGCAATATCAGCAGCCTGCAAAACAGGTCCGATCTCACTGGCATATCGCCCGAACCATTCCGGATCATAACCAGCAGTTTCCTGGAAGGAAGTGGCAATCATACCAGGTTCAATCAGTGTTACACGGATACCCTTTGGCCCAAGCTCCCGCTGCAAAGCGGTGGTAAGCCCTCTGGCCGCGAATTTTGTGGCGCCATATACTGAGTTGAAAGGGGAAACATTTCTTCCTATGTTCGATCCTAACACAATAATATCCAATGGATGCGTGATCGGATTTCGTTCGGCGGCGATATGTGCGGTCATAATCTCACCGGCACATTTCAACTGACGCATCAGTCCATTAAAATTGGTATTTATAATATCATTCCACTCGTTTTCATCCGAGTTCATCACCGTTCCTGGAAGTCCCCGGCCCGCACTGGCTATAAAAATATCGGGTAAAACATTCCATGTGTAAAGACATTTCTCGCAGCACTGATCCATCACCCACTTGTCTGATACATCACCGGAAACCCATATGGCGCTCCCCGCGGCAAACTCATTAATCTCCTTGCAGAGCGCCTCCAGTTTATCTGTATTTCTGGCATTGAGTACCACCTTCACGCCTTTACGACTCAGCTCCAGGGCAGTAGCTTTGCCAACGCCTGAACTCGCGCCGGTTATAATTGCTATGCGATTATTCATTAAGAAATTTTTTAACAGCGTATGGAAATAATAAAAAGACCCGTACTCCAAAAATCATCGGCCCAGAGAATGTTCCGTTACCGTTTCCGGCCATAACTTTCCATAATCCATCCTGAATAATTTATCGGCACAGTCGTAATATTTATCATCGTGTGTAATGGCAATAACGGTGTAACCTTCTTTCTTCAGGATGGGAATAATTTCGATATAAAATTTCTTTCTAAAATAAGGATCCTGGTCTGCCGCCCACTCATCCATCACAAGAATTGGCTTCTCCTCCATTAATGCAACAATGAGTGCCAGCCGTTTCCGCTGTCCGGTGGAAAGGTCTGTAGTAGACAACTTTCTGCCTGTCAGCGTTACTTTCCCCTCTAATTCAAATAATTTCAGATAATATGCCCATCTCTCCAGATTAAAATTATTAATACCATACAGTTCACTGAATAAATAAAAGTCGCTGAATACAACACAGAATAATCCCCGGTAAGATGCGTGGCAGGACGCTTCCACGATTGTTCTGTTCAACAATACTTCTCCAGCAGAATGCGGATATAACCCCAGCAGCGCGTTGATAAGTGTAGATTTCCCACTGCCGTTACTGCCGTAAATAAAAATGATATCCCCCTTGCATACTTCCAGGTTAATAGGTCCAAGCGCAAAAAACCGGTTATGGCCGCCGTAACGAAACTCAAGGTTCCTGATTTCAATCGTGTTGAACTCCTCTTTGCTGAAGATGCCTAAATTATCAGGTGCACGTTGTTCCACATTTTCCAGATCGTGTTTGAGCGCAGTAAGATGCCTGGCCGCAACGCCCGCACGGGCAATACCCGGCAGAAGTACCATAATTGTTTCCAGCGCCCCCAGCAGGTAAAACAGCGTAAATACAAAACTTACTATATCAGCAGGATTTATTTTCAGGATCAGGCTAAAAAAAAGCAATACCGAGGCTATCAGGATATAAAAAAGTACCTGACCCGTCATCTGATTATTGATATAACCAGAGAAAGCTTTCATATTGCTATCGTATGACTCCTGGGCAACAGGAATCACATTCTGATGGTATATATCATTGCCTTTCTCCGGCTCTACAAATATTTCCTTAAACCCGTAAAGAATTGAATTTACATTCTGCTCAAACTTGTTTTCCAGCTCCCTTGACCTGTTGAACTGTTTGATATTCTTCTTCGAGCTAAAATGATATCCTGTAATACCGATCCCTGCTACAGCCAGTGTAATCAGAAAGAGAATCAGCGAAATGGATGACAGGTACACAAAGCAGGAAATAGCCAGAATGAAGGCAGAAAAGAATCCAATAATATTGAGTGATGCATCCGTAAGTACCTGGACATCTCCCAAAATCGCTGTCTGAATTTCTGATTTTCGTTGAATGATCTGCTGATAACCGGCTTTGAGTGCCTGCGTAAATATGTCCTTACGCAACTTCCAGAAAACTGACTGGGCCAGTTTTATAATTCCCAGTGACAAGGTCCTTCTGATCAGGACATACACGATAATGACGCCAGCAAATATGGCAACGTAGCTGGTACGGGACTCCCCAAAGTCACCGGTAATCAATCTGGAGATCACTTTCGTAATGAAGTTGATAAACAAAAAGTTGAACAATCCGGAAAGTATCCCACAAATGACATATTTGATAAGCCGCATTTTGCCGATTAAAGGCAAAACTATTTCAAGTAACTTTTTCATTCTTTTGTTTAAAAGATCCACGTCTGGTGACTATATAATATTACCCTTTCAATGCTTCCTGCAATGCAGGCTCCTGGCTATATTGATACAAAATTTCTTTCTCTCCGTATAACCGCTCTGCCATTATATCCCTTTTTTTGCATTCCTCTATTAACAGGTTGGATTGTACAATGGGATTAGATGCAGCCGTATACCTTACCGTACTAATAAACTCCAGCCAGGGCTCCATGCCCATCGCATACACATACACCTCTTTGGGATGGAAGGTGTTCACCAGGTGAATACCTTTCTTAAAATCAGATCCGGACAAGCGCCTTGACTGATCTTTGTCGCGAGGCA
Source organism: Chitinophaga sp. W3I9 (assembly GCF_050434025.1). NCBI lineage: Bacteria > Pseudomonadati > Bacteroidota > Chitinophagia > Chitinophagales > Chitinophagaceae > Chitinophaga > Chitinophaga sp. W3I9. The sequence continues at coordinate 5,119,866 of NZ_JBNPWC010000001.1, forward strand.
GCTCCTCCGGCATCAACGGACCATATAACCAGGAAAGCGGGGCCCCATCACATTCCATACCCAGAAAAATGACATCCGCATCTCCTATCATCCGGTGAATATGCTCGTACAGCCTCGCTTCCAACACCCTGGAGTCGGCAACGAACAGGAAAGTGAAATCGTTGACCGCAACATGATAACAGGTTTTGGCCTGTATGTTCAGGTCACTATGTTCACCGGTAAAAGGTACACCTGTGATCACACAATCCTTAAACCGGATAGCTTCCATATCATCGATTTCAATGACATTCTTAAATCCTGCTTCATTGAATACCAGCTTCAAGTTGGGATCTTGCAAGGCTCCTGCAGTAGTTCTTGGTACGATGATATTTTTTATTCTATATCGTAAAGACAGTAACGTTTCAAATAAAATATGATCCTGATGATTGTGCGTTATCAATACATAGTCAATTTCATCCGGGATATCCACGTCAGAAAAGTGAGAAACACTGGATTCATAACCGTAATAGCTGATCAGAGGATCTACTAAAATACTGATGCCCTGCGTTTCAATCAAAATGCAGGCATGCCCGAAATAGCGCATTCGTACAGCGAGACCTTCATATTTACTATAAGCGGGATACGTCTGTTTCGTGAAAAAAGAATCAAACAGCGCCCTGTCAGCCTCCTGCACGCCAAGCAACGCCGCTATCTCATTTATGGAGCCAGGGGTTCTTTTCATCTTACTTAGTACATCTATTCCCGGATGATCGAAAGAAATATTCAGGTGCAGTATTTCCGGGCTATCAAGGCGGGGGGTACTTAAACAAAACGGGCGCTCGTCATTTTCCGTGACCCACAACGCCACGCTCTGCGATTTTTTATTATAAAACTCACTCTTGTACAGCAATGGTTCAAAGAAGCGGAAAGATGGCCTGTTATTCAGATCATAATTCAATTCCACATAGCCTCTCAATATCTCCGGCACTTTCTCATAAAGGCTTTCCAGGGAAAATCCGCTGGCCTCTTTTTCAAGGATAGCATTCAATTCCTTAATCGCCTCTGCCATCCTGATCAATGATGACTGACTGGTTATCGTTTCTTCTTTTAACTTCCTGATCTCCTCTACTTTGGGTGTTCCATAATCCATAAACGGTCCTCCCAGCATTTTGGGATTAAGTACTGCAGCAGCATGTATCTGCGGAGCCTGTATATAGGAATTCATAATCTTCAGATGTCTGCCCACCACATTCATGGCCGCCGTGGCCGGAGATATCAGATGAGACCAGGCATACCATCTTCCTATGAGTGGCTCAAATACAACATTCGGTTTGAGGTAATACAACTCTTCTTTCATAACAGCTTATTAATATGATTAATAATTTTAGATACCCTTGATAACCATCTTTCGCTTGATGCTTCTGAGTGGCTGGTGTTGGTCATATACGATATCACAAAGAAAGGAATGGAACATCGCTTTGACTTCTTTACGCAGCGCCGGATCAAATACAGCCGGATCAAAGATCAGCTGTACCCTTGAGCAGTTTCTGAACTCGTTAATATTAATGCCGAATGTAGACTGCATTTCCACCGTATCTTCCGTGTCGTTCAACTCTGACTTATCTATCCTGGCATCCTGATCTTTCAGATACTCGTAGTTATGGTAATTAAAGAATACATGCGGATTGATAAAGGAAGCAGAAGGCGTTACGTCCGGCAGTTCGTCTATCAGCTTTCTGAAAGGATATAAACTATTATTCAGATCTTCCAGGAACTGCTGCTGCACATTACGGACATGGTCAATGAGTGACCTGTTCATGTCTACAAACGTCCTGACAAATATTACGTTTACAAAATAGCCTATCAGCGTGGTGATATCCAGCTCCTTGAAATGATTGGAATTCCTTGAAGAAAGCGGTGTAACAAAAGTTACATCCTCCTGCCCGGTAAGCTGCCGGAGTAATAAAGTAAGTGCTCCCATCATGATGCCGGCACGTGTGAGGTTATTCTTTGCCGCGAACTTACCGATATCATCATACAGCTGCCCTTCCACAGTTAGTGTGGTGCGGATATCCACCCCTGTTGTTGCCCGTGTCCCGGTATTCATCAGCGACGGTGATAGCCTCAGATCCGGATTAAACCCTGCCAGCTTTTTCATCCAGTAATTCCGTTGCCGGTATCCTTCTGCCGAATCAACAAAGCGCTTCTGCCACCTGGTAAAATCCTGGTATTGTAAAGTCAATGGCGGCAATGCCATCACTTCTTTCTTCAACGCCTGCTCGTATAATGAGCTAAGTTCTTTCAGCAAAATACCGTCGGAATATCCATCTGTGATAACATGATGCAGTGTAATCACTACCAGGAAGCTACCTGTAGTTAGCTGGTATAATTGCACCCCAAAAAGCGGCGGCTTGCGTAAATCAAATTTTTGATAATGTGCTTTATCAATAATATCATCTTTTTCACGATCATCCGTCAGTTTTATAACATCCGGCAATTGATAATGCAGGTCTTCTGCTGGCACAATCCATTGTTTAATTTTTCCGTTGATGGGAAGAAACCCTGTCCTGAGTATTTCATGACGCTCTGTAAGCTTTATCATCGCCTCGTGGAAAGCAGGTATATCAAGGGTAGGCGTTTCGTAGCATGAAACTACTACCTCCACCTTTACCGTCCATTCGGAGAAGAAGAAGAGCTGATTATAGGACGCGTCTATCAATGTCCCCCCGGAGACTGCCGTAGTTGATGTATCCTGACTTAATGGAATGTTTGGTCTGTCGACAGACAGCTGATTGATCAGCAGGTCGAGATGATCACGGTAGCTTTTCAGCAACCTGTTCATCGTATCGGCAGTATATTGCTGCTCACTGTACCTGACAGACATCTGTAAACATCCTTCTACCACCATACCGCTTACCTCCAGCAACACACCCCGCTCTCTGTCAACGGGCGTTTCTTCTCCGTGATAGTCACCCGAAAAAGTAAACAACGAGGTACCATCAGCCGCGTCTACACCTGATCCGAAGTCCCCCAGGTAATTGAAAGTAATCTCCGGTTCAAGCGTATATGGCCGGCCCCCCATATAACGTAGTACTCCATAACCAATCCCCTTCCCGGGTACACGATGCAGTACTTCCTTGACTGAAATCAGTTGACGAACCGGGTCTGCATGATATTGCATATCGAATATCACCGGATAGATAGTGGTAAACCACCCTACCGTACGGGTCACATCCACATCGCCCCCAATCTGTTCCCGACCATGCCCTTCCATGCGCACCGCCACCTCCGTGGCTGCAAAAACCTCATGCACCGCCAGGCTCAGGGCAGTCAGGAGAATATCGTTGATCTCTGTGCTATAGGTTTTATAACAGCGGGTTAACAAGCGTGTAGTCGTATCCGTAGATAGTACAAAGGAACAGGAAGCAATATCCTTTACCTGGTTGCTACCAGTCACATGGTCTACCGGAAGCCCCTTTACCTGCCTGGATGCAATCGCAGACCAGTAAGCTTCTTCTGCCTGCAGCGTTTCACTCACTGCAAATTCCTCCAGCTGTTGTTGCCAGTAATGGAAAGCATCTGTTTTCTGAGGCAGATCTGCATTAACCCCACTGATATATTGCTGATAAAGCGAAGATAGATCCTCGAATATAATACGCCATGATACCCCATCTATCACCAGGTGATGAGCTATCAGCAACAACCGGTCTTTAGCTCCTCCCTGGAACAATGCTACCCGGAACAGCGGGCCTTCTTCAAGGCTCACTCCGGATTGAAGCCGGTTGCAATCGGCCGCAAAGTCAGCATCATTTGTCCACTCATGCACTTCCAGTATATAGCCCTGCTGGCTACCCCTGTTTTCCTGCACCCATCCTGCTGCTGTATGCCGGTAAACCATCCTTAAGGCATCATGATGCAACAGGATGCGGTCCAGTGCCGCTTTCAACCCTGGCACGGATAACCGACCGCTGCTTTCCAGCAATACAGACTGATTATAATGATGCAGCGCAGATCCGGAGGATTCGAAGAACCATTGTTGTATCGGACTCAGAGAAATCTCACCGGTAATGATATCCTGTGAGGCCTGACGGGTAAGGGCTTTCACACAGCCCGACAACTCCGCAATAACCGGATGTTGCATTACATCCTGGATGTTCAGCGAATAACCTCGTTGTTTCAGGCGGGCTACAATCTGGATAGACTTGATAGAATCTCCTCCCAGCATAAAGAAATCGTCATAAATGCCGATACCCTCTTTTTTAAGCACCTCGCTGAATACAGCAATCAGCTGTAACTCTGTTTCATTACGGCCCGCTGCGTAGATAACATTTGCCGGCCGGGCCATATCTTCAGGAGAGGGCAGTGCCTTCCTGTCTGTTTTTCCATTCACCGTTACCGGGAATTCCGGCAGGGAAATAAAATGATGCGGGATCATATACACGGGTAAATGCGCCCCCAGATAAGCACGGATAGCCTGCTCATCATGAGCACCTCCGGCAATATAGGCCACCAGTTCAGGCGGTCCTTCTTTACCCTGCCAAAGCAACACCACTGCGCCAGTCACACTATCATGCCCTTGCAGCACATGTTCTATTTCACCCGTTTCTATCCGGTAACCACGGATCTTCACCTGTGCATCCAGGCGGCCACTGAATTCAATGTTGCCATCTGGCAACCAGCGCCCTACATCACCGGTCCGGTATAAACGCTGCCCTTCATCAAAAGGATGCGGAATAAACCGTTCTGCTGTCAGCTCCTCCCGGTTTAAATAACCTTGTGCCAAACCTGCTCCTCCAATACAAATTTCTCCATATACACCTATGGGCATCAATGCACGATCCCTTCCCAGAATATATAACTGCGTGTTCGCAATCGGTTTTCCTATAGGAACACTATTGTATGGAATTTCGTCACCTTTTTCCACGCGGAATACCGTAGCGCATATGCTGGATTCCGCCGGACCATAGGCGTTAAAATAAGTACCATATTCCAGGAATGCCAGCGCATCACCTTTGATAGCTGCCTCTCCGGCGGTAATCAGCTTACGGAGACCGGCAATACCAGGTAAATTCAACAGTTTCAGATAAGCAGGTGGAATGGTAGCGATGTTAATGGCATTATCAGTGATATAAGCTTCCAACAGTGCAGGATTCCGCTTACTGTCTTCATCAATAATATACAGGGCGCCACCCGTCAGGATGATAATAAAAATCTCAGATACAGATGCGTCAAAGGAAGGAGAAGCAAATTGCAATCCTCTTTCATTATCCTGTATATCGAAAGCAACCTGCTGCGAAAGAATCGTATTCACAATTGCATGATGTTCGATAACAACACCTTTGGGCGTACCGGTAGAACCGGAGGTATAAATTACATAGGCCGCCTGGTTTGCGCTGACCAGCGGTAAGCTGCCAACCAGAGGCTGGGCCATGGTGTCCAGTTGCAGGTCGATGGCGATAATCGCGCCACCGTAATAATCCAGGTTGAAGATATGATCCGTTTCGGTAATCAACACGGGTACAGCGGCATCGCTGATAAGGAAAGATTTCCTTGCCTGCGGATACTCCGGATCAATCGGTACAAAGCAGCAACCTGCCTTCAGGATACCCAGGATGGTGATAATCATTTTTTCCGACCGGTTCAGCATCATCCCAATACGATCGCCAGGTTTCAGTGCATACTGTTGTTGCAGATAACCTGCCAGCCGATCGGATTGCTCATCCAACTCCCGGTAACTGAGCTGCTTATCCATAAATATAACAGATGCGGCATCCGGAATGCGAATGGCCTGATCGCGGAAAAGACTTACCAGCGTACTTTCTGCAGGATACCTTACAGTAGTATTGTTAAACGTTTTTAATAATAACTGCTGCTCCTCTTTCCCGATATAATCGAGTGTCCCTACTGTTGCTTCGGGGTTTTCAAGCATACTATCTACAATCGCCATCAAATGAGATTTCATTCGATCTATCTGGTTGCTATCGTATATCGTGGTGTTGTAATCGAACTTAATTTCAATATTCAGGTGGGAAGAAATCGTTAACATAAGATCATAGTTGGTTCGTCCAAACGCACCACCTGATAATACAGACAAACCCTTGAGGCTATCCACATTCTGACCTATCGACTCTACTACCGGAAAGTTTTCAAATACCAGCATATGATCCATCAGATTCCTTCCCAGGCTGCTGGCAGCCTGTATTTCCGCCAACTGCATATAGTGATGATCGGAACCGTCAATCCACATCTGCTGTACTTCTTTGAGTAAAGTCCGGATGCCGGACGCCTTTTCAGGACGTATACGTACCGGTATCGCATTGCTGAACAAACCAATCATTTCTTCCATTCCTTCCAGGTGCGCCGGACGCCCTGAAACAACCGTACCAAATACCACATCATCTGTATCGTTATACTTGCTTAATAAAATTCCCCAAACCACCTGCACAAAGGCGCTCTCCGTAATTCCTATCGTGGTACACAATTTCCGGATAGCTTCCCTTCTGCTGCCATCCAAAATCAAAAGCTGGTGTTGATTTCCTTCTTCGGGATGGAGAAATGGCGTCTTCGGCAGTGTACTGAGCGTATCATACCCCGACAAATAATTACGCCAGTAATCCAAGGTCTTCTCCCGGCTCAGGTTTTCTATCCACTTTATATATCCGGAGTAAGGATATACTCTGCCCAGCTCCGGCGCCACACCGGTTTTTAACCCTTCGTATATCTGGAAAAATTCTTTTACCAAAATACTCACACACCAGCCATCCATGATGATATGGTGATGGCTCCATACAAACTCATACATCTCTTCTCCCATATCAATTACCGTCAACCGCATCTGTGAGCCTTTATGAAGATCAAAACCCCGAAGGCGATCCTGCTCCCTGAATGCTTCCACAAAGCTTTCACCATCTCCTGCCGGTTCCAGAACGGAAAACCCTTCGCTTACTGATCGGGATACCACCTGTAACAGGCGCTCTCCAAAACGTTGCGTAAAATAGGTTCTCATCACCGCATGACGGGATACAAGCGTATAATAGCTTTGCTTTAATATCGCAATATCCAGCTTACCCTTCAGCCGGTAACTCATCTGTTCAAAATACATAGGGGAACCGGGAGTGGCCAGCCAGTGGTAATACAATCCTTCCTGGAAAGGACTCAGTGTATATACATCCTCCAGCATGGTTTCCCTTTGCAGTTCCATCACCTGCTCTACCTCCAGTTCCTTATAGGTAAGATCAACCGGCGTAAGCGTTGTTACGGTTGCTGCCGACAATTTATCCGTCAACACTTCGAGATGTTGTCTGAATGCAGTTGCCAGTCTGTCTATAGTAGCATGATTAAATTGTTCCCGGCTATAATCAATAGACAGCTTCATTCTTTCATCTGCTATCATGCCGGATACATCCAGCAGCAGATCACGCTCCATGTCCGCAGGTATTTCAACACCGCGGTAAACACCTGAGAAAGTAAAAGCTGAAACGGTTTGCTCTTTATTTAGCACAGCCCCGAAATCACCCAGATAGTTAAAACCAATCTGTGGCTGTAATTTATATCCCTGTTCTGTCATATAACGCAACACCCCATAACCAATTCCTTTTGACGGTATACGGTGCAACTTTTCTTTCACCGCAATCAGCTGACGCACCGGATCTTTGTGGTACCGCATATTAAAGACCACAGGATACATGGTTGTAAACCAGCCAATAGTACGCGTTACATTTACCTCGTTGCCGATGTCTTCTCTGCCATGACCTTCCAGCCGCACCATAACATCATCTGTTTCAAACACTTCCTGTACAGCAAGGCTCAGCGCGGTCAACAGGATATCATTCATCTCCGCGCCATAGGCTTTATAACAGCTCACCTGCAAACGGCTCGTCATATCCTTGTCCAGCACAAAAGCGCAGGTGTCAATATCTTTTATTTGATTACTGCCCCCCATATTATCCAGCGGTAATGCTGCTACCGCTACCCCTTCAATAGCATCCCAGTAAGACTGCTCTGACTTCAACACACTGCTCTTCGCATATTCCTCCAACTGTTGCTGCCAGTATTGGAAACTATCTGTTTTAGCTGGAAGGTTTAGTCCATCGCCTGATTGGTACTGTTCATATAGTACCGTAAGATCCTCGAATAAAATACGCCATGACACAGCGTCTATCACCAGGTGATGAGCGACCAGTAACAACCGGTCTTTCCCAGTACCACGAAATAACCCCACCCGGAACAGCGGTCCCTTATCCAGGTCTGCACTGCGCTGAATACGATCACAACACGCGGCAAAAGAGACATCATCTGTCCAGTCAATAATCTCCAGCAGGTATGGCTGTTCGCTACCTTTGTTCTCCTGCAGCCAGCCTGTGGCAGTGGAATGATATACCATCCGCAGCGCATCATGGTGAAGTAATATCTTATCCAGCGCTGCTTTCAGCGCGGGTACTGCTAAAGGCTCCCTGCTTTCCAGTAATACCGACTGATTATAATGATGCGGCGCTGCAACGGCCGTTTGAAAAAACCATTGTTGAACAGGACTGAGTGGAATGTGACCGGTGACCAGCTCCTGGCTGGCCTCACGACCCAATGTCCTGACGCAGAGAGACAAATCGGCGATCACCGGATGCTGCATCACATCCTGAATCCTGAGGATGAAACCCCGCTGCCTGAGACGGAATACGACCTGTATCGATTTGATTGAATCACCACCCAGCATAAAGAAGTCGTCCTGCACACCAATCCCCTGCTTTCTCAGCACTTCTTCATAGATAGCAATCAGCTGTGCTTCTACTTCATTGCGCGCAGCGATATACTCACTTCCGGCTACCGTATTAGTCACTCCCGGAGCAGGCAAGGCTTTACGATCGGCTTTACCGTTAGTCGTCAATGGAATTTCCGGTATCGAAATAAATTGATGCGGGATCATGTAACCCGGCAGTTGTGTGAGCAGGTAAGCGCGTAGCTGCGGAATGTCGTGAGACTCTCCTGCCAGGTAGGCTACCAGTTCGTTTTCTCCATCCTCACCTGGCCATACTTTGACCACTGCCGCTGAAGTAAATCCTCCCTTTAACAGTGCATGTTCTATTTCTGCTGTTTCAATGCGGTAGCCACGTACCTTCACCTGCTCGTCCGTCCGGCCGGCATATGCTATTTCCCCGTTGGGCTGCCATCTGCCGGTATCTCCTGTTAAATAAAGACGTTCACCCTCCCGGTAAGGGTGAGAAATAAATTTCTCTTCTGTTAATTCTTTGCGGTTCAGATATCCTCTTGCCAACCCCGCACCCCCAATACATATTTCGCCATAAACACCCACCGGTACCAGCGACCGCTGACTATCAAGTATACATATTTCTGCTCCAGCGATCGGCCGCCCTATCAATATCTCCGTGTTCAACTCCAGTTCTTTCACCACACAGCCTACAGTAGCCTCCGTAGGGCCATACTCGTTATACACCTTCATTTCCGGGTTCAACGCTTTCAGCGTGGACACATCATCTGGCATCACTGCTTCGCCGCCCACAATTACACACAAAACACGGGAAGATTCCAACGATAATCCCTTCAGCAAACGTACATGTGAAGGGGTCAGCTTCATACAATCTATCCCGCTGTCTTTCCCGAAGCTATCACGCAGAATATCTGTCACCGGTTGTTCCTGTCCGTAAATATGTAAGGTAGATCCATTGATCAGCGGGCTGAAAATACTGGTGACTGTCAGGTCGAACGACAACGAAGTAAATAATGCGAAATTACCTTTCAGCCCATTGCCCAGGTAATGATGACGGGCCCACTGCACATAATGCGACAGGCTGCCATGCGTGATCTCGCAACCCTTCGGCATTCCGGTAGATCCTGAGGTATAAAGCACATAAGCCAGGTGGTTCGACTGGGGTCTTACCAATGGTCTTTCTATATCATAATTATTTGCTGTATCGATGAAGTCAGCAATGTCCTGTTCATCTATTACTCCTTTGCATTTGCTGTCATCCAGTATATAAGTAATCCTGTCTGCCGGATAGGCTGTATCTATTGGCAGGTACGCGGCACCAGACTTGAGAATAGCCCATATGGTGATAATAAGCCATTCGCTGCGCGGAAGTAATATGCCAATCAGGTCATCCGGTTGTATTGTATAACGCTTCAACAGATAAGCAGACAATTTATTCGCCTGCTGATCCAGTTCTTTATAGCTCAGATGCCTTCCGTTAAAAATCACAGCTGTCGCATCCGGACAATCAGCCACCATTTTCTCAAACAATGTAACGATGGTGGCAGCGGTGGCCTGAAAATCATCCGTTGCGTTAAAGTCCACCAATAGTTGCTTCTCTTCCCTTTTGTTTAATATGGTTAACTGTGCAACAGGCAGTGATGGGATGGAGACAATACCTTCGAGTACCTGTAAAAAATGATCAGATAATCGTTCTATTGTTTCTCTAAAAAAGATATCGCCATTATATTCCACACTCAACTTCATACCGCGCCCGGCAGGTTCAATATTGAATGTAAGGTCAAATTTGCTGATGACATGGTCATCATGATCATAGCCGCTCACAAGCAGGTCATCTAATCTACTTCCTGGTTTCAGATCATCTGTATTTTGAAAGGCCAGCATTACATCAAACAATGTATTTCGGCTCATATCCCGTTGCAGCTCCAGGTCTTCCACCAGTTTATCAAAAGGATAAACCTGATGTTGATACGCTTCCAATGTAATTGTTTTCACCAGCTGTAACAATTCTGTAAAACTATTGCCAGGGTTAAATCGTACACGTAAAGGGAGGGTATTCACATAAAAACCGATCTGATCTTTCAGATCAGCATGATCTCTGCCAGCAATAGGTGTACCAATGATGATATCTTCCTGTGAGGTATATTTATACAGAATAATATTCATAGCCGCCAGGAAGCCCATAAACAAAGTTGCTCCCTGTCCCTGACATAGCTGCGTCAAATCATCCACTACAGCAGGCGCTATCACTCTCTTCACAAGGCCGCCACTATATGTCCTTAAAGGTGGTCGTACGTTATCTACCGGTAATGCGATAACAGGCAGCTCTTTCTTGAGCTGGTTTTTCCAGTACAATCGGTGGCTGTTTGTGACACTGCTATTCAATAATGCCTGTTGCCAGGCAGCGTAATCTTTATATTGTATACGCAGTGGCGGCAATGCAGCAGGAATACCTTTAATGCCGGTATTGTATAGCTCCAGGATTTCCTTTAACAGCAGATCCATGGACCATCCATCACTAATAAGGTGATGCACGCTATAAACAAGTACCCATCTGCCATCACCCGTTTTTAACAACACTGCACGCATTAGCGGTCCTGTGGATAAATCAAACAGGTGAATACTTTCCTGTGCTACGATTTGCCTGATAGTATCATGTGGAGCCGACGTATTACTCAGGTCTTTATAAATAATTCTAAATCCTGACTCTTCCGGAGAAAGTATGAATTGTCGGCCTTCTCCCGCTTCATTCATTTTAAAAATGGTTCTTAATATTTCATGCCGCTCAATTACGCGATCAAATGCGTCCGCTATGACATTAACATTAAGTTCACCATCAAAAACAAATACATTCGTGATATTATAAGCGGTATTAACGCCATCCATCTGTGCCAGCACCCACAAGCGTTTCTGGGATGATGACAATACATAGCTATCCTGCTGCCGCACCTGGGGAATGATCTCAAAATCCGGATTCGAAGCTCGTTCCTTCAAATATGCTATCAATTCCGGTTTCCGGCTTCTAATCTCCTGCAACAGCTGCTGAGGAATGCTATTTACATCAGCATGAATTCTGAGTTTATCTTGTTCCGCCAGCTCAACAACTATGTTGAGTTGCATTAGCCTGTCAATTAATTCGGTTATCATGGTGCTAAAGTGTGAAGCTTTTCTCTGGAATTAGATTATCAATATGTTCCTCGTGTTTCTTTTTCAGCCATTCAATTCTCATCACCTCGTTACTGATTTCCCGGATGGTAGCCTTATCGAAGAAATCCTTCACTTTAATGATTACGTTAAATTCACGGTGTATCTGGGCCAACAGCTTCATGCCATTAAGACTATGGCCTCCCAGGGCAAAAAAGTTGTCTTCCATGCTGATTGTCTCTTTTCCCAACAGCTCCTGCCAGATATGGAGCAATCTTTCCTCTGTTTCATTGGCAGGTGACAGGTAAACATTTGCTGTAGTATGTGCAGGTTGCAGGCTTGCCTGAAGACTTTTCCTGTCGATTTTTCCGTTGGGCGTTAACGGAAATGCTGCTACTTGTTCAAAGCGGGCCGGTATCATAAATTCCGGGATCAGGCCGGAAAGATAAGTCCTGATAACCTCCGGATCGATGGGCTGTTTGCTGGTTATATAGGCCACCAAATGTTTATCGGCAGGCTTTCCGGTGGCAACTACTACCGCGATATCAATATCTATATGAGCCTGAAGCAGATTTTCCACTTCTCCCGGTTCTACGCGGTAGCCTCTGATCTTGACCTGATCATCTGCACGGCCCAGGAATCCGATATCTCCATCCGGCATCCACCAACCAACATCTCCCGTTCTATATAAAAGCGATCCCGGGGCGTAAGGATCCGGAATAAATTTTTCTGTTGTGATATCAGGCTTGTTCAGGTAGCCCTGAGCCAGCCCTGCCCCACCGATATATATTTCTCCGGAAACACCTGGCGCACATAACCTGAGTTCATGATCAAGGATCAGCATCCGGGTATTGGCCACAGGTTTCCCAATCAATATTGGTGTATCTTCCTCCAATTCCTTTACAGCACATCCTACCGTAGTTTCTGTAGGGCCATACTCATTATAAATCCGGATGTCTGGATTTATGTTCCTAAGTATTTTCACATGTTCCTGCTTCACTTCTTCTCCTCCAATAATAGCGCACTGCATGGAAGATGACTTAATAGACAGCTCCTTCAGAATATTGATATGGGCAGGTGTTAGTTTGATACTGCGTATACCGCTTGCTTTACTAAAGCTATGTTGAAAAATTTCCAGCATTTCTTCCTGATGACCATAAATATGTAGGGTAGCACCACTGGTAATTGAACAGAAAATGCTGGTCACCGTCAGGTCGAAAGATGTTGATGTAAACAGACCAAAGTTTGCCGGACACTTGTCTTTGAAATAATAATTATTGGCCCACTGTATATAATTGGCCAGGCTGGCATGTGTAATAGCGCACCCTTTGGGTTGTCCGGAGGAACCAGAGGTGTAAATAACATAGGCCAGGTTCCCGGGGTTACAAAACCGGCGGGATTCCCGCCCTGCTGATTCACCCTGTAGATATTGTTGTATTGTTTCTTCATCTATTACAAGCCTGCAATTTCCATCGTTGATGAGGTACTTTATACGCTCTTCCGGATATGCAGTATCAATTGGAAGATAGGCCGCACCTGCTTTCAGAACGCCCAGTATGGAGATGAGAACCCATTGGCTACGTTCCAGTTTCATACCAACCAGATCGCCCTTATCTACTTCGTACTTTTCCGCCAGGTAATCCGCGAATTTATTTGCCTCTTCATTCAGTACCTTATAGGATAAGCTACCTCCGTCAAAGGTGATCGCAGTATGATCCGGTATTTCCATCACCTTTGCTTCAAACATTTCTATCACCGTTGCATAAGGGAAGTTCACTTTTGTATCGTTAAATGTTTCCAGTAGCTGTTGTTTTTTCTATGATACTGAAAATATCTACCTCATCACTATTGACAGGCATGTTAGTCGCCAGCTGTTCTATTATGTGTAATAAATGCGACTTTACCTGTAGCATGAGCGATTCCGGATATACGCTGCTGTTATAGTTAAACAACAAATCTGTGGTATCGCCGGGATGAATAGTAAGCGTCAGGTCATAATTGGACCGGTCAAACTCTTCAGAAGACAGGAAACTTAAAGTGCTTGCCAGACTGTTTTTTTCAATATTATCTTTCAGAACAGATGCCACCGGGAAATTTTCGAATACAAGAATATGGTCGAACAGATTTCTTCCCAGTGTTGATTCTGCCTGCACGTCCGCCAATTGTACATAGTGGTGGCTGCTACACTCAGTTGCCAGCTGCTGAGTTCTTTCCAACAATGCAGTGGTGGCTTTATCCTTATCCAAACGAATACGTACCGGTACCGCATTGCTGAACAGGCCTATCATTTCTTCAATGCCTTCCAGACTGGCCGGACGGCCCGAAACAATGGTACCGAATACCACATCCCGTGAATTATTATACCTGCTAAGCAAAATCCCCCATGCGAGCTGGATAAACGTATTTTCTGTAACACCTGCTTCCGCACATACTTTCCTGACAGCCGTCATCAGCTCAGAATGCAACTGTAGCTTTTGTTTGCCACTCCGGTACGCCGCACCATATGTTTTCGTCTTGGGCAATGTGCTTATCGTATCATACCCAGCCAGGTAGCTCCGCCAATAGCGCATCGAGCTTTCCTTATTGATGGTGCCAAGCCATTTTATGTATTCCGCATAGGGATGTACCTTCTTCAGATCAGGTTGCACTCCGGCTTTCAGGCTATCGTACAACTGAAAGAATTCTTTTATAAGAATGCTGATGCACCAACCATCCATAATAATGTGGTGATGACTCCAGATAAATTCATACGTGTCATCTTCCATATCGAGGACTGTTAAACGCATTTGCGAGCCCTTGTTCAGGTTGAAACTCCTCGACCTGTCCTCTTCCTTGAAGCGACTCATAAAGCTTTCCGGATCCCCACTCACCTTTTCCAGGGCGAAGCTTTTATCTGTAATCCGGGTTACCACCTGAAGTATACGGTCATCTAAGTGCTGTATAAAATGTGTTCTTAATATTGCGTGACGTGATATAAGCGCGTAATAACATTGCTCAATGATATCCATATCCAGATGACCTTTCAGACGATAGCTCATCTGCTCAAAATAAGCCGGAGATCCTGGTGACGCTGCCCAGTGATAATATAACCCCTCCTGTAAAGGGCTGAGTGGATAGATATCTTCCAGAGAAATATCCTTTTCCAATTGCATAACCTGATCCACACTTAACCCATTGTAAGTAAGATCTACCGGTGTGAGCACGGTGGGTCTGTCGACAGACAGCTGATTGATCAGCAGGTCGAGATGATCACGGTAGCTTTTCAGCAACCTGTTCATCGTATCGGCAGTATATTGCTGCTCACTGTACCTGAGAGACATCTGTAAACATCCTTCTACCACCATACCGCTTACCTCCAGCAACACACCCCGCTCTCTGTCAACGGGCGTTTCTTCTCCGTGATAGTCACCCGAAAAAGTAAACAACGAGGTACCATCAGCCGCGTCTACACCTGATCCGAAGTCCCCCAG
Organism: Chitinophaga sp. W3I9; assembly: GCF_050434025.1. Classification (NCBI taxonomy): domain Bacteria; kingdom Pseudomonadati; phylum Bacteroidota; class Chitinophagia; order Chitinophagales; family Chitinophagaceae; genus Chitinophaga; species Chitinophaga sp. W3I9. The sequence continues at coordinate 5,135,181 of NZ_JBNPWC010000001.1, forward strand.
GTAATTGAAAGTAATCTCCGGTTCAAGCCTATATGGCCGCCGCCCCATATAACGTAGTACTCCATAACCAATCCCCTTCCCGGGTACACGATGCAGCACTTCCTTGACTGAAATCAGTTGACGAACCGGGTCTGCATGATATTGCATATCGAATATCACCGGATAGATAGTGGTAAACCACCCTACCGTACGGGTCACATCCACATCGCCCCCAATCTGTTCCCGACCATGCCCTTCCATGCGCACCGCCACCTCCGTGGCTGCAAAAACCTCATGCACCGCCAGGCTCAGGGCAGTCAGGAGAATATCGTTGATCTCTGTGCTATAGGTTTTATAACAGCGGGTTAACAAGCGTGTAGTCGTATCCGTAGATAGTACAAAGGAACAGGAAGCAATATCCTTTACCTGGTTGCTACCAGTCACATGGTCTACCGGAAGCCCCTTTACCTGCCTGGATGCAATCGCAGACCAGTAAGCTTCTTCTGCCTGCAGCGTTTCACTCACTGCAAATTCCTCCAGCTGTTGTTGCCAGTAATGGAAAGCATCTGTTTTCTGAGGCAGATCTGCATTAACCCCACTGATATATTGCTGATAAAGCGAAGATAGATCCTCGAATATAATACGCCATGATACCCCATCTATCACCAGGTGATGAGCTATCAGTAACAACCGGTCTTTAGCTCCTCCCTGGAACAATGCTACCCGGAACAGCGGGCCTTCTTCAAGGCTCACTCCGGATTGAAGCCGGTTGCAATCGGCCGCAAAGTCAGCATCATTTGTCCACTCATGCACTTCCAGTATATAGCCCTGCTGGCTACCCCTGTTTTCCTGCACCCATCCTGCTGCTGTATGCCGGTAAACCATCCTTAAGGCATCATGATGCAACAGGATGCGGTCCAGTGCCGCTTTCAACCCTGGCACGGATAACCGATCGCTGCTTTCCAGCAATACAGACTGATTATAATGATGCAGCGCAGATCCGGAGGATTCGAAGAACCATTGTTGTATCGGACTCAGAGAAATCTCACCGCTAATGATATCCTGTGAGGCCTGACGGGTAAGGGCTTTCACACAGCCCGACAACTCCGCAATAACCGGGTGTTGCATTACATCCTGGATGTTCAGCGAATAACCCCGTTGTTTCAGGCGGGCTACAATCTGGATAGACTTGATAGAATCTCCTCCCAGCATAAAGAAATCGTCATAAATGCCGATACCCTCTTTTTTAAGCACCTCGCTGAATACAGCAATCAGCTGTAACTCTGTTTCATTACGGCCCGCTGCGTAGATAACATTTGCCGGCCGGGCCATATCTTCAGGAGAGGGCAGTGCCTTCCTGTCTGTTTTTCCATTCACCGTTACCGGGAATTCCGGCAGGGAAATAAAATGATGCGGGATCATATACACGGGTAAATGCGCCCCCAGATAAGCACGGATAGCCTGCTCATCATGAGCACCTCCGGCAATATAGGCCACCAGTTCAGGCGGTCCTTCTTTACCCTGCCAAAGCAACACCACTGCGCCAGTCACACTATCATGCCCTTGCAGTACATGTTCTATTTCACCCGTTTCTATCCGGTAACCACGGATCTTCACCTGTGCATCCAGGCGGCCACTGAATTCAATGTTGCCATCTGGCAACCAGCGCCCTACATCACCGGTCCGGTATAAACGCTGCCCTTCATCAAAAGGATGCGGAATAAACCGTTCTGCTGTCAGCTCCTCCCGGTTTAAATAACCTTGTGCCAAACCTGCTCCTCCAATACAAATTTCTCCCCATACACCTATGGGCATCAATGCACGATCCCTTCCCAGAATATATAGCTGCGTGTTCGCAATCGGTTTTCCTATAGGAACACTATTGTATGGAATTTCGTCACCTTTTTCCACGCGGAATACCGTAGCGCATATGCTGGATTCCGCCGGACCATAGGCGTTAAAATAAGTACCGTATTCCAGGAACGCCAGCGCATCACCTTTGATAGCTGCCTCTCCGGCGGTAATCAGCCTGGTGAGACTGCCAATACCAGATAAATTCAACAGCTTTAGATAAGCAGGTGGAATGGTAGCGATGTTAATGGCGTTATCGGTGATATAAGCTTCCAACAGTGCGGGATTCCGCTTACTGTCTTCATCAATAATATACAAGGCGCCACCTGTGGACAACATCATAAATATTTCCCATACTGATGCATCAAAGGAAGGAGAAGCAAATTGTAATCCTCTTTCATTATCCTGTATATCGAAAGTAACCCGCTGTGAAAGAATCGTATTCACAATTGCATGATGTTCGATAACAACACCTTTGGGCGTACCGGTAGAACCGGAGGTATAAATTACATAGGCCGCCTGGTTTGCGCTGACCAGCGGTAAGCTGCCAACCAGAGGCTGGGCCATGGTGTCCAGTTGCAGGTCGATGGCGATAATCGCGCCGCCGTAATAATCCAGGTTGAAGATATGATCCGTTTCGGTAATCAACACGGGTACAGCGGCATCGCTGATAAGGAAAGATTTCCTTGCCTGCGGATACTCCGGATCAATCGGTACAAAGCAGCAACCTGCCTTCAGGATACCCAGGATGGTGATAATCATTTTTTCCGACCGGTTCAGCATCATCCCAATACGATCCCCAGGTTTCAGTGCATACTGTTGTTGCAGATAACCTGCCAGCCGGTCGGATTGCTCATCCAACTCCCGGTAACTGAGCTGCTTATCCATAAATATAACAGATGCGGCATCCGGAATGCGAATGGCCTGATCGCGGAAAAGACTTATCAGCGTACTTTCTGCAGGATACCTTACAGTAGTATTGTTAAACGTTTTTAATAATAACTGCTGCTCCTCTTTCCCGATATAATCAAGAGATACAACAGCGGTGTCTATGTCATTCAGCACGGCGTTCACAATACCCATCAGATGAGATTTCATACGTTCTATCTGACTGTCTTCGTACACATATTTATTGTAATCAAATTTGATCACAATGCTATCCCGTGCAATAACAGTGATCATCATGTCGTAGTTGGCGCGACCAAAAATACCACTGGATAATACGGAGAGTCCTCTTACACTTTCCATATTTTCCTCCACGGCTTCTACTACCGGATAATTTTCAAACACCAGCATATGATCCATCAGATTCCTTCCCAGGCTGCTGGCAGCCTGTATTTCCGCCAACTGCATGTAGTGATGATCCGCCCCTTCAATCCACATCTGTTGTACTTCTTTCAGTAAATTCCGGATGCTGGATGTTCTTTTAGGACGTATACGTACCGGTATCGCATTACTGAATAGACCTATCATTTCTTCCATTCCTTCCAGGTGCGCCGGACGCCCTGAAACAACCGTACCAAATACCACATCATCTGTATCGTTATACTTGCCCAGTAATATTCCCCAGACAGTTTGTATGAATGTACTTTCCGTTATGCCGGCAACGGTGCATAATTTTCTGATATCGGTTCTTATATCTCCGCTTATCAACAAACTTTGTTGTGTGCCCCGATACTTTATTTCCGGCGCTTTCATTCTGGGCAGCGTACTCACGGTATCATATCCCGATAGGTAATTACGCCAATAGTTCAGCGTATTGTTACTATTAATGCTATTCAGCCATTTAATGTATCCTGCGTAAGGGTATACCCTACCCAGCTCCGGCGCCACACCGGTTTTTAACCCTTCGTATATCTGGAAAAATTCTTTTACCAAAATACTCACACACCAGCCATCCATGATGATATGGTGATGGCTCCATACAAACTCATACATCTCTTCTCCCATATCAATTACCGTCAACCGCATCTGTGAGCCTTTATGAAGATCAAAACCCCGAAGGCGATCCTGCTCCCTGAATGCTTCCACAAAGCTTTCACCATCTCCTGCCGGTTCCAGAACGGAAAACCCTTCGCTTACTGATCGGGATACCACCTGTAACAGGCGCTCTCCAAAACGTTGCGTAAAATAGGTTCTCATCACCGCATGACGGGATACAAGCGTATAATAGCTTTGCTTTAATATCGCGATATCCAGCTTACCCTTCAGCCGGTAACTCATCTGTTCAAAATACATAGGGGAACCGGGAGTGGCCAGCCAGTGGTAATACAATCCTTCCTGGAAAGGACTCAGTGTATATACATCCTCCAGCATGGTTTCCCTTTGCAGTTCCATCACCTGCTCTACCTCCAGTTCCTTATAGGTAAGATCAACCGGCGTAAGCGTTGTTACGGTTGCTGCCGACAATTTATCCGTCAACACTTCGAGATGTTGTCTGAATGCAGTTGCCAGTCTGTCTATAGTAGCATGATTAAATTGTTCCCGGCTATAATCAATAGACAGCTTCATTCTTTCATCTGCTATCATGCCGGATACATCCAGCAGCAGATCACGCTCCATGTCCGCAGGTATTTCAACACCGCGGTAAACACCTGAGAAAGTAAAAGCTGAAACGGTTTGCTCTTTATTTAGCACAGCCCCGAAATCGCCCAGATAGTTAAAACCAATCTGTGGCTGTAATTTATATCCCTGTTCTGTCATATAACGCAATACCCCATAACCAATTCCTTTTGACGGTATGCGGTGCAACTTTTCTTTCACTGCAATCAGCTGACGCACCGGATCTTTGTGGTACCGCATATTAAAGACCACAGGATACATGGTTGTAAACCAACCAATAGTACGCGTTACATTTACCTCGTTGCCGATGTCTTCTCTGCCATGACCTTCCAGCCGCACCATAACATCATCTGTTTCAAACACTTCCTGTACAGCAAGGCTCAGCGCGGTCAACAGGATATCATTCATCTCCGCGCCACAGGCTTTATAACAGCTCACCTGCAAACGGCTCGTCATATCCTTGTCCAGCACAAAAGCGCAGGTGTCAATATCTTTTATTTGATTACTGCCCCCCACATTATCCAGCGGTAATCCTGCTACTGCTACCCCTTCAATAGCATCCCAGTAAGGCTGCTCTGACTTCAACACACTGCTCTTCGCATGTTCCTGCAACTGTTGCTGCCAGTATTGGAAACTATCTGTTTTAGCTGGAAGATCAGTAGAGATACCAGCCGCATATTCCTGGTAAAGAGAAGAAAGATCGTCAAGAAGAATACGCCATGATACAGCGTCTATCACCAGGTGATGGGCGACCAGTAACAACCGGTCTTTCCCAGTACCACGAAATAACCCCACCCGGAACAGCGGTCCCTTATCCAGGTCTGCACTGCGCTGAATACGATCACAACACGCGGCAAAAGAGACATCATCTGTCCAGTCAATGATCTCCAGCAGGTATGACTGCTCGCTACCTTTGTTCTCCTGCAGCCAGCCTGTGGCAGTGGGATGATATACCATCCGCAGCGCATCATGGTGAAGTAATATCTTATCCAGCGCTGCTTTCAGCGCGGGTACTGCTAAAGGCTCCCTGCTTTCCAGTAATACCGACTGATTATAATGATGCGGCGCTGCAACGGCCGTTTGAAAAAACCATTGTTGAACAGGACTGAGTGGAATGTGACCGGTGACCAGCTCCTGGCTGGCCTCACGACCCAATGTCCTGACGCAGAGAGACAGATCGGCGATCACCGGATGCTGCATCACATCCTGAATCGTGAGGATGAAACCCCGCTGCTTAAGACGGGATACAACCTGTATCGATTTGATTGAATCACCACCCAACATAAAGAAGTCGTCCTGCACACCAACCCCCTGCTTTCTCAGCACTTCTTCATAAACTGCAATCAGCTGTGCTTCTACTTCATTGCGCGCAGCGATATACTCACTTCCGGCTACCGTATTAGTCACTCCCGGAGCAGGCAAGGCTTTACGATCGGCTTTACCGTTAGTCGTCAATGGAATTTCCGGTATCGAAATAAATTGATGCGGGATCATGTAACCCGGCAGTTGTGTGAGCAGGTAAGCGCGTAGCTGCGGAATGTCGTGAGACTCTCCTGCCAGGTAGGCTACCAGTTCGTTTTCTCCATCCTCACCTGGCCATACTTTGACCACTGCCGCTGAAGTAAATTCTCCCTTTAACAGTGCATGTTCTATTTCTGCTGTTTCAATGCGGTAGCCACGTACCTTCACCTGCTCGTCCGTCCGGCCGGCATATGCTATTTCCCCGTTGGGCTGCCATCTGCCGGTATCTCCTGTTAAATAAAGACGTTCACCCTCCCGGTAAGGGTGAGGAATAAATTTCTCTTCTGTTAATTCTTTGCGGTTCAGATATCCTCTTGCCAACCCCGCACCCCCAATACATATTTCGCCATAAACACCCACCGGTACCAGCGACCGCTGACTATCAAGTATACATATTTCTGCTCCTGCGATCGGCCGCCCTATCAATATCTCCGTGTTCAACTCCAGTTCTTTCACCACGCAGCCTACAGTAGCCTCCGTAGGGCCATACTCGTTATACACCTTCATTTCCGGGTTCAACGCTTTCAGCGTGGACACATCATCTGGCATCACTGCTTCGCCGCCCACAATTACACACAAAACACGGGAAGATTCCAACGATAATCCCTTCAGCAAACGTACATGTGAAGGGGTCAGCTTCATACAATCTATCCCGCTGTCTTTCCCGAAGCTATCACGCAGAATATCTGTCACCGGTTGTTCCTGTCCGTAAATATGTAAGGTAGATCCATTGATCAGCGGGCTGAAAATACTGGTGACTGTCAGGTCGAACGACAACGAAGTAAATAATGCGAAATTGCCTTTCAGCCCATTGCCCAGGTAATGATGACAGGCCCACTGCACATAATGCGACAGGCTGCCATGCGTGATCTCACAACCCTTCGGCATTCCGGTAGATCCTGAGGTATAAAGCACATAAGCCAGGTGGTTCGACTGGGATGTCGTTTGAATGGCATATTGACCTGATTCAGCAATCGTTTCCAGTTGTGCGTCAATAGCAAAAAGACTTCCTTCAAAATAACTGATATCAAAAATGTAATCTGTTTGAGTAATCAGCGCTTTCAGCGCTGCATCCCTCATAATATATTCTTTACGTTTTTCGGGATAAGCCGGATCTATCGGTACGTAAACTGCTCCCGCTTTTAATATTCCCAATATGGCAATGATCATCTTTTCAGACCGGTCTAGCATAATACCGACACTTTCTCCCGGTTTCACCGCGCTCTCATTCGCCAAATAATCAGCCACGCGGTTGGAAGCGTCATTCAATTGCTGATAAGTAAAAGATTCCTGTTGGAACACAACGGCGATGGCGTCAGGAGACAACATTGCATTCTTTTCAAACAAAACATGTACGGGCTGGTAAGGAAATTGCACCTCGTATTCCTCATTAAATGCTGACAATAAAGTCTTTTCCTCACTGGCGGATAGATATTTAAGCTTACTCACCGCTACAAATGGCGCTGCTGTGGCAGCTTCCATCAATTGCAGGAAGTGGGTATACAACAGCAGAATTGTTTCTTTATTATATATATCTGTGTTATACTCAACAGACAAATAAATCTCTTTCTCTGTATTGGTGAACATAAAAGTCAGGTCAAATTTACTGACATGATGTTCCTCTTCCTCATATGGCGTTATCTCCAGATCGTTCTGTCCGATCTCTGCATTGATTTTACTTTTGGCTACAGTATCGTGCAGATCTACAAACACATCGAATAGCGGAGCACGGCTCATATCTCTCCTTAGCCTCAACTCATCTACCAGCTGATCAAACGGAAATGCTTCATGACGATAGGCATCAACGGTCACCTGCCTTACTTCCCGGAGCAACTCCGCAAAGGTACTGTCGCTACTGAACCTTGTTCTAAGCGGGAGAATATTCGTATAGAAACCGATTTGGTTTTCAAGATCTATATTACTTCTGGCGGCCACCGGGCAGCCAATAATAATATCACCCTGTGCGGTATAACGGTATAACAATGCATTAACAACAGCAAGCAATCCCATAAACAATGTATCACCCTGCTGTTGCAAAAACGTCTTGAATTTGTAGGCAAGTTCCGGCTCAATTACACCATAAATAATATCGCCATTGTAGGACTTAACGGCTGGCCGCGGCTTGTCTGCCGGAAGCTGCAGTACGGGAAGCGCTCCGCTGAATTGCTCCAGCCAGTAATTTCGATGTGTTTCAAGTGCTTCTCCTCTCAACTGTTCCTGCTGCCACGCTGCATAATCTTTATACTGAATGCGCAGCGCTGTTAAGTGTACTTCTCTGTTTAATACATGCGCATTGTAAAGGGCAAACAGTTCTTCCACCAAAATACGCATAGACCAGTCGTCACTTATAATATGATGCATGGTGTATATTAACGCGTGTCTGTCATCATCCAGCTGAAACAATACTGCACGTAAAAGCGGGCCCCGGGAAAGATCAAAGCGATGCAGGCTTTCTGCTCTGATAATTTTCTTTATGAGTGCTTCCTTATCTGCTTTATTCCGAAAATCGCTATAAGCGATCTTAAAATTAATATCTTCCGGTGAAAGGATAAACTGACGGATCTCGCCACCGTCCTGCTCACGAAAAACAGTTCTTAAACTTTCATGCCGCGTAATCAGCTGGTTAAATGCGTTCTCCAGTGCATCTCTGTTCAATGCTCCCTTAAGAATATACGCTCCCGGCATATTGTAGGCCATGTTACCATCTTCAAACTGACAAAGTACCCAAAGACGCCTTTGTGCAGAAGACAGCGCATAATGCGGTTGCACTGCTGCGGGCTGAATGGATACATACGAGGTATTCATGGTGGCAACAATAAAAGATGCCTGTTTTCTGATCGTATGTTCCGTGAAGATATCGGCTATCCGGATCGTGATATTGAATTGATTCTGTATCCTCGATACCAGCTGAATAGCGCGGAGGGAGTGACCACCCACACCAAAGAAAGAAATATTTCTACCAATTTTTTTGTACCCGAGAATTTCCTTCCAGAATTCGGACAGCTTTTCCTCTATCTCTCCTTCCGGCGCTTCAAAATCAATACCGCCCATAAGAATATCTTCCGGAACCGGTAGAGCCTTCTTATCTATTTTCCCGTTTACATTCAATGGAAATGCTTCCAGTCGAATAAAGTAAAAAGGAATAATCTGAGCATTGAGTCTGCGGGCTAGCAAGTAGCGGAAATCATCCACACTTTTCTCTATCCCGGTATAATAAGCAATCAGCGAAATAGAATTGTCGTCCGTCCGGTATGGTTTTACCACCGCCTGGTGCACATTATCCAATTCCAGTAGTGCTTTTTCTATTTCTATCAATTCAACACGGATACCATTTACTTTAACCTGGCTATCCAGGCGACCCAGTATTTCAATATGCCCATCGGAAAGATACCGGCCCAGGTCACCTGTTTTATAGACGATGTCTTTATCCTTTTGTGTTAAAGGGTTTTGTACGAAGCATTCCGCGGTAAGTGCTTCATTTTTATAGTATCCCTTGGTAGCGAAGGGTGTTTTGATATATATTTCTCCAATCTCACCCGCGTTACAGATATATCCATCTTTGATAATGGCAATATTGGTATTACTGATAGGACTTCCCACAGGGATGCCCTGAGAAGGATTCTCCGGTACCTGCCCTATTCTGTAGAAGGATTTGATCATGGTCGTTTCAGTGGGGCCATACAAATTCACCAACTGCACATGATCGCCTGCCAGCTTGCGCCATTCCAGGATATCCTTGGCATATAGCATCTCTCCGGCCATCAGCAGGTATTGCAGGTTACTAAGATCATATCGCCGTGCATCCGACCATTGCATTTCTTTTATGAACACCCGGAATAAGGAAGGTACGCAGTGAATAAGCGTGATCTTATTGTCAGATAACCATTGCAGCAGGCTGGCCGGATTTGTTTTTACATCGGCAGGCGGAATAAACAAAGTACCACCTGCAATAAGTGCAACAAAAATATCACGCAGGGAAGCATCAAAAGTGAATTGGGTCAATTGAGAAACCCTTACATCAGCCGTGATACCAAACTCTCCGATTTCCCAATGTATAAAATGACTCAGCCCTGCATGTGCTCCTTCAATACCTTTGGCGTTGCCGGTAGTTCCGGATGTATAAAAGATATAGTTACTATCATCTCCTTCTACCGTTAATGGCGGATTATCTTTCCAGGTCGGCTGTTCTTCAAAAGCCTGTGGTGTAATGCTGCCCTGCTCATATCTATAGATGCTGATATTGTTCTGCCCATCCACTATGATATAGTGCGCGGACGGTATTTCCAGTCGCTGCGCAATAGAAAGGAATGTATCCTGCAGGCCGGCATCTATGATGATGATCCCGTTAAACGTATCTTTAAATATCTGCAACAACCGCGCTTCAGCGAAATTGATATCAACAGGCAGATAAATACCTCCGCTTTTGAAAACACCAATCATGGCGGCGATCATCTGTATAGACGGAGGAACCAACACATTTACAATGGTCCCCTTCCCGCATCCGATATGTTTCAGCAAAGCGGATATTCTGTTCGCGAAAATATTCAGGTCGGAATAGGACATTTGCCCATCAGCTGTTTCAATGGCAATATTTGAGGGGTTGGTGTGTACCACTCCTTCAAAAACACTATGAATCAATTTCTTATTCATTTTAAGCTATTCAATGGTTATATAATTGGTACTGTAACAGTTTTCTACCGTTTTTCTTGCCAGTAAATCCAGTGTATCGATGAAACGGCCACCCTGCAGCATAGACGGCGCCCCCAGTGACACCTCTGTACATCCGCCGATCACTACATCTACATCTGCCGCCAGTATCTTTTCAAAAGCAAGATCCATAAGGGCTCTCGCTTCCATCGAAATATTGGCCGACTTGAAGCCGTCTTCCATATAAACTGCACGCATGAAGATTTCTTCCTGGTCAATTTTATTGAGCGTTATTACCTCAAAGCCTTCCTTATTCAGTACAGCATGAAACAGTCCTGCACTAATAGTACCGCTGGTAGCCAGCACACCTACTCTGGATGCGCCTGCAGAAGCTTCGCGCACTGCATCCGAAATCAGGTGAAGAGGATTTATAATCCTGGCATTCGTATAATGCTTGAACTGATCGTAGTAATAGTAAGAGGTAACACAAGCCATAGATATTACTTCCACACCGCTGCTATTAAACAGTTCAATGGATTTCAGAATATCATTTAAAGCCGAGGGGCCATTATATAGGATAGCCTTCGTTCTGTCAGGAATACAGGAATTATTATGGAAGATGATTTCCGGGAAATCCTGATCAGATGAAGCCGGCGAAAGATCTATGATCTTCTGTAAGAATAGTGCGCCGGCACGGGATCCCATTCCTCCTACTATTCCCAGTTTTTTTTTGTGAACCATAAGGAGAATCATTAATTAATGTTGGGCAAATCAAATAGTTCCAGCAAAATGTTAAATGTCAGGACTACTATCAGCAAGTCGCTGTCATAAGGCAAATTCAAACGAAAACCATCCGCCATATAATGTTTCCTGAGGTTTGTTACCATATCCGGGTCAAAGTATCCCTGCTTTTTAATGCGGTCGTATGAAAGCATTTCATTGATCCATTCGACGTTTTGTTTGAGCAGATCGGGGCTGCCCGGCGCAATAAATCCGAACTTCTGCCGATCGATAATTCCGGATGGCACATACTTTCCGGCGATTGTTTTCAGTATATATTTTTCATTCAGCCCATTCAATTTCAGATCCGGCGGAATGGTTTTGATAAACTCTACAAGTTCGGGATCCAGGAATGGAAATCTGCCTTCTACAGAATTGGCGTATGTCATACGGTCACAATGGTCTGCAATCAGGTGGTCAGACAACCGGAGCTTAAGATCTATATAGGAGCGCTGATGTAATACATGTCTGTTTCGGATGCGTTCTTTGCTAAACTTCAGGGTATTGGTGGCATCAAAGCTTTTAAATTGCTCCCGTACTCCCTTCGAATAAATGCTGCGTTTTACATCTGTAAATTCATAGTAGTTTTTCTCGTAGAAGAAGTTCTGATCACCCCATAATTTCAACCGGTATTCATCTTCCAACTGTTCCTCCAATGGTTTGAAACCAGCGTTCACGGTGCGTTGCTTATCAAACTTATAACCTACATATCCGGCAAAAAATTCATCCGCGCCTTCTCCGGACAATATCACTTTTATCCCCTTCTCCTTTACCGCTTGCGACAGGGCCAGGGAACAGCTATTATAAGATTCTTTCAAGGCGCATTCCGATGACCATACCGCCTGTTTAAGCCGGGCTTCTACTTCTGTCGGATCAAACCCTATCTCATTAGAAGGGCTACCCAGGTATTTTACTACCTGTTGTTGATATTGGCGCTCATTCATTTCCCTGTCCGACGGAAAGCCAATAGAGAATGCCGGGTAACTACTCCCGGGCGATATCGATTTCATAATACCACCGACCAATGATGAGTCAAGTCCGCCGCTGAGATAAAACCCAATAGGGACATCTGCATTCATCCTGTATCTTACCGATTTAATAAGCAGTTCTTCCAGCTTCTCCAGATAGTATGATTCTGGGTGGTACTCCACAGTACCTTGTTCCGGATAATTAAGGTCCCAGTATTCCATCAATGATACCTTTCCCTGTTTTACGAGGAGAAAATGTCCCGGAGCAAGGCTTAAAATGTCTTTAAACATGGTTACCGGACTTACCAGGCCGGGGAAACTGAATACCTGATCCAATCCCTCCAGATTCACGGCTCTTTTAACATCTGGATGCTTAAGTATCGCTTTGATTTCAGAAGCAAAGACAAGTACATCATTTGTAATCGTATAGAACAATGGACAGATACCAAATTGATCCCTCGTCAGGAAAATACTGTTGTCGCGGTTATCATAAATACAGAAAGCGAATTGCCCATTCAATTTATTCATAAAGCAGTGCCCCTCTTCCAGGTACAGGTGCAATACCACTTCTACGTCACAATGGGTTTTAAACCGATATCCTTTCTGTTCCAGGTCCCTTCGTAATTCTTTGTAGTTGTATATTTCTCCATTACATATCAGCACTACCTGTCCGTCTTCACTAAAAAAAGGCTGGCGGCCATGATCAAGATCGATGATACTAAGTCTTCTGAAACCCAACCCCACGCGGCTGTTAACATAACACGACAAATCATCAGGCCCCCTGTGATAAAGAGCGTTGGCCATCTCTGCCACGAGTTTCTCGTCAATATGAACAGGCGCTTTCACACCATAAATCCCTGCGATACCACACATAATTACTATTTAAGTCAAGTGCGAATTATTTCGGTTTACCGGATGAATTAAAATTCATCACTTAAAGCGCCTATAAAGGCTGAATCCGGATCCGATTGTATGTCAATAACGTTATTTGCATAAACCCTTCTATTACCTTTCCCTGCTGTATCCGCACGTACCACTTTAACTTTTTTGAGCAATGATGCCGGCGTTCCGTCCAGTTCATCACTATCTGTAAGAATATGTTGTACAGCTGACAAACACGCCAGCAGCCAGGGTTGCTCCCCTGCCATGCGCAATAAGGAAGCCGAACAATGCAGCGCAGATATAGAAGGCGGGATGCTGGGTTGTTCAGCGTACAAGGTTCTCAGGTTGTTGAGGCGGTGAAGTCCTTCGAGAATATCTTCCCGTGACAAACCGAAATCAATAAGGCAGGCTACCTCATCTACATCATAAGATTTAAGTTTATGCAGCAGTCGTTCTGCTTTTTTCGCAGATCCGAGCAATCCGGCCTGTTCAAAAAAGCGTTCAAAAGCCAGCTCAGTAAGCTCCTCCAGTAATTCGTCTGCAATCTGATCGTTCAATCCGCCATAACGGCCAGCTACTTCTTTCGAGTTACCGGCGGCCGCATTACTTTTGGCCATGGTTTGTATGAGCTGTGTCGACGACCGGATATAATTTTTCAGTGGCTCTCTAACCTGCTGTTTTACCTGTTCATCATCTTCTCCCAGGTAAGTATGCACCATCACAGTCACCTTCCGGGAATAAGGATCAAATCCGCTATCCTTCAATGCAGTCCGATAGGCTGCTATCTTATCAATCAACTCATCCGTGTTTTGCCACAGCAGGTGTGTAAGAATATTGGCGCCTATCCTGCCAGCATCCACAAAGGTTTCTATCTTACCCGACACGGTGATCCAGATGGGCAATTCCTGTTGTATTGGCCGGGGAAATATCTTCACCTGAATTTCATTTCCAAGCCCGTTGATGGCGGGAACGCTTTCACCTGCCCACAACTGCCTCACAGTCGCTATCTGCTCCAGCATATGATGGTGACGGTCTGCATACTTCCCGGGAAAGAAAATAAAATCGTCACATTGCCATCCGGAAGCGAAGGATATTCCAACCCGCCCGTTTGATAAATTATCGATCAACGCCCAGTCCTCCGCAATTCTCACCGGATGATGCAACGGTGAAACCAGGCTGCCACAACGAATCTGCACATTGCGGGTATGAGTCGCCAATGCTGCACTCAATACTGATGGATTGGGATACAATCCACCAAACTCATTAAAGTGCCGTTCCGGTGTCCAGATAGCCTTGAAACCATGTGTGTCTGCAAATGTGGCGGCATCTAAAAGCAAACCATATTTGTCCTGTTGTGAGTTATCTACATAACTGCCAAAATGAAACAAACTGAAATCCATGGAGAATGGAGGCTTCAGGTAGATATACTGCGCTGCGGACGCCTGATCCTTCAGTTGATCCATGACCACCGTTATACCTTTTACGGAAGCCCACAGCAACTCCAACGTTTGTTCTGTAAAAGGAATATTACCTGCCAGCATAATCCGCTGCCGTTCCGCTGGCGTCATCAGCATATCCAGTTCCTGATAGAATGCAGTTATATCATCATGATGAAACGAAACCATTTTATCTCCTTCCCGGAAGATGCAATTGATATCATAGTCATCTGTTGTGATAGCTTCAACTGTTTCTTCCGGGATATCATCGTCTGTTAAAATAGTGTCTACTGTTGGGGGAAACTCCCCGTAGCGTTGCTCTGTTATGATTGCACCGGCACCACAATACTGCGCCAGCGTGGTGATCATGGCAACATCACTGCCGGGGTTTACAGGAACAAAGGTGCTGCGATGATAAATGAGCGCCCACATGGCAGCCAGCAGATCACCTGCTGATGTTACATATATGAGAACAGGACTTCCGGGTATCCATTTCTTTTGCTTCAGTTGCTGTCCGATCCGGGCAGTTTTGCGCCGCAGCATATCCACTGTAAAAGTCATCTCTGCGGATACAATGGCCGTATCGTAACCTTGCCGGGTTGCAATTTTCATAACTGATAATTAAAGATTACGGTATTGAAGTGTTCAGAAATTGTCGCTGATAACGGCACTGAATGCCGTTTCGTCTTTGGAGGCGCTATCACCAGTGCCTGGATAGTTAATAGCAGATACAAGGCCGTCCGGCTCTTTTAACATCGCCTCTGCTATATATACCAACAGCTGTTGCAGCCTTTCTACCAGTGACTCTTCATAAATATTGGCATTGTAACAAAAGTCTATATTGAAGGTTATTCCAGGGCTCACCACCACCACGAAGTCGAAGTTGGTTTGTTCATAGCCTCCCTTAGAGGTAAAGGACAAATCTTCCCAAACGCTTTTCTCTTTTAAATCGCGTTTTATTATTTCCTGAACGGGGTAGTTTTCA
Source organism: Chitinophaga sp. W3I9 (assembly GCF_050434025.1). Lineage (NCBI taxonomy): Bacteria > Pseudomonadati > Bacteroidota > Chitinophagia > Chitinophagales > Chitinophagaceae > Chitinophaga > Chitinophaga sp. W3I9. The sequence goes on from NZ_JBNPWC010000001.1 coordinate 5,150,792, forward strand.
AATATCAGGATATTATTAAAAAGATGCTTACCGAACCCGCTTTCCTCCTGGATATCCACCAGTTGGGTATAATGATACAACTCTCCCAGTACAAGACTTTCTTTAATCCCCAGCAGCAGTGAACGGATGGTTAACAGGTTGTCGTATTGAATACGAACGGGAATCGTATTAATAAAGAAACCAATCATATCTTCTATTCCCTCCAGATGGCCTGCTCTGCCGGATACCACCGCTCCAAAAACAACATCGTTCCTGGCGTTGTAGGCAGATAACAGTATTCCCCATACTGCCTGGATGAATATATTCTCTGTAATACGGAGTTCCGCGCACAGTGTTGTTATCTTTTTCCTGGCCAGCCCGCCGATGTGAAAAGAACGGCGCTTAACGACCGCCTGCCTTCTTATGGTGTCCCGTTTCTGCGGCAACGTGCTGACGGTATCGTAACCTGAAAGATAATCACGCCAATAGCGCAGCATATCATTCCGGTTGATGCTTTCCAGCCACTGTATATACTTCGCGTAGGAATGTACGGGCATCAGCACCGGTTCCTGTCCACCCAGCAGACTATCATAGATATAAAAAAACTCTTTTACAAGGATGCCGATACACCAGCCGTCCATGATGATATGATGATGACTCCAGATAAACTCCCAGTTATCGCCTCCTACATCCAGTACGGTGAGACGCATCTGTGAACCTTTATTCAGGTCAAATCCGCGGGCACGATCCTGTTGTTTAATCTGTTCAATCTGGTGGTCAACATTGCTGCTGATCTGTTCATAAGTGAACCCTTCTTTTACCGATTGGGCCACTACCTGAAGTATCCTTTCGCCAAAGCGTTGCGTAAAATGGGTTCTTAAAACGGCATGGCGTGCAATGAGCATATAATAACTTTTCTCCAAAAGCGCCATATTCAGTGCACCTTTCAACCGGTAACTCACCTGTTCAAAATACATAGGAGAGCCTGGCGTGGCCGCCCAGTGAAAATACAATCCTTCCTGCAGCGGGCTTAACTTGTATACATCTTCCAGCGGTATTTGCTGCTGTAACTGTATTACCTGATCTATACTCAGGTCTTTATACGTAAGGTCCACCGGAGTAAGGACTTTGTTAGTGGTTGCCGACAGGCGGGTAATCAATGCAGCCAGGTGCCGGTGATATGCCGCTATCAGTGCATTTATAGTAGTGACATTGTATTGCTGGCTGCTGTATTCCACAGACATTTGCAGGCAGCCTTTTATTACTATTCCGGAAACTTCCAGGAGCACACCGCGTTCTCTGTCTGCAGACACTTCATTTCCGCGATAAGCTCCGGAGAAGGAAAAAACGGCGGAGCTGTTTCCGGTACCCACTGCATGCCCGAAATCACCGAGATAGTTGAAAAGTATTTGTGGTGCAAGACAATATGGCCGCGCACCGGCATAACGTAATATACCATAACCTATTCCCTTGCCCGGTACGCGATGAAGCACTTCCTTTACAGCGATGAGGTGACGCAGCGGATCGCTGTGGTAATACATGTCGAACACCACAGGATACATCGTTGTAAACCATCCCACGGTACGGGTCACGTCAATATCGCCACCAATATCTTCCCGGCCATGCCCTTCCAGCTTCACGCCTACAGTTGTTGTATTAAATATTTCATGAACCGCCAGGCTCAATGTGGCCAATAAGATGTCATTGATATCTGTGTTAAAAGCTTTATAGCATTGTGTCAACAGCTCTGTTGTAGTAGCTTCATCAAGTGCAAAAGAGCGGGATGCTGCTACTTTCACCTGGTTACCGCCATTGATATTGTCCATAGGAAGCGCCGGCAGCCCGATGCTTTCAACAGCAGACCAGTACGCTTCTTCTTTTTTCAAAACAGCACTATGAACATATTGCTGCTGCTGTTGCTGCCAGTAGCGGAATGAATCTGTTTTCAGCGGAAGATGAAGCATGGACCCTGACATATATTGCAGGTACAGGTCTGATAAATCTTCCAGAAGGATACGCCATGAAACGGCATCTATAACAAGATGGTGCGCTACCAGCAGAAGCAGGTCTTTTTCCTGGTCATGAAACAAGACAGCCCGGAATAAAGGCCCTTTGCTCAGGTCCGCTGCGGATTGTACGCGATTGCATTCCTTTGCAAATGTAGTTTCATCTGTCCAGGGAATTACCTCCAACTGTACTTCCTGTTCTTCTCCCCTGCATTCCTGAATCCATCCTGCAGCTGTTTTATGAAAAATCATGCGCAAGGCATCATGATGTAATGTAATTTTTTCCAGCACCGCCCTAATACCTGGTACCGACAACGGCTGTTTACTTTCCAGTAAAACGGACTGATTAAAATGATGCACATCCGTTACCGAATTATCAAGGAACCAATGCTGTATTGGCGCAAGCGGAATAACGCCCGTCACCAGCTCCTGTTCAGCTTCCCGCTCCAATGTTTTTACGTGGGCAGACAATCCCGCGATGACAGGATACCGCATTACATCCTGTATGGTAAGTACATATCTACGCTGTTTCATCCGGGAAACAATCTGTATCGACTTAATAGAATCTCCTCCCAGCAGGAAGAAGTCATCATAAATTCCTATAGGTCGTTTCTTCAGAACATCCTCGTACACCGCTATCAGCTGTATCTCTTTATCATTACGACCTGCCGTAAAAACAGTATTGGTGGCAGAGATGGATGCATCCGGTGCAGGCAGTGCGTTTCTGTCAATTTTTCCATTGATGGTTAACGGAAAGGCAGCAAGAGAAATAAAATGATGTGGTATCATATATACCGGCAGTTCCATTTCCAGACCGGCACGTATCTCCCGTTCATTATGGGACTCCCCTGCGAGATAAGCGATCAGTTCCTTGTTTCCGTTACTATCGGTCCATACTTTTACATGTGCATCGGCAACACCTGCATGTTTCCGTAAGGCATGTTCTATTTCACCGGTTTCTATACGGTAGCCGCGTACTTTCACCTGATCATCGATACGACCGCTGAATTCTATATCGCCATTACTTAGCCAGCGACCAGTGTCTCCGGTACAATACAATCGCTCTCCTGCATTGAAGGGATGTGCAATGAACTTCTCCGCAGACAACTCTGGACGGTTTAAATAACCTCTTGCCAGCCCTATACCACCGATACAAATTTCTCCGTAAACACCTGGCGGCACTAAAGCACGATACTTGTCAAGGACATACATACGGGTATTCCAGATTGGCCGGCCAATGGGAATTACAACGTCATCAGCTGATGTGGCATAATAAGTAACGTCCACAGCTGCTTCCGTAGGCCCGTAAAGGTTATGCACCGGTATATTTACCTTTGCATACCAATTGCGGACGGTAGCTGGCAACAATGCTTCGCCGCTGACTATCACCAGTCGCATACTTTTAAGCCGGTATGCGATATCCTCCTGGTAAAACAACCGGGCAATAAATGCATTCATCATAGTAGGTACAAAATGCAGCACCGTAATCTTTTCCTTTTCAATCAGTGAGAGGATCGAGTCGGGAGATACGGAATCTTCTCTTTTGCACAATACCATGCGGGCGCCAAAACAAAGCGGCATAAATATTTCCCAGACAGAAACGTCGAATGTGAAGGCGGTTTTCTGTAAAATATTGTCATCTGTTGAGAACCCGTAGTGATTCCACATCCAGTAAATCCTGTTTACCACCGAACGATGCTCCAGCATACAACCCTTTGGTTTGCCTGTAGACCCCGACGTGTAAATAACATAGATCAGATCCAATGGATCCCTTACGATAACCGGATTTTCCGGACTGTACGATTCCTGACACCCGCGAAAAGAGGCCACTACGTCTGTGTCTATTACAAGCCGGCAACCGCTGTCAGCCACCAGGAAATCGATCCTGCTTTGCGGGAAGGAGGGATCAATGGGCAGGTATGCCGCACCGGTTTTCAGGGCTGACAATATGCTGATGATCATCCATTCGCTGCTCTCCAGCCGGATACCTATAATATCATCTGAACCAATATGGTAAATATGCTGCAGATAATTACTCAGTCGATTGGCATACTCATTCAACTCCCGGAAAGATAACGATTTCTCACCGGCTACAAGTGCTGTCCGGTCCGGCGATACACCCACCTGTTCTTCGAACAAATCAATGATTGTTTTATCATCCGGAAAGGGCTGCGCAGTGTTGTTGAATGCAGCCAGCAATCGTTGTTCTTTTTCGGGAAGGTAGGGTACCTGAACCATCGGAGCCTGCGGTTCCTCCAGCAAATTGGACAGCAAATGTGTAAAATGCCCGGCCATATTGTGGACAATATCTCTATCAAAAAGCGCTGTGTTATACTCCACTTTAAGAGAAATGCCATCAGTTGTTTCATGAAAATAAAAGGTGAGGTCAAATTTGCTCATCGCATATGTCTCTCCCTGGTAACTATCGATTTCCAGGCCATTAATAGATGCAGCTGCACCTTCCTGGTATTCTTCATTATTCTGCAATACCATCATTACATCAAACAGCGGATTCCTGCTTGTATCCCGCTGAAACTGCAGATCATCGAGTAACATATCCAGTGGATAGGCCTGATGTTCAAAGGCTCCCAGCGTTGTTTGCCGGGTACTATTCAACAGGTCGTAAAAACTATCCTTCTCTTCCAGGCGTATACGCAAGGGAAGCGTATTGATATAGCAACCTATCTGGTCTTCCAGATCAACATGACTTCTTCCGGCAACCGGTGTGCCGATAATCATATCATGCTGACCGGTATACCTGAATAACACCGCTGCTACACCTGCCAGCAATCCCATAAAGAGGGTCGTTTCCTTTTCCGCAACGAATGACTTTAGCTTGCCGGCAAGACGTTTATCCAATACCGTATCCACCGCATCCCCACCAAAGGTTTTGATTTTCGGTCTGGGCCTGCTGACAGGCAATTCCAGCAGCGGCAGCTCTCCTTCCATCTGCAAAAGCCAATACTGCCTGGATTTCTCCAATATACCACCCTGCAATTGCTGTTGCTGCCATTGGGCGTAATCTTTATACTGGATACGCAGTCGCGGCAACATTGGCGGTATATTGGCGACCAATGATCTGTAGAGTCCTGTCATTTCGTTCATCAGGATCCGCATAGACCAGGCATCGCTGACAATGTGATGCAATATGCAATAGAACACCCACTTATCATCTGCGATATGAAAAACGCCGGTACGAATAAGCGGCCAGGCGGAGAGATCAAAAGGAGCGGAAAACTCTTTCATGATCAGATCGTTCGTCAACGGGCCTGCATTGATCTCATTTCTGACATCATGATATTTAACCCGCAGATGCACCGTATCCGGTGAGAAGATGAATTGTTTTACTTCTGCTGATCCATCCTCTCTGAAAGTGGTACGAAGTATCTCGTGACGGTTAACAATGATCCTGAAACATTCCGTCAAAAATGGTATATCCAGCTTCCCCCTGAAGATAAATGTTGCAGGAATGTGATATGCAATACTTGTTTCCGGCAGCTGTCCCAGCACCCATAGCCTTTTCTGGGAAGATGACAACGGATATGCGTGGCAGTTATCTGCCGGTAGAATATGCTGAAAATGATCTGCTGTTGCCTCCACCTCCTGCCCCAACAATTCCAGAATATCAGGTTTAAATGCGCGCAGCCGCTCTTTGTCCTCTTCTTTCAAAGAAGACAGCGCCCCGGTAATTTTCAGTTGTCCATTCAGTGCCCTCACTGACACGCCCCTGTTGCCCAGGTTAACAATAAAATCCAGTATGGACTTATCCATAAGCTATCATCACTTTAAACCATTGATAAATAAACTATACAGCCAACACCTTAAGTTCCTCAACGCTATGTGGTACATAGTGCAGCACCGCATTTATAATGAGGTTTAATCCCTCTTCCAGGTAATGCGGCGTAATTGTCAGTGGAGGAAGGATCTTCAGTACCGTATCTTCCGGACCACAGACCTCTATCATCAAACCTTTCCGGAATAGCTCCGATGAAATTCCTTTTGCAGCAGCCGTACTCTCCATCTCAATTCCCCACATCATACCAATACCTCTAACGGCGATTACCAGCGGCGATTCGTTAAGTAACCTGTTTAGTTTATCCGCTATTAAAGTGGCATTACTGAGAATACTTTTTTCCAGCGAGTTCGTTCTCCAGAAGTCCAGAGCACCGATAGCCGTGCATAGTGCGAGGTTATTAGAGCGGAAGGTGCCATTATGTTCTCCCGGCTTCCAGATGTCGAGTTCAGGTTTCAATAAGATGAGCGACAGGGGTAGCCCGAATCCACTGATAGATTTTGATAACAAAACCATATCAGGTACGATACCTGCTCTTTCAAAACTGAAAAACCGGCCTGTACGTCCGCAGCCCGTTTGTATGTCATCCACGATCAGCAGAATACCCTTCTCCACGGTGAAGTTCCGTAGTCGCTGCAGCCACTTATTACCAGCGATATTTATACCCCCTTCGCCTTGCACGGTTTCAAGAATTACGGCTGCCGGTAATTCAATACCTGATCCACTCGCCGTAATCATCCTCTCAAAGAACGTACAGGTATCGGTATCTTCTCCAAGGAAACCATCAAAGGGGAAAAAAATCGTGTCCTGGGAGGGATTCATTTTATGATTTTCTGTACAGCAGGCAGACAATGCTAACGAAGTGGCCGTCATACCATGAAAAGACCGGGTGAACGCAGCAATTTTCCTTCTCCCGGTTACTTTCCTCGCGAGTTTCACCGCCGCTTCCACCGCATTGGTTCCGGTGGGTCCGGGAAACTGCACTTTGTATTGTAGTCCTCTTGGCTGCAGGATTACTTCATCGAATGTTTTAAGAAACCTGCTCTTTATACTGCTATCCATATCCAGGCAATGCACTACATGATTATATTCAAGAAAAGAAAGGATTTCCTGCTTTAACTTCGGATGGTTATGTCCGTAGTTCAGGGTTCCTGCACCACTAAAGAAATCAATATACTTCCTTCCATGATGATCTGTAAGAATTTCTCCCTGAGCGGTATCAAAAATGGCAGGGAAAGATTTACCATAGCTATTTACATTGGATTCATTCAGCATGTTGGTAGTTTTTCGGGTGACAAAGTTTTTTTATCAGATAATGATAGCTTCTTCAGATTCCGTAGTGATATTTTCCTGCTGTTGTACAGCAACGATATACATCGCCAATGATTCTATCACCGGATAACGGAAGAAGTATTTTATTTTAATTTTCACATTGAAAGCCGCATGTATTCTTGAGATCACTTTAATACATAATAAACTGTGACCTCCTATTCTGAAGAAATTATCCCTGATACCAATAGGTTCTTTCCTGAGTACTTCTTCCCAGATGCTTACCAGCTTTTTTTCGATATCATTGCCTGGAGCCACATAATCTCTGTTTCCTGTTGATCCATGTTCTTCCGGCGTAGGCAATTTCTTGCGGTTTATTTTGTTATTGTACATCGGCATTCCGGCCAGCCGGATGAAACAATGTGGCATCATGTAGGCAGGCAGCCGGGTGGCAAGAAAAGCGTCCATAGTGGCATCATCCAGCAGCTCTTTACCAGTTACATACGCCACAAGTCTCTTATCACCTACACTGTTTTCCCACACCAGGACTGCAGCAGCATCCACACCGGGGCATGCTTGCAGGCAATTCTCTATTTCGCCCAGTTCAATACGATAACCATGCACCTTTACCTGGTTATCCCTTCTGCCCAAAAATTCCAGTTCTCCGCTATGCAACCATCGTCCCAGATCACCTGTTTTATACATCCTTACAAGGCCATTTCCACAGAAAGGATCAGTGGTAAAAGCTTTGGCTGTCTTTTCCGGATCACTGACATACCCTCTGCCTACAGCAATACCCGCAACATATATTTCACCGGTAACGCCGGGCGGGCAAATTTTACCTGCCTGATCGAGTATATAAATCCGGAGGTTTCTGATTGGTCTTCCAATGGGAATAATACCTTCCGGAGGCGTTTCATTCATAATGTATAATGTCACGTCATCTGCTGCTTCTGCCGGTCCGTAGGCATTCAGCACCCTCGTATCCGGATACATCCTGAACCACCTTTTAATAATCTGATGAGAAGCTGATTCGGCAGTTACGATCAGGCACCTGAGCGACTCAAAGCAATGGGCAGATGTTTCCTCAATACTGTCGAGCATCACTTTAAGATAGCTGGGTACTATTTCCAGCACAGTGATCCCGTCATTCGTGAGTCTTTCTGAAAATTGCTGCGGATCAAGTACTACTTCATTGCTATAGATAGTAGTGGTGCCACCGGTAATGAGTGCCGTTAATAGCTGCCACACAGAGATATCAAATGTGAATACTGCATTTTGTGCCAGATTGCTGCCGGCATCCATCTCCAGCGCCTCTACCATGCCAATCATATGATTCAGCATGCCGGCATGTTCAACCATGGCCCCTTTGGGCTTTCCGGTAGAACCAGAGGTATATATGATATAGGCAAGATGACCTCCGTGATGAATGATATCCGGATTCTGTGCCGGATAGTCCGTCCCGTGAATGCGGAACAGGTCAAGCATCGCTTTGTCTATCACTACTTTTGATTGGCTATCTTCCAGCATATAACGCACCCTTTCCGGAGGAAAGGCCGGGTCCAAAGGCATATATGCAGCACCGGCTTTTAATACACCCATCACCGCCACCACCATTTGCTCACTTCTTTCAAGACTAATACCTACAATATCATCTGCACCTACCAGGTAATTTTTCCGGAGATAGCCGGCTAAACGGTTTGCTTCTTCATTCAATTCCCGGTAAGACAGCCGCTGATTTTCAAATACTACCGCAGCTTTATCAGGATATGCTGCAACACGTTGTTCGAATAACTCTACAAAGGTGACATTGTCGGTGGCACCTTCCTGGAATGTATTAAAGTCATGTATCAGTTTGTGTTTCTCCTGCTCAGGGATATACTCCATTTGTCGGAGCGGAACACCAGGATCCGCAACAGCAGCCATCAGCAGTTGTTCCAGGTGTGTATATAACTGAGTGATCATCTCCGTTGTAAACACATCTGTATTGTACTCAATACACAACTGTATCTCCTCATTTGTGCTGAAAAAATCAAAAGAGAGATCAAATTTGCTCGCTGGTTGTAAATCCGTTTCCGGGATCGTGATTTGTACATCACTAACCGGTGCTTGTTGATGAGGATTCAAATCTGTACTATAAGTACTCACTGTCACATCAAATAACGGGCTCCTGCTGATATCCCTTGGTGGATTAATATCCATCAGCAATTCGCTGAATGGATAGGCACTATGTTCATGTGCCTCCAATGTGGTTTCCCGGATATTCTCCAGCAGTGAGGAGAAACTATCCTCTCCGCGGAACCTTGTTCTCAACGCCAGTGTATTCAAATACAATCCGATCTGGTTCTCCAGTCCTGTATCTTCCCTGCCAGCAACAGATGTACCGATGACGATATCTTCCTGCCCGGTATATTTATAAAAAAGCGCTTTCACCGCTGCCAGCAATCCCATGAAAAGCGTACAGTTGTGTTGCTGTAACAAAACCCTGAAATCGCGTGCCAATGCAGGTGCCATTGTTCTGTTAAAGAAAGCGCCGTTGTATGTTTTTACCGGCGGGCGGGTTTTTCCTCCCCATAGCTGCAATACAGGCAGCTCTCCGGAAAATTGCTGTTGCCAGTAGCGGCTGCATTTTTCCAAAAGACCTTCTCCCAGTTTGCGTTCCATCCATACCGCGTAATCTTTATACTGAATGCGTAGTGGCTCAAGCGTTACCGCGCGACCTTCCACAGCTGCCTGATATAAATGCAGTAACTCTTTTGTCAGTATTTCCATAGACCACCGGTCACCAATGATATGATGCATGACACAGAGCAGCAGCCATTCTTTCTGTCCTGTTTGATAAAGACATACCCGTAACAGTGGTGCAGCAGAGAGATTAAAAGGCTTGGCTGTCTGTGCCTGGATGGCTGTCATGGCCTTTTGCGACGCATCTTCGTCCCCGGACCAATGCTCATGCACAATACCAAACGAAATGTTTTCAGCAGGCACGATGCATTGTCTGACATCGTCCGGATCAGATCCACTGAACAGGGTCCGCAGGCTTTCATGCCTTACAATAAGCTGGCGGAAAGCATATTCCAGTTCATTTATCTGCAACTTTCCTTCTAACCGGAGCAAATTGGTCATATTATAGGCCGCGTTACCTTCGCTTTCCTGGCAAAGTAACCACAACCCTTTCTGTGAAAAGGTCAACGGATAGTCCTTCTGCAGCGGGGCCAAAGGAATTTTTTCTACACCGGAAAATTGCTTCAGGAAATCAATGATCCCGGATTTCTTTTGCCTGATACTGGCGACTATGTCGGGTGGCAATTGTTCCCCATCGTATGAAATTTCCAGATCGCTTCCCTGAAGAGAAATGTCGATACCGCTTTCTTTCAGTGTCCTTAAAAAACTTACTATCTCCATTATTAAATTGTTAGTTTGGAAGTTCTTTCACTTCTGGTACCAATAAAATTGATTTCATCTATCAGTGCTCCCAGCTTTCTGATGGTATGTTGTTCAAAGAGCTGTTTCAGTGTAAAATCGATATCGAAGGCAGTTCTTAATTTCTTCAGCAGCATCATGCTTTTTAATGAGTCGATACCAAGATCCAGGAAGTTGTCGTTCACTCCTATGCTTACAATACCGGTAAAAGTACTCAGCAGTGTTTCCAGCTTTTTTTCTGTAGCAGAATCCGGTGGAGCGTAAGGAGTGCCAAGTGCGGGGCGTTCCGTCACAAGATCCGGCCGGATGACCATTTCTTCCTGCACAGATATTTTCGGCTTGCTGCGCCTCGCCAAAAGCTGATGGAAGTTGCGGGGTGATATGATAACAACCGGCAACTTCAGGTTTATCGCTTTCAACAGCACCTCAATAAATTCATCATTGGTAATGGCACCTTCCAGACGCTGCATTCTTTCGGCTGCCGGCAAATGTGCCAACGCATTCTTCGCCATACCGGTCTCCCTTAATGCCGTCCATTCGATACTGAGGAAAGGATAGCCTCTATCTGCGCTTTCTGCGAAAGCATCCATCCAGGAGTTTGCAGCAACATATGCCGCCTCGCCAAATGCACCAACAGATGCAGCTATCGAAGAAAAATTAATGAAGAAGTCGGGCCGACGGCCCCTGAAAATATATTCCAACACACGCGTGCCGGCAATCTTGGGAGTGAAAACCTTCTCGTCATCGGCTTGTTTTCTTTCTCAGGATCACACCACCATAATCCGCCATGCCGGCTGTATGCAATACCCCATGTATCTCACCGAACTGTCGTATTGCCTCATTAATACCTTCCTGCATTGGGATAAGATCTGAAACATCCGCCTGCAGACTTAAAACTCCCACACCTTTTTCCTTCAGCCCGGAAAGAAATGCTTCCGGTAATACATTTCTGCTTATCAATACCAAATTGGCCCGGTATTTTTCTGACAGAAAAGTCGCCAGCAATTGTCCCATTCCACCGGAGGCACCAGTGATCAGGTAAGTGCCGTTTTCCCTGAAAGCGCCTGCACTATCATCCTGCTTCAATTGTAGTTGCTCAAAGACTTTCACATATCTCTTTTTCCCTCTGATGGCAACTTCTTTATCCTCCGTTCTTTCTGTCAACTCTTTCAACAGGCTATTAACAGTATCCTGGCTGGTTTCGGCTATATCAACCGCACAACAGGCAATGTCTTCAAACTCTTCACCTATGCTCCTGAGCGCGCCCGTCAGGGTAGCTTTATCCGGATATACCGTTTCATACCCGGAAATATTAAACAAGCCTTTCGCAATCACGTTCAGCTTCAAAGGAATTCCCGTGATCCGCGATGCAAATCCTCTCACCAGATTCAGCAATGTACTGTAACCAGCTACTGCCTGATCCGTGTGATCAGATAAAATATGATTCCACATATACACCACCTGCACCGCAGTAACATCTTTCAAAGACAGCCGTTCGAATAATTCATTGAAATCCTCTTCCCTGCCCGGATTCACCCCATATAGCCTGTTATTCTTTTGTATAAACTGATCGGCCTGTATCACCGTAATGCAAGTGGCGTCTGACTGCTGAAAATGCTGAAGTATAAGGTCGCTCAGCTCATCCGAACCAGCTAATAGCAATACCATATCAGTTGCATGAACAGCAGTATTTGAAACAGGCAGCATAGATTGTTTCCACTGAACACTATAACACCAGTCACTAGTGGAAGTCTTCCTGATATCGGGTTGCATACCCAGGTGTCCCGTCAGCATGCCTAAAGTGTCCACTTCCGCAGGAAAACGGATCTCCTCAAACGGATAGGTAGGCAGTGCGCACTTATTCCTTTTCTCATTGCTATGAAAAGCTATCCAGTCTATATTAAGTCCACACTCCCATAACTGGCCAAGGCGCTGCGTCAGTATCTTACTATCACCCGCAGCTTCCCCTGGTGTTTTCATCAGATGTACCATCCTACGAGTATTCCTGTACTGCGTTTTCACCAAACCACTTAATGCCTGTCCGGGTCCTGCTTCTATGAACAATGCATCTTTTTCCAACGCGAGTAATTGCCCGATGCCATCTGCAAATAATACCGGCAGTATCAACTGATTTGCCCAGTAATCAACTGATGTAGCTTCCTCATCTCTGATGAAGCCGCCCGTTGTATTGGCTATAAAAGGAATGCCTGGTTTATTCATTTTCACCTGCTCCAATTCCTGTTTGAATGCAGGCAAAACAGTGGCCTGCATATGTGAATGAAAAGCATGCGAGGTACGCAATCTGATGGAAGATATTCCTTTACTTTTCAATGTCGTTTCCAGCGCTGCAATGGCGGCACCATCCCCCGAAAATACCGTTTGTCCAGGTGCGTTAAAAGCTGCCGGCGAAATAGCAGCGTTCAGGTATTGCTGTGCTTCTTCGCGACTAAGAGATGCTCCCAACATGGCGCCATGGCCTGTTGTACCCATCAATTCTCCCCGCTTCACCACCAGCTTTACGGCATCTTCAAAAGAAAACACGCCACTTAAGCAGGCAGCAACAAATTCACCAAGACTATGTCCAATCATGTAATCGGGCTTAACCCCGAGCGACATCAGGTATTTTGACAACGCATACTCCAGCAGGAAAATCAGCGGTTGTGTGTAGCATGTTTCGTTTATCAGTTCGGATGCCTGCGGTTCCAGCGGCCATAAGATAATCCGATAGTCTTTACCGTTTGCCTGCTGTATGATATCAAATCCGGTATCCATCCATTCCCGGAACAAGGGTATACTTTCATACAGCTCTTTACCCATGTGAATATATTGCGCTCCCTGGCCCGGGAACATGAACACCACGACGCCCGGTGCTTTTGATGAGGAAGATATGTCCGCACCTGGTTGTTTCAACAGCTCCTGCAGTTCGTGGATATCAGAGAAGACAATTGCTTTACGGTGCGTAAAATGACGGCGACCGGTTTGCATAGTAAAGGCAAGATCGGCACCGTCCACATGTGGCTCAGCGAGCAGAAAATCACTGAACCGTTGCCGGTATCGTGTCAATCCGTTTTCTGTCCGTGCGGATAATGTCAGTATTTTAAATTTACTCCCGGCGTCACTGAATGCCGGCACAGGAGCTTCCTCCAGTATCGCGTGGGCATTGGTGCCCCCGATACCAAAAGAACTTACTGCGGCTCGCCGCAATACATCTCCTTGTGCTTCCCATTTCTGCAGACCGGCATTTACGTAAAAAGGGCCCCCTGCAAAATCAATTTCCGGATTTGGAGCTTCAAAGTTAAGACTGGCTGGAATTTGCCCAAATTTAAGCGCCAAAGCGGCTTTTATCAGGCCGGCAACTCCTGCAGCCGAATCGAGGTGGCCTATATTTGTTTTTACCGATCCCAATGCACAATGATCCCCCGTTTTTTTGTTGAACGCAATATTCAATGCGGTCACTTCTATAGGATCGCCCAGTCTGGTACCTGTTCCGTGAGCCTCTACATAACCAATGGTGGCCGGATCTACTTTTGCCATTACCTGGGCTCTACGGATGCATTCTACCTGCCCTTCTACACTGGGAGCAGTAAACCCCACTTTTCTGTTACCATCGTTATTTATAGCGCTCCCTTTGATAATGGCATATATATGATCACCGTCTGCCTGTGCATCTTTTAATCGTTTCAATATTACTGCGCCTGCACCCTCCCCTACAACAGTGCCGCTGGCATCCCTGTCGAAAGCCCGGCAATGGCCATCTTCGGAATATATCATGCCTTCCTGGTAATGATACCCTTCCCTGATGCGGGACGACATAGACACGCCTCCCGCTATCGTCATCCTCGCTTCTCCCAGCAATAATGCTTTACAGGCCATATTAACAGCCACCAGTGAGGTGGAACAAGCCGTGTTGATATTAACTGCGGCGCCTTTCAGGTTCAGCTTATAGGCAAGGAGGGTACTCAGGTAATCCCTGTTGTTGATAACAGATAATGAGAAGTCATCTACCTGGTGTGCCACATTGCTCAACATCGTATAAACCTTCCAGTTAGTATCATCACAGGCGCCTGCATATATACCTATAGGCGCTTTAACATGATCCGGATTGTAACCCGCATCTTCCAGCGCTTCCCATACGCATTGATGAAATACTCTGTGCAAAGGATTGATGAAAGCTGCTTCGGCAGGACTATAATCGAAAAAGGAATAATCAAACAGCTCTTTTCCCTGCAGGGTGATCAATGCTTTTATAAGGCTTCCATTATCAGGCTTACCTGTTGCCAAAGGTTCATTTGTCAGAAAACGAACTGACTCATGACCATTTTTCAGGTTATTCCAGTATTCCCGCCAGTTATCGGCATCCGGGAAACGACACCCGATCCCTATAATCGCTATCTCCAGGCCTGTATATGTCTCATTCGTCGCCATAATCAATGCTGTTTAAATGTCTGAAGGTTTCTTCCAGAATGTCTGCAGATGCCAGGGCTTCTTTATTTAATTCTTCTATTCCCTTTTCCGCGCCTGGTTGGAAGTAAGCAGCTAGTTCACTGACTGCAGGTCTTCTGAAAACATCGACCACATTCAGGTTGCTGCCAAAGCGCCGGTTTATCTGCGTTACCATACGAATCAGCTTGATGGAATTACCACCGGCATCAAAGAAATTATCTTTTACGCCTATTTGGTCATTACCCAATATTTCCCGGCATATCATCAGCAATTTTTCCTCCACATCATTCGCCGGTGGCTCGTATCGTAACGTTGTTTTTATCTGTACACCCTCATCTGTCAGCAACCGTTTCCGGTCCACTTTTCCATTGGGTGTCAGTGGCAGTTTGTCCAGCTTATAAAATTTAGTGGGTATCATATAAGCAGGAATTATATTACTAAGCTGTTCCCTGATATGCGGTACATCAGGCATATTTTCTGTTACCAGCCACGCAACTAGTTCTTTCATACCTGATTCGTCAGGCCGCGCAAGCACAGTCGCTGCCAATATCCCATCACATTGCTGCAGAGCTGCTTCTACTTCGCCTGATTCTATTCTGTACCCCTGTACTTTCAACTGTTCATCTTTGCGCCCAATGAAAGCCAGATTTCCATCCGGAAGCCATTTTCCAAGGTCGCCGGTTTTATATAGCTTCCCGTTTGTACGGATTGGATCTGCTATGAACCGCTCCTTCGTTAGCTTTTCCCTGTTCAGATAGCCGTTGGCGACGGATCTTCCCCCTATATATATTTCACCGGTAACACCGGCAGGACAAAGCATTTGCTGATCGTCCAATATATAGATAACCGTATTGGCAATGGGTTTTCCAATCAACACGGGGCCGGCGCCATCGAGTTCTTTTACCACACAACCTACTGTTGCCTCCGTGGGGCCGTACTCGTTATATATCTTTATATCCGCCCGGATATTTTTCAGAATGTTCACATGCTCCGGAGTCATTTCTTCCCCGCCTACAATAGCGCAAACCGGACCATCCGGTGGCAATGAGATATGTTTCAGCAGACCGATATGTGCAGGTGTTAACTTGATGGCATTGATACCGCCGTCTTTACTGAAGGTATGCCGGAAAATGTCGGAGAGATCTTCATGCTGCGGATATATATACAACATACCTCCCGCCGTTAACGGGCAATAAATACTGGTAACGGTGAGGTCAAACGACAGGGAAGTATATAAGCCAAAATGGGGTCGCTCTTCTTTAAAATAATAACCCAGTGCCCATTGTATATAATTCAGCAGGTTATCATTCGTTACCATGCATCCTTTGGGCTTGCCGGTGGAGCCAGAGGTGTACATTACATATGCCAGGTCTCCAGGCGCACGTTTCAGAGAGATATTATGTGTTTCCCAGGCGTGCCGTTCTTCTTCAAATTTTGTCAGCGTTGCAGTATCTATACACGTAATACATTGACTGTCGTTCAGTATATATGCAACAAGTTCTGCCGGATAGGCCGGGTCAACGGGTATGTAGGCAGCGCCGGTTTTGAGGACTGCCAGGATGGCTGCAATCATACTATCGCTGCGTTCCAGCCGGATAGCTACCAGGTCATTCCCTTTAACTGCATACCGATCCAGCATCCAGGCCGCCAGCTGGTTGGCCTGCGCATTTAATGCACCGTAGGTAGTATCGTTTCCTGCATATCTTAATGCGATTTGTTCAGGATGTTCGAGTGCCTGTTGCTCAAATAAATCCAGCACGGACGAAACATGATCCTTAGCGGTGGTTGTATGGTTAAAGTCCACTGTCAGTTGCACTATTTCTTCTTCACTCAGGTAATTTATTTGTTGTATCGGAACATCCGGCTGCCGTACCATACTCGTCAGTATCCTGATGAAATGCTCTCCCAGCAGGGAAATACTATCATGATGATAGATCTCTGTGTTATACTCCATTATCATTTGCCATTCACCGTCCATCGCTGTGAAGAAAAAGGTAAGGTCAAACTTACTAACCAGGTACGGGCTGTTTTCAAATGCCGCTATCACAGGATCTCCCGGATGATGTTGCCGGATATGCGGATTATTGTCAGGCTGTTGCAGTACCAGCATTACATCAAAAAGCGGGCTGCGGCTCGTATCTCTTTTGAGGCCCAGATCATCTATCAGTTCGTCGAAAGGATATGCTCCGTGCTCATAGGCTTCCAGGGTTACGGTTTTGATATGTGCCAGCAATTGCCGGTAGCTGTAAGTGCTGTCAAACCTGGTACGTAACGCGAGGGTATTTACGTAACAACCAATCTGATCTTCCAGGTCCGCATGATCCCGCCCTGCCACCGGGGTACCTATGATAATATCTTCCTGGCCGGTATAACGATTCAGTAAAGCACTTAAAGCGGCGAGTAACTTCATGAAAACGGTATAGCATTCTTCACTGTCTAAAAGCGCAGTTGGCCGCAAAATATCAGCTGTGATTATTTTTGTTACAGCTGCGCCATTATATGTTTTCACAGCAGGGCGGCGTTTTTCTGATGGGAGCTCCAGTACAGGAAGTTCGCCGGAGAATTGTTTTATCCAATATTCCCTCGAAGCGCTGAGTGCACCACCAACTAAAAGCCCCTGCTGCCAGCTTGCATAATCTCTATACTGAAGACGAAGCGCCGGAGCTGTGATACCATCACCGTTCCGGTGGCTCCTGTAGTACGTTAAGAGTGCTGTTATAAGCAGTCCCATTGACCAGCCATCAGTAATGATATGATGTAATGAACAGGTGAGCAGCCATTCATTGGCAGACAACTGATGTAATCCTGCCCGAATCAATATATCTTTCGTGAGATCAAAGGGACGCAATGCCTCCTCCCGGAGGAATGTGGCGATCTCCTGTGGACTGAATTCACTCAGGTCCTGTTGACGCAGCGAGAAGCCAGCCTCATTTTCAGATATTACATACTGACGAATTTCACCGGTTTCATTTTCCCGGAATACGGTACGTAGTATTTCATAACGACTTATTAATACGCTGAAAGCCGCCTGCAGGGATGCAATATCCAATTCGCCGGAAATGCGGTAAAAACCGGGCATATTATAAGCCCTGCTACCATCCTTGAATTGACTCAATACCCATAGCCTGCGCTGTGCAGAAGACAAAGGGTAACTGTCCTGTACCGGCGCCGGAAGTAGCCCGGTATAGATTGTTTTACCTGCTTTCCTGATGAGCTGTGCCTGTTGCGTCAGCAATGGGTGAGAAAATATCTCCTTTAGCGCAATTTTTACTTCAAATGCTTTATGTATAAGATGCGACAACCGTGCTGCCTTTAAACTGTGACCTCCCGACTCGAAAAAATTGCTTTTCGGGCCAATTGTTGCTGATGGTAATAAACTCTTCCAGATGTCTGCGAGCTTTGTCTCCATAGCATCCATTGGATATTCCATCAGTGCCGGTGTATCCTGGTCCAGGGCTTTATAGGAAGCCAGTTCCTTTTTATCCACCTTTCCATTTTGTAACAATGGTATTCTTTCCACACATACATATCTGTCGGGCAACATATACAACGGCAACAATTTCACGAGGTGCGCCCTTACAGCAGCAGTATCCGGCGGTACTTTGCTAACAACATAGGCTGTCAGACTTTTTTCTATCGTATTGCTATCACTCAACAGTACCCTGGCTTCGCTGATACCTTCATATGTATTCAAGGCACTTTCAATATCACCTGCCTCAATGCGGAATCCCCTGATCTTGATCTGGTTGTCAATTCTACCTAACACCTCCAGGTTTCCATCGGGCATCCATCTTCCAAGATCGCCAGTTTTATACATCATCCTGCCGGGCCGGAAGGGATCCGGAATAAACCGGCTGGCTGTTTGTTCCGGCTTATTGGCGTAGCCAATGCAAACACCATCTCCACTCGTACAAACTTCTCCGATCACCCCTACAGGACATAACTGTCCTTCCTGCGACAATATATAATTCCGTGTATGCTGAATCGGTCTGCCTACCAGCATCCGCTCACACTGCCGTGGCACTTCATAATAAGAGGTTACGTCAGCGCACTCTGTTTGTCCGTAAGTATTGACGATGCGTAAACCTGGATGTCCGTCATAGCATTTGTCAACAAGAGACCTGCTTAGTCGCTCTCCGGTGAGAATTAATGTTTGTATATGGTCCAGTTGAATGCTTTCTCCATAAGATAAATAATCACTTATCTGAGAGGCAATCACTTCCAGCATACGGCAGTGATACGCGCGGGTCTTCTCCAATAGTTTTTCCATATCCCGCAACTCTTCATAATTACATAACACTACCTTACCACCGGTTATCAGCGGCGCCCATTGTTGCCAGATGCCGCCTACAAAATAAAGTTCTGAACAGTGACAGATAGTATCTTCCGCGGTCAGCTGAAGTAATTCCAGTTTACTCCAGAGATGATTTATCACACCCCTGTTGTGTAACATGCAACCTTTGGGATGACCGGTAGAACCAGAAGTATAAACCACATAAGCCAGGTCTGTAGCCGTGTTCATGTGGGGAGGATTTATTGTCGGGTATTTATTTTCTTTCCTGAAATTCTGCATCAGCACATCGTCAATCAATACGGCGCAATGGCTATCTCCGGTAATATATCGAATGCGCTCCTCCGGATATTGCGGGTCAATAGGTACACATCCCGCACCTGCTTTCAGGACTGCCAGCATGGCTATCACCGCCTGTTCGCTACGTTCCAGTTTTACACCAATGGCATCATTCGGCCTTATATTAAAAGTTTCCCGGAGATAATAAGCCAGCTGATTGGCGGCCTCGTTCAATGCGGTATAAGTAAGTATAACATCTTCAAAAATCAATGCGGTGTTGTCCGGCATTTTTGCTACCTGTGATTCGAACAACGCGATTAATGTGGCATCTGCCGGATAATAAGTTTCGGGCCCTTTGCACATATCGATGAGCTGCTCTTTTTCAGCTACCGGTATGTAATCCAGTGCTGCTATCGGCATCTCCGGTTGTTGTATAATCGCTTCCAGCAGCGTCATGAAGTGAGTACACATACTTCCGGCTATCGACTCCGTATAGATGTCCGTATTATATTCAAGTGTCAGCTGAATATCGTCTCCTTTCTCCGTGAAAATAAAATTGATGTCGAACTTGCTAACAACATGCTCCGCACGTTCATAGGGTTTCACCACTGCACCTGGTATAACGAGGTTAGTGGCAGCTATGTTTTCATTCAGAATAATGAGTACATCAAACAGTGGACTGCGGCTCATATCCCTTTGTAACTGCAGATCTTCCAACAACTCGTCAAAAGGATAAACAGCATGTTCATAAGCCTCCAGGGTAATATGTTTGATCTGTTCCAACAGTTCCCGGTAGTTGTGGGTTCCCTGAAACCTTGCACGCAGGGCGATCGTATTTACATAGCAGCCAATCTGATCTTCCAGATCTGCATGATCCCTGCCTGCAACCGGGCTGCCTGTAATAATATCAGTTTGTCCTGTATAACGATATAGCAGGATGTTTATGACCGCCAGCAACCTCATGAAAAGCGTATACTCTTTTCCGTTATCCAATGCTTTCAGCTGCACAATGGTAGCGGCAGAAATTTGCCTGGTTATCACGGCGCCATTGTAAGTTTTTATGATAGGACGCGCATACGCAGCAGGTAATTCCAGCACAGGCAACTCACCGGAAAACTGTCTCAACCAGTAGTCTCTTGAAGCATTAACAACTCCCTCCTTCAATTGATCCTGCTGCCAGATTGTATAATCTTTGTATTGAATGCGGAGCTTCGGTAATACCACCTGCTTTCTTTCGTGTAGGTAACGGTAAACAGTCAATAGCTCACTTATAAGTATACCTATTGACCAGCCATCGCTGATAATATGGTGCATAGTGCAGGTAAACAACCAGTTTCCGGCAGAAAGATGATATAAGCCTGCCCGCAACAGGAGCCCCGTGCTAAGATCAAAAGGTTGCCATGCTTCCTGGCGGATAATCGCCTCCGGATCCTGATTGGCAGCACCCCTGAGGTCATCATATGCTACTTCAAAAGAAACAGATGCTTCCGGTAAAATAAACTGCCGTATTTCCCCGTCTTCGTCTTCGCGGAATACGGTGCGCAAAATGCCGTGCCGTGCGATCATCCACCTGAAAGCATTATTCAGGGAGTCTATGTCCAGCTCACCGGAAACATGGAAGTAGCCCGGTATATTGTAAGCAATACTGCTTTCTTCCAACTGGCTTAATATCCAGAGCCTTCTTTGCGCAGAAGACAACGGATAACTTGACCGCTCTTTTACCGGTTGTAATTCCGTATAAGATTTTCTTGCAGCGGCATTTATCAGCAGTGCCTGTTGCTCCAAAACAGGATGGGCAAATAATTCCCTCAGTTGTATTTTGACTTCAAAATTCTTATGTATCAGGCCCGATAAACTTATTATTGTCAGGCTACTCCCGCCCAGATCGAAGAAGCTATCCATTACGCTGATAGTTTCCCGATGCAATATTTTTTTCCAGATGACCAACAACTGTTCTTCTGTCGGGTTTCGGGGCGCTATGTGATCAGCTTGTCTGACAAATAATTTTTCATGAGGAAGTGGCAACGCTTTCCTGTTTACTTTGCCGCTATCTGTTAGTGGTAGTTGATCCAGTTGTATAAAAAGTACGGGGATCATGTAGGAAGGCAACTTACCTGACAGAAATTGTTTTAGATCAGCCACCGATAACGCTTTTGCAGCAGCAATATAAGCGACCAGCTCCTTATCCCCGGCAGGAGTTACCCAATCGGTTACACAGCTGGCGGTAAGACCTGGATAAGTTAGCAAAGCGCTTTCTATCTCGCCTGTTTCGATGCGGTAACCATGTATTTTTACCTGGTTGTCTCTCCGCCCAATATATTCAATATTGCCGTCTTCCAACCATCGCCCCATATCTCCGGTGCGATACATCCGGTTTACGGGCATAAAAGGATCAACGGAAAAACGTTGCAGGGTAAGTTCTTTGTTATTCAGATACCCTCTGGCAACACCTACTCCGGCAATACAGATTTCTCCCTGTACTCCCACGGGCGCCAGTTGGCCCGCTTCATCAAGTATATAGATGCTGATATTGCTGATTGGTTTTCCAATAGGTATCCGGACATCTCCCGCAGCGGTGGTATAAGCGGTCACATCTACCGATGCCTCTGTAGGGCCATACAGATTATGTACCGGCGCTGCTGCTTTTGCATACCATTTTTTCACCAGTTCCGGCGACAAAGCTTCCCCGCTGGTAATCAACAGTCGCAGGCTTTTAAGACGTTTTACAAGGTCTGTATTCTCGTCCAATACACCGATGAAGCTATTAAACATGCTGGGCACAAAGTGCATACAGGAGACCGTATGTTTCTCCACCAGCTCCAGGATGCGCTCAGGAGACCCAATATCTTCCTGTTGACAAAGTACCATTGTGGCGCCCCAACACAGCGGCATAAATATCTCCCAGACAGATACATCAAAAGTGAATGTTGTTTTCTGCAGAATAATATCGCGGCGGCTATATCCATATGCATTCCACATCCACTCGAGGCGATTTACAACGCCGCGGTGTTCCAGCATACATCCTTTAGGTCGACCGGTAGAACCGGATGTGTAGATCACATAGGCCAGATCTTCAGGTTTATTTACCCGTGGCGGGTTACTGACATCTGATAATGCTATTTGTCCGGAGATGGCAGATAACAGTTCCTGATCTATCAGCACTTTACACTGACTGTCCGCCACCATATAGCTGATTCTGTCCGGCGGATAATCATGCCCTATCGGAATGTAGGCTGCACCTGACTTCAGCACTCCCAATAACGCAATAATCATCTCCGGGCTTTTTTCCAACTGCACGGCTACAAGATCATCCGGTTGAATTTGATATTGTTCCCGCAGCCAGGCAGCCAATAGATTGGCCTGCTCATTCAACCTGCGGTAGGTAAATTTTTCGTCCTCAAATATCAGCGCAGTAGCTTCAGGTGACAGGCTCACCTGATCTTCAAACAGAGACACCAGTGTACTGCTGTCTGCAAAATCTACCGCAGGTCGATTAAAGGTGGTAAGTATAAGTTGCTGCTCCTGCGGAGACAGAAAGCTAAGCTTACCAACAGCCTCCAAAGGGTGCAACACCAATGTTTGCATGAGTTGCTGCAGATGATCTGCCAGCCTGTAAGCTGTACGTTCCAGGAAGATATCACTATTAAATTCCAGTGTCAGATCAAGGCCATTGTTCCCTGCTATAAAGTAAAAGGTGAGATCGAACTTACTGCCCATAGCAGTATTATCTGAATAGGGGATGATATCCAATTCCGGTATCCCCTTAAATAACTGTTCCTGCTCAGGGTACTGTAGCGTGATCATCACATCAAATAACGGACTGCGACTCAGGTCCCGTTTCAGATTCAACTTCCTCACCAGTTCTTCAAAGGGATAGGCCTGATGCTCATTCGCTTCCACAGTCACCTGCGTTGTTTTTCCCAGCAGTGATATATAACTATCCTCCTCAGTAAACCGTGTCCGGAGGGCCAGTGTATTTATATAAAAACCAATCTGATTTTCAAGGTCAATATGTTCCCGGCCTGCGATGGGTGTACCAATTACAATATCCCGCTGCGTTGTATACCTGAATAACAAAATGTTCAGTACCGTCAGCAGACCTGCAAAAAGAGTGGTCCCCTCTTCGTGACATAGTTGCTCCAACGCTTTGCTGACAGCAGGATCTATTACCCTGCTAATAGTTTTACCGTTATAGCTTTTCTGGTACGGCCGCGTCTTATCTACCGGCATGTTAAGCACGGGTATTTCTCCTGAAAATTGTTGCAGCCAATACTGCTCCTGTTTAAATAATGCACCATTCATCAACTGCTCCCGCTGCCATACCGCATAATCCCTGTACTGTATATACAGTGGCGGTAGTATTGGCTGTGTGTGTGCCAGCAAAGCATTGTAACAGATCAGCAGTTCATTGAAAAGCCTGTTCATCGACCAGCCATCACTGATAATATGGTGCATCGTGTAAACGAATAACCATTTTCCTTCTTCCAGTCTGTATATGGCGGCACGTAACAGCGGACCGCGTTCCAGGTCGAAAGGTGATAACAGTGCTTCGCTTACCTTTTGCTGCAGCGCAGATCCGGAGAGACCCGCAGCTCTGAGATCTTCCGTTTTCAGGCAAAATCCCGCAGCTGCTGACGACAACACTTCCTGCCACACCGTTCCTTCCGTTGCCTCATGTCTGAATATAGTTCTCAGTATTTCGTGCCTGTCCAACATCAACCGGAATGCTGCTTCCATTATTCCGGTGTTCAGCATGCCCGTCAACATCCAGGTCCTGGACATATTATATACGGTACCGCTTTTCTCTATCTGGGCCAGGGTCCATAACCTTTGCTGCGAAGATGATAACGGGTATCCTGCCTGCAGCGGCTGTACTTTGATGTGTTCAAAACCCCGCTGGTCGGAACCGGCAATCAATGTCGCCTGGCTTTCCAATGTTGTATTCACAAACAAATCCTTCAGTGGGATTCTCACTTTAAAAGACTGATGTATCCTTCCCGCCAGGCTCGTCATCTTCAGACTATGGCCTCCAAGACCAAAGAAATCATCTTTCACACTCACTTTTTCCACGAATAGCAATTCCTGCCAGATGAGCGCCAATCCCTGCTCTATATCATTACGGGGTGCTACATATTCCGCACCCGGCAACCGGCCGGAATATAGCGGTACAGGCAAGGCGGAACGATCAATTTTCCCATTTGGTGTTAACGGAATACTATCTATCCTGATAAAATTTGCCGGTATCATATATGCCGGAAGGCGCTGCTTCAGGAACAAAATGATATCCTGTACCTGCAAGGCTGATTTAGTCACGAGATAGGCTACCAGTTCCTTTTCATCCCGCGCACTTTCAGCGGGGATAACGATTGCTTTTTCAATGTCCGGATATAACTGAAGCGCGTTGGCTATTTCGTTGGGTTCTACGCTGTAACCTCTTATTTTAAGCATTTCATCGCTTCTGCCCAGAAAGCGAATGCTTCCATCTGCCAGGCGTTTTCCTAAGTCGCCGGTTCTGTAAATCAATGTCCCGGGAAGAAAAGGAGCCGGCACAAATTTGCGTGCGGTAAGTTCCGGAAGATTCATATAACCCGCAGCCAGTCCGTCTCCGGAAATACCGATTTCACCGGTAGCGTCTTCCGGTAACAGCTGCTGATGATTATCCAAGATAAAAACATGATTATTGCCGATGGGCCAGCCCAATGAAATATACTCTACGGGACGGCTTAGGTCAAACTGACGAATGAGTTTTCCTATGGTTGTTTCCGTAGGCCCGTAGTGGTTATATACCTGGCAGGTCGCGTGCTGCTGTTGCAGCTGCAAAATAATGTCCGCAGTCAGTGGTTCTCCGCCGAAAATAAGGCATTGAGATGGTGCGAAAAGTGGAAGATCGTCCTGAAGCGCCTTCCAATGTGAAGGCGTAATTTTCAGACAATCCAGCTTTTCCTGTCTCATCTTTATTGCGTCAGTAGCATCCGTGATGGAATAGATATGTAATGTCCCTCCCAACAGTAAAGAAGTATAGATGATCGTATTACCAAGATCTGCTGCAACAGTGGATACCAGCCCGAAGTCTTTACAATCCGATACATTGGTTTTGTCCCTGATGCCATAGGCATAATCCATCAGTGACTGATTCGTGATCATCACCCCCTTGGGTTGTCCTGTGGTACCGGAAGTATATATTACATAGGCCAGGCTCTGCGAAGTAGCTTCATGGCTAACATTGTCGGCCCTGTATTCATGTGCAGCATTTCTGAAACGCACTAACTCGGTTTCATCGAGGAATAACCGGCTGCCACTATCTTTCAGGATAAATGAAATACGTTGATCGGGGAAGGCGGGGTCAATGGGTACATAGGCGCCTCCTGCTTTAAGCACACCCAATATACAAATGATCGACCAGGCATTTCTTTCTGCGCTTATAGCAACGTTGTCGCCTGTACGAACACCGTGTTCTCTCTGCAAAAAATCAGCCAGCCGATTGGCCGTTTCATTCAGTTCCCGGTAAGTATAGGCAGTATCCTGGAATACCAGTGCCCTGTTTTCCGGTGATTGTATCACCTGTGATTCAAATACCTGGATAATCGTCTGATCACGCGGATAATCGGGAGCAGACTCGTGAAAAGAAGCCATCAGCAAATCCTTCTCTGCTGATAACAACAGCTCCGGCTGGTACAAAGGCGCATCCGGATGTACCACCAGCTGTTGCAACAACCGGTTGAAGTGCTGAGTAATATTATCTATGGTGTGTCTCTCAAAAATATCTGTGTTATATTTTAATTCCACCTGCAGGCCATCGCCATGCTCACTGCAGATAAAAGACAGGTCCACCTTGCCGGATTTGTCTGCCTGCTGCCGGAAGGGTTTAATGGACAACCCATTCTCCATATTATTTTCCAGATTATACCGATCCATATTCTGCAATATCACCATCACATCAAATAGTGGATTACGGCTCCTGTCCACGCGGAGCTGAAGATCATCTATCAATAAATTAAAAGGATAGCGCTGGTGTTCATACGCATCGAACGATACTTGTTTGACATGGTTAAGCAAACTTCTGAAACTCACTTCATCATGGCAGTGGATGCTCAATGCCAGCGTGTTGATATAATTCCCCAGCTGATCCTGCAGGTCGGCATGTTCTCTTCCTGATGTAACGGTTCCCAGCATGATATCCTCCTGTCCTGTGTAACGATGCATTAATGCGGTAACTGCTGCCAGTATGCCCATAAACAGCGTACAGTCCTGCTCCCTGAGCAGCCGCGTTAACCGGGTATACAGGTCAGGGTTCATCTGATACACTACTGCGTCACCGTTGTATGTTTTTATGAGCGGACGGGCTTTATCTGTAGGCAGATTTAATATTGGCAGCTCACCTTTCAGCTTTTTTATCCAGTATTGCCGATGATCTTCCATCGCCCCGCTTTGCAACTGCTCCTGCTGCCATACGGAAAAATCCTTGTATTGAATACGCAGCGGAGCCGGCAGTAATTCCGTCCTTTTTGATACTATGGCATTATAGCAGGTTGCCAGCTCTCTGTTAAAAATTTCCATGGACCATCCATCACAGATAATATGATGTATGGTACAGGCAATAACATGCGTTTCATTCCCTGTTTGGAATAAAGATACCCGCAACAATGGCCCTGTTGCCAGGTCAAATGGATGCATTAATGTTGTTGCCACTACGTTTTCAAGTGTATGGAGCCAATGCGGATCTTCTCTCAAATCCCTGTATTGGATCTTTATTCGCAGCGTTCCGGGTGCCATTATGAACTGCCTGATTTCTAAGGCATCATTGCTTTTGAACACGGTACGCAGTACTTCGTGCCGTTCTGCTAACTTTTCAAAAGCCCTTTGCAGAGCGGCAACATCCAGCTCTCCCTCCAATAGGTAGGTACCAGGAACATTATAGGCGATGTTTCCTGCTTCTGTTTGACTTAATGTCCAGATACGGTGCTGTGAAGAAGATAAAGGGTAAGACTCCTGGTAAGTTGCCGGTTCAATATAACTAAAAACGGTTGTTCCTTTTTCCTGCAGCAGCAAAGCCAGTTGTTCCAGCACCGGATGCGTAAATATTTCCTGCAAGTGGATCTTTACCCCGAAAGTTTTATGCAGCAGGCCAGCCATTTTGCTGGCTTTCAGGCTATGACCACCCAGGGAAAAGAAGTTATCTGTTACGCTGATATTTTGACGGCTCAATACCTGCTCCCAGATATGCAACAGCGTTTCTTCTGTTTTATTGCGCGGCGCCACAAGTATCGTCTCCTTCCCCCCGTGTGCCAACACCGGGTCTGGCAATGCTTTCAGATCAATCTTTCCATGCTGCGTAGTGGGGAAGCTTCCCAGCTGTATATAATAGGCAGGCAGCATAAATACCGGCAACTGGGTGTTGAGATATGCCCTGAGGGCTTCATCAGTCCATTTCTCCCCGCTGATAAAATAAGCAACCAACTCCTTTTCACCAGTATCGTCCTGTCGGGCAATAATATGTGCCGCAGAGATGGAAGGATGACTTAACAGTGCGCTTTCTATTTCACCGGCTTCAATCCTGAAACCTCTGATCTTCATCTGCTGGCCAATCCTGCCCATGAACAACAAGTTGCCATCGCTACGCCAGCACCCCAGGTCGCCGGTTTTGTACACCACACTTCCTTTTTTGAATGGGTGCGCAATAAATCGCTCCGCCGTAATCGCATCGTTATTAAAATATCCTTTAGCCAAACTATCTCCGGCTATATAAATTTCACCTGTTACCCCGATAGGGCAAAGTTGACAGTGCTTGTTCAACACCAGCAGCTGTGTATTAAATACAGGTTTTCCTACCGGAATATTCGTTTCATATTGCCGCACTTCCATAGAAGCCGCTACCACAGTACTTTCTGTTGGACCATAGTTATTAACAATACGATAGGGCCGTTTTTCAAATATATTCAGCTTATCACCCCCCAAAAGCAAATATCGCAGCTGCTGGAGATGGCTGTTCTGAATAATAAATTTTTCACCCAGTTGCGTAGGCAGGAAGCCGATAGTGATTTGTTGTGTAGTATAGTAATCAGATAACTCGTTTACATTCATTCTGAGATCACCGGATAAAAGATGCACCGATGCTCCGGCAATAATGTAAGGAAACAGCTCCCATACCGCCGCATCAAATGAAAAGCTGGCATACAAAGTGGCACGGTCACCAGCGGTTACAGAGAACGCACTGATATGCCAGGCACATAAATTTACCAGACTTTTATTGGTGATGGTTACGCCTTTGGGCTTTCCTGTAGATCCGGAAGTATAAATGATATATGCCGGGTCTTCCGGCGAGATTTCCATCGCAGGGTTCTCTACTTTGCCGACCGGAAAATTCTTTTCAAATTTGCGGATGAAATTTTCATCTATCAAAACTTTACACTTGCTGTTTTCCTGCATATACAGCACACGTTCAATGGGATATTCGGGATCTATTGGCAGGTAAATTCCACCGGCTTTCAATACGCCTAATACGGCCACTATCGCCCATTCGGTTCTATCCAGCAGAATAGCGGCTACTTCCTGCCTTTGCAAATGACCATATGTTTTCAAGTAGTGCGCAAAACAGTTGGCCCGCTCATTGAGCTGTTGATAGGTAAATGATTGTTCCTGATAAACCAATGCAGTATTTCCCGGGGTGTGCTGCACCTGCTCTTCAAAAAGCTGCATCACTGTTTTATCAGCAGGATAAGGATGGGCTGTTTTGTTGAAAGACTCCAGCAACTGTATCTTTTCTCCTGTAGTCAGAAAATCAAGCTGAGAAACAGGAACATCTTTCTGTACTACAATACTGTCGGAAAGCTGTTGGAAGTGGTCAGCCAGTTGCCGGGCAAATGCGGCAGAATAAATATCGCTATTGTATTCCAGCTTCAATTCCAGCTCTCCATTCTTCTCCAGAAAATTGAATACGATATCAAACTTGGCTCCTTCCTGTACCTGTTCTTTCTCATAAGCGCTGATGTGGAGCTCCCCGATATTATAATGCCGGGTCATCTCCCCGTCCTGGAACATCACTACCACGTCAAATAGTGGATGACGGCTCTGATCCCATGATAGATGAAGGTCACTGATAATATGTTCAAATGGATAGCGCTGATGTTTATGCATATCCAATACCGCTACTCTGATATTTTGCAACAAATCGGTGAATTGATCGCTTTCCTGTAAACCCGCTCTTACAGGTAATATATTGGTATATAAACCAAGCTGGGATTCCAGTTGAAAGGAGTTTCTTCCTGATAATGGTATGCCAACAATAATATCCTGCTGCTCTGTGTACCGGTATAACAAGGCATTTACCACAGTAAGTAAACCCATGAATGTTGTACTGTTATTTTCCCGGCAGATGGCTTTTATCTGGTGGAATACCTGTGGCCTCAGCCTGCAACAGGCGGTAGCGCCATTATATGTCCGGTATAGCGGCCGGGGTTTATCCCCCTTCAGGTCAAGCACCGGCAGATCCCCCTGCAACTGTTCAAGCCAATATAATTTATGCGCCTGCATCGCCCCGTTGGCCAGCTGTTGTTGTTGAAATACAGCAAAGTCCTTGTATTGTAAATTCAGCGGTTCCGGTGACGGCAGGGTTTTATCCAGATATGCCTGATAATGAGCGAGCAGTTCTTTCATCAATATGCCCACCGACCACCCATCGCTGATGATATGATGCATGACTACCCCGAGCACATAACTATCCGCTGATAGCTGATACAGGCATGTTTTCAGCAGCGGTCCCTTGTCAAGTTCAAATGGCTGGGTACTGAACAGCCGGATCATCGCGTGTAAGGCTCTTCCGGGATGCGTTTCGTTGCGCAGATCTGTCGTTGACAGGTCAAATGGGCAAGCTGCTTCATTCAGAATATACTGCCTTAACTCTCCTTCCTCATTTTCTCTGAATACGGTACGCAAAATCTCATGACGGGACAGTAGTCTTTCGAATGCAAATTTCAATGCACCTATGTTCAGGGGGCCTTCAAACCTGAAGAATCCGGGCATATTATAGGCCATATTCCCGTCTGCGGTTTGGCTCGACAACCATATCCCTCTTTGAGAAGATGACACGTAATAAGCCTCCTGCAGTGCTGCAGATGGAATATAATGTCCGTCCGTTTCCGGCGAAAGGGTATGTTTATTTTCTAAAAGAAACTGAACGAGTTCACTTTTATGCTTCCTGATTTCAGCAAGCAGGTCCGGATTGATGTTAGCGCTGCCTGCGTAAACGTTCAATTCACCATCTACTACTTCCAGTAAAATATTATGCTTTCTGACGTTTTTTAAAAGCTCTTTCATGATCTTATCTGTTCATGCTTTGGGGACAAGCAGGTAGTTCCGCAGTTATCATTAACTGATAATGAATATTTCTCTATATATCCATTGTCTTATTTTCTCCAGGATTACACGATCCAGTTGTGCAAGAAAATTATCCGTATTACGGGAGCCTGTCAAAGAAAATAGAACATCTTCCAGCAGAGCGGGGGGCTGAGACTGAATGTAATAACCGATTTCCGTCAACGCCTGATGGATGGATTTAGGCTGTCGAAAAAGATGAAACAGCATAGCGGTATCCTGCCGAAGGATCATTTCCTGTCTATGTGCCCCATGGATTGTCTGAATAATATATTCAAATTTCCCGGCCGATCGCTGAACATTCTCCTGTTGCTTCGGGGACAGGTGGTTCAGATCATTGGCAAAACTCCAATCCCATTTTGTTTCTACCAGCTTTACCCGGTGAGATATACTGATCTGCTGGTTTTTCAACCATTCATCGGGTTTACTCAACTGAGTGGCTGACATCTCCTGGTAACGGCACCTGTCTGCAAAGAGTTGTAATAAAGAGCGATGATCCTGCTTCCACCATAAGAGCTTTTGGTGTTCCAGGGAAAACAGGTCTGACAAACATTGATAAGTTTTTTCAGGCAGTAATCCGACGGCATTGTTGCTGATAAAAACGGAAATATTACCAGCACCTGTTGGGGATGGTGTCAGCAAAAACGCCTCCAATACCGTAGGGGCCTCTTTCTCCAGGAAATAAATAGTACGTGGATAGTCAGCTTGTAGTAAACAACGCCTTACTTCCGGCAACCCGAATGGAAGGGATAGTGGCACTTGTGTATGCGCCATGTTAACAAATGGAACTAACACATTTTCTGCAATGGTTGCTCCGCCGCAGGCATGTAAAAGGAAATACAGCACGCCTATTTTACCATGCATAAGGCCACCTTTCAAATATTCTTCTTTCCGGACGGATGATAACCTCTCTGTCAATTCAGCAATGGTAGTGCCCAGAGCGAATCTTTCACGATACAAACAATACATTCCCCATCCACTTGTTCCTTCAAAAAGATCATCGCCGGTAAATATGCCACCCGGTTTTAATTTCGTATTCAGGTGCCGCACATTGCTATCCGGTGTTTCAACACCAGAAAACATAATACCGATAGCGCCATTTGCCCAGCTGTTATCATCAGTAGCCGTTAAAGATGTTGCACTCCCCCTGATGATAAGATCGAGTCCTTCGTTATTTGCGGCGCACTGCAATTGCGTCAATACGTATCTGATCCCCGCACTACCATACGCAAACCCTTCAGATGGATATTGACAGGTCTCTCCTTCCTGTATCCACCATATACGTCCTCCTTGTTCAGTGCGGGCATTTGTAATAATTCTCAGTGTATAGGCGGCGATATATTCCTGCAAAAAAGACGCGCCTGTGAGCAGATAAAGATGGTATATCACCAACAGGGTGCCGGCTCTTCCATCGTAGAGATAATCTGAGGTATGAACATCCTGCAAAAAAAGTCCATTCGCCGGTTTGATGAGTTCCAGCGATAGCGGCAGCAGGTGGTCCCTCCCTCCTAACTGATACGCCTGTATCAAGGCATATACAACACCCGCTCTTCCTGTATAAAGCGCATAATTATCTGTGGGATGCTCCTCACAGTATTGTACCAGGTCGCTGATGAGCGCATCTGTCAGGAGAAGATATTGATCTTCCTTTGTTTTCCTGTATAATGCTATCAGCATCAGAATAAGGCCGCTAACGCCGGTATCAATATTTTCCGGATTTGCCCATTGCAGCGCTCCAACAGGCGCCGGATCCTCCATTTTCCAGGCTGCACCCGTTCCGTGATCCAGAAAATAATTCACGAAGTTACCTGCCATATCTAATATTCGTGATTCAACAGTAGGAGTATATGGATCTTTAATCATACCTGGTGCGTTTTAATCAGGTGATTAATTTTTTGATAGTATTGCGGATGATCCTGTCTCAGACGGAATTCCAATGCGTCCAGTGTAAACCAGGATTTTTTGAGCACGCCGATCGTATGAATGAACCGGGTCCTCTCCGGAACTCCTGTAAAATCAATAATGTCATTTCCAAAGCGTACGAAATCCGGGTGCAGGTAGCTGATATTGATCCCGGCATCTTCCGACATAGCATGGAAAAGCAGCTGTTCGAAAATAGTATTAAACAAATCGATGTTTATTTTACTCAATGAGGCAATGTTATTGTCGATAAAAGCAAAGGCCTCTCTGACAAAGGCATGAAAGAAATCCGTATGCTGGCCGCCGATAATTCCTGCATTGGCAGCTACCAACCGGTTGTTCCGGCTAATGGTCCTGTCCAGTACAGATGGGTAAGAATTGAAAGCTTTGGCCACTTCTATAAATACACCTGAGTACCACCTGTTATAATCTTCCCCGTCTTCCTTGCATTGGCAAACAAGTGGCGCCTGCGCCAATCTGTCGCCAAATGGTTCCCATATAAATACATCCCCATCGGCATGAATAAACGGTTTATCCTGTAAGCCATACGCATACACCTTCCCCAACGCATACAGATCTTCATGATATCCATTCAAATCATCCAGTACTACTTTTACACTGGTATATGGCAGTCCGAGTTTATCAATGAGCAGATCATAACCGGCCTTATCTGTTACCAGTTCTACCTCGTCATAAAATTTCCTGAACTGCAATGCACTGAGCATCCAGCTATAATAGTTATACTTTCTGTCTGGCCATCCGCACCGGTTCCATTCACCGGCCTTCTGCCCGGGCTTAGACCATAAGCTCTGTACTATTTTCATTGGTTCAGATTTTAATTTGAACAAGTGTTTCCTTGTCGCGCAGTTGCTTTTCCTGATCCAGCACAAATGCTATCTGGTTAGCCAATTCTTCTATCGTTGCTTCTAACAGAAAATACGAAAGGTTGATACTTACATGATAAATACTCTTCACCCGCATAATCAGCTGTATGGCTTTCAGGCTGTGACCACCCAGGTCAAAGAAGTTGTCTCTGATGCCGATGTTATCTTTATGAAGCAGATCTTTCCAGATCAACTGCAGTGTTTTTTCTATCTCGTTTGAAGGGGGCACATAAGCAACCTTAACAGCAGCCACCTTATCAGGTTCGGGCAACAATTTCCGGTTAATCTTTCCCGTTGCCCCGATGGGAAATTCATTCATCGGTATGAACCAGGATGGTATCATATAAGCCGGTAGGCGCGCACTGAGATAACTCTTAAAGTTTATGTCAGGTACACTCTCCGAAACGATGATGTAGGCCGCGAGGTAATCGTCACCATCGGCGTTTTTCCAACAAAGCACCACCGCATTTTTCACCTCTTTATGCTGTTGCAATGCCTGCTCAACTTCTCCCAGTTCTACGCGATATCCATGAATTTTCACCTGTGAATCTTCCCGCCCTATAAAAACAACATTGCCATTGGAAGTCCATCTGCCCAGGTCCCCGGTTTTATAGAGCCGTTCACCTGTCCTGAATGGATGCGTTATAAACTTGTCTGCCGTAAGATCAGGTTTGTTGAGGTATGACAGCGCAAGGCCATCGCCGCTCAGATATATTTCCCCTACCGCGCCAATAGGCCGGATGTCCAACCGCTTATCAAGGATATATAGCTGCGTATTTGAAACAGGAGATCCGATAAGTACTTCATCCCCTGCCTGCATCTTATAACAGGTACTGTACGTAGTATCTTCGGAAGGACCATACAGATTTCTGACAACAATACCTTTCGACAGCAGCTGGTCCGCATATCGCTGCGGCAAAGGCTCTCCTGCCATGTTTACCACCGTTACACCACCCAGGTCAATATTTTCGTTCAACAGGTACCCCATTACAGCCGGTACCGTATTGATCAATACTTTTTCTTCGCGACTTAGAAAAACAGGGATCGACAATGGTCCGGACAAAAAGCGTATGCTTTTACCGGTAGTCAGCGTATAGAATATTTCAAATACAGAAAGATCAAAACAGATAGAGGTGGCACTATAAACCAGGTCAAAATCATCCCTGTCAAATTCCAGGTGGCACCAGTTGATAAAAGTGTTAAGACTATGATGACTAATCACCACGCCTTTTGGTGTTCCCGTAGATCCGGAAGTATATATCACATATGCCGTATCATTGGGCTGATGCCTGTAAGTCAAAACCGCCGGTTCACCTTTCGGCCATTTTCTGAAACGCTCCAGTTCTTCTTCATCAAACAATAATTTACAACCGCTGTCCGACATCATATAATCAATCCTATGTTGCGGATATGCCGGATCAACAGGTATATAAGCGGTACCGGATTTAATAATTCCCAGCAACACAATGATGATCCACTCACTTCGTTCGAGCTTCACACCAACCAGGTCGCCCGGCAATAAATGACGCGATGCCGCAAGATAGGCTGCAACTACATCTGAGGCTTCATCCAGCTCACGGTAACTAAGACGTTTCTCTTCAAACAATACCGCATCATACGCAGGATACAGGGCCGCTTTTTCCTTGAACTGATGAAGAAATGTGGCATCAGACGGAAATTCAATGGATGTATCGTTAAAGTCATCGCAGATTTTCTGTCTTTCATCCGCCGTAATGAATGGTAACTCACTGATTGGCCCGGCGGGATTAATAAGAATGGCATCCAGCAATACTTCAAAATTACCCGCCATTCTCTCTATTGTATCACGATGATATATATCACTATTGTATTCTATCATAAAATGCAGACCAGCTGCACGCTCCCGAAAGAAGAATGAAAGATCCACTTTACTGGTGGGATTAATATACTCCGGATAGGTACCTACAGCAAGATCGTCCAGCACCAGCTGCTCATGGCTTTGATTATCCTTATCTTCCAGCACCACCATTACGTCAAAAAGCGCATTGCGGCTCATGTCGCGTTTATACGGCAACATTGCCACCAGCTCCTCAAACGCCAGCTCCTGATGTGCAAAGGCGTCCAGACACACCTCTCTGACTTCCGCCAATAAAGTTCTGAAATCATGATGCCCGCTGCTACGTATTCTTAATGCAAGGGTATTGATGTATAGTCCTATTTGTTTTTCCAGATCCGCGTGCGCCCTTCCTGCTACCGGGCTACCAATCACGATATCCTCCTGTTGCGTGTAACGATGGAGTAATACAAATACAACTGATAACAAAGCTGTAAATAGTGTTCCTCCTTCTACTTCCTTCACCAGGGAGAACAACCGATCACTCTTTTCCTTTGATATTTTCCTGTATACGGTTCCTCCGGAAAATGTTTTTACGGGAGGCCGCTTTGTATCGCCGTAAAGGTTTAATACAGGCAGTACTCCGGAAAACTGCTGCTGCCAGTAAGGTCTGTCTGTATCGGATATCGTTTGCTGCGAATGTGATAATTGCCAGGAAACATAGTCCTTATACTGAAAGGGAAGTGGAGTTATTTCTATCTCCAGCTTTCTTCTGTAAGCGTTATAACGTTGAGAAAGTTCGGCCGCCAGAATCTGTGTAGACCATCCATCGCTGATGATATGATGCATCACATAGATGAGTACCCAGCTATTGTTTGCGAGGTGGAACAAGCCGGCCCGTAACAGCGGCCCCGTGGTCAGATCAAAGGGCTGTGCATTCGCTGTTTCCAGCAAACCTCTTAGTTGCTCTTCACCATTATCAGCCATTGTGAGATCTGTCACCGGAATATGAAAATCCGTTGTGTACTTAAGTATCACCTGGGTTATTTCTCCCTGTTCATTTTCGCGAAAAACGGTACGCAGGGATTCATGACGGGCAATGGTAGCGGTGAACGCACGCTCCAGCGCTGCAATATCAAGATTACCTTCAAGTGTATATATCCCCGTAATATGGTAAGCAATACTCCCTCCGTGAAGTTGACTAAGTCCCCATATCCGGTGTTGGGAAGCAGATAACGGATAGGACGATTGCTCTTTCAGTGCCGGTATCTGAGAAAAAGATACTTTCTGTAATTCGGATATCCGACGGGCCTGGGCTGTCAGCAAGGGATTTTCAAACAATTCCCTCACCGGCACTTTTACTTCAAAATGACGGTGAATCTGAGCAGCCAGTCTTATGGTCTTCAAACTATTGCCTCCGAGTGTAAGGAAATTATCTGCTGCACTTAGCACCTCCTTATCCAATATATCAGACCAGATTGCTGCAAGCGCTATCTCTGCTTCATTTTGGAACGGAATATGCGTAACGTCTGCGGACAGATCGCATCCCTTCAATGCCGCCAATGCCTTCCGGTCGGCTTTACCACTGGGCGTCAGTGGAATATGATCCAGCTGGATAAATGTGGCTGGAAGCATATGCGGAGCCAGGACATTTGCGAGGTGGGCTTTTATTCCGCTGATATGAAGTGGTTCTTTACCGGTAATGCAGGCCACCAGCTCCTTTGAGCCATCGGCAGCTATCCGTGCTATCACTACGGCTGCTTCAACAGAAGGATATTGTTTGAGGGCTGTTTCAATTTCCCCCGGTTCAATACGATATCCCCTGATTTTAATCTGTTCATCCTTTCTGCCGATGAAGTCTACTACACCTCCCGCCAACCATCTTCCAAGGTCACCGGTTTTATACATCACTGCACCTGGCAGGAAAGGATCCGATACAAACTTTTCTGCGGTCAATGCCGGCTGGTAAATATACCCATTACCAACACACAGGCCTGATATGAAAATTTCCCCTATACATCCCATCGGCAGCTGCTGATGTTGTGGGTCAAGAATATACAGGCGGCAGTTGTTTACCGGTATACCAATAGGAAAACTACCGGCAGTATGCCATTCATCTGTGTTAATCTTATACCAGCTTACTACGTCCGTGCATTCAGTTGGACCGTAGGAATTAATCACTGCCCCATGAAAATGCCCGGAAGTAATCAAACCATCGAGTTCGCCCATGAGCACTGGTTCTCCGCCCAATACCACATTACGCACGGAGGTCAGCTTTTTATAATGATCACTGATAATAGTATCAAGTAAAGGATAGAAGGCGCTGGGAGCAGAATTTATCACCGTTACCTGCCTGGCAGTAATCGTATCTGCCAACTGATAATAATCGCCGTAAAAGTCATCCGGCACACATAAGCGACACCCGCTTATCAAAGGTGCAAATATGTTCTTCTGGGCAAGATCGAAGCTCACCGGGGCCATCAGAAGCACACAATCATCGGCCTGCAGGTGCAGCGCTGATTGATACCACCATACCAGGTTGGTAAATGAATTATGACGAACCATGGCACCTTTGGGGCCACCGGTTGATCCGGAAGTGTAGATCACATACACCAGGTCCTGTGGACTATTTACCTGCACAGGATCGGCAGCGCTATATTCTTCCTGTAATTTATGAAAAGCCTGTAACCAGTTTTCATCGATGACCATGGCACAACGACTGTCTTCCACCATATACCTGATACGCTCTGCCGGATATCCGGTATCCAGGGGAAGATATGCAGCACCACTTTTCAATACGCCCAGTATCGCAACAATAAGTGATTCACTTTTGGGAAGGTTTACACCAATGAGACTATTGGGCTTTACCTGGCTATCTGCCCGCAGGCGGGCGGCAATACGATTGGCCTGCTCGTTGAGCGCGCGGTAAGTGAGTGTTCCAGCGCCACAAACAATGGCAATGTTATCAGGAGTTTGTTGAACTTGTTGCTCAAACAGTTGCACAACTGTTTGCTCTTCCGGGAATGATTGTTTTGTTCCGCTAAACCCCAGTAATACCTCCTTCTCCCGGGTACCCAGGTAATCCAATTTTGATAATGATGTATCCGGCCATTGTATAACCGCTGACGCGATTCCCACAAAATGTCCGGCCATGCTGCGAATTATATTATGGTTGAACAATCCGGTGTTATAAGTTATCCGCAGGGAATAAGCTCCGTTGTTAATAACAATATCAAACAACAGATCAAATTTGGCCGCAGTGAAGAGTTCCGGTTCGTACTTCCGGATTCGCAAATTTGGTAGCCCGCCGCTACCGCTGCTTCCTCCCGGTGTTTCCTCCCAGAGGGTCAGTACAATATCGAATAGCGGGTTCCTTGCCGGATCCATAGGAAGGTGGAGAGCATCGACCAAAAGATGATATGGATACTGTTGATGTTTAAAAGCGTTGGTGACGGTATTTCTGACCTGCGTTACCAGGTCTCTGAAATTGCCCTCCCCGTTAAAGGTTGTCCGGAGCGCCAGCATGTGGATATAAAGCCCCATCTGGTCTTTTACGGCAGCATGTTCACGGCCGGCAACAGGGCTGCCAATAATAATATCCTCCTTTCCCGTATACCGGTATAATAAAGTATTCAGGACTGCGAGCATACACATAAAAACGGTTGCGCCGTTTTCTTTTGCCACCTGATCCAATCCTTCTACCAACTGGTTATCCAGTGGTATCGTAAAAATTGCACCATCATATCTTTTGACTGCCGGCCTTACTTTAAACGGCAGATCGATAAGCGGCAGTTCCCCTTGAAATTGTTGCAGCCAATAGTCCCGTTGTTGCCCGAATGCATTTTCCGCCAGCAATTCGTTTTGCCAAACGGCAACATCCTTATATTGAATGGTAAGTGCTGCCGGTGGTAAAGCCATATCATCCATATACTGGATGTAATACCGGCGTATATCACTAAACAGCACGTCTAATGACCATCCATCGGCAATAATATGATGCAATACACAGGCAAATATCCAGGTATGCTCTTCTACCTGGTATAAGAAAGCACGCAGTAATACGGGTATATTCAGATCAAATGGCTGAAAAAGTGCTGCCTGCAGCAGTTGCTGCAGCAATGCCTCTTTCCCTGGTTCATTTACCAGGTGATGACAGGCAATATTAAAAGGTAGCAGGCCATCCGGGTGAATGATCTGTCTGATATCTCCATCGGGAGTTTCGGAGAAAGAGGTGCGCAAAACTTCGTGTCGTTCAATAACGCATCTGAAAGCATATTCCAACGCGTCTTTTACCAGTTCTCCTTCCATCACATACACACCGGGCATATTGTAGGCAGCACTGGCTTCAGGCTGCTGACTGAGAATCCATAGTTGTTGCTGCGCAGCAGACAACGGATAGTTCCTGCGAATAGCTGCCCGGGGAATGAGCCGCTGCACCTGCTCTTTGTTTTGTTGTATCCATGCAGCCATTTCCGCCACAGTAGGATGCAGCAAAAGATTATCAAGCAACACCGATACACCAAATTCCTGGTGTAACCGGCTGGCAAGCGCAATTGCCTTGAGGCTATTGCCGCCAATTAAGAAAAAGTTATCTGTTATACTCACCTTTACCAGATGTAACAGCTCACACCATATGAGGGCAATTTTTTCTTCTGTGGCATTACCCGGCATACTGTAATTTATCTCCGGAGCTTCTTCCAACGGCCTTTGCTGCAACTCCTTGCGGTTTACCTTTCCGTTGGGCATCATTGGCAGTTCAGACAAATAAATAAAATCCGAAGGAATCATATACGATGGCAATAAAGACTTTCCGTAATCAGCCAGGTAAGTGGCCTCAATGGGTTGTTCGCCAGTCAGATACGCCACCAGCTTTTTATCGCCGGCCATATTCGTATGGGGCACTACCACAACAGGTCCGATACCCGGGTAGGTGGCAAGCACTTCTTCTACTTCACCCGGCTCTATTCGAAACCCGTTAATCTTCACCTGCGCATCATTTCTACCTACAAAAGCAATATTACCATCAGGTAACCATCTGCCCAGGTCACCGCTTCGATACATATAACCATGTCCGAACGGATCGGGCAGGAATTTCTCCATTGTCAGGTCGGGCCGGTTCAGATATCCTTTTCCCACTCCTTCACCTGCAATAAAAATTTCGCCGTTGATACCTGTTGGTTGCGGCTTTTTACCTTCATCCAGGATATAAATACGGGTATTGGCGATCGGACGGCCAATCAGTATTTGCCCATCCTTTTTTGTTTTGTACACTGTGTTGTAAATAGTTGTCTCCGTTGGCCCGTATAAGTTCCTGACAACGGGACCATCGGGTATTCTGCTGAGGAGCTGGGGAGACAGCATCTCTCCCGCCAGGTTAAGTACACTCACATTGCCCAGATCTGCATGTCCGTCCAGCAACGCATTCAACACACCAGGCACCGTATTTAGCAGAAATTTGTCTGTAGCAGATAACTGCTGCGGCACAGCCAGATAACCGGGAAGAAATAGTAGTTTCTTTCCAATAGATAACGTAAAAAATATCTCAAAAACTGACAGGTCAAAACAGATAGAAGTAACACCCAGCACGGTATCAAAATCATCATCCGAAAACTCCGACTTGCACCAATGGATAAATGCGTTCAGATTACGATGCGTTATCATCACACCTTTGGGTGTTCCTGTAGACCCCGAGGTATAAATCACATACGCCAGCGCATCCATCGTTACAATGATATCCGGATTATCTTTACTATACTCTTCCCGCACTGCTTTGAAAGCTTCTAACATATTTATATCGATAGTCGTTTTGCAACTGCTATCGCTTATAATAAAGCTGATTCTTTCTGCCGGGTAATCAAGATCAATCGGTACATAAGCCGCTCCACTTTTTAGCACTGCCAGGATGGAAATGATAGTCCATTCACTACGCGGTAATTTCACGGCAATACGATCATCCCGATTCGGCTGGTGGTGTACACGCAGATAATGCGCCAGTTGATTGGCCAGGTCATTTAACCTGCTGTAAGTAAAAGATTGTTCACCATATACCAGCGCTATGGCATCCGGCGTTCGCCTTACCTGTGCTTCAAACTGATCTGTTACCTGCCTTGTAAGGTCAAACGGTGCCTCCGTTTTATTGAATAGCTGCAATACGCGTTCTTCCTCCAGCGGATCTGTGATCTTTATACTACCCAGCGTTGCACCGGGGTTAAACAATAGCTGTTTAACGATGTGCTGCCACATATTAAAATACCGGACGATGGTGTCGCTGGTAAATAATGAGCTTGCATATTCCACTTCCAGATAAAAATAATTTCCTGGTTCGCTGCTAAAACTAAAACTCAGATCGAACTTTGAGAATGTCTGCTCTCTTGCCGTTTGCATTACACCGGGTAATACAGTATCCATCGGCTTCATCTCAATCGCTTGTTTAGTGCTTTGCCACATACTCCCGTCACCGGCGGCAACATCCTGTAATACCATCAGCACGTCAAAGAGAGGATTATGCCCTGGCTCCCAGCGCAGGTCAAGGTCGTTCACTATTTTATCAAAAGGATAGTCCTGGTATTCGAATACGCGGAAGGTATTATCAGCGGTTTGCTTCAAAAATTCACTCCAGGTTACATCTGCCCGGATAACAGACCGCAACGGCAGTACATTCACATATAGACCTATCTGTTCGTGCAGATCATAATGACTTCTTCCTGATACCGGCGTACCGATAATAATATCCTGCTGTCCGGAAATTTTACTTAACAGCAACGTGATGGTAGCCATGAGAAAGTTGAAAGGCGTAACACCTGATTGCTTGCAGTAATTGTTAATCTCCGGGTAAAACCCGTTACCAAGATCAAACCTTGCGACAGCGCCCGCGAAAGACCTCGTTAATGGTCTGCTGAAATCTGAAGGCAGCATCAAGGAGTCGGGCGCCTGTGATAAATAGTGCGACCAAAATGCCTTTGCTCTCCGGCCGTATTCGCCGTTCAGTAAAATTTCCAGCCATTTTGTGTAATCTTTATATTGAATAGAAAGCGGCGCGTTATGCCCGCCTCCATTTTCATAGCACTGCATTATCTCCTTTATCATCAGCATCACGGAGCGACCATCGCTTACCAGGTGATGTACAGAAAGGATAAACACATGTTCATCATCAGACAATTGCAGTAATGCAGCACCTACTAAAGGGCCATTATAGAGGTCTGAAACCTGCAGCATAAAATGCCGGATCTCCGCTATTACCGGCTGCATCGGATATTGTTCTGCTCTCAGATCCAGGTACCGCAGGCCTAAGGCTGATGGAGACAATACGGTTTGTCGTACACTTCCATTTACTTCTCTGAAAACGGTACGTAATGATTCATGTCGATTTATCAGCCATTGAAAAGATGTCAGCAGACGGTCTTTCTCCAGTGCCCCTTTCAGGTACAACGGCGTTACAATATTATAGGCAGCATTTCCGGATTTATCCCTACACAGCATCCAGATCCTTTGCTGCGCATTGGAAGCCAGGTAGTCCGGCTGCCATGGAACAGGCAGAATCGCAGCTGATCTGTGGCGGTCCAGGGCTTCGTTCAGGAAATCTTTCAGCTCCTGCTTACGGTCCTCTATTGCCTGCAATAAAGCAGGAGACAGCAGTGACACATCGCCGTGCAGGTGCAATTCCTCATGAATAAGCCGTGGAATAATCTTCTTCCGCTTTAACTCGGTAATAATCGCCAAAACATTCATACAGTACCTATTCAAAAACGTTATTCTCTTTCAGCCATAATTTGCCTTCAATGGTGGCAATCAGACCAGACAAAGTATTATCCTGTAGTATTTTTGCTATATCCACATTAATATGCAACTCCCTGTTAATGGTGTT
The DNA here is from genome assembly GCF_050434025.1 of Chitinophaga sp. W3I9. Lineage (NCBI taxonomy): Bacteria > Pseudomonadati > Bacteroidota > Chitinophagia > Chitinophagales > Chitinophagaceae > Chitinophaga > Chitinophaga sp. W3I9. The sequence goes on from NZ_JBNPWC010000001.1 coordinate 5,194,126, forward strand.
AATCAAATCAGTGGCACGCAAAGAATCGATTCCCATGGCTGTCAGCTCTGTATCAGCATCAGGTGAATCGTCGCGCATATGCTTAACTTTATGGGCGATCATAGCAGTGAGATATCTATAAATGATGTCATAGTCTCCCAGCTCAATCACCTGTGAAGGAGGGATCAGTTCCGGCATAGATACGTTTTCTGCCCTGTCTGACTTCAGCTCCCCGAGAGATTTGATAATATCGAATGCGCCCGTTGCATAGTATACACCGCACTTAACCCGCTGTAATTTGCCACTCGTTGTTCTGGGTATGCCATGCGGACGGACAAGGAGTACATCATGAGGGGCCATGCCTAACAAACCACCTGTAAGATCGCTGATCGCGCGGATAACGCTATCTGCATCCAGGGTATTCATTGCGGAGCGCTTCACTTCCACTGCCACAATTATTTTATCTGGTGAGCCTGGTAACGGGAATATAGCTACTCCGTTATTTTCAATGGATTCACTGCACTGGCTGATCATTAACTCCAGATCATACGGATAAATATTGCGTCCCCGTAAGATTAACATTTCATCTCTTCTGCCATGAATATAAAGTTCACCCTGGTACATAAATCCAAGGTCTCCGGTGCGGAGAAACACCTCATCCCCCTGGCAATGAAACAGCGTATCGCTATCTCTGTTCCAATATCCGCGGGTTATACTGTCGCCACCAATGCATACCTCTCCTTCCTCCAGCTCCCCGCATTCTATATATGCTTGTGTAGAAATAATTTTCACTTTTATACCACTGGCGATGCTCCCCGCGCTTACTATCGGCTGAGACGCAGCATCTTCTTCCTCACACAGGGATATTTTTCCGGAGGCCGGCACTTCTTTCCTGATAAAAATGGTGCGCGGTATATTATCTCCTTTGGCGCCGGAAACCATCAGTGTCGCCTCTGCCAATCCATAACAGGGATGAAAGGAGGCGGCATTGAATCCAGCACTTTTAAATTTCTCTGAAAAATGATTTATGGTAGTATAGCGGACAGGCTCCGCGCCATTGAATGCTATTTTCCAGCCCGCCAGGTCAAGGGATGGTATGATAGTACTATCAATTTTACTGACACACAGATCATAGGCGAAATTAGGGCCGCCGCTGTGTGTTGCTTTATATTTAGAGATATACTTCAGCCAGGTGTCGGGTGCTCTCAAAAAATGCAGTGGTGTTATTAACACGGCTGTACATCCTGCATAAATAGCGTGTAGTATATTCCCAACAAGTCCCATATCGTGATGAAATGGCAACCAGGAAAAAATGACAGCATCTTTATCGCAGCCAAATGTTTGTTTAATAGCGGCCTGATTACAGATCAGGTTTTTGTGGGAAACAATCACTCCTTTCGGATGGCCGGTGGAGCCGGAAGTGTATTGCAGGAATGCAATTTCATGCAGCGTAGGTGCATTTACTGCGGTGCTGCCATTATGTTCATCCGTTACGACAATCCGCAGATGTGCTGTATCCGGATGCTTATTTACGCAGTCCTGCAGCACTACTGCTGTTTTGGAAGTACACAGTATAGTCCGGGCGTCTGCATCCCGTATAACCGGCAATATTTTCTGCAACTGTGCGGCTCTTTGAAAATAATATACCGGCACGGGAACAATACCACTGTACTGGCATGCAAGGAAAGCCGTGATAAACTCCGGTATTTCCTGGTATACCAACAATACTCTTTCTCCGTATAGTTGCAGCATATTGAGGCTGGCCGACAGTGTTTCCACTTGTTTCAGCAATTGAGCGAATGTAATTTCACATTCTACGCCTTCATTATTGTTTGGGAAAATATAAACAGGCTGCATAGGAGACAAAGCAGACTGCTGTATCAAGGCATGGATGATACTTTTGTAATCGTGGATAACGCTCATTATTGTACGATGCCATTTCGGGTAAACAGATTTCCGTTATCGTGTGTTATCCGTTATAAACGGTCATTGGTAACGCAGGAGTAGCACGAAGATTCTTCCCTCGACAGTACTGCTTCTTCGGGCAGTGTTACTATGAGACTTCGTTGCAGTAGTTGCACCCGAATCAATAGTTGTTGCTTATTCTTATATGTCACTACTTCACCGTCAACCCCGGTTAGCGCACCATGGCTGATTACCAGGCGATGTCCCGGTTGAAAATAATCTCTCGAGACTTCTACATCCTCGACTTTGTCGGCAATAAGGCGAATATTATTAATCACGGAGTCATTCACTCTCACCGCGTGTTTTCCGCATTTTACATATGAAAGTACGCCTTCCGTATCCATACCACCATAATAGCTTTTTATATCTTCCAGGCGGACAAAAATGTAGGAAGGAAATAGGGGTTCATCAACATACTTACAACGATCATGTAATTTTTTAAAGGTCTTTCTCATAGGCAGCAGGCATTCTATTTGTTTATCTGCTAACCGGCTCCAAACTTTTTTCTCATGGCGTGACCTGGTATAAATAAGATACCAACCAATCTGGAATATGCTCATAACGATTCAATTTAACATAGACTAGGTTTCCTTAATTATGCAAACAACGTTCGTACCTATTGCACGAAATATATAGACTAACAAATTTTAAAGATAGTTTTGATAGATAGTTAACATAGCTACCGCAACTGCAAGTAACAAACTTACTCTACGTTGGCCCGGGGAGGCATAAGTTGAAACTGATTTTCGTTACTCAGTTTCTTGGAAGTACAATTTAATAACTGAATGGGTGACAATCCGTAGAAATTTCCGCCGTTTTAATTTCGGTTTTTACGAAAAGGTTGTTGTTTATTCAGACTTAGCTTTTCCTGCATGGATACGGTTGAGTATGAGTGACGTGGATCGGTTCGGCAGCAATGGAATCAATACTATTTCTCCTCCAACATTTTCTACCACAGTGGCTTCCGGCATTTGATCTTTCGTATAGTCATCACCTTTAGTCACTATATGTGGGTTAACTGCCAATATCACCGGGATAGGTGTATCGTCTGTTTCGTTACCAAAGGCTATAATATGGTCTACTGCGCCCAGACCGGCTAATACTTCTATTCTGTCGGCCAGATTATTGATGGGTCTGGTGGATCCCTTTAACCGTCGGATGCTTTCATCGGTATTAATCCCCACAATTAATACATCGCCAAGCTCCCGGGACCTGTTGAGATAACTTACATGGCCGTTATGCAGAATATCAAAACAACCATTGGTGAATACGATTTTTTTTCCCTGGCCTTTGTACATTTCGCTGATATACTCCAGCTGTTGCAGATCCTGCACATACTTTTCATTGATGGCCAGATAGGCTCTCAATTCCTGGAAGTTGCAATTGGCAGTTGTTTTCTTACTGATAGCCACTGCAGCAGCTGCTGCAGACAATTCCGCCGCGGTAGTAACATCGGCGCCCGATAAAGATGCCAGTGTGAAAGCACTGATATATACATCTCCGGCACCGGCTACCTGTGGCGATGATACCGGATGCGCATAACAGCGGTATGCCGGTTGTGGTCCTTCAAATATAACTGCGCCTTCCTCATCCAACGTAATTGCGGTGATGGTAGCGCCCGTTTTGCGAAATAATTCAGGCCCCAACTCACTCACCTGTTGTATTCTTCCCACATTTTTCCGCTGCTGCCCCAGCAGCTCCATCGCCTCTTTATAGTTAGGCTTTATCAGGGCTGGACGCAGATTGGTGAAGCAATCCAGGCGACAGGAATCTACCGCTATGAAATTTTCGTCTCCCGAACAGGCAGTTTCAAGATAGCTGATAATGGCTGGTGTAATAAGGCCCTTATTGTAATCCGCAATAACAATGGCGGTATGGTATTTCAGGTGCTCTTCCAATGCGGCGATAAACGCCACCTCCAATTCAGTGGAGATAGCGCTTTCCGTTCCTTTATCGTAACGGAGTAATAACCGATCCTGCGCCATTATCCTGGTTTTTACAATGGTACTTCTGCTATCGTGTTGCAGTACTACACAATTAACCCCTGCAGCCTTAAGCATCGAGATCGCTTTGTTACCTTTATTATCCTGACCGGCAATACTGCAAAACGTTACCTCTGCACCCAGTAATCTCAGGTTCATGGCAGTGTTGGCAGCTCCTCCCAGCGCAGTGATACCCGACAGTATATCTACTACAGGAACCGGTGCTTCCGGTGTAAGCCTGGTACTGGCCCCTTTCAGGTATACATCAAGAATGATGTCGCCAATTACCAGCACACTACATTGCTGGAAGCGGGCAATCAATGGTTGATACATATAAAAAAATTTACTTTCTACGGATATGTAGATATTAAGATGGTGTTATTCTCCCCGGGAATCTGCAAAACTGCAGGCAGATCGCAGTCATCCTGTGGCGGCCACCCTGTGATCCCCTTTGAACTGATCAGACTGACCATAGCGGTTGGACGTATGGTCCGGGTACAGCTATCGCTACTGTAAGGAACAAACTTTAATTCCTATTCGTAAAAATAACATCTCTGATAAAACCCAGGATGTTATCACTACGAAAAAATTAATACGGTTTTTGCGAAAAAACCATATATTTATTCCTGTATCGCAAGCTTCAAAATAACAATTATTTTACCTGGCTGCCACTGCAGATCTGGCAACTGTATTAATTATGGAAGCTATTTGAAGGAGTGCGTAGCAGTGCACGAACTGAAAAAATTACAGTGTTGGTCAGGTTATCCTCAAAGAACCCGTTAACGAAAAAAAAATCAATTGCGAATATGACAACTGATACCCGATTCCATTTAATGAGCCCTGTTGGAGCTATAGAATTTTCAGAACGCAAGCATCTATGTATTCGCTTTCATTCACAATCCTTGTCAACAATATATTTGTGGCATATCTGCCATTTTTAACTATGCTGAAGTAATTTTCTCAAAAAAAATTTGTAAATTTCTCTCTATTATTTTGTTGCCCGTGGGATCGCTGAAAATTGCCTGAGCAGGAGAAAAAAATGTAAGTAGAGAATTACAACCGATAGTAAATTGCATAAAAGTCGTCCTGATTGGCAATGCTTTGCCTCAATCACAAGACCGCTATGTTAGCTTACTTTAAATTCAAATAGTCCGAATAATTCATTTGCCAATTGAGATTTCCATTGTCCTTTAACTTTTCATGCTATGTACCCGAAACCGATAACCCTGGCGCTCCTGGACAAGCAACTACTATTTACTGAAATCCTAAAGAGTTTTCTGCTTGAACATAGGGAAATAAATAAAATAATCCATTCTACGGAGGTCCACGAACTCTTGCTTAAGCTCAGGCATACTACGGTGGACATATTAATTTTCGATCCCCGTATGCAGGATGTGCACCCGAACAGCATCATGCGACTGGTACAGAAAGAACATCCCGATATAAAAATATTGATGCTATCTGAGAATGTACGAAACTTTGCGGCAGATCAACAGGTCGAACATAACATCTACGGATATATTTCAAAGTCTGATTCGGTACACGAACTACTTGACGCCATTTTGACCATTTCCAGCGAAAGAATTTACCGTAACGGGCATTTTACCGAAATGCTCTATTATCGGCAGCAGCATAATAAAAACCTGATCTCCCTCAATGAAAGGGAAATTAAACTCCTTATATTATTATGGGAAGAAAAAAGTAATAAAGAAATTGCAGATCAGCTTTTCGTAGGAATCAGATCTGTGGAGAAGCTCAGGCAGAACATAAAAGAAAAAATCGGTGTAACCTCTACGGTAGGACTGCTTAAGTATGCCATAAAACAGGGTCTGTTATCACTCTAGCACAAAAACCAATTCCGGACTGGACAAAATATTATAATGAAAGCAGATAAACCGCAATTATTCCTACTGCATTTCGCCGGAGGAAACATATATTCCTTCCGCGCTATGATACCTCTACTGACTGCATTTGATGTCGTCCCGCTGGAACTTCCGGGGAGAGGAAAAAGAAGCTCCTCTCCCCTGCTATACGATTTCAAATCAGCAGTAACAGATATATATGAACAGATTTGCGCCGGGCGGAATAGTGCCCGCTTTATTATATTCGGACACAGTTTGGGCGCCTACCTGGCACTCGCAGTTACGCAGCTGCTGGAAAAACATCTTCAACCACCTGCATTTCTTTTTACCAGTGGTAATGCCGGACCAGGCATTCGAAATAACACGGATTGGCACCTGTTGGATGATCGTGATTTTATCGAGAAGCTGACTGCACTTGGTGGTATACCACCAGAGTTCCTGGAAGATGAAGACCTGATGAACTACTACCTACCGATACTCAGGGCAGATTTTGAATTAGCAGAGAAAAGTACATTTGATCCATTCGTTACCCATGTCCCTATTTATGCCATGATGGGAAGCCAGGAAGAAAATACCGGTAACATCGGCAACTGGCAGAGATTTACCCATGCTTCTTTCCGCTACAGCCTCTTTGAAGGCGGACATTTCTTCATCCACACTCATCCGGAAAAAATTGCAGCTATTATCAATACATATTGCAACAGCATCACTTCTGCTGTTAAATAACCTTATCTTAGAACTGCGAATTGAATGCAAATAAGCAGTAATTATATATAGCAGTATAAATAATTACTGAAAAAACTAAAACCGGATATTCTAATGATGAACAAGCAGACTTTATACACTATTCTAATACAGGCTATCATGTTGTGTACCGTATGTCAACAGGCATTTTCTCAAACAGATGACAGTATCCCGGCAACCAACCAGTCCCAGGTAAGTATTTTCTCCCGCACACTACAGGAAAACAGAGTGCTGTGGATATATACACCCGAAGGCTACAATACCTCTTCTGAATCATACCCAGTGTTATATCTGCTGGATGGAGACGTTCATTTCAAGTATAGCGTGGCGCTGGCAGAATACCTTACTAACCGCGAACGGATGCCCAAAATGATTATAGTGGGCATCATTAATACTGATCGCCGGAGAGATTTCACACCCGTGCACTCACTTATCTTCAATGATAAAATAGATAGCAGCCTGGCCACCACCGGCGGAGGAGCTAAATTTCTCACATTCATTAAAGATGAACTGCTGCCTTATATGCAAAAGCATTATAGGGTACAACCATTCCGTATACTGGCTGGCGCCTCTCTGGGAGGTCTTTTTACCGTGTATAGCAAAATCACTGCTCCTGCACTGTTCCAGTCCAATATTGTTATGAGTCCGGCCTTTTATGGCGGCAATAACAAAGTGCTATCTGAGGTAACACCGTTTCTGAAAAAGAACCAGGCGATAAAAGGAAGAATATTCCTTTCGATCGGCGATGAAAAAACAGAGAAAGTGGACTCGTTAATCCTCCAGCTGAAAAACCATGCCGGACCGGATTTGAAATGGGACTTTAAAGCCTACAAAGAAGAAGATCACTTTTCAATGCCACTGAGAGCGATGTACGACGGACTACGGTTCATTTATGCTAACTGGTATGTAAATATTGACGACACGACCAATATGTCGGACTATCAGTCTATTGCTAACCACTTCAAAAAATTATCCACGGAATTCGGCTATGACATTATGCCTGGCGAAGATTTTGTAAATTCCTGCGGATACAAACAACTGGAGTTGAATAACATAGACAATGCGATCGATATTTTCAGTCACAATGTCAAAAATTATCCGCGATCAGCCAACGCATATGATAGTATGGGAGAAGCATATACTATTAAAGGCAATAAACAATTAGCCATTGAATGCTATCGGAAGTCCCTGGCCCTGAACCCTGGCAATAAAAAAGGAATGGAGATACTTAAAACCCTCGAAAACAGTAAAAAATAAATACCCGGCAGGTATCTTCTCAACTTAAATTTTCAGGACACATAATTGAGATAAGACTGGTAATACCTGAAAAGATAATTTGAAGGAACGCCCAGGTATAGCCCTGTTGCAACAACACTGTTATAAAACACATTCTGAGATGGCGCTCCCTTGAGTCCTGAAGCCAGGCCGGAGAGTACACTACGTCGTGTATGCCAATCAATATTGAAAGATATTGAATAACTAAGGCCTCTTACCTGGTGCAGCGTACCAGAAGGCATAAATAAAATATCTCCGGGTTCCACAATTACCTCTCCTCTTTCTGCCTCTCTGAGTAGCGGATATTTTTCAAAATCCGGATTCTCCAGATCTACATTGGCCCAACGCCAACTGTTGAGATAACATTTTTCCCGGTCCTTGGCTGCTACCAAATAAAACTTCTTGCTTCCCTGTATCTGAAAGAACAAGTTATGCGTACATAAAGTATCAAAGTGAAGCGGGGTAAGACTGTTTGTGCCTCCCATAAAAAACTGCACAAACTTCCACCAGTTGTTTCCATACCAGGAAGGCAGCAGGAAAGAAGGGAAAGGCGACACATCTTCCTTAAGTTGTGGCAGTAGCAGGAAAATGGGCACATCATGTAAATAAGGTGGATTCGACACCTGCTGTTTTTCGGCCAATTGTTTTTCATATCCTTCCAGCAATGCGGTATAATTTGCCAATGACATCATCACCTTATTTCCTTTAGAAACATCACCGGTTTTAATAGGCAGCTGCAGTGAGTCGCCAAATTTTTTAAAATATTCGTAATTCCATATTTCCAGGGCGGGCCATTTTTTCAGGGCATGCTTTATTAATACCGGTTTACCAGGAATTACAAAGTCACTGTAAAAGGTACTTCTGCTAATATTATTAACTGTTTCTATCATAACAATAAGCGTAAAATGAAAATAAATTGAATTTCCCGGGGAAGCAGGCATACGGCTACCGGTCACCGGCATCCGAAGCGGGTAACTGTAGCTCATGGCGGATGAGAGAGAGATCACGTCATTAATATCAATAGCTACCGCTACCAGTCGTAACAGGCTATTGTTATAAGCGCTAATAAATTGAAAATATTTACTTAAATAATGCCGGGGTAGACTAAACTCGTTCTTTAAGCGACTGCGCGTTAGATTAACACAATTGAAACAACCCAGCCTAATAAAGATAAGAGAATAAATTTAAAAATCAAGTGGAGCAAAATAAAATTATGCGCTCCTCATTTTATGTTACCATTCAGCAGTTCCATGGACCTTTACACCCCACTTCGCTTACCCAATCAACAAAACTTATGTCAAAACAATAAAAATTACCTCTTCCATCTGGAGAAAAAGGAACCAAGTAGCTTGGTTGAGGCATTAATCCCTGCGAATTCGGCAGATGTGAGCCTAACGGGCTTGAGAGAAGTTTTTTTCAGGATTGCCAGATTGTTAGTTTTTATAAAAATGTTTAATTTACTGCTATAGCTGGTTGTCATTAACATCATTCCCCCATATTCACGGCAATTGAATCATCCCAAAACATACGCATTGCTATGAAAAGAAAGCCTCGTGGCTGAAACATGCTGCATACAGTTACCTCCATGTCCCCGGAAGTTCAGCATTATTTTGAGATAATGTTCAAAGATTTAAAAGTACATCTCCCCTTTTTCTCTGACTCATTAAAAAATGCTATTATCGATAGCTGTGAAGTATTTTCTTTCAAGAGGAATGCTATCCTGCTGGACTATGACGAAACCTGCCGGTACTGCTACTTTTGTATTAAAGGACTGGTTATGGGAAGATATATAAAAGATGGTACTGAAAAGGCGAAATGGTTCTTTGCGGAACATGATATGATTATTTCGGTAAAGAGTTTCTTTAACCAGGTAGCCAGTATGGATAAGCTGGTTGCCAAGGAGCCTACTATATGCCTGGCCATATCGTGGGAAAAGCTGGAAAATTCGGCTAAATAAATTCTAAACAAGAACGTAAAAAATTGAAAAAAATGGTATTGTTATTTAAGTCAATATTTTTACATTCGTATAAATATATATCTGGAAACACGCATCAATATAAAAATTCAGGCAAGCTGTAACCCTAAATAAAAATTTCCATGATTGTCAATCCTCCAATGACGTCAGACTTTGAGAATATATCCAAAGAAAATTTAACACAAGCCTTCGATCTTCTATTCAAAATATATGAAAATTATCTTAACTACAATGAGGAGATAATTAGGCAAGAGGTTACTGTTGAAACTATATGGAAACATCATCACGGCACACTACGCACAGCATTGATTTTATTGCATCAGGCCATCGAAAGCCTAATGAAATCAGTTATCTGCGAAACTTCTCCGCTTTTGCTGATTGATAAACAACGAAAGGAATGGCCTCCTTACCTTCATCCCCCGACAAAGATTTTGATAGTTTGTATACAATAGGCGGAGAGATACTATTGATAACATTTTGTGCTCTGCCATTGAAAATTTCAAGAGACAACAAATTAATAAGCTTTATCGAGGAAGTCAGACAGAAAAGAAATAAAGCCGTTCATGGAACAACTCTCAAAGACATATCCACAAAGTATATTATAGAAAATATTTTAAAAACCTTCACGATTTGGTTTGGAAAAGACGCATGGCATAAAGAACTTAAAAAAAATATTTTGAAAAACCCATTATTTGGATACATTGATGTTGATTACGAAAGTAAGACTTCGTACAAGTTTTTAGATTTTGCTCTCACCCTAATTGGCAGAATTTCACTACAAAAACATTTATCTTTGAATATAAAGGGGCATGCGTATTTCTGCCCTGAATGTAAACATGATATTGACAAAGACTACGGAACACTTGAAAGTAAATGGGCCTTTCTTAATCCTAATGAACCTACTTCAACCAAAGTATCTTGTTCTAATTGCCACCAAACATTTGATGTAAAAAGGGAAGAATGCAATATCAAAGAATGTAAAGGAAATGTACTTTTTGATGATAAGGATTATACACAAGACGTTATATGTCTTACTTGCTTTGAAAGACATGAGTACGAATGAAAAATAAGTTAGGATGACACTATTTCATAAACTGTGTAAATATTAAAAATCGGGGTTTTCCACCTCGATTTTTTAATTTTAAATCATATACAGTTTTATGAAGACAGAAGATTTTTTATCAGACGACTTTCTGAAGCAGTTTAGGACAGCAGATCAGCTAAATGATTTTCTTGCCCAGATTCAGAAACGGGGCATTGAAAAGATGTTAGAAGGGGAGCTGGATAGCCATTTGGGCTATGATAAGCATGAACACAATGATAGTGCTAATAGCCGTAATGGCTATGGCAAGAAGAAGATTAAGACCAGCTATGGTGAATCTGAGATAAAAGTCCCTAGGGATCGCGATGCCAGTTTTAACCCTATGATCGTACCTAAACGGGAAGGGATGGCTCAAGGTTTGGAAGAGGTAATTGTGTCCTTTTATGCCAAGGGAATGAGCGTATCAGACATAGAAGAGCAAATAAGGGAAGTATATAAATTTGAGGTTTCCACGGCCACGATTAGCCGTATAACCAGCCGCGTGGCGGAAGATATTGTCGCCTGGCAAAACCGGCCATTAGAACCGGTTTATCTCATAGTCTGGATGGATGGCATTGTGTTTAAAGTACGAGAGAACAGTAAAGTGGTAAATAAAACGGTCTATATCGCTGTAGGACTAAAGCGGGATGGGCTCAAAGAAGTTTTGGGAATGTGGCTGGCTAAGAACGAATCCGCCGCCTATTGGATGACTGTACTTACGGACCTGAAGGCCCGTGGCCTGGAAGATATTTTGATAACAGCCACGGATAATCTCAATGGCTTCACTCAGACCATAAAATCAGTCTTCCCTCAATCTGCCACCCAGGTTTGTGTAGTCCATCAGATACGTAACAGCTGCCGCTATGTAGTCTGGAAAGATAAAAAGGAATTTACCACGGACATGAAAGATGTTTACGCTGCACCGACCAGGCAGGCTGCCATGGCTGCTCTTGACGCTCTGGATGCTAAATGGAGTACAAAGTATGCTTATGCCATCAAAAGCTGGCGTGAGAACTGGGAGGAACTGACCGTCTTTTTTGACTTTCCCCTGGAGATCAGACAGATCATCTACACCACAAACCTCATCGAAAACCTGAACGGCAAAATCAGAAAATACACCAAAAACAAGCTGTCCTTCCCAACTGATGAAGCTGTGCTTAAATCGGTGTACCTGGCTTTACGGGAAGTGTCAAAAAAATGGACCATGCCCATTAGAAACTGGGGCATGATCCTGAATCAATTTTTAACTATTTTTGATAAAAGAGTGAGAATCTAATTATTATCCTGATTCCCCGATTTTTAAGTTTACACACTTATTGAAATAGTCCCGTTAGGATCAAGCTAAAAGATTATTCTGATCAATCCAGTCTTTTAATGTATGTCTGTGTACTTTTAATGCACGCGCAATTTCAATCTGCTTCGCACCTTCAGCAAGCCGCTTTCTTATATACCCGTCGTGTGGCGCTAACTTTGGAAATCTCTTTTTACTACCAGTAGGTCTTCCTAACGTTCTTCCTTCGGATTTTAATCTTGCAAGGGACTCTTTTATTCTTTGTGAAATGAGCGTTCTTTCTATCTCTGCTGAAAGTCCAAATGCGAATGCCAAGACCTTTGAATTTATATTATCTCCAAGTTCATATCCTTCTTTTATCGCAAATACTTTTACCTGTCTTTCCATACAAATGTTTAAGATACTCATTATCTGCATTAAATTCCGTCCCATTCGGGATATTTCGGAAACGATAAGGATATCATCCTGTTTCAATTTTCTCAATAATACTCCAAAAGCTCTTTCATTAAGATTTTTTCGAGAACTGATTGTTTCCTCTACCCATTTAGAAATATTAATTTTCCTTTGCGATGCAAATCTTTTAATTTCAAAACGTTGGTTTTCATTTGTTTGTTTATCAGTACTTACTCTGACGTATGCGTAAACCATTTCTTTAGAATTATGTATAATTTAAACACCAGTTTTTTACCAACCAGAAATGCTTCATTATAACTGGCTGTAATCTTGCTTACCTTACAGCTTTTTCTTAACTCGAAAATATTTCGATTTGCTTTCAAAGAATATTTCCCTGAGCTACTAGGCGATACACGGGAATTAAGCAAAGTCTTCTTTGAAACTTTAAGTATTAAGCCCATTGATGCGGAAATGAATGTCATCTTTGAACAACTGGTAGCTCAGATACAACTATTAAAATCAGAAAACAAAGAAACTCAAACTATCGAGCAAGAAATGGAGAAGATTCTTACAGAAATCTATTCGCTTTCTGAAACTGATAGAGCATTGATAGATTTACGAGAAAATTCAGGAAAGTCAATACGGGAAAGCAGCAGAAGTCTGTCTCTATCTGTTAAATTGTAAAGATCAAAAAATTTTTCGTCAATTATATTTTCAATCTCCTTTGATGATTGATTTAGGGCCTTTATTTCAAGCAACAAATTTATCTTCTCTTCAAACCAATCCTCATCTTGAGCGGGCAGTACGGGTATTGTTTCAAAAAAAACTTTGCGCAATTCACGCGATTCACCTAGTAGCTCAGGGAAATATTCTTTGAAAGCAAATCGAAATATCTTAGAATTGAAAAAGGCTATAAGATATTTTAAGGAACTTCCTGTAAGGATAAAGGATTTGTCGTTGGTAAAAAACTGGTGTTTATCGTATACAAAAGGTAGATATTTGGTCATATTAGGATAAATGATTTTGGGTTTTAAAAAGTCCCGATAGTAGGAAATACTGTCTTGTGTTTCAAACCACTCGTAAGACCCACTTTTCCTCCCCTCCCATTTTCCCATATATTTTTTGGGCTTAGGCTCCAAACGCTTCTTATATTTTAATAAGTGCTTTTCAATAGCAGGGTAATCACTTATTCTAATATTTAAGGCAGGGAAAGTCCCGATTATCCATTTCCCGGGCCAATTGACACTATAAGCTTGGATATCCTCTCCTCTCAATATGGGATGAATTATTTCCGCACTCCTAGCATCTGCCGCAATTAGCTCATTCCTGGTTTCCGTACTTATAATAAACGCCTCGTTATAACCTGTCAATATCCCTCTGTTTATTTGTATATCCCAATCTTTCAATGGTTTCCCAACAGCCTCAATGCGTTTTATCAATTCATATTCTTGTTCATCATATGCAATCCAGCTACCGCCTTCAACGGGATAGTCAATAGATACAAGATTCTGAGGTACGTAAATATCTAAGGATTGTGCTACGTCATAGTCGTTTCCTATTCTACACATTAATATAGAGGTCTCAGGGACTTCCTTATTTAATAGAAGAATATTCGTGTAGGTTGTTGCACTGTCAAACATTTGAGCCATACCAAAATCTACAACAAATCTAACATTACATTTTCTTGAGAAATAGGCACGTGTGACCTTCCCATAATCTGTGCGCATCCATTTATTGCTGGTAATATAACATAATAGTCCATTGGGGCGCAGCAAGTTTATTCCATGCTCATAGAAAAGTTGATAAAGGTCTCCCTTACCTATATAAGTTTCGAATTTTTGCTGTTCTAAAGCTTTTTTATCTAGATCATTCAATTTCTGTAGTTGAACATATGGTGGATTTCCTATTACAACATCAAAACCCATAAAATCACCATTAACGCTCAATATTTCAGGAAATTCTAACCGCCATTCAAAGGCATTCTCAAAAATCTTGTTATTCCGAATCTCTTCAACTTCTATCTCTAGCTCTTCGATTTCAATTGATAGCCGCTCGACTTTTTTCTTCCAATCGTTAGTTTTTTTTTGGGTTGAGCCGAACAAATCCTGAGTTTGGGTTAGTTGAAATAACTCACCTCTAAGTTTTTGTAGAGTTTTGAACTTACTATCACGAAGTTGTATATCTTTTCTAAAATCATTTTTAATGTTTTTAATCAAATCTTCCATTTCACGCTTCTCAGATTTACTGTGTGCATGCTTGTATGATTGAACCGCATTTTTATATGAATCGATCGTAAATTTGCTCTTCCTTAATGCTGGCTGTAGGTCAGCATCGAATGCAAAACGACTTATAAGCGAGTTGCCACACTTAATATTAATATCTATATTTGGTAATGTTTCCAGTTGAGACTGTTGATCGCTGTCACTGGGCTTATAGTATGCACTTTTTAACAACTCAATCCATAAGCGAAGTCGACAAATTTTTACTGAATTAGGATTTATATCTACTCCGAAAAGACAGTTCTCAATAATGATTTCCTTTTCATGAAAAATAGTTTCTTGTACTCGCTGACTCTCTTTACTATTAAAATGATATTCAAACACTT
This sequence comes from Chitinophaga sp. W3I9, assembly GCF_050434025.1. Lineage (NCBI taxonomy): Bacteria > Pseudomonadati > Bacteroidota > Chitinophagia > Chitinophagales > Chitinophagaceae > Chitinophaga > Chitinophaga sp. W3I9. The sequence continues at coordinate 5,209,278 of NZ_JBNPWC010000001.1, forward strand.
CTCCGTCCGAAGAAACAATTAACTCATCGTTCACAACCTCAATATCATAATCTCTCAACATCCGACCATCTTTGTCTAACAATATACCCAATTCACTTTTAATCGAAATCATTTCATTCAGGGCACTAACCAGGAAATGGCCAGATCCTACCGCTGGATCACAAATCGTAATGCTATTTATTATTTTATTTGCTTCCTTTTTATCAACGATTTTATTATAAAGAGATTCTAACCCATCACATTCCCATCCATTTACTTCATTAAATTTTTGTACAACTGCACGGCGTAAAACTTCTCTACACATATACATCGTCACGAACCCGGGTGTAAAAAAAGAGCCATCTTTATATCCGTTAATCTTCTCAAATATAAGTCCCAATACGGAAGCATTAATGAGGTTCTTATTCTCCTCCTGTATAGCTTCACTTCCTTCACTAGTGAAATCATAAGCATCTAGAAACTCAAAAAGATACTCAAGTGTAAGTAAACTACCGACACGTTTTTTCTTCCCATCACTATCCATTAACACAGTAGCACTGTGAAATGACAACAACATATCATTGTCTAAGCTCCCTATGTCAATTGTCTGTCGCTCTAATTCTGTTCGCTCAAAGAGGGAACTGTTAAGATAAGGAACAAACTTAAATTTTTCTTTAAGCTCAACTCTTCTATTATCTGGTTTTTCGGCCAGGATTTGGAAAAATAAGTTATTCAATTGATCAAAATCACCGACAAATCTTTTGTTGAGAAAGTGATAAGCTTTGTCACCTTTATGATACTTAAATAATTGAGCTTCGAGTAACTTTAGGAACAAAATTCTATTTATCCAAGTAATACATAGCTCTAGCGCTATGTGAAAAGATTGCTCTTCACTGTTAATGCCATAGACAGAAACATTTTTAATATAGTGTAACGCATCACGATCATTCAGCTTCAAGATTGTATTCTCTAATAGAGAAGCATTATCAGGTTTCCCATTACGCTTAATTATTTTCTTTCCGCCTTCCTTTATTTCTTCTAATCCGATTATGTGAAGTAATTCCGAATAGAATCGCGTATCCAACGAATTACTATCATTTGCAAATTTTTCCTTAATAAGATGAACTGGAGATAATACTTTATAAAGCGGAATAAGCTTATCATCATCCAGTTCATTACTATTTAAAGCTGCCTTTTTAAAGTCTCTTAGATGTAATACCGTACACTCCAAATGTATATCCGAATCATCCAAAATATTTTTTAATTCTCCATAAAAGAAAGGATTATCTTTATTGTCACTTTTTTTTAATTCATATAACTTTTTAATTCTTGAATTGCGAAAAATCTTTTTATCAAACTCATTCGCATCAAACAGAAACCATTCTTCGATGTTAGAAGCTATTAGTGACTTCAATATATTATTTCTATTAACCAGCCTCTCATTAAAATAATATAAAATCAATTCATGTAAAGCTTTAACATTAGGCTTATCTATACTGAGCATTTCAACTGTATTCGTAATACTCTTAACCTCAATAATTGCAGATAAGGGTTCCTGAACAGATTTCCCGCTGTGAATCCCCAAATCATTTTTCCCTATTGGATTAATTTGGTATTTGTCTCTATACCAGGTATCACGTAAGAAATATGTCAATTGAGATTTAAGATGTTCTTCATCTCCTACACGCCCAATGCTACTAAATAACTTAGACAGATTCTCTTTTAAAACATTGATGTTATCCCGACTTACCTTTTCTTTGAGGTAGGCTTTATTTAAGGCTTTCTTTACTTTTTGGGCTATTAATTCCATAGTACTAAGATTTTCCTGATATCACTAAAAATTCGAGGCTTGTAAATATAAAATAGTTACTCTTTAGGATAAATTCGATTCAAATTGAAAGTAAGCTATATTCTATGTCAGCTTCATATAGTTTTTTCTAACGTTTGATCTAATAAACTATTCTTTGTAGTTAAGGTTACACAAAGAAGCTATTCTTTTGTAAATAATGTACATTAATATAACGATAAATACATCGTTTATAAAAGAAAAATAGACTTAATTGTTACCTTCGCGCTTAACTTCTTATAAAAAATATTAATAACATTCTTTATAATTATTCTAATTTGCTCAATGAAATACTGTGCGAGATAAGCTATTAACAACTTCTTGTAAAAATCCGCACATAGGTCCTAAGCAAAAAAGTAAGAATTATATAATAGTGCTTGATGAATTACCAGTCTACACCGCATAGGCTTTGAAACTTTCCAGTGACCTTTACTGTACAAAAAATGAACTATTAGTTTATATGCTCAAAATCTGAATCTCAAACGTAATACATTAAAATAAAAATTACCAGTTCTAGTCATCCCAAGTTTTGAACTTGATCCCCACATCTTTACCCCTAAAAACAAAAAAACCTTGTAGAATCAGCTTCTACAAGGTTTGAATTACGTAAGAGTACTTTGTTTTACTCCTGATGGTGATCCCCTTGGGACTCGAACCCAAGACCCATACATTAAAAGTGTATTGCTCTACCAACTGAGCTAGGGAATCTTCTTTTTTGTTTAACGGAGTGCAAAGATAGGAATTTCTAAATTACTTCCAAACTCATTTTGAATAATTTATCCACATCAATTGAAATGAATATATAAAACGCCCTTTCTACGCAACGCAGAAAGGGCGCAATGCAAATCACCTAGAAGAAATTGACGAAGGATTAAACTTCGCATCCAACATCTTCATAAAATACCCTCCTACTACACTCCTCGCCTGAAATCCCACCATCTTCCCATCAGTTGTTTCATGCCAGTCGCTCAGTGGTACCCGTGTAGTCGTGCCCGTTACATAGGTGTATAAAGGCGCTACCAGGGCGTCAAAGTCGGAAGAGTTATCAGTGAGTACAGCTGTCCACATAATCCAGTCGGATTTGGTGTAGGTCTTACGGCTGTCCAGTGGAAGCCCGAAATGCTGTTGTTTAGTCAGGTAAAAGTTTGTTTCTTTTTTGTATACCGCCGCAGGGAACAGGTTAAAGTTGAGCACTTTGTCCCATACCATATTGTACTTCTGGCTCCAGGTGTTTTTGCTTTCGAAAGCAAGACTGAAATGATCGCCATCATCAGCGAGCTTCACCCAGTTGGCGGCCATTTCTTTGGCGGCGTTTTCGTATTTAGTGGCTACGTCGGTAAGCCCTTGCTGTTTAGCCAGCATGGCGTAGGAACGGATACCGGCAATCGCTTTCAGGGAAAGATTGGTATTGCGGGCAAGGTGGCCTGCAAAGTCGTCAGTACATAACTGGTTAGCGGGGTCAAAGCCTTCTTTCAGCAGGTATTCCGCCCAGGTGGTGAGCGTTTTCCAGTGTTTCTTGGCGTAGTCCGCATTGCCTTCTGCGCGGGCAATGGCGCCTGCCAGCACCAGCATGTTACCGGATTCTTCTACTGGCATGCCTTCGCCGTAGGCTTGTCCGTTGGCGAGTGGATAGGTGCCCAGGTCGTGTGCAGCGTAAGGTTGTGTGTACTTGCCGCTTTCAGAGAAATAGAAGATGCCGTTCATCATGCCTTTCAGCAGGTCCGGGTTGTAGAGCAGGAACAGCGGGGCCGATGGATAGGTAACATCTACCGTATTGATACAGCCGTTGCTGAAGTTTTCTTTGGAAAGAAACAGGATATCTCCCTGCGGACTCTTAGCCAGTTTGTGCGCGGAAATCGCTTGTCTGTAGGCCAGTTCGCAGAGTTTGGCGTAGGTTTCACCACCGGCGCTTACGGCATCTTTATACAGCTGCGCATTGAATTTCGCGCATTTTTCGAGGATGGAAGCGTAACCAGTGTAAGCGGCATTCAGTTGTTTATCGATGGTTTGGGTGGCATCATTTTTCCACCATGCTTTCAGGTTGGTATTGAAATACTGCAAAGCGTAAAGATCATCGTAGCCGAGCAGGAACACCTGCTCTTTCGGCGTGGCGTTTACCGTGCCCAGGTCCACAGCGGTGCTAAGCACCAGTTGCTTGTCCTGTTTGGTGCTGGCGGTAGTACCGTTGGCAAATGCGGCCATGGCATCCCCGGCGTTGCTGATATATTGTACCGGGCGTGTGGCGGTGGGTGTGGCTACATACATATAACCCCAATCTATCCGCAGGTCGTCGCCTTTCTTTTTCAGCACCGGTTGTTCTTTGGTGCCGGCTTTTAATATGGAGAGCTGGCCGTTGGTATATTTAGCAGTAGTTACGGCCTGTGCGGGCACGTTTACGCTGATGTTGGTAGAGGCGCCAAAGTATACCTGCACTTTGTGGGCAGCGTTGTCGTTGGACGTTACTTTATAAGAGATGTAAGAAACGGGCCTCGACAGCAGCATCAGGTCGTCCATGAGCAAGGGCGAGGTAAAGGTGAGGGTTACATCTGCTTTGCCGCAGGTGAACTGGTAGCTGGTTTGGGTGGCGTTGATGTTCACCGCTGTCTGAACTCCTTTCTCTATGCCTTTGTTGCCCGGAGGAGGTACCAAACGCGCAATGCCGGCATCCAGGAAGGCGCCGCCGGCGGTGTTCAGGATGTGTACGGCCAGTACGTTGCCTTTGGGCTTTAACTTACTTTTTACGGCATCCGGTATTGGCCTGTAGATGTACTGATTCAGCCAGCCTTTATGCCCGTAAATTTCCTCCCCGTTGAGGTATACGGTAATATTATCATCATGAGAGATTTTCAGGAATAACTCCGCGGCGCTCAGGTCGCCCGCGTCAAAGGTTCTCCTGGTCCACAGCTCCTTGCTTTCCCAGCGGGTACCGCCGGAGGCCACGTTATCGCCAAATGGCGCTTTTCCTGATTTCCAGGCTTTGTCGTCAAAGGAGGACGCCATCCAGTCGTCCGCAGGGGCGGATTCAGTATACTTCACCTGGTAAGGCGCTTCATCGCTGGTAGCGGCTATGGCCTGGTAGCTCTGTTCGTTCTGTCCCAGCACGCGGTAGGTAACGCCGTCTACCTTTACCAGCCCAGTGAGCGATTGAGCCGCGCCGGTCCAGTGTTTGGTGGTGCTGCCATTCAATTCGTCGGTAGCCGACCAGATACTGAAATAAGGATCATGCGTGATCAAAGGATAAGACGGAGCCTTTTGTTGTGCCACAGCGCCGCCGCCGATGCCCAGCAGGGCCAAAAATGCGAGTGTTTTCACCATAACGTGATTTGATAAATCGATTAAGCGTATAAAGTACAGTTAATAAAAGTATTACATTTTCCGGGGGATTCATAACCGTTCATAAAAAAACGTCCCCGTTACTGGTATATCGTCCATCAACGTGGTTAGTACTAGCTGTCGAAAAAATATCTCCGGAGAAAAAAAAGAAAAGGGGAAACACAAAAAAAACGCAAACCCTACTCCCGCCTTGGAGGCCCTGAGAAGCCTTGTCAGTACGTTTTCGGATCTGCGCGTATCTTAAATTAATTAAATGCGGTGCCTATAAGGAGCGCAAAAATACACTTTTACATTAAATTCTTCGCTAAATCTTAGGGAATAACGCAAACCATTCCGGCCGCGAACGGATCAATGTGGCAATGCCCCATATCAGCACCGCCATGCCCAGCGCACCCCACGCCTTCTTATCCTTCCAGCTCCAACCCAGCACTACCGGCAGCTCCCAGTACTTGATCAGCAAATACACCAGCAACCCGCCCATGCCTGTCCAGGTAAGTAACAGCATGCCCAGTTGCGATCCTGTTACCACTACCCCGAAAAGAAAGCCCAGTGTAACCACCTGCAGCCAGATATAATTTTTACCACCGCTGTGGATCACGTCTGCGATGGAAATAAACAACAAGGCGCCTGTGAGGAAAATCGTCAGCATCAGCAAGGCCTCTTTCAGCACCACCGGCAGCAGTAACAACACGCCCCATACCACCAGGGAAATGAGCACGTAAGTGGCTGCACGCTGATCTTTGGGCCGTAACCGCTCGTAGGTAAAAGGGAACAGCAAACGGCTCAACGCCTTTTCCATGCTCCGCAATGGCGGCAACGTAAATATCCCTATCATCGCCGGCACAATCACCTCATACGGATACCACACATCCGCGCATACCTGCATTACCCACAATATCGCGGCCGAAGTAAGGGTCGCCGGCACAGATACATATAAAAAAGCCTGCATCGGCGTGTTATAATGATCAAAACTCTGCAGGATGATATGCGTATACTGCTTTGCAAAATAACGGCGTGTAAGGATGGCCGTTAGTTGCGTCCAAAACAACACCAACGCTACGTGGATCACAATGGTACGGATGATCAGCTCCGGGATCAGCGGCCCCCAGTAAATGCCCGCCAGCGCTACTATCAGCAGCTCCCAACTAAGCATCTGCGGCGAAAATAACCGCCGGTAAAAGGGATACAGATGCCGCACCAGCCATTGCCAGGCGCCCGGCAGGTACCGGCCAATCAACTGCACGGCCGCAAAAGCCCCTACCAGCGCCGCCAGCCCCAGCAACAGCCTCGAAGCGGTAAACACGCCCCTGAGCGCCTGCAAACGGGAAGGCTTCTTAATGGTGTAGGTCAGTTCAGTATTCGTTAGCAACTCTGTTGCCAGCAACTTACCCTGTTCAGGCGAAATAGCCCCCAACGCCGGCTGATGCACGCGCCAGAAACTGTCTGCCTCCGCAGGACTCGCCCAGGTATTCAAGGTGCCATATTGATACAATAACGTTCTTTGCTCAGAACTAAGAGAGGCCAGGATCTTCGCCAACGCAGCATCTGTTGCAAATGCCGCCTGACTGAAGGTTAACAGGAACAGGAATATTTTTATGATACGCATAGATGGTATCAAAAATAACAAAAAAATTTACTTCCCAAAAAAGAAGAAGCGGATAGCTGAACAGCCACCCGCTTCCTTTATCTTAAAAACATTTTTTATAACCCCGCTCCCAGCCAGCTGTCTGGTACCGGTTGCAGCTTACTGCCGTTCACGCTGTATTCCAGCTTCAGCGTGTACCCGCCTCCCCCTTCTACAAACGTTACTTTAATAGGATGCCATCCTTTCTCCAGCGCTACCTGCCCGCTTTTCTGCAACGGCGCATGCCAGCCATCGTTGTTCACCACTTCCTGGTCATCGATGTATAATATGGCGCCATCATCTGCCGTCAGGTAAAAACTGTAGATGCCGGTAGCCGGTACATTGATATAACCATACACCCGCGCACCAAACGGACCGCCGCCTTTACCCATTCCTTCCGGAATAATGGCATTGCTCACACGCATGGAGCTGTCGGCCTGCTCTTTGATCTTTGCAGCGCTTTTGTAGGCGCCTTCAACATAATCCAGCTTCAAACCCGGCCGCGCATCTTTTACCACAGTAGCTTTGCGGTAGGCTTCTTTGCGGTAACGAAGCGTATAAATATCGCCCCGGTTGCCCGCGGGACTGAAAGCCGCCAGCCTGATCGTTTGCGGCTCCCGGATCACATAATTGTCCGGTAACACGGCCGCCTGCTCACCGGGAATCGTGCCATCCGTTGTATAGCGGATAGTCATGTCCGTTAGTGGCTTCTTTACACGCAGCGTTACTTCATCTACAAACACGTTATCTTCTGTAAAACCGTCCAGGTCAGGTAAACGGTAATGCACACCCAGCACATCCAGGCGTTTGTATTGTTCGTTGAGGCGTTGCAGATAGTGGTCGTACTCGTTCCGGTTCGTCCACAATACTTCCGCCAGCGCAGTCATACGCGGCATAAACATATAGTCGGCGCGTTTCTCCGAAGGAATGTATTCCGTCCACATATTCGCCTGCGCACCCATGATGTGCGTAGCCTCATCAGCCGTTAAACCTTTTGGCACCGGCTGAAAATGATATACATTATAAATGGAATTACGATCCGGAACCGCGTCGAAATACAGCGGGTTGCCCGGTGTCATGATCACGGAGTTGCCATGCCGCGCTGCTTTTACAGGGGCATCCGGCACCCAGGAGCGCCAGTACATCAGCACCGCCGTAGGACTGATACCTCCTTCCAGAATTTCATCCCAGCCAATCAGTACCTTGCCTTTTGAGTGGAAAAACTTTTCCATGCGCTTCACAAAATAACTCTGCAGCTCCTCTACCGTTTTCAGGCTGTTGGCTTTCATTACTTCAGCACACAACGGAGAAGCAGCCCAGCTGGTTTTCTCTACTTCATCGGCGCCAAGGTGAATATATTTTGAAGGAAACAACGCGGCGATTTCTGTAAATACATCTTCTGCAAAAGCAAAAGTAGATTCGTTACACGGGCAAATAGGCGTGGAAAAATTCTTGCCCCAGCCTATTTCACCACTACAGGCAAGAAAAGGATATGCCCTGATAGCGGCCATCATATGACCCGGCATATCAATTTCAGGAATAATTTCCACCTGCCTGTCGGCCGCATAGCGGATTATATCCTTCATCTGCTCCTGCGTATAAAAGCCGCCATACAGCGTTTTACCATCTTTATGAATAATATGCTGCGTATCAATAACCATGTCCGGATTGGTAGCGGCCATCTTCATACAAACAGAATCCTGGTTATTAAATTCCCTCCAGGCGCCCTGTGAAGTAAGCAACGGGTACTTTTTTATTTCTATGCGCCAGCCCTGATCATCGGTCAGGTGCAGGTGCAGCTTATTCATTTTATATAATGCCAGCAGGTTGATGTATTTTTTAAGATAATCAACAGAGAAGAAATGACGCGATACATCCAGGTGCATCCCACGCCAGCCGTAGGCCGGGTGATCTTTCACCAGCATATCCGGGATGGCGATGCTTTTTAACGCCGCCGCATGTGCTCCTTCAATGGAAGCAGGCATCAGCTGTCTTAATGTTTGGATGGCACGGAAAAATCCTGCCGGTGTGCGGGCGGTGATCAGCAACTGCTGCTCACTCACGTCCATCGTATAATCTTCCTCGCCGGCAAGCGCAGGATTCTGCTGCATCACAATGGCGCCCTTCACGGGCTTCTTTGTTACCCGCAAGGATGCTCCCAATGCCTGCGCAAATAAAGATTGCAGCTGCGCCGCTTCGGTAGAAAATTGCGCCCGGTTGGCCGGCAACACCAGTTTGGTAGCAGGTGTAATTACAAATGAGCCGGTCCTGGCCTCCAGTTGCTGCGGATAAGGAATTAAGGGATAGCGCTCAGATTGCGCAAAAGTAGCCTGCATCAGTAAACACAAAGCCCCTGCAAGCAAAAAAATCTTCTTCATAAAAAATCTCATTAAAGCATGATGTCCAAAGGGCAAACCTAATAAGAAACAAGGCCCCAAACTAATGGGATCTTCACTTATCATGCAGCTATATTCATCTCTGACAGATGTTAATCTTTATAATCTGTGATCTTCAGCAGTTCAAAAAACTCGGCTTCCCGCAGTTCCCTTACTTCGCCGGGTTGCATGTCTCCCAGCAACAGGTTTTCGATAGACACGCGGATCAGCCGCTGGCAGCGGTGATGCACCGCTCCCACCATTTTACGCACCTGGTGAAATTTCCCTTCGGTTAACGTGATCAGCAGCCAGGTATGCGGTACTTTAATAGGCAACTCCCGCGGGTGATCAAACAGTCCCTCCGGGCGCGTTACTATTTCCACGCGGCACGGCGTGGTAACGTACTCCTCGCCTTCCCCCACGCAAATAGGCACCCCTTCTTTCAAACGTTGCAGGGTGGCCTCGTTCATCTCCCCTTTTACTTTTACGAGATACGTTCTTTCATGCGGTACCTTCCCCTGGAACAACAACCGCGTCACCTTTTTATTGGTGGTCAATATCAGCAGCCCTTCGGAATGATTGTCCAGCCGCCCAATGGCATGGGTTCCCTCCGGGAAATCAAACGGCAGCTCCCCGAGCAACCTCACATCGTGAGAGCTGACAAACTGCGACACCATATCAAAAGGCTTGTTAATAATGAAGTATCTGTGCATAAGAGGCTGCAAAGTAAGTTATATCAGCAGGATATCGATCCGGTGCGCCTGTACCAGCTGCTGCTGGTTCGACCAGGAGAATATCGTAAAGTATCCATCCTGCGAGGCTACCAGCGCCTGTGAATCGTGCTGGTCGTGCACAAACTGCGCAGCGGACAAATGCCGCGTTCCCCCGATGGCAGACGGATGTATCAGCGTAGGCACGCCGCCTTCTATCGGCTCGGCCAGCAATACTTTATCAACGGGCCAGGCATCTTTGGCGCGGGTGATCTTAGCGCCAAAAGCCAGTAACTCCTGCTGGTCGTTTACAATAGTGGCGCCGTCTACAGCGGTAAGCCCGGTGATATTCTCCACTTCGCGGCGAAGTGCATTCTGCCAGAAAATTTCGGTCACGCTTTTCCCGTCATAGCGCAGCAAATCGGCCACCCCTGAAAAGGCAGGGCTGATGGGATATTGAAGCGGGTGAATGATAGATTCGCGCCAGGCGTCGCTGTTGGAAGGCGTTACCAGCAAAATACCACCCCGCTTGTGCGCACGCATCGACACGGCAATTTGTATCAATACATTCACGCTGTTGTTCCATAAACAGGAAGGCGTTAAGCCCAGCAGGGATTTCAGGATCGGCGGACTGTCGGGCAGCAACCCGCTGTCTTCGTTCACCACCTTCACCTGGTCGCCACGAAGCATGGCCACATTGGTAAACTTGCCCAATCCGGCGGCACGGCGGTGTTTTACTACCAGCAATCCCGGTTCCGATACATCCAATACAAAACAGAGGTTGGGTAATTTTATAGTAGTGCCCCATACGTGCAACTCATCGCCCACCGGCCATACGCCAATATGAATGCCGGGGCGTTCCACGCCCGGCGCCAGTTTGGTGAGCAGCTGCGGCGTGAGCAGCAGGGGTTTCTCAAAAAGCAGGGGCTTGCCGGCCTGTGAAGGCGGCAAAAACGCCAGGGAAATCCGGATGGCGTTCCCTTCTTCCTTGCGCAAGCTGGCCCAAAAGGCCACGTCAATGATCTTTTCCACCTGCCAGGCTGCCGGCACAGTGGCGAGATCATCTTCTCCATTCTCCTTCGCAGCGCAAAGATGTTTCTTAAAATGTGCTTCTATCGTTCCGGCCACCTTCGCGGCGGCCTGGTATGTTGCGTCGTTTGCTATTTCCATAAATCCTGGTCACATTTAATCGTCCTTATATAATATTAAACCGCTAATTTAAATCATTTCGGAATAGCAGGCGCCATGTGAACTTTTCCTCATGTCCAACGGCACCGCTGGGCTATCCCGGAACCTTTGGCGACGGTAAGGGCCGGAGCGGCGGCATGTAACTTTTTAAATCTTTTAGTAAACGCAGTGGACAAAGTTCCGCTGCGTTTATTAAAAGCTAAAATAATATTAATCGCGGCGAATTTACGGCTAACAAGCTATCTGGAAATCAAGTAATTTGGGGTTACTTGTAACCACGTATGGAAATAAATACTTACAATGAGAGGGAACTTTTGTTGAGCCTCGCTCAGGGCAACGATCATGCCTTTGCGGGTGTATTCCATCACTACCGTCACCGCATATACGCAATTGCCTTCCGCCTGCTCAATTCTACTTCACAAGCTGAGGATATTGTACAGGATGTTTTTCTGAAGATGTGGCTCAAGCGGTATGAACTCCATGAAATCAGTCACTTCAAAGCATATCTCTTTACCACTACCCGCAATCATATTTTCACGTCCATGAAGCTGCTGGCCCGTGAACAGCTCATGGAATCCGAGCTGTCGGCCGCCATGGTACCGGATGTAAGAGACGTTCATGTCATCCATAAAGAATATGAACAGATCCTGCAACATGCCATCGCCCAGCTTCCACCCCAACAGGAACTGATCTATAAACTCAGCAAGGAAGAAGGCCTGAAAAGAAATGAAATCGCCGACCGCCTCCAGCTAAGCCCCGAAACCATTAAAGTACACCTGGCCAATGCCATGCGCTCTATCCGCGCATTTTGCCTCACCCGCATGGACCTTAACACCTTCCTTCTCCTGGTTTGGATTTACAGTTAAATATTTTTTTTTAAAAGCACTAACCCATGTGCTTCTTTTTATAGTCTCCTTATTCAAATCGCTATTCATGACAGTATCCCGATTCAGATACCTGTTTGATCGTTACTATAGCCGGCAATACACACCGGAAGAAAAAAAGGAGTTTATGCTCCTGATGGAGCAATCAACACATGACGAAGAACTTAAAGAACTACTCGATGAACTGCTCCTGCAGGCAGATGAGGACAGCAGCGCCATGCCGGACAATACCGCCGCCAACATGCTGCAACAGATCATGCAAACCAGCAACAGCGAGCCACAGCCGGCCCCTGTGCGCAGGATAGCAGTATGGAAACGCGCGGCCGTAGCCGCCTGCGTGCTCGGCGTACTCGCACTGGCTGGCTATAAACTATATGTGAAAAGCAGCGCCGTTAATACGGCCGTTGCCAGCAACCACGCTCCTGCCCGTAAAGAGGAACACGCCCGCCTGGTACGTGGCGATGGCGCGGTGATCGACCTGGAACAACATAAAGATGAAGCAGTAGATGTGCAATCCGGCGTATCCGTTGCCCGCAAAGGCAACACCCTTGCCTATAACAGTAGCGCCACCATCACGCCTACCATCAATACCCTCTATACTAATAAAGGTGGTACCTACCAGTTAATATTACCCGATGGCACCAAAGCATGGCTCAACGCCGCCTCTTCCATCCGTTTCCCCACCGCATTCACCGACAGCACCCGCGAAGTAACCATCCAGGGAGAAGTATATTTTGAAATAGCGCATCAGGCCAGTCAGCCTTTTATTGTAAAAGCCAACAACATGAAAATAGCAGTACTGGGTACCCACTTTAATGTGATGGCATATGAAGAAGAACAAAACATCTGCACCTCCCTGCTGGAAGGCGCCGTAAACATCATCAGCGGAAATACCGTACGGCAAATGAAACCCGGCCAGCAGGCGCTCGTAAACCGCGATCATCATGGTATCAGCATCAGTAATGCTGATGTAGAGGCAGCAATCGCCTGGAAAGAAGGCCGCTTCGAATTCAATGGTAACATCAAAAGCATTATGCGCGAACTGGCCCGCTGGTACGATGTGCAGTTTATCTATGAAGGCGAGCTGACAAATAAAGCGTTCGCCGGCACCTTCTCCCGCCACGACAGCCTGAAAGATATTTTGCAACAACTGGAATTAACCGGCAGTATTCATTTCAACATCAACGATAAAACAATTACAGTAAGTCCTTAACACCACGCGCATTTTTAGTTATGAAAAAAGAAATAAGTCAGCCAAAATCAACGACAGCTTAACATTTAAAGCTATTTACCGGCAGTGAATAATTACCAGCGGCCTGCTCGCACTGGCGTAGCTATGCCCTTATGTTCCTGTTACGTTATCAACCTTAATAACATGCTAAATCGCAGTAAAAAATGATGCAAACTTCTCTGAAAGTCCGCCATAACTGGTGGCATGTTTCATCGAACCAAAAACTATTATGCTTTATGAAACTAACCTTTCTGCTGCTGCTCGCCGCCGTTCTCCAGGCCCACGCCACCGGCTATGCGCAGCCCGTTACGCTGCACGTAAAAGCAGCCCCCCTCACGGAAGTGATTAAATCTATCAGGAAGCAAACCGGGTATGTATTTGTATTTGACCTGCAAATGGTGGAAAATGCCAAACCGGTTAACTGCTCACAGGACAATGTACCCCTGGAGCGCCTGCTGGACGACATCTTCCGGGACCAGCCTCTCACCTGGACCATCGTTAAAAAAACAATTATCCTTAAAAAGAAACCCCTCATCGCCTCCACCGTTCCCACCGGCACGGTGCGTATAAAAATAAAAGGACAGGTAACGGAAAACAGCGGCACCCCCATGGTAGGCGTATCCGTTGTTAATAAAACATCCCGCACCAACGCCCTCACCGACGAACTGGGTATCTTCACCATAGAAGCCAATGTGGGCGATAGCCTCCTCTTTACCATGATCGGTATGCAGCCGCAAACAGTACAGGTAAAAAACGACAAACTCCTGAAAATAACGATGCAGCAAAAAGTATCGGATGTAGGTGAAGTGGTGGTGGTAGCCTATGGCACCCAGAAAAAAACCAGCATGGTGAGCGCGGTAACCAGCATCAATCCAAAAGAACTGAAAGGCCCTACCAGCAATCTTACTACCATGCTCGCAGGCCGCCTGTCTGGTGTAATATCCTACCAGCGCAGCGGGGAACCCGGCAGGGACAACGCCAGCTTCTTTATACGCGGTATCACCACTTTCGGCACCGGTAAAGTGGATCCGCTCATCCTCATAGATGGAATGGAATCCAGCACCAACGACCTCGCCCGCCTGCAGCCGGATGATATCGCCGGGTTTTCTATTCTGAAAGATGCCACCGCATCCTCCCTCTATGGCGCCAGGGGCGCTAACGGCGTGGTATTGGTAACGACCAAATCCGGCGTGGAAGCAAAAACATCTTTTAATGTACGCTTCGAAAACTCCATCTCCAGCAATACCCGCAACTTCCAGTTTGCAGACAACATCACCTATATGAAACTGGCCAATGAAGCCGTGCTCACCAGGTTTCCGCTGCAGGATGTTCAATACTCCCAATCTAAAATAGACCATACTGCCGCCGGCGATGATCCGCTGCTGTATCCGAATAATAACTGGATCGAACAACTGATCAAAGACTACACCGTCAACCAACGCACTAACTTCAACCTGAAAGGCGGCGGAAAAGTAGCCCAGTTCTATATTGCAGGTACTTATAACGTCGACAATGGCGTGCTAAACGTTGATCAGCGGAATAATTTCAACAGCAACATCAAACTAAAAAACTATTCGCTCCGCTCCAACGTAAACATTAACCTCACCCCCACTTCGCAGGCAATTGTACGTACCTACGGCCAGTTCGATGATTATAACGGACCAGTAGGCGGCGGCGCAGGGCTCTTTTCACAAACTATATGGGCCAACCCCGTAATGTTCCCCGCTGTTTATCCCGCCAGCTATGCACCGCAATTAAAACATCCATTGTTTGGTAACGCCATCAAACCAGGCTCCCCCAGCCTGCCCGGCAACGGAAGTAACCTCTATAATAACCCTTACGCCAACTCCGTTTCCGGTTACCAGCAATACAACACCTCTACACTGTTGGTACAACTGGAACTGAAACAGGACTTGAAATTCCTGCTTCCCGGCCTCACCGCGCGCATGATGGGTTATACAGAACGTTACTCCTACTTCGATGTAACGCGCAGGTACACCCCTTACTTTTATACCATGAGGTATGATCAGTTCACAAAAGAACCGGTGCTCACTTCACTCAACACCAATGGTACCGAATACCTGGGCTATGAACCCGGCAATAAAGTGCTGAACACTACGGCTTATATGGAAGCTGCGGTTAACTA
This sequence comes from Chitinophaga sp. W3I9, assembly GCF_050434025.1. Lineage (NCBI taxonomy): Bacteria > Pseudomonadati > Bacteroidota > Chitinophagia > Chitinophagales > Chitinophagaceae > Chitinophaga > Chitinophaga sp. W3I9. The sequence continues at coordinate 5,224,594 of NZ_JBNPWC010000001.1, forward strand.
CAACCAGCAGTTCAATAAAGTACATAACGTGTCCGGTATGCTCATCGGCCTGGTACGCAACTACCTCACCGCCAACGCCGGTACACTGCAAACATCCCTGCCACACCGCAACCAGGGCGTGTCCGGCAGGTTTACCTACGACTACGACAGCCGCTATCTTGCAGAATTTAACTTTGGATACAATGGCTCCGAAAGATTCGCCAGCAACCATCGCTTTGGATTCTTCCCCTCCGCCGGTATCGCCTGGAACCTTCAAAACGAAGCGTTCTTTAAACCATTCTCCAAAACAATCGATAAACTGAAACTCCGCGCCACCTACGGACTGGTAGGTAACGACCAGATCGGAAATGAAGACGACCGCTTCTTCTACCTGTCGGATGTAAATATGAACGACAATTCCAAAGGCGCCTCCTTCGGAGAAAGAAGAAGCTACTACCGCAATGGCGTATCCGTGAACCGTTATGAGAACCGCGACATCACCTGGGAAAAATCATACAAAACAAACCTCGGTATGGAGGTCGGCCTCTTCAACGCCATGAACATCACCCTGGACGTATACCAGGAAAACCGGAAAAATATCCTCATGACACGGAGCACCATTCCCAGCACCATGGGGCTCAATGCCGCCACACAGGCTAACGTTGGCGAAGCCTCCGGTAAAGGCGTGGATCTCTCGGTCGACTATACGAAAAGTTTCAACAACAACTCCTTCGTACAGTTCCGCGGTAACTTCACCTACGCTACCAGCAAGCTGCTCGTAAATGAGGAACCCATTTACCCGGAAGAATACCGCTCACGGGTAGGACATCCCCTTTCCCAAAGCTGGGGTTATATTGCAGAACGGTTATTTGTAGATGAACAGGAAGTAGCCAATTCGGCCTACCAGAACTGGGGACAGGCAGTAATGGGCGGAGATATCAAATACCATGATGTAAACGGCGACGGGCAAATCAACAGCTCCGATGCGGTGCCCATCGGGTTACCTACCACACCGGAAATCACTTATGGCTTCGGGTTTTCTTTTGGTTACAAACAACTGGACCTTAGCTTTTTCTTCCAGGGATCTGCCCGTTCTTCCTTCTTTATCAGCTCTTACCAAATTTCACCGTTTGTGCTGAACGAAGGCGGCCAGCATGGCCTGTTACAAGCCATTGCGGATGATCACTGGAGCGAAAGTAACCGCAACCTCTACGCCATGTGGCCACGCCTTAGCGACTACTTTGTGAACAACAACAATCAAACGTCTACCTGGTGGATGCGCAGCGGCGACTTCCTCCGGTTAAAATCCCTCGAAATGGGATACACCTTTTCCAAACGCCTGCTGGACCGCGTACACATGACCAACGCACGCATCTACGCCAACGCCTCCAATCTTTTTGCGATCAGCAAATTTAAAACCTGGGATCCCGAAATGGGAGGCAACGGGCTTGGCTACCCGGTACAAAGGGTTATTAATATGGGAATAACCCTGGGACTTTGATTCACCGCTTAACTGTGCAAATATGAAACATACCAATACGCTCAATATACGCCGGTACCTGCAATGGTGCGGCTTATGCATACTCCTTTTCTCTGCCGCTTCCTGTAAAAAATTCCTTGATGTAGTACCCGACAACGTGGCTACTATCGACAACGCTTTTACCATGCGCGCAGAAGCAGAAAAATACCTCTTTACCTGTTACTCCTATCTTCCCAACAGTGCGGACCTCTCCACGAATCCTGCCCTCGTGGCCGGCGACGAATTCTGGATGGTACGCCCTTACAGCACCAGCGAAACACCCTGGCAGGTGGCACAGGGCTTCCAGAGCGCCAACAACGTGTATATGTCCACCTGGGGATGGTATTACAAGGCGCTGCGCGACTGTAACATCTTCCTGGAAAATATCCATAAAGTGGTAGACATGCGCCAGAGTGAAGTAGACCGCTGGAGTGCAGAAGTGATGTTCCTTAAAGCATATTACCACTGACTGCTGCTCCGCCAATACGGCCCCGTTCCCGTGATCCGGTACAACCTGCCCATTTCCAGCACCGCCGAAGAAACTAAAGTGCCGCGCGAACACGTGGATACCGTATTCAACTATATCTCGCACCTGCTGGACACCGCCGCAGCCGGGTTGCCGGAAATTATTGCCGACAGGTCTACAGAACTGGGACGCATCACCAAACCGATTGCACTCGCCATCAAAGCGCGCATATTGGTAACCGCTGCCAGCCCCCTGTACAACGGCAACATCGATTACACCGCTTTCAAAAATTCCGACGGTGCGCCGCTGTTCAATACCGCCTTCGATGCCAACAAATGGAAAGTGGCCGCCGATGCGTGTAAAGCAGCCATCGACGCATGCGAACGCACCAGCATGCTGCTCTATACCTTCAGCGAGCTGGGGGTAACGTTGTCGGATACACTCACCCGGCAGATGTCTATCCGCAACAGCACCTGCGAACAATGGAACCCGGAAATCATCTGGGCCAATCCCAGTGTAAGCACCTATGAAATACAACGGCAGGCTATGCCCCGCCTTGATCCTGCCCGCATAGGCAACGAATCGGTACTCGGCAGCCTGGCGCCCACCATGAAAATAGCAGAGCAATTTTATACCGACAAAGGCGTGCCCATGAACGAAGATAAAACCTTCGACTATGCCGGTCGCCTGAAACTCAGAACAGCCGTAAAAGCAGAGGGAGAACTCATACAGGAAGGATATACCACCGCCGCCATGCACTTCAACCGCGAGCCCCGCTTCTACGCAGATCTCGCATTCGACGGAGCCATATGGATGATGCAAAAGAAAATGTTCCATATAGAATCCAAAGCAGGTCAATGGCAAACACGGAAAAATATTTACGATAATAACACTACCGGCTACTTCGCCAAAAAACTGGTGAACTGGAAAAATGAAATCCTCGAAGGACAGGGCCTCTTTGTAGAAACCCACCCCTGGCCGGAAATGCGACTCGCCGACCTGTACCTGCTGTACGCAGAAGCACTGAATGAAGCAGAAGGCCCGCAACCCGCAGCTTTTACCTACATCGATAAAGTACGGGCCCGCGCAGGATTACCAGGCGTACAAGCCGCATGGACGGCCTACTCCAGGCAACCCGGAAAATACCAGACCAAGGAAGGTTTCCGCCAGATCGTTCAGCAGGAAAGACTAATAGAACTCGCCATGGAAGGCGCCCGCTTCTGGGACCTCCGCCGCTGGAAAAAAAGTATGGAAGAACTGAACAAACCGGTTACCGGCTGGGATGTGGACCAGTCAGATCCCGTGTTCTACTACCGCGTAAGAACCCTGTACCGGCAAACATTCCAGACCCGCAATTACCTCTGGCCGCTGGAAAACTGGGACCTGCTTAACAATCCAAAACTGGTGCAGGGCTTTGGATGGTAATCTTTCATTTACTAAAAACGCACAACATGAACATCAATAAATATATCCTGCCGCTTGCCTGCTTACTGCTGGCAGCCGCCTGCAAAAAAGAAACACATGAGCCGGTAAATACCTCCGGAGAAAAACCTGGCGTCATTACAAATCTCAGCGTTACCAATATGCCAGGCGCCGCAAAAATTACCTACAGCCTGCCCGACAACAAGGATATCCTGTATGTAAAGGCCGTGTATGATATCAGGCCGGGAGAGAAACGCGAAATAAGATCCTCTTACTATAATAACTTCCTCGTGGTAGATGGCTTTGGCGACTCCGCCAGCCACGAAATAGCCCTGTATGTGGTAAGCCGTAATGAAACAGCCTCCGATGCAGTAAAAACAACCATCAAGCCGTTGTCGCCGCCCATGCTGATTGTACGCAAATCACTGGAGATAAAAGCAGACTTCGGCGGTATCAACATCAGCTTTAAAAATGATACCAAAGCAGATATCGCCATCGTTGCACTCACCACCGATTCCCTGGGCGCATTCAGCTCGTCGGATGTTCATTACACCAAACTGGAAGGTGGCAACTATTCCATCAGGGGCTTCGCAGCAGAAAAGAGAAAGTTTGGATTTTTTGTGAGAGACCGATGGGGCAACCAATCAGATACCCTTATGCAGGAACTGACGCCCATCTTTGAAAAACTATTGGATAAAGCAAATTTCAGGGAAGTGAAATTACCGGGAGATGTGGACTACGGCTGGGGCCTGCCTATCCCCAACCTATGGAACGGAACATTATGGCACTCGGCAGATAAACTCGACGGCATGCCCATGTCTATCACGTTCGACCTCGGCGTAACGGCGCAACTGAGCCGCATCACCCTGTGGCAACGCCCTAATGAATGGATCTACCTGCAGAACAACGTCCGCAAGTTTGAAATATGGGGCTCCACCAATCCCGCCTCTGATGGCAGCTGGGACAGCTGGACCCGCCTCGTGGAACATACTGTAATCAAGCCTTCCGGCTTGCCCGTAGGACAAAAAACACAGGACGACATAGACGCCAGCATCGCCGGCGAACAAATGACCGTACCACTGGATGCACCACGCGTAAGGTATATCCGCGTGAAAATACTCCGTACCTGGACCGACGGCGGATACGCCGCCAACATCCAGGAAATGAAGTTCTGGGGTAACGACAAATGATGATCATCTACCTAAAACAAAATTTATGCGCATCCTTCATTCTATCATATTATATAGTGTACTGCTGACAACCATCAGCGCCTGCACCAAACAAAGCGATTATAAAAAATACCTGGGCAACGGTGAAATCCTTTACACCGGTAAAGCAGATTCCTTGCTGGTACATTCAGGCCGCAACCGCGTACAGCTGTCGTGGCTCCTGATCTCCGATCCAAAGATCAGCCGCGCAAAAATCTACTGGAACAACCACAAGGACTCCGCTATGCTCGATATTAAACGCACCAGCGGCGTAGACACCATCCGCTACGTTATCAATAATCTCGAGGAACGGGCCTATACGTTTGAAGTGTATAACTTCGACCGCGACGGCAACACCTCCGTAAGATCAGAAGCCACCGGTTTTGTATATGGTAGTTTTTATGAAGATGCCCTGCTGACCAGGGCCTTCAGCAACGCGGAAATGAAAGACGGGAACGCAGAAATAAGTTGGGCCAACATCGATACCACCGGCGGTATCATCGGTATGCAACTGCAATACACCACCGCCGACAATGTAGCACATGACACCGTTATTGCCGCAGAAGCGGAAGGCCAGGTAACCGTTCTTAACAACTATCTTTCCATGAGCACCTTCCGTTACCGTACCTTGTACATGCCGGATAAATTGTCGGTAGATACCTTTCACACCCCGTATGAAACAAAAGGCGTAAAAGAGAATATCACAGCAACGTATATACGTAACCCGGGCAACCCTTTCGTACTGGACGATACCAAACCGTTTAGCGGCCGCTTCGGACAGGTGAAAGACTGGCAATACAACGAGGAAGCATCCAGGAACGGTACCTATGATAATATCGACGGCACCGGCAGGCTCACCATGTGGATCTGGGGCAACGGCCCTATCACCAACGGCAAAATTTACCAGACCATTACCCTGCCGGCAGGTGAATACCGCTTCGAAGCAGCCGTCTCCAATATAGATAACACCCTGGAAAACACCTGGCTGTTAGTAGCCCAAGGCAACGCCTTACCGGATGTAGACCAGGTAAATACGGCATTGGGCGCAGCAAGGATTGTAGACAACAACAACAAATACGCCTCTGTTGCCTTCACGCTAACAGCCACCACCACCGTAACCTTAGGATTCACCGGCACCTTTTCCAATCCCGCGGAACAAACCATCCGGATAAGCAACGTATTACTGATCAGAGATAAATAGCAATTGCATCATGAACAAACAACTTAGGAAATTAGGGATCATCCTGCTGTTATGCAGCCCACTCATCACCCTGCAGGCGCAGGAAAAAAAATGGATCGGACATGAAACACCCGCCGAAAAAGAAAAACGCATGGCCTGGTGGACACACGATCGCTTCGGTATGTTCATCCACTGGGGACTGTACGCCATGCCCGCCCGGCACGAATGGGTGAAACATAACGAAAGACTTACCAACGAACAATACCAGAATTATTTCGACTTATTTAACCCCAACCAGTTTGATCCGAAATCCTGGGCAAAACAGGCAAAGGCCGCGGGCATGAAGTACGCTGTACTCACCACCAAACACCATGAAGGCTTTTGTCTGTTTGACTCCAGGTACACCGATTATAAAGCCACCAACACCAAAGCCCACCGCGACCTGGTACGGGAATTTGTAAATGCCTTCCGCGCAGAAGGCATCAAAGTAGGGTTCTATTACTCGCTGATCGACTGGCACCATCCCGATTTCACCATCGATGGCGTACACCCGCAACGGGTGGAAAACGGCGCCGACAGCACCTACGCACGCCTCAACAAAGGCAAAGACATGAACAAATACCGCCAGTATCTCCGCAACCAGATCACGGAGCTGCTTACCCAATACGGCAAAGTGGATATCCTCTGGCTCGACTTCTCCTATCCCGGCAAAAACGGGAAAGGCAAAGACGACTGGGACGCGGTAAATCTCCTGAAAATGATCCGCAAACTGCAACCCGGCATCATCGTGGACAACCGCCTCAACCTCGAGGAATATGAAGATGGCGCCGACTTCCTCACCCCCGAACAGGTAAAGGTGGAAGAGCTGGCACAATACCGCGGCAAAACATGGGAAACCTGTCAAACCTTCTCCGGCTCATGGGGCTACTACCGCGATGAAAACTCCTGGAAAAGCACCCACCAGCTGCTGGAACTTCTCATCGGCTCCGTAAGCAAAGGCGGTAACCTCATCCTCAACGTAGGCCCCACCGCCCGCGGCCTGTTCGACTACCGCGCACAAAGCGCCCTCGGCAACATCGGCGACTGGATGAAAGGCAACAGCGAATCCATCTACGGCTGCACCTACGCACCGGAGACTTTCGAAACGCCCAAAAACACCATGCTCACCTACAATCCCACCACCAAAAGATTGTACGTACACCTGCTGGAATACAACAACCGCCTCCAGCTACCGCAATACAAAGGCAAAATTAAATATGCCCAGCTGCTGCACGACAACTCAGAAGTAAAATTCACCACTGATGGCAACAACATCACACTAAACTTGCCTGACAAACAACCCAACGTGGAAATCCCTGTGGTCGAGTTGGTCCTTAATTAGCAGGGGGCAGCGAGGGTTGTCTTACTCAGGATTAAACTTATTTCACTGATTACGCTGATTTGATCACTTTGTGATTTTAACAGATTCGGGGAGATAAAAGCGGAGACGCGGAGGTTGTCTTACTCAGGATTAAACTTATTTCACTGATTACGCTGATTTGATCACTTTGTGATTTTAACAGATTCGGGGAGATATAAGCGGATATTTTCGCTTATATCTCCCCAATCATTTTAAATCAAAAAAACAAAATCCAAAAATCAGTATAATCAGCGTAATCAGCGAGTAAGACAAAATCCGCGTCTCCGCTTTTATCTCCCCGAATCTGTTAAAATCACAAAGTGATCAAATCAGCGTAATCAGTGAAATAAGTTTAATCCTGAGTAAGACAACCTTCGCGTGGAATTTATTATATTTAGTTCATGAAGAAGTATATTTTCCCTGTCCTCACGGCCGCTGCATTGCTGGCTAGCATGGCTAACGCGAATGCACAAACGCGCAGTCTCTTTAACTTTAAGGACCTCAGTGGGTGGCATATTGATGTTCCTGCCATGGATAAAGATCCGAACGTGAAAAGCCCGTTCATTGTAAGGGACGGCGTTTTCGTAAGCCTGGCTAACCCACAGGGGCACATTATTACCGATGCCAGTTACGAAAACTTCCGGCTGGAGGTGCAATACCGCTTCCCGGCCAAACCAGGCAACTGCGGTGTACTGGTGTTCGCTTCTACGCCACGGGTATTATATGATATGTTCCCGAAGTCCATCGAAGTACAATTGCAAAACCAGGATGCCGGTGATTTCTGGTGCATAGGTGAAGATATCACCGTACCGGATATGGAAAAACGCAGGGGACCGAAAAGCGAATGGGGAGCTGTAGATGGTAAAAAGCGCCGCATCATCAACCTCACCGATGGCTCCGAAAAAGCATTGAAGGAATGGAACACGATGATCGTGGAATGCGTAGGCAACGCCATTAAAGTATGGGTAAACGGCGACCTGGTGAACTATGGCACCAATGCTACTGCCAGCAAAGGACAAATTGCCCTGCAGGCGGAAGGTTCTGAAGTGGAGTTCCGGAAAGTGGATCTCACGCCTATTACTGCCTTCTCCAAAAAAGGACATTGATATGAAATCAGTGGAAGTGGGCGTAGTTATTTCTGCGCCTGGCGCTCCGCCTTTTCTTTTTCTTTCTGTGCTTTTCTTTCCCGCTTTGCCTGTTTCCGGAAATAACCGCGGAACAGGAAGTTGTTCCGTAAGGCCAGCATATTGGTATCCAGTTTCTGGGTACTGCTTTCGAGGTTATAGATCGTTTCTTTAAAGGCATCCGCCAGCAGGGTGTCCTTTAAAAGCATGCCCACCGGCGCTTCCGGATCATCCAGGTTGGCCCGCACTCCTGCACTGGCCTGCCGTAGCTCCTGCACGGTTTGATTGGCGTTGAGCGCTGCGCTGTTCATTTCGGTAACGGCTGCACGAAGTTGCGCAAATACCACCGTATCCGTTACCAGGTCGTTGGACAATACGCCCTTGGTTTGCAGCTTGGCCGCATATAAAGATAAAGCCCCGGTGAGCCGGCGGGTATTTACCACCGCGGCATTCAAGCCGGCCATGGTGGCATTCAGATCTTTGTAAACAGTATCGTCGGTAATCAATTTCCCTAAAGTGCCTTTCCCGTCTACAATGCCTTTGGTGATCACTTTCAGGTTGTCGGTGATTTCCACCAGGCTTTTATTGTTTACCTGCAGGGTACTCATAATTTCTTCGGTGCTTAAACCGCTGACCACATGCAGCTGATCGCCGTTTTCTATTACCGGCATGTTGGGCGTACCGCCAGTCAGCATCACGATCTTATTACCCATCAGGCCCTCAGAGCTGATACGGGCCTCTACATCTTTATGGATAAACTCCTGCGAGCTTTCATCGATATTCATCAACACCAGGATCTGGTTGGTTCTCACAAAACTGATCTTTTTCACCGTACCGATCTTTACACCGGAGTACAGGATATTGCGGCCTACGGACAACCCGTTCACATCTTTAAAATAAGCCTTCACCTGGATGGACTTGCTGAATAGTTTCTGTTGCTTGCCCAGCATCATCACGGCGGTTACAAAAATGGCCAGCCCTACAAATACAAAGATGCCTACAATGACAGCGCGTTTTTTTCCTGCTTCCATAACTTACTGTATAAAATTATAGTCGTAAAAACTTTTAATAAGTCCGTCCTTCTCGTTAAATACTTCTTCAAAACTTCCCTGCCGTATAAATTTCCCTTCATCCATCACTGCTACCCGGTCGCCCACTTCCTTGGCACAGGTAAGATCGTGGGTAATAATAATAGAACTGGTATTGAATCTTTCCTGCACAGCGATGATCAGTTTGTTCAGCTCCATGCTGGTAATAGGGTCCAAACCAGCAGTGGGTTCATCATACAGCATAATTTCCGGCCGCAGGATGAGGGTACGGCCAATGCCAATTCTTTTCTTCTGGCCACCCGACAGCTCCGACGGCATCTGGTTAATGGTTTCCGGTAGCCCGATGGCTTCCAGTACAATGTCGATCGTTTTCCGGATCTGCTCTTTGGTCATATCGCGCTGATTACGTTTCAGCGGAAAGGCCAGGTTTTCCCCTACCGTCATGCTATCATACAGGGCGCTGCTCTGAAAAGAGAACCCCACCTTCAGCCGCAATGCACGCAGCTCGGCTTCTTTCAGCTGATCCACCTCTTCCCCCAATACATTCACAGTACCTGCGTCTGGTCGCAGCAGCCCGATGATAATTTTTATCAGCACCGATTTACCGGTACCGGAACGACCCAGCACCACCACATTTTCGCCTTTATGAAGATCCAGGTCGATTCCCTGTAGTACATGCTTCTCTCCAAAAGACTTATAAAGGTTCCGGATACTGATCACGGTTTCATTCATATCTATCTGGTGACCATTTGTTTTCATGACTAGCGGATGGTATTAAACACGTGAACAATAATTACTTCCTCTATAAATATCAGGAACATGGATACAATAACGGATACATTCGCTGCCTTACCCACGCCCGTGGTGCCCTGGCTTGCATTAAAACCCTGGTAACAACTCACAATGCCAATGGTAAACCCGTACAGGATAGCTTTAGTAAGAGCGGTGGTATAATCCAGGAAAGTGATCTGCGCAAAGGCATTATCAAAAAACGATACCAGGCTGGTTTGTTCGTGCGCATGTACATCAAAGTAAGAACCCAAACAACCTATGAGGGCGTTATAAAACATGAGCAGAGGCAAACAAACCGTCATGGCAATGACGCGGGTAACCACCAGGTAACGGAAAGGGTTAATGGCAGATACCTCCATCGCATCAATCTGTTCTGTTACCTTCATCGATCCCAGCTCTGCGCCGATGCTCGAGCCCACCTTACCTGCGCAGATCAGGGCCGCGATCAGCGGCGCCAACGCTCTCACCACCGCAATAGCCACCAGCGACGGCAGCCACGCAGTAACCCCGAACTCCGATAAAGTAGGACGGGACTGCTCCGTAAACACCACGCCGGTGATAAACCCCGTTACCGTAACAAGGGCCAGCGACTTATACCCCACCTGGTAACATTGCCGCACAAACTCGCCCCACTCAATAGGAGGCCGGAATGCCTCCCTGAAAAAGCGACCTATAAAGGCGGCGATATGATAAAACTGGAGAAAAAAGCCATCAATTTTTGCGGTTATGACCGGCTTATCCGATTTTCCGTTGGTAGAATTCATCTTCTTGTTAATGCTTACTCACTTATTACAATTCTATGCCGCTTTTGTTAAATACACAGATGTTAACGTCAGGCCCCGCTGTGATAGGATTTTTTGACGCCACGGCGCGGAAGCTGCTGCACAGGAGTAATCTCCCATGAGGATGTCCCTTCACACTACGGTCATTATCTTCCCCAACCGGACAAAAAAAATGCAGCGGAATGTTGTTCCGCTGCATTATCTGTGGTTGTAGACATATCATTACTATAACTGCATACTGATGCCGCCGAAATAATTCCTGCCCGGCGCAGGATTGTAATAACGGCCGCCAAAGGCGTTAAGATCGTTGCCCAGGCTGTAGTTTACGTTCAGCAGGTTATCGGCGCCCGCGCGCAAGCGGATGCTGCAACGCGAACGCAGCGGCAGTTTCCAGCTCACATTGGCCTGCAGCAAATGATAACCGCCGGCATACACGCTGTTGGCGTCGTTTAGCGGTATGCTGCTGGTAAAAGTATGCTGCGCATATAACGACACTGCCGCAGGGAACTGCCACAACAAACTGCTCACCAGCACATGCTGCGGCACACCGGTGAGTGCATTCCCCGAATAGTCTTTCCCATCAGCACTTACATAGTGGTTAAACCGGAAGTCACTCAGCGTATACCCTTCCTGCCACCGGATGCCGCGTAACACACCGCCGTTACGTGGCTTCATCAGCCACCACATGCCCTGTACCTCTATCCCTTTCTGCTGAACGCCGCCGGCATTGGTAAAAAACTCCTCGCCATTGTCGTGCTGCCGGAGCACAATGGCATTTTGCATTTTATAATAAAAGAAGGCCGCATCGATTGTTGCCGTGTGGTTACGGGAAGCCGCGCGTACACCGGCTTCATAGTTCCAGCCGGTTTCGGGTTGCAACGCCGTGTTGATCACGTTGTCGGATGCACGAACTTCTGCCGTAGCCGGTGGGGAATAGCCCCTGCTAACCGTAATACGGCCTGTTACCTGTGGCGTAAACAGGTACGACAGCGAGAAGCGCGGCATCAGCTGCGGCGTGAAGTTGATTTTCGTGTGCCCGTTGCTGTTGTAGCGGTAACCATAATAATTTAAACTGGCCGCTGCCTCAAAGGTAAATGCGCTCACATTGGCCTGGAAGCGGGTAAAGAAAAAGTACTGATCCGCTTTTAGCTTATCGGCAGCCATCACCGTATCGCGCTTACCTTGCTTGTTACCGTAATTGATCACGTCGGTGGTGGTTTGCTGCCACTCGGCGCCGTTCAGCCATTTCCATTGGAACGGCGAGCTGCGCTGCGGATCGTTGGTCCATTGCAGGTAGGTGCGGAAGCCGGCGGTATTTTCATCCCGCGCTTCATAGTTGGTGATAAAAGGATTTTCGAAATGAGTATTGGCCCCGAACACCGAGAGCACATGCTGTAGCCGTGGGGTAAATTGCGCTTCGTGGACCAGTCCGCCCTGGAAAGTACGGTTATAGATGCCTGCCTTTTGCGCTACCGCGCCTGGTGTAACGGGCGTGCCGGGCCTGGCGGCACGGGGATTGGCTTCGCTCTGCGCCAGGGTTAATCCTCCCGGCGTGAGGTACGACAGATCCGAGTAAAATGCCAGCAGCTTCAGTGTGTAGCCCGGTTTGTATTCCCAGCGTTGAGCCGTTTGGGTATAAGACCGCTTCATGGCGGTATTTTCACGGTAGCCATCTGCCCGCTGGTATCCCTGGAATACCTGTACCTGGTAATTTTTCCATTGCTGCTGCCAGGCCGCACTGCCGTGAAACAGGCCATAGCTGCCGCCTTGCAGGTTCACCTGCAGGTGGTGCGTGTCGGCCGGTGGGGGGAAAAGGTCCAGTCGCACCACCCCGCCGGAATTAGCGCCAAACAAGCTGCCGTCCGGTCCTTTCAGTATTTCCGCCCGGCTTATCGCATCAGCGTCTATAAGATTGAGATAGGTATTGCCCCCGGCATCGGTCAGCGGGATATCATCTGCATAAATTTTAATATTCCGGATACCAAAGGGAGAACGGAGCAAACTACCCCTGATGGATAAACGATAACTGCCCGGCGAGCGCTCCTCCATTCGTATACCCGGCACCGTATTTATGGCGGGCAACAGGGAAGCGCCCTGCTGAAGCTGCATGTCGGCGGGCGACAGGATACTCACGGCGGTGGGTACACGCTGCAGCGAAGCTTTTGAATAATAGGATTGCACCACCACCTCCGGCAACTGCTGCAAGGTGTCCTGCTGGGCCTTTAGCCCCGGAGAAAAGGATAGCATGGTTAATAAAATGCCTGCCGGCAAAACGCTCATTCGCATGTCAGTAATTCTTTATCCGCCGCGGAAGACGGTCATCTTTCGGCTTAAGATATAAATATTTCTGCGAATGCAACCGCTATTTGTGTGGAACTGTTATACGCCTGTTTTGGTGGTAATCCGCACCTGGTGTGTATTGAACACCTGCGAATATGGCGGAACACTTTTCGTGATAAAAACGCTGCCGCCAATAATACTGCCCTGCCCGATCACGGTATTACCGCCCAGGATGGTACTGCGCGCATAAATGATCACGTTGTCCTCTACCGTAGGATGCCTTTTTATATCCGACAACTCCTTTGTTACATGCAATGCACCCAGCGTTACGCCCTGGTATATCACTACATTGGAGCCGATGATACTGGTGGCCCCAATCACGATGCCCGTACCGTGATCTATAATGAAGGGTACGCTGATGGTGGCGTTAGGATGAATATCGATCCCCGTTTTGCCATGTGCAAACTCACTGATGATCCGCGGCAATACCGGTATATCCAGTTGCGTTAGCCGGTTGGCAATGCGATATACTGTGATGGCATAAAATCCCGGGTACGATACAATTACCTCGTTCACACTGGTGGCGGCGGGGTCGTATTCGTGTATTTTAGCAGCATCCTGGCGAAGGTGCTGATAAATGGTTCCCAATGAGTTATAAAAGGCGTTTACAATTTCTTCTATAGGTACCTCGCGGGGGTCCAGGTAACTGAGCAGGATATTCTCCAGGTCTATCTGGTTCTTTTTTAAGATGCCCTCATAGGAGGTTTGTTTAGGGAGATGATTTCCCGGGAATAAAAAACCAACCAGGTCGTTCAGCCAGGTAATGGCATCCTGGGCAGACGGCGTAGCTTCCCACTCCGCATGATGCGTTTTCCTGAGCAAACTGATTAATGTTTGGGTATGCTTGTTATCCATACGGGTGTGGGATTTACCGGTAAGATATGAATAATCTACTAAATCAGTAGGGTAATGTTTTAAAAGAAGAAAATAAGCGGCAGGCCGGGATAATATGTAATTTTGCGGCTCATCCTGTTTTTTATGAGACCAGTTTTTGCTTTTATCTGCGCCCTGCTGACAGCAGGCGCCACATCTGCCCAGGACAGCAGCAGGTTCCGGATTAACATCGCCCATCTCACCGGTAACCTGTACGTATATACGTCTTATGGAGAATTCAAGAATGTGGTCTACCCTACCAATGGCGTGTATGCGGTAACAAAAAAGGGCGTGGTAGTAATGGACACGCCCTGGAGCGTAGATCAAACCCGGCAGCTGGCAGACAGCATCCTGAAAAAGCACCACCGCAAAATTACTTACTGCATCGTTACGCATTTTCATGAAGACAGAACCGCCGGTCTCGACCTCTTCAAAAAACTGGGCGTAAAAACCTACAGCAGCACCGCTACACTGGAATTGTGCAAGGCCAAAGGAGAAAAACAGGCGCAGTATGTATTTACCAAAGACACCACTTTTAATATAGGCGGTGTGAAAATACAAACTTACTATCCCGGCGAAGGACATACGAAAGATAATATCGTTGCCTGGTTCCCTGCCACAAAAGTATTGTACGGCGGCTGCTTTATAAAAAGCAGCAAAGCAAAAGATATTGGTTATACCGGCGATGGCAACGTAAAAGCATGGCCTGCCAGCGTAGCAAGAGTGAAACAACAATTTCCCAACCCGGCTTATATTATTCCTGGTCATGATGCCTGGCGCGACAGCCCAGCTGCCATGTTCTCCCGCACATTAGAACTGCTTTCCTTGTAAACGCACACTTAAAGTAAAACTTTAAGTAGAGATGAAAATTGATTAAAATTCTCATTAATCATCCTTTCTAAAATATATGAAAACCAGCATAATATGAAATACATGTGGTTTAAAGCTTTAACGCCTCACCTGGGCGCATTAGTCCTTTTTGTGACCCTGGCGTTTGTGTTTTGCAGCCCTGTATTGGATGGCAAACAACTATTGCAATCGGACATGATGCATTACAAAGGCATGCAAAAAGAAGCGGCTGATTACTATGAAGCTACCGGCGATATTCCTCTTTGGACCAACAGCATGTTTGGTGGTATGCCCACCTATGTCATCTACACCGGTCCCTCCACCAACAAAGTAGGAATACTGAACCGCGCGTTTGCCTTATACCTTCCCAACCCGGTAGACATGTTTTTTATGCTGATGATGGGCATGTATGTGCTGCTGTGTGTACTGGGGTTTAAATACTGGATACGGATAACCGGGGCCATCGCCTATGGCTTTGCCACCTTCACCATTACCAGCATTGACGCGGGGCATATCACCAAGGTAATGAGCATGGCCTACATGGCGCCGGTGCTGGGCGGCATTATCCTGGCTTACCGCAAACAATACCTCGCAGGCGGAAGCCTTACTGCCCTGGCTGCGGCGGTGATGATCTACAACAACCACCCGCAGATCACCTATTACACCGGCATCATCGCCCTATGCGCAGCCGTAGCTGCCGGCATACACGCCTTCCGCGAAAAGCAGCTCTCGGCATTTTTCAAAGCGTCACTGGTATTGATGGCGGCCGGTATCATGGCGATCCTGCCCTCCATGGATAACCTGCTTATCATGAAAGAGTATACCAGCTATACGATCCGGGGCAGCCAGTCGGAGTTAACGCAGCCGGATAAAGCCGCCAAAAAATCCGGCGGTCTCGATATCGCCTATGCATTTCAATGGAGTTACGGCAAAGGAGAAACCTTTACCATGCTGTTGCCACACCTGGTAGGCGGATCTACTTCGGAGAAATTGTCGACCAGCTCCCACGTTTACCAAACCCTCACCGATATCGGCGTACCGCCGGCGAAAGCAGCGGAAGCCGTGGAACGCCCGTCGTGGCAGCTATACTGGGGCGGCCAGCCCTTCACCGGTGGCCCCGTTTACATCGGCGTAATCATCTGCTTCCTGTTTGTGCTTGGCTTGTTCATCGTTCACAGCTGGCATAAATGGTGGCTGATAGCCGCCACCGTTATCGGCATACTCCTCAGCTGGGGCGCCAACTTCCCGGAACTGAACAACTTCCTCTTTTATCATCTTCCGTTATACAGCAAGTTCCGCGCACCTACAATGGCGCTGGTGATCCCGCAGGTAACCATGGTGATCCTCGCATGCTGGGCTTTACAGGAGTTATTATATGGTAAGCAGACAAAAGCCTGGCTGGAACAACACCTCAAAATGACGCTGTATGTAACCGGCGGCCTGGTATTACTGCTGGCCATTGGCGGCAGTGTGGTATATGCCTTCAATGGCCCTAACGACAGTAACATCCTCGCGCGGTATACACAAATGCTGGGAGGCGAAATTCCCGCCGCCAGGTTATTGAATGCCCTCAAACAGGACCGCAGCAGCATCCTGCGGGCCGATGGTATCCGTGCACTGGTGTTTATGCTGATCGCCTTTGCCACCCTCTGGTTCTCCCTGAAAGAAAAATTAAAACCGGTATACGCAGCGGGCATTGTCGCCTTTGCGGTACTCTTCGATCTCTTCCAGGTGGATAAAAATTATCTGAATGAAGACAGCTTCATGGAAGTGTCCCGCCTGGAAAACTATATTGCCCCATCCCCGGCAGATGAGATGATCCTGCGCGATAAAGACCCCTATTACCGGGTGCTTAACGCCACCACCAATCCTTTTCTTGATGCCAATACCAGCTACTTTCATAAATCCATCGGCGGCCAGAGTCCGGCGAAACTCTGGATCTATGAAGACCTGATCCAACACCAGCTCACCAAAAACAATATGGCTGTGTTCAATATGCTGAACACCCGCTACTTTATTGTGCCCGACCAGCGGAACGGTCAGCCGGTAGCCCAACGCAACCCCGGCGCACTGGGCAATGCCTGGTTTGTAAAAGTCATCCAGTGGGCGCCTAACGCCAACGCAGAAATGAAAGCACTCGATCATTTTAACCCGGCAGATACGGTGATTATTGACCAGCGCTTTCAGCAAACCACCGGCGCCTTCATACCTGCGGCCGACAGCAATGCGCGCATCGTACTGGATAAATATGGTCTCAATGAACTGAAGTATACTGCTGTGAATACCAGGGCGGGCCTCGGCGTGTTCTCCGATATTTATTACCCTGCCGGTTGGAAAGCTTTTATCGATGGTAAGGAAACACCTATCCTCCGTGTAAACTATGCCTTGCGTGGCCTCATGGTGCCGGCGGGGAAACATGAAATTGTATTCCGGTTTGAGCCGGCCACCTTCTTCCTCGGAAGAAAGATCTCCACGATATCTTCTATCCTGTTACTGGTGGCGGTAGCAGCAGGGTTTATCCTGGCATGGAGGAAGCAGGGCACCAAATAACGCAACACCATTTTCATCACAGCAAACAAGACTTCTGTCACATTGTAAATTAAGGATCCGTGCGGGCAGTTATTTTTAGGGAACAAAGGAGAACCCAGTTCTCCACCCAAAACTATCCGCTATGTTCAAAAATTATTGCAGGCACGGCTGGAGAAATCTCCTTAAAAACAAACTCTCCACCCTTATTAATATAGGAGGCCTCTCCCTTGGTTTGGCTACCGGTATCATCATCCTGTTGTGGATCCATGGGGAAGTCAGCTACGATTCCTTCCACCAGCATAATACCGACATTCATCTGCTGATGAACAATCAGTACCACGAAGGCCGGTGGTTTACCGGCGACGTTACACCGGCGCCACTGGCAGAGAAAATAAAACGGGAGTTCCCAGAAATAAAATATACCACGCGCCAGGTTTATGGCGGGCAACAACTGCTCAGCACCGGTAAGAAAAGTATTTACCAGCAAAGCGTGTACGCAGATCCTGATTACTTCAACATCTTTACTTTCCCGGCTATATCCGGTAACCCGGTTGCCGCCCTTCAGGACCCCGGCGCCATTATACTCTCGGAAAGTGCTGCCCACAGGCTGTTTGGCGACAAAGACCCTATTGGCAGCATTGTTAAACACAATAACCAGCATCACCTCCGGGTAGCAGCGGTAATCCGCGATGCACCGGAAAACAGTTCCATTCAATTCGACGTAGTACTCCCCTTCCGCCTTTATGAACTGGAGAATGCCGACTGGATCAACCGCTGGGACAATTACCGTGTCGGCAGCTTTGCGTTGTTGCAACCCGGAAGCAATGTGGATGGCTTTAACAAAAAGCTGAAGAAAGCAATGCTCACAGGTACCACAGATAGTACCAGCTACCTGTTTGCCTACCCGTTCACCGCGCTGCACCTGCACGGTGGTTTCAAAAATGGTGAGCCCAGCGGCGGCCGGATAGAGATCATGATGCTGCTGGGCACCATCGGGCTTTTTATTTTATTGATTGCGTGTATTAATTTCATGAATCTTTCTACTGCACGTGCGGAACGCCGCGCAAGAGAAGTAGGCGTAAGGAAAGCGCTTGGCGCCTCCCGCATCACCATTATCTTTCAATTTCTCATTGAAGCGCTGATCATCACTTTTGGCGCCCTGCTCCTGGGAATATTGCTGGTAAAACTGGCGCTGCCGGGCCTCAACAGCGTATCCGGCAAAAGTATCCGCCTCGATTTTATGAACTGGGAAATATGGACGGGGATATTATTACTGCTGCTGTTCACCGGCCTCGTTGCCGGCAGTTATCCAGCCTTTTTCCTCAGCAGCTTCCGGCCCGTAAAAGTATTGAAGGGTGTGATATCCACCAATCGCGGCGGCGGATTATTCCGGAAAAGCCTGGTCACCTTCCAGTTTATCATCTCTATTTTTCTCATTATCTCCACCATCGTTGTATACCGGCAATTGCAGTACGGCGAAAACCGGCCGGTGGGTTACAACCAGGACAATCTTCTGGAAATACCCGCCCGCGGCGAAATGGCTAACAAGTACAACCTGCTGCAGGAAGATCTGCTGCGTATTCCTGAAATAGAAAACGTGTCTGCCGGTACAGACGACCTGCTGAGGTTTGGCGGCGCCACCGATGGTATTGCCTGGCCCGGGAAAACAGCGGATCAGAATTTCCCTATTAATATTACCTGGGTGAAATACGACTGGGTAAAAACCGCCGGGCTGCAACTGGCTGCAGGACGCGATTTCAGCACGGAATATGGCAGCGATTCCACCGGATGCCTGGTAAATGAAGCCGCAGTAAAGAAAATGGGATTGAAAGAACCGGTGGTGGGCACATTACTCGGCACTAATCCGATCATCGGGGTAGTGAAAGACTTTGTAATTAATAACCCTTACCAGGCGGCGCCACCGCTGGTTATCTATTTAGGCAACGGGCCTGTAAGTCATATTTTTGTGCGGCTCCGTAAAACAGATCACCCGGAAACAGCCCTTGCCAAGATAGAAGCGGCTCTCAAAAAAAGTAATCCTGAATTTCCTTTTGAATTCAGCTTCATCAAAGAAGCCTATCAAAAAATGTTTAACGGCGTGCGTTCGTCGGGCTTCATGTTCAACTGGACCAGCGGTCTCGCTATCCTGATCTCCTGCCTGGGATTATTTGGTTTATCTACCTACCTCGCAGAACGGCGCAGTAAAGAAATCGGCATCCGTAAAATTATGGGCGCCAGCGTAGGCCGGATCTGGTATATGCTCGCCAAAGAATTCCTGAAACCCGTATTCATTGCCTTTGTGATTACGGTGCCGCTGGCTGTATTGGCCATGCAGGCCGCCCTGCGCAATATAGATTACCGCATATCACTGCAATGGTGGATGTTTGCGGCAGCAGGCATACTTACTGCGCTCATTGCATTACTGACCATCAGCTATCAGGGTACGAAAGCTGCGATGGCCAATCCTGTAAAGGCATTGCAATCGGAATAAAATAAATCAGGAGTGGGTAAGCAGATGTTCCGGCGCCTCCAGCAACGACTGGGTTTGCAGTAACATCTCTTTCATCTTCATCTTAAAGCGGGTGGCAGCAGAAGTTTCATCCGGTATAACGGTTTCCTGCAGCTCGCTCTGGAAGAGCACCTGGAGATTTCCTTTCAGTCTATACAGATCGCTCTGTTTAGCCAAACCGGCAGCAAATCCTGCTTCCCTGATAGCCTGTTGCTGATCGGGTTCAAAAGAGGCTGCATACCAGATAACCGGCACCTGTTTCAGGCGCTTGATCTTTCTCAGCTCACGCAAGAAATGGGGCGTTTCATCTGAAGGTAACAGGCTGTCTAAGAAAATGTAGTCCGGGACAAGGCTGGTGTGCTTCTTAAAATAGTCCAGCGCTTTGCTGGTGTTATCCTGTGCTATGCAGGCCTTGCTCACATTCAGGAGGTCCAGCGCAAGGTAAAACTGGTTACGCCGGTCGCGGTCCGGGTCAATTAGTAAGCTGATTAATTTCTCTCTCATTGCAGGGCAGTTTTAATGGCAGGATAAATCGGTAACAATTCGTACTATGAAAAACAAAAGAGGAAAAAGAAAAGTTGTAACTGCTGCAAAAGTACAGCAGGAAATGTTCCTGAAAAAATCAGCGACCGGCAATCCCCCTCCTTTCTTCAGAAAAGAAACACAATTAACAAAAACACAACAGATCGGGCACCTTTACATTGGCAGGATCACTTTAAAGTCAGCGCCCTTGTCCGGTACACCATTCGCATAAATTCCTCCTTTATGATTCAGTACAATTTTGTTACACAGGGCCAGCCCTATTCCTGTTCCTTCATAGGCGGTACGGTCGTTTAACCGTTGAAAGATCTGGAAGATTTTATCGGCATATACCTGGTCGAACCCGATACCGTTATCCGATACCGTAATGGTGCAGTAGGTCCTGCTGGGGTCCAGATCCGGCAATGCCATTGCGTCGGCAGGGCTGAGCGGTTCCGCGTAAACGTTGATCACCGGCTTTCTTCCGGGCGACAAAAACTTAATAGCATTACCGATGAGGTTATGAAACAGCTGGTTCATTTGCAGCGGGCTTACGGTAAGCCTGGGCAGTTCTTTTACAGCAATGGTAACATCATGCTGACCGATCACCACTTCGAAATCCGTCAGCACATTTTTCACTATTTTGTTGAGGTCTGTTTCCACAAACGGATCTTTTACGTGCACCAGCCGGGAGTAATCCAGCAGTTCACTGATCAGGAGCGACATCCGTTTGGCGCTTTGCATTATTTTTTCAATGTACATCCGCGATGTTTCTGAAAGGATGTCTTTGTTCACGTTATACAGCATGCCTGCAAACGTGTGGATCTTCCGGAGCGGTTCCTGCAAATCGTGGCTGGTTACATAGGCAAACTGTTCAAGTTCTCGGTTTGATTTTTCGAGATAGAAGTTCGCCTCCAGCAGCTCTTTGGTTCGCAGTTCCACCATGGCCTCCAGCTTAATGGCCAGCTGCATATATTGGGCTTCACTTTCCTGGAGCGCTTCGAATAATCTTTTTCGCTGTGTAATATCCCTGGCTATTTTGGAGGCGCCGATTACATTTCCCTGCATGTCTTTTATCGGGGAGATGGTCAGGGAAATATCCAGCAGTTGCCCGTCTTTGGTGACGCGCTTTGTTTCAAAGTGATCTACCCTGTTGCCCGACCTGAGCTGCCCAATGATCCGGGGTTCTTCATCCAGCCTGTCTGTCGGGATGATGCGGGTGATGAGTTCCCCTTTCATTTCTGCGGCACTATACCCGAACAACCTTTCTGCAGCGGGGTTCCAGCTGGTAATAACACCATCCAGCGTTTTACTGATAATGGCATCGTCTGAATTTTCCACGATGGCGGCCAGCCTGGATACATATTCTTCCGCAGTTTTCTGATCGGTAATATCTACCAGCATATTCACCGCGCCTTGCAGATTGCCGGCGCTGTCAAAAATCGGATCGGGGTATGGCTGGATGATGCGCCTGGAACCATCGGGTCTTTCTATCATGATCAACTTCCCACTCACCGGCACGGCGCCTTTGATGGCCTCTGCCATCGGGCAGCTATCCAGGTCAATGGGAGTAGTGCCGTCGGGTTCATATATTTTCCAGGAACCACACCACATGTCTACTCCTGCTACGGGCGCCCGGCCCCACAATGTAACGGCGGCTGTATTATAAAGGAGCACGCGGCCTTCCTTATCACAGGTGTATACGGCGGCTGGCAATGCCTCCAGCAATTGCCGGTAATGCAACCCCGCGCTTTGCTGCTGGAGCTTTTCCCGGCAGGTCCGCATCTCGGCAGCCATA
Source organism: Chitinophaga sp. W3I9 (assembly GCF_050434025.1). Taxonomy (NCBI): domain Bacteria; kingdom Pseudomonadati; phylum Bacteroidota; class Chitinophagia; order Chitinophagales; family Chitinophagaceae; genus Chitinophaga; species Chitinophaga sp. W3I9. The sequence continues at coordinate 5,246,931 of NZ_JBNPWC010000001.1, forward strand.
TGCGGCAGGTAACCGTGATAGGCCTTGTGTACCGGCGCAGCATTACGAACCACCTGCTCGGCAGGTAAGTGCGCATAACCCACCGGAATGGAGATGGTAAAAGTGCTTCCCTCGCCGGGAATGCTGCTGATCTGCAACTCCCCGCCGTGCAGAAGAATGCCTTCATTGGCTACGGTCAGGCCCCGGCGGGTCCGAGGCGGCTCCTGCAATGCAGCGTTAATTTCAGACAACAGGCCAGGCGTGATGCCGATACCCGTATCTGCTATGGAAAGCAATACCTGGTTGCCCTCCTGCCTCAGCCTCACGGCCACTCCGCCCTTCAACGTATAGCTGATCGCGTTAGTGAGCAACGACAACAGGATCTGTTCCCAGATGTCCCTGTCTATATAAATATCTTCCGGAACAATATCCAGGTTAATAACGAGGGTTAATCCACCTTCCCGGATCACGGGTTCTACCTGCTCCAGGAGGGTCCTGGTGAAATTGCCCAGATCTGTTTTAACAAACGTAGGCGCCTTCCCGTTGTTCAGGGCTGCCCCCATAAAGAGGATGCCCGTATCGCCGGAATCGTCTCTTACAGGCATACCATTAAACTGGTAGCAACTGCCATCCGGCCGCATGAGCTGCAGCTGCGGCGCTGCTACCGCCGCTTCAGTAGCCGACCACAAGGCGGGCCATACCGTTACTGCCGGTTGTCCCATGGACAATGGATGCTGGCTGCCAAGTAATTCCCGGCACGCATCATTATAGATAAAAATATTTTCGTTACCCCAGCATAACAGCATGGGTTGCACGGAGGAGAGTAAAATCTGGATACAGGTCTTTAAACTTTGCGACCAATGATCTGCCGGCCCCAGGGGATTATCTGTCCAGTTAAAAGAACGGATCAACTCACCCATTTCACCTCCGCCGGAGGGAAATTTATCTGACGCCGCAGCCGGTTCACTTAAAGTTGCCTTTGTCGGGGCATTTATCATTGTACAAAATATATAATCCTAAAATATATACTGGTTGATTCTAAGATGGGGGATGCCATTAAAATTCCACAATCAACTATAAAACCGTGTAATAAAATGCACAATCATCATCTATTCCGGCTTCAATATAAAACTGATCCTTCCGTTCGTTTCCATGTATGCCTGCTCTATTTCAGCAAGCGAGGCCTTCAGTGTTTCCAGTCTCAGGCTTTCCATGAGATCGGATTTACTCAAACAGGCCTTATTCATATTCTCCCATTTAATTTCTCCTGCATCATATAGCAGCAGTGGCTTTCCTTTTACCAGCCGGTTGATCATATTGCTTTTCAAAGAGATCCAGGCCAGGCTCCTGTTGATAGCCACCATTACAGCGGCGGCGGCTACAGTACCTGAAAACGGCGAGGCGCCTACAATCACCCTGGCCAGCACTGCTCCCATCATAATTACAATAATCGTGTCGAAAGCTGATTTCTTCCCAAAAATGCGCATCCCTCCCAACCGGATGAGGGTCAGGGTAACAAAATACATGGCTACCGCCCTGACAGACATCTGCAGCACATTTAACTGATCGCCTTGTCCCCACAGGTTAGCCGCGGCACTCATTTTTCAGGAAATTTTATTTGCTCATAGGCAGGAGCTGCTTCTATATATCCAAGTGGCGTAAACTGTTTTCCTTCCTGCTCATTATAGTTAATAAAGAAAAGCTCTATTTCCCGGATGGTTTGCGCCGACACCGCATCCACTCCTTTATATAACCTGGATACCACCGGCACCGCTATGTAGCGGTCGTTCCGGACAATGGTGCCATCCCTTTCCTTTTGCTCTGCTTTAATAGCGCCCAGCAAACGGCATTTGATCAGGCAGCCGGGAAAGCTTTTAAATTCAGAGATCACCATCACATCCAGTGGATCTCCATCAGCACCCTTGGTTCCCAGGATAAAACCAAAATCATATGGGAAAACCATACCGGCGGGTAATATTTTACTGAGTACAAAAAACCGCGATGCAGGGTCGAAATCGTATTTTTCACTACTCCCTCTCGGAGTTTCAATAACAACAGGTAACTCTTTAATGATCATACGCACATTTTGTTGGTCTGGTTAAATAGGATAAAGAGGACTCAGCTGCGAAGAAACAAAAAAAGGACCAACCAACCCACATAAGGCATAATGATTGTACCGCAAAAGATAAACTTTGCGATATGGATACCTTTAACATACAACTCGACAATCACGAGACCGGGGTTACACGCCACGACGAAGATGTGTTTATCGTTCGTCTTCCTGAAAAAACTATTTACGTGGAAAAAAGGCAGGACAATGAAGGAGCTAACCACTGGTTTGAACAGGGCAAGGATAATGAAACTTCCCTCACCGCTAATATTGGGGCCGCCATTGAGAACTGGCTGGCGAAACATAATTCCTGAATTTTTTTTACAAAAAAATACTGCCTACTTATCTTGCAGGCAGTATTTTTATAAAGATGCTGATCACTGGTTTCCTTTATTATAAAAGATGAACAATCCATCTTTGCCGGCTACGATCACATCTTTTTTGCCTGATCCTGTAAGATCATGCGTCACAAAATATAATCCCGCTCCTTTTGATCCATAGCTGATCACCTGTTTGGTGAAAGAAGAGCCGTTCCATTTAAAATAATAGATACCGCAGGGATCATCGGAACCCGGATCATGATCATTGTGCGCACGGTAACGCTTTCCTGTGATCAGCTCCGGTTCCCCATCTCCATCTATATCTTCCCACAGCATGGTATGATATTGCGAATTGAAAGGATCAATGGCATGTTTGATCCATAGCCGCTTATTTGTTTTGCTGTCCTTCTTTTGCTCGTACCAGTCGAGCCCATAATCATGCCCTTGCCCTGCTATAAGATCAGGCAACCCATCCTTATTTACATCGGCTACTATTACCGGCACGCTGGCCGTGCCGAGGTTAAACTCCGGGTGGAAAGTCCATGCAGCACTGTAAGGCGATGCCGGCGCTTCTGCCCAGCCTTCCGGCACCACCAGGTCCGTACGTCCGTCGCCGTTAATATCACCGCTGCCCAGGCCATGCCCCGATTTGCGGTCCAGTATTGTATGCGCGGTAAATGCTGCACTGCCTTTGGTATAATGATATACCACCAGCGGATCATTCGGCGTATTGGGAATTATTTCGGGAATACCGTCGCCATCCAGGTCCCATGCGCGGGTGGTTTCAATATTGCCAGGTGTGGCGATCACATGTTCTTTCCATTCGTTGTCGTTCCCCGGGTTCTCCTTCCATACCAGCGTTTTCCCAAACCAGCCGCCGGTCACATAATCCATGCGGCCATCGCCGTTTACATCAAAAGGAATGGTGGAGAAGTCATCCCAGTATTCGCCAAACTGCTTTACCGGGCCAATATAATGACGCTTGAAGTAAGCCGGTCCTTCATACCAGAAAGCACCGGATACCAGGTCAGGGATCTTGTCATTGTTTACGTCCATCACCGCTACCGATTCATAGCTTTCTGCAGCGATCTGCCGCTTTTCAAATTTCAGGGGCGCAGGACCTTTGGCAGATTGGGCGGAAACCGCTGCAGTCAATAACAATAATCCTGCAACAGGAACAAGGCGTTTTTTCATATCGAACAGTTAAACGTGGAATAGAACAAGATAATGAATACCTGTAATAAACTATCCTGTAGTGTCCTGATGGGTCAGGAAGTATCCCCGCTGGTAACCGATCCGCATGCAGGAAGCCCTGCAATAATGTATTAATTGAAAGCTGCCTCGTCTTCCGGGGAAAAATCCCCTTTAGCAAAATGCAGGGTAAAGCTGGTGCCGCTTTCGGGCAAACTTGCTACTTTAATAGTGCCACCATTTTGCGCCGCAAACTCCCCGCAGAGCAATAAGCCGAGGCCCGTGCCACGTTCCCCATCTGTACCGTACTTCGGATGCTGGTGGGAAGTGAACAGGGTGCTGAGTTGCTGCGGCGACATGCCCACACCGTGATCGGTAATAGTAATCACCACATCCTCTGCTATCACCGCCATTACTTCTATCTGCCCGCCGGTATAACTAAATTTCAGCGCATTGCTGAAGAGATTCCGGAGGATCACCGACACCTGGTCGCGGTCCGCATACAAAGCAGTAGTTACGGGTATCTGCAATTCTACTGTAATCTGTTTTTGTTGTATGATCAGTTCAAAAAAATGAAGCACTTCTGTTACCACGGGCGCCAGTAAAAAATGCCGGGGCCGGGTTTGGATCCCCTTCATGCTGCGGGTGCTCCAGCGTAGTACGTTGTCGAGCGTAACACCCAGCTGCGATACTTTTTTGTGCAACACATCTGCCGCTTCCTCCATGTCCTCGCGGGGATATTGTCCTTTCCGGAACATGTCCAGCAGGCTTTCCAGCGTAGCCAGCGGGCTGCGGATATCATGCGCCACAATAGAAAAAAGTTTTTCCTTGTCCTTGTTCATCGACACTAATGCCTGTCGCTGCTGCTCAATTTCCTGCTGGTAGTCCGCCTGGATATACTTAAAAAAGCTAAGTGCCACCACCACAAATAATAATGCCACCGCCACATTCCACCATACCCTTTCCACCGGCACCGGTGGCGCCAGGTACCACACGACCGCGGCATAAATATAATCAGCATAAAAGCTGTGATCACCAGGAGGCTCAGGCTCCCCACTATCCATTTATTATCGTAAATCAGGATTACGATAAAAAGGATGTTCAGTAAAAAATATTCCGCCCCGTTATGAAAATAAACACCGGTAAACGTATAGATCAGGATACTGATACAGATCAACACTATCCTTGCACTAAGATACATCCGATACTTATGGAATATCAGTACCAGCACGGAAGTAGTGGTGGTAATGGCATTCAGGCCCGCCAGTATGTACCTGCCCTGGATCGTATTTAAGATGCAATAAAAAAACATGAAAGGAATACAGGGCAATGACAATAAATTCAATAATTTTGTGCGCCTGGATTCTATATAGGGCATAGCAGGATGCACACCAACATTCACGATGTTGTTCCAGTGATATTCGGCTGAACGGTATAGAAATTGCTTGACTCCCTGCAGCATAGATGCCGTAAAGATACTTTATAACGTTTGTCGGCGGAATATTTTTTTACCCCCCTCCCCACTTCCTTTAATCCAATTATTTATTTTTTTAATTTATTAAGATGAACAAAAAAGTAAGAGATCACTTTTTTATCGTCACGGGTGGGCCCGGCATGGGCAAAACCGCTATCATAGCGGCGCTGCGTGAACAGGGACATATCACCGTTCCGGAAACGGGCCGGGAAATTATCCGGCAGCAGGTAGCTGCCGGCGGGCAGGCACTGCCCTGGGTCAACCGGCAGGCATTTGCCCGGCTGATGTTTGAGCAGTCTCTGCAGGATTACCTGGAACAGCCAGCCACCGGCCGCCCCGTATTTTTCGACCGGGGCATTGCCGATACCATCGGTTATCTTGAACTATGCAGACTGCCCGTTCCGGAAGAAATGGAGCAGGCCGCCGCCTTATACAGGTACCATCAAACCGTATTCCTCGCCTCTCCGTGGAAAGCCATTTATGAACACGATAAGGAACGTAAACAATCTTTTGAGGAAGCCGTGCAAACTTATGAAAGCATGATAAAAGTATACAGCCGGCTGGAATATAAGCTGGTTCAGCTCCCCGAAACCACCGTGGCGGAAAGGGCGGCATTTATACTGGATAGCACCCTGCATCTTCCTTTATAAACAACCATAAAAATATTATCTTCCTGTATGCTCTTTAACTATTTGAAAATAGCCCTTCGTCACCACCGGAAAAACAAGCTGTATGCAGGCATCAATATCATTGGCCTGGCCATTGGTATCAGCTGTGTTTTGCTGGCATTTTTATATTTGAAAGATGAAAACAGCTTCGACCGGTTTCATCATCAGAATCCACATCTTTACCGTATCACCACTGCTGTAACCCAACCAGGTGGCAGTCCGCAGTGGACGGGCAGCACCGGTCAGTTACACGGCCCGGCTTTCAAAGCGCAGGTACCGGAAATAATCGCCTACACCCGGGTGATGGGCGGAGATATTTACGGGGATATCATTGCCGGCAACAAAGTACTCAAACAACAGCTCCTGTTTGTAGCCCCCGGCTTCTTCCAGGTCTTTTCTTTTCCCCTGGTAAAAGGCGATTCCGCCACTGCGCTCAACGACATTGGATCGGCCGTTATTACAGAAAGTACGGCCCTGAAATACTTTAACCGTACCGATGTAACAGGTGAGCTGCTCCGGATGGACGCCGACCCTTCTGCCCGGCGCCTCGGAAAACCACTGGTGATCAGCGGCGTGGTGAAAGACCCTCCCATACATTCTTCTATCAGGTTTGATGTATTGCTCCCCTTCCGGTTTATGCAGTTGTCGTTTAACGACACCGACTGGAACAATGTATACCTAAGCACATTTGTGGTTACCCGGCCCGATGCCACCATAAATACAGTTACGCAGCAACTAAACCGGGTGGGGGCAGCCTATGCAAAAGATAATAACACCACCGCCCTCAGGTTTGGCCTGCAACGGATCACCGACATTCACCTTCATCCGCTCTACTCCCCCGACGGTAACCGCGAAGGCGGTGTGATCAACGGCAGCAACCCCGTATTTGCCTGGATCTTTATAGGCATCGCCGTATTTATCCTGGTAATGGCGGGTATTAATTTTATCAATATTACACTCGCCGGGTCCCTGAGAAGAAGCAAAGAGGTAGGTGTCCGCAAAATTAATGGAAGTAGCAGTATACAAATCATCAATCAGTTCCTGACAGAATCCGCGCTGCTTTGCGCCATCGCGCTGCTGCTGGCCTTTCTGATGGCCGCCGCCGCGCTGCCGGTATTTAATGAACTGTCCGGAAAAGCCATTGCTATCCAGGCAATATTGCAGCCGCTAACAGGACTGGCCGCCGCCGGATTGCTGTTGTTCATCATTGCATTAACCGGTGCTTACCCGGCATATGTGCTGGCGAAATTCAGCGCCATAAAAGCCTTTTCCGGGCACCAGCCGCTAACCGGCAGGAATATACCCGGACGAATACTGATTGTCACGCAGTTTTCACTGGCCGTATTTTTCCTCATTGTTACCGCCCTGTTTTACCGGCAGATGGATTATGTGCAATCGAAAGACCTGGGCTATCGTCCCGAACAGGTAGTGGTAACGCATATCAGCGGCGACCGCAACCTCAAACAGGTACAGGATATTCTGAAAAATGAACTGGCCAGTGAACCTGGCATCACCGGCCTTTCCTTTGGAGGTGAACGCGGTGGCGCCAGCGCCGTACATCTTCATGATAAAGAGATCGCAGCCGTCCACCGGGTGATCGATAAAAACTACCTGGCTGCATTGGGCATTACACTCAAAGAAGGCCGGAACTTTACAAACAACTGGTCCAATGGCGTAATCGTAAACGAAGCCTTTGTAAAAGCTGCCGGGCTCCAAAATCCCATTGGAACACCCATCCGCACGGATGAATATTTTGATAAGGAAATGAGGACCATCACCGGCGTGGTGAAAGATTTTCATGCCGGCTCCCTGCGCGAACGCATAGCACCCATGGTGATGATCATGAGCCCCTGGTATGGCGGCGACGTATGGATAAAACTGGACCCTCGCAGGCAACAGGCCGCATTAACCGCAGTGGCGGCCGCATATAAAAAGGCATTGCCTGAAACCGCCTTTACCTACAGTTTCCTCAACGACCTAAATGCACAGGAATATGCGCAGGACCAACGCTGGAAAGTAATTATCCGTTGGGCGGCATTACTGTCGGTGCTCATCTGCTGCTCCGGGTTATTCGGGCTCGCGCATATTGCTACCCATCAACGGATGAAAGAAATCGGTATCCGGAAAATATTGGGCGCCGGTGTGACCAGCATCATCACCCTTTTTTCAAAAGAGTTCCTGCAACTGGTAGCTATTGCCTTTATAACAGCCGCTCCCCTGGCCTGGATAGTGATCCATCGCTGGCTACAGGGCTTTGCCTACCACACCGGTATCAGCGCATGGATCTTTGTGGCTACAGGCAGTTTTACGTTACTCATTGCACTGGCTACGGTTAGCTTCCAGGTAATCCGCGCTGTTGGCGCTAATCCGTTGAAACACCTGAATGCCGGCTGATAATATAAAGGAACAACGCCGGACATTTCAGCAGGAAAAAACTATATTTATGCCCGGCACCCCTCCGCTATCTGGGGCTAAAAGTGAACAATTATCCTGATGACAAAGACTACTTTCTTTCAAAAAATCAGTACCGGATTGTTATGCGGTTTACTCTCGCTAACGGTATCTGCGCAGCAAAAACCTAACATCGTTATTATTTATGCAGATGATCTCGGATATGGAGATGTAAGCTGCTACGGTATGAAAAGGATCCAAACACCGCACATCGACCGGCTGGCGCAGCAGGGCGTCCGGTTTAGCAATGCATATGCTACCTCTGCTACGTGTACCCCTTCCCGTTTCGGCATCTTAACAGGCAAGTATCCGTGGCGGCAAAAGAATACCGGCATCGCTCCCGGCGATGCTTCGCTGATCCTTCCTACCGACCGCCGTACCCTTCCCGGCATGTTGAAAGACGCCGGCTACCAGACCGCTGTTATTGGTAAGTGGCACCTAGGTCTTGGCGACGGCACGGGCATCAACTGGAACAAATCCATCAGCCCCGGTCCCCTGGAAGCAGGATTTAGCTATTCCTTTATTATGCCCGCTACCCTCGACCGTGTGCCCTGTGTATTTGTGGAAGATCACCACGTAGTAAATGCAGATCCCAATGATCCTATCGAAGTAAACTATAAACATAAAACAGGCAATGATCCTACCGGCCTGGAAAATCCGGAAAAACTGCGCATGCATCCCGATCCCCACCAGGGACATAACCAAACCATCGTAGACAGCATCAGCAGGATCGGCTGGATGAGCGGTGGCAACAGCGCCCGCTGGAAAGATGAAAACATTGCCGGGATCATCACCCGCAAAGCCATCGACTTCATCAGCAAAAATAAACAACAACCATTCTTTCTCTATTTCGCCAGCGGCGATATCCATGTACCCCGTTACCCTAACAGCTTGTTCCGGGGGTAAAAGCGGCATGGGCCTGAGAGGAGATGCTATATTACAGCTCGACTGGACCGTAGGCGAAATTGTAAAAGCGCTGGACAGCCTTGGACTCACAAAAAACACGATGATCATTTTTTCCAGCGACAATGGCCCCGTGCTCAACGACGGATACCTGGACCAGGCAGCAGAACTGGCCGGCAACCACCACCCCGCAGGACCTTTGAGAGGCGGCAAATACAGCGCCTTTGAAGCCGGCGCCAGGGTACCTTTCATCGTTAAATGGCCTGCCGGCATCAAAGCAAAACAAACTTCCAACACACTGATCAGTCAACTGGACCTCTTTGCTTCCTTCGCCCGCTTAACCGGCCAGTCCATCCAACCCGGTGAAGCACCGGACAGCTTCGACATGCTGCAACAATTGCTGGGCAAATCCCGTCAAAACCGCCCCTACCTCGTTACACATGCGGGCACCCTCGCCATTATCTCCGGCGACTGGAAATATATTTCACCCTCCAAAGGCGCCAAACTCGACCGCGATGTCAACATCGAACTGGGCAACGACACCGCCCCACAACTCTACCACCTGACCACCGACGCCGGCGAACAACAGAACGTAGCCGCACAATATCCTGCCAAAGCATCCGCACTGGCTGCGGAACTCCAGGCAATACGCGATAAGCCATAAGTTAAATAGGGGCTCACCGCGGATGTTGTCTTTCTCACTGATTACGCTGATTATACTGATTTGCTTGATTTTTACTTTTTGGATTTTAAAGGATTTTAAAGGATTTTGGGAGATATAAGCGGATATTTTCGCTCATATCTCCCAAAATCCTTTAAAATCCAAAAGAGTAAAATCAAGCAAATCAGTATAATCAGCGTAATCAGTGAGAAAGACAACCTCCGCTGCATTATCTCGCATGGGCTGCCCTGTAATGTTCCAGCAGCAGGTCGCCGCCGAAATCGTTTTTCAGGTCCCGTACGATGGTGTGAATGTGGTTGGCGTTATTTTGGGTATTGTCGTATTCGATAATGAGGCCGGGGCCCTGGATGCGGTAGTAGCAAGGATTGCCCAAGGCATGTACTGTGCTTCCGGCCCATGTAAACCACAGGTTATCCAAACCATCTTGTTGGATATCCTTCAGCATTTTATCGGCGAACAGTTTGGTGAAGCGATGCACATATACGTTAATGAGCTGGAGTAACAATTGCTGATGTGCGGGGCTCAACTCCCTAAAACGGATGCCTTCCGGGTGTGCAATCATGGCGTTGCGGCTGTTGCCCGTAATGATTTCAGCAGGCGCTTTGGCGGTTACCAGCGCCTTCTGCAACTCCGCTGGCGACAGGGCATGCACAAGGTCAAAGGCCAGTGTTGTTTCTTCTTTCAGTACTTCCTTATCTTTTTGTGGTCCGTCCAGTACAATAGCAGGATTAGCGCCCAGGAAAGCCGGGGTGCCCGCTACCAGTTCTTTTTTATCTGCCGAAAAATTAAATGCCACATGATGCCCCTCAAACCGCCAGCCCCAGATAGTATTGGCGGCAGGCACACCAAAAATGGTGACGAAGTATTTGCCGGGGTCACGGTAATGATCGTTCTCTTCCCGGTGTTCCAGCTGTTTCAATACCTGGTCGAGCTGCATGATATCATTCACCTTTTTCACGGTGGTTTCACTCAGCGCCGTATTCAATAAATCCATGAGCGCTTTTCGTTGCGCCGGGTTCAGCTCATTTACAGAAATACCCTTCCGGTCGTCCCGGGGAACATACGCAAAATGATAGCGTTCACCGGTATCGAAAGGAAAAAGTGTTTGTGCCTGCTGCGCTTTACTGAGCAACCGGATAAACCGGTTTGCCTTTTCAGACATCTCCTGCGCCAGGAGAGGCCCGGTGAATACGCAACAACCAATAATGAATAACAGGACCAACCGGTGCATAAGGAGCATTTGAATAACGTGGAAAAATAATAACAGATAAATATAGTCGATCAGCAACGATTCTGCAACCTTATGCCGGAATGAAAAAAATCAAAAAAATGATTAATTTAGAAGGATACCCCTTATACATAACATTATGCCGCCGAAAAACCCTGTTAAATTAACCGTATCCGATTTTATTCACCACCACGAAGTGATTGCGGAGCTGGAAAGTTTAAAGCAAACTTTTGATCCTGCTGCCAGTGGTGGCAGGCCCCTCATCGTTTCTGACGTGCTGGATGCCGATGGTCATCAATATGTAAACCTGGTACAGAAAGGCGGCGGCGTATTTGGCATTGCCCTCGTAGGATATACCTATATCCTGGAAGAAATGGGTATCCGTTTCCTCCGGCTGGCCGGTACCAGCGCTGGAGCCATTAATACGGCGCTGATTACAGTGATTAAAAATAAATCTGATAAAAAATCAGCGGAAGTATTACAGGCCATCTGCGACCTGGATTTCTTTTCCCTGGTAGATGGACATCCCGCGGCACGCACGCTGATCAAAAATTTTATTACCCGGAAAAACTATATCGATAAAGCCAAAAATAAGCTGTTGGTGGTACTGGCGGCATTTGCATTACTGATAGTGGGTGACGTGGTGCTGGTGGGATTGAGCAACAAATATCCCGCGCTGTATGTATGGACCGGCATCTGTTTTATTCTCAGCGGATTTTTATCGCTGGTGATTGGCATTGGTGTTTCTTATCTGATTGATCTTTTTAAAAGACTGAAGAATTCAGGGTATGGAATAAATCCGGGAGATGTTTTTTATGACTGGATCAAACGGTTGCTGCTGGAGAACCAGGTGGCTACGGTGAGCGATCTGAATAGGAAAGCGGCCATTTGCCCGGCGCTGCAACTGCGCGTACCTAATCAAAGCGGACTCGAAGAACTGAAAGGAGATGTCACCTTTATTGCCTCCGAACTGGTTACGCAAAATAAGATCCAGTTCCCTGCCATGTGCTCACTGTTCCGCACGGATGTGGATACACTCTCCCCTGCCGGATTCATCCGCGCATCCATGTCTATTCCCCTCTTCTTTGAATCTTATATGATCAATGATATTCCGGCAAACGACATCCGGATCAAAGACGCGTGGAAAAAGTTTTTCGGTATCACGCAGCCGCCTTCCACTGCCCGCTTTGTAGATGGGGGCATCCTGTCTAATTTCCCGATCAGCATCTTTTTTAATCCCAACGTAACGGTGCCGAGGTTGCCCTCCTTTGGCATCGACCTGGACGACAGCAAGCCCGCCGACAAACAGGAAAATGCCTTCAGCTGGTCGCTCACCGGGTATTTCGGGCGGATGTTTAATACTATCCGCAACTATTACGATAAAGACTTCCTGCTTAAAAATGAAGTGTATCAGCGCGGCGTGGGAAAAGTGGACCTGTCGTCCGATCAGTACAACTGGCTCAACTTTTTCCTGTCTGATAAAGATAAAATCGACATGTTTGTGCTTGGCGCCAAAGCGGCCTGTGAATTTCTAAGAAACTTCGACTGGGAAACCTATAAAAACGACCGTACCGATCTTCAAATCCAACTCAAAAAATAAATATGGAACTTGTTATTTCAAATGCATGGTGTTGGTTATGTTTTTCTGCGGCACTGTTGCTGCTCACCGCTTTTATTATGCTCCGCCAGGCGCGTCAGTTCTACCTCATGGATGTAGTGGTGCGCAAGTTCAGTATCATCGATCTGCAGTTCCCTGCTTCTTCCAAAGAGATTCCGGAGCTGATCAAAGGGATCTACGCATTGCCCGCCCCGCAGCAATCACGTACGCTTTCAGCCCTCCGCGGACAGCTGTGGGTCGACTTCCTTTTTATGCCTGCCTTTTATGGCAGCATCTTTTTGTTATGCATTCAGGTGGCAAATAAAATGACGCCTGCCGGCGAAATATTTTTTGAATGCCTGGCATGGCTTCAGCTCATCGCGTGGTTGTTTGATGTAATGGAAAACTGCTACCTGCTGAATAAAATAAAACCAGGCGTAACGCCCTCCACACCCGAAGTACACAAGGCATATCAACAAATGGTGTTTGCCAAATGGATCCTGTTATTAACCGGCACCGTATGCGCATTCTCCGCATTGCTGTTTTTCTGGGTGTCAGGAAAATATGAAACCAGCTCGCTGCACTACCTGTTAATACTGACAGGTGAAGGAGTTGTATTTGTTATAGCGCAGGTTATAGCCGGCAGGCGCAAAGCCTCGGAAGATGCAGCACCAGTGGTATAACAGCTATCAGTAAGATGTAAATTTATTTAATCATTCCACGTTTCACGCTAATTTCCATGAACTCAATGCAATCCAGAAGACATTTTATTAAAAATGCGGGGCTTGGCCTCGCGGGGATCGGGTTTCTTCCTGTGCTGGGCCCTGTTGGCCAGCTATGGCGCCCTTCCGTGTTGCTGCCGCACGCCCTTCCTGAATCACAGGGGGTATCGTCCCGCGGCATCCTCTCTTTTATCGAAGCTGCCAATGCTTCCGGCATCAGCTGGCATAGCTTTGTATTATTAAGGCACGGGCATATTGTGGCCGAGGGCTGGTGGAATCCTTACTCGGCCGAATTTACGCACTCGTTGTACTCCTTGTCGAAAAGCTTTACCAGCACCGCGATCGGCATGCTGATAAAGGAAGGCAAACTGGATATCCAAAGTACTGTGGTGTCGTTTTTCCCAAAAGACATACCGGCTACTCCGTCGCCTAACCTGCAGAAAATGACAGTCAAACACCTGCTGACCATGAACACCGGCAATGGCGCGGACACCCTGCCACCCATGCTTAAATCAAATAAAACCTGGGTACAAACTTTCCTGGAACAACCAGTGGAATTTGAACCCGGCACTCATTTCCTGTATAACACCGGCGCCACCTATATGCTGGGCGCAATACTCCACGCCATCACCGGGCAAACCCTGGAACAATACCTCAGTCCCCGCCTGTTTGAGCCGCTGGACATTACCGGGTACGACTGGGAAACCTCGCCACAAGGACTGAATACCGCAGGGTATGGCCTCCGCGTTAAAACAACAGATATCGCCAAACTGGGGCAGCTATATCTGCAAAAAGGAAAATGGAATGGCAAAATACTCCTCTCCGAAAGCTGGGTAAAAGATGCCACCGGCTACCAAACCTCCTCCCAGGAAGGTAATGGCGACTGGGCGCAGGGCTATGGCTACCAGTTCTGGCAATGCAGGCACGGCGCCTACCGCGGCGATGGCGCCTTCGGACAGTATTGCATCGTAATGCCTGATAAAGATGCGGTGCTGGCTGTGACCAGTCAAACCGCCGATATGCAGCAATCCCTCAACATCATCTGGGAACACCTGCTCCCCGCACTGCACGACACCGTGCTGCCGGACAATCCATCAGAGCAGGCGGCACTCAAAACAGCGCTGGGTCGTTTAGCCTTGCCCGTGGTAACCGGCAACATGGCTAAAGACACTGCTTCCCGGTACCAGCGCAAAACCTGGACACTGGATAAAAACGATTTTAACGCCACCACCATGCAGTTCGATTTCTCACCAGCCGGTTGCACCTGGACTATCCAAACAACCGAAGGCCTAGCCAGTATCCGTTTAGCTTGGGAAAAATGGGTACTGAGCAAAGAACGGCAGCACTATAAATTTCCGGAAGTGGGATTAAATCATCAGCCCACCAAAGTAGCCGGCACCGCCACCTGGATCAATGATAATACGTTGCAACTGAACCTGCGCTTTGTGGAAACGCTGCACGGCGACAGGATTCAATGTGTTTTTGAAGGAGATAAACTGACCGTTACATTCCTGGATAGCTTAACTGCCATGTCTGCCGGAAAGGCCGATAGCCGGAAACCGTTGAGTGGAGTGATGAAGGGTTAAGCCGGGTATGCAAACGCGTTGCATATTTTAGTACCTGTTGCTCATGGTTGGTAAAGAGCTGGTCCCGCTTAGTGAGCGGGACTTTTCTCTTATTGATCCATTTGATCATGTTGCCTTTTTGAAAATAAGCCCGGTCTTCTTCTATCCTGATATTTTTACTGCTAAAAGAGCTGTCGTACATCGGAATGTTATAATGGTAATCCCGTGTATAAATAAATACCGGCGTCCCTTGATCGTAGTAGATTTCGGTCCGCTTTTTTCCCATCTCCCCATACACATCCTCTACAATGAGCACAATGCTATCTCCGGAAAAATAGCCTGTCACCGCTCCGCCCTCTGTACTTCGTTCCTCTGTATCTATCACTACCTGGCGGTACGTTCTGATACCGGCATTGATTTTCCGGTACCGCTCCATGATGTGCCGGGTGTCAGTCCCGGACTGATAAAAAACAAGTAAGAGGCAACAAACCTTCAGGTAAGACATGTAGAATTGTATATTTAACTGCCACAAATTAAACATTTGATTTCCTATTTTCACAATTGTCGCATATCGCCCTCAAGAATGTCGTTTTAACCCACCCTCGCATCACGGTAACAGCGCTACCTTTATCTTACAAAATCATATTCACATGGCAACTGTAAAAGAAAAACCAGCAAAAGGCAAGCTGAACAAGCAGTTTAGCGCAACACTACTGAAAAGCCCCAATGCCGGTGGCTGGACTTACGTAATATGGCCGGATTCTGTGGCATTTTTCGGCACCCGTGGCCTGGTAAAGGTAAAAGGCACCATTGACAACCACCCTTTTCAAAGCTCGTTTATGGCTTTGGGCGACGGCACCCATAAGCTGCCGGTAAAAGTGGAACTGAGAAAGCTATTGGGAAAAGAAGCCGGGGATACCGTAACGGTGAAGCTTACGGAGCGGCTTTAAGGGGGCATAGTGTATTCATAGTGCATGGGGAGTGCATCAGAAGTGCATGGGGAGTGCATGGGGAGTGCATGCTAACAGTATTGATAGCGCATGGATACTCCAGGATATACGCAAGGCTGAAGCATGGGAGAAGTAACCTTGAGGTAACTGTTACTCCTGTCCGTTATATCGCCAATCAACACCAAACCTACCTAAACATCTCCCAAATCACCTCCCCGATATTCCCACTGGGCACCTGGATATTCAGCAATGCCGCCACGGTAGGCGCTATATCTGTCATACCGGTGGTACGGTAGGTGCTACCCGGCTTTATCCCCCAGCCCATCCATACAAGCGGAATATGCGCATCATAAGGATACCATAAGCCGTGTGTGGCGCCGCTCCGGCCTCCATCTTTCCAGCCGGCCTGCATCAGCAGGATCACATCACCGCCGCGCTGCTTATTGTACCCATTTATCAGCATGGTGCGTAAAGGCTCATGCAATGCAGCCGTACCAAGATCATGCAAACTAACGGCATCGGCTATACCGGGAGTTGCTTTCAGCTTCTCCGTTACTAATGCGATAACCTGTTGCAGCGGAATGTTCCGCGCCGCAAAGGCGGAACGGTCGAGGTATAACTGGTAGGCCGATAAAGCTACGACGCCTTTTGCTACGCCAAATTGCTCAGCGATAGCAGTATTAATATCCTTCAATACAATGTCTGCATCCAGCAGGCCGGTGGGCAGCCGGTGCTCTTCGAGGAAGCCAGGCGACTGTGACACGCCGTGATCTGCGGTGATAAAATAGAGGTAGTTGCCTTTGCCGAATCTTTTATCAAGATAAGTGAAGAATGCTTCCAGGTCTTTATCAAGACGCAGGTATAGATCTTCTTCCTCGATTGAATTAGGTCCAAACTGATGCCCCACGGCGTCGGGAGAAGAAAAGCTCACCGCAAGAAAATCTGTTTCCATACCGGCGCCAAGGCCATAGCCTTCAATGGCTGCTTTGGCAAAGGCAAAAGTAAGCGTGTTGCCATAAGGGGTGGTGCGTATGGAATTCTTTTCCCTGCCGGTGAAAGTGTGTGGAAACACCGGCGCTGTCTCATGACCGAATGATTTTTCATAGTCTTTATTGTCCGCATCACTTTGTGTATAGGTGGTGATGGGATATAGTGTTTCCCAGCCTTTTGCCAGGTATTTCACGGGCAACTGTTGTTCATTGAAATGCTGCGCCCATTCCGGCAATGCTTTCATATAATAACTGCTGGAAATAAAGTTACCCGACTTGCCATCATACCAGAAAGCTGCATTGGCCGTATGACCTGCAGGAAGAATAGAGGCCCTGTCTTTCAACGCAACGCCTACCACCTTGCTTTTGAAATTGGTCGCCAGCCGCAGCTCATCTGTAACAGTAGACACCAGCAGATTGCGGGGCGACATATTCCCTGCTTTCCCTTCTGCTCCTACCGTGGTTTCGGTGCTATCTTCCGTGCAATACACGGATCGCTGCAACGCGCGGCTGTACCAGTCGTTGTCCACGATGCCATGCACCGCCGGGCTGCTGCCGGTATACACCGACGTGTGCCCGCAGGCCGTTACCGTGGGCGCGTAATTGATATACGTTTGCTCACATTTAAAACCCTCGCGCAACAGGCGCTTAAAGCCACCATTCCCATACCTTGCGGCATACCGGTACAGGTAGTCCCAACGCATCTGGTCTACCATCATGCCCACTACAATCCTTGGTTTGGATGCGGGCGCCTGCGCGGCTGCGGTAACCACCAGCAACACCAGGATGCCCGCTGCATAAAGTTGTTGTATCTGTTTCATATTTTAAATCAGTCCAGTATTTTCAGGTAACGCGCCATCCAATAAGGCAGCAAATATTCATCTCCCGCCAGCTCGGATTCACCATTGCCGCCACCATCCAGGGTAAAGGCATTGGCATTATGACGATGCACCGGCTGTTCATCCAGTGGCAGCAGTACTTCCGTGTACTGATGCCGGAAATTAGGAGGAAGCAGTGTAATGTCTTTACGGTTTGAATTGGTAACCTTCCAGGTGATCAAATCCATCGGGAAAGTTTGCAGCCACCAGGTAGTAGCCGGGGCGTCGTAATCGCCCGAGGTAGCCAGCGCAATCAGATTCCATACGGCATTCTTTTCCGGTTGCTCCACTTCCCAGTGATTGCGGATAGCGCCTTTATACTGTGCCTTCAACTCATCCGTGAAGGCGTATTTATACAGCACCCAATAAGTAAGAAAGGCCATCTCATCATCAGAATGATTCCAGTCGCCCATGCCCATATCAATTCCCTGGTGCAGGTATCCCGGTGTTGGTTTGATAGTGCGGTAGTCGATCTGTATGTTTTTCAGATAGCCGTGCCTGTTAAGCAGCTTATAGGCTTCTGTTTTATATTTTTCTTTGCCGGTCAGCTGATACGCCAGCTGCAAACCCGCAATGATAGTGGTGCTGCCCAGTCGCCGGTCGCCAATGGTGGTCGGGTACCAGTTGATGTACTCCGGGTTCCAGCGCGCCCACAGTGTGGGCTTGTTGTCGATGTCCACCATCGTATACTTATGATCCACAATGTGTGTCATGATCTTATCAATAAAAGCAGTGACCCGCTTTTTTTCGTCCGGCGTTTCCGCCACCATTTCATGTAATATCGCCGTGATCCAGATATAGGCTACATACTCATCGCTGCTGGTATGGCCTTTCCACTCCCATTCGGGATCGGGTGAGTCGCGCCATCTTTCAGGATCAGAATTTTTATATCCTTTTCTTTCAAATGTCCGGGAAGGAAAACCTGTTAACTGGTTGATCGATAAAATTCTTTCAAATGCTTCAAAAGCTTCCCAGGCATATCTTTTAGCCATTGGATCATGGGTAACCGCATACCGGAAAGCCTGACTGCCGAGATAAAAGCTGCTCCACAAACCATCATTATCCGTATCCGCCATTTCAGCTGATCCCACATCTCCCGGCGGGTTCAGGTGAAGGTTGGCAATGAAGCCATAGCGGATGTGCCGCTCGCGTATCTTACGCTCAAAGTAGGCCGCTTTCTGCGCCAGTGTTTGTTGTATAAAAGCAATTTTATTAAGACCGGTACCGGTGAGTACATACACATCCCCATGGCTGTCGGCAGCCATACTTTTTACCATATCCTGATCCAGCCAGCGTTTGGAGGCGAAGTAGCGGTAAGTGCCGGAATCAGTGCGCATAAAAGCGCCGACGCCGGTACCAGCCCAGATATGCCCATTCGTCACCAGCAGTTCATTAATAACGGGAACGGGCACACGTGTTTGCAACGGCATACTCGTATCACCTGTATTGCGGTTAATACTGTAGTAGCCATTCGCCGTACCAAGCAGGATATCATTTCCTTTGAAAGCCATGGCAGTAGCATATTTCACCGTATGCACCACCACAAAACGCTGATCTTTCAGCGCATACACCGCTTTATTGGTTAAGATAAAGAAAGTACCTCCGTTGGCTTCCATCCGTTGCACCCCCTCCGGGATCAGCGGCAGCTCCTGCAGCCTTCCATTGTTGCCAATGGCTAATGCATCCTTGCCGGACAACAGCATACGACCGGCAGCATCTACCGCCACCCGGTTAAATTTCCCCTGCGGGAGATTAATATACGGGATACCTGCATATCCGTTGGTCAGGCATTTATCTGCGTAGAGATAATACAAATGGCCGCTTCCCTCCTGCGTGGTAACATCCACGGGGATCTTCTGTGCCAGTGGGCGGAAGCGCAGATCGCGCACCAGGTCGTTTCCGCTGAGGCGATAAAAGCCTTGCTTCGTAAGCACCTGCACGTTATCGTTATAGTCGGTGATTACTTTAATCAGCTCCAGTCCCTGCGGAATGTTGTACTTAACGGAAACCGCCTGTATAAAAGGCTGGTCAGACGCGGCACGGGCGGAGCACGACAGTAGCACAGCTGCTGCCAGGAAAGCTATTTTCTTCATCCCAATAATAATTTTATAATTTAATGAGCCACACTTCTGCAACCCTTGAATGTTGTCGCCAGTTTAAATGTTCTTCATTGATATCATCCCATGTCAGCAGCAGTGTGCCGCTTTTGCTGATATCAGCAGGTACGGGAAATTCTTTTATCTCTCCTGTTCCTTTGTTATAAAGAGATGGTTTCAGCAATACGCCATTCGCCCGCAGCAGGCTTTCGCCATAACCCGTTATTCTTACTACGTAATGCGCGGTAGTATCCAGGTGATCATAACGCATGGCTGAAGGCCAGCGCAGGCTTACCATCCACGACAACCGCTGGCGGCTGTAACCACCCTCCCACCAGTCGAAACCCGGCGTATCACTGCGGCGCATCAGCGGATCCGTGTGCAGGTCTTCCTTCCGGACTACATGCGGCGATTTCGATACATTGCCAATATCATCGTAGAAACTGCCCGGCCCCGGATTTTCCCATCTCCCCAAAGTATCCAGCGCCTTGCGCTGTTCTGCTAAAGGAAGCGTTTTAATATAACGGAACTTATCTTCCAGCCACCAGCGGTTATTCAACGGCCGGTCCAGGAAATCCAGTACCGCCCCGCGTTCCGGCCCGGCGGCTTTATACTTTGCCACACTGGTTTGCAGGGATACCGATTTATACAGGTCGTCGCACAATGCTATAATACGATCCCGCCATTGCAGCTTCACATTTTGATCTGCCTGTTGTAATATCCTTTCGGCGTTGGCTATCTCATTGCCCTTATGTTCCAGCAAGGTGCGGTTGACCTCCGCTTCCAGCGTGGCCTCCCGGATGGCACGTTCACGGGTATACGCATCGTAATACGCCCTCAGCAAACACATTTGCCAGCGCCAGTTGCCAGCCAACTCTGCGTGTAGCCGTTCCTGTTGTTGCCACAGTGTAAGCGTGGCTGTTATACCGCCGTTATCCGCTACCGGTCCTTCCCAGTTCTTTTCCAGCGCCAGGATCCCGTCTGCTATTAATTCCGGTGAGGCAGAAGGGAAAAAGTAATTGGCATACTGGATCATCATCTCCCGCACATCGGCCTTGCTATTCCACCCAAGCATGCTCCAGAGCATCTTATTAATATCGTCATGCGCGCCATCGGAGTAGCTGATAAAGCCATCCATATCAGGCACAATAAAACGGTAAATGTTTGCATAATATACCGGCTGCGGGTTCACCGGTTCACGGCCAAGGGTAAACGCAAATGCCGGGTCCCACCATACTACGGGATAGTCGCAGCGAACAGTATGGGTAATATCCGGGTAGTGACGGATCTTGTATTGCGCCGGCAAAGCTGCCCTGGTATCTTCCAGCGAAGGGCTGGACGGCCCTACTACAATGCCTCCCAGCCACAATGGTTTATGTTGATGGATATACGAATAAACGAAAGCGCATTCCGTGGAATCGTAGCCTTGCAGCGATAACCAGATGGAGGCTTCCGGATGATACTGCTTTAACGGAACCGCCAACTCCTCCAGCAGCGGCAGCACCAGCTGCGGTGCGTTGTTGCCGGGATCTCCGCCAGGAAAAAATACGGCATTCAGCCGCACTGTCTCGCGGAACAGCGTATCAAACTGCATCAGGAAATGATGCCTCTTGATAGTATCCTTCAGGTCAAACGTTGCGGGTGTCCACACCGAAAAATCCAGGTCGTATTTTTTACAGTACCCGCTGATCCGGTGGGTCATCTCGTTGGAAGAAACGGTGAAATGCGGCGACGCCGGCATAAACGGAATCGCTTCTATACTGTTGGCCCCGAAGATGGCGAGGTCACGGATATACTGTTCATATTGCTCCGGTGTCCATCCGTCGTAGGAGTTGGCCAGGTTGCGGTATCCGATCTGGTGACCGCGGATTCCTTTCTCTGGTGTGGCGTCTGCATGTATCTCCTCCGGCAACATCGCCGCCTTCTGGCGGTACTGCATAATACGCAGCAAATAGCCCGCCCCATATAACAATCCGCGGGAGCCATCTCCCTCTACGAGAATAATGCGGCCTGTTCTATGGATATGATACGATTCCGGCGCACATGGCTTTGTCTGAAAGATGATCACCATGCCATTTTCCGGCGCCTGCGCTGTGATGGGCCATACAAGGCCGGTACGGCGTTTCACTTCTTCCTGTAATACCTGCGCGGCAACCTGTTTATCTTTTGACACAATGGTTACGGGTGGCAATACAGACCCGGCACAAAGTTGCGGAATGAAAAATAATATGATCAGGAATCCTCTCATTATTTCATAAACTGATGATTGTAAAAAAAGGAATAGCAGGACGGTTATTTCATTGTATTCTTCAGGAGATTTTCTCCGTTGGCTTGTTTTTCCAGGTCAAAAGCATCATACAATTCGCCGGTAGCCGTATAGGCGCGGAAAGAAACCACCGCGGGCTTAACATCCACCACCTGGAACAGCTGCGTATAAGAGCCGGTGCGGGTCATCCACGGCTGCGGATCTATCTCCGACATTTTGGGTCCGCTTACAGACACTACGTATACCGGTCCCTTGTTGCCGTCGCGTCCACGGGCATAGGTATGGTCATGTCCCTGGAGTACCAGGTCTACTTTATACCGGTCGAACAGTGGCTTAAAGTTTTCACGCAGCCGCTCGTTGTTGCGGCTTTTCTTGGTCGACAGTACCGGGTGATGGAACGTGATGGCCGTCCACCGGTTGGGATTATTTTTCAGCAGCTGTTCCAGCCATACCTTTTGACGGACCAGCAACGTATCGGATATTTCCACTTCCTGTGAATTAAGCGAAATAAAACGCATGCCCTGCACATCGGTATAGTAACAGGTTTCTTCCAAACCGGCCGGGCCGTTTTCCGGCAAGGTAAACTGCGGCCGCCAGAAGGCAGAAGGCACATCCTGACCTGCGGCGTTTTCATAGTATTCGTGGTTACCGGTCGTCATCATACCCGGAACTGTGCTGTGAATAAAACCCCCTGCTTCAAACCATTGCTGCCATTCATTGTTATTATTGCCCCTGTTCACCAGGTCGCCCGCATGAATGATGAGGCGCGCATCCGGCGCCACGGACCAGGCTTTCCGGATGGTCCTTGACCACATGGAAAGAATATTTGCCTGGGCATCTCCCAGGTAAATAAACGAAAAGGGTTCACCGGGCAATCCTGCCGTACGAAAAGAAAACCATTCGCTCCAGTCGTTCTCCTGCCCTACGCGGTACACGTAATTGGTATTGGGTTGGAGGTGATCGAAAGTAAAGTGATGATACCGCACCGGTAAGGAATCTGCGAAAGGCGGCGTAGTAACAGCAGTATACCGTGTAGCCGTTGCCGTGAAACGCGGATCGGCAGTTGCCGGCGCTAGTTCTGCATAGCTGACCGCTGCCGCCTCACCCGTTCTCCAGGTAACAGCCGCTGAGCGGGAAGGGTCGGCTGTTACATTTAATACAATCCTGTCGGGCCGCAAACGCTGGGCATATACTTGTTGTAAAAAGCAGGTGGCCAGCAGCCACCCGCTTATCAATATTTTCTTCATAGCTTTTACTTCAGGTACCACATCAGCGTGGTTTGTTTATCTGCTCCAAATACGGTGAGTGCTTTCTGGTACTGTTCTTCATTGGTATCTCTTTCGCCGGTGGGATAAATATACCGTTTAGGCAGCACCGTAGTGGATGCCATTGGGCCGAGTACAAACTTAGGCAGGCCCGTGCGACGGTTATCAAACCATGCTTCCGCGCCTTTCAGGAAACCGGCAATCCACTTCTGGCCAATGAGCTGTTCCAGCGTACCATTATATTTCACAGATGCCTGATCAAAGTAACCGGCATTAATAGCTGTCTGGTCTACACCATAAAATTTCATGTTGGCATGGATGCCATCATAATACAGGCTTTCCGCTGTTTTACCCGCCACCGTTACTTTTCCTGCCTGTACGCATTCTGCCAGGATGAAACAAACTTCCGCGTAGGTAAGCATGCTGGCCTTCAGCATAGACCCGTTGGGACTGCTGAACAAAGAAGAAAGGCGGGAAATATGATACTTACCCCCATTATAATCATAAGGTGCAGGAATCGCATTGGGTACGCCGACATAGGGATTGGGATCTGTTGTCCATTTGGTCAACGAATCAACCTGTGCTATCCATACCTTCAGGCGGGGATCATTGCGTTGCAATAAAGCAGCTACAATTTCTTTGCTGGGCTTGCGCTTATCAAATTCATCAAAGGAACTTCCCAGCGGGCTGCCTGGCCAGCTATTGGCGCTCACAGCACCCTGGTAAATAATTTCCGCATTATCTGCATTGCTTTCAAAGATGGGATATTTGCTTTTATCATTCAAGATCTGCTGCATTTCTGTAAAAGCAGTTGGATAGCTTTTGGAAATACGCAACAGCATCCGCAAACGCAGCGAGTTGGCAAACTTGCGCCAGTTCAGCGGTTCACCCTTATACATCACATCTGCTAAAGTATCTATCTTACCGGTAACGGCAGACAGCTCATCATTTGCTTCTTTCAATGTTTGCAGTAAAGCAGGGTATACGGTTTGCTGCGGATCATACTTCGGATGGGCCAGTGTTTGACTCTTCAGCAGCAACGCTTCACTATAAGGGATGTCGCCAAACAGATCGGTGACATATGCAAAATTAAAAGCTTCCAGCACCTTGCCTACAGCTACATACTGCGGTGCATTCAGCTTCTTTGCCAGGTCCATCATCTCCCGGTTGGATGACAGCTTTGAATAGTATCCATCCCAGCTTTGAGGTCCCCAGTCGAACTTATCATTTCCCTCATTACGCACCATGGTAATATAACGACCGGCGGAAGCGGGCTTATCAAAGTAAGCTTCTTTCTGATAATCGTAAGCGGTATTGATCAGCACTGAGGATAACAGGAATTCAGGATTGATCACTTCCGATTCATTCGGATTCACATTGATATCTTCCAATCCTTTTTCGCAGGATGCAAAGAGGACGCCGAAGATCAGTATCAGGTATTTAAAAGGCATGCGTTGCATAACCATATAATTATTGGTTTAGAAATTGAAACCTACCTTAGCGCCATAAGAACGGGTGTAAGGCAATCCCCAGCTGGCTACTCCCGGGGAGAAACTACCGTCGGAGATCGTCATGGCCGTTTCCGGGTCGTAGCCCTGTTCGGCGGCAGTCCAGGTAAACAGGTTGCGTGCAATCAGTGATACGCTCAGATTTCCCAGTGGCAGCTTACCAAGTGTTTTCTTTGAGAAAGTATAGGTAAGAGAAGCTTCCCTGAGCTTTACATAGCTGGCGTCGAAAGTAGACCGGCCGTTGAAACTCCAGTAGTATTCACCATAATAGTTCTCCGGATCGGTAACATTATCGTTGAGCTTATACTTCCCATTTCCGTCATCTATATAACCGAAAAGGATCATACCGTCTGTACGGTTGTTGCCATCTGCATCTTTCCAGGCGAGGCCACCGCTTTTCGGATCACGGCCGGGAATAGTGGTTTGTGTACGGCCATCGCTCAAGAGGTTCTTTGCCACATAAGAGAAGAAGTTGCCGCCCTGGCGCCAGTCGATCAGTACATTCAGGGTAAATCCCTTGTAGGTAAAGGTGTTGTTAATACCCAACATAAAGTCGGGGTTATAGTTACCTATCTTCACATACTCATTTAACTGCTGGTAACCACCTTCGCTACTCAATAAAGGCTGTCCTTTAAATTCTCCATCCGGTACAGTAGCCCAGGTTTGCGCATACATGTCGCCCATTTCAGCGCCTTCTTCTACCAGGAACCGGATACCTTCGGCACTGCCTAACTGGTAGCTGTTCAAGCCATCTATCAGCTTGAGCACTTTATTACGGTTACGGGTATAGTTTAATTGCAGATCCCAGCGGAACGGCCCTGCTACCGGCGTTGCATTCAACCCGATCTCAATACCTTTGTTCCGGATCTTACCGGCGTTGGTAACCATATTGGAATACCCGGTGGCCATTGTCACTGGTATTTTGATGATCTGGTTACGGTTCACGGTGTTATAATAAGTAAAGTCGATGCCAATTCTTCCTTTCAGGAAACGAACATCCGCACCGAATTCATGCGAGGTAGCAATCAGCGGTTTCAGCCGGTTATTTTTCAGCACGTTGCTGATATTCGCCAATTTCGTTTTGTCCCAGTCCTGCCCAAAGCTGAAGGTATTATACAAATTATAGGGATCGGTATCGCCCCCCACCTGCGCCCAGTTGGCACGGATCTTTGCAAAAGACAACACATCCGATTTAATACCCAGCATATCGGATACAATCAGGCTCAGGGAAGCTGAAGGATAGAAATAGGAATTGTTCCCTGCCGGCAATGTGCTGGACCAGTCGTTACGTGCCGTCAGATCCAGGAATGCGTAGTTACGGAAACTCACCTGTCCCATTCCATACACACTATTGATCCGTTTGGTATACCTGCCAGAACTATTTACCACCGAACCTGCTTTGGCGTTCGCAATATTATACAGGCCGGGTATCACCAGCGCATCTGATTTCTGGCCGGAGCCTTTGGTGATTTGATTCATGCGGTTGGCCCCTGCGGAAACAGATACAAAGAAATCTGAGTTGATATTCTTCTTATAACTTAACAGGAAATCGGTATTCTGTTCCCTGAAAAATTCTGTTTCAAAAGCATAGGCGCCGGTTGGATTTTTCACCGCACTGAAAGGCCGTTTACTTTCGCGGGTTTCAGAGTAAAGATCCATTCCCGTGCGGCCCATGAGCGACAGGTCTTTCGTGATCTGGATATTCAATTCCACGTTACCGGTCATACGGTCGCGGTCAAACCCGTTGATAAATTCATATGCCACCAGGTAAGGGTTATCCGTAGATCCCGGCACATGTGAAAACTGCTGCAATCCTTCCTTTCCGGGCAGCCAGTAGTTGCGCAGCTGCCTGATATCCACGTTGGGCGTGGTGGTATATACGATGTTACTCACGCTTCCCCGGTTAAAAGTAGGCCGGTTGCCGCTGCTGTTTTTCGTATAGCCGATATTGGTACTCACCTTAATGTTGGGATTCAGATTATATCCTGCCGCAAGGTTGAGCGTATTTCTTTTCAGATCAGTATTGGGAATGATACCTTCATTTTTCAGGTTGGTAAACGACAACCGGAAGTTACCATCCTTGTTATTACCGGTGATGGCAATGTTGTTGGTGAAGGTAGATCCGGTGCGGAAGAAATCCTTATGCCGGTCGGGATAAGATACCCAGTCGGTAGGAATCGGCTGTCCGTTCGCATCCAAAGGACTATTCCACTGTACGTGTTTGGTGCCTACATCCAGTCGTGGTCCCCAGGAAGCGTCAGAAATAGTTTCATCAGAACCTTCACGGTCGCCGGAACCAAATTCATTCTGGAATTTCGGGAACAGCCAGGGTTGATCAAACATCGCGCTGGAGTTAACGGAAACGCCTAAACCTTTTGTAGTACCTGAGCCGGATTTGGTAGTGATGAGAATCACACCGTTGATAGCGCGGGAGCCGTATAAAGCGGAAGCGCTGGCGCCTTTCAGCACCGAGATGCTGGCGATATCATCGGGATTGATATCCGAGATGGTGCTGCCATAATCCACTACTACCTGTCCTACGGGCTGTTTCGGATTACGCACCGCCGGTGCAATGGGAATACCATCTACTACATACAACGGCTGATTATAGCCTTCCAGGCTGCTCTGGCCGCGGATGGTAACCAGCGAGGTGCCGCCCGGGTCGGAGCTGGTGCTTCTTACGTTTACACCGGTTACTTTACCGGCTAAAGCGTTGGCAATGTTTACTTCTTTTACGGTGCTCACCTGGTCGCCTTTCAGCGTGGCGATGGAGTAACCGAGTGCTTTCTCCTGGCGTTTAATACCAAGCGCGGTAACTACCACATCATCCAAACTGCGTATGGTAGCCGCCAGCTGTACCTGCAGCATACCGTTGCCAGCCACCGTTTCTTTTGACTGGTAGCCTACAGAACGGAATACCAGAACGGCATTGCTGCCGGCTACTTTGATGGTAAACTGTCCATCTACGTTAGTGGCCGTACCATTAGAGGTGCCTTTTTCATGCACGCTTACACCGGGAAGGGCTACACCGCTTTCATCGGTTACCATACCTTTTACGATTACTTCCTGCATTTTTGTGGCGCCTGCTTCTCCGCCGGCAGGGCGGATCGCATAATCATGATCGCTTAATTTTACCGCCTGCAAACCCAGTGGTGTAAGCACTTTCGTTAACTGTGCTTCCAGGTTGCTGCCGGTAACACGGAGTTGTTTCCCCGCTACAAATTTATCCGCCACTTGTGTGGGCGAATAATTAAAGCTGATGTTAAACCTTGTTTCGAGGTTGGTCAGCATTTGCCGGAGTGGGATGGTTCCTGCTTCCCCCGGAGTATCTCCGCTTCTTACCATTAATTGCTGTGCGCTGGTTTCGGTGTTCAGCAGCAGCAACAACAACAGCATCGCTCTCCAGGGAGCATAAAGCTTCGTAAAGCTCTTTTGCATAACTGTAAATTTTAAAAACCTTATTCAAAAATGATGACTGAATTATCTTGTTTGATTTTCAGCTGATGCACGGTGGCTATCGCTTTCAACAACATCGGGGGATCATCAGCAGGCACAGAGCCGGTGAATAACAGGCTTTCCATTTTCTTATTCCCGAACTGGATCTTATAACCATATATATCTTCCAGCTGCTGCGCAACGCTTATCAGCGGCGTATCCCTGAACAGGAGCCGGCGTTGCTTCCAGGCGGTGAGTTGCACAGGATCTGCCTGCAGCCGGTGATGTTCTCCCGGCGAAAAAGACATCATATCGCCGGGTTTCATATCCAGGCTGTCGTTCACCACAATCTTCCCTTCTTCCAGCAATACCTTCACCTGATCATGACGGTGATATACATTAAAGGCAGTTCCTTTTACTTCAATAGTTACCTGTGGCATCAATACCCGGAATTTAGGATGCAGCCCGGCGGGAGATTTGGATACATTAAAATAGGCCTCACCATTGAGCGTAACTGACCTTACGTTTTCCTTTGTCCATTTGCGGGGATAAGAAACAGATGAATTGGCATTCAGCTGTACAATAGAGCCATCGGGCAGTTGCAGGGTTTTGGTTTCACCAAAGCCGGTCTGAACAAAAATGTTTTCAACGGATGGCTCACTTCCCTGTGCATACCATATGCCGGCAAACAGCAGCACAGCAGCAGCGGTAGCCAGTGCGTAGTACCACGGCCTGCGGACAACTACGTTATTTTTTTTAATAACGGGTTCGTCCAGCAACAGGTCTATCTGCGCTTTCACAGCCTCCATTTCTTCCATGCTTACTTCGTTGGTACGGAACCGTAGTGCCAGCACCAATGCGCGGGCATCCTGCAATACCGCCTCCTTCTCCGGGTGTACCGCTATCCAGCTTTCCCAGAAGGCCGCAGCAGTATCCTCCAGCACCCAGGCACGGAATAAGTCATCCGCAGCAAAATCTGCTGCCTCAAATTCACTATAATTCATAAAAAAACACCTTGTACAATAACTAGAGACGCGGATGCGGAAAATACCCTCACAGAAATGGATCTTTTTTCGCGGATTTTGTCTTTCCCACTGATTACGCTGATTTTAATGATTAATTTGATTTTATTTTTTTGGATTCTTTGATTTAATAGCAAAGGGAAATATAAGCGGCTATATACGCTTATATCTCCCTTTCTCCTTTATAAAATCATAAAAATCCAAAAAGTAAAATCCCCAAAATCAGTATAATCAGCGTAATCAGCGGGAAAGACAAAATCCGCGTTACCGCAGCATCAGTGCGGCTTCATCCTGTGCGAGCAGCTCTTTTAGTTCGGCGATGGCCCGGTAGATGAGGGTGCGGGCATACTTTACTTCTTTCAATACCATGATATCGGCGATTTCCTCGTAGGAAAGGCCCTCGTAGAAGCGCAGGTATACGGCTTCCTTTTGGCGGAGGGTAAGGGCGTTTAGTTTTTGTTGCAGTAGCCGGGTGGTGTTTTCACTGTGCTGCCGGTTGATGAGGATACTTTCCGGGGAAAGTTCCAGGGCGAAAGTGGAGGCGGCGCCTTCGTCGAGACTTGCGGGGCCGTGGGCCGACTTGTCGAGGTACCTGAACAGCTTTCTCCTGGCGGATACCATCAGGTAGCTTTTCAGGCTGACAGGAAGCGAAAGGCCGGCCCTTTGCGCAAATAACTGCGAGAAGAAGTCCTGCAACATGTCCTTTACCAGCGCCCTGTCTGTTGTAAACCGGATACAGTACCGGAACAGCAACGGAAAGTAGCGCCGGTATATTTCTCCGAAGGCGTCCCGGTCTCCGCTACAGAGCCGGACCCACAGGAGCTGTTCATTTTGCTGAGGATTGTATGGGCTGCTTGACATCTATTGTGTGAATTAGCATAAGGATCTTTCTCTAAACTACACATTGGCCGGTTGCCGTCATAACTTCCTGTCAGAAATAACATCGATTTAATGTGAGGGCAAAGGCGCCGACACCACTTCCCGGATCTGTAAACGCTCGCACCAGCCTTTAAAATCACGGTAAATCTGCTGCAAGGTTTCCTTCTGTTCCGGCGTCAGCTCCAGCGCATGCGCGCGGCTGATAGTACGCACCGGAATGCCCCTTAACTGCAGAAAATATTTTGCGCTCAGCGGGTAAGCTATGTGGATCAGCGGGTCTACTCTTTGTAACTCCGATTGTATCCAATGCACATCTTCCTGCCGGCTTTCATCATTTACATGATTACACAGCCATACCAATATTTCAGGATAAAAATTTCCGGAGATAGACGACATGCCTGCTGCGCCCATTTGCATAGAGGCTACCGCATTAGGCGTATGGGCGTCGTAGAACTCCAGCCGGCTTCCCGCTGTCACGGCCAGTTTGGCGCGCACGTTTTCCACCTTGCAGGAAGTATCCTTGTGATAAATGAGGCGGTTGGTAGCCAGTAAGGTTTGCAGGATCTCCGGCGTAATCACCCGTTTATAAGGCGCCGGGCATTCGTATAATCCTAAGGGTATATTGCCGGTAAGAGAAAACAGTTCTTCGAATCTTTGCAGCAGTACGGAATCCGGTTCGTCTACGTTCGCGAAGTGCCCGGTGATCATAATCACGGAATCCACACCGGTGTCATAGATCTTTTGTGTAAACAACGCCTTGTCTTTGATCGTAAGACCAAAGGACCCGGTAGCCACTACCGGCACGCGGCCATTTACATACTGCACTACGTGACGGGTGAGCTCCAGTCGCTCATCCTCGCTGATGCTGTACATTTCGGACGACAGGCAATTGGCGAAAAAACCTTTTACGCCGGCGTCCAGATAAAAATCTACCAGGTGCTCCACCATGTCATGGTCAATCTGTGCTTTCAGATTAAAAGGGGTGATCATCACCGGTACAAATTTCTTTTGCATAACAAACGGGTTTAAATAATCAGGAAGTTTTAAAGCGTTGCAGCCGCGATAGCAGCATACCCGCCAGGAATATTGATAACGTTCCCACCACGATGATCATATGCGCATGCAATGGGCTGCGCAGGCTGACTAACCCGGCGGGGAGATACTTTGATAACGACATCCACAGGATGACTACAATACCAATGATGGTAGCGGTAACGGCCGTGGCATTTTTTGTTTTGGAGATAATGCCCAGCAAAAACAATCCCAGCATGCCTCCCGCAAATATGCCAGACAACTCCCACCACATGTCCAGGATACTCTTCACTCCAATCATCGAAATACCAAAACCAATAGCCAGCAAACCCGATAAGGTAGTGGCGATATACAACACCCGCATCTCCTTTGCAGGCGTGATTTTTGGATCAACATACCGCTGATAAATATCTTTCAGAAAAACAGTAGCAGTACTGTTCATACCACTGCTGACGGTACTCATCGCCGCAGAAAGGATGGCTGCTACGATCAATCCCATGAGCCCTTTCGGCACTTTGGCGACCATAAACCAGGGCAATACCTTATCGCCGTAATCGGCTGGCTGCAGCGATGCAACCGGCACCTGCCTTTCTGCCGCCACCTGCTGTTTCAGCGCCAGCAGCAGTTCCGGGTGCTGTTGCGCATACGCATACAAGGCAGTGCCAATAAAAAAGAACACCATGCTCACCGGTACGTACCAATACACACAAAGCCATATACTGCGCGACGCTTCTTTTTCTGAACGGGCAGTATGGTAGCGCTGCACATAGTTCTGGTCCATACCAAAGTTATTCAGGTTAATAAAAAATCCATACAGGAACACCACCCAGAAAGTAGAAGTGCTGAAATCCCGCAGGGAAAAACTACCCAGTGAAAATTTTCCATCTGCCATTCCTATCTTCCAGATATCCTTCACCCCATCGTTCATACCTGTAATCACCAGCCAGAGGATCACTACGGCGCCGGCAGTTTTCACAATACCCTGCAGCACTTCTGTCCATATCACCGCTTCCATACCACCCAACACCGTATATATAATGATGCATACTCCCGTAACGGTCATGATAGTACGCATTTCCAATCCCGTAAGTGCCTGCAGTGCCAGCGCCACACCAAAAAAGATGGAGCCCATCCGCGCCAGCTGCATCAGGATAAAACAAACCATCGCATAGGTTCTTGCCCATGGGCCAAACCGGTGTTCCAGGTGTGTGTATGCGCTCACTTCCCCGCTGCGGCGGTAAAATGGCACAAAATATTTTGCCGCAATAAAAGCAGCCAGCGGCATAGATAAACTGAACACAAAAGCATTCCAGTTACTGCCAAATGATTTTCCCGGCACGCCGAGAAAAGTATTACTGCTTAAAAACGTGGCATATAAAGAAAGCCCCAAAGCCCAGCCCGGTATAGTTCCGGACGCCGTGGTAAATTGTGCCGCATTCCTGTTTTTCCGTGAAAACCATACCCCCACTCCAATCATACATAGCAGGTAAATGGCGATTACAGCCAGATCAATTATTGGCAGTTGGTGCATAATGAATCTCCGATTGGTCGATAAAACCAGTTCAATACGTGGATAAAAAAAATTACAGTCGTTACACGAAGATTACTAATTTTTATGGATCAAACAATGTTGAATGTTATGAAAAGAATAGCTTAAATTACTATTGAGATGAACAACCTGGCCGCCAACACACCGACCACCTGGAACTTACCGGACCACCTGAAACGCAAGCTGGAAAAGCATCCGCTTGGCAGAAACCTTTTTATTACCACTATTGGCCTCTATCCTGAAAATGCTGCCCTGGAAATCAGTGAACCAAAGGGCGCACCGGTGTATACCTTATTATATGTAACACATGGAAAAGGATGGCTGGAAACCGGGAAAAAGAAAGTGACTATCAAACCTAATCAATACCTGCTGTTCCCGAAAGGCGCCGCCTTCCGCTCCGGTCCTGCTGAAGGGGAGCCATGGCGGATCTATGCCGTGCAATTTTCCGGCAAGCTGGCAGACGACATATACAGCTACCTGGGCACCGGCCTGAAACCTCATACCATACCGCCCCTCGTAGGACGCAATGCACAGTTCGATGATATCCTCCATCATCTCGACCTCATGAATAATATAGAGAACCTGCTGTACGCCAATTTCCGGTTCTATAGTTTCCTTGGCACCTTCCGGCTCACGGTTTTCAACTATATGAAGAAGGGCGCAGATAATATTATTGAGCAATGTATCCAGCTTATGAAACAAAAGCTGGACCAGCACCTCACCCTGGCCGACCTCTCCAGGGAAACCTGTATTTCCGCTTCATATCTGTCGGCCCTCTTCAAAGAAAAAACACGCTACTCTCCCATCCAGCTGTTCACCTCCCTGCGGATGCAGAAGGCCAGCCAGCTGC
Source organism: Chitinophaga sp. W3I9 (assembly GCF_050434025.1). Taxonomy (NCBI): domain Bacteria; kingdom Pseudomonadati; phylum Bacteroidota; class Chitinophagia; order Chitinophagales; family Chitinophagaceae; genus Chitinophaga; species Chitinophaga sp. W3I9. The sequence goes on from NZ_JBNPWC010000001.1 coordinate 5,280,540, forward strand.
TGAAAGATACCCGTTTGACCGTAAAAGAAATTGCACAGGAAATGGGCTACCCGGATCAATACACGTTTTCCAGGTCGTTTAAACTGATCATGGGGGTATCGCCCAAAAAATTCAGGGATAAGGGCTGAATGATATTAACCAATTGTTAAGCAGTGAGGGATATGGCGTTTCAAAACGAATATATAGAAGGAACGAAAATCCTTCCATCATTTAATACCAAACACTCATGCGCTTTTTTATCCCCCGTTATCTGTTTCTTGTACTGCCTGTATACTGCCTGTTTACAGGCGCGTGTAAAAAAGACAAGCCTGCAACACCCCAAAAATCGCCTAAGTATGAACTGGTGACGGGTACCTGGAAACAACAGGACATCGTGCTGGCAGTAGCCGTTAAATTGAATAAACAGAACATTCCCGCTGGCACCAGCATCATTGCATTGGCGCCCCTGCTCGGACCCGGCGGCGCCCTGTTCACCTGCACCGTGAATAACACCTACCAGTTTAACGGCGACGGCTCCTTTGCCATTAATGGCTGTACCACGCTGATCCTGCCTGTTGCCGGCAACAGCGGCACCTGGGACCTGGACGTACATGATTCGGTGTTAAAACTCATTTCTGCCAAAGGAGAAAACGATCCGCACTGGATTGAAAATATCAGCAGTACCAACCTGGATCTTTCCCTCACGGTAACGATCCCCGGTGTGGCGACTATACCCTTAATATTAAAATTAAAGAAATAAACGAACCGCGGAGATATCGCATGCTATTGTTGAAAATAACAATAATATAATCGGTAATTCCTTGTATCTTGTTTAGACTGATCAGATATTTGCTGGCAATTATGGAAAGTATTGTACAGGATATTATCAATGGGAATATCGGAAGTTTTAAGATGGTATACCAACAGTACCACACAAAACTTTACTTCTACGTTCTGAAATGTACACACTCCGTTTACATAGCGGAAGAAACTGTGCAACTTACTTTCATACTCCTCTGGGAAAAGCGGGAGCGATTGTCTACCAGCTTCAATATCTCCACACAGATTTTTCGTATAGGCAAAAGCGTAATGACCGACCTCCTGCGCAAACAACAGGTGCGTGACCGCCATACGCAAACATTGGTAAGGGATAACACCAACTGGCATGTGGAAACAGATATCTCCGTAAAAGAAGAACTGAAGCGCGTGTATAACAGTATAGAACAACTATCCCCCATCCGGAAAAATGTTTTTAAACTCAGCCGCTTTGAAGGTCTCCCGCATAAAGAAATTGCCAGGCAGTTATCCATCTCCCCTAAAACAGTTGAAAACCATATTGTACGGGCGATCCGCCAGTTAAAAAATTCCCTGCTGCTACTGCTTCTATTGCTGATCTGTTAACTAAATGTGACGCAGTGAGGGATTTACCGTTTTCAAACGAATACATACTATGAAGCATTCAGTAACACTTATTGAAAAGTTTCTCCGGGATGAATGCAATGAAGCCGAGAAGCAATGGGTAAAAGAATACATTGCACAGCATCCGGAGGCTTTACAACCTTACTTAACGGAAGAAAGCTGGCATTCCTTCCAGCCAGGAGAGCTATTGCCGGAGGCGGTTTCCGGTAAAATGATGACAGTGATCGAAGGGCATACTTTTCAGAAGAAGCAGGTAAACAGGCGCTGGTATGCAGCGGCAGCAGCCGTTGTGCTGATTATTTCCGGCGGACTGCTATGGACGATATTACGCCCGTTGCCCATCAATAAAACAATGGCGGTAAAACCCGTGCAAACAAATACCGCCCCTGCAGCAACATTACGTACCGTAATGAACAATACCGGTAAAACAATGCCGCTGCAGCTGAGCGACGGCAGCATCATTGAACTGGCCCCGGAAAGCGAAGTGAAATACCAGGAGCCGTTCACCGGCAACCGCAGGGATGTTTATTTAAAAGGACAGGCCCTGTTCCGTGTAACCGGTAACAAAGAGCAGCCATTCACCGTATATGCAGGCCAGCTTGGCACCACCGCATTGGGTACGGTATTCAAAATAACAGCGTGGGACCGGAAAGCGATCACACAGGTACAACTGATCAGCGGCAAGGTAGTAGTGAAACCGGATCATGCAGCAGGCGTTTACCTGCGTCCTGGCCAGGCACTGCGCTACGACCGCCAGAAAATGCTGGTAACGGTGAATGACGTTATCAAAAAAGATAAAACACCTTCACGCATAAACGAAATTATTACTTTCAACAATGAACCGCTGACCGGCGTTTTCAGGCAGATGTCTGAAAAATACCACGTCAGCATCCAATATACAGCCAGCAGCCTTACAGGCATGAATTTCACCGGAACATTCGACAGTAGCAAAGAAACACTAAAAGAATTCCTGACAACTATTGGTACGTTAAATAATCTTACTATTAATCAGAAAGATGATGTTATCTACATAGTACAATAATCCCGGAAACTAATTTCCCATACTTACAACACAGGCAACCTCTATGAGGCTGCACGGACTTCCTTTTGCCTAAAACGAACAATATTATGTGTGTAAAAATCAAACAATCACGCCTCACCACCATCATCTGGCTGTTGCTGTTGCTCTGGCAACTGATGGCCGGAAACGCACTGGCGCAAAACCCGCGCCCTGCCGCTATCGGCCTGATCAAAAATGAAAGCAATGAAAGCCTGCCCGGTGTAATGGTGAAAATGGAGAACGCAGACCATAAAGTATTAGCCACCACCGTCACCAATGAGAAAGGCATCTTTACATTTGCTAAACTGCCTGCTGGCGGCCCCTATCATTTCGTATTATCACAAATGGGTTATACCACCGATACGCTGCGCGGATATATGATTAACGATTCCAGCAAATTATCTTTATCGGTGGTCCTGAAAAAAAAAGTAGAAGAGTTAAGCCAGGTACTGGTAACGGCACTGGGCATTAAAAGAGAAAAGAAAGCACTGGGGTATTCTGTGGAAGAACTGGGCGGCAGGGAATTTAGCCGCGTAACACAGGAAAACCTGCTCAACTCCATGTCGGGGAAAGTGGCCGGCGTTACCATCAACTCCACCGGTACCACCGGGTCGTCTGTAAGCATGATCATACGCGGCGCTACTTCTCTCAGCAGTGATAACCAGCCGCTGTTTGTAGTAGACGGCGTACCCGTAGCCAACACGGTGAACAACATCAGCCAGATCGGTAAAGATAACATGGTGGATTATGGCAATGCCATTTCCGATATCAACCCCGATAATATTGAAAGCGTTACCATCCTGAAAGGCCCCAGCGCCGCCGCATTGTATGGCTCCCGCGCGGCCAATGGCGTAGTGCTCATCACTACCAAAACAGGCAGAAAAGTTAATAAGGTAACCGTTGATGCATATGTAAACTCCGTATTCGATATTCCCTATAAATACCTGAACTGGCAAACGAAATTCGGCTCCGGTCAATTGGCAGGCATTCCTTTTTCCCGCAGCGGCAACCTGCTTACCAATCCCTTCGGCACCATCATCCAGGAAAATGTAGATGGCACCTTCGGCGCCGAACTGGATATGGGTTATGAAGAAGTGCAGTGGAACAGCCCCCTCGATGCAAACGGCAAAAAAATTCCCATGCCGCTGGTATCGCACAAAGACAACGTGAAGAATTTCGTCAACACCGGCATCACTACCATTGCCGGCGCTTCTGTTGCCAACAACAACGATAAGATCTCCTATCGCATTTCCTATGCAAACATGTCGAACAAAGGGATTATCCCTAATACCGATCTCTATAAAAATACGCTGAGCCTGAACTCCGGCCTGCAGGTGAACTCAAAGCTGAGCTTAAGTACCAACATTGATTTCAGCCGCAACAATTCCAACAACCGCGCGGCCGGCGACCGTGGCGCCAACCCGCTGCAGGCCGTATACAGCGTTTCCCCGCACATTGATATACGCGACCTGGCAGACTACTGGATGCCCGGACAGGAAGGATTACAACAACGCACCCAATATAACGGCGTGTTCAATAATCCTTACTTCCTCGCGTATGAAGTAAAGAACGGATTTGTGAGGGACCGGTTGTTTGGTAATATCCGGGCCGACTGGAAAATACTACCGTCCCTTACTTTTATGGCGCGGTATGCACTGGATACCTACGGTGAAAAAAGAGAAACCAAAATTTCCAACAGCTACCTGAATAATCCCGGTGGCGCCTATGGCATCATCAACCTCGATAACTACGAGCGGAACATGGATGTATTGCTTACCTATAAAAAAGCCATTCATCATTTCGATGTTTCCGTTTCTGCCGGTGGTAATATGCGCTACCAGACAGGCAGCAACGTTACCACCTCTACGAAAGACGGTACCGGTCTTAATACGCCGGGGGTATATACCATCCAGAATATTTCTCCTGCCAACCTCAACTTCTACAGCAGCACCTTTGAAAAAGGCGTGAACAGTCTTTATGGTATGCTGAACATAGGATACAAAGGAATGGCGTACGTGGATGTGACCGGCCGTACCGATTGGTCCAGCACTCTCCCCGATGCCGCTTCCTACTTTTATCCGTCGGCCTCACTGAGTGTGCTGCTGAATGAAATGGCGCACATCACCTCCGCCAATATCAATATGATCAAATTAAGAGGCGGCGCAGCGCAGGTAGGTAACGACGCTTCTCCTTACCAGCTGGTAGCTACTTTGGGCAGTGTAGGCGCCTGGGGGAATATTCCGCAGCTCACCACGTTCGGCACCCTGCTGAATCCTTTCCTGAAGCCGGAAATCGCCACGTCGTATGAAGGCGGTGTTGATATCAACCTGTTTCAGAACCGCCTGCATTTTTCAGGCACCTATTATATCGTTGAAAACAAAAACCAGATCTTCAGTCCTAAAACACCTCCTTCTTCGGGCTACTCTTCCCGTAGTATTAACGCGGGTTTGCTCAGGAGCAGGGGCATTGAATTAACGCTCGGCGGCACACCGGTACAAACCAGGAACTGGAGATGGGACGTAGACTTTAACTTCACCCGCAACAGAACCCGCATCATTTCCCTGCCGGATGATATGCCTTACTATACTCTTTGGGAAGAAGGAAAAGGCGGCGCCTGGACCTATGTGGGAGAAGATATCGGCGACATCTACGATGCGCAGCTGGTAACAGTTACAGACAAATCGTCCCCATACTACGGCTACCCTATATTAGATAACACCGGTAAATGGCAAAGTATAGATGCCATCAATACAAAAAATAAGATCGGCAATTTTAACCCGGATTTTATCATGGGTTTTCAGACGTCCATCTCCTATAAAAGTTTTACACTGAACATGACGTTCGACTGGCGGAATGGCGGTGACTTTGTATCGCAAACTTACCGTTACGGAGAAGAACATGGTAACTCCCAGTTGTTCCTCGACAAGCTCACGGACCCCGGCACGATGAAAGGCCAGGAACTGCGCGATTACCTGGTGAGCCACCAGGATCAGCTGGTAATCCCCACCGGCAATAACTTCCCGCTGGTAGGCGGTCCTACGCCGGAATACAATAGTTTTCCTTTTACGTATGGTCCGTATGTGCTGCCTTATGGCGGCGTATTTATTCCGGGCGTAAGGGCAAAAGGATACGACAGCAACGGTAACCCTACCGGCTACCTGGAAAACCTTGGTAACGATGGCACCCTCACGCTTCCTTATGCCGGCAGTACCGCCTGGTCGTTTACAAGGGCGTTTTTATTCCCTGCGTCTTACCTGAAGCTGAGAGAAGTGTCGCTGACTTATGCGCTGCCGCAGCGACTGATCAGTACCGCGAAATTGCAACGCGCCAGCTTCTCTGTATACAGCCGGAATATTATCCTGTGGACTGCCGCCAAAATCGGCATTGATCCTGAAAATGCCTATCAGCCTTCTACCGCTGTACAGGGCTCGGGCATGCAGTTCAAGCAAGGTATTGAAAGATACAATGTTACTCCCTGGGCTATCCCGGTGGGCGCAAAACTGAACGTCACCTTTTAAGTGTTCCTTTAATTCTGATATATGAAAACAGTGCGTAAATCTATTATACTCAGCATCGGGTTCCTTTGTTTATCTGTTACATCCTGTAAAAAGGACCTGATCAGCATGAACGAAAATCCCAACGGCGCCAATCCGGCTACCATTAATCCCAACCTGGTGTTGTCTACCGTGCTCACCACCACAGGGTTTCAGCTGGTATTCCTGGGCTACCAGGATATGGCCGGGGTGATGCAGCACACGCAAAAAGATGGCTGGACTACCACCCACAACGAATACGACTGGTCCGGGTCCAACAGCTGGACAGGATACTACGATATGCTGCGGAACAACCAGCTGGTGTATAACCGCGGCGTGGAACTGAACAGTGAACTGCACCAGGGCGTTGCACTGGTGATGAAGTCGCTGCTCTTCGGCCTGATCACGGACCTATGGGGCGATGCGCCTTACACCTATGCCCTGCAGGGAGAAAAGGGCACACCCGAAACCACGCTCCCGGTATTCGATCCGCAGCAAACTATTTACACCGGGATACTCGCTGATCTTGAAAAAGCAAACACCCTGCTTTCAAAGCCTAAAAGCGCCTATTCCAACCCTATTGATGCCGTGGATGTGTATTACCAGGGCGACCCGGCGAAATGGCGTAAAATGGCCAATTCCCTCGCATTACGGTATTATATGCGGCTGTCTGAGAAGCTGCCGGCCATCGCAAAAGCCGGTATTGAAAAAATGGTAGCCGATCCCGCGCAATATCCTCTTATCCTCAGCATTGATGGCGCAGAAGATGCGACCATGTCGTTCCCCGGCAACAGCAATGCGGATTCCTGGCCTATGAATGTAGCCTACGACACCGACAGCAGCAACTACCGCAGGCTGAAGATGTGCAGCACATTTGTGAATGCCCTGCAATCCAGGCACGACCCCAGGTTGGGCGTATGGGCCAATAAAGTGCAGTGTTTTTTATTGGTAGATGATACCAAACCAGCCGGCACCGGCAACGTTTATAAAGCCACCGACACCGTGATAGCAGGAGAACCGCGGAAGGTAAGATACATTTCACCCGACGTGCTGGCCTCCAAAGGACTTACTGCGAATGATATTAACCAGGACGAAAATTACGTGGGGCTTCCCCCGGCCATTTCCGGCCCGGCAGTATATAACCTTAGTCCTGATGCCAGCCAGGCATCCAGGAACCCGCATGTTTCCTGGCTCAACGACATATACAAACAACCGAAAGGACCACTGTTAAAGGCAAGGATTATCTCTGCATCAGAAGTTCATTTTATTCTGGCAGAAGCTGCTGCCATAAAAGGATGGGCGGCCGGTGACGCGGAAGCGCATTACAACGCCGGCGTTCAGGCATCGCTCAATGTTTGGGGAGTAGCCGGCAGCACTGCCGCTTATCTCGCGCAGCCTTCCGTAAAATTCAATCATACGCAGGAACAGATCATCATACAGAAATGGATCGCCAGCTGGACCGCCGCCACCGAAGCCTGGGCGGATTATAAAAGAACAGGCTACCCGGTATTGCAGGCCGGCCCTTATGCAAAAGGCCCCGTAGTGCCGGTACGACTGTACTATATGCTGGAAGAACGCAACCTGAATAAAGCAAATATGGAAGCAGCTGCCGGCCGGCTGGAAGTAACCACTTACTCGTCCTTTGGCGCCAATGGCACCAAAAACAGTCCGTGGTCGAAACCCTGGATCATCCAGGGTACCGGAAAACCCTGGTAATTTCTTATATTTCATCAACCCATAAAAAACAATTCTATCTGGATATGAAGCAACTCTTTTTAAATGCCGCCACTGCATTTGTACTCCTGTTAAGCCAGGCGAATACTTTTGCACAACAAACCGTAACACCTGCCAACGCGCTGAAAAGCTACCTGGACAACGGAGATACTTCGTTCAAATGGGAACTGAAGGATTCTTTCAACGTTACTAACGGCAAAGGCTATAACGTACTCCTTACTTCGCAGAAATGGCGGGAATACACCTGGACGCACCAGCTCACTATTTTTGTGCCCGACGAAATTAAATACGACGGTGCATTGCTGTTTATCACCGGCGGCTCCGTAAAAGATGGCTTACCTAACTGGAACGGCCCTACGGATGAACTGTACCAGCAAATGGGAAAAGTAGCCGCCGTAAATCACGCGGTAACAGCCGTATTACGGCAAACTCCCAATCAGCCGCTCTTCGGTAAACTAACAGAAGATGCGCTGATCTCATATACCCTTCACCAGTTTAAAAAAGATGGCGACTACAACTGGCCACTGCTGTTCCCGATGGTAAAAAGCGCGGTAAGGGCCATGGATGTAATCCAGGAATTTGCAGATAAACAACTGAACCGCAAAGTGAATGGCTTTGTAGTATCCGGGGCGTCCAAACGCGGCTGGACTACCTGGCTTACCGGCGCCAACGACAAACGTGTGGTAGCTATTGCACCAATGGTGATTGATGTGCTGAATATGCCGGTGAGCCTGGATTACCAGATCAAAACCTGGAAAGAATATAGTGTGCAGATAGAAGACTACGTGAAACTGGGCATCCCCCAAACGGCGCATACCACCGAAGGCATGGCCATCAACACCATGATTGACCCCTACTCCTACCGCAGCAGCCTGTCTATTCCCAAAATGATATTCATGGGTACCAATGATGAATACTGGGTAGTAGATAATATCAAAAATTACATAGACAGTATCCCCGGTAAAAATCTTATTAACTATGTACCAAATGCCGGTCATAACCTGGGTGATAAACAGCAGGCCTTCCAGGGACTCAGCGCCTTCTTCGGAATGACGCTGAGCAAACAGCCGTACCCCGATTGCAGCTGGACTACCCGCACGCACAGCGGTAAAGTACAGCTTACCGCCAAGGCTACCTCCGACCGTTTACTGGATGTAATCCTGTGGTCGGCCAACTCTTCAGACCTGGATTTCCGCAACGACAAATGGGAATCCAAGAGCCTGGGGATGGCGCATCAGTCGAAAGTAAAAGTAACCACCACCCTGCCGCCAAATGGCTACCGCGCCTTTTACGTAGACCTGAAATACCAGAATGCCACCGGCGGTACCTACACCGTTAGTACACGTGTATTCGTTACCGATACTAAAGCCATTCTTTGATGAAATCAATGATATTACTGGCAGCTGCCTGCTGCCTCGCCATTAACTCCTTTGGTCAAACGCTGCCGGCTACACGAAATAAATTTGTGGTGGTAGCGCATCGTGGCAACCATGTGAGCGTGCCGGAAAATACCGTGGCAGCCATCGAAGAAACGATCCGCTGCGGGGCCGACTACGCCGAGCTGGATCTCCGCACCACCAAAGACGGGCAGTTGATCCTCCTGCACAACGCTACCGTGGATAAAATGACGAATGGCACCGGCAATGTAACGGACCTTACGCTGGCGGAGATCCAAAAACTGCAGGTACGCAGTGCCGATGGAAAAGTATACCGGGTGCCTACTTTCGCAGAAGCATTACAGGCATGTAAGGGCAAGCTGAACATCTACCTCGACTTTAAAGCCGCCGATGTTCCCGAAACCTGGAGACAACTGCAAGCCGCCGGCATGGAAAAACAGGTGGTAGTATATCTCAATGAAAAAAAACAATACAAAGCGTGGAGGGAAACTGCGCCGGAAGTACCGCTGATGGCCAGTTTACCTGAAGAAATAAAAACACCGGAACAGCTGGAAGCCTTCCTGAAAAAAATTCGTATAGCCGTACTGGATAATATCACCGACCCTGCGATGCTGGCGGTTACCGGCAAATACAACACCGCGGTGTGGCTGGATGTACAGTCGCCCGATGAAGGCCCTGCCAGCTGGCAGGCAGCTATGGGCAAAGGAATACAGGGCGTGCAAACGGATCATCCGGAAGCGCTGATCACCTGGCTGAAGCAGTATCATGCTGCAGAATAAGAAGGATATAAAAAAGCAGGGGCGCCATTCAAGCGCCCCTGTAATTATTTAGTACTCCGCTTCCGCGAACGCCGGTTCTCCCATTACTTTCATAAACAACTCTTCATTCAGCAAATCATTTACGGATTTAATAATAAAATCAGGCGAATAACCAAAATTCACGAGGTCGTCTTCATGTGTTACGCCTGATAAGGTAAGTACGGTAGTAAAGCCCATAGAGCCCGCACCCAGGATATCTGTTCCCATAGTATCACCTATCATCACCGTTTCATCTGTAGTGAGCTGCAATGCTTTGCGCGCCATGCGCATCATCACGGGGCTGGGTTTCCCCACACTAAAGGCTTTGATGCCGCTGGCAAATTCCAGCATAGCTACCAGTGCGCCGCAACCTGCGCGGTATTTACCATCGCCCATGGGGCAGTTAGGATCAAGATTAGTGGCGATTAATTTGGCGCCTTTCATGATCATGTTGATCGCTTTATCAACGGATTCCAGCATGATCGTTCTGCCTTCTCCTATAATCACATAATCAGGCTGATCATCTACAATAGAATAACCGGCATTGTAAAGTTCCGTCAGTAACCCGCCTTCACCGATTACATACGCAGTACCGTTTTCCTTTTTGGAAGCCAGGTATCTTGCGGTAGCCATGGCACAGGTAAAAATATCTGTGTCATTTACCTTAAAGCCCATCTTATTCAGCTTGTAACATACATCCCTGCTGGTTCTTTGGCTATTGTTGGTGAGGAACAGGAAAGGAAGGCCTTTATCTCTGAGACCGTTAATAAATTCTACTGCACCGGGAATAGGTTCGCTGCCTTTGTAGATTACGCCATCCATGTCGATTAAAAATCCCTTTTTTTTCATAGCAATCAGATGTTAATGAACTGGTTTGTGATTCAATAAATTTCATGGAATGAATAAAGGCGGGAAACGGTATAACCGCAGCGAAGCATCCGTAGAGTTGGATAGCTTCCACCTAAAGATAATAAAATAAATTAAAAACTTTTTTCTTTTTGTGAGAAGAACAACGGATCTATTGAATACCCTGTAAAAATAATTCCAGGTGATGATTGAAAATCTCTGGTTGTTCCATATTGGGCATATGCGAAGCGTCCTTTATTACAACGAGTTGCGCATTTTTGATACGCGCCTGCATTCCTTTCGCCACCTCCACGGGAGTAAACCCATCTTCTTCTCCCACTACAATTAATACCGGGCAATGGATATCTGGCAACATCACGGTATGGTCCCTTCGCTCTGCCCTGCCCCGCTGCACCAGGGAGGCGCCCAACGGGTTTGTGTTCACCATCATATCGCGCAAATGTGCTACCACAGCCGGCTTTCCTGCCATCGTTGCTTTACCGAGGAATTGATGCAGGTGCTGATCTGTATAAAACTGCATTCCTTTCGCCAACAGATCCTGTGATAACCGCAACCGCGCCTGGTAACTTTGCGCACTCTCGGCCTTTGCATCTGTATCTGCCAGCACCAGGGCATGGCACAAATGCGGCGCTAACCGGTACAATTCAAAAAGCACCTGTCCACCCATCGACAGCCCTACAAACGTGGCCTTCCTTATTTGCAGCGCCTCCAGCAAATGAATGATATCCAGCGCCAGTTCATCCAGCAACGTCATCCCGGAAGGCATATCACTCTCCCCATATCCCCTGAGATCAGGCATAATCAGGCGATAGCCGGTTTTGAATACGCCGATCTGCTGATCCCACATGCTGCGGTTAAATGGCTGCCCGTGGATAAACACGATCGTTTCCCCACTGCCGTAATCATCGTATGCTATATTGATTCCCCTTACCTTTAGGTGCTGCTTCATAATTAATGAGACTTTAGTCTCACGAAAGTAGTACCTTTATATCTAAAATCAAATTTTAAAACCACGCATGGGCAAATTATCATTGGACGGAGGCAGGATTGCGCAGAAATTGAAAACACGGGAGGCCCTGATAGCAGTGGCCAACACCCTCCTGTTACAAGGGAAAGACATCAGCGTGGAACTGGTAGCCAAAGAAGCCGGTATCTCCAAAGCTACGGCCTACCGCTATTTCACCGGAACAGAAGTATTAAGAAGAGAAGCCTCCCTACAGTTGAAAGCCCAAACAAGCGACGACCTCTTTGCCAACATCCCTGAAAAAGATCTGGAAGCGCGGGTGAATAAACTGATCGATTACCACTTCGAACTCTTTACAAAAAATGAAACAGAATTCAGGTTATTCCTCAGCTCTGTGATATCAGAATCCATTCATCCCAAAAGTGGTTATTCCAGGGCCGGCCGGCGTATTGTACTGATAGAAGAAGCGCTCAAACCATTGCGGAAAACAATGGATTCCACAGCCTTCAGGCACATGGTAAATGCGTTGAGTATATTTTTCGGGATAGAATCTGTTACGATCCTGAAAGACCTGTGTAAACTGGATAATGAAGCGATATTGGAAACCTGGCGTTGGTCGGTGCACCGGATTGTTTTTGGATGAGATTAAACATCCCCCTCCGGCCGCTTCTCTGCGGCAATTACCAGCAAAGCTACAATAAGTATAAAACTATATTCGCATCCACCCGTGCCGTGCTCCCCTACAAACCATCCCAGGGAAGCATGTATTAATACAACCCCCACCAATAGCAACACGATAAAACCTGCTGCGAGCAATCGTGTATACCTGCCCAGCAGCAACAACAATCCGCCCGCAATTTCATAGGCAGTAATAGCCCATACCCACGCTACGCCAACAGGCAGCCCCTTACTTTCCATGAACTCACCAAAACGGGGAATGGTACCATTACAGATCCTCACAATTGCATGTGCCAGGAATATAACAGCCACAGATATACGCAGTAGGAATAACGATTGCTTCAGGGTCAGGAAAGGGAATTTTTGCATCAGGAGTGGTTATTATACAAATATAGAAAAGTGGCCACCGGAAACAATACCTGTAAACCGGTATTTCTATTGCTTTGCGGGAGACGCCGCCGCCGGCCGTTTACGGATAAAAAGAAAGCCCATCAATCCGCCCATAAAGCCCAGCCCTGCCGATAACCGCATAATAGTTCCATAAGCGGCAATAAACCCATCTTTATAAACTTTACGGATGGCCTGCTGATGCGCGGCGTCAATATCCGCAGGCAGGGCCGCATTGCCCAGGTTCACCGTTTGCGCGATCACCGCCTCCTGCTGCGCACCACTTAGTGGCAACGCATGGATTTCCCGCTGCACCGCTCCCGAAAAAAACAATACTGCCAGCGCACCAAAAATAGCATTGGCAAAAACACCGGCAATACGGGTAACGGCATTGTTTACACCAGAGGCAGTGCCGGATAAATGATCGCTCACCGACCCCATCACCGCAGCGGTTAACGGCGCCACCGTGATAGACATGCCAAGACCCAACCCCACAATGCCCGGGAAAAAAGTAGTCCAGTAATCCGCCGCGCCCTGTGTTTGTTTTACAAAAGACAACAAGAGTAAACCGCCGCCGGCAATACATGGACCAGCCATCAGGAATAAACGGGGACCGTATTTATCGGCCAGGCTCCCCGCGAAACGTGCAATGATGATCATTAATACAGTAAAGGGCAAAAAGGTGAGCCCCGACTGGAGTTGGCTGTACCCCTGCACCTGCACCATGTTCAGCGAGAGGAACAACATACCCGCACCAAGACCCGCATACAAAAAGAACGTAAGCAGGTTGGTACCGGTAAAGGTTAAATTCTTAAACAGGTGAACCGGTAGCATAGGATGAGGGCTTTTGTTTTCCACCACAATAAAAACAATCAGCAATATGACGCCACCTGCAATAGTGCCATATACTTCCGGGTGACGAAAACCCAGCACCGGCATCCGCAGGAACCCAAAAGTGAGCAGTGCCAGTCCTGCCGCCGTAAGCACCGCGCCGGGATAATCGAGCCGCTGATCCCCTTCCGTTTCCCTGCTCTCGCTTACCTTCAATGCCAGGAATACCAGGGCCGCCACGCCAATAGGCACATTGATGAAAAAGATATACCGCCACAACCCTGCATCTGCCAGGGCGCCACCGAGTATAGGTCCGCCCATAGTCACCAGTGTGGTGACGGACGACCACGTTCCAATAGCTTTCCCCCTTTCATTTTCATTAATGGAAGAAGTGATCAGGGACAGGCTTCCGGGAATCATCAATGCACCGCCAATACCCTGTATCATCCGGAAAATGATAAGCAGCGTGGCAGTACCGGCAAACCCGCACGCGGCAGAGCCCAGGATAAAAATAAAGATGCCTGCCATGAAAACTTTTTTGCGGCCAAGCCTGTCGCCCAACGTGCCGCCTATCAATATGAGAGAAGCCAGCATGAGCATATAGGCGTTTAATACCCAGAACAGCTCTGCCGCGGAGGCATTCAGATTGTGTTGCAGCGCAGGCAACACTACATTCAATGCAGTACCATCTATAAAAGCCATGGCAGAAGCGAGAATGGTGGTTACCATTACCCATCTGCCTTCGGAACTCCTGAGTGCTACGGTTGTCATGATAATCATTAACGTTCAACTGCTTAAAATGTTTCCTTCCTCATCGATGTTCGTTTCCGGACACGCCGGTTACGCAAGCGGACATTTTACATGATAACAAGGATCATAACGTTATCAATATCAATACTCCTGATGATTGGCATATTTTTCACGCTTTGACTGTCAATCTCACACTTCCTGTTATGTTTAAAAGTTACATAAAAATAGCCTGGAGAAACATGCTCCGCAACAAGGTATATGCTGCCATCAACGTAATTGGCCTTGGGCTTGGCATCAGCGCCTGCCTGGTGATATTTCTCAGTGTTAAATTTGAACTGAGTTATGAAAACTTTCACCCCGGCAAAGAAAATATTTACCGGATTGTATCGCAGCTCAATTCCCCTGAACGCGGCGCCCGTAAAATGTCGCGTGTGCCGGATTCAGCCCCGGAGGCTTTAACCAACAAATTTACAGGCGTTGAAACGCTCGCGGCTATTCATCCCATTTACCCCAAGGTAGCTGTTTATGGAAGCAACGGCGTGGTGAAGAAATTTGAAAACGGCGGCAAGCCCGATGTGTTGATTGCTTCTCCTGAATACTTCAGCATATTTCAATATACCTGGCTGGCCGGCAATCCTGCCACCGCTTTACAGGAACCCTTTAAGGTAGTATTAACCGCCAGCAAAGCAGCTAAATACTTCGGCGAGCTGCCTGTTGAAAAATACATGGGAAAAACCGTTCACTACAACGATTCTATCCCTTTAACAGTAGCGGGTATTGTGAAAGACCTGCCACGGAACAGTGATTTCCTCTTCAACGATTTTATTTCCTTTGCTTCGGTAAAGAACAGTCCGTTCGAAAATGAATTTGGGTTTGGTCAATGGGGCATGTTCGGTGGCACACAGGCTTATGTAAAACTAACCCCCGGCGCTGATACAGCACTGCTGAACAGGCAGCTGGCCGCCTTCGCCAGCGAACGGGTATTAGCCGAAACAGGGGAAAGCAAAGCCTTCCGGCTGCAGCCGTTGGCAGATATCCATTTCAACGGCGACTATACGGATGAATTCGGGCACAAGGCACATTTGCCTACGATGTACGGACTCATGGCCATTGCATTATTTATACTGATCATTGCCGCCATCAACTTCATCAATCTGTCTACCGCCCAATCAGTGGAGCGGTCAAAGGAAATAGGGATCAGGAAAGTACTGGGCAGCAACAAACGAAGCCTGGTAGTCTATTTCCTTACGGAAACATTCCTCCTTACGGTAGCTGCTGTACTGTTGTCGCTTTTAGCAGTAAAACCTTTACTGGATATTTTCAGTTCGTTTATGCCTGATGGTGTATCGCTGTATTTATTCAGCTGGCCTACCGTTGTGTTCCTGTTGCTGATTACCCTGTTCACCACGCTGCTATCCGGGTTCTATCCCGCAAAAATATTGTCGTCGTTCAAGCCGGTGCAAAGTCTCAAAGGAAGCACCGGGGTAAAGGGAAACCAACGGGGATATCTTCGTATAGGCCTGGTAGTTTTCCAGTTTACCATCTCCCTGGTATTTATTATTGGTTCACTGGTGGTGAATAACCAGATCAGGTATATGCTGAACAAGGATCTTGGATTTACGAAAGATGCGATCATCACCTTTAACACCAACCGCGCATATGCCAAAACCCTTCCACGGGTATTGGCGGAGAAGATCCGGTTACTGCCGCAGGTGGAAATGGTGAGCTTAAGCCAGGGCCCTCCTGCCGACAAAGGCCATTGGGGCACCGATCTTAAATACACGGGCAAAACCGAGTTGCAGGCAAATTGTCACCTGGAATTCGGCGATGAAAACTACTTGCCCCTTTACCAGCTGAAGCTGGTAGCCGGCAGGAACCTGCAGCCTTCAGATACCATGAAGGAAGTGCTGATCAATGAAACCTGCGCCAAAGCATTAGGATTTAAAAACCCGGCAGATGCGGTTGGCAAATTTGTAGAGCCTGGCATGAGGGACGGGCCATCCCCGAAAATCATACCCGTTGTTGGCGTACTGGCCGATTTTCATACCGTTGCACTCCGTGACCAGATCAAGCCTGTTTTCGTCACTTCTTCCCTGGATATCTGCCGGTTTGTAAATGTGAAGTTGTCGCTGGCCGGTTATACCGGCGCACAACTGCAACACACCATTGCTGATATACAAAAAGCATATGCCTCGGTATATCCCAACGAGAAATTCGATTACCATTTCTTTGACGATACCATCCGCAAATTTTACGAACGGGAACGGCAGATGGAACAACTGATGAACACCGGTATGACCATTGCCATCGTTATTTCCTGTCTTGGTTTATTTGGCCTCGCCGCCTTCACTGCCCGCCAGCGCACCAAAGAAATCGGTATCCGCAAGGTGCTGGGCGCCAGTGTGGCGAATATTGCAGCACTGCTGAGCAGGGACTTCCTCCGGTATGTTTTCATTGCCGCCGTGCTGGCCGCTCCCATTGCCTGGTATGCCATGCACAAGTGGCTGCAGGGCTTTGCCTACAGCGCTCCTATTTCCTGGTGGATATTTGTGCTGGCCGGCATCATTGCCATGTTCGTTGCACTGGTAACGGTTAGTTTCCAATCGGTAAAAGCAGCGCTTGCC
This sequence comes from Chitinophaga sp. W3I9, assembly GCF_050434025.1. Classification (NCBI taxonomy): domain Bacteria; kingdom Pseudomonadati; phylum Bacteroidota; class Chitinophagia; order Chitinophagales; family Chitinophagaceae; genus Chitinophaga; species Chitinophaga sp. W3I9. The sequence goes on from NZ_JBNPWC010000001.1 coordinate 5,297,560, forward strand.
AATCCGGTGAAAAGCTTAAAAGCAGAATAGTCAAATGATCATTTAATTATGCCGGCAGATCGACCATCTTTATTTATCTTCATTGTACGATTTTCGCAAAGATGTCAGGCGCTAGATGAAAAAGACGATTCTAACAGTATTAATTTACTGCGGCATAATAGGCACACCCTGGAATGATCTGAGAGCACAGGCTTCCACTGAAAATACGCGGTTGTTCCGCTTTTACGAAGACAATGACTTCATTAACCTCAATGGTAATGGAACGGACCAGGCATATACCAATGGTACGCGGTTCGATTTGTTTTATACCAGGCCGCAGCCTCCACGCTCCTTTCCCGACCGGTGGATGCCCAAAGCTGGCAAAGAAAGCATCAATACATATGGCTGGGGATTTATGCAGGTGATGTTTACGCCCAGAGACCTCCGGAAGGTGGTGCCGGTGCCGGGCGACTTTGCCTATGCCGGCGGATTGTTTATTACGCATACTATCCACTCCACTAACCCGGTCCGCAAATTCAACCTGCAAACGGAATGGTTTGCCGGTGTAATGGGTCCCTGGGCATTGGCAAAAGAAACCCAAACCATCGCCCATCGCATTCTCGGCTTTACCAGGCCACGGGGATGGCGTAACCAGATCGGGAACAAAGTGCTCCTGAATCTCAATCTCACGGCGGAGAAACAGGTAGCTGCCTATAAAAAAATAGCCGAGGTAACAGCAGGCGGTCAGCTATACGCCGGTACCATGCTGAATGGTTTCGCTGCCTACTCCCTGATCAGGATCGGTAAAATGCTTCCTTACTATAACGGGTATATCACCCAATACGCCAACACCAAGCACTGGCAGCTCTATGCTATCATCCGGCCCGGTGTGGAGCTGATGTTCACCAACGCGCTCGTGAAAGGCGTAGCGCCCGTAGAAAGCCCGGGCCAGCCGCCGCTTCCGGGTAACCGCCCCACCTATGCGAATAATAAACTGTTAGCCGGGATAGACTGCGGACTGGTAGCCGTATTTGGAAAGGCGGGCTTCTCTCTCACCCAGAAAACCATGTCGCCGGTGATCAATGGAATATCACATCACGAAGTAGGTAATATTTCTTTCTATCTTGCCTGGTAATATTTACTTCCTGCTGAAAAGCATATCTGTGGGAAGGGGGACATCTTCCTGTCCTTCTGTTTTAATATAAATGGGCTGAAGATCTACTTCATTCTTTTTATGAAAATAATTAATCCGCAATGGATAAAACCCTTTCTCCAGGGGTACCATAAAGCTCTCGCCTTCTCCTGTTTTGAAATGCCCGCCAAGAATCAGCCGGTTATTTAAATACAACCTGGTATGGTCATTACCGGTTCCCATCTCAAAAATATAATACCCCGGCTCACTGATTTTAATATATCCTTCCTGTACCAATGCGTAATTATTCTTTTTTGAAACTTTATTAAGATTAAAATCTTTTCCGGCAATACCTGTTTCTACCGGCGTCAACTTCCTGGAATCATGTATGGTATCCCAGTTGCCTTCATAATATTTATACCTTAGTCCGCCCGGCAGGGCTCCTGCCGGCATCGGCATCGCAGGGAACACTTCTTCCACCTGAAAAAAACCATTTGCTGATTTGTCGTACTCCCTTCGTTTGCCTAAAGATTTAACGGTCACTTTTGAATCCCTGTTGATGGTAATGGCGGTTTCTTCGCCTGTTATCCGGGGAGAATAAATACCGGGTGTGGTACCATCAGTAGTATAACGGAGATATGCATCTGCCACCAGGTTATAGCATATTAATTTAAACGGCTTGTTGCGCAATACGATACCATTATCCGGCTTGATGGCAATTTTCCGGGATGTAGGGTAACCTCCTGCCGAGGCGTAGAAACCACCATAGGAAAATTTCAGTCCCTCCCAAAAGCCTTTGAAGTTTGTGGAATAATGCGTTTCATTGCTATACTGCACACATTTCCAATCGAGGCCGGGAGGAGCGTTTGCTTTGAGAATGGAATCCATGCCCGCCACGCCCATGAATTGATAGGCAGCGCCTTCGCGGCCTGCGATAAAAAGTGTGTTGTTCAGGGTGTCGCGCCGGACAAATTTTTCCGCTGCCAGTTGATGTAAATAAAAATGATCCCACCACAAACTCGGATCAATGGCTACAAAGGACGTAAACAGGTCAGGAGCGGTTAAAAACGTATACATTACAAACAGTCCGCCCATTGAACCGCCATACAAGGTATGTCCGCCTGGTTTTGCGTGATACCGCTTGCCGATATAGGGCATCAGCTCATTCCGGAAAAACAACAGGAACCGGCCGGCCTCTCCTGAGTTCGCAGACGTTTTTGTGGGAGCAAGATCCCTTTCCCGCATGTTCACGCCATGATGTTCAAAGTCCGGGATACCCACCAGGATCGTGTTCTTAGGAATAAAGCCTTCCCATTGCAAAAGGCTCCATTCCACGTTCAAAAAGTCCGGGATATCGCCCAGGCAATATATTACCTCGTATTCATTGGGAGCAGCGGGATCGTAATTTTTCGGAAGCACTACATTCAGCGGACGCATTTCTTTCAACGTGGCTGAAAAAAGGGAATCTTTTATTGTGGAAATGTGCTGCGACCTGGCTTTGATGCTAACCAGGAGCAGGATAAACAGCGGAATTTGGGCGATGGTAGATAGGTTCATTTTACAAGGTATCTATAAAAATAAGATTTTTCTGTCGGTGATGAAGCCCCTCCTCCATCCGTTAATTAAATTTGTCTTTATGTAAAGTATACTTTACATTTATATCAGAAAAACAAGTCTCCCTATGTTCACAGCCACGAAATATTTCGGCATCGCACTGGTACTCGCAGGCATCCCTTTTTTCTGGATGAACCATGCGCAAACCGGTTCTGAACTGCCGCTCATCACCGGGTTATTCCTGATCTTTTTCACCCGCGAAAAAACAGAAGATGAAAGGGCGCAAAGCCTCCGTGCCAATGCGCTCATGATCAGCTTTGCATTGGGATACATCATTGAAGTGGCAACAACCTATCTTCACAGCAAAGGTGTACTCACCTTCCAGCTGTCTACTCCCCGCTACTTTATCATGCTGGTACTCACTCTGGGTATCCTGATATTCTACATCAGGTTGCTTTTCTCTGGCAGCTACAGCAAGTAAGGCGATATGAAAAACACAATTAAAGTGCAGCGGGCCAAACAAAATATCACGCAGGCAGAACTGGCGGAGAAAGCCAAAGTATCCAGGCAAACTATTAACGCCATAGAACTGGGTAAGTTTATTCCATCTACTTTACTGGCATTAAAAATAGCACGCATCTTTGGCACTACGGTGGAGCAACTGTTTACATTGGAACCGCAGGATGAATAAAGAAGCTTAACCTTCCGGTAACAATGAGTAGCTATTTTGTGCATTATTTATTTTGCCTTCCACTACTTTATATATCGCGTACCCCAATGCGGGTGATGAACAGCAAATGTTCACAGACCTGTTCCGTAAGCACGGGGCGAAGATTTTCTTCTATTTTAAAAAATATGTAAAACGGGAAGAGATCGCCGAAGATCTTTTGCAGGAAGTATTTGCCAGCCTGTGGAGTAAAAGGGATCGCCTGCAACAGGAAAAAAATATCACCGCCTATTTATTTGTAAGCGCGCGGAACCAGCTGTACAATCACCTCAAACAGGCTGTGACCACTGCTACCACTACCCTTCCGGAAGATACGCTGCCACTGTCATATGAACATGTGGAAGAAGCTATCCGTTACAAAGAAACAAAAGCTACCTATTACGAAGCCCTTTCCACCCTTCCCCCGCAACGCCGCAAAGCCTTTATCCTCAGCCGTGAAAAGGGATTGTCATACCAGGAAATTGCCAAAGAAATGGGTATTTCTCCCCGCACCGTTGAAAAACATGTTTCGGCCACGCTCCACTTATTAAGGGATAAAATGAACGATCCGTATGTCCTCTGCCTTTTGTTCATAATTTGGTAACACTGCGGCATACGGGTAGCGGAACAAAATTTTGTACCTGTTGGTATAAAGTATTGTCAACGTGAATTTACAACAAGCAAAACACCTCGCGCATAAAGTCCTGGCCAACGAGGCCAACCCGGAAGAGAAGGCTGCTTTACAGCAATATATTCAAGACAACGCCCTCCTCCCCGGTTTGGAAGAGCAGCTGTTTCCATTACAGGAACTCATGTCTGCACCGGATAGCGCATTACCTGCTGGTATGGAAGAAAGGATCCTGACCCCGTTAACCGGTGGAAACGCTCCCGCAATTCCCGCACGCCGGCCTGTACTTCGCCAACTGCTGCGCATCAGCGCAGCCGCTGCTGTTGTGCTCATAGTATGCCTGGGCGCCTATCGTCTCCTCCATACTGATCGCACACCGGAGACAACGCTCCAAACGCTGGTTACGCCCAATGGCAGCCAGGGTAATATTACACTGGCAGATGGTACACAGATCCGGCTCAATGGCGGAACCACACTGCGTTACCCATCTTCCTTTACCGGTAAAACCCGGGAAATATACCTCGATGGCGAAGCCTTCTTTGAAGTAAGCGAAGATTCCAGTCACCCGTTTATTATCCACGCACCTGCTTTTACAACTACCGTACTGGGTACCTCTTTTAATATCAAATCGGCTGCCGGGCAGCAATTATCCGAAGTAGCCGTGGCCACCGGTAAAGTTCGTGTAGCCGCCACCGTTGCAGGAACGGCAGATTCGGTCGCTTACCTCACACCGGGCGAAGTTGTTTATTACCACCCCAATGATCCGGCGGGGATACATAAAGGCAGCATAGCATTTAATATGATCGGAGCCTGGAAAGACCGGCGCTTCCATTACGATCAAACACCGCTGCACAGCATCCTTCACGACATGGAAAGTGCATACGGACTGCATTTCCGGGTAGTAAACCCGGCTGTATTGTCCTGTACCTTCAGCGCCACTTTTAATAACATGACGGCAACGGAAATCCTCCAGACACTGGCACTCATGAGCCAGGTGAAATTCCAGATAAAAGACAGCCTGACCGAAGTCTCTGGTCAGTCCTGCAACTAATAAAAAAACCGCCCTGTTTGCGGCAGGGCGGCGAGTCCATCATAAAATTATCATGAACATCAAAATCAATTTCAAAAGTATGTATTTTATCAGAGAGTTTTTGTCACTTCTAAAAAACAGGATACTACTGCAAAAAGCAGGCGCAGTATGGTTGCTATGCTTTATCTGTTTTTCCGGTTACAGCCAGCAACCTATTAAAACACCTGTTACCATTATTGCCAGCAACAAAACATTAAAGGAGATCTTTAAAGAATTAGAACAAAAAACAGGATACACCATTAACTTCCAGGACAATGTGATCAATGCCCTGCAAAAAGTATCGATTGAAGCCCGCCAGAAACCACTGGACGTAGTTTTACAACAATTATTACAGGGCTCCGGAGCAAACTTCCGGCAACAGGGTAATATGATCCTCCTGTTTAAACAACCGGCAGAAAGCAGTCCGCAAAAAAAAATACCCGGCAAATTAACCGGCAAAATCATCGATGAGGAAAATGGTCAGCCTGTTGTTGGCGCTACTATCCGGGTAGGCAACACGGGCACCACCAGTAATGCCGAGGGTGCTTTCAGCCTTACGTTGCCCCCCGGGAATTATGTTGCCACAGTAAGTTTCATCGGATACGGAACAAAAGAAATCAATAAAATTGAACTGAAAGATAATCAACCCTTTCCTTTAAATCTCACCTTAAAAAGAGCAAAAGGTCAGCTGGCGGGTATTGTGGTAAAATCAAGCGCCGGTAAGGAAAGTACTGCCTCCTTTTATACCAGGCAAAAAAATGCCGCGACCGTAACAGACGGAATCTCTTTTGAACAACTCAACAAACTCCCGGATAACAATGTGGGCGCAGCCCTGAAAAGGATCAGCGGCGTATCGGTGGTTGACAATAAGTATGTAGTGGTGCGCGGCATGACAGAACGGTACAACCAGGCCATGCTCGACGGTATGATACTCCCCAGCACTGATGCCAATAAAAGGAACTTTGCTTTCGACCTTATTCCCAATGAAATGGTAGGCGAAATACTGGTTAACAAAACCGCTACGCCTGATGCCAGCGCCGAATTTGTAGGTGGCCAGGTGATGGTGAAAACACTGGACATACCTTCCCGGAATTTCACCGTCATCAGCATTGGCGAAAGCATCAATACCCAAACAACCGGTAAAGATTTTTATAGCCTGGGCAAAAGGCAAACAGGCGACTATTTCGCAGTGGAAAACGGCCAGCGTACCATCCCCGGCAATACCGTTTCCTGGTCGCTCTACAACCAACAGGAAGATCCAACAAAAACAGTTACCGACGCCAACGGGTATAAATATGGATTTGAAGGCGCCATAGACCAAAGTAAACGGTTTAACCCCGATGGCTTCCGGCTCTATCAAACCACCGTCTATCCGAATCTCAATTTCAAATACATTATGGGCAGGGTATATCAACTGGATACCGCAGCCAACAGGAAGATCGGGTTCACCGGCGGTATCACTTACCGTAACCGGAATCAAACAGATGAATTCAGCACTACCCGCGGACTCGATCTTTCACGCGACTACTTCGTTACAGACACCGCAGGAAAAGGGAAAATATATAGTTTCAGTACAATTGCCACTGCCTTATTGAATGTTGGCTATAGCACCCGGAAAAACAAAATCACATTGCGGAACCTCTATAGCCGGAGTTTTGCGGAAGACTATTACCGCTCGCTGGAGTTCACGGATGATTTTAGTCACGGCCGGCAACGGACTTCCCTGGTGATGCCGGTGTCCACCTCCATACAACAACATAAACTGGAAGGCGAACACCGTATCACCCGCGGTGGGCTCACCCTCAACTGGATGGCTGGCTACGCCGCTATGAACCAGGTGTATAATGATGTGCGCAGCTTCCAGTATGGCCCTGCCAATAAAACCTTTGGTGATATCTACCAGGCCAGCAATCCCTCCAGCAATGCGGCTACACAGGCAAGCTGGTCGTGGCCTTACCGGCTGTGGTCCAATGTGGAACAAAAAGATTATACCTGGGGTATGGATATCAGTCAGCCTTTCCAATTCCTCCGTGGTACCAGCATCGTGAAAGCCGGGTACAATGGCTGGGACAAAAAACGCCGCCAGTCGATGGATATCTTTAAAATATATACCGCCTATCGCGGCCTGGACGTTGAATTCCTGCCTTATCATATCCAGATGGACGCAGATCATGTAGGCGTGGGAAAAGGACAGACCTATTATTGGGGGGATCTGGAAAATGGCGACCAGGCAGCGTCAGGCTCCCAATACCACGCGATATACGCTATGCTGGATCAGCGCATGTTTCAAAAACTACGATTGGTGTATGGTCTGAGAGCAGAAAATTTCGGACTGGCAAATCAGCAACTTGCTGAACTCAGAAGGATAGCACAATTTAAAAAAGAGCATCCCGATCTTGCCTATAACGGCACACTGCCCGTGCTCACCGGCGAAAAAAACTGGAACTTCCTTCCCGCTGCCAATCTCACTTACAGCATTACCAGTAAAATAAACCTGAGAGCAGCTTACAGCAAAACAATGATTCGCCCCACCTTCCGCGAAACATCCGTTACGTCTTTCCCCGACCCGGCTATGAACGCGCTTATCAGCGGGGGTAATATCAGCAGCACCAAAATAGATAATAAAGACCTGCGCTTCGAATGGTATCCGAAACCCGGTGATATGTTGTCTGTTTCTGCCTTCCATAAAAAACTGGATAAACCCGTGGAACTGGTGGTGAATTCACTCAACAGCACCCCCATCGGCATGGCTTATCAAAACCAGCATTCAGCCACCAGCAAAGGGCTGGAAATGGAATTCAGAAAGAACCTGGCCTTTATTTCCGGGCTGCTGAAAAACATGACCATCTATGGTAACGGCGCCTGGTTTGCCTCGAAAGTAAATACGATCAACCGGGTAGATGATCCGGCCACTCCCGGAAAAAAAATAGAGCTACTGAAGGAACTCGACCGGCCACTGATGGGCCAATCCCCCTATCTGGTAAATCTTGGATTACTATATGAAGAAGACGGCTTTAGCGGTAACATCGTTTTTAACCGCACTGGCTACCGTCCCAACTTTGCGGTAGATGGGCAGCCAGGCGCTTCAGAATTCCGTGCCGCCTATAGCCAGCTGGATCTGCAATTCTCCAAAAAATTATTCCACAACAAAGCGGAGTTCAAACTAAACATTACCAACCTGCTCAACCAGGAAGAATTTTACTATCGTAATATCAAAGGTTATGAAACAGGTTTTATCAATGGTAAATACCAGATCATTAAATTGAAGTACTATGTTCCGGCCGACAGCTACTTCCCGCCAGCCAACGGAAATCCCGACTACCGCTATAGTGATTTTGTAAAGTTAAAAGACAACTACAGCGCAAAACAAGGCGATCAGAAAACTTACAGCATCAAAAGAGGGATCAACATGAACCTGTCTTTCTCTTATAATTTTTAATATCATCTGCCATGAAACAATTCCTTCATTTTACTTTAGTGATGATCATTTTATTGACCAGCAACACTTCCTGCAAAAAGGAAACAGCGGCAGATGATTTTATCGTATTCGGACAGCTGAAGATAAATAACGCTACTTCCTATAGCGCACTCCGCTTCGGACTGGAAGGCTATCCCAAACAAATACAATCGACTGACTTCATGAAGCTGGAACCAGGTGTCAATAAGCTGCAGATATGGGGAATTACAGAAGACCCGGCGGATAAACCTGTTTTTCTTTTCGACAGCCTCCTGCGGGTAGAAGCCACACAAACCTACGAGTTCACCCTGTTTCAGCCGGATGAAGTTACCACTCCCATTGCGTTAGTCAATACCCAGGCAGCTGAATCCAAACCTCCTGCAGGTTTTATGAAAATAAAAGCCGCCAATTTTGCTACCCATTGCTTTCCCCGTGAAGTAGACCTGCAACTGTTAATGATGGACTTCAGCCTGGGCGACATAACAAATGTAGACACCATCCCACAGTTAAAAGCTGCATTTGACTCCTATGGGTTATATCAAACACTGGATGCCGTCAATACTGATGGATATACGATCTTCTATATCCTGGACCCCGTTACGCATGAACGGTTACATCCTGATTTCATTTTCGGTATTGATCTCATGAATTACACTACCGGCAAACTTTATGAGGTAGTTACCCTTTTTATCTATGAAAAACTGAACAACGCGGGATCTTTCACCGGCACAGACGGCAATAAATATGACGTCGCTGTAAAGGCCCTGTACCTCGACTAATCACCGTTGCTGCGAAGCCCTGCCCGTACCGGAGCAGGGCTTCAATATCATTTTATTAACCTTCCTTAACATTAATGCAAGGCTTGTTAACCTGCTTTTGCCACACCCGGACCTACTTTCGGTAACAAAGTAAACGTCCGCTATGCAAAAATATTACCTGTGGCTTCTTATCTCCTGTTTATCCCTTGCCGCCAACGCACAAAGGAATGGTGTTATCAAAGGCACCGTGTCTGATACCAGTGCCGGCCGGCCAGTGGCATCAGCCACTATCACCCTGCTGCAGGGAAAAGACTCCTCACTGGTTTCCTTTACCATGACCAACGACAAAGGATATTTTGAAATCAACGGCATACACGCCGGCGAATACCGGCTGCTCATCACGCATGTAAAATACCACTCTCTCCAGCGCATGGTAACGATCAGCAACGCAACGCCCGTGATGAACTTCCCTGCTCTTGTGCTTCACGACCTCAGTATCCAGCTCAATGAAGTAGCCGTAACCGGAGAAGCACCACCGGTAACACTCGTAGGCGACACTATCCAGTATAATGCGGGCTCTTTTAAAACACCGCCCAATTCCAGCGTAGAACAACTGTTGAAAAAACTACCCGGCGTAGAGGTGGCAAAAGACGGCACCGTAAAAGCACAGGGCCAGAAAGTAAACCGCGTGATGGTTGATGGAAAAGAGTTTTTTGGCAAAGATCCCAAAATGGCAACTAAAAATCTCCCTGCCGATGCAGTCGACAAAGTACAGGTATACGACCGCCTCAGCGATGCGGCACAACTCACCGGCTTTGATGATGGCAACAGCGAAAAAACCATTAACCTGAAACTCAAACAGGATAAAAAGAAAGGCATGTTTGGAAAAGCCATGGCCGGCGCGGGTACCAGCGACCGGTACGAAGGCCGCTTTAACATCAATTCCTTCAAAGGAGCGCGGCAACTTTCCGTTATCGGCATGGCCAACAACACCAATGCAGAAGGCTTCTCCTTTATGGATATGATGAGCTTCAGCGGAGAACTGAACCGCATGCGGCAAAGCGGCAGCGGCAACGCCAGTTTCACCATGAGCGCCGACGACCCCGCCGCCGCATTCATGGGCGGCAGCAGCGGCAACGGCATTAAAACCGTATGGGGCGGCGGGATCAATTATAATAACATCATCGGAAAAAAAACAGAATTTACCAGCAGCTACTTTTATAACCGCTATAATCCTTACCAGGAAAGCGAAATACAACGCCAGTATTTCCTGCCGGACTCCTCTTATTTCTACAACCAGCACGCTACCAGCAACAACATCAATAATACCCACCGCCTCAACCTGGGCGCCGATATCCAGATCGACTCCCTGCACTCGGTTAAAATATCATCGTCTTTTGGTTACCAGGAAAACCGCAGCAAAAGCTACAGCAAATATGAAACCCTTTCGGAAAGCCAGCAGCTGGCCAATGAAGGCTTCAGCAATAACTACTCCGCAGGTCATGGCTCCAATTTCAGCAATGATGTATTGTTCCGTAAAAAATTCCTGCGCAAAGGCCGCACGTTTTCACTCAATCTGCAAAACAGTAGCAATAACAGTGAAAGCAATGGCAGCCTGCTTTCCGTAAATCATTTTTATAACCACCCTGCCTCCCAGCCCGGTTACGATTCCATCCACCAGCGCAATACCATATCCGGAGATATGAACAGCTATAACGCCCGCGCCGTATATACGGAACCGTTATTCAAGCACTCACTGATGGAGTTCAGTATCGGCAACAGCTATACGAAAACTACTTCCGATAAAATCACTTATGATTACAACGGCGATAACGGGAAGTTCGACCAGCCAAATCCTGCGCTGACAAACAACTTCGAAAATGCCTATAGCTATACCAATGCAGGTATCCGTCTGCGTACAAAACAAAAGAAATACAGTCTCGCTGCGGGCCTCAACTGGCAGTATGCTTCGCTGAAAGGCACCATCATCGCCGGCACCAAAGACTCCGTGATCCGTCAAACGTTTTATAACCTGTTACCATCGCTGCGTTTCCAATACGACTTTACCCGTTACCGGAACCTCAGCATCAACTACGCAGCCATTACCAACCAGCCCGATATGTCGCAGCTGCAACCGGTGCCGGACATCAGCGATCCCCTCAATATCCGCGAAGGCAACCCCGATCTGAAACCGGAGTTAACGCACGCCGTACAGCTCAACTTCATTTCGGTAAACCCCTTCAGAAATAAAAACCTGTTCGCTTTCTTCAACATCCAGGAAACGCAGAACAAGATTGTGAATGATGATGTGGTGGATAGTCTTGGTATTAAATACAGCCGGCCAGTGAATGTAAACGGTGTTTTCAACATGACCGGCAGCATTAGTCTGGGCCTGCCTCTGCGGGCCTTGAAAGGCACGGTTAACTTCAGCAGCAACGTAGGTTACAGCAAAACCAAGCAGTTTATCAACAAGGTATCCAACGGTATCAGTACGGTTACGCTGGGGCCTTCTGTACGTTTTGACCTGAACCCTTCGGATAAGCTGAACCTCACGTTTGGCGGGGGGATTAATTACTACAAAACAGCTTACTCCCTGCAGCCTGCCCTCAACACCGGCTATTTTCTGCAACAATATGACGGAGAAGTAAACTGGCAGCTGCCTGCAAATTTTTATGTGAGTACCAGTTTTAACTATACTATTAACAGCCGCCGCACAGATGGATTTAATGCAAAGGTGCCGTTATGGAATGCGTCTGTCAGCCGCCAGTTCCTTCGCTTTAACCGCGGGGAGCTGAAGCTGAGTGTATTTGATATCCTGAATGAAAATGTGGGTATTAACCGCAGCACCAACCAAAATTATATTGAAGACAGCCGCACGAAAAACCTGCAACGCTTTTTCCTGTTGAGCTTCACTTACAGTCTTAGTAAGAATGGCATTTTCAATGCTGCAGCGCCGGGGATCAGGATGATCCGGCGTTAAAAAGTAAGGGGCATAAGAAAGGGGCCGGATGATATCATCCGGCCCCTTTCTTATGGCAGTTATTTACTGTGCTATCCTGATACTGCGTGTGGCGCCGCCGCCATTGCGCTGCATTTCGTTCATCAGCTTCTCCCGTGCTTTATTAAACTCCTCTTCCGTTACCTTTTTCCCTTTGGAAGGCTCCCGGATGGCAGCAAGATCTGCCTGCGGCGATACTTCCAGCGCCTGGTAAACGGTAGCGCCGTTGTTGATGTCAACAGCCAGGATAAGCCCGGGAAGCTGTCCCTGGAAGTCCGGCCCGGCAGGCACCGGGATAGCCAATGTAAACCAGGCGGTGATATTGGCCGTATCGGCCACCTCTTTGGTTTTCATCTGCCCGTTTTCCATGGAGGTCATGGAACGCTTGCCGATACGCTGCGTTACGGCCTGCTGGCAGGGATAATTAAGTATAGTACGGGTTTCGCCCGTGATCTTCCAGTTGAGCCGGTGGATACTGTCCGTAATAAGGTAGTTCTTTGCAGCAAACTCACGTTGTTCTACTACGCGGTCGTTGGAGAAACTGGTATAGGTCACGTCGTTGTCGCCGGCCACCATCATGCGGATATGCATACCACCTTCCCCGGCGAATTCTTCGGGAGCATCTTCCTCCACGGCGCGGCGCAGCGACTGCCCGTTGCCAAACAATACTTCGAGCTTATCTTTCCTGGAATGCGGCAGTATGTTATCGGGCTCCGGTCCTGCGTCTGCACCAGCGGCCATTCCCATCATCCGCATCTGCATCTGTACAGTGCGCTCGTAGAGCACGCGTCCCTGCTGTTGCTGGCCACTGGCGGTTAACAGGCATCCACTGATGGCTAACGTAAAAATTATCTTCTTCATGTTACATACATTTAAGAAAATAAAGCTATTTCCTTCCTGCCGGAACAGAGGTTAACATCACTTGATTTAATGTTAATTTAGGTTAATGTTTCCGCGTTGGGAAGCAGGAAATGATACATTTGCGGTAGTATTGTTATTTCTTACCATTCAATCAACATAGTGCGATATAAACTTTCCATACCGGCTACCATTTCCCTGATTGCGCTGACCATCCTGCTGATCACCGCTTTCCAGGCATACTGGCTGAGCAATAACTACCGGGAGGAAAAAAGATTGTTTACCGCCCGCACCAATATTCTTTTCCGGGAAACCATTTTTCGCCTGCAGGCCGTAAAGCTCAACCTGGATTCCAATATCAGCCTGCGGGTACATGACCGTGCGGGTATGACGGGTGTCACCAATGTGTTGCAGGAAAGAATGAGAGATTCTACCATGAGCGCTCCTGCCATGCCCATCAGAAAGCGGACGATGTTTGTGGCAGTAGATCCTGCATCGATGCCGGAAGATGATTCTGTGAATGTACAATACGGCGTTACCAAAGGAGTTCCCGCTACAACGGTATTCCAGTTCCTGGCCGGTGTAGATTCCCTCAGGGATTCTATTACCGTAAAAGAAGTGGTGGACCGGTACCAACGGGCACTGGAACGGGAAAAGATTAACGTTTCCTTTACTGTTAATACCATTCCCTTAGATACTACTACCAATCATATGTTCAATACCTTCCCGGATGACCTGGAAGGTAATACGGTGACCATCGGTTTTACCAAACCCATGAGTTACCAGGTTTTATTTGAAAACAATACCTGGTACCTGCTGAAACGCATCAGTCAGCCGATACTGATATCCTTTTTCCTCCTGGCTGTTACCATCTTCTCTTTCCTGCTGCTTTACCGCAACCTGAAACAACAACAACGGCTGGCACAACTCAAAAATGATTTTATCAGCAACATGACGCATGAGCTGAAAACGCCTATCGCCACTGTTAGTGTGGCCATTGAAGCGCTGAGAAATTTTGACGCACTGGAAGATCTGCAAACAACACTCGAATACCTCGATATATCGGCCAATGAAATGAACCGCCTCGCACTGCTGGTAGATAAAGTGCTGAAATTATCAATGTTTGAAAACAGGGAAATTCCTTTGAACAAAGAACCTTTCGATCTTACAGACCTTACCCGCAGCGTAATGATTTCCATGAAGCTGCAGTTTGAAAAACAACGCGCGGTTACCACGCTGAAAAGAACAGGTCATAACTTTATCATCACCGCCGATAAACTGCATATGACCAGCGTATTGTACAACCTGCTGGATAATGCATTAAAGTACAGTAGCCAGGACCCCAATATCCTGATCCACATCATTGATCACAAACAATACCTGGAACTGCGTGTAACCGACAACGGTATAGGCATTGCGCGTGAATATAAAAACAAGATCTTTGAGAAATTTTTCCGCGTGCCCAGTGGCAACCGGCATAATATAAAAGGATATGGCCTGGGGCTCAGTTATGTATCTCACATTATACAATCGCACATGGGCTTTATTGAAGTGGAAAGTGAGCTGCATAAAGGCAGTACGTTTTCCATCAAGCTTCCCTTCGCAGAAGCGCCGGTTATTCATTACGACAAAAACCGCCGGGTGATAAAGCTTAAAACAGGATGAAATGAGTATTAAAATTTTATATATCGAAGATGAACTGTCGCTGGGCAAAATAGTGAAAGAAAGTTTACAGCGACGGGGATACGAAGTAATACTGGAAAGCGATGGCGCCCATGTAATGCAATTGTTCAAACAGGTAAACCCTGCCGTATGCGTGCTGGATATCATGTTGCCCAATAAAGACGGATTTGAAATTGCCGCCGAAATACGCGCTATCAACCAGGAAGTACCCATCCTGTTCCTCACCGCCAAAACACAAACCAACGACCTCGTAAAAGGGTTTACGCTGGGAGGCAACGATTATATCCGCAAGCCTTTCAGTATGGAAGAACTGATTGTACGTATTGAAAACGTATTGCGTAAATCAGATAAAACACCCGCTCCTGCTACCAATCACATCAAAATCGGTAAGTTCCGGTTTTATACCAATCGCCAGGTACTGGCCAACGATGTAGAAGAAAAAAAGCTGTCGTACAAAGAAAGCGAATTACTCAAACTACTATACGAAAACCGCGATGGCATCATCGACCGGAAAAACATCCTCGACCTGCTCTGGGGACATGATTCCTTTTTCAACAGCCGCAACCTGGATGTATATATTACCCGGCTGCGCGTACACCTGAAAGAGGATGACAACCTGCAGATCCTCACCATTAAAGGTGTAGGATACCGGTTTGTGCTGGGTTGATTTTTTTATTGCAGATGATCGTCGTGTGCTTCTTTAAAAATATGCGCATAAAAAAGCCCGCCGGCATTGCACCGGCGGGCTTCTTCATTAATTAATCTTATGAATGCTCAGGTTATCATAGTAAATATAACCTACGGTAGATGATTCCCAGTAAGACTGGCTGCCACCGCGGAACGTATGAAAAGTTACGCCCCTGATCAGCCGTTTGCTGTCGTTGGTGGTCCACCGGATATCCCGGTCGAGCAGCACGGTGCCGTTGATCACGATCTGAACGTGACCATCGGTATTACTGCCGGTGTTGCTTTTTATGTACAGGTGTACGTGATAAGTAGTGCCTTTCTGGATGCTGCCGCTGGCAGGGTAAGTGAGCCCGAAGTCGTCGCCGTACTGGCCCGGCTGGTCCCTGTAATACAGGTAAGGCTGGAAGTACACCCTGTTGGCGTCGTTACGGTACCACATGAGCCGGAGGGTGCCGCCATTACCATCCCAGGCGGGATCGCCGCCGGTGTTGCCATCACCAATGGAAAAGCCGAAGCCTACTTTACCGCCACGGCTCCAGTCGAACTGGCTGTGAAAACGGATATCATAATCCATTTCATAAGCGGCGCCGTCAGATACATCGATGTTGGCCACTACCCCGCCGGCTGCGGAGAGCGCGTTGGGATCCAGCTGGATGCGGAGGTTGCCATTGGAAATGTAGCCGCGGTTGTTGTTCCAGCCGGTTACATTGCCAAAATCACTGGCAGCATTGGTAGATGTGTAGGTAGTGCCATTGGCGTAATTATCCCAGTTAACAGACCAGGTGCTGTTAATGGCGTTAATTCCTATAGCAGCATCGGCGGCAGCCAGGGTTGTGTTGCCGGGCAGGTTTGATTTCGCCAGTTCCTTCTTACAGGAAATAAAACTGACACTGAATAACAGCAGTCCGGCTGCTGCAACATTACGTGAGAAAACAGTGGAATTCATGAATGTGTAATTGTGGGTGAGAAAATAGGTTTATCATCAGGAGGGTTTACTGTATAATGATTTTCTTCACGAGCCGTTTGTTGTCGTGCATCACTTCCAGGATATACGTGCCGCCGGCGACGGTGCCGGTATTTATGTTGAAGGTTTTTGCATTAGGCTGCTGCACGGCCACGGGCTGCATGCCCGCGCTGATCAGGGTAGCCTTTACAGGCGCCTTCGGGTTATAGTGTTGCAGGGTAACGGTAAATGCACTGCCCGAACGGATGGGATTGGGATATACACTGATAGCAGCGGCGGCAGCTTCTTCCGGGATGGCCCCATGCGTGGCAGCAACGGCAGCGGTGATGCTACTGATGGCTGCCAGTCCGCTCACCGCTCCATAATTGAACGATTCCCATGTGCCAACGGTAGTTCTCCAGGAGCTCATTGCCTGCGTGCCATTTTCCGAGCAGATATAGCCGCCATTGTTGCACAACAGTGAAATGGTGCCGTTGCTGTTATTGATCCAGGTGAATTTTTCCCAGTCCTGGATACTGGTACGGTTACACGTAATGGCCTGCGTACCGTTTTCGGATGATATATACTTGCCCTGGCTGCGTAAAGCAATTTTGCCGCCGCCGGCATCCACTACGGTAAACTGTTCCCAGCCCTGTGCGCTGGTACGGTTGCAGTTCATTGCCTGGGTGCCATTCTCGCCGCTCACATACAGGTTGTTGTTGCCGCGCAGCCATATCGTTTGCCCAACAGGCGCATTGCCGCCCGGGTTGCCGGTACGGCTAAGTACTACCTCATGAATGGCCGACAGCAACGAATTGGCTCCTGTGGCGTCCTGCGACAACTCCCAGATCATCACACCGCTGCCCTGGTCAAAAGCCAGGTTCGTTTTTTGTTTGATGGTAGTAATGCCGTTGTAGCCAACATTATCAAATACATCGGCATAAGGATTGGCGCCACGCGCCACCAGCTGAGCGTACGACTCCCAGGTGGGCCTTCCGTAAAAAGGCACGCCAAGCACGGTTTTGGACGCTGGGAGTCCGCGGCCGCGCCAGTAGTTCACCGACTGGGTAGCATAACTGTAAGTAGAGTGGTCGAAGTTATTGTAGTCGTAAGCCATGAGGTTATAAAAATCTACCAACGCAAAAGCGCTGTTTAAGATACTGGCCCCGCCGGTACCCACAATAGCGCCGGTAAGGAGTTTACCCCTGTTATGCATCTCTGTGCTGAGCTGCGTCATCAGCGTAATATAGTTATTGGCCGATGCGCCGGCATCTGGATACTCCCAGTCGATATCCACGCCATCAAGACCATACTGGTTCACGAAATTGATCATGTTGGTCACGAAATTATTGCGGTAGGTACTGTTGGCGGCGAGCGATTCAAAGCCGCTGTCGTTCCCATCATTCCAGCCGCCCACAGATATCAGCACCTTTACATTATTGGCATGCGCAGTGCTCACCAGGCTCTGTAACTTCGCGGGGTTATCGATTGCCTGCAAACCGCCGGTACTGGTAGGCAACAGGAATGCGTAATTGATATGAGTAAGCTTACTATACTGCACCTGGTTTACATTACCTGCCCAGGAAGGCATATATCCAATAACGCGGAAAGGGGTTTGAGCAATGGTATTAAACGCACAAACAAGGAGGATAGCTAACAGCTTTAGAAATGGTTTCATACGGGTAGTTTTTTGGTGGAAAAGAAATGTGGATTAATCCTTTCAAAAGTAGAGGTTCGCATAAAAGAACCATCATCCGGCACTACGGCATTACTACGTCACAGGGATATTTTTTTATATTTCGCGGGTAATCAGTAACGGAAGAAGAAGTTGCTTATCTTTTCATTCTAAATAATACCCGTGATAAGCCATATAAAGAAAGCGCTGCTTCCCCTGTTCATCCTGCCCGCCTTCCTCTGCCAGGCACAGGACAACCGCATCCCTGCCCTGCCTCCGGCGCTTGAAATACAAGTACACCACGTTCCCAAACCGGTAGTAACCGGCGGACATCCTGTACTCTTCTACGAAATTCATCTTACCAACTTCTCTCCCTGGCCCCTGCTGCTCACAAAAGTGGAAGCACAGGATGCGAAGAATACCACTGCTTTGACGCTGATAAAAGACACCGACCTGTTGCAACGACTTGCTGCACCCGGACAGAAATCCCCCACCGCCACCATACCGCCCGGTAATATGGCGGTGCTGTTTGTGGAATATTCCGCTGCCGCCGCTCAATTCCCTCCTGAAATTATTCACCAGGTATCTTTCAAAAATACCCTTCGTGATACGGCCACGGAATATACCATCACGGGCGCGGCCATACAACTGGTAACCAGTCCGGCAATTGTATTGGGCGCCCCGCTGAAAGGAGGCCCCTGGACCGCCGTTTACAGCCCGGTATGGGCACAGGGGCACCGCCGCGTGATATTTGTAAAGGATGGAGTAGCACGTATCCCCGGAAGATTTGCCGTTGACTTTGTAAAGCTCGACAGCACCGGGAAATTCGCCGCCGGCGATGAGGACAGGATCACTAACTGGTACGGCTATGGCGCCGGCATACTGGCAGTGGCAGACGGCGTGGTTAGTTCCACCAGAACCGATTTCCCGGAAAGCACCGCATTATCCAATCACCCCGATTATGCCGCCCACCTGGCCACGGGCAATTATATCTCTTTAAAAATAGCGGACAACACCTACGTGTTTTATGAACACCTGCAGCCGGAAAGTATCGTGGTAAAAGCAGGCCAGCGGGTAAAGAAAGGAGACGTGATCGCCCGGCTGGGATTCACAGGTCAGTCCACCGGACCGCACCTTCACCTGCATGTGGCGAACGCCGATGCGCCACTGGGCGCAGAAGGACTTCCCTTTGTATTTGAAAAATTTACGCTGACGGGTACTATCCCCGACTTCAACAAATTTGGCAGCGCGCCGTATATTCCGCAATCACAACCCGTACGCCGTGAGCTGCCCGTTTCCAATAGCGTCATCACATTTCCGTGATACTATTTACGGTATTCCCTGGGCGTAATTCCCTCTGCCCGTTTAAACAATTTAATAAAGTAATTCAGGTTATTAAACCCCGATTGGTAACACACATCCGTGATACTCAATGCAGGATCCGCCATGATCTGCTTTGCGCGCCGGATGCGCTCCTGCAAAATATACTCCAGCGGTGAAATACCATATTGCTCTTTAAATGCCTGGAAAAAAACGGAACGGCTCATGCAGGATACTTTTGCCAACGCATCAATAGTAATCTTTTGGGTAAGATGCTCCCTGATATATTGCAACACAGGTGTAAACCGGTGATTACCTACTCCTGCATCATTAATGGCCACCAGGTTTTGTGTTTGTATAATACGCAGTAATAAAAATTTCAGCGAGAGATCTGCCAGTGCATCCTTTGCAGGATCACTCTCCATGCTGATCCCGATCAGTTTATTCATACTGGCGGCCAGCTCTTTGTTATTTAAAAAGTGATACCGGCTGAAATTCAGCTGCCATTCAAACGGCGCCGCCTTATTGGGATACTGCTCATTCAGAAAAGCCAGGTTCTTATTCACCATATCCCAGTCGAGCGCCAGGGTGGCGCACTGCACCGGATGCCTTTCATCCGCCTCCGGAAAATCTACTTTCATAGACACGCCTTCCGGCAGGATCACACTTTCTCCCGGCAAAAAAAAGAACTCTTCCGATCCGGACAACGACATGATCTTTTTACCCCGCATCATACTGGATACTACCAGCCCGTTATAAGAGAGTGCCACATTACTGCAGCGGTGAAAAGTTTCAAAGATGTTCAGCTCACAGTGCCGCAGGTTAAACACCCGGCGGTGCTCTACCATCGTATCCAGCGAAGTGGCATCACTCAGGTTAATAGGAGAAAGATGGCATATCTGGTTCATGGTGGAATTTTTATCGTAACGCAGGTTTTCCGCCTTATAAATTTATCGATAAATTCCCGTTGGATCATCAAAGAAATAAAAAAATAGCATCGTTCTATCAATCAGGATAATCGTTCAATTCCCCCATCTCCAATATGCCTAATATTGGTCATTCCTTCACATTAAAATCCTGTTATGAATATCACGTTAAAACAGGCGGAAGCTGTTATTGCTGCTGCTAAAGCCAAAGCCACCGAAATTAAAACACTGATGAACATTGCAGTCGTGGATGCAGGTACCAACCTTATCGCCTTTGTTCACATGGACGACGCCTGGCTGGGGTCTATAGATATTTCGCAGAAAAAAGCCCGCACGGCACGATACTTCAATATGCCCACCGGCGAAATCGGCAAGCTGTCGCAACCAGGCGGCTCCTTGTATAATATTGAACATTCCAATGGTGGCCTCATCACCTTCCCCGGCGGCGTGGTCATCCGCAATGAAAAAAATGAGATCATCGGCGCCGTAGGCGTATCCGGCGACTCCGTGGAAAATGATCATATAGTGGCGCAGGCAGGCGCAGATGCGATTAAATAACTTCTAAAAAGATATGGTATGTGTAAAAATCATGGTGTTGCTTATATAGAACCCGGTGTGGTGGAGGTAAGGGAAATTGATTACCCCAAACTGGCTTTGGGCGACCGTAAATGTGAACATGGGGTGATCCTGAAAATAGTGTCCACTAATATCTGCGGAAGCGATCAGCACATGGTGCGGGGACGTACTACCGCTCCTGCCGGACTGGTACTGGGACATGAGATTACCGGCCTGGTCATTGAAGCAGGCAGGGATGTGGAATTTATCAAAGTAGGCGACCTCGTTTCGGTGCCTTTCAATATTGCCTGCGGACGTTGCCGCAACTGCAAAGCAGGGCAAACAGGCATCTGCCTGAATGTAAATCCTGCCCGCCCCGGCGCAGCTTATGGCTACGTAGACATGGGCGGCTGGGTAGGCGGACAGGCAGAATACGTGATGGTGCCGTACGCCGATTTTAACCTGCTTAAATTTCCCGACAGCGACCAGGCCATGGAAAAGATCCGGGACCTCACGCTGCTCACGGATATTTTCCCGACGGGCTTTCATGGCGCTGTGACCGCAGGCGTAGGACCAGGCAGTATTGTTTATATCGCTGGTGCAGGTCCCGTAGGACTGGCATGCGCCGCCTCCTGCCACCTGCTTGGAGCAGCGGTAGTAATTGTGGGAGATATGATCGATGAACGGCTGGCACAAGCCAGGAGCTTTGGCTGCGAAACCATCGACCTGAAACAGGAGGCCTCCCTCGCCGACCAGATTGCCGCCATCACCGGCACGCCGGAAGTGGATTCTGCTGTCGACTGCGTAGGCTTTGAAGCCAAGGGACATGGGCACAACAGCAATGTGGAACAACCGGCCACCGTGCTGAATTCAATTATGGAGATTACCCGTGCAGGCGGACAACTGGGCATACCCGGCCTGTATGTTACCGGCGATCCCGGCGCGGTAGACGAGGCCGCCAAGAAAGGAAGCCTGAGCATCCGCATCGGCCTCGGCTGGGCAAAATCGCACTCCATTCATACCGGTCAGTGCCCCGTCATGAAATACCACCGTCAGCTGATGAACGCCATTCTGTACGATAAAATAAAAATAGCCGATGCCGTAAATGTAGAAGTGATCACCCTTAACGACTCGGTAAGAGGCTACCACGATTTTGATAAAGGCGCAGCGAAAAAGTTTGTGATTGATCCGCATGGCATGATAAGGGCATAATAAACGGGAACTAAAACAACAATGGCTGCCAGTAACGGCGGCCATTGTTGTTTTAGTTCCCAACCGCCAACGATTTGTATATTCACGGAAACCTGTTTATATTCATCTCCTTTACCAAAACCCAGCCCGGTATGCGTTTCCGCCTTTTATTTTTCCTGCTGATGTATTGCGCTATATCGCAAAGCCAACCTACTCAACCCGCCGATTACGGATTGCAGGCTTTCACCATTCACGATAACACCCTTGGAACCATTCGTTTTTATGTGAGCAGTAAAGATATCGGCAAAAAGAAACCAGTTTTACTGGCGCTGGATGGCTCCGGTCAGTACCCGATGGCGTTATTCGTGCAGCTCCGGAAAGGCTCCTTTGTCGCTAATTCATTTGATCAAGGGTTGCTGGAACTGGCAGATAAATTTCACGTGGTAATGATCAGCAAACCCGGCATCAATTTCTGTGATACAATCAATATAGATAAGGACAGCGCCAGTGTGGCAGATGCGGTTGCACTATTGTCCCCTTCAACGGAATACCGGCAGCGGGCCGGCTTGCAATGGCGCATAGCCGCGGCTTCCAGGGTGCTCGACTATGTATACAGTCACTTCCCCGTGAATAAATCGAAAGTGGTAGCGTATGGCTACTCCGAAGGTGCACAGGTAGTACCGGGACTGTCGGTGGCGAATAAAAAAATTACCCATTGCGCCTGCATCAATGGATCAGGTCTTAACCAGTTCTACGATTTTATAACCGCCGTGCGCATGAAAGCCGCCCAGGGCGCCATTTCCCCGCAGGAAGCACAGCAACAGGTGGATTCACTATTTGTGCAATTCGCTTCCATCTACGCCACCCCTCATGATACCCAACGCGAATGGGAGGGGCATTCCTATCAACGCTGGGCCAGCTTCTGCTCAGACATTCCAATGGACAACCTCACAAAACTGAACATTCCCATTTTTATGACGGCAGGTACCAATGATGTCAGCTCGCCCATTTACGGATTGGAATATGTAAAGCTGGAGTTTCTGCGGCTGGGCAAAAAGAACCTTACATTCCGGGTGTATCCCACCGATCACTCTTTCCAGGAAATGAAACGGGTTAACGGAAAAGACACCGTCATTTCCCACAAGCAGGAAATGACGGCAGATATGATGAAATGGCTGAAAATGTAATGACTTAGTGCATCGGTGTGCTGCTCAGGTCTTTGTTGTTGATCACGTCCAGCAGCTCCGGATGTTCTTTCTTTTCCCTGCTCAGCACCTTATGGATAATAACGATACTGATTAATATACAAACAGCGCCGATCAGGAAATGTACGCCCGGCAAATGGAACGGCGCTTTCGAGGAGGTGAAATAAGCAAAGGTGCTGTTCATGATCAACGGACCAATGATAGTGGTAAGACTCATCAGGCTGGTCAGTGCTCCTTGCAGTTCTCCCTGCTGGTTAGCCGGCACATGACCCGATATCACCGACTGCAGCGACGGTCCGCAGATCCCGCCCAAACAATAAGGGATCAGGAATACAAACATCATCCATCCCTGTGTGGCAAAGCCAAACAATACCAATCCCACTGCATAAAGCGCCAGCCCGAGATAAATACTTTTTTCATTACCGATTTTTGGGTTCACCACCCTGGTTAATCCGCCCTGTACCGCTCCTACCAATACTCCCACTACTGCGAGGGAAATACCCACCATTTTCTCACTCCAGTTAAAATTATAAATGGTAAAGAAATTCCAGTTGCTCTGCACTGCCTGGGCGCCCAGGTAAATAAGAAAGAAGCCGAACGCCAGTCCGCCGATTTCCGGATGCCTGGTTAAAAATTTCAGCGATCCGAACGGATTAGCCCTTTTCCATTCAAAAGACCGGCGGTTTTCCTTACTTAAAGATTCCGGCAGGAAAAAGTATCCCCATATACAGTTAACCAAACACAATACAGCAGCGGCATAAAAAGGCGCACGGATGCCCCAGTTGGCCAGCAATGCGCCCAGCGCCGGACCAAGCACAAATCCCAGTCCGAAAGCCGCACCTATCAGCCCGAAGTTCTTTGCCCTGGAAGTTTCATCCGTGCTTACATCTGCAATGTAAGCAGCAGCGGTAGTAAAGCTGGCGCCGGTAATACCTGCAATAACGCGTCCTGCAAATAACCATCCATATGCAGGCGCCAATGCCAGGATAATATAATCGATCCCAAAACCTAACAGGGAAAGTAATAATACCGGCCGGCGGCCGTATTTATCACTCAGGTTCCCGATCACCGGGGAAAATAAAAACTGCGTGATCGCAAAAACGGATAACAGCAACGCGCCATAAGTACTGGCCTCGTTAACGGGGATGTGTTTTAACTGCGCAATGAGATCTGCCATCACGGGAATAATCAATCCCCACCCCATTACGTCAATTAATAGTGTAACAAAAATAAAGCTGATAGCTGCCTTTCTGGATGTGTGCATATTGGTGTTTTTGTAAAGTATCTTTCAGATCTTTGGCGGATGTTTTCTCCTTCTCACAACGGGTATCCTGATTCGGTTTCAAATATAGGATGCACTGTTTTTTTATGGAAAACCTTTCCGGTCAGGATCATTGTTCCACCGGTAAAACACCTGGTTTTACCGGTGAAAACCTCAGGGCACAAAGATATTTACTTCATTGTCAAATGAGCGGGCAAAATAAGACAATAAAAGGGCAGTTTGCGACAGATATAAATGTTACCACGTTAGTTGGAGCAACGATACACCTTGTCCGGGTAAATCATTTGGCAGCACTATTTCACCGTTCTCCGGCTGCATCCATGCGGGCGACGACAGCAACTGTAATTGCCCGTCACTTTCCAGCTGCGCTATTTGCGAAGCGTCAGGATGCTGAGGCGATCCCATCTTTTTCCACGCTTCGTAGGCGTTGCTATGCGCAGTATCAATCCGGTAATGCTTCAGTAATACACGGGCCGGCAGTCCTTTTATTTTTATTTTTACGGGAGATGATTGTGCCGGAATAATGTTGTCGTCATGATAGTTCCACACCATTACGCTCACACTGCGCTCATCACCGGATGCTAATGCATTAATATCACGCCTGGCTCCCCGCACACTGCTGTCGAGGATCTGCTGGTAGTTATAGTTCGTGGACCCACTTACCTCCAGCCTGTTGCCCTGCATCAGGCCAAACATCCGGAATACATTTAAAACGGGTTTGTCCACCCCGTTGGTGGCAAGGTCGCGGAAGCCTGCAAACCAGGGCTGGTCTTCAAACTCAAAGGCCCAGGTCACTGCGCCTGCCAGGTTTACGCCACGGGCAGCCGCCAGGTCGTACTTCCGCGCAAACGATGCGGCGGTATAACTCGAATACATGGTGCCGTTACGGTAAGCATTGGCAGGATGAAATGCTTCTGAACACGCAGCACATCCTTCAGGATCTGATTCACCGATAATAATGGGTAGCTTCTTCAGTGACGGATAGGAAGCTACTATTTCAAAGCCTTTATCAATATCACGCAGCTGTGCGGCCATGTTCATCTGTACCACGCCGTTCACCACTTTGGGCGCACCTTTGGCGTGAAAGGTGATCACATCCAGCGGCGCGCCGGTTTTGCCGGTGGCGTAGTTTTTACCACTCACCACGTGATCCAGGAAGGTTTTAAAAAACTTGGCAGATACATCCCAGTTGGGGCCTGTTACTTCAGGGCCGCCGATCCTGGCAGTGGGCAATGCGCGTTTCACGGCGTCGGCAGTGTAATCATACAGCTTGATGTATTCTTCTGTAGTACCTTTCCAATAGCCGATATTAGGCTCGTTCCATAATTCCCAGTACCAGCTTTCCACTTCCGCTTTTCCATAACGCGCTACAGAATGCTTTACCCATTCATATACCAGCGCCGCAAATTTCTGGTAGTCTTTCGGAGGATACGCCCAGCCGGTAAATATATCGCCATACTTATTATCCGGCTGCCAGTGATGGCGGTAAGGCGAGGGCTTTACCGACAGCGCCTCCGGCATAAACCCGATCTGCGCAATCGGCTTCATGCCCCGTTCTATAAAAGTATCAAAGATCTTGTCGATGATCGTCCAGCTGTACACAGGATTCCCGGCGGCATCTTCGGTGTATGCATTGGTGGAACCCCATTTCAGCGCAGCCGTGCCATCGCCGGTTACCAGCAGGCTATGTACCCGTACGTATACCGGCACTTTACTCAATGCAGCAATTTCCGTCAGCAATTTCTTACCATCTTTCATATAGGTGTAGTTGGGCTCATCGTAGCCAAACCAGGCCCATATGGGTTTCAGCGGCCCTTTGCTTTTCCGGGCATCTACGCCTATCAACAGCGTGTCTTGTTGCGCATGTCCCGGCAATGCCGTTAAGAGCAGCAGGAGTGTAAAAAATTGTAACAGGTATTTCTGCATGGTCAATTATTTTCTGGTTATATAAAAATCACGGTACAACCGGAACACCCGGTACATCACCAACCCACTCGTCATAATCAGCAAGATATAGCTAAACGACAGGTGTTTCCCATCTTCCGCAGGCAACACATATATCAACCCGTAACTCAGCATGGAAACAATTACATTGCATAAGCCGCCCGTCAGCCCGCCGGCAATCCCCGCATTCCTGGGAAATATCTGCAAACAAAAAGTAAAATAGTTATTGTGGGTAAACCCGGCGCCCATATGCACCAGGAAAGCAAACACGAGTATCGTCCACAACCCGCCATACAGCGAAAACAACACCAGCAACAGCAAAGCCATCACCAGCTGCAACGCAAGGTTGATGCTGATCTTCTCCACAAAAGGTTTGCGGATCATTCCTTTGCTCAAAAAGCCGCCCAACATCCACGCGATGCCCAGTAACAGCGAACAGTAACCCGTGATCACAGACGACAGGTTAAAATAATGTTCAATGATAAAAGGACCGGACATGTTATATACCATCACCATCGAATAGGCCAGTCCGAGCATCACAATACCCAGTGTAAAACTGCCGGTACGGATCATCCCATAATAAATAGACAGGATCTTCGCCGGGTGAAACGGCGTGGTATGCTGGATGGTTTCCCCGCTGAAAATTATTTCCAGCAGGAATAATATTGCGGCAAAACCACCCAGGAAATAAAAATTAGATTCCCACCCAAAGGTGATTTCAAGATATCCACCGATAAAAGGGGCCACAATAGGCCCGGTAGACCAAATGATCGTAAACAGGCTCAGGTAATGCTTCAGCTGCTCCCCCTTGTAGAGGTCTACAATAAAGGCGCGCTTACTCACCACCATCATCGCTATGGTAATACCATGCAGCACCCGCATGGCATAAATGACGTAAATGTTATGCGTATTGGCAATGATCACACACGATGCACAAAAGATGAGCATCGCTACCAATGCAATCCGGTACCGGCCAAAGCTGTCCAGCAAGCCTCCTATAAAAAGCTGCGATACACCGTAGCTGATCAGGAAAAGGCTCACCGTCAGCTGGGCCTGGCTGCTGGAAATGCCGAGGGCGTTGGCCATACCCGGCAGTGACGGGATGTAAATATCCGTGGCAAAACCCGACATCGGGATCATGGCAAAAGCCAGCAGGGTGGCTATTCTTATATTGCTGTCCTTTATTCTTTTGTCCGTAACAGGGCTGGTAATCATTACAATAGCTGTTGATTCGCGTACCCAAAATACGGTATCTAATCAACTTTATTTGCCTGTTTCACCCGTTTTGAACTTAGCCAGATACCCGCCAACACCAATACGCCGCCGGCCATCTGCCAGGGAGTAAAGGTATCTTTCAGGAAGATCATGGCAATCACGGCGCCGATCACGGGGTTTAAGTTCAGGAAATTACCCACCTGGGCAGCGGGTAAACTTTCCAATGCTTTATTATAAAGAAAATAGGCCAGCGCAGAAGCAAACACTCCCAGGTAAATAATTCCGGCCCAGGCCCTCCCCGATATTTCAGGCATCCCGTGCTGGTACAATTCAACCGCCGATATGGGTATTAAGAAAGCCGAACCAATAAAAGTACTGACCGCAGTAGCTAAGATCGTATCTGTATCTTTCAGGCTCCTCGACAACAACGTATATGCGCTCCAGCAGCAAACTGCCAGCAGCATCAGTATACTTCCCCGCAATGTATGCGTTCCCTGCGGGCTTCCCACAAAACCTACCAGCACCACTCCGGTTACACATAATATAATACCGGCAATACTCCTGCCACTGATATGCTCTTTTAGCAGTAATGCTGCCGGTATGGCAATAGCCACCGGTATCAGGCCCTCCACCAGTGCACCGGTAGATGCCGGGATATAAAGCATGGCAAAATTGAACAGACCATAGTATACCGTAATTCCCAGGATGCCCATTACCGCCAGCCTTTTATAAGGCAGCTGCTGTTTTACTTTTTTACGCTGATGAAAATAAAATGGTAACAGCAATGCGCAGGCAACGATATGGCGCAGCGTGGCAAACAGGTACGGGGATACTTCCTGCACCACTGTTTTGGTAACCGCAAATGAACTGCCCCAAATGAGCATAACAAACACGATGCTGATTATTCCTTTCGTCCGGTCAGCTACAGCATTTTTTTTCACGAATCAGTTTTTCATTTTTAACATCATCTGCCTGGACGCCCAGAGCCAGGCAATTACTACACACAGGGTTATCACTAAAGCCGCGCCTGCAAGTGCCTGATAAAATAACGGATCAAACCCATTATGCATCACGTAAATAACCGATATATAGAGGACCATTACGCCGGAAACTCGCAGGCTGTACTTAATTCCGGTTACCTGATACCGGCGGGGATCAGCAAAAATCGCCATGCCGGCTCTGCCACCCCAAAACCAGGTGGCACAAAAAAGGAACACAAAAAACAACAGCATATCGATGTTGATTTGCGCATCTATAAAAAAGATCAGTCCGTTCGAAAGG
This sequence comes from Chitinophaga sp. W3I9, assembly GCF_050434025.1. NCBI lineage: Bacteria > Pseudomonadati > Bacteroidota > Chitinophagia > Chitinophagales > Chitinophagaceae > Chitinophaga > Chitinophaga sp. W3I9. The sequence continues at coordinate 5,326,606 of NZ_JBNPWC010000001.1, forward strand.
TCGGACCCTGCTTCTCCCAAAAACCATATCAACTCCAGTATAATCATTGCCACCAGTTGAGCGGCGATTGCCTGCTTTCTACCAATTTGTCTTGCTGTGTCTAACGTCATCCTATCTGAAATGTAAAATTATATTGTACCAAATTAACGAAAAAGCTGCTTATGCGGCATTTCCTGGGTTTGCCCCTTAAAATAAGATAGCGTTTTTTCAGGATGGGACAGGGTGATGTTTGCTTATTCACATCCAGGCGTGGTTATAGCCCCTTATTCGCGGATATACATTTCATATGTATACGTGAATGATTTTTTTGCGCCGGCATTTACGGCCAGTTCAAAATCCAGTTGCCGTCCCTGGTTGATATCGTTTTTGTATTCAAGGTTCAGTGACTGGCTATATTTGGTACTGGCCGAAGTAACCGCGCCGCTTATTGTTTTCTGTACCTGTATATCGGCCAACCGGCCCTTGCTGTTAACAACAGTAATGGTGCCTTTTACGGTAGCTAACGTGTATTTATACCCGTTATACGTTTTGGCCTCTTTTTTCACCGAAACAAGCGCTTCTTTTTCCTGTACCAGGATATCCGGCGAAGTGGTAATAAATATGGGCGTAGAGGCGCCTTTGGCGGTAAACTTAAGCACATCCTGTGCAATGGGCTTTTGTGTATTTTTTTGTAAGATTAAAACAGCGCCTGATGTAAATGGATTGTCGGTATTATTGTAGATTTCAACAAAGTGGTTCACTTTGTTGGGCGATGCACTACGCGCTGCATGACTCGCGGCTTCCATTTCTTCTGATGCCGCATCGTCATCGCCGTTTGTCCGGTAGGTACTCATCACAGATGCGGGCAATACCGTTTTATAAAAATGGCGGATCTTCACCGTTTTTTTAAACACCGGATATTGCGCCCTTTCTCCTTTGCGGAGGCTAATGTTTTTCAGTGTATAAAAATAGAGGTCTTCGTTTTCCACTGCCACATTATTTTCCGATGGCGCCTCTTCAGGCATTACAACGGATTCCACCATCCTGTCCCTGGCGTAATCCGACCTCATTTGTGTGGCGTTGCTGTATATATTGGCGTTTTCTGTACCACCGGTAGCGCTAAAGTTAAGCAGGGTAGCCAGTGTGGTAGCCTGCGAAAAATTGGGTACCCCCATCACAAAGTCAACATCCGTATTCTTAATATCTTCTACATTATTATTTACTTCTGCCTGCAGGTTGAGCGTTGCTTCTGTTTCAGACGCTAATTGCAATTGGTAAACAGGGGTCCAGCTCAATCCGTTTTGCAGGTACATCATGGTAAAGGACTGCTGCCCGCTTTGCGCAAAATGTATGGTAACTACAGGTTTTTGAACGGCTATACGCGCGGTTGTAGTGCGACTGGGCTTATCTTCAAATGTAATTGTCTTGATGGTGGCAGGCTCTATACCGATCCATTTACCATTCATTTTCAGCAAAAGAACGGGGTTGGCCGGGGCATACAGCCGGTCAAACTGGTATTGCCCGCGGTATTCATTCGTTAATTGCATTTGCTGCAACTGCAGCCTGCTGTTAATTTCTTCGGGCAGGTCAAAGTCTTCCACACTGCCTTTGTAAGTATTATTATCTGTGGCAACAATTGTAATATTCTTGCCTTTGTTGGCATGCAGCAGTTCTAAAAAGCTGTTGGCTTTTCTTTCCTGTATTTCATTTATCTGCTCTACCCGGCTGCTCACGCGGCTTACAGGATTAGTAGTGCCGGCAAACCAATAAGTGCCAAATAACGCCACCGGTAGACTGTTTAGCCGGAAGCCACTGTCGGGTACCTGGGCGGTTATTTCTTTTACCACAAAGGATTGCCCGTTTTTAAATACAGACAATGATTTGATAACCGCATTATCCTGTGCAACAAGCGTTATGCCTGTAGCCAGTAACAATGCCACTAAAATAAATTTCATACGCATAATTGCTGTTTTAAACCCTGAGGCTGTAATGATACACAATAATAAACACAATTGCTTCCTGATAATATCCCTGGAAACAGGTATAATAACCTGTGTATATTCTCTTTAATTTCAGGGGCCATATGCAGGCAGGAATCAAACAAGAAAAGAATATGATGATAAATTCCAGCGGTCAGGCGCTTAGTCCGGACGATGAAAAACTGGTACGCTGGTGGCAGAAAAAGTATGGCAGGAAAACCTGGCAGTGGGCCGGCTTGCTCGTACTCTCTCTTCTGCTGTCAGCCTTGCTTGTTATTTTATTCAGCCGGGAAGAAAGGCTGTTGGCTTATATATTTATGCTTCCCTTTATGCCATTTGCTGCTTTTTTTGTTTATAAGCTGGTGAATGTTTTTGGAAAGATGAGGCAAACGCGGACCGCTCTGTGCAGGGGACTGAAACAGGTGACCACGGGTACACTGCAGGAGGTGACAGCAGATAAACATCTGCTCACTTATACCATAGACAATAACACCATAAAGGTAGCTGCACCAGGACCTTTAGAGCATGTTTCCGGCAGCTTTTTTTTGCCGGCGGCATTAATCATATTGGAATGGCTTCCCGTAACTGTACAAGATAATATACTACTGAACGTACATTATAAAGATGTGCAGGAAGCGACCAGCATCGCCGGACCTGCAGGCACAGCAGAAAAAGCGACCCTGATGATGCGCTGGAACAGCCGCACCATCAAAATACTATTCTTCACACTCGCAATTCCATCTGGCATCTGCCTGATGGTTTCTGAAAGGGCACGTGAACCCGCAATAATGTTAGGCATGCTGCTTTTCGTTGCAGCGATTGCTATTTTCCTGGCAGGGTTCACCCTGGTTTTCAATCGCCGTGTACAAAACGCTGAACAAAGAATAGTCCTTACCGGTATCATTACAGAAGTTTTTGTTTCCCGTTATGATAACGATGGCAGTGAAGATACCAGGGTATATTGGTACCGTATTGGAGAGCAAATTGTATCAGGATATCATGATGATGACCGCTTCCTGCCCGGTGATAAAGTTTGCTGCGTTTACCTGGCCGATAAAAAAGGAGTGCAGCATGGGCTGTTCAGCATGGCATTGCTATAGTTAAGACAAAAAATCAGCTATTCTTTTTTCAGGTCAATAGTGATGAACTCCGAATCCGGCAAAATGATGTTTAGCTGCTCATAATCCCTTTTGTATGTCACCTTCGCACCTTTGGGTAACTGGCGGCCCCCCGCCAAATGATCTTCAGACAGTGTTCCGGAAACAAACGTACTATCGGTTGCGATGACCGCTTTGCCGGTGCAGGGCCAGCCAAACACCAGCTGATCATACGCAAGTGTAACGTTCCACGTATCGGGGCAATTGATAACAACCCCTATGTAATCTTTCACCTGCAAATTGAAAAAGCGGGTAGGCTTTGACAAATGAACCGAATCAACATCCGTCAGTTGGGCCTGTTTCCTGTAGTTCATATCAAAATCAGTTTGATAATAAACTGTATCGTTTGTTGAAAGAGCAATACCAGCTACGGTTTCAGGCTGTTTTAATATGAAAGTGTGAAGCGCCTTCTGCTGCCTGAATTCCCTCCTGCTTTCCCCATCACTGATCCATCCGCTCACTATTACCCACATTGCTACCAGCAGCGGAAACAGTAACACGGCGGCGCCAATGCCGGAAAACCATCTTACCCAACTGCTGTTTTTCCGACGAAGACAGGCCCATAGCAACAAAAACCCTGCTGGCAGGGTAACATACCAAAAGTAAAACGTGTATATTAAATACTCGCCAAAAGGTCCGAAGTGAAAGTCCATCCGTTTATCTTAATCAGGATTATTGTTTTTCTGATTGCTATCAGCTACAAAGATAGCCCTCTCATGATGGTTGTATATACCTGGAAACGGGGGGTTTTTAAAAGATGGTCCAATAATATAACATCCCCCCTTCCAACCCCTCTGTTCATTTCATTCATTTTAACATTGTCATATCCATTTCATCCTTTATCTGTGTTAAGCTTCTAGCTATCAGTATTATAATTAAATTACTACTGTCGAAATGAATCTGGATATCGTCTATTGATCATATTGCTATCGAAAACTCCCTAATGACTTCAAATCAAAGTCCTCCTCAGCATTTTTACGCCCTCGACGCTATCAGAGGTATCGCCGCTATGATAGTGGTCCTATATCACTGGCAATTCTTTTACTACGCAAACGACGTTTATGTACAGGGAGGGTTTCAGAAAACGGCACTTCCGTGGTATAAATACCTGTCTATTTTCTATACTGATGGGATGGTGGCGGTCGACCTGTTCTTCCTCCTGTCGGGGTTCATCTTCTTCTGGCTGTATGCAGAGAGGATTGCCAACCGGCAGATAAACTTCCGCAAGTTCATCATTTACAGGGTCAGCAGGCTCTATCCTATTCACTTTGTTACCCTGGTGCTGGTGGGAGTGCTTCAATGGCTGATGCTGAAAAATATCGGGCACTATTTTATCATTCAATATAATGATGGTTATCATTTCCTGCTGAACCTCGTTTTCATGCAAAACTGGGGATTTGAGAAAGGTCCTTCCTTTAACGGTCCTTCCTGGTCTGTTTCCGTAGAGGTATTCCTGTATTTCCTGTTTTTTATTATCTGTTACCTCAAACTGGAAAAGAACAAACTGCTGCTCTTCCTGCTGATTCCTCTTGGCGCATTTATACAATATCATTATTCTCTCATTGGGAAAGGCATGTTTACCTTTTTCCTGGGGGCGTTTGTATACTACCTGTACGTTTGGATGATGAAAGAAAACAGGGCAAAAAAATACCTGCCGTCCCTCATCACCATCACGCTCCTGCTATGGATAGCCATGTTCGCAGAATACCAATTCTCTATTTTACAGGGCATATGGATAAAACTGCTTCACCAGGTGATGCCCGGTACAAGTACCGAAACCGCGATGAGCCTGTTTGGCCAGCTCCGGAACTTCTTTTTCCGCCTTGCTGTATCTCCCTGCACTATCCTTACCCTGGCAATGTGGGAAACAATCAAAGGTATGCTGAACAAGAAATGGGCGCTGCTGGGCAACTGTAGCTACGCCATGTACCTGATCCATTACCCGTTACAGATAATATTCGTTCTCGTAGTTGACTGGTTTCATATGAGCCGCCTTGTATTAAGATCGCCAGTTACATTAATGCTGTTTTTCCTTTTACTGATCCCGTTAAGCATGGTCACTTACTACTATTTCGAGCTGCCCGCCCAGGACAAGCTCAGAGCCAGATTTTCCAAAAAGAATAAAACCCGTGTAACGATTGCTGATGTAAACGTAACGACTTAAAAGTTCCGTAATGAAGGAGGCCCATCACTTCCTGTTTGATGAAAAACCTTTAGCGAATAATTACCGGAGAAAATCCTGTATTCACATGTCATTTTATACAATACCGCATTGATAAATTAATCACTATATATGGGATTGAAATTTAGCTTACCACTGATCCTGGCGTTAGTTATCATTACCGGATGCGCGGGCACCCAAAAACTAACTTACTTTAATGACATTGCCACAGCGGCGGGAGCCGATTCCCTCAACCGCCTGCAGCAGCTCAAAATACAACCGGGTGATATCCTGCAAATCACCATCACCACGCTCGACAAAGAAGTATCACAGATCTTTAATCCCAACGTGGCGGCTTCCGGCCCTGCGGCAGGAACCGGCATAGAACAGGGATACCTGGTAGACAGCACCGGTAATATTTCCCTGCCGGTCATCGGGAAGATAAATGTAAAAGACAAAACAACTGCTGCCATCAACGACCTGGTATCGCAGGAGCTGGAGAAAACAGTCCGTAATGCTTATGTAGCTACCCGCCTGGTAAATTTCAGGATCTCCGTACTGGGCGATGTAGCCCGTCCCGGCTCTTTCAGGATCGGCGCAGAAAGGGCCTCCCTCCTGGATGCATTAAGTATGGCAGGCGACCTCAACGTAACGGCTAAACGCGATGATATCATGATCATCCGGGAAGTGAATGGCATAAAAACATATGCTTCCATTAACCTGAACGACAGCAAAACCCTCTCGTCGCCGTACTATTATCTCAGCAATAACGATGTTATATATGTAAAGCCCGGACCAGACCGCAAGTTCGCCACATCCAAAACAATACAGCTGCTGCCGGCTATCATCGGCGTGATATCACTCATTACCACGATTGTCATTTTAAGTAAATGATCCGTAATATGAATCAACCAAAAACGACAAACAACAGGAACTCCGTTATAGATCTCAATGATCTTTTCCAGAAAATAGTTTTTCACTGGCCACTATATCTCCTGGTGCTTATGGCCATGGTGACCAGCGCCATGCTGTACCTCAAGTACAAAAAACCGATATACATGTCGAGCGCCAAACTGTACCTGAAAGATGAGAAAAAAGGCGGCGGAGAAGAAATGGACGCCCTCAAATCACTGTCGCTTTTTAACAACGGTAAAAATATTGAAAATGAGATGGAGGTACTGAAATCCCCTATCCTGGTGGAAAAAGTAATCGCCGGCAACAGCTTTAATATCCGGTATTATATAAAAGGAACCGTAAAGAATGAAGAGATCTATAACCAACCACCGCTCCGCCTCCGAGTACTGGGCGACAGCTCAAAAGTAGGGAACTACGTTTTTGATGTAACCCGGGAAAAGGACCTGCTGAAAATAAAACTGGTGAACTATAACACCGACACCAGCCTGCAGTTAACAGCAAAGCCCGGCGAACCATTTACCGTGGCGAAAGATAAATTCGTGATCACCTTCTCCCCGCTCGCCGGCAGCACTCCTGCTAATACCTTCCGCATCCGGGTGGATTCCGTACCGGAATACGCCTACGAAAAGATAGAGGAAATAGGTACTGCGCTCGTTAACAGGGACGCCACTGTGATACTGGTGAGTTACAAAGACCCCGTTCCGGAAAGAACTGCCGACTTCCTCAACTCCCTGCTGGAAGCCTACAACGAATATACCCTCGATGATAAAAATAAAGTGGCATTCAAAACCATTCATTTCCTGTCGGTGAGAGTGGATTCCTTAAAAGAAGAACTGGGACTGCTGGAAAAACAGGAGGAAAATTTCAAGATCCAGCGAGGCATCACCGATATTGACGCCAGTTCCAAACTGGCACTGGAACAGGTAAAGGAGGCGGATATCCGGCTCAGTGAAGCCAACCTGCAATTGTCGGTATTTGACCAGGTGGACAGCTACATCAGCAACCCCGCCAGCGATTACCCCTTCGCCCCCGTGCTTGGCAACATCGACCAAACACTTACTTCTATGATCAACCGGTACGAAGAAGCGCTCCGGGAAAAGAAACGGCTCTCCCTTTCGCTGAAACCTACCAGCGACATCCTGAAAAATGTGGAGTCGCAAATTACCGATACCCGGAAAACCATTAAGGACTATATCTCCGGTTACAGGCGAAATGCCGGCGTGGTGCAAAGAAAAACACAGGACAAGGTAAACCAGATACAAGGCAAAATAGCGAATATACCTACCTACGCAAAAGAATACATTAACATCAAAAGACAACAAGGCGTGAAGGAGAACCTGTATCTCTATCTCCTGAAAAAGAAGGAAGAAGCATCGGTCGCCTATGCGAGTAACGTGGTAGACAATAAAGTGATAGCGCCGGCATTTGTTCCCGACAAACCCATTACTCCTAAAAAATCACTGGTATTCATTGGCTTTATTGCAGCAGGACTGGTACTTACCAGCGCCTATATCTATCTTAAATATTTCTTAAACCCAAGTGTACTCAGTAAAAAAGAAATAGAACAGGTGTTCGACCTGCCGGTGATCGCAGAAATTTACCAGCAGGAAGAAGGCGCACGCGATATGTCGCTCCAGAACAGATCTGTACTGGTGGAGCAGGTGTTTAATATGCGTACCAATCTGAAGTTCCTGCTCACCGGGGTATCCGGTACGCCCACCATCCTGCTTACGTCCAGCATATCGGGCGAAGGAAAAACGTTCCTGTCGGCTCACTTAGGCAACTCCTTAACAGTAAGCAATAAAAAAGTAGTGCTGCTGGAACTGGATCTCCGGAAACCAAAGCTCTCGCAGTTCCTGGGGCTGGATCATAACGTGGGCGTTACGAATTATATCATCGGTAATAAAACCATTGAGGAGATCATCAAAAAAGTACCCGGTACCGATGGCCTCTACCTGGTTTCCTCCGGCCCCATTCCGCCTAATCCCATTGAACTGATTGAAGGAGACCGCATGGCTGATCTGCTGGCGCAGCTGAAAGACCTGTTTGACTACGTGGTGATTGATATGTCGCCCATCGGTATCGTGTCTGATGCGAAAAGCATTTCACACCAGGTTGACTGCGCCCTGTTTGTAGTACGGTACAATTTCACGCTCAAATCCAAACTGATACCGGTATCGGAAAATATCCGGAAAGGATTCTTCAAAAAAACCGGGATCATCTTTAACGGTATAGAGCAGGATACTTTCTACCCTTATTATTACTACGATCATTATTCATATACAGAAAATAAACAACATAATCATACGTGGTCGTCACTGGTTAAAAAAATAAAACAACGCATTGCATAAACTATTTGAAAATAGCGGTTGGCTTTTGGTTGATAAGCTCAGCAAACTTTTCCCAGGCATTATCATCATGGCGCTTATTGCCAGGCACCTGGGTCCCGAAGAATTCGGGATCTGGAACTATGCGCTGGCACTCACCACTATTATCGGCAGTGTGGCCATATTGGGCATGGATAAACTCGCCGTGAAAGAGTTGATCAACAATGAACATAAGCAGGGAACTATTGTAGCCACTGTGATCCTGATGCGGATCATTGCCGGCGTGGTGTGCATGGCGGTAAGCGTTGGCATTGTGCTGCTGACCGGAAAGCATCAGCAGCTTTATCTTTACTGTACCATTTTCTCTGCCCTCATCATCCTCTTGCAGTCTTTTGATGTACTGGATTATTTCTACCAGGCAAAAAATAATGTCAAAAAGGTGATCATCCCCAAAGTAGTGGTATTTATCATTTTCTGCGGGATAAAAGTGCTCATCGTATACCTGGATGGTGCGCTGATTGCATTCCTGTGGACTTCCGTAATAGAATTAGTGGTTACGTACCTGATCATCATTGCGGTATATCTATCCCGTCATGCTGCGGCTTTTACCTGGCGTATTGATACGGCATTGGCACAAACGCTGCTGGTACAAAGCTGGCCGCTGATGCTCTCCAACCTCGTGGTGGTGTTGTTTATGAAGATCGACCTGGTGCTGCTGGATGCATTGGCTAACCCTGCTGAACTAGGGAAATATGTAGGCGCCGCCAGGATTTCTGAACTCTGGTACGCTATTCCTACGGTGATATCCGTGGCGATGCTGCCCAGCCTCCTGCAAACGAAAAAGATCAGTCACAACGCTTACCTGGCAACACTGGAAAAATGGCTGCGGCTGTCGTTCTGGCTGAGCGTTGTCATTGCCGTAATGGTTACATTAACCGCGCATATCATCATTCCGTTTCTCTATGGCCCTGGTTACGCGGCGGCATCATGGATGCTGATGATCCATATCTGGGCAGGGATCCCTGTATTCCTGAGCATTGTGATGGTGCAGTACCTGTTCGTGGAAGGGGAATATAAAATATACCTGTACGGTAATCTTTCCGGCCTGATCGTAAATGCAGGGATTAATTTTTTCCTGATCCCGCTATATGGCGGCATAGGCGCCGCCATTGCCACAGTAGCGGCCTACAGCACCGTTTATGGCATGTTGCTCCTGCTCGATAAAAGCGGCCAGGGATACCTGCTTACCATAAGAATGTTTCATCCCTTACTGGCATTTTCTGATATAAGACAAGTATACAACAGCCTGCGGATTTTTACCATCAACCTGGTTACCGTACAACAAAAAAACTATACGAAATGAGCAGCATCAAAGATATCGCTGTAAAATTAGTCACCACCTTATTCCCCCGTCTCAGTTACGGTGTGCGGGCCTACAGTTCGGAGGGAGAAGACCTGATCCTGAAAAGGATTTTCGACCAGAAAAAGAAAGGCGTTTATATAGATGTGGGGGCGCATCATCCCTTCCGGGTATCCAATACCTACCTGCTTTACAAGAGAAACTGGACGGGCATCAACATAGATCCGTTGCCGGGTTCAAAGGCATTATTTAACAGGCACCGGCCCAAAGATATTAACCTGGAAATAGGCGTCTCGGTAGTAAAACAACAACTCACGTATTTCATTTTTAATGAACCGGCTTTAAGTACTTTTTCTCCTGAAAAAGTAAAAGAATATACACAGTTAACCAAATACCGGGTGATCGGTGAAAGAAAGGTAGATACCTGGCCACTGGCGGATATTCTTGATAAATACCTGCCGGAAAATGTTGCCATAGATTTTATCACCATCGACGCCGAAGGCCTTGATATGGAGGTATTGAGATCTAATAACTGGAATAAATACAGACCTGCATATGTACTGGCAGAATCATCACCATTTGAGGTACTTCAAACAGACCGCAGTGAGTTATGCCAGTTTATGCACCAGGTAGGATATAGCATGTTTGCCAAAACCTATTACACTTACTTCTTTAAAAACATGAACGCCTAAGATGTCCGGAAGCAGGTTATATGTACAATATGGTTGCGGGCCCTTTTCGGCGCCCGCCGGCTGGAAAAATTACGATTCCTCGCCCACCCTCAGGATCCAGCAGATGCCCGTGATCGGTAAACTGCTGAAACCCCTGATGCATGTTTCCTTTCATAAGGATGTGTTGTTGGGCGATATCCTCAGAGGCTTGCCCGGTATAAAAGAAAGTTCCTGTGACGGTATTTATTGCTCGCATGTACTGGAACACCTTTCTTATAACGACTGCCTCCTGGCGCTCAGGAATACCTTTCACATCCTGAAGCCAGGAGGGTACTTCCGCTGCGTGCTGCCCGACCTGGAAGGCGCCGCCAGGAGATATATTGACCAGCTAAAGCATAACGATCCAAAAGCCAACACCAGCTTCATGGAAGAAACCCTGCTGGGAAAAGACGACAGGATACGTGGCATGAAGCAACTGGTACAGCTGGCCCTGGGTAACCGTGAACACCTGTACATGTGGGATCATCTGTCGTTATCGCACCAGCTGGCTGCAGCAGGATTTAAAAACATACGGCACTGCGGGTTTAATGACAGCAGCGATGCCATGTTTAAACTGGTAGAAGAAGAAATAAGATTTAATAACGCCGTTGCATTGGAGGCAACTAAATAATGTTACAGACGCCGGTCTTATTACTGGTATTTAACCGCCCTGAACAAACGCTGTTTGTATTCAGCCAGATCCGGCTGCTGCAGCCGGAACAGCTGTTTATTGCCGCCGATGGTCCACGGCCGGACAGACCCGGGGAAGCTGCGCTGTGCGAAGCCACGCGGACAGCCGTTTTACAGGGCATCGACTGGCCATGTAAAATAACAACGCTGTTCCGGGAACATAACCTGGGCTGCGGCAAGGCGGTAAGTTCGGCGATCGACTGGTTCTTTAGCCAAGTAGAAGAAGGGATTATACTGGAAGATGATTGTGTACCGGATCCCACCTTCTTTTCTTTCTGTACAGCGATGCTGGAGAGATACCGGTTAAACAACACCGTCATGCATATCAACGGGAGTAATTACCAGTCGGGCGTTACACGGGGAATGGCTTCCTATTACTTTTCCCGCTACGCACATGTGTGGGGGTGGGCTACCTGGCGCCGCGCGTGGCAGCATTACGATTTCTCTCTTCACCGCTACCAGCATAATTCCCGGAGCGGGCTCAATACTTTTTTACGGGCCGAACTGCAATCCATATACGACGCCCAAACAGATACTTGGGATATCCAATGGTTCATGACAGTATGGTTTTGCAAGGGATGGGTAATTACGCCGAATATTAGTCTTGTCAGAAACATTGGCTACGGCAAAGAAGCCACCCATACCCGCTCCACCCCACGGTGGTTCAGGAAAATACACTACGGCGCCATAACGGATATCATTCACCCCGGTGAAAACAATATTGATGAGGCAGCAGACCAGTATACCATCAACACACTATATAACAGCGGCAGGCTATCTATCAGGCTTAAAAAAATAGTAAAGAACAACAGGTTGCTGTACAGTTTATACAAACGCATCCCGTGATCAGTAAAAAATAATATGGAAACAGGATATACTAGTCTTCAAAGCAGTAATTTTTTCGTGGAATGTTTCAGGGAAAGCATGCCCCTGGTCATTGCCGCGATACTGCTGTACCTGTATTATAAAAAGCGGATCTCTATTATAGACACGCTGCTGTATGCCTTTGCGTCGGAGGCATATACCATGCTTGTTATAGGGCCTACTTTTACTGCTACCTTTTTTGTTGGCATCTTCATTTTCATTGAACAGGCGCATCAGTTGTTTACCGGCAAACAGTACATCCGGAAAGAATATCTTTTCCTGCTGTTGCTTCCGCTCCTGTCCAATATTGCCGTGTTCCTGATCACACAGCTGTACAAAGATCCCTTTAATTACCCCGGTGGTAAAATGCTGGCTTTTTATACCAAGCCCATTTATTTTTATATAAAAACCTACTTACCATTGTTTGCGATCGGCGCCAAAATAGTGCAGGAAAGGGAGCAGCTTTCGTTTGAGAAGTTTACAGTTACCATGAAAAAAATTGCGGTGATATCCTGTGTGATTGCAGCCATACAAATCGCCGTACAGCTTATTTTCAGGAGCGTGGAACTGAGTGAACTCCTCGGGTTACAGAGCCGGTATCTGCTGCAGGAAATCAACGGGCCGCTGGGGTTACGCGTACAGGCATTATTTGCAGAGCCCAAAATATTCAGCGCCTTTTTATCTTTAGCGATTCCTTTATTTGTGAGGGACAGGAATTACAAAGCGGCCATTGTAATGGTCATTGTAGGCATCCTCACTTCTTCCCAAACTTTCTGGATAAATATCCTGGCCGGCGGCCTCCTGTTTTTATGTCTCCCTAAACTGATGCCAGTAAGATGGAAGATCATCAGTACCCTGGGTATGATCGTTGGTATTTTCCTTTCGATCGCTGCCTCAAAAGAATACTTCCTGAAACATTACATGGCTAACCGCAACCAGCCGGTATACCAGCTCCTCTTCGAAAGATCTGCCTACCGGTATGATAATGAGATCTGGGGTAAGAATAATATTATACTCGGGATTCCGCTGCAAAGGGATATGGAACTGCCGGTGGTCGACTTCCTGCGGGATGAACCCTATTTGGTTATATCGGGATATGGCGCGGGAAACAGCACCTTTATTCCGGCGAGCTATTTCTTTGGACAGCTGAGTTACCAGAACCGGGTAGCAGGCATTGGCGGGCATAATCTCAATATGCGGTGGTTTTTTATCCTGGCAGAATTTGGGGCTGTTTCCCTGTTCTTCTTCTTCCTGATACTCACTAAAACAGGGCAGCATATTATGCCCTTTCAGCGCAGCTACCTGGCGTATGTAGCTGTTTGTTTCTTTTTCAGCCAGATAGACCTGTTCCTGATAATAGTGGCATTACTGTGTGCATATGATAACGAATCCATAAATGATACAGGATATGAACAAAGCACGTAGTATACTATGGGGTATCCGGTTCCGGCTGTCGTTGCTGTATCATTACCTTTTCAACAGCAAGGTAAGACGGCGGACAACTTGGCGCGAAATGAAGTACCATCTCTTTTCGCCGCGCATGTATGCCATTGCCAATGAAAAGGCTACCCTGGTAAATAAAGATGACAAATACAATTACTACCGGATAAAGGGTTACGAGGACCTGTTTATTTACCCCGCGTCCGCCCCGCATTACAGCTTTGCGATGATCCTGGCAGAAGCAAGGCCGGGGCACTGGCATTACTATGAGATCCCGCAAACAGCCATCGCCCCGGGGGATGTGGTGGTTGACTGTGGCAGCGCGGAAGGCTTCTTTGCATTCAAACACCAGCACACCGCCAGCCGCATTTTTGTACTGGAACCCTTACCCCTGTTCGTGGATTCCCTTCAACAACTGTTCCGGCAAAAAAGCAAAGTGGTGATTCTGCCGGTAGCAGCGGGAGATACCTGCCAGAAGGCGTACATCAACATGGCCTCCAACGATACGGTACTGAATGGTACTATCGGCCAGCACAACAACAACGGGAACGCGGTGGAAGTGGAAGTAGTAACGCTCGACAGCCTCTTTGCAGAAAAGGGTATCCGCATAGATTACCTGAAGGCAGACATTGAAGGATTCGAGGAAAACATGATCCGCGGCGCGTTGGAAACTATCAGGGCCAGCAAACCCAAAATAGCCATCACCACTTATCATGAAGGACAAAATTATGAAACGCTGATAGCCCTGATAAAAGGGGTAGTACCGGAGTACAACCACCTCGTAAAAGGGATTCATTACATCTCCGGTAACCCGGTGATGTTACACATGTGGATTTAATCATACAATGATGCAGGTATTTTTGGACAATATTGTATTCTCTATTCAGAAAGCAGGTGGCGTATCTGCCTACTGGTATGAGCTGTTGTCCGGTATGTGCAACAGCGGGTTATCGGTTGGCTTTTTAAATGCACGCCCGGGATCAGACAACATCTTTGAACGGAAAATAGATTATCACCGGTTTAATTGTATCCGGGAAAGCTGGATTCCCAGCAAGTACCTCCGCTACCTCCCGGTACGCTACCCGCTTCCTGCGGCGGCGGTTTTTCATGGAGGATACCTGCGGGTTTCCCCACAGAAAAATATCCTCAACATCCTTACGGTACACGACTTTGCACACGAACGGAAGCTGGCGTCGAAGTTTCCGCGGGGCCTTGCCAATACCCTGCAAAAAGCATACGGTATCAGGCGGGCCGATGGGATTATCTGTATTTCAGACAGTACCCGGAAAGAGCTGTTCCACTTTTATCCCGGCATCGATCCTGCAAAGGTGAAAGTAATCTATCACGGCATTGCCTGCGACTTCTACCCCATCAACAAACGCCTGCCGGTAAGCTGTTCGCTGGAGATGGATCTTCAAAAAAAATTCATTCTCTATGTTGGTGCACGCAGGAATTATAAAAACTTTTTCATAGCGGTAAAAACCATGGAGCTGCTGCCTTCTTCCTTTCACCTGGTAGTAATAGGTGGTGAGCCCTGGAAAAAAGAAGAGATCAATATGATGAAAGAAAAACTGGCCGGCCGTTATCATATCTTCCCGACCGTTAGCCAGGCAGACCTTAATATTTTATACAACCATGCATTTTGCTTGCTCTATACCTCCGCTTATGAAGGCTTCGGATTTCCGCCGGGAGAAGCCATGAAAGCGGGCTGCCCCGTGGTCACCACCAGTATGACCTCCATGCCCGAAGTAGTAGGAACCGCCGGGCTGATGGCCGACAAGGCAGATCCACTGCTGTTTGCAGAAAAAATAAGATCCCTGGAAAATGACGCATTCAAGCAACAGCTGATAACACAAGGACTTCAACAGGTACAACAGTTCACATGGGATAAAAGCGTACAGGAAACAATTGGTTTTTACAAAGATTGCTGGAACTACAAATTCTCGACATGAGTATTATTTTCAAAATTGCTGACACGGTAAAAGTATTCCTGACATCCGGCAGGGGTTTCACTTCGTTGCTGGAAAAAGGTGCGTCTGTAGCCTCTACGCAGATACTACACAACTGCCGGCACTATATCCCCTCGTTAGGCGTAATTATAGACGCAGGCGCCAACCAGGGACAGTTTGCCATGGCTGCCAGTCACTTTTACCCGCAGGCGCGTATCCACTCCTTTGAACCCCTGCCCGGCGTGTTTTCCCTGTTGCAACGCAATACCCGCAGGCTCGCTAACATCAACACCTACAACATGGCGCTGGGCAACTCCACCGGGACACTGGAATTTTACAGCAATGCGTATTCCCATGCCAGTTCAGCCCTGCATGTATCTGACCTGCAAAAAAACATGCTTCCCAAAACAGCTAACTCCAACCGCATACAGGTATCGGTACAACGCCTGGACGACCTGCGGCATAAAGTGCCTTTTATCCCGCCGGTATTATTGAAAATGGATGTGCAGGGATTTGAGAAAGAAGTACTGAAAGGAGCGCTGCATAGTCTCCGGCAAATTGACTACCTCCTGTTTGAAACCTCTTTTGTTCAAATGTATGATGGCGAGCCACTGTTTGATGAAATGCACCATTTTGTTAAAGAACTGGGATTCGATTTTATAGCGCCTGTTGGCTTCCTGCAATCGGAAAAATTGCAGATCCTGCAAATGGACCTTTTATATAAAAGAAAGAAAGGATGAAAATTGTTGTGAACGACCATTCCGGCCATGCCTTTACCTTACAGCTTAGCCGGCAATTTGCGGAAAGCGGGCATGAAGTATTGCATGCCTACTCTGTTTCTTTCCAGTCGCCCAAAGGAAACTTTGAAGACCTTCACCTGTCAGGGTCCGGGCTTACCGTGCTGCCTATTATGATCAAAGGAAAATTCGACAAATACTCTCTTTTAAAAAGAAGGAAACAGGAAATTGAATACGCGCGTCAGCTGACTAACAAACTGGATACATTCCGGCCCAACGTAGTACTGAGCGGCACAACGCCGTTATTTGTACAGCAACATGTACAGCAATACTGCCTCCGGAAAGGGATCAAATTTGTGTACTGGTGCCAGGACATTTACACCATCGCCATCCGGCAGATTGCCCGCCAGAAGTTAGGCATGATCAGCTTTCCCATCTGGTACTATTTTAAAAGCCTGGAAACAAAACTGCTGAAGAGAAGTGCGCATGTGATCAGTATTACACAGGACTTCAATGATCTTTTTGACAAGTGGAAATTGCATCCGGAGCAGGTAACCTGTATTCCCAACTGGGCGCCGCTCCGGGAAATAACGCTCACCGGTAAAAATAACGATTGGGCCCGGCGGCACAACGTAGCAGATAAAACCTGTATTGTTTATTCGGGCACATTGGGATTAAAACACAACCCGGCGATGCTGTCGGCAGCAGCGGCCTATTTCCTTACGCATAAAGATGTGGTGTTTATTGTTATCTCCGAAGGATTGGGAGCAGCCTTCCTGCAAAAAGAAAAAGAGGAACGGCAGCTGGACAACCTGCTGCTCCTTCCCTTCCAGGATTTCAGGGATATGAGCCAGGTGCTGGGCGCAGCGGATATCCTGCTGGCCATACTGGAAAATGATGCGGGCGCCTATTCCGTGCCGTCGAAAGTACTCACTTACCTGTGCGCTAAAAAGCCTATTGTGCTGGCGATGCCACCGGATAACCTGAGCGCGGCCATTGTACTGGATAACAAAGCCGGCTATTGCATTTCCCCGGATAATCAGCAGGGCTTCTGCCAGCACATAGAAAAGCTGCTCACGGATACGACATTAAGACAGGAAATGGGACACAACGGACGGGCATATGCAGAAAAGCATTTCGACATAAAACATATTGAAAACAAATTTCTTCAGGTATTTAATACCATCCTGAACTGATAAAGATGCTCATTCATAACCGGCGCCACCCATACTATCCATCATCTTTTAATTATGAACCTTATGATACCCGGTAACCATATTAATTTCCTGCTGAGACTCCTGATCGATTATGTAGTGCTGATACTGGCTTTTCTGGGCACCCGTGAATATATTGCGGGTTTGGGAGATGTATTCTTCTCCGGCTTTAACCTGCTATTGCTCTGCATCAGCATTACGGCCTGGACCATCATTGGCATGTCGCTTCATTTATACGACGAATTCAGAACGAGGTCGTTTTCCTATGAGTTTATTGCCATTCTTAAAACAGCATTGTTGCATGCCTGTTTCTTCACCTTCCTGTTCTTCTACTGCTTTAAATATTATCCCTATCCGAGAACGTTCACCTTGCTGTATGCTTTCCTCAATTTTGTAAGTATTACCGTGGTTAAGTTCATGGTCAAACAATCTTTGCTCCGGTTGCGGTCAAACGGTTACAACATAAAAAACATACTCATAGTAGGTACCGGCGATACCGGCATGAAATTCTATAAAACCATTTTATCCAACGATCATTTCGGTTACCGGTGCGTTGGCTTTGTGGATGAACAAACCAATCCTTACCTGAACGGGCAGTACCTGGGCAAAATATCGGACCTCACGAGGATCCTGGAAAGTCATGAGATAGACGATGTGATTGTAGCCCTGCCGGACCCTAATACGGAGATGGAAAAAATTATTATCACCAGTGAGAAGGAAGCCAAACGGGTAAGGATCATTGCAGACTGCCACCGCTTCTGCACCTCTACCGCCAGCATGAATTTCTTTGGTAAATTCCCGCTGCTGACGATCCGTACTTCTCCGCTGGATGACCTGGCGAAGCAGCGGTTCAAGCGCCTTTTTGAGCTTTGCTTTACTACCATCCTCTTTATTACGGTATTCAGCTGGTTGTTTCCGCTCATCAGTATACTGGTCAAGCTATCGTCGCCGGGGCCGGTGCTGTTCAAACAGGAACGGTGGGGACTGAAGAACAAAAAAATCACCTGTTATAAGTTCCGGTCCATGACCATGAACAGTGATGTAGTGGATGCAAACGGGCGATACCTCCAGGCTACCCGGAACGACTCCCGGATTACTGCTGTGGGCCGGTTTCTCCGCAAAACCAATCTCGATGAGCTGCCGCAGTTTTTTAATGTGTTGATGGGAGATATGTCGCTGGTGGGACCCCGCCCCCATCCCATTCCTTTACACCAGGAATCTAAAAACACGATACAAAATTATATGCTGCGGCATGTGGTAAAGCCGGGCATTACAGGCTGGGCGCAGGTGAATGGCTGCAGGGGGGAAACGAGGATATCAGGGCAGATGCAGAAACGGGTTGACTTTGACCTGTGGTATATTGAAAACTATAGCTTCTGGCTCGACTGCCAGATCATTTTCCAGACATTGATGAATATGATCAAGGGAGATAAAAATGCGTATTAACGCTGGAGCTTCCTCAGGGCCACAATATTCTGGAAGGAAAATATTTCATAGCTGGTGCTGTTGTATGCTCCCAGGGCTTTGAGTCCGTCGGGTAATAAGCGGTAAAATTCATAGCCCGGCAATATGTCTACAATATCCTTAAAAAAGGTCCTGGAGATAATATTCATTTCGTTGAACTCCACCTGTATCACATCTGCCAGTCCGCGGGCAATAGTTTGGCGGGCGCCTTTCAGCACACTCAGTTCGTGTCCTTCTGTATCTATCTTCAGTAAGGCTATCCTGGATATTTCCTGCTGTGCTACAAATTCGTCGATGGTAGTGAGATCAATGGACACTTCTTCCGCGGTGCCCTTATGAAGATGTTCTATCACCCCTTTATACATGCTGGCATGCTCTGAGCCGCCATCGCCCTGGTAGTCGTAAATAGTAGCCATGCTACTCTCCTCGCCGGCGCCCTGAGGAACAGCGGTGAAATGGTGGGTTGCTGCCGCCGCGCTTAGCTTGCGGAACGCCACAGGGTGTGGCTCAAAAGCAAAGATCGGGAGCGTGATGCCGTTCTTTCTCAGCATCACTGAATAGTTGCCCATGTTGGCGCCAACGTCCATGATCACGCCGGTATCCAGCTTGCGGCGGGCCTTCAGGAATTTAATAAACGCCTTCTCTCCGGATACGGTATCATTTTCATGATTCCTGATTCCCAACCCGAACATACTGAGCTTATACAAGAAGAGATTCACGGGATAAAAAACCTTCCGGGCGAATAAGAGTACATACACTCTTTTAACAGACTTTCCGAGCGCATTCATAGTTTGGTTATTGGTTGCCGGCAGTGAATACTGCGCTTTACTAAATTACGGCTATTTATACAGCCGGGCTTATTCACTTTATTCATTCCTGGATTTATGGCCCGGAAGGCGCCTTTTTCCTTATCTGTACAATTTGGTATCTTGCGCCCTTATCCAATTTGATCGCTTAAAATGAAACGCAGATCTGTATCGCTTACTTTTAATATTTTCCTGGGGATTGGCTTGCTGATGGTGGTCGTTGCTGCTATGATATGCTATAATGTTAAAACGTTCAATGCCTCCGCAGTAAAAACCAACGGAACAGTGGTGGACATGATCGCCAGGGGAAAACGGTCGTACGCCCCGGTGGTAACGTATTTCGATGATGCAGGCGTGAAGCACCGTTATATTTCCAGCGTTTCTTCCAATCCTCCCGGGTACGAAATCGGGGAACGCGTCGACATTTATTACGACCCCAAAAACCCGGATGATGCGAAAATAGCCGGCTGGATGGAATACTTTGGCGCTATCGTGGTTGGCGGCATGGGGTTGCTATTCAGCTTCTTTGGCCTGGGGTATTATTTAAAGAGAAAGGTGAGCCGCTCGCGCAGGGACCAGCTGAAACAATCGGGGTTGCTGGTCCGGGCCGACTTTGACTCGGTTGACACCAACAGGTATATTCGGGTTAACCGTCGTAATCCCTTCTTTATACGCTGCAACTGGAAAGATCCGCTCACCGGCGTAAACTACCGTTTCAAGAGTGGGTTCATGTGGTCCGACCCTACTTCACTGATTGGGGTTCATCAAAAAATAGACGTATACATGGACAAAAATAATCCACGTAAGTATTACGTGGATATTTCTGCCTTTGAGCAATAATACAGTTACGGCGGGCTGTGAAAGTAACAGCCCGCCGTCGTTATCAATAAGCATACTTCGGATCTACCTTACGCTCATCCACACTGATGCCTTCCTTCATCCATCGTGGCATGGGTTTATCTTTGAGATAGTGATCAAAGAACTGTCCCATTCGCAGTGTCCAGTCCTGTTGCGGGATCTCCTCCTCCAATGTGTGGTTCAGTCCCTTGTAGTTAAGCAGCCAGGCGGGCTTGCGCAGCCTGCGCATAGCCAGGAATAGGTCCAGCCCCTGGGTAAAGGCCACCGCACCGTCTTTGTCGTTATGAAAAATCAGCAGCGGGCTGGTGATCTTGTCGGCATTAAAGATGGGCGAATTGGCGATGTAGGCTTCTTTATCTTCCCACAGCGTTTTCCCTAAACGATACTGCTCCACTTCACATTTAAACATACCCGGCGCCCCATTGGAGCGCACTGCCGTGTAGTTGTAGGTAACGTTAACGGCGCCGGCGCCGATGTTAACGCATTTAAAAAGGTTACTACGGGTAGCTATATACGCTACTTCAAAACCGGCAAAGCTATGCCCTTGCAGACCTATATGCGCCTTGTCTGCAATACCCCGGCTAATCAGGTCCATTACGCCGCTTACCACAGCATTGTAAGCGCTTTCACCGGGTTTTCCGGTAGTGTAGTGTATGTCCGGGCGGAATACCACGTAGCCGTTACTTACATAAGTAGGAATATCGATGGTAGACGTGCTGTAACCCGGCACTAAATACTCATGCAGATCATGGGAATGCGTTTCATAAAAATCAACGATCATCGGGTAAGTCCGGGTGGTATCAAAGTTTTCAGGGAGATATAAGAGTCCCTGGTTTTGTTTCCCTTCGTAATTTTTCCATTCCACCACTTTTGCTGAACCCCAGCCGTACTGCGCCTGTTGAGGGTTCCTGTTGGTGAGGCGTTTAACTGCCGTAAGACCGGCATTGCCCCACCAGATGTCGGGATACTGCCGGTAACTCTGCCGGGCGAAAACGAAGGCATTACCATTGCCTGCAACACTAATTACTTTTACGGTGTAAGCCGGATCATCGGCCAGTGCTATTGCTTTCCCGCCGGGGTTTAAGCGATACAGTCCGCCCGACTTTGTTTGCTCATTGAAGCTGCGCAGCAGGAGTGCCTTTTTCAGGTCCAGCATGCCGCCATAATCCGCCCCCTGCAACCGGAAACTTACGTGATGCTGCCGGCCATAGCCGCCGGTAATGCAACGGGCAGACTGTTTGCCGGTCAGGTCTATTGCCCACATATCGTACCGGTCGTATACAATTACGGTATTGCCTTCGTCTGTCCATCCAGCCATACCATAGGATGGTGGCGCTTTGGGCAGGTCGAAATCTTCTTCATACACCGGGTAGCCAATGGCAGCAGAAATCGTTACAAACTTTGCCTCCTCCGGTTTCAATACCTGCCATTGTTTTTCATTGCCGTTATATATCACTGCAAACCGGCCGTTGGGGCTCCATTGCGGGTTATCGGTACAATCTTCCGCCACCAGTTTGCGCTCGCCCGTGTGCACATTTACCAGGTAAATGTCAGCATTCAGCGAGTACTTCCAGTCGAGCATATATTCATAGCGCGACTGATCCGTGAGCAATGCATAATTGTAACTCCCGCTTTGAGGTGTAAAAAGCATCCCTGCATATTCAGGCGCCACCTGCACCAACTGCTTCGTATCCAGGTGATAGATGAATTTTGCATCGTCCATCATCGTTCTGTCGTATACCCCTCTCCGTTGCCGCCGTTGGGATACAGGTTCATTCCAGGTCCACAGTTCCAGGTCTGCTGCGTTGGGATTGGGCTTGGGTGGGGTTTTGCGCGCTGTATTGAAGCTTACTTCCAGCAGCAATTGTGTGGTACCAGGTGTAATTTCGTATGCCTTTTGCGTAATACGGTAACCCGGCGGAGCGGTAATATCGTTGAAATCCATGAGCAGCTGAGGCGTACTTTTCTTCAGCGAAAAAGCATACAGCTTTGTGCCCGACAACAGCGTGCCTTCTTCTTTATCAGGATTAAAACTGTAGTCGGTTACCGGACCACTAAACAGCGCAGTGTGCCTGCCTTTCAGCGGGCCGGCCATGAGCCGGTCGCCACGGAGATAAACTACCTGGCCCTTGCCGGAAAGAGAATACCTGTCTGCCTGTTCGAGAATAGTACTGTCGTTGGTATCCGTATTCCAGATCACCAACCGGCTACCGGCTGCCGTTTTATAGTTATAGGAAATATAGGGAGATGTTTGACTGTTGCTGATAAACGAGGTAGTCGTCCACCGGATCTTTTTCCCATCTTTCAAACGCATGAGCATTAGTGAATCATTCACATTATACTTCAGCCATTTGCCTTTATTAAAAAAATCGGCCCCCGAAGTGTTGTCCAACAGGATCTCCTTGCTGGTTTGTGTATTGACCAGGTGTTTCTGCGGATTATCGTCATCCGGCAAATCATACATTACCCAATCGCCATAATAACTGATAACAGGAATACCTATACGTTTCCATTCTTTATAGGCAGCGGTATCCAGCACTTTTTGCTGCGCCGCAGCGGGCAGTATGCCGGCGCCTGTCAGTGCGGCATATAAGAGCAAAGATCTTTTTCTCATTGTTCTGCTTTTAAAATCTCAATAACCTGGCTTAGTTCATCGGCAAGTGCGCTTGGACTGCCGCCGTATCCTTCTGCCGTATACCTTATTATTCCATTTTTCAATACTACTTTTCTTGGAATAGCAGAAGAATGGAAAACAGGCAACATGCTCTTGAATACGCGGTCGTTTCCTTTCGTATCCGGGTTCTCATCATCGTACAACACTTTAAAACTATAACCCGATGACCTGATATATTTAGAGATATCTTCTTTGTAAGTTTTAGCGCGTTCCATGGTGGCGATAAAATAAAAATCAACCGACGGATCAGCGGCATATTTGCTCACCGCCATCTGCATGCCGGGGAAGGCCATTTTACAGGGGAAACACCAGGTAGCCCAGTAGTCCAGCACAATGATCTTGTTGTTCCAGCTATCGGAGCTAACGGTGCTGCCATTCATATCCTTCAACCGGAAAGGCGTGATCTTTTCGCGGATAAGTTTAGTCTTGATTTCATTGCTGTCCACAGCAGGTTTAAGACCCGCCACGTATGCATCAAATCCTGTTGTTTTGCCGTATATCCTTTTCAGTTTTTCCATCATAACAGGCGTAGCGGCGCCGGCTTTAACACCTGCTTCCAATACGGTTTTCACCTTCTTTTCGCCACCGGTATGTTCCAGTATGTTTACCCAGGCTTCATTCAGATTGGCATTGTTGTAGCGGCCTTTCCCGGAGCGCTGCGCCCCGTAAGGAAGTGCTTCTTTATACTTACCCATTTTATTCAGCATGCTGATATGGATAGCCAGGCGGGCATCCATTTGTGTGCGGGCATTTTCGCGGGCTTGCAGCGGGGTGTAGCGGGTATCTTCCATGTATGATCCATCATCGCTTTTTTTGATGATGTCGTCGATCAGCATTTTTGAGAACGGATAAATTTTTGCCAATGGTGTTTTTCCGATAATAAATGCTTTATCGAGATTAGCCCGGTATATTTCATTCAGCGTAACAAAATCCATATCGCGGAGATGTTTTTTCAGGCTGTCGGTACGACCCGTGGCAATGTACACCTGGCCCAGCAAACGGTATATATTGTGGTAAATAAATTGCTGCGAGGCGATAGTGTCCCTGCGGTATTCCGCCACCGGGAAATCACGGAGGAAAGTTTCCATGGCAGCAAACTGCGCTTCGCCCATTTGTCCCATATAAGCTTTGCTGTATGCATCGAACCGGGCGGCACGGCCTTTGGGAAACCGTTGCAGTTGGAGCTTTCTCACGGAATCAGCTTTCTGTTGGTCTTTCAGCTGGAACCTGTAGGTTTCATACACGATGTTATAGCCTTGTTCATCGAGTCCGGGTATCCTTAAAAACTTTTCCAGGTTGCGCGGCGCTCTCTGTGGAAATTCATCGCCGAGTTTTAGTTTGAGCATAGCCAGGTAGCTGTCGAAAAATTTTGGCATGCTATCGGGATAGGCTTCCATTTCCTTACGCACCCACATTTCCAGTGCTTCGTTGCTGATATCGTAGTTATTAAAATAAAATGGCGCTTTGGCGACAGAAGGCTTCCGGAAAATACCCCATGCCAGCTGGCCGCCGGGTAAACGGTTGCCGTTTTTATCGGTGGTAACCGACATAAATCCATGATCATTATTATTGTCGGAGGCGGCCACCATACCGTTTTCAGTGGTCACAAATTTAATGGCCACAAATGCGCAGTTTGCAGGAACCGCGTACTGGCCGTTCCAGGTGGCGCCGCGTTGTTGCAGTACAATATCATCCACATACCAGCGGTAATTCCGGTAGAGATAAATCATGGCGCCTATATCTGCCTTACCGGCCAATGGCCCGCCGGCGGGATTATACAGGAGGCGGAGCGTATCTCCTGCCACGGTTTTTTCCAGCCCCGTTAAGCGGCTGCTGTCCTGCGTGTACGCGGTTGTGGAAAACGCCAGCAGCAACGCCAGCATACTTATCCATCTTTTCATGTTGTTTCCGTTTTTTAATGGCATGCCCCGAGTGGCTGCCTGGTGGCAGCCGCTCTTCCGGACATCCCGGGTTATGATGGTTGGTTAAATATTATCTTGGGCTTTGCGCTATTTCCGGATTCAGCAGGATGTATTTTGTACCGATTGGGAAGATATACCGGTTGCTGTTTGGCTCCAGTGTATAGTTTACGCCTTTGAAAGTGCGGGTAACCGTTTTGGCAAAAGCGGCATCTTTGTTCAGGCGTTTCTGATCGAACCATCTTAATCCTGTTCCAAAAAATTCGCGCTTTCTTTCGTCCACTACCCTACTGAGCGCTTCCGCTGGAGTGCCGGGTGTATAAGCCGTATAGTCTGCTGTGAGGAATCGTTTTTCGCGCAGGCTGTTCAATACGTTGGTGGCGGTTACCGCATCCCCGGAGCGGGCAGCGCATTCTGCTTTAATCAGCATCATTTCCGGTACGCCAGGACCTTGTGTGATGGTATTGCCCTCGCGGCTGTAGCGATAGCGCCAGTAGCCGTAACCTGTAAACGCCGGGAAAAAGTTGCCGCCCGGTTTTACAAACAAGGCATAGCGCATATCTTTTGTGCCGAGCAGCGACAACAACGCCGTGTCCAGTTGGATGCCTCCCTGGTAGAAACCAGCGTTAATCTTTGAAAAGATCACTTCCGGATCTTTCAGCCGGTAGGGAAAAGTGGCTACACTGGTGGCATAGTCACGAAGGTCCAGCACACCGTTCTGCAGTGCCAGTGCCTGTTCTGCATAACTCCGCGCGGTGGTGAAATCGCGGGTCATCAGGTAAGTACGTGCCAGCATGGCGTAGGCGGCTGCTTTAGAAGGGCGCGTATTATAATCAGGCAAAGCCGGCAGTGCGTCCACTGCCTGTTTCAGGTCGCCGGTAATCTGGTTGTACACCGTAGCTACAGATACTCTTTGCAGCGATGCAAACAGGTCGGGCGTTAATAATAAAGGAATACCAGGATCGGTGGCGGCGGTGGCGGCATCGTACTGCGCGCTGTAAATATTCACCAGGCACCAGTAAGCATATGCCCGGTGTGTGAGCGCTTCTGCGAACAGCTGTTTCTTGTCTGCATCAGTACCATTTTCGCTGGCCATTACACCGGCCAGCACTTCGTTGCAGGTATAAATTGCCTTGTACAGTTTGTCCCAGTCTCCATCCGACTGTGTATCACTCCAGTACTGCGGCTGCCACGTATAGGCATTCCCGTTAATATCGGTCATGGTAGCCTGTTTCGAGGAATCCAGGAAACGGGTATCATCACCGGAATAAATAGTGAGGCTGAAACCTGCTTCCAACTGGGAGTTGTTATCCAGCAAAGCGCGGTAGTCTTTGGTGTAGGTAGGCGTACGTTTTCCTATCTGATCTATTTCCACGTATTTACGGCATCCTGTGGCCAGCGCCATTACCGCTACGAAATATATTAGTCTTTTCATTTTCTTCGCTGTTAGAATGATGCATTGATGTTAAACATATAGCTGGTTACCGGCGACATGCTGTAATAGTTTGCATTTGCATTCAGGTACTCCGGATCAATCCCATCTTTATTAGCTCTCCATAAAATACCGAGGTTACGCGCGTTGCCGCTAACAGAAAGACTTTTAATCACCCGTTGCGGCAATAATTCTTTCGGGAAGCTATAGCTGAGCGAAATTTGTTGCAGGCGGATGTTGTCGGCCTTTCTTACCAGCTTATCCGAATTCCGGTAACGGACAATACTGTTGTTATTCACGTTTTCAAGACCCGGCACGTCGGTAAAGGCTTCATCACCCGGTTCCTTCCAGCGGTTAGCAAGATCCTTTTGCCTTCCGGGCAAACCAAAATAATACCCCGCAGATGTAGGATAGTTGGTGATCGCAGGTTTCATAAAAATATGCCCCATGTAATAGGTCATCTGCACCCTCATTTCAAATCTTTTATAGCGGAAGGTATTAAAGAACCCGCCGTGGTAAGGCGCCACTCTCACGCCCGCATATTTTAGGTCGTTTATATCAAATGCCGACGTAAGGTTGGTGGTATTGCTGATGATTTTATTGTTGCGGTCATAGATCTGGGTTTGACCTTTATTGTCCAGTCCTGCGGAGCGATATACAAACGTAGCGCCAATGGGATAGCCGTTTACCGGGGAGCCGCCGGCGATAAGGTTGGAAGCCTGTGTAATGTTATAGCGGTTGTCTGTTACTTCGTTGGTACCATATGCAAAATTGAAAACGGAGGTAATACCCCAGTCCCTTGTTTTCAGCAATTCACCTGTAATGCCTAACTCCATACCGTGGCTTTTCAGTGTACCGGTATTGAACTGCAGGGTAGACCAGCCATAGGTGGAGTTATATGGCAGCGTAGTGATGATGCCTTCGCTTCTTTTGGTGTAGGCATCTGCGGTTAGCATTAAGCGGTTATTAAAGGCCCTGAGGTCCACGCCAAAATTGAGTGTTTTGGTCAGCTCCCATCCCAGTTGCTGGTTGCCCGGCGATTCAATAACACCGATGGGCAGTTGTGTGCTGGGATCTGTGGCAGCCAGATTGATAAGGGGTACATTGCTTCCTGCTAATGGCACCGAACCGCCGGTACCATAGGTAACGCGGAGGTCTAACCCATTCAGCCAATGAATATTCTGCATAAATGATTCCTGGCCCATACTCCATTTCGCGCCGGCGGACCAGAAAGGTTTTGCGCGTTTGCTGCGTTCAAGACCCAACAGCGTATAGTCGTCGAAGCGCGCGCTGGCGGATAAATTGTATTTTGCTTTATAGGTATAATTGCCATTACCGAAATAACTGAGGTAGCGGTTCTTTTGTTCTGTTACCGGGGTGGTTACCGGGCCGATATTCTGCGTCCAGCCATACATGGTCATGAGCTGTGCATTGGGATCTACAGTAGCAAAGGTGTTGCCATCCGCATTATATCCATAGCGGGTAGACGCATATGACCTGCTATAGGTTTCCCTGATTTCCCCTCCTGCAAGCGCCATCAGCTGATGATCCGGATTAAAATTCCGGTGGATGTTCAGGACACCCCGCAGGTTGTAATCGTAGGCATTGGCGTCCGACAAATAATAACGGCCACCATAAGGCAGGTTGTAGGTTGGTTTGCCGCTGGAAGGATTGGTTACCGTGTAAGTGTTCATCAATGTGCGTCCGGCGTAACTTTGCACATCATCCACGCTTTGAAGACTATTCGCATTACGCTGGTACATACCAGTCACGTCCAGGTTAGCCCAGTTTGTCAGTTTGAAATTGAGTCCTGCGTTGAGCCGTACCTGTTGCATACTATTTTTGGTGTTGGAATATCCCAGCTCATCGATCGCATTGTAAGTAGTGGGCAAAAAGCCTTTGGCCACCAGGCTGTCGTTTACTTCTGGGCGGAAGCCTACATTTCGCTGTAGGTGGTTGCCATTTGCGTCTACCAGCATATCATAGGGACGCAATGCAGTAGCGTTTTGTCCCAATGCGTCGGCAGCGGCATTATTAAAGTAAGTGGTGCCGCCCTGGTAGCTGAAGCCGGTAAACAGCTTAACGCGGCGGTCAAACAGATCGTTGGTGAAGTTACCGGTGAGGAACACATTTTGTGCGCTGTTGCTTCTGAAAATGGGTTGGTCTTTATTAAAGTTACCGGAGAGATAGTAGCTGTTGTTATCACCGCCGCCGGATACAGACAGATTGTATTGCTGGTTCACAGCGGTGCGCAGCAGGTACTTTTCTATTTGCCCGTAGTTATTGCGGGAGGCAATTTCCGCGATGGCGGCATCTGCCTGTGCCTGCGTGGCTGTTCCCCTTTTCACTTTATAAAACCATTCCTGTACTTCGCTGGGATTAGCTGCCTGTAGTGGGTTATAATAGCCGAGTGAAAGTGCATCTGTAAAAAATCCTTTATTCAGCATTTCCATTTCAAGATCTACATATTCCGCGGTGGACATCCAGTTGAGATCCGAGATGGAAGGCGCTTTGGATACCCCGAATGTTGCAGAGAGGTTTACAGAGGGGGCTCCCCTCTTTCCTTTCTTTGTTTCTATCACAATAACGCCATTGGCGCCTCTAGCCCCCCAGATGGAAGTTGCCACCGCATCTTTCAGAAAGGTGATCTGTTCTATATCGTTCGGGTTAAAAGAAGACAGCACCGAACCATTGGCCATGACCGAGTTGCCAAGGGTCGTCAATTTTTGATTATCCCCGGTGGGGATCATGGGAAAGCCATCCACTACGATGAGCGGCGCGGTAGTGTTACCATAAGTGTTGGTAGTACGGATCTGTATGGTGTTGCCCCTGATATCGAATTTTACGCCCGGCACTTTACCTTCCAGTCTTTCCATAATGTTATTGGAAGGCACTTCAGCCAGGTCTTTCGCAGTAATAATACTGTAAGAACCGGTAGCTCTTTCTTTTGAAATCGTCTGGTAACCGGTGGATACAGATACATTGATGGCGCTGATATCGATGGTGGTGCGTTCGAGTACGATTACCAGGTCGGTGTTGTTGCTGATCTTCACTTCCTGGGATTTGAAGCCTACGTAGCTGATCACCAGTACATCGCCTACATTCACGCTCAGATCGAAGCGCCCGTTTTCATCGTTGATCACTGACCGCCCGGTTCCTTTTACCTTGATGGTAGCGCCAAAGAGGATGTTACCCCGGGCATCTTTCACGATGCCCTGCACGGGAATCGTTACCAAAGGAGTGGTGGTATTGGCATAGGGCAGCGGAAGAGGCATTGTTTTTTTGCTGACGAAAATGGTTTGCTCCTGCAGCATATACTGCAATTCCTGGCCTTTGAAAATAATGTCGAGGAACTGCCCTAACGGCATATCCACGGCAGACAGGTTCACTTTCTGCGTGCCTTTCAGCAGGTCTAAGTCACAAAATATGTGATAGCCCGTTTGCGACCGGATGGTTTGAAAAGCCTTTTCCAGCGTGATATTTTTGCCGGATAAGGTAACCGATTGGGAGACTCCTTTGGCGCTTACTCCCATCAGTGCGGCCGTTAATAATAGCGTGGTTAGTTTCATCACTAACAGAATTTTTTTGCAGAGACTATACCCTTTGGTTGTCTCATTGATTCCCCGAGATTTGGTTGAGAACCGGGGCCCTTCCTGCCTGCATCTGTGCATAGCATGGCCACTCCGGTTACAAGACGCATTTTTTTGCATAACTTGCAATTGGTTAGGTTGATTGAAAACAGTTGACACGAATTAATTGTCTATCGTTCACCCTGGCTATAGGCCGCTCTGAATCCTACCTCAGAGCGGTTTTTTAGTATAGGGAAAAATACTTACGGTAATACTACCAGCCGGTTGCCGGCTTCTATCCGGAAATTCACCCCGGATGCTTTTAATCCTTCCAGGACCTGCGACAGGCTAAGGTTCCGGCCTATTTCACCGTAGAACTTCCTGGTGGGAATGGCGCCCTCGTATACTACTTCTATATTGTACCACCGGGATAATTGCCGCATGACTTCAGCGATTCCCAGCTGGTCGAAATTAAAGGTGCCTTCTTTCCAGGCAACTACCTGGGCGGTATTCACCTGGTTGTTTATTTTTATGTTGCTGTTTACTTCCGCTTGCTGCCCCGGCTGCAATATAGCCGCCTCGGTCCGGAGACTTATTTTCACGCTGCCCTCCAGGAGTGTAGCCCTGATGTTGGTTTCATCGTCATAGGCATTGATATTAAAGTGCGTGCCCAGCACTTCCAGCGTTGCCTGGTTATTGATTTGTACCCGGAAGGGTTTGGCAGCATCTTTCGCTACTTCAAAATACGCCTCTCCTTTTACCTCCACCTTTCGTTCATTTCCGGTGAAGGCCGTGGGGTAACGGATAGCGCTGGCGGCGTTGAGCCATACCTGGGAGCCGTCCGGCAATGTAAGCCGGAACTGCCTTGCCCGGGGTGTGCTTACGGTATTATACGCTATGCCCGAAGCTTTGCCGGCATCGTAACTGAGCCCTCCGTTTTGCATGATCACGGTGGTGCCGTTTTGGTTGGCGAGGATGCCGTTGCCCATGCTGTCGAGCGTAATTTGCTTACCATCTGCCAGGGTGAGCATGGCTCCGCTGTGACCCGGCGCTACATCTGCTTTTCCGGCCAGTTCTTTTTTGGGTGTTCCGGGTCGTAATGTAAATACCAGTATGGCGGCCAGTACTGCGGCGGCGGCGGCGGGCCACCATATCCGCATCCTGCGGACCTTTGCCCGGTCCTGCTCCTGCAACCGGCGCCGGAGCTGTTCCAGGAAAGCCGGGGAGGCTTCTTCGTACAACACTGGTCCTGATGCCGCTTGTAATTGCTGATGAAATTCTTCCGCAGACACGGTTTCGTACCAGGAAAAAAATTCCATTTCTTCCTGTTCCGTCAGCGTACCGCTCCGGTATTTATTTAAAAGCGCTATTTTATTCCCGTTGTTCATAGATGGCACTATATACTACAGACGAACACGTGTTGTATTCGTATACGCCAAAAAGGAACTTTTTTTTATTTCCCGTTAAGCCAAAGCAGGAAAAGGATAGCAACAGGTCCGCCGTGCTGTTCCAGCACGGACTTTAAGGTATGGAAGGCGGCATAGTAATGTTTTTTCACCGTTACCACGGCGATGCCGTACCGGGCGGCAATTTCCTCAAAGCTCAGTCCTTCTTCGGTGCGCAGCAGGAAAATGTCGCGCTTTTGTTTGTCGAGGCCATTAATGGCCCGCAGGGCCGTATCATGTAATTCCTTATACTCCAGCGCATCCGGCATATCGGCTGCCGAGGCGCGCTGTTCCAGTGTTTCCATTGCCCGGAGATGTACTTTTTTCCGTCTTAACAGATCAAATACCAGGTTGCGGGCAATCCGGAAAGCATAATTTTCGAAGGACTTCACCAGCAACAGTTTTTCCCGGATCTTCCAGATCCGGAAAAATGTTTCCTGTAAAACCTCGTCGGTTTCATGGCGGTCCTGTGTAATAAAGTTAACGGCTACCTGCAGATTGGGGTAATACCAGGTGTACAATTGCGCATAGGCATCCTGGTCGCCATCGGCGGCTGCCTGTACCAGTAAATGTTCGTTGGAGAGCGGTACCCGGTGATATTGCGAAAAATGTGAACTAGCCAATCCGTTTGCAAGATACGGAAAATAAAAAACCATCCCTGAACGGGATGGTTCGCTTTATCATTGCACCCGCTGCTGTTGCTTCAGCAGCTTAGCCCTGTTGATGTCTTTCTGTGCCTCTTTAATATTGATCTCATTGCCCAGCTGCGTTTTGAGGTGTCCCCTGTTCTCAAAGAATTCAGCGCGGTTATTATTAATCTTTATTGCCTCATTGAAATCTTCCAAAGCAGACATCTGTTGGTTTAACTTCAGTTTTATCAGTCCCCTATTATTAAACATCATCGGTAGCTGGTTGCTGCTGACCCTATCAAACAACTTGTCGATCTGATCCAGCGCCTCCTGGAATTTCTGCTGCTGATACAGCTGGTTAGTCCGGTTAAGCAACTGTTCTATTCCTTGTGCTTTCACCAGGCTATCGATGTTTAAAAAGCTGTTCAGGGAAGCATCCGGCTGATTGACGAAATTATAGCCTTTTGCTATTGCCAGGAGCCGTTTGGCTTTGGTAGGGTGACTGCATCCTGCTTCGAGTTGAGGGGGCGGATGTTTATCCACCGCCTGAATGCCCGACTCTGCATTCCTTAACGTTCCCTTCAGCTTCTTAATAATATACCCGGAGAAAAAATCTGCTTCTAACTCCCTTTGCCTGGAAAGGGCGTATGTTAACGCCTGGTTCCGGAGGGAATGCCCCAGAAAATGGTGCCCTACTTCATGCGCAAAGATGGCAAAGGCCACCCAGTCTGTATTCTGGGCTACTAATTTATTGAGGTATTGACGGTTGTATAAAATATACCGGGTACTGTCGCCACGGGTCATTACGGCTTTAAACACAGGCCCCGGAAAGGCGCATTCATACAGGATGAAATTTGCCGCCACCTGGTTGTCAGTTTCCATGCCTAATAACTGCTGGATCTTGAGAATTACCATGGCCGGGGTAAAACCATCTGCACTTAATGATGGCTGCATATCCGGGATACAATCATCTCCCAGCTGACTACTCACAAACCCGCAGGAAAAAAGGAAATTACTATCTTCCGGGATGGTATCGCTAAGCGGCTGTAAAACCGGGGCGGTCTGGCTGTATGCCCGGTATTGCCCCGGCAGCAGCATAACGGCTGCGCATAGCAGCATACATACGATATACTTTGCCATTATCTGGTGAGGTTATAGGTGATCGCCAGGAAATGTCCCCATTTGTAAAAAGACTCCGTTTCCACCGTTGTTCCAATCGTTGCTTTTGGTACGATCTGGCCTTCCTGGTATTTCGAAGAAAGCAATGTTGCCTGGGTGAGTGTCCATCCAAAGCTAGCGATAAACCGCTGTTCACGGCCTAAGGCCGCAGAAACGCCCAGGTGATAATTGAACTTTGTGGTAGACCCGGTGGACAAGCTCACCCCTACAGCCAACGCTGGCTGAAAGTCCCACCCTGTTCTGTAGTAGGCGTGCATCAGTGCGCCGAGAGAGGGTACTACTTTATTGCGGTTATCATTTCTCCCTATTTTCACATTATCCGGATCGCCGCTGATGCTATCCAGCCGGTAAGACTGGTCAAAGAAATTGTCGCTTCCAAAATTCATAAAGAAGCCGGTGCTGAAGTCGAGTTTAAACCCGCCATACGTTCTGACGATAATCGGGGCCTGTAAGCCAGGATCTGCACAAGTGGTGTTATCTTTTGGTTCTATTTTGATGTCAAATTTCAGTTCATCTTTATCTGCAATAGCTGCCTGCCTGATGATATAATTGATGGGGTTGATCACCTTATAGCTATTCACTATCAAATTCTTCTGATCAAGCAGTTTATAATTATCAATGATTTCAATCCCTCTTTTAACGGCCGCCTCATTGGATTGTTTCGTTTCCACTCTTTCATTGGTAACCCTGATGGCCTTATCGAGGATAAGGTTATCGTTGGCAAACTCTTCTGCTTTAGCTGTCTTCTTTACGGTTACCAACTTTGCCATCAGCTTGTCAGCATCTTCTTTAAAAGGTTTTGCGGCCTCATTAATGTCCTTCTCCAATTGCTCCAGCGTTGCCTTTTCAGTGGTAGCCACCTGCGTATAGTGATCGAGGATATTAATCACCTGGGCGAGCAACAGTTCTTTTGAGGCCGCTGCTGTTTCCGTTCCGATTTTATTATTGTTGACAAAAGCGGTGGTGGCTGCCAGGAGGTTTGTCTCCGCCTGCGGGTAGGCGCCATCACAGGCTTCTTTTATGGCTATCAGTTCATTTTTATAATAGAGGCTATGTTGCAGTACTGCTACTGCTTTTTTAAATTTCTCCAGGCTCTCCCAGTAATTATCCAGTTTATCATTTAACTTTTTATAGCTTGCTTTAAACGGCGTTAACTCCGCCTGGTACAAGGTTTTCAATTTCAACACACCATCGTTAAATGAAAATGCGGCGCCACCTGCGGGTTTAGGATCATCTGCGGTACCAAGATCAACGGTTGATCCGTCGAGTTTTGAGAGGATAGCCGGTTGTTGCACGAAGAAATTGGTACTGGTATTATTTACCTGGATGTTGTAGCGGCTTTTATTGATATTAATGATTTCCAGTACCACCAGGTTTCCATGCTTTACGCGGTGCTTTATCCTTGATTTGGGTAAATGCTGGTAGTCGATCAGGATGGTATCCGGCGACTGGGCGTACAGGTCTGCTATAGGTAACAGGAATAATAATGAAAGGAACTTTTTCATGTGTAACTATTAGGGATAAGGAATAATTGTCGGGGGCTACGAAGTACTAATCTGCTCTAAGATAAGAAATATTACATAAAAAAAGCATGGCATCTTCCTTCCGGATGATACCATGCTTTTATCATATCGTTGTTAAACTAAACTTTCAGGAACACCTTCTGTTTATACATAAAATACAGGAATAACCATTTTAGAAATACCAGGGAGATGCTGAGGGCCACCGCGCCGAACGGGTCTCCTACCAACTGCCCAAGCCATTTAAAAAACACCTCATTGCTATAGTTCCAGTCGATAAAGTGGCCCGAAATATAGATGAGAATAGAGTTCATTCCAATCACGCGGAAAAAGAAAGCCCATTTTTTATACCCTGCAATATCAATAACATAATAGAAAAGCGCGAGCAACAACAGGCTGATACCGCCTACCTGCAACACAAATGAACTGGTCCACAGATTTTTATTAATGGGAAAATCAAGGTTCCACAACTGTGCCAGCACTAAAAAAACGAGTCCTGTAAGGGCCATTACGCCTACTTTCTTTACCGGGGCCATCGTGCTGTTCCGTAATAAATTACCGGTGAGAATCCCCAACATCGCGGTGCTGATAGCCGGGAAGGTGGAGGTAAATCCTTCCGGATCATGGATACCGAGATACAATTTACCAGGAACAATGAGACGGTCCACGTACGATGCGAAATTCCCTTCCATGGTAAGATCACCGGGCGAAAATCCGGGCGCCGCTGTAAACTTCAGCAGCAGCCAGTACGCGACCAGGATACCTACGAACCAGATCATTTGCGCCCGTTCCTTTGTGTACAGGTAAATGATGTTGGCAAACATATAAGCCAGGCCGATACGACCTAAAACGCTGCAAAATCTTATCTGCGATACCGGCTGCAATTGCAGGCCGTTATTATAAATAACACCCAGCAACACCAGTACCAGTCCTCTTTTTATTACACGCAACAGCAGCTGAGTGCGGCTTTTACCTTTTTCCAGTTCCCTGCCTACCGAATACGGCGTGGAAACACCGGCCATGAACAGGAAAAGCGGGAATATCAGATCATAGAAATGAAATCCGTTCCACGCAGGATGTTCAAGCTGTACGGCGATGGCGCCCCAGAAAGGAGATCCTGTTGCCTTTGCTATTTCATGAAAGATGGAGCCGCCGCCCATAATCCAGAACATATCAAATCCCCGGAGGGCATCTAATGAGTAAAGCCGGCCTTTTTTTTCATTGTCACGGTTTATTGCTGCCGGGGTCCCGGTTTCCACTGGCAATGCTGTTAATGTGCTCATTGTTGAAGAGATCAAACGATTAGTGTATAATTTCAAACGATTTTGGCAGCATACAAGCTAATAAAAATGGCGCTAACTTTTTCTAAAATTAATCTACAGGGAAGTTAACCGCTTATACCAGCAACTAAAAAATTGATTATCAACACTGTTATGCCTTATATTTAATTACCGGCCCCGCTTTCTTCCCGTAAATCTTACTACAGCGCCTTTTCCAATATGACATTGCCCTTCACTTAAAAGGATTTCTTCTTCCTCCAGTGTCAGTATATCATAGTTCTCAAAGTCTGCTGCTATCTCTGTTTTGGAAAGCAGCATATCCATATCTGTTGGCCCACCTACAGCAGGATTGAGCTTCTTCAGCTCTACATGCTTTTTACTGAAGGCCTCTAAAATAATGATCCCGCCAGGTTTAAGGTAGCTGCTTAATTGTTGGTGAAATATAGATTTTTTAGCGGCGGCGAAGTGCGCATACACCAGCCCGATAGCATCAAATGATTCCTTTTCAAACGTTAGCTGCTCCAGGTCGCCGACAATATATTCCAGGTTAACATGGTTTGCTGCGGCCAGTTGCAGTGCCTTCGATTTCCCTGCTGCACTCAGATCAAATGAAGTTACCTTCCATCCAAGCTGTGCAGCGAATACACCATTGCGACCTTCTCCGTCTGCCGGCATCAGTATGGCGCCCGGCTTAAATTGCGGCAGCCATTCGCTGAAAAAATCATTCGGGGCTTTCCCATAGGCGTACTCATTGTTTTTATACCGGTCGTCCCACATATTTTTGTATTGTTCATCCCAGGATTGATTCATATACGTTGATTTATAATTAAAAAATGAGAGGGTTTCCGCAAAGGTAATGGGAGCGGCACACAGAGGAGTAGGACAAAAATGTAGTAGTATAGGATTTATCTGTAATCGCGTCTGAACGTTTCGGGTGAATAGCCTGTATGTTTTTTGAAAAACCTGATGAAATAGGAAACATCTTCGTAGCCAAGATGATCTGCTATCTGGTTTACCTGCCCGGATGTTGCCAGTAGCTGTCTTTTGGCTTCCAGTATAATATATTCATTAATAAGTGCTGAACAGGTTTTACCTATCGTTGCCTTGGTGATGGCATTCAGCTGATAGCTGGAAAGATTCAGCATCCCGGCATATTGGGATACCTCCTTACAGTTTAAAACATGCGTCTCCAAAAGACTGAACAACGCATCCAGTTGCTCCTGCCTGTAAATGTTTGCGTTGCGGTGAGCATCATTACCGGACTGTCTTATCAGCTGAATAAACAACACATCCAGGTGGGCTTTAATAACATGCCGGTAGTTTTCCTGTTTGCCGGTATATTCCCGGAAGATATCAGTTAATATCGCCTGCAATTGTTGAAACCCGGCAGCATTAAGCTGATAGTGGTTGATATTTCCTGCCCTGCGTAACAACTGGCTGGATACTTTGTGATGAGAGAAACAGAATCCGTCATTGAAATGCATCATGTACCCTGTGCTGCCTGCTTTCAATACCAACCGGTGTACCTGGCCCGGGCGAAGAAAAAAAACAGTATGGTCGCCGATCACGTAGCGGGTGAAGTCAATATCATGACTACCGCTTCCCTTCTCCAAAACAAGCATATAAAAGAAGTCGTGCCGGTGATACTCCTGCACCATGTCCTCCCCATCCAGTAAAGTCTGAAGATCCCGGATGCCGAAGCCTTCAGCAGCATCCGTACCTTTTTCCGCTGTAGTAATATGTCTGACAGGTATCTTTTCCATTTAACTGCACTCCAGTAAAATTATTATTGCTGCAATGTGAGTCAAATGTAATTACATTTTCATAAGCCCGGGGTAGATCCTTAAATATACCTGGAGCGCCAGCGGATTTTTGCCATACAAATCATGCAGGGATTTATCATCAAAGAAAACACTCAGCTGCCCACCCAATGCAAGCCGCGTTTTTGCAATATTCAGCAGGTCGTAACTTACCCCTGCGGTAAGTGCGTTAACCGGAAACAGGGCATCACCGTACTTCGCAGGATCAAGATCCAATTCTTCCACTGATTTCTGTACCCATTCGTAGCGGGTATAAACCACTGCTTTCTTCATCTGCCATGCTCCTTCCAGCAGGAACGCGTTCTCTCCTTCATGACCGGGCGTTTTATTCAGGCCCCACAGCGTTGTTACATTCATCCAGTTATCGTTGCGCATTGGCAGGCTGAATATGGCGGAAGCGGTAGTCCGGTTAACATCTTCACCGGGATGAAGCGCTTCGGGGCTTTTAACGTATCCGTGTGACACCTGGAATGCCCAGTTGCGGGAAGGGTTAAAGGAAAGCCCGCCACTCCAGGAATCAAATCGCATTTTATCGAAGTTGTACCTGTTCTCGTCGGGCTCCCTTCCTGTAAAGAGTGACCCTTCCAATTTAAACTTATCTACGCGCACACCGAGGGTGGCCACTCCGAAAGTGATATGCGTTCCGTCGTTCCAGTGATGACTGACAGGCGCATCCGGGTTTGCTAACGCAGACGGGCGATGCATAAAGGCAACGGATCCCAATGCCGGTTCACCCGGATAGCCGAAGTAAGCAAAGGCGTCTACTTTTTTTGAAAAAGCATAACTGTAACTGACGGATAATTCAGAAAACAGGTCATGCGGATGCTGGCGGTCGACCAGTGGCTGTCCCTTCCAGCTTTGCCAGATCCCGCGAGTATTATGCCACTTTAGCCTATCTCTACCGTCACATCATCCGTAAGTGGAAAGCTCTGGCAAAGCAGCACCATTCCTTCATCCAGCTCCTGTTGCCTGAGCGCATAATTACCGCGCATTTTTACTTTCCCGGCAGTGAGTTTCGCCGCACAAATACCGCAGGTGCCTCCTTTGCAGGAATATGGCAATGGTATCCTGTCTTCCAGCGCCGCTTCGAGAATCGTTTTGCCGGCGGCCACGTCCAGCAGGTTGCTCTGTTCGTAAAAGTGGAGCAATACTTCCTGCGCGGCACCGGGCAATACTTCCTCTTCTTTGCTACTATCCGGGGAAAACCATTCCATGAAAATACGATCTGCCGGCACTTGCAGCGCTTCCAGCACTTCCTGCTGCATTTTCATCAAGCCTGATGGACCGCAGAGAAAATAGTGAACCCCCTCACCGGGATCGGTCACTGCCTGTTGAATAAGCTTACGGGTAACCAGTTTGCCCAGTCTGCCGCTAATAAATTCCGGGGCAGCTGCTTCTTCATAAACTGATATCGCGTGATAAACGTTGATCCGTTCCCGGTAGTGCTCCTTCCACTGTGCAATGTCATCTCTGAATATAATTTCATCCGGTGTACGACTGGCGTAGACGAGTGTAACATGTGTGTCCGGAGCGGTATCGATCACTGACCTGGCAATGGCATACAAAGGTGTGATCCCGCTTCCGCCGGCCAGCAGCACAACGTGCTTTGCCTGATAGCTACCGGGTACCGGTGTAAATGAGCCATAGGGACCGGATACTGTCCAATGCTCAATGGCGGAGGCCTTATCGGCAATATAGTTGCTCATGATGCCACCGGCTACTCTTTTTACGGTAATGGCTGGTTGTTTATCCCTGCTACAGACTGTGCTTAAAGAATAAGACCTGGTAACAGTGGCGCCGTTGATCGTTAATGTTAGATTGATAAACTGGCCGGGTTGATATATAAAAGGCTGGCCGCCGGTATCAAACTTTATGGTGACTGTGGAGGCAGTTTCCCGGATGATACCCGCGGTGCGCCAGATCTGTACATTGTTCATGCTTTCTGATGATTTATTTTAAAGACGGGCGGCTTTTAAACGCAAACTATTGCTGACCACACTTACTGAGCTGAGGGCCATCGCAGCGCCGGCAATCATAGGATCTAATAAAAATCCGTTGACAGGGAATAAAACACCGGCGGCAATGGGAATACCAATAATGTTGTAGATGAATGCCCAGAAGAGGTTCTGTTTAATGGTGCTAACCGTTTTCCGCGACAGCTTCAGTGCTTTCGGGATGCTATTGAGATCAGAGGTAATCAATGTCATTTTGGCCACGTCCATGGCAATATCCGATCCCTTGCCCATGGCTATACTTACATCCGCCTGGGCCAGTGCCTGTGAGTCGTTGATACCATCGCCCACCATCGCCACCACTTTCCCGGATTGCTGCAATTCTTTTACAAATGCAGCTTTATGGGAAGGGAGTACTTCTGCTTTATAGTGCTTCAATCCAACTTTCCTGGCTACCGCTGCGGCGGTGTGGGTGTTATCACCGGTAAGCATATATACCTCAATGCCTTGTTTTTGCAAGGATGCAATCGCTTCCCTGGAGGTTTCCTTTATTTTATCGGCGATGGCGATGACCGCCAGCAGTTGTTTGCCGGCGGCAAAATAGATCACTGTTTTGGCATCTTCCTGCAAGGCAGCGGCTTGTGTTGCTTGTTGCGGATCGATGGTGACATTGTTCTCCTCCATCAGTTTGCGGTTACCCA
The DNA here is from genome assembly GCF_050434025.1 of Chitinophaga sp. W3I9. Taxonomy (NCBI): domain Bacteria; kingdom Pseudomonadati; phylum Bacteroidota; class Chitinophagia; order Chitinophagales; family Chitinophagaceae; genus Chitinophaga; species Chitinophaga sp. W3I9. Next base: position 5,367,336 of record NZ_JBNPWC010000001.1, read on the forward strand.
CCAGGTAAACAGTTTGTTCAAAAGTGCCTTGTATCCCCTTACCGGTAAGGCTTTCAAAGGCAGACAACTTAGCGAATGCTGCGCCGTTGTCTTTCAGGTAAGATACTACGCCCTCCGCCAGCGGGTGTTCCGACTGTTGTTCAAGTGCATACAATACTGATTGGGCTGCGGAGTGGGTATGAGCAGGTGCATACCAAACCAGGTCAGTTACCACCGGTTTACCTTCCGTAATGGTACCGGTTTTGTCGAGGATAATGGCATTCACTTTATGCGCCAGCTCCAGGCTTTCGGCATCTTTAATAAGGATATTATTTTCGGCGCCCTTCCCTACTCCTACCATGATGGCGGTGGGTGTTGCCAGTCCTAATGCACACGGACAAGCGATCACCAATACCGTTACCGAGGTAAGCAGTGCATGGGTGAAAGCATTATTGCCACCAAACACCATCCAGGAAACGAATGTAAGGATAGCAATACCTATTACCACCGGTACAAAGATCCCTGCAATCCTGTCTACCAGCTTCTGAACAGGCGCTTTACTGCCCTGTGCTTCCTGCACCATTTTGATAATCTGGGCCAGGAGTGTATCTGCGCCTACTTTTTCTGCACGGAAACGGAAACTGCCTTTCTGATTGATGGTACCGGCAAATACTGTATCACCGGCATGTTTAGCCACCGGCACCGGTTCGCCGGTGATCATACTTTCATCCACGTAGGAAGTTCCGTCTGCCAGCTTTCCGTCTACCGGGATCTTTTCTCCCGGCTTTACCAGCAGCAGGTCCTGGACTTTTACAGCGGAGACAGGAATTTCGCGGGTTTCGCCGGATTCATCTACCAGCAATACCGTTTTGGGTTGCAGACCGATAAGTTTTTTTATGGCAGATGACGTATTGGATTTGGCTTTTTCTTCAAGGAGTTTACCGAGTGATATAAATGCAATGACCACAGCGGCCGCTTCAAAATACACATGTGCATGTAATCCGCGCTGGTGCCAGAACCCGGGATATATTGTATTGAAGGCACTGAACAACCAGGCGATACCGGTACTCAGCGCCACCAGTGTATCCATGTTGGCTTTCCTGTGCCTGGACTGCTTCCAGGCATTGATGAAGAAGTTGCGGCCCAGGAAGAACACCACTGGTGTGGCAAGCGCCATCATGATCCAGTTGCCGTATGGCATATTCATAAAGAACATCCCGATGATAACAATGGGAAGCGATAATACCGATGCCCAGATAGTACGTTGTTTTACCTCGCGATAGTGACGCTGCTGTGCTTCTTCCTTTACTTCATCCTGGTTTTCTTTGTCTATCACCAGGTCGTACCCCACTGAACGGACGCTGCTTTGCAGCATTTCAGGGGTAACGGCGGCATGATCGTATTGTACCCAGGCGGTTTGATTGGCGAAGTTAACGCCGGCGTCCTGTACGCCGGGCACCGATTTCAACATAGACTCCACGCTAACGGCGCATGCCGCGCAGGTCATTTCCAACACGGGAAAGGTTTCTTTTGTGGTACCGGCAGCGTGCTTCCTGTTGGTGGTTGGTTCCTGTAATAATATAGCTGATGACATATATTGCTGATTTTCTACAAAACTACGCTGCTGCCGGGGCACGTACGTTACACTATTCAGGGGGAATTGTATATAATTTTAAGACCGGTTGTCAGGGTGATGGGTCAGGGCCTGCTTTGATTTCCTGATTTCTTTAAAGTGAGAGGTATTGAGGCCGGTTTGATCTTTAAACTGCCGGGACAGATGGGCGCCGCTGCTATAACCCAGTTTAAAGGCAATGTCTGAAAGGGTTTCATCGGTATAAACCAGTAATTCCTTTACTTTCTCTACACGGTATTCTTTGATATATTTCTCCAGGGTAACGCCTTCTGCTTCTGAAAATATATTGCTGATCATACTATAATCTTTATTCAGCGCGCTGGATACTACCTCTGAAAACCTGAAGTTATCCGGGAAATCATAGGATCCCGAATACACCTGGTCGATCAGGTTCTTCACCTCTCTTACCAGCTTCGTCTTTTTATCTTCCAGCAGGGTGAATCCCAGCAGCGCTAATTTCTCCCGGAGAGTATCCATATCCGGTTCTGATAATGCCGTTATGGTGGTTACCTGCCCCAGCGCAATACCGGTTACCGGTATCCACAGCTCGTGCAGCGCCTCTTTCACCGCAAGGATACACCTGTCGCAAACCATTCCCTTAATAAATATCTTATAGTTACTTAGCATATAAACAGTATTTGAGCTATGCAAAGTTCAGCTATTCCACCGGCAGGGGTATTATAAAATTCAGGGGAATATTTATATAATTATAATTTACTGTTTATAGATATACTCCAGTGCTTCATCTTTGTTATTAATAAAATTCAGGGAACGGTAGGTAATTGCTTTATCGGGCATTAATGCTCCATTTTTACCTTTCCAGTTTTCCCAATACCTGGTTGAATAGCCGATCACGATCTTCGTGTTCGGAAGCCGGAATCCGCGTACTTCTCCATAGTGGTTTATGTTGCCGCTGGTCATTTGTCCCACCAAAATGGCATTGGTATATCTTTTAAATTCAACGGCATTCATCAGGGCAGAAGAAAAAGTTTGCTTCCCGATAAGTACATAAAAATGCGCTTTCTTATTTAAATAACTGTGTTTAATACTGTCGATAAAAGGTCTCAGTACGCCGGAATTTCCTCCGCTGTTAAACCGGAGGTCAACAATAATTTTACCGGGATGTAAGCTGTTTATTTTTGAAAACAGTTCCTCATTAAACTGCGCGAATGGGTGTTGTTCATCATCGTTGCACCGAATGAAATTGAAATAGATTGTTTTTCTGGCGGAGTCATATTCATACCAATAGTCTTTATTTTGCTTCCTGTAAGGTAACATGGCGCCGTATTGGGCGGACAGGGCTATGTTCAGGCTGTCTTTATGAACGGCTGGAAGTGTTACCTGGTACACTTCTCCATCGCGGCTTTGCAGCGTGAATGCCGCGCTTTCATCCGAGCTTAGAATGCCCAGTCCTTTAAGAAAAGAGGGATTATTCAGCAATTGTTGTTCATAGACTTCAAAATAGGATTGATTATCCGCCTTAATTACTTCTTTAAATTTCCTGTTGATTTCATCGATGGAATGCCCGTTAATCGCTGTTAGTTTAGATAAAAGCGCAGTTGATTGCTGCGGAGCAATACCAGTAACAAAAATGCCGTCGTCGAACACGGTAAACTTTACAGGCAAAACAGTTTTGAACTGCGGCTCAATCCTGGTATGTTCATCGCCGATCAATACGTTTAACCTGAAAAGTTCCACCATGAAGGTTTCATCATTCAGGGTGTCAATTTTCCCCGCTACACCGGCAACTTTATTTTCAAATTCCTGTTTCCTGATTTTATTAAAGAGATTTTTGTGCTTTACCGGAAGGGTATCGCGGTAGTACATTAAGTCTTCCAGCAGTTGCTTTTTTCCCAGGTGCTGCGAAAAGGAATGATTGGAAATTAATATCAACAGGCAGGATATCAAAGCACAGTGTCTTTTCATTTGGTTCAGTTTTTTGTTGTCTCCTGCATAGCTGTTGCAGGTATCCAACAATATACGTCCAACCGGTTGAGTTTCGTATACGCGGGCTGGTTTAAATATGGATATCTTGTCTTGTTCCTTAATTCCTACATTTGTATTTTAAATTTACCGGGAATGGAAGAAAATAAAGCGCACTGGGAGAATGTTTACCATACAAAAAAACCTTCGGAGGTAAGCTGGACACAAGATGTACCGCAAACATCCCTCGATTTCATTCTTTCCTGTAATATTCCAAAAACGGCAGGCATTATTGATATCGGCGGCGGCGACAGTAAACTGGCCGGCTTCCTGCTGGATGCAGGTTTCACCAATATTACCGTACTGGATATTTCGGCCAGGGCATTGGAGAGGGCGCGACAGCGCCTCGGTGAAAAAGCTGACCTGGTGAAATGGATAGTGCAGGATATTACTACTTTTCAGCCGGATGCCTCCTACGAGGTGTGGCATGACAGGGCTACTTTTCATTTCCTGACGGCAGCAAAACAGGTTGACCGGTATTTAAATATTGCCCGTCAAAGTATCAATGCCGGTGGCTATGCTGTTATAGGTACTTTTTCTACCAACGGTCCGGAAAAATGTAGTGGTCTCCCTATAAAACAATATAACGAGGGTACGCTGACGGATCAGTTAAGCAACGGTTTCAAGAAAGTAAAATGTATCACAGAAAACCATGTAACGCCTTTCAATACAACGCAACATTTCCTGTTTTGCTCGTTTAGGCGAACTTTGTAACATGTTTACGCTTTTAATACCTGCCGCTCTGAAAGCTTGCCGTATTTAAGGTGATATTCTTTCGGGCTCATGTCTACCTGGCGGCGGAAAACCTTCCGGAAGAAGCTGATATCTTCATAACCGCATTGCAATGCTACGCTCTCAACGCTTTCCCGGGTATTTTCCAGCAGCTTTTTCGCGGCTTCAATACGCACGCGCTGCAGGTATTCCATGGGGGTATTGCCGGTTGCCTGTCTGAAGCGGCGGATGAAGTTCCTCACGCTCATATGATGGTCGCTGGCCAGTTTTTCCAGGATGATGGCTTCCCCGTAGTTTGCTTCGATGAAGTGTTGTATTTTCTTAACCGGATCATCCGCATGATCATGCTGGAAGCGGAATACGGAGAAAGCCAGCTGTGAGTCACCGTGTGTGTTGATCATTAGTATTTTTGACGCCATCACGGCTTCTTCGTGCCCTATTAATTTTTCTATCAGGTAGATCATGAAGGAGGTGAAGCTAAACGCGCCTCCACAGGAGCATACCGGTCCTTCGTCCACGATGATCTTATCGTCCTGCACACCGATAGCCGGATAGCGCTGCTGGAACCGGCCGGCAAACAGCCAATTGGTGGTAGCCTTTTTGCCGTTCAGCAAGCCTGTTTCGGCAAGCAGGAAAGCACCCACGCAGATGCTGGCCAGGTCGGCGCCTTTCTGGCGTTGTTGTTTCAGCCATGTTACCAGCCTGCCTTCCCGGGCAATCACCTCGTCGATCTTATCATAGCGCATGGCGGGAATGATAATTAACCGGTACCGATCACGGGGATTGAGCTTTTCGGCCTTATTGCTTCCTTGTGGACGCCTGGTAAGCTGGCCATCCGCTTCGGCAATAAAATCGATCTCAATGTTCTCCTTTAAGGGTATACCGGTTGCCAACGGATACATCCTGCTGAGGCCACCCCATATGTCAGCAGGGCCTGTCACGCACGTTGGAACCGCATCTTTATAATCCAGAATAGCAATACGCAAGGCAGTTCTTTTACGTCCAAAGATATGGCAATATCGCCTTCTTTTTTGTCATTACTGCCACTTATTTCATTCCGGGAGGAGGGCTACTTTTATGGTGTTAAAAGTAACTGGCAATGGCCGGATATACATCATTCAACAAATCTGAATTTTATGTCAACAGTAACCAATACCATCATGACGACCCAGGAAGTGGCCGCACGATTCAACGAACTGGCTCAACAGGAATTGTGGTTTGAAATCCAGGATGAGTTTTTTGCAGATCATGTAAAAAGCATAGACCCACCCCATTCTCTCTACTTTGGCTATGCGGAGGGCATAGCGGATGTCCGCAAAAAAGGTAAAGACTTTGTTTCAAAAATCCGGGACGTTCACGGCGCTCATACCACCGAGCCTGTTGTGGCGGGTAATTATTTTTCTGTAGGCCGGAATATGGATGTTACGGTAGAAGGATTTGGAAGAATACAGATCGATGAGATCATGTTATACGAAGTAAAAGACGGGCAGATTATATCGGAGCAATTCTTCTATTAAGCTGCTGCTAGTCCAGTATCCGCATCCGGTAGGCATTCATAGCCGTAGTGCCGAGCTTTGTGACAAGGCGGTAATTTACCACTACGCCCACAGCCGCACCCACTACGGGCAGCAACTGTCCCATTTTAGCCAGATCAATATGATCACGGTATTCGATCTGGAATTGCTGCCAATCGAAGCTGTGAATGTCTTCCGGTAACCGGCTGCTTTTCTCTTTCCAGTCCACAATACACTCATACACGTTTTGCCGGTGTTCCTGGCTGCTGAAGGCCAGCTGGAAAATATAAAGGATATACAACCGTTCCTTATAATCTTTTACATCAAAGCCATAAAAGGTGGCGATGTCAAAAAGCAGTTTCAATTTCATCCCGAGCAGTATCGGGAAATCAGCAAGGCCCCATAAAAACCCGCCGGCGCCGGTAAGCCCGCCTTCAGCGGCAGCCGTTTTCCGGTAAAAGTCCACCCGGCGAAGCACCGCTTCTTCCAAATCATACAACGAAGCAAAAACAGGCTGGTTGGGTACGGTGTACATAGAACCGAACAGTACCCCCCGCACCATTTGTTTAATGGTTACAGTAATAGCATCATGCACTTTTTGCGGGATTATGCGGTTGATGCGTGACTGCACCGACCGGGATAACCGGTCTGCCAGAGAAGGCCGGCCCTGCATTTTATGCTGCCAGATCTCCAATTCTACTTTCATCCGCTGTTCATATAACATAACCGAAATTACAAAAAAGAAGACAGCCGGCAGCACCCGGTGTTTAACCAGTTCGATTTTAAAAAGGACCAGCAGGAAGATATAAAAAGTGTGGAAAGAAGCGCTGTGAAATAACTTTATCAGGACACCCCGCTGCCGGGTTGAATACCGCAGCCCTGGCGGTCCTCATTAAAAAACATTTTCATTTTTCCGGTCATCATCCCGTTCCATCCGGCCTGGCTGAGGTATACCTCATTGCCTGCCATGTTCCTGAACACGGAAGTAGTCGTGATCATCTTCTGCTGATGACCACCTATTACAAAATCAATATGCATAGACCTGGTAGCCATATCAGCGTTATCTGCTGTTTCGCCGGGTTGCTTAAAGCCGAGGTGGGAAAGGCAGATCACTACGTGGCAGCCATGCTCTTTTTTAAGTTTAGCGGCCACTTCATCGGCGGTTGCTACCGGCGGCAGGAAGGTGACACCGGGAACATCCGGCAGTTGCGGTCCCACACCGGTGATACCTATTTTTAACGAGCCCGCATATACGATTTTATGACGTACCACCTGGCGTGCGAGTGATGGATCGGTAAAACGGTAGTTGCAATTTACAAGGGCAAATTGCATATGCGGGATCAGTGCGGCCAGTGCAGCCTGGCCGTTTGCCAGTTCGCGGTTACCAATGGTGGCTGCATGATAACCGGCTTTATTCATGGCCTGTATCATTTCCATACAGGCGTTCACGTTATCCGTTCCACTGGTAAAATCACCTGCATCCAGGAACACGCCCTGATCTCCTGCCGGGCGGTGACCGGCCAGCTGGCCATGCAGGTCGTTGGTATGCCAGATCAGGAGTTCCCGGTTATCGCCGGGAAGATAAGTCGCGTTTTCTGAAGTGGAAGTCAGCGCTCTGAGAGGATTCTGCAACAGCAATAAACCTGTTACAAGAGATGTATTCCGTAGAAAGGAACGGCGTTCTTTATTCATAATATAGGGATCTGGAAAAAAGTGATGTGAAGATAAACACTTCCGTTGATTTCTTGTTAAAGCAAATAAATATTACTTTGAAAAAAAAATAAAATATACTTTTATATCAGTTTTTCATAGATAACACGACTAATATCCCTTGCAATACCAGATACAACGATTATGAATGACTCTACTCCCTACCTGTCAGAGATTTTTTTAGTGGCTTTTAATTTTGCGCCGAGAGACTACGCGTTATGTAATGGGCAATTACTTCCCATTAACCGGAATCAGGCTTTATTTTCCCTGTTGGGTACTGCGTTCGGCGGCGATGGCCGGGTTAATTTTGCATTACCCAACCTGAGAGGGCGCATACCAATGCACCAGGACGCGGCCCATATGCTGGGAACAGTAACCGGCAAGGTTACTACTACCGTCACCGTTGCCAATCTTCCGGTACATGAACACGGCGTTACGGCCGTACTTAAACTGCCTGTGGGAGCTGCGGCAAATACTGATTCTTCTGCCAATGCCTATCCTGCACCCGTTGCCGCCAACGCCAGGTACAGCGACACCGCGGATGAACAAATGGCCACGGTACAGGGCAGCGACCTTGCAGCAGACACGGCGAATGGTGCGTTAGCTACGGAGATCAATCCCTCTCCGAATACACCTGTTAACAACATGATGCCTTACCTCACCATGAATTATATCATAGCCCTGACAGGCATATTTCCTTCAACCACCTGATTTTTAAATATATGTCGGCACTCGATCCATTCGTTGGTGAAATCATTATGGTCCCTTTCAATTTTGCGCCAAAAAATTTCGCGTTTTGTGACGGACAACTGCTCCCTATTTCTCAGAATATCTCGCTTTTCTCCATCCTGGGCACTTACTACGGAGGGGATGGCAAGAGCACTTTTGCCCTGCCGGACATGCAGGGAAGAGTTCCCATCGGGGCCGGCCAGGGACCTGATCTGACACAGCGGGAGCTTGGCGAAATGGGGGGCGCCAATGAAAACCAGCTCACCATCAATCAAATGCCGGTGCATACGCATCTGATCAAGCGGCGACCGTTATCTTTACCGGCAGGCGAAAATAATAATACCAACAATCCTATCAACAATTATCCTGGCATAGCGCCTTCGGGACTTCCCTATGGTAAAACAGCCGGCACCGGAACAATGGCAGATCTGAGGTCAAGGATGCGGGCAGCAGGAGCAGGCGGCAATACACCAGTGAATAATTGTCAACCAACCCTCACTATTATGTTTGCTATATCGATGGCAGGAGTATTCCCTCCCCGTCAATAATAAATGATCACACTCAAACACTGATACGAATGCCTTTTGTAGGAGAAATAAGAATATTTGCCGGAAATTTTGCACCACTTGGATGGGCCTTTTGCGATGGGCAATTACTTCCCATTTCAGAAAACGATGTACTGTTTCAACTTATTGGTACTACCTATGGTGGGGATGGTCAGTCTGTTTTTGCGTTGCCGGATCTGCGCGGCAGGGTGCCGCTGCATATGGGTAGCGATTCTTCCAGCGGCTTAACTTATCAAATTGGCGAAAAGGGAGGAGAAGAAACTGTCACCTTGGCTTCCGATAATCTCCCGCCGCATATGCATTTTATTTCCGGACCGGTATTTTTACCTGCCCTGGGAGAAAACCACGCCAATGGCATCAACCCACAGAATCGTTCGTTTGCCATCACCCCATCAGAAAAAATTTACAGTACTGTTAAAAGCACTACCAAAAGGTTGGCGCCTTTACAGGTTGCACATACAGGCATGTCGCCAGCCGGTGATTCGTTAATAATGACGGTACAGCCAACCGGCGGTACAGCCCCCACCGACAATATGCAATCATACCTGGTGGTGAATTTTATTATTTCCCTGTTTGGCGTATTTCCTACACCTTAAGAACCAGCCATATGAAAATAGGAGCACTCCTACCCAGATCTACCTTTCATCCGCTGCTGCAGCACGACTTCCTCCAGGGTATGGAGGCTTATCTGCAATACCGGGGCGTACCTGTTACATGGTTTACCGCCAATATCGGGTTTGGCACCAACGCTGAAATGGTAATGGAACAGGCAGAAAAAATGATGCTGGAACACCATGCCGATGTACTGGTGTTATATGCAGATCAGCCTGCAGTAAGCAATATAGCCGCACTCGCGAAATCATTGAACCGCCTCGTATTGCTGGTACACAACGGCGCAAAATATATGCATGAATGGGAACCTCATCCAACAGTACTGTCGCACACACTTAACAACACCATTCAATGCCGGCTGACCGGGATCTACGCTGCCACCCTCGCAAAGGATGCCGCGGTATGTACTTCGTTTTATGACGGCGGCTATTCTCATAATCATGCGCTGGTACAATCGTTCGCCGATAACGGCGGCAGTGTTGCCTACAACTTCGTAAGCCAGTATAAAGTGAAGGAATTTGATTCCACGCCAATGCATCACTTCCTGCGTACTAACGCACACGTACAAACGTTGCTGGCGGTTTATAACGGGGACCTGGCGCATTGTTTTCTTCAGCAGTTGCGGGCATCGGATGTAACGGAGGGCCTGCAGGTATTCGCCAGCCCCATGTTGCTGGATGAAACCCTGTCAGCAGTGCATGGTCACCTGGAAATACCGTTCCAGGTGAGCGGGTATGTTCCGTGGATTTCATCTCTCAAAAATAACGCGAACGAATTACTGAAAACACAGTTTACTGCTTATACCGGCCGTGAAGCTAATTTACCTGGTATGCACGGCTGGAGCACCGCTATTATCCTTGAGCATATTTATAATACGGCAGATACACATCGATTCCGTGCGCGGGAGATACTGTTGACACTCCACGACGTAACACTGGATAGTCCGCGCGGCCCCCTGCATATGGATGCAGCCACTCACCACATGGTGGCACCTGCATGGCTGGTGAAAACAAATGAGGCGTTTGAGCCGGAAATAATTGGCGGAACAGATAACACCGCGCAGATCTGGCAGGAAATTGTGAATACGGAGATACCCGGTGTGTCTTCCGGCTGGATCAACACTTACCTCTGCGCCTGATAAAGATCAGGTGAGGTACTTTCAAGCAATTTAACATCCTGAACAACAGGGTGCATGTCTATATATTTCTTATACCTAAGGCTCGCCTTTTTATGAAGTTAATTTTACGCAGAACCCTGATATCCCTATTATTACTCACAGGCATTGCTACCTGCGCGCAGGCGCAGGCCTTTGGCCCCGGCGATCTCGTTTTTACCGGCGTGAATATTTATGACGACGACAATAACGGCAGCGTACAGAATGATGCGTTTTCATTTGTATTGCTCCGTGAGTGCCCGGCTAATACGATCATTTATTTTACAGATCTGGGGTGGACAGGTGCCGGCTTTCAGTCTATTTCCACCGACATTTCCACCGGCTCCAAAACAGATGGTATTCTCCAATGGTCGCCAGGCACCAGCAAAATGGCGGTAGGAACACGGGTAACTATTTACTGTAAATATAGTCCCACTGCCTCTTCCGGCGTACTTAACCTGACCAGCTCCACCCCTACCGCCAACAGCGCCGCACTGACCAATAAAGAATATATCAGTCTTGGTATTGCAGGTGATCAGTTGTTTGCTTTCACCGGTAGTTCAGGTAATCCGAATATCATTGCCGGTATCAATGTGAACCGCAACACCTGGGAAGCATCTCTTGCTGCGGATGAATTCACTTCTTCCAAATCAACCCAACCAGCTACTACCAGCCTTCTCAATTTTCCCAGCGTAAACGCAGTGAACGCGCGGTATAATTGTTCGGTAACCATCGGTACTTCGGCCCGCCTGCGAGCCCTTGTACAGGACACCACCAACTGGACGAAGGACTATACCTTATCAGCGCCAGCGCCTGCCGCATTAAACCTTGCCGTCACACCAACGTGTTCCCTGACGGTAGTGAACCCCGATGTCAACGGCATTGTATATGTAAACAAAATATTTCCCATAAACGGCGACGGCAGCAGCTGGGCCAGGCCGGTGGTTGAATTGTCGACTGCACTCAAAGCCGCCGCAGAGCCGCTGAATGGTATTACAAAAATATGGGTAGCCGCAGGTACTTATAAACCTGATTACTCGGGGAACACCCTGGCTACATTTACTATACCTTCCGGCGTAGCCGTTTACGGTGGTTTTATAGGTAATGAAACTAAATTGGCCGACCGGAATATTCCGGTCAACCCGGTAATCCTGAGCGGGGATGTGGATGGAAATGACCGGCTTACCAATAACGTTGTCCTGAGTACAGCGAATATCCGGGGCGCCAACAGCCGTCGCGTGATAACGGTGGGCTTTCTCAGCGCAGAAAGCATACTGGATGGCCTCATCATTACCGGAGGCCAGGCCAGTAATGCCGGTGGTGGTATAGACGCCACAAATGCCACACTGACAATAAAGAATTGTCAATTTTACGGGAACTACAGCGCCCAATATGGCGGCGCTGTTAACCAATCCGGCGGCTTACTGCAACTGATCAACTGCGTGTTCTTTGGCAACAATGCCGTGCTTGACGGAGCCGCTATAAGAAGCTCCGGCAATACCACTCTTACCAATGTTACCGTGGGAGGCAATACCTCCGGAGGGTCCGCTATTTCCAGCAGCGGCACCTTCACTTCGTATAACAGTGTGGTAGCTAAAAATACTTCTTCCGGTAGCGGGGGCGATTATTCCGGTCCCACTCCAAACATCCGTTACAGCATTTTTGGTAACCTGTATTATGCCAGCGCAGGTACTTCTCAAGCTACTCCTGATGTGGTGTTCAACAACCTTAGCACCGGGGACCTGCGGTTAACGCCCGTCAACTATGGTATCAACAAAGGCGATCCGCAAACCAACGATGCAGGCTATCCCGCACAGGCAGATACATTGGATCTTGACAGGAAAACACGTATCAGCAATACTGTTATTGACCTGGGCGCATATGAAATACAGGCAATACCACAAACGATCACTTTCCCGGCCTTCCCTGCTACTCCGGTTATTACCTACGGTGATATAGATATTGATCCGAAGGCAACTACTACCGGAGATGGTATCATTACTTATACTTCCGGCAATACGGCCGTAGCAGACACCCTGAACGGGAAAATAAAAACTACCGGTGCTGGTACGGCGGTGATCACCGCTCACGCAGCTGCTACCAATATTTATCTGCCTGCAACACCTGTAACAAGACCTGTTACCGTCGCGAAAAAAGCGCTGACCATAAAAGCAGATGATGCCAGCCGGCCGTATAAAACGGCGAACCCCACCCCTACGTTTACCTACACCGGGTTTGCCTACACAGATGATGCGAGTGCGATCAACGGTACGGTAGATGCCATCTGGGCAGCTGATATAAACAGCAACGTGGGCAACTATGCTATTACAACGGATCTGAGCAGCGCCACTGCTGATAATTACACCTTGTCGGGAGCAGGTGGTATATTAACCATTACGCAACAGCAGCAAACCATCACCTTCCCTGCACCATCCGGTGTGGTTTATGGTGCGGCGCCGATTACCCTGCCACTTAATACGGATGCAGGTTTGCCTATCATTTACAATGTGGTGTCTGGTCCGGCTACCGTGAGCGGTAACACGCTCACCATTACCGGCGGAGGAAATGTAACCGTTACCGCCGATCAACCGGGAAATACCAATTACACCGCAGCACTACAGGTAACACAAACATTTAACGTAGCCAGAGCCATTCTCACGATAACAGCAAATGATAAGAACAGGCCGTATAAGCAGGCTAATCCTGTATTGGATTATACCATTACCGGCTTCGTGAACGGCGACAACAGCAGCGTGATAAACGGTGATGCGAGCATCAGCACTACAGCGGATATTGACAGTCATACCGGCGACTACCCCATCACCATAAGCGCCGGCACCGCTACTGCCACCAATTACCAGTTCAGCTTCAAACCAGGTACGCTTACAGTTACCAAAGCACCGCAGGTAATTACCCTTAGTGCCTTAACGGATAAAACATATGGCGACGCTCCTTTTGCCCTGAATGCCACCAGTACCTCCGGTCTCACAGTGGCCTTCAGTGTTGCCGGTCCGGCTACTATCAGCGGTAACATCCTTACCATTACGGGCACAGGAAATGTAACGGTGACGGCTACACAAAGCGGCGACACAGATTACGATCCGGCAACCATTGTCACAGGCGGGTTTATCGTTTTGAAAAAATCATTATTTGTAAATGCAGATAACAAACAGCGGTTATATGGAGAAAATAATCCTGCGTTAACCTATACCTACAATGGGCTGGTGAATGGAGATGATAACAGCGTAGTAACAGGCACTCCGCTGCTTAGTACCACGGCAGATGCCAGCAGTGCGCCGGGTGGTTACCCGATCCAGGTGACCAACGCCGCCTCGCTGAGCGCTGTCAACTATAGCATCATTCCTGTAAACGGACTGCTGACGGTAACAACGGCGCCTCAAACCATTACCTTCCCGGCAATAGGCAATAAAACCTACGGCAGTGCGCCGGTTACGCTTAACACCAACAGCGATGCAGGTTTGCCTATCACTTATAACGTAGTAAGCGGGCCGGCAACACTCAGTGGTAATGTCATCACATTCACCGGCGCGGGCGATGTAACTATCACTGCTGATCAGGCAGGTAATGGCAATTACTCGCCGGCGACGCAGGTATCACAAACATTCAGCATTGCCAAAGCCACACTAACGGTAACGGCTAATGATAAAAACAGGGTATACAAACAAACTAATCCAACACCGGATTATACCATCACCGGTTTTGTAAACGGCGAAAACAGCAGTGTAGTAAGTGGTGATGCCACCATTACCCACACTGCCGATATCAACAGTGCGCCTGGTGTTTATCCGATTACGGTCACTGCGGGTACATTAACAGCCGCTAACTACGACTTTAACTTTGCCAACGGATCGCTTACTATTACAAAGGCATCTCAAACCATCACCTTCCCGGCTATCTCTAACAAAACATATGGCGATGCGGCCTTTGCGCTCAGCGCCAACAGCGATGCAGGGTTGCCTCTAGCTTACGCTGTAACTGTAGGTCCGGCTACGGTGAACGGCAATACCGTTACCATCACCGGCGTGGGCAATGTAACCATAAGCGCCATACAGACAGGTGACGCCAATTACACGGCGGCAGCGGCAGTGAGCCAGTCGTTCCAGGTAGCGCCGGCCACGCTGACCGTAACTGCGGATGATAAGCAAAAAACATACGGCGCTAATAATCCGCCGCTCACTTACACCGTCGCCGGATTTGTAAACAATGAAAACAGCAGCGTGGTGAATGGTACACCGGGACTCAGTACCAGTGCTGATAACAGCAGCGCTCCGGGTACCTATCCTATCACCGTGAATGTAACTCCGCTGACAGCGGCCAATTACATCTTCACACCGGTGAATGGTACCTTAACTGTTGGGCTCACCTCGCAAACCATCACCTTCCCCGCTATCGCTAACAAAACATATGGCGACGCCGCCTTTACACTCGGCGCCAACAGCAGCAGTACGTTAGCGGTGAGCTACAGCGTGGTAAGCGGTCCGGCTTCCATCAGCGGCAACACTGTTACCATTACCGGCGCAGGCAGTGTTACCATTGCGGCTGACCAGGCAGGCAACAGCAACTACTCACCGGCGACACAGGCAACGCAAACATTCAACGTTGCTAAAGCCACACTAACGGTAACGGCTAATGATAAAAACAGGGTATACAAACAAACTAATCCAACACCGGATTATACTGTTACCGGTTTTGTAAACGGCGAAAACAGCAGTGTAGTAAGTGGTGATGCCACCATTACTCATACTGCCGATATCAACAGCGCACCGGGTGTTTATCCGATTACGGTCACTGCGGGTACATTAACAGCCGCTAACTACGACTTTAACTTCGCCAACGGATCGCTCACTATTACAAAGGCGGCGCAAACTATCAGCTTCCCGGCCATCTCTAACAAAACATATGGCGATGCGGCCTTTGCGCTCAGCGCCAACAGCGATGCAGGATTAACAGTAGCTTACACCGTAACCGCCGGTCCGGCTACGGTGAGCGGCAATACCGTTACCATCACCGGCGTGGGCAATGTAACCATAAGCGCTACACAGGCAGGTGACGCCAATTACACGGCGGCAGCGGCAGTGAGCCAGTCGTTCCAGGTAGCGCCGGCCACGCTGACCGTAACTGCGGATGATAAGCAAAAAGCATACGGCGCTAATAATCCGCCGCTCACTTACTCCATCGCCGGATTTGTAAACAATGAAAACAGCAGCGTGGTGAATGGTACACCAGGACTCAGTACCAGTGCTAATAACAGCAGCGCTCCGGGTGCATATCCTATTACAGTGGATATAACTCCATTGACAGCGACCAATTATACCTTCTCTGCTGTAAATGGCAGCTTAACGGTTGGACTGGCGCCACAAACCATCACCTTCCCCGCTATCACTGATAAAACATATGGTGACGCCGCCTTTACACTCGGCGCCACCAGCAGCAGTATGTTAGCGGTGAGCTACAGCGTGGTAAGCGGTCCGGCTTCCATCAGCGGCAACACTGTTACTATTACCGGCGCAGGCAGTGTTACCATTGCGGCTGACCAGGCAGGCAACGGCAACTACTCACCGGCCACGCAGGTTACACAAACTTTCAACGTTGCCAAAGCCACACTAACGGTAACGGCTAATGATAAAAACAGGGTATACAAACAAACTAATCCAACACCGGATTATACTGTTACCGGTTTTGTAAACGGTGAAAACAACAGTGTAGTAAGTGGAAATGCCGCCATTACTCATACTGCCGATATCAACAGCGCACCTGGTGTTTATCCGATTATGGTGACTGCCGGCACGTTAACAGCCGCTAATTACGACTTTAACTTTGCAGGTGGATCGCTCACTATTACAAAGGCGGCGCAAACTATCACCTTCCCGGCTATCACCGGTAAAACATACGGCGATGCGGCCTTTACGCTCAACGCTGCCAGCGATGCGGGGTTGACAGTAACTTACACCGTAACCGCCGGTCCGGCTACGGTGAGCGGCAATACCGTTACCATCACCGGTGCTGGCAATGTAACTATAAGCGCTACACAGGCGGGTGACGCCAATTACACGGCGGCAGCAGCGGTGAGCCAGTCGTTCCAGGTAGCGCCGGCCACGCTGACCGTAACTGCGGATGATAAGCAAAAAGCATACGGCGCTAATAATCCGCCGCTCACTTATACCATCGCCGGATTTGTAAACAATGAAAACAGCAGTGTGGTGAATGGTACACCAGGACTCAGTACCAGTGCTGATAACAGCAGCGCTCCGGGTGCATATCCTATTACCGTGGATATAACTCCATTGACAGCGACCAATTATACCTTCTCTGCTGTAAATGGCAGCTTAACGGTTGGACTGGCGCCACAAACCATCACCTTCCCCGCTATCACTGATAAAACATATGGTGACGCCGCCTTTACACTCGGCGCCACCAGCAGCAGTATGTTAGCGGTGAGCTACAGCGTGGTAAGCGGTCCGGCTTCCATCAGCGGCAACACTGTTACCATTACCGGCGCAGGCAGTGTTACCATTGCGGCTGACCAGGCAGGCAACAGCAACTACTCGCCAGCCACGCAGGTTACACAAACTTTCAACGTTGCCAAAGCCACCCTAACGGTAACGGCTAATGATAAAAACAGGGCATACAAACAAACTAATCCAACACCGGATTATACCATCACCGGTTTTGTAAACAACGAAAACAGCAGTGTAGTAAGTGGAAATGCCGCCATTACTCATACTGCCGATATCAACAGCTCGCCGGGTGTTTATCCGATTATGGTGACTGCCGGCACGTTAACAGCCGCTAATTACGACTTTAACTTTGCAGGTGGATCGCTCACTATTACAAAGGCGGCGCAAACTATCACCTTCCCGGCTATCACCGGTAAAACATACGGCGATGCAGCCTTTACGCTCAACGCTGCCAGCGATGCAGGATTGCCTGTAGCTTACGCTGTAACTGCAGGTCCGGCTACGGTGAGCGGCAATACCGTTACCATCACCGGTGCTGGCAATGTAACTATAAGCGCTACACAGGCGGGTGACGCCAATTACACGGCGGCAGCAGCGGTGAGCCAGTCGTTCCAGGTAGCGCCGGCCACGCTGACCGTAACTGCGGATGATAAGCAAAAAGCATACGGCGCTAATAATCCGCCGCTCACTTATACCATCGCCGGATTTGTAAACAATGAAAACAGCAGTGTGGTGAATGGTACACCAGGACTCAGTACCAGTGCTGATAACAGCAGTGCACCGGGTACCTATCCTATCACCGTGAATGTAACTCCGCTGACAGCAGCCAATTACATCTTCACACCGGTGAATGGTACCTTAACTGTTGGGCTCACCTCGCAAACCATCACCTTCCCCGCTATCGCTAACAAAACATATGGTGACGCCGCCTTTACACTCGGCGCCAACAGCAGCAGTACGTTAGCGGTGAGCTACAGCGTGGTAAGCGGTCCGGCTTCCATCAGCGGCAACACTGTTACTATTACCGGCGCAGGCAGTGTTACCATTGCGGCTGACCAGGCAGGCAACAGCAACTACTCACCGGCGACACAGGCAACGCAAACATTCAACGTTGCTAAAGCCACACTAACGGTAACGGCTAATGATAAAAACAGAGCATACAAACAAATTAATCCAACACCGGATTATACCATCACCGGTTTTGTAAACAACGAAAACAGCAGTGTAGTAAGTGGAAATGCCGCCATTACTCATACTGCCGATATCAACAGCGCACCGGGTGTTTATCCGATTACGGTGACTGCCGGCACGTTAACAGCCACCAACTACGACTTTAACTTTGCAGGTGGATCGCTCACTATTACAAAGGCGGCGCAAACTATCACCTTCCCGGCTATCACCGGTAAAACATACGGCGATGCGGCCTTTGCGCTCAGCGTTACCAGCGATGCGGGGTTGACAGTAACTTACACCGTAACCGCCGGTCCGGCTACGGTGAGCGGCAATACCGTTACCATCACCGGCGTGGGCAATGTAACCATAAGCGCTACACAGGCAGGTGACGCCAATTACACGGCGGCAGCGGCAGTGAGCCAGTCGTTCCAGGTAGCGCCGGCCACGCTGACCGTAACTGCGGATGATAAGCAAAAAGCATACGGCACTAATAATCCGCCGCTCACTTACACCATTACCGGATTTGTAAATAATGAAAACAGCAGCGTGGTGAATGGCACACCAGGACTCAGCACCAGTGCGAATAACAGCAGCGCACCGGGTACCTATCCTATTACCGTGAATGTAACTCCGCTGACAGCGGCCAATTACATCTTCACACCGGTGAATGGTACCTTAACTGTTGGGCTCACCTCGCAAACCATCACCTTCCCCGCTATCGCTAACAAAACATATGGCGACGCCGCCTTTACGCTCAGCGCCACCAGCAGCAGTATGTTAGCGGTGAGCTACAGCCTGGTAAGCGGTCCGGCTACCATCAACGGCAACACTGTTACCATTACCGGCGCGGGCAGCGTTACCATTGCGGCAGATCAGGCAGGCAACGGCAACTACTCGCCGGCCACGCAGGCAACACAAACATTCAACGTTGCCAAAGCTGCGCTGACCATTAAAGCCAGGGACGAAGTACGGACCTACACCGGCAGCAGCTATACAGGTGGTAACGGGGTAGACTATACGGGATTGGTGAATGGCGACGGCACAACCAGTTTAACCGGTACGCTGGTTTACACAGGCACATCGCAGGGAGCCATTAATGCAGGCACTTATATCATTACGCCTTCAGGTTTAACGGCCGGCAACTATAACATCACCTTTACCAATGGTCAGCTGACAATTGCGAAGGCGCAGCAGCAAATTACCTTCCTTGCAACAGGTAATAAGAACCAGGGAGATCCTGATTTTATTCTCACTGCTACTGCCAGCTCCGGACTGCCGGTTACGTTTAGCAGCGACAACAGCGCTGCCATTAGTATCAGTGGTAATACGGCGCATGTGGGAACAGCCGGCACCGCCAACATCAGCGCCTCTCAACCGGGCAACAATAACTACGAACCTGCCCAAACGATAACACAAACCATTATCGTTACCGCATGGACCGCACCGGTAATCACCGCGCAGGGCAGTACTACTTTCTGCGCACCCAATACCGTGACGTTACAATCCAGCAGCACTACCACCCATGAATGGTACCGCAATGGTATCCTGATACCTGGCGCAACGGGCCGGTCGCTGACAGTAGATGAAAGCGGCAGCTACACCGCGAAAGCGATATACGACAACAACATCGGTGTGCTCTCCGCAGCAGTATCCGTAACCGTAAATCCATTGCCGGCGGGTGAAGTACACGCAAATGGCAACACTACAATCAGCAAGGGAGAAACGATCAGCCTCACTGCTTCCGGCGGCAATGCGTACGCATGGTCGCCCGCCACAGGACTGAATGATGCCAATATCGCATCCCCCATAGCCCGTCCGGCGGTTACCACCAACTACCAGGTAACCATCACCGGTACCGGTGGTTGCAGCGTTACAAAGGATATTACGATTACCGTTAAAGAAGATTATAAACTGGAAGCGACTAATATCCTTACTCCGAACGGCGACGGCAAAAACGACCTGTGGGTGGTAAAGAATATCGATATGTATCCGCAAAATGAAGTCAGGATATTTGACCGTTCAGGGCGCATGATATTCCATCAGCGTGGCTATACCAACAACTGGAATGGTACGGTAAATGGCCAGCGACTGGCAGAAGGCACCTACTATTATATCATTGATCTCGGCAATAACGTGCCGAAGTTTAAAGGGTTTATCACTATTGTCAATGCAAATTACTAAGCAAACGACTATGAAAAAGTATGTGAGATATATCGCACTGCTGGGAGCTTTCGCTCTCGGCAGTCAATATGCAGGCGCACAAACTGCAGGCAATCCAACCATGATGTATGAGCCACTGGCGGCGCAATACTTCCTGGATCAGTACATGGCCAATGCCGCGATGGCAGGGATTGACACCGGGTTACATGTATACATGGCTTATCAGCGCCAGTCGTCAGATATACCTGGCGCACCGGTGGCCAAAGCCCTTACGGCCGACTATATGCTGGGAAAACGTGTAGGCATTGGTATGAATATCTTTAACGACAAAGCTGGTTTAATCAACAGTACAAAAGTGGCATTCACTTATGCATACCACCTGCCACTGAGTTTGAGCGGTGTGAGTGTATTGCATTTTGGTTTGTCGGCCGCATTTGTAAACCGCCGGCTGGATACCAAAGGGATCAACGGCGATGTAACCGACACCTATATCAATGCATTCAACAGAAGAGATAATTATTTTGAAGGAGACTTCGGTATGGCCTATACCCGTAAAGGACTTACCCTGCAGGGATCTGTACCCAACCTGGTGAGCTTTGTTAAAAACAAAGCCGAGGATGATGGAATAGACCGCGCGCTGTACTTCGCTGCAGCCGGTTATAAATTTGAAATGGCGGGGCAACTCAATTCAATAGAACCGAAGATATGTATGCGCGGCGTGAAAGGATATGATAATATTATTGATGCCGGCGCTAATTTCATCTTCCTGCAACAGCAACTGAATGCATTCGCCCTCTACCACTCCTCGAAAAGCTTTAGTGCAGGTGTGGGCGTAAACTACAGGTCCATAGCCGGATTCCAGCTAATCTACAACTCGCAGACGGCAGGCTTACGTAATTATACCAATGGAACATTTGAAGTAAACCTGGTGGTTCATCTTTTCAGATAAGACTTGCAGTAATACCTGGGAAAAAGGGGATTGTATCAAAAGCATTTTGATACAATCCCCTCTCCTTTGTATATAAAAAATCGTATCTTAAGCCGGTATTTAGCATCCTGATGATACCCCATCTTCAGGAACATTAAACGGAACATTGCAAAAAGTAAAACATGATCAAAAAAATTAACCCGCTGGCTGGCGCGCTGCTATTGCTGTTAACCGCTACCTCTACTGTTAATGCCCAATCCTCCCCTGCTATGTTAATGGTATATGATGATTATTCCGGTAAAGACCCTGGTCTCACTTACTGGAACAATGGAAAAACGATCCGGCTAACGGATGGCAAAACACAGGCGGGAGCTGCCGCCATTGCGGTATCAGGTAATGACCAGTATGTAGCCGGTCATGAATATAACACTGCCGGGGAGCCTGTTGCCACTTATTGGAAAAATGGTAAAGCTGTAACGCTCGCTAACGGGGAAACATATTCGAAAGCTGTTGGTATCAGTGTATCCGGTCCGGATGTGCATGTGATTGGAAACAATGGCAGCGATGCGGTGTACTGGAAAAATGGCGTAGCCGCCTCACTGGGTAAAGACACAAAACTGCACGGCATTGTGCTGGGCGGCGGCGATGTGTATATCGCCGGCTACCAGGCAAATGACCAGGGTGAATATGTTGCCACCTGCTGGAAAAATGGAAATGCGGTAGCGCTGTCGGACGGAAAAACGAGCGCGGAAGCACATGCCATTGCCATATCCGGCAACGACATTTACGTGGCGGGTTTTAAAACTGATGAAGCCGGAAAGGAAGTGGCCATGTATTGGAAAAACGGTGAGCCGGTGATGCTTCCGGGTGGCTGCAGGGCAAATGCCATTACGGTGTCCGGTAATGAAGTATACGTGGCGGGGATCGACAGAAATGAGGCCGGCGCAAATATCATTGTTTGCTGGAAGAACGGGAAAGCAGTGAGGCTGACCGATGGAAAAGAAGAAGCCGGCGCCGGTGTAAATGTAATTGCGGTTGCAGGAAACGATGTTTATGTAGCCGGCTATCTTGATGGCAAAGCCACTTATTGGAAAAATGAAAAGCCGGCAGGTTTGAATGACATCATCGGCGGAATAACCGGGTTAGTGATCAGATAGCTATCTTCATCCGGCCGTTGATAAAAAACCGAGAACCGTTGCAATAATAGCCTCAGGCGCATCTTCCTGGACAAGGTGTTTTGCCTGGGGCACCACATGAAGGCGGGCGTTTCCGATACGCCTGCTCAGTTCCTTTCCGCGCTCCAAAGGTATCCACTGGTCATCTTCACCCCATAAAATTGTTACCGGGCAACGGATTTCAGAAAAATGGTTTTCTATTTCGTTGGTATATTGATCGCTCATCTGTGCGATCTGCCGGTAGAAGGCCGCCTGACCTGTTTCTCCCAACCAGGGTCGCAGGTATAGCTGCATTACATCTTCAGGCAGCGGATGAAATGCAGCGCCACTAATATATGCGCGAAGGATCGCTTCATGAATATAAGCGGGAAGCCCTGTAAAAACCTCCGGATGATTTTTTGCGGCCTGCACAAATGGAGAGCCCGATGGTCCTATTGCCACCGGATCAATCAGGGTCAGCGAGCGGTAATCCCGGCCGTCGAGCAAGTGCGTCCGCAATGCGGTGGTGCCGCCAAAGTCATGCGCCACGATATCAGGCCGGTCCAGTCCCCAATGTTGCAGCAATGCAGCGAAAACTTTATTTTGAATACCAAGCGATACATCCTGCCCTTCTTTTTTTTCCGAATATCCGTAACCGGGAAGATCATAGTAAAATACCTGCCTGTGTTCTGCCAGCCAGGAACCAATACGCCTCCATACAACGGAAGAAAAAGGGGTTCCGTGAAGCAGTACAAGTGGTGCACCTGTTCCCAGCACCCCAAATCGTATTTCCTGACCCTGAAATTTGAATACTTCGGCCGGCGCCGGTATATGAGACATCAGCTGCATAATCTTCTTTTTTAGGTTAACCTTTACATCCGGCGCAAAGACTATACCCATCTAAACTGCAGGCAGCGCTGCGGTAAAACCCTTGTCAGGATTTCAAACCAATTTGCATCATTTTATAAATCAAATAATGTAAATTACAAGCTATGATATAATCCAATCCCTCACATTATGTCACATGAAAACCTTAATACCGGAGCGATACACTCCTCTCCCTCAGCCGCTGCACACCATCACAGCATTTCAGGAATATCAAGGCCAGCCGTTCAGCCGCTTCAAAAAAAATCTTCAAAAAAAGATGAGGAGGAAGAGGTTCCTCTGCAAATGAACTCAACAGCCGTTCAGCTATTCCGGGGGGGAACTGGAAATGATGAAAACAGGCAGGCAGATATAAAGCCGTTTCAATTAAAATCAAATAACACCGGTTTGCCCGATAGCCTTAAATCAGGTATTGAAAATTTGTCGGGTTATGCAATGGATGATGTAAACGTACATTACAATTCCCATCAGCCTTCACAACTACAGGCGCACGCTTTTGCCCGGGGAACGGACATACATCTGGCGCCTGGTCAGGAAAAGCATCTGCCACATGAAGCCTGGCATGTTGTGCAGCAAAAGCAGGGAAGAGTAAGTCCAACTACGCAGTTGAAAGGCAAGGTAAACATCAATAATGATGCTGGCCTGGAAAAAGAAGCTGACGAAATGGGCCATAAGGCCGTACAGCTTGCAAAAGATCCCGCAGCCGGACCCTATAAAGATTTCAAAAAACAGGCGCCTCCTTTAACTGTTCCCACCGCCCAACTGATGCTGATCAACGGTGTGGACGTTACAGGGTCGTCAAAACTAGATGACCTGAAGCTTGCCATGGGCTGGCATCCCCATTTTGGGGTAACCAAGCCACTGAAAGAAAACGAAAAGACAGAACTGATAAGACTAATCCGGTTACTTAACAGCGATGACATTTACGTTGGTAATATAATTGAAGACCTGGAGGGAGAATCATCAGCAGATGAAGAAGAAGAAAAAGAGAAAAAGGATGGAGGAAATGAAGAAGAATTAGGAGAGGATGAAGGATTTGGACCTGAAGATTTCCCGGGCGCCCAAAGCTTTTCATTTGTCCAGGTGCCGCAGGTATCCCAGCAACGGCAACGCCGTCAGACGCCTGAGGAGTTTGGATGGGAAAATTTCCCCGAGACTTTCCGGGGACTGAAAAAGCTCGGCATCCACGAAACTGAACATGCAAACGTGGAGAGCCTCGTGGCGAACGGCCCCGCAGTGGAAAAAATAGATTCAGCCAATCATATAGGCAAAGGACCTGGGTTTTACGTATCACATGTAGGGAAAAAAAAGCTTGCTACCGTTGTGAGCGGCGTCGTATATGGCGACAGCTTTGTTGCCATATATATCAAGTCAGGCATTGCGGCGAGAAAATCACCTAACGAGGAGAGTAATCATGTAGATATTCTCGATAAGGAATATGGCAACGAATTATGCTATTATATCATGTCCGGAGGTGGGGAAATTGTTATTCCGGAAAGATGCTTTCCCTTTGTAAAAGCAGTATCAGTCCGGGAACAGCTGAACCAGGTCAGAAACGAGAGAAAGAAGAAAACGAGAAAAGAGAAGGAAGTAGAAGTAGAAGAAGATGATGGGCATGGTGAAAATGAAGCGGCATTAAACCCGGACCACCAGTTAGCCATGATCATCTACTATGAAGAAGTGGATTTCGTACGCAGATTGAACCTGTTATCGGATAGATATAACAATGCCTCTGCCAGCGAGAGCCTCAGAGCGCGGATTAAGAAAAGATTCCTGTTCATGCAAAAAACGGCCTTTAACAAATGGGCCATGAACAGCCGGCTGTATACCGTTTGGTGGACCATCAGGCCAATTGGTACGCATACGCCAATGCCGCCGCATCCATAGTACTGTTTTGGAAAAAAAATTCCCAGGCAATGGGAAGACTTTCGCTATTCGAAAATGTTCCCATTGCATCATTCAGCATTTAAAATTTGAGATATCCGGCAGCGCTTAAACGGAACGGCATTTGCGGAATTGTAGTTGCCCATCCTACCCAATATTTTTCATTATTCAGGTTATCAGCCTTTACAATAACACGGTAACGCGGTTGTTCATAGCTAAGGGAAGCATTCAGCGTGGTAAAAGCGGGCAGGGTATAAAGCGAAGTGGTGCTTACGTCTACAATGTTATCGTCGGCATAATTACCTCCGAAGCCTATCCCCAGTCCTTTTAGCTGACCGGCGGGCACGCGGTAGCTCAGCCAGAAGTTGGCCAGGTTGCGGGGGCCGGCACTGCCTGGCCGGAAGCCTTCCAGGGCCGGACTGCTTTTCTTAAGCTTGCTGTCGTTATACGCATACCCTGCCACGATATGTAATCCGCGGAAAGGCATGGCTGTAATTTCCCCCTCAATTCCTTTGCTGTACTGTATACCATTTTGAACAGTAAATGCAGGCCGTTCGGGAGCATCCGGACGGGTAACATCCGACACGCGGATGGAGTAATAACTCAGGCTTCCTGCTAATTTACCATTCGCCAACCCGGCTTTAATACCTCCTTCCCATTGATTGGCCTGGCTCGGCTTGAAATTGCTGGTGGTGCCATCGGGCTGCTGCACAGGTGCTATATTTTGAAATCCATTGCTGTAGTTCCCAAACAGGGAAAGCTGGTCTGCTATGATCTGGTAAACAAGTCCGAATTTTGGCGATACTGCCGTTTGGTTATACTTGCCCGTGGTGGTGTCCCTCGTCAGATTCTTTGTGCCGGGATTGTCGAAATAGTCCACGCGGACACTGGCCATGGCTATAAGCTGCTCCGTAATATTGAGTACATCCTGCACATATACACTATACATATTTTGCACAGCTTTGGTGCGGGTAAATGCGAGGCCCTTTATCCTGTCCTGTAACGCCAGCCGGTTCAGGGCGGAATACGCTGCCCCTGGCTTGGTTACGCTTACCACATCAAAGACAACTGTTCCGGGAGAACTGGACCTGGTAGTTGCCGAATAGATATCCGTTCCAACCAGCAGGCGGTTTCGCAGGCGGCCTATTTTAAAATCGCCTGTCAGATTATATTGAAAGTCGGTGGCATAGCTATTCGTATATTCCGTATAGGTCACATTGCGGCTGAGCGAATCATTCCCGGCTTTCATACTTAAATAGCCAGTTACCCCGCCGGCCTGCGAAGTGAGATAGGTATAGGTGGCGCGGGCTTGCCATACGTCTGAAAAACGGTGCTGGAGCTCTGCAAAGAAGTTGGTATTGGTGGTGGTTACAAAAAGGTCGTCGTTGCTGAACCGCCTTTTAAAATCCATGTTCAGCGCTTCGGGACTCCGCACGCCGCTATTATAGCTTCCATCAGCGAAAAGCCGGTAAAAGCTGTTTGCCTTCTCCTTCTTGTACTCCACTTCCACTGTCAGCTTTGTTTTTTCTGACAGCTGATACGTAACCACCGGGGCCACGAAAAAATAATTTTTAAAGCCTGCATCCTGAAAACTGCCTTCTGCATACTGGGCGGCATTTACTCTTGCCAATACCCGGTGTGCCTTATCAACGGGTACATTCACATCTGCCTCAAACCGGCTGAGCCCAAATCCTCCACCGGTGAAGCCTATACGGGTTTGAAAGGTGTCGAGCGGTTTTTTTGTGACGCGGTTAAACAAGCCGCCAAACGATACCAGGCTGGAACCAAACAGGGCGCCGGAGGGCCCTTTTATCGCTTCAATGCTTTCAATATTGGCGGGGTCCAGTGTACCGCCGCCAATAATACCCGGCACGCCGTTCCGGAGAAATGACTGTGTGGCAAAGCCACGGGAAGTAACCGTACCGCCTGCACTGTTATTCTCCAGTTGCATGATTACACCAGGAACGTTTTTCAGTGCATCTGCATAAACAACATTCAGCTGGTCCTGTAATAATGCCTGTGTTACCGTTGTATACACCTGTGGGTTTTCGAGGTTGTTCAATGGCATCTTAGCCGCGAAGACGCTTTGTGTTTTAATAAACCGGTTCCTGCCGGAAGTAACGTTTACCTCGGCGAGTTGCTTTTCTGATACCTGTAATTGCAGGGAAATAGTTTCCGTACTGCCCGGGCGAATGGTAATACTCCGTTGCAATGTTTCATAGCCCATGAGAGAAATCACCAACTCATAACTGCCGGGCAGGATCCGGTTTATCTGGAAACTCCCTGTTTCATCTGTTAACACGCTGCGCCTGGCTTCTTTCATCACAATAGTTACATAGGCAGCCGCTTTCTTGTCGGATGTATACACCGTGCCCTTTAAAGCGCCAGGGTTAATGCTTTGCGCTGAAATGCCATTTATAAATAATGTCAGTGAAAAGATAGCAAAGGCAAATATTTTGGAGATCATTGTTATTTTTTGTCCGCAAAAATGGACAAATATGCAGCGGCAACCCACGCGTATCCGGAATAGTTTTTACGCAATTGGGAACTTCCTTTTAAGTGAGCGTTGTTGCGGAAATATCTTATCAAGTGCATATTAGTTAATGATCTCCCAATGATATACGAAGCCGGTTTAAAGCATTCATAAGCGAAATGCTGGTGGTCAAATCTACTATTTCTTTTGTGGAGAAATGATTTTCAAGATCCCGCTGGTAGCCGGTTAAATCACCGTGCAATTGTGTGATGGCTTCAGCCCATTGTAATACTGATTTCTGCCTGGCATCAAATGAGGAAGAAAGTTTCCATCCGGGTAATTTGTCCAGTAAACGCTGGTCATATCCAAACTCACGGAGCTCATTAGCATGAAAACTGCAGCAATAGGCACAACCATTTATTTGAGATACCCGCAGTTCTGCAAGGGCGATTAATTTAACATCTATCTCCGACTGTCTCAACGTTTCATGAAATTTATATAAATAGCCAACCGCTTCTTTTGAAATTTTTATGTAATCCATATTATCTATAATTTTGGCGCAAATTAAAATACCATCACTTCAATAGACGATATGCACTTTTATGTGATATACTTACAAAAAGGAAAGTGTGTTGATATTCAAATTTTTACTCATGCCTGAATTTTTTCATGATAAGACGCTCTACTATACCCCAATGGAATTTGCACTGAAGCATATTGGCGGCACCTGGAAAATGCCGATACTCTGGCGTCTTCAGTCCAATGTGCTCCGGTATGGAGAATTAAAAAAAGACATTCCGCATATCACTCATAAAATGCTGGCAAGCCAACTGAAGGAACTGGAGGAAAAGGGATTGATCAGGCGGACCGTTTACCCGGTTGTGCCGCCTAAAGTTGAATATGCGATTACTTCAAAAGGATTGAAAGCAATACCGGTGATTGAACATATTATGAAGTATGGATATGAGCTGATCCAGGAAGCCGGCATTGAGTATCCGCCTAAGTAATTATAAAGTCTTCTTCAGTTTTATATCTACTTTCTCTCCTTCCTTTTCTATCGTCACTACCTTTTTAACACTGGCGCCAGCATTACCAGCATAACTCCTGACGGTGGTGTTCTCTCGCGTGCCCTGGTACAAGCCATTTACATAAGTATCAGTATAACCCACTACTTCGGTTCTCCTGGAGGTATGAACGTAACCAAATTCCGCAAAGATCAGGTAGTCGCCGGGCATCAGGTTTACAAATTCAAAATGTCCCTTGTCGTCATATACCGTTGCCGTCTTGATACACTCTGCCGCCTCTTTAGGAAGTGGAACAGGTCTTCCTTTTTTCCTGGATGATTCATTTAATTTCACCCACTCTTTAAAGAAATCGGTATAGGGAATCAAAACGATGGAGGTACCTGTCGGTGCGAATTGCTTTTTATTGATATTGAGTACAGCAATACCTTTCAGCATTCCTTCATTCTCGTTATCTTTTGCAAAGGCCTGCCCGCTAATTACCGCGCTGCCCGACTTGATCAGTTTCATGGTAGCCACTTTATCAAAAGTGTTCTTAAAGGGATTAAAATCTGTCTCCCTGTCCACCATCAGAATATGCTGACCGGCATTGGAATGGATATCCACCTTCCACAACCGGCGGGTTTCTTTGTCGATGTGATACACGTACTTGTCTTTGGTGGCCTCCTCAAATACGGTCACCAGCCAAACTTTATGCGCACCGGTAAGGCTGCTGGTGTACATACCGCTGGTTACTTCCTCAATAAGCGCCTTCTTTAAATTATTCGTATTCTCGGGCCGGTAATCGTACACCGGCATATTTGCACTGTACCCGGAAGTAAGCGGAAGCAATCCAAGTAGATAGGGATAACAATAACCATCAAAAAATGCTTCTGTTACCGGTTCCTTAATGACACGCTTTTTGCGGCTTTGTTTGTCGTAATGATAACCTGTAACTTCCTTCCCATACTTCAGCTGCAATTCATAGTTGCTGTTAAAAGAGGAACGGTAAAGAGGGGTAAAGGTCTTCCCGTCAGAAATAATGGTGTCAACCCGTGGATCATCAGAACCGGCCTGGTATAATGTGGTATAAATAGACAAGGTCTCTTTATTCGCATTAATATCAATGATAAATGAACTGATCTCCCTTTCCATGGCGCCATCTACAATAAAACAGCCCATTTCATACTTCCCGGTTTTGAGGAATTTTGTATCAAAAGGAATGTTCCCTGGTGTTAACGCGACTTGTGCTTTACAGAAACCTGCTGTAATGAGGAGCTGCAGCGTAAAAACAATGCCCCGTACCCGGGAATGCTTAAAACCGATCATGCTTGTTCAATATGCTTTGTCCAAAATATAGGTAACCGATTGTGATTTCTTGTAATCTGCAAGATACTTTGTGTATGTAATTCCTCGTCAAAAGTAAACGCTTTTCCGGCTTGTTGGACTACTGGTAATCAGGGATTTTATGCTACTGGTTTACAGGGATTTTTCAACGCGCTGCCGTTGTATCGGGCAAGACTTTCCGGGAGCTGCTCCATTACCTTCGATTCCTTCATTATCATCCTTTTATAGGAAATCCCGCTTTTATTTATTTAAATTGCCATAGTAAAACGCCACGTTGTGAATACTATAGCTGCTTTGAAACAAGGTAACCTTTTGGTATTTAATGAAGTATATTATTCCTGCCACAAAAGGATCTACTATTTTATTCTCCGGAAAACAAAATCTTCTTTCATCGCAGAGGAGGTAGTACAGCTTACATTCATCAAATTCTGGAACTACCGGGAAAGCCTGGCAGACGACCTCGACGTGCAGCTCCAGCTGTTCCGGATTGCCCGCACTACCCTGATCGACTTTCTCCGGAAGGAAACCGTGTACAAGGAAAAGGTGATCCATGTAATTGAGCGGTATACCCTGCCGGCGGATGAGCTCTGGGGCAAGCTGGCCGAAAAGGAACTGCAGCATAAACTGGCCCACGCATTGGAGGAAATGCCGCCTATGCGCCGTAAAGTATTTGAAATGAGCCGTTTTAAAGGCATGAGCTACCAGCAAATAGCGCATGAACTTTCCTTGTCGTCCAGAACAGTAGAGTCACACATCTTCCAGGCCATCAGGCAAATAAAACATTATCTCGGGCTGCTGCTATCCCTTGTAGCCTGCTTTTTCCCGTTTTGAAAATATTTTTCCATTCCGACTAAGTAGTTGGCCTTTCACGAACGTATTACTTATCTATCAGCCGTACATAATATGATAAATGACGAATTACTGGCGCGGTTCTTTAGCAATCAATGCACACCGGCAGAAGCCCGTGAGATAGCCACGTATCTCCGGGAGCATCCGGAAGTACTGGAGAAATATCTGCCGGAAGAAGAATTCCTGCAAATACAGGACGATGGTAATTTTCCGGAAACTGTTTCCCAGCAGTGGCTGAAAAATATCCACCGCCAAAGTGCATCTGCCAATAGCCGTATGAAATGGGCGAAACGAGTGGCCGTCGCAGCAATAACTGCCGG
The DNA here is from genome assembly GCF_050434025.1 of Chitinophaga sp. W3I9. NCBI lineage: Bacteria > Pseudomonadati > Bacteroidota > Chitinophagia > Chitinophagales > Chitinophagaceae > Chitinophaga > Chitinophaga sp. W3I9. The sequence goes on from NZ_JBNPWC010000001.1 coordinate 5,398,600, forward strand.
CGTGCTGATAGGCGCAAGCTTGTTACTGGTAAACCGTGACCATCAAAAGGAAACAACCGTTGCTTCCGCAGCAATGCCATCTATTCCGCGGGAACAACAGGAACGTGCGGAAAACAACAGCGGCAAAACCATCACCACCGTACTGCCGGACGGATCCGTGATACAGCTGTTCCCGGCGGCCAGCATAGTATATGATAAACAGTTCAGGGAAAACAGGAACATATATCTCTCAGGAGAAGCAGATTTTACCGTAGTAGCTGATAAATTACATCCCTTCGTTGTGTATAGCAGCGAACTGAATACCACCGTTCTGGGCACCTTTTTTCATGTGAAAGCAATCCCGGCGGAAGATATAATCACCGTAAGGCTCAATACCGGTAAAGTATTGATACAGGGTGCCGCCAATAATAAAAAGGTAGTACTTACACCCGGCAAAGAGCTCCGGTATTACCGCAAAACAGGAAAATCCATCGTAGCAGACTTCAATACTACGGGCACGGATATATTAGTAAAAGCAGGAAACAACGGCACGAGCAGTGCAAAGCCGGACTGGTATAAATTCAATAATCAACCAATGGCACAGGTCCTCGATCAGCTGAGCAACTATTACGGCGTAGCCATCTATTATTATCCGTCGGATGTGACGGAAATTTATTTCGATGGTAAGTTTGAAAAGACGGACTCACTGGTGAAGATACTGACCGATTTAACGCTTCCCAATAATCTGAAGCTTATCCGGAACGATAGCGGATTTATTATTAAGAAGAAATAATTCAACAAATTACAGTTCTATTCCACAAAAGGCGCAAAGGCGCCCGGGGCTTGCTATGCCCCGGATTCAAAAAAAACACGTCCCAGTTATGAAAATGTTTTATCGACCAAAATGGCGTTTACTCCTGCTGCTATGCATGCTGTTAGGAGGTGTATCGATGTCTTCTCAGGCCCAGGGCCGCCTGCAGGTAACCGGAACAGTGCGCACCGATCAGGGCGAACTCCTCCCCAATGCCTCCGTTGTAGCGCTGAATGAAAAAACAAAGTATTCGGCCGGCGTAATCACCGACAGCAACGGCGTATTCCGTTTCTCGGGATTACCACCGGAAGGCAAATATTTACTCAGCGTTTCTTACATGGGTTTTGAAACACAACAACTCAATAATGTCAGTCTCAAGCCAGGCGCCACATTAACTTTTTCGGTACGCCTCGTGAAAACGGTAGCAGCCCTGAGCGATTTCATCGTTATCGGCTATGGTACCGCCCGGAAAAAAGATGTGGTAGGCGCCTTTAACGTGGTGACCGTAAAAGAAGCCGGTGCAGTAAATGCCACCAACCCTTCCCAGCTGCTCATCGGCAAAGCAGCCGGCGTACAGGTGGTACAAAACAGCGGCGCCGCCGGTGCAGATGCCCAGATCATCATTCGCGGTACAGGCAGTTTCACCGACATCAATCCCCTGTATGTAGTTGATGGTATCCAGGGAACAAAAAACCTGTTTAATACACTCAATCCCCAGGATATAGAAAGCATCACCATCCTGAAAGATGCGTCTTCAACCGCTATCTACGGTTCTGCAGCTGCCAACGGCGTAGTGATCATCACTACCAAAAAAGGAAAGCCCGGACCTCCCCGCGTTAGCTTTACTTCCCAATGGGGTGTAGCCAAAGCATGGAAAAAACTGGACCTCCTCAATGCCGCGCAATATGTAGATGCGCTGAAAGACCTCGCCGCTACCAAAAACGCCGTACTCCCGGCGAAGTTCAATACAGCAGCGGTATTACAGGACAGCACCGACTGGCAGGACGAAACTTTCCGCAATGCACTTGTATCTGAACACGATCTCAATATCAGCGGCGGCGGGGAAAAAGTGAACTACTCTGTATCTGCCACCTATATCAATCAGCAGGCTATCATCACCAACGCTACCAACAAAAGATTCCAGGCCCGCGTAGGACTGGAAGAAATACTGGGACGCTTCCGGTTTACCCAGAACCTGATATTCAGGCAGTATGTGGGCAACGGCAATTATGCCAGCATCATCAACGCCATCCAGTACGCGCCCTATAAACCCATACTGGACCCAAATATACAGGGTGGCTACTCTATCCTGTCCAACATCGACGACTACAGCAACGCCAGCAACCCCCTGCAGGATATTGCCATGAAAAGTCAAACGAGCAAATCACTGGCCTTCTTTCCGCAGCTGTCCGGTGAGGTACGCATCATCGACGGACTGAAATTCCGCTCGCAGTTTGCAGCAGAAGTGAACACCAACCGGAACAATAGTTACCAGCAACAGTACCAGTCGTCCAACTTCCTGAACCAGGCCCGCCAGTCGATGCTGGGCTTTACAGAGAACTCTTATTATATGCTGGAAAACTACCTGTCGTACGATAAAGTACACGGTAAACACCAGCTCTTTTTAATAGCAGGACAAAGTTATATCGATCCGGGAATCACCAATGGCTCTACTATCAGAGGTACTGGTCAGCCTAACGATAATATTACCAACGTGGGCGTAGCTTCTTCCCAATCGGTTACCAACTCCTATTCCAATTATGCCCGCCCTTCGGTGATCTCTTATTACGGCCGGTTGAACTATACTTTTGATGATAAGTATATCCTCACCACCAGCTATCGCAGGGATGGTGCCTCCAACTTCGGTGCCAACAACCGTTATGGTAACTTCGCCGCAGCGGGCGTGTCATGGCGCTTTTCAGAGGAAGGATTTATGAAGAAGACATTCCCCGTGTTATCGGATGGTAAACTCAGCGCCAGCTGGGGACAAACCGGTAACAACAGCATTCCCAACTTCCTGAATACGTCGAAAACTTACCAGGGTACTCCGGGAGGCTCACTGGTATATTCCTTTGGCAGTAACGAAACATTTGTTTCCGGCACCACGCTTACCACGTTAAATAACCCCGATCTGAAATGGGAACAAACGGCCCAAACTGATATCGGCATCGACCTGGCATTTTTAAATAACCGCCTGACCATTGAAGCTGATTGGTACAACCGTAAAAGTACCGGCCTGCTGGTTACCACCCTCCTGCCGGCCAGTATTGGCGTAAGCCCTACCGGCACCCAGCCAAAGAAAACGGTGAATGCAGCCGATGCGCAAAATAAAGGCTTTGAACTTACCATCGGGTATAAGGACAAGATCAATAATAATTTCAGCTATAATGTAAGCGTAAACGGGTCTATCAACAGCAACAAAGTATTGTCATTGGGCGATCAGTTCTCCGCACCTATCCAGGCCGGCGCCTTTACACCAGTGCCAGCTACTACGTATACTGCTGCCGGTTATGCTATCGGTTCCTTTTATGGCTACCGGATGGATCATGTGGCCAGGGATGCCGCGGAAATCACCGCACTGGACCAGGAAGCTGCTAAAAAAACAGGCCAGGCAAACGCTAAGTACCAGGATGGATTGTTACCCGGAGATTTTATCTATAAAGATATCAACGGCGATGGTGTCGTTAACGCGAAAGACCAGGAAATACTTGGCAATGCCATTCCGAAATACATTTATGGTATCAACGCCGGCGTAGCTTATAAAAACTTCGACCTGAACCTGGTACTCTCCGGTATCAGCGGATTAAAACTCCTGAACGGCTTAAAATTAAATACCAGCATTATGGCCACGGGTCACAACGCTTCTACCGACATACTCGACAGATGGCGTAAACCCGGTGATGTAGCGGCTTTGCCAAGAATCGGACAAAATGCTACCGGCAATGGCAATCTCCGTCCGTCCGACTGGTGGCTGGAAGATGGCAGCTACCTGCGTCTGAGAAACATTACCATTGGTTACAACGCACCATTGGCCATGTTAAGTACTATGACTAAAGGCACTGTTAAATCACTCCGCATTTATGTGGCAGCGCAAAACCTGATCACCATCACGAATTACACCGGCTACGATCCGGAAATATCGGGCGACTACCTGTTTGCACGTGGTATTGACCAGGGACAGGTACCTCAACCAAAGACTTTCCTGGCAGGTATTCAATTAGGGTTTTAATTTTTAAAAAGTATTTTATGAAGAAGTATATATATCATTTGCTACTAACCGCCGCACTGGTCACCGTTGCACAGGGATGCAAAAAGTCACGCCTCGAACTGGTGGATCAAAGCGCCTACGCATACGACACTTATTTTACCAACATCAGTGCGCTCAACCAAGCTACCGTGGCCAGTTACGCCACATTACTCCATCCGGGATTATGGGCGCGGGAGTACTACTTTATTTTCGACCTGCTGGGACATGATGCCAAACGCGCCAGCTTTTTGCAGGGCGCAGAACAGGAACTGGGCGACTATAGCTTTGGTACCAGCAATGCAGATCTCAGCTCTTTATGGGGCTCCCTGTACCGGATGATCTTCAGAACCAACCTGGTGATTGACCGCGCCGCAGCCTGGAATCCCACCGCTACCAACGATCGCGCAAAATTAAATCAGTACCTCGCAGAGGTAAAGTTCCTGCGGGCATATGCATATTTTCACCTTGTAACATTATGGGGAGATGTACCACTGTACGTCGACTATCAGTCTACCGTCAACAACAACTATTTATCCCGAAGCCCTGCTGTGGATGTGTGGAAACAAATAGAAAAAGACCTCACAGAAGCACAGGCCACTGCCGAATTGCCCACTGTATATCCTAACGCAGAATTGGGCCGGGCCACCAAAGGCGCTGTCACCGCCTTACTTGGCAAAGTATACCTCTACCAGAAAAAATGGGTGCCTGCACAAACAGAACTTCAAAAACTGATGGGTGCACCGTACACCTACCAGCTCGATCCTTCTTTTGATAATCTTTTCAGCACTACCAACCAGAACTCAACGGAAAACATCTTCCAGATCATGAACCAACAGTGGACCGACTGGGGCATTGGTTCTCCTTACTATATGTTTGGCAATGGCGCTGAACAGGTAGGTAAACAAACACATTCAGGCCGTGCCATGGAATATGGCTGGAATGATTGGAAGAATGTATACATCAGCAACGCCGCTGTAAAAGCATTTACTTACACGAATCCTGCAAACGGCCTGCCGTATACAGATCCCCGTGCCAAATCCACCTTCTACGGCACCGCTGCCTCCGGAGGAGAAACCGAATACTGCCAGCAGTGCGCTACCGGTGCAAAGGCGTATCCGTTTGACACCAACGATCCGCAGGGCGATTATCGCTGGAAGAAATATGAGTACTACAATCTTATGGAAAAATATGGCGATCCTAAAAGCCCTATCAACGGGCAGGTGATCCGCTTCGCAGACGTAATGCTGATGCTGGCTGAAGCGCAGATCCAGCAAGGGAATACAGGCAGTGCACCACTGGCGCTGATCGACAGCATACGTTCCCGCTCGCACGCATTTTTATATACCACGCTGGGCGATAAAGCAAACGCGATGAAGATACTGATGCGCGAACGGCAGCTGGAATTATGCGGTGAACAAGCCCGCTATTTCGATCTGTTGCGCTGGGGTATTATCAAACAAACTATCAACGCGGAAAAGGCCGCAGAACCTGGCACCGGCATACAGCCATTCCAGGATAAACACCTCCTGCTGCCTATTCCCGATGTAGAAAAAAATTACAATCCGAATGTAGCCAAAGCTATCAGCAATGGCTGGAATTAATCTATAAAAACAGCAGGGCACAACCACCGGCAGGAAATATTTTATAGCTCGTTAGCCATTACTATCCTTCAATTCCACTTATGTAAAAATTACTACCATGAAATGGAGCAAACCACTATTTCTGTCAGGGTTGTTAACCCTTGGCTGTAACCTACTATCCATTGCCCAAACCTATAACTGGTCCGCCGTCCGCATTGGGGGCGGCGGACTGGTTTCCAGCGTACAGGCGCACCCGTTAGTACCCAACCTCCGTTTTATTACCACTGATGTTGGAAACCCTTATCGCTGGAATGAAAGCACACAACGCTGGGAAGGTCTGTTGAACGGCCTTCCGGCGGTGTACTGGCCATCATCGGCCGGCAACCTGGCCTTCGTGCCTAATGATGCCACGGGCAATATTCTTTACGTTTCCATGCCCAAAGGTACAGGCAGCGCCGGTACTATTATGAAGTCCACCAACCGGGGTACTACCTGGACGGATCTGAATATGCCCATCTGGCTGGATCCCAACAACGTGGAGGAAAAAAGAAACGGGGCGCGGCTGGTAGTAGATCCGAACAACAGCAACGTGGTATATGTTACTACCCGCTTTCCGGCCAGTGCCAATGAAACCACCAATGGTACCTACAGGAGTGTGAACGGCGGCAGCTTATTTACAAAAATCGATACGCTGCATGGCCGCTTTATTGTATTTGATACCAGCGGCGGAACACTTGGCGGACTTACAAAAAGATTATACATCGCCAATCTGAATGGTGTATATGTAAGTAATGATGCCGGCGCTTCGTTTTCGTTGATGCCCGGCAGTCCCGCTGGTTTGAGGAGAGGCGTGCTGCGCGGCGGTGGTATTTTATATGCCGCCGGCAATAGCAAAGTATACAAATGGAATGGCACTGCCTGGAGTACGATTACCCCACCTTATAGCGGCAGTTTTACCAGCGTGGAAGTAAATCCGAATAACAGCAACCAGATCATCACCAATATCGATGCATTTACCGGTGCAATGTATAAAAGCAACAACGGCGGTTCCAGCTGGACACCTGTAAAAGGCACGCGCGATTTCAGCGAAGTGCCTTTTCATGGCGGCAATACCATAGGAAACACTATCATCGATTTAGCCTGGGATCCGTTTGATTCCACACAGGTATGGATGGCCGACCTGTTAAATGCCTACCAGGGCACTAACATCTGGTCGGATGCTTCGGTGTGGAAAGTACGCGCCGCAGGACATGAGGAAGTAGTGGTAACAGGGCCATTGATTTGTCCGCCTTCCGGCAACAATTTGCTGCTAACGGTTACCGCCGATGTGGCGGGCTTTGATCACAAATCCCTCACCAATCCCCCGGCGAAAGCTATCTCCGACGATTTTCAATATTTTAATTCCCAGGGAGTGCATATGACTGGCGCCGCCATCCAGGAAACCAATCCCAACTTCATTGTGAGAGTGGGCCGCAGAGGCTGGTCAGGCACCGGTTTAGGCGGCTACTCCACTGATGGAGGACTGCATTATACACAATGGGTTTGCCCCGGTGGCATGACCGGCGGCAGGGTAGCCGTATCGGCCACCAGCGAAACCATTATCTGGACCACGCAGGGCGGATATACTTATCGTTCGGTGGACAGGGGGAATAACTGGGCGAAAATAAATTCCATTACTACCAGCGCCGTCGGCACTTTTGGCGTGACCGGCTCCATTTTCACCGTACCACCGGATATGAATCCCCTGGCGGCTGATAAAGTAAATGGTAATAAATTCTACCTGTATTTTTTTGGTAAGATGATGGTGAGTGAAGATGGTGGATTAACATTCGTTCAGAAATACGCTAACCTTCCAAACGTGCAAAATGTAGCGTTTGTAAAAGTAGAAACCACTCCCGGCAAGGAAGGCGACATATGGGTGTCGATAGAAGGCAACGGCCTGTATCACTCCACCAATTCGGGCGCCGACTTCACAAAGATCACCAAAGTGCAATCCGCCAAACTGATGGCCATTGGAAAGGCCGCAGTAAATGATCCGGCTATTTATGTGGTGGGCACCGTGGATAGCATTCCCAACAGCATTTTCCGTTCCGATAACAACGGCGCTACCTGGACAGTGGTAGCTAATCCGGCTATCAGTGTGCCACGGAATTTAGCGGCTGACCGCCGTATTTACGGAAGAGTATTTATGGGCAGCGCCGGTAACGGCATATATACAGGAGAAACCGTAGCCGGTCCTGTAACCGGCATTACGGTGAGTCCCGCTACCGTGTCGGTAGCAGTGGGCAATCGTGCTACATTAACCGCTTACGTGGCGCCTGCATGGGCCGGTAATAAAAAAGTAACCTGGAGTTCGGGAGATACCACTAAAGTAAAAGTAAACGATAGCACGGGCGTTATCACAGGAGTTGCTGTAACGGCAACGCCTGTACTGGTTACCGCAACTTCCCAGGATGGCAGTAAAACAGCTTCGGCAAGTGTAACTGTCACTACACCTGTTGCCGTTTCCGGCATCGTTATCACGCCTAATCCCGATTCAATAGGCGTGGGTAGCACCGTGCCGCTGGTAACCGTGATTACGCCCGCCAATGCCAGTAACAAAACACTGCGCTGGACTTCTTCCGATACCACTATTGCAAAAGTGGCCATAGATACGCCGCTGGTTACCGGCATCTCGCATGGTACTGCGGTGATCACTGCTACGGCGCAGGATAGCGGCTACACCTCCACTGCCACTATGATTGTTTATAACGTAGCGCCCACAGCGCTCAACATTACCGGCACAGCATCTGTAGGCGCAGGCGATACCGTAATGCTAAGCGCGGTATTCACGCCGCTGAATACCAGTAATAAAGTATTGACCTGGAGTTCTTCCGATACCACTATTGCCAAAGTAAACAACAGTGGCCTGGTGACGGCCGTTGCACCTGGTACCGTTACCATTACTGCCACAACAGCAAAAGGTGGTATTACCGGTACCAAAGGCATCACCGCTACTAAAGTTATTACCGTAGTGAGTGCAGGCGTATGTGGTATATTGCCTAACAATGGCTTTGAAGGCGGCCTTAATAACTGGATGATTGTAGGGGATATTATCAACGGGCTCCCACCTGCCGCCATTGTGGCCAACAAGGCGCATAGCGGCACCAAAGCAGCCGTGATTTCCGGAGAAGGCGGTGTTAGCACTACCGTACTGATGCCGGTGGCCGGCAGAAAGGCCGTCACCTTTTCTGCATGGGCAAAGATCCTTGATCTTCCCGCATGGGCAGGTTTTGGGATCGACTATATAGATTCCGCCAATCATAAAATCACCGCGGATCAGTTCAGCGTAACTGATACTTCTTCTTACAAACTGTTCAGCGTAGTAAGGGCTACGCCTCCCAACACAGCGAGGGTGAACATCTGGACCTACAAAGCCAGCAGTGCCGGGAAACTTTATCTCGATGATTTCTGTGTGACCGTAGCTGATGTGGTAGATGTTACCAGCCTGTCCATTGCACCTGATCCGGCATCTGTGGCCATGGGTTATACCAAAGCATTAACCGCGACCATACTGCCTGCAAATGCTACCATTAAAACAGTTACCTGGACCTCTTCCAACACGGCTATTGCGACGGTTAACGCATCAGGCGTAGTTACCGGCGTGGCATTGGGCACCGCCACCATTACCGCTACCAGCACAGAGGGCGGGAAAACAGCTACCACCACCGTTACCGTAACGCCGCCGGTAGCAGTTACCGGCGTGAATGTTACGCCGGATAGCGTTACTATTGGCGTAGCCGATTCATATACGCTAACGGCCACCACCACTCCAGCCAACGCCAGCAACCAGAACATGGCATGGACCAGCTCCAACCCGGCCATCGCCACCGTAAACGCCACCACCGGCGCGGTGAAAGCAGTAGCCATTGGTACCGCCGTGATCAGGGGGGGAACGCAGGAAGGAAGTTACAAAGACAGCAGCATCGTAACGGTGATCAGCCAGGGACAATGCGGACAAATTTCCAACAACGGCTTTGAAAGCAGCCTCGTAGGATGGAGTAATATCAACAACGCTGCTACCATCACTACAGATGCCCACAGTGGTTTAAAAGCAGTAGCCGTTACCGGTCAGGGTGGCGTAGGACGCGTACCTGTATTCAGTTTCGCCGCCGGCGATACCATCGTGTTTACCGCATGGGCCAAAGTATCCGGCGGACCCGCATGGGCAGGCTTCAGCCTCGATTTCCAGAATGCTTCCTATGTGAAACTGGCCACCGCACAATCAACTGTTACCGCTACCGCCTATACGGAGTATACGCAAAGCGTAGTGGTTCCGGCGGGTACTGCCAACTTCAACATCTGGTCATCAAAATCAGGCGCAGCGGGCATCCTGTACCTGGATGATTTCTGCCTAACCGTGAAACCGGCCGGCGGAGGCATGTTACGCACCACCAATCTCATGCAAACCGGCCATGATGCATCCGCCACTAAAAACGGTATTACCGTAAGCGCTTATCCCAATCCTGTACAAAGTGATATCAACATCCGCCTGACCAATTACAATGGCAGCCGGATCGCGGCTACGCTGACCGATATGGCCGGCAGGGTTATACATCACGAGGTGATTATAACGCAGAAAGGCACAACGCTTTACCGGTTGCATAATGCAAAGAAGCCTGCAAAAGGACTGTACATTCTGACCCTGAAAGGAGAAGGACTAGTGAGCAGCTTCAAGCTATTGGTGCAGTAGGTATTGATTGTTTGATAAAGAGCCTGGGGCCATGCCCCGGGCTCTTTGCGTTATTACATACCTGTTACAATTTCTTGAAAAGCCCCCCTACTCTATTATCTGCGGGAATTAATTACCTTGCGTAAGCAGCGCAGTCCGCTTATATCAACCTGCCCAAAATAGAAAAGCTATTCCGGGTAATGACCCAAAAAACGCATGTGGCTTTACAACGCAGGATGATCGACAGCCTGAGTAAAACGGCTGATCAGCGTTACATCGACTTCATAGAAAAATACCCCCAGCTTTACCAACGCCTCTCCAACCTGCAGATTGCAGCTTATTTGGGCGTAAGTCATGAATTTTTGAGTAAAATCAGGAGGAAGATAGCTGGTCAGAAATAATAGGGCTTCCCATTATTATTGAACTTGTTCAATTTTTTGTTTCAGGAGGAACGGATATTGGCATATCATCCCAAAAACAAAAAAATGAAACGAATCATTTCTATAGCATTATTGACCACTTTAAATTTTTTCAAAATGGACATACAGGCGCAAAGCTTCACTACTATTGAAGCTAATGGTTTAAAGCTGCAGGTATACAACGCTTCCGAGAACAGCTTTGGCGTGGCATCTGTTATCGTATCAGGAAAAACAGATGCTGTTTTGATAGATGCACAGTTTACATTGGCTGATGCTGAAAAAGTAGCACAGGAAATAAAGGCATCCGGTAAAAATTTAACCACTATTTATGTTTCCCATGGCGATCCTGATTTTTACTTTGGCCTGGAAGTATTCAAAAAATACTTTCCATCTGTAAATGCTTATGCTTCCCCCGCAACGGTAGCACATATCAAAGCCACGGCACAAAAAAAGCTGGCAGTATGGGGTGAAAGATTGGGGAACAGCATTACTTCCAGCGTTATCATTCCGCAGGTGGTCGAAGGGAACAGCATTGAGCTGGAAGGACAAAAATTAGTAGTTACCGGACTGGAGGAATTTCCATCGCGGACTTTTGTATGGATACCATCTATTAAGGCCGTTGTTGGCGGAATAAATGTATTTGGCACCAGCTTTCATCTCTGGATGGCAGATTCAGCCAGTGAAGATGCCCGCAAAGAATGGCTGGCAGTGTTAGACAAAATAGCGGCACTTCATCCGGCCATCGTGGTGCCTGCCCATGCCAAAGCAGGAACTCCCTTCAGCATGGCTGCTGTAACGCACACCAAAAACTATATACAGTTTTACGGAGAAGCGCTGAAAAGCAATAAAATTTCGGAGGCATTGATAGCGGCGTTAAAAGCCAAATATCCTGAACTTACTTTTGAAACCGCCCTGCAGATAGGCGCGAAAGTAAACACCGGGGAAATGAAGTGGTAAGAGCGATGTTCATCCACAGCCTGACAAACGCTCTTTCCTTTATTCCTTTCTCAGGCTTATCACCGGGTTCATCAAAGCCGCTTTGATCGCCTGGTAGCTGACCGTTACTATGGCAATTGCTACTGATAAAATGCACGCAAGTGCGAATACCCACCAGTGAATGGCCACGCGGTATTCATAGTACTGCAGCCATTTATACATACTCCAATAGGATAATGGCGCTGCCATCACAAATGAAATAATCACCAGCTTTACAAAATCTTTCGCTAATAAAGTAGTGATGCCGGTGACAGAAGCACCTAGTACCTTCCGCACCCCCACTTCCTTGATCCTGCTTTCCGCCATATAGGTAGCAAGACCAAATAAACCAAGGCAGGATATAAAAATGGTCAGCCCCGCAAATAAAGCAGCTAAAGTTCCCTGGCGTTGTTCATTATCAAATTTCTTCGCATAAGCTTCGTCTACAAATTTATACTCAAACGGATAATCGGGGTTATACTTGCTGAAAATAGCCTCCACCTTTTTAAGATTTTGAGCAGTAGAATGATCCCCGTTTAACTTCATCTGCACCACCTGGAAATTCATAAAAGCACTTTTGGCGCCGCAGATCAATATCGGTCTTGTTGGCTCATAAGGACTGGTAAGAATAAAATCTTTAATAACCCCTACAATGTGCCAGTCGATGCCAAGATCATTTACTACTTTTCCAATCGGATCCTTGAACTTCAATACTTTCAGCGACGACTCATTTACAATCAGCCCGGTTGAATCGGTGGGGAATTTTTTCAGGTCGAAATCACGGCCTTCAATAAACTGTAACCCCGCGGTGGCGCCCAATCCCTCATCCGCTAAATACCGGTCGAAAGATGTTTTATCATTCGGGTCCTTTCCTTGCCAGTTCTGGCCCCACCCATTGCTCCACCGTTCCGTAAGGGGGGAATTTGTTCTGGTAACCGACTTCGCAACACCTGATTCCAGCAATTCATTTTTTATCAGTGCATAGTTTTTGGATATATCACCCGTCATGAAATGGTACACCAGGTTATCTTTATTATAACCTGTTTCCCGGTCACGGGCATAGTCGATTTGCTGCTTTACAATAATAGTGCAGATGATAAGAACGGTGGCGAATGTGAACTGCAATACCACCAGTATTTTCCGTGGCGTTACCAGCGCATTCGCTTTTTTAAACGTGCCCTTTAATACTTTAACAGGCTGGAAAGAGGAAAGGAAGAACGCGGGATAACTGCCGGCCAGCAAACCCGTAAAGAGAATAAACCCAATAAACCCTATCCAGGTATAGATGTTGCCGAAATCTATAAACAGTTTTTTATCCGTAAGCTGGCTATAAAAGGGCAGGCTTATCTGAACAATAAGGATCGCCACTATTCCGGCCAGAAATGAGATAAAAACAGATTCCCCGATAAACTGGCTGATAAGGGAACTCTTCTGTGCCCCCACTACTTTTCGTATGCCTACCTCCTTCGCCCGCTTTTCACTTCTGGCAGTGCTCAGGTTCATAAAATTGATACAGGCAATTAACAATATCAACACCGCGATAATACTGAATATTTTCACGAATGTGCTGCGGCCCCCATTATCTTCCCCGCCATCGCTGAAGCTCGAATACAATCGCCACCTTTCAAGCGGGTAAATAAACATCTCCCATTTCATTGTTTTTGCCTCATCACTGTAATGCTGCTTTAAATCTTTTATTTTAGCTGCTGCAGCAGCATAACTTACATTGGGCTTCAGTAGTACATAAGTAGGCGTACTGTTATCGCTCCAGCCTAAATCCGTGCCTTCCCTGTATTTTAAATATGACCATGGTAAGAGGTATTCAAAATCGAATCTGGTATTGCCAGGCAGATCTTTTAAAATACCGGTAACAGTGAAGTTATCTTTATTCTCAATTTTAATGATCTTCCCCATGGCATCTTCACTGCCAAATAAACTTTTTGCCGTTTTTTCGGTAAGCACTACCGAATGCACATCATTCAGCGCAGTAGCAGGATCACCTTTCAGCATGGGGAAGCTGAACATCTGAAAAAAACCGGTATCCACCAGGATGCCGGACTTTATTATTTTTTTATCCCCTACGGAAAGAAGATACGCATTATTGGAACCTACCCTCACCGCACGCTCTACTTCGGGCAGATCTTTTTCCACCGCACGGGCTGTTAATGCAGATACTGTATTCCAGTAAGAGACCTTTCCATCAATGGGCACGCGATTCCATACTTCGTATATCCTGTCTTTGTTGGCGTGAAACCCATCGTAACTCCTTTCATCCTGTATCCACAGGAGAATAAGGATTGCAGCAGCCATGCCCACAGCAAGGCCCGTAATATTGATGGCTGAAAAACCTTTGTTACGCAACAGGTTCCGGCAAACGACTTTGAAGAAATTTCTGATCATAATGCATTGATGATTCCCGGACTGCAACGTACAGGATTTGCGGGAATGTTACCCCAAGACAATGCCGGATACCTATTTGCTTGATTTACAACGATGTGGCTGCGTCATAAATACCGGTTTGTTCATTTTTGGGACAGAAAATGTCCGCTTTTGAACACCAGGATAATACTAAAAGGCCGGAATCATCACTTATGATAATATAATATCAAAATTAGGTAATCCTGCATAGTGTACTTATCTAAAGAAGGGGTAACTTGGTTTGGTCATTATTATGAGCAGTCAAAACCACGATTATACTTCTTTTTGGGTAACAGGGGATCTTTCATCGTTTAAACAAATGATGAAGGCATTCACTCCTTCCCTGAAGCATTTTGCGGGTAATATTGTTGGTAATGAGGCAGAAGCAGAAGAAATTGTGGCAGATGTATTTATCAAAATATGGCAACAAAGACTGCTGGCAACTGCCCCTGACGACATCCGGTATTATCTTTTTAAGGCCGTCAAAAATACGGCGCTCAATTATCTGAAAAGCAATGGCCGCCGCACGACGCACCATACCGCCTGGGAAATCCAGGTGAACCGGGTAACCTCCAAAAATCCCGAAGACATTATGATCAGTAAAGAACAGCTGTCGCATATCAATGCCGCCATCAGTTCCTTACCCCTCCGCTGCCGCCAGATATTCATTCTCGTAAAAGAAGAAGGACTCTCCTATGAACAGGTGGCCACCCTGCTGGATCTCTCCAAGGCTACCGTAAATGTACAGATGACCATCGCCCTGAAAAAAATATGGGCAGCACTGGGTTCCTCCATCCAATATTCTTATTCCTGATTTTTTTTCTACCCGGTTTAATTGTTTTCCTTTTTTGCGTTGTCTTAATAGGGAATCAACTGAAATCATACTTTCTGTAAATGACCAAACGATTATGGGAATTACTGGCACTGCATTGGAGCGGTGAGATTTCCTCGGAAGAAAAAACGGAACTGGACAAGCTCCTGCTGGAGCATCCGGGAGATTGGCTCCGGGCGGGACAGCTGGACCAGCTGTCTTTTAAAACAATACCGGCCACTGACGAGGATGCGCATACGGACGCGCTGATAGATAAGGTGATGGGAACTATCACTGCCGAACCGGCTTTAACCGGGAAAAGCTCCCGCAAAAAGTTCCTGCAGGCCTATAAATACCAGTTGTCAGTAGCCGTAGCCATGCTGGGCATAACCGCCATGCTCACCTTTATTTACCTGTATCAGCAACATCCCGGGTATAAGATCGTGTCTACCGATGCCGGTATGAAAACAAAGATCCGGTTATCTGATGGCAGCATTATCTGGCTCAACGCCGGCAGCACTTTAAAGTACCCGGAAAAACTGGATAAAGCCAAAAGGGAAGTATACCTCAGCGGGGAAGCATATTTTGATATAAAGCAGGCGCCTAACCGCCCGTTTATCATCCACGCGCAGAAAATGGATATCAGGGTACTGGGTACCGCATTTAACGTCAGGTCCTATAAAGAAGAGGATTTTGAAGAAACATCGGTGATTTCAGGGGCCGTAGAAGTAACCGTGGCGGATGAAAATAAAGTGCTGAAGGTTACGCCCAACCAAAAAGTAATTCTCCGGAAAACAATCAACGATCCTGCAGAAAAAAATAGCAGCGCCACCGGACCAGGTAATAATAAACTAACAAAAATTGAACGACAGCCACTATCTGTTCTTTCATCAACAGATACTATTCATGTGATGGAAACTGCCTGGATGAATAATCAACTCATATTCCGTAACGAGTCGCTGCAGGCGCTTTCACAACGACTGGAACGCTGGTATGGCGTGAAAATTATCATCGAGAATGAACAACTGGCCACATTAAGAT
This sequence comes from Chitinophaga sp. W3I9, assembly GCF_050434025.1. Classification (NCBI taxonomy): domain Bacteria; kingdom Pseudomonadati; phylum Bacteroidota; class Chitinophagia; order Chitinophagales; family Chitinophagaceae; genus Chitinophaga; species Chitinophaga sp. W3I9. Next base: position 5,414,592 of record NZ_JBNPWC010000001.1, read on the forward strand.
TTTCCGGACGGGCAGATAATATTTCTATTGAAAAGCTGCTGGAGGTACTCCAGAATATTCAACCATTCAATTATTCCATTCAGGATGATATAGTGACAATCAAGTAAACCAGAAGTTATGAAAAATAGTATCATAATTGGGGAGCGACCTCCCTAGCGGACCCGCTATGCCCGGAACTTCCGTTACGGACCTCCACAGAATCCAGATTTATTGATTTATAAGCTCACTTCCAGGTTATGAAAATAGCAATAAAACAAACCACGTTCGCCTTACATTGCAATGGACGAAAATTATTTCTAATGATCAAATTTACCGGTGTATTGTTCCTGCTGTTTTTCCAGGCCACTGCAGCAGGGTTTTCGCAGAATACGATATCCGTTTCCTTCGTTAACGCAGATATTGAGAAAGTATTCCGCTATCTCGAGAAAAAAACGACCTACACGTTTTATTACAGCAACAACGAAACAGAGAAAACACCCAGGCTCAGTCTCACCATGGAAAAAGTGGATATCCGCGACGTACTCGATGCGGTAGCGCTCAAAACCGGTCTTCATTATACCATCCTGGATAACAGCATGGTGGTATTCAAAAACGCCGGCGAGCGGATACAAACCAAAAAGATCAGCGGAAAGGTAGTGGATGAAAAAGGCCGTCCGCTGCCCAACATGACCGTGCAGGTAAAAGGAACCACCATCGGTACATTAACAACGCCGGAAGGGTTATTTACGCTCCAGGTACCGGAAAACGCGATCCTGGTGGTATCTGCCATCGGTTTTCTCAGGCAGGAAGTACCTGTTGCCGGTCAGTCTTCCTTCAATATTATCCTGAAAGAAGATGTATCGGGATTAAATGAAGTGGTGGTAGTAGGTTACGGCACGCAGGAAAAACATAAACTCACCAGTGCGGTGGCCACCATTTCCGGCGCAGAGCTGAACAAACGGGTAGCCACCAACCCGGCATCGCTGTTACAGGGACAATTACCCGGATTGCAGGTAACCCAGGGCTCAGGCGAACCGGGAAATGAAAATATCCAATTACGCATTCGCGGCATCAGTACCTTCAGCGGCGCAGGTAACGACCCGCTCGTTGTGATAGATGGTTTACCGGGAAGCCTGAGCGCTTTAAATCCTAACGACATCGAATCTATCTCTGTGTTGAAAGATGCCGCCTCCGCCGCCATTTATGGCTCCCGCGGCGCCAACGGTGTAATTGTGGTGAAAACAAAAAAAGGACGCAGCGGTTTTTCGCTGACTTACGGGTATAACCTCGGTGTTTCGAAGGCAACCAAACTGCCGGAGACGATTTCCAACTCGGCAGAATACATGCAACTGTCCAACGAAGCCCGCACTAATTCCGGTCTGGCGCCGCTCTATACCCAGCAACAGATTGATTTATACCAACAGGCCACCGACCGTGTGAAATATCCTAATCACAACTGGCTGGATGATATCTTTCGCACCGCATATACCCAGAACCATTACCTGAACATGAGCGGCGGGAAAGAAAGTACTACTTACAGTCTTGGTTTGGGTATCAGCACCCAGCCAGGTGTACTGATCGGCTTCGACTACAAAAAATATACGTTGGACCTGGGCCTCAGCTCCCGCATTAATAAAAGGGTGACCATCGGTACCAATGTGCAGATGCGGTACGCCGACAGGAAATATCCTGAAAACGGTGCAGGCGACATGTTTCTTTCTGCACTGGCACAGTCGCCCCTCTACCCTGCCTCCAGCGATGGAAAATGGATTAAAAAAGCCTACTCCAATGAACTGGGTAATAAAAACCCTGTAGCCATTGTAGATGAAGATATCCGGGTGAAGACAAACGACTACTACGCACAGGGAAATCTCTCCCTCGATGTGGATATCGTAGATGGACTAAAATGGGAAAACAGGGCAGGCATGAATTACGGCAACTACAAATACAGTGATTTCAGACCCGTTATACCTACCTATTATTTCAGCGACATGAGCCCCGCCGGATTACTTGATGATGGCACTCCGGGGCTGACAGTGGGTAATACCGGCAATATCTACACCGTTTATTACAGCCAGCTGACCTACAAAAATAAATTCGGCGACCATAACCTCTCCGCACTGGCAGGTTATCAGCAAGAGCAAAACAAAGCCGATACCCTCAACGCCAGCCGCACGCAGTTTCCCACCAATTTTTTGAGAGAACTGAATGCAGGGCCTACAGAAGGCCAGGCCAATAACGGTACCTCCGGCACCTGGGCGATCCGCTCTTTTTATGGTAATGCGAATTATGATTATAAAGATAAATACCTCTTCGGCGCCAGCGTAAGATACGATGGTACTTCCCGGCTGCCTTCAGATACCCGCTGGGGATTGTTCTATTCATTTTCCGGTGCATGGCGCGCTTCGGAAGAATCTTTTATGAAAAATATTTCCTGGATAAACGATTTGAAGATACGCGCTTCCTGGGGACAGCTGGGCAACCAGAACATCGGTACCTATCCTTATCAGTCCACACTCGATAACAGACCCTATGCTTTCGGCTCCAACGTTTCCACCGGGTTTACCGGCAGCCAGATTATAGATCCCACCCTTACCTGGGAAACTACCCGCGTGCTGGATATTGGTCTTAATCTCACCGCGTTCGATAACCGGCTTACCTTTACCGGCGACTGGTTCAATAAATACACCTTTGATATCCTCCGCAGCTCCCAGGTGCCCCTGTGGCTGGGATTAGCCGCACCTATTATCAATAACGGAGCGGTGAGAAACAAAGGATTTGAATTCAACGTGCAATACAACGATAAGATCGGCAAAAACTTTACCTGGTATATCGGCGCTAATTTCCAACGTTATAAAAATGTATTGGAAGAATTTGGCAAACGCGAGATCAGTGGTACTACCATCCGGGAAGAAGGACATCCTTTGGATGAATACTACCTTTACCAGTGGGATGGTATCTTCCAGAGCACAGATGAAATTGCCAAATCGCCCAAACAACCTGTAGACGCCACCCCCGGCGACCTCAAAATTAAAGATGTGAATGGCGACGGTGTGATTGATGATAAAGACCGCACTTATACAAACGGGAAATATCCTAGTTTCCAGTATGCATTCAATCTTGGCGCTTCGTGGAAAAACTTTGATCTGAGCGCACAATTCTATGCTTCGCAGGGACAAAAGATTTATGTCAACGGATGGGGAATAGAACCATTCCGGCAGGGTTCTGTACCTACAACAGACTGGCGGAACCGCTGGACGCCGAACAACCCCAGCACCACCATGCCTAAAATATATGTTGCCGACGGATATGCTCCTGTTCAGAACTATGCCTCCACTTATTTCCTGAAGGATGCTTCTTTCCTCAGACTCAGAAATGTACAGTTGGGCTACAACCTGCCCGCTGCCACCATCGCCAGGATAGGCATGAAATCGCTGCGGGTGTTTTTCACCGCTGAAAATGTATTTACGATCAGCAAATTTCCGGGGCTTGATCCCGAGCGTGTAGGAGACGGTAACTATGTTACTTATCCGCAAACCAAAACATACACGTTTGGCGCCATGGTTCAGTTTTAATTTCTCTGTTAAAAGATTCAGTTATGAAAAAGTTTCAGCAATTAATAGTAACAATCACCACTACGGCCTTTATATTGTGCAGCGGATGTAACAAGGATCTGCTGGATGTAACGCCTCCGGATAAACTGGCATCAGCTTTTTTCTGGAAAACACCTGAGGATGCGGATAAGGCGCTCACCGGCCTGTACAACTACCTCTACGCCAACAGCGGAGGCTATGCTACCTCACAGTTTACCGTTTTCGCCTGGGATAATTTCACCGACGACTCCTATGGCCAATATAATTACGGAGGAGGTTTAAACGCCCTTACTTCCGGCATTACTCCTCAATCCGGCGATTTTGTGTACTCTTATTACAGTAACTGCTACCAGGCAATAGCGGCAGCCAATTCTTTCCTGGCGAACGTAGATAAAGTGCTCAGCGGCGACCAGCTAACAAAATATAAAGCAGAAGCCTATTTCCTGCGGGCATTTAACTACTTCTGGCTGGCGCAGCTCTATGGCAACACCATCATCTTTACAGATGATCCTTTCAAGGAAGACTATAAATCCACCAGGGCTAAATCCGACCGGGCAGAAGTATTAAAATTGGTGCTGGCCGACCTGGATCTGGCTATCGCCTCGCTGCCAGATGCCGGTTATACCAATGGACACGCCGTAAAAGCTACTGCCCAGGGATACAAAGTAAGAGTGCTCCTTTTTCAGAAGCGTTATGCAGAAGCGGCCGCACTGGCCAAGGAAATTATGACGGGCAACAAGTTCAGTCTCCTTGCCAGCTATGCCGGCAACTTTTATAAGCCCGATCAGAACAACAGCAAAGAAATTATGTTCTCCGTAAAATACCAGCGTCCCAACATCCTGCACCAGGATGTGGCTATTTCTGTAAATCTCCAGCGCTGGAAAGGAGAACAGGGCACGCAGGACCTGATCAATGAATACGAAGCAGCAGATGGTAAAGACACCGCCTCCTCGGCCGTATACGTGAAAGGAAAACCGTTTGAAAACCGCGATCCGCGCATGCGCCTGACGTTCTTCTTCCCCGGCGACACCAAAGCACAGGGATGGCCCTTCACCGGCGCCCTGGCAATTGCCACGCCCGGAAAAGACAGCTGGACGGCCGGTTACTATGCTGTAAAAAAATGGCTGGACCCCAGTCTCACTGACCCCGACTACGGCACTATAGACGACAACGACTTTGTACTGCTCCGTTATGCCGATATTCTGCTCATGTATGCAGAAGCGCAGAATGAAGCCACCGGGCCGGACGCCTCCGTGTATACCGCCATCAAGCTAGTCAGAAACCGCAGCAATATGCCAGACTTGCCAGCCGGGTTATCCCAGGCAGCCATGCGCGACCGGATCCGTCATGAAAGACGGGTGGAATTTGCGCTGGAAGGCATCCGGTATTTCGACCTGAGACGCTGGGGCATCGCGGTGCAAAAACTGGATGGTTTTGTACCTAATCCTTTGCAACCAACTATCAAAACTAAATACAAGGCCAATTATGACTTCTGGCCTATTCCGCAAACGGAAATAGACCGGAATGCGCCGGAACTGATTCAAAACGACGGGTATTAAAGCCATCACATAAAAAGAAAAAGCCCCGGAATAATTTCCGGGGCTTTTTCTTTTTAGCATCTCCTGAATTTGACACGCGCATCTCGTTGCCAATGTTTATTTTTGAAGTCACTGGTAAATTATTAACGGCCCCTGTAAAGCGGGCCTCCGTTTAAATTAACGAAAAGCCATTTTTAATATGAGCAGTGCAAAACCGCATGAATCACAGAACGTCACTGACTACCCCAACAATAACACCATATTCGCGGTCTGGAAGTTTAAGGAGGGAATGGAAATTAAACCTGCTTTCGAAAAGCTCTGCGCCCTGGTAGCTAATCTCAATCACACCTTCATCATACGGGCGCCCGGTGGCCGCGCCACCTGCGTAATGGGTGTTGGTTACGAGGCATGGCTGAAGCTATCTTTACCCCAACCTGTTCCGAAGGAATTAAGAAATTTTGAACCGCTGGTGGGCGCAAAACATACCGCTGTTGCCACCCCCGGAGATCTGCATTTTCACTTACGGTCAACCGACATGTCCATCTGCTTTGATATGCTCATTGCCATAACAGCCGTATTATCACCCGTGGCAGATTGCTTGGAAGAAGTACATGGTTTCAGGTATTGGGATGGCCGTTCTATTCTTGGCTTCGTGGATGGCACGGAAAACCCGGTGGGTAACGACCGGCAGTATTTCGCCCTGGTGGGCGATGAAGACCCTGTTTATAAAGGAGGCAGCTACCTTTTTGTTCAGAAGTACCTGCACAATATGGGCGGCTGGACAAAGCTCACTACCGAAGAACAGGAAAAAGTAATTGGCCGTTATAAGATCAGTGACATTGAGATGCCTGACGACATAAAACCCGATAATTCCCATAGCGCATTAGCGAACCTGGATGATGACAATGGTAATGAACTGAAAATAGTAAGGGATAATATGGCCTTTGGAAATCCCGGCAAAAATGAGGTCGGCACCTATTTCATTGCTTATGCAAATACGTTCAGCACCACCTTTAAAATGCTGGAACGGATGTTTATCGGGGTGCCGGCCGGCAACTACGACAGGATCCTTGATTTCAGTACTGCCCATACCGGAAGCCTCTTCTTTGCCCCGTCAATGGATATTTTAAAGCAATATACTGCGGATGACACGGCGTGATTTTATCTGTTAACCGGCATGCAGCTGAAGTGTATAATCTACCTCCGGAGACCGTTGTTCCTGGCACTGAAAAATAAAGTGTTAAATTGACAATTATAATTATAATTTTCTTATTTTCACCCTTCGGTAGTCATCTTCCACATTAGTCATCACCACGTAGAGATTTAACATGATGCGATTAACAGCGGTTATCATCCTTGCCACGATATTATTCAGGCAGCATGCACAAAGCCAGGACTTTCATAAATGGGCGCCCGGCCCGCCAATGGGCTGGAACAGCTGGGATTGCTATGGCCCCACGGTAACGGAGGCGGAGGTAAAAGCCAACACCGACTACATGGCCAAATACTTAAAATCATCTGGTTGGGAATATATTATAGTGGACATCAGGTGGTATGTCAGCAACGATAAATCGCATGGCTATAATGAAACAGATCCTGAATATAATATGGATCAATACGGAAGATTTGTTCCGGCAGTAAACCGCTTTCCATCTGCCAAAAACGGCCAGGGATTTAAGCCGCTGGCCGACTATATTCACAGCAAAGGATTAAAGTTTGGTATTCATATTATGAGGGGAATACCAGTGAAAGCGGTAATGGAAAATACGCCCGTGAAAGGTACCACAGTAAAAGCAGCTGATATCCACTCAAAAGAGGGGCAGTGCCTCTGGCTGCACGATATGTATACCGTTGTCCCTGAAAAAGAAGGCGCACAGGCGTATTACAATTCCCTTTTTGAAATGTATGCTGATTGGGGACTGGACTTTGTAAAAGTAGATGACCTGTCTTCCCCTATTTATTTTGCGGGTGAAATAGAAATGATCCGGAAAGCAATAGACCGCACCGGACGGAAAATAGTGTTGAGCACATCCCCCGGCGAAACGCCAATTGAACACGCAGCGCATGTTCAGCAATACGCCAATATGTGGCGCACAGTAGGCGACTTCTGGGACAACTGGAAACAATTAAAGGAACACTTTAAAGTATTTGAGCGCTGGAATAAATGGAGAGCGCCCGGCGCTTATCCCGATGGCGACATGCTCCCACTCGGCCGCATCGGGATACGTGCGGAACGTGGACATCCGCGTATGAGCGGGTTTACAAAAGATGAGCAATACACCCTGATAACGTTATGGACGATTTTTAAATCGCCGCTAATGTTTGGTGGTAATCTGCCAGACAATGATCCTTTTACCTTGTCCCTGCTCACCAATAAAAACGTACTGAAAGTATTAAATACCAGTACCAACAACCGTCCGCTTTTTACGGAAGAAGATAAAGCTGCCTGGATGGCCGAAGATCCGGCAACTGGCGCCAAATACCTCGCCGTATTTAATACCGCGGACCATCCTTCAACGCAGGCCATGCCTGTTACTGTTGATCTGAGTACACTCGGAATTACCGGCTCCTGCAAGATTACCGACCTTTGGTCCGATAAAAAAGCAGGCACTTTTTCCGGTACTTTTTCACCGGTTATTGCCAGTCACGGTGCAGGGTTGTATCGTATTGAGGAGAAAAAATAGTGTGGCAGATCCGGCCGGCTGTCTTGTCAATTCAGATTCCTGAACTCGTTTGGTTTTATACCGGTTTTTTGCTTAAATAACCGCGTAAAATGCTGCTGATACTTAAATCCTAACTGAAGGGATATATCGTTAATTGCGTTGTTCGCATCAAACAGCCGGCCATTGGCTTCTTCAATTACCAGCCATATCTCATATCACCACATTTGATATTTTTCAGAAAAACTGCGTATACCCCATATATCCCCTGAAATTTAACAAAACCCCTTCCTTCCACCATCCAGCTGAAAGTAAATCGGTAAAACTGGTAAATAAAACGGTATTTTATATAAAGCAATTCAATGGCTGGTAACGACATTTGTAATGTGAATGACTTTAGCAGTTAACAGAACAAGCTGAAATTAATATACTGATTATGAATTATATAGATATTTCAGAAAGACGCTGTAACACCGGCATCTTTCTACAAATAATAATTCTTTTTGTTTTCATACTAAGTACAACGAACATGAACGCGCAACAACGCAATTTAACCGGTCAGGAATTAACGGTTCAGCAGCAAAGCCTGGTAGCTGTTTCCGCTTTAACTGCCACCGGTGATTTAAACGGATTAAAAGAGCAGCTGAACGCCGGATTAGATGCCGGGCTAACGATTAACGAAATCAAGGAGGCTTTGGTACAGCTTTACGCCTATTGCGGATTTCCCCGGAGTTTGAACGGCATAACCACGTTCATGACTGTGCTGGAAGATAGAAAAACGAAGGGCATTAGTGACAAACAAGGAAAGGAAATTGTTTTAACCAGCGATAGCAGCAACAAATATGAACAGGGCCGGAAAGTGCTGGAAACGCTGACCCAAATGCCGCAAGCAAGGCCGGCGCCAGGGTTTGGTGAGTTTGCGCCACGCATCGACGCATTTTTGAAAGAGCATCTTTTTGCGGATGTTTTCGACAGTGATGTGCTGACCTACCAGCAAAGGGAACTGGTCACCATTGCTGCCCTGGCGGCAATGCAGGGAGTGGAGCCGCAGTTGCAGTCGCATATAAAGATGGGAATGAACACCGGTATCACAACCGGACAATTAGCACAAGTAGCCGGCCTGATAGAAAAAAGCGTAGGGAGGAACCAGGCAAATTCGTTGCGAAAGCTCTTGTCGGAGCCAGCTATTCCGGTAATTGAACCGGATATGATGGTGCGGATTTCAGAAATTGAAATTGTGCCGGAATACCAGGAAGAATATACCTCCATTCTGAAAACGGAAGCAGCGGCATCGGTGAAAATAGAACCGGGCGTAATTGCTATCTTCCCCATGTTCCAGCAGTTAAATCCAACACAACTCAGGATTATAGAGATATATGCCAACAAAGCGGCCTACCGGTCTCATTTACAAACACCCCACTTCCAGCATTACAAAACCAGTACGCTTAAGATGGTAAAATCACTAAAATTGGTGGATATGGAGAGCATTGATAAAGAAACAATACCGGAGATCTTTAGAAAACTAAAATGAGCAAATTAATTTAAGAACAGCAGCTGCCTCCTTTCTCCTTATCCCCGTACTCATCATGACGGCGGAACCACATGGTATTCCCGGTTTCATTGCGGCCCAGCGGCGCCCGGTCCAGCCATTGGTACATGCCCCAAAGCCCGTCCAGTCCGCGCTCATATGTTGAGTACGTGTGGTAAACCACCCCATCCCTCAACACAAAGGCGCTCATACCGGGCGCCTCACGGGTATACGTAGCCCAATCTGTGCCTACGGTCGCAGCAATCCGCTTTCCGGCTTCCGGCGCTTCCTGAAATGCTTCAATTTCATTGGCACGGGAGGTCACGTTCCCTGTGCGATAGTTGTACGCTACGGCGCCCGAACGTTGCTGCTCCGCGGTGAATGACACCTTGAAATCGTAGTTGAAATCACTTTCCAGGGACGAGGCCCAGGGAAAATGCCAGCCCATCCGCTGCTTGTACGCCTGCAACTTTGCCAGCGGAGCCCGCGACACGGCAATGAGCATCACGTCGTGGTTAGCCAGGTGAACTGCGAAACCATTAAAATCGTCTGCAATCGACGAGCACGACGGGCACCCGGCCTCATACTCCGGCCCAAACATGAAATGATAAATAAGCAGTTGTGACCGCCCGCAAAAGAGATCAGCGAGCGAGGCTTTCCCATTATCTGTATCAAAGCTATATGCTTTGTCTACCTTCACCCACGGCAACTCCTGACGGCGCCGCGCTACCTCATCACTATGCCTCGTAAGCTCCTTTTCGGCCTTTAGCAGTTCGATCCGGGCTTTCAGCCATTCTTCTTCCGAAACCACGGGATGGTTTTTAATATTGGGCTCCATAACGTTTTTATTTATTTAAAATATACTAACTCTTATCACGTGGCTTTTGTTCAGGTTAGTAGCTATTTGGTATCGTATGCTTTACAGGCATCTTACCTCTTTTCCTGAAATAGACACCCTCGCTTTGCCACCAGCCTTCACCAGTACTTTTGGCCAACGGAGGAAGGCCGTATAACCCATAGGTTGCTTTGCTTCCAGGCTGGTTTCCGACATAACGGTCACACTGGCATCATAAGCCGTTGGATTATGCAACAGGATCACCAGTCCTTTATTATCTTTCTTAATAATTGTCGTCTCCACGTGGTCAAAAACATAGCATTTTGATTTGTCGCTGATCACATAAATACCTGGTAGTTCAAGTGCCATCAGCATTCCGTTGGTTTCTGTCCAGGAATTGCGGGTGTATATAAAATTCCCGGTGCTCTCCTTCCCTTCTGCATCTCCTGGCTGAATGCGCTCCATAGAGGATCCCACCAGGTAATTGCTGGTAATATGGCCTGGCATATTAACCGCCTCCGTGTGTGCGTGCTGGATATCCCTGATCAAATCTGCATACAATGATTTTCCGGTAGCCCGGAACAATTTAAAAAGATAGTCGCCGGAGGAAGTGCAGATGCCCGGTGCGGCATGTTTATTTTGAATGCTGGCCCAAACAGCCCCCGTCATATTGGCCTGTAATTTCCCGATGGTACTCGACGGAGGAAAAACCGGTGCATAAGACAGGGTCCAGCTGGAGCAGAGGGCTGCCTGTACTTCGGCCATCGACAGCCACTTGTGATCTCCGGTATATTTATATAATGCCATTAAAGACTCCAGGAATCCAAAAGCCGATTCTGAATTGGCATCCTGCGAAATATCCCCGCAATCGCCACCTGTAAGCCCCTGCCCTGCTACATCGCGGCGGTAATAATAATCCGCAGATGCTGCTGCTGTTTGCAGCCAGTCGGCCCTGTTAAAATAGTTCGCTGCCAGGGCCATGCCAGCCGGGACGATGGCGCCCGCAGTAGAATTAAATACTGCCACCTCTCCTGTTTCAGGCGCTATATACTGGCCAAACTGACCATGCTTCTGCCAGGTTTTTACAAATGCGCCAGCCAGTCTTTTTGCTGCCTCTTCCCAATCTTTGTTTATCATGGCAGCATGCCCGCTTTCCCTGAACAACAACAAATGCTTCATCAACCAAAACAAGGCATCCCCGTTCTTCCGCACCAGTGCCTGCACTTCCGGGAAATCCCGTGACATCTTCTCTCCTGTGATTTCTCCGTTTGCTTTTATGCCGCCGTAAAAATAACCGCTTTTACCCTGCAATCTGTGAACTACAAAATCAAGTTCCTCACAGACTCTTTTGCGTTCCTTTTCGTCGTTCAGCGATAGCATCGGATAGGTGTTGATCATGCCGCTCACCCATCCCAGCTGAAAATCGTTGCTGTTCTCCGGTTTATAATAATTGCCGGCCTGCTGCTGCGTAAAATTACTGCTGCATATGCCTGTTCCCAGTTCCAGTAACTTGCTCATCGGTACCAGGTTCCGGGGAGCAGCATGGTCCGGGATATCTTTTCTTACTTTAAAAAATTTAGTGAGCAAAGCCGGGATATCTGGCGCCTTAAACACATACAACCGGAAACGCAGCGATACTTCGTCGCCGGCCTTCCAGTCCGGCGCCTTATCACCGCTCAGGTGAAAGTCGCCGAAGCCGGCAGCCAGCTTACGCATGGCGGGTGCTGATAGGTCAAAAGAAAAATGGTCTTTATGAGCACTCTCGGTGATGGTAACCCCGTTGTTTCCCCATTTTGTTTGTTGCGTTGTTAATAGGATAAAGCCCATTTGTTCAGCCGGAGAAAAAAAACAAACGGCGGGAGTGGCCATACTACCTGTTTGCAATTCTACCAGGGAAGCCTGATCATTTTCTATCGACAAACGGGGATTATTTGAAATCGTTAGCGGCACCTGCGGGTTATAATACATATCACGCGGATAGTCGGGATTATAACCATTCCCTATAGCGCGATAGCGGTTGCCGTTATAAAGCGAAGCCGGCACCAGTACATAATTGGCGGGGCTCCAGTTGCTGAAGTCAAATTTCATCGCTACGGTTGCAGCGTTTACCTGTCCGGCTGTCAGCCTGAAAGTTGCCACCACATCAATTGCATCGCTGTATTCCTTCACCGGGCTCACTTTCAGCGCCAGTTGCCAGTTATCCGGCGCCTCTTTCAAACGAAAAACGTTTTCCGCTATCAGGTTGGTGCCATTATATTGTCTTTGCAAAAAAGCAACCGATCCATATACCTGTTGCAGCATCCTGTTGACCTGCGGATCCCGGAACTGCGAAAAAGTGCTGTTTGATGTGACAACGGCCACCAGGAACAATAGGAAATACTTTATTTTAATGCGATACATATTTGCTGTTTAATGCAGCTAAAGGTCTGATTCCCTTTATATGAACCCAACCTTTAATTTGGCAATTACGGCTACTATTTTTGCCGCCTTTAACTTCCCGCGTATTTTATTATCTTTGGATTGCCTGTAACACACAACCAGACCTACAATCCGATGCAATACATATACGAGAATTTTACATTTCCGCCGGACCAGTCATTTACGGTAAGGTCAGAGATTCTTGAAATAAAAAAATATACTGCCTTAAAATCGCATGTTAATTTTGAGATTGCGCTGCTGGAAAACTGTAGTGGCAAACGGTTTATCGGCGATCATATTCAGGATTTCGACGGGCCGGAGCTGGTATTGCTGGGCAGTTACCTGCCACATTGCTGGCAATATTACAAGGCGGCAGATCCGCTTATCCCCACCCAGGCGGTGGTTATTCATTTCTTTCCTGATTTCCTCGGAAAGGAGCTGCTTGAAAAGCCGGAAGCAAAACAATTGAACCTGCTTTTCGCCAAGGCGGCAAAAGGCGTACTATTTACAGGCAACACCCTCCGCGATGCCAAAATGATCATGCACCAGATGCTCTATGTGTCGGGCTTAAGCAGGGTGGCACTGATGATCCGCCTGCTGGACGTGCTCGCACAATCCGAATCATCAGTAGTATTATCATCTCCTTACTACAACACCGTTGAAAGCTCCGGAGAAGCAAAAAAAATCAACAAAGTATTCGATTACATCTTTCAAAATTTCAAAGACGACATCGTACTACAGGACGTAGCAGATCTTATTCCCATGTCGTCGGCAGCTTTCTGCCGCTTTTTTAAACGCAACACCAACCGTACGCTGATCGACTTTGTAAAGGAAGTACGCATCGGGCATTCCGCCAAACTTTTACTGGAAGGACATCACAACGTAGCAGAAGCCTGTTATAATAGTGGCTATAATAACATCTCAAATTTTAATAAACACTTTAAGGAAATCAAAGGATTGTCGCCCAGGGACTTCGTCAGGCAATACGAAGACAAAGAGAAAAATGGCATTAGCGCCCAAAACCTTTAATCACTCTTTTGTGAACCGGTAAAAAGGTAATGCCTCCACCCATTTTTCATGCTGCCCGGCGCCGGCAACGCCGGTCTGATAACCATCCATTAACCGGTTCCATTCCGCGCAACGCTTATCATAAGATTCAGCCGTTTTTCCCATTTGCCCGAGATCTGCTCCGGCAGGCACACTGATGGTCATTACCAACAGATAGTCGTACCGGTAAAGCGTTATTTTCCGGTAGCCTGCTTTCTTAAAGCCTGCTTCCACTTCCGGCCATATATGCTGATGATAGTCGAGATAGGCTTTCAGCTTCTGCGGATCATGTACAATATTCACCACAAATACATGCTCCTGCAGCTCCGCTTCTTTTGGGGATGCATTACAGGCTGTAAATATAACTACGGCAGTCAACAGTAATATCCTGCACAAAACAGCGGGTAATATTTTATTCATGATTCGTTAGTTTAATACTATATAGATCGTGATCATTATTAAAGCCAGTGCTCCCCAGCCTGCCCATAGCCATTTATCCATGCCCGAGCCGGCGTTATCCGGAAAGGTAAATGATACGTGATTTTTTTCGGGCGACTTAAAAACCATCGTTATCACCCCCATTAAAATCACCAGGAAAATAAAGATATAGACAGACAGTAGCAGGAAATGCGGCCAGAATCCTTTATACGGATAGTTCAATACGTAACAAACGCCCATTACGAGGCAAAGAAATCCGCCGCCAAACAATACTGTTTCTGCTCCCACCCGGTGGGTACGTTTCCAGAATATGCCGGCTAAAAAAACAACCGATAGTGGTGGCGCCAGTATAGACACAAGTCCCTGTGTTAATTCAAACAGGCTTTTATCAGAGTAAGAAAATAATACAGCGATACCTCCTCCCAAAAAAGCGCCAGCGGCGGTCATCCATCTCCCCACCCTTGTTTTATCCTTTTCTTTCAATGTTACAAACTGCGTAACCACATCCAATGTAAAAACAGTACTGAAAGAATTCAGCCCTGAAGAAACGGTATCGATCAGGGAAGCAATAAGGGCCGCTATACAGAGTCCGCGAAGCCCGGCGGGCATCAGGTTTTTGACGAGCGTAATGTAAGATTTATCCGGCGTGGTAATATCTCTGTATAATAAAAAACAAATAATACCAGGCAATACAAAAATAAATGGCGTAATCACTTTGAGCGCCGCCAGGAAAAGAATGCCGCGTTGTCCCTCTTTGACAGTCTTAGCCGCCAACACCTTTTGCACGATCGTCTGATCTGCACACCAGTAGTAAACGGCTACTACAGGATACCCTGCCACAATAGCGAGCCAGGAATATTCGGGATCGGACCTGGCATGAAACAACTTCCAATAGTCGGGAGGGATTGCTTTGGCCGCATCTTCCACATGACCAATTTTCCCTATAGCCAATACCGTTAGTATCAGGGAAGAAACAATAATGATCACCGACTGGAAAACGCCGGTCCTTACCACTGCCTTTAGCCCCCCGATAGCAGTATAGCTGGTGGAAATGAGGGTTGTCAACACTACTGCTTCCAGCAGGGAACATTGGAAAATTTCAGAGATAACCAGGCCACCCGCATACAGTGCACTGCCAAGCCATACAAACAATATAGACACCAGGCTGTAAACTACCAGGAAATTATAGGACCTGCGGCCATAACGTAAAAGCAGGAATTGCGGAATAGTGCTGATCCCTGACGAAATATAACGTGGAATAAAAAATACAGACAACAACATCAGAAATATCCATGCCAGCCACTCAAAATTGCCTCCCACCACCCCCTGCGAAAAACCCAGGCTGGATAAGCCTATTAACATCATCGGGCCTACGTTGGCACTGAACATGGAAAAGCCGATCTGCCACCATTTCAAAGAACGCCTGCCTAAAAAAATATCTCCACCCGATTGTGACCGGGAAGATTTAAGGTAAAAACCAAAGGCGAATAAAGCGATTACATAGACGACAAGGACGAGATAATCAATTCCAGTTAATATTATCTTCACAGAAAATGCTTAAGGATCACAAAGATACGATCGGCTTGTATTCACCGACGTTCTTTTTATCCCATATCCTTGTCCTGGTCAGTTGACCGGTGCTTTCACAGTGGCCCCAATTTATCCTGACAGGCAAACCAGGCATCTCCGGCAGGAAAAACTTCCCGTTGCTCCATGCCGGTTTTACATCGAAATACGTTTCCAGTCCCGACATAATTGAATACATGTACTCCACTTCACATGGTTCAGACGCAGTAGCCATCAGGGAAGCTGTAAACAATGAATATCCGCCGGAAGAAAAATCAATCTTATGTTTGGCTGCCAGGTCTCTCACCGCCATCCATTCTTTCACGCCGGCTAAATGACCGGGCACCGGCTGCAAATGGCTTACGCCGATGTTTACCAACGTAGGAAATACTCTTGCCGTCCGTTCCGATTCTCCAAAAGCTATTTTCAAAGGCGTTTGTTTACACAGCGCTTCAATCTGGTCCAAAGATGCTGAATGCGTAGGTTCTTCAAACCAGGCCAGGTTTTCCCCGGCTGTCTGATCTATAAACCGGAGCGCCTGATCACAACTCCAGATCTGGTTGGCATCCACGGCGAGCCTGACATTTTTTCCCAGGAGATTACGTACAAACTTCACACGCTTTACATCTTCCTTCATGTTCATGCCAAAATCCTTACCCACCTTCATCTTATAACAATCTACCCCTGCTGTGGTAAAATAGGTAACCTCTTTTTCCAGTTGCTCATAACTATAGTTGGTGCCTCCTCCGCTGCCATATACCTTTACCTCATTCCGGCCGGCGCCCATATATTTATGCAATGGGACGCCGAGCCGGCGGGTAGCCAGGTCGTGCAATGCCATATCCACCTGTCCCAACAGCGCAGATGCAGGGCCTCTGAAGCCCTCGTTGCGGATAGACCAGTATAACCTGGAATATAACTGGCTGTAGGAAAGGTTATTGGAATACAGCAAATGAGGCACGAGGCATGCTTCCAGGATATTGGTATAACTGCTGTACACCGGTGCTTCACCAATATTGTGATTTTCATCTTCAATGGTGATCATGGACATTCCAAAAGCATGAAACGGTCCCATAGTGGCGTCCTGCAATGGAGTAACCACCTGCACCGGGGCTAATTCCCTTATTTGTATACTCCGGATATTAAAGATCTCGTGATCGATATTACACATCTTAACTTCTTTTACCGTTACTGCAATTCAAAATTTCTGTCCGGATGGCGTCCGGTAGTTTACCCTGGTTAAAATTTTCAATACTGGCCACCAGTTCTCCTGTATTGGATGGTCCCAATACAATATTAAAATCATAGGGTAAAGACAGGAGGAACCTATGCGCCATAGCTGATAGGGAAAGACGGTGTTTTTCCGCTATTTGTTCCAGTTCTATGGCCATCTTCAGTGCCTCTTCGGGCAGCCATTCGGGGCGCATCTGTTTAAACGACCCTATACATCGCCCCAGCAGTCCCATGTTCAGCGGACTGGCAGCATAATATTGTATGTTACGGGATAGGCAGTAAGGCAGTGAATCCCCGAGTGAGGTTACATTTGAGGCATTAAGACGGTTAAACTCCATCACCACATCAAAAACGCCGGCATCCAGGTATGCTTTCAGCCAGGAAGGCCAATTACCTCCTACGCCTAACCGTTTTGCCAATCCCTGTTCCCTGAACGCTATCAGCCTGTTAATGATCCGCTTCGCGTCCATTTCGGGAATCGCATGAGGATCATGTAAAAACAGGATATCGAGAGAAGAGATACCGATAGTACGGAGACTGTTCTCCAGGCTTTCCGCCATTGTCCTGTCTGAATAATCGTAACAGGCTTCGTCGGCGGCGTAAGATTTGAGTCGCCCCACTTTGGAACTGATCACAGGTATTTTCCCATCCCATTGCTGTAATGCCTGACCAAGATAGCGCTCCGCATCTCCATAAGCCGGAGCGGTATCAATAGCGATTATACCCGATTCGAGTGCGGATAAAATTGTTAATACAGATTGATGTGGATCAACCTTTCCCCAAACACCGCCTAATCCGGCAGTACCAAGCACCAAACGTTCGCTGACCATAAACAAATAAGTATAATAAACTGTTATCAACCTGCTTTGCTGCGCTTCAATATTTCCGGGCTGCCCAAAACACCATCTGGCGCTACCTTGTAAAGTTTCCAGGTATTATCATCCAATTGTTCCAGGTGATAAACATTTTTTTCTTCCTGCATTTCTTTTTTCAATGCGTCTCCAAATGCACCGGCATTCTTTGCATTTTCCCAGGTCCGGAAAGCTTTGAATATCGCCTGCTTGTCGGTTCTTTTCTCTACAGCATCCTGGCTTAACCCCAGCATATAGGTAGCCTCCCAGGCAATGGATTTACACTGGAGATTCTCTACTACCTGTATCGTCCAGTCACGCTGCAGATTCTGTATCCCAAAAGTAGCGGGAAAATAACTGCCGTTGAAAGAATAACGTATGTCTTTCCCTTCAATTCCCCATTTATTATTTACCGGATCAAACATGTTATTACCACCCCCTACATTGCATACGCTCATGTAGTGCCAGTTTCCTTCAAAAACGCAGGATCCCATCACTCTCACGTACGGCACATTCATTTCTTTAAGGTGGTCAAACATGCCTCTCATAAAACGTTTGAAAGAGTATTGTCCATGTCCCTGGTAAGTAAAACTTTCGAAGCCGTCAAAGTCGATATAGTTCATCCCTCCGTCGTGCAGCAGGCGGGCGTAATAGGCCGCATAATCATCCTGCAGCGTAATATCGGGGATAAATCCACCATAACAGTTTACCTGGAGTTTGGCCAGTTGATCCCCGGCGTTATGCGCGGCGGCATTGGTTTTAAGGGCGCCGCGTTCTACACCGGTAAGTGTATAGGGTTTGGTGGTGGTAACGCCTTTATACCGGATCAGCTCTTTCCCGATCTTTAACACATTCACCTTGTTGTCGTCCCAACCGCCAAATTCGTTCAGATAACTGGTGTCCGCCACCTGTATCAATGTATCATTTGCACTAATCCTTTTGGTGATATGGGTTTTTAACACGGTACACAAGCCATCGTTAGGCACCGGATGCACATCGCTGCTAAATGGCTGAATAAATTCCGTGAGCGTATGCAATCCATAGGCAACACCTTCTTTGTTGGTTAAGGCGGTTAAGTCACTGATAGGCCGTTTTTGCTGGTTGAGCGTCACTTTTTTATCGGCCCACCGGTTGGCCGGATTCGTATAATATTCTCCCAAACCCTCATCCTGAACAGCTTTCAGCCCCAGCTGCCCGGCATAGGAAACCAGGCTGTCGTGCGGCCCCCACCAGGCGATATCCGTTTGATAATTGGACGGATCTTTTACCCACTTTCCATTCCGGGTAATATAGGGCAAGCCTTCATTTTTTACAATCTGTTCAATTGTCCGCAATCCAAGTGAATCAGGGCAGGCATAAAAGGCGATGGCAGAACCGATATAGTCTACATCAACCGGCGTCAGCTCCATATGCCGGGGCGATTTAACCCCGGGGAAATCATTAAAATGCGGATAAAAAATGGTGTATGGCTTCTTCCGGTCGCGCGAGTGTAATACGATAGACGATCCGAAGTCCGGCTCCAGGCTGGCGCCATTACCATTCATATACCGGTAATACTCTTCCGGGTGAGAATAAAATGCCACATCATTAATGCCATCTCCACCGATACGGAACCGTTGACCTTCCTGTAGATTTGCCGGCAGCGGGTACTTCACCGGGTCAGGCGAATGAATGATATAACAGGACTGATACATATCGCCATTACAGGGCGGACCGCTGGTAGTATTGTCGTTAAGCGCCAGTATGCCAATGGCAAAATTTTCACTTCTTACTACTGACAGTATTTCGCCGATGGTTTTGGAGATATTGGTTTTATAAGGTCCCCATATCACATTGTCAACGCCATTTCGCGGTAACAGCGACAACAGTTCAAAACGCAGGTAGTCGTTTTTCTGGTCGATCTTTAACGTAGCAATTGTACCGCTGGGATAAGTCAGCTTTAACTGTTTCCCCTGTAGTTTTGCACTGACCGGATAAATATTCTTTCCTTCTTTCTCCAGCGCCAGTAATGGTGAGCTTAGTCCCCGGGGATTGTATTCCCTGCTTGTTTGTTTATCCCTGATACTGGTAATAAATCCGCTTTTATTGATGCTAACAGACGAATACCTGGTTGTAAACGCTATGTGCTGTGCGCCTGCATGCCTGTTAAAACCCAATAATGTACAAATTATTATCCCGGCCGTTAAATACTTCCTGTTACGCTTATTTTCTTTCATTCAATTGCTATTGCAGGGGATCAAAGTCGCCACCCCAGTTATTGTTTTGTTTTAACAATGGGTTTCTATCCAACACTGCTTTAGGAATGCCATAAATATAGTACTGATCTTTAATAGCTATATCAACAGCATCTGTTGGAATAACAGTAGAAGTAAATTTATTCCACACTGTGTTTATATCCGACATCGGGCTTACATCTGATTGTCCTGTTTTCAGCAATACGGCGATTCCATGACGTTGAGTAAGGCTTCTCAGGTAACCAAACATCTTCCAGCGGCGCAGGTCATTTAAACGTTTACCTTCAAAACAAAACTCAACAAACCGTTCTTTTTGATATGCCTTGCGTATGTCGGGCTGCAACACGGCTGTAATACCATAATTACCGGCGATGCCTGGCAGCACGCCTGCACGGGTCCTGATCTGTTTTAACACGTCGATTGCTGCAGCAGTATTACCTGTTTCATTAGCGCATTCTCCGTAATTCATTAATACTTCAGCATAACGGATTTCAACCCAGTCGACGCCTGCATTGTAAACAGTGCCTTTGTCAAGGGTTTTATCAACCGCTTTTATACGGTAAAAACTGGAGTTAGACCATAAAGGATCCAGTGTTATTGCATTATGAACGCCTTCCAGCCCGGTACCACCGTTATAATTCGTTATTGAGGTAAAATACGTCCACAGGTAGGTTTTACTGTCACGCATTCCCTTTAAATATTGATTAGGAGCTCCGTTGTAATAAATATTGGCATAAAACCGGTCATCCCTGTTAAAAAACAGTGTATCGTAGCTTCTCGATTGTGATTCCCAGGCCGAGCCATCCTTCATGGGAAAGGCATTCACCAGTTCCAGGGAAGGCCTGTCGTAACCTACATCATCCTTAGACCAATCCAGGGGAATTAAACCGCCCTGGAAATAAGTGGCCTGCGGGTAGTTGAACCGGTGGACCATTACCACTTCTTTGTTTAGCTCATCATCCCATATTTTACTGTAAGGACTATATAACCCTTTACCACGTGCATCCAGGAATTCTTTGGCCGCTTTATTAGCATCGAATGCTTTTTGCCAGGTGGCAACGCCTGCCAAACCATTAAACAACGGGCTGGCATAAAACAACAATACTCTTCCTTTAAAGGCGAGGGCCACTCCTTTATCTATCCGGCCCATATCATCATCTGTAAAAGCGTCGGGCAGTAATGCGAGGGCGTCATCTATATCTTTTAAAATCTGCGTTACACATTCTGAAGTTTTATTACGGGGTTTCTGCAGTGTAGTTAAATCAGAAGTAGGCAGCTGTGCTTCCAATATCAGCGGTACGCCGCCGTAGGTGCTCACGAGGTTCTGATAAGCCCAGGCCCTCCAGAATAACGCCTGTCCTTTAATTTTATCCTTATCCGCCTGGCTGAAGGTAGCTTTATCGATATTACCCAACAAAATATTGATAGTTCGAATATTATTATAAGTACTAAAACTGTTTTGTGAGTCGAAGGTAGCGGTGCCCCTGAACCATTCATTTGTCTGTTTCTGATAAGGTACGCCTTCGTCGGTGTTGTTGCCGCTGCCGTAAGGATTGCCTGGCATCAGCGCTGAATAGATCTGATTTAAATAGGCGGTGGCAATATTTACATCCGACCATACCTGGTCCGGACCAACTGCAGAGAGATTCGTTTTGTCAAGTACTTTATTGCAGCTCACAAATAAAAAAGGAACGAAAAAAAGGAGTACTGCTATATTTAACTTATGCTTCATTTTCTTGTTTTTTAATTTGAACATGCTTTTCTATAACCTTATATCAATTCCTGCGGTAAAAGTTCTCATAGTTGGATAACTCATGAATTGAGACACTTCAGGATCATACAATTTAAATTTGCTGACATTAAACAGGTTTGATCCTGCCAGGAAAATCCTGGTATCTTTAATCGCTAATTTATTCAATACGATATCAGGCAATTTATAGTTGATGTTCAGGTATTTCATCCGTAAAAAGCCGCCATTATATACGTTGAATGTGGAGGTCCATGTATAACCGGCAGAATGAGGATCTCCCCAAGGGTACATTTTGGGAGTAGAACCATTAGGATTTTCGGTGCTCCAGGAATCAGCGTGGTATTGTGGCACTTTTCCGCCACCGCCGAAATTCCTGCCCCAGGCGTCATTGTAACTTATTTTATATCCTGTGAGGCCGGAAAATAATGCTTCTACCGTAAATCCTTTATACGACAGTGAAAGATTCAATCCGTAGGCCATGGGGGCATTGTCGGCTCCAAAATAATTGCCCAGCACCATTTGGTCGTAGCTATCTACCTTATTATCCGGTTTTCCATCCGGGCCACTCAAATCGGCCAGCAGCATATCTCCCAAGGCTGGGGCTACTCCATTAATGGTATAACCGCTTGGCAGCTTATTCAAATCCTCCTGTGTGCGTATTACACCCAATGCCTTGTAACCATAGCTATACGCCAGCGTTTTCCCGATGGGGTTAGCATAGTCCTGCGTATTGGCTGCCACATCTCTTTTTATAGCCTTGTTGGTAGCATAGGTGAACACCCCTTTTACATTGTAGCTGAAGTTTTTGCCGATGTTATTGCTGTAGCCAAGCTCTACTTCAATACCATGGGAACTAACTTTTCCATAATTCTCAGGAGGCAATGATGCGCCAAACTCGTAAGGAATAGCCAGGATCCGGCTGCCTAATATATCATAGGATTGACGTTTCCAGTAATCGAAGCTGAAGCGTACATTTCTGAATACCGTTGCATCTACACCGAAGCCTGCGGAATTTGATTTTTCCCAGGTTAAGTTGCTGTTAGGTAATCCGCCATATGCCAGGCGTGATGCCGGGGTACCGGAAGCGCCAAGGAAATAGGTGCCTCCTTGTATAATATATTGCTCCATCCATCTCCATCTGCTGTTTGGATCATCCTTATCCAGGATATCATTACCGGTGGTAGCGTAGGATGCTCTCAACTTTAAGAAATCAACTGCATGGCCAAGTGTTGATGACTGGAAAAATCCTTCCTTTGAAATCACCCAACCTCCGGACACCGATGGAAACCATCCCCAGCGCTTATCCGGTGCAAAGTTGGTAGAACCGTCTCTCCGTACAGATGCGCTGAAAAGGTATTTGGCATCATAGTCGTAATTAATCCTTCCGATATAGGATAGCCTTCCAATCTGACCTTCGTTACCACTTGTTGACCAATCGGCGTTGTTGGCGCTGGTATATAAAAACTGATCTGTGGCAACGAGCGGAAAATTATACCGGTACATGCTGAAATAATTCGAGTAGCCCTCGTATTGCTCGTAAACAGCCAGTGCGCCAATCGTATGTTTTCCAAATGTACGGTCGTAATTAACCTGTGCATTTAGCTGGTAAGTATTGGATTTATTATATTCATTGCCTAAATACTGGGTGCCGGGATCGCCACTTAAAGTAGTACCCACCAATTCATTCGTATAAATCAAACCATTGGGACCTGTTTTCTTAAAATTGTACAGTGTTTGTTTTTTGGCAAAGGTTTTTATATAGCTGTTGTCGAAGTTTTTGCTGTAGGTACCTTTTATGCTCAGTCCTTCTACCGTGGGTATTTTGTACTCGGCAGTCACCAACGCATCTATTTGCTGGTTGTTGTTACGCCAGTAGCCCCCGTTTCTCATCATCTCTATAGGATTTCCCAGCCAACCGGGGTTATTTGGTTTACCATCTTTATAAGGCGTTGCAAATACATCCCAGTACAGCAGCTTGCCCCAAAGATTATTCAGGTCATCGGAACCATAATCATAGGTAAAGTTGAAACGGTTGCGGGTACCATAACTTGTTCCCAGGTTTAAACCGAGTGTAAGATTTTTTACGAGGTTGGCCTGCACGTTTCCACGGAGATTGTATTTCTTGTAGGATACCTGTGGCAGGAATCCATCTTCTTTAATATAAGAACCTCCAATGTAGGCTCTCAGCTTTTCATTACCGCCTGAAACACTTAATGCATAACGTTGGCTGGAAGGATTGGTATAAGCGGCTTTGTAATAGTTATCGCCGTTAGGGTTATTTTGAAGCACCCAGTTAATTTCCTCATCGCTTAAACCTCCGTTCACGGCTTTGCTTAAATTCAATCCATCTTTAACCGGCATATATTCCGGCAATTTACCTACCCGTTGCGTGTTATAGGTGGCGTTGAAATTTATAACTGCCGTACCACTCTTTCCTGTTTTTGTTGTTACCAGGATAGCGCCGTTAGAAGAGCGGGAACCGTAAATAGCTGCAGAAGAAGCATCTTTCAAAATGGTGATATCCGCCACTTCATTGGGATCCAGCGCATCGAAACTGGTTTTATCCCGCACCACACCATCAATTACATATAACGGTTCAACGGCACTGTTACTAAAGGAAGAGCGGGCCCTCACTTTAACATTGGAGCCAATACCAGGTGTACCCGTGGGTGAACTGATAAAGGTACCCGACATACGTCCTGCCAATACATTTGATAAATTGGTTGCAGGAATGAGCTGTATATCCTTCGCGCTTATGGAGGAAACAGCAGAAGTCATTTTAGCACGTTTCTGTGTGCCATACCCTACCACCACTACATCTGTCAGTTCCGTGGCAACGGGCTGTAGTATGATGTTCAACTGGGAAGTACCGGCAACTGCAAAGGCAGTACGAAATCCCGTCATCGTAACTTTCAGACGGCTGCCGGGAGGTGTGTTTATTTCAAAGCGACCCTCCGGACCGGACACTGTTCCGTTCCTCAGGTTCCCTTCCTGGCTGATAGTTGCGCCGGGGAGCGGCGTGCCCGTAGAGTCAGTGACAACGCCTTTAACGCTAATCTTGCTTTGGGAATAAATATGCGTGGATTGCAGTATCAGGCACAGCAACGCAATCGCCCATAGTAACGACTTGGTTTGGTTCATAAAAAAAATTGTACAGGTGACAAATTTGTGGAATAGCAATTCATTGTTCGGTTGATGACATCTCTAGTCTACCTAAAGATCTTACTATCCCTTGCCATGTACAACGCTTAATTTGACCATTACAAATGTTATTTTTGCAGGAGGACAATTACTTGTTATGTCAATAAACAAAACTCAACTGGCCGGTAAAGTGGAAAGGTCTATCAAGACCTTTCCACTTGTAAACTTTAACCGGCAAACTGATACGCCATTGCAAACTCTTTAGCAAAACCGGGAAATTTCCGGCTTCCCGATACTCCGTACTGATCTTTCTTAAATTCGTCGAACAACCCTTCCCTGATGGCCTTTCCCGCGTTCACGATAAGATTTTCAGCAGCATCCTGTGAAAACCCGTTCTGAAGCAGGCCCGCCAACAAGGCATCATCGGGAAACTCCACCCAATTTAACGGCTTGTCAATCGCGCTGCCTAACATTTCAGCTATGCCGTTGCCATTTCTTATATCGCTGATAACATATTCGATCTGCTGACCGGAAAAAGAAAGCGAATGTAAGAAAGTGAAGGCTGCATCTGCAATATCTGCCGGATGTGTCATGAGCAGATCAACCATTCCGCCCACATTGTGCCCGATAATGCCCTGGTGTTTTGCGGGCCCTAAACCACCGTAAAAATTGGTATAGAACATGGCGGGGCGTAAATGAACAACATTCAGCCCGGGAATGCCATTAAGCCGTTGTTCCAGGTTATAGTACCTTGATAACGGAGCAATGCCCGCCACCGCAACACCAATGCTGCTCAGGTTAACCGCATACCGGATATTGTGCTGTTCAATAGCCCGGACATAATTCTGGTGTATCTGGTCCGCAAATTCATAATAGTCCGGGACGGAAAAATCAGGGGGCACCATGGTATATACCGCATCCGCGTCTTCGAACGACCGGGAAACAAATTCCGCATCCGTTAAAGAGCCGGTCAATGATACGGCGCCCAGCTTTTCTATTTCCTTTGCCTTCCCGGAATCTGAGCTTATCACTTTTATTTCGTGACCACTTGCCACCAATCTTTCTATGAGAACACGACTGATATTTCCCAGGGAACCTGTTACTGTTGCTTTCATTTTTTATTTGTTTTAAAATTCTTGTACAAAACTAAACTTGTACTTACCTTTATACAAGTACTTACCCAATGGTAAGTATCAAATAATATGACAGCAATAAAAGAAACATCGGTCATCCAGGAAAACAAGAGCAATGCGTTTGTCGCTTGCCCGGTAACCTTTGTAATGGAAAAGATTGGCGGATATTGGAAGCCCATCATCCTGTTCAGTCTTCTGCCGGGAAAAAAGCGCTACAGCGAGCTGAAAAGATCAATACCGGCAGTTACAGAAAAGGTGCTGATACAGCACCTTAAACAATTGGAAAATGACGGGTTAATCTTGCGGGAGCCAAGACCCGTTGTGCCGCCTTATGTTACCTACGAACTGTCGGAGTCGGGCAGGGCATTAAGACCGGTGCTCTATGCAATGGCAGAATGGGCTGTTAGCCAGGGAGGGGAACTATCGGGTCAGTTTTCAAAGCAAATGGCGGACTTTCCGCCAGAATGAGAGGAAGTAATAGCTAATTCAATTCGTCTTGAAGACATGTTGATACTTTAATTAGATCAGGAATTATTCGAAATAAGCACGACCACTGTTCCAAAATACTTTCTAACATTATTTTTTCTGCGCCCAGATATAAGCCCGCCTGCTTGCATATTCCACCTCATCATACGGGCGCCTCTCTATGGCATCAATGATATTAAAACCCGTCTCATGAAGTAATGCAATGATATCATCTGATTTAAAGAAGAACAAATCAACATCAATTTCTTTATCATGCGCTTTGTCAAAATGGACAATCTCCTCTCCTGCGTGAAAGGAAAACAAAAAGTCTCCTCCCGTTTTCAATACCCTGTTTATTTCGTCGAAACACTTCCTTACCTGGTCATTATTAAAATGTACTATCGCATAAAATGCAATGGCACTTGCCAGAAATCCTGAGGGATAAGCGATATCCAATAAGTCTCCTGTTTCATATTTAATATGGGGAGAAAGCTCCCGGGCAGTACTAATCATCGCCGGCGACAAGTCAATGCCGGTGATATCGTGCATCCCATTGTCGTACAAAAATTTTGTTGTTTGCCCAGGTCCACAGCCAAAGTCGGCACAGGGTCCTTTATCTTTGTTAACAGCTGCAAATTCCTTCAATAACAACCGGTCAAAATGCTTGTGGGTCAGTTCGTCCCAGCGCTGCGCCGCATAGTCGCCGGCTACCTGGTCGTAACAGTGCAGTACTTTTTCCTGTGAATTCATCTTATTCGTCGTTTTTCAATACTAACTGAATGTTGCCTTTTCCTGCTCTAACCTTTTCTATCGCTTCGTTCATTTCAGAGAACGGCATAACCTCCACAGCGCTCTCAATGTTATGCTTTATTGCGAAATCAAACATGTCTGTCATGTCCTTGCAACTACCTACATAATTTCCAAAAATAGTTCGCTGAGCATAATCGTATAGCAAGCCAAGGTTAACGGGTTGCTTTTCCAACGGCGCGGCTACCACGCAAAACTTCCCCTGTGGCGTAAGGATCTTCAAAAAATCATTCAGATCATATTGTACATTTAGTGTCGAGATAATAAAATCAAATTTCTTCCCGATCGTTGTAAGATTATTGGCGTTTGAGCTTAGCACAAACTCCGCTCCCAACTGATTAATCATCTCCTTTTTTTCAGGAGAATGAGAAAATACATACACCTGGTGTCCCATTTTATTTAAAAACTGGATAGCCAGGTAACCAAGACCACCAGCGCCCAATACACCAACGGTAGAATTGGCTGGCAACTGCGCTCTTATAATTCCTGTATATACAGCAAGGCCAGATGATAGCAATGGAACTGAATTCACCGAGTGAAGTGCCGGCGGAAGTTTATATGCGAACCTGTTATCAACAACAATATGCTCCGCCAAACCACCATAGCAATGCACACCAATTACTTTTTGCCGCTCACAAAATTGTTCGTTCCCTGCTTTGCAATACTCACAGTCAAAACAAGCTTCCTGCTGATAACCGATCCCAACGCGATCTCCAACTTTCAATGTGGCTACATTTGCCCCGGTTGCTGCTACAATTCCCACAATTTCGTGCCCAGGAACAAGTGGGAATTTCGTATCGCCCCAATCATCACTTATGAACTGGATATCTCCTCTTGCAATAGCACAATAAATAATTTTGACGCTTACCTCATTGTCACCAACATTTCTTTCATAAAAAAATGGTTCCGGTTTTCCACCTTTCCCTTTAATTCCATATGCTTTGATTTTCATAAATAGCCCGATGAGTTTTTATAGGTTTTGGACCCTCAGTATCTCTTCGCGATCCGGGTCCGTGAAAAGAAGTTACGACTATTTTTTGGAAGATTTTCGGGGGAATAAAGCTATTTAATGGTGATGTTCTCGGAAAGCTGGTAATTAAAATTCAATATTTCGTTCATCTCCGCCATACGGTCGAAATTACCGCTGAATTGCGACCGGTATACATCCGCATAAATAAAAACATGGGTCTGGCCCACTTTTTTGTATTTGAGACAGAAAACAGAGCGGATGATAGCTTTCCCGTCTTTAGGATCATAGTCAAGCTCATACCCGGTTACACTGTTTGCATCTTCTTTGAATATAACCCTGTCGGGGCTTTCCAGTTTATAGCCCGCCAGGTCGAAATCTGCAGGGTCTGTAGAGAGCCAGATAGTGAGTTGATTTAGTCCATAATTCTTTTGGGGATATACCAGGTCGTATATTTTAGCGTTCGTCGTAAATGTGCCGATTTTGATAGGCCCGAACTGCTGGGTTTTAACATGTCCGGATACTTTGAGTTCAATCCCGCGCGGGATCTCTAAAGTGATAGGATTTCCTTTGTCGTCCTGTATAACCTGGTTTTTGACCGGTAATTTTTCAACCTGATGCAATATAATCTGTGGGGCTGTGCTTAATTGATTTTTCAGCGTATTGATTTTCGCCCTCACTTCTTTTTGTCGGGCAATCTCCTTATTGATATCCTCTTCAAATTCTTCTTTCGATATCCGGGTAAATTCCATAATGGTGTTTTTGGAGTTGGAGGTAGTCGCATTATCCCTGAATTTAATCTGGAAAACATCATCGCTGAAAGCATTATCATACATTTCATAATACTCCCTGTCAGCGATATGGAGTTGCGAAAGCTGTTTAAAACTCCGGATGTCTATCTTAAATGTGGAAGGCAGCTCAAAATACAGGCTATCACCTTTTCTGATGAAGTGGAAATTATAATCAAGCACTTCCTGCATACCTTCAACCGTCATCCCTGTAAAAGGAGTTTTGTCTTGCCGGTAGATCTTAGTCATTTTCCAGTATGTTGGGCTGTTCTGAGATTGACAACTTAAGTTCATCAAAAAGAGGATGATCGCTATAATGATATTCCTATTCTTCTGGTATTTCTCCGCTGGTTTCATCTTCCTGTTTTTTGTTTTTCAATTTCCTGGCGATACTGAACCATTGTACTGCCTGTTAATCCGTTGTTCTGGTTGCTGACATAAAAGATATAAACAAATCAGAAAGATCCATTCCAAAGGTTTCATTAGCCGGTAAGTTAAATTGGCCATCTGCTCGTTATTGATTTTCCTGGATAAATTATATCCGTACTTATCATAGTTACGCCGTATCACCCGGTGTAACCCCGGAGAAAAATCCTGCACCATTTCCTCAAAGGCATTTGCGATCAGCAACTGCCGGTTCACGATAATCGTTCTTCCATTCCTGTTACCCAACCGGAGGGGCTTCACGATTTTTGGATCTCCGGATACTGCAACTGTACACAGATAATGCCCTTTATGGTCCAACACCGGCGGATGCATCTGCTGAGAAAGCCGCCAGGTGGTGGTTTCTGTGAAAGCTTTGATCAATGAATCGGGGTCCTGGCCAAACAAGGTAAGCACCGCTGTAATAACCAGCAGTAACGGAAGTATCAGGATAATGGACCATAGCGTTAAATTCCTTCTTTCTCCAAGAAAAATATTCAATTTGTTCAGGAACTTATTGGAATAGATACGTTCATTGGCCGTAACCATGTGCGTCCTCACCACCTGGAGTATAAGCAGGACGGCAATCAATATCGCCACTGCCGGTGCAAATACAAAAAGATAAACATGTCCGGATTTGTCATACATATCGATGCTGGCCGTATTATGTTCCGATACCTGCCATAAAATCAGCAAATTGATCACAATACCTGTTACCAGGAAACCCAGCGACAGCACTTTGGCCAGTGGTGGCAATTTATAGCCCTTCAACCACAACAGCAACAGAGAAATATTGAAGGCAATAAAGTAAAAGGTCAGAGTGATGATGTGCTTCCCGCCCAGCGGAATATAACATTGATCATCAACCGGGTCTATGGCGGTATAATATTCGTTACTGTGGATCAGGAAACCGATGAACAGCGATATCAGGGAAAAGACATAAACGTTCGCCAGGATGACCTCCGGAACAGTAATGGCCGGTTTGATCCTTTTCAAAGTAAATATGGTGATCCCGGTTAGTCCTAAAAAAAAGAGGAGTACACAAACAATAATCATGTATTATTTCGATTAATTTTTACCTGTTGCCAATCTGATAATTTCGTTTATACTTACCAGTTCTTCATCTGTATGCTGATGATTTCTTTCCGAATGGTTCCGGTTAGTTACCAATCCGATTCCCTCCCTGTGCGTCAATATATTCTTTTCTTCTTCTTTAAAAACCACATGCCTGCAGATGAACTTCTGCATAGAAGGTCACCTGGGGATTGATCTGATGTACGTACGTATAACCATTCCAGGGTTCGGTTTCCTGTCCGTCTTTGCCTGTCTTGCCGCTTAACTCTTCTATCCAATCCTCTGACGGCATTCCGGGATGTTCTATTATATAATCAGACAACATCATTTCCTTTTCCTCATCAACAGCAAATGGAAATTGTGTAAGCAGATAAATACAAAAATCCCTGTTTGATAACGTCAACTCCATGCTTCAATTGTTTTTACAGGTCAAATGGCACGCCTTCGCATGCTGATTTTGTGATGTTACACAATAGGTGAGAACAATAGCATCACTCATCCATCCCATCTGCATCATTCCCTGCGGTCTTCTTACTATTCGCTACCAGTGCATTCAGGTTATTCACTTCCTCCTTCGTAAAATACCGCCAGCTGCCCTGTGCCAGGTCTTTCAGCGTCATATTCATAATCCGCGTCCGCTTCAGCGCCACTACATCATATCCCAATGCTTCGCACATGCGGCGTATCTGCCGGTTAAGCCCTTGCGTTAAAATGATCCGGAAACGGTTGGCGCCTTCCTGTTGCACAAAGCATTTCTGCGTCATCACACCAAGGATGCGCACGCCGTTACGCATATTTTTGAGGAACTCAATGTCTATGGGTTTGTCAACGGTAACGATATATTCTTTCTCATGCTGGTTGCCGGCTCTCAGGATTTTATTTACGATATCGCCGTCGTTGGTGAGGAATATCAGTCCTTCAGAACGTTTATCCAGCCGCCCGATCGGGAATATGCGGGAGGGGAAGTTCACGTAGTCGATGATATTGGTTTTATCCTTGAGGTCAGTGGTACAGGTAATCCCTTTGGGCTTGTTGAGGGCAATGTACACGGTGGCCTTCTTCTTTTTGAGCGGCTCTCCGTCTACTTCTAC
Organism: Chitinophaga sp. W3I9; assembly: GCF_050434025.1. Taxonomy (NCBI): domain Bacteria; kingdom Pseudomonadati; phylum Bacteroidota; class Chitinophagia; order Chitinophagales; family Chitinophagaceae; genus Chitinophaga; species Chitinophaga sp. W3I9. The sequence continues at coordinate 5,446,151 of NZ_JBNPWC010000001.1, forward strand.
CACGTCGCCGTCCTTAACGCGATTGCCTTTGGAGGCGATGTTGTCATTGATCGTCACACGCCCTTGTTCAATATATTTATCAGCTTCGCGGCGACTGCAAAAGCCCGTTTCACTGATGTATTTGTTAACGCTTATATCCATATCAGGCGCAAATTACTTAAAACCGGGCAAAAAGTCGTGCACGGCGCCGGTGTTCAGGTCCAGCAGTTTCATGGTATATAAAAATACCTGGTGATGGAAATACGCGCCGGTAATACGTCCGCGACCACGTTCACCCTGGATGATGTTACGGACAGCCCCGATTTTCCGGTCCAGTACATATGCCACGCCCCATCCGTTGGTTTCGGACGCGCTGGCGCTCAGGCATATCAGCTCATCGTCTTCCGTTACCAGTATATCCGTGCCATGCACCTGCCCACTGTCGCCGCCCAGGTCGGAAAAGCTGCGCTGCCACAGTGGCTGAAACTGCTGATCGCAGCAAAACAGGATATTGCCCTGCGTGAGTATCAGGTATTGCCCGTTCCACCAGGTGATCTTACTCACCAGGTCCGGGTAAAACGTCTTTACTTTAGTACATGTAAAATCAGCGCCATCCACGCGGATATACGCCTTTTGCTTCTCCATCGGGAAATAAAAGACATCCTGAAAGGGATCGTAGGTGCCATCGGCCAATCGTAGTCCGAAAGGTACTACCGCCACGATTTCACCTGTGGCAATGTCCACCCAGGAAGGCTTTTGGCTATAGGCCTCCAGCAAGATATGCGTGCCGGCGCCATTAAAAAAGGCGTTATAATACAGGTGCCTGCTGGTGCTGTAGAGTTCTTTTTGCGTGTCAATGTTCATCACCACCAGCCGGCTTACCAGCTTGCGCGATCCTATGATCAGCGGGGAATTCAATACCAGTAACCTGTTGCCGGGATGCCACGCCACTACACTATAACCTGGATACTGCTCCCACAATTGTATCCTTTCGTTGATCGTGTCGTACCACTGCGGAGCTGTTCCTTCATCGTCGTCGCGGGAAAGGAACAGCTGTCTGTTTTTATAATCTGTAATGATATTCATCTGGCTCGTTCATGCTTAACTGCGACAATATCGTCGGGTCCTGGATACAGGTATTCCCCGCCAGTAAAAGTAATAATTCTGCTTTGATGTTAATCGCTAAGAATGTAACTTGTTACCGGCAATCTGTCCCGCTGCCCGGCTTCCTGACATGAAAAGAATACTATGCCTGATCACCGGTTTCCTGCTTCTTAAAAGTTCCCTGGTCACGGGTCAAACGCCATTGCCATACATACTCAATGGCGCAGCTACCCAGCGCACCTGCAACTGCTATGTGCTCACACCGGACCAGCAAGCCACCAGCGGCACCGTATGGAATAAAAATAAGATCAACCTGAATCAGTCGTTTAATTATGTATTTGATGTAAACCTGGGTTGTAAAGATGCAACCGGTGCAGATGGCATTGGCTTCATCCTGCAAACCAAAGGCACTAATCTCGGCGCTACCGGCCAGGGCATTGGTTTTAAAGGCATTTCACCCTCACTTGGGATCATCATTGATACCTGGCAGAACACGGATGAAAATGACCCTCCTTACGATCATATTGCCATACAAATGAACGGCATCACAGATCACAACGATCCCACCGGCAATCTTACCGCACCGGTAACCGTGCTGGCTAACAGCGATAATATTGAAGATTGTAACTGGCACCTTTTCCGCATCCGGTGGGACGCGGTGGCACAACACATGGAAATAAGCGTGGATAATGAGCTGCGCCTTACACTCAACAAAGACATTGTAAATGATATTTTCAGCGGAGATCCCAGCGTGTTCTGGGGCTTTGCCGGATCTACCGGCGGCAGCAGCAATAAACAGGAATTTTGCGCCGCCCTCCGCCCAGAATTTAATTTCAATCCCCAACAGATCTTCTGCGATGGCACTCCCATCCAGTTCAGGGATAATTCCAGTTCTTTCGGGTCCGTCACCCGTTGGTGGTGGGATTTGGGAGATGGAACCCTTTCGACCGCGCCTCTGCCACCTGCTCACGTTTATCCTGCGGCAGGCCACTATGAAGTAAAACTGGTGATTGAAGATAACAGCGGCTGCCGGTCTGATACTTTAAAAGCCCCCTTCACCGTAGGTGCGTACCCGGTAGTGGACTTCGGCCCCGATCCTCTTTGCCTCAATGCCAAAATGCAGATGGAAGATCGTACGACCATTACCGTAGGAACACTTCAAAAATGGGAATGGAACTGGGGCGATGGCACTACCTCCGCCGGTCAGCAGCCAACGGCTCCCTACACGACGCCCGGTACCCGCCAGATACAACTCTCGGTCACCTCGGCGCTGGGCTGCGGCAGCAGCGCTACCAAATCTATCCTCGTCAGCAACACCCCGCAGGTAAGCGGCAGAGGCGAAGACGTATGCCTCGGTGTTCCCACCAGTCTTGAAGGCGTTAACCTTACGCCGGCTACACCTATCAGCCAGTGGCACTGGGATCTCGGCAATGGTAACACCCTGCAACAACAACAAGGCACCTTCCGCTTTGCAGATACGGGCTACTATCCCTTACGGCTATACGCCATCAGCAGGGATGGCTGCGTCTCTCCTGAAGTGGAAGTGCCTGTCAGGGTTACTTCCGTATTCGCACAGGCGGGGAAAGATACCATCGTAGCCAGCGGCCAGCCCCTGCAACTACAGGCAGAATGGCTCAATCCGCGTATCCGCTACGCCTGGTCGCCCACCACCGGCCTCAATGACCCCTATATACCCAATCCCGTTGCCATACTGCAAAAAGATCAGACCTACCGCCTCACCCTCACCTCCCCGGAAGGATGCACGGATCAGGATGAAGTGAATGTAAAAGTTTATGAAGGACCGGAATTCTATGTACCTAACGCATTTACGCCCAACAACGACGGGCGCAACGATATTTTCCGCGTCATCGCCGCGGGCATACCCAAACTGGATTTCTTCTGTATATGGAACCGCTGGGGCCAGGAGATATTCCGCAGCGCCGATCTGCCGGGCGGATGGGACGGCAACTGGCAGGGGCGCCCCGCCCCCGCAGCCACTTATATATGGATGGTGCAGGGCGTGGATTACACCGGCCGCCGTTTCAGCAGAAAAGGTACGGTAACGCTTATACGATAACTACACCCGGTAACAAATCGCATTGATGTTCATGCCCGCTCCCACAGAAGCAAACAGGATCACCTCGCCGGCATGTACCGCCTGGTTGGCAATATGCCCCTTACGTACCATGTCAAATAAAGTAGGAACCGTGGCCACAGAACTGTTGCCCAACTCGTGGATATTCATAGGCATAATGTCCACCGGTATGTCTTTAATACCATATAATAAGTAGAAAGCTTTGATGATGGCAATATCCATCTTCTCATTGGCCTGGTGTATAAAGATCTTTTTTACATCTGCGATGTTTACGCCACCCGCATCCAAACAGGCCTTCATCGCTTCCGGTACATGCTTCAGCGCAAACTCATATACTTTGCGGCCCAGCATCTTGATATAACGGACACTGTTATCCGCTTCCGGCGCATACGACTTGCCCATATAAATATAATTGAGCTCGTCCATCACGTACGACTGTGCACTCGCACTAATAATCCCCGCCGTGCCCTCCGTATCTTTGAAAGCTTCTACGATCACCGCTCCCGCACCATCGCTGAAAATCATGCTGTCACGGTCGTAGCGGTCAATCACCCTGCTCAGGGTTTCAGTACCTATCACCAGGCACCTCTTCGCCAGCCCCGCTTTAAAGAATGCATCCGCCTGAATTAAACCCTGGATCCAGCCCGGACAACCAAACAAAATATCGTAAGGTATACAGGAAGGATTACGGATGCCCAATGCCTGCTTCACCCTGGAAGCCAGTGATGGCACCGCATCCGACTGAATAGTGCCTGTTAAAACGTTTCCGAAATTATGCGCCAGGATAATCTGATCCAGCGTTTCCTGGTCCACTCCTGCATCTTTAATAGCCACTGTTGCCGCTGCTACCGCCATCTCCGTGGCGTTCATATCTACATCTGCATACCTGCGTTCAGAAATCCCGGTAACCTCCTCAAATTTGCGGATAATGTCTGCCGCCTCAGAAGGGATTCTCTCCTGCCGGTCACTATAGAATTCCTGTTGCAAAAAATCGTTATTTAGTTTTTTGTTGGCAGGAATAAAGCTACCAGTACCGGTTATAACTGTTCGCATTGTTTGAACCATAGATCGTTTTTTAAGTTGCCACCTGACAACCCATTACATAAAGATACAATAAAAAGCTGCCCTGCATACACCCTTCCGGCCTTCACCAGCCTGTAAACACAAATGGCGCTGTCAAAAACAGCGCCATTATTATTTTTGTTCATTACTTAACTTATAAATTATCAGCTATTCCCTTCAATAATTCGTACGACCGAAGCCGTGTGTCCTGGTCGTAAATGTGAGCGGTAGCCATCAGCTCATCTACCTCCGTCTCTTCAAGAAAACGCTGCAGGCCTGTTTGCACAGTAGCAGCACTGCCAATAAAAGAACAACTCAGCATCTGCTGTGCATGCGCCGCCTCATATTCCGTCCACACCCCTTCCATACTGTCTATTGGCGGTCCAAGCCTCCGCAGCTTACCACGGATAATTCCCAGGAACAACTGGTAAAACGAAGTGGCCAGCCGGTTGGCTTCTGCATCCGTATCCGCGGCTATCACATTCACACACGCCATCGTATAAGGAGCCGATAAAAATTCAGAAGGCTTAAATTGCTGCCGGTATATTTTTAATGCTGCATGCAGCTGTGCGGGTGCAAAATGACTGGCAAACGCATAGGGCAAACCCATTGCGGCAGCCAGGTAAGCGCTGTCGGTGCTGGAACCCAGTATCCAGATCGGGATATCAAGGCCCTCGCCAGGTATCGCCCTCACGGCACTGGTATGGTTGTCGAACGATAAATATTGTTGTAATTCCTGTACCTGCTCAGGGAAATCGTGACCTGCCCCAAGCCTGTCGCGGCGCAATGCCCGCGCCGTTACCTGGTCGGTGCCCGGCGCCCTTCCAAGCCCCAGGTCTATCCGGTCGGGATACAGGGAGGCCAGGGTGCCAAACTGCTCGGCCACTACCAGCGGCGCATGATTAGGTAGCATAATACCACCTGAACCCACCCGGATCGTATGAGTGCCGCCGGCTATATATCCCAGCAATACAGCCGTAGCCGAACTGGCCACACTCACCATATTGTGGTGCTCAGCCATCCAGAAACGCTTATATCCCAACTTTTCTACGTGTTGTGCCAGCCGCAGGCTATTCCGGAATGCATCTGCAGGCGTACTTCCTTCTGTTACCGGTGCCAGGTCCAAAACCGACAACGGCCGTCTTAATCCATGCTTATTCATGGGTACAAATTTACAGCATTGCGGCCCACGGAAACGGGGCGATATACTTTAGGTAAGCACTTCTCACCGTTAAGCATGCTCCAGCATATGGATAAATTCGGCTGAAAAGCGGTATGCATCACCCGGCCAGCGGGCCGACAGGTAATGGCGGTCCTTTACCGTAAACCCCCGTTCCGGATGTCGTGCATCATCCAGGCTCAAAGGCAGGGGACCGGAAAGGAACTGCGCCGGATCACCCAGCGCCGCTGTCACTTCCGCCTGTACGGTAACGGGATAGGTGAGATAATAGTCTTTTAACCACCACCGGGTAAGATGATACGCCATACGCTCCTGGCTGGCCAGCAAGGCCGTGGTTTTATAGGAATGTAAAACGGATAACCCTGTTCGCGGATCTTTGCTTCGTGCAGCCAGCACTACACCATGGCAAATAGCCCCTACCGGCTTCTGCGCCGTAAAAAAATGAGCTACCACTTCCTGTAACAGGGAAGATTCAAGATACGCCTTCATCTTCTTGTCATGCCCACCGGGCAGCAAAAGGGCGTCATAATGTTCCGCACGGATTTGCGTATACTTTAAGGGCGTACAAAAAGATTCACTGTTTGACATGCGGTGATAGGCCATCACCGCATCCTCACGCGCCTGCAGCAACCATTTCCATATACCCAGCTGTTCTCCTCTCAGTACCCGGAGATCCGCCATCCCGCTGTAACCACCCGGCGTGGCAAATTGCACGTCGTATCCCTTTGCCGTCAGCAACAACCAGGGTATTGCCGCTTCCGTAGGATCGAAACCATAATCGGGTAGTGGCACCAGTACCTTCTTCATTCAAAAATGTTTATTGTGCAGGCAGTAACTTGAAAAGAAAGATAACAAAAAAAGCATTCTGCTGTTAGCAATTGCCTATTTTCAAGGTATTATGATCCGCGATATCGACATTTGGTTTGAATCTCAGCCGGAACCGGCCAAGGGCTGCCTGCTCGCGCTACGCGCTTATATCCGGCAATACAACCCCCATATTACAGAAGCCTGGAAGTACCGCATGCCCTTCTTTTGTTACAATGGTAAAATGTGCTGTTATCTCTGGATCCAAAAAGAAAACAAACACCCCTACCTCGGCATCGTGGAAGGTAAAAATATCCCGCATCCCCAGCTGCAACAGGATAAACGCGCCCGCATGAAGATCCTTCCGCTCAACCCCTCAGAAGATCTTCCGATGGAAGTGATCAATGATATCCTCGGCAAAATGGTTCGTTGGTACGAACAATCCCGTAAGTAAATGCTGATGGGAACAAATTATTTTATAAAGATCAATAACGATAGTAATATAAGATAGATGACCAGCTTGGCGATCCGCCACCGGTTGGTACGGAAATGCCGCGGACGCGTAAAATCAACATTGATACGCTTCATCAAATAATCCGGACGGCCCTGCCCTATCAGGGTTTTAAACATCCCCCATTCCGTACTGCATCGCAGCAACGTCATATAATAAGCTACTTTTAATTCACGATATCCCATGCCGGCGGCCCGCACATAATTAACAGCCATATCAATTAAAGGAATAGCTGCCAAAAAGATCAGCCATTTCTGCCAGCTGAGAAATATAAAAAACAAAGGCGCACAAAGGAATGCCAGCACCAGTCCTTCTATGGGATTAGGAAACGCATACCAGTTAAAAGCCCTGAATCTGGGCAGCAATAATGCCATTCCCGCGCCATAACGCGTAAAACGGTCAAAATGCGGTTGCGCATGGTTCCACCACGGATGCGTAACACGCGCGGCTTTAACACACATGAACTGTGTACCATGCAACATACTCATCCTCGCCCCGAGGTCAATGTCCTCTCCCCCGCCAATAGCCGACAACTCTGGGGAAAACCGCAAATCCTGCAACGCGCTCCGCTTAAACATAATGTTCGCTGTTACGCCCCACATGAATTGCTCCTTCTTTTTCGCGATAGTGAAAATACTGGTAAGTCCCGCTGCATCCAGCGCGCGCGTAAATGCATTTACCGGTGCAGGAAAATCTGTTAAGCCAATAAAACCAATCGCCGATGCATTTCCTTTAACCGCTTTTACATATTGTAGCAACAAGTCGTTATCCGCCACAATATCATCATCCAGGAATAAGATCCAGCTGCCGTTTCCCGCCTCAATGCCCCTGTTACGGGTTTCACCCGGCCCTTTATTTTCGGAATTAATAAAAAGATGTATTACGCCTTCTTCTGCCAGCCGCTGCAATTCGGCACCAGGCTGTATCCCCGGGTTATCCGCAATGATGTAGTAGTTAAATTGCCATCCGCCTGGTTTGGGCAAATGGATGAGGGGAAGTAAATATTGCTCATCCAGCCGGAAAGTTGGAATGATAATATCAATAGAATCAGGAACCGCTGCCATAGGGCGCGAAGATAAATAACATTTTATTTGCTTTCATAATGCAAATGAAATATATATTTGCAGCCCATTATTCTTACGCTGAAGGTGTTATTATAAATACGCAGGTTACTATGCTGATAACGTATAGGGCTAAACGAAGTCAATTTATCTCCCAAACAAAAAAAATAAAATCCCGGCAATCAGCTTAATCACACTAATCCTGAGAAAGACAACATCCGCTGTATGCATAAAAAAAAGGGGTGGCAAGACTACCTCCCCTTTAATATTTTAACCATATCCTATGAAAAACCTGATGCAAAGATATATTCATGGTCGTTAGTTGCCCACCTTATTTCGTGAACGCATAATTATTGCCCGTGAATGCAACAAATCAGCCGTTGTTAACCGGCAGTTAACAAAATAATAAAGGTGTTCCCAACGCTTCCATTAGTTGCCCAAAGTTTTCAGCGCGAGGTAAGACATCAGACCAGCACCGGTTTCCAGCGCTTTTTCATCGGCATCAAAGGTGGCCGTATGCAAACCGGATATAATACCCCTGTTTTCATTGCGTACCCCCAACCTGTAAAAACAGGCATCCGCCACCTGTGAATAGGAAGCAAAGTCTTCTGCCGCCATCCAGATGTCCAGGTCCTCTACCTGCGCTTCACCCAGGTAGTCAACGGCGTATGCCTTGCTGGCAGCCGTCAGTTTATCTTCGTTGATCAGCACAGGATATCCTCTTTCTATTTTAATATCACAGGAGCCTTCCATACTTTCTGCTATGGAGATGGCCATCTTTTTAATCTTATCATGGGCCGCACTACGCCAGGTTTCGTCCAGCGACCGGAAAGTACCCTCCAGCTTCACTTCATCCGGGATCACATTACTGGCCCCGTTGGCGTGCATTTTACCAAAAGATAATACCGATGGCAGCAACGGGTTGGCACGGCGGCTCACTATCTGCTGCAGCGCTATCACCATATGACAGGCAATCACCACCGGGTCAATACCCAGATGCGGCATCGCACCATGACCGCCCTTCCCCTTCACCGTAATGGAAATTTCATCATTGCTGGCCATATAGCGCCCGGAACGGAAGCCCACCTTACCCACTGGCAGCTCCGGCATCACATGCTGCCCCAGGATATGATGCGGCCGGGGGTTTTCCAGCACCCCTGCTTTGATCATCAAACTGGCCCCACCGGGGATTACCTCTTCCGCCGGCTGGAATATAAACTTCACCGTACCGGAAAACTCGTCCTTCATCTGGCTCAGGATACCCGCCACGCCCAACAGGGAAGACGTATGCACATCATGCCCGCAGGCGTGCATCACCCCCTCGTTCTGCGAACGGTAAGGCACATTATTCAGCTCAATGATGGGCAGGGCGTCTATATCCGCCCGCAAGGCCACCACCTTGTCCGACGGCCCTCCCCCTCCCTGCAGTAAAGCAACAATCCCGGTATCGGCCATCCTTTCAAATGGAATATCCAGGGCACGGAGCTTCTCCTCAATAAAAAGCGCCGTCTGGTATTCCCGGTAGGAAAGTTCTGGATTCGTATGAAGGTGGCGACGGTTGGCCGTTGCCTCCTCCAGCAGTCCGCTGGCTAATTGCCGGATTCTCTCTTTAAGCATGTAACAGTAGTTTTTATTGCGCTCCTGCGCCAGGAACGTTTTTACAAAATCATCAGTCAGGTGCGGATACGCCGCCGTATCGCCCCTTATAACCCTCAAGTATACAATTTTTTATCCGGTCGAAGCGCGCAAACGCCTGGCCACCAACAGCGCCTGTGTGGTGGTATAATATTTCGCCAGCATCCCCGCCACTTCCCAGGCCGGCATCTGCCCGGATTTCACGTATACCAGGAATTGCTGCATCACTTTTGCAAATAACCGTTCATGCCCCTTTACCAATTCCTCCGGTATCACCACTTCCCAGCCATACGCGCTTTCCTTTAACCCGATGCCGGGATACTTTTGTTCCAGCGTGCGGAATGCCGTTTTCATTTGCACGGTATCTGCTGATAACGGATGGATATATAACACCGGTTTGTACTGTTGTTCCTTGTCCTGCAGTATCATCAGCTCGGCCTTGCTGCCACGCAGCAGTGAATAATGGGTATCGCCGGTACCTGCAGGCGCTTCATAATCCCACTGAACGGAAATACGCGCATGCACCCCACGTATCGTATAATCAAAGGCCCCGTTAGCATACACCTCCAGCAGGCCGCCGGCATCGGCAATTTCCTCCAGGTCAGGCGTAAACTGCTGCTCTCCTGTAATGGCGCTGTACTGCGGCAGGCTCATCCCGGTGGACCACGTAATGGCGGTATCTATATGAATATCTTTTTTATAATCCAGTACCTGCCCGGGAAAACAGGTCCACTGCACCAGGTCTACCAGGTGCGTGGTCACATCTGTAATTCCTTCTCCCTGCTGCTTTACATCCATATACCAGGATGGCCGGATCAGTGTTTTCCCGGCTACCGTCTTCTTAAAGTGATGTACGCTTTTTTTGATCACAGCAGGGTCCCCGAAGCTGCCCTCCTGCAGTGTTCCAAACAGTTCCGGTAATTGCAACAGCTCCCTTTGTAACAGGTTATGGATGTCGTAGCGCTCTGTCATGATATCATACAACTGCACCTTGTTCGCAGCAGCCATCGCAAAAGATGATTGCAGGGAATCGAAACCCTCCGCATTAATCGCCATAGGTTTGTCGGCCAGCACATGCATACCGGCGTGCACGGCATGGCTGATATAGGCAGGCTTCAAACGGTTATTACCTGCCAGCACCACAATACTCCCCGGATCACACAGCAGCATCTTCTGCAGATAGTCGCTACCGGCGTACACCTCCGCGCTCCAGCGCACCGCCGGGCTGTTCTGCTCATTAAAGGCAGCTACCCGCTGCAGGTATTGTTTTACTTCCGGTCCGTCCGGTGCAAATACCCGGATCACGTCATCTATTTCCGGGTACATCTGCTGATGTACCAGCGAAGCGTGGAAATGACCAGGGTCAAGTGCAATTAGCTGCATAGGCGTTTGCATTTTAGATGGATGAATAAAGATAATATTTTGCTTCATCCGGTTATTTTTTCCGTTTCCGCATTTCCATTACAAAGTCATTATATTTGATACATCACCAAATATCTAACACCCAAATATACCCGCTATGAGAATTATTTTCGTACTCCCGTTCCTGTTAATTTCATTTTTCAGCTACGGTCAAACGGCTACCATTAAATCCATCCTGCTGGACCAGCTGCGTACTACCCACGACAAAGCGCACACGCAATGGTTTGTAACAGCCAACACCGCAGTAGAAGGACTCAGCTCCGAACAGGCCAATTGGAAAGACAGCTCCGGCAACCACTCCATTGCACAACTGGTAAACCATCTCATTTTCTGGGACCTGGAACTGCTGGAGAAATTCAAAGGGAAAGAAAAGTCAGCTTTCAACGGTAATAACGACGAAACCTTTTCCCCCGCAACACCGGCGCAATGGGAAGCTTCCGTGAAGCGGATCGACAGTGTGCTCACCGCCTGGGAAACGGCTATTGAGCAGGCCGATGAAAAAAAACTCGCATCACAATACGCTACCATCGCCAATATCAACACACACAACGCCTATCATATTGGCCAGATTATTTATATCCGTAAATTGCGTGGCAACTGGAATCCTGAAAAAGGGGTGAAATAAAAATCAGTAACCTGTATTTATGAAGATAAATCCGAATAGAAAGGGCCTCGTGATCGGGGCCTTGTTTACCGCCATCTCACTGATGCTGGTCGCCACCGTAATAGCGCCTGCCCTGGCAGTGCTTCCCGGCTACCCGGTGGAAAAAATGGTGGCCCGTATCGCAGGCGGCCTATCAGATCATCACGTTCAATTGCTCACCATCCTGGTACTGGCGGTCATCTTTCTTTTAATATTAATACCCGCTTTAATACTCATCCGTTCATCCACCCCTCCCAACGAGGCTATTGTCAGCGGGAAAATCATCCTCCTGATGGTGCTCCTGTACATGATTGTACATCCCCTTGTCTTCTATATCTTTTCCTATGCGAAAGCATGGAACTCCAAAGATGCGCAATACCTGATGGCCGCTTTGGTAACCGTTCCGTTCAGCAGCTTTGCCTTTGTGATCGTGGGCGCCGTCATCGACGCCATAAAAAAAAGAAACTAGCCGTACCGGTTGCCACAAAACCTTGTAAAAACTCCTGGATTCCTTTATATTGAGTCCTTATTTCCAGCCCAAGCCGCCGGAAATAAGGATTTTGCAGCGTGTAAGATTTAAAATAATGCAGACCAATTCCCGTTTTATTACAATAAATTCCAATCAATGGCAGTGACAAGAAGAGCTGCGCTCAAGCAGCTGCTGTATGTTTCAGCCGGTATGGCCATATTGCCTGCCTGTTTACAACATACCAGCAGAACATCATTAACATTAAAGAACATTTCGGTAGACGGCGACCAGGAAAAAATGCTGGCCGAACTCGTGGAAACAATCATTCCCGCCACCACCACGCCAGGCGCCAAAGAACTGTCCGCCCATCTCTTTACCCTCATTATGATGGACGACTGCTATAAAAAGGAAGACCAGCAAAAATGGCTCAGCGGCATGAAAGCATTTGAACAGGCCTCCAGGAAATTAAATGGGCATACCTTCCTGGAAAGCACGCCAACACAACGCGAGTCCCTCCTTAGTGCCTTTGAGGCCGCTAAAGATGATAAGGACGATGCCGCTTTTTTTTACCGCGCTACCAAACGTCTTACCATTGAGGCATACACCAGCTCTAAATATTTCCTTACCAAAGTAGATATCTACGAACTGGTACCCGCACGATACCACGGTTGCGTACCGCTGAAACCCATTACCCGGAAGCTTGCCTAACTATTAACTGTATGAGTAAAGATAATACCAGCCTGCAAAACCGTACGTTCGATGCCATTGTTATTGGCTCCGGCATCAGCGGCGGATGGGCAGCAAAAGAATTCACAGAAAAAGGTTTAAAAACACTGGTGCTGGAAAGAGGCCGTGATGTGAAACACTTAAAAGACTATCCCACTACCAGCCAGTTCCCCTGGGAATTTCCCCACCGCGGCCAGGTACCGGAAGCCATTCAGGCTGCCAACCCCGTAATCAGCCGCTGCTACGCCTATAAAGAAGATGCCATGCACTTCTTTGTGAAGGATACCGACCATCCTTATGGTCAACCCAAACCGTTCGACTGGATCAGGGGATACCAGGTAGGCGGTAAATCACTGATGTGGGCCCGGCAAACACAACGCTGGAGCGACTTTGACTTTGAAGGCCCCGCCCGCGACGGCTTCGCCACCGATTGGCCTATCCGCTACAAAGACATTGCCCCCTGGTATAGCTACGTGGAAAAATTTGTAGGCATCTCCGGAAACAAAGATGGCCTTCCCCACCTCCCCGATGGAGAATTCCTTCCACCACTGGAGCTTTCCTGCGTAGAGAATTATTTTAAGGACTTTGTAAAAGATAATTATAAAGACAGGCACGTGATATACGCCCGTTGCGCCCATTTAACGCAACCACAGCAGATCCACCTGGACCAGGGCAGGGGACAATGCCAGAAAAGGGATCTTTGCCAGCGTGGATGCCCGTTTGGCGGCTATTTCAGCAGCAACTCCTCCACTATTCCCTGGGCAGAAAAAACCGGTAACCTTACACTCCGCCCTTTTTCTGTAGTGCATTCCATCATATATGACGAACAAAAAGGAAAAGCCACCGGCGTACGGGTAGTGGATACCAACACCAAAGAAATGATGGAGTATTACGCAAAAGTAATTTTCGTAAACGCCGCCGCCGTAAATACCAACGCGGTGCTGCTGAACTCCACCTCCCACCGCTTCCCGAATGGCCTCGGCAACGATAGCGGCGTGCTGGGAAAATATTTCGCCTTTCATAATTACCGCGGTCATATCAGCGGACAATACGACGGATTCAAAGACTCTACCACCGATGGCCGCAGCCCTACCAGCGCGTACCTACCCCGCTTCCGTAATGTACACAAACAGGAAACAGATTTCCTGCGTGGATATGCAGCAGGCTTCTCCACCGGCAGAGGCTCGCATACCAATACCAACGGCTTTGGTAAAACACTGAAAGACCAGCTCTTTAACAGCGAAACAGGCCCCTGGTACGTTGGCTCCCACATGATGGGCGAAACCATCCCCAAAGAAATCAGCACCGTTACGCTGGACACCCAAAAGAAAGATGAATGGGGCATCCCGCAAATCAATATCAACGTAGGCTACGACGATAATGATGAAAAAATGCTGAAGGACTTCTTTGAACAGATGACCGAAATGTTTACCAAAGCAGGTTTTACCAATATACATACCGGCGACTCCAAACAGGCGCCCGGACTGGATATTCACGAAATGGGCGGCGTACGTATGGGCAACGATCCGAAAACATCCATGCTGAATAAATGGAACCAGATGCACGCATGTAACAACGTGTTTGTAACCGATGGCGCATGCATGACCTCCACTTCCACGCAGAACCCGTCGCTCACCTACATGGCGCTCACCGCGAGAGCAGTGGATTATGCCGTGCAGCAACTGAAGAAGGGAGAGATATAAACAGGTTTGATATTTTTTGAAAACCGGGTGCAGCATTGCACCCGGTTTTTTTATTTAATTTGCGCAAATGAAACCTGTTAATGAACTGATAAATACAAAAGAACCAGGCTGGGACCTGGTAAAGGAATGGATCAAAGATGGCAACAACCATATAGAAATTCTCCCTAAAGATAACGGCCGCGCAGAGCAGGCTTTATATCAAACCCAGGTAACCACCCGCTCCCCGATGGGCGCCATCATCTATGAAACCGGCGGACTACTCGTAGATCATGGATGGATACGGGTACTCGGCTCCGGTCATGATAAACTGGATCGTACATTGCCTGCCTGGAATGATGGAAAATCGTATACGCATTCAGGTGAGCAACCGGGCTTTTTATTAATAGCAGATGATGTGGTAGGCGGCTTCTTCGCCATCAATGCCGGTGGCATTGCCGCACAGGAAGGTATTGGCAGCGTGTTTTACTTTGCCCCCGATACATTGGAATGGGAAAATATGGAGATCAGTTACAGCGATTTTATTTCCTTCTGCTGCTCCGGCGACATTAATGGTTTCTATGAAGCCTTCCGCTGGAAAGGCTGGCGTGAAGACCTGGCAGCCCTGAACGGCAACCAGGCATTCAGCTTTGTGCCATTCCTGTTTACAAAAGAAGGAAAAGACATGGACAACGCGAGTAAAAAAGCCGTGCCGGTGGAGGAACTATGGTTCCTGCAAATGGATCTGCAAAAACAATTCGGGCATTAAATACTACCTGAAAAACCAGTACAGCACTGCCATCAGCAGCAGCAACACCGTGGATAATACTTTGTAATTGGCAAGACCCGGCCACCCTTTTACCCGCAAGGGCGCCAACGGGCTTTCCCAGTAAAGGCGATTGCTTTCAGCGGTATGCTGCACAGGGAATACAAATGACAATACCACCTGCAGTACCACACAAACCACGAACAGGTAAAAAGCCACCATCAGCGGCGGTATGTTAATAGGATAAAGTTTACCTGCAAGATATACCCCCGCTCCCAATGCCGATCCTATCCACAAAGTATATTGCGCCGAAAGGGAAGAGGCTTTTTTCCAGAACACCCCCAACAGGAACACGCAGGTGATAGGCGGCGCAATATGCGATATAACGTCGTTAATGCCGTTAAAAAGGCTCTCATACCTGTTCAATAGTGGTAGTAGCCCGATGGATAGAAACAGGGCTAAAACCGCCGCAATACGGCCTGTTTTCACGAGCTGCCGGTCGGTTGCCTGCGGACGGTTCCGCTTGTACAGATCATAACTCACCAGCGTGGCAATAGAATTCAGCGCACCGGAAATCTGGCTCATCAGGCCCGACAGCAATGCCGCTACCAGCACGCCTACCAGCCCGGTAGGCACCAGCCGCGTAATCATAACGGAATAAATGCCTTTCGTATGCAGCTGCCCATCCGCCTGCCGCAATACTTCCAGGTCCAGGTGCCCCTGTTTGAACAGCACATACGCCAGCAACCCGGGGAGAATGAAAATGAAAACAGGTAACACTTTTATAAAGCCACAAAACAACGCGCCAGTGCGTGCATGATGCTCGTCCTTCGCACCCAGTACCCGCTGCACAATCGTTTGATCGGCACACCAGTACCAGATGCCAATAACCGGGTAACCCAGGAATACCGCATACCAGGGTAATCCATTCGGATCGCCCGCCGGGTGCAACATC
Source organism: Chitinophaga sp. W3I9 (assembly GCF_050434025.1). Lineage (NCBI taxonomy): Bacteria > Pseudomonadati > Bacteroidota > Chitinophagia > Chitinophagales > Chitinophagaceae > Chitinophaga > Chitinophaga sp. W3I9. The sequence continues at coordinate 5,462,242 of NZ_JBNPWC010000001.1, forward strand.
GACAATTTATCCATCTGGTGGCCTTCCTGCAATACCTGCACCACCGGCTGCCAGCCGCCTACCTTCCACCACGACAATACCGTGATGATCACTGCGCCCGCCAGTAACACCACCGTTTGCACGGACTCAGTTACCACCACGGCCCGGAGCCCGCCTACGATCGTGTACGCGCCTGTTACCAGCGCAATGAGAATAATGCTGGTAAACATGTTTATGCCAAACAACGTTTCCAGCACAATACCTCCGGCCAGGAACGAAAACGCAATATGAATCACAATCGCCGACACTACAGAAACAATCGCCAGCCAGTCGCGACACGCCCTGTTGTAACGCCGCTCCAGGAAATCCGGCAATGTAGCCACCCCTGAACGGATGTAAAACGGAATAAAGAAAAGAGCCAGCAATATCAACGTAAAGGCGGCCATCCATTCAAAGTTACCCGCCAGCAACCCCGTATCAAAGCCACTTTGAGCAAGACTTACCAGGTGCAGGCAGGAAATATTGGTAGCAAACAAGGCCATGCCTATCATAGGCCAGCGCAATGATTTTCCTGCCAGGAAATATTCTCCCGCCGCGGAATCATTCTTCTTGCCGGATAACCCGGCCCAGAAGCCCAGTCCTACAATAAAGGCCACATAGCAGATGCTGATGATAATATCGGTAGTAGCGATCATCCGGGAAATGTATTAAGGGAAAGCAGATCACAACTGCTGCCCGGTGTTTCAGGCGTCTGGTAAAAGCCGTCTGTAATAAGTGCCGGGTGAACAAAGTGCTTACGCAGGTGCGGTATATGCTCCAGGAATAACGCCTCATGTCCCATCCCGATATGATTGAACAATACAAGATGCTGATGTAGCTGTCCCATATCTCCCACGTGCGGCACCACCGGCACCCCAAACTTTTTACACAACAGGCTTACCGTAATAAATTCACTCACACCCCCTACCCTTACTGCATCTACCTGTATAAACCCGGCACTGCCTGTTTGCAGATAATTTTTGAAGATCACTTTATTGGGTACATGTTCTCCTAACGCCAGTTTCACGGGGTTCAATGCATCCGCCAGCGTTTTATGCGCAAGGATATCATCCGGGTGCGTGGGCTCCTCTATCCAGTAAGGATTAATAGCGGTTAGTCTTTTGCCAATAGCAATTGCCTGCGGCAGATTCCATTGCTGATTGGCATCCACCATCACTTTGATCTCATCGCCAACGGCATTTCTTACAATATGCGCTCTTCGTATATCCGTTTCCGGGTCTTTTGCCCCTACCTTTAATTTCAATGCCCGGAAGCCATTGTCCAACGCACGTTTGCAATTCGCTTCCAGCTGATCATCCGGATAATTAAACCACCCGGCAGAGGTATCGTAGGCGGGATAACCCGTGCGCAGCACGCCTTCCCGCGCGCCCCTGGAAGCCTGCATCTCCGTTAACATCCGGATCGCTTCTTCGCGGGACAATACTTCTTCCAGGTAGGACAGGTCCAGCGTGTTCACCAGCTGTTCCGGCGTAAGATCCAGCAACAATTTCCATAACGGTACCTGCTGCTGTTTGGCCCACAGGTCGTAGCACGCATTGGTTACCGCAGCGAGCGCCAGGTGCACCACTCCTTTGTGAGGGCCCAGCCAGCGGAATTGCTGCTCATCGGAACGTTGTTTAAACCAATCGCCGAACGAAGCCATCACTTCCGGCAGTTCCTTTCCTACGAGTTTTTCGCCGTAGAACCGCGCAGCAGCGCATACCAGCTCGTTGCCTGCTCCCAGGGTGAAAGCCAGGCCTGTTCCACAATTACCTTTATCGTCGTATAAACAGGCTACCGTGTACGAGTATACGGGATTCTGATGTATGGCATCACTGCCGGCGCCACCTGTTAAAGGGAACCGGGCATCTTTTACAACTATCTTACTGATCATTTTATTTTTTTCATTTTATGGGTGCAACACTCAGCGCCGGCTTATCCGTTTCCAATACCACCACGTTGTCATTGGCATCGGGTAATACAGCGGGCAGTGTTATCGTGAACTGATCGGCAGCTGTAGTCAGCTTCACTGCAACGCCTTTCAGCAGGTATGCTTTAGTAATTTTCACACCCGGCATAGCCGGAACTTCAATGGTTTGCTGTGCCGCATCAAAAACATGCAGGTATACTTTATTGCCACTCCGCGTAGCCGCATACTTACTGTTGGGATTGTAAGGACCGCCATGCGTATTATAAATAGCAGCGCCATACTTACGGAGCCAATCGCCCATTTCTTTCAAACGTGCTACCTGTGCAGGTTCTATGGCGCCATCGGAGCGGGGACCCACATTAAATAATAAGTTACCGTTACCACCGGCTACCTTCGCCAGTGTTTGAATACAGGTTTGCAGTGATTTCATTTTATCATCCGGCTTCCAGGCCCATTGCTCACAAATGGTCATACAGGTTTCCCAGGGCGTGTTCATGTCCAGGTCGCCGATGCGCTGCTCCGGCGTATCAAAATCACCCAGGAAGGTAGCAGTACCCGATGCACCGGTGCCGGAAAATGCTTTCCCAAGGCGGTTATTAATGATAAGATCTTTCTTCAGCGTTTTGAGATAAGCATATACATCCAGCGCCATCTCCGGCGTCCACACACTTTCCCAGGGACCATCAAACCACAGCATATAAGGATCGTAGCCCTCTACCAGTTCTTTCAGCTGGTGCTTCATATACACCACATACTGATCCATGCGTGCGTTTTTACGTATACCCTTCCCCGTTGTATCATCGGGGTTGTCTATCGGGTATTCCGGATGGTGCCAGTCGATCACCGAGTAATAAATACAGAACTTTATATTATACTTCTTGCATGCTTTTGCCAGCAGCCCTACTACATCTTTCTTAAACGGGGTAGCGGTAATATTATAGTCGGTATAGGCAGATGGCCATAAACAGAAGCCATCATGATGCTTGGCAGTAATGGTCAGGTATTTCATACCTGCCTCGCTGGCCGTTTTTACCCATTCCTCTGCATTAAATTTCACGGGATTAAACTGGCGGTATAAGGTGTCATAGTCTGCAGCCGGTACCTTGCTATGGCGCGACCAGCCTATTTCCGTACCCCGCAGAGTTACAGGCCCCCAGTGGATAAACAGGCCAAAGCGCAGGTCCATAAACTGGTCCATAACTTTTTTGCTGGTCAGTATCTTGGGATCCAGCTGTGCATTTGTCTGGGCTTTGCCCTGGAATGCCAGCAACAACAAACAGAAAGTAGCTAATTTTTTCATTGTTCACTTTATTTTATAAGGTATGCTTATATCCAAGTTCTGCCCCGCCGCTTACCGGCATTATGCAGCCGGTAATAAACCGCGCCTGCTCAGATAACAGGAACGCACACACGTCGGCGATCTCATCTGCTTCAGGGCAATATCCCAACGCGTGGATGCCATCAAGATACTGCTCTATACGCGCCGGCTCCGGCTGTTCGCTGCTCCACCGGCGCAACATTGGCGTCCATACGCCTGCCGGGGCCACTGCATTTACCCGGATGCCATCTGCGGCATAGTCGAGCGCCATTGCTTTGGTAAGGGCATTCACCGCTCCTTTACTGCCCGCATAGGCTGCGTGGTTTTCCTGGCCGATGTCCCCTACCATACTGCTGGTGTTAAGGATGCAGCCACGGGACGCTTTCAGCGCAGCAATGCCATACCGCGTGGTGTAGTAGATACCCCGCACGTTTACATTCATTACCTGTTCCCATTCTTCGTCGGTGGTATCATGCAAAGGTTTCGAGGGACTGGCAATACCCGCATTATTGTGAATGGCATGCAGTACGCCGAACGTTTGTAATAGGTTGTGAATGGCCAGCTCTATAGCAGCACCGCTGTTAAGATCTGCCCGGATGAAAATATGCGGCGCCCCCATCAGCTCCTTCAAACGCTGCAATGCTGCTGCGTCTTTATCAATCACCGCTACAGTCGCGCCCTGTTTTGCATAAACCTGCGCACAAGCCTCACCAATGCCCGATGCGCCGCCGGTAATCAGCACTATTTTATCTTGCAGTATCATCATTTTTCATTTTCCGTGGATAATTCAAAAGTAAGCAGGGATAAGGTAGGTCATCCCGGTGAAATTGACTTAAATCAACACTATTTTGACTTATTTACTGAATTTACCTATTTTAGATGGATAATATGAAGCCTCTTTTTGCCATACCGGGCGATAAAGCCCTCGAACAAAAGGTATACCTGATCAAGGAAATTACGCAACCGTATTTTTCCACGGAGTTTCATTTCCATCACGAATGCCAGCTGGTATATGTAGTGGAAAGCGCCGGCCGCCGTATCATTGGCGACAACATCAGCTACTTTGAAAGCGGGGAACTGATATTCGTAGGCTCCGGTACCCCTCACGTATGGCATAATGAACAGAAGTATTTTGAAGGAAAAGATAAACTACAGGCAAGGTCGCTGGCATTGTATATTTCACCGGACCTGCTGGTAGAGCATCTTAGTCCCTTTGCCAATACCAGCACCGTTAAAACCTGGCTAAAAAAGGCGCAGCGGGGCATCCAGTTTCATGGCAAAGCTAAAGCGGAAATACTGGCATTAATGCGGCAGATGTTGGAACAGCAGGATTTGCTGCAAACCATCTCCTTTATGACCCTGATGCAAAAGATGATGGCCACCAAAGAATATAAACTCCTGGCCGGCACCAACTATGTAAACCTGTACAACGATAAAGACCAGTCGAGGATGGATGATATCTTCAAATATATTTTCCGTCACTTCAAAAGAGATATCCCGCTATCGGAAATAGCGGCTGTAGCTGGCATCAATGTGCACTCCTTCTGCCGCTTCTTTAAAAGCCGCACACAGAAATCATTTACCCATTTTGTAAATGAACTAAGAATCGGCTACGCCTGCAGACTGCTGCAGGAAAAAGAAATGTCGATGGTGGAATTGTCCAATAAGTGCGGGTACAGGAATACCACGCACTTTAACCGCTTCTTCAAAAAAATTAAAGGAAAAACCCCGAGAGAATACAAGAGAGAAGTTACTTCGCTGGATTAACTTATTTGTTCACCAGGAAATACACTACCCGGCAAACAGTAGCATCCCCTTCTTTTTGCAAACTAAGTATATGCCTGCCCGGCTTCAGGTCATCGCCCAATATAAGGTACCACGGCAGGTACAGGCTTTTACTCCACTGCGTGCGCAGATCCTTTTGCTGAACAGCACCGCCATCGATACGATAGCTGATTACACCTGCATCCGGACCGGAAACAATGCTGATGCCAATAGTCCTCCCGGTGAAAGGATAGTCAACACTGGCGCGCGCCGTGTCCGACACAAGCATTGGCACTTTCACAAATCCCGGGCGGGTACCTACGTTATCAGATGGCTCCCAGGAAGCAATAATGCGAAAACCATTCTGATGAACGGCGTCATGAATATCGCCATAGGCGCTGTTTTCATAATTGAGCGGATCCGCAGCGCGGGGCAGTTTCACGGATAATAAACGTTCCGGCGCCGGTGCGCTGAAATCTTCTTCCAGCAAACGTTTTATAGCGTTAAAATATAACTGCTGACCAAAAGGAGCAGGATGCAGGTCTTTAAAATCATCTTTCCAGGTAAACTCACGGGCATCAATGCGGGTCGTAATTTCTTTGGCAAGATTGATAAACGGCAGGTGGTATTTTTTGGCAAGATCTTCATGCACCTGCACTTCTACCGGCACTTTACCGGCGTGATAGTCGGCCATCTTATCCTCATCAACAAAAGCCATCAGTACAATATTCACCTGCGGATTCGCTTTCAGCGCATGACGGATGATCCCTTCCATAGCACGGCGCTGCGTTACTTCATTGGTACCATTCACCCGGTCGTTTACCGCCGCTTCCAGGAATAGCAGGTCGGTCTTCCCCTTGCCCAGCACATCTTGTTCAAACCGGAATGCATGCGGCAAGCTGCCCAGCGATGGAATACCTGCATTGATGAAACGGAAATCAGTTGCCGGATACGCCGCCGTAAGGTAATCGCACACCTTCGTACGCCAGCCTTCCATATTGGTGATAGAACCGCCCAGGAAAGTAACGGTAGCTCTTTTATCTGTTTTGATGTGATACCTTACGTTGTCAAGGCGACCGTAACGTGTGATAAATTTATCCTGCGCCTGTATACTAACGGTAACGACTATACTTAATATAAATCCTGCTATTTTCCTGATCATATTTTCACTGGTTGTATCTCTTTTATGACCCCGTTGATCTTTACTTTTACTTTATGCGTGGCGGCGCCGCGGATCTTGTAATTGGTAACCAGGCCGTTTTTCCAGGTCATATCTACCGTATAATTACCGCGTGCTTTCAGTCCCTTTACCGTACCGGAAGCCTTCCACGCATCGGGTAAAGCTGGCAACAGGTCTATAAAGCCGGCATGACTTTGCAGCAGCATTTCAGCCAGTCCTGCTGCACCGCCGAAGTTACCATCAATCTGAAATGGAGGACCCGCGGAAAACAGGTTGGCATAAATGCCGCCACCCGCGCCATAGTTAATGTCTGTATTATAAGTGGGTTTGATCAGTCCTGCAAACAATTTAAACGCGCGGTTGCCATCGTGCAGTCTTGCCCAAAATAATAACTTATAGGCAATGGACCAGCTGGGGCCGTCGTCGCCCCTCACTTCCAGCGTTTTTTTGCAGGCTTCGGCCAGTTCCGGCGTGGCTTCCGGTGTAATCAGCGAAGCCGGGTACAATCCATACAAATGTGAAATGTGACGGTGCGTGGGTTCTGTCTCCTTGTACTCTTCCAGCCACTCCATTAATCGTCCGTCTTTCCCCACCCTGCCCGCAGGCGGCAGCTGTTTTAATTTCTCTGTCAGCGTGTTGGCAAGGGCCGCATCCTTCCCGAGTTTCCGGGCAGCGGTGATCACATTCATGAACAGCTCGCGGATAATCTGGTTATCAATAGTAGGACCGTTGCAGATACTGGCAGTTTGGCCGTTGGGCAGATAAAAAGAATTTTCAGGAGAAGAAGAGGGCGAAGTAACAAGCCATCCTGTTTTATCATCTTTTATCAGCATGCTGCTGTAAAATTCCGCAGAGCCCTTCAACACCGGGTATATATCTTCCAGGTATTTTTTATCATTGGTAAAAGCATAATGCTCCCAAAGATTATTACACAACCACCCCGACCCGGATTTGGTAACACCCCAGGAAGCGCTTTCTCCCGGTTCCGTGAAGCCCCATATATTGGTGATCACATGCGCCACCCATCCTTCTGCATTATAATAGGCTTTGGCAGTTCTTTCGCCGGGTTTCACCAATCCGTGTACCAGCTCCGCCAGTGGCAGGTTCAGCTCCGGCAGGTTGCTCACTTCCACCGGCCAGTGGTTCATCTGCACATTTACATCGAGGTGGTAGTCACCATTCCAGGGCGTCTGGATCTGGTTGGCCCACAGCCCCTGTAAATTAGGTGGCAGCAAACCTACGCGGGTACTGCTGATGCTCAGGTAACGGCCATATTGGTAAAACAATACAGGCAACCCGTTGTCCGCCGCCGGCGCTTTGTGAAAATTGATGAGCCGCTGATCGGTAGGCACCTGCTCCGCACTGGCGCCGCCCAATTCCATGCTAACGCGGTTGAATAAACGCTGAAAAGCAGCGATATGCTGTTGCTTCTGCTGCCCATAACCTTTACGCATGGCCGCAGCGAGCAATTGTTTGGTTTGTTCCCGGTAACCGGCATTTCTGAAATCGGTCGCGGTGGATACATACAGGATTACTTCTGTGGCATCTTTTATAACCAGTGTATCCCTGTCCGTTAGCAGCCGGCCATCTTTTAGCTTTGCCCGTACCCTGGTCAGGTATTTCATACCAGGGTTGGCAGTACCGCTTTTTAATTCGCCGGACATTTGCAGCTCCTGCCCTTCTGTGCCGATGGTGGCTCTTTCCGGGCGACTGATAGCTACCCGCATATTCAGCTGTCCGCCTTTACCAGCTGTTAGGCGGATCACGCCTACATCGCCGTTAAAGTCTGTAAAATATTCGCGCGTATAGGCGACCCCGTTAATGGTATAAGCTGTAGTGGCAATGGCCTCATTCAATGATAAAACCCTTTCATAACGGGCAGGGGTATCCGCTGTAGGATAACTGAACTGCAGCGATAACTCGCCCAGCATCTGGAAACATCCGAAAGGCACATCCCCGGAGCCTTTGCCGGTACACACAAATGATTTATCCATCAGCGCCTGCGCCTCGTTATTCTTACCCTCAGCCAGCAGCTGCCGGATAGCAGGCAGTTGTTTGTACGCCTCGTAATTGTTGGCGTCCTGGGGCGCGCCGGACCAGAGCGTGATATCATTTAAAACGATCTTCTCCCGGGCGATACCGCCGTCCGGCATCATACCGAGGCGTCCATTCCCAAGTGGTACCGTTTCCTCCCAAACCTTTGCCGGCTTGTTATACCAGAGCCGTAAAGGCCGCTGCTGCGCTTCAGCGGTTGATGGCTGAAAACCGGCCATCAACACGATGCCGGCAATTACAATACGCCTGAAAGAAAAAAGTTGCTGACTCATGTTTTTCGGATAACGTTTTTGATGTAGCAGGCTGTGTCCCCGCTTGCTATTAATAATCTCCGACTGCGGCAGATCATAGGTATATGATTCTTCCGTGGAATTTGTATGCCATCAAAATTAACGGCAACGGGGTAACCGTGCTCCCTGAAAATTGACTAAAACAGACACTATATTGACTTAATATAGTATTTACATACTTTCAGACGGGTAAAATGAGTGCGTTATTTATTCCTCACCAGCGCGCGGATCTTTAAACAGGTGGGCATGGTGGAAAGGTAGCCATTGGCGGCAATAAAAGTGAAGATGAAACCCGTGCGCTTTTTATCGCGGTTTACCCAGGGATGGCTCCCAAAGGCGCCGGGGCTGCTGTTTTCGATCAATGCACCACCCGGACCGGTTACATCCCGCCAGTTGCCGGTGCCATAGAAATCTTTTGTATTTAGCAGTACCGCAGGATAAGGGGAATAGGTAACGGCAACATGGGCAGTCTGACTTTCCTCCATCGCTGTTACCGCTGCTTCGCTGAGCACACGGGCGCCGTTTGCAGCCACGCCTTTGTTCATGATCATGTCGAGAAAGCGGATATAATCGTCCGGTGTGCTCCGGGCGCCGCCGCCTATCTGCGGATTGGCAGTAAGACCAAAATCAGTATTGGTCATGCCGCAGGGCGTAAATATCTTATCGGCAGCGAGGTCCTTCCAGCTTTTACCGGATGCCACTTCACAGATACGGCCGGCTACCTGCATACTTACGCCGCCATAATAAAAGGTAGTACCCGGCGGATTCAACAGCGCTACATTCCGCGCTATCCCATCTGCCGCCTGTGTAAGCGTAATCAATACATTGGATTCATATCCCTGGGAAGAATTTCCGGGGAAACCGGATGTATGGGAGAAGAGTTGCGCAATGGTGATATCTCCCTTATGATAAGTAGTAAAAACGGGCAGGTATTTTCCCACACTGTCAGTGAGCTTTATTTTTCCTTCGTCCACCAGGCTCATGATCACCGCCGCAGATAACCATTTGGAACAGGAGGCGATAAGCTGCCTGGTACTTCCGGTATAACCTCCAAATCCTTTGGCATATACCGTTTTCCCATTTTCATGAATCACTGCATAACACTTACCGGCGAAAGCCACAGGCACAGAATCGCTCAGCACCTGGTCCACATCACTGTAACCGGTGGCAATAATGGTTTGGGATTCACTTTTGGTGCATCCTGCCAGTAAGAAAATAACGGTAATAGCGGACAGGGAGTTCCGGAAGAAATCATTCATGTGACAGTTGTATTCAGTTGTAAGCTAAGAAATAACGCCAACTTATTCAACGTCCTCTTTTTAATTATATTGCGGTTGTTATGAAATACAGCAATATTTTATTTGACCTCGATGGTACGTTGACAGATCCTAAAACCGGTATAACGAAATCTGTTCAGTATGCGTTGGCAAAGGCAGGCATCTTCGAACCGGACCTGCAAAAGCTCGTGCCGTTTATTGGTCCCCCGCTGCAGCAATCGTTCATCGATTATTATGGCTTTAGCGAATCACAGGCCTGGGAGGCCGTGGGCGCTTACCGGGAATATTTCAAAGAAACCGGTATTTATGAAAATGAACAATATGCAGGTATCCCGGAATTACTCACTGCGCTGCGGTCACAGGGGCGGCGGCTCTTTGTTGCCACTTCCAAGCCACAGGTATTTGCGGATATCGTGATCCGGCACTTTAACCTGGAGCCTTATTTTACGGCAGTGTATGGCAGCGAACTGGATGGTACCCGGTCAGATAAGGCGGAACTGATCCGCTATGTAATGTCCGAACAACAACTGAGCGCCGGCAACACCATTATGGTGGGCGACCGTAAACACGATATTATAGGCGCACAGAAAAACCGTTTACCTGCCATTGCAGTGGGCTACGGTTACGGCAGTACGCAGGAATTACAAGCTGCATTACCGGATTACATTTTTAACACCGTTAACGAATTACACGCCGGGTTTCCCTGATCAGCGCCAGTAGATCTCGATTTATATCCGCTACCTGGAGACCGCATTACGGCTCCGGGTAAAAAAAATCAGCCCTAATTGATTTATTAGCCCTTTATTAATGCACTGATTAGTGCCTCTCCCCTTAATTGCACCAGGAAACTTCCACGTTTCATTATCTGTAGCCCGGCATTATTCTAAGAAAACCACGGTAGCAAATCCGATAGTAATTCCTAATCATCATCAATTGTTCCACACATGAAAAACAAGTTGCATCTTCTCTTCGCAACCCTTGTTGCATTGTCTGTTGGCTGCTCCAAAAAAGAGGCCGTCAATTCACTCCAGTCGCTCAATGGCAAAAAATCAGGCGTCAACGCGCTGGGCTCTCCTGTAGGCGACGTAGTCGGCAAAATTACGGTAGGCTACCAGGGCTGGTTTGCCGCCAATGGCGATGGCTCCCCTATCAATGCCTGGTGGCATTGGACGCAGAACTGGGGCGCATCGCCTTCTTCCACGAATAATGGCATTAAGTCCTGGCCCGATGTAAGGGATTACAGCAGCACCTATCAAACCGCCTGGGCCAACCTGGGAAATGGTCAACCCGCGAAACTGTTCTCTTCTTTCAACGACCAAACCGTAAACACCCACTTTCTGTGGATGCAGCAAAACGGTATCGACGCCGCCGCACTGCAACGTTTTAACCCTAATGGCAGCGAAGGACCCGTACGCGACGCCATTACCGCAAAAGTGAAAACTGCCGCGGAAAACTATGGCCGCAAGTTCTACATCATGTATGATGTGAGCGGCTGGACTAACATGCAGTCGGAAATTAAAACCGACTGGACTACTAAAATGTCGGCCTACACCTCCTCCTCCGCTTACGCTAAGCAAAACGGCAAACCGGTGGTGTGTATCTGGGGCTTTGGCTTCAACGATTCCAATCACCCCTGGTCTGCCGCGGTATGCCTGGATGTGATCAACTGGTTCAAAAACCAGGGCTGCTATGTAATCGGCGGTGTACCTACGCATTGGCGTACCGAAACCAGCGATTCCAGACCTGGCTTCCTCGCCACCTACAGCGCGCTGAATATGATTTCACCATGGATGGTAGGCAGGATCGGCAATATCGCTGATGTAGATAATTTTTATACCAATGTAAACACGCCCGACCAGGCTTATTGCAACAACAATGGTATCGACTATCAGCCCTGCGTACTGCCGGGCGATTTGCAGGAACACCAGCGTGCACATGGCGACTTCATGTGGCGCCAGTTTTACAACATGGTACGGGTAGGCGCCCAGGGTATTTACATTTCTATGTTCGACGAATACAATGAAGGCAACCAGATCGCCAAAACAGCGGAAAACACCTCCTTCATTCCCGCAGGTTCCAACTTCGTAACCCTGGATGAAGATGGCGTGGTTTGCTCCGCCGATTACTACCTGCGTTTGACCGGCGACGGGGGTAAAATGCTGAAAGGCCAAATCGGCCTGACTGCCACCCGCCCTACTGCGCCGGTAGTGGGCGGAGGCGGCGGCGCGCCGGTCGGACAAACCATTACCCTCAAAAGCGCCAATAACCTGTACGTGTGCAGTGAAAACGGCGCCCAGCCCATGAACGCCAACCGCACCACGGCGCAGGGATGGGAACATTTCTCCGTGGTAAGCGCCGGCAGCGGCAAAGTGGCCCTGGTAAACAGTGGCTTCTATGTATGCTCAGAGAATGGAACCCAGGCCATGAACTGCAACCGTACCGCTATTGGTCCCTGGGAGCAGTTCGATTGGATCAGCAACAGCGATGGCACCATTTCCCTGAAAGGCAGCAATGGTAAGTATGTTTCCAGCGAAGGCGGCACACAGCCTATGACCTGCAATCGTACTACTATCGGGGCTACTGAAAAGTTCAGGGTAAACCAGTAAACATTCCCCTGTTTTAAATATTTGGTTATTTGGATATGGCGTTACATCATGCCGGGCTATCACAACAAAATATCCAAATAACCAAATAAAAAAACAAACAAATAGCCCTAATTTTAGCCCCGGTAATCAACTAGTATATCGAATGAATGAACGACCCGGTGATGTATTGATCAGCATAATTATAGCGACATATAATGCCGGTCAGCACCTCAGAGAATGCCTGCAATCTGTGAAGGAACAGACTGCGAAAGGAATCGAGGTGGTGATTGTAGACGGAGGCAGCACAGATGATACCCTGACTATCGTAAAAGAATCCGGCCTGGAAATGTTGAAATGGGTGAGTGAACCGGATAAGGGCATCTATGATGCACTCAATAAGGGCATCCGGATGGCAGGCGGAAACTGGTTATATTTTCTGGGCAGCGACGACCGCCTCCTGCCAGGCTTCAGTGAACTCTCGGCACATCTCAGCGATGATCACACCATTTACTATGGCAACAGCACCGGGTTCAATACAAATGGCCCCGTTGAATATCCGCTTTTACAGGGCAGCTTCAGCGAATACCGGCTCGCCAAGTATTGTATGAACCATCAATCCATTATCTACCCGAAAAGCGTTTTCCGGAAATATTCCTACGACCTGCAATATAAAGTGCTGGCGGATTATGCCCTTAACCTCCTTGTTTGGGGCGACCGCACCTTTAAGAAGCAGCATTATCCTGTTACCATTGTACTGTATAACATGACGGGATTTTCCTCCGGCAATAAAGACACACAATTTTTAAAAGATAAATTACAACTGATCCGCAGGGGAATGGGCTGGTGGATGTATGTGCGTATGCTGCTGAAACGTTACAGGAAAAAGCTGCTGCGGGAAGAAGACCTCTGGGCGCCGTAAGGAATGTAGCCTGATTTATCTACTGTTATCTGTTAAGTATGAAACTCACCATAGATGTTGTAATGCCTTCCTTCCGGCTGGAGGAAAAATATGTGCTCCCGGTGCTTCGCCTGCCGAGGCCGGATAATGTTGTCATTAAGTTTTACCTGATGGCAGATAACCCCAATATAGTACCTGCCGAAAGTATCCGGGAACTGGCAGACAACGACCAGGTGTTTCTTTATATCAATGAAAAAAATCTGGGTGCTTCCGGTACCCGGAACCGTGGTATAACCGTTTCAAAAGGCGACTGGATCCTGTTCCTGGACGATGATGTAACGGTAACAGATGACCTCCTGTTCAGGTATGCCGCTGCTGCCGCCGCATATCCGGATGAAACCGGGTTCATTGGCCTTATCCATTTGCCGCCACCACCCAGTGATTTTGCCATGGCGCTTATCGTTAACGGCAATGTAAATATCTTTTCTGTGGCAGCGAATAAGCCCTCCTTTACCTGGGGCGCAACGGCGAATATCATGGTAAAAAGAAGTGCAGTGGGCGATGTGCGCTTTTCTACCGACTATCCAAAAGCCGGCGGCGGTGAAGATGTGGATTTCTTCCTGCATGTACGCGACAATAACAACAAACGGAATTTCAGATCACTGCCGGAAGCGGCTGTTACGCATCCCTGGTGGGATGATGGCCGCGCTAACTACAAACGTCCTTACCGGTATGGCCTTGGCAACAGCCGTTTGGGTAAATATAATCCAACTTATACCTACCGCAATTTGCCTAATACGCCCGAAACAATATTGCTTTGCGTTGGAATAACATTGGTGTTGCTGTTTACGGCACCCTATTGGACCATTCCGGTGTTGCTGTTTGCCATTGGTACCTTACCCGTGGAACTGGTGGCAACCGCGGTGATGACCAGGAAACGTTTCCCGGGCAGTTCCTTTCCGGTGATGTTTTATGTCACCACCCTGAAATTGTTAAACGATACAGGGGAACTATGGGGAAAGCTCACCCACGGCGAGCTTTCCAGGATCACTGAACGTTTTGATGATACCGGCACTATTAAGAAGAATATCTTCTTCAAAACGAATACCTACAAAATAGTAAAGTGGGTATTATATCTCTTGTTGCTTATGCTGATCCTTATTATCTGGCATAAGCCCTGATCTGCAAAGACGATGGATTAGGCAACGTTACTTCCACACCTGTTTTCTTTAGCAGCCCGCTTTTCTGATCCCTTTTAAAAACAACAATATTCCCCGTTTTCTGGTTGGCTACCAATAAAAACCTGCCCGTAGGATCGATTACAAAATTCCGGGGATGTTTACCCTGCGTGGATTCAACGCCTATTTGTTTCAGTCGTCCGTTCCGCTGGTTAATGGAATAGATAAATATACTGTTGGCATCTTCCCTGGTAGAAGCATACAGGAAGCGGCCATCGGGGGAGATATGGATATCAGCGCTGCCATAGTCGGCCTGTTTTTTTTCCAGGCGGGCATCTACCCGTTGGAAGCTATCCAGTTTACCGGCGTGGTACTGGTATGCCGTAACGGTGCCGCTGATTTCTTCAATACAATAAGCCATTGGCAGCCGGGGATGAAACGTGATATGCCGGGGACCGCTGCCGGGAGTGGTACGGGCAAACGGCGGGTTGGCCGGCTGCAGTGGCTCTGCGGCGTCCGGCGCCAGTTGATAGGCATGGATCTTATCTGCACCGAGGTCCGGAAAAAAAGCATATTTACCGTCAGGAGAAAAAACCGCCGCGTGGATATGCGAGCTCAGTTGCCGGCTACGTACAACGCTGCTGTCTTTAAAAGCAATGGTTTGTTTGGCGGGCGCTATATGTCCGCCGCCGGTGAGCGGGAAAATGGAAAGACTGCCACCGCTGTAATTAGCACAGATAAGCCATTTACCTGTTGGATCTACTCCCACATAGGCGGGATTATCGCCGCCGCTGTCCTGCCGGTCCACCAGTGTCACCGTTTCTTTAACACTGTCGAAAGCAAAACTGCTTACACCACCTACATTTGGCGTTTGCGCCTCCGAGCAGGCGTAAATATATTTCCCGTCAGGCGATAACGTAAGAAAAGAAGGATTGAGAATGCCTTTAGTGGCAGATACCTGTTGTAATGTACCGGTCTGATCGTTAAACCTGAACAGGTATACGCCATCTTTCTCCTTGTTGTGATTGTAACTTCCTACAAAGAGATAGAACTGCTGCGCATGTGTAGCAAGGCCGCCGAAAAACATAATAACGAAGGTAAAAAATATTTTACGTAGCAATGTGATGAGGATTTAAGCATGAAGATATCCTCTAAGATAATTATCTCCCGAAAAAAAACAGGGAAAATGTATAATAGACAAATTTGTCTATTATTAAAAAGATGCACTAACTTTGTATCATTATGGCACGACCAGGGAATCCGAAAGAAAAAATACTGGCTACCGCAGCGCGGTTGTTTTACGAACAGGGATATAACTCCACCGGCATTAACCAGGTACTGGAAGAAGCCGGCGTAGCCAAAGCCAGCCTGTACAGCCATTTTGGCTCCAAAGAAGAACTCGGACTGGCCTACCTGAAAGAAGCCAGAACGGCCTGGTTTGCCGGGATTACCGCCATGGTGGAGAAAAAAAAGACACCGGTGGAAAGACTTCTCGCCGTATTCGATTTCCTGGAGCAGCAGCTGCCACAACAGGATTTTAAAGGCTGCCGCTTTATAAACATGCTGGCGGAAATCGGCGACAGCCAGCCGGAGATGCAGCTACAGGTGCTGGAACACAAGCGTAAACTGCGGAAGTACCTGCATCAGTTGTTAATCGCTGTACCGGGACAAACAGCTGCACTGGCAGATACGGTTTACCTCCTGTTTGAAGGTGCTATTGTGGAAAGTAAAGTATACCGGGAGCTTTGGCCGGTGAAAACGGCGAAGAAAACCGTCCGGTTGCTGATAGGCCAGCCATAATATTTATCATCGCCCTGGGATCAGGGCTATTTTTATACCCTGTTATAGACAAATTTGTCTATAACTAAATACATATTCTCATGAATACAATTCCTGTCTTATCAGCAGCAACGGCCGCACCGGAGGCAAAGCCGGTACTGGAACAGGTAGCCCGCTCACTGGGCCGCATTCCCAACATGTACGGCGTAATGGCCCAATCGCCCGCCGTACTCGAAGCCTACGTACAATTCAGCAACGCACTCCGCAAAGGAAGTATCGGCAACGCCATGGCGGAAAGGATTGCCCTCGCCGCCGCGGAATATAACGGCTGCAGCTATTGCCTGTCGGCCCACAGCTACCTCGGCGCCCGTACCGGCTTAACAGCAGCAGACATCCGCGACGCACGGGAAATGAAAGCGGGCGACGAAAAAACAGATGCCGCCATGCAGTTCACCCGGCAGCTGCTCACCACCCCCCAAAGCCTGTCGGAAGCCAATGTCAGCACACTCCGCGCGGCCGGTTACACCGATGGCGCCATCCTGGAAATCATTGCCAACGTGGTAAGAAATATCTTCACCAACTATCTCAACGTAGTAGCCGGCACGGAAGTCGACTGGCCTGAAGTGGTAACGCCTCTAAAACCCGCTGTTCATGAAAACGAATAACATCACCGTTACCGTCCACAAACCTTTTAACGGATTATTACTGAGCGCCAGGGAAGCCATTACCAGCAGCGGCTTCCTGCTGCTGCACGAAATTAACCCCCAGGCCATACTGGCCAGTCATGGCATCACCACCGCGCCCATCCGCCAGCTGTTGTTTTTCCACCCGGTATATATGCAGTCGTTGCTCCAAAATGCCCCTGAAGCAGTGATAGAGGCGCCCCTTAAACTGGTATTGCGGGAAACCGGCGAAAACACCACCGCAGTAAGCTACTTTGACCCTGCACTGCACCTCCAGGGCTACCGCGGACTGGCACCGCTCCGCACCCGGCTGCAAACAGCAATGGAAAAGGTATTGGCACATTTATTTTAAAGACTGTGTAAGGAAAAGGCGGCTCATCCGACTAACAGGATAGCCGTCTTTATTACGGATTTAAAGCGGTAATTTTGGGTTATTGTATTATTCACCAGTATTTTTTAGCGAGATGAGAATAATATTTCTTTTAACACTGATCCTGGCTACACAGATTGCCTGCCATAGCCAGAACAGCGACAATAAACAAGCGCCAGTGAAAAATCCTTACTACTCCAGAACGGATACACGGAAACTGCATATTACTAATGCAGAATGGAAAAAAATATTGCCGTCCGACCTCTACGCCGTCGCCAGGGAAAATGCCACTGAACGGGCATTTACGGGCAAATACTGGGATTCCGAGGTGAAAGGCAGTTACTATTGTGCGGTTTGCGGCAATCCTTTGTTCAGGTCAGATGCCAAATTTGCCAGCACCTGCGGCTGGCCCAGTTTTTTTGAACCACTCAAAGCCAACAGCGTGATCTACAAGGAAGATAATTCCTTTGGCATGCAAAGGACGGAAGTGATCTGCGAACGTTGCGGCTCGCACCTCGGGCATATCTTTGACGACGGCCCCCCTCCTACGCACAAAAGGTTTTGCATGAACTCTGTATCACTGGACTTTGAGCCCGATCCGGGCGCACATTAACCCGGATTCACTCCAGGAACTGATCCAGGAAGGCTTCCCCAAATGCGGAAGCACGCAGTGTTTTGTTCAGATTGCGCCGGAAAGGATTAAGCATCCCGATCCCCGGCAAAGGTCTCATAATGTGATAGAAAGGCCGGCTCAGATCCTGGGAATTGGCCAGTACAATAAATGTCAGATCCCTCTCCGGAATCTTCACAAACAGGGCTGAATAGCCGGTCCACCAGCCGGTATGCCACACCACTTTTACGCCTTTGTAATACTTTACATACCATCCCAGTCCATACTGGATGGTTTTACCTTTGGGGGTAACATAAGGCGTGAACACTTTCTCCCAGGTGCTGTCTGCCAGGAACATTTTCTTATCAATAGCAGTAGAATAAACCGCCAGGTCGGCCACATTGCTCATTATACCCGCCGCCGGGCCAAAACCATATGAAAAAGTAACAGGCTGCCACTGCTGGTGCTTCCAGTCGTACGGCCTCGCTACCCGCTGCATGAATGCCGCTTTATCATAACCGGTTAACGTGAAGTTCAGGCTGTCGTCTGTACTCGGTACCGTATTTTTCAGCGACAACGGCGTAATGATCTGCTCCATCAGCAACTCACCGAAACTATGCCCCGACGATTGCGCAATTACCTTCCCCAGTTGATTATACCAATTGCCGTTATAGCGGAACACATAACCAGGCTTATAGCTGTTAAACATGTTGCCCATCGCGGTATGGGTAAGCAGGTGCTTTATTTTGATCCGTGGATCACTACCCCAGCGGGCGCCCAGGTTGATCCCGTATTTGCCGATAGGATCATCCAGGCTTACCTTCCCCGCCTGTACCTGCTGCATGAGAATAATGGAACCAAACGTTTTGGTAACAGAAGCCACCTGGTAAACGGTATTTTCATCCGGCGCCGTTTGTTGCTCCAGGTCGGCGTAGCCAAAGCCTTTTTTCCATACCAGCTTTTGTTCATTTACCACGCCCACCGACAATCCAGGGATATGGTATTTTTCCCGGAGATGTTCCAGTTTCTTTTCAAAACGGGATATTGCTGCAGCACTCCACACGGTATCACGGGAGGTGACCGCTGCAACCTTTTGTGCCGGCCGGGTAGTGCGGCAACCCAATAATAAAAAAACGATCATCAAAAATGCGTAGAACGAAAAAGTTGAGCGAGGTGCCATCCGGGTTATTTTTTGATGGCAAAGCTCCCTGTTTACAGCATTCTCACCTACTCATATCCGGATTTGAGACAAATTAAAGCACCGCTTTTTGTGCTTCATGCGCACTTTTCCGGAATTCGGAGGGCGACATGCCCGTGAATTGCTTAAACACCCGCTGGAAAGTAGCAGGTGAAGAAAATCCGCAATCATATGCAATGCCAGCGAAAGTTAATTGGTCAGCATCCTCCTGTAACAATTTTTCTTTGAACAGGTTAATACGGTAGCCGTTTACATACTCATTAAAATTTTTATGAAGATGCTGGTTCAATACCGCCGAAATAGTTTTTGGCGGTAAACCGGTATGTTTGGCCACCATTTGCAGCGTAAGGGCCGCATTCAGAAATAACCGGTCTTCTTCCATCGCTTTTTTCAGCAACAATACTGCAGGCGTGGTAGTCGATTCCGGCAATATCGTTTCGGCTTTCTTAGCCGTTACCATTTCCTGGTAAGAAATAATATATCCCTTAATACCCAGCCAGTAAATCAGGATTGTAACAGGTATATAAATAGGATACCAGTCAAATTTATCGAGTATCACGTCGGTATAACCGGGAATGATATACGGCACCAGGTATACCAGCCAGATAGTGAGGAAGCCGGCAAACAGCCAGGTGAGCTGCTGCAGCCAGCGCAGGCCGGCGTCAGCCGGGCGATTGCTTTTATATACCGCCAGGAATTTAAAAGACAACCCCGTATAAATGGCCAGCGATATCCATCGTGGAATATCTGAATATACATTGTAAGTATCTATAAAGATGCCCCACGGCTGCGGGTTATTCTTCAATACACCTGTTAGCACACCTGCCACAAATACGATAGCTGCAACGGGCGCTCCGAGGTCGATGACCACCGGCCAGAAATGCCTCCGCCGTTGCCGTGTGAGCGTGAATTCCGGATCACAAAAAGATTGTATGTAAAAATACATCAGCGGCCCCACTGGCATTATCACAATGAGCGGTAGTAACTGCGACAGCAAATTGAGCAGCGGAACGTCGAACCAGTGATAATAGGAACCGCACAAACAAAAACTGGCCATACTGAGCAGGAAGATCAACCCTGCTAAAAAGCGGTTCGCCACCCGTTTCCTGGTGGAGAAAAACAGTAGTCCGCTTGCAATAAAACCCTGGACTACCCCCAGTAAGATAACTGTTTGGAATAAACGCTCCATAGTACCAATTCCCTACCAAAATAAGATAAAATATGCTTCCTGCCGGGAACTGTTTAACCAAACCCGGCTAGAAATATTTCTCTATAGTGAGACCATAATTCATCAACAGGTTTTCACGGTCGGTACGGTTTAGCTTATTATAGGTCATGGCCGCCGTGATGGCCAGCCAGGAACGGAGTTTCACGGAAAGGGCATTATTGCATTTAATGATATAGTCGTTGCCGTGGGACAGGGAGTTTTGCAAAAAATTGGAACCTTCCAGCACAATAACATCCTTGATCACCCATTTATAGTACACCCGGAAGGAATTCCGGAAGGTATGATACACATCAGGGATCGTATCGTGCAAAATAAGGTCGCTGTTTTCAAACAGGAGTCCATCGCTCAGGTTGAGCGTGGCGTTCTTACGTTTAATAACGTCGTAAGCTACCCCGCCGCCGCCCTGGAAGCGATCGTTGATCTTTAAGGAATAACTTTTATCGTAGTTGGCCAGTCCCCAGAAATACACCTTCTTTTCTCCCCGGTAAATATTAAAATCCAGTGCGGTAGAAACGTCATTATTGGTGATGTCGTGGTCCTGCTTTCCATACACATAACTGGCGCCCATGTTCAGGGTCATTCTCTTTTTACTGATCTTAAAGCCTACGTTATTATTGAGCAGGTACGAATTACCATCGTTAGTCATATTCACCGATCCCGTAGAAGCGTATTTAACGTAGTAATGCACCGAGTCGCTGAACTGGGCGCTGGAGCTTAAGCCGTAAAACAATGCCATCCATAGTAAAACTAATCTCTTCATGAACAGGTGCTTAGGTGCGCTTCGGGCGCCGCAATTAACGTGCCTGAACATGCCGGGATCCACCAGGCACTTCCAGAAAAAACACTAAAAAAAACAAAGTTTTTTAGAGATCTTAGCCCATGATACCGCCGGAGCACATTTTTCGGGCCACTACATTTTGCTAAAAACCACGTAAACAATCTACATATGTCATCAAGAAGAAATTTCCTGCTTCAGACAGCGCTCGGCATGGCAGCCACTACGATGGCGCCCTTCACCGTTGCCGCCACGGCTGCCGGCCCTGCAAAAAAAGCGTTGCTGCCCATCGGGATGGCGGGTTACACCTTTGCCAAATTTGACCTCGACCAGGCCATCACCATGATGAACCGGGTGAATATCAAAAACATCTCTGTAAAAGATATTCATCTTCCCTTAAACAGTTCTCCGGAAAAAATAAAGGAAGTACTGGGTAAATTTTCTGCGGCTGGTATTAACGTATATGCTGTAGGCGTTATCTATATGAAAACAGAAAAAG
This sequence comes from Chitinophaga sp. W3I9, assembly GCF_050434025.1. NCBI lineage: Bacteria > Pseudomonadati > Bacteroidota > Chitinophagia > Chitinophagales > Chitinophagaceae > Chitinophaga > Chitinophaga sp. W3I9. The sequence goes on from NZ_JBNPWC010000001.1 coordinate 5,483,877, forward strand.
CAGTAGATGAAGCATTCGATTACGCTAAACGTGTAGGCGTTCCCTTGATTGTAGGCGTGCCCAATCCCGAACTGCTGGATTATACCGAAAAAAAGATCAAAGAATATAATATCCGCCTGGCGGTACACAATCACGGTCCGGAAGACAAGCTCTATCCCGGCCCTAAAAACGCCTACGACCTTATTAAAAACAGGGATGCCCGCCTGGGCCTCTGCCTGGATATAGGTCATGCCGCCCGCGCCGGAGAAGAACCGTCCAAAGCCATCCTGGCCTATAAAAACAGGATCTTCGATCTGCATATTAAAGATATTTCAGCGGCAGTCAAAGATGGCAAAGCCATCGAACTGGGCCGCGGCGCCATTAATTTCAAAAAGCTGGTAACGGCACTGGAGAAAATCAATTACGCGGGCGTATGCAGCCTGGAGTTTGAAAAAGATATGAGTGATCCGTTGCCGGGCATTGCCGAATCGGCCGGGTTTTTCAGAGGCGTGATCAGCACGGTTAACAGCTGATCATGTACATTTATTGATGCAGGTTGCCGGAAGTATCTCTTCCGGCAACCTGCTTTTTTTAGAACTTTAAAGTTACGCTTGCCAGGATGTTCACCGGCTTTTGCGCAATACCATTGGTATCCCAGTACTTTTCATTTAAGAGATTATTGCCTTTCAGTGCCAGCCGGTATTTCGGTTGATCATAAAATACAGAAGCACTCAACAGGGTATATCCCGGCAAAAGGAAAGTATTACTGGATTCAAACCAGGAGTCACTGACATAATTCCCGCCGGCGCCAAAGCCCAGTCCCTTCATCTTTCCAGAAGGCATATGATAACTTACCCAGATGTTGGCTACCTCTTTAGGGCTGCCTGCGATCAGCTTATTCTGCAAAGCAGGAGACGCTTTCGTATACCTGTTCTCGTTATGGGCATAACCAGCAACAATGTTCAGTCCTGTTACGGGATTGGCCGCCAGTTCCAGCTCGTATCCCTTGCTGCGTTGCGTACCATCCTGGAACATAAAAGTTTTACCGTCCACGATCTCCGTCCGGGTAACATTGGTTACGTCAATGTTATAATAACTGGCGGAACCGCTTAATTTGTTGTCCAGCAGCTCCACCTTTACACCACCTTCCCACTGGTCGCCTTTCTGGGGCTTCAGGTTCAGGATCGTATTGTCCGGCTGCACAAGCGGCGCCAGATTTACGAAACCGTTCATATAATTGGCAAACAATGATACCTTGTCTTTTACGACCTGGTATACGATACCCAGCTTGGGCGACAAGGAAGTCTGGTTATAATCACCGGCATATTTACCCGTGGCAACGGTGTAAGTACCGCTGGTGGTAAACCGGTCCACACGCAGGCTCAGCATAGCCATCAGCGCCGGGGTGATATTGAGTACATCAGAAGCATACACGCTGTAGCTGTTGGATTTGGTACGGGTAGCTGAAAATCCTTTCTGATAAGACAGGTCATCAATCAAACCAGCATTCAGTTCTTTCACAGGCTGATTGATATTAACAACGTCATAGTTGACCGTAACGCGGTTCAGGCTATTATAATTATAGTTATAGTCGATACCAATCACCAGCCGGTTCCGCAACGACGCGATGTTGAAATCGCCCACGAAATTCTGTTGCAGCTGAATGTTCCCAAAAGTTTCCGGCTTTTGATTCCTGACGCTGCGCGCCATAGTAGAATCGGTAAGCAGGGTCATGTTGGTCCAATAAAAATGTTTATAGAAGCCTTCAGAAAACAGGTAATTGGTTTGGGAAGTCCAGGCACTTGATATTTTGTATTCTATCCTGCCTTGTATATTATTGATCCCATTACTGATATCCGCGCCGTTATTGATATACGACCGCTTATACCCAATTTTAAGATCTTTAAAACTCCTGGCAGTCACATTTTTGAAATCGTTTACGGCATAAGTGCCGGTAGCGAAGTTGCCCCTGGTGATGTCCACATCTACCAGGAACTTCAACCGGTCATTCACCTGGTAAGAGAAACTCGGCGCAATCGTATAATTTTTAGCATATCCCTGGTCCTGGAAAGAGCCTTCTGTTTGACCGGCAGCATTGAGCCTGAACAGCATGGTGTGCTCGTCATTCAACGGGGTGTTGATATCAGCGGTAAAGCGTGCAAACTCAAAGCTGCCGCCGGTAAAGCTCACGTTTCCGCCAAAATGATCGTACGGTTTTTTGGTGACGTAATTATAAAGACCGCCGAAGGTGATGTTCCGGTTACTGCCAAATAAGGTACCGGAAGGTCCTTTGATTACTTCTACACTTTCCAGGATAGCCGGGTTCAATGGCACAATCGCACTGGTCACCATTCCGTTCCGCATACCCGTGGCATTGGAAAAACCACGTATAGTCATGCCCTGGGACCCGCCTACGGCGAAATTAGGCACTGCGCCGGGAATATTCCGGTAAATGTCTGTACGCTCCGTGATCAGCTGCTCCTGCATCAGGGCTTTGCCTACCGTTTGGTATACCTGCGGATTTTCCAGGTTCTTCAGCGGAAGCCGTGCTACCTGGTCCGTATTCTTATCAACAAACCTGTTACGGTTCGTATTAACAACAATTTCCCGCAGCTGTGTATCAGACAATTCCAACCGCAGCGATACGTCTGTTGTACGGCCTTTTTCCACAGTTACGTTTTGTGTAAGCGTCTGGTATCCGATCAGTGAAATTTCCAGCTGCCAGGCGCCCGCTGGTATGCGGTGGATGGTGAAAGTGCCATCTGGTCCTGTAATAGCACTCTTTGAAGTTCCTTTTATCACCACGGTTACCGATGCCGCAGTTTGGTTATCACTGGTAGTAATTATTCCTTTAATAGTCCCGAAATCAGTTTCTGTATTGGAGAATGCGTACAATGGCAGTAATAAGATCAGGCAGTATAGCAATTTCTTCATGGTTGGATGCGAAAATTTTCGCAAAGATACCCCGGCGGCAACTGCATCATTTTAACATTCCGGAAAAATATTTATCAGAAAAGAAATATTACCCGCATTTTGATATTAGTTTGCAGGCAAAGATCCCTTACATGAAAATTAAGCTTATCAGAAAATTCCTGGAATACATTTACAATAATTACGTAGGCAACTTTTTAGGATTTGTGATCGGAATGGCCTCTACCCGCCTGGTATCTCATTATTTCACCACCCGCAGCATCCGGAACTTATGGGGCCTCACCGCCCATAAAACGGTGGTAGACAAACACACCTACAACACCATGGAATGGACCATCTCCATCGTGATCGGCTTTATTGTTTTTGAAATAGTTTCCAAGTGGCTGAAGAAAAAACTGAGCGAAATACTCCCCAAATACAAATTCACCCAATGGCTCGTAGAAGCCGAAGATAAAACACCCCCAACCAATACCACGGAGCGGGGATTGTAGCGAAGATTGTAGCGGAGGTTGTCTGAAGCACTGATTACGCTGATTTTACTGATTTTACTTTTTTTGATTTTACTTTTTGATTTTACTTTTGATTTCTACTAAAAAATAATGGGAGACAGAAGGCAAACTTTGCTTTCATCTCCCATTATCTTTAAATCCTATAAAAATCAAAAAAAGTAAATCAGTAAAATCAGCGTAATCAGTGCTTCAGACAACCTCCGCGACAATCTCCGCCTAGAATTTGAGGGCAACACTGCCCACGAAGTTCCGCGGCTTTTGAGGGTTTACGGACCAGTAGCCCGTGTAGTAAACTGTGTTGGTGATGTTATTCACGTTGAAGGATACCCTGAAATGTTTTGCATTGTAAAAGATGCCGGCGTTCAGCAGCGCATAACTTGGTAAGTAGAACACGCCTGTTTTGCTGTTGTCTATCACTTTGTACCGGCTGGCATAGTTGCCTCCGGCGCCGATGCCCAGGTTCTTCAGCGTTCCGCTGGCAAACCGGTAGGTGGCCCATAGGTTGGCGAGATTCTGTGGTCCTTGTCCTCCTGGTGCTCTGCCTGGCTCACTGTAGAAATCATCCTTATTCCCTTCCAGTACTTTTGTGTGGTTGTAGCTGTAGCCGGCAATGATGTTCAGTTGTTGTAAAGGGTGGGCGTTCAGATCTATTTCAAATCCCCTGCTGCCGAATTTACCACCCTGGGTAGAGTTCATCGGGTTTTTACTATCGGGCACCACTTTGTTGCCTACTTTAATATCATATACCGATAACGTGGCGTACAATTTATCTGTGAAGATGTCCGTTTTCACACCAAACTCGAACTGGTTGGCATGTTCCGGCTTGAACGATTGCGTGCGCTGGTAATTTCCATCTGTATCATAAACAGAAGACGGAGATACGTTGAAGAAGCCGTTCATATAGCTACCGAAAACGGATACCTTATCTGGTACCACCTGGTATACCAATCCTAACTTAGGCGATAAGGCAAACTGGCTGTAGCCGTCATCTTCAGTGGCGTTTTTATCGCCTTTGGAATCGAAGTAGTCGGCCCGGAGACTTACCATCGCAATGAACGCCGGCGTAATATTCAGTACATCGGATACATAAGCGCTGTAGATGCTGTTGGTAACATTCGTGTTGCTGCCTTCGGTGCCTGCGAGCAGTGCATATACCGCATCTTTTGTAAGGGGCACCGCAGGATGTACTTCTTCGTTAGAGGGATCTGTATAGTCGGTAACGTCGCCCTGCGGACTTACGTTCCTGCCGGTTGCCCAGCCCGACCCTTTATCCACCACGTTGCGGCGGAAGTAATCGACCCCGATCAGCAGGCGGTTACGCAGTCCGCCAATCTTGAAATCGCCGTTGAAGTTTTGTTGTATATCGATGGTTTTCGTGGTTTGATCTTCAATGTGAAAATCCTGGCCAAACCATTTATCCCCCGGGTCCTGGTCCCATATATAGGTATACACACCGTCGGATTGTACCCTGCCACCGGAAACAACGGTCTGGGAAGTCCATTTGCCGGAAAGCTTATACAGCATTTGCGCCTGGAAGTTTATCCGGGGATTTTTAATAGTAAGTTCGTTGCTGGTGAATGATTCCTTCACGTTGAGATTAAGCTCGTCGATATTTTTGAAATCGAGTGGAGCAGCACGATCGGAGTGAAAGAACACCGGTGGTACAGCTCTTTTTTCCTGGAGTATTTCGGCCATCACCTGGAACGAGAGACGGTCATTTACTTCGTAGGAGAAAGACGGCGCAATAAAGAAGCTTTTCCGGAAGCCAGCGTTTTGGAAAGAGTTTTCGGAAGTATAGGCCGCATTGAGCCGCATGGCGATCTTTTGCTTTTTGCTGAGAAGGGTGTTTACGTCTGCGGTAACCCTGTTGAGGCCGAAGCTGCCGATGCTGTAGCCCACTTCACCACCGAAGCCATAGTAGGGTTTTTTGGTGATGGTATTGATCATACCGCCGTAACTATAAAAACTGCCGCCGAAAAGTGTACCGGAAGGGCCTTTCATCACCTGCACTTCTTCCACATCAGCGGGATCAAGGTTGCCGCTGGTAAGACCAGGGAGGCCGTTGATCAGTGATGGCTGTGCATCGAAACCACGGAGGGCGAAATAGGAAGCGCCGTCGCCGGCTCTGCCGGTCGACTGCCACGTTTGGAAGATCCCCGGAACATTGCGCATTACATCGTCGTAGGTAGTAATGCCTTGTTGCTTCATGATCTCGGTGGAAACAGCATTATATACCTGGGGATTCTCCAGGTTTTTGAGCGGCATCTTAGCCACTGCCCTGCTTTCCCGGTTCATGTTGCGTGACGAAACCGTTACTTCGCTCAACTGGGCAGCGCTTTCGTTGAGGGTGAAGTTCAGTTGCTGCGTTTGTCCGGGGGCTACAGTCACTTCTTTTAACTGGGTAGCGGAGCCAACAGAGGTGATGCGCAGCGTCCAGTTACCCGGTTTAATATTTTTGATGGAGTATTCACCTTTTTCGTTGCTGATGCTACCCAGTTTGGTGCGCTCTACGCTGATGGTAACATTAATAGCCGGATGGCCGTCGCTGGTGGTTACCGTACCATGGATGGTGCCGTTCTGCGCGTATGCTGCTGCTGAACACAAAAGGGTACCTATAAATAATAGAAATCTGTTCATCTACATTAAACTGGTTGATTAAAACTTCCGCAAAGGTCCGGCGACGAAAAGGGAAAAGTTTACGCAATCGGGAAAATTTTGCTGGTAACCACGCAAAAAAGAGGATGCCCTTCCGGACACCCTCTCCTTTTCTTATTTAGAATTGGCTTTAGAACTTAAACGTTACGTTTCCGGAAAAACGTCTGGGCATTTGAGGCTCAATAGTGCTCCAGCCTTTGTAGTATTCTTTATTACCGATGTTATCGAGTTTGAAGGCTACATTAAATTTGTTGGTGTTATAAAACAGGGAACCATTTAACACGGTGTAGGATGGCAGCGTGAATACGCCTGTGGTAAGCCTGTTCAGGATCATGTTTTCGCTGGCATAGTTGCCGCCGAATCCGACACCAAAGCCTTTCACCGGACCATCCTGGAATTTGTAGGTAACCCAGAGGTTCGCCAGGTTTTTAGGGCCGGCTTCTTCCGGGCGCCTGCCTTCATAATCTTTGTTATCTGTTTTAACGAACTTGCTGTCGTTGTAGCTATAGCCTCCGGTGATATTCAAACCTGCTACCGGGTTAGCCACTACCTCTGCTTCCACGCCGCGGCTGGTTCTTTCGCCGCCTTGTGTAAAGCTCGCTGTAGGACCGCCGCCTATTTGCATAATGATATCTTTCACTTTAATATCATAGTAGCTCACAGAACCGGTGATCATACCACCCAACAGGTTTACTTTCACACCACCTTCCATTTGATTGGCTTGCTCAGGACGGAAAGTTTGCCATACATTATCGCTGGGACGTTGTCTTGGTGCGCTGTTGGTGAAACCATTCATATAGTTGGCGAAAACAGACAATGTATTCAGGATAGGCTGGTACACGATACCGAACTTAGGCGACAGGGCAGTTTGTTCGTATTTCTCATTGGTGCCGGCAGTAAGACCCCCATTTTTAAAATGGTCTACCCGCAAACTGGCCATCACCGATAAGCTGGGCAGAATGTTGAATACATCCGACACATAGGCGCTGTATGTTTCCTGTGTAAGGTTAGAATTATCCACTGAGGTAGCGTTCAGCAGTGAGTCGGTGTGCTGCCTTGAAAGGATGCCGTTGTCGTTACCTGCCATATCTATCAGTCCATTCATCACATACCCGGTACTGTTGCCCTGTGTTTTACGGCTGAAATAATCCAGGCCCGCTACGAGTCTGTTACGGAACTGCCCGATCTTAAAGTCGCCCGTAAAGTTTTGCTGGATATCAGTAGTGTTGGTACTACCGTTTTGGTAGCTGATATACCTGGCAAAAGTAGGCGAAATATTGGGGAAGCCCGGCATAGCTGCAGAGCCTTCATACAGGTAGGAATAGTATCCGTCTGATTTGGCGGTTCCTCTTGACACAATGGTTTGCGAGGTCCAGGTATCGGATAATTTATAGATCGCCTGTGCCTGCACACTGGAGGTAGGCGTTTTAATGCTGAGGTTATTGCTGGTATAAGAGCGTTTGTTATCATAGCCCAGCTCCTGCAGGTTCTTTGCAAACAAGGCAGTACCACGGTCGAGGAACAGCATGGTAGGGTTGGTACTTTCTGAAGAAAGGAATTCGGTATTCAGCATCAGCGTAAGGCGGTCGCTCGCACGGTAGGTAAGCGACGGCGCAATGAAGCGTTTCTTTACGAAGCCCGCATCCTGGAAACTGTTTTCATCGTGATAAGCACCAGTTACGCGCAACAACACTTTATTATCTTTATCCAGCGGGGTATTGATATCAGCGGTAAGGCGATTGAGGCCATAGCTGCCGCCGGTATAGCTGATTTCTCCGCCGAAGTGGTCATAAGGTTTTTTAGTAACGGTGTTGATCAAACCGCCGTAAGAAATCACGGAGCTGCCGTACAACGTACCGGAAGGGCCTTTCACTACTTCAATCCTTTCTACGTTGGCTACATCCAGGCCGCCATTGGTTAAGCCGGGCAGGCCGTTTACCAGCGTAGGCTGCACCGCGAAGCCGCGAAGCGAGTAATAACCGGCGCCATCGCCATCGCGACCGGTGGAGGACCATAATTTGCTGATACCGGGCGCATTGTTCAGCGCATCCTCATAACGGGTTACCACCTGGTCTTTGATCAGCTCGCTGGAAATAACGCTGTATACCTGCGGATTTTCAATATTTTTTAAGGGCAGTTTTGCCACATATTCGCTGCTTCTTTTGGTATACTTGTTCCGGGAGGCAGTCACCTCTACTTCATTCAGGTTCTTCTCGGAAATATTCAGCTGAAGATCCACAGTAGTCGCTTTATCTTTTTCAACAGTTACCTGCTGACTGCTGGTTTCATATCCTGTGAGTGATACCTGGATAGTATAATTTCCCGGGGTGATATTGCGAAGTAAATAAGTACCGTTATCGTCTGTGAGGGTTGTTTTCTTAGTGCCTTTCAAAACTACTACCACTCCCGGCGCCGGCTTGTTATCTGATGTGGTGATGAGTCCTTTGATACTGCCGCCGTTGTCTATTTCCTCGGCGGATAAAGTGCCGGATACAATTGTTGTCAGGAACAGTAAACACCATGCTGTTCTCTTTAAAAATTCCCTTATCATAGCTTTCTCCATTGTCTGGTTCCGTAAAATTTGCTGGCGCAAAGTTCGGGGCATGTGATATGCTGAGGCAGACGGATACGGAATTTGATTTACGCAATCGGGAAAAATTCAGCGGAGGTTGTCTTTCTCAGGATTAAACTTATTACACTGATTACGCTGATTTGATCACTTTTTGATTTTAAAAGATTCTGGGAGATATAAGCGAAAATATCCGCTTGTATCTCCCAGAATCTTTTAAAATCAAAAATGATCAATCAAAGAAATCAACATAATCAGCGTAATCAGCGCTCAAGACAAAATACGCGCAAAAAAAAGCCACTCCCTTGCGGGAATGACTTTTCTCTTTCATCCACTATCTATCTACTTAACTTTTACATTAGGGGCGGGTGCATCGTTCCTTACTTCTTCTGTGGCGGTAGCCACCAGGGTATCGCCGGCGTTCAGCTCTCCAAACACTTCGGTTTTACCGTTTTCACTGCGACCGGTAGTTACCGGTACCCATTTCGTCTTTTTATCCTGTATTTTCACCACGTATACACCGGTGGTGGAATTGAGGACGGCAGAGGAAGGCACCAGGAAATTGTTGGCATTACCGGTGAGTGGAATGGCTACTTCTGCCACCATACCGGGCAATAACGTTTTATCATTATTGGCTACGTCAATTTCAATATGCTGGGAACGGAGTTTGCGGTCCAGCGCACCGGCGAGGCGGATCACTTTTCCTTTAAATTCCTTATTGTTCAGGGATCGTACTTTAAAAGCCACTTCGCTCTGGTTGGTGAGATAACTGGTATAGGCTTCCGGCACGCTTACCACTAATCTGAGTTTCTTTTGTTCCTGTAAGGTGAAGATGGGCATTTCAGAACCTTTTCCGGAAGGTCCTACATAGGCGCCGGCGCTTACGTTACGCGCAGTGATCACCCCGCTGAAAGGCGCACGGATCTCGAGGTAGTTGCGGTTATCCCCTACTTCGCGGTGCGCGGCTTTGGCAGCATCGAGCTGGGCCAGGTCGGATTTCTGCCGGGCAAAGGCCAGGTCCAGGTCATTCTGTGACACGGTACCCGGGGTTTTGCTGGTTTCCAGCAGGCGGTCGTAGGTGGCTTTGCTGGACAAATAGATCGCTTCCTGCGACTTTAACCTGGACTCAGCGCCGGAGAGCTGCGAATTGATTTCCGGGGCTTCCATGGTGGCCAGCAACTGACCGGCAGATACTTCACTGCCCACATCCACGCTCATCTTTTTAATAAAACTGCTCACTTTGGCATAAAGATCTACCTGCTGGAAAGCAATCAGCTCTCCGGGAATTTGTATAGAAGAAGACAAGCTGCCCTGTGTCAGGGAGAAAACTTCAACAGTGGGCGCTGCTGCAATGGCGGATGTGTCTTTTCCCTCTTTGGCGCCGGAGGTACTGCAACTGTACAGTCCTGCGATGATCACCATCGCTGACAATAAAGGAAATGTAATACGGAAACCGCTGTTCATATAGTATATTTTATTAGAATTAGATAATGGTCAGGGCTTTTTCGTCTGATGGGATATAGTGAATACTTTCTTCATCTCTTGGATGCAGTGATACGCTCTGTGTACCTGCTTTACCTTGTCCCCATGCAAACGCCAGGGGCAAAATAAACAGTGCCGCAAAGGTGGACGCTATCAGTCCGCCTACTACCGCCCTTCCCAATGGGGACGACTGATCGCCGGCTTCACCCAAACCGCTGGCCATAGGAATCATACCTACCACCATCGCGAGGGCTGTCATTAAGATAGGCCGTAAGCGCAATGCAGCCGCTTCTGTAGCAGATAACAGCGCATCGCCGTTATGCTTCCGCAGCTGCTCTGCATTCGTGATCAGCAATACGGCGTTGGAAATAGATACTCCCACCGACATGATCATACCCATGTAAGATTGCAGGTTCAGCGTAGAACGGCATAACATCAGCAACACCAGGGATCCCAGCAACACTGCCGGCACAGTAGCCAATACTACGGCAGATACTTTGAACGACTGGAAGTTGGCCGCCAGCATCAGGAAAATCACCACAATCGCCACCAGCAAACCACTCTGCAAACTATCCAGCGTGTCCGTGAGCGTATTGCTTAACCCAATCAGGTCTACATTCAGTCCGCGCGGCAGCGTACCCAGTCCGGCAATCGCTTTCTTTACATCCACTGCTGCCGTACCCAGATCGGTATTATTCAGGTTAGCCGTTACCGTTAGTGTGGGCATGGCGCCGAGGTTATCTACCTCGCCGTAAGTGGTATCTACCGACATAGTAGCCACATCACTCAGCAACGGACGGGAATTATTCCTCAGCAACGGAATTTCACCAATCTGTTCTTTGCTGTTCATCTTACTTTCCGGCACCTGCACCTGTACGTTATAACTTAAACCGGCTTTTTCATCTACCCATATATTCTTTTCCGTTAACCTGGAAGAAGAAGTAGAAGCCACCAGGGAACGGGATATATCGTTCATATCTACTCCCAGCTGTGCAGCCCGGATACGGTCTATATTTACGTTGATAGCCGGATATTTAATGGACTGCCCTAACTGTACATCGCGGAGATAAGGCAGCTTATTTAATTCAGTAATCAGCTTCTGCGCATATTGCTCGCTCAGTTTCCGGTCGCGGCCCGCAAACCGCACTTCCACCGGCGTGGGCGACCCCTGGCTAAGGATCTTATCCGTTAACTCTATCGGCTCAAAAGAAAGTTTTATCGTTGGATCAATCACCTTTGCCTTCTCCCTGATCTTATCCTTTAACTCATCCAGGTTAGTATGATAATGTTCGCTGAGCGACACCTGCAATACGGCTTCATGCGGGCCCGCCATCCACAGGAAGATAGGCGCCGTGGAAAACAACTGCGGGTGCATACCTATGTAGGCGGAAGTAATGGACACATTTTCCTTTCCCACAATCTGGTTAATACCATCCAGCAATTTGATGGTTTGCTGTTCCGTGCGTTCAATACGGGTACCATCCGGCACTCTCATCCTCACCTGGAACTGGCTGCCATTCACCTTTGGCAGTACATCACGGCCAATGTTGGCAAGCAGCAATACAACGATGCCACAAACCACCACCAGGTAGCCAATCACAATAGGCTTCCGGTAAGGCATCATCCTTTTGATAAAGCGCAGGTAGCGGTTTCTCAGGCGTTCGAAGCGACTAAGCTTACCATTGCCGTTAAAGTCGCCGCGCTCTATCAATACTTTCTTTTGTTCCCAGGTATCTTTTTCACCGGAAAGACCAGCAGCCGCAAATTCTTCTGCATCTGTCATCTCGCCGCCATCTGCTTTCTTATGATGCTTTACTTTCATCACCCAGTTAGCCATGATAGGCACAAATGTTTGTGCCAGGAAATAAGAGATGATCATGCTGAATCCTATAGCCAAAGCCAGCGGCAGGAACAGTGATCCCGGGATACCGCCCATGGTAAAGGCCGGCGCAAATACCGCAAGGATACAAAACAGGATCAGCAATTTCGGGAAAGCAATCTCCTGGCAGGCATCCCAGATAGCCAGCGCTTTGGGTTTTCCCATATCCAGGTGCTGGTGTATATTTTCTATGGTCACCGTACTTTCATCTACCAGGATACCAATGGCCAGCGCCAATCCGCTCAGCGTCATGATATTGATGGTTTGCCCGAACAGGCTCAGGAAAAGCACAGCTGAAATAATGGAGGTAGGAATGGTAAGGATCACAATCATCGCCCCGCGCGGATCACCCAGGAATAATAACACCATTAAGCCCGTAAGGATCGCGCCGATGGTGCCTTCCGTGAGCAAACTTTTTACGGAGTTGATCACGTAGGTCGACTGGTCAAATTCATAGCTCAGCTTCACATCTTCCGGCAGCTGCGCCTGCATCTTCGGCAATGATTTTTTCAGGTTCTGCACTACTTCCCAGGTAGAGGCATCAGCGCCTTTGGCGATGCTCAGGTATACCGAGCGACGGCCGTTTACCAGCGCATAACCTGCGGTAACATCCGCCCCGTCTTCTACCGTAGCTACATCTCTCAGGTAAAGATTTTGTACATCTCCCTTAAATAAGGGAATGTTTTCAAAATCTTTTACGTTACGGATCGTGGTATTAGCCGGTGTGATGTAATTATTATTCCCGATACGCACGTTACCGGAAGGAGCCGTTTGGTTATTAAGCCGCATGGCTTCCACCAGTTGATCCGGTGTCATATTATGCTGACGGAGCAGCTCAGGATCGGCCTTGATCACCACGGTACGCATATTACCGCCGAATGGAGTGGAACCTATCAGGCCAGGAATGGAAGTAAAGGAAGAACGCACATACACGTTTGCCATATCCAGCAATTCGTTATTACTGCGTTTATTACTGCTCAATACCAGCTGGCCTACCGGCAAGGTGGAGGCATCGAAACGGATAATAAACGGCGGGTTGGAACCAGGTGGGAAAATGGCCTGTATCCTGTTGGAAAAGGCACTCACTTCCGCAGCTGCCTGCGCCATGTTGGTACCAGGGTAAAAGTTGATCTTCATCAGCGTAAGACCCTGGATATTTTTTGTTTCTATACTTTTAACGCCATTTACAAACAGGAATATATTGATGTATTGTTTAGCAAAGAAGGATTCCATTTGTTTGGGAGTATATCCCCCAAAAGGATGCGACACATAAATTACCGGCATGTCCAGCTTCGGGAAGATGTCAATCTTAATCGTATTGACTGCTTTAATCCCGAAGAAGAACAGGCCGGCAACTAGTACCAGGATGGTAATAGGTTTTTTTAATGCGAAACTGATTAAGTTCATGGTAATGAAGTGTTGATAAATAAAGCCATCAATGGCGTCCGTTTAACGAAAAGCTAATTTTCAAAGATGCTGAAATCACCTACTGCGGCGGCTTTCAGCAATAGTGCCTGCCATACGTTACTATATGCAATATCCTTGTCTGTTTCCGCCCTGATGAGTGCATACAGCGCCTGTGTTACATCTACCAGGTTGGTCAGTCCGTTTTTATACAATACTGATTTCTGGAGATAGGCATCTGAAGCGGCTTTCACCTGTACAGGCGATTCCAGGTAATTATCTAAAGCATTTTTGATTTTGATATCAGAGAGGTCCAGCTGTGCGCGGATCTGCTGATCCGCCAGGTTGTATTCTTCCTGTAATCCCTGGCTGATGAGCTGTTGCGACTTCACCTGCCGCGAAATGCGGAAGGGTTGCGTAATATTCCAGGTTACGCCCACGCCCAGCAGGTAGTTGGTACGGGTAGGCTTAATGCCATCCCAGTAGCTATGGGTGAAGTCTGTTTGATCGGTAGCATAACCATAGCCGAAGCCCGAACCTCTTGTCTGCAATACGCCCACCAGCGTAAACGCCGGGTAATAAAAGGTTTTAGCATATTTTGCCTGTTCATCGCTAACAGCGATCCTGCTCTTATACCACTGTAGCAGCGGGTGGTTTTCCGGGGAAAATGTTTGCTGCGGCAGCGCCGGGATGCGGGCTACATAAGAAGTGTCCAGTATAAATTGCCGCGGCGTGATGCCCAGCAGCTGTGCCAGTTCATTGCTTTGTGTTTGTTCAAAATCCCTCGCTTTGGTAAGCGCAATTTTTGCATTGGAGTATTCCGCGTTGGCCTGGGAGGAATCAACACCCGCTATCAGCCCGTTTTTCACGCGGGTAACCACTACCCTCCTGATGGTATCTGCACGTTCCAGGTTTTCCTGGTAAGAGCGGGTTAATTGCTGCGCTGCTACAAGGTTTAAATAAGTGGCCGCCACTTTTATTTTGTGCTTAAAAATCTCCTGTTGCCAGTCTTTATCGTTCTGAGCGGCGGCCGCTAATGCTGTTTTAACTTTTTCCTTTGCCCTGCCGAAAGCAAAGAAATCCCAGTTGATATTAGTAAGATATAATGCGCCGAAGGAGGCGTTCCAGTTCTGATGATCGAGTGGTAAGCCGGAGGAAGCCACTGCTAAGCCTCCGAAGCCGTACAGCGGGCCGTTCTGGCCGTTTACGGTACCATAGTCCTGTTGTGCTGCCACATTAAAATTAGGCAGGTAATCGCGGCGTGCCTGGGACACCTGTTCCCTGGAAGCTGCGGTGTAGCTGGCTTTGGCACGGATCGTTCCATAGTTGGCAATAGCCGTGTCGATAGCCTGCTTTAAGGTAAATGCCTGTTGTGCATATAAATGGTAGCCTGAAAACAGGGATACAAGCGCCAACAGCAAATATTTCTTACTCCACATGAATAAATAGATTTTACGGTTGAAATATCCTGAAGGATATTCAACTGCAAAATTTCTGTATCATTTTGAAGTAAACTTGAAGGAAAAGGGAAATACGGATTTTTTTTGTGAGATGGACACTTAAACGGCTACTGCGGCCGCTACAGGCAAGGCATCACTGTTTACTGTCTGTTTTTTGTAAAAACACACCTGTATTTTATGCCATCCGTCGCTGTAATTATAATCCACATCATAGCCATTCACCTCGCAGATTTGCTTTACGATGGCCAGTCCGAGCCCGATGCTGTCGTTGCTTTGGTTACTTTTCTTAAACCGCTGGAACAGTTCACACGTGGGGATTTGCGGCGGTATGCCGGTATTGCTGATGCTTAACTCACGGTGAGTGAGCACCATTTTTATTTGTCCGCCGTCGCGGTTATGCCGGATGGCATTGCTCAGCAGGTTACTGATAAGCATTTCAGCAAGGGCCGGGTGAATATTAAGCGGAATGTTTTTATCAAGATTAGTGGTGATGGCGATTTCACGCATAGTGATCCAGTCTTCATAAGTAGCAATCACATCTTTCACCACGCGGCAAAACTTGAGGCTCTCCGTTACTTTAAACTCCTGGTTTTCCAGCTTGGTGAGCAAAATGAGGGAGCGGTTAATATGTGACAGTTTCTCAATGGCATTCTGCATATCCCCAAGCAGTGCGGCCTGCACGCTATCGATGTTGGTTTCGGACAACAGTTCTATCTTACTGCGGATCACGGCCAGCGGCGTTTGTAATTCATGCGAAGCATTTTCGCTGAACTCTTTTACGGCAGCGTAATCTTCCATTGCTTTATCGGTCATCTTGCTGAGGAATACATTCAGCTCTTTAAATTCGGTGGTGCTGGTTTCCGCCAGCTGCAGTTTATTCTTTTGTTTCAGGTCGAAGCTGTGAATCGCCTTCATGGTGCGGCGCAGCGGGGAAAAGATCTTACCGGAAAGCAACCTTGCGGTAACAGATACCGCAAAGATCATCAACAGCATTTTCCATACTACGGTGCTGAGCATACCCCGGAATATTTCTTCCGATTTGATCACATAATTATAGGACGATATTTTATATTGCTGATCCCCGATTTTATACCAGGAATCTACCGTGATGCGGCATTCTTTCTTTCCAAGATCTTCTGCTACAAAATTATCTTTTGTTACAATTACCTTCTTCTCCGGCAGCGGACCCGCCACGGTGGTAATGGCAATGGGCCTGCCATGGGTATAGCGGTCGGGCTTTTCTCCTGCCATCATCTGCTGGGCCACCCGGTCGTTGACGGCGGTCATACGCGCTACTTCCGCGTCATCGAGGTGCCTTTTGATATTATTACGCGAAATCACCATGGTAACAGGCGTTACCAGGAACACGATCCCTATAAACCAGAGTGTTATTTTATTAAGCAGCTTCATGTTTTGGATGTATTAAACTTGTACCCTAATCCATAAACCGTTTCTATATAGTCTACTCCTTCTGCGGCGCTGATCTTCTTTCTCAGATTTTTCACATGCTGGTAAACGAAGTCGAAGTTAGCCAGGTTATCGGTGTAATCACCCCAGAGGTGAGCGGCGATAGCCTGTCGTGACAGTACACGGTTCTTATTGACCACAAAATACAACAACAGGTCGAATTCCTTGCGTGTTACGTCCAGGAGGGAGTTATTGATCAGGGCTTCCATGGTGTCGGTATTCAGCTCTATTTCGTTGAAAACAACGAGGTTATTGCCATCCAGCTTCTTCCGGCGGTAAATAGCTCTCAGGCGGGCATGCAGCTCCGGCAAGTGAAAAGGCTTGGTTACATAATCATCCGCACCCCGTTCGAGGCCGTTCACCTTATCGTCGAGGGCATCTTTCGCGGAAATGATCAACACCCCGCTGCTGATATTCTCCTGCCGGATGAAATTGAGCAATTCCATCCCATTACCGTCAGGCAGCATGATATCCAGCAGTATACAGTCGTAAGTGAAAAGAGAAAGCTTTTCCCGGGCCGTTTCCACATCATAAGCCAGTTCGCTGATATACTTTTCCCCGTTGAGGTAATCGGAAATACCGCTGGCCAGTTCCTTGTTATCTTCTACAATCAATACTTTCATATAAACACACCTGGATGCAAAGTGCGTAGTAAATTTATAGCAAATTTGAAGTTTTGCCGCGGATTTTGTCTTGGCTCAGGATTACGCTGATTTTATTGATTTGGGGGATTTGATCACTTTGGATTTTAAATGATTCGGGGAGATGTAAGCGGATTTTGTCTTTCTCACTGATTACGCTGATTAGGCTGATTTTTTTGAATTTTAGCGGATCTTGCTTATCTTTATAATATCTGTAAGGTATTGATAACCAGTTTACTTCTCCGAAGGATGCGTCTAAAGAATATTTCAAAACCTGCTATAGCGCATTGATACACAATACATTACCGATCAAGTCCACGTCACCTCCACATCAAAGCCAGGTTCAAAGCACATTAAAGGCAGATGCAAAGTAAGTCCAAGGCATGTCCAAAGCCAGTACAAAGCATAACCTATCTCCTCTTCACATCATCTTTAAATACCCCATCTTCTCCTTCAAAAAAACAACATCCGCTTACATCTCCCCGAATCATTTAAAATCCAAAGTGATCAAATCCCCCAAATCAGTAAAATCAGCGTAATCAGCGAGAAAGACAAAATCCGCGTATCTACGCGCCGAAAAGCTCCGCCAGCTTCTTATTCATCGCCTCGTCATCCTCACCGCCGCCACCGTAGCGGCCAATGATCACACCATTGGGGTCTATCAGGATTTTGGTGGGGAGGGAATGGATGCCGTAGTAGTCGCTCAAATCTTCGGGGTTGGGCAGGTTCTTTTCCCGCTTGCTCCAATCCAGGCCGCGGAGTACATGCCGCCAGATGCCGATGCCATCTTCGTTAACGGCTTTTTTCCATGCTTCAGGCTTGGAGTCGTCGTCGGAAACACCGATGATTTCGAAGCCTTTGCTGCTGTATTTACCGTATAGCTCCTTCAGGTGCGGATTGCCTTTGCGGCAGGGTCCACACCAGCTGGCCCAGAAGTCGAGCATCACGTATTTGCCTTTGAAATCAGCAAGACTAATGGTTTTGCCTTCGATATCGGTTTTGGTGAAATCATGAGCAGGACTGCCCGGAGAGCCGGCGCGCAGGGCGTCCAGTTCCTGTTTGATTTCAAGGCCGCTGGCGCTTTGCTGCATCTCAGGCGACATCTTTGCATAAAAGGCCTCTCCTTCCTGCAAAGGCATATTGCCTATACGAAAACGAAGCAGCTGTGCAGATACGTAGGAGTTGGGATGCTCAGTAAAGAAGGCTTTATCCGTTTTCTCCATTTCCTCGTAATAGGGCTCCATCTGGTCTTTTATTTTGTCCAGCTTTGTTTTGTAGGCCTCCAGCGCAGCTTCGGATTTCTTTGCTTTGATGGCAGTAATGTATTCTTTATTCAGCTTATTAAAAGCATCAGACAGTGGCTGGAGCTTTTTCATGATAGGTGCGCGGGCCGCATCAAGCTGGTCCTGGTCCAGCTGGGCTTTGGAACCCGTGAGTTTCGCGTCCTTCAGGCGCCCGGTGGAAGACTTTAATTTCATGGGCGCTGCCTCCATGAAAAAAGAGGCCATGTCTCCTTCTCCGTACATGGCAGTCTTTTTATCCACGTAGATACGGCCTTCTACCGGCTGTACCAGTTTACCGCTGAAGGTAAACTGCCCGTTTTTCGACAATACGCTGTCGGTCCGGTATTCCTTGCCGCTTTCCGCATAGGCGAGGTACACGTAGCGATTGGGAAGACCTTTAATATCTCCCGCAAGGGTAAATGGTAACTTTTCCTGCGCCTGTGCCCCAAATTGCAGGGCAATAAAAGGAAGCGCAATGAGACTGTATTTCATGCTGCTGTTTTTTTGAGATGATTATAATACTTCCGCCAGTTTCTTTTCCAGCTCATCCCCATGCAGATCTTTGGCGATAATTTTACCGGAAGGATCAACCAGGAGGTTAGCCGGAATGCTGCGGATATCATACTGTTGGGCGATGGCGTTGTTCCAGAATTTCAGGTCAGACACATGCGTCCAGGTGAGGTTGTCCTGGTGAATAGCGTTAAGCCACTTCTCTTTGCCGGTGGGCTGATCCAGCGATATGCCGAGTACCGTGAAGTTTTTGCTGCTATACTTTTGGAAGGCGGCCACTACATTCGGATTTTCTTCCCGGCAAGGATGACACCAGCTGGCCCAGAAATCGATGAGTACATACTTACCGCGGAAATCCTTTAGGGAAACGGGTTTGCCTAAAGTGTCATTCTGCGTGAAGTCCGGCGCCATGCTGCCGATGCAGGTGAGTTTATTTACACGTATGCTGTGCGCCAGTCGTTTTGCCGGGCCGTTTTCTTTCGCAGCGGCAGACAATTTATTAAAGATACTTTCTTTTTCATCCAGCGGCACGTCGTTCAGGTGCGACAGCAACGATGCGCTGATACCGGATTTCGGATGTTGCAGGATCCATTGTTTGGTGAGGCTGTCACGTTCTTCCTGCATACGTTTCATTTTAGGTTCGAGGGCTGCCAGGCCGGCGGAGTCCTTTGCGGCGTATAATTTATTCGCCTGTTCATAGAGGGCTGCCTGTCCTTGCAACCCGGGCGCCTGTTTCAGCAGGGCCGTATATTCGTTGTAATCTTTTATGTATTGCGGACCTGAGAAAGTGGCATTCTTAAACATAGGTCCATCTCCTTTTATGGCGACGTTTCCTTTATCGAGGTAGTAAAAGATCATGTTATTGTCTCCATACTTTTTTCCCGATCTGGATAATATAGAAATCTGCTTCCCCGGGGGCGATGTTTGTTTTGATGGTAAACCCGCCGGCAGTGGTTTGCACGGAGTCGCGGCGGTCATCGTTGCCCTGTGAGCGCCAGTACACCCACTGACCAGCCGGCAGATCTTTGATGGTAGCCGTGATGGTGGTGTTTTGCTGTGCGTAGGCTGCTGCCGTAATGAATGCAGCAGCCAGCAATGCGGTTATTTTTTTCATACCTGCGTAGTTTTTACTTTAATATTTCAGTCAGCTTTGTATGCAGTGCAGTACCTCTTAATTCTTTGGCGATGATGATGCCTTGCGGATCTATCAGGAAAGAAGACGGGATCGCCTGGATACCGTATTCCTGCGCTACTTCATTGCGGAAGCCTTTCAGGTCCGACACCTGCATCCAGGGCATGCCATCCTGTTTAATCGCTTCTTTCCATTTATCGGCTTTATCATCGAGCGATACGCCGAGCACGGTGAAGTTTTTATCTTTGAATGTGTTGTAAGCCTTCAGCACGTTGGGGTTTTCAGCGCGGCAAGGACCGCACCAGCTGGCCCAGAAATCGAGCAGTACATATTTGCCTTTGAAATCGGATAAGCGAACGGGTTTACCATCTACATCTCCCTGTGTAAAATCTATCATCGGCTCACCGATCGCACTCTTTTTCAGCACAGCGAGGCGTTTGGCCAATCGTACGCCGGTAGCGGTTTGTTGTGCCGCCGGCGTGAGTATACGGAACATACTGTCTACCGGTGCATATTCTCCCATCACGGCCATATCTGCCACCATGTTCAGGCTTACGGCGCTTTCAGGATGTGCTTTAATATAGGCTTTGGCGCGGGCCCTCCGCTGATTACGCAGGGATTCGAGGTTCGCTTCCAAAGCCGCTTTGGCGGTATCGTTACCTTTTACTTCATCGTACTTTGAGTAAAGGGTATCTTCCTGGCTGGTGATATCGGAGATCGATTTTTTATACGCTTCGTAAGCGTCCTGCGTGGCGGAGCCGGTGATCTTTATCTGGTCCGTTGAATCCATATTTCCGTTCACCTGTATAGCGGCATTTTCCACGAACAATTCCAGGTAGCGTGTGGAGGTACCGATATATATTTTTTGGGGCTCGGTGATGTTGCCGGTCCAGGTGAAGCGGCCATCCTTTACCGGCACCGTGTCTGTTTTAGCAGAATCGGCTACCGGTATGGAGATGAAAACAACGGAGTCCTTCAATCCGCGCAGCTCCGCCGTGATACTGGCGGAGGGGGCTTTAGGCTGGCTGCAGGCGGCGGCCAGCAGCAGCATGGCAAACATAGTGGGTGTGTGGATCTTCATACTGAATATTTAAAAGTTATTATTGTTGATAGCCCGGGTTTTGCTCGCCGATGGTCGGGTTGTTCAGAAATTCGGTGTGCGGGATGGGCATGATATATTTCACCTTATCATTTGCGGTGGGCCGCAGTTCCTGTACCAGCGAAGATGGAAGGCGCAGCAGCGACATCCACTCCTGTCCGTCTTCTCCTACCAGGTTGCGGACCGTTTCCAGGTACAGTTGTTTGAGCATTTCATTAACGCTTCCGGCATTATCTACTGCCGAAAAATCTGTTACACCCGCATGGCCCATGATGTTTTTCAGGATAGTGCGGGCCGCAGCGAGGCTGCCGCCGGAACGTACAATAGCTTCCGCTTTCAGCAGGTATACTTCTGTTAAACGGATGGCATAGGCGGTTTCTGTTAAAGGTGTGGGCGTATTTCCCTCTTTGATATATTTCAGGAAGTAAAAGGTGCCATCCGAATAATCATTGGCGGAACCTATCATCCAGGCGCCGCGGGGATCATTCGCCAGCAATGTTTTCAGCGCTGTTTTGGCTACATACAGGGAAGATGCACCGGGCCAGTACTGGCGGCTGAGCACATAGTAATAGCTTTCCTGGTTTTGCTGTGATTTAACACCGAGTATAACTTCCGGGCTGGCGAGGCCTTTTGTGTAAAAGATGTCTTTCATCTGCGGCTCCAGCGTATACTGGCTATTGAGGATAATACTGTCTGCCAGGGCTATTACCACCGGGTAATCGGCCGGCTGGCCGTGGCTCATAAGCACCCTCATTTTCAGCGCCATGGCAGCCCAGCGGGTAGCGTAGAACGCTTTATTTTGTGCCGGCGCATTGGCAATGGCATCGTCAATGTCAGCAAGGATAGCGGTGTAGCTGTCTTTCACCGAGCTGCGTGCTTTTGCCGTAGCGCCCACTGTTACAAATTCATCGCGCAGCAATGCGCCATACGGACTGCTGAGATCGAACCACTGGCCGAAGTAGCTGAGCACTTTAAAATGGCCGTAAGCCCGCAGGAACCGTGCTTCTGCCAATACTTCCTTTTTACGGTTGTTGGTAAACGCTTTGTCCTCCAGCAGGGAAACGCCTTTTATAACGCCGTTGGCAGCATTTACCAACTGATAGGCAGAAGTCCAGTATATGCCGCTGAAAAAGGAATTGGTGTAGTCATTGAGTTCTGCTCCATCTTCGCCATAACCATATCCCATATAACCGGCAAATACGGCGGGGGGCACTTCGTGTTCAAACCAATCCGTTACATTATTAGTGGCATCCACGTTGGCAAAGCGATAGTAAACACCATTGAGGGCGATTTCAGAAGTGCGCTGGTCGATGATGGTATTACCATCTACCTTTGCATTTTCCGGTAATTTTCCCAGCTCCTTTTTGCAGGAAGTTCCTGCTATTAATAGGGTGCCGAGCAAAGTATATATGATCCTTTTCATAAAATCTTTTTTGTTGTTTTAAAATCCAAAACGAAGACCGATGTTAAACTGCTTTGTAGTGGGAAAGGTGCTTACATCCGAGCTGCCGTTGATAAGGCTGTAAGGATTGTTGCTTACTTCCGGATCGGGGCCAGGGTAGTTGGTGATCGTAAACAGGTTGGTAGCAGATGCGTACATGGAAGCGTCCCTGATATGCAGCGAGGAAGCTACTCTTGCCGGCAGCTGGTAGGTAAGCGTAATGGATTTTAATTTGATATAGGAACCATTGTACACATCGTCGCTGGCAGTGTTGCTCACATTTTCCCCGAGCAGCAGGCGGGGCCTGTTGCTATTTGGATTTTCGGGTGTCCAGCGATCTTTTATAGATACTCCCCTGTTGGCATAGCTATCGAAAGATTTATTCTGGATATCTGCGAGATAAAGCAGGTCTCCGCCGTAGGAGAACGTCAGTAAGGTGATAAGACTAAAATTTTTAAAGGTAAACGTGTTGGTGAAGCCGCCAAAGAAGTCCGGCTGCGACTTTCCTATCACATCGCTTTTGTAAAACCCATTGTCACCTATTTCATACATCGGATCACCGATGCCGAGGTAGGGAGCCATGTACCGTGCTAAGGTGAATTCTTTCTTGTAATCGTCCAGTTGTTTTTGGTTTTGTATAATACCTTTCATTTTATAGCCATAGAAGAGACCGAGTGGTTCTCCTTTCCGTACGATGCTGTTCCCCTGGATATAGGAGCTGACTTCACCCGCATTGGTGAAATCGTCATTGATGTCGGTTACTTTACTTCTGTTCCTGGAAATATTAAGCGCGCCTGTCCACTGGAATTGTTTGCTTTTGATGAAGTCCGTGCGCAGGTCCAGTTCCAGTCCTTTGTTATTGATAGTGGCAAAGTTGGAGATCACACTCCCATAAGATGAGCTGGGGGCCAGTTGTGTAGCCATTAACAGGCCCGTGGTATTTTTTTCATAATAACCGATCACACCGCGCAGGCGGGAGCCGAACAGTTCAAAGTCGAGACCCAGATCCTTCTGCAGGGTAGATTCCCATTTAATTTTTTCATTCCCGAGCTGGGTAGGAACGAGTGCATTCACACCACCGTAAGAACCGGGCGTATACAAAGTATAATAAAGGTTATCGCCAAAGTTTTGTGTACCGGTATAACCGCCGCTGGCTCTCAGTTTCAGTTCATTTACCCAGGTTACTTTTTTCATGAAGGGCTCTTCAGAAATACGCCATGCCACACCGCCGGAAGGGAAATAACCTACGCGGTTATCTTTCGGGAATTTGGAGGACGCATCTGACCGGCCGGTGAAGGTGAACAGGTATCTTTCTCTCCAGGCATAGTTAGCGCGCATGTAGAAACTCAGCAGGGAGTTCTGCCCGGAAACACCGGTGGCAGGTAAAGTAATGGCAGCGGAGGAAAGGTTGTTCAGGTATTTATCATCCGGGAAGCCCTGACCGCTGGCGGAAAAGGAGTTATAGCGGTATTTCTGCCAGGAGGTACCGCCAAGGAGATTTAACCGGTTGTTTTCATTAAACTGTTTGTCCCAGGTAAGGGTATTTTCGAAGAAGAGGTTTACATCTTCTGTTTGCGACTGCGAGCCGACGCCGCCATTGGAGTCGTCTGCCCCGCTGGGGGAAGCGATAACCGCCGAACTGGACACATAGTTCAGCTGGTGGTAGTTGTTGTAGTTAACAGAAACAGTAGACCTGAATTTCAGATCTTTCAGCACATCATAATCGCCGGAAAGTGATCCCAGGAGGGAGGACGTTTTTCCTTCGTTGATACCGTCGAGGAGGATCATCGGGTTTTGATAACCCTGGTAGTCCAACCCGCCTATCTGCGAGCCCAGGAACCGGTAATAGCTGCCGTCGGGATTACGTTCTGGCAAGGTAGGCGGCGCAAAGAATGCGGCCGGATAAATACCATTGGTGATATTGTTTTTTGTGAATCCGTAATCGAGGTTGGTGATGATCCGGAACCGGCTGGTGATTTCATTATCCAGACTAATTTTACCGGAGATACGGGAGAAATCTGTTCCAAGCACCACGCCCTGTTGTTTGTTATAACCCAGGGAAGTATAGTAACGGGAGCCTGAGCCGCCGCCACGTACAGAGATATCGGCATTCTGCGAGGTTGCGTTACGGAGTACGAGGCCGAGCCAGTCGGTGTTAGCCGTACCAAGACTTGAAGGATTTTTAATAATATTATCTGCCTTGGTGCTGGATGCCTGACCTGCGGCTGCGCGGGCGGTATTCAGGTTTACAGCGGCTTCTGTTAGCAGCGAGAGATAATCCGTTGCGTTGAGCAGTTTTTCTTTGATAGGTGTGCTGACGCCTGCATAGTAATTGGCTTCCAGCACTGGTTTCTGGTTCAGCTTACCTTTTTTGGTGTTGATGATGATCACGCCGTTGGCTGCTTTGGAACCATAAATAGCCGTGGCGGATGCATCTTTCAAAATATCGATGCTTTCAATATCATTGATATTTAACCCGGCGAGGCTATTCAGTCCGCGGGAGAAAGAACCGCTCACGGTATTATTAGGATCATCGCTGCCGGCTCTTTCAATTGGGTTTACCACTTCTGCCTGGTTCTGGATATACCTGTTCTGGATGGTTACCTGTACGCCATCGATGATGTAGAGGGGATCGTTGCCGCCGAGCAGGGAGGTACCACCGCGGATGCGGATCTTGGCTACGCCGCCGGGGGAGCCGTCGGATTGTGTAACCTGCACACCCGCTGCTTTACCGGCCAGCGCCTGGTCGATACTCACGAAGGAAACATTCTTTACTTCGTCTACATTTACCGAGGCCACCGAGCCGGTGAGGTCTTTTCTTTTAGTGCTGCCGTAGCCTACTACCACGTATTGGTTCAGATCATCCACTTTTGCTTTCAGTTCCACCTCCACAGTGAATTTACCACCCATGCTGAGCGTTTTGGATTCAAAGCCAACGCATGAAATCAGCAGCACCGCGCGGGCATCTGTATTATGCAGGATAAAGAACCCCGTTTGGTCAGTGATAGCGGCGGCGTTGCTGCCTTTTACCCGCACCGATACGCCGGGTATGGGATTGCCTTTGGTGTCCACTATTTTGCCGCGCACATCTTCCGGGGGAAGCGCGTCGTCGTTCGCCGGAGGGGTTACCTTCCGGGAAATAACGATGGTGTTGCCTTCTATATCGAAGGTTAACGGCTTATCCTTCAGCAGTTTTCCCAGTGCTGCCTTTAGCGGCACTTCCCGGATCTCTGCCGAAACAGGACTCACATCTGACAGATCTTTACTCCGGTAAAAAAACACATACCCGGTTTGTTGTTTGATGACGCTGAACAGCTGCTGCAGCGGCATATCCTTGCAGGACACCGTGACCGTTTGTGAAACTCCACTGGCACAAACGTGTAAAGCCAGTACCGTTAATAAAACTGCGGTCATTCTCATTACTCGCCAGATTTTGGTGACATAATTGGTCCCTGGTTGAGGGGACCTTCCGTTATCAAGTGAACGAACCAATGACATGGAAAACCCATGCGGGTTGCGAACAACATTAATTTTCATACCTTAGATTGGTTTTTGGTTGACAAAATGTTTCTCATCCGCCTTTGCAGGCAGTGAAAAGCTTTCCTGAAACGGGTTAACCATTGATCAAAACCTGGTGCGGACGCCAATCTTGACACCAGGTTTTTTTTATGGATGAACATAAGACCTCCGCGTCCGGTGGACCTCATCAATTCATAACATGATATTACTGGATAGCTATCTGTGCAGACGTTAGCAAGCCTGGCAACATTGGTTGTTTCGCTGACGTTGGTGGTATCAGCTATGGTTGGTTATTGATTTAGCTTATGGATAAATAATGATCCGTCTTCCCTCCTCTACTTTAAAGTTAATTTTTGCCTGTGACAATACTTTTAACAATTGTTCCTGTGTAAGACTTCTCCCTATTTCCCCGGTAAATGTTTCTCCCGGTATTTTATCGCTGTATTTTACTTCTATATTATACCACCTGGACAACTGACGCATGACGGTAGGGATATCTGCCTCCTCAAAAGAGAAATACCCATTCTTCCAGGCGATGGCGCTGTTCACATCTACCCTGCCCACTTTTATGATCCCGTCGCCGCCGGGTGTGGCTTTTGCCTGCTGCCCCGGGTTCAGGTGGCGCATAGCGCTGCTTGTTTTTACCAGCACCGCCCCTTCCAGCAGGGTGGTATTGATGGTGCTTTCATCTTCATAGGCATTGATATTAAAATGCGTGCCCAGCACCATTACTTCCATGTTATTGACTTTCACCGTAAAAGGCCGTTCCACATCGCTGGCCACTTCAAAATAGGCCTCTCCTGTGATCGTCACCGTCCGCTCCTTTCCCGCAAACGCCGTAGGATAGCTGATAGAGGAGGCAGCGTTCAGCCATACATCCGTTCCATCCGGCAGGGTGATTTTATACTGTCCGCCGCGGGGCGTGCGCAATACGTTATAAGTTACCGCAGATGCCTCGGCTTCCTCGTTTTTATATACGATTTGTCCGTGCGTGGTTTTCTCTACTTTACTATTCCCTTGTACAGTGAGTACTCCCGTGCCGGCGCTGTCCAGGTTTACCACCGTTCCATCTGCCAGCGTGAGCGTGGCTTTATCGCCTCCGGGCATAATAATCGCCGGTTTATCTGCGACCACCTGTTTCTTACCCGACTGCCACACATAGAAGCTGCTGCCTGCCGTTACCAGCAATATGACTGCCGCTGCCACCTTCCAGCCGCTACGGCGGCGTATGGGCACTACGCGCTGCTCCGGCGCCGTTGCCAGCATCAGGCGATTACGCATCCGTTGTTCCATGGCTGTTTCGGTTTCCTCTACAGCTAAATGGGCTATTAAGGCATGCTCGTCATAAGCATTGTACCATCGCAGCAAACGGTCCTTCTCCTCGTCACTGGCCGCGCCGGCAAGGTACTTTTTTGACAGTATGGCCAGTTCATTCATTTCCATCCGTGATAATAATTTACAGGGTCCTATATAGTAATGTCCGGAAATAAGGGTGCTACCCTACCTCCGTCAAAAAAAAAATTATAGACATTCTTAAAAAAGGGCGTGAAAGTAGTTGCGGAATTGGAGGCGCAGTCGCTGCAGGGCTTTGGTAATATGCTTTTCCACGGCCTTTTCGGAGATCTTCAGTTCCGTGGCAATTTCCCGGTTGCTCATACCCATATTGCGGCTATAATCGAATACAATGCGGCATTTTTCGGGTAGTTGCTTTAATTGTTCCTGCATGGATTGCTGGAGGAAATGTAACTGGGCGGTATCGTCTGTCACCGCCTGAACAGCTTCGGGAAGGGCTTCCACCGCTGTAACCGGGACCATTTTCGATAATTGTGTAAATACAGCGTACCTGTTGGCAGTAGCCAGGTAGGCAGGCAACGACCGGATGATAGTTTGCGTCCTGCGCTGCCAAAGACCGGTAAGCACGTCCTGCACCACATCTTCCGCCAGCTCCCGGGAACGCAGGCGATCGTATGCCAGTACATACAAACGTTTCCAGTAACGGTTGTAAATTTCTGTAAAGGCGTTGTGATCATCTTTACCCATCAGCTGAACCAGCTCATCATCAGCATAGTAGGAGTACTCGGTCATCATCTCTTATAAAAATGCCTGCAAAAATTAATGATTGGTTGATCTTCAGAGATTGTTATGAACCCAAAGCTAAGGTATAAGGGGATGAGAAACAAGAGGCGGGAGGAAATCGGAAAATTGTTATTGGAAGAAACAGATTAACTTATTCAACACAGACAACTGGATGTAACGAATATGCAGCAAACCACATTTGGGAATTCTTTTGATGTATTCCGTAGGAAAGCGCCTACGTATACTTATTACCACAGGGATGATTAACGGATCTATTGACGGTTTTGGCGGTATCCTCAATGGTTACGCACTTGGATGGCCGGTTGTGGACCGGCCCAGGCAACAGAGAAATCCTTGACAGCAGGGATATACTCAGAGATGATGCTATTTGGGTTTGCCTTTCTGTGGCGGATAGTTTAATAAGTAATATGTACGGATACGGACATACCTGTTCAATTTTAATGATCTATAGTTGTTACAAACGAAGCGCTCAATAAACAAAAAGCCCCCGCAGCACACGCTACAGGGGCTTTCCTTATCATTAACCCATTTTATTTAATTTCCTGTAACATCTCCTTCACCGCCGCTTCTAACTGGGTATCCTTACCCGCCAGGAATTCTTCATACCGAAGCGGCACCCTGATGTCCGGTTCCAGCTGAAGGTTTTCCGTAGGGCGGCCTTCTTTACCGATAGTGCCAACCATTGGAATACCGAATACCATGGTTGGATCGATCTGTGTTTCCCACCAAACGGCGGTTCCGGTACCGGGTACCGGCATACCGATCAGTTTACCGAGGTTACCTTGTTTATAGATGTATGGGAAGATGAATGCATCGCTGTAGTTCCCTTCGCTCATGAGTACACAGCTCGGCTCCTGCCATTGGCCGGAGGGTTCACCGCCTTTAAGCTTTTCACCCTGTGGCGCAAACTCAAGGTATTTTTTACCGCTGAGGAAGTTGTACAGGTCGTCGTGCAGCCATCCGCCGCCGTTGAAGCGGGTATCTACAATCAGGGCTTTCTTATCGCGGTTGCGACCCATTACTTCGTCGTATACAGAACGGTAGCTGGCGTCGTTCATGCCTTGTACGTGTACGTAGCCTACTTTTCCGTTGCTGAGTTTATCCACCATTTCGCGGGTATTTTCCACCCAGCGTTTATACATGAGCGTACTTTCTTCACCGGCGGATATTGGTTTCACGGTTTCATCCCAACGGGCTTTGGTATCGGGGTTGTAGATGCTTACCAACACGTTGTTGCCTGCTTTGCGGTTCAGTAACGATGCCCAGTCGGTTTTAGCTGTGATGTTTTCGCCGTCTATTTTTTCAATGATGTTACCTTTCTTCAGTTTGCTGGAGGCTTTGTCGAAGGGACCACCGGCGATGATGTCATCTACTTTGAGGCCATCGCCTGTGGAGGTTTCATCATACAGCAAGCCTAAAGATGCAGTGGCGTCGCCATTCATTTGTTGCGGCGAGTAGCGGCCACCGGTGTGGGAGCCATTCAGTTCTCCGAGCAGTTCGCTCAGCAGCTCTTCAAAATCATAATTGTTGCTGATATGCGGGAGGAAGCGGGCATAGTTATCGCCATACATTTTCCAGTCGATGTTACGAATGGTAGGATCATAAAACTTCTCTTTCACCTGTTTCCATGCATGCCAGAAAATGTATTTACGTTCCTCGTCCTGGTTCAGCGACAGCTCAGTGCTGATAGACACCGGCGTAATTTTGCCGCTGTTGGCGTCTACTTTTACCACGCTGCCACGGTTACCGACAAAGAGCGTGTTGCCATCTTTGCTTAACTCGATGCTGCCGGGTGTACCGGCTAACTTGGCGAGGATCTTTGTTTCACCGGTTCTCGGCTCTGTTACCCACAGGTCGTACCCCTTCTCAAAAGAGGCCATGTAATATAGTTTGCTGGCATCTTTGCTCAGCACGTAGTCGCTGATGGAGGCGCTGTTGATAGTAAGTTTTACCTTCCTGTTTTCAAGGTTATTGAAATCGGGATGAAATCCCTTTTTCGCGTCGGCCGAATCTTTGGCCTTCAGCGTGGAGTCTTTGGCTGCTTTGCCGCCGGTGGCTTCTTTTTCTTTCAGGAGATTAAATTCGTCTTTCGACAGCTTATAGTTATCATAAGCTTCCTGGTCGAAGAATACGGCGAAGATATCTACTTCGCGGCTGCCTTGTTTGGCAAGTGATTTACGTCCTTCGCGGCTGCTGGCCCAGGTGAGCATTTTTCCACCGGCGCCCCATTTGGTACCGCCTTCGCCAAAACCGCTGTTCACGGGGTAAACGAATGCTCCTTTACCATCGGCGGGAATAAGCGTGGCATTTTTCGTGGTGAAATAACCCTGCTGGTCATCTGCAGCTATCCATTTGCCATCGGGGCTCCATTCAAAGCTCCAGTCGCCATCCGAGTAGGAATGGTTGCGGCCTGCGGGCAATAAGGTGCGACTTTTACCGGAGGCGATGTTGAATACCTTCAGGACATTGCGGTTTTCTATATAAGCAATTTCTTTTCCATCCGGAGAGAACAGCGGCTGGAATTCTTCTGCTGAGGTGGCGATCACCGGTTCTTCCTTCAGCAGGGTGGCAGCAAAAAAGTAAGGTTCTTCTTTGCGCACTTTGGTAGTTTGAAAGATGTCCCAGTTGCCGTTGCGTTCTGCTGCATAGATGATGCTTTTGCCGTCGGGCGACCACTGCACCATTCTTTCCTGTTGGGGCGTGTTGGTAATACGTTTGGTAAGATTGCCTTCCACGCTGGTAACAAACACTTCTCCCCTGGCTATAAATGCCATTTCCTTACCGTCGGGGCTCATGGCGAACTCGGTGGTGTTGCCGCTCACGGGTACATTTTTCACAATACCAGCCCGTCCATCATTAAAGATGCTTACTTCCAGCTTACGCGGTTGTTCGCCTTCTTTCAGCGTATATATTTCACCGTTATAGGTGAAGCAAAGGGTATTGTTATCTGCTTTGGACAGGTTACGCACCGGGTGTTTGGTAAACGTGGTGAGCTGCTGCATGCTGGCTTTATCTGTGAGAGAACCTTTGAAGAGGTTTTGTGAGATACCGCCTTTTTCGCTGAGATAATAAATATCGTTGCCATTGCCGAATACAGGTTCCCTGTCTTCCCCAACATACTCCGATACCTTTTCATAACTGCCTTTTGCAATATTCATTACCCAGATATCGCGGGTAACAGAAGATACGTGGTGTTTACGCATCGGATCTTCATATCCTTTCCGGTCCTGGAAGATGACTTTATCGCCTGCTTTGTTGTAATGCGCTACATCGGCTCCTGCGGCGCTGAGCAGTGTGGCGCGGCCACCGGTTACCGGAACGGTATACATGTTCCGGAACAGGCGGTACGGAAATCTTACGCTGGCGGCAGGCGCGTTGCGTGCGCTCCCGAAAAGTACCTGTTTGTTGTCGGTGGTGAAGTCGTACGGAAAATCGCCGGCGCTGTTGCTGGTAACACGTACCGGTGTGCCGCCTGCGGCGGGCATCACAAACACGTCGAAGTTGCCATAACGATCGCTCGCAAACGCAATGTATTTGCCATCGTGGCTCCATACCGGGAGCATGTCGTGGGCTTCATGAATGGTGAGTGGAACGGCCACTCCCCCTTTGGTATCTACCCGGTAAATATCTCCTTTATAGCCAAAGGCAATGGTGTTGCCGTCGGGAGAGATAGAAGGGTTCCTGAGCCATAGGGCATTTTCCTGGGCATAGGCAGTGGCGGCCATGAGGATGGCTGCACATCCGAATAATAATCTCTTCATAAGCGCTGATTAGATATCTGTTGTTAAGCAGCTAAAGAAAGCTGACGCGCCAATGTATAAAAATAACCGCTTTTTATCAAGCAAGATAGTGACCAGTGGTTATTTGAAGGTAAGACGGATAAACCGCGGGCGGTACAACTGTGGCTGGGCGGCCAGCTCATGAAGGAAATTGAACGCATTGACATTGTAGCTGATGAGCAGTTCACCCGGCTTTGATAAGTTGGGGTGCGCCTTGGCGTTATATACAAGGAAATGCTTGTTTTCCTTTGTTTCCGGGCATTCCCATATTTTGATGACCGGTCCGAAAGGCCCGGCAGGACTGAGACCCAGCCGCAGCCCCACTACAGGACTTATACCGTCCACCTGGAAGATGAGGGCATAACGGCCATCCTTCAACGGCGTTACACTCAGTTCATTGGAGGCATGTGCGGTTACCGCAGCCGCCTGTTGAATGTTCGCCGTCCATTGCTGCCCGTTCCAGTAGCGCCATCTTCCGAAATCCTCGATATCCGCTGGCAACACACGGGCTACGAGCACTTCTTTCTGTAATCCCTTTACGCCATAAACGTACACGTAGCCATCCGGGTTGGGCGCGCCTGCCCGGCGGGTATTCACGAAGATGCCGACGCCAAAAGTGATATGCTGACTGCTATCCAATGGCTGAAACAACGGCGTATCCAGTTGGCGGTGGTTGGCAAAAGGAGGCCGGCTACCGGGCGGCAACACAATAAGGGCATTGCCTGTTTCAGCAAAACCGAAAACTTCGCTGCCAATATTGCGGATACGGTAAGCTACTATGTAAGTGCTGTTTCCTTTTTCATGATTAACAAAACCGTCGCCCAGCCAGTAATAGTCGCCTTTAACCGCGGCAAGTGTGCGGGGTTCAAACATCGTTGCATCCGAATAGAAGCGGATATTTTTCTCCAGCGGCTCATTACCTTTCAGCATCGCCACGGAATTGTGGATCATGGTTACATCCGGCTGAAGTTTGCCATCCCGGATGGTGCCGGTCATGGTGTCGCTGAAAAGCAGCAGGGTACTGTCTGCCGCGCCGGCGGTATCTACCCCATTCACCGGAATGCTGAAAATGCCATCGCCGCCAAACCAGCCGGATTGGCGGATAAAGAGTGCGTTCCAGTCGTTCGCCGGCGCCACGCTATAAGACAGGTGCACGGTATCCCTGCTTTGCAGGGGCACGGTGTCCAGGCGGTTTTCCGCGCAACAGTTGCTGATCAGTAATGCCAGTAGCGTTATCATCTCCCGTAAATTTAATAAAAAAAGCCCTTGCAGTACAATATGCTGCAAGGGCTTTAGTCAAACTATTTATTACTACCAGGCGCGGTTACGGCCTACATAAATATTCTTCGCATTATAATAGGTATCTCCGGCGGGGCCATTGCTGCCACTGGAGCCTTCCATCTGCATGTTGATGATAATATACATGGGCTTGCCCACAAAGTTAGCCACATGCATTCCCTTCCATACGTTGTCGATGTAATAATGAATATTCACATCGGTAGCGCTCACCTTCGTGATCCAAACGCGGTAGTTATGCCAGTTGCCGGGAGATGATACATTGGTTAAGATACTGGACACATCCTGCCAGGTTCTGAAAGTATTCTGCCAGTTGGTGGCGTTCCCCTTAAACTCCAGGATATCGCTTTCCGGAGGCCAGCTGTTAACACCGGTAAGCCAGAAGGCAGGCCAGGAACCGGCTACAGACGGCGCCTGAAAATCTCCTTTTACTTCCCATTCGGGGAACTGGTCGTTGATCAACACCTGTGCTTTAGCATGCACAGCGCCACTATGGTAGTGAATGGGCAGATAAGGATCACTGCTGCTATTACCTTCGTTCCAGTTGATGCGGGCGGCCTTAATAGTAAGGATTCCTGCATTCAGGTAAATGTGATTGTGATCTGAACTGCTGCCATACATACGTGCGGTACCGTTATGATCCGATCCCCAGGGATAGAGATAGTTCCAGGCCGCTTCAAAGGCACTGTAGCTGGCAAACGAACTGTTGTCCAGTACGGTTTCCCACGTGAGTGCAGCAGCTGCCTCTGTTTTGGCCAGCGCTGCATTTTCAACCGGCTGAAGTTTGTCGGACGCCTGCTTGCCGCACGACAGGATCACGGAGCTGCTAAGCGCCAATAGGATTTTCATACTTGTTTTCATAAAGTGGAGTTTTTATGGTGAATAATAAAATACTTCCCTATTTTCCATCCACGCCTATATTGGGAGGTGTTAACAACAATGGGGTCCCATATAGATCCTTTACTGTTCTATCCGGCAGTGCGGCGCCCTTGTGCAGGGCAGGCGAACCCGGTTGCAAACGAAATGCTTCCAGCGCCTCCATGCCGTGCATGCCGGTTAACGGCGCTGCCCGGAACTGCGGATCTTTTGAAACCGCGGCTTTATCGGCCGGCCGGTTAAGATGCCTGCCAAAATAAAGGTTGTTGCTGTACACATTCCGTTTGCTTTTATTCATGATGTAGTCTGCCGTGCCGAGGGTATAAAAGATATTGTTGGCAAAATAGGTACTGTCGGCATACCCAAACCAGTTGCCCATTTCTACCAATGTGCTATCCATTTTAATATCTCTTTCTGGCAGGTAAATAACGTTGTTGTATATACGTGTATTTACTACGGGGCCGGTTATATGAAAAACCGGCGCGAAGCCCGCGTGTTTACCGGTGGTGCGCAAACCATCGTTCATGCTAACGTTGTAACGGATGATGGTTCCTTTATTGCCGCAGCTTTGCGGAGCATTGGCACTTCCATCGTCACATACCAGTACAAAGCCACCGTCGTTATCATGACTGTAATTATATTGTATCACGGTATTATTACAGTTCCAGTCGGAGTCGAATCCTTGTCCATCCCACGGCGCTTTATGATCGCTTACTTCATTGTATTGAATCAGTGCATTATCGCAGCTCCAGGGCCATATGCCGGCAGCCGATTCTGTATCAGGCAATAAGCGGGGGCAGTCCCGCATGATGTTATGCTCCACCAGCACACCGTCACAGCCGGTAGGCACAATTCCATCGCCGGGCACGCCTTCTATCAGGTTACCGCGGATCACCACATGCTCATTGGGAAACCAGTCTGTTCTGGACCAGTTGCCGTTTACCAGGATGCCGTTGCGCTGACAACGTTTAATGGTACAATCTGCCACCAGGATGCTGTCGAATTTCGAGCGGGTGTGCCGGCCGCCGTTACTGAAAATAATGCCTGCCCCGCCGCCGTCTTTCTTTACCAGGCTGCCGTTTACATCATGCACATCTACATTTTTGAGATAGATATTGGAAGCAATACCGTAGTCGGATAACTGCACCAGTATGCCCGCGCGATGTGCCTTCACATCCGGGCCGTAGTTGGAAATATCCAGGTTACGGATTTCCCAGCCTTCTGTGTTCAACAGGTATAACGTTGCCGGCATTACGCCATTACCCTGGATGCGTGGTTTGTATCCTTCTCCGTACTGGTCGATGGTGATCAGCTGTTGCGCGTGGCCGCTCCCCTGTGGCTTCAGCTGCCCTTCATAAATGCGGCCCGCACGGAAGCGGATCTGATCTCCCGGTTCAAAAACGTGGCTGTTCACCTGCTGTAAACTACGCCAGGCTTGTTGTTCCGACAATCCACTATTGGTATCCTTACCCGTAAGGGCATCTATATAATATGTATTGGGCACAGCAGCAACAGCAGGTAAACCCGCCATCATGGCAATTAATACGGCGCCCTGAAAAACCTTTCTAATATTCATTTCAGTTATCTTTTAATAATACATTTACCAGCCTGGTGTTTGCGCGAGGGCAGATGATTTCATTTTCTCCGCCTGTGGTATCGGATACCAGTACATCTTTGGTTGAAACACCCTTCCTTCCACTTCTGCTTTTTCATAAGTAAACGTATTAGCGTTCACACGGGTGATGTTTACACCATACACCGGTGTATTGAACAAGGCTACCCCCAGTTCCCAGCGGCGTACATCCCAATAGCGGTGTTCTTCAAAGGCCAGCTCCACCCTTCTTTCATTGCGCACCTTATCGCGCAGGGTGGCGGCATTCCATTGACCAGCCAGCAACAGCGGCATCTTAACGGATGCGCGGTCACGTACCTTGTTGATAGCTTCAAGGGCTGTTAAGCCAAAACTCTGCGGGTCCTGATCGGGGCCGTATGCCTCGTTCATGGCTTCCGCATAATTGAGATAGATTTCACCAAGACGGAAGAGGATCCAGGTATGCACGCTGGTTTTATTCTGTACCAGGTCGAGGTTTTCATCCACATACTTTTTCAGGTAATAGCCTGTTTTGGTAGCACGGTCTACTCCTCTGCCTTCGCGGCCACCGGTAAATGCCTCTACGGCGCGTCCTTTCCACTGCGAGTTATTAAGGATCACGGTCATGGCTAAACGCGGATCCCGGTTATCGTACGGATGCGCTACCTGAGCTGGATTACTCCAGTTAAAAGTACTGCCGTCGGTCATTTCATAGGCATCTACCAGGTTTTGCGTGGGCGTGGTGCCACTGCCGCCGCCATCATAACCAATGGGATAGTTGGCCCGTTCAAAGCCATTGCCGGGTGCATAGCGGTGTGCAAAAATGATCTCTTTGCTGGTGGTGCTGCGGAACAGTCCACGGTAATCATTTTCCAGCTGATACGCATTCAGGTCAATCACCTCTTTTGCTGCCTTTGCAGCGGCTATCCATCGCTCCTGTAAATTTCCTTTGTTATTAAGGCTGCTCGCATAATAAAGGAGCATGCGGCTTTTCAGCGCCAGTGCTGCGCCTTTGGTAGCCCTTCCCAGATCGTTATCGGGAACTGTTACCGCCAGGTGCGCAGCAGCAGAATCGCATTCCGAAGTGATAAACTGCACGCATTCATCGTAGGTGTTGCGGGGCAGGTTGAGGCTGTCCGACAAGGCCAGTGTTTTAGTAATGAGCGGTACGCCGCCATAGCGGGTTACCAGTTCAAAATAAAAGTAGGCGCGCAGAAAACGGTTTTCATAACGCCAGCGCTCCAGGTCGGCCGTCATGTTGCGGTAAGTTTGCTGTGCAGTGGCATCGGGATTCAGCTTATACATGTTGAGGTCCACATTACCGGATTGCTCCAGGTAAAGATTGGTGCGGCGTATAGCCGTATAAGTGGTATTCCAGTTATCGTCCGGATTTATGTAGGGGTTCCAGCTGCCGTTATTATAGCGTTGAATGGCGCTGCCTTCCCAGGTAAATTCTGCATCATCGGTAGCTGCGTCGAGCATGGCATTATCCAGCCGGTTAAAGCCATCGGGCAAAAAGCCATAAGTGCCTATAAGGAAATCACGTGTTCTGGCGTAGGAAGAAAATACTTCATCCTTCGTTAGCTCCGTACTTATCTGCCTGTCCAGGAAATCTTTCTTACAGGATGCGGTGATGAGTGTAACTACTCCTGTAAAAAATAACCAAAACTTATATTTCATAACTTGAAATTTTTTGTTGAGATGATGATCATAATTGCACCCGTACACCAGCGTTCATGGAACGCATAGCAGGATATCCGCTGAGTGTTTCAGGATCAGCAAAATGAATATGGTCCAGCGAAAACACATTGGTGGCGTTCACATACAGCCGTAGTTGCTGCATCCGGATGCGCGACAACAGCGAGGCAGGGAAAGTGTATCCCAGTTCAATGTTGCGCAGTTTTATAAAGCTGCCGTTGCGCTGCCAGAAGTCTGTGGAGCGGTAGTTGTTATCATTGGCTGCAGTAGTAAGCCGCGGATAGGTAGCGGTAGCGGCAGTTTCCGGCGTCCACCGGCCCATCGCAATGGGCGCTGCTTTTGCATCATTTACAAAAGCCCATACCAGCGGGCCGGATAACATAATGCTGCGGTTGGTGACGCCCTGGAAAAATGCATCCAGGTCAAACCCTTTGTATTGTACGCCCAGGTGCAAACCGAAAGTCCACTCCGGCAATACAGGTTTGCCAATGGCTACTTCATCATAAATATCGATGATGTGGTCGCCGTTCTGGTCTTTGTATTTGATATCGCCGGGTTTTACCGGTGCAAAGATCTGTTGCGGGCTGTTATTTACATCTGCCTCATCTTTAAAGAACCCGATAGCCTGTAATCCAAAAGGCTGCCCGATGCTTTGACCGGTGCGGTTAAGATAGGCATAGGGTTGTTGTGCTTCTGCCATATACAATATTTTATTCCGGGCGAAAGCTGCGGAGGCAGTAGCAAAATAACTGAAGCTGCGTTTTACTTCGCTCTGGTATCCCAGTTGCAATTCAAAGCCCCTGTTCTGTACGCTGCCTACGTTTTCGGCTGGCAGGCCCACGCCTATATAGCCGGGAACAGCGCCGTATCTTTCCGCCAGGATATCTGTTCTCTTTTCGTTGAAGATATCGAGCATCAGGCTGACTTTATTATTCAGCAGCGAAGCATCTATACCAATATTGGCCCTGCGGTCTTTTTCCCAGGTAATGCCGGGGTTCGCGAGACTCCCTTCATCCATACCACCGGCATAATGATTATCCGTGCCAAAGTAATATCCTCCGCCGCTGTTGTAATACTGGCTGTAAGGAAACCGGCGTCCGCCCACCTGGTCGTTGCCCACCTGGCCATAAGAGGCCCGTAGTTTCAGGAAGCTGATCCACTCTGCCTGTTGCAGGAAGTGTTCTTCAGATAAGATCCATCCGGCGGATATGGCAGGGAAAAAGCCAAAGCGTTTGCCTTTAGGGAAATTTTCGGAACCGTTGTAGCCAAAGGAAAAATCGCCGATGAATTTTCGTTTATACGCATACGTTATCCTGCCGGCAGTACCCTGATGTGCATAGGGAACGTTATTACCGGATATGGTATAAACATCCTGCTGGTAAAGTAACAACGCATCAATGCTATGATCACCGAACGTACGGTTATAGGTAAGATTATACTGGGTGTTGGTGCGTCTCCACTGGTCGTTCACCCCATCGTTTTCCACGATAGTGGTGTTATCGCCAAACTTGTTGTAGATAGTGTCTCCTGCCGGGTTCCTGAGTAGTTGAAATACGGCGAACTGCTTGGTTTTATCGTCATTTCCCTGGAACCAGTTATTGAAAGATACTGCTGCACCGGCTTTTAATCCCGGTGTAATCTGATCCAGGACATAGCTGAGGCGCATGGTCGCCTGCAGGCTGCGGGCGTGCGTGGTAGCTACACCACGACCCAGTACCAGTCCTACGGGGTTACCGCGGTATACCGAGGTGCCGCCGTAAGAGTTATCGGGATTGCGTACCGGGAATGCATTGGGCGGTATCAGCATCATATTGTTCCATATTTCCGGGGCGCCAACGCCGGGATAGCTGCGATCCTCCACCCTTCCGGCCAGGTCCAGCGACGTACTTAAACGCCGCGTTACTTTAATATCCACGTTGGAGCGGAAATTATAACGCAGGAAATTGGCGTTGGAGCTTTCTTCTCTTTTTTTATCGGTGTTCTTATACAGCCCGGTGTTCTTCAGTACGTTCAGCGATACAAAATAGGTAGCGTTGCTGTTGCCGCCGGTGAGGTTCAGGTTGTACTCCGACATGGGCGCGGACTTCTTCAGCACTTCATCATACCAGTTTACATCGGGATGAAAATATTTATCGTTGCCGCTTTTGTAGGCGTCCAGGTCTGCGGGTGTGTACTTGTCTGTTTTACTTTCATTCCGCAATGCCTCGTTGTAGAGGGTGGCATAGTCGTACGACCCAAGGAAATCCGGCAACCGTTGCGGGCGCTGAAAACCGGTTTGTGCGCGGAAGGAGATTTTAGGTTTGCCGTTGAAGCCTCTTTTGGTGGTCACCAGCAATACGCCATTGGCGCCGCGGATACCATACATGGCAGTAGCGGTGGCATCTTTCAGCACGGTGATGCTTTCTATTTCATCTGCTGCCAGCTGATCAAAAGGACTTTCAAATCCATCTACAAAGGTAAGGAGTCCTGACCCTCTGTACGAACTAACGCCGCGTATGGTCATGGATGGCGCATCATAGCCTGGTTCACCGCTGCCCTGCATAACGGTGAGCCCAGGTACACGGCCATACAGGCCATTGCTCAGGGTGGCCGCGGCTGATTTCCGTAACACGTTGCCGTTCACCCGTCCATAGGCGCCGGTTACTTTCCACCACGCCTGTTCGCCATATGCCACAGGTACCTGCCGGGAGGTATCTGCAGTTGCCGAGGCAGAGTCGGCAGCAGATTGTGCCAATGCCGCAACGGACAATAGTGTACCCGTTGCCGTTAGCAAAGCTGTTCTTTTTATTTTATATATGCAGTTCATTGTTTCAGTATTGAAGTTTACAATCGGGCATGGAATTACCAGCCTGGGTTCTGGATCATGTATTGTTTGTAGATTTCCACATTGGGGAAAGGATACAGGTACATTTTATCGTTCCACACCCTCTGTTCAAACACTACCTGGTCGAAATGAAATTCGCTGCTGCCGGCAATAGGCTTCAATCTCAGGCCATACATCTTTCCATTCATCACCCCTTCGTCGCCGGCAATTTTCCAGCGACGCACATCCCAGAAGCGATGTTCTTCAAATGCCAGTTCCACGGTGCGTTCATTTCGTATGGCCGTTCTCATTTCTTCTTTCGTTTTACCTGAAAGTGCAGGCATGCCGGAGCGGGCGCGCACCGTGTTGATGGCAGTATACACTTCTGTAACGGGGCCCTGCGCTTCGTTCAGCGCCTCTGCATAGTTGAGATAAAATTCGGCGAGGCGGAATACG
Source organism: Chitinophaga sp. W3I9 (assembly GCF_050434025.1). NCBI lineage: Bacteria > Pseudomonadati > Bacteroidota > Chitinophagia > Chitinophagales > Chitinophagaceae > Chitinophaga > Chitinophaga sp. W3I9. The sequence continues at coordinate 5,524,433 of NZ_JBNPWC010000001.1, forward strand.
GGCCAGTTGATGGTGGCGCCGTAGGTAGACCAGGTTACGCTGCGGGGCAGGAACTTATGCAGCCATTGTCCGCCGCCGCGGTCGCCGCCATGCAGGGCAGGTTTGCCATCTGTTTTGATGTACATCTGCACGGCTCCTATTTCGCTGTTCCAGTTGGCGCCGTTGTATCCTATTGATTGTGCAAAGCGGGGGTCCAGCGAAGCGTACATGGCATTGGCGTTATCGCCGGATTCCGGCCAGGTTTGAGCGCCACCGGTTTTCTTTTCGTACAGTTTCACGAAGTTCATCGGCACAGAAATACCATACCAGCCTCCGTACATATTCACGGGCATGGTGAAGTTGAAATAGTCGCCATAAATGCCCCACCAGCCGCTCGATTTATTCGCGAGGATGATTTCCGCGTTATCCGGCTGTGACCACACGTACTCATAATTCTTATCCGCGCCAAACTCGGTGATCAGGCGGCAGCTCCCGGTGGGCGCCCAGTCGAGCACCGCTTTGGCGGCATCCGCGGCCTTCTGCCAGCGGGCAGCATCGTAGTTATGATAGCCCACCAATGTAGCGATAGCGTCGGTGGTGGCTACATATGGGGTGGCGCTGTTGAACAACGGACTTGCTGCATACAACAGCACGCGCGATTTCAATGACAGCACCGCGCCTTTGCTGATGCGGCCCCGGAGGAAACCTTCCTGTGCAGGCGGCAGCCCGGTTACAGCAGCATCACAATCGGCCACGATGAAATTGATACAATCTTCCAGTTTGTTACGCGGCAGTTTCAGATCGTCGCTATTGAGCAAACGCCTGTCTACAATAGGCACGCCGCCATAACGCTTCACCAGTTCAAAGTACTGCAGGGCGCGCAGGAAACGCGCTTCTGCTTTCAGTTGTGTCTTATATTCCGCGGTGGCATCCGGCACACCGTCGATGCGCTCCATAAAAATATTGGCTTTGCGGATGGCTTTATAGTGCGTATTGAAATCATCTTCCGGGTTATCGTTGGCGTTCCATTGCCCTTCGTTAAAACGGTTGGCGCCTGGCCAGCTGTCCGCAATATCCCCTTCATCACAGGCCGCCGCCAGCACACCGGCTACGATGCCGCCGCTGCTCGAAGTACTCCAGCCGGTAGGTAATCCTGAAGGCATGCTGTTGCCATATACATCATACAGAAATGTTTCTGCATTCCTGATCTTTGAAAAAATAGTATCTTCTGTAATATCCACGGATGGCGGCTTCTCAAGAAAATCCCTTGTGCAGGAAAAGAATGCGCCCAGCAGCAGACTTAATATGATATAGTATTTTACTTGTTGCATAGTTTGTATTTTTTAGAACTGCAGATTCAACCCCACGTTGTATACCTTTTGTTGCGGATAAAACTGCCCGCGGCCATCCGGCGCTTCAGGGTCGTATGTTTTCAGGGACGACCAGGTAACGAGGTTCATGCCATTGGCATATACCCGTACGCTGCCGATCTTTGCGCGTTTCAGGATGCCATCCGTAAAGGTGTAGCCCACTTCCACGTTCTTGAGTCGCAGGTAGCTGGCATCTTTCAGCCAGTAGCTGGAACGCTGATAGTTGTTGCCGGCAGGGCTTTGCGACAGGCGGGGAAACGTGATGTTTTCACCGGCCTTATACCGTTCTTCGTTCCAGCGCTCCATGTGTACCGACATTGCATTGCGCCAGTCGGTGTCAAATGGCCATGCCGCCATTTGCTCCAGGTATACGGAAGCTTTGCCGGCGCCCTGGAACAGCACCGAGCAATCGAATCCTTTATAGGCTGCACCGAAGGAGAAACCATAAATAATTTGCGGGAGCTGCGAGTAACCGATAGGCATCTGGTCGTCGTTGTTGATGACGCCATCACCATTCACATCTTTATAGCGGATATCGCCGGGCTGGAGGGCATCCCTGCCGTTGGCGCCGGGCGCATAGGACGACTGTGGTCTTTTTGTATCATTGATCTCGTCCCAGGAATTGAACAGTCCTTCTGCCACCAGGCCAAAATACTGACCTACCGGGTTACCGGTTTCGTTTTGATAGGCGTATACCCGCGGAGCTTCATCTTTAAATTCTATTTTATTACGGGCAAAAGAGTAGTTCGCTTTTACCCAGTAGTTCACTTTGCCAGCATAGTCGTTGTAGCCGGCATCCAGTTCAAACCCTTTGTTGTTAACCCTTCCCAGGTTATACGCTGGCAGGTCGCTCACTCCTACAATGCCCGGCACGGCGCCGCGCATAGCCAGGATATTATTACGTTTTTCCTGGAAGTAGTCGCCGGTGAAAGACAACCTGTTGTTCAGCAATTTCATTTCAAGGCCGATGTTGGATTTCTTGGCTCTTTCCCAGGTGATATCCGGGTTACCGAGTTTGCCTTCGTAAGAACCGCCATACCATTGGTAAGAGGAACCTACTTCGCCGAAATTGTATCCACCGCCGTATGCGAAAGAAGAAGGAAGGTAGAGGAACCGGGAGCCGCCATTGAAGATATCGGAGAGTTTATCGTTGCCCACTTCTCCATAAGATCCTCTTACTTTCAGGAAGGTGAGGTATTTATTCTTTGGAAAGAAGGGTTCATCTGAAGCCACCCACCCCAGGGAGTAAGCAGGGAACCAACCAAATCTTTTGCCCTCGGGAAAGTTTTCAGAGCCGTTATAACCCATGTTAAACTCCACCAGGTAGCGGCTTTTGAAGTTATAGGTCACGCGTGCCGCCATTCCGAGGTAGGCGTTGGGTACTTTATAGGTGAGCGTAGGTGCATAGGCTTTACTCTGATTATACAGCAGTAAGCCGGTAACGTTATGCGATCCAAAACTGCGGTTATAATCCACTGCCAGCTCACCATATATTTTGCGGCGCTTGTCGTATCCTTCGCTGAAGCCGAGGGTGGTTTCTTCGCCCTGCGGCACATAGAGGATATTACCGGCGTTGGCCGGGTCTTTACAGCGAGGTAGGTAACGTTGTTTTTAGAGCGCCTGATAGAGTGGCTGTACCAGCTATCGTAAGCGATGGTACCACGGGCCGATAATCCAGCCGTTATAAAATCCAGTTTATGGTTCAGGATAACGGAAGAATTCACATTGCTTTTAAACAACTGCTGGTAGCCTGCGTTCAGCATGGTGAGCAGCGGGTTCCTGCCGTTTACGGCGCCGGAAATCGTGACCAGCTTACCATCCACAATACCGGGGCTGCTGAAAGGATTGGCCGACAGCACATCAAAGAAGATATCGCCGGCAGATTTGGCCGGGTAATTCTGATTCTCTACCTGTCCGCCGAGGTTTACTTTTACGGTAAACAGCGGGGTTACATCAAAATCGAAATTAGAGCGGAAGTTATACCGTTTGTATTTTGGATTGGCGCTGAATTCGGGGTTATAGTCGGCATAGCGGTAAGCCCCGTTCTGTTCAAAATAGCCGCCTGAAATAAAGTATCTGGCCAGCGAGGTGCCGCCGCTGATATTCAGGTTGTGCTGTGATTGAAGGGAATAAGGTTTCAGCATCATATCGAACCAGTCGATGCTGGGATGAAACACGGGGTCCTTGCCGGATTTAAACAGTTCCAGGTCCTCTTCCGTAAAATAAGGCTCCTTTCCGTCGTTTTTGAGCGCTTCATTTTTCAGGGTGGCATACTCATAGCTGCTCACCATTTTGGGCAGCTGGGTAGGGCTTTGCCGGCCCAGGTTGGAAGTTAAGCTCAGCTTGGGAGGCCCCATTTTGCCGCGGCGGGTGGTGATCAGGATTACGCCGTTGGCGCCCCTCACACCATATACCGCTGTAGAAGAGGCATCTTTCAAGATATTGATGGTTTCTATTTCGTTGGGATCTATCTGGTTGATGTTGGAGCGTTCAATTCCATCCACCATGATAAGCGGGTCCGACCCGGAGCCGGCATCCAGTGTGCCGATACCGCGGATCTTCAGGCTGGAACCATCCTGGCCCGGTTCGCCGCTGCGTTGTACCGCAATAAGGCCTGGCAGGCGACCCACCAGCATGTTGGATACGTTGGCAACGGGGGATTGTAACAGATCTTTTGTACCGATGGACGCCACAGCGCCGGTAACGGTTACCTTTTTCTGCACGCCGTATCCCACCACCACCACTTCCCCGAGGTTCTTTTCGTCCGGCTGCATCTTTACATTTAAAACTGCTCCGCTGCCCAGCGATACTTTGCGGGTAATATACCCGATACAGGAGAATACCAGCACCCGTTTGCCCTCCGGCACATCTATGCGGTAATTGCCATCCGAATCGGCCGAAGTGGATTTCTGGGTACCTTCTACCACGATGGTAGTGCCTATCAGGGCGCTGCCTTTTTCATCGGTTACCTTACCGGTAATGATGACGCCGGCCGGTTTAACGGCGGCAAAGGTAAAGAGAGGTAATGAGGTCAGGGACAGGAGGACAACATAAGTTATCCGTAAAAAAGACCGCACACTACAGTAGCTTTTTTTCATAACGTTGGGTATTGACTTTTGAGAATGACGTGGCTGTATGCCCCGCATTACATTGGTTGACAGGGGTAAAATTCGGATGAATCATCCTGAATCATGGGGGAGAGATTCGCCTATTTAGGGGGAGAAATTGGGAATAAGGCGCTAATATTCAAGGGATTTTGATTCCGGGAGATAGCTACCCGCATTTCTATCTCCCGGAAATTTATACCTGCTTCTGGTTATCAAACTTTTTACGGTATTTCCGGATATAGGCAGATGGGTTCATCTCGAACACCTTACAAAATTGCTCCCGGAAATACTTCACGTCGTTAAATCCTACCTGGAAGGCGGCCTCATTTACATTGCATCCGGTATTAATGAGCAGCTCTGCTGCTTTCCTCAACCGGATGAAACGGATAAACTCATTTACGGAGTGGCCGGAAATGGATTTCACCTTTTTATAAAGGGTGGAGTGACTGATCCCTATTTCGAGGGCGAACAGTTTAATGTTGAAGTCGGGGTTATCAAGATGCTTCTCGGTAACAGCAATACAACGGTGCAGGAACTCCTTGTATTCTGCCGATATTTTCTGGTTGCCGGTGTTCAGCGTGATTTCCTTGTAAAAATATTGCTGCAGGGTGTTGCGGCTGCGGATAATATTGGTAATGCGCGCCACGAAGAGGTCTTTGTCAAATGGCTTGCTGAGATAGTCGTCGGCCCCGCCTTCGATGCCTTTTAATTTTATTTCGGGAGAAGAGCTGGCCGTAAGCAATACCACAGGGATATGGCCCAACGCCGGATCCGACTTTATCTGGCGGCACAATTCAATACCGCTTTGTCCTTCCATCAGCACATCGCTGATAATGATATCGGGCAGGTGGCGGCTGGCCAGTTGGTAGCCCTCCCCTCCTTCTGATGCCTCATAAATATTGAAGGTTGCCTTGAAAATGCTTTTGATGTAGTCGCGTATCTGGCCATTGTCGTCTACAATGAGCATGCTGGGGCGGGGCGACAGCAACACGTCCAGGGTATCTTCCGCAGCAGCTTCTTCTGCTTCCATCAGTGCCAGGTCATCTTCTTCCACCAGTTCTTCCAACAGCGATTCCATTCCGGCAGTTTCTTCGAAAATCGTATAGCCCTGCAGGTGATCCCTGCCCTTTTGCAGGGTAATCGTAAAGGTGGTACCGTTGCCCGGCTCACTTTCATATGCCACGGTACCTTTATGCGCCTGTACAAATTTTTTAACGAGATATAATCCTATACCGAAGCCATTTTTCAGGGAAGTATCTTTTTCTGATACCTGGTAAAAGCGTTCAAAGAGTTGATTGCCTACCTGGCTGGGGATGCCGCAACCGCTGTCGGCAACGCGGATGACAATACCTTCGGGGAGATCCGACAGCGAAAAATGGATGCTGCCGCCGTCGGGCGTATATTTAAAGGCGTTAGACAACAGGTTAAACAAGGCCACTTCTATTTTCTCGCGGTCGGCGTATGCCATTACCTGTTCCGCGTTACAGATGAAGTCGAACTGCAGTTTCTTCATGCCAGCCTGGTGAGTAAAGCAGAGATACACTTCCCGGCAGATAGCGGCCATGTCCAGGGGCACAATTTTCAGCTGGGCTTCTTCCTGGTCGGCTTTTCTGAATAGCAGGAGCTGGTCTACCAGGCTCAGTAAGCGGCGGGCATTGCGGTATACGATGGTGAGGTCCTTGCTTTCGATTTGCCTGCCATCGCTGTAAAGGAGTTCTTTTACAGGATTGATAATCAGCGTGAGCGGGGTCCGGAATTCATGCGACACGTTGGTAAAGAACGAGAGTCTTTTTTCATGCACTTCTTTTTCTTTTTCCGACCGGATATGCGACAGTTCTATTTCATACCGGAGACGGGCCTGCCTGCGCTGGTAAAAGCGATAAGCGTATAAAAGGCCGCCGGTGAGTAATGCGTATATGATGTATGCCAGCCAGGTGCGGTACCACGGAGGCAGCACTTTAATTTTGATGATCCGTTCCTGCGGATTCCAGATGCCATCTGCATTGGTGCTTTTTATACGGAAGGTGTAATTGCCTTCATGCAGGCGGGTATAGTTGGCGGTTCGTTGTGCGTTCACATAGTTCCAGTCGTTATCCCAGCCCTCCATATAATATGCATAGGCAATCTTATCCGGGGAAGAGTATTCCAGCGCTACATAGTCGAGGGAAAATACGGCCTTATCATAGGGCAGCACCAGTTCATCAAGATAACTTAGCGACTGGTGGCTGCTTTTGGTATGTTCCGGATCATATGGCGTGTTGGAAATACGTAGCCCTGCGATGAGCAGCGGCGGGAAGTCGTTTTTTTCCGCGATGGCGGCAGGGTCAAAAATGTTAAACCCTTTGATGCCGCCAAAAAGCAGTTCTCCGGACGACAGGCGCAATGATGCGTTGTAGTTGAACTGGTTGCTTTGCAATCCGTCGGACTCATAAAAGTTTTTACATTGCCTGGTGGACGGGCTATAGCGGCAGATGCCGTTGTAGGTACTCATCCACAGGTTTCCTTTATTATCTTCTTCAATATTAAGGACAGCGTTATTGGGCAGTCCTTCCTGTTCTGCGATGGTAGTGGTTTTACCGGTGCGGCGGTCAAACTGCACGAGTCCTCCTCCTTCGGTGCCTATCCAGAAATGGCGGGCATTGTCTTCACAGATCGCCCGGACGTTGAAGTCCATATTATAATACTGGTGCTGCCGGTTTTTCGTGTCCGCTTTTATGAGCCTGTTGAAAGTGCCGAGCCAAAGGTCGCCGGCTTTATCTTCCGCGATGGTGATAATATCGCGGAGGCCGGGATCAAAACACTCGAAGCGGTTGGCAGTTTTGTTCAGACGGTAGATGGTGCCTCCCATGCATGCGCCCGCCCATAGGTTATCCTGACTGTCGAGATAGAGTTTCCAGATGAACTTATCTTCATAACCATTAAGACTGCACGGGTATTTTTCAAAGGTATGCGTTGATCTGTTATAGCGGTTGATGCCGCCGCCGAAGGTGGCCACCCAGATATTATTATCCTCGTCTTTTACGATACTGGTAACATTATTATTACTGAGTGAACCGGGGCTATTGGCTTTGTGGACAAAGGCGGCATAGGTGTTTTGTTTCCGGTTCCATACAGAGATCCCGCCGCCGTCGGATCCTATCCAGATATCTTTATTATCATCTTCACAAAATGAAAAAGCAAAATTCGCTGCCGGGCTATTACCGGGTAAGGGATTGGGGGTGATGGTAGTAAACCGGGATTTCTGTTTATCTATAATATTAATGCCTCCGCGCAGGGTACCGATCCATTTGCGTTGGTCACGATCTTCATACACCGCATACACCGCGTTGCTGGTAAGGGAAGATTTATCTTTCCCGGTTTGAAGTTGCCAGGCGGTATCTTTTTGTGCCGGCATTACAAAAATGCCATCTCCATCGGTAGCTACCCACAGCTGCCGGCTGGCGTCGATCGTTAAGCTGATCACTTTACTATCCTGCCGGCGGGTGGCCGCTAATGACCGGGAAAGGTTATTGGTGGCGGGATTGTAAAGGTAAACGCCTTCGTCGGTGCCCATCCATAATTGCCCGGACGCATCAGCGATCAGGCAATTCCCTCTTTTCTGTTGTCCGTTTACCAGGATGATCTGCTGTTTATTTTCATCATAGCGGCAAAGTCCTACGTTCTGTACGATGAGCCAGCACCGGCCGTGGGCATCATTCACGATAGCGGGAACGTTGTTGTTGACAATGGTATTGACACCTGCCAGCGGGATTTGCCGGGCGAGGTTGCCAGCTGGCGGATAAACAAGGAGACCATGATTGGCGGTGCCCATTAGCACCAGCCCTTTCCGGTTGGTGACGATGGTATATACTTCTGAAGAAACGGGCAGGGTATCGCCTTTTGTCCAGCTGCGGTAATACACCGGCTGGAATATGCCTATTGGACTATTCAACCGGTTCGCACCATGTTTGGTACCTACCCACATATAGCCTGTAGAATCTTCTGCGATGGCAACGATGCGGTTATTGATCAGGGAGTTCGGCACTTTGAGCTGCTGCCGGCTTACTTTGAAGCTATAGCCGTCGAAACGGTTTAGTCCATCGTAAGTTCCAAACCACATAAAACCATACCGGTCTTTATGTATGCAGGTAACGGAATTATTGGACAGTCCCCGCTCAATGCCGAGATGACTGATAGGCTGTTGCTGTGCCCGCGCTTCACTGCGTATGAGCAGCATTGCCACGACCAGGGATATTACGCTAACCAGAATATGAGTACGTGAATTGGTATAGATCACTGCTTTCTTCTTTGAAGATGCTGTTTAATAGGCCTCTTCAACTAAGGTAGCAATTAAATGTAAACCTGACAATAATCGGATCACCTAATTTCCGGCGATGCCGTATCAGAACATGGTACCAAACACGCGGTCCCACAGCGTAGAGCTTACGCCAAAACCCAGTTCCTCGTTTTTATAGTGATGCAGGTGGTGGTTACGCCACAAGGGCTTCAGCCATTTGAAAGGTGGCGCCCAGGCGTGGATGGCGTAGTGCATGCTTCCATAGGCAAGGTACCCGGAAATAAAGCCCGGGAAAAATACCCAGGCGGCGTTGTGCATCAGTAAATAAAAGACAGCAAAAAGAAAGGAAGAAATGATAAGGCTTGGCACGGGCGGCATAAACAGCCGTTGGCGGTCGCGCGGATATTCATGATGATTGCCATGCAGGGTATAGGTGACTTTCCTCGCCAGCGGATGTTCGCTGACCCAGTGAAAGATAAACCGGTGAGCGAGGTATTCAAAGAGTGTCCAGCCGGTTACGGCGGCCAGGTAAATTGCGCCAATTTCCCACCAGGAATAATGTAATGAAGTGCGGCTGTAATATATCATGTAGCTGATTACGGGCAGATACATCCCGAAGATAATGACGGGATGGGTTTTTGTAAGGAACTCCAGGTACCTGTTACTGAAAATCTGCGCCTGACCTTTGTTGTGCACTTTTTCAAATTTCATATGCGGCTGTTTTATGCGTAGCATCCGCCGTAAAATGCAACAGCAAAGGTTTACGGCCATCTATTTTATCATGAGCTGCGGATTTAACGGGTTGAATTGTTGAAAAAAGGGGTTTACCCGGAGGAGCACAACCGGCTATTGTTACGTTTGAATTTCATAACTTTGGCGCTATGAAAGCAAAAGAAAGTGTAGCCTCCTTTTTTGAATTACATGGAAAGGAATACCCAAGCGGACAGTTCAGTGTAAACCGGCTGGAGGAATTTGGCTGCAGTGCTACCAATTTGCCTTCCAACAGGAGGGATTTTTATAAGATCTCGCTCATTATACAGGGCGGTGGTATTTTATCTTATTCAGATAAAAGTATCCGTATAGAAGGCGCCTGTCTTTCTTTCATGAACCCGATGATCCCTTACTCCTGGGAACCCACTACCAACGTGCAAACCGGCTATTTCTGCCTGTTCCAGGAAGACTTTATAGATGCGCATTTGAAGAATGGAAGCCTTGCGCAATCGCCGTTGTTTAAAACCGGCGGTAATCACATCTTTTTTCCTGATAAAGAGAAAGTGGATTTTCTGCAGCAGATATTTGAGAACATGCTGCGGGAGATGAATTCCGGTTATGCCAACAGGCAGGAATTGCAGAAAAGCTATGTGCAGATCATTATGCATGAAGCGCTGAAGATGCAGCCACCTGAAACCTATTACCAGGCGGGCAATGCCTCCCAGCGGATCAGTGAATTATTTATCGCTTTGCTGGAAAGACAGTTCCCTATTGATCCGCCCCACCAGGTGATCCGGCTGAAAAATGCCAATGAGTTTGCCGAACATTTATCTGTTCATACCAATCACTTAAACCGGGCGTTAAAGGAAACCACCGGAAAAACCACTACCGAGTGGATTTCGGAGAAAATAACCGCCGAAGCAAAGGCGCTGCTGCTGCACAGCAATTGCGATATTGCGGAAATCGGTTACTGCCTGGGCTTCGAGCATGCTTCCAACTTCAACATCTTCTTTAAAAAACAAGCTGGTCAAACGCCTAACCAGTTCCGGAAGGCAACTGTTTCCATTTCATAACTACCTGTTTGATTCGCATAATTCCGGGCGTACGGTGCCGGCTATCTTTGTGTCATAAATAAAAAATATATGGCACAGGAAGCATTAAAAGACAAAGTAGCCCTGATTACAGGAGGCACTACCGGTATAGGTTTGGCAACAGCTGAATTATTTCTGCGCAATGGCGCCAAAGTGGTGATTGCAGGACGCCGGGAAACAGAAGGACAAAAAGCATTACAGCATTTACAACAGATCAGTTCCGATGTACATTTTATTGCGGCCGATGTGTCGCAGGGCCCTGTTGTGCAAAAGCTGGTAGCTGATACCGTGACTCGTTTCGGGCAACTGGACATTGCCTTTAATAATGCGGGTATTGAAGGCCGGTTTGGGCTGATTGAAGATACACCGGAAGAAGAATTTGATAAGGTGATCGGCATCAATTTAAAGGGTGTGTGGTTATCCTGCAAATATGAAATTGAGCAATTCAAAAAACAGGGTACTGGTGGGGCGATTGTAAATACTTCGTCGTGGCTGGCCCGCGGAGCGGGAGCTGGTTCGGGTGTATATTCCGCCAGCAAAGCGGGTACCGATGGCCTGATCCGGGCGCTGGCGATTGAAACAGCGGCGGCGGGTATCCGGGTAAATAATATTCAGCCGGGTTATATCCACACACCGATGTTCGACCGGTTTTTCCCTACGGAGAATGCGGAAGCTTTACAGGAGCCTTTTAAGAAACATGCGCCTATGGGCCGTTTTGCGAAACCTGAAGAGGTGGCTGAACTGGTGTTGTGGCTGAGCAGTCCGGCAGCATCGTTTGTTACCGGGGAGAGCATCCTGGTAGATGGCGGTTTGGCTATTGGCGGTCAACGGCTATAAGCATCAGGGGGCTGTCTTTACCGGCAGCCCCTTGTTATACCAGCATCGACGGCGCCACGCCAAACGTCTTTTTAAAAGCAAAAGAAAAATGTGACAGATCTTCAAATCCTACTTCCAGGTATACATCCGATATTTTTCGTCCTTTTTCCTTGATGAGATAGTAGGCTTCCTGGAGTCGTTTCTGTTGCAGCCAGCGGCTGGGCGAGGTATGAAAGATCTTTTCAAAATCGCGCTTAAAGGTAGCCAGGCTTCTGCCGGTTAAATAGGCAAAGCGTTTCATTTCTACATTGAAGTGATAGTTTTGCTGCATAAAAGCCTCCAGGTCTATTTTGCCTGGTTCTGTAAAATCGAAGAGAATATTTTTGAGTGCCGGATCTACTTTCAGGAGGATGAGGATGGCCTCTTTCAGCTTCAGTGCAAACAGGTGATCGTTGCCCGGTTCATTCAGCTTTTCATAAGGCTGTAAGGAGGCAACATAACTTTGCAGCAGCGGATGGGGTTTCAGTTCCATCACGGTTTCGCTGTCCACCTGTTTATCAGCTGCATAGCCATATTCCATACTGAAATTACGGAGCGTGGTTTCATCGAGATAAACGGAGATTGTTTTAAACTCACCATTTTCCGGTGGTTGTTTGAAGAATTTGAGCAGTTTATTCCGTCTGCAGAAACGGAAAGTTCCCTCATCAAAAGTTTGATTGCGTTGTCCATCATTAAATGTGATGGCGCCCGTGATCTGGTAACTGAAAACGTGTACCGGAACAAACTGTTCTCCTTCCCTGCTCCTGTTTACGTAACAGGAATAAACAATTTCCTTCGACATAATATTATAGAATGATGGTTTTCGGTTCTACATATTCTTCCAATCCATATGCGCCAAATTCCCTTCCGATACCTGACTGTTTAAATCCTCCGAAGGGCGCCAGTGGATCATGATTCAGCGTATTAATAAGCACCCGTCCTGCTGCAATTTTTCCTGCGATATCCCTTGCTGTCTTTTCGTTGGATGAGCTGATGTACGCCATCAGGCCGTATGTTGTATCATTAGCGATATCGATGGCTTCTTCGATTGTTTTGTAAGTCATCACCGACATTACCGGTCCGAATATTTCTTCGCTGGCGATCCGCATGTTCCGGGTAACGCCGGTGAACACGGTTGGTTGCACGAAGTTACCCGCTTCCAATCCTTCGGGATGTCCTGTACCGCCTGTCAGCAGTTCTGCACCCTGATCGATGCCCAGTTGAATATACTGCTGCACGCGGTCGTATTGTTTCCTGCTCACGAGCGGGCCTATAGTCGTTGTTTTGTCCATAGGGTCGCCAACTTTCACCTTTGCCACCGCTGATTTCAGCAGGGCTTTTACTTCTTCCAGCCTGGCTTCCGGTACCAGCAGTCTTGTACCCGCGATGCATGCCTGCCCGTTGTTCATAAAGCAGGCGGCTACTGCCATCGGAATGGCGGTACTGAAATCGGCATCATCGAGGATGATATTGGCGGATTTGCCGCCGAGTTCCAGTGTGACCCGTTTCATGGTATCTACGGCGCCGCGTGCAATCATTTTTCCCACTGCTGTAGAGCCGGTGAAAGAGATCTTGGCGATACCGGGATGCAGTGTGATTTCTGCGCCTACTACATTGCCCAGGCCATTGACGATATTGAATACTCCCGGCGGCAGTCCTGCTTCATGAAGCGCTTCTGCGACGATCTGTGTTTGAATGGCGCTCATTTCACTGGGCTTGATAACAGCAGTGCAACCTGCCGCGACAGCGGTAGCCAGTTTATTGCAAATATAGCTGGCATTCGCATTCCAGGGCGTAATAATTCCAACTACGCCCAATGGTTCCATGACCACATCCGAGGTGCCTGCTTTGCGGGTGAAGGAGAAATCTTCCAATACTTTTTTATAGTGAAGAAAACTATCGGCGGCCAGTTGATTGCTGGCCAGGGCCCGTTGCGCAGGGGCGCCGTATTCGATGATGGAGGCTTCCACCAGGTCCGGCACTCTTTTCTGCATGGCGTCGTGTAGGCGTTGGAGGTAGTTGCTCCGTTGTTGCACCGTTGTTTTTGAAAAGGTAGCAAAGGCGGCTTTTGCTGCGGCAACGGCTCTGTTTACATCCGTTTCATCCCCCAGTGTTACTGTTCCTATTTGTTGATTGGTGCTGGGGTTGATGAGATCGAAGGTAGTGGCGCCATGTGGTGTTACGAAGGCGCCGTTGATATATATATGGTCTATTGTTTTCATGTTACTCGGCTGTTTTTGTGGCGAATTTATCTGCTGCGGTTGTTCCGAAGAAGTCGACAGCATCATCGTGATCAGTGGAAGTACTAACGGGCAGCCACTTTTCAAATTCTGCCTGTCGCGCGGCATCCGCCTGTTTTAAAATCCCTGCGGCTTCGCTGCCCAGGATGAGATGCACAGGTGGGGCGGGATGGTTTGCCAGATCCACCATTACTTTGGCGGCTTTTTCAGGATCGCCTACCGGCACATAGTTTCCTTCGCGGAGGTATTTTATCATCCAGCCAACGGTAGGTTCATAATCTTCGATGGGTGTTGCGAAGGTCATGGATGCGCCGCCCCAGTCGGTGCGGAATCCGCCTGGCTCTACGGAGGTAACGAAGATGCCCAGCGGTGCTACTTCTTTGGCCAGTGCTTCGGTGAATCCGCCGAGGCCGAACTTAGCCGCCTGGTAGATGGTGAGACCGGGGTTTCCTACGCGGCCGCCTATGGAGCTGATCTGGAGGATGCGACCGGCGCGTTGTTTACGCATGTGCGGAAGGACTGCCCTGGTGATAGCGATGGGTGCGTAGAGGTTTGTTTCCAGCTGGCTGCGTACCTGTTCTTCGGTGAAGGCTTCTGCGGCGCCGGTAATACCAAAGCCGGCATTGTTTACCAGCACATCAATTTTACCAAATTGTGCGATGGCTGTATCTATTGCCTGTTGGATCTGTTGGTTGTTTGTTACATCGAGTTGTAGGGGAAGGAGCTGGCTGGGGTATTGTGCGGCGAGGTCATTTAGTTGTGCGGGGGTGCGGGCGGCAGCGGCAACCTGATCGCCCTGGGCGAGCACTGCAGCAGTAAGACTGCGACCGAGGCCCCGTGAGCTTCCTGTGATAAACCAAACTTTTGTCATGAGTATTGTTTTTTGTTTAGACAAAGGTCGGGTGGAAATTACTGCCGGATTTTGTTGCAGGGCTCAAATATAGTTTGCCAGGAAGCTCAGGTATTTCTTATTTTTTCCAGTACTGCGGCGCTGCCTTTTCCCAGTCGCCTTATTATTGTGATAGTTTCCGATACACTGATAGGCAGGTAACGGACATCCTGCTTCTCCCGGGCACAGATGGTACCAGAAGAGGGAGTGGGCGCCGAAGGAAAGAATATAGAGCAGTAGTGTTCTGTTTCATCTACCACAAAACAAATCACTTCATTACCATCTATCAGCACAGCAGCCGGCTTCCAGTTAGAAGCCTGGCTACTGGTAAGTTTGTCGGTGGAGAGTGCCTGCAGATAAGAATATCCTGGAATATGTACCAGGATATCATCTTCCAGGATCCTTTTAAAACGCCGGGCAATGCCGGTGTGCATAAAGATCCCTGCCAGGAAACAAAGCAGCAGGAGAATGAGGATGGTTAGCAGCGTTTCTTTCCCGATGCCGGGGACCTGAACAGGTAGCTTGTGTGCAATGGGGACCACCACCCGCTTTATGAGGCTACCTGCTTTCACAATTACTGCTATCAGCACAAACAGGGGAATCAGTAACAACAACCCTCCTACAATGGTTATTTTTATATAGTGGAAGAAATTTTTCATTGTGCACCGTCTTCTACCTGTACTACTTCATACTGGCTTTTGCCGTCGAGATTTACCGGCTGGTAATAGGTTTCTCCTACTTTGACGTAGGTTTGATCTCCTATTTTTACTTCTTCGCCACCGGCGGGCAGGTTTTGCACAACGGCTCCCGCAGGTGGAGATACAACGTTATACTTGCTGCCATCTTTCTCGTAATATGCCCCGCCATAATAATAGTTAGTAACATTATTTACCACTACCGGTTGCGCGCCTGAAGGCACCGTAGTGATAGTAGCTCCCACCGGCGCCTGTACAACAGTGTAGCCATTATTGGCCTGCTGATACCACACGCCCTGGTCATAATGATACTTTGCATTATTGATGCTCACAATGATGGCGGTAGTAGCCAGTGTGGCGATAAAGAATCCCCACGGATGCCATACTGGTCCCCATGCATAGGGCCTGTAGGGGTGGTAATAGTAAGGATGGTATGAATAATATCTTCGTCCGCCGTAAGCATATGGCGGTCTGCGGTAGGTGTTGATATTGTTGCGCCTTACGACCGTATTGCGGTTGTTATGTACATTGATATCCCTGCTGTTATCGACATTGATATTTACGTTTCTGCGACTATTATTCACGCGGTTGCCAGAGTTATTGACACGGTTACCTGAGTTATTATTCCGGTTAATGTTATTCCGGTTAACGGTGTTGTTTTGCGGTCGATTGGCCGGTCGTGTTTGCTGCCGCGTGGGCCTTGCTGTTTGCGTGGGTCGTGCTGTTTGTGCAGGGCGGGTTCTGGCGGGTGCTTTCTGAGGTGTACGTGCGGGCCTGTTCCTTGCTGGTGCAGCTCCTCCCCGTCTCCTTTCCTGAGCAAGGCCCTCAAATGGTTGTATTGCAGTAAAGGAAATAAACAATAACCATATGGTAAAGTTCCTGATAGCTTTCATATGTGTGGTTTAATAATGAGGGAGATGTTATTTTCAGGGTATCGTCCTTTTATAACACCGGAAGTGATCAATTTGTTAACGAGGTTTTGCGGGGGGATGTAAATCAGGGAGAAGAACAGCTTCCCGTTTTCCCCCACCCTGAAATGGATGGAGGAAAGGGAGAGCCTACCACTTGATTGCGCGCCCATGCAACCGGAAGTGGCAAAGTGGGTGGTTGGTTGGGTTATTTAATGGATGAATGAAATTCTTATTCCATGCGATTGCCTCCTTCAATATATGGTATTGAATCAATGTCCTGTCAACCGGAAATAAATAATGAATGTAGCGACTACGGGATTTCGTTTTTTAACAGATAATGGATTTGTTGCTTTGATAATGTTTAGTAATTATTTAGCGCTTCGGGATCAAAATTAGGGGATTTGTTTTGAACCGTCGTGTGACAAATGTCAATAAATAATTTTTGATGAAGATTTTATTCTTGAGAGAGTTTCCCTTGAAATCCCAAGATAAGAGGCAATATATGCCGATGGAACTCTCTTGATTAATTGCGGATGATTCTGCAGCAGAAAGTCATATCTGTCAGACGCCTTCTGCTTTCTCATTGCGAGTAGACGTTCTTCACTTCTACAGTAATAATATTCAGTAAGCTTTCGTCCGATAATATTAAACTCGAGGGAGTGCGCATAAAGATACATGAGATCATCATAATGAATGTACGCCAGTTCACATTCTTCCAGTGCCTCAATTGCTTCATGACTTTTAGTTCGTTCAAAGAAGGATAAAACCGATACAATAAAATCGTTGTCCATCATGAACCAACTTGTAACATCCTCTCCGTCCTTGTCATAGTAAGCCCTTAACAGCCCTTTTGATACAAAGAACAGATGATCACAAACCTTCCCTTGCTCTAATATTGTTTGTTTCTTTTTAAACTCAGCAAACTGTAGCCTACCTGATATTTCAACTTTCAAGTCGTCAGAAATAGGACCTAGCCGTGAAAGTAAAGCGAATAAGGCCTCCATTGTAGTCAGTTATTTTGAGGTGAATAATAATTTGGATTATAAATATAATAAAAATCAGAGCAACGCATCTATTCCAACATCAATAATCATCAACACATAAAATCTACACATTTACGATATAATCTTGTAATTTTATCGCTAAAATATAGATTAACATGTTAGCCCTGTGTTATTCCAAACAGAGAATAACAGAAAATAATCTTAAATGAAGAACCTCTTGTACCGGGTCAGCTTTTCTGCCATCACCCGGATGGTATTGGGTATCGCTCTTTTGTTCACAGACCAGTTGTCTGTAACGTTTAGATATCTTATTGTTGTCATTTTTTTATTACCGGTGATCAGGTATATTCTTCATGCGTGGCAGCAAACGGAAATGGACGTTTTTTTCGCCGGCTACCCGAAGCTGGGAGTAGTCAACCATTTTTTTATCCTTGCCGGCATAGCAGTGTTGTATGTATTGGTGTTAGCACACGTACTTGAGATTTACACTACCTCTTATTTCTGGTGGATACTCATCATCATTGCACCTGCGATAGGCTGGTATCTTTTGTTTGGTAAGGATCCCGCTCCAACAAAAGTACATGAACATAACAAACGGGCATTGCTGCGAACATTGGCCTTTTACATCATTCCTTTTTTCTTTGCCCTTAATTATGCATTCGACTTCTCTACGCCCACGGTTACAAGATATTACATCACCCGCAGCGATCATACTACTCATGTCTTTAACGATCCGGATATCAGCGAAATAGACATCTATTACTTTTACCTGTTGCCCGCGGAAAGTATGACCGGCCCCACGCGCTGGCAGATCGTTCCCGCAAATGACTACTATGGCGTTAAAGACTATGGTCCTTACAAAGGCAAGGATAGTGTAAACTACCTCGTAATGGATAAGTGGAAGGGACGTGACAGCGCAGCAGTGCCTTTCAGGGAGCGTTTCCAGCTCGAATTACTCCCTACAAATGTATTGCCTGTACGGCAAACCGTTCCCTTCAGCTTATACAAGCGGTTTAAAGATGGAGATTATCTGAATAAAGAAGAACACCGCGGCCTGTTAGGAATTAAATGGGTAAGCTATCATTAACTTGTACCCCTACTCCGCCTTCAACGACCTCACAGGATTCATCCTCGCGGCCTTCAGCGCCAGCACACCTACGGTAAGTAAAGCGATAAACACCGCCCCCAGTCCTGCCAGGCCAAATGTCCACCAATGGATATCTACCCGGTAGGCGAATCCATTCAGCCAGCGATGCATGCCCCACCAGCCCAGCGGTGTAGCTATCAGGATGGCAATTAATACCAGTTTAATAAAGTCGCCGGATAGCAGGCCGACTATACTCGTGATGGACGCACCCAGCACCTTGCGGATACCGATTTCTTTCAGGCGTTTTTCGGTGGAGAAAGTGGCCAGGCCAAATAAACCAAGACAGGCAATGAATATAGTGAGTGTGCCAAAAGCCGCAAATATTTCCCCGAAACGGAGGTCTTTCAGA
Organism: Chitinophaga sp. W3I9; assembly: GCF_050434025.1. Classification (NCBI taxonomy): domain Bacteria; kingdom Pseudomonadati; phylum Bacteroidota; class Chitinophagia; order Chitinophagales; family Chitinophagaceae; genus Chitinophaga; species Chitinophaga sp. W3I9. The sequence continues at coordinate 5,543,057 of NZ_JBNPWC010000001.1, forward strand.
TATTGTTCATTGAAAGCCTGGTCCAGGAAGCTGTATTTGAATGGCCTTTGTGGTTCCAGCTGATTCCATGTTTGTTCCAACCCTGCGATGGTCTTGTTTATCTCCGCTGTTTTAATTCGCAGGGAAAGCCTGTTCAACGCATCGGAGGGCGCCATTCTTAACGCCAGCGGCTCTACTTTTTTGTGCAGCGACTGATAATTAAAATCTTTTACTACCCCGATAACGGTACCTTTACGACCCCATTGTTCAAAGCTCTTCCCTATAATTTCCTGCGGATTGGCATAGCCCCATTGTTTCGCAGCAGCTTCATTAATGATCATCGATTGCTCCAGGTCTGCCGGGAAATCACGGGAGTATGCTCTGCCGGCGGCCATCTTTATTTCATATGTTGGTAGAAAGTCCGCATCTATTTCATACAGCCCCGGGGCAAAAGGTTGCATTTCGCCACTTCGGGAGGCGACGAAAGTAGTGGCATTCGGGAAAAATTCTCCTGGTACTGCACGGGAAGCTGATACGGCTAGTACCGCCGGGTTATTGGCTAATGTGGCCTTTACAGCTTCTATGTTCTTATTCACTTCATTATCGCCACCATAGTCAATTACCAGCATCTGGTCCTGCCGGAAACCCAGGTTATGCGACCGCAAATGATCCAGCTGGGAAAATACGATCGCTGTACAGGCAATCAGTGCAATGGATAAAGTAAACTGGAATACCACCAGGCCCTTTCTCAGCTGGATACCTTTCCCGGAGGAATGAAATTTTCCTTTTAACACAAGGGCCGGCTTGAAACGGGACAGCACCAACGCCGGGTAAATACCCGCGGGAATCCCTACAAAAAAAGGCGCCAGTATTAAAACAGATATCATCTGCCACGACAGCAAGTCAACATACGGCAATGGCTTTCCGGATATATTACGCACCATCGGCAATAGAACAAATACCAACGCAAACGCCAGCACAGTAGCTAACATGGAAATCACCACAGCTTCAACAAGGTATTGCAGGATTAAACTCTGCGGATGCGCTCCCACAGCTTTTCGTACGCCAATCTCCTTTGCCCTTTCCATAGACCGCGCCGTAGTAAGATTGATGAAATTGATAGCCGCAATGAAAAGAATGAAAGCGGCTACCAGCGAAAAAATATACACATTTGACAAACTTCCGGTAGCTCCGGGCTGCCGCATTGCCTCCGAACGCAGATAAGCGTTTTTCAATGGTTCAAAAGCAATAGCATAGTTGCTTTCATTGGGAATATGCCGTTTTAAAAATTCAGGCACCTTTCCCTGCATCATGTTGATGTCAGCATTTTCGTTCAGTAAGAAATAAGTGTAGAAGTCAACGTATCCCCATTCATTAAAGATCTCCGGCCTGAAGCGATAAAAAGTACTCATCGACAATAATCCTGAAAACGTAAAGTGAGAATTGGAAGGCACATCTTCCATCACACCCGTAACTGTTAAAGGATTATCCTGATCGGTTTTAAACACCTGCCCTACCGGGTTGCGATCTCCAAAATATTTCTTTGCAGTACTCTCGGTAAGTACAATACTGTTAGGCGCCTTTAACACCGTTTCCCGGTTACCATATATCAGCTTCCAGCTAAAGATATCAAACATGGTAGAATCAGCGAATGTCAGGTTGCTTTCCTGGAACCGTTTATCGCCATGTTGCAGTAACAGGGTGATCGGGCTGGTGAACCTGGCTGTCATTTTTATTTCCGGAAAATCTGCCTGTAAAGCCGGCGCTACTGGCGCATTGCCCCATACCTGGTATTCTCCCGGTACTGGCGGGGGTAACTTCTGAGCAGATTTTTCGCGGTACGCATGCAGTACCCGGTAAATTTGATGGTAATTTTTATGATATCGGTCGTACGACAATTCATCTTTCACATATAACACAATAAGGATACAACAGGCAATACCGACGGTCAGACCAATGATATTGATCAAAGAGTACATTTTACTCCTGGAAAGGCTCCGCCAGGCAATTTTAAAATAGTTGCTGATCATAATTGTATGAATAACGACGATATATATTTAAATAGACATACCTGGTGCCCAAAACGAATGCCACGTAGAAGAGCCCGTACCATAGCGAATTTTTAAAACCAAACCGGCTCCTTTTTGTTCAAAAATGAACACTTTTCTTACAAAAATGAACATTGCATCTCCATCCGATTGTTAATTTTCGCTGAACATAAGCCTGTCTGAATTGTTCATCCAGTTATTGGCAGTAATTTCGTACTAATCTGTTTGTACCAAAACACATGCATATGAAAACAATGCTCATCCTGACGGATTTTTCAGAAAATGCTTTCCGGGCTACAGAATATGCAGCGCAGCTGGTAAATCCGCTTCAAATCAGCCGGATCGTTTTGTATCATGCTTACCAAAGCACTATTATAGGTACTGATTTACCCGTAGCAAATACCACCAATGATCAGCAGATATATCTCGAAAGTATGGAAAACCTGGGCCTGCAACAGGATCGCCTGTCAGCGCTCGTAAAAAATGTAAGGATCGACCTGATGGCGGAAGATGTTTCACTTCCCGTACACATCAGCGGGCTTTGCAAGAGTGAAGAAATAGATATTGTGGTGATGGGTGTTTCCGGTCGTTCCGGTCTGGAGAAATTATTACTGGGCAGCACTACTTCCATGATGATCCAGGAAAGCAGCGTGCCGGTACTTATTGTTCCCAACAGCACGCTGATTGGTAAACCCATAAATTCTGTGGTATTTACTACCGACCTGAAAGACCATGCATCCATACCGGCGCATCAGCTGTATGAGTTCCTGGATGCCTTTCCCGGAGCCGCTGTGCAGGTCATCAACGTAGATAAATCAGCCGGTAACAGCTATACTGTAGAAACAAAAGAATCCATTACCAGTTTACATGAAATTTTTGATAAGTACAATGCAGCCTTCGATTATATTAATACAGATAATACAGTAGAAGGTATTTTATCATACGCCAATACCCACCATTCCTCCATGATCATTGTGGTGCCTAAAAAACTGGGCGCAGTAGCCTCTTTCTTCCATAGTAGCGTTTCCAAAAAGCTGGCGTACGATTCCAATATCCCGCTGTTGTCATTACCAGCCGTAAAGGCATAAAAAAGCTCCGGTTGTGGCCGGAGCTGTTAGTTGTTTCGTTTTCCCTACGCTGGCATTACCCAGATCAGGTGCTTGAGTATGATCTCAGATCTGTTTTACCAGACCACCCCATTCTGAAACATCTGATAATAAATGTCGAAAAATCGTGCCAGTGAAAAAGGACGGTTTTTAGCTATTTTTCTGGTAAAAATCTCTACAGGATGTAAAAAATACGCGCCACTGCTGTGACGAAAATCCCTGGTTATATGCACGAGCCTGGCTTAAATCAGCACTTTATTATCCACGGCACATTTTATGAGCATCGCGGTATTCCGTGCATTGAATTTACCCAGCAGGTTCCGGCGATGACTATCTACCGTATCTGAACTGATAAACAGCTTCTCTGCAATTTCATGATTGGTATGACCGTTGGCAATGAGCCACAATACTTCCTTTTCCCTTTTGGTAATATGTAACGGCAGCAGGTCTTTTTTAAGCGACTGTTTTAATTCTGCCGATAGATAGGTGTGCCCGGAATATACGTCGTGTATTGCCCGCAGCAATTCTTCCTTATCGGCATTTTTCATCAGGCAGCCGCTTGCACCGCTGTCCAGCATCCCGGCAATGCCGATGTCGTTTTTATGATAGCTCAATCCCAGTACCGCAATATCCGGGTACCGCTTTTTAATGCTGGCGCAGAGTTCTGCCCCACTGATATCAGGCAGCAGGGTATCCAGTAATACAACATCGGCAGTGTGCTGATCTAAGAAGCGAAGACAGGAAATTCCGTTCCTGGTTTCACCTGCTAAGTGAATATCTTTTTCCATACTGAGTAAAGATCGCAATCCTTCGAGTATCAATGGATGATCATCAACGAAATATAAACGGATCATGGTTTTTCTGTTTGCTGTAACGTCTGTATGCGATGGCATAAATAATATCGGGCGAACAACTGAAATGCTCATTTACTATGTATGTAATATAGTAAAAAAATCAAGACAAGTTTAATCTATCAGCATACATTCTCCCCATGCCGGTTTGATAGAGGTATCCGCAAAACTGATCAGCGACAGCCCGATGCCCGCAATACCTTCCAATACATTATGACTGTTAATATAATCGGGATGATGATAAAATTTATACCCGGCAGGCCCATCATCCCAGGTATTCATTTGCAGGGTATTTTGCAGCCAATAGCGGGAGGCATTCAATAAAGCGGTATCACCACCGGCCAGTCCGGCCTGTTGCAGGATATGGGCAATGCCTGCGCTGCCATGACATAAGCAACCGTCGTGCACGGCGCCATTTTTTACATTCCGGTGTGTGGCAATGTGTTTAAACAGCTGTTGAGCTTCCTCCTGGTAATCGGTTCTATTTAAACGTTTGCCGGCTCCCTGCAATGTGATGGCAATACCAAGATCTCCATAGCACCATCCAAGCCTGCTGTGCGCGTCGCCCATTACTTTATTGACGGCATTTACAATAGTAGGATAGCGTGAATGCGTGGCTTCTGCCGCGGTATTTTTTGTATGCAGCAACCATTGAACACTGTTGTTGATTAGCTTGCCGGCACGTTCCTTTGCAATCCCGTTTTCATAGCACCTTGCGAGTACGGAGATGATGGCAGGAACACCATGTGCCAGTCCGAGGTTAAACAGGTCTTCATCAGGATGCTGCTGGCTTCTGCTGGAGAAATGATCTTTCCAGGCAATGCCGCCGGGTAACGAGATGGCGCTTTCTTCCAGGTGAGCCACGAGGTTTTCCAGTTGGGCAACTGCAGTGGCAGCCGGCAGCCGCTCCAGGAAATAAAGTGCCGTGCCAAGGCCATGATGCAGGAAATCATTTCTTCCTTCCGCTAACTCGGACGCCATAAAATCTGCTACCAGCAGATCGATGTCTGCAAAGGTATCTTCGGTATCATCGGCTTCAATAAATCCCATGGCGCCCAGGTGCTGAATACACCAGGATACGCCTGCAATTCCGCTGCAGTGAGAACCATTCATGGGCTCTTCAGATAATGCCTGCAGGCATTTTTCTATGATGTAATGGACTTTGTCCAGGTGTTCTTCCTTACCGGTGAGCTGATAATAGTAGGCATAAAACAAGGCCACGCCGGTATATCCCCCCAGCAGGCTGGTATTGGTATCTTCCAGGATAAATGGGTCCAGCGCTGCGCAGATCCTTTGCAGCGCGGATGTAGCCTCTTGCTGTTGATCCATATAATAAATTGCCGTTATAAATATATAATGGCAAAACACGTATGCATACTGCAATACATGTTTTGCCATACAGTCAGGTTGCTGTGAAAATTATCGATCAGTTACTGATCAGTAGCGACAAGAGTCGAGGCTGCAAATAGGAGCGCCCTGGCTGATGTTGTCAGTACAAATCCGGAGCGAACACAGAACGGAACAGGTGCCGACGGTTGCCGCCATCTGTTGTCCTGTTGCATTGGAAAGACTGGCCACTTTTATTTTACCCAGACTGAGTTTTTTGCCTGATGTTTTTTTCATGACACAATTTTTTTAACAGTACAATGATGAAATTAGAAAATGCAGGAGTCTTCACTACATACAGGTGCACCCTGGCTAAGACAGGTGATCTTAACACTTGGAACACAGGCCAGTGATGGAATGAATTGAGCAGCTCCCCTGCTGTCATTATTGACTTTGCTGAGGTCGGCCACTTTAATTTTACCGAGACTCAGTTTCTTACCGGATTTTTTCATGGTTGTTCAGTTTAATTAGAAGCAAGGATCTTTGGAAATAGGTGGAGTACATTTCATAAACAGGCTGCAGCCGGTATATGTAGGTGCTTTACCATCGGCCTGTTCCTGGCTGCTGATACTGAGTTTAGCCACTTTTAATTTACCGAGGGCCAATTTCTTTACAGGTGTTTTTCTCATTTCGCAAATGTTTATGGTTGAAAAAATAAATAGACAATAAGTTTGGCAGGTTCATATAATAGGGTCATTCGAAATACAGGTTTTATAAGATTACAGGATTGATGATAAATGTAGGTAGAAAGTGAGAATATAGGGATCACGTAAAAACGTGATTTTTCACATAAAGATGTTTAAACATCCTTTTTACCGGTTTTACGTGATACTATACTGTGGCAGAAAAAATTACCTTCATTTTTTTAATGTTGACCTTGCGCCATGATCAGAGCTGAAAACTTCTATGTGGTAAGAACACCGCTATTACCGGTGAATATTGTCACTCAGTTACACCATATCTCCCAAGCCTCCCTCGCTCCTGTTATCAAAGCTATTTTCCGGGATGAGTTCCTGCAGGAAGCTATTTATATTGCTTCCCCGGAATTATACCAGGAGTTGCAGAAGTGGCTGGCCACCGACAGCGACAACCAGAAACTGGCATCAGCACTGTATCGCTACCTCCTGCGGATGAGCAGCAGATGCACGCCTTACGGTCTCTTTGCAGGCTGTGCCACCGGCGGATTATCGGATCATACGGCTATTCAACTGAATGATAAACAGTTGCATAAAAAACATTGCCGCCTCGACATGAACTATGTGGCAGAGCTTACCGCCGCCATTACTGCCATACCGGCCATCCGGGAACAACTGCTGTATTATCCCAACAACTCCTTGTATGCTGCCGGCAGCCAATATCGCTATGCGGCCTACAGCGTTAAAAATAAGGTCCGCAATTATTATCTCACCGCTGTAAATTATAGCAGCTACCTGGAAAAAATGCTGGAAACAGCCCGCAACGGCGCCACGCTGGCGGACATACGCAACAGCATTGTAAGTGAAGAAGAAGACATCAGCGCAGAAGATGCTGAAGTTTTCACAGAAGAACTATTGCAGAACCAGCTGCTGGTAAGTGAACTGGAGCCCACCGTTACCGGTGACGAGTTTTTTAGCCACCTGGTGAACCGGTTAAAAAACCTGGAGCATACCACCGAAACAACCGCACTGCTGACAACCATACAAGGTATGCTTAACCTGCAACAGACAGGCACCGGCAAGTATACCACCACCCATGAGCTGGTGCAGTCGCTGCTCACGGAAACCAGTAACAAAGACCTGGTACAAACAGATCTGTTTCTTTCAACCGCAAAAAATACCCTGAGCCATACCGTTATCAATGAATTGTCCGCCCAGGTAGCGCAGTTGTGGAAACTGGCCAGCAACGATAACAACAGCGACCTGCGGCAGTTTTGCGATGCCTTCCGGCAACGGTATGAAGAACAGGAAATTCCGCTCAGCCTGGCCCTGGACAGTGAAGCCGGTATCGGCTATGGCGCCCATAGCCAGAGCAATACAGACCATACGCCGCTGGTAGATAATTTACACCTTCCACCACGTAATACCACGTCTGCCGCCCCCCGCAGTAAGTTGCAGGACTTTCAGCTGCAACAGCTTCATCAGTGCCTGAAGGAAAACAAAAAGGTGATCACCCTCACCCGCGAGCACCTCGAAAGCTTCCGGGAAAAAGAAACACCCTCCCTCCCCCACAGCATGTACCTGATGGGAAGCATACTGAGCAACAGCGCCGCAGCTATCGATAACGGCGACTACCTCTTCGATATGAATGGCTGCAGCGGCCCTTCCGCCGCCAACCTGCTGGGAAGGTTTTGTCATGGTGATGAAGAACTGGCCGCCCATGTAAAAGCCTGTTTAAAAGCGGAAGAAGCCAGCGACCCGGAAAAGATCTATGCTGAAATTATTCACCTGCCGGAATCACGGACAGGCAACATTCTTATGCGGCCACGGTTACGGGAGTACGAAATTGTATACCTGGCCAATAGCCTCGCCCCGGAAGCATATCAGCTGCACCTTTCCGATCTGATGGTGAGTGTACAACGTAATAAGGTAGTGCTGCGCTCCAGGAAACTGAATAAAATTATTGTACCACGCCTCAGCACCGCACATAATTACCGGCAGGGACTACCGGTTTATAAATTCCTGTGCGATCTGCAATTCCAGGACTATCATACCGGCATTGGCTGGCACTGGCAGATACCCGGCGAGGTCTCCTTCTATCCGCGCGTGCAGTATGGCAACATCATCCTCAGCAAAGGAACCTGGATGCTGCACAAAAAATCATACCCCGCACTGGCTAAAGCAACCCCGGAAAAGTATACGGAAATTTTCCGGGACATCAGCGCCCAGCTGGGGCTCCCCCGTTATGTAGTGGTAAAGGAAGGAGACAATGAACTGCCAGCCGATCTTGAAAATGAAGTGGCGGTGCATCTGCTGGTAACCACCCTGCTGAAAAAAGAACAGGTAACCCTGCAGGAGTTCCTCCATACACCCGGAAATTGCTGGATCAACGGCCCCGATGGCGCGCATACCAACGAATTTATTATTCCACTCAGGAACATATCTTCCGAAAAAGAAAACAAACAAACAAACCAAATAATTACCACACCTGCCGGTACGCCTGTACGAAAATTCAGTACCGGCAGTGAATGGCTGTATGTTAAACTATACGCCGGTACACGGAGTGCGGAAAATATCCTGAAAGAAAAGATCCTGCCGTTAACACAGGAACTGATGCAGGAAAACATCATTGACCAGTGGTTTTTTATCCGGTACACCGATCTCGAACATCACCTGCGGATCAGGTTCCACCACAGCACTAATCCACATTTCTGGAGCACCGTATTGGAAAGATTGCACGCCGCACTGCCCACCGATAGCATACACCGGCTTCAAACAGATACCTACGAAAGGGAAATTGAACGCTACGGCGCAGATACCATGCTGTTTAGCGAAGCGGTGTTTCATTACGACAGTACATGCGTCATCAGTATACTGGATCTCCTGGAAGAAGAAGAAGGTGAAAACTACCGCTGGATGCTGGCATTGAGAGGGGTGGACATGCTGCTGAATGATTTCGGGTATACGCTTCCAGCCAAATCGGCCTTATTGAAAATGCTCCAGAAAAGCTTCTTCGAAGAATTTGGTGGTGAAAAGTCCTTGCTAGTACAACTCAACGACAAATACCGGGAAGAAATGCGGAAAGTGAGCAGTATACTTGATCCTATGCAGGACAGCGAACAGGGTATTGAAGCGGCCGTGGCTTGCTTTCAAACCCGCTCCGCTCATATACAGGAACAGCTTGCAGGCATACAGCTCGCCAACCGCGACGATCTCCTTTGCAGCTACATTCACATGTTCCTTAACAGGATCCTGTTATCCAATCAGCGTAAACATGAACTGGTGATCTATCATTTCCTCAGCAGGTATTATGAATCCATGATCGCCATCTCTAAAAAACAGCTCAAAGCAATTACTCACTAAATACATATTGGTATGAAAAAGAAGAATGAGCAAAAAATGAAACTGGGCACTATTAAAGTGGCCAGGTTAAGTGCTGGTATTACATCCACCGATCAACAGCAGAAAAAGATCACTCATCCTACCACTACGGTAATCAGGACTTTCGACTGCTAACTGTTTCACCGGGGTGCCGGCTGATTTTACACCGGTACCCTGTTTTAAAGTCTTTCTACTTCACTCAAAGGCAACCTGATTTCTCCAATTGGGTTTACCACCTTCAGCATCAGTTCTCCATAATGCAGGTAGAGATCGGCCACTATGGCGCCATCTTTTACTTTCCATTTGGTGTTTGTTTGCAGGTAGCGCTTTAATTTCTCCTCCAGCTGCGCGGTTCCTTTCCATTTCCGGACTTTCAATAACGCTACATACACTTTATATCCTTTAGGTTGTGAAGCGGCAGTCATCAGTTTCATCATCTCTTCCTGGTTAGCGGTATGGTAAATGCCTTTTCTATAATCCGCTGAAATATGTTGCAGGTGCTCATTTGCCAGTGCAAGATGCTTATAGGGGGTAATGAGAAAAGTTTCAATGGCATCCGTATCAAAATGATCTTTCCCACGCGGATAACTTTGCCTTACGAAAGCAACAAATCCATGCTTTGTTAAAGACATCACTAATTCCGGAGAGAGCAGCGCCAGGGGATTATGCATGAGCTGAATTTAACATTTCCAGGAAAGATACTAAGATAGTTAGTACTTATATAAAATAAAAAAGCCCTGATGGCCACTACAGCATGGTTCTCAAGGCTTTCTTACATTATTCATTTGCTTTCTGAAACAAAAATACTAATATTTTTAGTAAATCCTAATTTATTTTATCCACTGCCTCAACTTGGCCCTACATAACTATCATGTTTGGTCCATATGAGGGCGCCGGTATCATATCCCAGTGCGGCGGCGGTTGCCAGGAAACGGATTTTAATATCTTCGGGGATAGTCCGGGTACGCGATAAAATCCAGATATAGTTCAGGTTGTTGCCGGCCACCAGGGCATACTGATATTTTTCGTCGATATCAATGACATTATACCCGGCGTAAAACGGTCTGGAGAAAGATACTTTTAACCGGGCTTCGTCAGGTGTACTCACAAACGCAGCTTTACCTTCACTTTCTTTCCAACGGTATTTCTTAGTATCATAACCCTTATTGTCCACTTTTATCTCCCCGTTTTCCTTTAATGAATAGGTGGCAGAAACATTGCTGAGATAATGTTCAAACCGGTAATCCAGCCTGGCGATTTCATACCAGGTGCCAAGGAATTTTTGTATGTCAAAAGGAGAAACAGCTTTGGCCCCCTTAGGAATGGACACTTTGGTATTATTATACAACAAATATGCGGCGGCAGCAGACGCAGCTGCTCCCAGGACCAGCAATTTTTTATTCATAAAGCATGATTTTTAAAAATGATGTGTCTGAATTTGCGGGAGGTACCGCAAAAAGGCTGCCTGACCGGAAGTGATTGCTGGCAGGGAGTTTTAAAATAAAAGGCGGGCCGGGAGTGTTGCCAAATTGCTACAAATAGAGGTAAGAAATTGAGAAGGGCAAGGAAAGTGAGCTCGCCTACAGGGCAGACATTTCCATCCTTCGTTGAAACCCTTCCAGGAACTGCGCCACATGGAATCCATCCATCAATGCATGATGCACATGCACAGATACAGGCATTATTTTCCGGTCGCCCACTTCTTTTACTTTACCGAAAGTAATTTTAGGGCAGCTATCTTTAAATGAAAAACTCCGCGCATGAGATACGGCGGTAAAGTTAATCCAGGGCAGGGAGGAATAATGAATCACATTCTCTCCCGACACAGCTGGTATCAATCCTGTACTCTGACGTACTCTTTCAATTTCTGCTTTGCTGCTGGCTTCAAATGCGGCTGCATCTTCATAAAAATTCATATATGCAAAACCAAAAGTACCGTCGGGCCGGTTAATGGTAGGCGATGCATCTACCTGGTCATACACCCACACTTCATCACCGGCTATGCGGTAACGGAAAGGGGGAACTTCGTTGGCGGCTGCCAGCGACTTATGCAGGTAGCTTAAAAAGAAGGAGTCCCCGCTGGCTTTGGCGTTGTTAAAGGCAGTGGTGCAGTCGATGTCGGTGGTGATCCCGAAAAAAGGTTCTTCGAACTGGCGGAAGAAGTTAAAGTGTTCCTTTCTCGCCCAGGTGTCCAGATCTAATAATTGTTTCATAATATCAGGTGCGGCAGGATATCTGCCATTGTAGTAAACTCATAAAAACGGGGATCTTCGATTGTATGATCGATGTGTTCATGCTGCCAGGTGGTATGGTACGGAATATGGATAGCATGACCGCCCAGTGCCAGCACCGGCAATACATCCGATTTCAGGGAGTTGCCCATCATGAGGAATTCTTCCGGCTTGCAATCGAGGTGCTTTATTAATTTAAGATAGTCGCGTTCCTTTTTATCGCTCATAATTTCAATATGATGGAAATAATGCTCCAGGCCCGATTTCCGCAGTTTGCGTTCCTGGTCCAGCAGATCGCCTTTTGTAGCCACTACCAGGCGATACTTGCCGGAGAGCGCCTGCAGCACCTCTTCTACCCCATCGAGCAGCACAATGGGCTTATCCAGCATTTCTTTTCCATACTGGAGCACCTTATGGAAAACTTCCGGGCTGGCAGTATTCTCGGATACGCGCAGCACGGTTTCTATCATGCAAAGCATAAAAGATTTTATGCCATAACCATAGAGTTCCAGGTTGGCCATCTCCGTTTTAAACAGCTCCTGCGATACGGTATGATGCGGCAGGTAATCTTCCAGCAGGCTGCAAAAAAGGGCTTCTGTTTCCTGGAAGTAAGGCTCGTTTACCCAAAGGGTGTCGTCGGCATCGAATGCGATCACGCTAATGTCAGAGATCATTGTTATTTTTACGTTTTTCCGGATGCAAAAATAGAACCCGGCAGTTTATAAAACGGGACATTTGTCCCACTTCTTAAAAGTATGTTACGGACCAATCCTGCTTTTCTTCATTTCATGGAACAATTCACCGCCAGCAGCGCGGAGGGCGAAGCAGTGGCCATTAAAACCTTTACTGCCGGCACGCGGCTCATCCGCCAGGGTGGTACCATCAGTCATGTTTATATTATCCGGGAAGGTATTACAAAATGTTATATTGAAGAAGATAACGGGAAAGACTATATTTTCGAATTCCTGGGAAAGGGTGAAATTACCGGCGACCTGGAAGGCATCAGGAAAGAAAAATGCCTGTGTAATATTGAAGCCATTACGCCCGTAACAGCATATGCCATTCCGCATACCTTGTTTAGCTGGCTGCTGGTTAACAATACGGAGTTCAACAGGCTGATGTTGGAAGAACTGGTGATCCGTATCCGCCAAACCTGTATCCGCGCGTCTTACCAGCAACTATACCCGGTAGAATATGCATTGCTCCGGTTGCTGGCGCTGGAAGCGGAACAAGACATTGTTATTCCCAAAAAGGATATGGCATCTTACCTGGGTATTACGATCCGGAGTTTTAACAGGACCCTGAAAGAACTAAGGTCCAAAAATATCCTGGATCCGCAGGGGATGAACATTGATCTCAGCCGGAAGCAACTGGAAGAAATATTGCGCCGGTTTGAGGATATGGGATAACGGCCACCTGTATACGAAAACAAAGGGCTGTTCCTTTTTACAGCAACAGCCCTTCTGTTATTTACTTGAATAATCTCCACTCGCTTAGCTGGAAATCCACGCTACCATTGGTGGCGGTTACATACACGGCATAATATTTATATGCCGTAGTATTGGAAATGGCAAACTGCCTGGTTTGATTCCGGGCGCCAAACACCTGGTTTATTTGGGTATCGAGTACCGTCCAGGTAGTACCATTATTGGAGCCTTTCAGCTGCCAGTTTTTAGGATCTCGGTCTGTAGCGTCGTTACCGGAAGTAAGGGTATATGATTTCACGGTTTGCCCGGTGGCAAACTGCAGCTGCATTTTAAAATCAGCGGGCACCGCATTCACAAATAGTTTGGTGCTGTATACATTATCGGTGAGCTTCAAGGAGCCTTCTGCCGCGGAGGCGCCACCATTGTTTTCTTTACTCACGGTAATCGTACCCGAACCGGTGATGTCGTCCGAAGGATAAGTGATACCCGGGAAATCCGTTTTTGCCTGCTTCAGCTGTGCGGTCCAGTCGTTGCCCCCTTCATCTTTATTGCCAAAGGCAGTGAGGGCCAATTGCTTCAGATCTTTATTGGCAGCGCCGCTCCAGTAATGTACAAATTCCCCGAAGTTAAGGCCGCGGGTGTATTCGGGGTAAGTGGTGATGCCGTTATTGTACGTTTGTTTGGGAAAATGCTGCGCCAGCAGTGCGAAGAATTTATTCAGTGGCGCTACACCACCGTAGTTAGTATAGATTGGATAAAACCAATCCCGGAACCAGTAAGTGCCTGCGCGGGGATAAGCATCTGTTTGGGTGATCTTCATGTTATACCAGCGGGTTACATCGGCACTGCGGCCCAGGGCCAGGTACACATCGTACTGGTAGATTTCCATCCATTTGCTGTCGTGCCAGATGCCAAACGCCGGGGAGCCGTGTACGCCTTTGGAAGCGCCTTCCACAATATGCCCCACTTCATGGGTGGTAAGGTCAATGTCGTTGCCTGCACCGGAGATCCAGGCATTGGGATCGGAGGAGCCTACATCTATTACGTTGCGGTAATCATGACTGGCATCCATATACGTAGACGGATGCCCACCGGAATATTTGCCGGAGTGCAGGATTACAAAGAGGCGGGAATCGTCGCCAAAAGCACCGTAAGTGCTTTTGGTATAGTTCCATACCTGCGCGAGGTAGGTGTTGGGCCAGGTAATGCTGCTGTTTACATCATTATCAAAATAAACTGCTACGCTGGTATCATAAAAAACGCGGTTAAGCAGCTGTTGGTGTTCAAACCAATGTTCCTGCCAGGTGACGGGTGGTGTGGCTAATACCTGCAGGTTATTTTTTCCGGAAACAGGTTGAAGATCACCGCCGGGAGCGCTTTTCTTTTCGCATCCCAACAGTATGCCCAGCACAATAAATGCCCGCAGCAAACAATGAAGTTTTCATACGTTTTTTTTTAAGATGAGTGAATGAAGGGGGTTTCGGGTTTTCAATCATGCGCAACTGCTCCTGGTGAAGCAGTTGCTAATCAATGCAGTTTTGGTTGTTCAGGTAGATAAGTTAACACATCTTTTTACAGTAACCTGTCAACGGATTTTAAACAATTGTAAACAGATATTAAAAGGATACACAAAAAAAGGTGCGCAGTACGCTGCACACCTTTTTTACTTTTTATTGCCGCTGCTATTCTGTTGCGCGGGTGTACAATCCCCTGTCCATAGTCACTCCCAGGCGTTTCATCATGCCCGGCATATCAAATCCTTCTTTTTTGTATTCCGCCTGCACCTGTTCTTTGGCGTTGGCTACCGCCGCTTTGTTTTCCCACTGCGCAATGGTAACATACACCAGGTTGTCCTGCTCATCAAAATATTCATAGGCAGCATCTGAAATAAAGCCGGGGAGCGTTTTAATGAAGTGCCGGTTCACCGCCACCCGCTGTTTGAATTCCGCGATGCCGGCAGCAGGCACCAGAAATTTATCAATGAACTGTACCTGTTCTTTTACCGGCGCCGAGGCAATATCCGCGGGTAATACGCCCAGCGAGGTTAAAAACCCGAGGCGGTCGGTCTGTACTTCTGATGCGATGATTTTTCCATCTTTGAATTCATAGATGGCTACGCCGTTGATATGAATAGCTTTGCCGGTAGCAGGAATGTTTTTGTACGGCCCTGTTTGTGTGCCATACCAGGTCCATTTCGCCACTACCTTATTCCCGTCTGATACCAGTGACGATAACTTCCATTGAATGTCCGGGAAAGCGGCGATGAGTGGCGCAATGGGGGCAGTAAACCCGTCAACACCCTTGTGCCCTTCCGGACCGGTATGCGCTTCGGATACAATGGACGGCAAGAGGCGCATGTCTTTTTTGTTCATGACATTTTCATATAATTCCTGTATGATGGCTTTGTTCTTTTCCATGTCAGCTATTTTAAATTCCTTTTGTTGATGAATGCTTTTTCCCTGTGAAAATGATATCGCTGGCAGCAGTGCAGTTACCAGGTATATCGTGAGATGAACGGTTTTCATTTGCTTTTCTTTTTACAAAAGTATCTCTCCCGCAAAACCCCGAATTGTAAAAAATCATTGATTTACCGGAACCACTTATCCTTATTCATCTTTTTCATTTTTCTATCTTAGCTCCGATCTATTATCAGTAAAACCCACATCTTTGAAATTTCTGATTAATTTTTTCCTGATAAGTATTATCAGCAACGGCGTTTATGCGCAGGCGGTACTTACAGGCACAGTGAACAATTCATCTCATACGCCCGTTGCTTATGCCATTGTACGCCTTCAACGGTTACCCGGGGATCCGCAGCAGGTATTGCAAACAGACAGCAGCGGCAGCTTCCGCTTTACCAGGCTGCCTGCAGGCGAATACGTACTGAATGCCGTTGTTGCCGGCTACCAGGCCGCCACGCTGCATTTCAGCATTCGTCGTGATACGGTGGTAAACATCACCTTACAACCTTCCAATACCCGGTTGGGTGAAGTGACCGTTACGGCCGGCAAACCCGCTATTGAAAACAACCCGGATAAACTGGTGTACAATTGGCAGATCAGATGCTTATTTTAAACTGGATATCGGGCTGAAGGCGTCGGTGATGAAGAAGAAAGTAGACATTGTGTTAACCATGAATGATATTTGCCAGAGTAGCGCCATAACCATTAACGGCGCGCAGCAGCAGCTGAGCAACTTCCAGTTGAACCGTTACCTGAAGCTAGGCATCAGTTACCGCTTTGGCAGCAGGGCCGCTAAGCTGCCGGCAGGCGACACCGGCAACCAGGAAGAGAGAGGCCGTGTTCATTAACTGATGATAGAACCGGAGATTTATACACATCCCTTTTTTGCACAGATTCCAACACCGATTCAGTGCTGGCCTGCGGGCCAGCGCATAGAGCATGCCAGAAACAGCACTCGCAACCTGAGAATTTCCGCAGGTGCAGAATGGCTGCTTTTTGGTAGCTTAGCGGCCGGGAACTGCATATCCGGGCTTGCAACACCCGGGCAGGAAAACTAGATAAGTTAAAAAACCAACTTACTTTATTACCAATACATTAACAGGTGGTTTTGGGTTTATATGAAAGATAAAATCCTATATTAGGACCTTGAAAAAAAAAGCGGTATGCAGGCTTTTTTAGTATTAACCCATAACAAACTGATTTTGGTAACAAAAAGATTAAACAGGAGCTGCTAAATATTACTTACATTAACCCTTACAGGTATGCTGGTACAGGGAACCGGGCCAAGTATCAATTGCCGGAGTGACGTAAATGCTTAAAAAGTACATGAACATATACCAACATTATTCTTTTGATCTATGGTTAACTTTAATAAAATCGAATCCTTTATTTAAACAGGAAAGGACGCGCTTTTTTTACAACCATTTCAATCAACACCAAAAAACACTGGAAGAGGTAAGCCGCATATTCCGCAAAACAGATCTGCTATGCAATGCCATCAATGAAAAAACAGGCGGTAATATTGATGCGGAGGAAATGTACCTTATGGTGATCAGTGAAATAAATGATGACGACAATGCCTTCGGGAGCATTGATCTGGCAGGGCTTTACGAGGAAATGGATGCCCTGGTGCTTAAACACCTCCCGGTTATTTATTGTTCGGAAACAGTGAAAACATTGCGCAGGATAAAAGCATCATCTGACAGTACCATCAGTTTACTCAGTAACACCGCTTTTATAAAAGGCAGCACATTAAGACGGGTATTACAGGAGCTGGAGCTGGAGCATTTTTTCGATTTCCAGCTGTATTCAGATGAAACCGGCATGTCGAAACCCAATGAAAAAATGTTTCGCCTGATGCTGGAAAACGTGGCGATAGTAAGAAATGATACGGCAATCCCGCTAAGTAACATCATACATATTGGCGATAATGTAAAAGCAGATATTAACGGGGCGCAGGTGACAGGCATTCGTACTTTACTGGTCAACTCCAATCATCAATGTATTTCAAGTTTACTTAACTGATGACAACAACCTATTCACTTCATAAGATCACCCATGCCGGCCATTTCGGGTTTAGCCCCGATGACTACAGCCGTTTCAAGTTCGGGGACGACGCCGTTGCCGAAAAATTCGGGACCAGCCTGGCGGAAGGATTTATTGAGCATCACCTCAAAGGACAGGAAGTGCCGCAGTTTGTGGTAGTGTCAAGTCCATATTCCTTTATCCCAACGGCTACCTTTGCGATGAAAAACTATTTCGTTTTTCACTTGAACAGGTGGCTGGCAGCGCACGGGCACCCGGTTTTACAGGAAACCAAAGTACACCGTACCATTACCTACAAGGAGGATTACGGCGAACTGGATGCGGAGCAACGGTTAAAGCTGATCGGCAACGACAGCTTCCATATCGACCGCCACTTCCTGACCGGGAAGAAAGTGATTTTCCTGGATGACATCAAAATTACGGGAGGCCATGAAAGAATGATCCTGAAAATGGTGGATGCCTATGACCTGCCTAACGATGTGTACATGCTCTATTATGCAGAACTGCAGAATAAAAGCATTCATCCCAACATTGAAAACCACCTGAACTATCATTTTGTAAAGTCCATCTTCCACCTGGAAAAAATCATCCAGGGGGAACAATTTTTCATTAATACACGGATTGTAAAGTATATCTTGAATTATGATTTCGATTCATTTTGTATTTTCCTGCAAAATCAATCCGATAAATTTGTGAATCTTTTGTATAATATGGCCCTGGGAAACGGTTATCATACGATAGAAGTTTACCAGAAAAATCTGAATTTTATTAATAATTACTTATTTAACAGAAAACATAAAAGCATACAACATGGCAATTAATTTGCAAAAAGGTCAGCGGCAAACGATTAATGCGCCCAAATTCGTAATCGGCCTGGGCTGGGACGCTAATGCTTCATCTACCGGCACCAGCTTCGATCTGGATGCTTCCCTGTTCGTAATGGGAGAGAATAAAAAGATATTATCTGAGCAGCACTTTATTTTTTATAATAACCTCGTATCACCCGATGGCAGCGTAGAGCATACCGGCGATAACCTCACCGGCGATGGCGGCGGCGACGACGAACAGATTAAAATTGACCTGTCTAAAGCAGATCCCAAAATTACCGAAATATGCGTAGTGGTAACCATCCACGATGCAGAAGCACGCCGGCAGAACTTCGGCCAGGTAAGGAATTCCTTTGTGCGTATATTCGACCCGGTTACCAACGAAGTATTACTGAAATACGAGCTGGAAGAAGATTTTTCTATTGAAACAGCTGTGGAATTCGGAAGAATTTACAAACGCAACGACGAATGGAAGTTTGAAGCAGTAGGCGTTGGCATGAAAGGCGGCCTGCAGGACTACCTGAACAAATACAACTAATCTATACAACACTATATCTAAATATAAGATCAACATGGCAATCAATCTTCAAAAAGGTCAGCGTATAAATCTCGAAAAAAGCAATGGCGCCAAACTTCAGAATATCTGTGTAGGGATCAACTGGGGCGCTATTGAAAAGAAAGGCCTGTTTGGCCTGTCTAAAACCAAAGAAGCGGTAGACCTGGACGGCAGCTGCGCAATGTTCACCGAGCAGAAGCAACTGCAGGAAGTGGTTTACTTTGGTAACCTGAAATCAAAAGACAACGCGGTAAAACACAGCGGCGATGACCTGACTGGTGACCTGAACGGCAACGACGGCCTGGACAATGAAGTGATCACGCTCGATTTCTCCCGGCTGGATGCCAACACCAACTACGTGGCATTTGTACTGAACAGCTTCCGCGGACACGACTTTGGCACGATTCCTTTTGCGTCTATCCGCATTTATGAAGGTACCCCTGCCCGCGTGAACGAAGTATTTGCCACCTACGATATCGCCAGCGGCCCCGGCTTTGCAGGACACGTATCTATGGTGATGGGCGTTTTCTACAAAAAGAACGGCGAATGGAAATTTAATGCGATCGGTGAACCTACAAAAGACAAAAAACTGCAGGAAACCGTGAACACCGTTGCGCAGAACTACCTGTAGGATCACTTTTTGATAAGATAATATCAATTTATAATCAGATACCTTATGGAAGCAAACCCAAATATCACCGACCAAACCCTTCCCGCGGTAAGGCTCGACAAAGAGGGAAATGTGGATCTGGCGGTTATTACGCCGGACGATGCAAAGAAATACGGGGAAATAAGTAAAACATTGGTAACCACCGATGTAAATTCCATCCTGAATTATGGTACCGATGTACAGAATTCAATGGAAAAATACAGTAATGAGTTCCTCACTTCCGTACGTACCTATAACTCGGGCGAAGTAGGCGGGCTGATCAACGATCTGCTTACAGAACTGAATTATATCGACGTAGATGAGCTGAACCAGGGCGCTTTACAGAGCTTTATCTCTAAAATACCTTTCCTGAAAAAGCTGGTATTTGATGCCAAAAAGCTTTTCCAGAAATACGATACCGTTATCAGTAACATTGATAAGATCACCAATAAGATCAAAGCGGGCCGCATCAATTCACTGAAAGACAACAGTTCTTTGCAAACCATGTTTGATAGTAACGTATCTTACATCAAACAAATGGAAGATCTCATTATTTCAGGTCAGCTGAAATTCAATGAGCTCAGCCAGAAGCTGGCCGAAATGGAAGTGAATGCCGCCAATTACAATGACTATGAAATCGCTGATTTAAGGGATTTCATTACCCGCCTGGATAAAAGACTGGCGGACATGAAGATTGTGCGCTTTATTATGCTGCAGTCTTTAGCCCAGATCAGGCTGGTGCAAAACAACAATACTTCCATTGCGGAAAAGGCGCAATCGATCATTTCCACTACGATCCCTGTCTGGAAAAACCAGCTCACCATTGCGGTGGCGTTGCAAAGACAGAAAGCCAACGTGGAAATGCAAAAGAAGATTTCCGATACCACCAATACCATTCTCCAGAAAAATGCCGACCTGCTGAAACAAAACAGCATCGAGGTAGCGAAAGAGAATGAGAAAACAGTAGTATCTATTGAAACATTGAAGAGAACTACCCAGTCGCTGATTGAAACTTTACATGAAGTGAAAAAGATCCACGATCAGGGCACCGAAAGCCGGAAAGTGCTGAATGGTGAATTGCAGACGCTGGAAACAGAGCTGAAGAAAAATGTAACAAACGTTAGCTAACGGAGGATAAGTAATGGAGGATAACCTGGCAATAATATTAAATGACTCAAATAAAACTATCAGCAAGTTGCAATTGCTGTCCACTTTTTTTGAAGAAGAGATAATATACAAGATTTATCTCCGAAGCCAGGTTGTCCATAAATTATTTGAAACAAATCCGGAACTCGATGTCAATAAGCTGGAACTGTTTCACCTGCAATACACCGCCACGGTGATTGACCTGTTGCGAAAAATAAAAGCCAGCAATGAAAGAAACGTGAGTATTTTATACGACGAAATACAGATCAACAAAGACCTGATCGCCAATATCAACGACTCCGTTTTTTCAGAGAAAAATTACCAGCAGGATAAACAGAAACAATCCCTGAAGATCAATTTATCTTTGCGGAAGCTGTACCAGGTGCTGTCTGACAACTCCGAAGACTACCCCTTCTCCAAAAACATCAATGCTTTCAGCGCACGATTCTCCCAGGATTTTTATTTCGATATTTCCACCGAAGCGCTCAATGAACTGATTAAATTCACCCCCGCAGAAGTGTACCGCAACAACTCCGCCATCATACAGCGCAAGCTGATGGGATTGTTGTGCAAAATGGATTTTAAAACCGAGTTCTTTTGCGGACTCAGTGCCGGTAACCTGATCCTGGAAGTGTACCGCTTCCTTAACATGGACCGTTACTTTCTCTTCTTCCCCGCAAAAAATTTATTCCTGTTCTGTGATCTTTCAAAAATCACAGACGTTGACTGGTCCAACACCCTCTCCAAAAAAACAAGGATTATACAGGAGTTAACGGATAAGAATGATAACCTGATGAGCCGCGCCAACGTGCTGAAAACGGTGATCCCGGATAACGTGCATGCCCTCCTGAAGGAATACTATGAGAAAATTTCCGACGTCGATTTCCTGCAACAGATTGGTCGCTTTGATGTGCAGACCAACATCCTCAAAACGATGCTGAACACCAATGTGATTTAGGCATAAAAAAGACGCCAGTCCGCAAACTGGCGCCATAGAAACCTTTATTAAGCTGAGCCGGTTTGTTACCGGCATCATTTTTTCTCCAACTCTGCAGCAGGGGTTCTTTTAGGAACATTTAACAGCGCCGATGTAATGATCGGAACGATAAACACGCCCACGGTGATGATCGACGTAATGATGTCTGCTTTTGAACTTTCCAGGAAATGGGTAACAGGTGATTCCGGAAAGAAATGCTCGTAGATAGACAACGTCAGTTTAATACCGAGAATGGCAATAACGATGTACGCCGCTGCTTCCAGGAAGGTAAACTTCGTCATCAGTTTCACGAAAGCCTGTGCCACAAAACGCATGGCAAGGATACCGATAAATACCCCCAGGCAAACCAGCAGTATATTATCAGTAAAAGCTACTGCAGCAAAAATATTATCTATAGAGAAAGCCATATCCATTAACTCCACCAGTGCCACCGTAGCCCAGAAAGGCCCGATAGCCCCCACTGTGGCCTTGTATAGCCAGTTCTGGCCTTTGTCGATGCTCTCTTCTTCCTTCTCTCCTTCTGTTTTCTTATTTTTCCACCAGCTGAATACCAGGTACAGGAGATATAAACCGCCCAATGGTTTCAGCCACCAGATCTTGATCAGGAAAGACGCGAACAACATAGCCAGACCACGGAACAGGTAAGCGCCGAAAATCCCGTATTTAAGGGCGCGGTCGCGTTGTTTTTCGGGCAGGTCCATTACCATGGTAGCCAGTACGGCCGCGTTATCTACCGACAATAAACTTTCAATAATAACGAGATTCCCGACAATGATTGCCGAAGGTATTGGGTTGTCAATAATTTGTTGGATTAATTCATTCATTTCACTTTATTTTTTATATAGGTTTCTACTTGTTGGCAATCGTTATAATGACTACTCTTCCGCCCTCTTCCCTCGACAGCAATAGTCTTTTTCCATCCGTTAGTTCCACCATCTCACCGATGGCAATTTCTTTATCTTCTGTAAGATCTTTTAAAGAAGTGAGCTGCTGGTTGACCAGCACCCATTTGCCCTGGTGAAAAACAAAATACCCGACCGGCACTTTTTGCGCGGCGGTGATCCGTTCGTTGCGGATAGTATTCCTGTTTACATGCCATTGGAACAGGTATTGATTATTATACACCATCAGCCGGTGGTTTTCCGGTTTCCATACCGTTGGCTTAAACTCGTAATACAGGTCCAGTACGGGCAGGGTGCCTTTATGCGGCGTACCGCAGAAAGGGCATTTAGGAGAATGGGTGTTATCAAAAACGTACCATTTCTGTTCGCAGGCGGCATTGCTGCAGGGCTGCATGAGGTCTGTTGTTTTTAGTAACGCCTGTTCCCACATTTCTGCCGGCGGCCGCTCGGTTGGCTGGTGCAAACCGGTTACAAACGCCTGGTAGAACAGTTCCTTCAGGTAAGGCCCTGTAATGGTGTATGGTAACTTATTTACATCTGCCCAGGGCAATTCCTTCGGATTAATGTGATTCAGTTTTGGCCGGTTGGAAGTATCCTGCGGATGTTCAATAAATAGCGCCTTCTCTCCCATTGCCAGCAGGTCGTCTTTTTCTGCGTCGAGATCGTGGATCTTCCCTCCTTTTAAGGGATGACGGTATAAAAGATACATGTAGATCATTACTGCCAGCGCATGCAGGTCGGTAAGACGGTTGGGCAGCTTCCTGCCCGGGTCTTTCAGGCCCAGGTGCTTGGTGGCGAGTACTTCCGGTGCGATGAAATCGGCGGTGCCAATTACATCCGGTGGAAACAGGCCCGGTACCACGAGGCCATCTATATCGATGATGGTGGCCGATTTACTTACCGGGTCTACCAGCACATTTTTATACGACAGGTCGGAATGTGCCAGTCCGGCTGCATGCAGGCGTTTCACACCTCTTGAAATATTTACACAGATCTGGAAATAGCTTAACCAGTTGCCCAGTTCTGCTTCATCCAGGCGCAGCGTAAACTGCTTGTTCCTGAATTTGGGTGAAGCAAACCATTTCCCTTCTTTCTCCTTTCCTTTAATCAGGTCGTTTGATGCGTATCCTTTCTTGAAAAAAAAGTTAGCATGGTAACACGGTACTACGAGGCCTACCTTTTTATCTGCTTCCACCATGTCTGTTGGCCAGCAATAAAGATCCCGGTAGTAGTCGCCGCCTTCCCGGTTAAAGAAGCTGTTATAGTAGTCCGTCACAATTTTCCGCAACCGCTCTTTCGAAGCGTAGTCCTGTGTGTCCCGGTAAAATGCCACCACGTATGATTTATCCGGACTGAAGTAAACGTCCTTCATGCCACCCCGCATAGGTTCTCCGTTATCAACGTATTGATAACTTTTCCCTGCATTGATGACGGAATTCACCGTTTTTGTACTCATATAGTCCGCATACTTAACTGATGATCATTAAAGTTCTGTCGTCATGATTCCCGGGGCTCCAGAAGTCCATCCAGGCAGATAGCTGGCTGGCGGTTTCCGGTGTATGGCTGGCCAGGTCTACTTTTACATTGTCATCGTTTTTACCGCCGAGGTCTTCCAGCAGTGCTTTCCAGGCTGTCAGCTTCTCCAGGTTGGCTTCTACTTCAAACTTGGGATCATAAATACCGTCGGTCATCAGCATCAGGTACGAGAAATCAGGCACCAGCCTGAACCCGAAGCGGGTTGCAAATGTATCACTTTTAAAGATTTCCTGCATGGTAATAAACCGGGTTCCCCCGCTAAATTCTCCCACATCCAGCCGGTTCAGCAACTGGATGTCTGTAAAATCCTTATTAATCAAAGCAATGGGGCAATCGCCTACGCCAAAGCTCATGATCACATAGCCGGATTCGTACTTTTTTAAAAGTACAAATATAAGTGTGGAATGAAGATCTTTTACTGGCGCTGCGCAGGCGACAGCAAATTCTTCCAGCTTTTTATGTACGGTGAACGCTGCTTTGCCGAGGTTATCGTATACAAAGCGGGTGAGTTCTTTTTGTGTTTTGTCGCTTCCGGCGGTAGCGTGTGCGGCAATCAGCGCATCAAATGCGCTCCTTAGTACCGGCGTAAAGTGCTGCTCAAAGTATTCCACGATGCCGGTGCAGGCCATCCTGGACCCTGCGCGGGACAGCCTTGCGCTGCCGGCGCCGTCAGAAACGGCCATAACGCTCCAGCCGGTGTCGCCGAAATGTTTAAAGGCAAAATCATCTTCCCGGAAGCCACCGGTATTGGCGTGCGAGCGGCCTCTTTTGGAGGCTACCAGCAGGTGCCTGTCGCCCAGCGGGGCATATTCCGCCACGTTGTCTTCTTTCCAGTAGGGATCATTTTTATCGCTGTCAATATTTTTCCAGAGCGATCTGGGATTGGGGTTGATGACCAGCGGCACCTTTTTTTCGTTTGGCGCGGTGGTTTCATCTTCGCCGTTGATGTGGTATTTCAACGTTAGTTTAAAATCGCCGCTTTTAACGGGTGTGCCCCGGATCACTTTTGTTTCCGGATCGTATTGCAGACCGGTTTCTTCCAGCCCCTCGATATGAAAATAGGTAAAGTCGTTCCATTTCAGCAGTCCGAAATCCAGTGTCACCTCGTAAGGCTTTCCTGCAGTGGCATTCGGGATGCTGACGGATTGTTGCTGAATGTCGGCCAACCGGTTTTTAAACTGCCAGGTATCCATTAGTAGCTTTTTATTTTCCAGGATCTGCCTTACCGCCAGCCTGTTTTGCTCTTCATTCACAAAAGCGTCGAACAGGTGCTGCCGGTTAGTGCCGACCGTAATATTATTTGCTTTAAATAATTCCCGGATAAAGGATTTGTCCATGTTTCTCTTTTGTCGGTTAGCCTTGTGCCCGGTTTACATCGAAACCACCGTCGCTGGCGCCGTATGCCGCGGTGTTTCCGCAGGTGGGGCAGGTACTGAGCTTTTCTTCGCCGATGCAATGAATCTGGCCACAGGAGCACAGGGCGAATCCCCATTGGTTGCCGCAGCAGGGGCAGGTGGGATTGCCTATCAGTTCTTCACTGTTGATAACAGCCGGTTTTGTGTGGCTATCGGACAGTTCGTGATAGGTTTTATCTACCTGGAACGCCCCTACCAGCCGGTAATACAGCCGGTTCAGGTTTAGTCCGTATATTTCTGCGTCCTGTTCTGCGCGGCGGTATTTCATGAGGTAATCCCGTTGCAGGTGCTGGCATTTCCCTACCATTACCACGTAGTTGCTATCGGTGTAACTGCGGGGTGGTGATGGTTTTGAGAGATCTATTTTCGACAAGGTATCGGTATCGTGTATTTTCGACAGTTCAAATCCTGAAGCGTTTTTCTCTACACTTTCACTGCTGGTTTTGATAGAGTCGGTAATCCACTTGAAGAACTGCTTATAGGCTGCGGGAGAGCTGTTTTTAAAATGCACTACGTTTTCCGTCAGCTCTTTCAGCAGGTTGGTATCTGCTTCATTGCCGAAGGAAACGGCCACCATATTGGCAGTGCGTTGCCAGTTCTGTTTCCATTCCGCGATGGCTGCACTGGTATCGTCTGTAGGCACGCCGTCCGTGAAAAGAAAGATGATCGGTTTCCAGTCGCCTTTTATTTCATAGGTAGTTTTCACCTGGTTTTTTCTCAGTTCATACATGAGGTGTCCCAGTCCCCGGCTTAAAGAGGTGCCTCCGCCAATAGGAAAACGCGGCGGATAAAAGTTGATGATTTCCTGCAGCGGTACCAGTGTTTTCGCCTGGCCGGCAAAAACAATAATAGAGATCCAGGCTGTTTCAATGGCGTAGGGATCTGTTTTGAGTGCCTGGATGATTTGTCCCAGCCCTTCTTCCACCTGTTGAATGGGTTCTCCCACCATTGATTCGGAGACGTCTATCAGGAAATAAACCGGTAGTCTTCTCATTATCCAAAATTTACAGAAGTGATATATACGGTTCCCGGACCGGTAATTTTCAGCATACTTAATCCTTCTCCTCCAAGGAGATTATTTCCGGAGAAATGGGATGACATCCGGTTTACCATATCTGCATTCATGCAGATAAAGCTTTTTTCATCCACAAAAACGGTTTGCCCGGGTGTGAGGTCCAGTGTAATGGGTGTGCCTATCACATCTAAAAATACCGTACAAAATCCTGTTATTTTCTGCATGATCAGGCCTGTACCACCGATGAGGGAGGTCAGGTTCATTTTCACATCAATATCAATTTTGTCGGAGGAGGCCACAAAAGCGCCTGCTTTACAAACAATGCCGGAAGTAAGCTGCTTGAGGTTAACGGGCAGCAGCCCCACTTTGCCGGCTACCACCAACTTGCGCGGATTTAAATGGGTATTGCACAGTTCTACCTGGAAAATACTTTCGCCGGTGAGTTTTCTTTTTATCAGTCCGGCTACGCCTTTATCGAATACATTAACCTTTGAAGTAATTCCTTCTTCATGATAGATCAGTGCGCCTTTCTCACAGAAGAATTTCTCCTGTTGGGATAATTCTACTTCCAGGCATTTAAAATCGTGTCCGATCAATTTTACGTTCATTCTTTTTATTATCAGATGACTAAATTCACTTCGTTGGGAGGCGGCGGCAGTGTTACCTGCTCGGTGGTGCCCATACTTTTATTTCCCTGTTCTATGGTGTCGGATACCCACTTAAAAAATTGCTTCAATGTGGCGCTGTCGGCCGTATCGAGATGCACCACGGTGTCTGTCAGTTCCTTGAGCATGCCGTTGTCTGCTGCTTTTCCTGCCGCGCAACCTACAATGGTGGCGAAGTTCAGGTCTTTTATCAGCGGGATCATTTTGCGGTACAGCTGCAGATCCGAAGGTTTACCATCGGTAAAAAGGAACAGCAACGGGCGCCAGTCGCCTTTTTGCGTGGGAGTACCTTTGCGTACTTCGCTGTTCACTTTTGCGTGGAGAAATTCCAGTGCATAGCCGGTGTGTGTGGGCCCGCTCTGCGGACAGCTAATTTCCGGCAGCTGGAAATTGGCCAGTTCCACCAGCGGGGTCAGTTCTTTTACTTCCCGGTCGAAAGTGATGATGCTGAGCCACAACGAATCCATTGCCTGGGGGTCCATCCGCAAAGTGTTTACCATGCCGCTCAGGGCGTTGTTGAGTGCCTGAATGGGCTCACCGTACATAGATCCGGAGGTATCCAATAAAAAAAATACCGGTAATCGTCGCATATCAATATTTTAATTTCTTACACCACGATATTCAGTTCTGCCGGTGGTGGCGGCAGCTCGTTTAAGCCTATTAATTCTTTGCCGGCATCTTCCACTTTTGTGGAAGTAACGCCAATGGAAGCGGTTACCCATGCAAAGAAGCGGGCGATGCTCTGACTATCGGCGGTATCGAGACTGAGTACATTATCGGTGATTTGTTTCAGTATGGCGGTATCTGCACCGGAGCCGGCAGCACAGGCGATCGTATACGCCACTTTGCGTTGTTTAAATGCGGTCAATCCACTTTGCCAGTTATCGGTGGGAATACCGTCCGTCATGATAAACACGAGTGGTTTCCAATCGCCTTTCTTCTCCGTAGTTGTTTTGGCCACTTCGTGATCGATACAGTTGCTTACCAGCTGCAACGCTTCTCCCAATGCGGTGGTACCGGTCGCTTTTATATCCACCATCTGGAAAGACGCGAGGTCGGTAAGGGGTACTGCCTGCCGTGCGGAGCTATCGAAAGTGATGATGCTGATAAATGCGGTTTCAATGGCCTGTGGATTCTGACGTAGTGAGTTAATCATTATCTGTACGCCATTTTTCACCGCCTCAATAGGTTCTCCATTCATAGAACCGGAAGTATCTAATAAAAGATACACGGGTAATCTTCTCATACTGCATTAATTTAATACCAGTGTTGGCATGTTGAAAATGGGTAACATTTCATCCTGCGTTTTCCGCCGGATAAGGTTATGCTGAATATAGGTCTTTTGTGATCAGGAATAGGTTAACTTTTTCAATTCATCCACAAAGCTATCGGATTGATGCGGAATACCAATGGCCCTGAACTTCCAGGCGCCATCTTTACGATAAATTTCCGCAAATGTCATGGAGCACATCCCATTGTAGGTGCTGTCGCCCGACAGGCTAAATTTAGCGATCTCTTTTCCGCGGCTGTCTACCGCCCGGATGAACGCATTATCGATCATACCAAAATGCTGGTTGGTGGCGCGGCCATTGTAAATGGTGACCATAAACAGGATCTTTTCATATTTATTCTCCAGCTGGTCCAGCTTGATGATAATTTGTTCATCATCTCCATCACCAGCGCCGGTCCGGTTGTCGCCGGTTAACCAGATATTGCCGGAAGGGTGGCGCATGGAATTGAAGAAGATCACATCTCCCTCAAACAATCCTACTGATCTGCCATCCTTTGTTTGTACGGTTCTGCCAAGGTTCGCCACTTTACCGCTGCTGTCGAGCAGCATGGCTACGGCATCGAGGTCGTATTCTGCTTCTTTTTTTTCTCCGCCGAATAATTTTCCAAAGAAGCCTTCGTTGCTTTTCGTTTGCCGTACATCCCAGCCCAAACCAATCGTGACCGTGGATAAATCGAATTCTTCTCCTTTGTCGTTTTTACGGAGGTCGATCGTTTGACCTTTTACTAAATTGATAGCCATAGGTAGTGGTTTATCAGGGGTTATTTAATAATCTGACCTTTGAAATATTTGGATAAGAAGTAAGCCAGATCTTCCCTGTAGCCAATCCCGGATGCTTCAAATTTCCATTTGCCATCTTTCAGGTAAAGACGGCCAAACTCCACGCCGGTTTCAATGGAGAAATCTTCTCCCAGTTCATACTTTGCAATTTCATTGCCGGTGCCTTCATCAACGATACGGATATACGAATCTCTTACCTGTCCGAAGTTTTGTCTTCTGCTGATGGCTTCATGGATAGTTACCACGAATAAGATTTCCCTTATGCGGGGATCTATTTTGGTGAGGTCTACCTGGATGGTTTCATCATCGCCATCAGCGCTGTTGCCGCCGGTAGGGTCATCACCGGTGTGATGCAGTGCGCCGTCCGGAGAATCTGTATTTCCGTAGAAAATAAAATATTCTTCCTGGAGAATATGCCTGCTCTCATCGATCATAAATGCAGAAGCATCCAGGTCGAAAGCGGAGCCTGTTCCTTCATTAGGATGCCAGCCTAAACCAATACTGATTTTTGAGAGGCCGATATCGATCCTTTGTCCCTTTTGTAAGTTAATCGCCATTATTCAGAATTTAAACCAGGGGTAATATAGCATATTTATTTCAGAGGATATATGGCGATATTACAGTCAATGCTTAGTAAACTTTTCATGTATCAAAGATGAAGCTAATATCGCTTCATGATCTCCACCAGCATATCCGCAATAACGGCAAATCCTTTATCAGAGGGATGCAGGCCATCGTACGTCATATCGATCGCTGACACCGGATAAGGGTATTCATCCGTGTCCGGATGGAAAGGAATATCTTTATAATCCGGCCAGCGATAGTCTTTATATTCACCGGTGGCGGGGTCTTTCAGGCGTTTATACTTCACCATATTTTCCAGGGTGATGCCGCTGTTATGATACAGGTCTAATTTGTCGAAGTGTTCATAGCCGGCAATAGAATCAATGGCGGCCACCACCTGTGAAAGCTGTTGCCCTTTTCTTTCTTTATAAGAGCCCCAGGCATTGTTGTGCATATCGGCGATGTATACAAAATCGCCGCGTTGCAGCGGGGTGATCAGGATGATATGCGCCTTTTTATTCAGTGATTTCAACTTGTCAATGATCGTCCGGAATGCGCCATACACGGTGCTGTTCCCCGTTTTATGGAGATAGTCGGAGAAATTACCAACAGGGCGCCCGCCCCACCAGTCGTTGGTACCAAGAAACACAGAATACACATCCGCTTTTACAAGATCCAGTTTTTCTATGGCATCAGCGATACCGCCGGAAGTCCAGCCGTTATAACCTTTATTGATATACTGTATGTGCGGGAGCTTTTCGGTTACGCGTGTCAGGTATCCTTTGGTGATCCTGTTGCCGGTTTCACCGGGGTGATCATTCAGGTAGGTAATAGAATCCCCGATGGCCACCCAGGTGATTTTGCGGGGTGTAAAGGCAGTAGCGGCCACTATTGCGGCTATGAGCAGTCCCAACAACCATTTCTTCATGATAATATATTTTGCCCATTGAAAGTAGTAAATAGCATAGATAATAACAACGCTGGACTATCTCCTGATTATAAACTGGACTACCAGGAGGAGCTTTACCTGTATTATTTTTGCCTGTCAAAAATACCAGGCAATGAATATTAAACAGGATATCATCCAGCTTTTTCTGCGGGTGGCGTTAGGCGCCAGTTATCTGTGTGCGGGGCTCGACAGGTTCGGCGTGTGGGGACCTCCGGGTGGAGCGAATATCGGGTGGGGCGACTGGCAACATTTTATGCAGTATGCACATAAACTGATGTTCTTTTTCCCCTATGCAGTGGCGGAAGTCTTTGCTGCATTGGCGTCGGGTGCAGAAATACTTTTTGCCGTAATGCTTATCGCGGGCTTTTGGACCCGGTGGGCAGCTATTGGCAGCGGTGTTTTGCTACTTGGTTTTGCACTGGCCATGACCGTGGCGCTGGGTATAGCCGCGCCGCTGAACTATTCTGTATTCACCGCCAGTGCCGGCAGCTTTTTATTGTCTGCTTTACCTGCCTACCGCTGGAGTGCCGACCAGTTGCGGAAAAAAAACTAGTCCCGCTTCCCTTTAAAGTACGCGAATATTGCCATCGCATGACCGTGGCCCAGTTCATATTCTTCTTTCAGCCAGTTTACAATGTCGCCGGCTTTTACCTTGGGGGCCAGCTCGCCGTTTTGTAAGAACTTTTTCTTCTCTGCCAGCTTTTTAAAGTCTTCACCTGTTTTGCCGGTTTTCGCTTTGATATTGTCTAAATAAGCCTGGAATGACATAATACTTGTTTTTTATTTTGAATGATCTTGTAAGATGTATCTCTTAAAACAAAATTATTCATTCCGGGGAACACTCCGGGGGTGTGGTTCCGACAAACTAAGGGGCGGTTTGCGGCTTCTTTCAGGCGGCTTTTTTTACAGACCCCATGATCCACCTGGCCAGCCAGTTCATTTTCTTTACGCGGCAATTGTGAAAGGCAGACATCTGCCATTGGCCTTCCGGGCTTTTTACCCAAACCGTGGTGTTCACCGACTGACGGCTTTCAGGCACTTTTTTCTGCCAGCGGAAACGGATAGCGCCGGTGGCTACCACTATGGCTACATTCTCATTCAGGAAACGTACCTGTTCAATCTGTCCGTGCAGCCGTGCGCCTTTGAACATAAAGTTATTCATCAGCTGCTCGTGCAGTGTGATGTACTCCTCCCGCCCTTTTAAGTGCATGCCGTTAAACGTAATGTAATCGCAATCTTCCGTAAGATATACTGCAGCGCCGCGGAAATCCAGTGTCCGGAATGAATGATAGATGGCGTTGTTCGCCTGCCTGATCGCATTAATTTCATGTACCTGGTTCATACGTTAGTTGTTTTAGGAATGAATACGAAAATAGGGAGCCGCGCTGCAGCGGCATAGTACAAATGGGTTAATGACACGATCATGCCGGTAAAAACAACATTTTTACCGGTAAAGCATAGTGGCGAAATAAAAAAAGGGCCGTCTGTAAAAGACGACCCTTTCTCCATTATTCAGTGTCTATTTCTTTTGATCCCACCAAACCTTCGACAGGTAAGAATCTCCGTTGGTTAAGCCAGATACGGCAGTCTTATAATTATCCGTATTCAGCAGGGCTTCCAGTGATGAGTATACTGCCCTGCGGGGAATGGTACCGTTGGTTGATCCCTGGTTAGGGCCTGGCGTTAAAACGGGGTAGCCGGTGCGGCGCCATTCCGCATAGGCTTCATAGTCACGGCCAAACAGCAGGATCCATTTCTGGGTCATGATCTTCTCCAGCTGTTTTTCTGATGTAAGTCCGGCGAGTGAAAACTCCGCATCAATGTACGCCTGCGGAATGGTAGTAATGTTATACGGCTGCATGGCCATTGCTGCTTTGATACCATCCTGGTAAAATTTCTCCGCTTCTGCGGGCGTAGCACCCCATCCCATCAACGCCGCTTCTGCTTTAAAGAAACATACATCTGCATAGGTGAATACATAAGCAGGGATAGGCGTAGCCAATGTTTTATTAAAGTAGGTGGTCATAGAAGCGGTGGAATAATCATCTTTAATGATACCGGACAACAACGCATCCGTTAATGCCACACCAATACCTTTGTACGCAGGCGTTCCGCTGTTTTTTGAATTTACGGTAGGCGCGGCAATAAAGGTAAGGCGGGGATCATGCTTATCATTCAGTGTGGCCACAAAAGCCGATGCCAGGTAACGCAGATCGGGGCTGCCGCTGATAAACTGCGCCAGGATAGGATTTGCGTTGGTAGTTTGTGCATCGTTGAAAGTAGGAACTGCGGCATTGTCTTTATTATCTGAAAAAAGTGGTTGACTCATCGCCTCCCGCACCGTTTTTTCCGCCAGCTGTGGCGCGGCATACTTAATGCGCATACCTAAACGCAGTTTCAGTGAGTTACCGAATTTCTTCCAGTTGTCGGTAGCGCCTTTGTAGTAGAAGTCCGCGTTGCCGTACGATACATCGCTGGCGTTGATATTGGCGATAGCGGCATCCAGGTCGGCAATGAGGTGTTCATAGATCGACTGCTGGCTGTCGTACACCGGTTTGTTATTTACGTCGGTAGCATCTTCTGTAGTTTGTGAAAACGGTACGGCGCCAAAGAGGTCCGTTAACCGTTGCCATATAAATATTTCGAGGATGCGGGCAATGGCGAGCTTTGTTCTCCCGGTTGGATCATTTTCTTTTCCTTTCAATGCCTGGTTGCGGATCTGGCCCAGGTTTCTCAACAAGGTATAATGTGCGGCCCACATATTATTATCCGGCTGCTGGATATAACGGGAAGTAGGCGCCACCAGGCCACCGGCCCAGTATTGCACCCAGGAACCTACCTGTATATTGGCGGTTTCTGTGCCTTCAGAAAAAGCCGCATCTTTCTGTACTTTTGATAACAACAGGGCGGGATCAATGTTTGTTACCGTTGTTGGCGGCGTGTTCAGATCGCTGAAGTCTTTGGTACAGCCACCCAGTAACAATCCCGTCGTTAACACCAGCACTTTTCTATATATCGATGATTTGTTTTTCATATGCTTCGTTTTTACAGATTAAAGATCCAGGCTTACGTTCACACCAAAACTCCGCATCATCGGCAGCGCCGTTGATTCCAGGCCGAGAGAGGAGTTGTTTACGTTGAAGGAAGAGGCTTCGGGAGAGAAGCCATCTGTTTTCCGCTGGAAGTAAAAAAGGTTCCTGCCATAGATGCCTACATTCATTCTGCGGATCATTTTACCGGAGAATAATTTCGATGGCAGCGCGTAACTCAAACTGATTTCACGCATGGCTACATAGCTGGCATCATTCATCATTTCTTCCGATACCACATTTTCTTTATCGCTGGCCACTACGTTCCAGTAGTCCTGCGCCAATACTTTCATCGTATTTTCTTTACCGGTGCTAACCCAGTTGCCACTACTGTTTTTTTCTGCAATCATACCGGTGGCTATATAGCTGCCATCCCTGCCTGCCAGTGTTTTCCTGGTGGTACCATAAATCAGCTCTTCGCGGTTGCTTTGGGAATACACCAGGCCGCCCTGGCGGATATCCACTAATGCAGCTAAAGCAAAGCCTTTGTAACGGAAGGTATTGGCAAAACCGCCGGTCCAGTCGGGCATGGCATTTCCCAGCTCTGTGAGCTGGCGCCCCTGTGTGCGCAATGGCAAGCCCGTAGCAGGATCTATCAGCCGGTTGCCGGCATCATCTTTCAGCCAGGCGAAGCCTGTTCCGATCATGGTACCGAAAGGCTTACCTGGTGCAGCTATTACGTTGATCCCCCTATCGCTTCCCAATACAAATGTTTCCACTCCCTCGGTGAGCGATACCACTTCATTTTTATTGCGGGAAAAAGTAAAGGTGCTTTCCCAGGTAAATCCATTGGCCAGCTTCACGGGTGTTCCGTTTAACGATAGTTCGATTCCCTTGTTGCGGATTTCGCCGGCATTGATCCTGCGCGCCTCAAATTTGCTGGACGGCGGTAAGGGCACATCCAGGATCTGGTTTTTCGTAGCGGCATTATAGTAAGTAAAGCTGATGCCCAGGCGGTTGTTCAGGAGACGTACGTCTGTACCAAATTCCACCGAGGTAGTCAGTTCGTTTTTCAGGTTAGGATCGGGAATAATAGAAGTAAAAGATGCCAGCGGTTGGCCCCCATGTGTGAACTGATCCAGGCTGTAGGCGCCGGTGAGCTGGTAAGGATTACCGGAGCTGCCAGCCTGCGCCAGTGATCCGCGCAGCTTCCAGAAACTAACGATGTTGCTGTTCATCT
The DNA here is from genome assembly GCF_050434025.1 of Chitinophaga sp. W3I9. Lineage (NCBI taxonomy): Bacteria > Pseudomonadati > Bacteroidota > Chitinophagia > Chitinophagales > Chitinophagaceae > Chitinophaga > Chitinophaga sp. W3I9. The sequence continues at coordinate 5,578,170 of NZ_JBNPWC010000001.1, forward strand.
TCAGCAGATCGGTCATGATTAAACTGGTGCTTACTGAAGGATAAAAGAAAGAATTGTTATTGGCAGATAAGGTAGATGACCAGTCGTTCCGTGCAGAGAAATCCACGAACCAGTAGTTCCGGAAGGCCAGCTGCCCGAAGCCGTATACGGAGTTGATCTCAGATTCCTGTAAGTCGAAAAGATAGGAGTTGGTAAGCGTGTTATTGATCACGTGCAGGTCCGGCACAATAAACTCTTTCCCGGTATTGCCGGTCATGCGCATAAACTTTTTCTGGTGACTGGCGCCTGCATTCAGCCCCAGGGTGAAGTCCTTGCTCAGCTCCAGGTTACCGGCCAGCAATACATCATAGTTATCTTCCCGGACCCTTATTATCCGGTCTTCAATATCACCATTCCTGTTCTGGCTCTGGTACGTGCCTTTGGCTCTCCAGCGCAGGCGTTCTTCTGTATAAAAATCGGTGCCGCCGCGGGCAGTTAATTTCAACCATTTATTAAAATCGTACGACAGCCGCAGCATGCCGAGGAGCCGGTCGCGGTGATCGGTGTTTTGCGTTTTATGGATGGTCCAGTAAGGATTGGCAGTAGAACTGTTGGTAGCGTATGTTTTCTCCAGTCCGGGTGTTACACCACTGTAGCCGAACTGCCGGGCCACATCCTGGGCGGTCCAGGTGTAATCGGCAAGGATGCTCAGCGGCATGCTCCGCGGCTGACTGATAAACAGGTAAGCCGGGTTATCGGATGCATCGGAGAGTGTGGGCCTGTTTTTACCTTTCTGGGAGATGTAGTTGAGCTTCGCATCCAGCTGTAATTTGGGCGTAATAGACGCCTGTGTGCGAAGGGTAAAAGTGTTCCTGTCAAGCGTATTAGTGGGCACATACCCGTTTACATGCGTGTTGGAATAAGAGAAGCGGTAGTTCACCTTATCATTTCCACCATCTGCGGCAACATTATTTACGAACTGTTTTTCCTGGTCGAAAAAGTCTTTATAGGTATTGGGTTGCGGCGTCAGCTTCAAAATATTTCCCCACTGGTCTTCATACTCCTGCCCTTCCATTTTTGGGCCCCAGCTGCTGCGGGCAATCCTGTCGCGGCCGGCGCTCATTTTAGGCATGCCTTGCAGCCCTTGTGCTTTGGCTTGCGCCATCGTATACACTTTACCGTCGGTGGCGCGGAAGTGCGTGAAATCACCGTTTAATCCCTGGCCATATTCATCCTGGAAATCGGGAGTTACCAATGCGTTGCCGATGGCATAATCGCTGCTGAATTTCAGCCCGATGCCTTTGCGGGAGCTGCCCGATTTGGTGGTGATGAGCACTACACCGTTACTGCCGCGCTGGCCGTACAATGCTGCAGCATTAGGGCCTTTCAGGATGGATATGCTTTCAATATCTTCCTGGTTTATATTGGAGATGCCATCGCCATAGTCCACACCGCCGGTGCTGCCGGCAGCACCGATGTTCTGGTTATCGAGGGGCACTCCGTCAACTACGTATAGCGGCTGACTGTTACCCTGTAGGGAGTTATTTCCACGGATCAGGATCTTGGAAGATCCGCCAGCGCCGGAGGCAGGCTGGCTCACCTGTACACCGGCCACTTTACCGGATAGCGCATTGGCTACATTCACTTCCTTTCCTTCCGACAGGTCGGCGCCTTTCAGCTCTGCTACGGTGTATCCAAGCGACTTACTTTCGCGCTTAATACCAAGTGCCGTTACCACTACCTCAGACAAACCCTTTGAGCTTTCCGTTAACTTTACATCGAGCGTGGTGCTGCCGGCAGTTTCCACCCGCTGTTTATTAAACCCGATAAAGGAGAACAACAATGCGCTGGCGCCGGAGGGCAGCTGGATGGTGTATTTTCCCGTAGCATCTGTTACGGCGCCTCTTGCAGATCCTTCTACTGTAACGGTTACACCGGGCAGTGGCACACCTTTTTCATCGGTCACCCTGCCGGTGATCAAGGTATCGGCCGCCAGTTCCGTGGCGGCTTTTTTCACCGGCACCTCCTTCAGGGTAATGGTGCGGTCGATGATTTTATATTCCAGCGGCTGGCCTGCCAGGCATTGATTCAACACCGCCGTTATTTCCGCATCCTTTACGTTCAAAGAAACGGGAGTGGTGTTTTTCAGGATATCATTGTTGTATAAAAAGTAGTAGCCGGTTTGTTGTTTGATAGCCTCAAACACCTGCTGCAGCGGTACTTTCTTTACCGACAACGTAACTTTCTGCGCATAAGCAGTGGCTGCTGCACTTAATGCAAAAAGAAAAAGCAGCAGGGTGGTCAGCTTCAGGGCCACCTTCATTTTTACAGGCAATGGGAGTAGTATACCCCGCCCGGAAGCGGAAATAAATCTGTTCATCATCGGTTTAATTTTTAATTAATAGCGATTGATTCGTTTAAATTCTGGTCTTTGTTTATTACAGGTACTTTTTTAATTTTCGTGTGTCCGTTCCAGTTATACTTATTTATTTTGACAGTGTTACAGTGACGTCTTTTCCATTTACCCTGAAGTTGGCGCCGCTCACGAAGTTGAGCATTTCCAGCACCTGCGACAACTTCGCCTGGCGGCTGATATTGCCGCTGATGCGTTTTGCGGGCAGCGGGCCTTCGTAATGAATGTCCAGGTCATACCAGCGGGCCACCTGTTCCATAATTTCCCGGAAATCGTCATCTTTAAAAAAGAAGATGCCTTCTTTCCAGGCAATAGCTTTTTCGGTATCTGCTGTGGCGATACGTACCTGGTCGCCCTGCACATTAGCCTGCTGACCAGGCGCCAGCTGCCAGGAACGTTTATCCTTTACCTGGATTTTTACAGCGCCGGTGATCAGCGTAGTTTTCACCACTTTGCTGTAAGCGCCTACGTTAAAGTGGGTGCCCAGCACCAGTACTTCCATCTGCTGCACCATTACCCGGAAAGGTTTGTCAGGACTGGCAGCTACTTCAAAATATCCTTCCCCGGTGAGTTCTACCCGGCGTTCGCCATTAGTAAAGTGTACGGGAAAACGCAGGGAGGAGGCGGCATTGAGCCATACGCGTGTGCCGTCTTCCAGTGTGAGCTGGTATTGCCCTGCCTTTGCGGTAGATAAAGTATTGAATAGCGCAGTCGCCTGCGGTTCATTTGATTTATTGTATACAAGTCCGCCTGGTTGCTGCGCAATAGTGGTTCCATCCGCCTCTTTGATGGGCCCTTCCGGCTGATTGCCCAGGTGTACGGTTTTCCCGTTGCCCAGTTGCAGGGTGGCACTGTTGCTGCCAGGGAGCACATCATTTTTTATTTGTGGAGAAGTGCCGGCCATCATTTTTCCGGGCCTGGTATCCGGTGTGCGCCAATTGTAGGCGAGGATCACGCCTCCTAATATGGCGGCAGCGGCGGCCGTCCATGCGGCGATTCGGAGCCACGCTACCCTCCTACCCGGAGTTGCCGGAGTGGAGCGGGCCAGCACGGCCTGCCAGTCGGCATCCACATCAATGGTATCATGAAAGGCGATCGCATCGCGCAGGGTTTCCTGGTCTTTCAGGGATTCCAGCAGCTGCTGATGCCGCACATCCTTTTCCAGCCAGGCTTCCAGCTCCTGCTGTTCGGCCGCCGTAGCCTGTTCCCGGAGATATTTTAAAATTAAGCCGGCGTATTTATACAGATCCTGGTTTTGCTCCATAAAGGTTGCTTACCAGGTAAAGAAACGCGGGACGGAAAAAAGGGTGAAAGAAATAAGAATATTTTTTTGAAAGCAGGATTTACAGGAATAATACGGCGTAAATTTCGGGGTTAAGCCGTTGTCTTAACAGATGCAGTCCTCTTTTCTTCTGGGTTTTAACCGTATTAATGCTGATGTTCAGCTGGTCGGCGATTTCCTGGTTTTTAAGCCCGGAGATATAGCCCATCCTGATAATCACCTGGCAGGCTTCGGGCAACGTTTCCAGTGCGCGGTTAATTTCGCCGATCACTTCGGACCGGATCATCGTTAAAATTACAGAAGGATCATTTTCTGACGCGCCTTCCTGTGCGGCTGCAAATTTCTCCACCACTTTCTCATGCCGGATGGCATTTAAACAGGCGTTACGGACGGTTGTATACAGGAAATTTTTGATGGCCACCGGATGCGCGGTTACCTGCCCCTGTTGCCCCAGGTAGCTTACAAAGGCTTCCTGGGCAATATCCCTGGCTGCGTCTTTATCGCCGGTAAACTGAAAGGCAAAGTAGCAAAGCCTGGTGTAGTAAGTTTTGAAAAGTATGGCTGGCTCCAGTGCATCGGATGGCGTTGACATAAAATATACCTTTCGTGATCAATTCTGACAATCCGGAAACCATAGATAATGGCATCTCACTTGAAAAAATAAGACATTTATTCGGAAAATAATAGGAAAACAAAATTTCGGGCAGAAAGAAAGCCTGCGGGGTGCGCAGGCTTTCTGATATCGGGGATCGCCTTCGGCGATGGAAATTGTCTTTCTGCCTGATTAGGCGGATGATGCTGATTACGCTGATTTGATTGTTTTTGATTTTAAAAGATTCTTTTATCAGGGTTTGTTTTCCGGATTGTTTTCGTGATTATGTTCAGGATTATTTTCTGCTGCGGGAGGAGTATGGTTATCTGTGTTTTCGTCAGCGGTATGTGGTTCGGTATCTGGTTCATTTGTACCGGTGTTGAAAACAACATTTTCCTTCTCTGCTTTTTTGCGGCTGAACAGGCGTCTGAAAAATCCGATGAGCGCTACAAACCCAATGGCAATGAATTTCCAGCCGGCGGCAAGGTATTTTACCAGGATAGCAAAGAACCCAACTTTCGCCAGCAATTTACCAGCTACAAGACCACCAATAGACCATGCTGCCACGTTATCCACCTTCGGATCGAAATCGAAATAGGTATTCCCCTGTGTGAAAGTAGCCATGTGTAATACTTTACCGATATCTGCTTTTACCAGCGGGAGTTCACTCATTGTGCAAACCGCATTCAGCGATAATACACCGTGGCGCCCCAGGATTCGGATCTCGTAATTCAGCGTATGACCGCCTTCCTGGTCATCGAAACGGATTTCCTTTGCCCAGTGCAGTACCTTATTCTTTTTGTCGTAGAAAGGTTGCTGCGCCCATCCAATCAGGTGAATACCAGCGTATCCCTGTTTGGCACGTTCCTCATTGGTTTCCTTCTCGCCTTCCTGCATGTTTTTCATCATTTCATTGTAGTCAATCTTTTCGGCGTCATCATCCTTTACATAGCCAATGTCTTCGAATTCAATAATAAAGGCATAACTGCTATCCGCAAAAGGATCAGAATTTGCCGGGAAAATCATTCCCAGCGTATTGTTGGCGTTTTCCGGCGGATTGCCCCAAAGCGTAGTGAGCACATACTGGCTTTTTTCCTTGTTCAGGAATTTGAAACCCGCAGGCACATTAATCTCCACCTTTCCACCCGGCAATACAATAGTGCCTGTTTCATATTTAAAAGACTTATTGACAGAATCAACATAATTATCAAGCTCTTTTTGATAAAGCTCCGTTGAATCTTCAATGGGGACGGCTTTAGGGACAGCCGGGGTTGCATACAAACCCAGGGCTGCAAAGAGCAACCCTGACAGGTACAGGTACTTGAACATAAGTTATTAATATTTACGGGGACCAATTTGCGATAAATATTCCATATCCGGAAGAAAGGGAGGAATATTATTATTTTTCTGCTTTATAAAACAATTACTTAATTTAGTTCACCTGAATATGTGAAACGCCAACAGCGTAACCTGGAAAACCTTAAACCAAAATCTGTCGATTCTTACTGTCTTTGTTAATCATAAATCTGAACAATGAAAATGAAAAACCTTCATTCCCTGCTAGCAGGTATGCTATTGCTGCCTACCCTTTTTATGGCCTGCAAACGATCTCCCGGTGGGGAATTGCAGCCCATGAAAGATAAAACCAAATCCGGCCTGGAAAACTTCGTACCCAGCGCGTATGCCTTAAACGTTGTTTACTTTGTGCCTTCCGATGGCGATACCATCACAAACTACCGGGCACGGCTAAACGGTATTTTACAGCAGGGGCAGCGCTTCTACGGGAAGTGGATGAACTATTACGGTTATGGCGACCGTTCCTTTGGCCTGGCGCTGGATTCCGCAGGTAAAGTAAAGATCACCATGGTAAAAGGCGCGCTGCCAAAAACCGGTTATCCTTATGAAGGGGGCGGCAACACTGCTATCGGTGAACTGAACACCTGGTTTGCTGCGCATCCGGCAGATAAGCACAGTGAACACACGCTCGTTATTATGCCCGCCAGCACCTACGCTTCCGATGGTGATCCCGGTGGCGTACCCTTTTACGGTTTGGGCCGCTGGTGCTTTGCATTGGATTATGCTGAAATGGATACCAGCTACCTCGGTCAGAATACCACGCTGGGCAACCGCGCTACCAAATGGATAGGTGGCCTCATGCACGAACTGGGCCATGGACTTAACCTGCCGCATAACAAAGAGAAAGTATCGGAAGCCGCTGATCCGGCTAAAGGCACGGCGCTCATGGGCAGCGGTAATTATACCTATGGTAAAAACCCCACTTTCCTTACTGCCGCCAGCGCTGCTATCCTCAACAACTCGCAGGTATTCCGCACCAGCACCGCCACAGGTATTTACGGCGGAGGAAATACCACTATCGATATCATCAAAGCCAGTTATACCGGCGGCAACATTGTGCTGAAAGTGAAATTCTCTTCCACACAAACCGTGAATAACGTAAACGTATATAATGATCCGGAAGGCGGAAATGATTATGATGCCGTGCCATGGGTGGCTGCACCTTCCGGCGATAGTTTCCAGCTGAGTATGCCCATCAGTGAACTTCATACGAAGACAGGCAACTACGCCCTGCGTATCCGCTTCCTGTATACCAACGGCTCCTCTACTGAAATCTCTTACCCGTATTCTTTTGTAAATAATGAACCTGTACTGGATATCAGCACCAAAGATGAACTGAATAAATCTTCCTGGAACATCACGTATGTAAGCAGCCAGGAAGACGACGGCCCCGCCACTAACCTGCTCGACAACAACCAGGCTACCGTATGGCATACCCAATGGAAAACAGTACAGCCGGCGCATCCGCATACAGTGATTGTAAATATGAATGCCATCAAATCCATACAAGGACTGGCATTCCTTCAACGGGCCAATCTCAATGGTTCTCTGAAAGATATTTCGGTGTTTACCAGTACCGATAATGTAACGTATACATCGAGGGGAAACTATACGCTGACGAATGTAAACAGTAAGCAGTATATCTCTTTCGGGGCAGCTGTTTCTGCAAAATATATCAAAATCGTGACCGCTTCCAATTACTCAGGCTCACACTATGCAGTGCTGTCAGAGTTGGGTGCGTGGTAATCACATCTCCCGAAAAATTTAAACAGGGTACGGTATACTTCCGTACCCTGTTTGTTTTATTTCAGTTGGCGTTCCACATATACCCGGATGGCCTGTTGCATAAAACTGCCAAAAGCCGGGTTGGCTAAGCCATTCACCTGCATATACCGTTCATCGGTGGCAAACAGATCGCCCAGCCCGTTGTAGGCTTCTGCCTGGTTATCGGTTTTACCCCAGAATTGCAGGATATACCTGTAATGCAGGGCTATTTCCTGTTGCACCTGCTGGCTGGCCGGGTCCAGGTGAGAGAGCGATGCCAGCTTTTCCCAGTTGGCCTTAAAGCCATCCTGTAGCTGTTCATAGCTGTCTTTGTCCATTTCCAGTAATTGCTTTTCTGCGTGCGCTACCTGACCGGGCCACTTTTCCTGCGCTTCCCGCCGCCAGGCTGCTGCCTGTTCTTTGGGCAGTCCTGCATATAGATCTTCTACGTTCATGTTTACATTGTTTTTTAGATGAGAGATGGTTTTCTCCACTGTAGCCACCAGGGTTTCGATGCGGTCTTTCTTCGACAAAAGCATTTGCCGGTGCCCTTCCAACGCATGGATCAGGTCAAAGCCGGGATCATCCAGTATGCTGGCGATATCCTTCAGCTCTACATCCAGTTCACGATAAAACAGGATCTGCTGCAACCGGAGCAATTCCGCTTCACCATATACCCGGTACCCCGCGGAGGTACGCACAGAGGGCGTCAGCAAACCAATCTGGTCGTAATAGTGGAGCGTGCGCACACTCACACCTGCCAATTTTGCCAGTTTATTTACCGCATACTGCTTTATCATCCTGGTAACTATTAGATTAAAACCAAAGTTAGGGTATGACGTAGCGTTAGAGTCAAATCTTTTTCCGGATTTTTTTTTGCAAGACAAAAAAAACAGCCGGCACATTGGCCGGCTGTTTTATCTTCTCTTTATATCTTACCTCTTTTTGCTAGAACCCGTACCGGAGCCCCAGCTGGATCTGCCATGGGTTACCACCCGGCACCACCACGCCTGAGTTCACGTTTACGTTATACTTATAAGTAGAGGTAACAGGATCGAAACCACCTAAAGAATAAATATTCTGTTTGCCCAGTAATTTACTGGTACCCCATTCCTTGTTAAACACATTGGCGAGGTTAAAGATATCGCAGGATGGTTCAAGATATTGCTTCTTGCCAAACCGGATCTTTGTAGCAATCCTCAGATCCCATACGCCATAGAAACCGTTTACACCACCATTTCTTTCTGCTACTTTCCCGCTGCTTTTGCGGATATAATCTTTTACGCTTTCATCCGCCAGGGGATTATCTAAAATCGCCTGGAGATCCGTGCGCATCTTTTCCGGCACGCTGGGATTATTCACATCAAATACATAGGCCAGGTCGTTTGAGTTTACAAAGTCGCCATTCACGTTACCGCCTACTGCCAGCGAATAACGTGTGCCGCCTATACCGGAATAGCGCACGCCTACATTAATGCCCCAGAAAGTAGGCAGGGTGCCGTATACCACTACCTTATGACGGAACTGGTTATCGGAATAACTCATGGTGCTGAGATTACGCGGATCGTCTTTTACCATCAGCGACAAGGTAGCAGTGTTGGCCACGTCGCCGTTGTAAGAGGTATTGTCTTTCGCATCGTTCCACGTATAGCTAACGGACACCTCTCCGTCTCTGAAATAACGGAAGGTACCATCCACCACAAATGCAAACTGGTTTACTTTACCATCGCTGTTCAGTTCCAGCACGCGTCCCACATTGGTGGTTTTACGGCCTTTGGTCCAGTCGGTAGCGCCATTGGTTACATTGATAGTAGATGCGGGTACATATACACCGCGGTTATCTTCATTCGACAAACGGAAGAAAGGCTGATCAGCCATGTTCCTGTCTACATACATATAATTGTGACGCGCAATAGTGGTGAAGAACGTCACGCCCATTTTAAAGCGGTCGGAGAACAGGTGATTGTAGGAGATGTTCGCTTTGTACACTACCGGGATCCTGGCATCCTTACCGTTCATATTAATGGTACCCTGGCGCGGCAGCCCGAGCTTGTCGAACATTTCCTTGCCTGGTGCGGTTGACGGATCTTTACGGTATGCCGGGAAATCGGGAACGGGTACACCGGCGCCCTGGATATCCACGGTGAGTACTTTGGTACCATCAAACAGCATGTTGTTGATCATGGCATAGTTGTTTATGTCTGATCCAAAGATGGCTGCACCAAAGCGCAGGTAATCCGTATGCTTTTCTTTGATATCCCAGTTGAACTGGATACGTGGCTGCAGCTGGAAAGTTTTCAGCGAGTTGTCGGTGCTCAGTCCAAGCTCATCATACACCGTTTGGTTAAAGTTTGGCTTGTTCAGGTAAGTGGTATAATCGGCACGGATACCGGCGATCATTTCAAAACCCGGGAACAGGTAGGTTTGCATCTGCGCGTACAATGCGCCGCTGAGAATATTCTGGTTCACACTGGGATCATCTGCCAGCGCCACTTCGCGGGCATAACGGTAAGGTTTCAGGTTATTGAAATTATCCATACCGGTGAAATAATAACGCCCGTTCATTTCACTGCCATACAGTGAGTTCATGTGACTGTACATTATATCTGCGCCGAAAGTATAGTTGGCTTTATTGGTATTATAATAAAGATTGTCTACCAGCTGGAATACGTTATTATAGAAGTGCTCCGGTGAATAGCGTTGTCCGCCGAGCTGGATAGAGGTAAATACCGGTTTGTTGTCAATAGTGGACTGTACCCTTTCCACGATGGCGCGCGGAATATTCTGCGCCGGCAGTTGATCGCCGGGTGAACTCTCTTCAAAAGTATACAGGTGCTGCAATTTCAGCTCGTTTGTAATCCGGGGATTCACCACCGTACGGAGCGTGGCCAGCAAGCTGTTGTTAACGGCATGTGCATCCGCATATACTTCATAGAGGTTGATGGCAGTGTTATCGTCACGGCCTAATGGTGCGCGGTCGTTTACATAGTTATCGCGGATAGTGAGGAGGTTCCGCTCGTTGAGCTGCCAGTCGATACGTGCAAAAGCCGCATCTGTACCGCGTTTCTTATTAAATGACCCGAACTGCGGCGTGGAGGCCACTCCATATTTACTGCGGGCAATATCGAGGTAGGTATCCAGCGTGGACTGTGTAACGTTGAACCGTTTTTCATCCGCCGGCGTTTTGATATCCGCCAGCTGCAGGGGGCGTGAGTCGGCCTGGTGATCCCATGCCAGGAAGAAGTGCAGTTTATTTTTAATGATAGGACCTCCCAGAGAGAAGCCATACTGATAGGTGGAGAAGTCGTTCTGGCGCCGGTTACCGCGGGCGTCGTATTTACTGGACAACGCATCGGCCCTTACGAAGGTGAAGGCGCTACCTGAAAAGGTGTTGGTACCTGATTTGGTTACGGTGCTGATGGTACCGCCGCCGCTGCGGCCAAAAGTAACATCATACTGGTTGGTGACCACTTTAAATTCCCGGATGGCTTCCATTGAAATAGCATATGGGCCGCCGATACGGGTGTTGGTGCCACTGCTGGAAGTTGGATTCTTCGCAGAGGTTCCATCAATGGTGATGTTGGTAGAAGAGCCGAGCTGTCCTGCCAGGTTGCTTCCGCTGCTCAGCGGCGAAAGATCTATGAGGCTGCTGAAGTTACGGCCATTCACCGGCAGGCGGGCAATATCCCTTGCCGATACAGTGGTGGCTGCACCAAAGTTCTCCGTTTTGTTGCGGAGCGCGGCGCCGGACACAGTGATCTCCTTGATATCCACCGCAGATGTTTGCATCTGGAAATTGGCGCGGATTACATCGCCCTGGTTGAGTGAGTAGCCGGTACGTCTTTGTTCCGCATATCCCATCGCTGTTACCTGGATGGTGTATGGTCCGCCGAGTGGCAACTCTTTAATAAGGTATTCCCCTTTGGCGTTTGAAATAGTGCGGCTGCTAAATCCGGTTGATTCGTTGCGCACCAATACGGATGCCCCGGGAATGAGTTGTTTGGCATTATCAGAGACAATCCCTGAAATCGAGGCCTGCGTTGTTTGTGCAAGCAATGGCTGCCTGATGATGCAGCATAATAACAGTACTGACAGAAGTGTGAAGATAGGTTTCATGAGCGCGAAAATATTACAGGATAATTTGAATATTAGGTGTTCACTGCATTCGTAACATAAAGTTCATATCCGGGAGGATATGTCTGCATCACACTACGAGCGATATGGTTGAATGCTGCTCTCTGCTGATATTAAGATACGCAAATAGTTGGGTATTCACAACGCGTATTTTGTCTTACTCAGGATTACGCTGATTATATTGATTTATGGGATTTGACCACTTTTGATTAAAAGATTTGGGGAGATGTGAGCGAGAACGCGGAGGTTGTCTTACTCAGGATTAAACTTATTTCACTGATTACGCTGATTTGATCGCTTTTGGATTTTAAAGGATTTGGGGAGATGTAAGCGGAGGTTGATTTTATTTTTTGAGTTTTTTAACCGTTTGTCTTTTTGCCTGATTATGTTTATCTTCATAATGTGTATAAAGCCTTGATATCCAGACCATTTCTTTGATGCAACGCGTCTAAACAATATTGTAAAACCCACTATAGCGAATTGATACACAATACATTACCGATCAAGTCCACGTCATCTCCACATCAACAGCAGGTTATAAGCACGTATAAAGCAAATGTAAAGCAGGCGTAAAGCATCTGTAAGGTATGTGTAAAGCATGGGCTATCTCATCTTCGCGCCATCTTTTTAAATATACCAGAAAAAAGTATAATCCCCTTAAAATCAAAAGTGATCAAATCAGCGTAATCAGTGAAATAAGTTTAATCCTGAGTAAGACAACCTCCGCTTATATCTCCCCAAATCTATTAAAATCAAAAGTGATCAAATCAGCGTAATCAGTATAATCAGCGTAATCCTGAGTAAGACAACCTCCGCGTGAACCGGTCCATCAACTCCATTGAGAGTATAGCCTGCTCCGCGGAACAGGGATTGGCGCCTTTGCCCAGGAAAAAGGCGGTTACCTTTTCTATCATGGGTTGCTGCACATGCTGCAGCGGATCAAAAATGAATTCTTCCGTATGTCCGTCTTTGTGCAGGGTTATTTTACTGCCAAATACGGGGAAGCTGATGGTGCCGGATGATCCGGTAATCTCGCAGCGGTCCTGCTGATCAGCGGGCGATACCGTGAAGCACCACATGCCGTTGAACACCACGCCGTTTTCAAACAGGATATGCCCCGTAACAAGGTCGTCTGCCTGGTTTACACCGGCCTGGTTTACGGCAATACCGGCGGCGTGCTTTGGTTGGCCGAAGAAATAGATCATCAGGTCCAGCTGATGCGGGGCCAGGTCGTGAAACAGGCCGCCGCCGGAAATGGCAGGATCTACCCGCCAGTTAACCGCTGAATCTGCAATGAGGGCAGAGGCCGGCGGTTGCAGCATTTGCAGGGATACAAAACGGATATCCCCGATGGCGTTATCCGACAACAGGTCTTTTACTTTCAGAAATACGGGCTGCTCGCGCCGGTAGTGTGCCACGCTTAACTTTACATGGTATTTGTCTGCTGCAGCTTTCATCCTGATGGCCGACGCTGCGTTCAGCGTCATTGGCTTTTCCACGTATACCGGCTTGCCCTTCGATAAAGCCAGCAGGGTGTATTCTTCATGCTGCAAAGGTGGTGTGGCAATATATACGGCGTTGATCTCCGGGTCGTTGATCAGTTGCTCCGCGTTATCGTACCATTTGGGTACGCCATGCCGCAGGGCATAGTCCTGCGCCTTTGCGGCGTCCCTGCGCATGACCGCCACCAGGGAGGAATGCGGCACTTTATTAAAAGCCGGGCCACTTTTGACTTCTGTCACATCTCCACAACCTATAATTCCCCATTTTATTTCTTCCATAATGGTGCTTATAATTATGCAAATAACATAAATTCATTTTTTAAAACAGGGATATTTATTTCAATGGCCAAGCTAAAGAAGGAATTTTATCAGCAGCATGAGGTAACTACTATTGCGAAACAATTGCTGGGCAAAATACTGGTGACACGTATCAATGGCGTTCGCACTGCAGGTATGATTGTGGAAACAGAAGCCTATGCCGGCGCTGGCGACAGGGCATCCCACGCATGGAATAACCGCCGTACCAAACGCACGGAAGTAATCTACAAGCCGGGAGGATTCGCCTATGTATACTTATGCTATGGCATTCACTATCTCTTTAATGTGGTGACCAACATCGAAGATACGCCTCATGCAGTATTGATCAGGGCGCTACAACCTGTAGATGGTATAGAGGTCATGAAGCAACGGTACAACAACAAGCCCTCTGCCAAACTCACAGCAGGACCTGGTAGTCTTTGCAAAGCGATGGGTATTGATGCCAGCCTGAATGGCGAGAGCCTCACGGGAACGAAAGTATGGATAGAACCCGGCGAAGACATCCCGGAGGAAGCGATGACCGTGTCAACCCGTGTGGGCGTGCAATATGCCGGGGAAGATGCTTATCTCCCCTACCGTTTCAGCATTAAAAATAATGATTGGGTAAGCAAAGGGAAAGGGCTGTAAAGATTATTGCCCCATCTTCTTATTAATTTTTCCTTCCAGCGATGAAATGATATTTACACAATCTCCCAGGCGCGAATAAGCCGTGCTGCCATCCAGCGCCAGGTCCTTTTTAGTAACCTCCAAACCGCCGAGGAATGCTTCCAGGTATGATAAATACTTTGGCTGATCGCCGTATAACGCGTTGTAAATTTCTTCGTTGAGCTTATCTCCTTCCGCCTGGAGTGCAGGATTCACCAGGTCAGTTACTCCGCGCAGCTTTTCCATTACTGCACTCATCCTCACTTTAAGCGCTTCCAGGTTATAATCGTCCTTTTTCCCGGGAGCAATATTGTTCCTGAACAAGCTATCTGACAATGTTTTCCGGGCTTTCCGGTAATTATCCAGTTCCTGTTTCAGGGATTCCAACTGTTGATTGAGCTGTTCTCCTTTTTCACGTTTGAAATATTTATCGACATCACTATCCAGGTGTTTCACCCAGGTGAGCATATGAAAAGTGATATCTGCAACACCCGGTTTTTCTGATTGTGCCAATGCGCTGAAGGAAAAGAACAGCATACAGCAAAGTGCTGATCCGGTAAGTACTTTACGTAATTTCATTATGATGATTTAATGGCCTGTGCCAATTAAAATAAGCAATTTTTTGTTATTTATAATGAGATAGCGCATCCGCCGTGTAAGTTTCTGATTTTATGTTATATTCGGCCATGTGTTGCGAGTAATATATAATATACCTGGTGAATGTTCAAGAAGATCTGTTTTCGTGCCGCATTGTTTACTGTTCTTACCGGTTGCCTGTCGTCCCCTGCCCCCGTGCATAAGGGCAAGGTTTATATCAGCAAAGAGGGCGGGCAATACCTGTTGTACCGCGAGGGACAACCCTTTGCCATAAAGGGCGCAGCTGGTTTTGAAAATCTCCGGGAACTACATACAGCAGGTGGCAATACCATCCGTACCTGGGATACTTTACACCTGGATAAAATACTGGACGACGCATATGCCAATCATATAGCGGTGATAGCGGGCTTCCCCATGCCTGTCAGCGGATTCTTACCCTACTATAATGATACCGCTAAAGTAGCGGCACAATACACGGCCTTCAAAAGTGTGGTAAACCGGTATAAATCGCATCCTGCATTGCTGATGTGGTGCCTGGGCAATGAAATCGACTTTCCCTACAAACCGGAATACAGCAGCTTTTACAATGCCTATAATCACCTGCTGGAAATGATCCATACGGATGATCCCGATCACCCGGTGACCACTGCGCTGATAAACTTCAACAGGCGGTGTCTTTATAATATCCGGTTAAAGGTGCAGGGCCTCGACCTGATCTCCATGAATATTTTTGGCGAGCTGCGCGACCTGCAACGTAACCTGGAGAAATTTTCGTGGTACTGGGATGGTCCTTTCCTGGTTACAGAATGGGGAATTAACGGCCCGTGGGAGTCGCAGTTCACCAGTTGGGGAGCGCCCATTGAGGTTACCAGTACCAAAAAGGCGCAACAATACCTGGAGCGCTACCAGCAATATATGCCGGTGAAAGACCCGCGGTTCCTGGGCGCCTGCGTTTTTTACTGGGGCAACAAACAGGAGGTAACAGGTACCTGGTTCAGCTTATTTTCAAAAGAAGGCAGCGCATCGGAAACGGTGTCCGTTATGGAGTACCTGTGGACCGGCAAATGGCCGGCCAACAGGGCGCCCTCGTTAAAATATATGCTGCTGAATGGCAAAGGAGCCGGTGACAACATCTTATTAAATCCTGACAGCCTGCAAACCGCGGAGATACTGTTGCAGGATACTGCTACCGGCCCGTTACATATCACCTGGAAAATACTGGCGGAAGACTGGTACACCAACAACAAAGATGCGTCCAATGGGCAGCCCCCTGTTGCTTACAACAACCTGCTGCTGCCTGCCCAGGGGAATAAAATCGCATTCCGTTCTCCTGTAAAAGAAGGACCTTACAGGATCTTTGCAACTGTTTCCGATAATAAGGGACATTTTGCTACTGCTAATACGCCATTTTACGTAGTCAGTCAATAATGAGTAGTCCATCACCTATTTTACCACCGTCCCGGCGCGAACGCTTTACGCTACGGCTGATGATCCTGCTGGGTGTATGCAGCATGGGTTATCTGCTGTTTTGCCTTTTAAACAGGGCGCAGATAGGGTATGCTCCTTTTTACTGGATCCTGATGGCGGGTCTTTTTTTTAACTGCCTCACGGTACTCCATGAATGGTATCACTATTTTTCCATTTCAGTACCGGAAACACCGGAAATGGAACACCCATTCACGGTAGACATCTTTACTACTTTTTGCGCGGGTGAACCCTACACCATGATCGTGGAAACGTTAACGGCTATCCAGGCCATTACCTACCCGCATACCACCTACCTCTGCGACGAAGCCA
This sequence comes from Chitinophaga sp. W3I9, assembly GCF_050434025.1. Classification (NCBI taxonomy): domain Bacteria; kingdom Pseudomonadati; phylum Bacteroidota; class Chitinophagia; order Chitinophagales; family Chitinophagaceae; genus Chitinophaga; species Chitinophaga sp. W3I9. The sequence goes on from NZ_JBNPWC010000001.1 coordinate 5,594,549, forward strand.
ATGACCCTTACCTGGTAGAAGTATGTAAACAACTGGGCGTAAAACATGTAACCAGATTTACCCATGAAAATGCCAAGGCCGGCAACATCAACAATGCGTTGCGGCAGGCCAGCGGGGAGCTGTGCGTGGTCATGGACCCGGATCACGTTCCTTCGCCGGATTTCCTCGACGTGATCGTATCACATTTCAATAACCCGGAAGTAGGGTTTGTGCAGATTGTTCAGGCGTACAGCAACCTGGGCGACAGCCTGGTGGCAAAGGGTGCAGCCCAGCAAACGTTTCAGTTCTATGGTCCTATTATGGCCACCATGAATAGTTATGGTACCGTACTGGCCATAGGCGCCAACTGCACCTTCCGGAGAAGCGCGCTGGATGCTATCGGAGGACATGCCAGCGGTCTTGCAGAAGACATGCACACCGCTATGCAGCTGCATGCCAAAGGTTGGAAATCGGTGTACGTGCCGGCGGTACTCACCAGGGGGCTGGTGCCCACTACCATGTCGGCCTATTATGTGCAACAACTGAAATGGGCGCGTGGCACCCTGGAATTACTGGTTACTTCCTACCCGAAATTGTTCCGGTCTTTTACCTGGCGGCAACGCCTGCATTACGGCACTATTCCCTTTCATTATTTGTCCGGCATCGTTTTCTTCATCAATTTTCTCATCCCGGTCCTCTCCCTGTTTACCGGGTTGATACCTTTGCGGGTCGACTTTATCAACTTTGCATGGCTGGGATTACCGGCCGTTACAGCGATTATCCTTATCCGTCATTTTGTGCAGCGATGGGTGATGGAAGAAACCGAAAGAGGCTTTCATGTGGTAGGCGGACTGCTACTGATCGGTACCTGGTGGATTTATATCCTTGGACTTGTATATACCGTGATCCGGAAGAAGGTGCCGTATATTCCCACCCCTAAAGATGACACCGGGCAGGATAACTGGCAACTGAACATCCCCAATATGCTGGTGTTGCTTACTTCGCTGGCAGCGATTGTTTATGGACTGTCGTACGACTGGAACCCTTATTCCCTTGTGATGGCCGGCATAGCAGGCGTGAACTGCCTGATCATGAGCTTTAATATTATTGCCAGTCTCCGGCTTCGGCGTTTATCCGTAAAATATCACTGGCTGAGGATCGTTCTCGTATACCCGTTACTGTTAAAGAAACAGTTATGGCTTTTCCGGCATCTTCATTTATATGCTGGTTTCCGTAAACTTGGGCTGCCTTTATTGCTCGTGGTGGTGTTATTAACCGGTTACATGATGACAAACAACCCCGAACCGGCTGCTGCAACGCATCCACCCACACATAAACAAACCACATTTTATACCGGAATATTCAGTCCGGCTGATACAAACGGCCTCACGGCGATTCAACAGGCAAAGGATTACCAGCAACAGTTTAACACCCGCTTTAACATCATATCGTTATACCTGCCCTGGGGAGATGCGCCGCAATGCAACCTGCCGGATTCGCTGATAGCAGCCATTTACCACAACGGGTCAATGCCCATGATCACCTGGGAACCCTGGACATCCCTGTTTAAAAACGCTGCAGCCGGTAAAGAACAAAAGATCTTTGCCCGTATCAGCGCGGGGGACTTTGATCAATACCTGGTACGTTTTGCAGCCCGGATAAAATCATTGAACCGCCCGGTATTCCTCCGCTTTGCACATGAGGCGGACAATCCCGCCTATCCCTGGTCGGCAAGCGGTAACAATACGCCGGAAGAATTCAAGGCCGCCTGGAAATATGTACATGACCTCTTCCGGCGTAACGGGGTCGGCAATGTTATCTGGGTGTGGAACCCGTGGCGTGCCGCCGCGGCGGAGCAATACTTCCCGGGCACGCCGTATGTCGACTGGATCGGGGTAACCTGCCTTAACTACGGACCACAAAATGAGAACGGGCAATCCTATGCTTTCCGGGAGTTGTACGCGCCATTTCATCAGCTGCCGGTATTCCGTTCGGGCCTGCCCGTGATGGTGGCAGAAATGGGCTCACTGGCGGCGGCCGGTAACCAGCAACTATGGCTGAACGATGCCTTTAACGCCATCGACCATGCGTTCAGTGAAATACATGCCTTCGTGTTATTTAACAGCGACCAGGATAAAAACATACTGCGTCCTGTTGCCGGAGATATGCTCCGCTGGAAATTACAGGAACCGGGAAAAGTATTTGCCGCCGCAAAAAAGTATACCCGTATCCGTGAGTCTGAAAAAACAATGGCTTACGCAAGCATGATCACCGCCCCGGCAGCCGGCCGGATACCAGCAGCCATACCGCTGCCGGATACCATCAGGGGAATCAATTACCAGACAGGAGAAAACTGGTTCAGGAATTTACATGCCCTTACCCGCCGGGAAATCATGAAAGATTTCACTGGTATGAAAACAGTTGGCGTAAATACCATCCGCCGTTTCGGACCCGGTGTGTACGACAGGAACATCCTGCATGTGGCCAAAGAAATGGATATACACATCCATTACGGCTTCTGGATACCTGCCATAACAGATATGGATAAAGACGCTACCATGCTTGCTGCTCTCCGGAAAACCATTCTTAAACGGGTAGAAGAGCTGAAACACGACCGGAGCATAGTAGCCTGGAACATCGGTGATACCGTATGGCAACAGCTATCAAAAGGTTACTTTAAACCGGAGCTGCTCTATCAGCAACAAAGCTTTCTCACCTGGTTAGGCAGCCTGATGACCGCCATAAAAGCGATAGATGCCACGCGGCCGCTGACAATGGATGTAGCCATTAACAGCAGCATCGATGGCACACTTGAAATATTGCACCAGCAATTACCGCAGGTGGACGCTTTCGGCATTGTAACGGCCAACGACACTACAGGTTTATCGCGGCTGGCCACCGTAAACGTTCCGCATTATTTCAGCCAGATACCGGTAACGGCTTACACCCATTTACCCGGCAGGCGGCAACCTGCTTTTATTGCCAGCTGGCAGGACCTGGAAACACGGGACTATGTAACATTTGATGGCCTCACCGACCACCAGGGAAGATATAAATCCTCCTTTTACCAACTGGGGCGTTACTGGCAGCACTCCTTCCATGAACCTGCGATTCCCCGTATCCATATACTCCGGCCGGCCAGAACGAATTATCCCGGCAGCCGGCTTACGTATCACGCGCTTCTTTACAGCAACAATGAATGGATAACGGCTACTAACCACACCCCTTTAAAGTTTGAATGGTACCTGGTAAAAACGGATGGTTATGGCAACAACATTTTTCTAAAGAAACTGGGCAACGGCGCCTACGTTACTATCTCCATACCTGAAAATCCGGAACACTACAGGCTATACCTGGAAGCAACAAAAGATGATTATGCCGCTACGGTACAATCCCAGCTGAATATCCCGCTATAACTTTCACCCTACCTGCTGGTTTGCGATGTTCATCCGGTTTTTAACCAGGTGAAAACACCCTGCTTGTAAAGTTTATTATAAATTATATAGTACTATGTATTGGATAGTACCATGTAATGATCTATCTTTATGCCTGATAAGCCGTCATTCTATTACATTAATAATTTCTATAATGAAAAAACTACTCATAAGTGCCGTTTTGGTACTGACATGCATGCTGTCATTCCGCAGCATTTCCATAGCGCAGCACAACGACCAGCAACTATCTGCGGTGATCCTGCACAACGATAGTCTTTTCTGGCAGGCGTATAATAACTGCGATATCTCAAAGATGATGGAATATTTCTCGGAAGATATAGAGTTCTATCACGACAAAGGCGGCATCACCCTGGGAATACCAGCTATGGCCCAATCATTTGAAAAAGGAGTTTGCAGCAACAAGGAACAATTCACTTTGAGAAGAGAGGTGGTCGACAGCAGCATCAAAGTATTCCCACTCAAAAAAGACGGCGTGATATACGGCGCTATACTTACAGGCGCGCACCTCTTTTATATACATAATAAAGGAAAGAAAGAATATGCAGATGGATTGGCAAAGTTCACCCATCTCTGGCTGCTGAAAAACGGTAGCTGGAAAATGACCCGGGTACTGAGCTACGACCACGGCCCGGCGCCTTATGTCAATAAAAGAAAGGCCCTCACATTACCGGCTGATGTACTGGGTAGTTACGCTGGTAAATATAAGGGACCTCAAACCACTTCCATGGAGATAAAGCCGGAAAATGGTTTGCTCATCATGCTGATAGGCGGTAAAAAGTTTTTGCTTTACGCGGAGAAAGAAAATCTTTTCTTTTCGAAAGAACGGGACCTCACCTTTGAGTTTATAAAAAAAGGAAATGAAGTGATAAAGCTGATTGTGCGTGAACGTGACGACGTAACGGAAGAGTTACAGCGGAATAGCCAGGGGGCGGACGGGCGCCCCGCTGGCGCCTCTTAACTTCAACGGCAGCCCGATAAAAACGAATGTGTTTATTTTTGCGGCAGATAATTCTTCGAGATACAACAACTCTATAAACATTACTCCTTTTTGGGCCAGCAGATAGGTATGTCCCGGCAGCCAGTTATGATGGTTGCCGGAGGGCATCACCTCTACGCTCAGGTTATCGGCGCCCAGCGTCATTACGCCTTTTTCTTCTATCAGCCATTTTATGGCTTCCATACTCATACCCGGCGTGTTGCTCATAAACCGTTCGGTATCGCTGTAGAAATATTTCATGAGCCCTGTTCTGATCAGCACAATGTCGCCTTTGTGAATGTCGAGGTGCTGCGCCTGTACCAGTTGCTGCAGTTCGGCCAATGTGATCACATAATTTCCGGGAAGTGCCTCTACTCCTTTCCAGGCGGGAACGTCGATGAGCACCGCCCTTCCGATAATGGGCGGAATATTCTCTGCCCCGCCCTTATCCCAGCCGCGGTCGCCAAGATGTTCATCTGCGGTGTATCCGTTCCAGATCTTACCATTCAAACCAAAGTGGGAAAGCGCATCGATGTGCGTGCCGGTATGCGTGTACATGGAGATGGCATCACCGGTATAGCTTACCTTTTTGTTCATATCATCGCCCAGTTTGGTAACGTTGCCTACAACCGTACCGCGGGGTGTATGCGTAAGCCAGTATTGATAGGGAGGATCGCCCAGTGCAGTGAATCCCGGCATCCCCGTAAAATATTCCACACCAAGATCATAAACCTTTCCCGTTCTGATGTTGGAGAACAGAGAAAGGTTATTACTGTCGCTCATCATATTCAGCGCGCCTATTTCATCTGATTTTCCCCAGGGGCTCACCCCTGCCTGTTCCGTTGCATGCGTGCTTTGTCCTGTTGCGGTGATAGTTCCTGCCAATGGCATCGCCAGCAGTAACAGCTTATACCAGCTGTACCCGTTTCGTGTATTCATCTTCGTTAATTTTTATGTTACGCACACAAAATTAAAGGGGAAGATGGCCATGCCGCAGGTACAATGCGGGGATTGTGCTGTAATTTCCGGGGTTGGCTTTACCGGTAATATCCATGATGATAATAATGATGATGATGACGCGGATAATATCCGGGCCTGTCGCGCACAACCAGGCAACTGCTTAATCCGGATAGAAGAACAACGGTAACGATAAGATATTTTAACGTTCTCATGATGGCAAAATTTGAATGTGTGATGAATAGATGGAAGTTTAGCGACTGCAGGCGGTTTAAGCTTCTTGTTCATCTATCATAAATGATAAAACTATGCCAGAGTGAAATGAGAACTGTTATCTATTGTTAACGCCTTGCTGATACCGGGTTACACGAGGCTGTACAGCGCTTCCCTGTTGAATCCCTGTAATCATATTGCGTTGTTTATAGCCTATGACGACCGACATCGCCAAAGGGGGACAACGCATGTTAATATTCGCCGAACAATTTATTGATCTCTCCATAAGGCTTTGCCTCCGCTGCATAGCTGAAGGTGCCCTGGTGAAGTATTTCCTCTGCCGCCCGGAAAATGGCGCCATATGCCGCTCTTATGAGCGAGGAGCCAATGCTTACACGTTTTACGCCCAGGTCTTCCAGCTGCCGCAATGAAAAGTTACCACCGGAAAGTCCCATCACCACGTTTATTGGACGGGGTGCTACCGCTTTAACCACAGCGGCTATTTCCTCCGGCGTTTTCAGTCCCGGTGCAAACAGCACATCGGCGCCGGCGTCTGCGAAAGCTTCCAGCCGCCTGATGGTATCTTTCAGATCGGGGCGGCCATAAATGAGATTCTCCGCCCGCGCCGTAAGCATAAAAGGATGCGGTAAGCTCCGCGCTGCCGCTACAGCGGCTTTCACGCGCGCAACAGCAACATCAAAAGGATATATCGGATCTTCCGGTTTACCGGTGGCATCTTCTATAGAACCTCTGGCCAGCCCGGCTTTTGCGGCAAGCAATATTGTTTCGGCACATACCGCAGGATCGTCGCCAAATCCATTTTCCAGATCGGCAGCTACCGGCAAAGCAGTGGCGCTGATAATGTCCCGGACGTTTTGCAGCGTTTCTTCGCGGGTAACAGCCGCGTGGCCATCGGGTTTACCCAAGGAAAAGGCGAGGCCGGCGCTCGTAGTAGCCAGTGCTTTAAATCCAAGCGTTTCCAGTATCCTTGCGGAACCTGCGTCCCAGGGGTTGGGAGCGATAAAAATACCGGCGCGCCGGTGGAGTGCCTGAAATGCTTCGGCCCGAGCGCGTAATGAGTTTTCTGCTGATGGTTTCATATCGGATATTTACCCGGTAAATATAATCACTCCTGCTCTCCCAACATATGCGCCAATATTGCTGCGCATTTCTCGCGGCAGGGAGCATAAAAATGACCATGTTGCCAGTAGTCGGATTTGGGTGATTGTCCCCACCAGAATTCGGCCAGTGCCAATGGCTCCATCCCATGCTGAAAAGCATATTGCAGTAACTTCGGGGCGGCGCATTCGCCTGCGCCCGCCGGTGGTTTCCCGGAAGGCGTATGTGCAAAAATCTCTGTTAAACTTTTGGATGCCCCTGCTTTATTCAGAAAATGATACTGTTCAAAAATTTTGTGCTGCAGTGCGGTAGAATGATTTTTCCGTAATATTTTGAGCAAACGGACCTGCGCTGCGCTTTCGTCGTCGGTAAACGATTCCAGGAGGCTGATTTCTTTGTTGATAGCGGTGAGTTCTAACATGCCGGTATTCACAAACCCGCCCGGTTCCAGCCCATCGAAAACGGGTGGCACAAATTTCGCGTGGTGGTTGCCACCTGCCAGTTTGCCCGAGAATGCCGCCAGGTAACCCAGCTCATTATCCCTGGTTCTAACGATCAACACGCCGAACATCTTTCCAATAACGGTACCTGCCGCATTACCCGGCAAACCAAAGTTATGCTCCCACTCCTGCTGCTCCAAATGCGCCTGCAAACGCTCCGCTGCCAGCAGGCAAAGCGGGTGCGGCGCATTGTTCAATGAAAAAGTAAGCCCTGCGGCTAATTCACTAACGGTTGTTGATTCGTCGAAAGGGCTGAATGCCGATGGCTCATAACCCACACTATCCATTACCAACGTTGTAAAATTTAATAAAAAAAGCTTCAGTATAATCTGAAGCTTTTTTATCTATGACCCTTACGGGATAATATATGTCTTAAATGCAGCTTTCCGGGATCGCCTCCCGGACCAGCGTCACCTGGTCAGACCTGAAAAAACTTTTAATCGCCGCAAAGGTACTAAAATACAGGCTGCCAGACTACATGGATTCTTTAAAATTTAAAGGCAATGCCAAGCATCAGCCGCCGTGGCATCTGCGGGTTACCACTGGCATCCCAGTAGCGCTGATCCGACAGGTTATCTGCCTTCACAGAAAAACGGTAACGTTTTGTATTATAAAACACCACGGCGTTTAAAATGGTGTATCCCGGTACCGTAATGGTGTTAAGATCATTCCAGAAAGCACTGCTGCTGTAGTTGCCGCCAAAGCCTGCACCGAGGCCGTTTAAGCGCCCTTTTACAAAGCTATAGCTCACCCACAGGTTGGCTGCATGCGCCGGCGGGCCGGCCGGCCGCTTGCCCTCATACCCTTTATTGGTTTTCAGGAAAAAAATATCATTGTAAGCATATCCTGCCACTACGTTTAAACCAGGCAATATGGTGCCGGTAACTTCGGCTTCCACCCCACGGCTTTTCTTGGTACCATCCTGGATACTCGCCGCCGGGTTACCAGGGTCCTGGCGCACCACATTCTCCACGAGTATATTATAATAATTAACGGTACTGCTGAGCCGTCCGTTCAACAGCTCCATTTTCACACCGCCTTCTGCCTGCCGTGCATTTTCCGGTTTGAAACTGATCCCAAAAATGTCCTGTCCATACACATTATTAAACCCGGTCTGGTAGTTGGCAAACAGGGAAACTTTGTCTTTTATCACCTCATAGGTGGCGCCAAACTTTGGCGACAGCGACGTTTGGTCGTAATCGCCCGATACTTCACCCGTTTCCAGTACTTCTGTTCCTTTTTTGTTATCGAAGTAGTTGATCCGTAAGCTGAGCAATACATTTAACCTGTCGGTCAGCGAAATAACATCCGTTACATAAGCGGCATAGCTCACCGGCTTGCTGAGGGTGGTTACTGCTGCTGCTTCGCCATCTGCCAGCACTTTGGCGGCATTTATCGGCGGCACAAAGGATTTTGTATAATCCAGTCCATCTACCAGTACTGTATTTCCCAGGGGCGAATAACGGGTGTCACGGTGCAGGTAATCCAGCCCCACCAGCAGGCGGTTACGCAGCTTGCCAATTTTAAAATCGCCCGTCAGGTTAGGTTGTATGGCCAGTGATTTGGTGGCATTGGAAAAAGCGCCGTAATAGCGCCAGAGACTATCTTTCTTAAAATTCAGGAAAACATTACCGATTTCGTAGTTGTAGTCGGAGTAGTTTACATTCACATCCAGCTTCCAGTCATCCGAAAAGCGGTGGGTGATATTTGTATAAAAGCTCCGGATATTAAATACGCCACTCAGCTTATTAGAGCCATAGGATTTAAAGTAATCGCGTTGTAACTGGTTGATGTTTGTAACACCCGGCACATCGATACCGCTTACCCGCACCGGTGAATTGGCTTTCATGTTGAGAAATTCTGTACTAAAGAGAACATCTGTGCGGTCATCCAGCTTATAGGAAAACGATGGCGCAATCGTATAGGATTTTTTAAACCCGTAATCCTGGAAACCGTTGTCCCAGCTGCCGGCGGCATTAACGCGGAAGAGTGCTGTTTTATCTTCATTCAGCGGCGTGTTCACATCCACGGTTAGGCGGCTGTAGCCATAGCTGCCCAGATTGGCATCGATCTCACCGGCTCTTCTGTCGAAAGGTTTTTTGGTAACGCGGTTGATCAACCCGCCATAAGAAACACCGTTGGCGCCAAACAGCGTACCGGAAGGGCCCTTGATCACTTCTATTCTTTCTGTGTTCACCGGATCAGCGTTCACTCCCTGGTCCACATACATGCCATCCCTGAAGTTATCGCTGGCAACAAATCCACGGAGGTATACCCAGCTGTTATATCCGGGTCTTATTAACGCACCGCTAACGCCGGGAATAGCCCTCAGTGCAGATACATAGTCAACGATGGCCTGCTCCTGCAATAAAGCCCTGGATGCCACTGAATATACCTGCGGGTTTTCCAGGTTGCGCAGCTGCATTTTGGCTACATACTCACTTTCCTTATCTGCTACGCGGTACTGGTTTCCCACCACTACCACTTCCCCCAGCGAGGAAGCTGTTTCTTCCAGCTTGATAGCAGGGACACTTGTAACCACTGCATCGGTGATCACTACCGGCTGTTCCAGGCTTTTAGCGCCGATAAAAGAAACAGTTAATGTATAACTGCCCGCAGGCGCCTTTATTTCAAAATGTCCTTTTTCGTTGGTAACGGTATAATACCGGGTGGACTTTAATCCCACCGTTACGCCGGGCGCGGGTTTACCGTCGGCCGACAGCACCTGCCCCTTTATACCGGTAACGCCATTTTCTGCCTGCAGGAACAACGGTAACAGGAATAAAAGAAAGGTAGAGATGCAAAAAAAGATATAAGGTTGGCAATGTTGCTTCATATTTAAAATTTAGTATTGCAAAGAGAATACATGTGGCGCCACGGAGTTTATCTAATCCGGAATTTTACGGCGGAACAGGTTTGAGGCAACAGATGCCTGAAAAAGCAATACTGTACCTGTATTCCTTGAAGGAAACCGGAAATTGCAAATGCTCAAATCAGAAAAAAAACGTCCGGGGCTTTCCCGTCAAAAGAGCTTACTTTTGGTAAACAAATCAACCGCCAGGCCACAGCACCCCAAAACACTGATTGCCGGCAAACGCCAGGCATCAGGCACTTTCACTATCAATGGCACAAGGAGTTAAGACGAATGATTGTAATCTTTTAATTAAACCCCACATTATGGAACAAGTACTTGAACAAATCCGTGATCAGCAAAAGGACGCCTGGAATAAGTTCTCTCCCGGCTGGAAAAAATGGGATGAACTTACCATGGACTTCCTGCAGCCAATGGGCGATGAAATCATCCGTGCGCTGCAACTTAAAGACGATGATACAGTGCTGGACATAGCGGCAGGAACCGGTGAGCCAGGGCTCACCATTGCCTCAAAATTGAAGAACGGTAAGGTAGTGATCACCGATCTTGCTGAACACATGCTGGAAATAGCCCGGGAAAATGCCGCCAAAAGAGGGATCAAAAACGTGGAAACAATTGCCTGCGATGTTTGTGAACTTCCATTTGCCGACAACACCTTTGATGCTATCAGCTGCCGGTTTGGATTTATGTTCTTCCCCGACATGCAGCTGGCGGCGAATGAAATGGTACGGGTACTTAAACCAGGCGGCAGATTAGCCACCGCAGTATGGAATGTTCCGGAGAAAAACTTCTGGATTACCGCAATTATGGGCACCATCAACCGGAATATGGAACTGCCGCCGCCACCTCCGGACGCACCTGGAATGTTCCGCTGCGCAAAAGATCAGCTGATCGCTGGCTTGTTTGCACACGCCGGACTAAAAAACATCTCCCAAAAAGAAATTACCGGAAAACTGAACTGTAAAACAACAGAGGTGTATTGGAGTATGATGACCGAAATAGGCGCTCCCATTGTAGCAGCGCTCAGCAAATGTGATGAGGCCATGAAAGAAAAAATAAAGAGAGAAGTATTTGCTGCCGTAGATCAGAAATATCCCTCCGGAGAGGTGATGATCGAATCCAGTGCGCTGGTGATTTATGGAGAGAAATAATGGTGTTGTTTTATATTGATGAAAAAATTATTAAAACTCGCAGGTTTTAATCAAGCCATTGGCCAGTGTAAACTTTTTTGTTTCGCCGTCCTCTTTAATTTCAATAAACTTTTCGAGTCGTTGTGAACGACCCACTATATAATCCTCATCATAGTAGTAATTGGTGGTTTCTCGCACCGGGCCATTCTGCGAGGTATAAGAACCTGTATATACCCGCGCGGTTTTCCGTTGATTGAAACTGTGGATCAGTTGTACGAAGTATTTACCGGGTTTAAGTCCTTCGAAAGCAAATTTACCATCGGAGTTGGCAACTGCTTCGATAGAGTATTTGTTTGCTTCTTTCGACATATAAACGCCTGTTTTCCTGCTCTCTTTCTGATCGCGCAACTTATGCCATTCTTCCAGGTACGGCGTAACCGGGAACAGTTTTACGATCACCCCGGCGGCAGGGAATATTAGCCCGTCTTTTTTGGTGCAGGCTTTCCCTACAATCCTTGATAAGCCCCGGCCTAGTGCGGCTTCCGCCAACTTAGCATCAAATGTTCCCTGTGGGAATATTTCGCTCCGCGTTTTCCCGGCAGACGCAGTGATCTTTCCACCCAGGTCGGCATACTTCTTCCGGTCGAGGTCCGCCTGCTTCTTGCTGCCGATGGCATCGTAAGCATCCGCGCGGTTGAGGTAAGCGAGGATATTTGCCGGGTCGGCTTCTATGGCTTTTGTATAACTGGCTATTGCCAGGCTATATGCTTGTTTGTCGTGGTGAACAACGCCAATATTCAGATACCCATTGGAATACCCCGGGTTAATTTCAACCACCTTATTGAAATCGGCCAGGGCCAGGTCACTTTGTTTTTTATTATTCAGGTAAATATTACCCCGTTCCAGGTACGCATCGGCATATTTCGGATCCAGTGAAATGGCCTTGTTATAGTCGTTCAGTGCGGAATCCCACTGTTCCCAGCGAACGTAGGTATTCCCGCGGTTCACGTAGTAAAGCGCATTCTTTGGGTCCAGCTCAATTGCTTTGTTGTAATCGCTGAATGCCAGGTCTCCTTTTTCCAGGATAAAATAAATATTCCCCCGATTGCCGTACAGGGAGGCATCTTTAGGGGAAAGCTCAATTACTTTGGCGTAGTCGGCCAGCGCTTCTTCGTATTTTCCTTTCTTCTTATACATCACCCCCCGGTTGAAATAGGCATTATCATCTTTAGGGTCCAGTTCAATTACTTTTGTGAAGTCGGCTATTGCCTGATCGTACTGCTGCTGCCCGTAATAGGCATTGCCGCGGGTAAAATAACAGCTGGTATAAGTGGGGTTCACCGTAATGGCTTTTGTAAACTCTGCGATAGCAGCATCTGCCTGTTTCCTGTCGGAATAAATCCAGCCCCGCTTTACATAGGAAAGGGCAAAACGTGGGTTCAGCTCAATGGACTTACTATAATCTGCCAGCGCGGCTTCCTCATTCTTTGTGTTTTCATAAACAATTGCGCGGGCATAGTATTCAATAGCAGATTTTGGTGAAGCCAGTAACCTCAGCGCCTTTTCAAATGTTTTTGCCGACAGGCCGTCATTCTTCTGAAGCTGATAACCGATTGCCTGGAAAGTGTAATAGACGCCGTTATCCGGGCTAAGTTTGATGGCTTCATTAATATCCTGCTGTGCGGAGGTCACCTCATTTGTAGCAATCTTTGCCCGCCCGCGAACGGCATAGGCCAGGCCAGCGTTCTTTCCTGAGCTGATGGCTTCCCCGGCAAGAGTTTTTGCTTTTGCAAAGTTTCCTTCCATAAGCAGGGTTAACGCATTATCTGCTGTTGAGCTATTCTGACCGGAAGCGGTGGACAGCATTCCACTGATAACAAGGACGACGGCTGGTATTCGTTTCACGAAATAACGGATCATATACGTGATGTGATAGTCATTGTTGGCGTTGCCGGCAATACTGCCTGCTCCCGAAAAGCTAATAACGATATCATCCTGTTGGAAGGCTGGTGAATTACCTAACAGTTTCAATCCCGGCTATAAAAAGGCTGGTAACAGAGCCGGCTAAAGCAGCTTTTGTAACAGGGCATAATGAAAGAAGTATTAAACGCATGGCAGATAATGATTACAAACTTTCTACCATCGAAAAAACTTTCCGGCTGCGATCTCCTTCTTTAGCTAGGTAAGAAGGTAAAAGTAAGAAAAAATGTTATTTTACTACTTCAAAACCTCAACAGGCATCTTTTTAAATACACAGTTATGAATAAAGAAGTATATAAAATTACAAGAAACGACGCTTCCAACTATGAGGAACACCTGGGTCCTCTCATTTTTGAACCATCGGCCAAAGCGTTGCTGCCACATGTTGTTACCCTTCCCGCAACGTCTATCCTGGAAATAGCATCCGGAAGCGGCAGGCTCACCAAACACCTCCGGGAAAACTTTCCTGCATCTACCCGTATCACGGCTACCGATATCAACCCTGATATGCTGGAGTTGGCGCAACAGCAATTAAATCATTCTGCTATAACTTTTCAGTTGGCCGATGCGCAGGCATTACCTTTCGCAGATCAGTCCTTCGACCTGGTTGTAAACCAGTTTGGATTAATGTTCCTGCCGGATAAGCAGGGCGGCGTGAATGAAGCATTCCGTGTACTGAAGCCCGGCGGTCATTTTGTGTTCACTACCTGGGATCATACTGGCAGCATGGAATTATTTAAACTGCTGATCGACGAAACAATTATTCCCTTATTTGAAGGAGAAGATACAAGCCGCTTCCATACACCGTTCGCGCTGCATGATCCGCAAGTGCTGAACAACTACCTTAAAGAAGCCGGATTTACCAGCCATAAAGCCGTGTATCTGAAAATTAAAGGACATGCCCCTTCTGCCAAACATGTGGTAAACAGTTATTTTCACCAGCATCCGCTGGGCCGGCAGGCAAAGGAAAAGGCGCCTGCTTCCTACGATCGCGTGGCAAATGAACTGGAGCAACAGCTTATTCAACGGTTCGGACCAGCGGCTTTTGAATTTGAATTGAGCGCGCTGGCAGGCATCGGGCAAAAGTAAGTCCGTTTATTTTAACAGGTCAATTAAGTCCTTATCGGCCTCCTCAAGAAATTCCAATGGGGTGGTGCCGTCTATATTGGGAACGGTTTTGTCGGCGCCTGCTGCTATCAGCAACCGCACGCATTCAACCTGGTGATGCCGGTTTTCCGGGCCTCCGTGTTTGAGCCCGTGAACAGCCCACAAAAGCGGGGTTCCTTTAAAATCTATACATCGTTTATGAATGTCTGCGTTTTCCCGGATCAGTCTTGCTACCAGCTTATCCTGCCCTGTCCAGGCAGCCCAGTGCAAAGCCGTTCCGCCATGACAACCGGCATGATCAATAGCCGCGCCATTTTCTATGTATAAAATACCTACTTCCTCCGCATGCAAACTGGCCGCTGCAATCAGCGGCGTGTCGCGTCCTTCGGTCAACTCATTGCCATTAACGTTTGCGCCATGCGCTAAAAATATCCGGGCCATCTCCACGGCTTCCTGATCCGTATAAGTATGGGCAAATACGCCGTCACAGATCCGATGCAACGGATGGGCTTTGGTCGTATTCTTTTCATCAAAAGGAATCCCTTCATTAGCCAGTGAAGGATTTTGAGAGAGCGCCTTTTCGATTCCCTCATAGTCTTTATTGCTGATCAGTTCTTTCATGGGAGTTTAAATAAAGTTACTAAAGCAATGGAACCAGGTGTTCCCAACCAAGCTGCTTTGCAAAATCCAATGCTACTTTTCCTTTACCGGTTTTAATGGTTTTATCCGCCCCCAGCTGCAACAAAATTTCAACAGAACTCCGGTTGCCTGATATTGTTTCCCTGTGCAAAAGTGTATACCCGGCTTCGTTCTGATTAGTTATTTCCTGCGGATGCTCATGTAGAAATTTCACTAAGCTATCCTTCATATTAATACTCATAGGGTGCTCAATAAGATGTTCCGGGTGTTCCTTTTGTCCATAAACGAGCTGAATATCCTGGTAGTTCCCAAAATTCAATCCCCAGGCCTCATCATGTTGCTTACGTTCCGACTTGCCCATGGTGGACCTTAACAGCTGTATGGTAAATCCTCCATAGGTATCTCCCTGGCTGCTGAATAACCAGTCGCTGACCTGACTTAGCGGTACTTCCACAAAGTCTCCATTCTTGATATTTGTCAGCTCAGTCGGATCATTTATAAGTACGCCGCTAATCATATCGCCATCAAATTCCACTTCATTAATCCACATATGCTCTACCAGCGGAGTTGTTTGATGCGCCACATTTTGCATGAAGGCTATTTTAACACAAGCCAGGTCTAATGCAGGAACAATTCTCCGGTACTCCCAGGAAAGTTCTCTCCAGAAATACTTAAATGTTTCCTGTGCTTTATGAAAGGCTTTAATCATTTCCGGATTATCTGATTCGGAATAAAAGATGGTCTTCTCTGCCATATTTAAAATATTTATTTTTTCTTGCTAACAGTATCTATCCGGGCAACGGTGTCCGCGGATGATTGAATAAAGGTATCTTTCTTATATCCCTCAGGATTGGGCACCAATTCGCGGCTTTCATCATAGCCTTCCTTACTATTGTAGCAGCTGCAGAAACCGGTTAGCGTTATGGCTATCAATAATATTTTCATACTGCAATATAGGAAAAGATTGATTTGAACTAATTCCGAAATTCCGCGATGATCAGACTGCGGAGCAGATGCTTAATGACTGTTACCAAACCGGATAATAAATGACGTTTTAAACAAAGTACTTTGACGTTTTAAACAAAACGGTTTCATCGGGCTGTCGCTAGCTTTGTTTCATAAAATTTAAAACGATGAATTTAAAAGACAATTATAACGGCGCCCTTCAGCAACCAATCCACTCCGGGTTTAACGCCACCTCTACCGTACACGACGTGATAAAGGGTATTGACCTCAGCGGTAAAACAGCTATTGTTACCGGCGGCTATGCAGGCATAGGACTTGAAACTGTTAAAACGTTTGTTGCCGCCGGCGCAAAGGTGACAGTACCCGCCCGTGATATCCGCAAAGCGGCCAATAATCTACAAGGGATCAGTAACGTAACCATCGAAGCAATGGATCTTATGGACCCTGCGTCTATCAATGCTTTTGCAGAAAAATTCCTTTCTGCCAATAATACACTGGATATACTGGTTAATAATGCAGGTATTATGTGGGTACCTCTGCAACGCGATAAACGGGGTTATGAGTCACAACTTTCCACCAACCACTTAGGTCATTTTCAGCTAACAGCAAAACTCTGGCCTGCTCTGAAAAGAAGCAGTGGTGCGCGCGTGGTGAATGTATCATCATACGGTCACCAGATGGCGCCCTTCAATTTTGACGATCCGAATTTTAGCTCCCGGGAGTATGAAACATTGCAGGGCTACGGACAATCAAAAACAGCGAATAATCTTTTTACGGTGGAACTTGATCATCGCGGCAAAGTGTTTGGCGTACGTGCTTTTTCCGTGCATCCCGGATCGGTAAATGGTACGGACCTCGGTCGTGTTGCGCCCATAGCCCTGTTCCAGCAAATGGGTACGCATGATGAAGCGGGAAATATCCGGCCGGAGGTTGCGGCCACACTCAAAACGATCGAGCAGGGCGCTGCAACATCCGTATGGTGCGCAACTACCCCCCGGTTAAATGACATAGGTGGCGTATACTGCGAGGATGCAGACGTAGCCGGACCGGATGAAGGAAATATTGCACACAACTATAACGATCCTTCTTCCCTGAGAGGCGTAAAACCTTATTCGGTGGATGCTGAAAATGCCAGGAAGCTGTGGGCATTAACGGAAAAACTAACGGGTATTGCATTTCCTGTCAAGTGATAATTACCCACAATTAAAATCTTCTCTCACAAGCCGAATTCTTATATTCGGCTTAAATCTATTGTTAAAAAATGGAGTTTGAAACGAAATATATTACGCCGGATATCAAGCTGTCGGAGTTTAACGGCAAAGGGTTCAAAACGGAAGTAATATTTGAACACCATATCCTGGTTTGGTTTATCTCTGGTGAAACAAAAATTATACAGGCTGATGCTGCCTATACTTTTAACACCGGCGATATTTTCCTGATTCCACGCAATCAATTGACAACGGTGATCAATTGCCCGAAAAACGGGATGCCGCATAAAGCAGTAGCCATGCATTTAACCAAAGAAAGGCTGCGGGATTTTTATTCCCGGCATAAAGCAGCCGGGCGAACGGCCTCCCATTCAAAAATATATCACTTCTCCAAACACCCGTTGCTGGAAAGTTGTCTTGCTTCCCTGATCCCCTATTTTGATCTGGGTGAAAACCTTCCGCGGGATATCGCTGCTATTAAAATTGAAGAAGCCATCAGCATACTGAGGTCTATCGACAAAAGCGTGGATGGCCTCCTGGCCGACTTTGACGAGCCGGGGAAAATAGATCTTTCCGATTTTATGGAGCGGCATTTCATGTTTAACATGACGATGGACCGGTTTGGCTACCTAACCGGCCGGAGCCTGGCGACTTTCAGAAGGGATTTTAAAAAGACCTATCATACCACGCCGCAAAAATGGCTGACAGAAAAAAGACTGCAGCTGGCGCATTATCAGATGTCGGAAAAGAAGCGGAAACCCATTGACGTTTATTTTGAAGTAGGCTTTGAAAACCTGTCGCATTTTTCAAGTGCATTTAAAAATTATTTCGGGTATCCGCCTAACGCGCTATTCAATAACAGTGCCCCCCGTTGACCTTTTTGCTTTAAACTGTCCGTTTTCGGACACCCCGCGCCCGTGTATGAACAATTACAGGAAACAATTATACATAAGTGATGTATGTGCATACTGCCCGGATATGGCAACCTTCTTGCGGAAACGCTTGTATAACAACAACACCATGAGCCACATCGTGATTCCTATTCCCCCACTCCCGGGTAAGCAGGAGATTGAAGTTGAAGTGACCATCAACAACCAGAAGCAGCAGCTGCACTACCGGGTAGAATTGTTTTACTGGGACGATTGTTCCAATCCCATGGGCCACCGGGCAGATTGTATCAGTGAAATGCTGTCGCATCACGATCCGGAATGGACCGTATATTATATCGGCGCACCTACAGACAAGTTTGTGCCGATTACTTTTGTGAGTAAAGAAAGCAGGAAGTTATTGCAGCGGGTTACGGTATAGAAAGCTAAAACGCTGCTACAGCAATCGTTCCAGCACACCTTTCCGCCTGACGATATTTTTATAATCCCATTGGATCTTTGTGCCTTTTTCGAGCCAGCGTTTTAGCAGCCCGGTGTCTATCTGTTTTACATCGGTGTACCGCGCCTCTGCGGCCTTGAAAGTACCTTCCGGTTGCAGATCTTCTTCCTCAAACGATTGTCCGCTCCAAAATAACAGGCGCACACTGTCTTTTAATTTACTGTACCCAACAATGGGATTGCCATTCAGGAACCACACCGGGTGCCGGTGCCATATTTTACTTTCTGCGTTGGTCAGATACTTGTTAATTTCCCGGGCCAGCTTATCGCCAATAGCCCTATCTGCGGCTGACAATGAATCATTGTAGGCCTGTATTTCTTTGTTCATATTGCAGGTTTTGTAAACGAAAACAATAGGCTCAAATAAAAAATACAAATAAATTATTCAACAAAATGCCAGCACACACCTGCTATATCAATAATATTCACTTCTTTTCCGTAAGGCTGCTGTGTTACTTCACCGATCCGTATCCCGAACAGATCCGGCAGTTTTTTATCGATCACTTCACTTCTGAATTCACTTACGCTTTCAACCTGTACAGTGATCATAAAGTTTTGGGCAAAGTCAGGAACATCGTAGTCCTGCAAAATAAACCGGCAGCCGTCTTTCTCAAAACCGGCATAACCTGGTGCCTCAAAACTGATACTAAACCCTAACGCTGAAAATAACTGCTTTGATCTTTCAAAATCACTTCCCGAAGGAACAAATGGTTGCAGGGAAAGAAATTTCATACATTACTTTTTATAGTGTAATCAATAAAGCCTGGGATGAAATCGCCTTCCGGATAGTATTTCCCATTTTAATCTCACATCTAAATATAAGACTATCTGGAAATTACCGACAGATCTTTTGAAGATTTTAATTGCCCAGCAACTCCAATAATGCACTCACGGGCAAAGTATCCTTTATCACCATTTGCTGGTGCCCTGTAACGTTACCTGTATCGTCTTTAATCATGGATCCCAGCGGCATGGTAGCCGAAATTATTCCAACAAGATTACCGCGTTTGTCCAATACTGGTCCCCCGCTTGAACCCACGCCATAGTCGGCGGTAATCTCCATCCGGATGGGCGGCTTACCCAGTGGATTATAGCCGGCCGCTGTCTGCCGGGCACTGATGGTCACATTTCTTGCTACCATTCCTTTACTGAAATAATAAAAATAACCGGTAGGATGGGAAATGCAGTAAACGGCCGCCCCTACTTCCGCAGGCTTCCCTATCGGTACCGGCAGGAGTTTATTACCATTGGTATTCACCTTGAAAACGGCGAGATCATTGTTTTGGGAATAGGCGAGTATCTTTTCTATGAAATAGAGCTGTTTGTCCCAGGTAATAATAAAGTAAACGCTGTCTTTCACAGCATCCGGACTATCATTTACAATAATGCCTTTCAATACATGATAGTTGGTTACACATATCCCATCGGCGTTTAGCGCGAAAGCAGTGCCTGTTAAAGCGAACGATAACGGGTCTGTGCTGTTCACGGTCTTCTGCAGTTTCCCCACAATGAATACACTGCTTTTCCTCCTGGCATAAATTTCTTCATCGGCCAGTGCCTTGGTGGTGGCGGGAAGGAGTTTGATTTTATTTCCTGCCGGAGATGCTTCGTCGGCCAGCAGTGCTGTGCTGTCCTTCAAATCCTGTATCATGGCACTTTTACCGGGAGGCATAAATTTCAAGCCACTATAGTAGTGCTGATAGCTGGTGTACATATCGGCGGTAGATGAACTTTGCGCCCCGGCCCGCAATAATCCGGATACTATAAGGATGCCCGTTAATAAGCATGTATTTTTAGTCATGATGATTTGTTGTACAACAGTTCTAAGATACCTTCGTTGCGGATAATCATCATCCCTTGCCGGTCTTCCGTAATCCCTTCCTGCAACTGGTAAGTATAACGGGGATAAGCGCCATCCATCACCGTAGGCATGTATACAAAATGAATATTGTCGCGGTACTTCAACGCTTCGCCCACTTCAATAATATGTGTAGAAACGATGAACAGGCATTCTTCGTAACCGGAAAAACCCTCCGTTACAGCAAGTGTACCGTCGTAAGCATCTTTTACATTCGTTCCTTTAAACAGCTCATCAAACATGAGCAGCAGCCTTTTGCCGCTCGCCGCCGCTTCCGCGGCCTGTTTTACTCTTACTACCTCGGCGTAAAAATGGCTGTAGCCGAGACCGATATTATCTGCCACATTGATGGAGGTATATAATCCTTCCCTCACGGAGAATTCCATGCGCTCCGCCGCCACCGGGAAGCCCATGTGCGCCAGGTAACATCCGATACCCACCGATTTCATCAGCGTGGATTTACCTGCCATATTAGCTCCTGTGAGGAATAATACATTACTGTCTGCATCCATGAAGATCCGGTTGCCTACGGCCCCGTCGATACATGGATGGGCAAGCCCCGAAGCCGATAACACATTGGCTTCCGGCGGCAGCGCCCGGGCATAGCTGAATGCTTTTTCTGCCGCCACAGCGCTCACGGAAATGTATACATCTGTTTCATAAATAAATTGTAAAATATCTTCCATTTGCCGGTGCAGCCTTCCCTTCAACAGATGATCGTAACTGGCTAAGGTTTTTATCGGCAATGCCTGGTAGATGTCGATATTCCGAAGGATTTCAATCCGCCTATCCGATAAGATATCCTTCATTGCCTGCACACGGGAATAATAGGGATTTTCCGCCGGATACATAGCTGTTACAAAAGCATGGCACTTGTTCAGGGTAATGATAGTTGCCTGTAATCCCTGTACATTTTTTTTATACTGTTCGTCCCTTGTCAGCGTAGAAAGCCATTTTTTAATTAGTGTACCAGCCAATACCAGCGCAGCATTTTTATTCGCCTGCACATCAAGGTACTCCCGCATAAGGCTTACCTGCTGCACATCAAAGGGGAAAGAGAGCTTTGCCTGCTGGAAATACTGAAAAATACTACTCCGCTCATTGATCGCGGTTTCACTATTCAAGGGAAAGCGGAACATGTTGTCAAGCAGCTGCTCTCCACCACGCGTTTTTACGCGGTTAAATAAATGATATACTGATCCCTGCCGGAACTTACCCAGCAGGTTCAGCTCATCAAGGGTTTGTTTGTCGATTCCAAAACTCATACGAACAGTTATTTTTTTTACCGGTGATTAATTCCCAAACGGCTCCTGGCTGATTTATACTGGCTTCACCTTTTGAGATGCTAACTCCGGCGCTCTTTTCTTCTTCCCTTTCTCCAGTATGTTCAGGATATCTTCATTACGGATGATCACCATGCCGTGCCGGTCATCTGTAATACCTTTTTCCAGTGTGTAAGTATATTCCGGTACATGGTTGTTCATTCGTGTGGGCAGGTAAAGAAAGTCGATGTTGCTTTTTTTCTTAAGCTCCTCTCCTGCTTCCACGATATGCGAGGAAATAATGAACATGCTGTTTTGTTTTGTTGCAAAGCCATTTGTAACAGCAACAGTGGCTTCATGGGCGTCTT
Source organism: Chitinophaga sp. W3I9 (assembly GCF_050434025.1). NCBI lineage: Bacteria > Pseudomonadati > Bacteroidota > Chitinophagia > Chitinophagales > Chitinophagaceae > Chitinophaga > Chitinophaga sp. W3I9. Next base: position 5,616,523 of record NZ_JBNPWC010000001.1, read on the forward strand.
TTACATTGGTACCGCGGAACAGTTCATCGAATAAAATAAAAAATGATTGCCCCGAGCTTAACTCTGTCGCCATTTTTTTCACCCTCAGTACCTCCGCATAAAAATGGCTGGCGCCCATGCCCAGGTTATCGGGCAGGTTCACCGTGGTATAAATACCATCCATAACGGAGAAGGTCATAGCTTTTGCAGCCACCGGGAATCCCATATGCGCCAGGTACAAAGCGGTACTCAAGGAACGGAGAAAGGTGGACTTACCAGCCATATTGGCGCCGGTCAGAAAAATCACATTCTGTGCAGCGTTCATCGTAATATCATTGCCAACCGGGTTCTTTAATGCGGGATGATATACGCCTTCCAGTTTGAGTTCGCACAATCCCTTGTCCAACGCCTTTGGGAAAATAAAATTCCTTTCTGTAGCTGTTTTGGCAACAGACATATACACATCCAGGTAGTAGATACAGCCTAACAATTTTTCCACCTTGGGCCGGTCGCTTACCCTGAACAGGGCATCATAAGCCGTAACAGCACCATAAGACAGTTTTCCTTTGGGTTGTTCTTTGAGTGCAGGTTCAAAAACAGGATCCGCCAGCAACCGGGTAATGGCTTCACACTCCGATGCGTAAGCAGGTATATTTTTCACATCTGGCTGCTCAACAAATTTTTTCGTAAGCCGGATAAGCTCTATTACCGCTCCCACCCCATTTTGCACCTCTTTTTCACCGAGTAAGGTTGGATCGTTTTTGCTTTTTGCATTTTTTTCCCCGCTGATAAGATACTTCTCCGCCATGTCAAATAACGAAGCATTGTAAGGGAAGGACATGCCCAGCCGCGCAAAATTTTCGATGATGCTGCTGCGCCGGTTGATAGTGTCCTTATCAGACAAAGGGCTGCGGAACATCTCTTCCAGTAAGGCCTCGCCGCCCCTGGTGTGCGAGCGGTTATAGATATCATAAATCCCGCTGCCGCTTTTCTTTCCAAATATTCCAAGGTCGTCTATGGTTTGTTCGTCGGTTCGTAACATCTGATGTGTATTTAGTAGAAGTATGCTTATTTGCGTTTCCTGCGGATCAGTAGTATGGTGCCCAGTAACAGTATCACACCCGGCAGCACCCATATGTATACAATTTTCTGTACACCGGCAATAGCCGCATTGATCTGTAAACGGGTATCTTCCGGTTGTGGACGCGGTGTATAAACAGGGTACTGGTTATAGTTTAACCAGCTATAAAGTGCCCTGCCAACAGAGTGGTCCCCCGTCTGGTTGTTACTCAAAAAATCGGCATCGCCACACACAACGATCCGTTGCTCTTTCCCATGAATGGACCTTGTTAATTGCACCATGGTGGGAAAGGAAGCTTGTTTTATATCGCCTGCCAGCGGGTTAAATGGAGGAAGCGTGGAATCCGTTACCAGGTCGCCCGCTTTCAGCCATACACGACCAGGACTGGTCATAGCCAAGGGCGCCACCTTAAAGGTGCTATCCCCGGCGTAGGAAATTCCCGCAACCCCGCGCATCAGCGTTTGTACTGAATCAGGGGTATTATGCGCCTGTAGCATCTTCCGCAAGTACAGCACCAGAGGCTCTTCAGCAAGACCGGCCGCTGTTGCTGTGAGATAGGGCATTACCCTGTCGGGGGTTTCATTATACGTTGGCTGCACCAGCTGCCCATTCATCAGTTGCACGCCGATTTGCTTCAGCAATGGGTTGAGTACATATTGTTTGCCGGGTTCACCGGTGATCAGCATATTACCACCTGCATCGATATAGTTTTTAAGTTTATCATGCACAGCAGGACTCAGGTCCATTTTGGGATCGGCCAGTATAAGTGCCGTAATCCCCTCCGGAATATGCTGCGTGGCAAGGTTGATGGTATCTACGTCAAAGCCCATATTCACCAAAGCATTGCGCGCTATTTTTAACGTGGTATGAAAAGCATATTCCCGCTCCCCTTTTTTATAAATATTGCGCTCAAGCTCGCCGCTTACAAATAATAACTTTGGTACATCTCCATATAATAAATGCTTAAGGGCCGCATTCATGTTCTGCTCATCGGACCATACAAAATTATCTTCAAAAGTGCGCAGGTATTCGGTGCGTCCCTTGTATTTTAATTGCATGATCAGGCGATAGCCCTCCGGTTTAAGATCAATCATCCTGCGCATTTCTTCCGGTGTCTTAAACATCGACAAGTCCATGTCCAGCGATTCTGCAAACTCCGTTGCAATCTGTTTCAGGCTTTTACCAGGAAGCATTTTATACAATGCGCTGTCCGTTGCTTTAGCGTCGTTATCGTAATAGTATTCATACTTAAATGAGATACCGGGCTTAAAACGTAAGTAGGCTTCCCAGAAATCGCCCAGGTAATTTACATTCCGCACGTCGGGAAGTCCACTAGATACCATGCGGTCTACCAGGTTGGTATACAGCGTAACCTCCAGCGTGGTATCACCCATTTCCTTCAGGAGCTGCTGTGTACGGGGATGTATGGTATTCATTTTGGTGGCGGAGGTATCCCAGTAACCGGTGAGTGCCGGGCGGGAAGTGACATAGCCTATTATAAGGGTTGCCGCAAAAACGCCTGCAAAGCGGCCTGCTTTTATGTACCAGGGTTTAACTTCCCTGCCATTCCTTAGTTTTATCAGTGTAAAGCCAACGAACATCGATGAAACCACTATAAAATAGATGACATCTTTTGTGGTGACCAGTCCCTGCAACATTTTCCCGGTACGGTTTTGAAGAGACAGGAAATAGGTAAGGTCCCTTACAAAATCATATTTCTGCCACAGTCCACCGATCCGGCTGAGGATAAAAATGATCGTAAAACTGGCGAGCGCCGATACGATCTGGTAAGTGGAAAGACTGGACATAAATAACCCGATGGCTGAATAAGCAGATACAATCAGGTAAAAACCCAGGGCGGCAGAAAACAATATGCCGTAATCAGCATCTTTAATATTAAAAATTCCGGTGATCATAAAAATTCCGATGATCCCTATCAGCAACAGGCTGTAAAGCATAATACCCAGGTATTTTCCCAGTACAATCTGCCGCAGCTGAACCGGCGAAGAATACAATAACTTAACCGTCCCGTTATTGATTTCCCGGCTCACCAACCCCATTGTGAGCAAAGGGATAAAGAGATACAGATTTCCTATCGCACGGGAGAATATGCCACCCATCAGGAAAACCTTGAGGGTTAATGATTCCGTCGCCATCGATATTCTGGGCATGGGATTGTTTTTCAGCACCATATCCTGGTAAAGTGCCAGGTCATAAACAGGACTCGTATACACGAGCGCACATTGCACCAGGAACACGATGATCAGAAACCATGCAATGGGTGAGTAAAACAGGTACCGGAATTCATTCTTTGCAATTCTAAATAATAACTTCATGGGTGCGCTTATTTATTTCCTTTTTCTCCTGATCAGCAATACAGTGCTCAGGAAGATTAATATACCAGGCAATACCCACAGGTATGCTATTCTTTGTACCGTTGCCCTGGCCGGGCTGAGCAGCAGCATATTGTCGCTGGCATACGGATAGATTGAGTAAAGCGGCATACGGCCATCACTCAGCCACCAGTAGAATGTCCTGCTCACCCAACCCGCGTATGATACCCTGTCGCTAAGAAAGTCGGCATCGCCACACACAATCATCCGTTGTTCCTTGTTATTGATTTGCCGCGTTAGCTGAATACAGGTAGCAAAAGCGTTAAACTGAATGTCGCCTTCCTGCGGACTGAATACCGGGGCAACGGAGTCCGTTACAAATTTTCCGGCTTTTGACCATACGGCTCCGGGAACCGTTGCAAACAATGGTTTTGCGGTAAAGCCGCTATCCGATGAATAAGCAATTCCCATAGCGGAAGGCATCTGTATTTTTAGCGTGTCGTCATACACGCCGTTGGACCATAAACGATTCATCAGCAAGGCGGGTTCTTCATGCGCAATACGGAGGCCTGCCGCCGTCATATAAGGCGTCACCATATCCGGCGCATTATTATAGCCGGGCTGTGCCAGCTTGCCGTTCACGTACTGAACGCCGGTCTCCTCAAGTACGGGGTTCAAAATATGTTGTTTACCGGGTTCGCCCAGTATCAGCATATTACCCCCCCTGCTTATATAGCTTTTAAGTTTGCTCAATGCAGCAGCGCCTAATTCCATTTTTGGATCGGCCAGTACCACCGTGGTCACATCAGGCGCAATGTCCTGTGTAGACAGGTTAACGGTGTCCACATCAAAGCCGGTATTCACCAATGCCCCGGAATTATCGTTGTTTATTACCTGGAGGAACAACTCCCGTTCTCCACGCTTGTAAATACTACGTTCCAGGTCTCCGCTAACAAAGGCTACTTTCGGCATTTTAACACCACGCAGCCTTTCCAGTGCTACATCGATATTTGCAGGGCTGGGCCATTCGACACTGCCATATGTCCGCAGGAAAACAGCGCGGTCTTTATATTTCAGTTGCATCACAAGGCGGTAACCTTCCGGTTTAAGATCAATGAGCTTGCGCATCTCCGCCGGAGGCTTAAAGGAGGATACATCCACTTTGAGCACTTTCGCTACTTCCCCTGCTATCTGTTCCAGGCTCTTTCCCGGAAACTGTTTGAAAACAGTGTTGGTCGCATCGGTGCTGTCAACATCGTAATAATATTCATACTTAAAATCGATGTTCCAGTTAAAACGGAGATAATTTTCCCAGCAGCGCTTCAGGTAAATATTGCGCCATTCCGGAAGGCCATGCTGCGCAGCGGCACCAAGTAAATTGGTGTACAGCGTTACTTCAAGCGGACTATCGTCGAATGATTTGATAATTTTCTGTGAGTGCGGAAGGAGTGTATTGATTTGCCCGGCGGTGGTATCCCAATACCCGGTAAAGCGGGGACGCGAACTGATGTAGCCCATCAAGAGGCCCACCACGATCACTGCCACGTATCTGCCGGCTTTTACAAACCAGGGTTTGGCTTCACGCCCGGCCTGCAGTTTTAATAACGTAAAACTGATAAACAGGTAGATGATAATAAGATAGTAGATCACGTCTTTAGTAGTGATCAGGCCGATCACCATTTTTTCAGTACGTCCCGCAATAGAAAGGAACCAAGTAAGATCTCTTACAAAATCATACTGTTGCCATAAGCGCCCGATACTCATCAGTACAAAAAACACCGTAAAACTGGCGATGGCAGACACAATGGGATAGGTTGTCAGACTGGACATGTAAAAACCGATGGCCGTAAAAGCGCACAACAACAGGTAAAACCCAAACAGTGTCGATAATAGCGGGCCATAGTCGAGCGATTTGATATCGAAAAACCCGGAGATAATAAAAATGCTGAGGATAAGGACCAGCAGCAGGTTATAGATCATCAATGCAAGATACTTCCCAAGGATGATCCGGCTTAATTTAACCGGTGAAGAGTACAGCAGTTTAATGGTCCCGCTGTTGATCTCGCGGCTGATGATCCCCATCGTAAGAAGGGGCACAAACAAATAGATGCTCTGTAATACATTGACCAGGATACCGTCGCCATCCAGGAAAATACTCGAAGTCCCGGATTGCGTGGCACGCCAAACCCAGTTAGGATCATTGGAATACGCCAGGTGGGCCAGCTTGGCCCAGGTATAAGTGGTGCCGGTATAAAAATACGCACACATCACCAGGAAAACAATCAGCAGAAACCAGGCTATTGGTGAATAGAACAGGTTACGAAGCTCATTCTTTGCTATTTGAAATATCGTCTTCATTAGTTGCGCTTTATTGTGGAGACTGGGAGGATAGTTGTTTGAAAACATCATCGAGCAGGCCCTTGTCAAGCGCTATCTCTTTTAACTTCCACCCCTGTTCCACACTCGCCCTTATCAGCCGGTCCGAAATATCTTCATGACTGCCATCGAAATAAACCCTCGCTTGTTTGTCCGTCATAAATTCCACCTGGGTAACGCCCTGAATTTTTAACAGGTCGCTTTTCGGCGGAGGGTTGTCCATGCGTAAAAGCATAATTTTCGACTGCACATAATTATTGAACGCATCCATACTGTCTGAAAACACCATCCGGCCCGCCTCTATCATGATGATCTCTTTGCAGAGCAAATTGATTTCGGACAAGATATGCGAGGATAAAAGCACAGAATGATCGATGGCTATTTCCCTGATCAGTTTTCTGGCTTCAATCAACTGGTTGGGATCAAGCCCGTTGGTAGGTTCGTCCATCACCACAAGTTTGGGCTTGTGGATAATAGCCTGCGCAATACCAACCCGCTGACGGTAGCCACCTGACAGGTTTTTGATGAGCCGGGAGCTGAAGTGTGTGATGCCGCAACGTTCCTTGGCTTCTTCCACAGCCGGTTTGATCTTATCATTTTCCATCAGCCTGAGTTGCGCGCAGTAGGTGAGGTATTCGTCGATAGTGAGATCCGTGTACAACGGAGGATTCTGCGGTAAGAACCCGATCTCTTTCTTCGCCGCCTCCGGATGCTTTCTGAGATCAATGCCATTGATATACACGCTTCCTTCCGTTTGATTCAGCACACCGCAAATAATATTCATGGTGGTAGATTTGCCGGCGCCGTTTGAGCCCAGCAAGCCTACTATGCCTGATTGCCCCACCTCAATATTGATGTCGCGGATGGCCCAGGTACTGGAATACCGGTGAGAAAGATTTTCCGTTCTTAAAATGGAAGTCATAAATTTATTCGTTTGACAATTTGCTTGTTAAATACGTTGCGCAATAACGGCGGTTTGTACGGTACAACTAACGGGTCTGAGGACCGCCGGCAGCAGGCGTATTTAATTTATTCAATTCTTCCGCGTGGGCCTGCAGGTTGCTACTCATCATTTGCGCCGATTCCATCTGTAACTGGGCAGCAGTGGTCAGCTGTTTCTTTCCGGCCGATGTTTTGTAAAATGCTGTCAGCACTTCTATTTCTTCCGTACTGTAATATTTTGCGTACAACTTCAGCAGGTCATTTTTGCAGGCCGGATACGACGCGTATTTGATAAAAAAGGCCCGCACTTCTTCCTTCTTTCCAGCCAGTTGCGGCGAACCTGCAGCGGTTTGGTCGGCCGCCACAATAGCTGATTGCTTATAGGCTTCTTCCAGGTTCATCGCAGCAAACAGCTGCTCTATTTTCTGGTACTGTTTTGTATTATCCTGTTGTGCGTGTGCAGCAAATGTTCCGCAGATCATCATAGCGGCCAGTAAGAGTGTTCTTGATCTCATGTTTTTTATATTAATTGTTGAATAATTTCTTTTTCTTTAGGCATAGCGAATCCTGTTTCATGAAATGCTCCATGAATTCATTCACCCATCCGGATCAATGACGGCCTTATTTCAGCGCCAGTTTCATTAATTCGGACACACCTGATTTTAAAGGGAATATTGGTTTGCCGTTTGCCTGTTGCTGTATAGTATATAAACTATCAGACTTCACTTTTGTACTAGTGCGATTAAAAAATATATTGTTAAAAACGAAAAATAAAATGAAGAGGGTAACCCCGCCAATATGTTCTTTTATATATTGAACGGCTCTGCCCAGATGGTTTTTAACAGTATGCGGAGAGATCTTCAAATGATGCGCAATTTCATCCCTGGAGAGCCCGCCCACTTTGCTCAGGTGGTATACGGCCTGTTGTTGTTCAGGTAGCCGGGCATATATTTTATTTAAAACAATCCTGTTTTCTTTTTGTACCAAACGCTCTTCCACTTCGGTAGAAAATTCCTGCTGCGATGTACGTAAAGAAGCATATACCCTGGTTTTGCAGGACTCTCTTTTCAAATGTCCCATGGCCAGGTTAGTGGCCACTCTATATAACCAGCCGCCCACATTATCCGGTGTGATTGCCACCCGTTTTTCCCACAACCGCAGGAAAGTTTCCTGTACAATATCCTCCGCTGTTTGCCGGCTCCGGGTGATATAAGTAACAATGGTGAGCAGCTTCGTGGAATAACATCGTACGATTTCATTAAATCCTGCTTCGTCTTCAAAACACATACGATCTGTTCCCGCTTCATTGGCGGGACGTAACTGATTTTCTATCGACTGGTTCATCGTTATCATGACGCTGATTTTACCGTGGGTTCTGTATAATAGCGGGGTTATTAGCAATAATGAGGGGCGAAAAAGGCATCAGGTAACGCGGTGAATTAGCGGTTAATGTGGCCTTCAGCGTAGTGCCGTTATCGGCGAACCTTTGCAGGGTTTGTGCAAAGCGGCTATCCCTGTTCAGCCTTTTCAGATCAAAGAGCCGGAGCCCTCCGTGATAAAAGAGTTCCCTCCTTCTTTCCTCTAATACCGTGGTCAGCACATCTGTACTGCTGTTCAGCGGGGCATAGGTAACCAGGCGGTTTTTTCTAAGCTCATTCACCAACGCCAGCGCTCCCGCTGCATCCTGCTGCCTGGCGAGGCATTCTGCTTTTATCAGCATTACTTCCGGTACGCCAAGGCTATAATCATAGGCTGTTCCACTAAAGGCGAGGCCGTTAATATAAAGTCCCCCCATCTGCAAAATTGTTGAGCAACCTTATATCATTGCTGTCCAGTACGGCACGAAGGCTGGGACTAATATTAAGCCCGGTATGCCGGATGCTGTAGAAATCATAATCGATGCACAGCCTGGCAAGTAATATTTCCGGATTCTTCGACAGGTCGAGCAGGCTGGAAGATGGTGCATAATCCCGGGTATATTTCAGCAGCTGGCTGTTAATAGCTAATGCTGATTGTGCAGCGTTGAGTGCATCCGGATATTTAGCCATGTTCAGATAAATTCTTGCCAGTAATGCATACCCCGCTGCTTTGCCGGGATGCACCACATCCTGGCCCATACCCGGTAAACCCGGCGTGGCTACTGCAGCCGTCAGATCGCTGATAACCTGGTCGTATACCTGTTGTACGGTAGCCCTCACCGGTTGTGCACTGGCATCAGGAAACAATACCAAAGGAACAGCCAGGTCGGCGGCAGCTGTTGCCGCCTGGTAATCTGTTCCATACAAACCGGCTAATTGCAGGTAATACCATGCACGGTTAATTTGCGCCTGTGCACGGATCACATTTTTCTGTTGTTCGCTGCCTGCTGAACGGCCTACCCGTTCCAATATAATATTCATTTGCAGGATACGGGTATACGACGCGTTGTACATAAAGTCCGCATCACCCGGTTTCCAGATCGTTTGCTCCCATAAATAAGAACGCGTATAGGATGAAGCGGCATCGGCAGACAGGTGCGCATCTTCCAGCCGTACATCATCGCTCATGAAGTCGGCCAACAGGTAATTGCATATCGCCATGGAATCATTATTCAGCATCTCTTCAAAATCCCCCAGCGTAGTAGGATTGATGCTGGTAGTGCTGGGACGCACATCAAAGAATTTTTTGCAACCAGCCGACAGGAGCAGGAGTACGCAAAGCGCAGCGATCATCACTGACAGGCTACTATGCCGTAAAAATTTTCTTTTCATATTCGTTCGTTGTCGCTTGTTTAAAATTTCATATTAACACTGAACATATATTGCCGGGGAACCGGCAGCCCTATCTCCCCTGTATTTGCCACCGCCTGGGGATCCACATGCAACCTGTTGCTGGTCCATAAAGCGGCATTCAGCATTTGCAGGGATACCGTAAGATCTTTGATAAAATAACGCTGCAGTACTTCGCCGGATAACACCTGCCAGCCTATCTGCACTTCCTGCAAACGGATATTGTCTGCAGACATAATACTGTTCGATGAGTTCTGGATAATGAATTTCCGTGTACTGCCTTCATCTGCATTTCCCGACATGGCCGCGATATCTGTAAAGGCCTCGTCTCCCGGTTTCCGCCAGCGGTCGCGGATCAGGAGACTGTTGTCAGCCGTTCTGGAGGGAGACGGCAGGTATTCCCGCATCACATGACCAAAATTCAGCAGCAATGTTGCTCTCAGGAAAAACCCTTTATAGTCCCATTCCTGTATAAGGCCACCTGTAAAAGGCGCGCGGGTAACGCCGCTGTACACCAGCGAGGAAGCCAGCGTAGCGCTGTCGGGGCTGGCTGTCTTCTGCCCTTTGGCGTCATATATCATGGGGCTTCCCGTAGCATCCAGTCCGGCCCAGCGATAACTCCAGAGGTTCTCTGTGCTGTAACCGTTGCGATAGTCCGTTAAATAACGAGCGGATTGTGAAAAATTCACCAGCGGCACTTTTTTCGCAATATTCTTATTATAGGCGCCATTGAGCGTAATCACATACTTAAAATCTTTCTGCTGCAATACTTTTATTTGCAGGTACATCTCTACTCCTTTTTTTACTATCTCACTATAACTGATTTTTGTTCCTAAGCCGGTAGAAGGATCGGTAGGAACCGGGATAAAATTATTGAGCCCCGAAGTGTTTGTCTGGTAATAGCGGAAGTCGAAAAGATAACGGTCATTGGCTAATCCCAGCGTTGTATGCGCTTCCAGGTTTCTTATTGTTGGCGGAAGCTGCCCGAAGTTGCTATTTACTGCCATCGTAAATCCGCCGCCGGATAACGGCGCATTGGTGCCTGTCATTATTTCCATGCCTTGAAAACCACTGATATTTTGCAGGGTAAAATCAGCCATTAATTTGCTGATAGCGCCGGCATGAAAATAAGATTCCCTGCCGATGTCATAAGCAACCCTGATATTTGTTTGAGGATTCCCGTCCAACGAATAGCCATAACCCGCATATAAATGCAGGAGCCCTTCTCTCAGTCTCACCCGTGCGTTTGCGCCCACATAATTCTTTATTTCAAGGCCGTTGGTGCTTTTATCTCCGCTATTATTATTGATGCGTAAGCTGTTGTAGCTGATATCAAAAGTATAACGGTCGTCCAACAGGCCTATCCCGAGTTTCTCATACACGTTGTACGAACTTTGTCCGCTTTGCTGGGGCAGGTTAAAACGGGTTACCCAAACGCCATAGTTATTCCAGTTGCTCTGACGGTTACGCTGCGCGGCAATTTGCGTGGATAAACCGGGTATGCTGATTCCGTTTACGCCGGCCGACAGGGCTACATTACTGACCCAGGAAGGAGCCTGAAAAAAATGGTTCCTGCTTAACCGCCAGGTGGCATCCGCGGAATAGTTAGTAAGGTTGGTATAGGGATGCGGATTGCCATAGTCAGGATTTAACGTTGTATTGTACTTGCCGCTCAGTATATAAGTACCGTCATAGGAATAAGAAAAGCTGCCGTTCCAGTTGAGCCCCCGTGAGATAGTAGTATCGCCTGCCTGCGGCGTTAGTAATGTATTCGGATAAACCATTCTGCCATAGGTACCTTCCCAATACCTGTCGGGCAGGCTGAATAAATTGAGGACCCCTGCAGTAGGGTCCGGCGATGGCAACTGCACGGCCTGTCCCTGGCGGGTTTGTTTATTATAACCATAAATGGACGCATAGGAAGGACTGCGTGATGCATTACCAAAACCGCCGCCACCCAGTGTTACAGCAAGGCGGTGCTTCCCGAAACTTTTATCAAACAGCAAGGCGGATCTCAGATTCCATTCCCTGTTTTTTAAAGATGGCTTTTGCATAATGCCCCCACGGGGCACATAAAAATCAATGCCGGCAAGGGCGCCGAAGTCGTCGAACACAGGGCTGCCGTATTCATTTACCAACTGCCTCGCCCCGCTGGAAGCTGCGTCCTGCAGGTCCTCTGTTCTGCCATTCAGCAGATCATATTGCAGTGAAGTGGACCACCGGAGAGAGGGCAGGATATCCCAGTCGGTAGTCAGCCTCGACTGCACCTGGAGATTTTTGCTGATCTGGCTGTTTATCCGTGCATCCTCCAGCATATTGGCGCCATGATCTTCATACCCGTATTTCTTAAGGGCGGTATTGGCATCCGGGTTAAAGGAAGAATAATCGTATACATACTTCCCGGTTTCCGGATCAACAAGCAGCTGGTAAGGTTGCAGGTTGCGGAAGTCGGCGTTGGCCCCAGCCCTGGCTGTAGTTTGAGCAACATTCACATACCATTGCGCGCGCAGTTTATTCTTAAATAATAAGAAGTCGTTGTTCATATTCAGGCTGAACGTCCGGCCATAATTGTCCAGGGCGCTGCTACGGTCGGTGTTGTAAATACCGGCAGCCCTGAAGCGCCAGGCATTGCTGCCTCCTGAAAGGGTAAGCATCTGGTTTTGGTTAAAGGAATTTTGTTGCAGCAGCTTTAACTGGCTTTCATTGGATAGCCTGGCCAGCGAATCCAGTTGGGTGTTATAGTCATGCTCAGACAGTGTGCCCAGCTGCCAGCCATAAAATATACGCTCAGCAGGATTGAGGCTAAAAGCTACACGTGGATCATTTTTATTTGCCAGCACCATAAACCCCGAATCTGATGCAGACCTTAAATAGTCGATCATATCGGCGGAAGAAGCCAGGCGTAGTTTACTGCGGTTAAACCGGGGCGCCGCTGCATAACCGAAGTTGGAACTATAACTGAGCTGCAGTTTTCCCTTCACGGCGCGCTTGCTGGTGATCATAATGATGCCACCGGTGGCGGCAGGTCCCCATTTGGTCAGTTCTTCGGGGTCTTTGATCACCTTCACCGATTCTATATTGGTCATCGGGTAATTGGCAGGAAACCCATCCTGCGGAAAACCATCAATGATGACCAGCATACCCGACGTGTTCCCACTAAATCCACTTACACCTCTTAATTGGGGAACCAGGCCATTACTACCAACGGAAGTGCTGTAATTAAAACGAATGCCATCCACACCTTTCATAGAATTGATCCACGAATCAAAGGTTGGATAACCGGTCGACGAATAGATGCTCTGATATTGATTATAGTGTGCCCGTAAAGCTTCAATAGTGGGTGTGTAAGTACCTGTTATGGGTACTCCCCGCCCCGTAAAGTCGATGGACTGCAATGTTTGCTGACTCTGGGAAGAATTTTGCAAAGTGAGGCCGGGGATACTGCCCTGTAACAACTGCCCGAGGTTCAGGTGCGTCCGGTGGGTCATGTCGATGGTATCCGTAAAAGGTGTCCTTTTCCGGCTCATGTCAATGTCGTCAATCACCACGGCATTCATTTCTATGGGCGCCACTTTCATCGTTATTTTCAGGCTCACTTCACCATTGTACCGAACTTCCACATTCCTGTGCCCGATGGCGCTGAATATAAGCTTGTCGCCTTTTTGTCCATATATTTGAAAGGTGCCGTCGGCATTGGTAACGGAAAATGTTTTCTGGTGCGACCCGCCGGATATGCTGGTAACAGTTACACCTTGCTTAGGAATGCTAATGGAATCAACCACCAGTCCTCCAATCAGGATATCTTCGTCCGGTGACGCCGCCGGCGATGCCTCCCTGCCCTCTTCTGATCCTACAGATTTTCTTTTAATGCCAATGTTATTACCGGAAATAATGTAAGATAATGGTTGGTTTTTCAGGCAAATTTCAAGAACATCACGGATCCCGGCATTGCTTACCTGGATGCTTACAGGAGCTGTTTTATCCAGCACACCTTTCTCGTAAAAGAAGATATAATCCCCTTGTTTTTTGATAAGATTGAATATCTTTTTTAAGGGCGCATTCTTTTCATTCAGCGTAATCTGTTGCGCCGCTGCTATAGTACTTGCGAATACGCCCGCAAATAACAATACTGATACCGTAATCGTCTTTAGCAGAAAAATCTTCGTCAGCTTTTTGTGATGTTTAAAAAATACAGGGACCTGTAATGAATAAAAATTCATAGTTTTGAACTGTTTTGGGTTCATAATTAAATTACTTTTTCAAACGCCTTGTTGGAAAAAGGGTTGCCCAAAGCCTTGCCGGATGCGCCGCGAACGCTTCCGGCTTTTTTTTTGCAAGCCTTTTGGTTGATATTAGTTATTCACATGACTAAAAAAATACTTCCGGATTATCCGTGTTGCCGGCGAAGGGAACGGCCACGGGATATATGCTATGGTTTTACGACAATCTTCTTCCCTTCTACGACAAAATTTACATTGGCAAATTCCAGCACCTTTAAAAGTTCCGCCAGGCTGGATTTGCGGGAGATGCCCCCCTGCGAATTGTCTTTGAGGAATGTCCCCTTCAAAAACAACATCTACATTGTACCAGCGGGATACCTGCCGCATGATGGTTTGGATGTCGGCATTTTCAAAAACGGTGTACCCGTTTTTCCAGGCAATCACATCTTCCACATTCACCTGTTCAATGGCAAATTCCAGCACCTTTAAAAGTTCCGCCAGGCTGGATTTGCGGGAGATGCCCCCTGCGAATTGTCTTTGAGGAATGTCCCCTTCAAAAACAACATCTACATTGTACCAGCGGGATACCTGCCGCATGATGGTTTGGATGTCGGCATTTTCAAAAACGGTGTACCCGTTTTTCCAGGCAATCACATCTTCCACATTCACCTGTTCAATGAGCCTGAGCGTATTATTTTTTTCTAACAGCGCCTGCTGGCCCGGCGCAAGTATTTTCACCTGGTTGCCGGCGTTCACTTTTACCGCGCCTTCCAGTAGTGTTGTTTTAGCATCGGGCTCGTCGTTGTAAGCATTAACATTGAAATGCGTACCCAATACTGCTATATTCATTTGGTTGACCTGTACATTAAAAGGTTTACCGGGATCTTTCGCTACTTCAAAATATGCTTCTCCCGTAATGGCCACATCCCGCTTCCTTCCGGTGAAAACCGTTGGATATGTAATGGAAGAAGCCGCGTTCAGCCATACATTGGTGCCATCCGGAAGTTGCAGCTTGTATTGCCCTCCCCGTGGCGTTGACAGCGTATGATACTCTGCCTCATTGGCTTTTCCCTCGTAATTCAGCATACCGCTGTCGTTGTTCACTTTAAAATTGCCATGCTGAACAATATTACCATGCGCACTATCCAGGGTGATCTCCTGCCCATTGGCCAGCTTCAGTACGGCGCGATTGCTACCCGGCGGCACATCCGCCATGGCGATTACCGGTGGACTCACCTTTGCATTGCCGGCGCGATAAAACCACCATCCTGCTCCCAGCAGTATGGCAAGCATTGCGGCTACTGACCACCATCTTCTGAAAAGAGGTACCACCTTCGTCTCTTTCTCTACCTGCGGATACTTCAGGATGCTATCCAGTACCGGCTGCCACTTTTCAGAAGTAAACGCTTTATCGGCAACGGCATCCGTAAATGCAGGCGCCAGCAGGGCATACCAGTCTATCTCAGGCCGGGAGTCGATGATGTCCAATAGCTGTAGCCTCTCCTCTTCTGTGGACAGATCATTTATATATCGTTCTAACAACTGTTTTATATGGTCTTCCTGTATCACAGTATACGTTTTGTCCCGGTCCGGCCAGGTCGTTCTTAGTAATAGACACCAAAAATGATTACCGGTACTCCTCCGGAATAAAAAAAATTTAAGCGTAATACATAGGAAGTGTTTGTTGCAGCAACCGGCAGGTGGTGGGCATTGACCGGTGATAACAGGGCGTTAATGCGTGATGATCTCTATAAAAAAGATACCCGCTATTAAAGTGCCCTGGTCCTTTAGTATAGATTCCTGTATGTGGCGTAACGCAATACGCAGTTGGTTCTTTACAGTATTTTCTGAAATCTGGAGCAGGTCGGCAATTTCTTTCCTGGATAATCCCTTTTCCCTGCTTAACTCATATATCCTGCGGCGTTGCCCGGGTAGCCCGTCTACCGCTTTGTGGATGGATTTTCTCAGTTCCTGTACAGTAAGCTGTTCGTCCGCGGTAGCACCATGACCCGGCACATCCAGGTACATATCCTGTAATACATGCGCCTCTGTTTTGTTACGTTTCAGGTGATTGATGGAAAAATTGGTGGCCATGCGGTAAATATAGCCGGAGAGATTGGTAACAGCGGTGAGCCCTTTTCTATTTATCCAGAGCTTCAGAAATACTTCCGCTACCACATCTTCAGCAGTAGCTTCCTCTTTTACTATTTTAAGTACAATGGGATGAATAATAGCACCGTAATGGTAAAACAGGCGGGTAAAGGCCTCTTCGTCTCCTTCTGAGATCTGTATAACTAACTTCTCTTCATCATATGAAAAAGTACCCGGCAGCAAAGTGGCTTAGATGTTGAGATAACAAGATAATCCTTTGCCGGAAAAATATCAAACTAATTTTATCGGCGCCGGCAAATGAAAAAGCGTGATACCATCCGGAAGAAGGTATCACGCTTTTTCATCGCTGTGGCACTAATATCTTACTATATTATGATTTGATAAAGGCCAGCAGATCCTTATTGATCGTGGCAGCTTCTGTAGTAGGCATACCGTGGGGGAACCCCGGATAGGAAATGAGCTTTCCATGTTTTAGCAGGCCCACCGCCTTTGCGCCTGAAATGGGAAACGGAACGATCTGGTCATCTTCACCATGCAGCACCAGCACGGGAATGTCTACACTTTTAAGATCTTCTGTAAAATCTGTTTCAGAGAAAGCCTTGATGCAGTCGTAATGCGCTTTGATGGCTCCCATCATGCCCTGGCGCCACCAATTATCCCTCACGCCCTGCGATATCTTTGCTCCTTCACGGTTGAATCCATAAAATGGCAGCGTAAAATCCTGGAAGAACTGCGTGCGTTGTGTGGCAGTATTCTTCCTGATGTCATCAAATACAGACAATGGCACTCCGTCGGGGTTATTGGCTGTTTGCACCATCAGGGGCGTTACCGCGCTGATCAGCACCGCTTTGGCCACACGGCCTTTGCCATATTTTGCAGCATAACGGATTACTTCCCCGCCGCCGGTAGAGTGACCAACGTGGATGGCATCTTTTAAATCAAGCGCCTTGGTAAGCTCCGCCACATCGGCGGCATAGGTATCCATGTCGTGGCCATTGGCGGGTTGACCGGATCTTCCATGACCTCTCCGGTCATGCGCAATAACCCGGTAGCCCTGCTCCAGGAAGAACATCATTTGCCCGTCCCAGTCGTCGCCGGACAAAGGCCAGCCATGATGAAATACAATGGGCTGGCCTGTTCCCCAGTCCTTGTAATAAATTTCAGTACCATCTTTTACGGTGATTTTACTCATGTTGTTTGGCTTTATTTATTTGGTTAAAAATTTTTCAGATGTCATCAATTTAAGCTTGTTTAGCCGGCATTCATTCCTGCTAACAAAGATTTAATAGATGTTGTTCGTCTGAAAAACAAAAAATTATTCCGCTGATATGTATCATGCTCTTCTCCATTTTACATTATTTCTGAAAAATATTTGGGTAACTCAAGAGTTACACATACCTTTATGTAACTTCAAAGTTACTTATCATGACCAGATCAATTAAACACCAGTTCTTCTTCCCACACCCGGCTGAAACAGTTTGGAACTACCTCACCAAACCCGAACTGATGGAGCTGTGGCTTATGAAAAATGATTTTCAGCCCATCGTGGGACTCGACTTTCAGTTCAGAACAAACCCGATACCCAGCCTCAACTTCGACGGGATCTTCTATTGTAAGGTATTGGAGGTTGTTCCCTTTAAGCGGCTCTCCTACTCCTGGAAAAGTGGCCCCGGCGATGGCAAGATCACACTGGATTCTGTAGTATTATGGAAACTGGAACCAACCGATAAAGGCACGGAGCTTTTCCTGGAGCATAACGGTTTCACGAAAGAAGAGAACCTGAATATGTTCAATGCTCTGACCGACGGCTGGCTGAAGAATTTGCACAAAATTGCGGACCGTATAAACGCAGCACAACATGGCAACACCAACACTTGACGCATTCCAGGTAATCGGAGATCCGAGCAGGCGGAAAATGCTGATGCTGCTCTCAGAAGATAGTTTGACCATCAACAGCCTGGCAGATAATTTTGATATGAGCCGCCCCGCCGTTTCAAAACACATCAAAATATTGTATAACGCAGGCTTTATTTCCATAAAGGATGTAGGCCGGGAACGGTATTGCACACTGAAACAGGACGGGTTTAAGGAACTGCAGAACTGGATCTCCTACTTCGATAAATTCTGGACATCTAAACTGAAAAAGTTAGAAACTTTATTAAATAACAAATTACCCAACTAAAAAATCAATAACATGTCTGCATCAGATTTTAACACTACCATCCTGGTAGATCAAACTCCCGCGGAGGTATTCAATGCCATCACGAATGTTCGCGGATGGTGGTCCCAAAACATTGAAGGCGGTACTGCACAGCTCAATGATGAGTTTACCTACCAGTTCAAAGACGTTCACAAGTGTACCATGAAATTGACAGAAGTGGTCCCGGATAAAAAAGTTACCTGGCAGGTGCTGGACAACTACTTCGATTTCACGGAAGACAAAACAGAATGGACCGGTACAAAAATCGAATTTGAGATCTCTGAAAAAGAACATCAGACACAGCTTCACTTCACGCACCACGGACTGGTTCCCGCATATGAATGCTATCATGTTTGTTTTGATGCCTGGAGCAACTATATCGGGAACAGCCTGCGCAACCTGATCACTACAGGTAAAGGCCAGCCAAATCCCATTGAGAATGCTGTTAAAAATACTAAGCTATGAATATAGGCATTATCGGCGCAGGCGCTATCGGAAGCTGCCAGTAATAAAAAAGTGATTGTTGTTACTATTCCCCAGAAAAGCATCACCGATCTTCCTAAAAATATTTTTAAAGATCTTCCGGAAGATGTAGTGGTTATTGACACGGGAAATTATTACCCTACCCTCCGCGATGGCATCATACCGGCACTTATTCAAAGTGGCATCGACAGCCTGTGGGTACAGGAGCAGTTAGGCGTTCCCGTTGTGAAGGTTTTTACCTCTATTGTTGTGGAAAGCCTGGAAGCCCTGGGCCAACCCAAAGGTGCTAAAAACCGTATCGCACTGGCCGTTTCGGGCGATAACGACGCCGCTAAAGAAGTAGTATTTACACTGGTAAACGATGTAGGTTTGATCCCTTCGATGTGGGTACCATCGCCCAATCATGGAAGCAGCAGCCAGGTTCCACCATTTATTGCAGGGATATTAACCTGGAAGAATTAAAAAAAAGGGTACATGCAATGGGAGCAATATGGACCGACATGCACGATGTAATCATTGGAAAACGGAACAGCGATGAAGTACTGATGAAGACAGACTATCCTGCTTATCTGGAAAGCCTGCAGGATGAACGGCTATTTCTTTAACAGGTCGTTGATGATGGCAGTAGCCTTCTCTTCAAACCCCTCCTCATACCCTTCAATTACCTGGGCAATTTTTCCGTCTTTGCCGATGAAATAAAAAGTCGGGAAGGCTGCTACATGGTATGATTGCACCACCTCCTTTGCATCAACATACATGGGATACTTTATGCGATAATTCCTTTGGAATCCAAGAACGGATTTCCGGCTGTCCCTTTCCGTCAGGCTCACCATGGCAACGTTTTGGTTTTTATATTTTTCATGAAGACGATTCAATGGTTTCAGGGAAAGCATACAGGGCGCACACCCGATAAAGAAGAAATCCAGTAACATCACTTTACCTTTCATTTGTGCAGATGACATCTTCCTCCCATCAGCAGCATATAGCACCCAACCGGGCGCTATTCCGCCCGGTGCTAATAAGGTGGGCCCTTCTTTTGGAAGATGAAACCCTTCCGGAATCTTCATGGACGCAAGGTCGATATGATCCTGGTCAAACTTGTAATCGAAATAGCGCGTCTCTGAATAATAGTTGGTGACGCCATCGCCGATACCACTGCTTCTTGCATGCGCAATGACACGCTCCGGCATACCCGACAACTTGTCTATATATAAATGTATACGTGTATAGTAATGTTCTTTATTAATAACCGTATCAGAGCCATTAATCACCAAATGAGCACAGTTGATGGTATTAATGATGGTATCGCCAACCAATTCAGATGGTCTTCTTTTTAACAGCGCTTCTATCATCTTCAGATAATCCGGCAGTGAACCCTGGATGGCCGCTGCTTTGATTTCTCTTATATCATAAGTACTGTCTGCAGGATTTATATTGATTAAGCTTTGCCCGTTATATATAGTTGTGAAAGGAAATTTATTACCCCTGATTGTTTGCTCCATACTGAACAAATAACCAAAAACTTTATCTTCCGGTGCTTTTGAAAAAACATCCCGGTGATGTATTTCCAGCGTATCGCTGGTATATTCCTTTTGCTTATAAACTGATTGATAACTAAAGTTCTTATAGCCCGCCAATTTATCAATGGCTTTTTGCACCAGGGAAACCTGTGCGTGAACATCCAAATGCAACAACACTAACAGGAGGCAAATAAATGGCCAGGTAAACCTTTTTATAGTATAAATCATCTTATGGTGGTTAGCGTTATCGACTTGTTTTAACAAGATAGGGCAAATTCCCTTTTTTATGCTTAAATTCTCTCTCCGTGCAGGAACACACTACAAATAGATTTTAACTATTGAAACATAGAAATTAATTGATTGTGATTATTCTTTCAATACCATAACTTTATCATTATGCACAACTAAAAGGTGCAGGCAAGTGTTCTTTCAATACCATAAAACTTCTAAAAATGGGAAAAGAATCAAACGACATCAGTAAATGTCCGTTTCATAATGGCAGTATGAAGCACAATGTTGGCGGTGGCGGCACCAGGAACCGGGATTGGTGGCCCAACCAGTTAAAACTGAGTATCCTGCGCCAGCACTCCTCCAAATCAAACCCGTTGGGTGAAGATTTTGACTATGCCGAAGCTTTTAAAAGCCTCGACCTGGAAGCAGTGAAGAAAGACCTTCATGCACTCATGACTGACTCGCAGGACTGGTGGCCGGCCGACTTTGGTCATTATGGCCCCCTGTTCATCCGTATGGCATGGCACAGTGCAGGCACCTATCGTGTAGGTGATGGCCGTGGCGGCGCAGGCTCAGGACAGCAACGTTTTGCCCCGCTTAACAGCTGGCCCGATAACGTAAGTCTGGATAAAGCCCGCAGGTTGCTCTGGCCCATCAAACAAAAATATGGTAACAAAATTTCATGGGCAGATCTCCTGATCCTTACCGGCAATATTGCACTGGAGTCAATGGGCTTCAAAACATTTGGCTTCGCCGGGGGACGTAAAGATGTATGGGAACCGGATGAAGATGTATACTGGGGCTCCGAAACCACCTGGCTCGGTGGCGACCTGCGTTATGCGCACGGCTCCCCCGGCGTGGAAGAAAATCATGGCGTACTGGTATCAGACGACGACGCAGATGGTAATATTCACGGCCGCAACCTCGAGAAGCCCCTTGCCGCTGTGCAAATGGGCCTTATCTATGTAAACCCCGAAGGCCCCGATGGTAATCCAGACCCCATCGCAGCCGCCAAAGATATCCGGGATACTTTTGGCCGCATGGCCATGAACGACGAAGAAACAGTGGCCCTCATAGCCGGTGGACACAGCTTTGGCAAAACCCACGGCGCCGCACCTGCCACCCACGTAGGCGCAGAACCGGAAGGAGCTGACCTGGAAATGCAGGGCCTGGGCTGGAAAAACAGCTATGGCTCCGGTAAAGGCGCAGACACCATTACAAGCGGACTCGAAGTAATATGGACGAAAACGCCTACCCAATGGAGCAATAACTTCTTCGAAAACCTCTTTGGATTTGAATGGCAACTTTCTAAAAGTCCGGCTGGTGCACACCAATGGGTAGCTAAAAACGCAGACAGCATTATCCCTGATGCATACGACAGCTCCAAAAAGCACCTGCCAACCATGCTGACTACCGATCTCGCTCTAAGAATGGATCCGGCCTACGAAAAAATATCCAGGCGTTTCCTGGAAAATCCCGATCAATTTGCAGATGCTTTTGCCCGGGCCTGGTTTAAATTAACACACCGCGACATGGGCCCCAAGGCACGTTACCTCGGTCCCGATGTGCCGAAAGAAGAACTGCTTTGGCAGGACCCCATTCCTGCAGTTGACCATGCACTGATAGATGAAAAAGATATTGCCGCCCTGAAAGCAAAAGTACTGGCATCCGGATTAAGCGTATCCGAGTTGGTTTCTACTGCATGGGCGTCAGCTTCCACTTTCCGCGGATCCGACAAACGCGGTGGCGCTAACGGCGCCCGCATTCGCCTGGCTCCTCAAAAATATTGGAAAGTAAATAATCCCACCCAATTACAAAAAGTACTGGATGCACTGGAAAGCATTCAGAAAGAATTTAACGGCGCCCAGTCGGGTGGTAAAAAAGTTTCCCTGGCCGACCTGATCGTACTGGCAGGTGCAGCCGGCGTTGAAAAAGCAGCGAAAGATGCGGGACAAACCATCACGGTTCCCTTTACCCCCGGCCGCATGGATGCCTCGCAGGAACAAACCGACGTGGAATCAGTAGGCTACCTGGAACCTGTGGCCGACGGCTTCCGCAACTACCGCAAGTCAAAGTTCCCCGTGTCTACAGAAGAGTTGCTGATAGATAAGGCCCAGTTGCTCACCCTTACCGCACCGGAGTTAACAGTACTGCTGGGTGGTATGCGCGTGCTGAACACTAACTTTGACGGATCTAAACATGGCGTTTTCACTTCCCGCCCCGGCCAGCTTACTACTGACTTCTTTGTAAACCTGCTTGATATGCGCATTGCATGGAAAGCAGTGTCTGAAGACAGGGAACTCTATGAAGGCAGCGACCGCACCACCGGCGAAGTAAAATGGACCGGCACCCGTGCCGACCTGGTATTGGGCGCTAACGCTGAACTGAGAGCTAACGCAGAAGTATATGGCAGCGCAGATGGCCAGGAAAAATTTGTGAAAGACTTCGTCGCAGCCTGGAACAAAGTAATGAACCTCGACAGGTTTGATCTCGCTTAATTAAATTAAAAGAATAACAGGAGCCTCCTTCACCGGGGGCTCTTTTTTTATGCCCGTTTCTCACCAGCGAAACGCCCTCTAAACATACTGCAGCAGCCATTCCTTTGCCTCCGCATCGTTTGTAAACGACTTCATGGGAATAGGCGGCGTTTTTAACTTAAACAGTATATTCATGATCAGCTTCGACAAGCCCGGCTTTGAAACCATTGCCATGGCATTATATACATGAGGTAATTGCTCTGTTGAAAATTTTCTTGTGGCCTTATCGGGAACAGGAGAATTGGAAAGATAAATCAGCAAGGGTACTTTCTTATTCCCGGTAATCTGTTTCACCAATGCAATATTGCGCGAAATATTCTCTACTGTTCGCAGTGTGCTTTTCGAATAGGAATATAAAATCCCCGTACTATCATAATAATAGTCCGCTATTTCTCCTTCAATAAGTGGAATGTTATTGGGCGGGTTCATGAAATGACTGTTTTATTGTACGCTGTAATTTACTTTCTTAATTCCATCATCGATAATTGCAGACCGGGCCTTAATGGGTACTGTACCCGCCATGGCAGCTTTATTGGAAAAATTTACGGTGACTTTTATCTGGTTGCCGTATATCATTTGTTGCACCTGCCGGTCATCAGAAAGAATATTAAAAGCCGTCACCGGCAGGATCACTGCTTTTTCATGCAATGGGCTCCACACTTTTATATGATCGATGATCCGTGTTTTGTTGAGCTTCCATTCGGCCTGATCAATATGGTATAAAGGTGGCGTGTTATATAAAAGTTCCGACAGCATCCGGGTCCCCACTTCATCCTTTAATTTAAGAGAACCATTTTCCCAGTGCGCGGTGGTTATCACGGCATCATTGTAAACAAGGCGGAACAGCGGCAGTGAATAAGTTGGATCAACATATATTTTTTCATAGCGTTCCTTTATGGGTATTACTTTGGTGTAGATAGATGGAATGGTACCGCCTTGTCCCCAGTAGCTCCCAACATAATAAGGGCTGTTTTTATTTTCCCTCAGATCGGGATCGCCCCAGAACAGCACCGGCATTTCCAAACCCTGGGCAAATGCCAGTGATTTGGCCGTAAAATCATTTCCGCCTTCAGATCCTACTACCATCGCCACTTCATTACCGATGTATTCCATCCGCTGGAGACGGGCCTTAAAGTCTTGCTCCTTTGTAGTAACATGACTTGGCGAGTAATCATCAAACACCTCACCGGTAGCATCACAATCTACAAACCAGGAATTGTACGGAATACGATCGCTCAAAATGGCGGCTACCCGCTGTTTTACAGATGGAAATGCCAGCGTGGGATTCAGCTGCCTTCCTACCCCTATAAAACCACCTGTTTTTTTCCCCGAGGCATTGGTCACAGTAGCATTGTCGTATAAAGATGAATCAGGAAACCAGCAGGTACGCCATTCCCTGTCCTCTTTTGAATGAATGGAATGATAGCTGTCGTATGGGCCAATGAGATAACCGGATTTATTAGCTTCTTCTACCAAAAGCGGGTTCTTCAATCCATCTGCCCAATCAGATAAACCGATCCACGCCTTCTTTATTCCCGACTGGTACATATCCGCCATCAGGCTCACATTTTCTTTTCCCCAGTCGCCGGGATCATCTATAACATCTCCCAGTGCCTTTTTTATTAATCGCTTATTCCAAACATACAGTTGCTGCTCGCTCAGCGCACTTGCTGATGTTGTCCCTGGCATGCTGCCAAAAACATCCGGCTGATACAGTGCTTTCGTCCGGAGTACTTTATTCAGGGCTTCAAGGATAATTCTTTTCTGATAATCATTAATGGGCGTTTGCTTCTTGCATTCCAGCCACACCTGGTTAAACGCATTGGCAGCATCGTCTTCTTCATTATCTTTTAACGATTGTATAAGCCGGGAAAAGAACTTTTCCTTCGCTGGCCAGGAGGCCTGCAACTGCTTCCACCGGATATTTTTTACGGTAATAAGTCCGTGTGGCCAAAAATAGATATGTGGTGCGCCGTATAATTTCCGGACGTTAGGATTTTTAGCCGCTTTCTCCTCCAGTGTTTCAAACCTGTTTTTTTCCCGGATATAATTTTTATATACGGTACTTACAGCTACGGGATCATTTGCAGTAACATAAATGCTGAAGCCATAGGTTTTGTCCGGGTTAATAGAGGGAAATTGATGGAAGAAGGAAAAACTGATGTCCGGGTTCACATCGAAATGCAGGTCGCTGTTAAAAACATTTTTCAGTACATACACAATTGTATACTCAGGCTTGTTGGCAGCAAAAAATCCCATTGAAAAACTTCCGGGAAAATCTAACGACTGATGCTTTAAAAAAGACTTCCAATAGTTATCCTTAGCGGGAATATATTTCCCCTCCCACAAAGGCAGCATATAACTTTCTGCCTGAACATGCGGCCATACAAATTTGCCGGCGCCTTCCGAGCGGATATTAACGTCGAGGTAGTTTTCTTTCTTTACAATGTTTACCGAAACAAGAACATCAGGATAGAACCACGATACCGAATCAGCGGTCTTTTTCAAATTGGATACCCGCATGGGAGGCAGGGGATCGCCCGCTTTCTCCGCTATTCCGTTGTAATAAAGATTCAGCTCAAAGGTTTCCGGGATTACCTCAAACGTAAAGTCTGCAGGTACTACCGGTTTAACCTGCTGAAATGCGAATAGTTGGCCATAAGATAAGATACAAACAAGCAGGTTAACACTTATTATGATCCGTACAGTTAACATCCATTCCCGTACTTGTTTCATGCTATTTATTTAAGCGATTTGCTCAAATATACAATTTCGCTAAAATAAACTGCCCTGTATTACCGCCGGCGGCATCGTAGGATGAAACAAGCCAACGATCGTAAACGGCTGCCTGGCACTTGCATGTACATTTTGCGTAGTACCCAGGAAGAAATGGAGGTCGCTGTTCCTTGCATATTCGTGCAGGTATTTCTTTCTCACCTCGTTAATGGCCTTCAGTTCCTTATCAGCGCCACGCTGCTTTTGCAGGCTTTTCCAATACAGGGACGCCAGTTGCCAGTCTTCCAGCGGCAGGGTGATTTCTTCGTTCTTATCATCCGTAAAACGGAAAGAAAATTTGTAAGGCAGCTTTTGCATCACGGCAAAAGGATCTTCCGGCTGCTCAGCTACCATGCCGCGCAGCAGCTCTTCCTGCAATGCGTTCAAGCGGTTGCGGTTCCATTCCCGCTCCGTTTCCTCTGCCACAAAATCCAGTATCCTGGCAGGTTTGAATACCACCAGTGAAGTATAAAATGCTTCGTGTTTCGCTTCCATGATGACCGTAGACAGGTTACGGTATACATTCTTCAGCACAATGGCTTTCCGCTCACTCCAATGATCTTCCGTTCCCAGGTGCCCGGTCTTTTTTACCGGTGCATCCGGGTTTACCGGTCTGAAACTTTCCAGCCGGAAATCCCGGGTATTCCTTTCGAGATCCAGCTCCACCCAATCGTAGAGCTGATAGTGTTCGTCATAGGTTTTCTTTGAAAAAGGGATGGGATATATCCTGATAAAAACGCCGTCTTCCCGGAAACCGGCGATGCTAACCTGCTCCTCATAATGGGAAGATACGGTGGGATAACTTTTAACGGTGATCAAAATTTTTGTCGAAGGCATGCGCAAGATGTTTTATAAATATGCAAATCCAATGGTTTCCGCAAGGGTTATTTTAAATACTTTCTTTTCCCTGGTGCAACGATGAATGATACGGACCATAAAACAATTCCCGGTAACCTTTTTCTATTATGCGCTGTATTAATTCTCTCCTGTAAAACATCCGGCGAAAATAGGTGAATCGTTGAAAATAAAAAAGTTAGCACCGGTTCAGCCCATATTTTTCCTGGTGGTTTACCCACCTTATAGATTTCCTCCACTCCCCCGATCGAAACATTCTATGCGTACAATCCGGCCTATTTTGTGTAATTTGTACGCATAAAATTTTAGCACATGAGTTTTCAAGATGAGCTGAAGGAACTTTTTGTTGAAGAAAATGAAATACCCGAGGAATTCCGTATTTCCGAAATTCATCAGAAAGAGTACCTGGTAAACGGGGAAATGAAACAATGGGATGGGCCGGTGAGTGAAGTGTACTCCCCTATCAACATCCCTACTGCAAATGGCCTGAAACGCAAGCTGATAGGCACTTACCCGCTGGGCACCGAAAAAGAAGCCTTTGAAGCGCTGGATGCCGCCCTCGCCGCATATGATAACGGCCGCGGTGAATGGCCTACCATGCGACTGGATGGACGCATCAACTGTTTGTCTGTATTTGCCCGCAAAATGACGGAGCAACGCGCCCTGATCGTAAAGCTGATCATGTGGGAAATCGGGAAATCCTTTGCTGACTCCATCAAGGAATTTGACCGCACCATAGAATACATCAACGCCACCATAGATGCGCTTAAGGAAATAGACCGCAGCTCTTCCCGCTTTGAAATCAAAGAAGGCACCATCGCGCAGATCCGCCGTTCGCCATTAGGGGTAGTACTCTGCATGGGACCATTCAACTACCCGCTGAATGAAACCTTTACCACCCTGATCCCGGCATTGCTGATGGGCAACACCATCCTCTTCAAACCGCCTAAGCACGGCACATTGGTGCATTACCCGCTGCTGCGTGCATTCATGGAATCCTTCCCGAAAGGCGTGGTGAACACCATCTATGGCCGCGGCGCTTCTGTAATACCAGGCATTATGGCTACGGGTAAAATCAATGTACTGGCCTTTATCGGTTCCAGTAAAGTAGCCAACGACCTGCGCAAGCACCATCCCAAACTGAACCGCCTCCGCGCGGTACTGAGCCTGGATGCCAAAAATGCCGCCATCATCACGCAGCATGCAGATATACAAGTGGCCGTGAATGAATGTATCCTGGGTGCATTATCGTATAACGGTCAACGTTGTACCGCCATCAAAATACTGTTTGTGCACCGCTCCATCGCCGACGAATTCAATGCGCGCCTGGGCGAATCTATCGGCAAAATGAAATTCGGCATGCCCTGGGAAAAAGGTGTACAACTCACGCCGGTAGCGGAACCTGGCAAACCCTCCTATATCCGTGAAGTGCTCGACGACGCCATTGCCCACGGTGCAGCCGTTGTTAATGAAAACGGTGGCGCTACCAACGAATCCTTTGTGTTCCCGGCAGTGGTATACCCGGTAAATGATAAAATGAAACTCTACCGGGAAGAACAATTCGGACCGGTAATCCCGGTTGTGCCCTATGATGATATAGAAGAAACCATTGATTACCTGATCGAATCGCCACACGGCCAGCAGGTAAGCATTTTCAGCAACAACCCTGACGAAGTGGCGACACTGATAGATCCCCTGGTAAACCAGGTAAGCCGGGTGAATATTAACAGCCAGTGTCAGCGCGGACCGGATGTATTCCCGTTCACCGGCCGGAAAGACAGTGCAGAAGGCACGCTCTCCGTGCATGATGCACTGCGGTCATTCTCTATCCGCTCACTAGTGGCCACCAAAATGAACGATACGAATAAAAAACTGCTGGAAGATATTGTGAATGAGCATAGCTCCGACTTCCTCAGCACCAATTTCATTTTCTAAAATTACTTTATGCCTTGCAGCTGCCCGCTGCAAGGCTTTTTAATCTAAAACCGTTTTCCAGCCATTGATCAGATTCTTTCATAGATCTCCACCCTTACTTCATCTCCCGCTTCCTTACCTATAGCTTTGCGGATTTTAGCATTAACACCCATCAGATGCGTACCATCTTTAAGCGGCAGGAATGAATTTTCAAACACGTGACCATCTATATTGCCACGTACTTTTACAGGTTGCCTGGTACCAAAGGTATCCGCTACCCCATCCCATACTATGTAGGTCCATGCTCCTTTGCCTGAACCAATTTGCAGCTTTGTATTGATTTTTATGTTTATTTTCTGTGCCATGATATTCGCTTTTAAGATTTCAGGAACCTGGTTAAAACAGACAACACCACTTCTGCCGCAGGCATATGATCCTGGCCTTTCAGCATGGTGTAGGTAACGTTCGGGATGGCAGCATTCAATTGTTTGGCTACTTCCTGAATAGATTCAGGGCTTTTTTCCCCCACTATAATTTGGGTGGGCGTAGTGAGCGTTGCCACCTCCTTTAGGGGCGCTAAGCTACTGGCCAAAGTAGTGTCGTAGGCAAGCGTTGGGGCCAAAGCCACCATGGTTGGCCAGTCGGGAAATAAGCTTTCAAATGCCTCGCCAGGGATGCCGATACCTTCCAGGAATCCGGTGATCGCGGCTTCGTTTTTACCATTCTCCAGCAATTGGTATAAACCCCGGCTGAGGGTTTTAAATTCCTCCAGGTAGGCTTCGTTGTGACAATAAGCCGCGTCGTACATTACCAGTTTACTCACTTTGTCGCCTAGTGTCATAGCAGCCTTTAGCGCCAGGATAGCACCGGAAGAATGACCATACAAAAACGCCCGGCCTCCGGCGGCAGCTATCATCGCCTCAATATCTTCTATTTCACGCTCCTCCGCATAAGGCAAAGTATTGCCACTGTCGCCACGGCCGCGGCGATCATAATTGTACACTGTAAATTCTTCCGAAAAAACCGATGCATCGTACAGTACCGGGTTAAATTCACGGTGGCATGTAGCCCCCGTAATATAGATTAAGGCAGGGCCTTTGCCAGTCATATTGTAAGCCAGCTTTGTTCCATCTTTGGAGTGTGTTGTTTTCATCGTGATCTGTTTTTAAAGATTTGTTTAATGTTCCGATGTAATTTCAACACAAAGATAGATGTGCCACTTACGATAGCTTTGTCCAAAAACCGCTTTGAATGGTAAATTTACCTGTTATACTGATTTCTGAATTCCAAAGGGGTGGCGCCTGCATTTTTCTTAAAGAATTTATTAAAATTTGCCGGATCAGAGAAATTAAGCTGGTAACAGATTTCAGCCATATCCAAATCAGTATATAGGATCAGTGATTTTGCCTCGGCTACTATTCTCTCGTGGATTAAGAACAATGCATTCTTCCCGGTGGTGGTTTTGACATACTCGGAAAGATACTTAGGGGTAATGGAAAGCATTTCGGCGTATTCATTCACTGTTCTCCGTTCTATATAATTGTCGTTGACAAGCTGGAGAAACTGCTTCAGCAAAATCGACTCAGGTCTGGTGATCCGCTCCTGCTGCTGGTTAAGCTGGATGAAATTCTTTAATTGATACAGAACAGCCAATATCTTCAAACTGGCTACTGTGTGCAGTTTATCGTCTGCGTTTTCATATGCAATAAAAAAATCCTCAAACGCCAGGGAGAACTCATTATATTTTTCCTGCGATAATTCAAAAAAGTGCGTCTGTTGTACATCAAAAAAAGAAAACTGCTTTTCAAAGTCCGGTCTGAAGAAAGAAAAACAGGGCAGCTTAAAATAAACAAAATATCCATAAGCAAGTCCTGAGTTGTAAAAGCTGGAAAGCAGTCCGGGCGCCTGACAAACGAGAAAGCTGTTCATCCGCACTTCATTCATATTGTCATAAACAATCTGCGACTGACTAACACCACTCATCAGCCCCATAAAATAAAATGATCTTCTGAACGGGGGTTTATAGAATTTTTTTACGTCTTCTCCTTTCCTCACCCTGAAACAAAACAGATCCGGATCATTTGTTCTATCAGGAAATGGCGTACTGGCAAAGAATTCATTAATATCATCGTAAAAAGGAATAACACCTTTGGAATTGCCCATTACTTAGAGATGGTTTTTAATCAAACAGCTAAAGCACCTTATTTTTACTACACTATTGAAGATAGGAAAAATATAGTAAGCTCAAATAACAAAGCGGCGCTTCACGATGAAGCGCCGCCATATTGTTTATAATTTCACTACTTTAAATGTTTGCCGGAATCCTGTTCCTTCCAGCACCAGCAAATAAACGCCACTGCCGGTTTTCGCAGGGAACCGCAGCGGCTGCCGCACCTGCCCCTGTGTTAACATCCAATAATGAACTACCCTTCCCTGCAAATCAAGCAGGCTTGCATACATTTTCTGTTTCAATGCCCGCGGACATACCACATAAATCACCTCCGCTGCCGGATTGGGATAAACAAAAGCATCCGCCTCGTGCGTGGTACTTACGGAAAACACAGCCGGCCTGGATGTCCGCAGCATAGTACTATCGTTCAGTCCTGTTGAATACCATCCCGCTCCGTAGCTACCCATTGAACTGGTAACAGCATCGGCGGTGCTGGTATCGGTGGGTATTACATTATACGCGCCCGTACGCGTAGTTGAAAATGCGAGCCGGTTTTGTGTGGCTCCGTCATCTGCGCCGTAAGCGATACTGATGGCCGTGAAACCAGCAAGACTGCCACTGCGCACGGCGCAACGCCAGCGTCTTGCAGCAGACAAACTGCTCATGCCCGTACCCGGCGTACCCACCGCACTGTCAGCAGACACCTGCATCAGCAGCGCGCCGGTAACAGACGACAATCCTGTTAATACTACTTTCCTGTACTCTCCCGCAGATCCGGTTGGGAAAGTTTTAGTAACAGGCGTTGCACCTGCAGTAAGCGCCACTGCGCCATTCACAAAACTGTTGCTGTTGCCGAAAGTACCATTGTACGAGGTATTGGTACAAATCAGCGCTTTGCCTGCCGGCAGGTGGATGATGCCTTCCGTCAATGTGATAGCCGCATTGCTCGACTTCAACGTGAGACTGTCGCTGAGCATTACGCCACCGGGGTTGTTGATAGTGATGTTATGCAGCGACCGGGTAACAGGGATTTCATGGCCTTCGGTCATGACTTGCCCCGGCGCATTTACATCATGATTATAAACAACATACAATGCAGCGATGCTTCCCAATGTATAATTATTGGCGAGCGACGCATGCTGCGAACGCCTGATCTGGCAGTTCACAGAACTGGCGCTGCCGCCTACCTGTGTATTGTCCATGGTGAGATTACTACCGTTATGAAACACGCCACTGGTAAGCGTTAGCACCGACGGGATGCTTAGGGGTGTTTGCAACGTCACACCGGCGGCATTATTGATTGTAACACTGCGGATGATACCATTCGTATAACTTCCTGTTCCGCCAATCGCGGTGCTATCTGCTGCCGGCCCCATGATCAGGGTGGTGCTCCCCTTTGAAAAGTCGGCGGTGCCGTTGTTTACCAGGTTGCCGTTCACCGTAATTGTTCTGCCAATGGTGCCGTTTCTTGCATAAAATGTACCGGTGTTGTTCACTACCAGGTCGCCCGTAGTAAAGGTATGGGTGGTAGTGGTATTGAAGCCCAGTGTGCCGGCAATTTCCGTGCGTGTTACTTTCACCGGCGTATTGATGGTGATGGTGCTGCCTGCGATGATCACGGCGGTATCCGCATCCGCGGGCACTACGCCGCCCTGCCAGCTGCCAGGCAACGACCAGCTGCCGCCGGTGGAAGCAGATCTTATCAGTCTTCCGATGGTAGATGGTGTTACCTTAAACGGGATAGACGCATTGGCAATCTTCCCGCGCTGATCGTGTACGTATACATATAACCGGTAGTTGCCGGCGGCCGCCGGAGCCGTAAAGCGGGCGCTGTCGGCATGCTGCGAAACAATCAAACCCGGGAGCGCAGGCAAACTGGCCGTAGCCTCTCCTCCGGCCATAGTACTGTTTTCAGGAATGATCAGCCATTCGTAGCGCAATGAATCATTATCGGGATCACTGGCGCGTACCCACCCGGTATTAAGAGAATTGGCTTCCACGATCACGGTGTCTTCGGCGCGCTTCCCGTTGAAAAGCAGCGAATCCCTGTTGCGGATCACCGGTGCGTGATTCACAGGATACTGTCCCGTCCATACATACTGCATTTCATCAGCAGCCCCGAAAGCTTCTCCCAGCCGGTTATACAGCCCGAACCAGGTGACTACGTCGCCGGAAGATTGATATCCCCATACAAACACAAAGCCACCAAGACAATTATTGGACGCATTCGCAGCAATATGATCCTGGTATATTTGTCGGTACACTACCGCCTTTTCTGTACTGGTTTGTTCCACCAATCCACCCCAGGGCATTTTCCGTGAAGGCTCCGGATTCATTTGCCAGGTGCCTCTCGGCCCGAACTCCGTAATCATATAGGGCCTTGCCCAGCCAGCGGTTTGCAGGTTGCCCAACACCCCGGGAATATTGGGCGCATAGCTGTTAATGGAAAGTATGTCCAATGCTGTAAATCTTTCTTTCAGCAACTTAATCTTCTTTACATCGGAGTTTACCAGTACCGCAGTGGTGAGGTGGTTGGTGTCTACCTCATGGATCATTTCGGCAATATTGTTGAGTGCATCCCAGAAAAGGATATTGGCAGCTGTATCCAGGCTGTTATAATTGGCATCTGTTTCATTACCGATCGCCCACATCAGCACGGCAGGATGATCCCTGAATGCGAGCACCTGGCTCCGCATATTTTCAAATTGCAACCGCACGGCAGCGGTATCTCCGTAATTCATTTCCTGCTGCTTCTTAATACCCAATCCCAAACAAACGGTGATGCCATGCGCATTGGCGCTGTCGAGCCACGCTGCGGTGGAATCGTTGATACTGTAAGTACGGATGGTATTGCCCCCATAGGCAGCTACCTGCACATGAAAATTGTTGGCGGCGGCGCCTTTAATGTAATACGGCACACCGCCGCGATGCAGGGTATATACGCCCGCAGTTTCTGTCAACGTGGTTTTGACGGCCTGCGCAATCGCGTTGCCCGCAACGGCTAGCACCGTCAGCATAAGTATCAGTTTTTTCATAAGTAGAACGTGGTTTTAAAAAGTGAGTATATCTACCATTCCTCCAGGTAATCCAGGTCTTTATGAAATGTTTCCTGCATGCCGGTTAGCGACCAGAAAGCCAGTGCCAGGCATATCACGCCCACACTGATACCGGCATACACCAGGGATCCGTTAAAAAGCAGTTGCATGGATTGAAAGAGAAAGGTGAGCGGCACTACTGCGCCGCGCACAAAATTTGGGACGGTAGTGGTCACCGTTGCCCGGATATTAGTGCCAAATTGTTCGGTGGCAATCGTCATAAAAACTACCCAATAGCCAACCGAAAAACCAAGCAGGCCGCATATCCAATAAAAGAGCTGCAGGCTGATACCTGCCGCCAGGAAATAAATGCTGACAGCAGCCATGCAGCAAAACAGGTAAACATATACTACCCGGATCCTGCTTTTTAATAACTGGCTAAGGGCGCCGCTGAAAATATCGCCCACTACAAGGCCGCCATAACACCACGCCACTGCCGCACCGGCATTTACATCGCCCTGGATATGCAGCACTTTCCCAAATTCAGGTGAGAGCGTGATCAGTACACCCACCACGAACCAGAGCGGCACACCAATGAGGATGCAGCGCAGGTATTTAAAGAACCTCTTCCCATTTGTGAAAAGCGCCAGGAAGTTGCCCCTGTTCTCCGAATGCTTCGCCGCCCCGAACATGCCCGATTCTGCCACACCAATGCGCAGCAGCAATAATAAAAGGCCAAGGCCACCGCCAATAAAAAAGCTGGTTCTCCAGGTGAAATACTGTGCAACAAAATATGCCGCCACCGCACCGCTGATACCTACCGCCGCAACAATGGTAGTGGCATAACCACGCTTTTCTTTGGGCATCAGTTCCGCCACCAGCGTGATGCCCGCACCCAGTTCACCAGCCAGGCCCAGACCGGCAACAAAACGCCATAACGCATAGCTCCACACGCTGTCTGCAAAACCATTGGCAATGTTGGCCACGGAATAAAGAAAAATGGAGCCGAAAAGTACAGACAACCGCCCTTTCCTGTCGCCCAGCACGCCCCAGAGAATACCACCCAGCAACATGCCCGTCATCTGCACATTGAGTAATAAAATACCTTTGTTGGTTACATCTTCACCACGCAGGCCAATCGACTGAAGACTGGGCACACGGACGATGCTGAAAAGCAGCAGGTCGTAGATGTCTACAAAATACCCGAGAGAAGCTACTACTACGGCGGCTAAAACGGCGCCCCTGTTCGACTGTTGTATGTTCGTCATCTGCTATAATTTATTCCGCTCAATTGAAAGTACCTGCCCGTCTTTCAGCAATACCGGCTGTAAAACATCATAAGACAATTCCTGCAGGGTAATATTCCGGTCGAGCGCAAGTGCGGCAGCTGTGCCGGCAGATTGCCCCAGCACCATGAATACCGGCTCCATGCGGATAGAACTGTAAGCCACATGCGAGGCCGACAGGCATACCGGCACCAACAGGTTGACCGCTTCGGAGGACTTTGGTCTTAATGAACGATAACTGATCGTGTAATAAGTGTTCTTCTGTTTACCATAACTGCCTTCCGCATGTACTCTCCCCTGTGCGTCTACCACGCGGGAAACATGGTGGCAATCCAGCGGATAGGTGGCTACTGCCACGGCATCTTCCACCGGCTCCTCTCCATTGCAGTTCCTTTCTGTCATCACGTAATCGCTCACCATTCTCCTCGCCTCCCGCACATACAGTTGATGAGGGAAGTTGCCATTATCTGTAAACTCATCTTTCGGTAAACCCCAGCGCTTCATTTCTGTGCGCAGGGAATCGGGTACCCGCGGATCGTTACCCAGGAACCAAAGCAACCCCAGTACATAGTCTTTATGCATTTGAGCGATCTTGTCCCGCTCTGCATAATTGCCTTCCGGCCATCCGTAATTGGCGCCAACGAAATCGGCCTGGTTGGTATCCGTTTTTTTATTGGGCATGGGGGTGAAAGAAATAATATTTTTCAGCATGTAGCCGGGATTCATTTCCAGCGTCCTCGCCAGGAATTCATACCAGAGCGGCTGATAGCCGGCGGGTTTTACAATGTCGATACGGTTCGCCGGATCATCGGTCAGCGTCATCCGGTAACAGTACGATTGCGTGCGGTGATCACCTTCCCCGTTTGCACCCGGAATTTTTGGTTCCAGGAAAGGCAGCACACCGGAGGAAGGCTCACCTTTTTTAATATAAGGATCGATAGAACTACTGCCTTTGCCAATGATATCGTTCAGTTTAATACCATTCAACGTTTCATTATAAA
Source organism: Chitinophaga sp. W3I9 (assembly GCF_050434025.1). Taxonomy (NCBI): domain Bacteria; kingdom Pseudomonadati; phylum Bacteroidota; class Chitinophagia; order Chitinophagales; family Chitinophagaceae; genus Chitinophaga; species Chitinophaga sp. W3I9. Next base: position 5,652,341 of record NZ_JBNPWC010000001.1, read on the forward strand.
CACTATTTGCTTCCCTGCCCACGATGTTGGAAACACCGGCGGTTGCCATCAGGTCTCCTTCGTAGGTAGCATCGATAAATATTTTTGCATGATAGCGATGGCCGTTCTCCATTTGAATGGAAACTATGCGGGCATCTTTTTTTCCTACGCCTTTTTTCAGCTGCAGCCTTTCTTTGTATACCACAGTCACGCCGGCTTCTTCCAGCATTTTTTTCAGGATATTTTCCGCTACGCGGGACTCATACACCCACTGCATTTTCAGGGAGTCGTTCTTCCCGGAGAAGGTGCGCTTTTTGGAACGTTCAAAAAATACGTCTCTCGATTCGCAACGCCATGCGCTGCTATCACTGTAGTACGTATACAGGCGCTGGTAAAATTCGCGTGTGAGCCCGCCGGCGCTCCTAAAATTATTCAGGTCGGTGGCCGTAAGGCCCGAAGTAGCCACACCACCCACATGTGCCGTGTTGCTGACCAGCAATACCTGTTTATTCATTTTCGCCGCCTGTATGGCCGCCATAATGCCCGCGGGCGTTTCTCCATACACACATACATCCCAGTGCTTCTGGGCCTGCAACCGGTTACTGCCCAGCAAAATGATCATTATCACCAGGCTGCGGATAATTGAAGTCCTCATTTTCGTTATTATTTAAGCATGAGTATAGCTGCACGAACAGGTACCTTCCTGTTCGTGCCAGCCGGAAAAAAGTTATCTGATCAGAATCCCGGGTTCTGCTCCAGCAGCGGATTGGTATCCATTTCCTGCGACGGAATTGGGAAAAGCGTGTCGGAATCCCTCACTGTTATAGAAGGATCCTGCGCGTTCATGGCCTGTTTCAGTTTGCCGGTACGCAACAAGTCGAAGCGCCGCTGACCTTCAAACGCAAATTCCAACCGTCTTTCTTTCAGTACGGCATCCTGGAATGCCGCAGCGCTCAAACCTCCTGCAAGATCTTTTGCAGACGGCGTATTTACCGGCAGGCCATACGCACGCCTTCTTACCTGGTTAAATGCCTCCAGCGCTTCGGTGCTGCCGGGGCTGGACATATACAGCGCTTCTGCGAACATCAGCAATACATCTGCATAACGGACAATGTAATAGTTATTACCGCCATCATTCACATTCAGCGCTGCAGGATCTTTAAATTTGGCAACGTAATAAGGATTTTTTATCGTGGCAGGCGCTTTGGGATCAGTGGTATAGGAATACTTAATCACGTTTACATCCCTCCGCAGATCGCCCTCAGCATAAGCTTCATAATGATTCTTAGTAACAGGATTATCGCCATTGCCGCCGAAGCCGGGTCGTTTATCAAACGACGGACGATAGAAACCCGCAAAGCTGCTGGGAATATTACCGGAACCGCTCAGGAATTGCACTTCAAAAATGGATTCCGTTTTATTTTCATTAGCGATCAGGAATACATCCTGGTAAGATGCCCAAAGCGAGTAACGCCCCGATGTGATCACCTTCCGGGCCTCTTCCACTGCCTTTGTATATTCCTTCCGGGTCAGGTAGGTTTTCACAAGCATGGCCGTAGCAGCGCCACTGGTGGCCCTTCCGGCGTTCACCGCATCGTAATCCGGCGGCAGGTGCTCCGCGCCAAACTGGAAGTCGGCAATAATCTGCGCATACACTTCTTCTTCGGTTGCTCTTTTAACTGCAAGATTATTCAACGAAGTGGTGGGTGCAAGCTGCAATGGTACCCCGCCAAAAAGACGAACGAGGTTAAAATATATCAGCCCCCGCACAAAACGGGCTTCCGCCTGCATACGTTGCTTTTTATCGCTGCCAACGGCCGTCATGGCCCCGATATTTTCCACCGCTGTGTTGGCGCGGTTGATCACCTGGTAAGAAGTGCTCCAGAACTGGTAGAACAAATTAGTACCGGCATCGAAATTGAATTTATCCAGCGCCGTTTTATCGGTATTGCTGGTGTTGCGGCCAAAGCCCCACTCACAGTCGTCCGTGCCTTGCGACTGTATCACTTCCATGAACTGGTTGTAGAGATAAGAGCTGGTCATGCCGGAATACACGGCATTGACGGCAGACACGGCATCTGCTTCTGTTTTATAAAAGTTGTCCGTGGTATAAGTGCCTTCCGGAACGCCGTCGAGCTTGGCGCAACCCGCTGCCGCCAGCGTAAAAAATATGATGATGAAATAAAATGCAGATCTCATGACAAATGATTTTGATTAGAAGCTGGCATTAATACCAAAAGAAATCGTACGTGCGTTCGGGTAAGCGCCGGAGTCGAAGCCCGGGCTTACATTGTCTGACCCATAACGGCTTACTTCCGGATCAAGCCCCGAGTAGTTGGTGATGGTGAACAGGTTCTGTACATTCACATATACCTTCAATGCAGCGAGTTTGATGCGTTGCAGGTTTGCCTGCGGCAGATTGTATCCCAACTGTACCGTTTTCACCCGCATGTAAGAGCCGTCTTCCACCATCCGGTCCCACGAACGGGCGGTTGGCTTCACGGTGGTAGCACGCGGAATATTCGTGTTGGTGTTTTCGGGCGTCCAGCGGTTAAGCGTGGTAGTGCTCTGGTTTTGCAGGCCGGTAAGATTTTCCAGCGTACTGGTGTTAACGTTATACAGCTTGTTACCGTAACCGCCCTGGAGCAGCACCATCAGGTCGAATCCTTTCAAGGAAAATGTATTGCTGAATCCGAAAGAGAATTTCGGCTGTGCGTTACCCAGTAATACGCGGTCGTCGTCGTTGATCTTTTTGTCGCCGTTTACATCCATGAAGCGGATATCACCAGGTTTGGCAGTTTTTTTGGGCAGAAGCATCCACTTCTTCCTTCGACTTAAAAATGCCATCACTGGCAAAGCCGAAGAAAGTGCCTAACGGCTGTCCCACCTGCACAATGGTGGATTGGTTAGGTCCCTGGCCTGCAAAGAGGCGTTCGGCACCGGCAAGGTCCAGCACTTTGTTCCTGTTGAAAGAAATATTAAAACCGGTTTCCCAGCGGAGATCCTTTTCCAGCGGCGTAGCATTTACCGTGAACTCTATCCCTTTGTTTTCTACCTGTCCCCTGTTTTGCAGTGAAGTGGAAAAACCCGACGTGGTAGGAATTTTCACATACAACAACAGGTCGCTTGTTTTTTTATAGTACACATCTGTGATAAAAGTCAGCCTGTTATCAAAGAATCCGAATTCAAGACCCATATCCGATTGCGCGGTAGATTCCCAGCGCAGATCCGGGTTGCCTACCTGTGAAGGCGTAAGCCCTATCACATTCACGCCGCCGATGGAATAGTTAGCCTTGCCCATCAGGTCGAGTGAAGGATAATTGCCGATGCCGTCCTGGTTGCCGGTGAGGCCATGACTCACCCTTAATTTCAGGTTACTGAAAACATGCAGGTCGCGTATGAAAGGCTCCTGGTCCAGCTTCCAGCCCACTGCTGCCGAAGGGAAAAAACCGAAGCGGTTGTTTTTCCCAAAACGCGAAGAGCCATCGTACCGGCCGGTGAGTGTAAGCAGGTATTTGTTCCGGAAGCTATAGTTGATCCTGCCGAGATAGCTGAGCAGCGCCCACCTGGCAATGCTGGAAGAAGAAGGTTGCACAGAGGCCGCATTGCCCAATGCGTTGGTGCCGAGGTTATCGTTCAGGAAACCTTGTGCTTCTGCACCGAGCGACTGATAAGAAGAACTTTGCTGGGTGAAACCACCGAGCAGGTTGAGCTGATGCCCGTCACGGTTCATCGTGTAGTTAAGCGTATTTTCGTTTAACCATGTAAAGGTTTGATTGGTGGATACTGCTGCATTTCCGCCCAGCTGTGATCCGGAATACACGGCTTGCGGAAGGTAAGTATCATTGCGGGCGAAGCTAACGTCGGCGCCCCAGAGCGTTTTGAAAGTAAGCCCTTTGATGATGTCGATACTGGCGTATACATTTCCAAGTGTACGGTAAACGTTGTTATAGTTCTTATAGTTTTCGATCAACGCCACCGGGTTATCGAAAGGCGCCCCCTGGTTGTTCACTTCCGTATAACTGCCATCGGGCTGATATATAGGGAGATTGGGTGCGGTAGTGGCCATTGTAAACAGGGAAGAACTATTCACCCGGTTGGTGCGCACATTACTGATGGTGAGACTACTGCCGAGTTTAACATTATCCCGGATATCTTTATCAAGATTAGCGCGCAGCGAATACCGCTTCAGATCAGACGCCCGCACAATACCCTGCTGGTCAAAATAGTTGGCGGTAACCAGGAAGCGGGTCTTTGGATCGCCGCCGGAAAATGACAGGGAATAGCTTTGTATGGGAGCCGTTCTGAAGATCGCGTCCTGCCAGTCGGTAGTGGCGGGAGTTTTGCTGAGATCATATAATTCGGGACCGTTTTCAGCAACACTGGCTTCATTGGCCAGCTGCTCAAACTGCGCCGCATTCAGCAGCGAATATTTTTTGAGCACCTGCTGCGAGCCGTAATAGGAATCAAATGTAACGCGCGAATCGCCGCGTTGCCCGCGGGAAGTGGTGATGAGCACTACGCCGTTGCCCCCGCGTGAACCATAAATCGCCGTTGCCGAAGCATCTTTCAATATTTCAATGGAGGCGATATCGGTAGGACTGATACTGTTCAGTGGGTTAAGCGATGTACCATCGCTGCCCTGATCCGCAAATACCGGCACACCATCTATCACATACAATGGTTCATTGCTACCATTGATGGAGTTACCACCACGCACGCGGATAGAAGATCCTGCGCCGGGCATACCAGAGTTCTGCACAAAGGTAACACCCGCTACCCTGCCCTGCAATGCCTGATCCACAGAGCGGATAGGTGTTCCTTCCAGCGTTTTGGTGTTTACCGAAGCGATAGCGCCGGTTACATCTCCCCGGCGTTGTGTGCCATAACCTACCACGATAAAATCACTCAGGGCAGTATTCTCCATCGTGATAACTACCGTAATAGTTTTACGTCCATTTACCGCAACATCTGTTGCCTTGTAGCCAATCATGCTGAAATGCAGGGTGGCTGTAGGCAGCACCGATAATATAAAGTCGCCGCTATCATTCGTAACCGTGCCTTGTTTGGTTCCCGGCACCGAAACGGATACGCCCGGAACCGGTTTGCCATCGGCATCCGTTACCTTACCACGCACCTCAATGGCGGGATCGGCCGCCTCGTACGTTTTTTGTTTTACAACAATCGTTTTGCCTACGATGGTATAAGTCAGCGCAAACTGCCGGAAACAAAGGTTTATCGCGTCCTGTAATGTGCCCTCCGTAATATCTACGCTGACCTTTTTTGCAGGATCCAGCAGTGCATAGTCAAGAAAAAATACGTAGCCCGACTGCCGCTCAATATTCCTGATCAGGTGTTCGAGGGATACGTTTTTTTCATGAAGCGTGACCTTTTGCGCGTAACTACTGCTGGCGCGTACCTGGCAAAAACATGCCAGTAAAAGAAAGTATGTCAGTTTCATAATGAGCCTGATTTTTCTGCCCGGTAAAAGGCGGAATCGCCTGGTAACAGGAAAATGTTTCTCGCTCAGGTTTTTGAAGAGACCTGATAATTGCATAAATTGGAATTGTTTAGGTGAGATAATCAATCTTTCATACACGGAATTATTGTAATGATAACCTGAACAAAACGGAGGTGGTAACGACACTTCCGTTTTTGGTTATATTACCATTGCTGTCATTTCATAAGTGGACACTGTTGGTTGTTGGTTGTTGATTGTTTTTATTGGTGAATAATAATAGTATCGCCTTTCATGGAATATTGAATGCTGCTAAGCTCCAGTATTTTGAGCGCTTCACTCAGCCGCACATTCCTCGGTATCTTGCCCCAGAACTCTCTTTTTCCGGTATTGCCTTCATAACGAACTTCCACATCATACCATCGCTGCAGCTGCCGCATTACATCCGTCAGCGGCGCCCTGTTGAACTGGAAATAGCCTTCTTTCCAGGACACTGCTTCGTCGGTATCTGCCGGCCCAACGGTGATACTGCTGCCACCGGCCGCCCAACTGGCCTGCTGCCCCTGAACAAGGCGAACACGCTGACTGTTATGACTCACTTTCACCGCGCCCTGTAACAAGGTGGTTTTTACGTTTGCTTCATTCTGGTAAGCCATAATATTAAAGCGGGTGCCCAGCACCTCTACTACGCCGCTGCCCAGCTGTACTTTAAACGGCATATTATCCCGGTGTGCCACTTCAAAGTAGCCTTCGCCGTTGAGTATCACCGTGCGCTCTTTCCCGTTAAACGCAGTCGGGAAACGCAGGGATGATGCTGCATTGAGCCATACCATCGTACCATCCGGCAACTCTATTTTGAACTGACCACCCCGTGGTGTGGCCAGTGTATTATACACCACGGCAGCATCTGCCACCTGGCCTGCTTCATATTTTAATTGTCCGTTTATCCGGATCACTTTTGCCGTACCCTGACTGGGGATCACTTCATGAGCGGCGCTGTCGAGCACTACTGTGGCGCCATTGGCCAGGGTGAGCGTCGCCTTGCTGCCGCCCGGCATAGCATCCTTCGAGGTGCTGGCCAATGTGACTGTGGGTGCTGCAATTTTTGTGGTGCGGGAATACTGCCACGCAAAAGTGGCGACTGCCAGCAACAGCACCGCCGCCGCCACTTTCGGCAGCCATTTTTTATAGAGTGGGATTACCTTCACGGGTTGCGCGGCAAGCAGCAGTTTTTCTCTTACCCGGTCGCGCCAGGGCCCTTGCACTTCAGGAGCGGGCAGGCCAAACGAAGCATTCATTTCCTCCAGCAGCAAACGGTTGGATGCGTCCTGCTGCAGGAAGTCGAACAGCTCCCTGGTTTCCGCGGGAGTGCAGTTATTGTCAAGAAAGCGCCGCAGCAGTTGCTGGTAATGATCTTTTTCCTGTGGCATGTATCAGTTTTGTACGCAGTACGTGGACCTGCTTGTAATATATACTGTCGCCGGAAAAAAGAGGGTGGGTGGGTGAATAAATAATTTTTATTATTATATAAACAGCCGGTGTCAGAGCCGGTGTAGGAAAAGCAGTATGGCCAGGGAGAGGTCGCCGTGCCGGTAGAAATACGCTTTGATATCCTTCAGCGCCATCACCATGTGTTCTTTCACAGTATTACGGGAAATGCCCAGCTCCTTTGCGGCCTCCTCATAGCTTTTGCCTTCCTGCCGGCACAGCACAAACACCTTTTGCCGCTGGGAAGGCAGTTGGGTGATAGCGTTGTTGAGCATTTGCTGGTACTGGGCCCACAGCGTCTGGTGATAGGGCGATTCTGTTATTTCGCCGATCCGCTGCATGATCTGAAGGCGGGTAGCTTCGTCGGAAGCATTCTTTTTTAGGAAAGTAAAAGTTTTGTTACGGCTGATTTTATAAAGATAAGCGGGAAAAGATTGCGCAGGGTCCAGCCGGTCGCGGACTTCCCATATTTTCAGGAATACGTCCTGTACAATGTCTTCCGCATAAGCGGGTACTTTCACAAAACGAAGCACCCATCCATACACGTGCCCATTGTATTGGTCGTACAGCTGCATATATGCGGCTACATCGCCCTTCCGGAGCCGCTCCAGGTATTCTGCTTCAGTGATCGTGGAATCCCCCATTTGGCATAAATGTAATAAAATTGGGAATTAGAAAAGTGGATTCTACGGGAAATCGGAGCGGGTATAGTGTATAGGAAGTGCATGGGGAGTCCATGAGTAGTGCATTGGAAGTGCATCAGAAGTCCATGCGAACCCCATTGGTTACACATAGCCTACCCATGGTATAGGCATTCGTAAAGTATTCGCTACATTATTTCTGTGTCCAGGAAACCAGGAATCATTGCCATGAGTAAATCAGTCCTTTGGGTTAACGCGGTATGCATGGTTCCGGGCAATATGGCAAGTTGCGATGCGGGCATCGACAATTCCCCCAGGCTCCCACCACCCAATAATTTATACAAGTCCAGCACATGCTCCGGCCGGACAATATCCGCGTCGCCGGCTATAATCAGGGCAGGCGCCTTAATATTCCTGATGTCAGCTGCAGGCCAATCCTGCACCGTTTGTTCAAACGCTCTCACCTTGGCAAGAAGCCCGGGCCAATCTCCCGGTCGGGCGGCTGTGCTCAGGTACTCCGCTTCATAAGGGCTTCCCTTCAGCGCTTCGTTCATCACTTCCGGGGTAAACAGGATGCTAAGATCCGGATGGCGTCCGCTGCTGTTGTAGCTGACGGAGGCCAATATCAGTTTTCTGACGGCGCCCGGTTGGCGGATAGCCACCTGCAGCGCTACACCTGCTCCCGTGCTATAGCCGAAAATATCTGTTTGTGATATATTCAGCACACCGAGTAAAGCAATCACATCATCCGCAAATTGCTCATAAGAAAGCGGACGTTCCGGGATGTCAGTGGTATGCCCGTATCCCTGAAACTCAACGGCGATCACCTGTCTCTCCCCGGCGAGTAGCGGAATTAGCTTTCCAAATGCAGTGCCGATTCCGGAAAGTGCTCCCGGTAACAGCAGGAGCGGCTTTCCTTCTCCGTGTATTTCATAATACATCTTTAGTCCATTCACCTCCGCATAATTCCCATGGATCGTATATTTTTCTGAGATCTGCATAGCTGTTTATTTGCCTGCTAAATTCGCTTCTTGCCGGCAAACAAATCTTGGTATACACCAACATCAGAATATAACGTTGTTAAACAGCTTGCTGAAATTAGTGGGATCTATCCCCAGGTAAGACGCGATGTACTTGTGGGGCACCAGTTGAAGCAGGTCGGGGTTTTTCCTGCAAAACGTTTTATATCGTTCTTCAATGGTCATGGCACGCAGGTCAATATGCAGGTCAATCATACCTGCTAACATGGCTTCTGTCATCCGCCTGAAAAGCCGTTCTATTTGCTGCGATTGATCGATCAGTTTCTGCAGGTTATCGTAAGTAATATACTCGAGTTCACTGTCGGTTAAACAGGTTAAAAAGTATTTCGAAGGTTCCTGGAACGAAAAAGATGCTGCTATGGCGCATAGATAAGGGAAATAAGTAAAGGCAAGTGTATAGATCTTGTCGCCCGTATCAAAGTACGACATCTGCACACCGCTTTTCACAAAGTACAGCTCGCGTTGAACCTGCCCCGGCACCGTAATGAACGCCCCTTTCTTAAACGACCTTACGCCAAGACTATCCGTCAGCAGTTGATAATCGGCTATACTGATATCATGAAATTGCCGGAAAAACTCATATCGCTCCATAAATTCAATTCTTAATATATAGTATATTCACTTTTTAACGCAGGCGCCTTATGAATATAGACAATATAATTGACAGCATATATCCGTTGCCGGAAAAATCAAAAGTCTTACTAAAAGAAAATATTTACGAAATAACCTATCCTAAAGGACATGTTTTATTTAAAGTGAACAGGATAGAATCTAAAATGTATTTCATAGCGAAAGGGGTGGTACGGGCATACGCCAATCCGGGTGAGGAAGAAGTAACTTTCTGGTTTGGAAAAGAAGGCGACGCTGTTATCTCCATGAAAAACTATGTGGACAATCAAAAAGGATATGAAACCATAGAATTGCTGGAATCATGCGACCTGTATGAATTAAATACGGATCATTTGCGTAAGCTGTTTAATAAAGATATTCATATCGCTAATTGGGGGCGAAAATTTGCGGAGCAGGAATTGATAAAAATAGAAGAACGGCTTATTTTCAGGCAGTGCAGAACAGCCATGGAACGCTACAAAGAACTGATGACAACTGATCCGGAATTACTGCAGCGGGTACAACTTGGTCATATCGCCTCTTATCTCGGTATGACACAGGTCAGTTTGAGCAGGATCAGGTCTGAATTAAAATAGATTTCAAAGTTTTTATCATTTGTAAAATTTTTACTGCCGGCAACATGCGACCTTAGCTACTCTAAATCAATTATCATGAACTGGATTATTTTAATCATCGCTGGCTTGTTCGAGGTGGCATTTACCTCCAGCCTTGGAAAAGCAAAGGAATCAACAGGCACCACCATGTATTTGTGGTATGGCGCTTTCCTGTTCTCACTGGTGGCCAGTATGCTTTTGCTGATGAAGGCTACCCAAAACCTGCCCCTGGGAACGGCCTATGCGGTATGGACAGGTATCGGCGCAGTGGGCACTGCCTTGATGGGTATTTTTGTTTTTAACGAACCCGCTCATTTCTGGAGACTGTTCTTTATAGCAACATTAATAGGATCTATTGTTGGGCTGAAAGCGGCCTCACATTAGCGATATCAGCCGGTGAAAATTATTGTTGCAAAGAAGCGTCTAATAAATTGTGAGGATCGTTATTTCTTCTTTATTGAACAGGAATTGATCTCCCGCTTTTTTTTGCAGCAATAATTTCGCCAGGGGTGTATAGGGAGACAGGAAAAAGATGGTCTGCTCATCTATCAGTTGCCTGCCCAGTCCTGCTGCAATAAAAAAAGACTGCTCTGCACATTGTACCAGGGCGCCTGTTTGCGGGGTGGTATAAATACTATCCGTATTTACCTGCTGCAACCTTGCCAGTTCCTTTACATGCTCCGCCTGTTGCCGTGCATACATATCTTTCTCCAGGTGGCCCATTGCTCTTCCTGTTTCATATTTATCCCCCGCCGAACTTTTATCTTCACCATTCGCTGCCTCCTGTGCGCGGTCCCCGGCCGATTTCGCCATGGCAATACGTTCGGATATTAACTGCAGCCCTGCCTGTTTTAACCTGGCTTTAAAAGCGATCTTCTCCTGGCTTGTCATAAAGGTTCATTGAATAGCAAGTATAATACAATATTCATTTAACATTACAATCAACAGGTAAAAAACTATCTTTAATAATTCAAATAGATAAAATCAGGCGTTAATGAAAATACCAGCAAACTTCATTAAAATATTTCCGGAATATGAGGATGTTTTTTATGGTGATATAGAAAATCACAGGAAATATTTCCTGCCGTTGTGTTCTGTTAATTTGCAGTTCCTGCCCCAGGGAAAAGATCAGTGGCTGCATTTTGTATCGGTAAAAGAGATATACAACGGCCGGTTAGGCGAAAACACCACCTCTTTTCATACCGACTATACCAGGTGCGATATGCTTGGTTTTGATATTATAGATGGTAAATATAAGTTTGACGCGCCGTGGGAATATTTTAGCGTTTCCACTGAAATTTCGCCGGAAAACTATCACCTGGAATATAGCGACGAAGAGATCCAATTTAATTTTAACGATGCGATGTATCAGTTAAAGAAGTCGTATTATAAAAAATTCGGAGAATTATATGACCGGGATTTCGACCGGCCGGGAGTAACGGTAGACGACATCAGGAGATTAGAACGGCTGCTGAAACTCACTGCGGATGATTTACGGAACGATGCACCTTCAGATTACATGTCAGAAATTATCGGCAAAAAAATCAACGGGGTAATAGATGAAATTAATACCGGTCATCTTCCCCTTGAAGAATGCCAATACACGGGTGACAACCTGATGGAAAAGCCTGTGAATGCAGATGGAAGCCTTTTTAACTACATAGCCTGTATGGAAGGATACCATTTCCAGGAAAATGCCGCAGATCAGCTCTATTTATTTCATAATGATCAGGTAAAGAAGGCGGTGATTTGTTTTGAATATACCTGATAACACGGATTTTTATCTTGACCCGGTTGCTATGACGAACGCCTTTAATGCAGCCATCTTACCATCACGAAACCGCCATACGTCGCAGTAATCGTAATCGACCATAATGCCGTTTTCGTCCTTCATGCTTATTTTGCCGGTTGCTGTAACAAACTCCCCTTCGGCGATGAGGGCTTCGACCATGAACCTGGGCGGCTCCAGGTATGCCGTAGCCATGTATTGTCGAACAGCTTCCTTTCCCCGCAGGGTTTTGTCGCCTACAAATGTCCATTCCGTATCGTCTGTACAGAACGACAGGAACCCCTCATTATCGCCTTTAGTGATAGCTGCATTTGCTTTTTCCAGTATGGCTTTATTATCCGGATTCATGTATTACTGGTTTACTTATTTAACAGGATCTAAAGAACAGGTAAGCGTACCATACCCCAACTGGTCATAACCGCCACTGTTGGGCCCATAGTTACCACCACCGCCTTCCGGTCTTACTGCCTGTGCCATCCGTTGGCAGTTCGGCGCCGCAAGGCCTTTACGGTTCACATAGTGATTATATACCAGTTCCCAGATGGGCCGCATATTACCTCTTCCCCCGCTGCTGATCACCGGTTGGGTAACGCCTACGCAATTGCTGTAGGTAACGTATGGTACGGAATCGCCGAGATTATATTTTGCTACGTATTCAGCACCTTTGAGAAAGCGGTTATCATCATAGCCATACAGGTCCTGCCCCTGGTTCCATGCCATCTCACAAAAGGCGCCCATCAGACCAATACCCAATGTAGCATGGCCCTGGTCGCGGCCACTCTCCTGCCACTGCCCCAGTCCTCCCGGGTGAATAAAATATACCGCATTTCCAATAGCACCATTACCGGCCCCGGATTTAAAATAACTGATGGCGTCATTGTAGATGTCCCGGTTATCACAAAGCACACCGATAGCCAGCAGGGAGTTCATCACGCAAAGGTCCCAGTTGGCGTAGAAATGGCTCATACATCTCTCCTTTCTTGTAATAAAGTTATGATTTAACGGATAAAAAACATGCAGCATCATTTGCTGGAAACGGGTGAAATCGGCCGCTGCCCAGCCATTATACGACCGCATGATTTCCGCTGCATTGGCAAACTGGTATCCATACAAACCGGCGGCGAGGTTCACATCGTTATTGCCGCCGAGTCCTTTCAACCTGGCTGACCAGGCATTCATGATCTCTATGGATTTATCGGCATAGGATTTTTCTCCTGAAATCTTCCATCGTAAGGCAGTGGCGTAGGCTGCGGCGATATCATTATACAGCCGCGGGTAATTTTCCGGGTGAACACCGTCTCTGCCCCTGTAAATGGTATCAGCCGGATTCGGCTGCCAGGTGAGGGCTGCGTGTGAGTTGGTAAGTAACTTGTTCCAACCGGACATCCAGGGCTCTGCCTTCTCCGCCACTTTTGTTTTCATACGATCCAGGTCGGCTTGTTTATGCAATAGCCCGGGATGTACAAAAGCGGTATCATGGTCGTTAAGCGCCAGTTTCTGCGTTTTCGTTGACATATCTTTCCTGCATGCCATTAAATATAACAAGGTAAAAACTGCAGTAAACCAGCAAAGTCGAGTTGTTCTCATAGGAAATGAACTATATATGTGCGGCAAATATAATTGTAATAATGACAATTAAAAAAACATGATAACTATACGGGCTGTTTTCTTTTTACTATAGCCGACATATAGAACGGGAATTTAACGTAATGATTATCACCAAAGAACCCGGTTTGGCAGAAACTGTATAATTTTTGTCATTGCAGCCACGCCGATTCGGTTGTATTTTTGTGGTCACAAAGCAGCGCATCATGGCTACCAATACTTCCAAACTTGTTGTTATTGTTGTCCTTCCCGGCAGCAGATTGCTGACGTTGGCTGGCCCGGCAGATGTGTTTTCCTTTGCGCAGCAGATGCTGGAAGCGGAATCCGGGGGGCATTCCAAAGGATATGAAGTAGTGTTGGCAAGTGCCACTAACAAGAAGGACCTGCAACTTAACAGTTCCGCCAGGTTGGTGGCTGCCACCACGGTGCATGAAATAGACCGGGAGATAGATACCCTGATGCTGATTGGGGCGCGACTGGAAAACCAACCGGATTCAGATCAGTTTTATCACTGGCTGACCAGGCATGCACCGAAGATCAGGAGAATAGCAGGCGTATGTGTGGCCACATTTGTGCTGGCTAAAGCCGGACTGTTACATAACAGGCGTGCTACAACACACTGGGAGCGTAATGATGACCTGCAGCGCCAATACCCTGATATTATAGTAGATACTACTCCGTTTTTTATAAAAGACGGCAATATCTACACCGCTGGAGGTGTTACCTCCGGCATGGACTTGTCGCTCGCAATGGTGGAGGAAGACTATGGCCGGGACATTGCGCTGCGGGTTGCCAGGAAACTGGTTATACACCTGAAGCGGCCGGGGAATCAGAAGCAATTTGGCGGTTTGCTGCCGGGCTATGAGCTGGTGTCTCCGTTGTTGGTACAATTACGTCCCTGGTTACTGGAACACCTGCACGAAAACATCAGTGTGGAGGAAATGGCAGCTCAATGCAATATGAGTGCCCGTAATTTTGCCCGGGTATTTCTGAAAGAAACAGCCTTCACTCCTGCTAAATTCCTCGAGAAATTAAGAGTAGAAATGGCGCGCAATTACCTCGAAAACTCCGCGCTCTCCCTGGAGGAAATAGCCGTGAGATGTGGTCTGGGCGGCCTCGTTTCCATGCGCAGGGTATTCCTGCGTCACCTGGAAATATCGCCCGGCACTTATCGCAGTACTTTCCGTACTGCACTGCATACCGATTAATTTATTCATCTTATAAAATTGGATATCATGAAAATTGCTATCAATGGATTCGGCCGGATAGGAAGAATGACCATGCGGGCACTCCTTGCCCAACCAGGCGCTGAAGTAGTTGCCATCAACGATCTCGCAGATATTAATACGCTGGCACATCTTTTCCGATTTGATTCGGCACACGGTAAGTTTCCCGGAACAGTTGCAGTAAAAAATAACGACCTGGTGATCAATGGTAACCATATCCGGTTATTGAATGAACGAAACCCCGAAAACCTGCCCTGGAAGGAGCTGGAAGTAGCGGTTGTCATTGAATCTACCGGACGCTTTACCGCGAAGGAACAGGCACAGGCGCATATTACGGCCGGTGCAAAAAAAGTGCTGATCACGGCGCCTGCAAGTGGTGGTGTGAAAACCATTGTAGATGGCGTTAACAATAATATCATCAGCCCGGAAGATACCATTCTGTCCACGGCATCCTGCACCACCAACTGTATCGCCCCGGTTTTACATGTACTGCATAACGCCTATGGTGTTGAATCCGGCTTTATGACTACCATACACGCATTTACGATGGATCAGATGTTACAGGATGGTCCGCATAAAGACCTGCGCAGGGCCAGGGCAGCCACACAATCGATCATCCCCACCACTACGGGTGCTGCCAAGGCAATAGGAGACGTACTACCGGATCTTAAAGGTAAGCTGGACGGCTTTTCCTACAGGGTACCGGTTATAGACGGCTCTATTGCAGAACTGACGCTTAACCTGTCAAAGTCTGCCTCCGCAGCAGAAATAAATGAGTTGCTTAAGCATCATGCTGACACTGATCTGGCGGGAATAATGGAATATTCCACAGACCCCATCGTTTCTGTTGATATCCTTGGTAACACCCATTCCTCTATTGTGGACAGCCTGCTGACAAAAAATATAGGCAATACCGTTAAAGTGGTGGCATGGTACGACAATGAGATGGGTATCTCTAATCGTATAGCTGAACTGGTTAGTACGTTATAAGATTATAGATAGAATAGAAAAGCCGCGCGAATCTTAGGATTTGTGCGGCTTTTCCTGCTTTTATCTCCCCTGTTTTAATCCTGATCAAATTAATTACTCCCGTTTTGTATGTATAATAAAATCCTTTTACATACATTTACGTAATTAATATCGGAAATGAAAGGTACAAACCTCGGAGAATTTGAAGAACTGGTGCTACTCACCATTGCAGCGTTGACAAACGAAGCATATAGCGTAGCGGTATGCGACGAACTCTCAAACCATACCGGCCGTTCTGTGAAACTTGGCGTAGTGCACTCGGTGCTCAACCGTCTTGAAGAAAAGGGACTTGTGAAAAGTGAGCTGGGGGAAGCAACGAAAGCCCGTGGCGGTAAACGCAAAAGATTCTATCAACTCACGATGCACGGACAGGCAGCATTGATCAACGCTAAATCGATGCGGGATCAGCTGTGGGCCAGGATACCGGCGCTTGCCTGGAAAAAAATGTAGCATGAAAGAACAACGGCAACACCATCCCCCCGCCTGGGCGCAGCGATTTGTAGAATGGTATTGTAAACCCGGACTTGTGGAAGACCTTACGGGCGACCTCCACGAGTGCTTCGACCGGAATGTACAATCCGTCGGGTCACGCCGTGCAAAGCTGATCTACATCATTGACGCCTTCAAATTCTTCAGAAGTTATACGGTACGAAGATCAATATTTGTCAACCTTTTTACGAACCGCATTATGATTGGAAGCTACGTTAAAACATCAGGGCGCAACATCATGCGCAACAAGTTGTTCTCCTTCATCAATATCCTGGGACTTGCCATCAGTATGTCCGTTGGGTTACTACTGATCGCGTTTCTGCTCGACCTGCGTTCGTACGACAGGTTCCATAAAAATGGCGACAGGATCTATCGCATCACCAACGTATTAACCTCCAACAGTGAAGAAAACGGCAAGTTTGCGTCTACCTCCATAAAGACGGGAAAGCTCATCCGCGAGAAGGTAAGCGGTATTGAAGAAGTGACTACGATGCGCAACAACTTTTCGGGTGATGCGAAGGTAGGAGACAATATTATTCCCATCCAGGGCTACTGGGCAGAGCCTTCGCTGTTCAGGGTTTTTACTTTTCCGATGCTGGAAGGCAACCCCGAAACGGCACTGAAAGATCCGTATTCGGTTGTGCTCACTGAAACGGCAGCAAGAAAACTGTTCGGTAACCAGGCGGCGCTCGGAAAGGCCATCAGGATTGATACCGCCGTTTACCAGGTGACAGGTATTATGAAGGACGTTCCCTTCTTTTCGCATCTCAGTTTTGAAGCGCTGGTATCATTGTCCACGGCTGAACAAACCAATAAAGGTGATAAAAATTTTGACGCATGGACAAACATGTGGTCCCATTCGGTGTACGTCCTCCCCTCAAAAAATGCCGACATGGATGCCATCCGGTCGCAGCTCAACGCACTTGCAGGAACGGAAAATCTCGCTGAGGAAAATACAAAGATTCAACTCGAACTGCTTCCTTTATATCACATCGTGGTTGGAGAGAGCCTCCGTCAATCCGAGGGTGGGCCTGGCTTTGTAGGCCCTCACATGCCCCCCGTGGTGCTTTGGATCCTTGGCGGGCTCGCATCTGTTGTGATACTGTCTGCCTGCTTCAACTACACCAATCTTTCCATAGCACGCGCAATGCGCCGCATTAAGGAAATAGGTCTCCGCAAAGCTATCGGCGCCGGAAAGAGCCAGGTGAGGCTGCAGTTCCTGGCCGAGGCGGTCATGATTTCCCTGGCCTCCCTTCTGCTTTCCTTCCTCCTGTTTCTTATATTGCGGCCGATGCTGATCAACATGGCCCCCGAGATGCAGCGTACCGTAAAGCTCGATCTCACACCATCCATGATTGCAGCCTTCATCGTTTTTGCGGTGGCCGTAGGTGTTATCGCCGGATTCATTCCTGCTATATTCTTTTCGAAAGTAAGTCCGATCAATGCGTTCGGAAATGCTTCCTCCGTGAAAATGTTCAAACACCTGACCTTCAGGCGCGCATTAGTGGTGATTCAATACACCGTTACACTGATCTTTATTACCACTACCGCCGTCGGCTATGTGCAGTATAAAAACATACTGGCATTCGACCTGGGATTCAGCACCGCCAATATTCTGAACATCAACATGCTGGATAATAAACCCGACGCCATGCTCCAGGAACTCAGTGAGCTGCCGGAAGTAACGGCGCTGTCCCGGTCGCTGATTACAACAGGCGTTGGGAATGCATGGGGCAGTAATATGAAATACAAAGACTCGCGGGATTCTGTGCTGGTCATGACCAACCACGTTGATGAAAACTATTTGCCGCTGCATAACTATAAACTCGTTGCCGGCGGAAATTTCATTGCCCGGCCGGCCACCGCCCAGGCCACTGGTGAGGTAATCGTTAATGAGCAGGTGGTAAAGCGATTCAACATAGGCGCCAATAATCCCCGGAAAGCCATCGGGGAACAAATCATATTGAATGGACGCAAAATGACCATTGTTGGTGTAATGCAGGACTTTCACTACGGCAAAGTGGACAACCTCATCGGACCGGTAGCCTTCACCTTCTGGACACCTGAAGACAGGGCCATCATCAGCGCCAAGATACAAAGCACCGACATGCCGGCTACCTTAGCCAGGATCGAATCCATATGGAAGAAGATCGATCGTGTTCACCCGTTTACGGCTGAATTTTATACCGAAGAAATAGAAGATGCATACAGCGAATTTTCCACTATGATCAAGATTATTGGTTTCCTTTCGGTTTTGGCCATTTCCATCGCATCAATGGGGTTGTTCGGAATGGTGGTATTCACTACCGAAACAAGACTAAAAGAGATCGGCATCCGCAAAGTGATGGGCGCCAGCATAGGCAACCTTATATACCTGCTGAGCCGTGGCTTTCTATTGCTGCTCTCCGTGTCGGCGATCATCGCCCTGCCGGTAACTTACATTTTCTTCAGCGCCGTTGTGCTCCCGAATTTCCCCTATCATACACCCGTTCATATCACCGAGCTTTTCGCAGGCTTACTGGCGGTGTTACTCATCGCGTTGATTATGATCGGATCACAAACATTAAAGGCCGCGAGGAGCAACCCGGTAGCGGTTTTAAAGAGCGAGTAACAGGAGAAATATCATTAAACTAAGCATAATATGGTTAGCAGGAGTGAAACCGAAATGATGGAATTAATAATGGGAGTGGCAGAAAGAACACCTCAGATACTGGCTGTATTGCAGGATGGATCGCGATCTAATCCTAATGTAACAAAGGATATCTTCCAGGATTACGATATTATTTATGTGGTAGAAAGTCTCGACCCATTCGTACAGGATCATAGTTGGGTGGATGTATTTGGAGAAAGAATGATAATGCAGATGCCGGAAGACATGGAACTGTACCCACCTTCACCGGAACTGGCAGGCGCATTCTCCTACCTGCTACAGTTTAAAGACGGGAACCGTATTGATCTGGTAATAGTACCCCTGGAAATACTGGATCATTTCACCAGTGATAGTCTTTGCAAAGTTATATGGGATAAAAAAGGCGTGTTAAATGATCATCCCCTCCCTCCTGCAAGTGACTTGAGTTATATCGTACAAAAGCCATCAGCACGTTCGTTCATCGATTGCTGTAATGAATTCTGGTATACCAATGCCGGCCTGACAAAAGGATTGTGGCGCGAAGAAGTGATACTGGTCAAGGAATTACTCAACCAGGTTATTCGCCAGGCATTGATACAGATGATGGATTGGTATATCGGCTGCCGTCATGGATTTACAGTCAACCCCGGCAAGTTTGGAAAATTCTACCAGCGTTACTTAGAGCCGGAAGTTTACGATAAAATGCTGGCCACTTATTCAGATGCCGACCTGCAACATATATGGCAGGCAGTGTATACTACCATGGATCTCTTCAGAAGCTCCGCCAGGTTTGTTGCAACGCAGCTGGGTTACGAGTATCCGGAAAATTGGGATAGAAATGTGACGGCTTATATGTTGCATGTACAGCAGTTGCCGAAGGATGCGGAAATGATTTATGCGCAGGAATAATGCCTCTTTCCTTTTGCATAATCTAAATAAAAAAATACAGGGTTGCTGGAAAAGCTGTTGTGTATTACCTTTGCGACTTACAAGCAAAATACATGAGTCAATTTCCGCATATAAACCTGTCATTAAAGAACAAACTGACATTCACGGCTAACCCGGTAAACGTAGTGCCATTGCCGGATGGAGAGATCCTGATGAACTTTGCGAGTCAGCCACTGATTACAAAGCTCAATGCCAATCTTGAAATTGTCTGGGAAAAAATCATCCAGGGGCGGAATGCGAACTATGTCAGCAGCAAGCTGTCCGCCTCCCCTGATGGCCGCCTGATTGCTATTGCGGGTATAACCGATATGCGCATTCTCGATGCAGAAGGGACCATGGTATTACATTCGGTGGAACATAACTCCTGGGGCTGGTTCCTGGGTGCGGCCTGTTATTTCGGCAGGGATAATAAAACGATCTGGTATGTATTGCCAGGTGATGAAAATGAAACTGACGAACTGCAGGTAATGAATACGGCCACTTTTGAAGTAATTGCTTCTTACCCACTGCTGGAAAGCCAACAATACGCCTACGCTTTTCACTCTACGCCCAACAATGGTATTATCCTGCTCGAAGCCTCTGCTGGTCAGGAGAAATCCATCCTGATGCAGTTACAACTGAACAACGGTGTCATTTCCCTCGCTGAGCTTACCCAATGCAGTGACATGATCATGGGCAACTTTGCCTCATCCGGGAAAGAGTTTGTTATGGCTCCGCATTATGATGGGCCGTTAGCCATCTACTCCTTCCCTGAAATTGCCAAAGTAGCCGAGCAGGATCAGGAGGCTATTTTCGATGGCAGCAAAGATTTTCCTGCTGCTGAACCGGATAATATCAACTACAGTGTATTTTTTGTAGATGATCACAACATCCTGGTGGTTTCGCAGTTTGGACGATTGCTGTTGCTGGACAGAAAAGATTTACGATGTAAAGCAGAGGTAATGCCAGAGGGTATTGAATTTACAGCGTACAACCTGGATGGCAATCCTACTACCAACCCGGATTATATCTTTGACTACAGCAGCAATATTATCAATGTAATGATTGTGCATGATATGCTGTTGATGACAACCGGTGAGGGTGAGTTACGCAGTTATGGGCTGCCTGTCTCATAAAAAATAAGAGTCTCCCGGAAAAAGATAATCATTCCGACCTCAGGCTCTTTACCGGATTTGCAATAGCCGCTTTAATAGCCTGGAAACTGACGGTAAATACAGTGATGAGGATAGCCGCCATCGCCGCCAGTACGAATGCCACGGGGCTGATTGTGATCCGATATTCGTATTTAGTCAGCCAGTTTTGCAAATAATGATAAGCAACCGGGGATGCGATCAGGCAGCTGATCAACACCAGCAGGAGAAAATCTTTTGAAAGCAGTAACCATACCTGGGGAATAGAAGCACCGAGTACCTTGCGTATTCCAATTTCTTTGGTTCGTTTTTCTGCTACGTAGGAGGCCAGGCCAAAAAGGCCGACACAAGAGATCATGATAGCCAGCGAAGCAAAGATGCCTGCGAGCTTTCCAATCAGCGATTCAAAATCGAATTTTGCCGCATAGCTTTCATTTACAAAACGATATTGAAATGGAATAGTTGGATTATAACGATTGAAAACCGGAGCAAGTTTTGCGAGCGCTGCTTGTGTATTGACGTGAGGTGATAAACGGTAGGTCACTACATTTGACCAGCCTGGCTCGTAAACAAAAATGGTTGGAACCGAGCCTGAAAATGGCGACAACATTAACGCATCTTTAACTACGCCGATGACTGTAGCCCGTTGTTCCACTGTGTGCCAGGTGATAATCTGGTTGATTGGATCCTTATAGCGCATACGCTTAACAGCCGCTTCATTGAGAACAACGCTCAGGGAATCCGCACCTTGATTTCCGGTGAAATTTCGTCCGTTTACCATTTTCATACCCAGCGTTTTAAAATAATCCGCATCGGATACACCGATAACTGCCAGGCTCAGCGTCTCACCAGGCAATCTGCCTGACCAATCTGTTACGCTGTTACTGGCCCAAAGCTCAGTAACGGGACTGGACGATTTGGTGACGCTGCTAATAACGCCTGTACCCATTATTTCGTTTTTAAAGGCCTCATAATTGCGCGTTAGGTCCCCGGTAGCATCAGTCATCAATAAACGGCTGGCATCATACCCTACAGGCCTGTTCCTCGCATGCTGGATCTGCTGATAAATAATGATCGTGCTAATGATCAGTATAATAGAACAGGTAAACTGCACCACTACCAAGACTTTTCCGGGAAGGTTGCCGCCTTTACCTGCCTGCATGGATCCTTTTAAAACTTTTACCGGGTTAAAGGAAGACAGGTAAAAAGCTGGCCGGCTTCCGGAAAGCAGGCCCGTAAACAGGACGTAGCCTGCCATGGCCAGCCAAAACAAGCCATTAGCAAAAGGAATGCTGATGGTGGTATGGGTAAGATTGTTAAAAGCCGGGAGTACCAGGACGACTAAAAGCAGTGAAAGCAAAAATGCCACCAGGGTTAAGGTCATGGATTCGGTTAAAAATTGTAAAATCAAGTCTTTACGGCGGGAGCCTATGGCTTTACGGATGCCCACTTCGCGCGCCCTTTTTTCTGAACGTGCTATGGAGAGATTCGTGAAATTGATACAGGCGATAACCAGGATGAGGATTCCGATGAGCGCGAACATCTTCACGTAATCTATCAGGCCACTAGTTGCTACTCCATTCCTATACTCCGAAAATAAATGCCAGTCCTTTAAAGGTTCCAGGAACAGCGCCGCTTTTGTCTGTCCAAAATACTTAGGACTGTGCTTAACCAGTACGCCCTTTATTTTAGGTGCCAGATCTGCATAAGAAATATTAGGCTGCAAGGCAACAAAGGTCTGGAAAGAATTATTGTTCCAGTCATCAAGTGAATTTTTAACCCCTTCATCAGTAGCTGAATAGTAGGCAAAAGGCACAATAAAGCTAAATTGAAATGTAGAATTAGCTGGCAGGTCCTTGAGTATACCGGAAACACGTAAATCATGCGAATTATCAATGCGCACCATTTTTCCCACCGGGTCTTCCTGGCCAAATAAGGCAACTGCCGTAGTTTGTGACAGCACAATGGAATATGGATCACTCAGCGCTGTACCTGCATTACCCTGTATAAACGAATATTGAAAAATTTTCAGGAAGTCGCTTCCGGCCATTGCGCCATTAACGTTTATTCTTTTATCACCAACGCTCAGCGGATGCGGCCCCATCCAGTCCGTTTGTGCAACATACTTAATCTCTGGAAAATCTTCTTTCAGTGCCTGTGCCAATGGCAGGTTGGTGGAATTGGAAGTATTGATCTCACCGTTATTATTTGTATTATATCTTACCTTGTAGACCTGTTGGTAGCCAGGTAGAAAGCGATCATACGAAACCTGCACATAAACCCATAAGCCGATGAGCAAGGCCGCGGCCATTCCAGAAGCCAATCCCAGAATATTCAACGCACTGTATACTTTATTGCGTCTGATACCGCGCCATGCAGTCCTGAAATGAGTCTTTAGCATTTGAGCCGGGTCGCCAAAAAAATGCCAGGAATTAAGCAATATGATAATCAATAAATTATAGTAGTGCTTTCCGTTCACCTGTTCGATAATGAACAATAAATCGTTCACTTGTAGAACAGTTACTATTCACCAGCAGCAAACGGCCTTTCTAAAACGCTTCCGCTAAAAAACTTTTTCTAAAATTATCCGACATAAAGATTTGTCCGTCAATTCACGGACAGACTGATTATATGTTTGGTACTATGGTTAATCGCTCTGATACGCTGGTCGGACATTTTTCTTTTGACAGGGAAATATCTATATTGGGATGAATTTCTCTCAGCTCTGCTGAGAGTTTTGAATTACCGATTACTGTCCGTTCAAAAATGCTGCTATTAATCCGTCGATCCAATTCCCTTGCACTGTATTTCTCCCTTATACATAGCTTGAGATAAAATTCACGCTCATCTTGTGATAGAGGAATAAGATCCGGAGAAGATTCGTAAGCTTCATAAAACTGTTTCATACGCCATAAATTTTTGTCAGAGAACCCCTTAAGTTCTGGTTCATTATGTGTATGTATTCCGCCAACTCATTAACCACAGATTGCCCCCACTC
Source organism: Chitinophaga sp. W3I9 (assembly GCF_050434025.1). Taxonomy (NCBI): domain Bacteria; kingdom Pseudomonadati; phylum Bacteroidota; class Chitinophagia; order Chitinophagales; family Chitinophagaceae; genus Chitinophaga; species Chitinophaga sp. W3I9. The sequence continues at coordinate 5,676,013 of NZ_JBNPWC010000001.1, forward strand.
CGCACATTTCACTTTTCTGCTAATATATTCGCCAATATTCCAATACAGGCTGATTAACTCAATATTAACTGATCTCGTCGCCGCAATACGGTTTTTTTTGATCAGTTGAATTATCTCAAAAAATTACTTGCTTAACATAAGCGCAATATCCTTCTTTGCGCCAATAGGACTTTATATGCTGAGGTTAACAATAAAAGATTAACATAACAGTGTGTCCAACTGATACCAGGTAAAAAAATACCTGCTTATAAGGCAGGTATTTTTTCTATGATCCCTATGCCACAAACCCCAAACCCATTACTTACCGCCCCGGATCATATCCAATGTATATTGAATCTCCGGATCTTTACCAGCATGGATATATTGCTGAAACGCTTCAAAAGTCAGCTCTTTGTCGGGCTGACTGCCCCGCCCATTATCCTCCTTAGCCCTCATAAAATACACTTCGCTCATCGGAACGGTTAACTTACTTTTCGTTTTAGGCAGTATATAGGTATTAAACCATGCGGCCGTGGTAGACGCTTCACCGCTACCGGTTTCGGTGCCTACCAGCACACCACGTTTGTTATTCTTCACCAGCGCCGCAAAGTAGGTGGCCGCACTTACCGTGCCGCCGCTGATCAGCACATATACGTTCCCTTTAAAGCTATTCTTATCTGGCGGATAGTTGGAAATGGAGCCTTCCGTCAGGCGTGCATTGCCATAGTAAAACCCCGCCGCGCTGTCGTAATCGAACCGTTGTTTCAGGAAGTTCTCCGTCTCCTTTACTTCCGTTTCTGCCATCTTGGTGCCGTAACCATTCAACAGGTTTTCGGGATCATTCATCTGTATGTTCTTTGTGCGGTAATTGAATACATTATCGAACGGACGTAACGCCACAAAGGAATACAACAGGGCAGACATGTTCGGGTTACCGCCACCGTTCGACCGGATATCTATGATAACGTTACTGATATTCCGCTTCTTTACTTCTGCGAAAAAGTCGTTCAGCTCCTTATACATCGCATTTTCCTGTAGCATAAATGTAAGAACCGTCAGGATGGCGGTAGATTCCTTCTCCTGGTATTCCTTTGTTACATAGGCGCGCTTCAGGAAAGTATTAAAGGGCAGCTCTCCCAGGCTCCGGTTATGATAACCGGTTTTGGCGTCTACTGCTTTCAGCTGTATGGTAGTGGAATTTTTAGCGCCGTACTCTTTGTATACCACCTCATAGCTGGTGGCTTCCGGAAAAATGAGGCTGATAAACAAACTAAGACTTGTTCCGGTGCGATCGGCGCCTGTTCTGATAAAGCCATCGCTATAAGTGGCGTAGCCAATTTCGCTCAACAGCTTTGCGGCAGGCATTTTATTAATACTCAGTATCTCTGCACCAAAAGGAATGGTTTCTCCTTTCGCATTAACAATGATCCTGTCTTTAAAAGTGGTAGTCGCCAGGGGAAAGTGATTCATGCCATATAATACATTCACCACACGTTCCTCATCATAATCCAGTTTCAGATGCACATCATTGAATAACTGTACGGGAGAATACCGCAAACCGCTTAATATCGACGGATCTTTATCCAGCCTGTTCATCAGGGAATCCATTTTACGGTTAAACGTAATAGTGTCCGTGAACTTATAAGGATTCGGATGTTGCTTCTTCAACAGCTCAACGGCATATTTAAAATCATCTTTCAAATCCTGCCTGGTAAACCCGGTAAAAGGTTGTACCTGGGCCATAACAGATGTGGAGAGCAGGGACATAAGTATCCCTGAGGCAAAAATTTGCTTCATGCTATTTGTAATTTTTTAAATAGTTGATATGTTCAGGTGAGCGTTTCTCCCAGGCTACATTTTATTGATAAGCGCAATAATTCCTTCGTTTTCGATGATCATCATGCCTTGCCGGTCTTCGGTGATACCTTCGTGTAAAGTGTAAGTGTACCTGGGCACATTGCCTTCCAGTACAGTAGGCATGAACCGGAACTGCACATTGGGAAGATCTTCCAGTGCTTCCCCTACTTCGATGATATGAGTGGATACGATAAACAGGCAATTGTTGTATTCGGAGAACCCTCTCGTAACGGCCAGGGTACCATCAAAGGCGTCTTTCACGTTGGTGCCCTTAAACAATTCATCGAACATCAGCAGCAGGTGTTCGCCGGTGGCTGCGGCCAGCGCAGCATCCTTCACCCTTACTACTTCTGCGTAGAAATGGCTGTACCCCATCGCTATGTTGTCGGCCACGTTGATGCTGGAGAAGATGCCTTCCCGTACCGAAAACACCATTTCGGAAGCGGCCACCGGGAAACCTATATGCGCCATGTACATACCGATGCCGATAGATTTCATCCAGGTAGATTTACCCGCCATATTGGCTCCGGTGAGGAACAGGACATTGCTCCCCTCCATCATTTGTATGTCATTGCCCACCGCTTTTGAAATACAGGGATGCCTCAGCCCCCGGGCATGGAAGAGGTTTTCGGTTTTCTCCACTGCCGTTGCATAACAAAAATGCCGCTCCCGCGATACATTGCTGACTGCGATGTATACATCTGTTTCCGCAATGAACTGCAGCACGTCTTTCATAGCTTCGTTGTGCCGGTTGCGCAGCAGGAAATCGTACTCGGATACCGTCCCCGTCGACATTGATTTGTAGATGTCGCTGTCCAGGATTCTGCGAATATCCTTTTGGTGCATGGTGGCCAGTAAACCTTCCACACGGTCCTGCAAAGGACTGTTTTCGAGCTTCAGCAACTCCAGCAGTCCGAAACACTTCTTCAGTGTTACGATCGTCGCCTGCAACTGCAGCAGCGTATTTTTGAAACGACCGTCTTTCGTGAGGCCCGCCAGTACTTTTTGCAGTTGTATATCCACCGCTACCGCCCATTGCGATTTTCCTGCCGTAGTATCGATATATTCCCGCATCAGGGCAACCTGGTCGGCCTCAAAAGGAAATGCAACACCCTTCTCTTCAAAAAACTCAAAAATCGCTACCCGCCGGTTGATCGCGTTGGCATCATTCAGCGGATGGGAAAACATCTCATCCATCAGCTTCTCTCCGATCCGTGTTCTCACTTTATTGAATAAAAAGTATACGGACCCCTGACGGAATTTTCCCATGAGGTTCAGCTCCCCTATCGATTGGCGATCTATTTTAAAACTCATAATTGCTTATTTAATTTTTTTCCGCCTTTGTTTCCGTGCTTAAGAATGTCCAGTATACCTTCGTTATTAATGATAATCATTCCATGCTTATCATTGGTAACGCCTTCCTCGAGGGTATACGTGTATTCAGGTACAGTCCCTTTCATCACGGTGGGCAGAAAATAAAATGCGGCACTTTCTTTTTTCCGCAACTCGTCTGCCGCTTCTATAATATGGGAGGAGATGATAAACTTACTGTCTTTCCGGTTGGTAAACGCATTACACACAGCCAGGGTTCCTTCCAGGGCATCCTTCACATTCGTACCGCGGAATAATTCGTCGAACAATACAAACAGTGATTTTCCTTCACTGAGCTCCTGTCCTATTTTCTTCACGCGCAACACTTCTGCATAGAAGTGGCTGGCGCCGATACCCAGGTTATCAGGCAGGTTGATTGTGGTATATACGCCGTCCATCACCGAAAACTCCATAGAGGCCGCGGCCACCGGGAAGCCCATATGCGCAATGTAAACGGCGGTACTGAACGAACGCAGGAAAGTGGACTTCCCCGCCATGTTGGCGCCCGTAAGAAAGATCAGGTTGCAGGAAGGCGTCATATGCAGACTGTTGGCCACCGCATTTTTTAAAAGCGGATGGTATACACCATCCACTTTTAAAATGCTGGTGCCTTTCGGGTGCACCACGGGGAATACCATGTTATGCTTCAGCGTAACCTGCGCCACTGAAACATACACGTCGATATGATAAATAAAATGCAGCAGTTGCAGCACCTTCCTTTTCTCCTTGCTACGGATCAACACATCAAAAGCCGTAACGGCAGCGAACGAAATTCTGGCATTCGGTTTCTCGTTAAACACCGGTATAAAAACCGGGTCATTCAATATACCGATAGCCGCCAGCCGTTCTTCCTCCAGCTCCTTCACCCCTGCCATTTCGGGCGACTCCAGGTATTTTCTGAGTGCATGGAAAAGATCGATGATGGAAATAATCCCATTCTGTACTTCCTTCTCGCTGAGCGACACTTTTGTTCCGCCATCCGGGTTATCGTCAAAAGAGATGTATTTCTCGGCCTGGTCCAGCATAGCGCCATCAAAAGGAAAGCTGGCCTTCATTTTCACGAAAGCAGTAATGATGTTGATCCGCTTGATGATCGCTTCCCTGTTGTTCAGTGGCTTCCTGAACATCGCTTCCATAATGGTTTGTCCGCCACGGGTAAACGAATGATTATAAATATCGTAAATACCTTGCGTGTCTGCTTTCGAAAACAACCGCAGATCATCCATCGTCTGCATATCTGTCTGCAAATACATAATTATACTTTTTATGAAACAGTTAAAGTACCCGCTATTTGCGTTTTCTTCTTATCAGTATGATGATACCTGCCACCAGGATCAGGGAAGGTATAACATATTGAAGTATCGTCTTCAATGTTTGCGCCGGGGCCTTTTTAATCGTCAGCCATATATCCGTAGGCACTTTGAAATTATGGTAAACCGGGTATTTGTTATCAACCGTATAGCTGTAGAACGCATTGCCATAATCCCTTCCATCCCCTCTCGCTGCAGACATCATGTCCGCATCGCTGGAAATAATGATCTTCTGCAATTTGTTGCCAATTTTGCGGGTAAGCTGCAGGCCCACAGGATAAGGCGCTTCCTTCCTGTAATCCCCTTCCGCGGTACTGAATACCGGCGCTGCGGAGTCCACTACCAACAAGCCTCTTTCTACCCAGGTATTTTCATTGTTATGTAAAGTGGTAATCTGTTCTACCTTAAATCCGGTGGTATCAGAATAGCTTAATACACTGGCGCCAACGATAGCGGTATAGCAAGCTTTGACGATACCGTTTCTCAGGTAGAAAAACGGCTGCTCATCTGCCATATCCGAACCTTTCTTAGCAATCAATCCTAAAAACTTGTGCGGCATATCCTGCGGGTTCACCTGTACAATGGTGCCTTCATCCGCATTTACCCCCACATGATTCAGAATAGGGTTCATGATAAACTGCTTGCCTGGTTCGGAATAGAACATAGCATTTCCTCCATTGTCGATATACCGTTTAACACTATCGATAATGGCATTATCCAATAATGATTTCGGATCGGAAACCACCAGTACATCGTTGGGCTTAAACCTGCCGGAGCCCACCGCCGGGATGGTGTCGAAATTCAATCCCATATTAATCATCGCGCCCCTGGAAGCTTTATTGACTGCATGGTTCCCATATTCCCGTTCTCCGAACTTCAGCGGCGAACGCTCATAGTGCCCGGTAAGAAATTTAAACGTAGGCGTTGTATCATTCACTAAACGCAGCAAGCTGCCGGAAACATGTTTCTCATACGGAAAAACCTCCGGGTCGGGGTACGTTCTCAGGATCGTCTTTTTCCCTTTATACTCCACCTCCATCAATAAGCCTTTCGCTTCCGATTCCAGGTCGATGATCTGCCTGATTTCTGCCGGCTTTTTATATATCGAGAGATCGGTTTTATACATTTCCGCATACTTCTCCGCGATTTCATCCAGCGTTTTACCCGGGTATGCCTGGAATATTGAACTGTCTCCCTCGTTTACATCGTAATAATACACATATTTAAACTCCATATTGTTATAAAAGCGTCGGTACCTGGCCCAAAAGTTCCATAGATATGCATTGCGTGCAGTAGGCAAACCACTGCCGAGGTTATACCCTAACAGGTTAGTATACAGCGTTACCTTCAGTGGCGATCCATCCAGCTGTTTCAATACGCCCTGGGTATTTTCATGCAGTGTATTTATCTTGCCTCTCGTCACATCCCAATAGCCGATCAACCTGGGCAGGGAGCTAACAACGAGTACAACAACCGTTATCGCGAACGCCAACAGGTATCTGCCTGCCGATACACGCCACGACTTCGACTCAGTAACGGATTTCGTTTTGATGATGGTGAATATGATAAAAAGGGAAATAATACTGAAGAAGTAGACAAGGTCCTTTGTGGTAATCAGGCCAGACAGAAAGCTCTCCACTCTTCCCGAGCTGGAAAGGAAATAGGTGACATCCCGTACGTAATCCGTTCCCTGGAACAACATACCCAGCATAGTAAACATGATCAGCACCACAAATGTTCCGATCCCGGCAACAATCGGATACGAGGTTAAACTGGAGATATACATACCTACCGCCACATACATTGCCGCCAGTAAAAAGAACCCGAGCACCATGGACATAATATGCGGGAACTCTGCATTCTTAATAGAAAAGGTCAATATGAGCACCTCCGCCAGGAAAATCAGTATCATCAGGCATACAAAACTGTATACACCCAAAAACTTACCCAAGACGATCTGGCGTGTTTTCAAAGGCGACGAATGAAGCAACTTAATGGTTCCGGCAGAATATTCGCGGTTAATCACACCCATAGTCAACAGCGGAATGAACAAAAAGAAGATCATCATCACCGTATCGAGCCCTTTGCCGATCACCACCCGGGTTAACGGCAAATTGAGAAAACCATTGAAAGCACTCCCCTGCAACTCAAGGAAGGTGTCCTGCTGTAACGCAGTTTCCGCCAGGTTTCCCATAATGATGCCCCCACTGGACATCAGGAATAAAATCAATATAAACCATGCGATCGGCGAAAAGAAAAAATATCGTAATTCTGCCCGCGCTATATTAAAAACTACTCTCATTAGTGTAATGTTGAAGAAGAATTTGATGATAATTGTTTGAATACATTGTCCATACCGGAAGATTCGATATGAATAGAAGTGAGCCTCCAGTTTTTCTCTGCACTCTTCCTCACAATTCTTTCAGCCAGGTCGTCGTTGGGCTGGAAATAGATCCGGCATTTGTTATCCGGCAGCAACTCTACTTTCTGTACATCTTCCATCGCCATCAATTCTTCCGGCGGAGGCATATGGAGCATTCTCACCATCATGGTATTGGGCTGGAGAATGTTATTGAAAGCATCGAGGGTATCCGAAAACACCACCTGCCCTGATTCGATCATGATGATCTCTTTGGCGAGCAGGTTAATTTCAGACAATACATGCGACGACAACAATACCGCACGGTCCTGCGCAATTTCCTTGATCAGCTTCCTGGCTTCAATGATCTGATTGGGATCGAGACCGTTGGTAGGTTCATCGAGGATTACCACTTTCGGTTTATTGATGATGGATTGCGCGATGCCTACCCGCTGGCGGTATCCGCCCGACAAATTCTTTATAAGACGTGACCTCATCTGTGTAATGGACGTTTTCTCCAGTACTTCATCTACGGCTCCTTTGATAAGACGTCTATCCATTAACCTCAGCTGCGCGGAATACTCCAGGTACTCCTGCACCGTAAAGTCCAGGTACAGGGGCGCCTGCTGCGGTAAGAAGCCGATCTGCTTTTTATATTCAATAGGATCATCTTTGATGTTCAATCCATTGATGGAAACATTCCCTTCCGTTTGCAGCAAGGTGCCGCAAATGATATTCATGGTGGTAGACTTGCCTGCTCCGTTCGAACCCAGCAATCCGACAACACCGGTATCATTGATCTCAAAATTTATTTCGCGTATGGCCCAGGAACTGGCATACTTATGCGATAGGTTCTCCACCTTTAATATAGGCTGCATATAATGTTACTTATGATTAAAAACTTGGATTAAAAATGACCGATAGTTTTTGCCCTGGCCGAAAAAACACCTTCTGAAGTCCATGTTCCGGTCACCAGCATCGTACGTGCCTTAAACAGCCATTGGGTATTCGGCGTAGTAGTACCCGGGGCAATATTTTCGCTGGACAAGGTGGTCAGCGTGACGCCTGTTGCATGATCTCTCACTTCAAAACGGAAGTTGTTTACGGATACATTAGCAGGAACCTTTATAAAACCGGACAGTTGTTCATAAGCGAGATCGGTGGCCATGGTTACCGGTACCGGCTCCAGCTGCACCACATCGATCGGCCTGTTATCGAAAAGATTAATAATCCGGAGGTTCACCACACTGTCATTCAGGCTACGGGAAGGAAGTTGTTCCTTCACAGTTTTTTGTTGCACTTTCGCCGGACTACCATACACAAAATGCGTATAGATCCCGCCAGGCTCCAGTTGCAGCGTGGTTTTCAGGAAAGGATTATTGGACTGGAGCGTATCGTAGTTTCTGAATAGCGTAACTGGTTGGTTCATTTTATCGGTAGCATAATCAAAAGAGCTGCCGCTGCCAACATAAGACAGCCTGTTGTAGTATTTGGGTTGTGAATTTCCAAAATAGGCCAACAGGAAGGAGGTATTGTCGTTAATGCCATTTACAATCGTTAAAGACGCCGGAAATATCTCTTCCCGTGACTCCTTCTTACAGGAAGTACCGGATATCAGCAGACCTCCGGCTAACAGGACCGCTTTGAAAAATTCTTTATAGCTGAATTGAAACATCTTGCTTGATTTATATAGTGATCAACTTTTTACTAGTAGCCGGCATTCTGGGAGAGATGATTGTCCAGGAGGATTTCCTCCGGCGGAATGGGGTATAGCAACTGGTGCTGACTCCATGGCTGTTTGTAAAATATCTCCGAAAGCACCTGCGTGGCCTTGTTCGTCCTTTTCAGATCCAGCCAGCGATGTCCCCATTCGGCAAACAACTCTATGCGCCTTTCCTGTGCGATGGCATCCGTTACCTGCTGATCGGTTAAAGTATAAGGAAGACCACTCAATCCCGCGCGTACCCTGATAGCGTTCAGGTCATCGATCGCAGCATTTTTATTGCCTGCGCTCCGCAACATATTCGCTTCCGCCCTGATCAGGTACATTTCCGCGAGCCGCATCACTACATAATATTCGGACCTGAACCCTCCCAATTCATAGTTAGTTGAATTGATTTTATACTTGGCCGGCGAAAAACCGGCAGGTATAGATGTACCGCCGGTGATAGCCGTCGTCCATGCCGTTTTCCTGTTGTCGCCCGCTTCGAAAGCATTCGCCAGCGCCGGCGTGAGATACCGGCCTGTCATGGAAATCGCTTCTGGCGTGGCATTTCGCCGCGTTGCTGAAATGTTGGTCTGCTTCAACTGAAAAATAACTTCCCGGCTGGATACACTGAACACGTTGTTCAGATTTTCCAGTTTAAACAAATCTGTCCGGCTGATCACATCGTTCGCATGCTGCCAGGCTTTTTCATAATCCTTGGTAAAGAGGTATACCCTTGCCAGCATTGCCTTAACATACCACTTATTGATCCGGATGCGCTCCGTGTTGTTACCCTCATAATTTTCAGAAAGATACCCTGACGCCTCTTCCAGGTCGTTGATGATTTGCTGGTATACAGCGCCAGGGCTGGCAGAAGGGAGTTTTACTGTATTATTATAATCGATGGATAAGGCGAGCGGAATTTTTTCGAACAGGTTTACCAGGTAGAAATATCCCATTGCCCTCACTGCCAGCGCTTCGCCCAGCACCCGTTTCCGGTAGTCCTGCGTAAACTCATTTGACGTAGCAGCTTTTACACCTTCTATCAGCGCATTGGCATTGAAGATTCCCTTATAGGCTGTCTTCCATATTTTCGTGGAATACCCAGGGTTCCGCAATGTAATCCTGGCCGCCATCTCTACATAGTACTGGTAGTCTCCGCTGAGCGAAGGCTGATATAATTCATCCGCCGAATGCCCGGCAGCCAGCGTAATTCCCCCGGCGCTGTATAAATCGCTGCCCAGCTGCTCGTACGAATTAACTTCAAGTTCTCCTCCGCTGATCAGGTAAGAATATAAACCATTAAGCGCAATGGATGCCTGATCATCGCTCTGGAAAACCTGGTTGGTAGTAATTGAATTTACCGGGTCCTTTATATCCAGCAATTTATTGCACCCCGTTACCAGCAGGCCGGACAACAGCATACCGGTTGCATATATATTGAAAGCAAATCTTTTCATACAATTGATTTTAGAAACTTAATCTCAGGTTAGCGGCAATTCTTCTGATCTGCGGCGTAGTGCCCAATTCAACATCCGACATCCTGTATTGCGAGAATTTGAAAATCTTTGATGAATTCAGGGAAACCGTTCCCTGGGTCATGCCTACTTTCTTTAACCATGCTGCTGGCAGCATGTACGACAAACTAAGATTGTCCAGGCTGATATAAGCCCCTTTGGCATAGTAGGCATCCGATCCGGAAAATCCGCCGCTGTTGAAAGTGGAATACTTGGTGTAAAGCGCTTTGTCGCCCGGTTGCTGCCAGTGCCTGTCCTGGATTTCCTTATACATCACCATGTTGGCCACATTCCCGTACCCGAGATTATTCAACTTATCTTCCACCAGGGAATTTTCAAAGCTGAATTGTGCATCCAGCGACAACACCCGCTTGAGATCTACCCGGAAGCCCATCCCACCGAAATATTTAGGATTCAGGTCAATCACCCGGTAATGATCGTCCAGCTCCGTATCAGGAAAATTCGTGGAAGATATTCCAACAGGTTTCGCCCCATCCCCGTTATAATCCTCAAACTCAGGTGTTCCTTTCATTGGATTGATACCGATATAGTGCGAGTAGGACTTGGCGGTTACAGAAGTCCCTATCCTGTACATATCCTTGTAAGGAGAATCTTCCAACCCTTCGAAAGCTACCAGCGTATTATTGTTCTTACTTACCTGGAAACGTGCGGTCAGGCCCCAGGTCTTTGTGTTCAAAATCGTTCCATCCAACATCAGCTCCACCCCTCTGTTCCGGATAACAGCGGGCCAGTTGCCCACCACAGAAGCAAACCCTGTGAATGCCGGCGTGGTAATGTTTGTCAGCTGCTTTCCGTCCCTGTTGATGTAGAAGTTCCCTTCAATGTTCACAGTACTGTTGAAAAATCCCACCCGGGCGCCTACTTCAAACTTGCTGGCGCTGGACCAGCTGTATTTCTGGTTAACGGGTTGTATGAGCGTATAAATAGTCTGATCGTCATAATCCGGCAGTTTGTCCAGAATACCCGTTGGAATATTCGACCAGCGCGAGAGGTATTGATAATCGCCCACATTGGCATTCCCCATCACGCCATAGGTAGACCTGATTTTGGCAAACGAGAACCAATCCATGCCGGCATTTTTAAACCATTCTTCATTAGATAAAACCCATGACACCCCTGCAGATCCGAAGTTCCCGAAACGGGTCCCGCTACCGAAGCGCGAAGAGCCATCCCTCCTGCCGTTTAAACTAACGATGTACTTATTTTCCCAGTCGAATGCCACCGTTGCCAGCAACGAAGCAACTTTCAGCTGGGCATAATTATTCATTGCCTGCAGCACCTGGGCATTCGAGTAGCTTTTGATGAGGTTATCGTTCGAGAACATCATTGCTATCGTTGTTACCACATCCTGATCGGCATAACTGTAGTCTGCTGCCAGTGAAGCCGACACCCTGGCGCCGCCGAACAGTTTAACATAGTTGATACTTGGCCTCACCAGCAGGCTCTTTCCGGAACCATTACCGAAAATTGCCATGCTCATGGGAAAATACATGGGATCTTTCCCGGCTTTAGGCATATAGTAGCCGGTTTTATTGGAGAAAAATTCCCCGCTAAAGCGAACGCCTGCCGTCAGGTCCTTAAATATTTCGTAAGTAAACCCAACATTGGTCTGACTTTTCAGCGTTTGATTCTCCCCCCAGTTTTTAATATCCCTGAATGGATAAATGCTCCCATACTGGTTCCTGTACGGCTCAAAATTATATTGCCCCTTCTCATCATAAATCCACGGAGCATTGGGCGCCAGCGAGTAAAAATCCAACGTAGCGGCAGTTTCATTGTTGGAATAGGTACTGTTGGAAGAAAGTTCCACCATCAGCTTGCCGTTCGGGCTGCGATGGTTGAAAGACAATCCTACTGTTAAACGATCGTTCCCTCTCCCCTGGTTGTACATTTCCGTTGTGGAGGTATATCCCACACTCACGCGGTAGGTATTCTGCAGCAATCCGCCTTCCACACTCAGCTGCACATCATTCGACTGCTCATTTTTGAAGAAGACGCGTTGCCAGTCGGTATAGGCCTTGGGATCCCAGATCGTGAGGTCCGGGGCATTATCGCGGGTAGGAAGAACTGCATCATTCAGCATTGCTTCCTTTCTCACCGCCAGGTACTGTTCTGTGTTCATCATATCCATGTAGCGCTGCACGCCCGAAAACACTTTGGAGTAGCTGACATTAAACCTGGTAGGACCTGGTTTTCCTTTTTTGGTAGTGATGATGATCACGCCGTTGGCGCCCCTGGAGCCATACAACGCGGTGGCATCCGCATCTTTCAGCACATCCACGCTTTCAATGTCCAGGGGATTGATCATATACAAAGGGCTTTCAGTAGTTGAATACCCGCCGCTAACAGGTGTGCCTGCACCCAATGGATTAACAGATAAAGTAGCAATCGGCAATCCGTCAACCACATACAGCGGATCTGTAAACATGTTTTCGTTCAGCACATTCCGTCCGCGTAGTTCTACCTTCCTCGCCCCTGCTGTGTTGGCCGATTGGCTGATCCGGAGGCCAGGGACGCGGCCTGCGATCGCGTCCAGCACATTTACGACGGGCTGCCTTTCAATATCACTGGCTTTCACTGTGGCGATATTGGCGGTACCGATTCTTTTATTGGTGGTGCCCAAAACAGTGACCTGCACTTCATCTAATTTGTTTTCGGAAAGCACCAGCTCCGTGTTGTATGCCCTGGCAGCAAAAATCGGTTCCGTTATTTTAAATAAATGATCCACATAGCCGATATAGCTGATCCGCATCTGGTCGCCCACCTTCATCGGCACCTGGACCGACCCATTCCCTGCGGTCAGATAATTCCGCTTGTCGGTAAGATTGCTAATGGTAGCGCTGACCAACGGCGTGTAACCGGAAGAATAGACATAGACCGTGATCGATTCCTGTTTCGCCGGTACCGTATCAACGGGCGGACTGGCTACAGCCGGCCTGGACTCCTTCTGGGATACCAGGATGTTTTTGTCGATGATCTTGTAGGTTAGTGACTGGTTCTCAAATACCTTGTTGAGAAAGGCTCCCAGGTCAATTCCCCTGGCAGTGATGGTGACCGGTTTTGCCACTGATAAGGCAGTAGCCTTGTACAGGAAAACATAATCGGTTTGCGATTCTACAGCTGCAAAAACTTTTTCCAGTGCAACGTTTTTACCGTTAAAATTGATGCTCTGTGAAAGCCCTCTGGCAGATACCTGCAACAGGGCAGCGGTAAGGAGAAAGAATGTTAGCTTCATAACTAACAGAGATTTGGTTGAGCCACGTTTCCATCCATAGGGAACCCGTATGCAATAAGAAATAATTAGCATAGCTTTGCATCGTCCGTCCTTTTCATAAAGGGCGGAATGTTTAAGTGAATAAATAAGCAGTCTTTAACCTGATTGTGATGATTACATTACTTGAACATCTACCGGGAGTGTCGCAAGCACTTCCGGTTTCGTTTTAAGCAACCTCTTTTATTACTTGCTATCTTACATACAAAATATTTCCCTTCAGTTCGAAATTCACATCCATCGTTTCCAGCACTTCTAATACATTAGACAAATTGGTATTGCGGTGCATTTTCCCTTTGAAGATGACATTATCCGGCTTTCCAACGTATTGTACATCTATATTGTACCATCTTTCCAGCTGGCGCATTACACTGTATAAATCCATGCCGTCAAAATTAAACAGGCCGTTTTTCCATGCGATCACGTTGCCCGCATCAGGCGTTTCCGTTACGGTCAGCGTAACTCCCTCCGATGCATCCGGTTTGCTTAAAACCCCTGTCTGGCCGGGCACAAGTACCTGGGGAGGCGTGGTGTGCTTATCGCCTGCCAGCGGCGTTATTTTCACAGCGCCGGTCAACAGTGTTGTGCGGATTGTTTTTTCGTCATCGTACGTGTTCACATTAAATGAGGTACCCAATACTTCCAGTTTCATCTGACCGGTTTCCACTACAAAGGGCTGCCAGCTTTTGCTGGCTACTTCAAAATAAATCTCCCCGCTGATTTTTCACCCTTCGTTCTCCCCCTTTGAAAGCGACCGGGTATTGTATAGAAGACTCGGCATTCAGCCATACTTCCGTTCCATCGGGAAGAGTGACGTGGTACTGGCGGCCCTTAGGTGTGGTAATGGTATTATGGGCCACTCCGTCTGTAGCGGCGGAGGCGTCGTATTTAAGCTCGTTATTGCTCAGCGAGATTTGCGTTCCGTTCTGTGTAGCGATTTTCCCTTCGCCCAGGCTGTCCAGCACCAGTTGCGTACCGTCTGCCAGTGTCAGGATAGCGCCGTTTTTACCCGGTGGAATGTCGTGCAGGGCGGATTTCCGGCCAAAAGGGTCAGCATTTTGTGCACCAGGTGTGAGGAGGAAATAAGTGGATATGCCTAACCCCAGCACAAGTACCGCGGCCGCCCATTTCCAGGTGCGAAGGAACTGCATCCGGCGTATATTTGATTTTGCAGGTTTGTTGGAAAGAAAACGCTCCATCGCAGCGGTTTCATCGAACCGGGGCCATGGCCCGCACATTTTGCTGTTGTATGTCAGTATTGTTCAATTCCATCCATAACTGCCGGTTTTCGTCGCTGGCAGCGATCCACGCATCCAGCTGATCCTGCTCGTCGGCCGTAAGCGTGCCCTGTTGCGAACGGGAAATAAGCGCAGCTATGATGAATGGATCGTTTAAAGAAGACCCCATGTCTGATGTGTTTATCTTATTACAACATGGTATTCCGATCGTACTAAAAGAATCGAAAAAAAATTATGAGTGGAGGGAAAACGACAAAAATAAGGCTACTACAGCCGGCGACACGCGCATTCTCAGCAGCTTCATGCCCCTGGTTTTCTGGTTTTTAACCGTTTGGAGTGAAATAGAAAGGATTTCGGCGATCTGTTCGTTCTTCAGTCCGTCGATGTAACTCATACGGACGATCTTCCCGCATTGTTCGGGCAGGTTGCTGATCTCGCGGTAAATTACCCTGAACACCTCCATGCGGATGATGTCCAGGTCCTCGCCTGTGGCGACCTTTTCCTGCTCGTGAAGGAATTTAGCCTGGCGTTCCTTGCTATGCTGTGCCCCTTTCAGGAAATTAAGGGCTGCATTACGTGTAGCCTTGTACAGAAAATCCTTCAGATGCCGGAGATCCTCGAAGGCATATGGCTTCTGCCATAATTTTTCAAAAACGTCCTGCACAATATCTTCTGCATGCCCAGGCTCGCCGATGATAGATTCGGCGTAATGGCAAAGGGCATTATAATACTCTTTAAAGATATAAGAATAATGCAATGTATCCCCCAAAGTCAAGCCCCGCAAAAGCTGATACTCATTATTAAAAGATTTCCGCGACAAGTTTGCACCCCGATTTTAGTTGAAATGTAAAAATAGTCAAAAAATCAAGCTATAAAAATGCATTTGAGTAGCGGGATTTTTTCCAGTCTTAAACCAAAAAACTATATCCACATCAACAAAAATCGTAAATTGATCATGATAGTTCTGTTCCTGTTTGTAACTTAAAGTTAACTGATCATGAAGTTTAAACTAATTTTATCGTTTTTTCTTTTAACCACTTGTTTTGTTTCATTTAGTCAAGATATGCCATCTGGAAAATCCCAAAATCACGACATTACTGTTACTGAAAAAGGCTTAATAAAGATATCCGTCATGTATCCATATGCCGAGGGTAAAACTTTCAATATGGAGTATTATGAAACTAAGCATATGCCCATGGTGGCTGGTTTTTTAGGGGTAAACCTGGTTAAATATACTATTGAAAAAGGGCTTTCCAGCGGTATTCCTAACCAACCTTTACCCTTTATGGCTATTGGTACATTCTATGTAAAAAGCCTGAGTGAATATCAGGCGGCTATTGCTCCAAACAGGGATGCGATTCGTGCAGATTTTATAAACTACACCAATGTCGTTCCTGTCATTTTGGTGAGTGAGGTGGTAAAATAAAGCTAACATAGCGATTTATTTCCGGCATGTATTTATGAGGAAAAACAAATAATTTGTGGCAAAAAAAATGGAAACCCAAACAAGCCAGGTTACTGTAGAAGAGGAAAAGCAATTGATCCTACTTACACTTAATGATTATCTTCAAGGACGTCCGGTACTGGATATCGAAAGGATCCGGGCGGCGTTTCACCCTGATGCCAACATCAGGACCGTCATAGATGGAAAGTTGGTTCAGTGGGCGCTGCCACAATACCTGGACCTCGTTGCCCAGGCAACAATACAGGAATGCCAACCCGAACTCATTTCATTTACCTGGGACGGAGACACTGGCTCAGCCCACGTGCAATTGACTTTTGCCACCTTTCGGTTCATTGACCGGTTTAACCTGATAAAGTTAGACGGGAAATGGCTGATTGTGGATAAGGTTTCCTATCGGCAAGAATTACCGTGAGAGCTCTCCTGCTTCTATAGAAAGAACTATAGGTTAAAAACAAAAACCCGTTTCTACTGAGTAGAGACGGGTTTTTCTAAAGTCCAGTGATCACAGCACTACTTTCCGCCAACACTAAGTGAAAACTCCACTACTTTTGACGGCAAACATTGGTGGTCGTCACAGGCCATAAATTCCACGCATCCTTTAATCTTAGTGGCGGCCTTCCCCTTTAGCATTATCTGCTGAATAAAATTAACTTTTCTCTCATAGTACTTCAATTCTGTTTTAAAATTATCGTCATAAGCTTTCTTCAAAGTTCCGGATTCCTCAACTTTTCCCACGAACGTAACCAACGGATTCTTATTAAACCGGAATGAAGTAGGAATGGGGCCTTCTCCGGTTTCCTGAGCATAGATATGCCAGCGTACATCAATATTCGCTGTCATTTGCAGTTCGATTCGCTTTTCATCGATTTTCTTTGCACTAAATGTCCATTTTACGGGGTTCTCGATTTGCGCACTGGCAAGATGGGATAGTAAAAGCAGGAAAACTGCAACCAATAGATGTCTCATATATATGTTTATTGATTCAACATTCATTTTTAGTACTGTAATTAGACACTACTCACTAATAAAGTATCAAAACAGCCGTTCGTCCCTACCTTCATTAAAAAAAATTTCAGGTCATTCCATAATTAATCTAAACTACCATATTGGATTACCACAAAAAATACTACTTTCAAAGTAATTTCAAATTGCCATCAAAAAAGATTCAATGGTTAAGGCATGTCGTACAAAAAGTGCTATACCTGCTGTATATGCAGTCGGAGATGAAAATAAAAACCAGTGCCGTTAATCAATGAAGAAAGAAACCGGTAAAAAACTAATGTATGTGCTTGCGGCGATACTACCAGTGCTAACCGGGGTATTGTTATATCTGGTGGTCAGTGCGCTGCCGTTTATTGATAAAAGAATGCGACTGCCGGCAGTCGCCACCGGTTACCTGCTGATTACAGTCATACTTTGCATGGTCTCTATTTACAAGCCCGCATTTAAATTCTCCATGATCTGGGCAGGTGTATTAATATTCGTGTCGCTTTTTATGACCGAAGACCTGCTCTGGCCAGCCGCCATACTGTGGCACAAGCCTTTGGCCCTTATTATTGCTATCGAAATCATGTTGCTGCTGGTTCTCGTTATCGCTATTATCCGGGTTTTCCGTTTAACCCTGGCGACACTTCGCAAGGAGCTTACTAACAACCACGAGCCACTTTTTTATAAGATTTTTGCACTACCGATGCTGGCATTCGGAGTGTTTCTCTGTTGGAGAGCATGGGATAAATTTGTTTGCACGGGTATCTACCTGTTACCCGGGAAAAAAGTTCATATCACAGCGGTGGTTACCAGCAATGGTGCTGTAAGAGGAAAATATTACTATCACCGGTATTGGAATATGCAATTCCCGAACGGGAGCAGGGAGAAATTCTGGGTGTATGCCGCTGCCAATACAGAAGATGGTTATAAATGCAGCACCAACCCTGATCCCGGACCAGGTACGGTAGTATACATCACCGGCCGGGAGCACTTTCTCGGTTTTGCCTATGAAAGTGTTGATAGCATCAAAAGTGAAAAGGGGGAACGGATTTGTCCCCATTGAGAAGGAAGATTGAATCAACAAAACATTCACCCAGACAGACATCTCACGACAGATGATAACACCGTACAATCATGGCAAAATTGAAAAAACTATTTCCTATCTTCTGCATGCTGATCGTTGCACTGTCGTGTGATGAATCAAAATTGTCTAAAGGCCCTGTAGCCAGCCTCTCGCTCATCCGCGCAGAAATCAATATCACGCAACGTTTACATAGCAAGATCGAAAACCAGGTGGTGGTCATTTTGTCCGATGAAGAAGGGAAGACCATTAAAAACGATTCTATCAAAATTTATGTGAACGGGGCGGAAGTAAAGTACACGGTCAGACAAGGACTCTATTACACATCCAGCACTTATTATTTAAAGGATAGTGCTAATCCAAAAAACAATCAATTCAATTTTGAAATAGCGCTTCCGGATGGTAAAAAATCATTCCTGGCTGAGGTGGATGCCCTTGACCTGGTAAATGGTCAAAACATCAGTTATACAGAAAAGGGAAATCTAAATAAGGATTATGAAATAACCTGGAAAGAGCTGACCGGCGTAAATTACCTGGCCATCGCGAGAACCCTGAAAGTAAAAAACAGGAGGAGCCCAATATTACTACCTATGAGGAGCATATGCCGGATACGATCAGCATTCATTCTGAGGGGCGTCATGTGGTATCTAAGTCAACTTTTGATAGTCCAACGCACCAGGTCAACATACTCTCGTTCAGATTTATTGCTCAAAAAATTGGAAAAGTAAGTCCTGAGCTGGCCAAAGGTAGTAGTATCAGTATTATAGGGAGTATTGAAAGAAGTGCGTCATTTGAGTAGCTGCGTAAGCCTTTAAGAAATCTACATTTTTATACCTTATACGCGAAAGAAAAATGGCGACACAAGTAGATCTCTACGGAGAAAAAATTAAGACAAATCCGCTTGACACCGACGTCTACATGGATAACAATATAAAATCCGCCCTTAGTTACTGTTTTTATGGCCGCCTATAACGGTGAAGCTTATATTGAAAAGTCCATACAAAGTGTCCTTGATCAGAGCTTTACTGATTTTGAGCTATTAATTGTTAATGACGGCTCTACGGATCGTACATTTGACATAGTTGGTAAATTTACCGATCCCCGAATTCGTTTAGTTCACAATGATGGCAATAAAGGTCTTACTTTCACCCGTAACCGTGGGATTGAAGAGGCCAGAGGACAATACATTGCAATTCTGGATTGTGATGATATAGCCATGCCTGACCGGCTCGAAGCGCAAACCAGTTTTTTAGATTCGAATCCTGAAATCGCATTATGCGGAGGGCAAGCCGTAACTATTGATGAATCCGGCAAGCAGACCGGAAACTTAAATGTGATGGCTGGAGATAAGAATATATCTCCTGAATTGGTATTTCACAATACATCAATTCAACCTTAATGATCAAAAGATCAGCCATGCTTGAGGCAGGTGGATATAAAGATTTTTCTCCCGCGGAGGATTATGAGCTTTCTTACAAAATCTCTTTGCGTCATCCGGTAGCAAACCTTAAAACGGCGTTAATATTTTTTGCGGCGCGGACTTACCATATTCTTATAACAAGCAGCTTATCGGTCATCGTATAACAACACCTTACAAAATTTGATCAATAATATGCAGGAACAAAAAGGGAAATATGAAGGCTTACAGCATGATGAGCTGGGGATAAAGATTCGATCAAACGACAATCCTTATCAATCAGTTGACCCTCAAAAAAAATTGCTGCAACCCCGCAGATTATCTTCTTATTTTATTGTATTAATTGAAAGCGGTTCCATTACATACAATATAGACTTACAAGACTTTACGCTTACTGACGGGCACCTGCTTTTTGCAATGCCCTATCAAATTTTGACGCCACCCGCTAAAACAGACAATCTCAAATATTTCAAATTACTGTTTGATGAAAATACATTGGTCTTGTTGCCACAACAATTTCCTTTTTTAGTCAACCCTTTAAATGCACCGACCATAGCTCTTGACAGTGCTGCAAAAGAAAGAGTAATAAAGGTTTTTGGGATTTTAAATGAGATACTTTACTTAGATAAATATGAAACCGATACTGAAATAATATTAGCTTATTTGAACTTATTGCTATCAGAATTAAACAGCGCCTATTTCAAAAATAAAGAACACGCCAATATCTTAAATGCAAACCTTTCAAAGTTTATTGAATTCAAATTAGTTGTGGAAACATCTCTTACAGAGCAACCTTCTATCAACGCAATAGCAGAAAAATTAGCTTTATCTACCAACAGTTTATACCGGATTGTAAAAGAATACGCCGGCACATCGCCCAAAGACTATTTTATTAACCGCCTGATGGCGGAAGCTCATAGAAAATTGCGGTATTCTAATATTTCCATCAAAGAATTGGCCTACGAATTGGGTTTTAATGAGCCCGATTATTTTTCAAGGCTCTTCAAAAAAAGTACAGGAAAAAGCGCCAGTGAATTTTTACCCAGGCAAGATTTATCGGGAGAATAAACAGATTTGTCCATCCCCGCTATTTTGGCCCCTCTACTTTTGCTTTATAAAATTCATACAACATGAAATTTGCATTAGTAACAGGAGCCAACAAAAGCATTGGCTTTGAAGTTGCACAGCAACTTGCTCAGGAAGGAATGTATGTTTACCTCGGCAGTCGTAGTTTAGAAAACGGCGTTGAAGCCGTTGGTAAACTAAAAGCAAAGGGATTAAACAATGCAGAAGCTATTCAGCTTGACATTACAGACGATGAATCAGTAATTAAAGCCCGTAAAGAAATAGGTAAAAAAACAAACGTGTTGTACATACTTATTAATAATGGGGTATTTATGGTGGTTCCCCACAAACGGCACTTGATTCAACGATTGACCAGTTTAAGGCAGTTTATGACGCAAATATCTACGGCGCAGTGCGGGTTACGCAGGCATTTATTGATTTATTGAAAGAGTCGTCAGCACCCCGCATTGTAAATGTAAGTTCAAGTCAGGGTTCAATTACCCTCCACAGTGACCCAACATATAAATATTACGACTACAAAGGCGCTGTATATCTTTCTTTCAAATCAGCCTTGAATATGTACACGGTGGTTTTAGCATACGAGTTTAAAAATTCTCCTTTCAAAATAAATGCCGTTTGCCCTGGATTTACAAAAACAGATTTTAATGGACATCGTGGACCCGGAACGGTTAAAGACGCCGGAAAACGGATCGTAAAATATGCGCTGATTGACAATGATGGCCCTACTGGGAAATTTTTCAGTGAGGAAAATAATCCCGAAACAGGAGCAATACCCTGGTAGTGGGCAGCTGATCTGGAATAGATTTTGTGCCCTGGTATTCCGTATATGAGTACACAAAATCTCAACATACAGATCCTGGCGGCACCTTCCATATTGGGGCTCCGCACGAATGGCGTGCAGGACCTGGCAGCTGCCCTGCTGGGAGCCGGCCTCGACCGGCTGCAGCCCGAACAGCCGGTGCTGCACCTGGCTACCCTCAACGCGCAGTACAGTGATAAAAGAGACCCAGACACCCACTGTCTCAACCCGGTGCCGCTACGCGAGTTCTCTATCGAGCTGGGAAAAGCCGTCAATTTACTGCTGGATAAAGACCGCTTCCCGCTGATATTGGGCGGCGATTGCAGCATCCTCCTGGGTATCATGTCAGGTCTTAAAGCCCGTGGTAAATATGGGCTGATCTTTATAGACGCACATGCCGACTTCTACGAACCCGAAAAATCAGTAACCGGCGAAGTGGCGGATATGGACCTGGCGATTGTTACCGGCCGGGGACCGGATATACTTACCAACATCAACAACTCAAAGCCCTATGTGCAGGATGATCACGTGATTCATATAGGTCAGCGGGATTGGGAGGAGACAAAAAAATACGGCTCGCAGGATATCCGCGAAACTACTATCATTCGTTATGACCTGGAAAACATAGAAAAGGAGGGAATAGAACAAGTTACAGCTGCTGCAATAGCAGACCTTAATCCCGGCCTGGATGGTTATTGGATCCATTTTGATACCGACGTATTGGCTGATGAGTTGAACCCCGCAGTAGAGTATCGCCTGCCCGGCGGCCTTGATTTTAAGCAGTCAGAATATTTTATTCACCAACTTCTACGTACCGGCAGGATCATTGGTTTTGATGTCACCATCTTCAACCCCCGCTTCGATACTACCGGACAGATCGCCCAAAATATCAGCGATACCATTGTGCGTGCCTTCCGTTCCTGTAATGATCAACACGTGTTTTGATTGTCGGTAACACTGGCTATCCTTTAGAGAAAGGTGAGCTAGATAACGGAGCGAATGATGCTTCTGATTTTGCAGACAGATTGGAAATATTACAATTTCTTCCTTTAGCATGTAAAAATTTCTGTTGCATACTTGTAGCACGACTACCTAAAGTTCAACATACTACCCTTATGCACCTTAAATCCTATCATGTCACGGGGAGCAGATACAGGACTCAGTAACTGTTTAAGGTAATCGAAGATCAATCTTATATCTTCTCCATGGTTACTAACTTTATTTTCAAGTTACTCCACCTTCAATAAAATGTCCTTGTGAGGTGAAATCATCTCCCGCATCCGATGAAATATCCGTATTATCTGGATATTTACAGCTATGGCTCTCTCACTGTTCAAAACACAGGAAAGCATAGTCACACCTTGCTCACTAAAGCAAAAAGGTGCCTAGCGAAGTCCCTTAAACTCTTCTTTAGAGGACGCAAATTGCGTCCTCCAATTCTCAAACTCTTCTTTGTTCATTTCAAACATAAAATCCTCAGGAAACCGACTTATATTTCTTCTTACAGCCTCTTTCAATCTTTTAGTTTCAACACCATAAAGTTCAGCGAGGTCACGGTCTAACATAATTTTCTGTCCTCTGATAAAATAGATTTTATCCATTATTATTTCATCTGGAATTGAAGTTTGTTTAATATTTTTAGCCATAAATAATACTTATATTAAGAATAGATTCTTCGCTGAGCAAAACTAGTCGTTTGCATAAACTGCATGCTTTATTGTTTGATAATTGTGTGGTATTAAAACAAATCGTTGGTAACATTAAACCGAGGAACTGTGCAACCTAACGACTAAGAAATCGGCCCCTATGGTACTTGAACTCCTTATCAATTGAAAACAAATAAATTAAATTAGAGAAAGCCTTCAAATCTTGCGACTTGAAGGCTTTCAATCTTCCAGTGATCCCTATGGTACAAAACCCGAACCTTTTTGTCTTTGATTTACGAAAATTGGCCGAAATAGCCTAACTGTACATTCGTACTTTTGTAAAATATACAGTAATCGCAGGCATTCGGCCAACCTCATTTTCCTAAAAAAGTTCTCATTAAAATAACCTTTCTTTATGGTAAGAAATATATTCTAAATATGAAAGGTATACACCAGGATTCTGTTGAAAAAATCGTCGGAAAACTCTTTCTCCTTCTTTTGTTTATCTGTAATGCTGATCCTGTCAGGGGACAGTTAGCAGCTGATTCGCTAACAGCCGCGCTCACTACACAATACCAGCAAAACGGTTTTCCGGGATTCAGCGTATCTATTGTAAACAGTGATAGCATTTTATACGAACATGCGTTCGGATTCGCTGACCTTGAAAAAAACATTCCTTACACCACTACTACGGTACAACCGATTGCTTCTATCAGCAAACTATTTATTGGAATGGCAGTGATGAAAGCTATCGAACAAGGCCTGTTTACACTGGACACTGACATCAACAGTATTTTACCTTTTAAAGTACAACATCCGTACGCGCCTAAAATACCCATCACGTTAAAACAACTCGTTACGCACACTTCAGGGATAACAGATAACCCTGTTGCATACAAAAAGACATACTTATACAATACCCCCTTGCAGGAAGACAATCCCATCTATAGTCTACTGAAATCAAAAGGTTATGGTGCAAAAGGCCAAGACACTACTTTAGGCGCATTTCTCCAGGATTATTTAAGCGCGTCCGGCACTTATTATTCAAATAATAATTTTGATAAAGCCGCACCAGGTAAAAGATATGAGTACTCCAATATCGGTTCTGATCTGGCGGCCTGGCTGATAGAACTTAAATCAGGTATTTCCTTCGCTCAGTACACACAACAATACATTCTGCAGCCATTGCAGATGACACATACCACCTGGTCTACCGCCACCGCAGACCAGGCAAAGCTGGCAACCTTATACACCGGCCTCAAAGTCTCTTATCCAAAATACAGTTCCGTTACTTATCCAGATGGCGGGCTTACCACTTCTTGTCATGAGCTGAGTCTTTTTCTGAAAGAAAATATTGCAGGGCAGGAAGGAAAAGGAAAAATTCTTACTGCTGCCTCCTACACCACCATGTTACAACCTGCATTTTCAACTGCTTATAATCCAAAGAATATAGATCCAGGAGAGCCTAATATTGGTGTGTTCTATGCCATGAAAAAAAATGGTATCATCGGGCATAGTGGCAGCGATGGAGGAGTTACTGCTTTCCTTTTCTTTAGCCCCACCAAAGGTTATGGCATGTTATTAATCACCAATACAGAACTGGAAGGACTGAATGGTGTGAACAAAAAATTGCTGACAGGATTTGAAAAGATATGGGGCACTATGAGCCACTACGCAGGAAAATTGCACCTGGTTAAATGATAAATACATAGGTTGTAAAGAGGTTATACAATCGAACTCGGCTAAAAACAAAAACCCGCGCTATGCGCAGGCTTGTAAGATATAGTACCAAGGACTTGTTGTGAATACTGTGAAGTCTCAGACTTATCGAATTGATAATTAATGCCAGATTCATCTGTAATGCCCATAGTCATATTAGCTGTCCCCTGGCCAGGTGTATATAAAACCTTCAAAGGCTGGTAAGGTATAAAAACAGGCTTAAGGCTATCTTCTTGGCTAAATACGAATTTGCCACTTTTACCAGGAATATTATAAGAAAAAATGTCTGGTTCCGCATCAATTCTATGTCTGTCGGCCACATCTTTCAAATACTCCAAACCAGCCTCAGATCCCACGTCAAAACTGCCGTTGTATAGCCTTCTTGTTGTTCCGCCATTTAAGTAGCCAAAATAGCCGGCATTGGAAGGGCTTATGCTATATTCGTCCGGCAATCCTCCCATGACTTTCCTCGTGATTACTCCTCCGGCATTCAAACTCCAGCCCAATCCAATATAGGTCGGCACATCGGTAACCCTTATGCCGGAAGTGTTATAACTAATACTTATCGGAACTCTAAGTTGCCCTACTTTAATTTCGTATAACGGTATTGAAACATCCACAGTACCATTAAACAGGTTGGGCTCATAATTACCGTACCTGGCAAATGCGGATGCCTCTGGTGAAGGAGCGGTTATGGTTGGTAATAAATTGGGAGGTGGTGCTATTGAAGATTGAGCCACACTTTTCACACAAAATAATGGGGAAACAACCATTAAGGCATAAAATATTTTCTCTCTAAACATAGTTTATTTAAAATCATTTACTGTTAAATTTCCGGATTACTTATTTGCTAGCTTATAAATTTTAGCCATTGTGATAACCTACAAAACCTAACAGTGCACCATCATGCCATCCGCTCCTGATATCGCATAAAAACGGAATAACACAATCACACCTACAACTAACAAATAAAGCATGTGGGGAAATTAAATAATTAATATGACTCAATAGATATTTTGAATTGATACCTTTTAGCCTTGATCCAACAGTCTGCACAGGAATAATTCGGGTTAAAATGGGTTATAGGGCCGGGTTAAATTCTAAAATACTCACCAAAGGTAGAACTCATTCTATCTTCAGTACTCACACCTTTGTGCCATTTTGTGAACAAGATACTTAAGTCATAAATTGATCTAACGAGTCCTCACAAACAGTAGTAAGGTACTTTCGGTTAAAATGCAAAACCTGGACAGGCCAGATAAAGATAGAAATGTTATCCCCTGCCATTAATCCTTAACCCGAATAGCCCCACTTCCGTGAGATGCACTTTCACATTCCAATAGCTGGTGCCGCCATCTGAGACCTCAATCACATACTTCTCCAGTCTTTCTTCATATCCCCTTCCGGCTTTTAAAAAATTCACCCAGATGACCTTAGCTCCTGTCCTGTCAATAAAGCCAACATACTGTCTTACATAACCATCTAAATTGCGGTAAATAGTGCCAATATCCGGAACTTTCAATCCTACAGAATCATTCATTTTTTTAATTCCCGGGTAATGATGGCT
Source organism: Chitinophaga sp. W3I9 (assembly GCF_050434025.1). Lineage (NCBI taxonomy): Bacteria > Pseudomonadati > Bacteroidota > Chitinophagia > Chitinophagales > Chitinophagaceae > Chitinophaga > Chitinophaga sp. W3I9. Next base: position 5,702,408 of record NZ_JBNPWC010000001.1, read on the forward strand.
TCTGCATCGATGACTTCCTGGCGGGTTGGTGTAAACCTTGACCGGGCCTCTTCGTAAATATATTTAGCTACTGCCTGCTTTTCTGGAAAACATACCCCACGATCTTATCTGTTTTTATATGTCCATCTCTACCAGTTTGACCGGAGACAGGCTGATACCAGCAAATCAGCAATAGCACAAATGTCTTCATTAATATACCCTGCATACCATTCATCTGAAATTATTTTGTAGTTACCCTATACGCATATTGAATGCGTAGCACTTTTCTATATTATTGCAATATATTAAATAACAATTAGTCTATATTTAAATAATGGTAACCTATATCAACGAAGGAAACATATTTGGCATTCCCGGTGTTAACAATTACGCACACGGCTGCAACTGCGCCGGCGCGATGGGCAAAGGCATCGCTGTACAGTTCAAAGAGAAATTCCCCGCCATGTACCTTCAATATAAAAAACTGTGCAGAAGTGGCGCCTTCACCCTGGGAGAAGTCTTTATGTATGACTATGGGGAAGGCTTTGTGTTTAACCTGGGCACCCAAAAATCCTGGACCACCAAAGCAGAAATCTCCGCTGTCGATGCTGCCATCGGCAGAATGCTGCAGCTGGCAGCAGAGAACAAGGTAAAACAGATCGCCCTACCAAAAATCGGCGCTGGACTTGGTAAGTTGGACTGGAAAAGCGTAAAGCAGATAATCAATGATCAGGCCACCACCTACCCTGAAATCGACCTGTTTGTTGTAGAAAATTTTAAGGAGCAGTAAGGTAATCGCCTACTGGTTGTGCGAGATCCTAAAAAGCAACTCTATTGGCAATATAAGCCAGACATTTAGCCTACTATTCTAATAAGTCAGTAAACCTTTGCAATGAAATATTCAAAGCTTTTTTTAATAATAAGTATAAGTATTTATTCTTGTGGATTAAGCGAAGTTGAGGCAAGAAAGAAATGTCACATTAATCAGGTAGGAAAGTATTTGTATAACGCATCAAATGACGCATTGCGTCAAAAATCAAATGATTCAACGCACTTCGCAGGGCTGGTAATTATCTTTCAGCCTGATTCTACGTTCCACACTAATAGATCAGTTCCTTTTATAGAAGATACTGTTGGTCTTTGGGATGCAGGAACATGTGGATTTGAAAGCTCAGGCAAATTACAATTTAAAAACACACCTGTCGTTATAGACTTCTCGCCCTACAATGAGAACGATTCAATGTTTGCTATTATTGGACCTAAGGGAGAAGATGGAAGATCTCAATATTATTGGTTTAAAAAACAAAGTAAAATGAAAGCATAACCAGCCCATTTTTAAATGCCGGGAATAATTGCTGGCACAAAAAGGTAACATCGAATTATATATATTTGTGTCTTCCAGAACGCTAGCATTTAATACTTATGAGATATTTTTTCCTTTGCAGTTTACTGCTTCTACAAGTTGTTACCCATGCACAGCTCCTTTACCCGTACAAGGATACCACTAACAATTACTATATAGCTCTTCCGGAAAAATGGCGGTATTGGAGAATAACCGATAACCCCCATGTTACTATGACGGCAAGAGATGACAGCCCTTTGGCAGATTCCAGTAAAAAATTTGCAGATAATATCAATATCGCTATTATTAGTTATCCAGGGGTAGAGGTCGACAGTGCTTTTATCTACCTGGCCACTGACCTCCCCCCAATAAATCGGGCCATTGAAAAGTAGAGAAATCGGGCAATAATTCATAATTTAAACATGAAAAATTGCTCATGAAAAAAACAAAATTTACCGAAAGCCAGATTGTGTTTGCGCTTAAGCAGGCGGACAGTGGTGTAAAGGTCCAAGAAGTATGCCGGCAAATGGGTGTCAGCGAAGCTACTTTTTACAACTGGAAGAAAAAGTATGGAGGACTTGGAATGAGTGAGCTAAGGCAACTGAAGCAACTTCAGGACGAAAATGCGAAGCTGAAGCAGATTGTCGCAGATTTAAGCCTGGACAAACAGATGTTGCAGGATGTGCTAAAAAAAAATCTTTGAAAACCCGTCAACTACGGCAGTTGGTAACCCATTTAACTGCCGACTACCAGGTATCCCTTCGAAGAGCCTGCCGCGTAGTTTGCATGCCCTGGTCCAATTGGCATTACCGTTCGCGCCGCCGAGAAGATCGGCACCTTCGCCAACGAATGCGCGAGATTTCAGAGGCGAGGGTCAGATATGGGATGTGGCGGATTTACATACTGTTACGCAGAGAGGGGTTTAAGGACAATCATAAAAGGATTCATAGGATCTACAAAGAAGAAGGGCTTAACCTACGCAGCAAAAGACCACGAAGGAATAAATCAGCGGCACACCGTCTGGAAAGACCCAATATCACTAATTTACACCAATGTTGGAGCATGGATTTCGTAGCCGATGCTCTCTTCGACGGACGTAAATTCAGGTCGTTAACTATAGTCGATAATTTTAGTCGCTACTGCCATGCGATCCGGGTCGGGAAATCCATCAAGGGGATAGATGTAGTGGAGGCTCTGGAAACTCTTAAGCGGGAGAATGGCACCGTCCCAAAACGGATACAAGTCGATAATGGAAGTGAATTTATCTCGAAGGATTTTGATCGATGGGCATATGAAAACAAGGTTGTGCTGGACTATTCTAGACCAGGTAAACCTACAGACAACCCATTCATAGAATCCTTCAACGGTTCATTCAGGGATGAGTGCTTAAACGTAAACTGGTTCTTATCCTTGGATGATGCCTATGAGAAAATTAGCAACTGGGTACAAGAGTATAATACCTTTAGACCACATAGCTCATTAAACGAGCTAACACCTGCTCAGTTTGTAGCCAATTGCAAACAGAACGAATATTGAGATGGTAGAAATAAAAATAAATCCTGATGATAAAAAGACGTCTTTTGCGGCAGTAGAATATAAACCAACGGCATCAGAAAAGACATCTTTTTCCCATCAGTTTTGTATCTTTAGATAGCCCGGCTTTCTCTATCTCACACTGACCCGACAAATGGGGGGACCTCAATAGCCCGGCTTTCTCTATCTCACACTGACCCGACAAATGGGGGGACCTCATTAAAACAAAAATACTAAAAGCGATTGACCTATAAATGATTTGGAATGAGAAATGAGAGATATTTACGTTTTACTAAAAATGATACTTGTTTGTCCTCTCACTCTCCATATTACCTCTCCTGTATCAAATGCTGTAAATTGGGGTCATTTTTGATACGCTCCATTTCATTCTCTACAATCTTAATAACGTCCGCTTTAATCTGCCTGTAAATAGACCAAAAACAAAAAACCCGCGCGGCGCGCAGGTTTCAAGTTTCTCCAGTGATCCCCTTGGGATTTCCGGTGTGAAATTCATCTTTACAGATGACGACACAATACTACAATAACTCTATGATTTTCAATATTCTATAACTCCGTATAGGCGTTAAGGGAATTACCTTTACAAGAGCCGACATAGTTTTTATAGAGTAAATTATAGAGTATGATGTTACCCATTAAGCCCGTTTGCACCAAAAAGGACATGCGCAAAGACGGCACCAGCATTATTTTCCTTCAATACTGTTATTCCATTGACAAGCGCACTCTGCTAAACACCGGAATATCTATTCCGCCCGGATTCTGGAACCGCAAGAAGCTACGTATCGATGATAGCCTACCCGAAAATTACGGGAATGTAGCAGACCTCAACCAACGCCTGCAAACCTGTATACGCATTGCGCAGGACATGCTGACTTATGCCATGAAAGAAAAAGTAAAGGATCTTATTTCTTTTCTCAAGCAGTCATTTAAACCAGACCTCGACCCAGAAGCCCTTGCTCCTAAAGCCAAAGAGGCTGCGACCCGGCAACCAGAGACTAATCTGGATTTTTACTTTCAAATAGATGATTACATTAAGTGCAAAGCCAACAAGGTTACACCTGGCATGCTCCGGGTTTACAAAAACATGAAGGGCCACCTCCAATCCTTCCAGGATCACCGTAAAGCCGTGATTACTTTTAACTGCCTTGATTTTAACTTCTATGAAGGGTTAGTTGACTTCTTGACATTTGAGTATACCCAACGCAGAAGAAAAACTGTTATAAAGGGGCTTAAGACCGCAACAGTGGGCAAAACTATTAAGCAGCTACGCATATTCATCCGGGATAGAATACGCCGTAAAATCATTCCTCCTATTGATTTATCAGATTTTAAGATACTGAATGAAGAATCAGACGCAATATATCTTTCATGGAAAGAAATAAACCAGATATATAACACCGATCTGACAGATTTCCCCTCCCTCCTGCCATACCGGGATTTATTTGTACTGGGCTGCCTTACCGGCCTTAGGTTTTCAGACTTCTCCAATATCAAACCGGAAGATATACGTGCCGGTATGCTGCATAAAAAACAGGAAAAATCGGATCATTGGGTGGTAATCCCTTTAATGAATGTGGCTAATGATATACTCATAAACCGCTTCAAAAAAGTAATCCCAATTGTGAACAATCCGGATTTCAACGTTAATATTAAAGAGATTGGCCGTCTGGCGGGCATTTGCGAAACTGTGAAGTTCTCTTATAAAAAGGGGAATAAGGATATTGAAGTCCTAAAGCCCAAATATGGCTGGATCACGTCCCATACATGTCGCCGGTCTTTCTGTACTAATGAATTTCTGGCAGGAACACCGGTAGAGCTGATTATGAAAATCAGTGGTCATAAGAGTTTACTGGATTTCTATAAATATATCCGTATTAGTCCGGAGGAAGCTGGCAGGAAAATAAAGGAAATTTGGGAAAACAGGCACCAAACTGACGTTATCCTACTAAATACGACCGATCATTCCAAGGCTTGTTGAGAAAGAAAAACCGGAGAGGTTTCATTGCATGGCCTTTCCGGTTCTAATAGCTTCAAAAAATGGCGCAAGAGAAATCAAGCGCCATTGCCATATATGTTGCATTCACTCAAAACTTATTTTTTCACTGTGAGATCGGTTATTAAAGAAATAAACTCCTCCTTGATGCTCACGCCTATCTCACGGATCTTGTCCTTTTCTGCGTTACTTAAAACCGGGACCATCTTCCCGTCAATAACCTTATCCTTCCCCCTCATCTTACGATAAAATGTAGGAGTGCTGTAATTGCATTCTTCACACACCTTATCCCTGAAATTTTTAGCAACCCTAATAAATTCAGCATGAAACATAAATAACACATTCATCTCTTTGATACTTTTATTCATGGGTAACGATTTAATTATGATGAAAATCTCTTATGCTATCTATTCTTTTTTCCATGTTCAACGCATAGACAGTGAGAAAGAAAGATTTAAAATGACTAGCTGCAAATTCAAGCACATCTGATTCTATCATTCGTTTCTCTATGTTGAGGAGTATTTCAGTGTACTCGTCAATTGTTTCATTTAACTCGTCAAACTCCAAGGCCGAATTAAATTCTTCCAGCCAATCCAATGGCTCAACCAATTCTGTAACCAGTTTACTGTTAAGATCAGTAACGGCATCTCTGATCAGTGCATCCCTTACCGTGAATACTGCCTCTCCGCACCTGATAAAAAACTGCGTAAACATCATAAAATGATCCCGCTCTTTCACGGTCCACATGTCAGCATCTTTGCTGCCTATTATCCTGCTTAATGAATGCCAACAGACATCCGCAAAGCCGTGTTTGGTAGTATAGGTCGTAATACTGGATAAAGTGGTTAATAAATTCTCCATACCATTTTTTGTTTTTAAACAATGAGTAAAAAGGCTATAGATCTTGTTGTCCATACGATTCCCCTCTCGGCCTTTGGGCCGATTATCTAAGACTATTGCTAATGTGAAGGATAATGTAGTTAGGGGAACATTGCAGCTAACGAACGCAAATGGCTATATGTAAAATACCATAGGCGTGGCTTACTTGCAGTATTCTACCCGCGCGCTTGGAGAGGCCGAGTAGATCTTACAAGCAAGCTCACGCCTATGGCATGAGCATTGCTGCACTACATTCTGGCCTCTCCAAGCACGCAGAAAATGTAGTAGTCAATGCAGAAAACAGATTAAAGGAAATAGGTGAGCGTCTGCGCAAAATCAGAGAAGAAGAGGCACAGATAAGCCAGGACGAACTAGCGTCAAGATGCGATGTTACTAAAGGCAATATCAGTAATATTGAAAACGGGAAAAAAGATTTTAATTTTACCACCTTTCTTGAACTGGCAAGGGGTTTAAACGTTCATCCAAAACATTTACTGGATCAAAATTTTACATTCCTAAAGGAAGATTAAATAAGAACGCTCTGACCAGGATGATTTTTCTTACAATGCCCATTAGCGGACAAATGATGCAAAAATCATCCTGGACAGAGCGCAAGCCCGCGGCAGCGGCCCACTTCATTAATTAGCAATTATCCACGGCCTTATCCTCATGGCGGAATAATTGCCAAATTTCGTCCTTCAAAAAGAAAACACGCGATCTCACTTTATACCGCTTCAACTTACCAATCCTTACCCAATCATATACAGTTTGTCGGGTTACCTGAAACAGCTCACACACTTCGGCAATCTTATAGACTGGCTTGTAAAGTAGACCAGGGGTTTCATAAACCAGTTTCGGGAGTTCTGTCTTTTCTTTTGCAGCCAATTCTTCCCGGACTATTAATCTGACGCGCTGCCAAAATTGGTCTGGTTCAAAAGAAAATAACATCGGGGGCATGGCATTTTCATTGCGCACATTTTCACTCATACACTTCTCTTTTAAAATTATCGGGGTAACTTATCTATTCGAAAATAATTAAAAGTTCAAAATTATCCTCTACCCCATCAAATTCTAAAGGGGTTAACCAGCGTCCCGACTTCGGAGGGGTAGCACAAAAAAAGCAGGTTGTGATACAACCTGTAATCTTGCAGTTTACGGCGAAGCAGGTAAACGGAAAGGCGGCTGTGATACAACCGGTCATCTTGCAGGTTCCGGCGAAGCATGGAATTAAAAAACAAAGACGAAATCACTTACTTGTCAAATAAAAATAATCTGGATCCGAGGAATCTCCGTTATTGTATTATTGATCGACGTCCAAATTTTTGCCCTGCTATTTCTAATACTTGTTCAAAGCAAGCATTAGAAAAAATAATTTAAAAACAGCTTGGCAAATAGAAAATTTCACAAGAAAATTTTTATTCGTAAGAAAATCTTACTATCTTTGTAAGATAATCATACATAATAATGACTTTACAAATAGAAATAGTTGAGAAGCAACTAGTTACAATTTTAAAGGACTATTGCGAGAGGTTAGAAATACCTGAAAAGGTCGACAGTGATTTTTTCCCAGGTAATTTCATTAAAAGTCAGGTTTTACTTACAGCTATTTGTGAAGTCGAGCTTGCTTTAGAAGTTGTCATTCCTAATGAGTGCTATATTTTTTGCGAGAAAAGAAGGCAATTGTCTGTAAAAGAAGTAGCACAGAAAATCTTAGAAATTGCAAAAGTTGAAATGTAATTATTATATGAAAGAGAGAGAACAAATTGCAGACCGATTAAAAGAAGCCAGAACTACGGCAGGATTGTCACAGGAAGCGGCGGCAAAAATTCTAGGCATACAGCGTCCTGCGATTTCAGAAATTGAAGCAGGAAGACGCAAGGTTAGTGCAGAAGAGATTATACAGTTCTCTAAACTGTATAAAGTCTCAACTAATTGGTTGCTAATGAAAGAGGAAAATGAAGACAATTTAAAAGAACAATTGCATATAGCAGCTCGTGAATTGAGCAAAATGAGTCAGGAAGACAGGCAGAAATTATATGATATTCTAAAAATCTTACCTAATAAATAATGGAATGAATCAACTTTATTTGGACGCAATTAAAAAGGCAGGTAAGATTAGAAAAGTACTTGGGTATAACAACTTTGAGCCAATTAATATTTTCGATACTTGCGAGAAGTTAAACGTAGTTGTTCGATTTTCAGACATAAACATGGACGGTTTTTATGTAAAAAAAGGTGATGCATCTTTTATACTGATATCAAATAAAAGACCGTTCCCGAGAAGAGTATACACGGCTGGTCATGAGCTTGGCCACTTTGTATTTAATCATGGTTTTAAAGTTGACATTTTAACTGAAGATAGGTCTAATTCAGACCCTAAGGATGAGGACGAAATATTAGTTGATGCCTTTGCGGCTGCACTCCTCATACCAGTCGGCGGAATTCAGGTTGAGTTTAAAAGGCGAAACTGGAGTTTTGACAATTCGTCACCAATACAATTTTACATCATTAGTTCTCTATTTGCAGTAGGATATCAGACTTTGGTTAAACACTGTCGTTATAGTAATTTGATTAGCGAGGAAATGTGTAAGAAACTTTCGATATGGACACCCGGCAAGCTTCTATCCTACCATTTTCCAGAGATATCCCAAAACTCATTCTTTAGAGTAATAGATTGTCACTGCATATTATCAACCATTGACCTAGAGGTAAACAATTACATTGTATTCCCGAAAGAAGTAGTAGTAGATAATATGTACTTAAAAAGGGTAGCAGAGAATACCTTGGGCATAGCTTATATTGCGATCAACCCTGGCATTACTGCTGTTCATCACTCTGGAAATGGAAACAGTTATTTTATTAGAATTCAGAGGGAAAACTATATTGGTCTTGCAGAATACCGTCACTTAGAAATTTAACATAATGAACAATCCATATATAATTGAAGGGAAAAATCTCTCTGAAACATGGCTGACAGCGATGACTAAGATCATTGAAAGCTCAGGGAAAGAGATAACTCCATTGGTACTCACTATGACAGACTTTGGAGAATCTCAAACATTTAGACAACACCTAAATTCTGATTTGCATAGCCGGGACTTGGATTCTGTGGAAACTGTTTCTGAAACCATATTTCCGGACTCGCTTTATAAATTATGCAAAAACAATCGTTCCGAATTATATAAGTTATACTTACGTAGTTTACCTAGAATTAGAAAAGTAGACAGACGGAATAATAAAGGTATATATTTTGAACGACTAATTAGATATGATGACGACAAACAAGTAAATCAGCTTGAGATGATAATTAATTCACTTTCAAATACATCTGTACGACGTTCTAAACTACAAGCCTCAACTTTCGATCCTAATAGGGATTACACTGATAGTCCCTATCAGAGTTTTCCATGCTTGCAGCATATAACCTTTTATAAATCCGAATCAGGAGGCCTTATATTGAATAGCTTTTATGCTATACAATACTTATATCAGCGAGCATATGGAAACTGGTTGGGTTTGATAAATCTCGGAAAATTTGTTGCTCAGGAGTCAAATTTGAAATTTGAGCGTTTTAACTGTTTTATTGGAGTTGAACAGCTTGATCCTAAAATAACTAAAAGCGATGCGAAACTAATATTATCAAAATTATCTTAATTCAACATATTGCAGTTAGAATGGAAAAAAGCACGTATAAGAATGTGTCAGGGATTACAATTTATCAGTCTTTAGCTCCTGCAAAGACTACGGTAGTATATGATAGCTATTGGAAATTTGCCGCATTGCGACAAGATGTATTTTTCAATCGGTTCAAAGGAAAAGGATTTCCTTGGTCAACCGATCCTATAATCAATCAATATAAATTTACTAATGCTTATCGTGCATCCGATAGGGTAAGTCAGTACCTAATCAAAAATGTAATATATAATAAAGAATTGCCTAATTCTCCTGTAGAAATCTTGTTTAGAATTCTTTTGTTTAAACTCTTCAACAAAATAGAAACATGGGAATTATTAAAATCAAAATTCGGCGAAATTACCTATGAAGATTATTCTTTCAAAAGATATGACGATTTGCTTTCAAAACATTTCACGGCAGGAAAAAAAATCTATTCGGCAGCCTATATTATGCCTTCTGGGAAATCATATTTCGGTCAAGAAAGGAAGCATTCAAATCATCTTAGGTTAATTGAATTAATTATTAAAGAGAATACAGTTGACAGGCTAATGTCGACAAAGAGAATGCAGGAGGCGTTTGAAATATTAAAAAGCTTTCCAAGCCTCGGTGATTTTCTTGCATATCAGTTATTAGTTGACATTAATTATTCACCGATTATAAATTTTCCGGAATCAGAGTTTGTTGTACCAGGGCCTGGAGCTAAAGGTGGAATAAGCAAGTGTTTTACCTCTACTGCAGGTTTAAATAATGTAGATATAATAAAATTAGTAACAGATAGGCAAGAGAAAGAATTTGATCGTTTAGGACTGGAGTTTAAAAATTTATGGGGACGTAGACTTCAATTGATAGATTGTCAAAATTTGTTCTGCGAAGTTGATAAATATGCTCGAGTTAAGCATCCTGAAATTAAAGGCGATAGTGACAGAATAAAAATCAAGCAAATATTTAAAGAAAATAGACAGCATATTGATTTTTGGTTTCCTCCTAAATGGGATATAAATAAAAATATATCAAATTAAAAAAAGCACTACTACATTAATCAATATAACTGGAAACATTTATGGCTTTTATTGGCAACAAAGAACTTTCAAAAATTCTCTCGGCATCACCGATTATAACTGAATATTCTGCCGATCGAATATCAAATGGAGCGTACGAATTGTCTTTGGGGGATGAAGTCTTTCAGACAGATGCGTCACCGAAAGCAGTAAAAAAGCTCAAGGATAATGATATAATCGAAATTAAACCTGGCCAGTTTGCGCTTTTATTGACTAAAGAGGTAATAACAATGCCTAAGAATAAAATTGCTTTTATATCCATAAAAGCTGGCGTCAAATTCAAGGGACTGGTAAATGTTTCCGGATTCCATGTCGATCCGGGTTTTAAAGGCAAGCTATTATTTTCTGTTTATAATGCGGGACCGTCGAGTATATTTTTAACCCGAGGAAAAGCATATTTTCCAATATGGTTTGCGGAATTAAGCGAAAGTCAAGACTACAAGGGAAGTCATGGACAACAGATGCATATCCCGGACGCACCAATTGAAGCGTTAAGTCAAGGAGAGCTTGCCTCTCCCAATGAATTGAGCAAAAGAATTAATAACTTCAATACTGATATGGATAAAAGGCTCAGTGTGTTGGAAAGGGATCAGAAAGCGAATAACTACATTGCGGTTACCTCTGTGAGTTTGTTTGTTGTTATTTTTGTAAAGTTCATTTTTGATTGGAGCGTATTTACCACCGGGATTGAAAAAGGCGTAATGCTTAAAACCCAAGAATTAACAGCCGATTCCGTTGCTAAATCCAGCAATAGGGAAACAGTTAGACTACACAGTGAACTTGACAGTATCCGACATGCGTTAAATGAATTAATTGAGCAAAATAAAAAACATGGAAAATAAACTTTTTTTTGACACCGCTTTTGATGAGCTAGAGCAAATACCTCGACGCTTCTCGATAACTTTCAAGGAAGTAGGAATTGGAGGAAAAGGAGAGGTACGAGTTATTCTAAATGATACCAAGCAATTAGGCGATATAATAAATGACAATTCCTATGAAAATGACTTTTATCGGTATCATGATATTTTCCACTATTCGTTCGCTACTTTGCTAGGATGGTCACCATGTGCAAGGGTAATGATGCGTAGAAAAAGGAAAAGTGATGATCTGGTTGACGAAATTGAGGATGGGGCTCGTGCAACCATAACTGAGGAGGCTCTCTCAATGGTTATTTTTAATGAAGCAAAAAGAAAAGACTTTTTTGAAAATGCGTCAAAAGTATCAAGAACAACTCTCAGGATTATTAAGGAAATGACTGAAAACTTTGAGGTTAGGGTTAGGACTTCTAAAGAGTGGGAAAATGCAATCCTAAAAGCATATGAAGTGTTTCGTTTACTTATAAACAACAACGGTGGTCGTGTTGAATTTGATGCGCATAAAAAAGAAATCACCTATTCAAATCTAAATTCATGATCGTCGGTATTGGTACTGATATTGTTGACCATAAATTGACAAGCTTATTTGGATGGGAAAAAAATGTCTCGATCCAAAAGAGAATTTTTACAAATTTAGAATTAGAAATTTTTGATTATTCAAACAATTTGAGCTTTCTTTCAGGGAGATTCGCCGCCAAAGAGGCTGTTTTGAAGTGTCTGGGTACTGGAATGCAAGATGGTATTGCCTTGACTGATATTGAAATACTTAGAAATCAGGAAAATATTCCAGTTGTATACTTATCAGGGCAGGTTAAAGTGATATCTGACTCAATTGGTATTATCAAATGGCATTTAAGTATAAGTCACAGCAGCTCACAGTCTATTGCATTTGCAATAGCAGAAACATAACTAACAAGGAAGTACTGTTATGTTCCAGGCAATAGTATTTTATTTTCAGAAAATTGCATTTCTTTTCAAGGAAAATAAGCATCTTCAAAATTTCTGTTAACGTTCATGAAACTAAATTTCGCACACTTTTTTTGGTCAAATCAACCAGAGTGCGCAACGATGATTCGTATACATTGCGAGAGAGGTTTATAGTGGCAACAACGGCTTCTAAAGATCGGAGGAACTCCGATAGTATATTAGATGTGGATTTTAAAATACTGTTACCCTAAATTTCTAATCTTAAAATTTGAGGATAACAAATCGTAAATTCGTAAAGATAGTTCAGCTCTTTGTAAAGCAACGTAAACCCAATCGCCTCATGCAATCTTTATAGAGTAAATTATAGAGCAAAAAACAAAACCCCGCGACCAGCGCGAGGTTTATAATCTTCTAGTGATCCCCTTGGGACTCGAACCCAAGACCCATACATTAAAAGTGTATTGCTCTACCAACTGAGCTAGGAGATCCTTTGCTGTTAAGCGGTTGCAAAAATAGGAATATTTTTATTCCTGCCAAATTTTTATTCAAAAATATCCCAAACCGGGCACCACAAAGTATTATAACACCACCCACCCAAAAATAGTTCATTACATTTCTGTAAATGCCTTGTAATAAATTGATGTTACTCACCTATTTTTGTGAAGCTAAATTATACCCATGAAAACGTACTTTCAGAATAAAACGGTTGTCATCACAGGCGGATCGTCAGGAATTGGAAAAGCCCTTGTAACAGAATTACTGGGACATGGTGCTCATGTGGCTGTTTGCGGCAGAAAGCAGGCTGCCCTCAATGACCTGCAACAGGAAGTCAATAACACCCGGCTGTTTACTTTCGTCGCAGATGTTAGTGTAGAGGCCGAATGTAAAGCCTTTATCGAAAGTACCATCAGTCAATTCGGAAAAATAGATATCCTTATCAACAATGCAGGCATTTCCATGCGCGCCCTGTTCCGCGATCTGGATGTAAGCGTGTTGAAATCGCTCATGGATATCAATTTCTGGGGAACCGTATACTGTACCAAATTTGCATATCCCTCTATTCAGGCTAACAAGGGAACGATTGTGGGAGTATCTTCCATTGCCGGGTACAGGGGCTTGCCCGCACGTACCGGCTACTCCGCTTCCAAATTCGCCATGCAGGGTTTCCTGGAAGCGCTGCGCACCGAAAATTTACATACAGGCGTTAACGTGATGTGGGTATGCCCCGGATTCACGGCCTCGAATATACGTAACACCGCACTCAATCCGCATGGGCAGGCACAAAGCGAAACCCCGCTGGATGAAGGTAAACTGATGAGCGCAGAAGCAGTAGCAGCCGCTATTGCCACCGCTATCGCCAAACGAAAACGTACGCTGGTACTCACCGGCCAGGGCAAACTCACCGTGCTGTTAAGTAAACTTCTCCCTGGCTTCCTGGACAAAATGGTTTATAATCACTTTAAAAAAGAACCCGGTTCCCCTCTTCAGTAAGTAACCATTCTTTTCACTGTAGCCGTTAACGTTAGTGCAAAAAATTCCGCTTAAAATACGATCGCCTCGGCTTTTTTGTCTTTATTTGCACTAAGTTTAGTTCACTTAACCCCCAATGGCATCTTTTTTGGAAGGAAAGCGCACTTTTAATTTGCCATTCCGGATAAATGAAAAACGGATAGACGAGTGAGGACGGGAATTGATTCGTGGGTTTTGAACACTGGGATTTGGATTTAGATTTTCGGGCATGTCCATTATAACTTTAACATCAGACATAGGAATGCAGGATTACCTGGTAGGTGCCATCAAAGGGCAGCTCTGGCAATACTGCCCGGAATGTCATGTTACGGACGTCACCCACCATATCAGCCCCTTCAATCTACCACAGGCCACTTATATCTGTAAAAGCGCCTTTGCCTATTTCCCGCTCGGTACCTTTCACTTTGTATTAATCAATTTATTCGATAAACGCCCGGATCATGTGCTGGTAGCAGAACATAACGGGCAATACATCGGCTGCGCAGACAATGGCCTGCTCACCATGATTGCCGGAGGTATGCCGGAGAAGGTCATTAAACTGCCCCTTCCGCCGGATGCACCCAAAAACACATTTACCATTATCCAGCTGCTGGCATCCGCCGCCCGGGAGCTAAGCCGCGGCAAAGCCCTCGGTGAACTCGGCCCGCTCACCCAGCAGATCCACGTAAAACACAACCTGCAGCCACTTGTGGGCGACGACTTCATAGAAGGACAGATCATTCATATCGACAGCTTCGAAAACGTTGTCGTGAACATCACACGCCAACAGTTCGATATGCAGTGCAAAAACCGGAAGTTCCGCATCTTCTTCCGACGCGATGAAGTCATCAGCCAGATCAGCGAAACCTATGCAGACGTTCCCGAAGGCACCAAGCTCGCCCTATTCAACGCTGCCGGCTACCTGGAAATAGCCATCAACAAAGGAAATGCCGCCGGCCTGTTCGGCCTGCAAGGCTTCCGCCGCGACCAGCTCACACAGCCAGCCGGCTACCAGCAACTGTCATACTACCAAACTGTTAGAATAATTTTTCAATGATTAACCGTATCGTTAAAATGGAATTCGACCCGGGAAAAGTAAACACCTTCCGGGAACTCTTTGCCAAACAACAGGAACTCATCCGCCACTTCCCCGGATGCCTCCACCTCGAACTGTGGGAACACGCCGCCTCCGGAAATACCTGGTTCACCTTCAGCCAGTGGGAATCTGAAACGGCACTCGAAAAGTACCGGCAATCCCCCCTCTTCCGGGAAACCTGGGCCGCCACCAAAGCGCTTTTCAATGCAAAACCTGCTGCCTGGACCGTCCAAACTGCCGTGAGCCTGTAACCAACAGCGCCTGATCATTGAATTATAATGCTTTTTTAATCTCCCGGAAAACTCCCTTCCGGCGCCCGGATGCGGCTAGCCAAAAGGGTAACAGCTAAAAAGATATTTACAAAAAGTTAAAACTGTTCGCCAGATTAGCATAATTTGCTGTTTTTTATATTTTTGTCGGACCTTAAAACAACCTTATGAATTTTAAAAGGACCAACAACATGGTCGGCTGGGTCATTTGCATCATCGCCTGCTTTGTTTACATTAAAACGATGGAAGCTACAGGCAGCTTGTGGGACTGCGGCGAGTTTATTTCAAGTGCTTACAAAGTACAGATTCCCCATCCGCCCGGAGCGCCATTGTTCGTGTTGCTTGGAAGATTGTTTAGTATGTTCCTGAAACCATCTCAGGCCGCCCTGGGCGTAAATACCATGACAGCCCTGGCCAGTGGTTTCACTATCCTGTTCCTGTTCTGGACCATCACCCACTTCGCACGCAGACTCATGGTGAAAGCCGGTGAAGAGATCTCACGTGAAAAAATGATCGCTATCATGGGCGCAGGCGCCGTAGGCGCTTTAGCATACACCTTCTCCGATTCATTCTGGTTTTCCGCCGTGGAAGGTGAAGTATATGGTATGTCCTCCTTCTTTACCGCCATCGTTTTCTGGGCCATCCTGAAATGGGAACATGAAGCCGATGAACCCTATGCCGACCGCTGGATCGTCCTTATCGGGTACCTCCTCGGCCTCTCTATCGGTGTCCATCTGCTCAACCTCCTCACCATCCCCGCTATGGTAATGGTGTACTACTTCAGACGCTTTAAAGTAACCGGCTGGGGAACCTTCTGGGCCTTCGTTATCGGTTGCGGCGTCACCGGCCTGGTACAGAAATACCTTATCCAGGATACCGTAAAGGCCTCCGGATATATGGACGTTTTCTTCGTAAATAGCCTCGGAATGGGATATTTCTCCGGATTTACCTTCTATTTCGTACTCATCATAGCCTTGCTGGTAATCGGTTACCAGAAGCCAAAGTTCGGTATCTACGCCCCCTTCATCGTAATCGCTACCATCATCCTGGTACCCGCGTTTAACGAGGCAGGCTCCGGTGCCATCTTCTTCAAATTCCTGCTGGCCGCTTTCTTTATAGCCATCCCATACCTGCTGAAAGCCGTAGGCGTGAAAATGGATATATCCAAAACAGCACACTTCAGCCGGCTCACGATTTCCTTCGTGCTGTTCATGCTCGTAGGATACTCTACTTATATTACCACCATGGTACGCTCTACTGCCAATCCTTCAGTAGATATGTACAACGTAGATAACCCCATCTCCCTGGTAGGTTACCTTGGTCGTGAACAATACGGCGACTTCCCGCTGGTATACGGCCAGGTGTTCACTGCCCGCCCAACAGGTTACAAAGAAGGCGGTAACATCTACGCACGCGGTGCAAAAAAATATGAAATCGCCGGCAAGAAAATGGAACCGGAATATGACCCGGCTGATATGATGCTCTTTCCACGTGTTTGGGACGCCAGCAACGATCAGGGCCACGCCGATTACTACCGCACCTGGCTGGGCCTCCAGCAAGGTGAAAGACCAGGATTTGGCGATAACCTCAAATTCTTCCTGCAATACCAGGTGAACTTCATGTATGCCCGCTACTTCCTTTGGAACTTTGCAGGTAAACAAAACGATACACAAGGCTACGGCAACGTACGTGACGGTAACTGGATCTCAGGCATTCCGTTCATCGATAACTTCTTATATGGCGACCAGTCCATGATACCGGACAGTCTGAAAAATAACAAGGCTCACAACACCCTGTTCTTCCTGCCATTCATTCTCGGTGTTATCGGTTTCTTCTATCAATATAATAATCACCGTAAAGATACCCTCATCGTATCTCTCCTGTTCTTCTTCACAGGATTCGCTATCGTCATCTACCTCAACCAGGCAGGTAACCAGCCGCGTGAACGTGACTACGCCTACGTAGGCTCCTTCTACGCATTTGCTATCTGGATCGGTTTAGGCGTACTGTCGGTATACAGCTTCCTGAAAAAGAGGATCAAAAGCGCCATCACCCCCGTATTGGCTACAGCTATCTGCCTGCTCGCCGTACCGGTATTAATGGCCTTCCAGGAATGGGACGACCACGACCGCTCCACTAAATACGTAGCCAGGGATGTGGCCAAAGATTACCTGGAGTCCTGTCAGAAAAATGCCATCCTGTTCACCGTCGGAGATAACGATACCTATCCCCTCTGGTACGCACAGGAAGTAGAAGGCATCCGCCCCGATATCAGGGTGATCAACCTCAGCCTCCTCGGGGTCGACTGGTACATCGATCAGATGCGCAGAGCCGTAAACCAAAGCCCTGCCATCCCAATGACCTGGTCTGCCGATAAATATAAAGGTGAAAACCGCAACTATATCCGCTTCTTCGATCCGGGAAATATTCCTGCCGACAAATACTTTAACCTGAAAGAAATCATGAACTTCATGGGAAGCGATGATGTAAACAGTAAAGTAACCACGCAGGACGGCGGCGCAGAAAACTTCCTGCCTACCCGTCAGCTGTTTATTCCGGTCGACAAACAGGCGATCCTCGCCAACGGCGTAGTAGCGGCGAAAGACAGTGCGAAGATCCTGCCCTCCATGCCTTTCAAAATCACCAAAAGCTACCTGCTGAAAAACGACCTCGCAGTATATGACATCATCGCTGCCAACGACTGGAAACGGCCTATCTATTTCACCAGCCCTACCGATCTTGGCCTGAATGAATATATGCAAACTGATGGTCTCACCTACCACCTGGTGCCTTTGCCTAAAGCTACATCTACCGATCCGCTGGGCATGGACATCAACGCGAACGTAGGTGTGATGTATGATAACCTGATGCACAAATTTGAATTCGGTGGCGCTCAAACACGCGGTACCTACTTCGATGAGCCCAACAGGAAAATGATCATGTACCTCCGTCAGGCATTTACCAAACTGTCTGTAGCCATGACGCAGGAAGGCGCCTCTAAAGACAGCGCCCTCAACGTGCTCCGCTACATGGACAAAAACATAATGGAAACCAACTTCCCTTATGCCATGACCACTCCGGGTAACATGCACAACTATACTTCTATTCAAACCATCTACGCCTACTATATGGCCGGTGATGCGAAAAGAGCAGAAGAACTGTCGAACCAGGTGATCAAAGACTGTGAGCAGCAACTGCGCTACTACAGCTCACTGCCGCCAAACAGAATGACCAACGACTTACAACGCGATGGCCAGAATGCACAACAGTTCATCACCTGGTTAAACCAGATGAAAGGCGAGTTTGGCCCTAATGGTACCAAAAGAAACAAAGACGGCGCCGGCGCCATACAAGTAAATACGGAAGATTCTACACCGGTACCAAAGCCGGCAGATTCAGCGAAGTAACCGTACTTCCGGATATAAAAAAGAGAGCCCGTACCAATGGTACGGGCTCTCTTTTTTATCAATATAATTACTCTGCTCTTAAACTCTTAACCGGGTTGGCCAAGGCAGCCCTGATGGCCTTATACCCTACCGCTATCCACGCAATTAAAACGGACAATACAATAGCCAATACAAAAATGCCCCAGCCCATGTCTATATGATAGTGGAAACCAAGTAACCACTTCTTCATAAAATAATATCCTACTGGAGCTGCCACCAGGAATGCAATACCTATTAACGTGGTAAACTCCCTGGAAAACAGGTACAGTATACTTTGTACAGAAGCCCCCAGTACTTTACGGATACCTACCTCTTTGGTTTTCTGTATTACCATAAAAGAAACCAGTCCATATAATCCAAGACAGGAAATAAAAATGGCCAGGAAGGCAAATACCTTGAACAACGCTGCAGTAATGGCTTCAGCCCTGTAGAAGTTCCCTATCTGGTCATCAAAAAAAGTACAATCATAAATGTAAGTAGGATATATGGCAGTGAATATCTGCTCTACCTGCTTTAACGTAGCAGGTACTTTTTCAGGATCCAGCCGGAGTGCCAGCGTGCCATAATCATTATTATCAGCCGAAATTACAGATGGTGAAATCTCATCTCTCAGTGAATTATTATTAAAATCGCGTAATACGCCCGCCACCGGGAATTTACGGGAGCCGTTATCAACCGCAACTATCTTCCCGATAATATCCTCTGCAGAACGCAATCCCAGTTTTCTGACCACCGTTTCATTTACCAGTACTTCCCTTGTGCTATCATCGGAAAATGGATAACGTCCTGCCACCAGGCCCAAACGGAAGGTATTGAAATAACCGGTATCGGCATTGATCCGCTTCACGCTGTAAGGCTGCCTCTTAGCTTCGTTATTATAATAGAAATCGGTGAACCGTCCGAAATGGGAAGATGGCTCTATAGAGCATAAACTGCCCGCTTCTACTCCAGGCAGCTGCAAAAGCCGCGATTTCAAATGGGAATATTTTAGTCTTAAAGTACTATCGCTGGGCAGGTCTAGCAACACCACCGCTTCTTTTTCAAAGCCCATGGGTTTTTCCCTGAAATACTTCATTTGCTTTACCACCACCAGTGTACCTATTACCAGCAACTGTGCTACCACAAACTGGAATACCACTAAAGCCCGGCGTAAGGAAATACCGCTTGCCGGACGGACGTTGATCCTGCTCTTAATAGCAGCTACCGGGTTGAATCCCGAGAGCACAATAGCAGGGTAAAAACCAGCCAGGAAAGTAACTATCACACCGGATAATATTAAAAAGAGTAATATCGACGGATGGCGCAGCGGATTCAACTCCAGCGTTTTTCCTACCAGGTTGCTCAGGTAAGGAATAGCCAGCCAGGCCATTATGCTGCCCAATATGATGGCTGAAGCGGTGATCAGAGCAGTTTCTCCCAGGAACTGTTTTAATAACTGGAGACGGTTACTGCCCAGTACCTTCCTTATACCAATTTCTTTAGCCCTGTTAACCGATTGCGCTGTAGCCAGGTTAATGAAGTTGATACAGGCCACCATTAACAGGAACAGACCGATGATAGCCAACGCCCATAGTTCTGTGGCCGACAGGGAGTCGTCTTTTACGGTAGCATAACGTTTGTCGAGATGCATTTCCTTCAGCGGCTGAAAAGTCAGGCTGCTAAAGCCTGTTGTCTGATCCGCATTCTCCCGGTAATTATTTTTCACAAACGCCGGCAGTTGCGCCTGCAGCCTGCTTATATCATCTTTCGGAGAAGTGAGCGCAAAACATTGTGTTCCGCCACTAAGCGAGCGCCAGTCTTCCCGGCTTTGGCGTTCATGGTCGTCTATCCTTAGCCAGGTAGCATGAGATGCTGCCATGCGTACCGGCAGATCCGTATTATACGGCAGGTCTTTAAAAACGCCGGTCACACGAAGCGGCACGCGGTAAGACCATAGTTGTATTATTTTGCCAATGGCGTTTTTATAGTTGCCAAAATAGGCTTCGGCCATACTTTGGGTAAGCGCCACGGTGTTGGGTTCCTTTAATTCCGCTGCACTTCCATAGAGCCAGGCAAAATCGAAGATGTCGAAAATAGCAGGTTCCACAAAAAAGAGGCCCCCGCTTTCCTTAAATTTTTTCTCTTCGCCGTCGTTTTCCCCCGGAACATATACCTGCGCGCCGCCGATATATTCAGCAACCGCTACTTTTTCAAGGGAAGGGAAATCCCGTCGCATGGCAGATGCAAGCGGTGCCGGCACCATACTATGGTGCCATTTTTCACCGGTGCTGCGGTTGGTGAAAGTGGTCACTACCCGGAAAATTCTTTCGCGCTTACTTTGATAAGTATCATAGCTCATCTCGTTGCGGATCACGAGGAAGATCAACAGGCTGGCGCCGATGCCCACGGCCAGTCCTGTGATGTTGAGCAGGGAGAACGATTTCTTTCTCCAGAGTGTTCTGAATGATAATTTGAAGTAGCTATTGATCATAACAGGAAGTATTGCCGCTTTGCCTGCAAAAACCGGGACAGGAATATATTTATTTAATTTTCAAAGAGATATAAAAAAAGAAGCCGTGCGAATGTTCAGTAAAGAACAGGGAATGTCCGATATCGAACATCCATAAAAAATCCGGAGATCCCGGCCAGGCCGTTATCTCCGGATCAATTGTCCGTAAAGACAATAATTTATTACAGGTTGCTAACGATCGTTCTCCAGAACGCAGCGCTGGCCTTCACTTCAGGAACATTGTTATCCCAGTTGTATTCGTATTCCGCAGAAAACAAACCTTTGAACTTCTGATTTTTCAATGTTTCCAGCACTTTCGGCATCTGGCAAACACCGTTACCCCAAACTACATCATGGGAATCAGCAGATTTGTTGTTCAGATCTTTGAAATGCAGGCTTACAATATGACCATCCAGCTTTTTGATACATTCTACCGGATCGAGGCCTGAGCGTACCCAGTGACCAATATCCGCACAGGCGCCCATTAATTTACTTCTGCCTTTGATCGCTTCCAGTACCGTTTCAGGGTTCCAGTAACGGCTCGGTTTCGGGTGATCATGTATCGCCAGCTTAATCTGGTATTGATCACACAGGGAAGAGATCAGGTCCAGGTCTTCCGGCTTGGGCTCAGAAGTAATGCTCTGGATACCCATCCTGTTGGCAAAATCAAACAGCATACGCCATTCGGCAGCCGATTCCGGCACTACCACGCCAAATGCCTGCAGCACCTTGTGCTTTTTCTTAAACAACGCCTTTACTTCTTCCTGTTTGGAAGGCGACATATGGTAATCAAATTTACCTTCTATACCACCGCCAATCACTTGTCCGGGAAATGCTTCCACGTACTGGATACCACAGCTGTCCATTTTATCCAGCGCCTCCGCCAGCGTAAAATGATTGAATGTCCACGCCTGCGCTCCCAGCTTCCATCCCAATGCATCTGCCCTGCTCTGGGCAACTGCCGATTTTGCAAATAATGCAACCGCCAGGCCGCCTGCCAGGATCAACGCATTTCTCAGTTTTTTCATATAGCTATTTTTTTGATGATTGAAAGTAGTTGGTTTCAATCTAAAATGCAAGTTTTAAGCGAAGAAAAATCCGCGAGGGGATCGCCTTCGGCGATTTTAGATTGTCTTACTGCCTGATTACGCTGATTATACTGATTAGGATGATTTGATTATGTTTTGATTATAATGGATTTTATAAAGAATGAAGGAATATATAAGCGGATATCAGCTTTTATCTCTCCTGATTATTATTAATCATAAAAAAAATCAAAACATAATCAAATCATCCTAATCAGTATAATCAGCGTAATCAGGCAGTAAGACAATTTAAAAATCGCCGAAGGCGATTCTCCGCGAAAAGTGGTAAATTTAATTCAGAAGATGAGCTAAGCTATGAGAGGAATACAATTTACCAGGTTCAACCCGGACGAGAACAAAAAACCACCTTTCCAGAAATTACTGGACCTTTTTACCCAACTCCTTACCTACACCAGCGGAGACGTGTCAGAAGCCCTGCAATGGCTCACTGAGCTGGACAACGAATATAATCTCACCAGCCAGGAATACGGTATCGGCGATTTTATCCAGGAGTTGAAAGATAAAGGATACATCCGCGAAAACGAGGAAAGCGGCGCCATAGAAATTACTTCCAAAGCAGAACAAACCATCCGTAAAAACGCATTGGAAGAAATCTTCGGTAAACTGAAAAAATCAGCTACCGGCAATCATAATGTCCGCAAATCAGGCATGGGCGACGAGCTCAATGCCGAAACACGCCCCTTCGAATTTGGCGATGGCGTGGATCAGCTGGATATTACCGCCTCCATCCGTAACGCACAGATCAATCACGGTATAGACAGTTTCTCCATCAGCCAGGACGACCTGGAAGTAAAAGAAACCGACTTCAAAACACAAACGTCTACCGCCCTGATGATCGATATCTCCCATTCCATGATCCTTTACGGGGAAGACAGGATCACGCCCGCAAAAAAAGTGGCCATGGCCCTGGCAGAACTGATCACCACCCGCTACCCGAAGGATACCCTCGACATCATTGTGTTTGGAAATGATGCCTGGCAGATAGAAATCAAAGACCTTCCCTATCTGCAGGTCGGCCCCTTCCATACCAATACCGTAGCAGGACTGGAACTGGCCATGGACCTGCTCCGCCGCAGGCGCAACCCGAACAAACAGATCTTTATGATCACAGATGGAAAACCCACCTGCCTGAAAATAGGATCACAGTATTATAAAAACAGCTTTGGCCTCGACAGGAAAATACTCAACCGTACCCTCAACCTGGCCGCCCAATGCAAAAAGCTGAAAATTCCCATCACCACCTTTATGGTAGCCACCGATCCGTGGCTCCAGAAGTTCGTAACAGAATTTACCGAAACCAACAACGGTAAAGCATTCTTTTCCGGCACCGATAAACTGGGACAGTTTCTTTTCCGCGACTTCGAAAGCGGCAAAAGAAAGTTTTATTAATAGTAAACAGCAGCATAGACAAAAAACGGATCCCCGCATCCGCCAACAGCTACTGCCAATTTGTAATGCGTAATTATTAAAGATGAACACAAACATAAAAACACTAGGCGAACTCAAAAAAAGCGGCTATAAACCAGTTTCCGTAAAAGAAGAAATCAGGCGTAACCTGATCAGAAAATTAAAAGAAAAGGAAAGCACTTTCCCCGGCATCATCGGCTATGAAGACACGGTGATCCCCGACACCGAAAGAGCCCTCCTGTCAAGACATAATATCCTCTTCCTCGGTTTGCGCGGCCAGGCCAAAACACGCATGGCCCGCCAGATGACCGATCTCCTGGATGAATATATTCCCGTAGTGGAAGGATCTGAAGTAAATGATGATCCCTTCCACCCGCTCTCCCGCTACGCAAAAGACCTGATCGCCGAAAAAGGCGACCAGACGCCCATCACGTGGCTTCACAGCAGCGCACGGTACGGCGAAAAGCTGGCTACACCAGACGTTTCCGTTGCCGACCTCGTAGGCGATATAGACCCTATCAAAGCCGCTAACCTGAAACTTAGCTACGCAGATGAAAGAGTGATCCACTTCGGGATCATCCCCCGGTCAAACCGCGGCATCTTCGTCATCAACGAACTACCCGACCTCCAGGCACGTATACAGGTATCCCTGTTTAATATCCTCCAGGAAGGCGATATACAGATCAGGGGCTTCAAAGTGAGAATGCCGCTCGATATCCTGTTTATCTTCACCGCTAACCCGGAAGACTATACGAACCGCGGTTCTATTGTAACGCCGCTGAAAGACAGGATCGAAAGCCAGATTATTACCCACTACCCGAAAACAATAGAAAATTCCCTGCTCATCACAGAACAGGAAGCCGATATCCACGAAGATCAGCAAGCCAAAGTACAAATCGCCGATATGGTAAAACGCCTTATCGAACAGGTGTCCTTTGAAGCCCGCTCCAGCGAATACGTTGATAAGAAAAGCGGTGTTTCCGCCCGCTTAACCATCGCCGCCTACGAAAACGCGGTGAGCGCCGGCGAACGCCGCGCCATCATCAACAAGGAAAAGGAAACACAGGTGCGCATCGCCGATCTGCAGGCCATCATCCCTGCTATCACCGGCAAAATAGAGTTGGTATACGAAGGCGAACAGGAAGGTCCGCTCCAGGTAGCCCATAACCTGCTCGACAAAGCCATCCGTACCCTCTTCGCCATCTACTTCCCCAACCCGGATTCCTTCAAGAAAAAGAAAGCCGGCGCACCTGCTGAAAATCCCTACCGCAGCGTTATCCAATGGTTCGATAAAGGCAATTCCGTTCAGCTCCTGCAGGATATCAGCGACAAACAATACGACGCTACCCTCAGCAAAGTAGACGGACTGAAAGAACTCATCAAAGCCCGCTTCCCGAAAGCCAACAGCAAAGAAGCCCTGCTGCTCATGGAATTCGTGCTGCACGGCCTGTCGTCCTACTCACTCATCAGCAAAAAAGTGGTGGAAAACGAAACCCGCTTCAGCGACCTGCTGGGCACCATGATGAACTTCAGCCTCGGCGGCGAAAGCGGCGAGCCGGAGGAGGAGTAATCGCCTTCGCGGATTTTGTCTTTCTCGCTGATTACGCTGATTTTACTGATTACCCGGATTTTTACTTTTGGATTTTATAAAGGATGAAGGGAGATAGGAGCGGATATTCGCTTTTATCTCCCTTCATTATTATTTTAAGAAAATCTAAAAAATCCAAAAGTAAAAATCCGGGTAATCAGTAAAATCAGCGAGAAAGACAAAATTCGCGTGGAAGGCGATAAACTCCACTTTTTTCCCTATTTTGTATTTTTAATTGTCATTTTAACAATTCCACATTCCACAAAACGTTTTATTACATGAATAACTCCCGTAGAAACTTTATCAAATCCGCCTCCACCCTGGTGGCAGGAGCAGGATTGGTGTCTGCACTGCCAGCCGGACTGCAGGCATTCCCATTGCGGACAGTAGCCGCCAGCGACCGGCTCAATATCGCCGCCATCGGTATTAACGGTATGGGATGGGCCGACCTCACCTCCATGCTGAAAAACCCTGCCGCACAATGCGTTGCCCTCTGCGACGTAGATAAAAACGTGCTGGATAAACGGGTTGCCGAGCTCGCACAGAAAGGCATCAAGGTAAAAGCCTACAGCGATTACCGCAAGCTCCTGGAAGACAAAAATATCGACGCCGTTGTTATCGGTACACCCGACCACTGGCACTGCCTGCAAATGACAGACGCCTGCGCCGCCCGCAAAGATGTATATGTAGAAAAACCCATGGGCAACTCCATCATAGAGTGCCGCTCTATGGTAGGCGCCCAACAGAAATATAACCGCGCCGTACAGGTGGGTCAATGGCAACGCAGCCAAAAACACTTTAAAGACGCGATCGAGTTTGTACACTCGGGCAAACTGGGCAAAGTACGCCTGGTAAAAGCATGGGCCTATATGGGCTGGATGAAGTCCATCCCTGTAAAACCAGACGGCACCCCGCCCGAAGGTGTGGATTATAAAGCCTGGCTGGGACCGGCCACTACCCGGCCTTTTAACCCCAACCGCTTCCATTTCAACTTCCGCTGGTATTGGGATTATGCGGGCGGCCTGATGACCGACTGGGGCGTGCATCTCCTCGACTATGCCCTGCTGGGTATGAAATCCGGCGCACCAAAATCCATCATGGCCGCAGGCGGTAAGTTCGCCTACCCCGATGATGCCGCCGAAACACCGGATACACTCACCACCGTTTATGAATTCGATGACTATAACATCCAGTGGGAACAAGCTATAGGCATCGATGGCGGCCCTTACGGACGCGATCACGGCATTGCCTTCATCGGCAACAACGGTACACTGGTGCTGGACCGCGGCGGATGGGAAGTAATCCCCGAAAAAGGAAAAATGGAAGCCATACCACGTCAAAAATCCGTTGATAACGGCCTCGACCTCCATACCACCAATTTCGTGGAAGTAGTGAAGTCCAGGAAACTCGACGACCTCCACGCCTCCGTACAGGTGGGCTCCCTCGTAGCTACCACCGCACAAATGGGTAATATCGCCTATCGCACAGGTAAAAAAGTATACTGGGATCAGCAAACAGGTAAATTTACCGACAGCGATGCCAATAAACTGTTAGCAGCCCAATACCATAACGGGTACCATCTGCCTAACGTTACCGCCTGAACGAAAACACATATTTAAATATCATCTACCTAACAAAAATAAAAAGACACATGCGTACGCT
Organism: Chitinophaga sp. W3I9; assembly: GCF_050434025.1. Taxonomy (NCBI): domain Bacteria; kingdom Pseudomonadati; phylum Bacteroidota; class Chitinophagia; order Chitinophagales; family Chitinophagaceae; genus Chitinophaga; species Chitinophaga sp. W3I9. The sequence goes on from NZ_JBNPWC010000001.1 coordinate 5,729,258, forward strand.
ACTGCTATCTGCCTGTACCCTGCTCGCCGTTACCGCAACAGCGCAAAACAAAGAGCAGATAAAACCCGAAGCCACGGAAGTATGGGAGCCGGTACCAAAAGTAATTACACCCGGTACTGAAACCCTTACGGCGCCATCAGATGCGATCATACTGTTTAATGGCAAAAACCTCGACAGCTGGGAATCAGAAAAGGGAGGACCCGCAAAATGGGAGGTGAAAGATGATGCGATGACCGTTGTAAAGGGAGGTGGTGTTATTAAAACAAAGGAACAGTTTGAAGACTTCCAGCTGCATATCGAATGGCGCACCCCTGCTGAAGTAAAAGGCGAAAGCCAGGGCCGCGGCAATAGCGGTGTATTTATGCAGGAACAATACGAACTGCAGGTATTGGATAACTATAACAACCGCACCTATTCCAACGGGCAGGCCGGCAGCTTTTACAAACAAAAAATTCCGCTGGTAAATGCCTGTAAAAAACCAGGCGAATGGCAAACCTATGATGTAATCTGGACCGCTCCCCGCTTTAACGGCGACGGTTCCCTGAAATCTCCTGCAAGAGCCACTGTACTGCAAAATGGCGTACTGGTGCAGAATAATGTGGAGCTGGAAGGTAAAACAGAATATATCGGCAAACCAACCTATGTAAAACACGGTGCCAAATCCATCGCACTGCAGGATCATGGAAATCCGGTAAGCTTCAGGAATATCTGGATAAGACCCCTGTAAGCTATCATCCTTTTATATGTTATGCAGCGGAGGAAAATCCTCCGCTGCATTTTTTTTAAGTTAAACTGTCCTCTTCAATATTGAGCGATAAATACACTGCGTCGCTGATGGGATTATCATAATACGCTGCGATCGGCTGAAATCCGAGTGAGGTATACAAATCAATTGCAGGACGCATATGCGCTAATGTATCCAGCAGGATCCGCTTGTATCCAAGCTCCCGGCTCTCTGCAATGGCTGCACTGGCCAGGGCCTTCCCTACGCCGTGTCCTTTAAATGCATCCTTTACGAAAAGACGCTTCATTTCTGCGGTACTGTTGTCGAACGACCGCACGGCCACACATCCGGCCAGCTGTCCATCTACCAATGCAAGGAACAATGCGCCGGTTGGAGGCACATACACACCCGGCAGGTTCGCCAGCTCATCTTCAAATTGCTGAAAACTAAGATCTACATTTAGCCAATTGGCATATTCGCGGAAAAGCAGCTTCACCTGGTTAAGGTGCTTGGAATCTTCGGCGGTTACTTTAATAATCTCTGTCATAACCACTTCTTTTTAATGTATATAAAACGCAACAAGCCTTCTGCATGCAGAAGGCTTGTTGACCGGAAAATGATGGCAGCTCCATATTTTAATAGAAAATGCCGCCGATATCTTTATTATCAATTACACACGCTGTGTTTAGATAGCTATAGTAAATTATTGATAAATCTCTTGCCTTCTGATAACCTCACCTGCCTCTTGCGGGGTATGCAATATAATCTTTTGAATTGATATTTCAACACACTTGGCATTATTTCTTTTTCACCCCTGAAGCCAGCCAGCAGCGGGCATCTTCGCTTCAAACACACCTATACTTCCCAGATACCCCCGTATTCCATCAGCCCCTTTGGCACATAATATGCCGGTTGCCATTACAAAAATCTATTACAGTTTTACCGGAAATGAAAAAGCCGCGGTGTACGCGGCTTTAAGAAAGAGATATGTAGAGGTTCCGAGCGGATTCGAACCGCTGTACGAGGTTTTGCAGACCTCTGCCTAGCCACTCGGCCACGGAACCATCAGTTTCAAAATGTTCGCCGTAAGTCCCCCACTGGCGTACATCTCATTCATTTTGTGGGATTGCAAAAGTAGTGAATTTCTAACAACCACCAAATATTATTTAAAAAATATCTGAAAAAATATTTTGATAATATAGCAGAACAAAGGAATATTGACACTGGAAATGTTGATTTGCGAATAATAAAAATTAGTACAATGGATAACCGTATTGCAGAATCAGAACTGATCATCAACAACCGCGGAGCCGTATATCATCTTGATGTAAGACCGGATGAACTGGCCCATACCATCATCACCGTAGGTGACCCTGACCGTGTAGGCGCAGTAAGCAAACACTTTGATAAAATAGAAGGCAAATACCAGCACCGTGAATTTGTAACACATACCGGCTATATCGGCAACAAACGCCTCTCCGTAGTTTCTACCGGCATCGGCACCGATAATATCGATATCGTGCTCAATGAACTGGACGCACTCGTAAATATAGATTTTGAAACACGCCAGGTGAAACCAACCCTCACCTCCCTGCAAATCATCCGCCTCGGTACTTCCGGCGCGCTGCAGGAAAACATACCGGTGGATAGCTTCGTGGTATCGTCGCATGGCCTGGGCCTCGACAACCTCATGAACTATTATGTGTTTGAAAATACCAGCGCAGAAAAGCAGCTGCTGGAGTCGTTCCGCGGACAGGTATTCCTGCAGCCCGGCGGTGCCAACCCCTGCCTCTTCGAATCATCCGCAAAATTACAGGAACATTTCACAGATGGTTTTCATACAGGCATCACCGTTACCTGCCCCGGTTTCTATGCACCACAGGGCCGCGTACTCCGTGGCGCCCTGTCTAATCCAAACCTGATCGATAAACTCACCAGCTTCAGCTACGAGCATCACCACATCACTAACTTCGAAATGGAAACCTCTGCCATCTATGGCATGGGCCGCGTACTCGGACACGAATGCCTTTCCATAAGCGCCATCGTTGCCAACCGCATCCGCCAGGAATTCAGTAAAGACAGCGGCGCAGCAGTGGCTGCACTGGTCGAAAAAGGACTGGGCATTATTGCCACCATGTAGCAGTGCGGATTTTGTCTGAAGCACTGATTACGCTGATTTTGCTGATTTTGCTGATTTTTATTTTGGATTTTATTTAGATTTTTAGAAATGAGTAAGGGAAATAATGCAGATATATTCGCTGTTATCTCCCAAAAATCCTTATAAAATCCCGGAAAAATCCAAAATAAAAATCAGCAAAATCAGCGTAATCAGTGCTTCAGACAAAATCCGCGCATCGGTTAATTTTTTATCTTTGTACCCATGAACAAAATCCACTTCTATAAATATCAGGGAACCGGTAATGACTTTGTCATTATGGATAACCGGGACGGACAATACGACTGGCTGACAGACGAACAGGTGAATGAACTATGCGACCGCCGCTTCGGTATTGGCGCAGATGGCCTGATGCTGCTCAATAAAAGCGAGGACTACGACTTCGCCATGAAATATTACAACGCCGACGGCCGTGAAGGAACCATGTGCGGTAATGGCGGCAGATGCCTCGCGGCTTTCGCCCACAAAATGGGCGTAGGCGACGGTAACCTCTATTTCATCGCAGTGGATGGCGAACATCAGGCTACCATGGACGGTAACAACTGGGTAAACCTGAAAATGCAGGATGTAGATGATGTGGAACATGGCCCCCTCTACTACTACCTCAATACCGGCTCACCACATTTTGTAAAATTTGTGGAAGATGTACAGGCAGTAGATGTGTTTAACGAAGGCCGCAGCATCCGTTACAACGACCGATTCGCAGCAGAAGGCACTAACGTGAACTTCGTACAGAAATTTGAAAGCGGCATATTTGTACGCACCTACGAAAGAGGCGTGGAAGATGAAACCTACTCCTGCGGCACCGGCGTAACCGCCGCCGCACTTACTTTCGCCGGCACCGAAGCAAAAGAATACATAGTGCCGGTACAAACTTTAGGCGGACAACTGGAAGTACGCTTTACCAAAACCGGTGAACGCACTTTTGAAAATATCTGGCTCTGCGGGCCTGCTACACTAGTGTTTGAAGGGGAAATCCAGGTAAAGTAATATCACTTGTTCCGGGACAAAAGATTCTTTACAAATCCTCCCCACACCTTAAACAGGTTATAAGGAATTAAGGGAACAGGACACGATAACAAAATAAAAGAGGAAAAATAAACTGGATTACCGGTGGCTCTCTTCGAAAATATTTTCTTAAGATATTTTCGAAGAGATTTTTCTTTCAAGCTATGAATACCAGTGGTTTCTTCATTCATTAATATTTTCACTGTTTCATCACTGGCTAATCTAAGCCCTCTCCTTCTCGCCCGTATAGTAAATTCATAATCCGATCCGTAATGTGGAAGCAGCAATGGCCTGAAACCTCCTGTTCTCATAAAGCTACCAACCGTCATAAACAGACCTCTTGTAGAAAGACAATTGATCTCTTCCGCACAGGTTGCCTGATCAAAGGTCATCTTACGCCAATCTGCCAATACGCCAAGGTCAATCAACTTACCGGATTGCTTGCCATGGGCCTGCGATAACAACAGCGTATCCGGAACACGGGTGATGAATTCAACCCCTTTCTGCAAATAATCAGGTTCAAATTCAACATCATCATTTTCAATCAGCACCACATCATTTTTATTGGTTACATGCTTTTTGATCCAATTATATCCCTGCTGCAGGCTTCCTCCCCACCACCAATCGCCGGTCCCCGTAAGAATGGTGGCATCAGGCAAATAAGATCTCACCATTTCAGCTGTTCCATCAACAGATCCATCGTCTACCAGAATAAGATGATAATGCTGATATGTTTGTTTAAGCAGACAAAGAATAAAAGTCCGGGTAATCTCTTTCCTGTTATGAACAGGCAGGATAATATAAACGCTCGGATTCATTCACTACAAAGGTTTCTTTAAAAAATAGATAATATTATCGCCGGCATTAAACGCATCAAATAAGCGGGTGATCAGGTAATTGATCTTCAAACGATGGAAACCTGCTAATATCTTCATAATAATACGTTGTGAAGTAGTTCGCTCTGCAAAGCTCTGGGTCCAGAATACAGATTTTTCTCCCTGTTTGGGATACACAGCCATATGTAACCATTGGTAATGCAGCCATTCTGAATTGGTGATGGTAATCGACTTTTCCAGTACAAGCCCCGCCTCTGCAGCATATTTCTTCATTGATTTTCTGGAGAAAATATGGAGGTGGTAGGGAATATGCCAGTGCGCCCACTTTTTGCCAAATACCGGAATACCCCAGCCCTTGCCATTCGGCGTGGTAAGAATAGCTGTGCCGCCCGGTTTCAGTATCCTTTCGATGCCTTTAAGGGATACCAGCGGATCGATGACATGTTCTATCACCTGGTCCATGGTAACATAATCGAAATAGTTTGGCTGATAATCATCTGCTTCAAACAACCCCACCTTTACATTAAACCCGAATTTATCTCCTACCCTTTTAATGTTTTCGTCTGCCTCTACCCCATACACTTCACATCCACGGCTTTGGTGATAACCAAGGGTTTCTCCAAAACCGCAACCTATATCCAATATCCTCACGTTTTCCGGCACCCAGTTATAAGCGGTACTTCGTAACCCTTTAAACCAGGCCATGAATCCTGTTGCTTTTTTATAAGGCTGCCATTCTTCCAGCGACATATGTGTTCTGGGATAGTAGTTTGAATACAGGTCGCCAATCATAGCCGGCGTAAAGTCTGCCGCCAGTGAAAGATGATCACAGTTCCTGCATTGCCACATCGTATAACTTCCAGGATAACCATACCGGTTATCAAACATATCCTTATAAAATACATCCAGTGGGCTGCCGCAATATTTACAATTCATACAGGTCTCTTTTTGTAATCGCTTAATGCCGAAAAATAAACTTTTATCTTTACTTTTTCCTACCCAGCTTCTTAAAGAAAGTAGCTGCCGTGCTGTTGATATCATCAGAAACACGCCATGCCAGGGTGCCCAGTATAAAAATAACCGAGAAAAAGACGCTTCTTAAAATAATATCAATAACTGGCTGAGCCATATGTGGAAGCCAGGCAATTGCCCAATAAGCGGCTATTGCCACTACCAGCGCCTTCAACGTTTGAAAAGTAAACGGTTGCAGCCCAAACTTTTTCCATATAAACACACAACGAATCGTATTAAATACGAACATTGACAATAAGGCCGCATATCCTGATCCCAGCAAACCATAGTTGCGTATCAACAGGTAATTCAGCGGAATAGACAAAGTCACCAATACCATTGAGCTGATAAGGTCGAAACGCCATAATCTCGAAGTACTCAGCAACTGGCTGTTTACCCCGGTACCGAGGTCTATTATTTTTGACACCCCAAGATAAAAAAAGACATACTTACCCACAGTATATTCGGGTGGCAATAACCGGAAAAACGGGTCAATGCTCAGCCATATACCCAAAAAGATATACATAGCCGCTATCAGTTGTAATAAGGAAGATTTCCGGTAAATTTCCAGGATCTTATCCATCTCTTTTCCCACCCATGCCTCAGCCAGCACAGGAAGCGCTATGGCAGAAATACTGCGCTGCGGTACCTGTATCAAAGTGGCCATGTACATGGCAATGCTGAGGTATGCCACATTTTTGAGCCCGTTAGTACTGGAAATGATCAATGGGGCAATATTGTTCGCCAACAAAGTGAAGGAAGTAGCCAGCAACAGCGACATGGAATATGCACTCATTGGCCGGAATAATTTTTTCGTCACAAAACTCACCCGGAAGTTCAAATGCAGCAGGTGATTTCGCCGGAGGTATACCAGCAGTACCAGGAGAATCCCCCCCCATATCAGGTTAAATAACCAAAGGAATTGAACAAAACTGAGTATCTTAAATATATAAAGCACCACCAGCAGGTTGGTGGCTACACGCACTACCAGCTCCTTCAGAAAGTTAGGCATCACCGTTTCATGCCTGGACCAGCTGTAGTTTTCGATGATCGCAAAAAAAGAATAACAAAACATGAAAGGATAAAGGAGATAAAAGTACTCCAGGAACATCGGAGCATTCTTCGAATACTTCCGGAAAATCAGGTCCTGGAAAACCACAGTACCAAGTACAAACAACAGGTATCCAGCCAGCGTGGCCAAAAGTACCCAGCTCAACATGTCATTTTTCTTGTCGTCCAGCCTTGAACTATAATAAGGGTAGAACCGGTTCATTGTTGGGCCCATACTTAACGTGCAGAAAGGCACCATTATAACCCCAATATCCAGGAAAAGGCGTGTTAATGCGAATTGGTCGTCTGTAAAAAAATGCGGAAAAAGGAACAAGGTATTGATTCCCCCAATGGCAAACCCGACATAGATAACTACCGTAGATATAATACTTTGCTTTTTAATTATTCCCATTAAATATTGGCATAATATGAATATAAACTTCAGGTTACAATATTACATTAAAAGCCAACAGGATTCAACATTTTAACTACCTTTGCGCCCGATGATCCAGTATTTTACAAATATAGATTCCAAAACTGTAGAAATACACCAGCCGGAAAACGGCGCCTGGGTAAATATTACCCCGCCGCTTAAACAGGCCGAATTTGAACAGTTATCCGAGGAACTCGATATTCCCCTGGACTTCCTCACGGATTCCCTCGATATTGACGAAAAAGCCAGGTTTGAGCTGGAAGACAATGTAAAGCTCATTGTGCTGAAAACGCCAACCGAAAATAATTCCATCAATGAAAGTGAAGCCTATTACATTACCATCCCCATCGTAATTATCCTTACCCACCACCAGATCATTACGGTAAATTCTTTCGACAATACCGCTATCAAAAAGTTCCTGAATACTTTTCATAACCGCTCTCCCGAAAAAAGGAATATGATGGTCCTGAAAATATTTGAAAAAGTAGTCATCAATTTCCTCGATTACCTGAAGGAAATTAACCAGCGCAGGAACATGCTGGAAGCTAAACTATATGATTCCAACCGGAACGAGGAACTGCTGGGTATCATGCGTATCCAGAAAAGCCTGGTGTACTTTGTAACCGCGCTGCGCAGTAATGAGCTGCTGCTCATGAAACTGGAACGGACTAACTTCCTGGGACTGAACGAAGATGAAAAAGAATTCCTGCAGGATCTGATCGTAGATACCTCCCAGGCCCTGGAAATGGCCAACGTATATACGAATATCCTCAGCAGCACCATGGATGCCTTTGCCAGCATCATCTCCAATAACCTCAACGTGGTGATGAAGCGGCTCACCTCCATTACCATCATCCTTACATTCCCCATGCTGGTGGCCAGTATCTATGGCATGAACGTGGATATCCCCTACCAGCATACCCTTCATGCCTTCTATATACCGGTTATCTTGTCTATCGCTATTTCTGTAGTCATCAGCTGGTATTTTATGAAGAAGAAATGGTTTTAAGCCCTTTTAATTAAGCATATGCAAACAGGATTTAACGTAAGAGTATACGGCATCATGATCAACGATCAGAAGCAGGTGCTGGTGAGCGATGAATATATCCGTGGGGGTTATTATACCAAATTCCCCGGCGGCGGCCTGGAATTCGGGGAAGGCACCCTGGAGTGCATTGTACGTGAATGGCAGGAGGAACTGGGCCAGGATGTAAAAGTGGTAGAACATATTTATACCACCGATTTCTTCCAGATCTCGGCGTTCGACAACGTTACGCAGATCATCTCTATTTACTACCTCGTAACGCCACTGTCGCCGTTTACGGCATCCGTAAGCACCACCCCGTTCGACTTTACCATACCGGAAGGCGTGGAAGAAGTGGAACGCGCCCGCTGGATCAGCTGGGACGACTTTTCATCAGCAGCCGTTACCCTGCCCATCGATAAGGTGGTGGCCGACCTGGTAAAAGCAAAATATTAAAAAGAGAAAGGGGCTGTTTGATCAAACAGCCCCTTTCTCTTTATCAGTCGTTCGTAACAGGTTCTTCAAACGGTTGCTCCTTTCCCATCGCCGCCGCCTTCATCTGCTTAGCGGTATCATGCCCCAGGTAACGCTCTATCCGGTGTTCTATCAAATAGATCAGCGGCGTGAGCACCACCGCCACCACAAACTTATAGCTGTAGTTCACCAGGCATATAGCCAGTACCCGCTGCCAGCTCCAGTCGTTACCCAGCTTAAAGGCGATATACAGTACAATAAAACTGTCTACCAGCTGCGATACAATGGTGGAACCCGTAGCCCTCAGCCATACATGCTTTTCGCCGGTACGTTTTTTAATTTTATGGAACACGGTCACATCCACGATCTGGCTCACAAGGAAAGCCGTTAAGCTACCGAGTATGATCCACATGCCCTGCCCAAAAATACTGGTGAAGGCATTCTGCATGTCGGGAATACCCACATCCGCCCGGCTGCCCTTCCACCAGCCATCTGCAGGCACGCTCATGGCCACCCAAAACATAATAAACGCATAGGAGATCAACCCCACCGCGATATAGGAAATACGGCGCACCGCCTTCGGCCCAAAATATTCATTGACAATATCCGTCATCACAAACTCCAGTGGCCATAACAACACCCCTGCCGTTAAAGTATACGCCAATCCGCTTTCGCCAAAAAGGGTGAAAGTATGCACGGGCAATCCCAGTAATTGCTCCAGTGAAAACAGCTTACCGCCAATACATTCTGCAATCAGCGCATTGGCCACAAAGAAGCTGGTAAATATCACGAACAGTTTAGTGGGCTTATCGTTTAACAGATTTCTGAGCATTAGTAATTAACTATAAGTTGAAATATAAGGATAGCAATATTGAACAAATATAACCAGGGCGGCAATGTTTTCCATTGTATTTTTTTTAACAATAATAACACGCCCGTCAGCACACACAAAACAGCATTCAGCGGGAAGGCAATGCCTACACCCAGTACCAGTATGTGATTCACTACGTTATCAAAAGAATGATCATAAGCCGTGATGCGCAGGATTTCACTGGTTATGAAGCACAGATTGCATATAAATGCAAATTTTAAGAGGAACCGGATCCAGCGCATATTGAAATTTCGGATAAATTACAGTTATTTTTGTTTCTTTAAAACTAAATCCAAAATATCCGATGAAGCAAAACTGGCTAAAAGCCATTCTTCCACATGTTGCAGCAATAGGGATCTTCCTCCTGCTGGCATTTGTGTATTGCGCTCCTGTCCTTGAAGGCAAGGTGGTGAATCAGAGCGACATGAAGAATGTAAAAGGAATGGCGAAAGAGGCAAAGGACTATTATGAAGCAACCGGCGAACGTCCGTTATGGACCAACAGTATGTTCTCCGGTATGCCCTCCTATGTGATATTTACAGGTCCCGGCGCCAATAAAATAGCGTACATGAACAGAGTTGTGACGCTGAATACGCCGGATCCCGTTAATATGCTGTTCCTGGCCATGATATCCATGTACCTGCTCCTCTGTATATTGGACTTCAAATACTGGATCAGGGTAATGGGCGCCATTGCATTTGCTTTCTGCTCCTATAATGTGATCCTCATTGATGTAGGTCACGTTACCAAGATGTACGACATTGCCCTGATGCCCGCGGTACTCGCAGGCATTGTCCTCACCTACCGTGGCCGCCTGCTCACCGGCGCTGCGTTAACCGCCCTGGCCACAGCCATGCTGGTTTATAATAACCACCTGCAAATCATTTACTACACACTGATCATGGTGTTTTGCCTGGCCGTGTGTGCATTTATACATTTTTTCCGGGAGAAACAACTGCCCCAGTTCTTCAAAGCATCGGCCCTTCTGGCCGTGGCCGGCATATTGGCGGTGCTTACGTCTATGGACAGTCTCATGATCCTGCGTGAATACACCGACTACACCATGCGTGGCAGCAAATCGGAACTTACGCTGGATAAAGATGATGTAAACCAGAAGAAGTCTACCGGCCTGGATATCGATTACGCATACGACTGGAGCTATGGTAAAGCAGAATCAGGAACGCTCCTGATACCCGGATACGTGGGTAATTCCTCCGGCCAGAAGCTGAAAGTAAGCTCCAACTTTGGCCAGCAAATGATTAGCCTTGGCGCAGCAGAACCACAGGTAGAACAGTTCCTGAGCCAGCAGAAGTTACCGCTCTATTACGGCGCCCAGTCGAAAGGCACTTCCGGACCCGTATACGTAGGCGCTATCATCTGCTTCCTTTTCGTATTATCGTTACTGTTAGTGAAGAGCTGGCATAAATGGTGGCTGATTGCTATAACGGTTATCGGCTTCATACTGGCATGGGGTAAAAACATGGCGTTCATCAATGATCCGCTGTTTTACTACCTTCCGCTGTATAATAAATTCCGCGCACCTGCGCAGGCGCTGGTATTGCCGTCACTCACCTTTGTGGTGCTGGCCTGCTGGGGCTTGCAGGAAATTGCCAATGGCAAGCATACCACCAAAGAATTATTGAAAAAACTGAAAGAGTCGGCGCTGATCACCGGCGCATGTATCCTTGGCTTTATTCTCATCAGCTATTTCTTCGTAGGCTTCAAATCTGCCAGCGATGAAGGCATGCTGCAATATTTCGCCCAAATGATGGGTGGCGAGGAAAACGGTAAACTGCTCATCCGCGCGTTGGAGAAAGACCGCGCCAGCCTGTTGCTTACAGATGCGTTCCGCTCCGTGTTCTTCATCCTCGTGGCTGCAGGTGCTATCTGGGCTTTCCTGCTGAATAAAATGAAGTGGCAGGTATCAGCGATCATCATCACCGCAGCCGTTACCATCGACCTGTGGCAGGTAGATAAAAACTACCTCGGCAGCGACAGTTTCGTGGATGATATGAGCTATATGCAGGACCTGCAGCCATCCGCTGCCGACCTTCAGATCAAACAGGACCCGGACCCATACTACCGCGTATTCAATCTTACTACTTCTCCGTTTGATGATGCGTCTCCTTCTTACTTCCACAAAAACATCGGTGGCTACAGCCCCGCGAAATTGTGGGTTTACCAGGATCTCATCTCCCACCAGATCGCCAAAAACAATATGCATGTGCTGAACATGCTCAACACAAAATACTTTATCGTTCCGGATCAGAAAACAGGTCAGCCGGTAGCACAACGCAACCCCGACGCCTATGGCAACGCATGGTTTGTACGTGATATCGTATGGGCGCCCGATGCCAATACAGAAATGAAAACGCTGGACGCGCTGAACACCCGCGACTCCGCAGTGATCGATAAACGGTTTGAAAAGCAATTGGGCAGCTTCAGGCCAGGCGCCGACAGCACCGCTGCCATCAAACTCACCAAATACGGCCTGAATAAACTGGAATACACTTCCCGCAACAGCCAGGAAGGTTTCGGCGTGTTCTCTGAAATATACTATCCCGCCGGATGGAACGCATTTATCGATGGTAAACCCGCCGATATTATCCGCACCAACTACGCACTACGCGGACTGAAAATACCAGCGGGGGAGCACAAAATAGAAATGAAATTTGAACCTCAAACTTACTTCACCGGCCTCAGGATCGCCGGCATTTCTTCCTCGATCCTTTTACTGTTGGTGGTACTGCTGTTTGGTTTGGGAGTTTTTTCAGCAAACAAAGGAATCCAAAGGGCACGGCGTAAGCGACGTAAAAAAATAATGTACGGGTCACAACGACCGGGATAAAAAAGAGGCGCCTCTGTAATAGAGGCGCCTCTTTTTTATCCCGGTTTCCTTTAATATCTCTTCGAAAAAATATACCGCAATCCAATAAACAGGTGATGCGCAAAATTAGGCAGATGCCCGTAGTATTTACTCAATATCCTATACCGTTCCTTCCAGGCCCGCTGCTGGTGCTGCTTGGAGGTGCCCCCCACCCTGAACCTGGTCACTACCAGGTGCGTATTACATACTTTACGCGATGCCTTCAACGTGCGGATCATCCAGTCGATATCCGCGCAAACCCGGTATTGTAAATCGTATAACGGGCTCAAACTGCGACGGATCACATAGGCCTGGTGAGATACTACCATGCCGTGTTTCAGGCTCTTCCAGGTTAATTGCTCCGGTACGCGGTGTGGTGTTTGCTCAGATCTCAACCCGATGTCCTGCCCGTTCTCATCCATAAACATGGCTTCTCCATAGTACACATCTGCATCTTCACAGGCAGCGAACATTTTCTCCACCACATCAGGCGCCGCCAGTACATCATCTGCGTTAAGGAACAACAGGTACCCGCCTGTGGCAAGTTGCATGCCTTTATTCATCGCATCATACAAACCATTGTCTTTTTCAGAGATCACGGTGGCAATACGGGAGCGGTATTTTTCAATCACGCTCATCGTATTATCGCGTGAAGCACCGTCCACGATGATGTATTCAATATGCGGGTATGTTTGCGCCAGCACACTCTGAATGGTATTCTCAATAAATTTTCCGGCATTAAAACAAACCGTAATGATGCTTAATACCGGTGAAGAGGCTTTGTTCATGTATCTGATTATTGCGGGTTCCTTACCACGGATTGAAACAGGTGATAGTACTGCCCGGCTACTACTTTCATTCCAAAATACTGTTCTGTAAATGTTCTGGCCGCTTTACCAAACTGCCGGCAAATATCCGGGTGGTTCAGCAAATGCAGCGTTTTTGCAGCAAACTCCTGCTGGTTACCCGGTGCTACCACATATCCGGTTACGCCATCCCGCACTATTTCCCGGCATCCGCCTACATCAAAGGTAATACAGGCCGTTTCACAACTACCGGCTTCTATCAGCACATTGGGCAGATTATCTGCCTTGGTAGGATAGAAAAAAATATCGCTGGCGCTGTAGCATTGCATCATTTTCTCCGTTTCCTTCACATAGCCGGTATATACACATTCCAGGTGCTTAAATGTTCCGGGCAACTGGTCCCTGCCTATCATGAGCAGGTATACTTTCCGGTCGAGCTGCGCATCCAGCAGGTGTAAAATATGCAGCAATTCTGCACCGCCTTTAAACTCGCTGTTAAACAACCGCTCGGATACAAAGGTAATTACCTGCGCATCTGCCGGAAGACCAAGTGCCTGGCGGGAAGCAGTTTTATCCTGCGGGCGGAAATAATCTGTGTCAATAGGATTGGGAATATGATACAGCGGTTTGTTCTTTGTAAGCGGACTTTCAGCGGTCATGTCATACAACCAGCGTGAAGGCGAAACAATGTGCAGGTCGCTGCTGGCATAGAGCCGCTGTTTTCTTTTTATCAGGTAATTTCCGGTAGGCAATCCCATGGCAGGCGCATGTTTGTGCTCTTCCTTGCCGGCCATCCCGTTTTTCCAGGAAGTATCACCAAAGGTATGCGCTGCGTTGCCTGTGATGGCCCACATATCATGCAGCGTCCACACAATAGGCGCGATAGCAGATAAGCGTGGTAATAAGGTAGCATCAAAATATCCGCCGTGAATATTATGCAGGCTGATCACATCGGGCCGATAAGCCTGGGTATGCCGCATGATGGCGGAAGTAGAAAAAGGAAAATACAGATATTGCAGTCCGGCCCGGTTACTTAATACATTGAGTCCTCTTTCAATAACATTCCGCACGGCACCCGGACGGGTAGCTGTGGCGCGGGGAGAAGCCGTGTGGGTGCCTACCAGGAAATCATTGGCGGTATGATAATACTCCGCCAGCCCGGCTGCAATCCTTTGCGCTGCTATAGCAGCACCACCGCTGTTCTCATATTTATTGATAAAAAGTACTTTCACCGGCTAGTATTTAAAGAACTGTTGCATTTGTTTGCGGAACACATCCGGCGGCCAGTTGCGTACCAGGATGCGGGGCAGCGCATATGGATTGCTCCAGCTGTGCACCTGTCCGTGGTAGTTGGCGCATACCATTTGTAACCCCAGCGCCTTGCAGGCTTTGATGCTGTCTGCATTGTAATAACGTTTGGTACCGAGGAATTTCCTGCCGCCAAAGGGATAGGAAAAATGTACCTGCGGGGCGCCCAATACCCCTTCCAGGATTTCTTTGGACATCCCTATCTCGGTATATTGTTCTTCGTAGCTCAGCATGCCCACAGCCGGATGGCGGTGGGTATGACAGCCGATAGTAGCATAGGGCCGCCTGGCCCATTGCTTTTAATTCTTCCCAGGTCATTAACCGGTGCGAAGCGCGGCCGGTAGCGGTTTTACCGGACCAGTCATACAGCTGCTGCATGGCGGATTCAATTTCCGCCGGTTTACAAAAGCGCAGCACCTGTTGCAGCGCATAATATGTTTCGCGTATAGCCGCAAGCGTATCTGTAATATACCGCGCCGGCTGTCCATTGATGGTAATCTGTAAAACAGGGGGCAGGTTGCCGGGTGTAAGCAATACTCTCTCCAGGTCATCCCACCACAATTCGAAGGCGGTATTGATCTTAGAGGTGGTAATATAAAAGAGGGCAGGCGCCTGGTGCTTTGTCAGCAAAGGCAATGCCTCCAGGTAATTGTCTGCATAGCCATCGTCGAACGTCACAAATACAGAGCGTTCGGGGAAAGCTTTTTTATTTTTTACATGATAAAGAAATCGTTCAGCATCCAGTAGATTAAAGTCAGTGGCCAGATGCGCAAGGTGTGAGTTGAAGTGCTCCGGCGTAACAGAAAGGTCCTGTGGGTCCTGTTGCAGGGTGGTAACCCGGTGGTACAGTAAAATAACCGCCGGTTGCTGCACTTTGTTGGCTACATAATGCGCAACAGAAAATATTTTTTTGCTCAGGTTTCCCATCAGATAATGCTACATTTTATAGGCGTATACATTCAACTGCATGTCCATAGTATCGTTCACCGCTTTATTCACAAAC
The DNA here is from genome assembly GCF_050434025.1 of Chitinophaga sp. W3I9. NCBI lineage: Bacteria > Pseudomonadati > Bacteroidota > Chitinophagia > Chitinophagales > Chitinophagaceae > Chitinophaga > Chitinophaga sp. W3I9. Next base: position 5,744,848 of record NZ_JBNPWC010000001.1, read on the forward strand.
GGAGCCGCTCTTTCTGTCGCCGATTCAATGAAGTACCTGAAACCATTCCGTTGAAGGGTTTCGAGTATTTCTCCCAATCCCTGCGGCGCTTTGCTAAAGGAATGATATTCTATAAAGATGTTCTTTACCACAGACAAAGCGGTGTCGCAGTCTTTGATCACAGCTACTTCCGCACCTTCGATATCCATTTTAAGAAAGTCAACGCTTCCGGCCTGTTCCAGTAAGCTTTTGAGGCGCACCGTTGGTACTACTACTTTGGTTCCGCTCCCATTTCCGAATACACTGCCGCCATCGGCATTATCGCTGTAGAAAGTAATACCTGCTTCATCCGTCCATACGGCCCGGGGCACTACGGTAACGTCAGCAAAATTGTTTTTCCGGAGATTATCACCAAGAACACCCGCTATGAATGGATCCGCTTCAAAAGCCGTAATCCGGGCTCCGGGGAAAAGCGATTTAAAATAGATACAGCTTAAACCCACATTAGCGCCACAGTCAAAGATCACAGGGGCTTTATTACTGCTCTCAAACTGGTATACGCCGGAAAAAAATATCTCCTTATACTGAAATACAAAAGAAGGCCCGTCTACAATGTTTACATGGTAGTCCAGAAAATCAGCAGGCGCTTGCTCCTTTATCCGCTGTTGATAATGTTTGCGGTGTAAGCGTAAGAACTCCCTGTAATACTTATTACTGATAACCTGTTTAATCTTCTGCAGATTTTCACTGATCAATCCCATGTAATCTTTTTTTTGCTTTAATGGTGATAATTACCGGGTATACCGGATCGTTAAAATCCAATTCTGCGGCTGTTAACTCCTCTGTCACAATTCCCTGCAATATGGCAGTGCAGGCAAGTACATTTCCAGATGACGATACTTCTATGTTCTCCTCTCCAAAAACTTCACCAAACGCCTTAGCGGCCGATTGGGTAGTAAATCGCCAGTAATCTCCCCATTGTTTCATATCAGTGGCAGACAATTGGGTAATCCCTGCCAGTGTTGCCAGTAACACTCCTCCCGGCTTCAGCAGATAATAGGCGCCGGCAATAGCCGACTTAAAGTCATATATAAAATTGAAAGTTTGTGTGCAAATAAAGCAGTCAATACAATTTTCAGGCAAGGTAGCCGGGGAGGTTAAATCCCCCACAATAGTTACCTGTGGTTCCTGCTTCATATGCAGCACTTCATATTTACTTACCTCCTGTCCAAATTGCCTGGAATATTTGCTTTCTGCTATTTCAAGTACACTTCCGGAAATATGCGTCCTGTTCACTTTCAGGAACTGCTCAATGTAATAGCGGTCTACCGGCGTTCCACGGTCAAAACCAAAAGTGGTGGAAAGCGGTTGCAGACTTCTTAAATTAGTCCACGACAACGGCGAAACGGTATTCCTTTTTAAACGCTTTATTATCTTCCTGACCAGCTTAACCATTTCCAGTAATTTTTTTCCAGAATTTAGCTATCCGCTGCTTCACCTTTGCTTCAAAGGTCATTCCGGCATTACGCCTTAAAAAAGTACCGAATTTTTTTTCTATCAACAGGTAATTGCTTACAGGAATATCTTCCACAGGAATTCTTTCCTGGTAGATTTCTGTATAGGTGTAATCGTATTCCATAAAATGGTGTGTGGCACTGGCTACATTGCCATCGTGCCTCACCAGTGATTTCACCGGATAAAGGGTTAACATATCATTCAGATATGCGGTGGCCCTCCAGCGGATAGCCCAGGAACTCACCTTTCCATTCTTCTGCTGGTGCAACATCCTGAAAAACGGATACCCTCCCCAAAAATCAAACTCCTTCTTCAGCCCTCGTTCCTTTATTTGCGCAATTACCTTTTCTGTATCTCTTTCAAACTTATTCCATGCCCTCGACCACGTCCCCCAGCCCAAACAACCGGGATCATGTATCATAAAGGTAGCCGGCTTATAATCTCCCGGCATTTCTATCGGGTACAGATAACCATGGATTGCAATCATTTTTTCTTCGTGCTCATACTTCCGGAGACCATCGTTCATATACTGCAGAAAATAAGGGGACACTGCGAGGTCATCTTCCAAAACGATTACTTTACCATGTTTACGGATCACCTCCGTTACACCATCTATCACTGAAGTGGCCAACCCTTTATTCTTCTCAGCCTCCAGCACCACTACTTCCTTGCACCATTGCCTGCTATGCACCACTTCACGGGCCTTTTTAACCAACGCTACCTGTTCCGGTGTGGCATTCTCTTTTGCACCGTCGCAATATACATACAACGTACTCTCCCCTGCTTCCCTGTTTTCACTCAGGTGTTGCAAAGTGCTCAGCGTCAGCTCTGGCCGGTTGTATACAAATAATACGATGGGAGCAAATTCCATAATACAAAAAAGTACTGCGCAGCGCAGCTGTTAGGTTAAAAAAGTAAAAATCGTATAAAAATAACAATAAAACAAATGTGTAGAAGTGGCTATAGTCTTCCTCCGCCGGCAAAATAACGCTTCCAGTACGGCTCTTTCAGATCGCTGATCATGACGCCGGCACTGGTAGATGCATGAACAAATTTATCATTCTCCAGGTAAATACCTACATGAGAAATACGTTTATGATGGATCCTGAAAAATACCAGGTCGCCTTCATGCAGGTCATGCGGTTTTAATCGTTTCACCTGTGAAAACAGGTCGGTGGAGTTTCCGGAAAGCCCCAACTGAAACACGGTGTTCATCAGGGTATTTACAAATCCCGAACAATCGATGCCGTCTCTCGTTTTCCCACCCAACCGGTAGGGTGTACCGTACCATTCGTCAATAAAACCATACAGCTTCTGGTTCAGTACCTCTTCTACCGGAACATCCAGTAACTGTGCATATTTAAATTGCCAGCTCTGCGCATTTTCTAGGTTGGCACTGCCCCTGGTGATGTTTTTGCTGATGCTTACATCTTTGCTGTTATAGTGAGAAGTATTATTGCGGGTGGTACGGCTGGTAGCAATACCATCTATAAATTGAATACGGTTGTTGTTGGCAGCAGCAGGTGTGGTAGCAGTTTTTTTATTAGCATTTCCTTTCTTTAATGAAGCGCAGGAACTGAGCGATAATGCACATATCGATAACTTCACAAATAGATGTCCCTTTACTCTGATCATAAGCGCTGGCTAAATTTTCGCTAAAATACAAATATATAGCGATTTACGAATGTCGATTTTCGCGAGAGGGATCGTTTGTCGCCTTCGGCGACGGAAATTGTCTTTCTGCCTGATTACGCTGATTAACCGTGATTACACTGATTTGATCATGTTTTGATTTTATATGATTAATAATTCAGTAAGCGAATATATCCGCTTATATCTTCCTGAATCCTTTATAAAATCAAGACATAATCAAATCAGTGTAATCACGGTTAATCAGCGTAATCAGGCAGAAAGACAATTTTTATCGCCGAAGGCGATCCTTTCCCCTAATTACATTACTTTTGTCGCTTGACGAAACAGATTAGCAGATGAATTTTTCCCACTTACACGTTCATACCCAATACTCTTTACTGGATGGGGCAGCCGACATCAAATCGCTGTATAAAAAAGCGATGGCTTCCAATCAGCCCGCACTGGCGATTACAGATCATGGTAATATGTTTGGCGCATTTCAGTTTGTGGCAGAAGCATACAACAATAAATTAAACCCGGGTGATCCGAAAGATAAAAGACTGAAAGTAAAACCTATTGTAGGCTGCGAATTCTATGTAGTGGAAAACCGCCACAAGAGAGCTTTTACAAGGGAAGAAAAAGATGTGCGTTATCACCAGGTGTTACTGGCCAAAGATGATGAAGGTTACCGCAACCTTATCAAACTTTGTTCCCTGGGCTATATGGAAGGCCTGTATGGTAAGTATCCCCGTATCGATAAAGAACTCGTATTACAATATCACAAAGGACTTATCGCCACCACCTGCTGCCTCGGTGCCTCTGTACCCAGGATCATCCTGCGAAAAGGCGAAGAAGAAGGAGAAAAAGAATTCCGCTGGTGGCTGGATATTTTCGGAGAAGATTTCTATGTGGAATTGCAACGCCATGGCATCCCGGAACAGGAACAGGTAAACGTAGTACTACTCCGCTTTGCTGAGAAGTATAATGTAAAGGTGATCGCTTCCAACGACTCCCACTATGTAGACCAGGCCGATGCCAACGCACACGATATCCTCCTTTGTATCAATACCGGTGAAAAGAAAAGCACCCCCACCAATAAAGACTTTTCAGATGATGATAGCGGTGGCGGCGGAAAGAACAGGCGTTTTGCTTTTTATAACGACCAGTTCTATTTCAAAACAACGGAAGAAATGAGCAAACTGTTTCATGATCTTCCGCAGGCTATTGATAATACCAACGAAATTGTAGATAAAGTACAGCTGCTGGATCTTAAAAGAGATATCCTGCTGCCCAACTTCCCTATTCCGAAAGAATTTATTACCCAGGACCAGTACCTGCGCCATATCACCTTCGAAGGCGCCCGTACCCGGTATATGGAAATGACCGCCGATATTGAAGAACGCATCAACTTTGAACTGCAGGTAATCGAAAACATGGGTTTTGCCGGTTACTTCCTCATTGTGGCCGACTTCATCAAGGCCGGTCGTGAACTGGGCGTATTTATCGGCCCGGGCCGCGGATCCGCCGCCGGATCAGCAGTTGCCTACTGTATCGGTATCACCAATATAGATCCCATCAAGTACAACCTCCTGTTTGAGCGTTTCCTTAACCCGGAACGTAAAAGCATGCCCGATATTGATACGGACTTCGATGATGAAGGCCGTCAGAAAGTTATTGACTACGTAGTACAGAAATATGGCCGTAACCAGGTAGCGCAGATCATTACCTATGGTACCATGGCCGCCAAAATGAGTATTAAGGACGTGGCCCGCGTAATGGACCTCCCCCTGGTGGAATCCAATATCCTCGCTAAAATGGTTCCGGATAAACCCGGCATCCAGCTGGATCGTATCTTCAACGCCCCCCTCGAAGGAGAAAAGAGCCTCGCCGATAAGGAAGGCCTCGCCGGTGAAGATATTGAGAATGTGAAAAAGCTGCGCGAACTCATCAAAGGCACCGACCTCCAGGCAGAAGTGCTCCGCGAAGCCTGCGTACTGGAAGGCTCCGTACGCAACACCGGTATCCATGCGGCAGGTATCATCATCGCCCCGCAGGACCTGTACGACCTGATCCCCGTATCTACCGCAAAAGACTCCGACCTGCTGGTAACCCAGTTCGAAGGAAGCATTATTGAATCTGCCGGCGTAATCAAGATGGACTTCCTGGGGCTGAAAACCCTTACCATCATCAAAGGTGCGCTGGAACTCATCCGCCAGAACCATGGCATCTCCATCGAAATAGATAATATCCCGCTGGACGACGCCAAAACATATGACCTCTACCAGAAAGGTGAAACCAACGCTACGTTCCAGTTCGAGTCGCCCGGTATGCAGAAATACCTGCGTGAACTGAAACCCGATAGGTTCGATGACCTCATCGCCATGAACGCCCTGTACCGGCCGGGCCCACTGGAGTACATCCCCTCCTTTATCCGCCGTAAACACGGCCTGGAGCCAGTGCAATACGACATCGCCGAAATGGAGGAATACCTCAACGATACCTACGGTATCACGGTATACCAGGAACAGGTGATGTTGCTGAGCCAGAAACTGGCAGGCTTCTCCAAAGGGGATGCGGACGTACTGCGTAAAGCGATGGGTAAAAAGCAGATCGCGGTACTGAACAAAATGAAAGCGCAGTTTATGGAAGGTTGCGCCAAAAACGGCCACGATCCAAAAGTCTGCGAAAAAGTATGGACCGACTGGGAAGCATTTGCCTCGTATGCGTTCAACAAATCGCACTCCACCTGCTATGCTTTTGTGGCCTATCAAACAGCCTACCTGAAAGCCCACTACCCTTCTGAATACATGGCTGCCGTACTGAACTGCGCCAGCAATATTGAAAAGATCACCTTCTTCATGGAAGAGTCCAAACGCATGGGCATCGACGTATTGCCACCGGATGTGAATGAATCTTTCAAGGGTTTCGCTGTAAATAAACAGGGCCAGGTACGCTTCGGTCTTGGTGGCCTGAAAGGTGTAGGTGAAGCCGCCATCGAAAACCTGCTGGAAGAACGTAAAAAGGACGGTCCTTTCAAAAATATATTCGACTTTATCAAACGCGTTAACCAACGCGCCGTCAATAAAAAATCCCTGGAAGCCCTGGTGATGTCAGGCGCTTTCGACAGCTTCCCCGAACTGCATCGTGCGCAATATTTCCATAAACCGGAAGGCGAACAACTCACCGGCCTTGATAAAATCGTGAAATTCGGACAGCAGGTAACAGCAGGCTCTTCCAACATGGGCAGCCTCTTCGGCGCCGATGACCTCCCGGATGTAGAGCCACCAAAGATCCCGGCCTGCGACGCCTGGCCGCTGATCATGAAGCTCAACAACGAACGGGATATCACCGGTATCTACATTTCCGGCCATCCACTGGATGATTACCGCTTTGAAATGAAGTATTACCACATGAATACTGTTCAGGAACTGGTGGAGTATCAAACCGAAATAGCCCAACCGGGTGGCAACGGCGGCCGCTCCAGGGAACGCAATTTCCGCCTGGCAGTATATATTACCAATGCCCAGGAAAGGATTTCCCGCAACAACCGGCAGTTTGGCGTGATGACCATCGAAGACTACACCGGAAAATTTGAATTTGCCCTGTGGAGTGAAGATTTTATCCGCTTCGCCCCCTACCTGAAACCAGGCCTGTGCCTGTTCATCAATGGCGGCTTCAAGTCCAAACGGTTCAATGACAATGAATATGAATTCAAAGTAGGCAGCATCCAGCTCTTACAGGAAGTGAAGAAAACACACACTAAACAGGTGTACCTGAACACGATGCCTAAGTTCATCAAAAAGGAAACGGTAGACTTCCTGGTAGACAACGTAAACCGCTTTCCGGGCAACAGCGTGCTGCATGTACATCTGACCGACCGGGACGATCACACGCAGGCAAAACTGCATACTTTCAACCGGAATATTGAGATGAATGACGAGTTGGCGGGTTTCCTGCACAAACAGCCGGATATTGATGTGTATATAGAGATAATCAATAAGTAGGATGTCAAAAATGCAGTAATTTGCACTCGGATCAAGATTTGATCGTAATATAACAAATCATAAAAATCAAAACAATCGTTAAAATAAAAACATTTTAAAATCAAAGAATATGGCTTTAGAAATCACTGATGCGAACTTTGAAACGGAAGTTCTGAATTCCGATAAATTAACTGTTATTGACTTCTGGGCAGAATGGTGTGGCCCGTGTCGCGCTATCGGTCCGGTAATCGAAGAATTGTCTAAAGATTACGCTGGTAAAGTAAATATTGGAAAGGTTAACGTGGATCAGAACCCACAGTTATCTGTAAACTACGGTATCACCAGCATCCCTGCTATCCTTTTCGTAAAAGGCGGCCAGGTGGTAGACAAACAGGTAGGCGCTGTGCCTAAATCCGTACTGGATAAAAAAATACAGGCCAATATGTAATTTTATAAAAACTGAGTTTTGAAAGCGTTCCGGTTTGTTCCGGAGCGCTTTTTTTTTGCGAGTGGATCGCCTTCGGCGATGTTAAATTGTCTTTCTGCCTGATTACGCTGATTATACTGATTACGCTGATTTGATTATGTTGGATTTTACTTTTGGGATTTTTTAAAGGATTTGGGGAGATGTAAGCGAAGGTTGTCTTTCTGCCTGATTATGTTTATCTTTATATTGTACCTAAAGTGTTGATATCCAGTTTCTTTCTTTGTTGAAACTTGTCTAACGAATGTCGTTAAACCCCCTATAGCCAATTGATACCCAATACATTACCGATCAAGTCCACGTCACCTCCACATCAAAGGCAGGTCAAAAGCACGTATAAGGCAAATGCAAAGCATGGGCTATCCCATCTTCACACCATCTTTTTTTTAAATACCCATCTCCCAAAGAAAAAGTAAAATCAGCGCACAACCTCCGCTTACATCTCATCAAATCCTTTACAAAATCCCAAAAGTAAAATCCAGGTAATCAGTAAAATCAGCGAATCAGGCAGAAAGACAACCTCCGCTTACATCTCCCCAAATCCTTTATAAAATCCAACATAATCAAATCAGCGTAATCAACATAATCAGCGTAATCAGGCAGAAAGACAATTTAACATCGCCGAAGGCGATCCGGAAAACACATTTTTCGCGTATCTTCAAAGCCAAAATCTACTTTTTTGCGTCACTACTTCCTCGCCCTGGGTGCCTTTTTTTATTGCGTCACCGCCAACGCTCAACGTAAATGCGGCACTGCCGAAGCACTGCAACAGCGGGTAAAAGAAATCCCTTCCCTTCAAAAGATTATACAGAATAACGAAGATAAAATGATGCTGGGCCAGCAACGGCAACAGCTGCGTGCGATGGTGGAAGCCATTCCGCAAGCAGTATCTGTTCCGGTAGTGATCCACATCGTGCTGGATAACCCCGCGCTGGTTACAGATGCGCAGATCGCCTCCCAGATAGATGCCCTGAACCGGGATTATAATGCCGCTAACCCTGATGTAAGCCAGGTACCTGCCGTATGGCAGGCGCTCATCGGCAACAGCCGCATTAATTTTTGTCTCGCTCAAAGAACGCCCGACGATGAACCCACCAACGGTGTTGTAAGAGTGCAAACAGCTCCCGGCCAAAGCTTTTCTATCAGCAACGCGGCGGCAGACGCCAAGTACAACAGCACCGGCGGCTCCGATGCCTGGGATCACAGCAAATATCTTAATATCTGGGTAACCCGCCTTTCCGGTAATTATCTCGGCGTGGCCGCCCCTCCGGGTACCGGCTACCCTGTTGAACAGGAAGGCGTGGTGGTGCAATACACCGCTTTTGGCACTACCGGCAGCGTAGGTAGTACCTACAACCTCGGCAGAACCGCCACGCATGAAATAGGGCATTACTTCGGTTTAAAGCATGTTTGGGGAGATGATAACGGGGGATGTACCATTGATGACGGTATCACCGACACACCGCTCCAGGGCGATAATACCTACGGATGCCCGTCCTTTCCCCGGCTCGACAACTGCACCGCCACCTCACCGGGCGTGATGTTCATGAACTACATGGACTATACCGATGATGCCTGCATGCATCTCTTTACCGCCGGGCAGGTAGACCGCATGCGCTTTGTACTGGAAAATATCACCGCCAGCCTGATGACCTCCAACGGATGCGTACCACCTTCCATGGTAAACAACGATGCCTCCCTGGTGAGTGTCAACGCGCCGGATGGCAAAATATGCAACAACAATATTACACCCGTAGTAACCCTGCGTAACCGCGGCGCCAACACCCTCACTGCTGTGAGAATCTGGTACCAGGTAAACAGCGGCGCCCTTACTTCTTACCAGTGGACGGGCAGTTTGGCCAGTTTGCAGCAAACCAGCGTTACACTTCCTTCTTCCAATGTAGCTATTGGCAGCTATAACCTGAAAGCATATACGCAATCACCCAACGGCCAGCCGGATGGAAATGTTACCAACGATACAGCGGATATCCGCTTCCGGTACGACGCGGAAGCAGCCCTCCCCTTTGAACAGGGCTTTGAAAACGACAGCTTCCCGCCACCAGGCTGGGATCTCTATAATCCCGACCACAGCTTCACCTGGGAACGCGTTCGTAATGTGGGCAAAAACAGCAGCGCTTCCGCGCTCATGCGCAACCTGGGATATAATACCAACGACCAGACAGATGACCTCATCACGCCGGTCATTGATCCGCAGGGCGCAGATTCCGTATTCCTCTTTTTCGACGTAGCCGCAGCCGTATTTACCGACCCTGCTACCACCTCCAATGCCTGGGATACCCTCCAGGTAATCGTGACCAACGATTGCCGCCAAACCGGCCAAATCATTTATTCCAAATGGGGCCCCAATCTTATTACACGCCCAACACCGGTTCAAACAGAATTCATCCCAACCACCACCGAATGGCGCCGGGATTCTGTAAACCTGACCGCTGCAAGCCATAAAGGAAAGTTCCAGGTAGCCTTCAGAAACATCTCAAACTCAGAGAATAACATTTATATTGATAATATTAATATTGTTACTAAATCAGTGAATCCAATCCTCCGGGAAAAAGGGGTATTAGTGAATCCTAACCCTACAGATGGCATCGTTTGGATAACATTCCTGGAAATACCGGAAGACCTGGTGCAGGTATCTATTTACAATTTACAGGGACAGTTCATTATGAGCCGTCCGGCAGCAGATATCGGCGCCGGCAACCGGATGACCTTTAATTTGGTAAATGAGCCAAATGGTGTTTATTTTGTAAAATTAATTTACAGGAACAGGGCCAACACCATCAAATTAATGAAAGTAAGATGACGATGAGACAAGATTATCCGGCTGTTCAAACGCTCCTTCAGCAACCTAACCTGGACGCGGCATTGAAGGGCATTGCAGAAAAGATCCTCCAACAGGAAAGAATTACACCCGCAGAAGGGCTGATCTTATTTGAAAAAGGCGATATCGGCTTTTTAGGTGCGTTAGCCAACCTGGTAAGGGAGCGGATGCATGGTGACAAGACCTACTTCAACCGCAATTTCCATATCGAACCTACCAACGTTTGCGTATTCACCTGCCACTTTTGCTCCTATTCCCGCCTGTATAAAAACAGGGAAGACGGATGGGAACTGAGTATCGACCAGATGATGGACATCGTTAAAAAATACGATAACCAACCCGTTACAGAAGTACATATTGTTGGTGGCGTACATCCTAAAATGCAGCTCAACTTCTTCGTGGAGCTGATCCAGAAAATCAGGGCACACCGTCCGGATCTGCATATCAAAGGATTTACCGCTGTGGAACTGGATTACATGTTCCGCAAAGCTAAAGTGAGCATAGAAGAAGGGATGCGTATCCTCAACGAAGCCGGCCTGCAATCCATGCCTGGCGGCGGCGCCGAAATATTCGCACCGGAAGTACGCGCTAAAATATGCCACGATAAAGTAGATGCCGACGGATGGCTTGCCATTCACAAAGCAGCCCACAACCGCGGCATGCACACCAACGCCACCATGCTGTACGGCCACGTTGAATCTTTTGCGGACCGCGTCGACCACATGGAACGCTTACGTACACTGCAGGACGAAACCGGTGGCTTTAACACCTTCATCCCCCTGAAGTTCCGTAATAAAGGCAACGATATGTCGCATATCCCGGAATCTTCTATCGTGGAAGACCTGAGATTGTACGCTATCGCACGTTTGTATATGGATAACTTCCCCCACCTGAAAGCCTATTGGCCTATGCTGGGAAGGAACACCGCACAGCTGACCCTGTCTTTCGGCGTAAATGACCTGGACGGCACCATAGACGATACCACGAAGATCTATTCTATGGCCGGTTCGGAAGAACAAAACCCTTCCATGAACACCGCCCAGCTCACCATGCTCATCAAACAGGCCGGCAGAAGACCAGTTGAACGGGATACCGTGTACAACGAAATAAGAGATTACACTGATGTGTTTTTTTCAGATGAAGAACTGCTGACCAAATAGTATCGCTGTTTTATGCAATTACACCTGAAATGTATACTGATAGCCAGTTTATATATCGCTGGCTGTCACCAGAACAACAGTAGCACCAACAATTCCGCAGCCACCGATACCAATACGGCGGCCACCACGGAAACTGCCGGTGAAACATCCAATGGCATCGCGTTTAAAAAACAAGGCGCCCTGGCTTTCGTTTCCAAATCAGGCGCAGATACCCTGCGAAAAATAGATATCCAGCTGGCGCAAACAGACGAACAGCGCGCCGACGGACTGATGTTCCGCAAATCCATGACAGACGATCAGGGCATGCTTTTCATTTTCCCTGACATGGAAGAACGCGCATTCTGGATGAAAAACACCTACATCTCCCTGGATATTATCTACATAGATGATAAGCTGGAAATTGTGTCCATTCAGAAATACGCAACGCCCCTGTCGGAAGAAAGTCTTCCATCTTTCAAAAAAGCAAAATACGTCCTGGAGGTAAACGGTGGATTCTGCGACAAGTATCACATTAAATACGGCGATAAAATAACTTACCAATAAAAAGAAAGCCCTGGCAAACGCCAGGGCTTTCTTCGCTTATATAATAACCTCTTTTTATACACTCCCTTCAGGCTTTGTAACATCCAGGATATGCAGCTGCGTTTTTCCCGCAGGCACTTCCCAATCTATCACATCACCGGTACTATATCCCAGCAAGGCAGTGCCTATGGGAGAAAGGATCGATAATTTGCCCAGCTGTAAATTGCTGGCAGCCGGCAATACCAGCTGTACATTCCTGATAGCCCCACTGCGCTCATCCCTGAATCTGAGGGTGGAATTTACCTGTACCACATCAGCGGGTACCTTACCTTTCCTGACAGTGGCCCTGTCGAGCTCTTCTCTCAGCTTGTCGGTGCCCGGTGCGTGATAGCACAGGGTTTTAAGGATTTCGTAATCATGCAGGGACACGATAATCTGTTTCTTTTTCATGATAACCGGGTTTTATGTCAGTGTTTACAGATGACTGCCCATCGTGTCATCCGATGAATGATAAAACTGATTTGATAAGATTGTTTTAGAAAATATTAGCGGAATAGCACTACGCAGGTAGTTATCCCCCCGGGTACAACACTTTATGTACTAAAAGTTGCCCGGGCTTAATTGTTGAAGTCTTTTGGGCAGGATAGGAACGGCAACAGGAACCCGCACGTGCGTTTGGATGCACGTGGTGTATTGAGTAAGTGTAATATGTAAATTGCCGGATTCAATTAATGAATAATTGTATCCGGCAAAGATAAGGCTTTTATTTACAACAAGCGGTCAATTCGCTAACTCTCCTGCTGTGAAGGGCTTCTGGCGGCCATTATTCAGCTTACGCACCTGCTGGATATCTGCAGCGGAAACTTTATCGGCTTTATTATTCCAGGCACTGCGCAGGAAAGTGAGCAGTTGTGCAATATCTGCATCACTGAATTCATCACTGGCGCCGATACCCGGCATATCGCCATTTATTTCCGGGGCTTTGTACACTTTCCCGTGTACTTCCACCGGACCGGTAAGACCGTATAATACGATAGATATAAATGCTTTTTTGTTACCGTTTACCCAGTTGCTTTCATTCAGCGGCGGCGCCATCGCCGTAATGCCTTCCCCGTTTTTACCATGACAGGTTTGGCATACGGTATTGAAGATCTTATATCCTCTCGGTAGTTCTTTCCGTAACGCTTCCATCTTTTTCACATTGGCTTTGCTGTCCATGTTTTTCAGCACTGTTTCCAGCTGACGGCGCAATATCAGCGTGGTATCAGGGTTCCAGGCAATGACCTCTTTCAGCAAGGCTGCTTCCCGGTTGGCCGCATTATTTACCAGCGCTGCCGCCACATAACGGTTAGGGGCATACGCTTTTATCATTTTATCTTCCAGGCGGGTGGCAGCTGCTTGATCCAGTTTCCCTACCGCAGGCAATATATAAGCCACTGCCGGCGCCAGGTATGGATTATCCGACAAGGAGTCCAGCGCTGTTACTGTTGCTTTGATGTTACTGCTGTTTAATACAGATGGCAATGCCGCGAGCGCCTGCATTTTTAGTGCAGGATCTGCCTGTTGCCAGATGCTGCTGATATCATCTCCGGTGAGACTGTGCAAGCCTTCCAGCGTCCAGAGGGCGTGGATCTGTGTCAGCGGGTGTGCCGCGTCTTTCAGCATGGTTCTCAGTTCCGGCGCCATCGCGGTTAAGTGCTGATCAATGATGAGCTGTTGCGCTTTATCTCTTAAAACACCATTTTCGTTACCCAGCATTTTCCCAAGGAAAGCGGGCGTAAGTTCAAATGTAACCGGCTGTGGTTTACTGCCGGCAGGAATGATGCGGTAAATACGTCCGCAGTTCAGCGGCAGCGTAAGGTTACGCATCTTTATCTCGTTCTTCAGGTAATCCGTGAGGTAGGTTTTATGTTGCAGGATGCCCCGGTACATATCGGCGATATACAAAGCGCCATCCGGACCGGTACGCAGGTCCACCGGTCTGAAACGCTCGTCGGTGCTGGCCAGGAATTCTTTCCGCTGGTATGCTTGTACACCTTTCACGACATAGCTGCTGTCTGATAAAATATTCCTTTTAATCAGGTTGGCAGAAGGCTCGGCTACAAACGCATTACCGGCATAGGTAGATGGCAGCAAGGTGCCGCGGTAAATCACCGGGCCGCAGGCGGCGGTGAATTTCACCAGGCGGAGGCTGTCGTCCAGCGAGCCTTTCTGGTAACCACGGTTTACACCCGGCGTTGGATGCGCGGGGTACGTGCGGTTATCGGGTACTATTTTCTGATCAAAACCGGCGGCATTGTTCTGTTGCAGGTTGGTACCGCCTAATCCGGGGGGAAAATAATCGCCCAGCAGGTTTTCCGAATTGTTGTTATAATAAAGACGGCCGTAATTATCCTGCGTAATGCCCCATTGTCCGCGGAAATGCGTGGGCTCCTTCAGCCACTTATCTCCCGCCTTACGGTAACGCCTATCCGATTTTGCATTATAGATCCAGTTGTCCATTGCGCGCAGCAACCCGTTGGGCTGGTGCTCCACGTTTCCGCCGGCAGCGTATTGATCATCCACCAGGGTTCTTTTGCCGGGTTTGTCGCCATTGTTTTCTATAAACCATAATTGCGGCGGCGTAGCTACCAGCACCCCGTTTTCTATCAGGCAGATAGCCCTTGGCAGCACCAGTGAATCAAGGAACACGGTGCGTTTATCCATTACGCCATCGCGGTTGGTATCTTCCAGGATCACGATTTTACCGTCGGGTTTATCTTCCCCGGTACCGGCAGTATCAGGCATAAAGCCGGTCATCTCCACCACCCACATGCGCCCGCGCTCATCAAAAGTCATGGCCACGGGCGCCACTACCATTGGTTCGGCCGCCACCAGTTGTACTTCCAATCCTTCATCAAATTGCATGTGTTGGATGGCTGTTTTGCCATCCAGTACGGGTGAAGCAGCAAACTGCTCCCGCATGGCAATAGAATCTTTTTCGTGCTTGTTCCCGTTGTTCTGCTGATTTCCTTGTCCACAGGCAAATAAAGCCAGAGATAACGTGGTGATTAAACGATAATGAATACGCTGCATTTTTTACTATTCGGGTTACGAAAGCGATAAAAATACATTTCTAAATATATTTTTTCTGAAAAATTATATGAGATAACAGTTTACTATGTGAGCGACGGCAAAAAAACTTATCTTCGTCGCTTCATTGCATACATTTTACGATTTATTTGCATTTATGGAACGCTTTCAGGGCATCATAGGCATCGTACTTATTCTGGGTATCGCCTTTCTATTTTCTAACAACAGAAGTAAGATCAATTACAGGCTGGTGTTCAGCGGTATTGGCTTACAGGTGTTAATCGGCTTTCTGGTATTTAAGGTGCCCCCTATTACCTGGTTCTTCCAGCGGGTAGGAGATGCAATGGGAAAGCTGGAAGGATTTGCCCGTAAAGGCGCTGCCTTTGTATATGGAGGTATTGGTGTATCGCAGCCCGATGGCACCGGTCTGAAAGACTATGCTGCCGGAGGTTTTGTATTTGCTTTTAACGTAACCGCCACCATCATCCTGGTGTGTGTGCTGGTAGCGGTTTTATATCATTATGGCATTATGCAGCGCGTGGTAGCGGTAATTGCCCGCGCCATGAATTATGTAATGCGCGTGAGTGGTGCGGAAGCATTGAGCAATGTGGCCAGCGCCTTCGTAGGACAGGTAGAAGCACAGGTGATGATCCGTCCTTATTTATCAAGCATGACCAAAAGCGAAATCCTCGCCTCCATGAGTGGAAGCCTGGCTTGTATTGCCGGCGGCATCCTCGTGGTGTATGTGAATATGGGATTGCAGGCTGGTTTGCATATTGCGCCTTTCCTGATCACCGCCAGCCTCATGGCCGCTCCGGGGGCACTGGTGATTTCGAAGATCGTTTTCCCCGAAACAGAGGAAAGCGTAACGATGGGTCGCGTTAAAATGGAAGTAAAAAGCAATTATACCAACGTAATCGACGCGATTTCACACGGCGCCGGCGATGGTTTTAAAATAGCCATGAACGTGATCGCCATGCTGATCGGGTTTATTGCTTTCATTGCGCTGATCGACTGGGGCCTTATTCATATCGGTCATATCTTCAATCCTAAGTTTGATCTCAGCCTCGACTGGATCTTCGGAAAAGTGTTTATGCCGATGGCCTGGGCAATGGGCGTACCACAGGGAGATGTACAAGGCGTAGCTACCCTGCTCGGACAAAAACTCACCATTAATGAATTTGTGGCTTTTAAAAGTCTCACTGATAAAACAGTACCGGTATTAACCTCCAAAGGGATTGCCATCGTTACAATTGCTATTGCGGGTTTTGCCAATTTCAGCAGCGTAGGCATGCAGATCGGTGGTATCGGTGAGCTGGCCCCCGACAGAAGGGCTGATCTGGCTAAATTGGGGCTGAAAGCCCTGTTGTGTGGAACGCTGGCGTCTTATATGTCGGCCTCTATTGCGGGAATATTGATCTAACGCGGAGTTTGTCTTACTCGCTGATTACGCTGATTTTGCTGATTAGTTTGATTTTTACTTCTGGATTTTTATTTGATTAATAATATTAAGGGAGATAAAAGCGGATATCCGCTTCTATCTCCCTTAATCCTTTATAAATCCAAAAGTAAAAATCAAACTAATCAGCAAAATCAGCGTAATCAGCGAGTAAGACAAACTCCGCGCGCGCTTTATTCCAAACGTTTGATAAGCCCCGCCTGCACAGCCGCCCAGGCTTCACCCTGACCCGCATCTTCCCAGTAATTCTTCATTTCGGAGGCTGCCACAATTTTATTTACAGCGGCGATTGCCTGGTTTCTGAGTGCGCGGGTACCAATAAGGTTCAGCACATCCAGCTGATCCAAAGGATCTTCCGGGAAATCTTCGCTTGGGCGTGCTACCAATGCTGCCACCAGTTCTGCAGCGGCCAACGCCTCTTCGCAATCCGAAATTTCCAGTGTTTCGATGTTGTTGATGACACGCGCTAACGTGTCAGACACCAAACCACCGTCTTTATTATCAATCAGGTCAAAAATCCAATCCTGTGATCCATCATTTTCAAAATTTCTGGTGCCCCATGCGCCCATAGTGTTTACGTTTTTTTATTTTTTTAGAATAAAGAATAAAAGTAATGAACTCTCTTTACAACAACCAAACCAACCGGCTAGTTCAAACTCCTGAAATCAACCGGAACGAGTTTGCTCACTCCCGGTTCCTGCATCGTTACGCCGTAGATCACGTCTACAGCCGCCATCGTTTGCTTGTTATGTGTTACAATAATAAATTGTGAATTATCGGAAAACTTGCGGATCATGTTGGTAAACTTACCCACATTGGCATCATCCAATGGCGCATCTACCTCATCCAGGATACAGAACGGCGCCGGCTTAATCAGGTAAATGGCGAACAGCAATGCGGTGGCTGTCAGTGTTTTCTCTCCACCGGACAGCTGTGTAATCGCCGCCGGCCGCTTGCCTTTTGGCTTCGCGATGATTTCAATACCAGTGTCCGCCAGGTTTTCAGGATCACTCAGGATCATATCGCACTGGTCTTCTTCCGTAAACAGGGCTTTAAATACCCGGATAAAGTTTTCCTTCACCTGGTTAAAGGTATCCAGGAATTTCTGGTTAGCGGTGGACTCTACCTCCTGGATAGTGGCCAGCAAGGAATCTTTCGCATTTACCAGGTCCGTTTTCTGCTCCAGGATAAACTCGTAGCGCTTCTTCATTTCCTGGTAAGCTTCAATGGCCGTGGGGTTGATTTCCCCCATGTTCTCCATGCGCTTTTTCAGTCGCTCTGCACTGCCCGTCAGCTCATCCACCGACAGTTCTGAGTTGCGTTGCTCATCTATAATTTCATCGAGGTTCACTTTAAACTCCACGCTGAGCCTTTCCTTCATGGAGGCCAGTTGCAGCCGCAGTTCATTTACCTTGTCCTTAATGGTATTCAGCTGCTGTTCCAGGTCCTGTTTGGCGCGCTGTTTCGTTCTCAGCGTGGTTTCCAGTTCCTGGAGGTGGTTACGGAAGTTATAGTATTCCTGGTCTTTTTCGTTGAGTGCCTTTTCTTCTTCTTCGCGCTGGCGGAATAATTCCACGAGTCCGTCATCTGCATGGCTCAGTTTATCCATGGCAGCAGCGATGTTGGCCACCGCGTCTTCCAGCTGCGATTTGTTACTGGTGATCTGTATGTGCAGGTCTGCCAGCTGTTTACGCTTAAATTCCAGTTCCTGTTTAAGGGCCTGTACTTTACTTTGCTGACGGGTATGCTGCAGGTTTTGGTTATTAAACTGCACCGTAGCCATATTAAACTGCTGTTCCGCTTCCTGGGCCATCCTGTCGGCATCTGCGATGCTGTCCTGCAGCTCGGTGACCCTTTCGTTCAGGCTTTCCAGTTCGTCTTTCACACCGGAAATGCTTTCCTGGTTGGTTTCCAGGGATTGCTGCATTTCTTCGAGGCGTTTATCGCCGGCTTCAATGAGGTGGTGAAAGTTTTCAATCCTGTTCTGTAAGCCAAACAGCTGATTGCTCAGCTGGTTTACCCTTTCCCGCGCAGCATTGATATTATTTTCATTCAGCTGGCTGTTGTAGCCTAATACTTCGTCGTGTTTGCTTTGCAGCGCCACTTTCAGGCGGCCCACTATTCCTTCGAGATCTTTGATCTCTATTTCCAGCTTTTCCAGGTTTTTGGCCCTTCCCAGCTTTTTACCTTCAAATAATCCTACAGAACCTCCGCTGATGTTGTATTTACCACGATGCATGCGGCCGGATTTTTCCACCAGCAGCATCCTTTCGTCCGCCACCTGGCTGAATTCCAGGCGGGTGAGGTCTTCCCCGATAAATACTT
Organism: Chitinophaga sp. W3I9; assembly: GCF_050434025.1. NCBI lineage: Bacteria > Pseudomonadati > Bacteroidota > Chitinophagia > Chitinophagales > Chitinophagaceae > Chitinophaga > Chitinophaga sp. W3I9. The sequence goes on from NZ_JBNPWC010000001.1 coordinate 5,763,818, forward strand.
TTCCAAGGAGGTGCTGTCCCAGTCCCCGGTACTTCTCTTCAATTTCCACTACTTCCAGCGCAGGAATGGTGCCTGCCGGCGCCAGCAGCGGGCTGTAATCAGTCCGGAACTGATCGAGGATGAAGAAATTGGCTTTTCCTTTTTTGTTGTTATCGAGCAGCTGGATGGCCTGTACGGCTTCATGTACGTTGTTCACTACATAATAGCTCAGGTAAGGTTCCAGCAGGTTTTCCACGCAGGTGCGGTATTCCTCTTTACAGAAAAATATATCACTCAGGATGGGGGCGTTATTGTTCCAGTCGGGATTCTTTTTGAGGAATTTGATACTCTCCGGGTAGCCTTCGAGGCTGTCGACCAATGACTTGAGCAGGTCGAACTCGTTCTTTTTGGAATCGAGGGTACGGTTTTCGTCTACCAGTTTATCACGCAATCCTTCGATATCGGACTGGGTGGCGAGTATTTTACTTTTGGTTTCTTCCTGGAAACGGACCATGTTTTCCAATTCCGTTTTGCCGCCGGTCAGTGTTTGCTGCAGGGCTTCCTTTTCTGTTTCCAGTTGGGCGATCTGCTGCTGCCGGCTGGTCTTTTCTTCCTGGAGCTGCTGCATGCTGCGTTGCAGGTTCATTACGGAAGTATCGGCAACGGCTACTTTCTTTTCGGCCTCAAATTGCTGACGCTGCCAGCGTTGCTGATCGTTGCGCAGGGTTTCAAGGGCCTGTTTCTTCTGATGGAAGCGTTCTTTCTTTTCCTCCACCATATCGCGGAGGGTGTCCAGTTCGTCTGCCATGGTTTCAAACACTTCCCCTTCTTCTTCTACCTGTTTTTCGGTGAATTCAATAGAAGAAGTAAGTCCCTGCAGTTGTCCTTCTGCATTGTTGAGGAAGTCGCTGATATTTTTTTCCCGCTCGCGCAGATAGGTAAGTTGCTGCGTGGCGAGGTTCTTATCGTTTTCTTTGGTGCGGATGGTGGATACCAGCTCATTAAAAGATTTCTGCATGGTTTGCAGTTCTCTTTCTTTTGCCACAAAATGCAGTTTATCCTGCTCCACGGCCGCTTCTGCGGTGAGGATCTCGGTTTCCAGCGCCAGTTTGCGGTCGCTTTCATTTTGCTGGGTATCCGACAGTTCCTTGAAGGTTACGTTAAAGCCTTCCAGGGCTGCTTTGGCGAGTTCTATGCTGATTTCGCGGTATTCCTTTTTTACTTCGTAGAAGCGTTCCGCCTTACGGGCCTGGCTTTCCAGTGTTTTGAGGTTGTTATTGATTTCAAACAACAGGTCCTCAATACGGTTCAGGTCTCCTTCAGTGGCGTCCAGTTTGGATTTAGCTTCTTTTTTGCGGGTTTTATATATGGAGATGCCTGCCGCCTGTTCCAGCATACGGCGACGGCTGTTTTCCTTGTCTTTGATGATATCGTCTACCATTCCCAATTCGATGATGGCATAGGAATCGGTACTTACGCCCGTGTCCATGAACAGGTTATGGATATCTTTGAGGCGGCAGGCCACATCGTTGAGGCGGTATTCACTGTCGCCGTTCTTATAAAATTTGCGTGTAATCGTCACCGTGGTGAACTCGGTGGGTAGTACGTTCTTGGTGTTTTCAAAAGTGAGACTAACCTCCGCCATACCGCTTGCAGAGCGGCTTTTAGAACCATTGAACACAAGTCCTGCCTGGTTATCAGACCGGAGGTTACTGATTTTGTGCTCGCCGATTACCCAGCGGATGGAGTCGATAATATTACTTTTGCCGCAACCGTTTGGCCCAATTACCCCAGTGATGCCCTCATCAAACTGCAAAACGGTTTTATCTGCAAAACTTTTAAAGCCTTTAATTTCTAGTGTTTTTAAGCGCACGTCGTACTCCGAGGTTTTTTAAGGCGTCAAAGATATAATTTTACCCGAATCAAAAAGTAATTTAAGTGAGATGCAATAATATACAGTAATTATTTATACACAATTACCGGTCATTTGCCCCTGTCCGCAGCACGCAACTAAAGTCTAAAAGACTGGTTATAAATATAGTAAAAAGAACAATTAGAATTTAACTCCCTGTTAGAAAATTACGCGGATGTTGTCTTTCTCAGGATTACACTGATTATACTGATTAACGTGAGATATCTTCTGAACCCTGCATTAAATTAAAGTCAAAAGTAATATATTCATCTTTAAAGGATAAGAAAAAAGATAATCAGTTTAATCAGCGTAATCCTGAGAAAGACAAAATCCGCTTATCTTTGCGCCATCAAAAACCCTTTTACGTTTGCGTACAGAACAGCGGATCAATAATATAAAAAGTTTCCTTTACAGTTATCATTTCAGCAACGGTATGCGTACCACCATCAGCGTGGTAGTGCCTTCACTGGTATGCGCTTACTTTGGCATGCTGGACCTGGGTATCGCTATGTCGATGGGCGCCTTGTGTACGGCCCTCAGCGATGTACCCGGCACCATTGTACACAAGCGGAACGGCCTTATCATCAGCACCATCCTGATCTTTTTTTCCGCGCTGGGCACCGGCCTGCTCATTCCTTACGTAATACCCATGGCCATCTGGATAGCGGTGTGCTGTTTTATGTTTGCCATGCTGCTGGTATATGGTAACCGGGGAGGTAATATTGGTACCGGCTGCCTGCTGGTAGTAGTGTCTATTCTCGGGGAAACCCAGCTCACACCGAAGCTTACCCTCCTCCACTCCTCTATGGTGCTGCTGGGCAGTATCTGGTACGCGGTGCTGGCCCTCATCCTCTGGCAGATCCGACCCTACCTCAATGTGCAGCAGGCACTGGGCGACTGTATCCTGCAAACCGCCCGCTACCTCGAGGTAAGGGCCAACTTCTACACGCCCGGCGTAAATGTCAGCGAAAACTACAAGGCTGTACTGGACCAGCAGGTGATCGTCAACGAAAAACAGGAAAATGTACGCGAACTGCTGCTGAAAAGAAGATCCGCCCAACAGGGCACTACCAGTCTCAATAAAAGCATGGTACTCATTTTCCTGGATATGGTAGATCTCCAGGAACAGATCATGGCCTCTCAAACCGACTATAACGCCCTGCACGCCGATTTTAAAGATCTGGCGATCCTGGAAAAATTCCATGCCCTCATCCTTGAATTCACCCAGGAGCTGAAAAACATCGGGATGGCCGTGGCAGCGGGTCAGCGCTCCCTGCCCAAAACCAACCTGAAGTTTGAGATGGAAAAGGTAAAACAGGCCATTGCCGACATTACCATGAAGCTGCCTACCCTCAAGGAAAGAACCCGTACCATCCCGCTGAGCAACATCCTGCAAAACCTGCAGGACATGGCCCAACGCATTTATAACCTGCATAGGCTTACCCGGCTGGAAAGACTGAAAGACGAATCCATAGATCCAAAACTGGAGCTGTCGAAATTCACTACCCGCCAGAAATACGATTTTGAAACCTTCCGGGATAACCTCACTTTCAAATCACATATCTTCCGGCACGCCATCCGCGTGAGCCTGGCTACCGTATTGGGTTACGGGCTGGGTATTGCCCTTCACCTCGACCGGGTATACTGGATCCTGCTAACCATCGTGGTGATCCTGAAACCAGGCTTCGGGCTTACAAAATCACGCAGCATACAACGTTTAATCGGTACCGTTACCGGCGCCTTATTTGCCGCCGGCCTGCTTTACCTTACGCACAACGATACGGTGATCTTTATAGTCATGCTGATCTGCATCCTGGGCGCCTACAGCTTTATGAGCTTCCAGTATACCGTCAGCGTATTTTTTGTGACGCCGTTTATCATCTTCCTGCTGCATTTCCTTCATCCTTCAGACCTCTACAATGTAACGCAGCGGGTACTGGACACTTTCATTGGCGGAGGCATCGCTTTCTTTGCCAACATGCTGCTGTGGCCTACCTGGGAGCATAACTTCCTCCCGGACTACATGAAAAAGATGATGGAAGCCAACCGGAAATATTTCGAACTGGTGATGCGCGCCTATTCCAATGAAAAGGTATCCATTACAGATTTCAAACTGGCCAGGAAAGATACCTACGTGGCCGCCGCCAATATGATGTCGGCCTTCCAGCGTATGTTATCGGAACCCAAAAGCAAACAAAAGAACGCGTCAGAAGTATATCATTTCGTGGTATTGAATCATACACTCACCTCGCATACCGCCACCCTGGCCGCCTACAGCCTGCATCACGGGGTGCAGTTTCCCCGCCCGGAATACCGCGAAATAACGGATTATCTCCTCCATTATATGGACCAGCTCACCCTGCTCACAGATCCCGCTACCAGCAGCAGCGCCCAACCCTCCCCGCAGGTACATGCCTTCGACCGGCTGGACGCCCACCTGGAAAGCCTCGTACATCTGCGTCAACAGGAAATCAATGAAGGCAAAGGCCCTACACCCACCCGCGACGAAATGCTGGAAACCAAACAGGTGCACGACCAGCTTGTAGCCATCCTCTCCCTCGTAAAAGACATGAGCAAAGCGCTGAAAGCGGAGTGACGCGGATTTTGTCTTTCTCGCTGATTACGCTGATTATACTGATTACTTTGATTTTACTTTTTGGATTTTATAAAGGATTAACAGAGATAGAAGCGGATATTCGCTTTTATCTCCCTTGATTATTATATCTAAAAATCAGAAAAATCCAAAAAGTAAAATCAAAGTAATCAGTATAATCAGCGTAATCAGCGAGAAAGACAAAATCCGCGTTACTCCGCTAAAATGGTAAACTCCGCGGTTACCGGTGTCAGCGCGGCAAGCACGCGGTCGAAGAAGGCGGGGCCTTCCTGGGCGTACCAGGGCAGGAAGTTCTCCTTGCGCTCCTGTAACGAACCGGCAGGAAATAATTTATTCTTAATCTGGCGGATCTGATCTGTTTGCCAGGCGAACTTTTTCTTCTCGGCACGCAGGAACTTATGTTCCAGTTTACCGATCGACTTCAGCGCTTTCTTTCTTTCAGAAGCGGTAGTGGCAATCAGTGTGACATCAATGCTGCGGGCCTTTTCTTCCAGGGAATCAAACAACTGCTCGATGGCCGCATATTCATCTTTCAATACCAGCGAAGCATTGGTGTGTTTCTTCACGTAATCATTTACGATATCTTCCGTTCCCTTGAAAAGATCGGTGGTGGTGAGTCCCAGCTTATTGATCCGCTGTTGGGAAAGTGTATCAGTCAGCAACAGGGAGTTGCGCAGCAATAAAACAGGGAAAGGCACTTTATAATGCGCAAAAAGCCCTTTCAATTCCAGCCAGTAGGCAATTTCACCGCCCCCGCCAATAAAGGCAATATTGGGCAGGATGGTTTCCTGGAACATTCCCCGTAAAATAACATTGGGACTGAAATTTTCAGGATGTGTTTCCAGGGCTGCTTCCAGCGAAGCGGCGTTGAAAGTCAACGACGTGTGTAATACTTTCCACTGATCGCCGTCCTGAACGATGCGCTCCCGCGACCCTTCCTGTAAATAAAAAAGATTTATTTCGCGTGGATTGGCCTGCACTTTATAATGTTCCCCCAGCTTCGCCAACGTATCGCTGACAATGGCATGCGACGCCTGGTTAAACAATTCGTCCTTTATAACGGGAAGGTATAAACGTTTTAATGCGGCGTTGTCCGGTATCAGCACCACCAGGCCAAAGCGGCCGAATAAGGCATGCACGAGGTACAGCGTGGCTTCCTGGATATTTTCATGTTCCAGGTAGGCCTTTTGCAGGAGGTCTGTCAGTTCGTCGCTGTGAGGTGCATATCCCAGCGTTTTCTTCACTTCAGCGATCAGCGCTTCCAGTCCTTCCGGCTTCATACGCCCTACTGCGCCCTGCTGACTGGTATTCCAGGTGATGGTTTTCCCTTCCAGGTAGATGCTGCCCAGCTCTTCGAGGTCGGCATCTTCACTGCCCATATAATATACCGGTACAAAATTATGTTGCGGGTATTGCTGTTTCAATTCATGACACAGCTTAATGGTTTGCAGGATCTTATAAGCGAAGTAGAGGTAGCCGGTGAAAATATTGGGCTGATGTGCGGTGCACACTGTAAAGGTATTAGGCTGCAACAGGGCGGTGATATTATCCTGTACTGCCTTTACGGGCTCCAGGGAAGTGTATTGCTGTTCCAGTGCGGCTACCAGTGCGGTTCTTGGTGTATCAAAATTTTGACGGGCGGCTATTGCGGCGGCAAAGTCCGGATGTACAGGAGAATAGGTATAAAATGGTCTGATCTGCGGACGTTCTGCTAAAAAATCTGTTACCAGCTGGTTAAAATAACCAGTTTTCCCATAAGGAATATATTCGGGCATATTGAGTTTCGAATTACAAATTACCAATTACAAAACGATGCAGTGCCAACACATCGAAATTTTTGAATGTACGAAGTTAGGTAATTAGTCAATTGGTTGATCAGATTATTGGTTGACCGGTCATCATTCCGGTACACCGGTTTCTTTGGCGCTTGTTTTGACAGCTATGCTGCAAACAACAGGCGCCTTAGTGCGCTAATGTTGGAAAATATACGATTATGAAGATAGCAATACTGGCGCCGATAGCCTGGCGTACGCCTCCAAGGCATTACGGCCCATGGGAACAGATGGCGGCTAACGTGGCGGAAGGCCTGGTAGCCAAAGGAATGGACGTAACGCTCTTTGCCACGGCCGACTCCCTCACTTCCGGTACCCTGGCGGCCATTTGCGCCAAAGGGTATGAGGAAGACCGCGAGGCAGATGCCAAAGTAAATGAGTGTATGCATATCAGTTACCTGATGGAGCAGGCCAGGGATTTCGACATCATCCATAATCACTTCGATTTTCTCCCCCTTACCTACTCCAGGCTGATTAAAACGCCTATGATAACCACTATTCACGGATTTTCCTCTCATAAAATATTACCGGTATACCAGCGGTATAATGATATAGGAAGATATGTGTCTATCAGTAACTCCGACCGCCATCCGTCGCTGAATTACGCAGCCACGGTATATAATGGTATCCGCACGGAAGATTTTGCGTTTGAGCCTACGCCGGACAGCTACCTCTTATATTATGGCAGGATCCATCCGGACAAAGGCACGCATGATGCGGTACAAATCGCCCTTCACTCCCGCCGCAAGCTGATCATAGCCGGGATTATACAGGACGAAGCCTATTTTAATGAAAAGGTAAAGCCCTATATAGATGATGAACAGATCATTTATATCGGCGCGGTAGGCGGGGAAGAACGCAGCCTGCTGCTGGGAAAAGCCAATGCACTGCTGCATCCCATCTTTTTTGATGAACCTTTTGGTTTAAGCGTAGCAGAGGCCATGCTGTGCGGCACGCCCGTTATCGCGTACAACCGCGGCTCCATGCCGGAGCTGATCAATGACCGCAAAACAGGTTTCCTTGTAAATAATTTACACGAGGCCGCCGCCTGTGTGGAAGATCTCACACTGATCAACCGCCAGGATTGCCATCTGCACGCGAAAAATAATTTCAGCGCGGAAATCATGACAGAGAAGTATATCGCCGTATATAACCAATTATAGATAGCCTCGCTACACGCCGTCTTCCTTGATCTGCGTCAGCAGTTTTTCCAGGTTGACGGTGGCGAAGCCGGAAGCATAATCCGACAGGCCGTAGGGAATGATCAGTTCATCGTTGTGGATAATAGAGCCGCAGGAGTACAGTACATTCGGTACATATCCTTCCCGTTCGTCTTTATTGGGCATGAGCAGGGGCTCACGCAGGCGGCCTATTTCCTTTTCAGGATTTTCCAGGTCCAGCAGGCTGGCGCCAATGCAATACGTACGCATGGGACCTACTCCGTGCGTGATCACCAGCCAGCCGTCTTTTGTTTCAATGGGCGAACCGCAGTTGCCCACCTGAACAAATTCCCACGCATATTTAGGCACGTGAAGGATCTGGGGATTTTCCCAGATATTGATTTTATCAGAGTACATAATATACCCATTGATACCATCAATCCGGGAGATCATCGCATATTTGCCGTTGATCTTTCGGGGGAAAAGCGCCAGGTTTTTATTCTGCGCCCCTTCTCCGTAGAGTGGCATGATCTTGAAGTTATAGAAGTCTTTTGTTTGCAGCAGCTTTGGCTGGATGGTAATGCCATCATACGCCGTGTAGGTAGCGTAATAGGTAATGTTCCCGTTTTCGCTGGTGTATTTTACAAAGCGGGCATCTTCAATGCCCCTGCTTTCTGCATCTGAATAAGGAAAAATTACGCGGTCAGACAAGTCGGTATCAAGTGAAAAGTTCAGCTCATAGTAGGAGTCTGCCAGCCATAGTACCCTTTCCAGTCCTTTTTTAAGGAGATGATCTACCTGGAACCGTTGTTGCATTTCCCGGATCACCTTTTTAAGGGCGAGGTATTCAAACTGGTCCGGCAGGGAGTTTTGTATTTCACGCATCACAGAATCCGGCAGCCGGATGGATACCGCATTCTGGAAGAACGTTTGTTTATGGTACATGGAGTTGCGGATAATTTCCGCTTCATCCACATAATTACCGGGTGCTATCAGGGAGATTTCATTGTTTTTGTCGATGATACCGGATCTGAAGGCAATGGAAGATACGTGTCCTTCACCTACTGCGCGAAAGCTCATGATGACGCGCTTTTGTCCTTCTTCCAGCCCGCTCTGGTCCACATCTTCCACGAGGGAAGGGTTGAAGAACGCGGCTGATTCAATGGAGTATTCGTTGGTGAAATAAGAACCGGTGAGCAATTTACGTTTGAGCGAGAGCCCTTCGTACTCGATCTGCAAACCGGGAAACAAATGTCTCAGCCGGTCTGCATGTCGTTCAAATATCCTCGTGATGTTCCTGTGTCGCCGGGAAAATTCCCTCAGTATAGGCATGACCGTTATATCCACCTCGGGGTCGCTCATTGCTGCTACCTGTTGAATGATAGACTTGGCCCGGGCCTCCCCGTTGAAAAAAAACCTGGCTACTACCCTCTTAAGGTCAGGATAAATTTTTGTACTCTTCCGCTCTATGGACAATCGCATGGTTATCTTGTTTGTTAAATACTGAATCCGTCTTCCAGGACCACTCCTTTTTTAACAACAACAATGCCGTCTTTTACTGTATATTTTTCAAAGTCCCCATCAGCTAAGTGTTTTCCGCCATTTATATGTACGCCGTTTCCAATGCGGCAGTTTTTATCAATGATGGCATTACTGATCACGCAGTTCTCTCCTATTCCCATCAACGGGCTTCCTTCTGCACGTGACTTTTCTATTTCGTCGAGTGTCTGGTAGTAATCGCTTCCCATGATATAGGCATTGCTGATTTCGCTGCCTTTACCAATGCGGGTACGGATGCCCACCACTACTCTTTCCAGTTTATCTGCCATAATAATACAACCGTCGGCGATCATTGTTTTCTCCATGTGGCCGGAAATTTTTGTAGGCGGCAGCATGCGGGCACGTGAAAAGATAGTTTGGGATTCATCGAAGAGGTTAAACAAGGGGATTTCATCCGTGAGGCCGATATTGGCTTCAAAGAAAGACTGGATGTTCCCGATATCTGTCCAGTAGCCTTCATATTGATAACTGAAAATCCGGCGTTTGTTTTCGATGGCCTGCGGGATGAGCTGCTTACCAAAATCGGCGGCTTCCGGTTGTGCATTGAGCATATCGAACAGTACCTGCCGGCTGAAGATATAAATGCCCATGCTCGCCAGGTATACGCGTCCTTCTTTCTGCATTTCCTCGCTTACTTCAGACGCCCATGGTGGAAGAACGGCCTGGGAAGGCTTTTCTGTAAAAGACACAATAGCGCCGTTTTCATCTTCCTTTAAAATACCAAAATCAGAAGCATCCCTTGCGCTCACGGGAATAGTAGCGATAGATATTTCCGCGCCCGTGTCGATATGATGTTTGATCATCTTTTTAAAATCCATCTGGTACAGCTGGTCACCGGACAATATGAGTATATATTCAAACTCAAAGTTCTCCATATGATGAAGGCATTGTCTTACGGCATCGGCCGTTCCCTGGTACCATGTGGGATTATCGGGGGTTTGCTCCGCTGCCAGGATATCTACAAACCCCTTATCAAAATTGCTGAAGTGATAAGTGTTTTTAATATGCTTGTTCAGGGAGGCGGAATTGAACTGCGTTAATACAAAGATGCGGTTCAGTTCTGCATTCAAACAATTGGAGATAGGAATATCCACCAGTCTGTATTTACCTGCCAGGGGCACCGCTGGTTTTGAGCGGCGACGGGTAAGCGGATACAGGCGGGTGCCGGCCCCTCCTCCGAGAATAATGGATATTACATCGTTAGTCATAATGGGAATTGGTTTTAGAAAGTCATCACTCAATTATTCTAAGCTATTTCATACTCTTGTACATTTCCAGGTAGCGTAGTGCCGAACTGTCCCAGGAATTATCAATGTTCATGCCTCTTAATCGTACTTCATCCAGGTGCCTGGCATCCTGATACAATTCGATGGCCCGTTTTACGGAATAGCAAACATCCGCAACGCTGGCCTGGTTAAAGCGGATGCCTACGCCATCCTGGTCTCCAAAGTCAATAACCGTGTCTTTCAGTCCGCCGGTGCTGCGTACTACGGGAACGGTTCCATAACGCAGCGCATACATCTGATTGAGGCCGCAGGGCTCCACCCTGGACGGCATCAGCAGGAAGTCACTGCCGGCATATATCTGATGGGATAATGATTCGTCGTAACCAATGTGCACATTGAAGCCATAGCTTACTACTGCACGGGTTTGTTGCAGGGACCATTCAATATGTGGGTCACCGCTCCCCAGTACGAGGAAATTTACTTCCCCCGGCAGTTCATGCAGGGATCTGCCAATTATTTCCGGCAGCAGGTCGGCGCCTTTGTCGCCTACCAGGCGGCCTATAAAAGATATCAGCGGCAGGGAGGCATCCAGCCCGAAGCGTTCGCACAGGTGCTGCTTGTTCGTTTGTTTACCTGCGGTGATAGTATCCAGGTCATAATTACGGGGTAACATCCGGTCGGTAGCCGGGTTCCATACCACATTATCGATACCATTCAGGATGCCCACCATTTTCCCTCTTTCCTGGTTGATAAGCGCTTCCAGGCCGTTGGCATTATAATACAGCTCTTCCAGGTAGCCCGGGGAAACGGTAGTAACGCGCCAGGCGCACTTGATAGCCGATGCGAGGGGATTGATAGCGCCGCCCCAGTCCAGCATACCGGACTTCCATAAATCGAAAGATGGAATGAGGTAGAGTTTATCCCAGCCAAATTGGCCCTGGTACTGTGCATTGTGAATAGTAAGTGCAGTGGGAATACTTTTCAGGCGCTCATATTTATAACCATAGTTGAGCAGGAACGGGATTAGCCCGGTATGATGATCATGGCAATGGATCACATCCGGCTGATGCTGCCATTCGTTGATCCAGTCGAGCACGGCAATCTGGAAGGCCAGGAACCGTTCTGTATCGTTGGGATAGCCGTAAACGCCGGGAGTGTCAAGTAAACCGGGGATATCTACGAGGTAAAGGTCGAAACCCAGCTCATTGCTGCGTTCCTTTATAACGTTAAAGTGGTACCAGTTGTGTCCCAGCCACATGCCGGCCTGGTGTACCACGTCGAATTCGTGGGTGTGGTAATATTTATTCCTGTAGGCCGGTATCACTACTTTGGCAAAGTTGCCAAGCTGGTGCTGGTATTTGGGCAACGCCCCTACCACATCACCTAGTCCACCTACTTTGGCTACCGGGTAACATTCCGCGCTGATGTGTAAAATCTCCATGCTGGTTAGTTGAAATCCTTATTAAGTTAAACTGGAAAAATAAGAAAACAAAAACTTAACCGTGATTTTTTACGATTATTATGAATATCCCCGCTGCGGGGACAGGACCCGTTGTGATAGTTTATATTTGTAACGGCGAATTGTTATGTGTCTCACCTCTAAATGCTGAATGCTCATGGATTTTGGTCGCGTTCCCACGGATATGCTGATGGACATTGATTTTAAGTTGCCCGCAGAACCTGTCTTTAATAAGAAGGTATTGAAAGGTAAACCCGTGAAAAAGCCGCAGGCCTGGCTGGGATGCGCCAAATGGGGGCGAAAGGAATGGATCGGGAAAATATACCCCAAGGGCACCAAGGAGGCTAACTTCCTGGAGGAATATGTAAAACACTTCAACAGCATAGAGCTGAATGCCACGCATTACCAGATCTACGGCCCCGAAACCATTTCCAAATGGGACGCCAAAGCACAGGGAATGGATTTTAAGTTCTGCCCTAAAGTACCGCAGTCGATCAGTCATTTCAGTACCTTAATTAATGCCGGCGCCAAAACCACTTCTTTCCTGGAAGGGGTATTGGCCTTTGGTAAACACCTGGGACCCATCTTTTTACAATTGAGTGATAAATTTGGCCCGGCCAAACGGGAAAACCTATACGAATACCTCGCCTCCCTGCCCACCGACCTGCAGTTTTTCGTGGAACTACGCCATAAGGAATGGTTTGAAGACGAGGCCGTGCGGCTGGAATTGTACGAAAAGCTCAACGAACTCAATGTAGGCCTCATTATTACCGATACCGCCGGCAGACGCGATGTGGCACATATGCACCTCACCATCCCGAAAGTATTTATCCGGTTTGTAGGCAACAGCCTGCATCCAACGGATTATACCCGCATCGACGACTGGGCCAACCGCATCAAATACTGGCTGGACAACGGTTTGAAGGAGGTTTATTTCTTCATGCACATGCACGATGAAGCCACCTCGCCCGAGCTGGCCGTGTACCTGGTAGACAAACTGGAAGCCGTTTGCGGGATAGACGTAAAAAAGCCCCGATTTGTAAAAGAATAGCGCTTTTTTTTACGAATACATTACAAGGGATGAAAAAGACGGACTGAAATATTAATTTCGCCCTCTCAAAACAGGTTTTTTACCATGATGCGCGACAAGCTAGAGCAATTAGCCGGGAAACTGGAAGGCACGCTTTATACAGATGATACAATGCGGACACTTTATGCCACCGATGCGTCGGCATACCGTGAAATGCCGCTGGCAGTAGCTATTCCGCAGCATATCGACGATCTTAAGACACTGATCAGTTTTGCGCGTGAAAATAAAACATCCCTCATACCACGCACTGCCGGCACTTCGCTGGCCGGCCAGGTAGTGGGCAACGGGATCATTACAGATGTTTCCCGCACTTTCACCAAAATACTGGAATTTAATAAAGAAGAAGGATGGGTACGGGTAGAGCCGGGCGTTATCCGTGACGAACTGAACATGTTCCTCAAACCGCACGGATTTTACTTTGGCCCTGAAACCTCCACCGCCAACCGCGCCATGATAGGTGGTATGGTGGGCAACAACTCCTGTGGCTCCAACTCCGTAGTATATGGCAGCACCCGCGAACACCTGCTGGAAGTAAAAGCCCTCCTGAGCAACGGAGAAGAAGTAACCTTTGGCAGCCTCGACGCAGAAAGCTTCCACCAGAAATGCGAAGGACCCGATACGCTAGAAACCCGTATCTATAAGCAGATACGTACCAGTCTTAGTAACTACAGCTACCAGGAGGAAATCCGGAAAGAATTCCCGAAAAAAAGTATTCCCCGCCGCAATACCGGCTATGCGGTAGACATGCTGCTGGAAACAAATCCCTTCACCGCCGGCACGGAAGACTTTAACTTCTGTAAACTCATCGCCGGTTCAGAAGGTACCCTGGCATTTCTCACGGAAATAAAACTGCATGTAGACCCGCTTCCTCCAAAGGAAACAGGCCTGCTCTGCATACATTTTAATAATATCGATGAATCCCTGCGGGCCAACATCCTGGTAATGGAATACAAACCCAGCGCCAGTGAACTCATTGACCACTACATCCTGGAATGCACCAAGGATAACATCGAACAAAGCAAGAACCGTTTCTTTGTGCAGGGGGATCCCGGCGCTATCCTGGTGGTGGAGTTTTGCCGCAATACCCGCGAAGAAATCATTGAAATTACCGGCCGCCTGGAAGCCACGCTGCGCGCAGCAGGACTGGGATATCATTTCCCGCTGTTATTCGGCGACGACAGTAAAAAGATCTGGGCGCTCCGTAAAGCAGGTCTGGGTTTACTCAGCAACCTCCCCGGCGATGAAAAGGCCGTACCCGTGATTGAAGATACCGCCGTTGCCGTGGAAGACCTCCCGGACTTTATCCGCGACTTCAACGATATCCTGGCGCAATACAAATTATACGCGGTGCACTACGCACATGCCGGCAGCGGTGAAATCCACCTCCGTCCCATCATCAACCTGAAAACGGAAGAAGGAAATTTACTGTTCCGTAAAATCGCAGAAGAAATAGCCACCCTCGTAAAGAAATATAATGGCTCCCTCAGCGGGGAACATGGCGACGGCAGGCTCAGAGGCGAATTTATTAAACAGATGGTGGGCAACAAAAACTATGAACTGCTCCGCCAGATCAAATATACCTGGGACCCAGAAAACATTTTCAATCCCAACAAAATCGTAGACACGCCATCCATGAACACGATGCTGCGCTACGAACCCGGACAAAAAGCACCGGAACTGAAAACCATTTTCCATTTCCCGGATCAAACCATGCTGCAACATGCAGAGCAATGCAACGGCTCCGGCGATTGCCGTAAAACGCAGCTCAGCGGCGGCACCATGTGCCCCAGCTACATGGCTACCCGCAATGAAAAGGATACCACCCGCGCCAGGGCTAACATCCTGCGCGAGTTCCTCACCAACAGCACCAAAGAAAACCGCTTCGACCATAAAGAAATTTATGACGTACTGGATCTTTGCCTGGCCTGCAAGGGGTGCAAGTCCGAATGCCCATCCAACGTGGATATGGCTAAGCTGAAAATGGAATTCCTGCAGCATTATTACGACGCCAACGGCGTTCCGTTGCGTGCCAATATGATCGGCAACTTCACCAAACTAACTTCACTGGCGGCTATTGCTCCCGGCGTTTATAATGCGATGATCAATAACTCCTTCACCGGTGGCATCATCCGTAAGTTCTCCGGCTTTGCGGCCAAACGCTCGCTGCCCGGCCTGCACAGCACTACCTTACGGAAATGGTTCCACGAAAAATGGCCGAAGGAAAAACAAGGCGCTGCCGGTAATAAAAAAGTATATCTTTTCTGTGACGAGTTCACCAACTATAACGATACCACCATCGGTATCAAAGCCGTACAACTCCTGCACCGCCTGGGTTACGACGTACAAATGATTGAACATCCTGAAAGCGCCCGCGCGTATATGTCGAAAGGATTACTGCGCAAAGCACGCGAATATGCCGACCGTAATGTTCGTATATTCAGCAACGTTATTAATGAAAATGTACCACTGCTCGGCATAGAACCTTCTGCTATCCTCAGTTTCCGCGATGAATACCCGGATCTTGTAAGTGAAGGGCTCCGCGAACAGGCGAAAGCGCTGGCTAAAAATGTATTCCTGATAGACGAATTCATTGCAGCAGAAGCAGACAAAGGTCATATCACCGCCCAACAGTTTACCGCCAATAAACAACATATCAAATTGCATGGCCATTGCCAGCAGAAGGCGTTATCGTCTGCCCTGCACAGCAAAAAAATGCTTTCTTTACCACAAAATTATTCAGTAGAAGTAATCCCTTCCGGCTGCTGCGGTATGGCCGGTTCCTTCGGTTACGAAAAAGAACACTACGACCTGAGCATGCAAATCGGCGAAATGGTGTTATTCCCCGCCGTCCGCAATGCGGCGCAGGGCACCATTATAGCCGCACCAGGCACCAGCTGCCGCCACCAGGTGAAAGATGGCACGGGTGTGAAAGCGCTGCATCCTGTGGAGATATTGTACAACAGTTTGGCCTAACGCGAATTTTGTCTTGGCTCAGGATTACGCTGATTTTACTGATTACCTGGATTTTTACTTTTGGATTTTTTTAGATTTTTTTGATTTTATTTAAATAATAATTATGGGAGATAAAAGCGAATATATCCGCTTCTATCTCCCATAATCCTTTATAAAATCAAAAAAGTAAAAATCCAGGTAATCAGTAAAATCAGCGTAATCCTGAGCCAAGACAAAATCCGCGTTATACCCGTCCCACGTAGAGTTTCGTTTCGTAGTGGAATTTCACCATCCCCTGCTCTTTGTATTTTCCAAAGAGGTCTTCGAGTGCGCGCATCATGGGGATATGCGACGGGTGGTCCTGTTCGGGGACGTAGGAGGAGGAGAGTAATCTTCCTTTGAGGGCGGGGAAATCGAATAGCTGGGCGTTCTGAAATACTTTTTCCTGCATGGTGCCGGGCTGAAAAAAGCCGGCTAACTGCGACGCCCCAACGTTTCTGTGCTGCATATCTTTATAGTCGGTGCCGTATTGATGGAGGAGTTTTTCATAACCTTTTTCAAACGGCAGGTCGGCCTGGCGTACATTCCACATCAATACTACCTTTGTATTTTCGCGGCCGATGCGGCGGAATTCTGCGGCGGTGGCCTGCTGATCAAACCAATGAAAAGCGGTGCCGGCCACCACCAGGTCTACGGAGGCATCCGGGAGGGTGGTATGTTCTGCGCTGCCGTTAACGGCGGTGAAGTTCGGATACCGGTTCAGCAATCTTTCAGCGGCCTCCCGCATATCTTTGTTGGGTTCCACGGCATATACCTTGTTGCCATTGTCGAGGAATGGCTGCGCAGAAATGCCGGTACCCGCACCGATGTCGGCCACAATAGTATGACGTGTTAAGCCGGTTTCGGCTTCGAGATAAGGAATAATGGCCACAGGATAATGTGGCCGGTATTTGATATAGTTATCTACGCGGGTGCTGAAGCGTTCAGTATTTTTCATCGTAATGAAGTTAGGGTTATTCTCCTAATCCTTTTGGCTTTTTCTCTTCATTACCATGGGCTTCGAGGTCTGCCAGTTTCTTTTTACCGTAAGATACTTTCGTGATCAGCACGTACAAAACGGGTACGGTAAAAATTCCCAATAAGGTGGCAGCAAGCATCCCTCCCACTACGGTAAAGCCTATATTGACACGGGAAGCCGCGCCGGCACCCTGTGCCAAACACAATGGCAACACCCCTAATATGAAGGCGAAGGAAGTCATCAGGATTGGACGTAAACGCAGTTTTACGGCCTCCAGTGTGGCGTCTAACAATGGCATGCCCCTGTCTACACGCTCTTTACAGAACTCTACGATCAGGATGGCATTTTTTGCCGCCAAACCGATCAGCGTGATCAAACCAATCTGGGAGTATACGCTATTGGATTGTTTCGTTAACGACAGCGCCAGGATAGACCCGAACAACGCGATTGGCACAGCCAGCAATACGGAGAACGGCACCGACCAGCTCTCATACAACGCGGTAAGCAACAGGAATACAAACAGGATAGACAATCCAAAGATGAGCACACTACTGTTACCTGCTTCAATTTCCTGCAGGGATACGTTCGCCCATTCGAAGGAGAAGTTCTCCGGCAGCACCTGTGCAGCCACTTCTTTCAGTGCATTGATACCATCCCCGCTACTGTAACCTGGTTTGGTATCACCATTGATTTCAACGGACCGGTACAGGTTAAAGTGGTTGATTACCGGGGCACCGGATGCTTTTTTGGTGGTGATCAGTGCGCTGAGCGGCACCATCTGCCCTGTAACATTGCGGACATAATAAGTATTCAGGTTATTGATGCTGGTACGGTAGGTAGAATCTGCCTGCAGTACTACGCGGAAGCTCCTGCTGAATTTGGTGAAGTCGTTTACATACAACCCTCCGAGGAAAGTTTGCAATGCATTGAACACATCGCTGACGGCTACACCGAGTTGTTTACATTTATCTCGGTCCACCTCCACGTTGAATTGCGGAGTATTGGCGCTGAAGAAAGCGTATGCCCTCGCTATTTCCGGCCGCTGGTTAGCGGCCATCAGGAACTGTCCCATTACCTGCAGGAACTGGTTGATATCGGGATTCGTCCGCTGCTCCAGCATAAAGGAGAACCCACCGGTATTACCTAATCCACGCAGTGTGGGTGAAGGGATACAGATGATATTGGCCCCGATGATACGACTGGTCGCCATTTGAATTCTCCCCAATACAGTATTCATGTTATCTCCATGCTTGTATCGCTCATCCCAGGGGCGGAGGCTCACGAAGAAGGTGCCGGAGTTAGGCTTGGTGGCATTTGCCACGAAGTTGATCCCTGTTATACCAAAAAAGTGCAGCACGGCACTGTCTTTCAGCAGGATATCGCTGATTTGCGCCACTACTTCTTTTGTTCGCTGGGAAGAAGATGCTTCCGGCAGCTCCAGTGCGATGAACATGGCGCCCATATCTTCCTGGGGAACAAAGGTGGTGGGTGTTTTCTTAAAGAGATAGAATGCCGCAGCAAACAGTACTGCCATAATCACCAGTACTGCCGGCGTTTTACGGATGCTGAACATCACGCCTTTACCATAGCGGTTAGTAAATCTTTCAAACCATTGGTTAAACTTGAAGAAGAGCTTATTCAGTCCTGTCGACTTCTGCGTAAGATGCGCGGGCCTCAAGAGAATAGCCGTGAGTGCAGGCGTTAACGTTAGTGCCAGGAATGCCGATAACAACACCGAGAAGGCGATGGTTAAGGCAAACTGCTGGTATAGCCGTCCGCTTACACCGGGAATAAAGGCTACCGGCACAAACACCGCTGCCAGGATGAGGGCGATGGCAATTACCGGGCCCTGTACTTCCGACATCGCTTTGAAAGTGGCTTCACGCGGCGACATCAGGTTGGCATCGATATGATGCTGCACGGCCTCCACTACCACAATGGCATCATCCACAACAATACCGATAGCCAGTACAAAACCGAACAGCGTGAGGGTATTGATGGAGAAGCCCAGCAACTGGAAAAATATAAAGGTACCTATCAGTGAAATCGGAATTACCAGGATGGGGATGATGGTAGCCCGCCAGTTCTGCAGGAATACAAATACCACGATCACCACCAGTATCAGGGCTTCCACAAAGGTTTCTATTACTTCTTCGATAGAAATTTTAACGAAAGAGGTAGATTCAAACGGCACCAGCCATTTCACATCTTCCGGGAAACGTTTGGACATTTCCTCCATTTTGGCCATTACCAGGTCGTTTACGTCCAGTGCATTTGCACCGGGCGCCAGGTAAATAGCCATACCACTGCCGGTTTTACCATCTGCTTTTGCTTCGATGGCATAGGTAAAGGAGCCGAGGTCGATCCTGGCTACATCACGGAGGCGAACAAGGCTACCATTCTGGCTGGTAGCTACTACCACGTTGCCAAATTCTTCGGTGGTAGCCAAACGGCCTTTTACACTCACCGTATATTCAAAAGCCTGCGTACTGCGCATAGGCGCGGCGCCTACACTACCGGCCGGCACCTGCTGGTTCTGTTCTGTGATGGCCCGGGCAATATCGCCGGCGGTTAATCCAAGGGCGGCCATTTTATCCGGGTTCAGCCAGATGCGCATACTATAATCCTGGGAAAAGGCATTTACGTCACCTACGCCGGATACACGGGCCAGCTCCGGTTTCAGGTAAATGTTCAGGTAGTTATCGAGGAATTCGCGCGAGTGTTTTCCTTTGGGAGAATTCAGCGCGATTACCATCAACATATCATTGGAACGTTTCTTAACGGTTACCCCTACACGACGTACTTCATCGGGGGTACTTGGCAGCGCGAGACTTACCCGGTTCTGCACATCCAGGGTAGCGATATCCGGGTTGGTGCCCAGTTTAAAGCTGACGGTAATACTCATGGAGCCATCGTTTGCACTTACGGATTGTATGTACATGGCGCCTGGTGTACCATTCACCTGGTTTTCTATGGGGGTGGTCACTGTTTCCTCTACCGTTGTGGAGTTGGCTCCCACATAGTTGGCCCTTACATCCGTTACCGGCGGTGCAATATCCGGCAGCTGTGCAATCGGGAGGTTAAACATACAGATGAGCCCTACAATCACAATAATGATAGCAATTACGATCGTAGTATTCTTTCGCTCTATAAATGTTTTTGAGATCATACTGTGATGGTGATTTAGGATTTATTGTTTTGCCCCTGCTCCTGCTCCGGCGATAGTCACGGTATCTCCCGGTTTCACCCGCTGGATGCCGTCCACCACGACCCTGTCGCCGGCTTTCAGTCCGCTGGTAACCAGCTGCATGGTATCTGTAACCGGCCCGGGAACAATGTCCGTAGCGCCAACTACATTGTCTTTCGAAATAGTATATACACTGGTTTCTGACAAGTTCTGGATAATTGCTTTAGCCGGAATTGCCAGCTGGGTAGCGGGAGTGCCGTATTGCATTACGATGACGATGCTCATACCCGACTTCAGCATATTTTCCTTGTTTTCAAAAACGAGTCGTACCCGTACGGTACCGGTTTGCGGATCCACAATATTATTGATGGTTAACACTTTGCCTGCTTCGCCGTAGCGGGTGCCATCGCCAAACTGGATATAGAATTTCTGATCACCGCCTTTGCCTTGCTGAATGCGCAGGAATTCCGGCAGGCGGGCCTGTGGAACATCCATATCCGCAAACATGGGGTGTTCATTTACGATGGTGTTAATGAGGGTTTGACCGGCATTGATCACATCTCCTACCTTTATTTGTGCGATACCGATTTTGCCGGTTACCGGCGCCCGCACCACGGCATGGTTTACATCGGTACCGGCCCTTGCCACGGAAGCTTTTGCCGCGGCCACATTGGCCTGGGCGGTTAACATACCCGTATAAGCCTGATCTACCGTTTGTTTGGAGATCGCATCATGGTCCAGGAGGGATTTATATCTTTCGTAGTCGCGTTGCCGTTGTGCCAGATCGGCTTCGGCCTGTTGCTGGGTAGCGGCTACCTGTCCGTAAGCAGCGGCATAGCGGCTTCTGTCAATATCATACAGGGGCTGGCCCTTTGTTACATTACTGCCGTCGGCCACCCGGATGGCTTCCAGGTAACCGGAAACATCCGGCTTCAGCTGCACAACATCATGGGCCATGAGGGTAGCAGGGAATTTCTCCGACACGGTATATACGGCCGGTACTACTTCTACGGCTACCACCGTTGGCTTCATCTTCCCCATCATAGCAGCCTGTTGCTGTTGCTTTTTGCTGTTGCCACAGGCCACACAGAGTATCATTCCTGCTACATAAAAGGTCCGCTTGTAATTTATTAGATACATATGAGAAATTGATTGCGAATTACGAATGCTGATACTTTATTTGATTTTGCCCATGGCTTTATCCAGTTCTGTTTTGCTGATCAGGGTGTTTAACAGGGCCTGCACATAATCTACCTGCGCCTGTTTCAGTTCACTTTCTGCGGAGATCACATCAAGACTGCTGGCTACTCCCTGTTCAAAATTTGAGCACAATACGTTCATAAATGCCCTGGGTGAGTCCCATATTTGTTTTCTGGGTAACGAACCTGGACTTGTTATTAAGGTATTGCGTATTGGCGTTGGTAACTTCCAGTTTAATCTGCTGGGACAGGTAACTGAGGTCGTTCTCTGATTTCTCCAAAGTAATTTTGTTCTGCCTGATCTGGTGTATTCTTTCCGTACCAGTAAAAATGGGCCATGCGAGGGTAAGTCCGAGAGCCGAGGCGCCGAAACCGGTTTTATACAAATCCCCGAAATCTGAGGAGAAATAGTTCCAGCCATAGTTCACAAAACCATTTAATGATGGCAGGAAGCTCATCTTCTTACTTTTCAGGTTCAGTTCATTCAGGGCGATCTGGGTGGTTTGTATCCCGTATTCTACGCGGTCCTGTACCTGGTAATCAACGGTATCACTGATAAACGATTCCACGTTGAGGTCCTGCACAGTTTGTGTAAGATCTAGTTTTGCTTCCTGGGGCATGCCCATCTGGAACTTTAATAACTGGGTCGTATATACGAGTAACCGGATCTGGGTTTCAATATCGGTTACCACATTATTGTAAGACACCTGGATCCTGTCTACATCTACTCTTTCTGCCACACCTACATCATAGCGGGCCCGGGTATCTTTCAGGGTTTTCTCCAGCTGGTCCATATTGGCTTTGGAAAGGCGGATACTTTCTTCGTTGGCCAGCACGGCGTAGTAGGCTTTTGTAATAGCCACGCGGGTGTCGATCTCCGTTCTTTTATAGGATTTCTCTGCCAGGCCGCCATATACTTTTGCGGCTTTCAGCCCGAGGAAGTAGTCGCTGTTGAAGATAGTCTGGTTTACCTGTCCTGTTACAGCAGAGGCAAACCGGGTTCCAAACTGAACGGGGATTCTTACGCCGGAAGACGGGTTGGTCAGATCGGGTATCAAAGAGGTGGCCAGTTTCAGGTTATCTGTAAAGCTGGCATTGACATCTGCATGGGGTAACAGCTTCCCGGTGGCTTCCTTGATCTGTTCCTGGGAAAAATTGATATCCAGCCGGGCATTTACGACATCGTTCTGATGAGCCAGGCCGTACTGTATGCAATTCGCCAGATTAAAAGCAAAGGGTCCCTGTTGCGCTGTATCTGTTTGCCCGTAAGCTCTTGTTATCCCTGAAAGTAAAACAAAGGTGAATAGAAAAAGACGACAATGCATACGTATTACTTTGAAAGTATATGATGATTGATAAATACTTAACAACAAACAGGTAAAAAGGTTCTGTTGACGAGCCGGCTATTATACGGCTCCGGAAAAGGAACAACATGCCTAATAACTGCCGGCTAAAAGCTATTTTCGTATCTTTCGGAAAAGTTATTGTTAACTATGTCTATGTCTGTTATAAAAGAACCCAAACCGTTTCATCGTGAGTTTGAGCTGGATCGATTGATGTTTTTCAGTGATGCGGTGTTTGCCGTTGCCATTACTTTACTGATCATCGGAATAAAACTGCCTGCCCTTCCGGGGAAAATGCCTGCCAACGGTTACTGGGATTTTTTTGAGCCTACTGCTATTGAGTTTTTAACTTTCGTAGTGAGTTTTGTGTTTATTGGAAACTTCTGGGTACGGCATCTTCAATTATGCCGGTTTCTCCAAAATTACAATGAAGGATTGATTCATCGTCATCTTTTCTTTTTATTTTTTATTGTGACGTTTCCTTTTTCTACTTCTGCCTTGCTGCATACGAGTTCCCACTTTATGCTTCCTTTCTTTATCTACCTGTGCAACCTGGCGGGTTGCCTGGCGGCTTTGTTCTGGATCAGCTATTATGTATTCCAGAAAAATCCGGACCTGGCCGTTGCCGGTCATCACACGGAAAAAGAACTGTTATACCAGCGGTTTAAATACGGGTTTCTCACCATGGCAACGGGCTTTACCTGTATAGCGATGACTTATTTCCTGTATCCGGAGAATACGGCGTACCAGCGTATCAGTTATATGCTGATACCTGCGCTGGCTTTGTTTAATTATTTCCGTTTAAAGATAAAAAAACGTAATACGCTCCGCCTGGTACACAAAATGGGAGCGAACAACTGAAAAAGCGGCCTATGTTAGAACTAGACAAAAAGGAAGCACAGATAGTACAACGGGCGATTCAGTCGTGGCAGCGCGACCAGCTTATCAGCGATGAGCAGGCCGGCGAGCTGCAGAAAAGCTACAAAGTGGTGAACACCGACTGGCAAACGCTTACGCTTTATATTTTTATTGCGGCTATATCCTGTGCGCTGATGGCGTTTGGATCACTGGTCCTGGATGAGAAGTGGATAGAGATTATCCGGAAGAAGTTTTCGCTGACCGATAGCGTGATTGCCCTGGTATTTGGTGCGCTGACCATTTTTCTTTGTTATGAGGGCTGGCGGCGCAATAAACATCAGCCGCTGTTTTCGTTTAACCGGGAGCTTTTCTGGCTGCTGCCGGTTCTTAGTATAGGCGTGAGCGTGGTTTACCTGGGCAAAAGCGTTAACTACCTGGAAGGCAATTATGGCGCGTTCTGGTTGCTGGCTACGGCCTGCTACGGCGTGTTGGGCATTACGCTTCACTCCCGCCTGTTATGGATTGCCACCCTGCTTTGCCTGATCCCGGCTTATGTAAAGCTCACTTATTTCCTTACCGGCGACGCCGCTTATTTCCTGGGCATGAATCTTCCCTGCCGCATGGCCCTGCTGGGGGTGCTGCTCACGGGCGTGGCCTGGATACTCCGTCAATTTAAAGTATATGCACCCATCAAAGACATTACGTGGAGCGGAGGCTGGCTGCTGCTGCTTATTTCCGGCTGGCTGATCTCTATTTTCGGGAATTGCGGTACCTGGGATGAATGGCAGCAATTGCGGCAGGTTCACCTGTTGCAATGGGTGATCGTTTACACCGTGCTGTGTGCGGGCGTATTGCTGCTGGGTCTCAAGCTAAAAGACGACCTGTTGCGCGACCTCGGTGTTGCCTTCCTGTTGCTGGACCTGTATACCCGCTACTTTGAATATCTCTGGGACTTTACCAATAAAGGACTCTTCTTCGGCATCCTGGCGTTATCCTTCTGGTGGGTAGGGCGGCTCATTGAAAGACGGATGAAACAGGGAACTGAACGAAAATAAAAAAGGCCTGCGGCGCGATACTTCTTTCTGAAAAAATAAATGCTTCTTTCTGAAAAACCAGCGCCGCAGGCGCTCTTCTAGGCTGCTACCACCTCTCCTACGGCCATACCATACCGGCCGGTATCTTTCACACTCCAGTCGTAATTTCCTGTAATCCAGGACCGGAGCACCGACACGTACCGCAACAGTTCATAATCGGTTTCCACTCCTTTCAGGGGAAGGAGTTTTTCCAGGGTAACAAAAATGGCTACTTCTTCATTGTGCATCCGGACAGCTTCGTTAATCGCCTCCTGCAGGCTGCATTGCCGGGCGTGTTGTAATACCAGCACCAGGTTGTGCACATCGCCCTGCTTCGCTTCTTTCGTACAGGAAAACAGGTCGTTTGCCCAGCAAACAATATTGTTGCAGGCCTGGATCATGCGCTGGATCAGGGGTTGTTCGACCACTTCCCGGCTGAGATACACTTTTTCGATGATTTCTATGGCTTCAATATCCGCCAGGAGTGCGCCGGTAAAGGGCCGCATGTGCACATAATCCGCCACGGAGGGAACAATACCGGCTTCCCGGTTTTCGGCTTCCCAGATGCAGGACGTAAAATAATCGTCCATGCTGCGGATAAAACGAAGGCGCCAGGCGGGGCTGCTGATGGCGCGCAT
Organism: Chitinophaga sp. W3I9; assembly: GCF_050434025.1. Classification (NCBI taxonomy): domain Bacteria; kingdom Pseudomonadati; phylum Bacteroidota; class Chitinophagia; order Chitinophagales; family Chitinophagaceae; genus Chitinophaga; species Chitinophaga sp. W3I9. The sequence goes on from NZ_JBNPWC010000001.1 coordinate 5,788,918, forward strand.
GCGCTCCCATATGCTGCTCAGGGCCGCCGGCAGCGGGCCACCGGTTTCCGGGGTTACTACCCGGTTGTGATGCAGGATGTCCATTAACCCCGCCATCATGCTTTTGAGATAGTCGGCTTTGCGGCCCATGGAGGCTTCGTCGCACTGATCATCAAGGATAAACAGCCAGGTGTTGAAATCCGCGATGATGCAAAGCTCGTGCAAAGCGGCATCAGGAAAGGCCCTGGCAGCCAGCCAGGCGAACCGGGCTTTCTCAAAGCGCCGCCAGGCCAGCTCAGAAGTGATCAGACCATAAGCTTGTACCCAGGAAACAATGTGTTGCTGGGCTTCATCTGCGTGTTGGTTAACGCCGGAAGGGAAAGGGTAACTGACAGTTGGCATTTGGATGGTTGTCATGTGTCTTTGGATTTAATAGTTAACTATGGTGGGTAATAAAAACGACGTTGGCATTACCGGGCGGGAATCCCGGAAAAGTGTGAAGGAGCGGGCACAGGGAAGCAGCCGCTACTTAAAGCAGTAAATAAGGCAGGTAGGTGCTATCATCATTTTAATTAAAATGATCCGGTTAACAGCAAAATTGGCATAGTAAAATAAAAGTTTAATTATACAGCGCTGATCGGCGTACCCAGGTATTGTAATACCATTGGCAGTGCACGATGAAACCAGATGGTAAATGCAGCCGGTTCTTTTTTCATTAATTCCAGTATCTCGCCGGGAGACAGGTAGCGGTAATCACACACTTCGGATGCTTCGGGAAATATGTTGCCGTTATAGGTACCCAGCAATACATGATCAAATTCGTGTTCGGTTAACCCGTTGTCAAAACCGGTTCTGTAAGTAAAAGAAAAAATCTCCTGCAGATCGCAATCGAAACCCATTTCTTCCCGTAAACGCCGGTGCGCGGCAGCAGCAGTATCTTCACCTGGATACGGGTGGCTACAACAGGCGTTGGTCCATAGTCCGGCAGAATGATATTTCTCCAGTGCCCTGCGCTGCAATAAAATCTCGCCTGCATCATTGATGATAAATACAGAAAAAGCGCGATGAAGTAATCCTTTCTCGTGGGCTTCCATCTTCTCCATCGTTCCAATAGCCTCATCCTGTTCGTTCACTAATATTACGTCCGGTGATTTCATAGACTGTCAAAGATATTTGATTTACGCTTCCGGCAGATAAAAAATAGGACAAAGAATCAAAAAACTATGCTTAAACAAATAATAATTGGTTGAGTGGTTAACAGCAATACTTTAACGGTTACTTAGATAAATATAATATAAATTTTCCGGACTTTTGCAATATTAACAACCACAAAAAAATGGCAGAAGACTTACAAATCATTAGAGGAAATAAAGCGGAGCAATACACTTCTCTTCTCCCCCAGATAAAAGGATTACTGGACGGGGAAACCGACCTGGTGGCCAATATGGCCAATGTAGCCGCTGCGCTGAAAGAGCAGTTTGGATGGCTTTGGGTAGGTTTTTACCTGGTAAAAGAAGATGAACTGGTACTCGGTCCCTTTCAGGGCCCGGTAGCGTGTACCCGTATCCGTAAGAACCGGGGTGTTTGCGGCAGCAGCTGGGCACAGGCCCAAACACTGATTGTACCTGATGTGGAAGCATTTCCCGGGCACATTGCCTGCAGCAGCTTATCGAAATCTGAGATCGTGGTACCGCTGATCCGTAACGGCGAAGTAACGGCGATACTGGATGCAGACAGTGAGCATCTTTCTCATTTTGATGTTACTGACCAGCAATACCTGGAAGAAATTGTGGCACTGATTGTGTGATAGCAAAGCGGATTTTCGTATCATCGCTTTATTGAGAGACCATTATTATGCTTTTTTTCAGAAAAAAAAATACCGAAACAACGCCGCCTGCAGACCTGCTGGCGTTCATGGCTACAGATATCCACTCCCACCTGGTGCCGGGAGTGGATGATGGTGTACCTGACGTGGCTACGTCGTTACATTTTATTGAACAGCTGCAGGCGATGGGGATCCGGAAAATTATCACTACCCCGCATATTATGATGGACCGGTACCCAAATTCCGCCGGTACATTAACCAATCCATATCAACAGGTACAACAGGAGTTGCTCCGGAAAAACAGTCCCCTTCCTTTTCACTTTGCTGCAGAATACTATCTGGATGAACAGTTTGTGCCGCTGATGCAGCAACCTTTGCTAACCATCTCCGGGAACAGGGTGCTGGTGGAAATATCGTTTATGTCGGCTCCGCCGCAACTGGCGCAATGGCTGTTTGATATACAGGCCGCCGGCTATCAGCCCGTACTGGCCCACCCCGAGAGATATGGCTACTATCACGCAAACATACCGCAGTACGAACAACTGAAACAACAGGGCTGCCTGTTGCAGCTTAACCTGCTGTCGCTCACGGGTTATTACGGAAAACATGTACAGCAAGCCGCTGAAAAGCTGATGGCGGCTGGTTTATTTGATCTTATCGGTACCGATCTTCATCATGAAAAACACCTCCGTGCCATTGCCGGCATAGCCAAAAATACGAAGCTCCGCAAGGCATTGGAAGCCTATCCCTTTGGCAACGCCGCATTATAATATCATTGGATCAGCATGACCGTACCGGTTTGCTTTCTCGCCTGTTGCTTGCTATCAGTATACAAAAGTACCCACACATAAGCGGCCGCCGGTAACATTTTCCCTTTGAAAAGGCCATCCCATGCGCCATCCGGGCTATTGGTACTGAAAACTGTTTGTCCCCAGCGGGTATATACTTCCAGCTTGTAGTCAGTTACATCGTCGTGTACTTTTGCACGGAACAGGTCATTCTGACCGTCGCCGTTGGGGGAGAATGCGGTGGGAACGAAAACGGCGCACTGGCGGATGTTTTTATCAACATCTGCAGATCCTTTCACCTCACAGTCGTTTTTATCTTTTACCTGAAAATAATACCTGCCTTTGTCAAGGTGTCCAAGTATACTGTCCATCTGCCATTCAGTGCCTTCCAAACGATACGCATAGGGCTGGGTGCCACCGTTTGCCTGTAAAAAGATCCTGCCATCAGTTGTTTCGCTGCAACTGGCTGCTTTCGTGGTAACGCTCAACAGTTGCAGTTTCGGTGGTTCTTTCAAATCTATTTTTTCATACGGATCTTCACATCCCTGTTCATCCTTTACCATCACGCGGTAAGTACCGGGATGCAGCTGATTAAATGCAGGTGTGTAACTGGGTTGCGTATCGTCATTTAAATAATAACGGTAAGGAGGAATCCCGCCGCTGGTTGTGAGCGCAATTCCATTTTCGTTATCCCCGTTACATTTTGAGATGATGATGTTTACAACGCTTTTCAGATCCGTTTCTTTAATGATCACATCTACAGTAACCGAAGCGCCATTAAGCGCAGTAACGGTCAACTTATAAGTGCCGGCAGACAAGCCACTGACATGAGAGGTCGTTTGCCCACCAGGCATCCATAAATAGGTGACCGGATTATGGGCACTGAGCAGCTTCACGGATGCTTCGCCGGTACTGGCATTTTTACAGGTGGTGGTAGTGGTTACTGATACCTGTGGCACCTCGCGGATAGTAGGAGAGAAATTATCCACCAATACAGCCGCATAACTTCTCTCTTTACATTTAAATATTGAATTAGGTCCGAAAATGATCTGCCGGTAATCTTTTTTAGGCGTAAAAACCGGAGCGTAACGTCTCCAGGTGGTGTGATTAAAATTACCGGATTCCCAGAGCAGTTCGGGTTGTTCGCCGGGATTACATCCATAAATAGCGAAAGAGCCATTACAAATATCTCTCGTATAAAATGTGGTAGAAGCAAGGTCTACTGAAAGCGTATATGTTTTGCCTGCTTTTAGCGGACTGCGAAGATTTTGTCCAAAAAGTTCCTGCCAATCATTTGTAAGCACTGCGCCAATATAAAAATCTCCGGCTGACGCAGGAAAAGAAAAACCGGCAATTCCCGGTTGCTGATCCGGCGATTGGCTTATCACCAGCCAGGGCTTGGGTAAACGTCCTGACACCGTTACTTTTCCTTCCAATGAGGGATTATCTATTACAATATCCTGTGCAGCAGTATCAAAGGCGGATGTTAAAAAAAGGGAAAGGAAAGTTGCCACACAAACAACTTTCCTTAACAAGCCATTGCTTATTAAAGAAGCGTCTGCACGGGCTTTCAATAATGCGATATGCACTATACAGGATATGGTCTTCATAGATAATACTAATTTCAAAAACAGGATACTGATCACATGTACATTCTCCCGGTCGAGGGAATAACGGTTGAAAAGTATTTATATTATCCACCATGACTAATGTAACGAATACTTCATTGATATCCGTGCAGTTTTTTTCCAGCGTACACAGTGGTATAAGGATTCAGCATAAAAACAGGATTAATCACCTACCACTGTTAGTGGTGGTACCACATCGCCCTGTGCAATAACGGTATTTCTCATTATAACGGCACCCTGGCCTATCAGTGCGCCATTACCAATAACAGCGCCTCCGCCTATATAGGCATTACCTGCAATATGAACATAGTCACCTATCACCGCGTCGTGATCCACAACAGCCCCGGCATTGATGATGGAGTGATTTCCAATAATGCTGTTGGCCTGCACTACCGCCTTGGCCAGTACAACACTGCCTTCACCCACCACCGCATTGCCGGCTACATAAGCAGCCGGATGCACTAAAGCGGTAAAACGATGCGATACCTTTTCAGATAAATGCCGCCGGACTTCGTTATTACCAATTCCCAATACAAGGGGCACCTCCGGAAAAAGTGAAGGCTGATATGCCTGTACCCGGGAGCTTTCACCTGTTGCCTGATCCGTGAACATTACGGGAACGGATCCGCCTGACAACATGACCAGATCAGCCAGTACATTTGCATGGCCACCAGCACCATAAATAAGACACGACTCCATTGTTAAACAGTTTTATGCATCAGTTTTGATTTTGCAACAATGTACACCAGCACCAGCGGCAAACATACCACTAAGATATTTACCATCAGGTTAGTGGCATTGCCGATTACAAAAAAATTCACCAGCAACTGGGCCGCTGCATATAAAGACGTTACTACCAGGTGTGGTATTTTTCTTTCATTAGCCAGTATCTGGTAAAAATGCAAACGGTGTGCTTTAAAAATATTCTGGCGTAATGACAACCGGTGAATGATCGTTAAGATAGTATCCACCCCATATACAGAAAGGAACAAGAGATACTTCCAGTCGCCGGTAGTAAATATCAGTTTCAGCAACATGGTAACGATCCAGAAGGCAATGGTAACGCTTCCTACATCGCCGGCGAAACATGCTGCTTTTTTTCTGAAATTAAAGAACAGAAACACAACACATGCCAATGCCGGTAACCAGATAAGATCTTCACTGATAAAAGCCTGTTGCCGGATATTTACATACTGCATCGCCGCCAGTACTACCAGGCTGTATAAGCCAGTGATACCATTGATGCCGTCCATAAAGTTATAGGCATTAATAATACCTATAACAAGGATATACAACAGGATCACCATAAAAATATTTACGTTGGCGAATACCTGCAGGTAGTACAGCATCATGGTTACGGCGGCCACCTGGAATATCATCCGGACGCGGTTAGGAAGGCTGTAGATATCATCCAGGAAACTAACGGTACCAATAATCAGCATACCCAGTACGGGCAGCCAGTATTCATCAAAGTGCCAAACCAGCGCTGCCAGGGCGGCAACAACAAAGATGATTCCACCACCCCGGATAGTAAGGGTGGTATGGGAACTGCGTTCGTTGGGTTTGTCGATAATGTTATAATGCGCGGCTATTTTAAAATATACTTTAATAGTAAGAAAGAAAACCAGCGCTAAAACAAGGTAGATCATACAACAAATCGTATTTTTTCTGCAACCGGCGATGGCCTCCAGTTAAGCGAGGATTTCGCCCTGGCGTCATCAAAAGTCAGCGTTGCTGTTATTTTTTTTAATTTATCCGTATTAATAGGAAATCTGTCTCCCATTACATCTCCGGCTAGAGCCAGCAGTTTTGCCAGCGGAAGCGGAATTGTCAGCGGAGCTTTTTTACCCAGGCCTTCGGCTATTTTATATTCCAGCTCCCTGAAGGAAGGATGCCGGCTATCGGTCAGATTATAGATACCTCCCCTTTGCGCAACTGCAGGTATAACCATTGCCACATCGTATGCCCATACCATGCTTTTGCGGGCATCTGCCTTGCCGATGCTCAGGTACCGACCGGTACGGATGCCATTTATCATTGCCTGAAGGTTGCCGGGAGGAGTGGGTCCGGCTATCAGCGGCAGCCGTAATATGCCCAGTTTAACATTGTTAACGGCCGCCCATTCCTGCAGGTATTCTTCTGCCATAATTTTACTCTTTGCATACGGACTGGTGCCGTCCAACGGATCATCCTCGCTGATAAGCACTCCTTCTTCTTTCCCATAAACTGCCACCGTACTGATAAAAATAAAGGACCGGGGAACTTTACCTTCCTGTTGCAGCGACTGACACAAGTTTACTGTTCCACGATAATTTACCTGGAAGAAGCTTTCCTTTTCCTCTTCCGTTTTTGGCACGCTATGGGCCTTCCCTGCACAATGAATTACACAATCAACATCAGGCAGGCCGGTAATCAGTTCCTTTGAAAAATCGGCGGTCAGATGCCCGCCGTTTGCTACAGCAGGTCCTCTTCCCACAGTGGTAATGAGGTGCTGCGAAGAAAGAACCTCGTATATCACCTTTCCAAGAAAACCGGATGCCCCGGTCAATAGAATATCAGTTTTCACTCATTGTCAGTTTTACATACTTATCCAAAATGATGTCCTGTGCATAATTATTAACTGCCAGGGCTCTTGCATTCTTACCTTTCTGTGTAAGCTGTGCTACATCAGTAACGGATAATCCATTGAAAAAATCAAGCAGGGCCGCTGATTCAGACACATCAAAAGTCCACCCTACATTGTGTTCATTTATCATGAGTGAAATCTCGCTGTTGGCATTGCCAATAAACAATATGGGCTTGCCTGCAGCCAGAATGTTATATGACTTCGACGGTACTCCCAATCCTGCCATTCCTTCCTGTAAAGAAACGATACCGACATCAGTTGCGTTCAGAAACTCCTGCTGTTTGCTCCTGGAGAAAGAATCCAGCATAGATACGTTACTCAATTGATGCTTTGCTATAAACTGCAGCATTTCCTTTTTTACGGCGCCTTCGCCTATAAATATAAAATGCAGCAACGGATTCCGGATATCTTTGATGATATGACATAATTCCATTAACCCCTGTACCCTGCCCAGGTTACCGGCAAACTGGAAAATGATTTTATCGGCAACACCCAGTTTCCTGATGACAGGGTTTTCATCTTTCGCTGTTGGAGCAATAGATACCGTATCCGCCCAATTCTCCACAATCTTTATATCAGGTTGCTTTTTGTACCCCTGCAATTTGGATTCAAACACCGCTTTCATATCCCTGCCGAGCACAAAAAGTACCGCCATATTACTATAAGCCTTGTTAAAAACTGATTTCAACAAACGATATGGCAAGCTTCCCGGCTTCATTATTTTTGCCGCCACCAGGTTCTCCGGAAACACGTCATGTACAATGGTAAAGCACTTCAGGGATTTCCATCTGCACACCCATGTTACCAGTGGCACTACGGGAGCGGGATTGGTTACGATCAGCACGTTGTCACCTCTACCGGCTTTTCTCCATAATTTATACGTTAACTGGATACTTAGCAATGCCATCCGCAACGCACGTTGCAACAATTTATCTTTATTCAGCCCGGGCGTTTTCACCCGCGTAATTGTTATGTTAGCGTTAAGCGCTTCCGTGGCTACCAGGTTTGATTTCTGATAGGCCGCCGGCCCGCATATAACATGTACTTCCGTATCCCTGGCAAAATGCTCGCTGATCTTTGTCATGATATACGCAGTGGAAGTTTCTTCCGGGAAAAACAACTCAGTAACTACCCATAATTTCCGTTTGTCTTTTTTCATTAGTCGTTTATTTTCCAGACAGTCCTTCTCACATAATCCACATAAGAAATAATGATTCTGACTACTTTATCGGAAACATTTGGCATGGAATAGTCGCTTACCTCCCTGAAGTTCCTGCGATCACCCCGTTCCTGGTATTCAAGCTGTTGAAGACCCTGCAATATCCTTTCCGGATTCAGTCCTACCATCATAACAGACGCCTCTTCCATAGCTTCCGGTCTTTCGTGCGCTTCGCGCAGGTTCAGCGCGGGGAAATTAAGGATGGAAGATTCTTCAGAGATAGTGCCGCTATCCGACAATACCGCTTTGGCCTGCATTTGTAAGGAGATATAATCACTGAGACCGTATGGTTTCATGAGTTTTACCAGGGGGTTAAACGTCACTCCTTTTGCCTCTATCATTTTGCGGGTGCGCGGGTGCGCGCTTACAATCACCTGCACATTAAATACTTCTGCAATGCTGTTCAGGGAAGTTACCAGGTGGTTAAAGTTGCGTTCCGAATTGATATTCTCCTCGCGGTGTGCAGACACCACGAAATATTGGCCCGGCTGCAGCTTTAATTCCTCCAGGATGGTAGCGGCTTTTATCTTCGGCATGTAGTGATGCAGCACCTCATACATCGGACTGCCTGTTTTAATGATACGGTCTGCCGGCAGCCCTTCCCTTAGTAAATATTCCCTGGCAATATCTGAATAGGTTAAATTGATATCACTGATATGATCCACTATTTTCCGGTTTGTTTCCTCGGGTACCCGCTGGTCGAAGCACCGGTTACCTGCTTCCATGTGGAAGATCGGGATCTTTCTCTTTTTTGCGGGTATAGCGCATAAACAACTGTTCGTATCTCCCAGTACGAGGAAGGCGTCTGGTTGTATGGTTTCCAGTAGAGGATCGATTTTAATCAGGATCTGCCCGATGGTTTCGGTGGCTGTTTTCCCCGCGGCTTCCAGGAAATGATCCGGCTTCCGCAAACCAAGATCTTCAAAGAAAATCTGGTTCAGTTCATAGTCGTAGTTCTGACCGGTATGCACTAAAATATGCTCAATTGCTGCCGATTCATCCAGCTTCGCCAATACCCTTGATAAGCGTATGATCTCAGGTCTGGTGCCTACTACCGTTAATACTTTTAATTTCTTCGTAACCGTGCTCATAAAAATTATATGATTAATTAGTTGCTATACCGTTTCAAAATAAGTATCGGGGTCCTGTTGATCAAAGAATTCATTGATCCAGAATACTGTGTACAGTTCTTCTGTACCAGTATTTTTAATATTGTGTGTATACCAAACGGGCATATCTACATAGGAAGGCGTATCTCCATCCAGTTCGAAATCCAGCACTTCATCTGTATTATATTTCCTCAGCTGGATAAGCGCCTTCCCTTTAATCACCAGGAAACGTTCTATTTTCCTGGTATGAAAGTGATTCCCCCTGGTGATTCCCGGGTGTGTGGTAGAGAAAGACACCTGCCCTCCTACTTCGAGGCGGATCATTTCCACAAATACACCACGGTTATCTGCGTGTTTTTTGAGGGGGAAAGGAAAATAGTTTTTATGGTCTATATAACTACGGAATGTATTAAACAGCTGGATGGTGAATTGGTCCTTCATTTCGGGGAAAACACCTTGTTCCAGGTATAACTCCCTGAAGGTATTCAGTTTTGCCAGAATTTCAGACACATATATTTCACTGGTGGGCGCTACTTCATATACGCCGTCGTTGTTGCCGGTTTCCACTGCATGGATGATGGCCGTAGCCAGTTCATCTACATAAATCAGTTTCAGAAAACCATCCTGATCTATTTTGGGTATTTGATTATTACAGAGCTGATGGCAGAAGGTAGCCACCACGGAATTATAAAACGGTTTCCCAAATGGCCCGAATACATTGGGGATTACCATCCCGGTAAATTTGGCTCCGCTGGTAGCAGCCCATTGCTGTAATAATTCGCGGCCGGCTTTCTTTGATTTTCCATAAAGATTATCCCGTTCTTCCTGAGTGGAAGAAGAAAAGATGACATGCGGTTTATTGCCTGTTTTCTTTAATGCATTTACCAGTTGCTGTGCGAGACCCAGATTGGTATCATGGATCACCTGCTGATCCGGATGCCGGTTCAGGCCGGCGAGATGAACGATAACGTCACATTGCCCTGCCCAGTTTTCCAGGGCTTCGGCGGTATCAAAGAAGGATCTGTTGAACGGCACCAATGTAAATGTTTCCTTTAACAGCGAACACCTGTTAAACAAATAAGATCCCACAAATCCATTCTGTCCGGTAATACCAATTTTTTTCATTTATAAACTACTTGATTTATGATAATAGTTGTGCGGTCTGTTTACAACCTGGTATGCTGCCAATCGAACCACTGATCTTCCGGGAATGACCACCTGTCGGCGGCCGATTCCTCCAGGGTCAGATCGCTGTAAACCATCAGCACTGATCCGGGTATAAGTGCCTTGATACCATTGGCATATCCGGCGGGCACACTCAATACTACCGGCTCATCTTCATTTAATATCACATGGTCTGCCTTCAGTCCGGGAGAGGGTTTGTCCCAATCGTCTATTTTCACCCATGCCAGTGCAAAAGCTCCTTTTACCACGTAAAAATATTTCTTCTCCACCCGGTGCCCCTGCCATGCACGCACAACAGAGATATCATGATGTAACATCTGGTAAAATCTTTTTACGTCCGGAAAAGAGAAATCATTAACAAATTTCAGCGTTCCCCTGTGATCAGTGAAGGATGCTCCTTTTATGAGTGTTACTTCTTTCATTCAATGTTATTGTTTCCTGTTTATTGCTAGTGTACAAACTGAAGGTCCGTTTTTTTACTAACGGAGTTGATGATTAAGTTCCGGGTCTGACTGGAATCCAATACCCTCCTGTTGGCGGAGGATATTTTAACACCGGAGAAATTCAGCTTCAGGTTCTTTTCATATACACCCATGGCGTCAAGGGCTCTTTTTGAGTTGCTGTTCCAATGTGGATTAATAACCGAGATGTTCCCGCCAAGATTACCGCCGTTGCCAGGCTGCAGCCGATAGGCAACTACCCTTAGCCCTCCGGCGGAATAATTATCATTATGGTTTTGCACGGTTACATCTACCAGGTTGTTGCCCCCGCCATATAAGCGGGTAATGTTCATCAGGATACCATAGCTTTCGTTTTTTTCCGTTACCGCATCTGTGATACGGATGCGCTTCAGTACATTTTTTGCATTATTAGGCTCTACGTCGATACCACACATAGGAGATTGGCCGTTTGTATACCCCGCATAGGGCGATATCAGCTGAAGACCGTCCACACTCACCACAGAAATGCCGTTTCTCCGGTTATTCCTGCAATAGGCGCCGGAAATCAGGATGTCCCGGCTTTCCCTGCCCAGTTTCATATCTTCCCCGATATAAATACCATCTCCCCAGCAATCGTATACCTTTGGATTTTTGATAGTAATATTATTGCCGGAATAAATGCCTATTCCTGCGCCCCACTGGCCGCCCGTTCCGAGATGCTGCTTCCGGTCGCCGTAAATCACCGGATTTACGATGGTAACATTACTCACATCACGCATCCTTAATATCGCGTACGACCCTGCGGTGGTAGGCTTCAACATAATTTTTGCCCCACTCCCGAAAGTAATATGCTTATTGCTGCCGATAATCAGCCCTTTATCATTTACCAGTAACGGAAAGCCAGGGAAGATGATTACATCATGCGTATTAATTGCCTTTTGTATTACATCCGTATAATCGACAGAGCCATCTTTCACATAGCCCGGTGGCAAAGCATCTTTTATATTAAACGCGGCAGATTGATCCGTTGTACCTGGTGCAGTACCCACACTATATACTGCTGCTTCCCGGCAATGGCTGTCGACAGCGGAATTTGCATCCGGAGATGCAAAAACCAGACTAAAGGCAACCAGCGGATATAATGGCAAGTGGATCATTCCTTTGCTTTTAATATTGAACATTTCGTGTTTCTCTCCTATGACGCTATATTGGCCACAGCTTCCTTGCTGTTCATCAGTTCCGCCTTCACGAGCGGTTGCTTCGCTAACAGCTTCTTCATAGCTTCCACATCCAGTTGTTCCGCGTTATGGGAATGATAATCATCTACAGTGGCTACATTCACCTCTCCTTCGGAGAAATACTGGCTGTAGTTCAGGTTCCTGTTATCAGCAGGAATACGGTAGAAATCTCCCATATCCTCTGCCTTCACCATTTCTTCTCGGGTGCAAAGGGTTTCATATAATTTTTCACCATGACGGGTACCTATTATTTTTATTTCGTTATCCGCATGGCATAATTCTTTTAAAGCAGCTGCCAGGTCGCCAATGGTACCAGCCGGCGCTTTATTTACAAAGAGATCGCCCTGGTTACCGTTTTCAAAAGCAAACAACACCAGGTCCACTGCTTCTTCCAGTGACATGAGGAAACGGGTCATATTCGGATCTGTGATCGTTAAACTTTCACCGTTTCTGATCTGTTTAAGAAACAAAGGAATAACAGAGCCCCTGGACCCCATTACGTTACCGTAGCGGGTAAGACATACCCTGGTGGCGTTTTCGGGAATATTGCGGGAAGCTGCAATGGCTACCTTTTCCATCAGGGCCTTTGAAATGCCCATGGCATTAATGGGATAAGCAGCCTTATCTGTACTGAGACAAATAATCTTCGATACATTATTGGCTACTGCCGCATCGATGGCGTTCTGCGTTCCAAACACGTTTGTTTTGGTGGCTTCTATCGGAAAAAACTCGCAGGAAGGCACCTGTTTCAGCGCTGCCGCATGAAACACGTAGTCAACGCCGCGCATGGCCTTTTCGATGCTGTTATAATCCCGCACATCGCCGATATAAAACTTGAGCTTCCCGTTTTTCAACTGGTTGCGCATATCGTCCTGTTTCTTCTCATCCCGGCTAAAAATCCGGATCTCCCTGAAATGATCCGTATGAAGAAACTTATTCAGAACAGCGTTTCCGAATGAACCTGTTCCACCTGTGATCAGTAATACCTTATCTTTAAACATATCAGTTCTTATAGTTTAATGAATACATTTTTAAAATCAAATAGGGCGTCAGGTAAACTACCTTTGACATAAATTCCAGTGTTTTCCTGTTCTTAATAAAATATTTCTCTGTAAAATCAATCAGCGAGCTGCCGGCCTTACAAAATTTATAACTGAACCTTACGCCCGGCTTCAGCGTTTGCAATTCCGGTTTAATAGCGTTGTTATTATTAAAGAGCGTCCAGAGCTGCGCCTTGGACTTTATCTGTACCCTTGCCCGCAGCGCCGCATTGGCGCCTCTCAGCCGCACCCTGGTAAGAGATGCAGGAATAGCCAGCAACGGAAACAACCTGGCCATCATGATCCACAAATACCAGTCCTGTCCGTGTCTCATAACATTTGAAAATCTGCATGCGGGGTTCTCTTTCAGGTATTTTGCCCGGATCATCACACAAGGAGTGGCAATGGGCGTAGAAAGTAAACCCCTCTTAAATACTTCGCCACTGAAGTCAGAAATGTCTACCAGTTTATAATCGGCTTCACTGCCATCATAGAATGATGTATAGCTGGTATGCGACCATACTGCGTTCTCTGCAATCATGGCATTAAGCTGCACTTCCAGTTTCTCCGGCATCCAAAGATCATCTGAATCCAGGAATGCGATATATTCTCCCTCTGCCATTTCTATGCCCAGGTTCCTGGCGCTGGCAGGGCCTGCATTCTTTGTTTTTATGTATTTGATCTTAGTTTCATACTGCATCAAAAAGTAGGTATCATCTTCCGGTGATCCATCATTAATGACCAGTATTTCATAATGCGGATAAGTTTGGGCCAATACACTGTCAATCGCCTGAGCCAGCCAGTCAACATTCGTATAAAACGGAATGATTACACTTATTTTCGCCTGATTCACCATACTATTCAACTGCTGTTTTATGTTTGATTAATTTAGCCGGCGCCCCCCCCACAATGCTATTGCCGGGAACTGGTTTTGTTACGATAGCGCCGGCGGCAATCACTACATTATCTCCTATTTCATAAACATTCGACAGGATCATGGCATTCAGTCCCACCCATACATTTTTCCCGATCACCAGTTTCTTCCCCTCCGGCTTACTTCTGGGATCCAATCCATGATCATGAGATTGGATGATAACGCCTTCCGATAATAAAGTACCTTCTCCTATATGTATGTCCCCGCTAAAATCGATCCTGCAATTCCGGCCAATCACCACATGATCATCCAGCCTGATTTTTCCTGCAGGTATTTCTGAGGAGAAGATGACATTCATACCTATTGTTACATTGTTTCCCAGGGAAATATTGCCGGGATTTCTGTATTTGAATCCCCTGAGAATAGTAACTCCTTTTCCAACGCTGCCCAGGTTCTTTTGTACCAGGGCGCCACCCAGCTTATCTTTGAACTGCTCAACACAGCGGGAGGCCACCAGCATTACCAGTCCTCCCACGCCACTTATCCTGTTATTCCAAAAACCGCTAAGCCTTGCCATTACTAATCATTTTTACTTCGTCCAAAACAATATCCAGGTGGGATTTGCTATTCTCTTCCAGATATCTTTTTATGGTAGCGGTGCCGTTTACCGCCACCTGTGCGTGTTTTTTATAATTATTAAAAAAGGGCAACATCTTCGCATACAGATCTGCGCCGTTTTTAGGCTGTATTTCATAACAGTTCTCCTGGTCTTTCATCACGTACGAAATACTCCCTACAAACGTGGTAATGATAGGCGTACCAAAGATCATCGCTTCATAGAGTACCCTCGGAAATCCTTCATGATGCGTGGGCAGCAGGAATACATCTGCCTGCAGGTAAAAGTCCCGGATACGGTCTTTATCATATACCGGGCCATGCAGGATTACCTTGTCAGCCAGCACGCTGCCTTGCAGCATTTGCTTTACGGCCTCCATATCGGCTCCTTCCCCTGCCACGTCCACTACAAAATTGGTGATGCCGCTTTCAAGCAGTTTATCGAACGCTTCTATCAGCTCGTAAATACCTTTGTCGCGCTCCACCCTTCCTATAAACAGAAAACGCAGTACCGGCTTTGCTTCATAAGTCCTGTCCGTTACGATATCCCCGGCCCCAAACCCCATCATGGGTTTGATGGTATATGACTGGTCGCAGAACGGCTTTGTATTGTTGGTAAACCGCGGAGACACGGTAGCTATAAAAGCCGCACGTTTAAATAAAAAAGTGGATGGCCAGCTGTTGATCCCCTTCTCTCCTCTCACATACAAGCCAAAAGGTTTTCTTAGTATCACTGCTGCAAATCCCAGTAAAAAGAAACTGTTGGGATAAAACAGATAAAGGAAATCATTGCTCATTAACCGTTTTAAACCGGTGGTATAAGCCACTACATAAGACAGCACCTTACTTTTCCTGATCTTTAATGCCGTTAACTGTATTTGCGTTTCTTTCAGATTGTAATTGGCCATAGCGTCATTCCCGTTGAAAGGACGCTTATAATGAAAGTTCTCTATCTGGAAAACATGATTCAGTTCATTCAGAAATTTTCCTGTTTCCTTATAGATATATAGCCCCTTACTATCTTCAAACATCGCGTTACTATTGATAACTAATATCTTCATGGAATATCAATTTTGTTGTTGTCCTTTGACGCTTATAGGTCATGAACCTGATGATGGCCAGCAAAATAATGGGCCATAAAATATTACGGAACGCAGAGAAATAGGATGCTCTTGGATAATAAATCGCGAACGACATGGAGATCACATAAGCGATCACATAATTAATATCCTGTGAATAAAGCATCTTCTGCTGAAATCTTGTATGTATATATCCGAAAAACAACATGAATGCCACCACTCCCAGCACGCCAAACGACAGGTAAATATCCCCTATCAGGTTGGTTCCTACCCCCCAGGTGGCATCGTCGCCGATGGTAAGTTTATTGATAATCCTTCCTGAAGACATCTCGTCTTCCGTCATCCCAAGCATCGACAATACAACAGGTTGTAAACCAGGCACGATCCCTACTACCTGGGTGATCATGGTTTTGCCGTAGTTGATGCCGTTCTTGTCGGCATAATCCACCGCTACATACAGGTTCCTGTTGTTCATCGTCAGGTCCATTCCCAAATCAAAAATGGAGTTGAATTTCATATTGCTCGAACCCCGCTCAAGAAATCCCCCGATGGAGTTGCTGTCGTTAAAACCGGATGTTCTGGTTACGCGGGCGGAAGAAATAAACAGCATGAGGAACATGCCAAGAGAAGCTCCGAGCAGGAATACTTTTAGCTTCACTTTTTTTACGTACACGGCATACAGCGTTACCAGGATCAGGAATACCTGCAACGCAGGTCCCCTGTCGCCGATAAAAAAGAACAACAATATGAACAGGAACATAAATCCTAAAAAAACCTTATCGAACTGCCCAACGAATTTCCAGAAGGTCATCTTTTCGGAAGACCTGTAATAGCCGGTATAACAAACCACTGTTACTGTTAGTGCGACCAGTGACTGAAACCCGATGAGGAAATAATTGGAACTGGAGGTGCCGGAGTTGAAGATACCGGAGAAGAAGTCGCGCCCCACAAAAGCCAGGAACAAACCAAAAAAGGCATATGTGAGCAGCTTCAGAATCCCGGTAAACCGGGCAAACTGCATTGGGCGGTAGTTCGCTTCAAACGTATAATCTGATTTTATTCTCAACATGGCCGCGCCAAGTGTATAGGCGCTTGATCCCAGCATAGCGAGCGCGGTAGATTTAGAGATCAGGTTCTCGTTAAAATCGTAATTAAATACAGGGAAATAATACTTATCTACAGGAAATAAAAAGACCGGGTACACAAAATTCACAAAAAAGTAGCTGATCAGGAACAGCACATGAAAATTGAAATAATTTCCATTAGACCGTTTCCGGATCACCCAAAGCGATGAAACCAGGAATACGACGAATGTAAGCACGCAATAGTTGTATGAATACACACCGGGTGCAAACATGTATATAACAATTGATACCAGTAACAGGATGATTTCAACAATCATTTATTACAATCTTTATGATTATCCAAATAAATACCTATAGCCATTGCTGTTATTTTTTTGTTTTGTATATCGTCAATACCTGTTTACCCTCCTTTACAATATCGGACACCCTGAAAACACGGAGCAGCACAAAGTAAGTAGCCGCAAACACCGGTGTTAAAAGCAACAACAGCGGTCCTTTCAGATTTATGTAGTTAAACAGCAGGCCCCAGGCGAGTGTATTAAAAGCAGCTATCACAATGATCTTTGCCACTACTATCAGCTCATACGCGGAAACACTTCCAAGTATTTTACGGGAATAGTAGAAGTTGATCAGGTAACTGATAGCTGATGTAATAACAAAACCCACGAGCATGATATGCAGGTCCCTGTAAAATACTCCTATCACAAGGCTGACGCAGAGTATCGCCTTTTTAACAAGTTCAAGATGCAGTATGGTCCTGGTTCTGTTAAATACCTTGAAAATATTCCGGTTCATGGTTTCCTGGAGAAAAAAGAAGGAGCCCAGTGTCAGCATCTGGATGAAATAAGTAGAGTCTGACCATTTAGCGCCAAACAGGAATACAATTATTTCCTTTGAAAAAAGGAAGGTAACTGATGTTATTAATCCCATGAGCACGGTAAACAACAGAATAATTTTATTATAGGCACGGGAAAACTGTTCCTTATCATTTTGTAATTGTGATAAAGAAGAAAACAGGGCTCCCTGTATGGTTAAGTTTAACACGTTACCGGGAACATCCTGTAATTTTTTTGCCTGGTAATATAATCCGACCTGCATAATTGAAAAATACTTTCCTATTATTATCTGGTAAATATTATCAAAGGCAGTGTTGAGAATAGATGCCAGCGTGGTATTTACGCCATAAGCATATAAATCCTTAAACGACGCCCTGCTAAAGATCCATTTGCGTACCGGTCCTTCATAGTACCATAACAGTATGGTCAGGAAGAGGGAAGAAAGGATCTGGATTAACACCATAGCCCATACACCGGCCCCTTTCCATGCTGCAATAATACCTATGACCGAAGCCAGTGCAATGGCAACAAAATTGAAAACTGATTTCCTTTTGAAGGAAAGCTCTTTAACCAGTTTTGCGTTCTGTACCATTTGAAACGCATTAATAACCAGTACAGTGCTCAGTACCATTAATATGCGTTTCAATGACGGATCTTTATAAAAAGCAGCAATGGTTCCTGCAAACAGGATCAGCAATAAGCAAAGCGCTATGCTTACAACAAGATTAAAGATGAATACCGTTGAAAAATCTGTTTCACTGGCATCACTTTTTCTTACCAGCGCGCCGCTTAATCCGCTTTCCGTGAGCACATTTGCGATCACGATAAAGAACATCACAATACCCACCTGCCCGAATTCATAAGGGGATAATATCCTGGACATAATGATGTTGGTAATCAACATCACTCCTACGTAAGCAACTTGTCCGAACATTGACCAAAAAGTACCTGTAAGTACTTTATATCTAAGTGCTGTCATTAAAAAAGAATACGGTACGTAGTTTTTACTTAAAATATGGAAAGGATTTCTGTTGGTGTACCGCATCACCGGCACACTCCGGGAGAAGTGGCGGTGATGGTTTCAATAAAGACATGGTATCAACAGAATGAATCAGGAAGCGCAAAAACCGATAATCTTCCTGGTTCTCCTATTACTCAAAAATATGGTTATACAATAATATTATACTTCTTCTTACTGACGGCTGTCCCAGTACCAGTTACAAGCCAGTTTCAGTCCATCGCGCACAGAAAATTCCGGACGGTATCCAAGAACTGTTCCTGCCTTGTTTATAGAAGCCAGCGAATGAGGGATATCCCCGTTCCTGTTACCTCCGTGTTTAAACTCCGCCTGGCTGATAGCCGGGTCAAAAGCAGACAGGTTATCTTTTAAAATCTGTGCCAGCTCCAGTAAAGTGGTTCTTTCGCCAAATGCTACATTAAACACTTCTGATATTGCTTTACCAGCGGTATATGATTCGCCTATCCCTTCGTAATACCGTGCCAGATCCTGTTTCAATGCCGCAGATGGTTTAGCGGCCGCCAGCAGGTTCGCCTGTATCACGTTATCTATGTAAGTAAAATCCCTTGAATAGGAACCATCGCCATTGATAACGATCTGCTCCCCGTTGATCAGGGACGAAACAAACTTGGGTATCACTGCGGCATAGGCCCCGTTGGGGTCTTGTCTTCTGCCGAATACATTGAAGTACCGCAAACCTATTGTTTCAATACCATAGATATCGGAGAAATTTTTTGCAAATAACTCATCTACATATTTTGTGATGGCATAGGGCGACAGTGCATTTCCAATTTTATGTTCCACTTTTGGTAAATCAGGATGATCACCATAAGTAGAGGAACTGGCGGCATATACCACCCGTTTAACACCCGCTTCCTTTGCTGCATGGAGCACTTTTACAAAACCACCGATATTTACATCTGTGGTAGTCATGGGATCAATGATAGAACGGGGTACAGAGCCCAGGGCTGCCTGGTGAAAAACGAATTCACAACCTTCCGCTGCTTTTACGCAGGTTTCATAATCGCGGATATCGCCCTCCAGGAGTGTAAAACCGGGCTGTTGCTGTGCAGGTTCCAGGTTAGTTTTTTTCCCGGTAGCAAAGTTGTCCAAACAGATCACGGTGTTGTTCTGTGCCAGTAGCTGGTCAATCAGATTGGACCCGATAAAGCCTGCTCCCCCTGTTACTAATATTTTACTATTACTGATCATCTCGTAAATACTATCTTTTCTGCTTTAATGATAAAATTCCTGCCTGATAGATACAATGTATGTACAATGGCGGCAGGCAATTGCCGAACCGCCATTGACGGTTATTACAATCTGGCATCAATGCTGTTTACATTCAATACCCCTTTCACATCATAGATCACTTTATTTTCCTTACAGAGCTTACCCAGATCCAGTGTTTTGAAATCGTCGTGGGATACGGCAAGGATCACTGCATCAAATTGTTGTAAATTTTTCAGTTCTGTAACAGACTCCCATCCGTATTCATGTGCCACTTCTGCCGGGTTTGCCCACGGATCATAAATGGTGATATTGGTATCGTAGCCTTTAAGTGTATGCAGGATATCAACCACTTTTGTGTTGCGAACATCCGGGCAGTTTTCCTTGAAGGTAATACCGAGTACAAGGATGTTGGAATTTCTGACAGCGATGTCTTTCTTTACCATCAGTTTTACCACTTCATGCGCCACATATTCTCCCATTCCGTCGTTCAGGCGACGGCCAGCCAGGATAATTTCCGGATGGTAACCTACTTCCTGTGCCTTTTGCGCCAGATAGTAAGGATCCACACCGATACAGTGGCCGCCTACCAATCCGGGCTTGAAGTTCAGGAAGTTCCATTTGGTACCGGCAGCTTTCAGTACATCGTCGGTATCGATGCCTAAACGGTTAAATATTTTTGCAAGTTCATTTACAAATGCGATGTTGATATCGCGCTGTGCATTTTCGATTACCTTGGCTGCTTCCGCTACTTTAATACAGGTAGCTTTATGCGTACCGGCAGTGATAACGGAGTTATATAGCTGGTCTACCTTATCTGCTATTTCAGGGGTTGAGCCTGAAGTAACTTTCTTTATTTTAGCAACCGTATGTTCTTTATCTCCGGGATTGATACGTTCAGGTGAGTATCCTGCAAAAAAGTCAACGTTGAATTTAAGTCCGGATACCTTTTCCAGCACCGGAACACATTCATCTTCCGTTACCCCTGGATATACGGTGGACTCATACACTACGATATCTCCTTTCTTCAGCACCTTACCCACTGTTTCACTTGCTTTATACAAGGGGGTGAGATCCGGTCTGTTATATTTATCTACCGGGGTGGGTACTGTTATGATATAATAATTGCAGCTGCGGATATCCTCCAGGGTACTGGAACAGTAAAGTCCGGCCGGAGCATTGTTGTCTGCAGTAAGTACATTTTTCAGATCTGCTGAGGTAACTTCCAGTGTTCTGTCTGTTCCTTCGTTGAGTTCCTTTACCCGGCTGCTGTTGATATCGAAGCCTATAGTTTTGTACTTCTTTGAAAATTCAACCGCCAGCGGTAATCCTACGTAACCTAGTCCTATTAGGGCTATCCTGGCATCCTTTACGGATGGAGCATTATTGTTCATATCCAATTTAATTACTGTTTATGTCCTTGTTTATTAGCTTCGTGAAATAGATTTTCCTATTCTTTTAAAGATGCCTTTTTTGTTTTCTTCCTCATATCCGTAGCCATAGCCATACCCGTATCCATAGCCATAACCATAGGTGCTGCCGCTTTTAACGTCATTGATAATGAGATTAAGTTTAGGCATTTTTCTATGAAGATATAATTCCCTGCTGATCTGGAGCTGATCTTTGAAAGTATAGCCCTGCCGGACCAGGTAGAGGGTGGCATCTGCCCATTTGGCCAGCAACTGGGCATCAGTTACCATACCTATCGGGGCGGTATCAACAACAATATAGTCAAAGTTTTCTTTCAGCTCCCTGAAAAGCGATTCTGTTTTATCCAGCAGCATTAATTCTGCGGGATTTGGAGGAATCGGGCCGGAAGGTATAACATAAAGGCCTTCATGTAACCCTGATGGCTGGATAATAACATCCATCAGTGATTTTCCGATAGCATAAGTGCTGAATCCTGCATGGTTACTGAGTCCCAGCATGGTGGATATTTTAGGTTTTCTCAGATCCATTTCCATCAGGACCACTTTTTTGCCGGAGAGGGCCAGCATAGTTGCCAGGTTGGTGGCAACAAAGGACTTGCCTTCGCCACTCATACTGGAGGTAAGCAGGATCACTTTGTCGTTGGCGCCGGACAATACAAACTGCAGGTTAGTGCGTAACGCCCGGAACTGTTCCGCCAGCGGGGTTCTTGTATTGTTACTGATCACAGCTTCGTGTTTATCACTGTGTCCGATCTCTGATAAGATAGGCACCGGTGTATTATTGGTAATGTCTCCCCTGGAGCGGATACGCCTGCTGAGCATTTCTTTCAGGTATAATATCAAGGCAGGAAGACCGGCGCCTAATATTAAACCCAGCGCAAATATAAGGAGCTTTTTCGGTGAAAACGGCAAGGCGTCGCTCTTCGCGGGGTCTACTACCTGGGCAATGGCCAGGTTGGATGCCTTTGAAATAGCCGATTCCTCGCGTTTCTTTAGCAGAAACAGGTACAGTTCCTGCTTCAGCGCCTGTTGCCTGGAGTAATCCAGGAATACTCTTTCCTTTGCCGGCACCTGGCGGATCTGCTGGTTGGCGGCATCTGCGTTCCTCTTCAGCTCCCGGATACTTACCTCCACATTACGTTTAAAGGACGACAGGTTGCTGCTCAGATCTGTCCGCAATCCGCTTAATTGCTGATCTATATTACGGATCATCGGGTTTGATTCGGTACTCGACAGCAACATCCGCTCCCTTTCCAGCTGCAGGTTGTTATATTTTTCTACCAGAGAGGCAAAAGTAGGATCTTCCATTACCAGGGCAGAAGGTACAATACGTTTATTGTTCTTGTCGTCCTGCACATACTGGTTCAGGGATTCTATTATATTCAGGCGTACCTGCTGATCTATCAGTTGCTTGGCAAAATCATTGGTATTGGAGAATAATAATTTGGATTGTTCCGTCAGATCTGCCAGTTCATTCGTTTGTTTAAATTCCTGGATATCTTTCTCCACCCCGCTTAGCTCGCGGCTTACCACCGACAGGCGGTTATCCACAAAAGCAATCGTACTGTCTACTATCCTGTTTTTGTCTTCCACGCTGTTATGCAGGTATACGTCAATCAGTTTATCCAGGATCTTTTCTCCTTTACCGGGAACGGAGCTGGTAATACTGAGATCTACTGTACTTACCTGCTTATTGGCCACACTCACATTTAATACCTTCTGGTAATCGGCCACTGTTTTGTCTACCGAACGGATTTTAACCAGGTATGCATCTTCATTCAGCGGTACAGACGCCATTCTTGTTACCTGTAAGATTCCTTCCCGGGTATGTAAAGTATCGTTCCATTTCAATTTCCTTGCCTGGCCATCTTCCCTTGTGATCCGGAAAGCGGTTTCAGATTCTGGGATCAGCGAATAATTTACTTCTTTGTTAAGCGTGTCCCGGAGTGTGATCCAATGAAATGCAAAGGGAACATTATTGAATTGTTCGCTTTTCTTTACCCTTCCTTCCACATAATATTCAACATTCAGCTGCATATCCTTTACCACCCGTTCCATCAGGCTGCGGGATTTGAGGATTTCAGCTTCATTATCCACATTACTTTTGCTGTCAAATATTTCCAGTTGCTCCAGGATTTCTCCTCCCGGGATGCTGGGCCCCTTCTGATCGTCTCTTACGAGAATCTTCGCACTTATTTTATAAGTTGGTGTGGCATATCTCAGGTACAGGTAGGCGCCGAACACACAAACCAGGGTACTGATGAGAAACCAGTACCAATAGTGCCACACCCAATCCACAATTTGCCTCAGTTCGAAACCGTTTTCCTTTGGCTCCTCTGAAGGCATAAACCCATTGGGAGGCATTTTCCCGTTCCCGTTAGTATAAAATGTTTCTCTCATTTTCTAAAAATTAACCCTGGTCGCAATTACTATCAACAAGGAAAGTACAGATG
Source organism: Chitinophaga sp. W3I9 (assembly GCF_050434025.1). Lineage (NCBI taxonomy): Bacteria > Pseudomonadati > Bacteroidota > Chitinophagia > Chitinophagales > Chitinophagaceae > Chitinophaga > Chitinophaga sp. W3I9. Next base: position 5,812,615 of record NZ_JBNPWC010000001.1, read on the forward strand.
CTAAAATTGAAATACGTTTTACCTGTGCCATATCTGTGGAGGCTGATTTAGCCTTGTTTGGTTCCACATATACAATATCTCCCTGGTGCAGAAACAGGTAGGGAGAAGTAAATAGCTTACTGTCATTGAGATTAAAACGTATAAACTCTTTCTTCCCGTTGGTTTCCCTGATCAGCAACACATTTTCCCTCTTGCCATAAATGGTCAGATCGCCGGCTATACCTATTGCATCCATGATCGTTACCTTTTCATTGGGCATTACATAGGACGATGGCCTGGCTACTTCCCCCAGTACGGTTACTTTAAAATTTGCGAAGCGTACATTTACTACCGGATCTTTATAGTAGGTGCTTACTTTACCTGTTATTTCATTCCTTACACTGTCTGTTGTTTTATCCTTTGCCAGGATCCTGCCTACCAGTGGCAACGTAATATATCCATCTTTATCTACTACATATCCGCTTACTCCCGGACCTGCATTGGAAAGCCCTGCAGCGCTTCCGGTTCCTACCACCGGCCACTGTGCGGTGTTCTGCTGGTTAAGCAACGTGGAGGCAGCCGGGTCCAGTGTTTGAATAGTTACCTGCAAAATATCATCTGTCTGGATGAGGGGCATGGAATAAGCCGCCATATCTACCAGTTGTCGCTTTACAGAATCCGGAACATCCCTGAAGTAGGTAATATTTTTAGGTCCGGAACAGGAACTCACACAAAAGCTAAATACACTCAATAACAATACAGCCAGAGCTGGAACACGTCGGGCTGAATGTTTACCCTGATAGATTATACTCATTTTAAGACAGACTAATTAAAAATATGTTTTGGTATTATTCCCTGATGAATCAGGTAGTTATTTTTCCCTTATCTAATTCTTCGTAAGCAGAGTTTTTACTGATGAACTCTGGTACCAGCGCCTTCATCCTTGCAACAGTGGGCGTCAGGTAGTGCTCTTTGGCTGTAGCTATCAACTGATTGATCTGCTCATTTACCTCTGTAAAATCAGATGCCCTTACTTTGGCGATCATGATCTTTTCGTGGTAAGTAGGCAATGTATTTTCTGCATTGTTCAATAGTTCCTCGTAGAGTTTTTCCCCGGGACGTAAGCCGGTGTATACGATCTGGATATCCTTTCCGGGCTCCTTACCTGTCATACAGATCATTTTCCGGGCCAGTTCTGCAATCTTCATGGGCTTGCCCATATCAAATACAAATATTTCCCCGCCTTGTCCCATTGCTCCCGCTTCCAGCACCAGTTGACATGCCTCTGGTATGGTCATGAAATACCTGGTGATATCGGGATGCGTAACCGTCAGCGGCCCGCCTTTTTCCAGTTGTTGTTTAAATCGTGGAATTACAGATCCATTGGAACCAAGTACATTACCAAAACGCGTAGTGATAAAACGTGTTGGTGGCGTGCCGTACACCGGGCCCAGTTTCTGGTATTTTTCGTTCAGGTGATTATTAAAGGATTGGGAGAAGATTTCCGCAATTCTTTTGGAAGCTCCCATTACATTAGTAGGGTTCACCGCCTTATCGGTGGATACCATTACAAATTTCTCTGCACCATACTCTACTGATAACTCCGCCACAATTTTTGTTCCCAGTACATTGTTCATCACTGCCACGGATGGATTTTTTTCCATCATTGGAACATGTTTATATGCTGCTGCGTGATACACAATGGAAGGAGCGTAAATTTCAAACAGTTGTTGCATACGCACCTTATCACATACATCTCCGATGAATGGGATGATGGGTACGCTCACTGCTTTTTCTGACATTTCCAGCTCCAGCTCATGGAGCGGGGATTCCGCCTTATCGCACAACACAATCACAGAGGGTTCATAACTCACCAGTTGTCTTACTATCTCACTGCCAATAGAACCGGCAGCCCCCGTTACCAAAATGCTTTTACCTTTCAGCTCTTTGCTGAGCTGTTGATTTTTGATGCTGATAACAGATCTATCAAGCAGATCTTCAATGTTGATGTCTTTCAATTGAATACTGTTATTGTTAGAACCTTCTGTCCACTGACTCACGGGAATAATTTTTTGCACTCTTATATTCAATGCAATACATTCTTCTACGAGTTCATTCAGATGCGCTGCATCCAGGTGATCATCAGGAATGAGCAACAACGAAATTTTGCCCTCTTTTACCATCTTAAAGAGTTGTCCCTTACGGGAAGCATACACTGGCAGCCCTTCAATTGATTTGCCAGCATGGGCATTAGTATCGGCCAGAAACGCCGTTATCCTCACATCCGATTCAGGGTTGTCGCTGATGGCTTTGCGCAGCATAAGACTGGTATGCCCGGTATAATAAATAGCGGCGCGCGTCCGGCTTTGGCTCCTGAAATTGTTGTAGTATTTAAACGTCCACTTTACCAGCAGGCGATAAGATAATAAACAGAAGGAGCTGATAAAGAAATTAATCAGGATTACTGAAATGGGAAAGAGGTTCTGTTGCTGATCCATCACATGACTATAGCCAATGGTGAAAAGGATGAGGCAACTCACAATATTCAATCCTGCTATGCGGCCAATATCCGTGAGGCTTGTAAATCTTACAATACCGCGATAAGTACGCAAAAATAAGGAGAGGAAAAGGTTTACACCTAAAACAAGCATTCCGATTTTTCCCAGAGGAAATGCTGCATATAACTCAGCATCAAAGTTCAGCCTGAGAAGAAATGCTAAATTGATTGCGATGACAGAGCACCCCAGGTCTAATAGCAAGATTAGCCACGACGGGGTAATCCATGATGAATTACGCACCATAGGTTCAATAATAAGATATGGTTATTAAATATAAGCTCGCCTGTTCAACTAAGGTCGCGCAAGTTTCAAGGTTTTCATAGAGGCGCTTAGTTAAAATACAGGACGGAGAATTAAACGATTACGATCTTTCTTTCGGTTTTCAAAGTTAGCGCAAGATAAGTACTAAAAGTGAAAAGTTCTGTTATGAAAAAGTAAACTGTTGAAAAAAATTTCCAGCTGCTACTCTTCTGAAAGATCAACAACACATGCATTCCCCGACCACTCTAACAAAGCGGTTATGACAACCATTTTTTCCTATGGACTATTTGCTCAAACACTGATCAGTTGGCACATAACGGCAAATAACTCCGTCGGTTAAACGAAAAATGCGGATCAGCCAATCATGCTGTCCATTTTGCATACTATTAAAGAGATTTCTCCCGTGATGCTACATTGGTGGTGATGCACCTGGATCTTTTGCTGTAACGACGTGTTCTGATGCCGCTCTAAAGTGTTAAGTAGATGAAACATGGTCTTTCTTTTTTTCTGGTTAACGCAGCTACTAAAAAATATGGCTATAATATACTATGGTTAAAAAATCACTGCGCTATCGATTCTTGCAACGCACGCAATTGAACAAACACCATACCAACTTCGGGGGATCTATTTAATTTCCCGGCCTAAAGTTAGTGAAGTATTTATTATACTGCTTCAATTATTGAAAAATAACGAAAATATTCTGTAGATAATTTTAGCATTCCCATCCAGAAGATTTCACTACAGAAACGGCCTCACCGGTTACTGGTGAGGCCGTTTCCACAAAGTGTAACGTACTTGTGTATACGTAAAAGATATTATGCTGTTGTAATAAATACGACCAGGCTTTTCGCTCCATGCGCGCCCAGTACCAGCGATTGCTCGATATCAGCGGTTTTGGAAGGACCCGCAATAAATACCCCGAAACCCGTTTGCGGAGCGCCTATCTTTTCATAAGCTTCATGCATAGTAGGAAGTAGCTTATCCGCAGGCAGTACAATTGCCAGGTGCTGACATATAAACGGCAGCACCCTTACCGGTATTTCCGCCTCTGTAAGCCATATGGCGCCATTCTCCGCTACCCCCCACTGACCGGGCACAACCGCCATATCCACATCCTCCAGCAAATGCGGATCTTCGTGTATCCATGCACGTTGTTCACTGCCTACCACGATAATACGTTGCAGATGCGGATAATGCTCCGCCAGTAATGCCGGTATCTCACTTTCATCTTTTATCTCAAACAAACTGCCGCCTAATCCTTCCAGTACTTTGCGGTAAGCTTCCAGCGTACCGGGCATATTGCCGGATAACCCTTCCAGGGAAGGTAATACGGATGCCTCCGGCTGATTTTGCTTAACGGCGGCTAATATCTGGTCCCTGCTGCTCATGACTTTTTATTTTTTTCATACCACTGGGAGAATGATTGCACCGGCGGTGCAGGCATCTCCCTTTGTTTATACCAGGGGTTTAAACGGTTATTCACCATACCGGGGAATGCACGCATTACCCAGCGTCCCATTTTGCCCGCTGTCCGGTAAACACGGGGAGTGGATAATACACCGCTCATAGCCTTCATACTGGCTGTTTTTGCGGCCGTAGTATACCCCTCTTTTACCAATACCTGCCGCCACTTATACAATTGCTGATGAATATCTATTTTCACGGGGCATACATTAGAGCAGGAGCCGCACAGCGTTGATGCAAAGGGCAGGTCGGCATAATCCTTCATATCCAGGTTAGGCGCCAGGATAGCGCCAATAGGCCCTGCTACAGCGGTATGATAACTATGCCCGCCACTGCGGCGATATACGGGGCAGGTATTCATGCAGGCGCCACAACGGATACATTTCAATGAATTGCGGAAGTCTTCCCTGCCCAACTGCCTGGAACGGCCATTATCCACCAGTACAATATGCAGCTCCTGGTCAGGCCGGGGCTTTCTGAAATGACTGGAATAGGTGGTAATGGGCTGCCCGGTGGCGCTGCGCGCCAGTAAACGCAGGAATACGCCCAGGTGCTTACGTTGCGGGATTATTTTTTCGATGCCCATACAGGCAATATGCACATCGGCCAGGTGGGCGCCCATATCGGCGTTGCCTTCGTTGGTGCACACCACCATTTCACCGGTTTCCGCTACTGCGAAGTTCACGCCGGTGATAGCCGCTTTGGCCTGCAGGAACTCCTTGCGCAGGTGTTGCCTGGCGGCAGCGGTGAGAAACTGCGGGTCGGCATTCCCGGCGGGCGTTCCCAGGTGTTCGTGGAACAGCTCTCCTATTTCTTCTTTCTTTTTATGGATACAGGGCAGTACAATATGACTGGGCGGCTCTTTGGCGAGTTGCACAATCCGTTCGCCCAGATCGGTATCAATTACATCGATGCCATTGGCGATGAGATGGGGATTCAGGTGGCATTCTTCCGTGAGCATGGACTTACTTTTCACGAGGTGATGTACCCCATGTTTCTTTAATATGTCTGTCACGATCCGGTTATGCTCTGCTGCATCCGCGGCCCAGTGAACGGTGGCGCCATTTTGTATGGCCTGTTGTTCAAACTGTACGAGATAATCATGCAGGTTGCCCAGGGCGTTCAGCTTAATGCGGGAAGCGGCTTCCCGCAGCTGTTCCCATTCCGGGATGGTCCAGGCCATCTTATCCCTTTTGGCGCGTACCCACCAGAGGGTTTGGTCGTGCCAGTCGACCCGCGGCTCATTCTCGTTGAACTTGTCTGCCAGCGTGGCGTGATCAGCTGTTTGCCTGTTCATGGATATTCTGATTGAGAATTTCTGCAATATGCATCACTTTTACGCCTGCATGCTGCCGGCGTAAGATACCTTCCATGTGCATGAGGCAACTCACATCTGTTCCGGTGATCACCTCTGCGCCATGTTTAACGTGATCGGCTACACGATCTTTACCCATTTTTACAGATACTGCTTCTTCGGTCACACAGAAAGTGCCGCCAAAGCCACAGCATTCATCCTGCCTGTCGAGCGGTACCAGCTCCACTCCTTCTACCATACGCAGCAGCTTTTCCGGTTTGGAGAAAGGCGCCGCCACCAGCTCACTCATCTGGGCAAGGGCGAGGCCGCGCTGCCCGTGGCAGCTCTGGTGCAGTCCTACCTTACAAGGGAAACGTGCCGGCAGGTTTTCCACTTTGAGTACATCCGTCAGGAATTCGGTGAGTTCGTAGATCCGTTCACGGATATGTGTAGCAGCTGTTTCTGCTGCCGGATCGTGCAGATGATCTTTGATATGTAACACACAACTGCCGGAGGGGCCTACAATGTAGTCGTAGTCAGCAAAATTTTTTATGAACAGGCTATTGCACTGGTGTGTAAGATGTTCGTATCCTGAGTTGGCCATTGGCTGGCCACAGCAGGTTTGCCCCTGCGGGTATTCCACTTCACAACCCAGCTTCTGCAGCAGTTGCAGGGTGGCAATACCTACCTGCGGGTAGAACTGGTCAATATAACATGGTATAAATAATCCTACTTTCACGGGTGAAGTAATTTAAATGATCATTGCTGACCTGCAAATTTAGCGGGCAACTTGACAGTAATCCTCCCTCTTTTTTACCGGTTACTGGCTTATTTTTCACTGATACAAATTAAAGCAGTGTTTGGAGAGTGGCAACCCGGTCTGTCCTGTTGCGCGCCTTCGGCGCGGTGCGGAGGTTGTCTTACTCAGGATTAAACTGATTACACTGATTACGCTGATTTGATCAGCTTCTGATTTTAAGGGATTTACGGAGATATGAGCGGATTTTGTCTTACTCAGGATTACGCTGATTTTGCTGATTTATTTGATTTTACTTTTTGGATTTTTAAATGATTATGGGAGATATAAGCGGATATTTTCGCTCATATCTCCCATAATCTTTAAAATCATTTAAAAATCCAAAAAGTAAAATCAAATAAATCAGCAAAATCAGCGTAATCCTGAGTAAGACAACCTCCTAGTCGTTCATAATCTGTTCTTCCTGTTTCTTTTTGAGGTACCACTGGACCACGCGGATTTCAGCGAAGGTGGCGGCATCGCCAACCCGTTCCTTAATGGGGCCTGCGGCGGTAGCGCCTAATTCGCCAATATGGCGGAGGATAAGGCGCATGGTGCCTTCTGTAACAAAGCGGTTGATGTCCATTTCGCCGGCTTCCACGCATTGGGCCAGGTGGCTTTCAATGGTGCTGACAGCGAGTTGGCGTGTGGTGGCGATGTCGGGGATAGATTTACCGGCGAGGTATAGTTCCAGGGTGCCGCGACGGCTGCTGCCCTTTTCCACTTTGCCTTTGGCGGCTTTTTCCTTTGCGGCGGCGGCAGGTGCGGCGGCGGCAGCATCTGCGTCTCTGAGTTTGGTGTAGTCTTTCAGGCCGGTGGTAAAGTCCAGGTCCGCGTAGGATACTTCCCAAACGTGACGCAGCTTGTTCCAGCAATCGGCTTCAAGGGCCATGAGCTGGAGGAGATATTTTTTCGACTTTGCTTTCTTCACATCAGCGATGTGCGCCTGCAAAGGCTGGATGAGGTCCTCATAAATGCTTTGGGTAAAGTAGCCGATGGCTTTATTTACGCGTTGCTTCAGCTGTTCCATTTCGCCTGTTTGCACGGCGGTGTCCAGCAGTTGATGCAGCTGTGTCACAAACCTGGCCGCTACTTCCTGCTGCTGTTCTACTTTGGCAGACATGGCGCGGCTGAGTTTAATGGCGGCATCGAAGTCGGGGATCTTTTTATCCTGGATCCATACGGCGTGGCTGCGGATGGTGGCCTGCATACGGTACCAGTCGAACAGCTGCAGCAGGGATGTGGCCTGGAACTTCTTCTTTTCCATTTCCAGCAGCACTACCAGTTCATTGGCTTCGTTTTCCTTTTCTGCGAATTCAATCACCTGGCGGTCTGTTCTGATGCTGCCGTGCCCGATGCGGGAATGCAGTACCAGTCCGTCCAGCGAAGTACAGCGGCTCAGCGCCACGTATACCTGTCCGGGTGCAAAGGCGTATCCCGCGTCGATGATGGCGCGTTCAAAGGTAAGTCCCTGGCTTTTGTGGATGGTGATGGCCCATGCCAGCCGTATCGGGAACTGGGTGAAGCTGCCGATTTCTTCTTCCTCGATGCTGTTCTCGTCCTGGTTATAGGAATAGCGGATGTTGCGCCAGGTTTCCTTTCCCAGTTTAAGCTCTTCATGGGAGCCTGCCAGCACCAGTACAATTTCTTCGTCGTTAATTTCCTTTACGGTGGCAATTTTGCCGTTGTAATAGCGGCGTGGCTGTGCCAGGTCGTTTTTGAGGAACATTACCTGCGCGCCTATTTTCAGTTGCAGCAGTAATTCCGTGGGCAATGCCTTATCGCTGAAATCCCCTTCTATCTTTCCTTCAAAGCGATATACTTTTCCGGGCATATCTGCCAGGCGCCTGGCATTGATTTCATCGGCCTTCCGGTTATGGGTGGTGAGTACGATGTATTCTTCATCCTGTCCCGTAAAATTCGGCTGATAATGTTCATTGAGCAGCTGCAGGTCTTCGTGCAGCACTTCATTATTGCGGATCCTGTTCAGCACATCAATAAAATGCTGTTCATTCTGCCGGTAAATTTTCTTCAGTTCGATATACAGTGGCGGCGCCTGTTCTATTACTTTGGCCGCAAAGAAAAAGGTGCTGTTGTAATATTCCGAGAGCATCCGCCATTCCGCGTCGGGCACTACCGGCGGGAGCTGGTACAGATCCCCGATAAACAATACCTGCACACCGCCAAAAGGCAGCAGTGGTTTATTGCGGAAATGGCGGAGGATCACATCGATAGCATCGAGCATATCGCAGCGCACCATGCTTACCTCATCGATGATGAGGAGTTCCATTTCCTGCAGCAATACTTTTTTATCGTTGGTAAAACGAATATTGCGGAACAGGCCGTGTTTATCTGTACTGCTGATTTCATCCATTCCAAATCCTCTTTTAGTGCCGGGGATAAAGGGTCCGAAGGGCAACTGAAAAAAGGAGTGCATGGTAACACCACCGGCGTTAATAGCGGCTACTCCTGTAGGCGCTACTACTACCGTGTTTTTACGCGTATGTTCTTTGATGTATTTCAGGAACGTAGTTTTCCCTGTACCGGCTTTACCGGTAAGGAAGATATGGCGGTGTGTGTGGTTTATGAAATCTGCCGCCAGGTGAAAGATAGTATTTGTATTATCCGGTTGGGGCATTTGCTGTTAAATTGAAAGGGCGAATATACAGAAAAAGCGGCGAAAATAGCGGAGATATTGCGTGTAACCAAATGTAAAGTATCTTCGTTTTACTTTCTGCCAACAAAAAAATTTTCTCATATGAACGATCTGAAAATTGCTACCGCGCAATTTGAAAACAGGAGTAATGATAAAGCGTATAACCTGGGGGTTATCCGGGAGTTATCGCGGCAGGCTGCCGCTGATGGTGCAGATGCAGTGGCCTTTCACGAGTGTTCAGTGACAGGATATACCTTTGCGAGGAGTTTGTCGCGGGAGCAGATGCTGGAGCTGGCGGAAATAATCCCTGATGGCCCGTCTATCAAGGTATTACAGGATATTGCCGCTGAAAATAATATTGCCGTGCTGGCGGGATTATTTGAGAAAGATGCGGACGACAACCTGTTCAAAGCCTACGTATGTGTAGATAAAAACGGGCTGGTGGCGAAGTACCGCAAGCTGCATCCGTTTATCAATCCGCATTTACAACCGGGAAATGAATATGTAATTTTTGACCTGAAGGGATGGAAATGCAGCATATTGATTTGTTACGATAATAATATTACAGAGAATGTACGCGCAACGGCCCTGCTGGGTGCAGAAATCATTTTCATGCCGCATGTAACTATGTGTACGCCATCTACGCGGCCCGGCGCGGGTTTCGTGGATCCGGCGCTGTGGGAAAAACGCCGGGAAGATCCTACTTCGCTGCGATTGGAATTTGACGGCATGAAGGGCCGTTCCTGGCTGATGAAGTGGCTGCCGGCGCGTGCGTATGATAATGCGGTGTATGCTGTTTTCTCCAATCCTATCGGTATGGACGACGACCAGTTGAAAAACGGCTGCTCTATGATCATTGATCCGTTTGGTGATGTGATAGCAGAATGCCGGAAACTGGACAATGATGTAGTAACGGCTACGCTTACACGAAATAAGCTGACCGAAGCCGGTGGGTACCGGTATCGACTGGCACGCCGTCCTGATTTGTATGGAGAAGTGATTGCGGCGGCGCATACGCCGGTGCAAAAAGTGGTGTGGCTCCAGGAAAAATAGCACAGCAGCAGGCATAAACTCGCTGCTGATGCGGCATTCGCGACCAGGAGACAACCGGCGGCACGGAGCTTGATAATTTAAACTAAATTATAATACAAATAAAAAAACTGGATTGGTTGCGGGTTTTAACGGATTGGCCTTAAATAAAACCAATAAATCCGGCTGGTCGGTTATCTTTGCAACTTCTTACTCTTGTTTACAGAGCTTTAAGATAACCCGTTTTTTAGCTTCTTGTATAAAAGAACCGTTCCCTTGTGGAGCGGTTTTTTATTTTCCGGAACGATGTACTGATATGTATGTAAGTGTGGATAGCAACCGCGTGGCTATGGGATGGTAATTACAGTGGAGGCGGGTATGACATGGAGTGCAGGCGGAGGTGATGTGGACTTGATGGGGAACCGTGCTGCTGGAAAGGATTTCAGCGTTTTAGTGAACAACATGAACAACAGGTAGATTATTCATCCCGGTTTATGCATAAAAAAAACCGCCCTGGCAAAGCCAGCGCGGTTTATAACGAACTATTATAAAATAAATTATGCCAGTCTTACGTTAACAGCATTCGGGCCTTTTCTACCTTCTTCCACGTCAAAAACTACGCGGTCATTTTCGCCGATGCTTTCTTTGATACCAGATACGTGAACAAAAATTTCTTGTCCTGAACCTTCGATTTTAATGAATCCAAAACCTTTAGCTTCATTAAAAAATTTTACTACACCTGTTTGCATTATATTTAATATTTAATTGTGAACGTGTTCTCGCCATTATTATTACAGCAGGCGGCTACCTGGGCAACTAGAAGAAAGACTGTAAGAAAAAGCTGAATGTGAGAGGTGATCTACCAACAGAATTGCAATACATTATCCTTAAGAAGCAATACGAAGATAGGTGTTTTCCAGAATACAACCCTAATTTTTTTTCAACTTTTTCTTCGCCACCATGGCCTCCTGGCTCATAATTCCGTATTAAAATATATTTTCGCATTCTATATGAAACATCCTGACGCATGGCGAATTAAAGCCATATTAACCGGGTCTGCCGGCAACCTCGTAGAATGGTACGATTGGTACATTTACGCCACGTTTTCCCTTTATTTTGCGCCGGTCTTTTTTCCGAAGGGCAGTTATACCGCCCAGCTGCTTAATACGGCGGCCATATTTGCGGTGGGTTTCCTGATGCGGCCTATCGGCGGCTGGATGTTTGGCCGCATTGCCGATAAACAGGGGCGTAAAGCCTCTATGACGCTGTCGGTGCTCCTGATGTCGCTGGGCTCCCTGCTGATTGCATTTACCCCCTCCTATAACAGCATTGGCCTGGCGGCGCCCGCACTGCTGCTGATAGCGCGCCTGTTACAGGGCCTCAGCGTAGGCGGTGAATACGGCACTTCCGCTACTTATCTCAGTGAAGTAGCCACAAAGGACCTGCGGGGCTTTTATTCCAGTTTCCAGTATGTAACGCTCATAGGCGGGCAACTCGTAGCGCTTGGCGTGCAGATGTTGCTGCAAAAGGTATTCCTTACACCTGAGCAGCTGCACGAATGGGGATGGCGTATTCCGTTTGTGATCGGGGCCGCGCTGGCATTTTTTGCGCTGTACCTGCGCCGGCATATGCAGGAATCAACTTCTTTCGAAAAAATAAAAGCAACAAAAGATAAAGGCTCCCTGAAGCTGCTGTTTAAAAAGCATCCGCGGGCAGTGATGACAGTGGTAGGCTTAACGATGGGCGGTACCCTGGCCTTTTATACCTACACCACTTATATGCAGAAGTTCCTGGTAAACACCGTTCATCTTACAATAGAACACGCTACTACCCTCACCTTTTTCCTCATGCTTATTTTCGCGGTTTTGCAACCGCTTTTCGGCTGGATTTCAGATATCTATGGCCGGAAGCCTTTACTGATCGGCTTTGGAGTGTTAGGAACGCTGTTCACCGTTCCTATTCTTACGGGGATTAGCCGTGCGGCCTCCGAATGGACGGCCTTCTGGCTTATTTTAATGGCGCTGCTGATCGTAAGCGGGTATACTTCCATCAATGCCGTGGTGAAAGCGGAAATGTTCCCCGCAGAGGTGCGGGCATTGGGTGTTGGATTTCCCTATGCCATTACGGTGGCGCTTTTTGGCGGCACGGCAGAACCTATTGCGCTGTACTTTAAAAAAATTGGGTATGAACCGCTGTACTATTGGTATGTAACCATCTGCATCTTTATTTCGCTGCTGGTATACGCCACTTCGCGGGATACTAAAAAGACGTCTTTGCTTGATAAGGATGCGTGATCTCCCTGACGGTGCCATCGGCGTTACCGATGATGAGCCGGCTGGCGTAGTGGAGAAATAAACCATTTTCCACTACGCCGGGAATGTTATTCAGCTGTGTATGCAGCGCGGCCGCATTGTGTATTTTCTGGTAATGACAATCGAGGATATAATTACCGTTATCTGTTACAAAGCGGTTATTATCCTTTAAACGCAGCACGGGATGGGCTCCCAGCGCTGCCAGTTGTTTGAAGGTAAGCTCCCATCCAAACGTGGCTACTTCTACCGGTAAAGGAAATTTGCCCAGGTGCTTCACGAATTTTTTTTCGTCTATCACCACCAGCATTTCTTTGGATGCTGCTGCTATAATTTTTTCCCGCAGCAATGCGCCGCCGCCTCCTTTGATCAATTGCAACTGGGCATCGGCTTCATCTGCCCCATCTATATCAATATCTATCTTTTCAATTTTTTCAAAATCCACCAGGGGGATCTGCTGTTCAACAGCCAGCTGCTCCGACTGTGCAGAAGTAGCGACTGCCTTTATTTCAAGACCGGCCCTAACTAACTCGCCTATACGCAGAATAGTATAATATGCGGTGCTCCCGGTACCCAAACCAACGGTCATACCAGGCTTAATATACTCAGCGGCTTTTTCGCCTGCTGCTTTTTTTCCGATATCTGTTTGCATGGAACAAATATAACTATTAGCTGTTAGCTAACGATATCTTGCGGGAGAAAATGCGGCAATATCCATACTGGTATTGGCATTATTGGCCAGTTCCGCCAACAGCTTGCCCGTAGCGGGTCCCAGGCTGAGGCCCATCATAGCATGCCCCGTACCCATCAGCAGATTTGTATGGGAGGGCGCGTAACCGATATAAGGCAGGCCATCCGGCGAACAGGGGCGGCAACCGCTCCATACCTGATTTTTGTCGGGTATTTGTATAGGGAGATTTGTAAAATAACGGTTCACAGAATCCACGATCCCCGCCACACGGTTCATATTTACCTGGTCGTTCACCGGCGCTACTTCCATAGTGCCGCCATAACGCAAACGATTACCCATTGGCGTTAGTGCCACCCTTGCCTCGCAAAGGATGGCCGGAATATTTAAGTTTACGGATGGCGCCTCCAGGGTAACGGAATATCCCTTGCCGGGCATCATGGGCAGCCGTTCACCTGCCAGATGTGCTACAGCAGGGCTCCAGGAACCGGTTGCCAATACAAACACGTCTGCAGTATGGGTTTCCTGCCCGGTTATTACCGCTGTTACTTTATTGCCATTGGTTCTGATCTTTGTTACTTCGCGATGCGGCAGGAACTGCACCTGTTTTTGTTCCAGGTATTGTTTCAGTTGCTGCATCAGGTCGTTGGGATAGAGATGGCTGTCGCAACGATAATGCACGCCGCCCAGTACATCCAGCTGCACCTGTGGCTCCAGCGCCTGCAGGGCGGCTTTATCCAGCACTACAGCGTCCAGTCCCATGCTATTGGCCTGGGCTGCGAGGTGTGCTTCTTCTTCCGCAACGGCTGCTGTTTTATAATACATGATAATGCCTTTCCGTTCCAGTCCGAAGTTAAACCCGGGCTGTTCTGCCAGCGATGTATACAAAGAGCGGCTGAGCAAATTAATATCCCGCAGCGGCTGCGCGGAAGCTTCCACATGCTTTGCGGTAGCGCTTTTCATGAATTTGAGGCCCCAGCTGACCAGTTGTTTGTTCAGCGAAGGTTTCACATAAAAAGGGCTTTTGCTGCTAAACATCCACCGGATTCCCTGTGAGATAATGCCTGGTGCTGCCAGTGGTACAAAATGGCTGGGTACAATCATGCCCATATTTCCATAGGAGCAGTTGTTACTGAAATCTCCTTTATCGAGTACAGTTACATCCCAACCGCTTTCGTTCAGGTAATAAGCGGTACAAAGACCAATAATTCCACCACCGATGACGATTGCTTTCATGTTTTAATAAGTTAGATCACCTGGAATCCGTGTACATACGGGTCGTCGTCATCCAGTATAATAGTGTTATAGCCGGTTACCATTGCCCAGCCTTCGATGCCCGGTACAATAGCGGGTTTGCCGCCGATGGTGGTTTCTGCTTCAATGGTGCCGGTGAATTGTGAGCCGATGATACTTTCATGGATAAAGCGGTCGCCTGCTTTCAGTTTCCCTTTGGCGTGCCACTGTGCCATCCTTGCGGATGTGCCGGTGCCGCAGGGTGAGCGGTCGATGGCTTTATCGCCGTAAAACACGGCATTGCGCGCGGTTGCCTCCGGGCTAATGGTGGCGCCGGTCCAGAGAATATGGCTTAATCCTTTGATGTGCTCATTCTCCGGATGCACAAAGGAATAATTTTCGTTTAGTCTTTTCCGTAGTTCCCGGCTCCAGGATACCAGTTGATCCGCAGTATGATTTTCCAGTCCTTCGAAGTTTTCCTGCGGATCTACTATTGCGTAGAAGTTACCGCCATAGGCCACATCTACTTTCAGCATGCCGAGATCGGGGCACATTACTTCCAGATTTTCTGCAGCGAGAAAAGATTTTACGTTGGTGAGCTTTACGGATTTCACTTTCTTTCCTTCCTGTACGTAGCTGACCAGTACCAGTCCTGCTGGTGTTTCCAGTCGCAGCTGGCCGGGGACTTTCGGGATGATCAGGCCTTGTTCAATGGCGATGGTAACGGTACCGATGGTACCATGGCCGCACATGGGCAGGCAGCCGCTGGTTTCAATATATAATACGCCTGTATCGTTTGCTTCATCAGTGGGTGGATACAGGATACTGCCGCTCATCATATCATGGCCACGGGGCTCAAACATGAGCCCTTTACGGATCCAGTCGAACTCCTGCAGGAAATGCAGTCGTTTTTCCATCATGTTGTTACCCTTCAACACCGGGCCGCCGCCGGCAACCAGTCGAACCGGGTTGCCGCAGGTATGCGCATCTATACAAAAAAAAGTCTTGGTGGACATAAGCATTTAATATTTTAACGACTAACGGTGTCCTTTGTCAGCTGACCATCTATTTTTCTCCAGATACCTAAGGGATTCTCATCTTTCAGGGCATCCGGAAGCAGCTGCTGTGGCCAGTCCTGGAAACATAGCGGTCGTGCAAAACGAATGATCGCCGATGCGCCCACAGAGGTACTTCGTATATCCGTGGTAGCAGGGAACGGGCCACCGTGATGCATGGCGTAACCGGGTTCCACGCCGGTAGGCACATTATTTAAAATAACGCGGCCTACTTTCTGGCACAGGGTTTCCACGGCTTCTTCATATGCTAACAAGTCCGTAGGCGTAGCCATTACAGTACCGGTTAGCTGACCGTGTAAATGTAATAACAACTTTGTCAGTTCCGTAGCATCTTTACATACTACCAGTAATGACGCGGGGCCAAACACTTCCTGTTGCAGTTCTTCATTGGCTATAAAATCCTGCGCCGCTACGCGGTAGAGCGCCGGAGAGCCTTTGGTAGCGTCTTTTTCCGGCTTGCCGGCATACAGGGTTTGCACTCCTTTGCGGCGCGACAGCTGGTCCCTGTTTTCATAATAGTGATAACAGATACCGGGATTGAGCATGGTTCCGGCGTTGATGGCAGCTAATTCCTTTTGCAATGCCACCACGAATTGTTCCGTGGCATCGCCGGCCAGTGCTACCAGGAGACCGGGGTTGGTGCAGAACTGCCCTGTGCCCAGCGTGATAGATTGCGCATACTGTTGCGCTGTTTGTTGCGCGGATTCCGCCAGTTTGCCGGGTAACAGCAGTACGGGGTTAATGCTGCCCATTTCCGCGTATACGGGGATAGGCTCGGCCCTTTGGTTCACTGCATCAAAGATAGCGGTGCCTGCCTTGAAGGAGCCTGTGAAGCCGATGGCTTTAATACCGGGATGTTTTACGAGTTGTTGTCCCAGCAATGCGCCCGGGCCATTCAGGCTGGAAAATACGCCATCGGGCATACCGCAGGATTGGGCTGCTTTCTGTATAGCGAAAGCCACCAGTTCGTTGGTGCCTAAATGAGATTCATGGGCTTTGACAATAACGGGGTTACCGGCAGCCAGTGCGGATGCGGTATCGCCTCCGGCAGTAGAGAATGCCAGCGGGAAATTGCTGGCAGGAAATACAAGTACGGGGCCCAATGGCACCAGCATTTTTCGGATATCCGCCCGCGGTAGCGGCGTACGTTCCGGTTGGGCCGGATCGATGATGGCCTCTACCCAGGAGCCTTCGCGCAGCACTGCTGCGAAGAGGCGAAGCTGGTTTACCGTACGCATACGTTCACCGGTAATGCGGGCCAGCGGGAGCCCGGATTCCGATACAGCCCTTTCCAGCAGCGGATCGCCGATAGCCAGTATTTCCGTTGCGATGGCTTCGAGGAATACGGCCCGTTGTTCCGGGGAAGTGTGGCGGTATGTTTTAAAAGCCGTAGCGGCTTTTTCCACTGCCAGGTTTACTTCTTCTGTTGTTGCTGTTGCGAACATTTCCGGCAGGGCGGCATTGCTAACGGGATCGTATGCACGAAGTGTATCCGTTCCCGTAGCAGCCGTCGTGAAGCCGATAATATTTTTGCCTGTTATCATGCAGGGAGTTTTAAGTAATCCGGTAGTTGCGGGCGTACAGCCAGTGCTGTTGCTATTACGTTTTCCGCGTAGGCCAGGTCGGCGCCCTGTGGTATGAGTCGTGGTGCGCGTACATTCTTAGTGCCGATACCTGTAGCAGTGGCTGCCAGTTTAATATATTGCACCAGTTTAGGATCGATGTCCAGTTCCAGCAGTGGCATAAACCAGCGGTAGATGGCCAGTGCTTCCGCGATGCGGCCGGCTTTCACGAGGCGATAGATGGCAACTGTTTCGCGGGGGAAGGCATCTACCAATCCAGCTACCCAACCATTGGAACCCAGTACCAGGCATTCCAGCGCCAGCGTATCCACGCCGCAGAGGATACTGAAACGATCGCCAAAGCGGTTGATCATGCGGGTTACGTTGGTGGTATCGCGGGTAGATTCTTTCACGGCCTGGATGTTGGGCGCTTTCGACAATTCTTCAAACATATCCAATGTGACGAGGATCTTATAATCCACCGGGTTGTTGTAGATCATAATTGGCAAAGAAGTGCTGCCTGCAATGGCGAGAAAGTAGGCCACTGTTTCGCGGTCGTCTGCCTTATAGCGCATGGGAGGCAGGAGCATCAGTCCTGCTGCACCGGCTTCCTCTGCGGCTTTCGCGCAGGCGATACCTGCAGCAGTAGTTTGCTCTGCAATATTCATCACTACCGGTACTTTACCAGCCAGAAAAGCCACTGCGTGTTTCACGAGCGCATACTTTTCTTCGTTCAGTAAACTACTGGCTTCTCCCAGCGAGCCGCCGAGGATAATACCATTAACGCCTGCATCGATCTGTGCCTGCAGGTTTTTGTCGAACATCTCATAATCAATATGATCATCCGCAGTAAAAGGGGTGAGCAGTGCGGGAAATACGCCTTGCCAGTTAATTGCTGCCATTTTTTCCTATCTTTTTTATGTCAACAAAAATAGCCGTGGAGGCCCGATAGCACGCTGCTGTAATTAATCAATACTACGCAGATTTTAACCGAAAAAACTCATCTTCTACCGAAATTTAAAAAATATCCGCATATTATCACCTCACCTATTTTTTGGAATTCTAGCTTAAGTCCGCTAATTTTTGCCCTGAATAAACCGTAAAACATTGAAAGTACCTATCATACTGGCGCTTGCCGCGCTTTTCCCCGGTACCGGGCTGAAAGCGCAGGATTCAACGGCCATCAAAGCTATTAACCCGGCAGATTTTGCACGGCACATCAGCGTACTTGCATCCGACGCCTTTGAGGGCCGTAAGCCCTTTACCCGCGGGGAAGACAGCTCCATTCAATACCTGGCGGCGCAGTTTAAGCAGCTGGGGTTAAAGCCCGGTAATGGCAACAGCTATTTCCAGGAAGTGCCGATGGTATCTATCAGTTCCAAGCCCGCCGGCAACCTGGTAATAAAAGGTGCGGGAGGTGAAGTATCGCTGCAATACCTCGAAGACTTTGTGGCCGCCACCCGCCGCGTGCAGGAGCAGGTAACCATTCCCACCAGCGAACTGGTATTTGCCGGCTATGGCATTGTAGCGCCGGAATATAACTGGAATGACTATAAAGGGCTGGATGTAAAAGGAAAGACGGTGATTGTAATGATCAACGACCCCGGCTTTGCCGACAGCACGCTGTTTAAAGGACGCATCATGACCTACTACGGCCGCTGGACCTATAAATTTGAAGAGGCATCGAGGCAAGGCGCTGCCGGCGTAATCATCATCCATGAAACCGCCGCCGCCAGCTATCCCTGGAAGGTAGTGCGCAGCGGCTGGTCAAACTCCAAGCTGCACCTGCAAACCGCCAATAACAATATGCATCGTACAGCGCTGGAAGGATGGATCACATTGGATGCTGCAAAGAAGATCTTCCAGCTGGCCGGCCTAGCACCTGATATTATGCAGCAGGCCAGGACAAAAGGTTTCAAGCCGGTAGACCTCCACCTGCAAACATCTCTCGTTATCAATAATACTATTAAAAAATCCACCTCGCATAACGTGCTGGCAGTACTACCGGGCGCCAAACGCCCGCAGGAATGTGTAGTATATTCGGCCCACTGGGATCATTTTGGTATAGGCGAGCCCGTTAAAGGCGACTCTATCTACAACGGCGCCGTAGATAATGCCACCGGCACCGCAGGACTGCTGGAACTGGCCACAGCCTTCACCAGGCTGCCACAGCGCCCGGCCCGCTCCCTCCTGTTCCTTTCCGTTACCGGCGAAGAACAAGGGCTGCTGGGATCGGAATACTACGCCGCGCATCCCGTGTTCCCGATGGAGAAGACCGTAGCAGATATCAATTTGGATGTACTCAATACGTTTGGCCGTACCCGCGACATCACGGTGATAGGTTTTGGCCAATCGGAGCTGGACGAATACGCGCTGCGCGCCGCCCGGAAACAAGGCCGCGTCACCGTGCCTGAAGCCAATCCTGAAGGTGGCTGGTTTTTCCGCTCCGACCATTTCAACTTCGCCAAAAAGGGCGTGCCGGGATTGTATATCGGCCCCGGCAACGATGCCATCGGCCATGAAACCGGCTGGGGAAAGGAACAGACAGCTGCGTATAACCGCTTACGTTACCACTCCCCTGCCGATGAATTTAATGCCGCCACCTGGAACATGGACGGCATGGTAGAAGATATCCGCCTCTTATTTGACGTAGGCTACCACCTCAGCAATGAAAGCAGTTTCCCTGCATGGAAGAAAGGTTCAGAGTTTAAAGCATACAGAAAATAACTACAGACATGGTTTTATTCGGATTGATAATGATAGGACTCATCCTGTTCCTGTACTTTCAAAATATGTACGGCCGCAGGAAAGGGAAGAAAACGGCGGTGCCTGAAGGGTACCAGTCGTTGTTAGAAGAACATGTACGCTACTACCAGCAGCTGCAACCCACAGAAAAAACCCGCTTTGAAGGCATGCTGCAACGCTTCCTCAAAAGAACCAGCATAGAAGGCGTAGGCACCGAAGTGGAACCGCTGGACCGCGTGCTGGTAGCCGCCAGCGCCATCATCCCCATCTTCGGATTCAAAGACTGGGAATATTTCAATCTTACCAACGTAATCCTCTACCCCGATACTTTCGACGAAACTTACCAGTATGAAGGGAATCGACGTAACATCCTCGGCATGGTGGGCAGCGGCACACTGAACGGACAGATGATCCTTTCCCGCTCCGCGCTGCGGGAAGGCTTCTCCAATGTAACCGATAAAAACAATACCGCCATTCATGAATTTGTGCATCTCCTGGATAAAACTGATGGCGTCATTGACGGCTTCCCAAGTAAACTACTGGATCACAGCTATAGCATCCCATGGATGAAACTGGTGCATCAAACGATCCAGGAGATTTCAGAAGGGCATACGGATATCAATCCTTATGGCGCGATGAATGAAGCGGAGTTTTTTGCGGTGATATCGGAGTACTTTTTTGAAAGACCGGATTTATTGGCGGAGAAGCACCCGGAGTTGTATGGGATGCTGGTGAAGATATTCAGGCAGGACCCTGTGGGGAAGGGGTGAGGGGGATTGCCTCCTATTACAAAGAGAGACAATTTAACGTGTTGAATAAATTAAAGCCACCGGCCCAAATACTAAAACTATTTATTTAATATTATTGATTCTTACCTACACGATTACAAAGCAGTAAAGCATCTAAAAAACAGAAGCCGCAGGAAAATATCTGCGGCCTCTCTATCTTATACTTCGATTAATTCAATTAAATTAAAGTCCATAATCTTATCTAATTGCCATTGCTCATCTATAGATGGAATAAAATACTCTTTATCCAATAAATACCTTATGTCTTTTAACTTATTATTATTAAATATGAGTATATTTCTTTGATCGACTTTATAACGTGTTCCATCTTCCTTTATGGTTGAAATACCATTCCTATTGCAATATGCAGCTACTATTAACTTTTCAAAAATATTTTCAAAATCAGCCTTATTGTTATTGAACAAGTAACTTGAATCATTCCAAATAATAAATCTGCCCTCTGGCTCCGTTTCAAAATTTAGTAGCAAGTCATAAAGAGCATCCAATCTTGAGCCTAAATGGTAGCTTACGGGCAAGCTTAAATTAACTTGATAAATAAACCTCTCTAAACTATTAATAGCATTTCCATATAGAGGAACAACCTCGTTAGCGCCCTTTCGAACCAAATATTGAGTATAGTTTGTTATAAACCAAATTAACTTGTCTCGGTCATCTTCAAATAAAATAAAATCATTGAGATAGTTATTATTCATTAATAAATCATGCCATTTAGAAACTGGCTCATTCATATTTATTTCAATTTGTTTAATGCTCATATTAATGGCTAATGATAATCTTGTATACTATGAATAAATATTTCATCTTCAGTCGATTGAAAAACTATACGAAGAGCCCCTCTACCTTTTCCACTCCCTTTAACATCAATTGCATTAAAGCCTTTTAAATCCCCCGTTAAAACGTGTTGATTCCCTCCTGCCTTCCCGTGCCGAATCAACTCTAGTGCTTCTTCAACACTTTTTCTTGCAGAAGGCCCCAATTTATCCAAAACCTTTGTCGCATCGCCAGACTCGACTATTATTCTTCCTATTTTAGAGAATTTCATAGCCTTAATCGTCCCTAACACATTTCTAATCTTCCATAAATTCTTGCCGAGGTTAACTCCTCCTACATCGACATAATCAGGAGGCATCCCAGCAATATATCTAGTAACCAAATCAGAAGTTATATAACCTGCTCGATTAACAACATGCCCCCCCCTCTGTCGCTGGCCTCCAAAATATTCTTCCATGGGACTTCTAGAAGGCCCTGCTTTATACCCAATCCCAAAGGTCAATCCATATCCATACTCATCCCAACCAGTAGTAACCTTCGTAGGAGAAACGTCTATTCCATTTAATCTTACTACATCAGTACTAGTATTAAATTCATTCCAAACTTTTGGCAAATCACTCACATGCACTGTATCATCACCAAATGGATCACTTAATCCAATTGGATTGTTAAGAACATGACTATAAGGGCTGTAATCCTCAAAAAGATCTACCTTAGGATCAATCTGCCACCATCTGCCTATCTGTGGATCTAGATTTCTGTAAAACGCATCATACTGATTCAGATCCAGGTCTGTCGTATGCTCTATACCATTAAACTCTTCTCGATTTTTGGGATAATTCGCCCCCTTCAACGCATTTGAACTTATCCCCGCCATTGTCAACCCAAATGGATAATAATGCGTCTCCTCCAACAACGGTCCACTTGCCTGCGCCACTACTACATTATCAAAAAACACATCCTGCGGGCTTTCATTACTTGTGTAAACATACAGAAACCCACTCTTCTCCATCACCATTTTATCCTGGGCTAATGTCTGTAATTGATCTGGTTCTGCTTTTACTTGCTTAACTCCGCTGTTCCCATCCACTAATTTAAACTGATCATCGAACAAAACAAAATTAAGATACGCTTTGGGTCTGTCAATGTTTTGCTGATCGGGCTCCTTTTCTTTCAGACGCTGGTAATCATTATTGTAGAAGCTGCTGTTAAACGGCGTTGCCTGTTCATACGAAGCCATCCCGTGGGTGGCATCTATGGAGGCGCCTCCATTAAATACCTGTACCAGATCCTCCAGCATGCTTTCCGCAGGTGCAGTTGGGGTATTCTTATTTTGAGGTCCTGTGGATTTATAGAAAGCTTTGGCTCCTATCTGGATTGTATCCCCTGCCATCACCCGTAGTACAAGGGAGGGACCTATCTTTTTGCCTCCATTGGCGGCTGTCAGCTTCGACACAGATGCGTTATTACCGGCACTCTCATCTGATGGGTACCCTACTGGTTTAGCCGAACGGGTATTATCAATATTGCTAAACAAAGCTGTTTCAGTTGCGGCTGCGGACGTTTCCATTGTTGCAGCATACATTGAGAAATCTGTTTGTTCTGTGAGCACCATCCGTACATTTCCGAGATGATCCTTTACAAAGTAATCGTACTTAAACGCAAAAGGCTGACCGGGTTGAAAAACAGCACGTACACGTCCTTCCTCATGACCTAAAAACTGCAAGGTGTCATTCTGATACACAAAACTACCTATATAGTCTGTGGTAGTGATTTTAGCCGGAGTTACTGTGTTGTCTGTAACCGTCTTCTTCAGTTTATTACCAGCAGCATCGTATTGATACTTAATGACGCCCTTACCGGTAATAGCTATACTATCAGGCAGATTGAGGTAATTATAACGAATAGCGGCTATATTTTTATTGGCATCTTTAGTAAGATTGCCGTTAACATCATAAGTATAATCCGCTGTTTCATTGTTATTGATCTCCTTAAAATCACCCAACTGACTTTGTGTGTTATTTGTCCTGTCTGTTACGAAGGATAATTTATTACTACCTGTAAGATAACCATACTTTAAGCTGTCAATAGTTTGTACAACTGTACCGTTCAATCCTTTCTGGTTCATGGATAAAATATTACCATTGGCATCATAGGACAAGCCGCTTACCGAGAAATTAGCAAGGTTATCCGTCCAGTTGGTACTACCTGTGTTCTGTTGGGTAAACTGTCCTCCCGTCAGACGACTGGCTTTATCATAATTATATTCATAAGCACGGGCAATGCCATTGCTGCGGCTTTTCCATCTGGCTCCGGATATATTGCCGTTATACTGGGAGGTGGTAAAGCCATAGTCATAATTCAGGTCCTGCCCAAACCAATTAGAAGTACTTCCTGCTGTGGAAATAAAGTCTTTATTAATTCCCTTCAGCCAGCCGCGGATATTATATTCATAGTTCAACGTTTCCAGCTGTGTGGTACTTGTTACGCCCAAACGTTTCTTCTTTAGCTGACCTAATTCATCATATTCATTTACAGCTATTGTTTTTTCCTGGTTCACATCATTATTCAACCGCTTTTTAATGTTAAGCAGACGGCCACCGGCATCGTATGCCAACATCGTTAACACCTCGGTTTGTGGAATGGTGCCGCTGCGCTGATTCCTATGGCGGAGATAGGTGCTTAATAACTTCCCGTTAAAATCATACAGGTTAGTGGCTACGTCTTGTCCTCCGCTGAGATTATCTGATAATGTCTGGATCAGCCGTCCCTTGTCGTTGTAATAGTTGGTGGTTGTCAACCATTGATCGGAACCCAGCACTCTTACTTTGGTGCCGGTAACCAGCCCTTTTATCATAGTGCTGGCCACGGCAGGTAATGCCTCTGCATTTAAGTTGCTACCGGCTTGCGGTTTAGTGATATCGGTACTGGCGTAGTTTTGCTTGCCTGCAAATCCGTAATTCTCGTAAAAGGTATAAGTTAGCGGTATTAGTGCACTCATGGGTATGTTCGGCAGCGGATTGGTAACCGTAACATTTGCATTGCCATTAAGAGCCGAGGCATTAATTTCTGCAGTCACTTCCACGCCCGTTCCGGTATCAAAACCATCGGTAAGTGTGATACTGTTGGTGGCCACATAGGAACTACTTCCATTATGAGATGCCAATACCAGGTCGGCTGTTCCGGGGAAGTCATACGACAGGCTTTGTGTATTGCTGGTTGCCGTATTCATAGTACTTTGCAATGTAGCCCGGTCAGTAGCTACATTGTAAAGGGCAGTCATCGTGGGCCGGTTCAGTCCATCATAAAAAGTAACCAGCCAACTTTTGCCCTTCATATTGCCATCCCGGGAGAAAGCCAATCTGTCGCGTACATCATACACCATTTCTGTTGAATCAGCGCCGGGTACTTTTTTTACGATCATGCGGTTACGCCCATCGTACCGGTAGATAAAACAGAGTTCAGCTGCGATAGCGGTGCTGATTGTCCAGTTACTGATAATAGCTTCCACTGCCTTAGGAGGAATTACAAAACGCAGATTTCCCAGGTCATCATATGCATAATAGGTACATAGCCAGCCCATGTGGCCAGTACCCGGATTTGCACCCAGTTGTACTTTTTTAAGAAGAACTTTCCCTTCTTTATCCTTGTACTCAACTACCTGGTTATTTGCTTCATCGATTGATATGTTCTTATACAGCTGACCGGCTGCATACATGCGCCCCGTTACGCTGGTTGGGATAATAGCTCCGGCTACAAAATCCCAGATACGCACCGAATCCGTCACAGCATTTATCAGGTATTGACTTTCCACCGGGTGATTCCCTCCCCTTTCAACCGTTGAAGGATCATTCTTTGCCCAGCTGTTACCTGGAGCATAGGATTTCAATACCCGGTTCAGAGGTGATGCCTCATAATCAACACGACTATAATACACATTTTCTCCACTGGCGCCGGGCACCTGTGTTTGGTAGAAACTCTTTTGCGCGTTAAAGGGATCTGTTTTAAACTTGCCATCTTTTACGCCTTGCGGAACATAAGGCAAATATTTAGTCTGTTCTCTTCCAAATTGATCATAAACTACGGGAGACACAATATCGTTACCACCAAAGCTCATTGCTTTTGATACGGTTTGTAATGGTCTGCCAAGTCCGTCTACATAGGTGGTTGTTTGCCTTACCTCCGCCACCGACCGACTGGATGATGCCACATAGGCAGTATCAGCGGTTGGTGTTGCAGGTTC
Source organism: Chitinophaga sp. W3I9 (assembly GCF_050434025.1). NCBI lineage: Bacteria > Pseudomonadati > Bacteroidota > Chitinophagia > Chitinophagales > Chitinophagaceae > Chitinophaga > Chitinophaga sp. W3I9. The sequence continues at coordinate 5,838,088 of NZ_JBNPWC010000001.1, forward strand.
CCAGGTGCGCACATAATTGATCACCGGATTAGTATAGGCAGCCGGAATTTGTACAGGGGTAGCAATAGGCCTTGTAGATGGGTTCGGAGTCTGGGCGGCTACAGTTAATATACCTGAAAACAAGCCCGCTACAATACTAACCAACCTGAAGTAAAAAGAAATTCTACGTTGCTTTGAGATAGACATCAAGGACGAAATCATTGGTTAATAGGTTTTTGATACTGGTAGTCAAGTTGTTTCAGGATTTTACCATTTTGGTCTTTAACCAGCCTGAGACGACCTAAACCATCATATTCATAATATGTAGTTCTGTTTGCAGGGCTGGTTTCACTTGTAATACCTATAGATGGCATATAGGTATAGGTCGTGATCAGCGTATTTGGGAACTTAGTTCTTAGAGTATTTAATTCATCTCTCAATTGTTGATCACTTAGAGGATTGTCAAGAATACTTTGCGTAATGTATGTCTTTACGGTGCTATAATCCGCGCCGTCAATTCTGGCCACTGGGTATAATCCTTTATACCCCCAGAGATAAGCGGTGGGTGTACCTCCGGATTGGGACATTCCCAATAAGTTACCTTTGTTGTCATAGCTTTCAAAATTCACACGTTGTTCAGCACCAAAGCCACCCGTCTGAGTTTCAGAAGAAACTGGCATAAAAATATTGTTCCCCCAATCTTTATAATTTACCTTCGAAGATCGCAGAAACGTATTATTCTTATAACTGGATGTGTTTATAACAGTATTCACCATATTTCGCTGTACCATACCAGAATAGGGAGGCATGGTTCCAAAATCAGCAGCATACTGGACTTTTTGTTTCAGTGTGTCTTTCTTACTATTTATTGTGGCTGTTTGTGTCAACTGGTAATGGAGCGGCGTTTTCTCATAGTAATATGCTTCATTTTCCTGAATACTATTACCTGCATCGTCGAAAGTGATAACAGTTTTTGTTTTCGGCTTATCAAAACCTGTGCTATGAGTAAAGTATGGGACTTTCACGTAAGTAGAGAGCCCACATGAGAGCAGGAGATTTGGCCAGGCAAAATCCACTGTTTTCTCAACAGCGCCAAAATTAAATTTTGCACAATGGACCCCACCGCTGGCCCTATTAAAATTGGGATAGTCTTCGTAATTAATACTTTTGGGAGCATTATCATAAAAATCCTCCGGTAATGCTGTATTACTCTGAAAAAAATTGAGATACTGGAAACTGATAAGATTTGTATTGATCTCCTGTACGTAATCTTCTCCTGAGATATCGTTCAAATGCGGGGACCAATCATAATAGCTGATAGAATCCTTTTTTACGAGTTTGTCTCCTTTATAATATTTTGTTTCAAGCAATTTCCCCCTTGTCCATTCTTGTGGTTCTATAATTCCATCATAGTTATATTGATAATATTGACTAAAGTAAGGCATGGCAAAGGAAAACCTATATCCAGTTCGCTGATTATTATCGGGGTTGGTATTATCAATCGCATATTCATCCACATACTCATATCCGCAATAAGAACCAGAAGTTGTTTCCAGAGGTAGCACAGAATTAGAATAGAAATTTATTCCCCATTGCATTTGTGCATAAATTCCACCTCCAGAACCTGTCGTCATAGGATAAAACTTGAAGTTATACTGATAATACTGCGGAAAAGACACCACTCTGCCTGAAGTAAAATTAGGATTCGTTGGGTAGGCATATGGGTTTAAATAAGTATAACTTTTCTTCTTTGCCAATTTACCATTATTATCATAGTAGTTAATATCTTTTATCCGTAAACCTCCTACGTTTACCATATTAGACCCAGTATTAACTTCCCGCCACTTCACTGTAAATGCCAGATTGTATGGCTGATTATCAGCCGGAGAGCCGGGCTGATTACCATAAGATAAAGTCACTGTCATTTTATAGGTCCCCGGTGCAAGTGATAACGGTTGTTTATCTTCCCCCTTGCGGACTACCACTGATCCCTGATAGGAAGCTGTATTAAATTCCCGTACTGAAACATATCTTCCTGCCTCGAGTTTTTCTAACAGGAAGTTCACATTATTAACATTGGGAGGCATATCCTTCTCCATGTCAGAAATACCGAAGTTCGTACTACACTCCCAGCCATATCCCATTGCCGGCTGCACACCGTTTTCAATGGTAAAAGTTTTTGTAAAACAACGCCCACCGCTTCCATTCACATAATCCGGAGATGGATATGACGTGCTCCTGCTATAGCTACTGATTCCAATAGCCGCAGATTTATCTGCAATATTATTATTATCATCCTGATAAGTTTCCACAGGCATATTCCAAATGCCTGCTGTATTACCTTCATATATAAACTCACTTTTCCCTCCTTCCGGATAAGTAATACTCTTGATAGAAAAAACATTGGCCTTTAAAGGATGTACTCTTCTATCTCCTCCGGTAAATAAGTTCGGGGCAATATCTGGTATAAAGGAATACTGAGTAATATTGGCGGCCCCGTTATAAAAGCCCCAATGATCCTGAGAATAGGTAAACTTGGAAGGCATATCCTGGGCTACATAATAATCAAACTTGTATTTAACTGACTCAGTATTATCACTTCCACTTATAGCAATGCTGTCAAGTCGCAATCGTTGAAAACGATATTCGGAGGGGAATATACTTTCCTGATTGGTATATCTGTCAAAGGCATTACCATAAAAGTAACTGTAGTAAAAACGTATTTTCCTGATCAGTTTACCTTGTTGGCTTACTACATTTATTTCGTTCAATGCCTTGGAAGGCGCGTCATTCCTGGATGTGGTAAGAAAATCAACTTTCCCTTCAGGGTAAGTGATTGAACTTGGTCTCGCATCGTAATACCTGACTCCTGCCAAGTAAGCGCTATTGGATAAATTGTCATAAAGACCATCTCTACCACCGTTACCACTTGACACAGAGGATTGAAAAAGACTTACTTTAAGGCCCGATAAACGATAATTGATATAGTTAAATTTCTCGTAAGTATAATTAATACTATCATTAAATATATTTCTAATAGTTTTTATATTCCATGCGCTTTTAAAAGCTCCGGCTGGCGTTACACTTAACGGATCATCGGTAATAGTACCGTCTTTCCCCAGGTCCACACTGGTCCCGTCGGGCAATTTCAGGTTCCAGTAATTGAATGGATTGATAGTTCCATTAAGCGTATTATTGTTATCATACTGCGTAACAAGAATATCTTCTTTAGGGAACAGGATGAATTTATTTTGCTTCTGACTATACATAAAACGTCCACCCATTCCCAATATATTATAGTAGAACTCATCGGGCATATAATCCTTTCTATTGTATTTCGCAGCAGTAATATTTTCCAATCTCACCTGGGCCTGACTCTCCACGTCAGTAGCCAGATTATTAAACTCATCTATGGTAAATCCCCTATTATTTACCCCGGCTGTGTAATAATAATTTTCATCCGGGGCGCCTTTGGTTTTCCTGGAAATCTCCCCGCCGTAACTCAGACTCCATCCAAGTCCTACCCACGTGGCATCCTGATCCACTCTTATACCACCGGCGTGGTAATCAAGCGTTATCGGAACTGTCACGCCTTTTATCTTAATTTCATACAAAGGGATACTGATGTTGGGGACCCCGGTATAATAGGAAACCGGTGTTTCAATGAACCGGTTAAAAGCGGCGACTTCTGGTGTTTTAAAAGTGACAGAGGGCAGCGTCTGTGCTTCCGCCTGGGTCAACAGGATAACCAAACAAAAAATAAAACAATTAATCCATCTCATAATTTCAATGAACTTCACTTAAACATAAATCGATACATATACATGGTTGGATGAACAGAAGCAATTTGCCTATCTGCCCACTATTCATACGCTTTACTTCCCAGTAGATTTCTTAGCTTCTTTTTCAGTCTTCTCCTTCAACATCTCCAACTCCTTCCGTTGCACCACACTTTCCTTCTTGAGATCAATAATATACAATGTCAGTTCTTCAATCTTTTGCAACAACTTCTTATTCATCTCTCCTACATCCAGTCCATCTTTCTCTACTTCTTTCTCTGAAGGAATCTCAGGCAAATGCTTATTGGCTTTAATAAAGCATTCTACCTCCTGTAACGATGGCAACTCATAATCCGGATGAAATACAAAATCAGCCCAACCACTTTGTGTAACCTTTACTTTCTGCGCAAAAATATCTCCCTTCACGGCCAGCTTTGCCTGAGGGATATTTGTACCTATACCTACATTACCATCACCTCTAACGTACAGTAGTGGCTTACCTCCGCCCGTGGCACCGGAGCCGTCTGTATTAGCATTATTTAAAACGGCAAATGAATAGTTGGCAGCTGTTGCATTCAAGGTACCTACTGCCACCCCATAGTTTTCTCCCCATAAATAGGCGGATGCTTTAGTTGTATTACCTTGTGAAACCGTATGCAGCGTATATCCCGGCACAGTGCCTATCCCCATTTTCCCCATATTTGTGGTATTTCCCTGCACATCTTCATAGGACAACTGATAAAACTTACTATTATCAAAATCACAATTCAAGCCATAAGTATCGGTACTTGCCACAAAGCCAACCGGTGCAGTGATAGTCTGGTCAAAAGGAGCCGTATTCAGGGGACTAACGGCCGTATGATCTTCGCTGCGATAATAAATTGCACCCCACTGATAATTGGACTTAACCCACAACGCATTATTAAACACATAAAAAGTCGCCGCTAATGGATTCCCTGAAATACAACGAATCTCTAGTCCGTCGAATCTTGCAAGAGTTCCCTCATATTTATTAATCCGGATAAGGTAGGCGCCTTGCCTATAATGGTAATTGACATCTCCCACCACATCCAATTCTATGGTGGTAGCATACCGGTCTGCATCATTGTTGATTTTAGCCACCTTATAGTAGCAGAGATTATAGGGAGATGCACTAGTATTGGCGGGCCCCATTATAAGCCAATCACCCGGTTCACTTACACGGGCAGCTTCTGCACCTAAACTGGAAATGATTAAAATGATACTGATTAACAAACTGCAGGAACGAAAAAAAGAACGCATTTAGAATAGTTTTTGAATAAAAAATTAAAAATTATACCCCAGCCTCACCTTCACAGGGTCCGTCCGTGGCACATGCTGGTTATACAAAAAATCAAACAACACCATCATATTCCCTTTCAGCTTACTATTGATCTTGTACTTCTTACTAATTCCAATTAACCCACTCTGTGTCCACTTCTGCCCCACACCTTCCGGTACGCCGGCATAATCCGGCTGATAATTCTGCTCATAGCCGCCATTCAGGAAAAAGGTGCCTTTCAGTTTCCAGTCGATGAACGAGCGGATGCCCATACCCTGACCGGAGAAATGGATATTGTCAAAGCCGGTGCCCATGCCCAGTTTGTAAGAAAGCCCAAGACCAGCGCTTCCGTTTTTATGAAACTTATAGGCGGCTTGTCCGGCGAGGTCGCCGGTAGTGGGGAAGAATTTATTGCTGCGCTGGAACTGGATGTTGCTTCCGAATTCCAATCGTTGCAGGAAGCTTTTTGTTTTCATTTCCTTTGGCTTGAAATCCGGCATCTCGGCAGCATTATCAAGATCGGGAAACTTACTTTTCAGTTCGTCGAATTTGCTGCGGGCTTCGGCCATCTGCTGGCTTACGGCGGCACTGGCATTAGGACCGCTGCCTAAACGCTGCTGGATGAGCTGTTCCACCTGGTTGCGCGTTTGCAGTCCTTCGAGGTTGGCGGCTGATGCAGTAGCGCCTTGTATATTAAACAGGCTGGCGAGCTGAGAATGCTTCTGCATGAAGTCATTGAAAGCGGGGATCTTCTTAATCACTTCCATCGCTTTTTGCTCTGCTTTCTTTTTATCTTTAAAAACCTCTTTATACTCTTTCAGTTGCTGGGCGTAGTAGTAGGCTTCCTTATTCATCTTCTGCAGGTCTTTGGTGAAGCCGGTATACTGACTTAACTGTTCCTTCAGCAGCTGTTTACGCTCACGGATATACGCTTTGATTTGCTCTGCCTGGGCCAGTTTATCTTTCAGGTTATCGACAGATTTTTAATGAGCCATTTAGTTTATCTGTAATCCCTTTGGATTGGCTCAATAAGCCTTTGGTGTCTTTCAGAAAGGAAAGCGAATTGCTGAGGCTATCGAGGTAAGGGCCACCGGCTTGGGTTAAGGCACCGGAGTACTTCCCAAGCTTGCCTTTCATACGGGACTTCAGGCTTCCAAGAGAATCGATCGAATGGGCAAAAAGATTATTGGCTTTCAGGGAGTCGATGCGCCCCAGTCTGCATTTCAGCTTTTCCTCCTGTTTCATGAAACGGCTCAGGGCTTTTTCGCTGCGCTGGGTGATTTGCCGCTCCATTTTATCCGACTTTTGTTTTACCTGCGACAGGTACTTATCCGGAATAGCGCTGGCTTTTTGCAACAGGCTATCCTGGGCCTGCGCGGTACAAAAGCAGACAAACAACAGTAAGATCAGATGATAAATAGTTTTCATGGCGAATACGGGGGTTATTTCGTAGCGATCTTTTCTTTAAGCACTGCTACTTCTTTGGTAAGGGATAGCAGTTGCTTATTCATCTCTATAATATACAACATTTGCTCCTCAACTTTCTGCAATAATTGTTTGTTCATCTCTCCTACATCTACTCCCTCTTTCTCTACTTCGCTGGCAGATGGGATACCAGGAAGATGTTGATTCTTTGCAACAAACTGCTCTACTTCAGACAGGGCAGGTAATTTGTAATCCGGGTGGAAAACGAAATCGGGCCAATTGGCATAGGATTTCACGACGACCTTTGTAAAGATACCGCTGCCGTTTACGGCTAGTTTGTAGCCTTTGGCGTCTGTAGTTCCAATAGCTACGCTGCCGTTGGCTTTTACCAGCATGAGATTCACGCCGGCGCTGTTAACTGCAAGGACATTACTGGTGGCCAATCTCGCACCTGTTTTATTTCTGCTGTCAAGTATTATCCCTCCATAGACAAGATCAGAAGCAGGAAGCACGTCCTCCACCTCGGCGGTAATATAAAGACCTAACGAGCGACCTGGCACATAACTACGCGCATTAATTTGAGGAAAATAATTCCCCGCGGTACCAGTGGCATTCATGAAGCTCAGTGCTCCGTCCATTGCGTCTACATCTGTTTGTGTAAATTCGGCAGATACAGTTCCCGGCAAATTGACGACATGCAGCCTCGCAGCCGGTGACGTTGTCCCAATCCCCACAAATCCATTATTCACAATCCTCATCGTTTCAAACTCACCTCCGCTACCTCTCACAAAAAACTTCATGGCAGACATCCTTCCAGAAGCGTCAGTTCTCTCAACTTCCAGTTTACCCAGGTCGGAACCGGACATATTAAATTTGAGAGCACCTACCACGCCTAAAACGTCGGACGAATGTGTCAGCTTTATATTTGATAAACCAGCGGAGTAAATTTCCAGCTTTTCCGTAGGTACAGTAGTACCAACACCCGCATTACCAGTGGCTTCCAGCTTATTCTGGGCATAACTGCTTAACGCAACAAAAGAAAGAAGCAGGGAACAAGAATATTTCATAAATAAAGGATAAAACAATTAAACAAACTTATCAGGTATATGACTATGACTTACTATAAGGGTAAACAGTTACATTCCTACTGGGTTGAACACTACAGTTAATTCTGACACAAAATAGTAAAAATCAATTAAATCCGGGGCCAAAAGTAATTAACTTATCATTAACCGGATCATCCCACATTCGTGGTATTTTGTCAGGCACTTTATTTCTAACTTCACATTACAATAAATAATAAATAATGCCCGACCTGAATCTGCTCGTTATAAAAACCGGCCAACTTGCCGAACATGCTGCATTCTATACTAAGCTTGGTTTTCAGTTTGATTATCACCGGCATGGTACAGGACCTTATCATTATGCAAGTACCGGTGGAAATATAGTCCTGGAAATCTATCCCTTACCCAAAGGGACTGCTGTTGCAGATAATACTACCAGGCTGGGCTTCAAAGTTGCCGATCTGGATAACCTTATGAAAGAACTCCCTGAAGAAAACATCCTCACCGCACCTGCATTAACAGCATGGGGATATACCGCTATTATCCAGGACCCTGACGGAAGAAAGATTGAACTGGTACAACAATAAAAAAACCGCTCCCGCTTACGCAGGAACGGTTCTATATCTCAAACAAAAAACTACAGCGTTTTCACCCTGATATTCCTGAACCTTACAATAGATCCATGCCCCAGGAAGCCGATATGACCGGTTTCCCTGTTCAGGCCAGGATGTTTTTTATGATCCAGCGTACCATTTTTACGGGCGTCTGCAATGTCGCCGTCGAGGATAACGGTGCCATTCAATATTACTTTGATATGGGTGCCATCTACAATCGCTTCTTCTGTATTCCATTCTCCAACGGGTTTCAGGAAACCGCGTTTGGCAGGGATTACACCATATACAGAGCCATGATATTGATATACCTGCAGGTCTTTATAGATATCTGCTTCGTTATCGAGGATCTGTAACTCCATACCTTCGTAGGCAGCATCACCTTCCAGCGGTGCGCGGATACCCAGGCCATTGTTAGCGCCCGGTGTCAGCTGGAATTCGAAACGGAAAGAGAAGTTTTTGTATTCGTCTTTCGTATAGAGGTTACCGTGACCGCCATTGGTTGGATAGATCACGAGATTACCGTTATCGATCACATAGTCTTTGGTGTTGCCTGTCCATTCGTGCATGTTGGTGCCATCGAACAGCATTTTGTAGCCGGCTTTCTTCTCTTCATCGCTCAGCACATAAGGCTTCGGACGGGGAATTTCACGGATGTAAAGATCACGGTATGCTACATAGGTACCATGTGCCTGCAGCTCGATCTGTTCTTCGGGGAAGATCGGCAATCCGCGGTTCCAATAGTTTTCCAGGATGGTGTTATCGGTTACGAGTTCTCCGTTGAGATATACCGTTACGCGATCACCCTGCATGAGGATACGGAAATGATTCCATTCGCCGATAGCGTTGTCTGCAAGTTTCAGTGGTTTGCTTTCATGTTGCTGGTTGTTGTATAAGCCACCGGAGCCAACCTGTGCGCCCACATCGGTGCGGGAGGTGTCCCATATCTGTACCTGCGGGGAACCACGGAGATAAATACCGGCATCGCCCTGTGAGGTGATCTTCCAGTCTACCAGCATCTCAAAGTCGCCATATTTCTTTTCGGTGCAGAGGTTATCACCGCTGCCGCTAAACACCAGCAGGCCGTCTTTTGCGGACCAGCCTTTGCGCATGTTGTCGTTTGCTTTGTCCTGCGCTTTGCTGAGTGCTTTGGCATCCATTTTTCCGCGTGCTATTGGGTTCTCTACGAGCCCTTTCCAGCCGGTAAGGTCTTTACCGTTGAAGAGCGGAACGAATCCTTCACCATCGGGCATTTCAGCGAGGTATTTGCGGATCGACTGCCGTTGGTAATCGGCATCGGGGCCGTTCAGCACTTTGAATGTTTTCTCTAACAAAGCGCGTACGATGGTGCCATTATAACTTTTATCTGCCAGTGCGATGTTCATTACAGCGTTGGCGGCGGCCTGTTGCACGGGTGCATTATCGAGGTAGTTACCTGCGAATAATAAGGCAGGCAGTGTTTTGCAACGCTCTACGCCTTCCAGCACCTTCTGTTGTATTACTGTTGAGGGCAACAGCTCCATGGCGTTGCGGAACATCAGCAGTTGCTGATCGGCGGGCAAAGCGGAGCGGCGGGTAAGCGCCACGTAGCCGGCAAGTGCTTCATCACGATAGGTAGCATCTTCGCGTGCAATTTTTAAGAGCGCAGGGGTAGCGGCCATATCTTTCCAGGAAGACAATGCCCTTACTGCTGCTTTTTTCGTAGCTGCGTCACCGTTATTAAAGGAGGTAACTACCGGTAACAAGGCATCTTTTTCACCGATACCTGCCAATACGGGAAGGTAGCGGGCTTGCTGACCGGCGGGCGCCTGCTTCATCTGTGCAAGTACGTCACTGCTGGTAGCGCCGGCGCTGATGAGCGCAGCCTGTATGCTGGCGATATCCGTTTCCCTGGTGGTGTTATTGAGTAAGGTAAATAGTTCCGGAAGATTTGCCTTTGTGGCCACATCCTTCAATGCGGCAATGGCCGCACTGCGGGTGCCGGCATCTGTGCTGGCGGTGAGGGGCAGTACATCATTTACGCGGCTGTCTGCTTTACGTGCGGCCAGTACCGTTAGTAAGGCTGTTTGCGCTGCAGCTGGCATGGTGGCCAGCGAGGCGCCGGATTGTGCAGCTACTTCTTCGCCCGGCATAATCAGGAGTGCCTGCGTTACGGCTTCCACGGTAGCAGCATCTCCTGTTTTCATGGTTTGCAGCAGGGAAGGTAAGGCAGCGGCGCCACCGGTTTTGCCAGCCGCTTTGATGGCAGCCAGTTTTACGCTCTCCTCTTTGCTACCCAGTAATTTCTGAAGGGCAGGTAAAGCTGCGGCCACTTTATTATCTCCCAACATAGCTATTACAGCAGCTTTATTGGCATTATCAGGACCCGACAGTTTCTTCAGCCACAAGGCATTAGCTGCCAGGCCGTATTGACCTGCAAATTTCAGTGCAGCATCACGGTATTCCGCATTCTTATCATCCGCAGCCGCTAACAGCAGCGGCATATTCTTTTCACCACGGATGGCAGTGAGCAGTTTTAATGCTGCCGTACGGGTGTGTACCTGTGCGTCTGTTTTTGTTTGCTTCAGTAAGTTCTCTGCTATTTTCGCTGCAGCTGCTTTATCAGTGATATTGGCAGCGTAGTACAGATAGGAAGCAGTAGCGTCGGTTACATCGTAGGAATAACCGCTGTTGGCAGCGGCAGTGGCTAATACCGGTGCAGAAGCCGGCGCGCCGATCTGCGCCAGTGCATACAACGCTACTTTGGCGAGTTTTTTATCTGCATTGGTGGCCAGTGGCGCAATAGTAGCAGCAGCGGCAGTATAACGGCTATCACCCAACGCTTCCGTAAGGGTGATGCGGTTGTTGCCGGAAGCGGCGCTGAGCGCCTGTAACAGGGCCTGCTGTGCGGCGGGCGTGTTAACTTTTACCAGTGCGCGCGCAGCAGGGTCGCACAAACGGTTATCTGTAAGATACGATTGCAACGTGCCGGTGGCGTTATCATCTGCCAGGGTTTCCAGCTGCGTGATCAGGAAAAATTTGTTTTCCGGTTCCGCTGTTTTTGCCAGTGCTTTGCAAAGCGCTGCAGAAGCCTGTTTGCGGACGGTTTCTTTTCCCGGCTGGGTAACATAATAGGCATATCCGGCCAGCGCATATTCCAGCTGCGTATTATTGCCCTTTCCGGGCGCAGCCAGCATACCGGCTATAGTAGTAAGCCCTTCTTCCCCCAGCGCCGCAATCGACTCCATATTGGCGTTAAACTGCGTTTTATTGGGTGCCGGCATCAACGCCAGCACATCGGCTATTTTGGTATGAAACGCACGCTGATCTGATGGCCCCTGTGCGGAAACCAGGCTACTCCAGCCAACCAGTAATGCAACGAGTAAGTATTGTATCTTTTTCATAATTCGTTTACTTGATTGTTTAGATAGTCCACGGTCCGCGCATTGGCTGATAGATCAGCGCATTGGCGCCAGCATCCTCTATAAATTCCTGTTTCACCGGGTCGAATTTCAGCGAGCGGTTCAGGCGCAGGGCAATCTTACCCATGTTTACGAGGGTAGCGGAGCGATGACCATTTTCCTCGTTCAGCGCAAACTTCCGGCGGTTCTTTACAGCGTCCACAAAATCTGTTTGCTGTGGGGCGGGGTCAGGGAATGCAGCCAGTTTCTTTTCCAGGTCCTGGATATCTGAGCGGAAACCCGGGTACAGTTTTCCTTTGGGTCCTTCTATATAAGCGGCCTTTTCATCGGCGCCATCACCATCCAGGATGATCTGGCAGCCATCTGCATAGGTGTAGGTAATTCTTCTCCAGGTGCCCACTGCATCAGGATGCTGTTGTGGTGCATCCACTTCCACACTTACCGGGCTGGTGTCATCTTTACCCAGGAAATACTGGATAGGATCCAGGTAATGCTGCCCCATATCTCCCAAACCACCACCATCATAATCCCAGTAACCACGGAAGGTTTGATGCACACGGTGCGGGTTATACGGACGATAAGGCGCAGGCCCCAGCCACATATCATAATCCAGTTCTTTCGGTACCGGCATGGCTTCCAGGTTGGTTTTGCCTACCCAGTAGAATTTCCAGTCGAAGCCCGTATGCTTGCTTACGGTTACCTTCAGCGGCCAGCCAAGCAGGCCGCTGTCTACCAGTTTTTTAATCGGCTTCACTGTGGTGCCCATTCCATAAAAACGGTCTTCAAAGCGGAACCAGGTATTCAGGCGGAAGATCCTTCCATGTTGCTGTACTGCTTCCACGAGGCGTTTGCCTTCGCCAATGGTGGCTGTCATCGGCTTTTCACACCAGATGTCTTTACCGGCGCGTGCTGCGTCTGCGGCAATGATACCATGCCAGTGCGGCGGCGTAGCCACGTGTACAATATCTACCTCCGGCAGGGTGATCACTTCGCGGTAGTCGCTAAAGGTTTTTACGCCTTTACTTTTATCTCCCAGCTGGTCCATTGCCAGTTTCAGGTGACTGCGGTCTACATCGCAGAGCGCCACTACCCGGGTGCCGGCGTAGCCAAAGTGGCCGCGTCCCATGCCACCGGTGCCTATAACGGCTTTGGTCAGCTGGTCGCTGGGCGCCAGGTAACCGCGGCCCAGCACATGCCTGGGCACAATTGTAAATGCAGCAAGCGCTCCCAGGGAATTTTTGAGAAATGCCCGCCTTGAATCGCTGTTTTGTTTCGCCATAATTCAGTTTAATTGAATGCCTGGATTTGTTTTGATTGATAGTATTAGTTCACTGTATGATGATATATTCACTGTATTGTCACATCGTGGTTGTATGAATGGTAAGATATAATCTAACAAGATGATATGCAAGTACAGTAACGAAAATTTGATAAACGGTAAAAAATTAATACCCGGTGTTCTGCGTCATTTCCGGGTTAGATAACATTTCCTTTTCCGGTATTGGCCACAGGTAATCCCGGTCGGTATACGAACGGTCCTGCACCTTTACGGCCACACCTGTTTCGGGATTGGTAGCGCCAAATACCTGTCCGTTCATTACCTGCTTAACAATGCCCCATCTCCGGATATCAAAATACCGCTGTCCTTCAAATGCCAGCTCCGCCTGCCGTTCCCGGCGCACCAACTGCCGCAGCATTGCTGCACTATTGTAGCGCTGCTGGTCAACCACCGGCATGCCAGCCCGGGTACGAACATCATTCAGATATTGTATGATCAGTGGATCCTGCCAGTTGCCCAGCTCAATCACGGCTTCTGCATAGGATAACAATATCTCACTGTAACGGATGTACATAAAATCGAGGGAGCCACTCCTGCCCTGCCGGTCGCGCGGATCAAGGTATTTCCGGATCCAGTAGCCGGTGGCAGTAGATTTCTGCACACCTATTTTATCGGTGTTGTTGGTAGCATTATCAAAAGGAGAAAGGATATAATTGGCATCGAGGTACGACTGACCGGGATACAGGACAGACACAGCCAACCGGGGATCACGGTTATTTTTATAGTTGGGATCTTTACGGTATATCGCCATGGAATCAGGGCCCAGCTCCGCCGGGGTTTTACCCTGTTTTGTTTCAAAGTTATCTACTACCTGCGCAGTGGGCGACACATAGGTTTCTCCACCAATACCATAAGGCGCAAAGGTGGTCCAGGCGTTATCGCAACCATTAGCTTTGAAAAAAATACGTTCTTTGTTTAATTCACCGGTGTAACTGAATAATTCTGCATAGCTGTTCACGCCTGCTTTTTCACTACGGTGTAATTTATAAACCCCTGTGCCGATGATCTTCGCCGCTGCATCCCTGGCCACATCATAATGATGGAAAAACAACGCCAGCCGCACGATCAGTGCATTACAGGCCCCGGCAGAAATACGCCATGTTTCATCGCTGTCATATTCTTTCGGTAAATTCTCCGCACACACTTTTAACTCGCTCAGGATAAACTCATATACTTTTTCGGCCGGATCTCTTTTCAGTCGGTTCTCCAGCGGTGTAACGGACTTCGTCACAATGGGAATGTCACCAAAAAACAGCATGATCTCCATGTGATAAAAAGCACGTAATGCACGGGCTTCATACTTCATACGGGTGCGCAGCTGCTCGTCCATAAAACATTTATCCACGTTTTCAAGAAAACGGCAGGCGCGGCGTACATCTATATAATCATCCCGCCAGATCCATTCGGCCACATCCCAGGTAGGGTTTTGCAATCCGCGGGTGTAAATATCGTAGTTACCTCTGAAGTCGCCGCGGCAAACGGCTTCGTCGCTCAGGCCCGACCAGAACATTACATTCCTGCCGCTGGAACCTGCCGGCACCCCGGCATAAATAGAGCCAAGCGCATTATAGGCATGACTCTCCGTTTTCCACCACTCCAGGTCAGTAACACCGGAGGGGTTATCGTGGGTGAGAAATTTTTTGCAGCCCGGTGAACACAGTAATACCAGGCCCAGTATCATCGTTATGTTGAATTTCATTTTCATTGCGAAAAAGTTGAATGGTTATAGTTGAATACTTACCCCTGCAGTATACATTTTCATAATGCCATACGTCCATTGGTTGCCCTGGCTTTCAGGGTCTACCAGTTTCATGGAAGTGAATACAAACGGATTTTGTGCATTCAGGTATACCCTGGCACCGTTAACGCCTATACGTTTTAACGTAGTGCTGCTGAAATTATAACCCAGCTGGATATATTTCATCCTGATGTAGGCGCCGTTCTGGATCCAAAAATCGGACGACAGCTTATTGATATCCGGTGTAGTGGTTAAGCGGGGAAAGCGGGCATTGGTACGCTCAGGCGTCCAGTAGTTGTCTGCATAATATTGTGTAGGAACACCTCCGTCAAAAGACATATCCAATGGATAGGCCAGCATACCTGACAGCACCGCATCGCTTTTACTCACACCCTGCAACAGCATTTCCAGTTCCCATTTTTTATAGGTGATGCGGAAGTTGGCAAAGAAGTCGGCGCGCGGTGTAGGATTACCGATCACTGTTTGGTCGTTGCCATCAATGATATTATCCCCGTTCTGATCCAGGTAGCGGATATCTCCTGGTTTTGCATTAGCGATCACTGGTACCAGCGGCGTGCCATCCGGTTTAAAATCCGCGGCCTGCAACAAACCATTTGTTTTATAACCATATAAACTCTTCAGTGCATATCCTTCCTTGTCAATGTTCCTGCCACTGATATAAGGGCCGCCCAATACCGTCAGGAAGGTGTTTTTATTATAAGAAACGCCAGGGCGTACAGAGAGGGTGACATCTTTACCAATACGACCATTATAATTCAGCGACAGCTCCACTCCTTTGTTCCGCAATTTGCCTGCGTTGATGGGAGGAGTGCCCATACCGCCTACATAAGATACCGGTGGCTTGAGAATAATACCATTGGTAGTTTTGTTGTAGAAGTCGAACGTAAGCTCCAGTTTACTCTGCAGCAAAGCCAGGTCCAGTCCCAGATCCAACATGTCCACTGTTTCCCAGGTAATATCCGGGTTACCGAAAATTGATTCCACGCCATCTGTGGCGCTGATCATATTCTGGTACTGGTAAAGGTCTATATTCTCATTACCCAGCCGGCCGTAAGATGCACGGAGCTTCATGCTGCTAATAACAGATACGGGCGCCATAAAGGACTCCTTATGTACATTCCAACCCAACGCTACGGAAGGAAATGTACCGTATTTATGACCCGGACCAAAACGTGATGAACCATCTGTACGAATGGCTCCTTCCAGCAGGTATTTATCTTTATAAGAATAATTTACTTTTCCATAAAACGATAACAGGGAATTTACATCCCAGAATTTACTATTGTTCTCTTCCTGTGAATAGCCACCCATCAGATAAAAGTGATGATCTTTCAGGTCATAGGTATAGTCGGCCGTTACGCCTGCGTAATAGTAAGTAGTCCTATCCATAGCAGCAGTCCGCTGCACACCCCATGTTTGCACCAGTTTACCGGTATAATAATCAAAGAAGTAATAATTGTCACGGGAAGTGCGGGTCACGTCGCTGTTCAACCGGAAGCTGAATTGTCCGCGGAGATTCAGGCCAGGCAATACTTCCCATTTAGGCTGCAGGTTAATACTGGATTGACCGTACTCATTGGCAGATTGACCGCCATGTTCTGCGTAGGCCACCGGGTTTACAATATCCACGTAGCGGCCATACATGACCGGTGCGCCATCTTTTGCCGGGTATTTGGGAAGAATAGTAGGCGGTACCCGGAAAATATCTTCCAATATCCTGTTTCCATTACTCCCATTGGGACGGTTAGGATAAAAAGTATTTCGTTTGATGGCCAGCATGTCCATGTATACCAGGAACTTTTTGGTAAGGGTAATGGAGGTATTGGCGCGGATATTATACTTATTGGAGTGGTTGAGGGGGATCATCCCTTGCTGGTTCTGATAGTTGGCCGTTAAGGCAAAACGTGCGAGGCTGTTACCGCCGCTCACTCCCACCGAGTGACTGGTAATAGGCGCCGCGCGGTTCAGGATTTCCTTCTGCCAGTCGGTGTTAGGATATTTTACCGGGTCGTCGCCGGCTGCTGTATGTTGAATATCTTCTTCCGAATAGAATGGAGCGTTGCCGGCATTCACCTGTGCTTCGTTAAACATGCGCATATATTGCGGCGCTTCCACCAGCGCCGGCATGGAGGAGGGCGACTGCACGCCATAATAGCCATCATAGGTAACGGCTACCCTTCCGGCTACGCCGCGTTTGGTCGTTACCAGTATAACACCATTAGCGGCGCGGGCGCCGTATACAGCGGCAGCGGCAGCATCCTTCAGGATGGTAACGCTTTCCACGGTAACGGGATCAATATAGTTCATGTCCATCGGCACACCATCCACCATTACCAATGGATTGGAGGCGTTCGTCGTGCTGATGCCACGGATCTTTATTATGGCGGCATCCCCGCCGGGCAGACCGGAACTTTGCGTTACCTGCAAACCGGTAACGCCTCCCTGCAATGCCTGTGATAATGCCGTAATGGGCTTGCCATTGGTTTGCTGCGCAATATTTACAGAGCTGATGGAGCTGGCAATATGTTTCCGTTGCTGTTCTGAAAGGCCCACCACTACTACTTCATCGAGGGCAGCTACGTTTTCTTTCAGGGAAATATTCAGTGCATTGTGGCTCCGGATAATGGTATATTCCTGCGCGAGGTACCCCATTTGCGTAAAAACAAGCACCGCATTTTTTTTAGCGCGGAAGGTGAAGTAGCCATCGGCGTCGGTAGTGGTACCAAGACTGTTATTGTCTTTTACCCGGATAGTTACTCCCGGTAGCGCCTGCGGAGGTTCATGCGTATCGTATACCCGTCCGCGTATGAGATAGGTACTGTCCTCCAACAGCGAGATGGTTGACAGGCGTTGCTCCGGCTTACCTTTTTCCTTCGGAATGATGGCTACCTGGTTGCGCATGATGCGGTAGCTGAGACCTGTATTTAACAGGGCTTTGTCCAGTACTTCGTTGATCTTTTTATCCTGCAGATCAAGCGTCAGCGGTTGTTCCCTGTTTACCAGTTCATCTTTATAAAAGATACGCCAGCGGCTTTGCGACTGGATCTGGTTAAACAGCTGGGGCAAGGTGCCCTGGTGCAGTTTGATGTTGAGGTGTTCGTCCTGCGACTTGCCGGTAGCAGAAACCCCAAGGATAGCGATGAACAGTAAAATTACAGTCAGTTTCATTGTTCTCAGGAGTTTAATGGCAAAAACATTGCCTGGCGGTACCCGCCATTGTGCATAGATTTTTTTCATAACTTCACTACAGTTTTTTTAGTTAAACAAAAAGACAAGCCCGTCCCCGCTTCGGCGGGGCTGTGCAACCGGAAGATGTCCCACCATCTTCCGGCTTTTTTTTGGTGATATGTATGATAATTAGTCTTTCTCTTTCAGTACGATGCGCTGTCCCTGGCGCTCATAGCGCAGCGAGTTGGTAGCGCATATCACGTCAAGTACGTTTTCAAGATGATCTTCCAGGTCAAGGTCGCCGGAACAGGTTTCCAGTCCGGGTTGTGTTGATGCAAGGTCCAGCTGTATATTATAGTAACGCGTTAATTTTTTCAGGATTTCTTTCAGCGGTGTACTGTAAAACAGCAGGCGCCCGTCTTTCCAGGCAGTATAGGTTGCTACATTCACAGTGCTTACCTGCAGGGTTTCGCTTTCCATGCCTACCGTAGCCATTTCGTTGGGTTGCAGCTGACGGGAATGTTGCCCGAAGCGGCGCTGTGAAGGCAGGTGGAGGCGCACACTTCCCGATGCCAGTACCAGGCTTTGCTGGTGGTCGTCTGGATAAGCGCTGATATTAAAGGAGGTGCCGAGCACTTCTGTTTCTATACGTGAAGCATATACGAAAAATGGCGATCCGGCATTGGGGGCTACCTCAAAAAAGGCTTCCCCTTCCAGGTATACTTCCCGTTTTTTCCGGTGAAAGGTAGCGGGATAAACAAGGCGGGAGCCGGCATTCAGCAGCACGATGGTGCCATCTTCTAGCTGGAGGCGGGCGCGGCGGCCGTAAGGTACCAACAGCGTATTGTATGGAGCTGTAGACGACAGGGTACTATCCGCATTGATGGTTACGCCTTGACCTCCATATACCAGTGATGCGTTTTTTCCTTTTACCACGATCGCGGGTTGCTGCCCAAGGATCAGGCGGGTATCGGTGGCGCGTTCCAGGTGTTGCTGCTGAGCAAACTGTACCAGCGAGTGCGGGGCCTGGGGCCAGAACAACCAGGTGGCCACGGACAACAACAGCAAGACGGCAGCGGCGATTTTGAGGAACAGGTATCTGTGCACAAATGGTTTGGCTGCTAACCCCGCGGCGATATCCTGCCACAGCAGGGCTTTATCGGCCGGGTCCCACGTTTCTGTGGCGGCGTTTGTGATCATGCGTTGCACGGCATCTGCCATTTGCTGTTGCACGGGATCATCGCTTTGTGCAGGCGGCTCATGGTCATTACCAAGCAGGTCTTCCAGTTTCAGGTGTTTCTTATCAGGCATCTTTCGGCATCTTTGCTATATAGAGCAACAAACAAACAGGATATAGACTCCGGAACGAAACTTTTTTTATTCAGGGATGCTCCCGGGAAATCCAGGACATTAAGAGGATCATTAACGGCAGCACCGGTACCTTTTCCATGTTGGCACGCAGTTGCCGGAACGCTCTGTAGGCGAGAGTGCGGCAGGTTGGTACACTTATTTTCATGATTCCCGCCACTTCTTCGTACGACAGGCTGCAGTTGAATTTGAGGAAAAGGACTTCTTTCTGCCGGGCGGGTAATTCGTTCAGTTCACGGGCCAGCAGCCGGAGCAATTCCTGCTGCTGTTCCGCTGCAATCAGCAGCTGTTCTGCATCCGGCTCATAGAAGATCGAGAAATAGTCTTCCGGATTGGCAGTATGCAGCATAGTGGCATTCTTTTTTACGGCCTGGTGGATTTTCCTGCGGAATGACCGGAGCAGGTAAAACCGGATGTTCACGTCATGCGCCAGGTTATTCCTGTAGTGATAAAGACTGGTAAAAAGCTCCTGGATACAGTCTTTTATCGTGCTGGTATCTTTTATATATCTCAGGCCATACCGGAAAAGCATATCCGCATACATTTCATACAACTCCCTGTAGGCTTGTTGATCCCCCAGGATGACATTGTTCCACAAAATATTATCAGCTGCAATTAGGCGGTCTTTCAAACAGTAAATATTTAGAAGTGGTTGATGCCCCTAATATAAAGGAAAAAGCAGAAAGCTGAAAGCAATAAACAAAAAGCTACTGGCACAGGCACCGGAGCGGATATTTTTTCCGGAGATGAATATGCTCCGGGAACTTACCTGCTTTGGTCATTGCGCCAATAGCTTCTTTTTATTTTATGTTTTTGCTGAACGGGTGGCGCTTATGCTTCCTGGAAGGCATGCCATAAGCTGGCTGCGCCGATCAGTGCTGCGGCTTCGCCGAGGGTAGCTATAACTACCGGGATGGTGATCTGTTGTTTTTCCAGTTCTTTTTTTAGTTGGGGAAGAAACAGGTCTGCCGCATTGGCGATATTTCCGCCGATCACTACAATTTCAGGTTGTTCTTCTTTAATAAAGGTGGTAAGAAAAGTACCGAGGTTTACCGCAAACTCATTGAACAGCTGCGGTATCCTATCGTCAACGCCTATACGTGCTACCAGCGCTTTTACATCTGCTATTGCTTCGCCGCTTATTTCTTCATAGCGTTTTACAAACCAGCGCGTAGAGAGATAGTCTTCCGCCATACCCTCTTTAAAGGGAGCGCACCAGCGATTGGCATCGTTGGCTGCTCCGTCGCGATAGATGGCGGAACCCAGTCCGGTGCCCAGTGTAAGGCCAATTACCTGTTGGTGATTCCTGCCGGCGCCGCTGAATACTTCGCCCTGCAGGAAGCAGCCGGCATCATTGATAAAGCGGATTTGCTGCGGGGAAATTCCGAGGCGCGTTGCCAGTAATTCCTTTACATTCAGGTTGTATAAAGCGTCATATTTGTGTTGCCCTTTCATGAGGCTGATCCCCCGCTCATAGTCGAACGGGCCAGGCATCCCGATGCCGATGTGCCGTACATCTTCAGAAGCGTGGGTGAAAACCTCACTGATAACAGCCGCCCAGCCATCGATGATATCTGCTACTTCGCCCTGTGAGTTAATACGTGTGCGGTTCCATGAACTTTCTATGATGGATCTTGTGCCAAGATCTACGAGTGCTGCGGTAATGTGAGAGCCGCCGATATCTATTCCTAACGCCGTGGAATTTGTCATAAATTCAATAATAGAATGTTTTGCTAAATCGTTAAAGCTATACAAATATAAAAAACTATTTGGTTGACATGCTTGGAAAAATCGTTTTAGCAGAGTGAATAATGGTTAAACTCTTCCCAATATAGGGCGTTTTTCCAAAAATCAAAAAAAACGGACAAATTTTCAACGGATATCAAAAAAAACTGCCCGGCATTATCTGAAACAGTTTGCAAAAATGATCCGGAACAACTTATCTGAAAATCCGTGCTAAAGGAACTATCGTTTGCCCGGAATTATTTTGACAGATGAAAAATAATCATCACTTTTACATCGTAATTCATTCTTCAATGGAATCTGATCATTGCTCCGGCAACAACATCCTTATATCTTATATCGCTACGAACTTCAACACTTCGCCCCCACTTTTCTGAAACATACCTGCATGGCCCAAACCCTGATCTGACAAGTCCGTCAGCCGTATCGCCATGCCGTTAAATTCATCTTACACAAATACATACCTTAACAACAACCCTGCAAATGGAAAACACATTTCTCAGATGGGCTTTGCTTATCGGCCTGCCCATTCTTTGCCTTGTACTGTACAAAGTAATTCTTCGTATATGCTTTGGCGTAGTCATTGTACCGGAAGACCGTATTGGTCTGGTTACTAAAAAATTTGTACTGATCGGTAAACAGGAACTGCCGGAAGGCCGCATCCTCGCCACCAACGGCGAAGCTGGCTTCCAGGCGCAAACACTCGCTCCCGGCGTATACTTCTGGAAATGGATCTGGCAGTACAGCGTTACCTTCCAGCCATTTACCATCATCCCTACCGGTAAAATAGGACTGGTACTGGCTAAAGACGGTTCAGAACTGGAAACAGGTGCTATCCTGGCCCGCAAGGTTCCCTGCGACTCCTTCCAGGACGCAGTGGCCTTTCTCCGGAATGGTGGCCGCAAAGGCCGGCAAACTGCTATTATCACGCCCGGATCATACCGTATCAATACCTTCCTGTTTGAAGTGGAAATCACGGACATGCTGTCCATCCCCGACAATGCGGTAGGAATTGTGACTACCCTCGAAGGACAAGCCATTGAAACCGGCTCCATTGCGGGTAAAACCATCGACAAACACAACAACTTCCAGGATGTGGATGCCTTCCTCGAAAAAGGCGGTTACAAAGGCTTGCAGGAACAGGTGATCCTGGCCGGCTCCTACTTTATTAACCCCTGGTTTGCCAAACTGGAAATGGTTCGCATGACGGAAATCGCGATCGGCCATGTAGGCGTGGTCATTTCCTTCGTGGGTAATGATGGCGTGGATCTCAGCGGCGCAGAATTCAAACACGGTAATATTGTGGCCAAAGGTACCAAAGGCGTATGGGCAGAACCACTGGGACCCGGTAAGTATCCTGTTAATCCCTATATCATGAAAGTAGAATTGGTACCTACCACCAACCTGGTGCTGAACTGGGCCACCGCCAGAAGTGAAGCCCACCAGCTGGATAAGAACCTCTCTACCATCACCGTAAGGAGCCGCGACGGTTTTACTTTTAACCTCGACGTGGCACAGATCATCCACATCCCTACTACCGAAGCCCCCAAAGTAATTGCCCGATTTGGTAATATGAGCAACCTGGTCACACAGGTGCTGGAACCCACCATCGGTAACTACTTCCGTAACTCCGCCCAGGGATCAGATGTGATCAGTTTCCTCACCAGTCGTAAGGAACGGCAAACCTCCGCGAAGGAGCATATCGGCCAGGTACTGGACCAGTATAATGTGTTCGGGGTAGATACCCTCATTGGTGACATTGTGCCACCGGAAACACTGATGAAAACACTGACCGACCGTAAAATTGCGGAAGAACAGAAAATCACCTATGATACAGAACGACTGGCACAGGAAACCCGCCAGACGCTGGAAAAAGAAACCGCCATTGCAGAAATGCAGAAGGAAATTGTAAAAGCCGACCAGGGTGTTTGGATTGCGGAAAGACATGCAGACGCCTCCGTGAAAAAAGCGACCGGTGACGCCAACAGCGTGCGGTTGCAAGCCAACGCGGAAAGCGACCGGATGAAATTACTGGCCGGCGGTGAAGCAGAAAAAGTACGCCTGCTGGCCAAGGCAGAAGCGGAGCGTACTGAATGGATTGCAAAAAGCGGATGCGGAAAAAATTGCCCTCACTGGTAAAGCAGAAGCAGAAAAGATCCTGGCTATTGGTCAGTCCAGCGCAGCATCCTATAAACTGGCGGTGGAAGCAATGGGTGGCAACAACTTTACCCAACTGAAAGTAATGGAAGCCATCGGCACGCAGCAGATCCGTATCATGCCGGATGTACTCATCAACGGTGGAGACAGCGCCAACGGACCGATCAGCGGACTGCTCAGACTCAGACTGCTGGAAGACGTGGCAAAGAAAAACGAAGCCGGTAAACAGGCAGAATAGTCACTGCCGCAGGCATAACAAAAAGGGGAGGCCGTGATGCCTTCCCTTGTTGTTTAATAAAGCTCCCCTGGACAGGGTTACCAAAAGGATAGCGTTATCCTTTACGATAGCAGCGCATTGCGTATCTTTATACCCGTTTATACCCGGAAAAAGAAAATTTGAACGTATGCGAAAAGAAAATTCCTCTAATGCCATCAACGGAAAGCAGCTGCGCGGCGACTGCGGCACAGCATATACCCTGTCGTTGATCGGCGGACGCTGGAAACCCAGCATACTGTGGCGATTGCTGGATGGTAAACTACGTTATAACGAACTGAAAAAGTCGATCACCGGCATTTCGGAAAGAGTGCTGGTATTGCAGTTAAGGGAACTGGAAAACGACCACCTCGTTAAGCGGATCGTGTACCCGGAAGTGCCCCCGCGGGTGGAATACGAACTCACCCCGCTGGGATGGAGTATGGAAAGTATGTTGCAGCATATCTCCGACTGGGGAACCATGCACCGGGAAGACGCCATAGCGCGCCAGGCGTCCAAAGAAAAGACCGTAGCGGCTATGGCCGATAAAGGTTAAACAGTAAGTCCGGCGTCTTCCAGCGCACCGGAAGCCAGCGCGGTCCAGTCGGCATCATGTATATCCTTCGCCAGGATGGTTGTGAGCCGGTTCTGCACCAGGTTAGCCAGCGGCATCGGCGTATGCGATTTCCGCGCCGTTTGCAATACCAGGTCCATATCTTTCAACCCTAATTCCGCACTGAAAGAAGGATTACCGGTAAATTTACGGTCCAGGATCATGGCTCCATAATTCCTGAAGATGGGACCCGAAAATAAAGTAGTCGTGAGCATTTCATATGCCTCCCTGGGATCTACCCCGTTTTTCTCCGCCAGCGCAAAGGCTTCTGCCATCAGTTCCAACGCCCCGGCAATCATAAAATTACCCATCAGCTTCAGCACATTGGCGCTGCCCGCGTCTTCTCCGAGATCAAAAATGTTGCGGGCAAATCCAGCCTCCAATAAAGGACGGATCCTTTCTTTAGCCTTAGCCGGACCGGAAATTACCGAATTACCCGCTTTCGCGGTCGCCGCTTCCGGACGCGCAAATACCGGCGCCCCTACAAATAACACCCCGTGCTTTGCATGACCCGCCGACAACTCCCTGGAAATATCCGGTGATACCGTACTCATAGACACATGGATACCACCTTCACCAAGGGCCTGCACCAGCGCATCGGTAGCTATTGCTTCCAGCGCCTTGTCGTCCGCTACCAGGCTCAGTACAATTCCTCCTTTAACAGCAGTTTCTTCCGGGCTGCCCACCAGTATAGCGCCCAGCTGCTCCAGCGGCAACGCCTTCTCCCTCGTACGGTTATAAATTCTTAAAGTGTATCCTGCCTTCAGCAGGTTCTCTGCAATGGGATAGCCTAAATGGCCAGTGCCGATAAATCCAATGGTTTCCATAATACTTCAGTTAATGACTTCCTGATTCAAATCTATCAATTCAAAACGATTAATAAGAACATATTTGGATATTGCTTTGTTGGTAAAGAAATTTCTGAAGTACTCATTTTCGCTTATTTAACGTATTTTAATACCAGCACTTTATAAACCGCCACCGCTATGAGAACAATCCATCAATGGCTGGACGAGTACGGCAGCAGCCACCGTAACCATACCAACAAACTGATTCACTGGATTTGTGTACCCGCTATTTTTTTTAGTATCGTCGGATTTTTATACGCGATCCCATTGCCCATTGGTGGCGTACGTTCCTACATTTCGGTAGCGCATGTGGTATTGCTGTTACTGATCATTTACTATTTGCGCCTCTCTCCTTCTCTGGCGGCTGGCATGTTGCTGATAGGGGTGATCTGCTTATGGCTATGGCGCCTTATAGCGGCCACTCAGCTGGTGATCTGGCAGGTGGCGCTGTTTATTTTTGTAGCAGCCTGGATCGGGCAGTTTATCGGCCATAAAATAGAAGGCGCAAAACCTTCCTTCTTCAAGGACCTGCAATTTCTGCTCATCGGGCCGGCATGGCTGCTGAGTTTCATCTATAAAAAAGTAGGCATCCGCCTGTAAATGCCTCATGTGGCGGCCGACAAATAAAGCCGTAATACATAACTCATCTCGTATAAGATAAATAAAATAACCAGCGCCCCGTGAAAGGTCCGGTTACTGATCCTGATGGCCAGCAGGCAGAGGACAATGTGCGTGATATTACGGATCGGGTATTCTATCCCGAAATGATGAAAGTAATCGTGCCCTTTTATCAGCGTATCTATTACATCTGCAATAAACGAAAACGCCAGCACCCCAAAGAACCACTTTCGTCGTGAGTAAAAGTAGTCCTGGTATCCTTTATAATCTTTCAGATCGTCGGGGTACAATAGTGCACAGAGCAGGAAAAAGGTGGTAATAAAGGAGATGATAAAGATATATTCCGGGAAAGTCCATTTCTTCAGTGCGTGCAACGGCATTTCCCACCACCAGAAATGCACCAGCATCACAAAGATGTAGGCTACCCATGAAAGGTGTATCCAGTAAGGCTTTTCCCGGTTGGGATGCTGGATGAATTTGGCAGTGCCTTTGAGCAGATGTGCAATGCTGAGGCTCAGGATAAATCCTATCACCATTCTTACATGGCCGAATGTTTCCATAGCGGGGTATTTCTATGAATTTAATTCATTGCCCCTGAAAAAACAAAAGCCCCGATTAAAATCGGGGCTTATTTACCTAAACCTACAACTGTTACACTGTTATTGCAACAATATTTTATCTTGAAAAACTGTTTCCGTTAGTGCATAGCAGACGGATCGAGTTTCGCAGCTTTCTTAGCTTTTACCATGAGTACAAACGGTACGCAAATGAGGAATATCAGGCCCAGGTACAGGAACACATCCATATAAGATAATATGGCGGCCTGTTTCGTAACACTAAAATCAAGTAATTTATAACCTGTATTCAGTGCCTGGTGCGGGTCCATTCCCTTCGCGCCAAAACTTTGCTGTAAGCCGTTTACCCGGTTAATCACATCAGGGTTGTTGGTATCCAGTTTTGATACCAGGTCGCTCCGGTGCAGCATATTCTGGCGGGCCATAAAGGTAGTGATCAAAGCCACCCCAAATGAACCTCCCAGCTGACGCATCATACCAGTAAAAGCTGCTCCCTGGCCAATCTGCTGCCCTTTCAAACCAGACAGTGACAACGTGGTGATAGGAATAAAGAGTAATCCCATACCTATACCGCGAACGATCAGCATCCAGAAGAAGGCATCTGAGCCGGTATCTGCCGGTGTGATAATTTTATATCCCCAGAAACAGAAAACAAAGAAGAGGAACATACCACTTGCCACCATATATTGTTGTGGAATACCTTTCTCCAGCATTTTACCTATCAGCGGCATCATTACTGCGGTAGTCAATGCCGCAGGGATCATCAGCATACCCGACTGGGTAGCGGTCCATCCCAGTGAACCCTGTGTGTACAGCGGGATAATAAAGGTAGATCCGTATAATCCAAAGCCCATGATGAAAGAGAGAATGGTACCTGCCCGGAGGTTCCCGTTTTTGAGCACCCTCAGCTCCACGATAGGGTTCTTATAGGTAAGCTCACGCCATACAAAGAAGAACAGGGCCAATGCACTTGTAACGGTGAGGGCCGTAATAGTGGAGTCATTGAACCAGTCGTCTTCCTGCCCACGTTCCAGCACAAACTGCAAACTTCCTACCATCACCGCCAGGAGCCCTATACCGAGGAAATCTATCTCCGACATCGCTCTTTTCGCTCCGTACTTCGGGCTGCGCACAAACTGCAAAGTAAGCAGGGTGGCGATTACACCGATAGGAATGTTGATGTAAAAGATATAAGGCCAGGAATAGTTATCGGTAATAAAACCGCCTAACGGAGGGCCTAATGTTGGGCCGATGATTACACCCAACCCGTAAATGGCCTGGGCGATACCGCGTTTTTCAGGCGGATAACTTTCTGTGATAATCGTTTGAGAAGTTACCAGCAAAGCACCTCCACCCAAACCCTGTATGAAGCGGAATATGATCAGCTCCCACATGGCAGTTGCGTTACCGCAGAGGAAAGAGGAAACGGTGAATATAATAATAGACGCCGCGAAGTAGTTACGACGACCAAATTGCTGTGATAACCAGCTGGTCATCGGTACTATGATTACGTTACCGATAGCGTATGCAGTGATGACCCATCCGATTTCACTGAGCGTAGCGCCCATGTTACCACGCATGTCATTCAACGCCACATTTACGATAGTGGTATCCACTATCTCCAGCAAAGCGCAGAATATAGCGGTGATCGTAATGATCACCCTGCGTGAGCCGTATTCTATCAATGATTCTTGTTGCATGCAGCAATTATATTTTGAATGAGAACAACCCTACCCGGAGTTAATAATTAATGACGAACATGACCTTTCTGTTGAGGATCTGTTGTTAGAGCTAATCGATTACGCCTGCCTGTTAATTATTGCATGGTTCCCACTAATTATTAACTCCGGATACGTTGCTATTCATGTATATGATTAGTTGAGATGCACGTCTACCAGCACGTTCATACCCGGGCGCAACTGTTTTACCAGTTCATCGTTAGGGTTATCGAACTCGATTTTTACCGGTAAGCGCTGCACTACTTTTACGAAGTTACCAGAGGCATTATCCGCAGGCAGCAGGGCGAATTTAGAGCCGGTTGCCGGAGAAAAGGAAGTTACTTTTGCTTCCAGTCCTTTTTCAGGATAAGCGTCGATATGCACGGTCACTTTCTGACCCAGTTTCATTTTATCCAGCTGTGTTTCCTTGAAGTTGGCCACTACCCATGGAGTAGTGCTCAGTACCACGCTGAATAAAGACTGGCCCGCCGTAACAAACTGTCCAGGTTGTACGAATATTTTTGATAATACGCCATCTTCCGGAGCGAGGATTACGGAATAAGAGAGATTCAGCTTTGCATCTTCCACATCTGTTTCACGTTGTTTGATACCTGCATTGGCTACGTTGATCTGCTTGGAGGTAGCGCCGCTCTGGGAGCTAACTACGTTTGTCTGACGGCTGGCAGCAGCTTTTTGCCTGGCCAGTACGTCGAGCTGACGTTCAGCAGTTTGTTTTGCAGCAGAAGCCTGTTCAAATTCCTGTTGGGTGATCGAATGATCTTTGATCAGGTTGGCGTAGCGGTCGTAATCCTGGCTGGCTCTCCAGAGGTTTACTTTTGCTGCTTCGATCTGTGCATCAATGGTTCCTACCTGCGCCTGTGCGGTACTGATACCGGCTTCAGCAGCGGCGGTGGTAGCCTGTGCGGCGCCCAGGTTAGCCTGTGCGGCATAGAGGGCGTTTTCAGCCTGCTGTACTTTAATGGCCAGGTCGCGGTCGTCCAGGATCACTAACGTATCTCCTTTCTTCACTACCTGGTTATCTTTCACCCTTACTTCTTTCACATAACCGGATACACGGGGTATAACCGGGCTCACATTGGCATCGATCTGCGCGTTATCAGTTTCTTCATGATGCTGACCATGAACATACTTGGTGATACCGAATGCGCCGCCACCCAGCACCAGCACTGCCAGCACTATGACGAACCCTTTGCTTTTCTTTTTAGGGGCGGTTGTTTCCTGCATGTTTATATTGTTAGTAGGTTTTGTTTGAGTTTGCGTTTCCACGGCTTTGATATTTATTGGTTTGTTGGTATTATTTATTGTTGGATTCCAGTATACCTGCAGACTGTAACAGTTTGTTATATGCTACCAGTGCATCTGCCTTCGCGTACGCATAGTTGAGATGCGCCTGCAGATTTGCAACGTCGGCATCGAGCAGGTCTGTTGTGGTAGCCAGGTTGTTATCATGCTTGTTCTTCGTAATCCGGTAATTTTCTTCCGACTGTTCTATCGCTTTGATATAAGTATCCATCTTCTTATGGCTCAGGAGGTAGTTTTCGTAAGATTGATATACGTCCAGGTGAATACCATCCACGAGCTTCGCCTCATTGGCCTGCACTTCTGCCAGTTGCGCCTTTGCATTACTTACTTTTGATCCTGTTTTCCAGAGGGAAGAAAGATTGTATTTCAGTCCTACGCCTGCATTTACCGCATTGGTAATGGTGATTACATTAGGAATGTAAGCTGCCACATATCCGCCGGTTACTGCGAGTGACGGGAAATAATCTGCTTTCGCTCCTTTGATTCCTGCATTGGCGGCTTTTTCACGTGCGCTGAGAGAAGCTGCATCTTTACGGTTCTGGTAAGCCAGTTGCTCAAACTCTGCCACTCCGCGGCCATCTACTTTATCATCTACTTTAAATACGGTGCTGTCTACCTGGATCACGGTGTTATCCGGAAGGCCCAGCATGATATCCATATTCAGGTTGGCAATTTTCAGGTTGTTTTCAGCGTCCATTAATGCCAGCTGGTAATTGGATTGCTGTAGCTCCGCTTTTAAAAGATCGTTACGGGCAAGGAGACCATTCTTTTCCTTGTTGGAAAACTCCTTCACTCTTTCATCCGACTGCCGGATGTTTTCCTGTACCAGTGCTACTGCGGCTTTTGCCTTATAAAGATTGCTATAGGCAGCAATGGTATTCTGAATTACATCTTCACGGTCTTTGTCCACATCCAGCCGTGCAGCTTCTGCCAGGTAACGGGCAGATTCTTTACCGCTTTGTATCAATCCACCGGAAAAGATGGGAAGGGATACACTGGCGATACCATAAGCTGCCGAATTCACTTTGGGGCTTTCACTTTTGGCGCCACCATTACTATCATCTCCCAACTTAAGTTTCATGTCGATGTTAGGCTGTGCAAGCCTCAAATAAGAACCGGAAACACTTACGTCCGGTAACTGGCGTTCATGGGCTTCTTTCAGTGAGGCAGTAGCCTGATCTACTTTAGCGTGACTCACCTTTAATTGTTTGCTGTTTTGTATACTCAGCGATATGGCTTCATTTAACGAAAGCGGTTTTACGCTCTGTTGTGCGGATGCTGTCTGAAAGAAAAAAGTCAGCAGTATTCCCGATGCAAGCGCATATAATCGTGTGTATATGCTTTTAGAATTCATGTGTTAGGATTGCTTTGAACAATTTTTTTAAATGTGTACCTACTCTGTTTTTCAAATACTCCCTGTATTCATCGTCATTCAAATCCTTCGCCTCAGGGTTTGTTCTCAATATATGTTTGGCAGGTATTACCTGATGAATAGTCCCGAATAAAGAAGTCATCAGCATTTCCACGTCTACATCTTTATAAAAGATGCCTGCTTCCTGGGCATTTGTAACGATGGGGCGCATCAGACCGAGCATTTCTCCTTTCAGTTGCCAGATAAGATCCCTGATCGGGCTTTGCTGGCTGTTCAACTGTTCACGGCTCATAATGCACTGGAAGTATTGCTCCCCGAGCATTTTGTTGACGAACCGGTCAATCAGACTGTTTATCTTCTCCAGTGGCTCCATCGTATCGTTCTCCAACAATTCATTGATGAACTTCCGGGAAGTCTCCATTCTATATTTGAAAATAGATTCCAGCAATTTGTCCTTTGAACCGAAATAATAGGAGATCATGGCGATATTCACATCTGCCTCCTGGGCTATATCCCTTACCGATGTGCCATGAAAGCCCTGATCGGCAAATAGCCGCTCCGCAACCGTTAAAATTGAGAGCTGTTTTTCACTATACTCTTCCATGTTCCTTTTTTAAATTTGACTTCACAAAGTTAAACAAACGTTTAATTTAAACAAGCGTTTATTTAACTCTTTGTTTAAATTTTAATTATTTATAACTATATATGTTTGATTATCAATAAAAATACTTGAAATTTTAAGCTGTTTTTAATATTTATTAATAATCTATTAATAAAAGCGGTGAAAATCTTATCAATGGTGAGGTTTTTATAGTAAAATTTTTTAATTTAAGAGATGTAGTCACACTATCTTGTTTTACCATATAAAAACAAATCACATGCGTCCTGTTTCCTCTTTTCCGGGAACTGTTTTACTGGCCGGCCTTATTGCCGGTACCCTGGACATTCTTTCTGCGTTTGTACATTTTTTTATTGTTACCCACGGTCAGCCGGTCACCAGGATACTGGTATACATCAGCAGCGGTGTATTTGGTAAAGCGGCCTTTAGCGGGGAGCCGGCCATGATGTGGTGGGGATTACTGTTTCACTATCTTATTGCGCTCGCCTGGTCGTTTGTTTTCTTCCTCATTTATCCGAAGATACCGGGACTGCGTAAGCACCCGGTGGCAACAGGGCTCGTTTACGGGTTACTGGTGTGGTGCGTGATGAACCTGGTGGTATTGCCGTTAAGCCAGGTACCGCATGGACCACTGCGTTTAGTCAACTCCGTTATTAATATTCTCATATTGATGGTCATGATCGGATTACCACTCTCCTTCATGGCGCGCAAGTATTATACACGCTGAAAGCGGAGGGAAATTTCCCTCCGCTTTTGATTTTAATATTTTACGCCCGGAAATTCCTTTTGCGCCTGCAGGAACTCTTCCTCCCAACTGGCGGGCCAGCCGAAAGCAATGGTGGCCTGCGGTTTCAGGTTTACACCTGCAGCGCCGCTCCAGAAGTGTATGAACTCTCCCCAGTTCATATCGCGCGTATAGCCATTACCGTTACGGGGAAAATTGGCGGCCAGTATGGTAAAGAAATTGTTTAATACTTTGGCGCCGCCATACTGATGGTAAACCGGGTAAAACCAGTTTTTAAACCATTGTGTACCCGGCCGTGGAAAATTATCTGTATTCTTCATCTGCGTATCAAACCATCGCTGCGCTTCCGCATCCCAGCCCAATGCGCGGTATACATCATATTGATAGATCTCCATCCACTTGCTGTCTTTCCATATCGGGAAGGCTGGCGACCCATGCACTCCTTTGGCGGCGCCCTCCACAATATGCCCCACCTCATGCACAGCGGCATCCAGGTTCCAGCCGGTATTACTCACCCAATCACCTTCATGCCCCACATCAATCACGTTGCGGTAGTCGTGACTACCATCGAAATAGGTAGACGGGTGCCCGCCGCCATATTTGCCGGTATGCAACAGCACAAACAGGCGATTATCCTTACCAAAGGCGCCATAAGTTTTAGTAGTGTAGTTCCATACCTTCGTTAACAACGTGTCCGGCCAGGTAATGCTTTCAGGCGTTTCTTTGTCGTAATACACCGTCACCGACGAGTTGCTGAATACCCGGCGCATCACCTGCGCATGCTCAAACCAATGCTCTTTCCAGGTAAGCGGCGGCATAGCGGTAGTATCCTTCACCACGGGCGCCATCCATCCTCCATTTTTTGCAGCAAAAGCGGCAAGGGTAAAAAGACTGCAACCAGCTAATAATACATTACATAAATATCTCTTCATACAGGGATTTTATAAAAAATGCTAAATCGATTTTCTGATATCAAAAAAGTAGTATCTTAATGGTGAAAATAGCCAACAGGAATCGAATCAATTTTAAAAAATCCCTAACGGATTGTAAACAAAACTTAAAAGCATCGGGAACGGACGTCGTTATCAAGTGAAGAACAGGAAAGGTCAACCAAAAGTAATAAAGCGAAGCATGAGGCATTCTATCAAGCTGTATATCCTGACAGCTGTTATCTGTATTATCGCGTTGGCTATTGTACAGTTTTTCCTGATATATAATACCTATCAGTTGCTGGACAGCCGTTTTAACTACGTGGAAAAAGGAAGGATCGGCGAAGCCTATAACCTGGCCATCGCCAATGATAAGCTGTTCCCGGGAGGGCAGCCGTTGCTGGACAGTATCATTGTGCCGCAGTACCCTTACCTGGAACAACTGTATAACACCAACCGCCACGGCTTCGACACCGCCGCACAACATCTCGTGAACCGCATCATCCGGGAACTGGTAAAGCATGAGAACACCGACAGCATGCTGAAAGCCATCAAGGCCAACGACGGGATCAAAGACTCCCTCTTGTTTGCTTTATGTATTCACCGGCTGGATATCAAGTTCAAAGACAGCCAGTATGTAAACGTATACAACCGCTTTAAAAAGTACCCGCTCATCCCGGCCGACAGGCAAAAGGAAATGGGACTCTTTATTTGCGGCAACCTGCCGAAGCTCAATGAAAACAGCGCAGCGTCTTCGCTGGTGGCCAATTCGCCCCTGCCCTATTCTTATTCCCTGTCGTTCTCATTTTACGCAGATCCCTATAACCGCCGCACCCTGGTGCTCCGGCAAATGAAATATACCATCCTCCCCGGCCTGCTTACCCTGCTGGCGGTGATCACATTGTTTGCCATCACACTCTTCAAATGGATCCGGCAAAAGCATCTGTCAGATATGAAATCCGATTTCATCAATAATATTACGCACGAGTTTAACACGCCCATCACTGCTATCATCGTTGCTAATAAAAATATCCAGAATGAAAAAACACTGGATAATAAACAAAGCGTTACCGCGCTGTCCGAAATCATCCACCGCCAGGCAGAACGCCTGAAACTACTGGTAGAAAAGGTGATCAATATTGCAGCCACAGAGAAACTGGCGCTCAAAACCACCACCACGGATCTGAATGAACTGATCAGCGGGATACTGGCAGTGTATAGTCTTAATACCATGAAACAGCCTGTCCGTTTCCATTTTCACAACAGCGGCCAACCGGTAATGATTGAAGCAGACACCTTTCATTTTACCACCCTGCTGCAAAACATCCTGGATAATGCCGTGAAGTACAACGACCAGGCAGAGAAGGTCATTACCATTACCACGCTGCAGGAAAAAGAATCCATCGCACTGATCATACAAGACAA
This sequence comes from Chitinophaga sp. W3I9, assembly GCF_050434025.1. NCBI lineage: Bacteria > Pseudomonadati > Bacteroidota > Chitinophagia > Chitinophagales > Chitinophagaceae > Chitinophaga > Chitinophaga sp. W3I9. The sequence goes on from NZ_JBNPWC010000001.1 coordinate 5,872,219, forward strand.
TGGTATCGGCATGAACGCTGCTACCCTCCGCCATATCTTTGAAAAATTCTACCGGCACCAGCCTAACCTGTCCAGGCCCACCAAAGGCCTGGGGCTGGGCCTTTATTATGTAAAACAATGCGTGGATGCGCATGGCTGGACGATTAAGGTGAGCAGTGAACCCGGTGCTGGCAGTACTTTCGTAATTAACATACCTTCAAAAATATAACGCTATGAAACATCACATTCTGCTGGTAGAAGATGAAACGGACCTGGGTAACGTTGTAAAGCAATACCTGGAGCTGATGGACTTTACTGTCGACTGGCAACAAAGCGGGCGATCGGCGTTGGAGGCGTTTACCGCTACTCCTACAGCCTGGCATATTATTCTGATAGACATCAACCTTCCCGAAATGGACGGCTTCGAACTGGCGCAGGAACTGGTGAAAATACAACCCAGCGTTCCGTTCCTCTTCCTCACCGCGCGTGGTGAAAAGAAGGACCGCCTGTACGGCCTGAAGATCGGGGCAGACGATTACATTGTAAAACCATTTGATGTGGATGAACTGGTGCTCCGCATAAAAAATATCCTGAAAAGAAACCAGATCGTAAACAGCATCGCCACCAGCAATGCCATTGAACTTGGAGGCATGCGCTTTCATAAAGACTCCCTGAAGCTCATTGGTAATGGCAAGGAAACTATTCTCACCCCGCTGGAAAGCGACCTGCTGCTGCACTTCTATCACAACAGCAATAAGGTAATCCGCCGCGAAGATATCCTGCACGAGGTATGGGGAGCAAATGATTATTTTGTAGGAAGAAGTTTAGATGTGTTTGTATCCCGCTTCCGCAAATACTTCCAGGGGAATGAAAATATCAGTATCCGGAATATTTATGGGATTGGGTTCATGTTCAGCCTTACTTAATAAAAAAGGGCGGGCGCTACATCGCTTAAGGGCCCGCCCCTGCACATCTCTTACAAGATGTTGTGCCTGTTTATCAACCGTATCTTCATCATTTCAGTAATATCGTGCAAGGGAAAAACATATACAGGAGGGCATTGCCGCTATAGGTGTTTTTCATAGTGATACATAGTTAACAGGGATAACGGAAAAAAGTTCAGCGGATTTTGTCTTTCTCGCTGATTACGCTGATTTTAATGATTTTTCGGATTCTACTTTTTTTGATTTTTAGATTTAATAGTAAGGGGAGATACAAGCGGGTATATTCGCTTATATCTCCCCAAATCTTTTAAAATCAAAAAGTGATCAAATCAGCGTAATCAGTGTAATAAGTTTAATCTTGAGAAAGACAAAATCCGCTTATTTCAGTGAATTGATCCACATAGCAATTTTCGTGGCATCTGCCTGCGGCACCTGCGGGAACGGAGGCATTGGCGTAGCATAGCCAGGCCAGTTCTCCGCCTGTGGGTTTTTAATCAGCGACAGGATCTTGGCAACAGAATAATTTCTTTTTGCTACATCACGGAAACCAGGTCCCACCTGCTTTTTATCAGGATTGTGGCAGGAAGAACAGGTGTACTTGTTCAGCAATGGCTTGATCTGCTCGTAGGTCAGCGTCTTTGCAGGAGCTGGTTTGGCTGCTGTGGAAGCTGCTTTTGCATCTGCTACCTTGGTAGCCGTAGTAGTCGGTTTGGTAGCAGAGTTTTTAGTGCTCAGTGCGGCAACTGCCAGCTTTGCACCATCAGGAATGTTATTCAGGGTGTAGTACACATCAGGATGTACCAGTGAATAGGAATTTTCCTGGGTACGGATACCATTCAGCGACAGCTTATGGATGTAGTACTGGCGCAGCCCGTCGATCACGAGGCGAACCTTCATACCATCGGGAGATACCTGTACACCTTTGATGGTCAGTTTTTCTGAATTAACAGTAGGACTGCCATACACCGGGTGATATTTGTAGATAAAGCTTTCTACATTGTAAGAAGCGATATCTTCTGCATACTTTTTATCTACCGGTAAAGTGAAAGTAATTTCAAAACCGTCAGGCATGGCGCTTACCGTTCTCATTTCAAACGGTACTTTGTTGTTCCATACCAGGCGTTGCAGGCCCTGGTTGGCATCACCGGCAGAACCCCATCCACGGTTGGTTTCACCTACAAAGAGGGAACCGTCTTTACCCCAGGCGAGGCGCAGTACGCCCGACTGGAAGCCGCTTCTGAAATCCCAGGCAGCGCCCTGGTATTCACCTTTTACTTTCTCCAGGAATACACGTACAATTTTGCTCTGTCCCTGATCGCCGATCAGTACCTGTTTGGCAAATGGACCAAAAGCACCTTCGGGGATGGTGGTGAGCTGTGCATTGGAAATACCTAAAATACCGTGTGGCAGCCAAACAGCGGGCACTTGTACTTCAGGGAAATATTTCTTCATATCAAACAGCGTCACAAACTTTTCGTTCTCTACGTTTTCAGGCTTGATAGCACGACCGTTTGCATCTCTGCGGAAACGCGGATCTACTTTGCTGTACAGTTCTTCCGTGGTGAGTTTTACCGGGGAATTTGGCAGATTGGTCCAGCGTAAGCCCGCAGGATGTCCAACAAAACTTCCTTTCTTCACGTGGGTTAACCCACCGGATCCCATCCAGTCGCCCTGGTTTTCTGTGTAGAACAGTTCTCCATCGATCATACCAAGTCCGCATGGAGAGCGGAAACCGGTCGCAAATGGTTCCATTTTACCGTCTTCTGTAATATGCATCATCCAGCCTCTCCAGGGTACCTTGCTTTCACCACGCCACCATTCTTCATCTCCAAAGGCAACGTTGCCGGAAACAAAGAAGGAGCCGTCTGTGCCCAGAACCGGACCAAAGCTGTACTCATGATAGTGACCGGATAAAGGCCAGGAGTATACGGTTTCAAACAGGTCCATTTTACCGTCCATATTGGTATCGGTCATTTTGGTGAGTTCACCGCGTTGTGCGCAGTAAAGGGAACCGTTTTTGTAAGCCAGTCCCAGTACTTCATGCAGCCCGGAGGCCACTTTCCTGAAGTAGGGTGTTTTGCTGGTAGGATTCTCTACTATAAATATATCGCCGCGGCGGGTAGCTACACCCAGGTCGCCATTGGGAAGAGTGCATAAACCACCCACTTCCAGCAGGGTGCCTTCGGGTGAGCTGATACGCGCGATGCGGAAAAAGTCCTCTTCCTTTGGGGACTCCTGTGCTTTTACAGGCGTGATGGCCGTTGTCATCAGGAACATACCTGCGGCTATTCCTGCTGTAATTCTTTTATAATTCAGTTTCATAATAGTCATTAGTGTTGCTGCTTAGAAGATAACCGCATAACCTGTTTTCGCCTGTACCGGCACTATCAGCTCCGCGCGGCCGTTCTGGTTGCGGATAATAGGATTCGCTTTGGCATCATCCATCTTCACATAATAAGATTTGTCGCCGATCACATATAATCCGGGAGACACCTGCTCAATACTATCGCCTTCGGCTATACGCAGATACAGGTCGGATGCAGGTTGCTTCACCGTAACGGTACGGTGAATACCCTGGTTTTCCGGGAGCACGCTGATATCGTCTGTTACCGCAGTACCATAGATATTGTAGCGGAAAGTAGGCTTGCCGCTTTCATCGAGTGAATAGCCGGTTGGACGGAAGCCGGTACCGGCGGTATCCGTGCTCCAGGCAGTTTCTTTGGTGGCCAGTTTACCAATGGCCAGCGCAGGTTGATTGGTAATTACCTGCACAGTACCCAGCGGACGGGAAGAACCATCGCCGCGGTCGTGCCACATAGGCGTGGTGTTCAGGAATTCGCCGCGCCACACCTGGAAGGGTAAGCCATTGTCCATATCGTAGGTGTAATGCACTTTAGCAGGACTGCCCACAGATACGGCGTGTACCACGCGTTTACCACCAGGTACATCCATGAAACTGCGCAACACGGTGTTTTCGTTGGCTGTTACCAGGATAGGATCAGTAGGATCATCCACCGGTACGTTGGCATCGCTGATCACAAATTCGCGGATACCGGCTTCGCTCACGGATAAAGTGATGGACGGTTTTGCCCAGTCGGTATTTTTGACATACAGCACTTCCACCGGGTAACTGCCGGGTTGTAATTCAATGCTGCCGTGGCCATCCCAGCCCCGTGGTGTGACAACAGGCTGGTTATTTACCTTCAATACGCCGCCGCCGCCGGAGGTATGCAGGTTAAAGTTGTATTTACCAGCGGTTTTAATGGCGATGGTAGTGGTGTAACGCACCAGGAAGTCGTTGTCCGGCAAGCCTGCAATGTTGGAGGTCAGCAGCGCGGAAGTTCCGGTAGTTAAGGGTTTCAGGGTAGCAAAGTCGGGTTCTTTATCAAAGCCTCCCTTGTACACGCTGTATTTTATGCCTTCCAGTGTTGGTCTGGGAGCACTGTAGTTATTAATCACGATGTTCCTGAAAGCTACGGTGCCGTGGTCTCCCTGGATACGGAGCGGGCCGGAAGCTACTTCATTATTTTGTACGGCGCCGCGGGTAGGTCCGGAAAGCACTACGTTTTCCTGGATAGTTACACCGTTCAGTTCCAGCTTCAGGATAACGGCATCGGCGGTTTTATTGCCGGCGGCATCAAAGCGGGGCGCCTGGAATGAAATTTTCATGTGCTGCCATAAGCCGGGCGCGCGGCTTACATTCTGGCGGGGAGCATGACCGTCGTAGCCTTGCTGTCCTTCCGGTTTGCTGTCGTTCCAGCGTTCGTAGATCCCTCCGTTGTCGGAAGCGCGGGGAGCTGAAGTGCCCCAGCTGTCGAGTAGCTGGATTTCATATCTTCCCTGTAAATAAATACCTGAATTAGAGCCTTTGGACATCATATAGTCCAGTTCGAGATCCAGGTCGCCATGTTGCAGTGTACTGAAAAGGTCCTGTCCATGTGCATTCTTTTCAGGCAGGTTTACCAGGATGCCTGTACCTGCAGTTGTTTGCAGCAGGTTGTTCTGTTGCAGGTCTGCTTTAACGCCACCGGCTATACGCCAGTTGGCTGCGGGCTGCTGAAATGCAGATAAATTTGTTAATGGCAATTTGTTCTGTGCCATCATCTGTTGACAACTGCCAATACTTAAAATCAATACCAAAGTTCTCCGGTCGTACACACGTAACTGTTTCAACTTTGGACGGAACTTGTTCCATCTAAGCATAGATCTGGATTTTTTTTAAAAAGTTTACATTGATTGCTAAATGCATTTAGCTCTATAGCTAATACATCATTATTTTCTATATAGGCAACCCCAATTGTTAATGAAATTTAAATTCTCAACTATCGCTAAACGTGGGACTGGACTAATTTTGATCACGGGTGCCAAAATAGAAATTAATTACAAGAAAGTAGTCAGTGGGGGCAAAAAAATTACACCAGCGGTAAAAAACCTGGCGGATTTTGTCTTTCTCAGGATTACGCTGATTATACTGATTTTTACTTTTGGATTTTATAAAGGATTAAGGGAGATAAAAGCGGATTTTGTCTTTCTCGCTGATTACGCTGATTATACTGATTTTTACTTTGGATTTTATAAAGGATTAAGGGAGATAAAAGCGAATTTTGTCTTTCTCGCTGATTACGCTGATTATACTGATTTTTACTTTGGATTTTTAGATTTTAATAATTAAAGGAGATATAAGCGGACAAATTCGCTTTTATCTCCCTTAATCCTTTATAAAATCCAAAGTAAAAATCAGTATAATCAGCGTAATCAGCGAGAAAGACAAAATCCGCTACAACGCCAATCCGAAAGCCGCCAGTTTTTTTACGGTGCTTTCATAATCTGTATGGCAAACGCCGTTGATACCAAGACCCGCAGCTACATCGATGAACATGGAGCGGTCTTCCACATACACCACTTCCGCAGGTTTAACCTGTGCAATATCGAGCGCTATCTTATAGATATCTGCATCGGGTTTGCGGAAATGTACAAAGCAGGAAGAAATGTAAAAGTCAACAAAACGGCTGATATTAAAATGATGGATCCGGTGTTCATTCAGCTCCCTGCCTTCATTATTAACAATAGCAATTTTCAGTTTGTATTTTTCTTTCAGCTGTGGGATCAGCTCCAGCATCTCCGGGTACGGCGCTGACTGGGCAAACATAAACTCGCGGAAATCCTGGCGGCTAAAGGATCTGTCTTCATAAAACACTACGCGGCTCAGGTATTCGTCCAGCGTGAGTTTACCTTCTTCGTAAGTATCAAAGGTAAGGTGATGCCGTTCTTCCGTTTCCAATGCATCCAGCCCAAAAGTTTGTATAGCCAGTTTACGCGCGGACCTGTCCCATCCGTTAGTTAATAATACGCCGCCTATGTCGAGGAACAGCGTCGTAATCTTTACATGGTTGTCCATCTGCAGAAAAATTTATTGCTACGCTAATGTAAGGATTTGTGCGGAGGTTGTCTTACTCAGGATTAAACTTATTACATTGATTACGCTGATTTGATCACTTTGGATTTTAAAAGATTTGGGGAGACGCGGATTTTGTCTTTCTCGCTGATTACGCTGATTTTTACTTTTAGATTTTATAAAGGATTTTAAATAATTGGGGAGATATAAGCGAAAATATCCGCTTTTATCTCCCCAAATCTTTTAAAATCCAAAATGATCAAATCAGCGTAATCAATGTAATAAGTTTAATCCTGAGTAAGACAACCTCCGCTTCTATCTCCCCAAATCTTTTAAATCAAAAAGTGATCAAATCAGCGCAATCAATGTAATAAGTTTAATCCTGAGTAAGACAACCTCCGCTTCTATCTCCCCAAATCTTTTAAATCAAAAAGTGATCAAATCAGCGCAATCAATGTAATAAGTTTAATCCTGAGTAAGACAACCTCCGCTCTGCGTTATTTCTTCTTTTTAACTTTTCTTTCTGTTATATACCCGTTAAAACTGATCGGCGACCTGTCGCTGCTGGTTACCTGGAGCGATGCATAGCCTTCGCTGGAAATGCTCAGGTTCATCGATTGTACTGATCTGTGATCTTTGGGCTTAATGGTAATATTCCAGCCATCCTTTTTGCCGGGAGTGGCGTTATAGTCGAAAGATTTGGTTTTGAAATCCAGCGGCGACCTGGTGGCGCCATAGTCCACCGATGTATAGGCACGGCCAAAATAAGGCAGGTAGCTGATTACGGAGTCGGCCGCTACTATTACGTTGTACTCCGATGTAAGATTACGCATGCGGCCACTCATGGGCAGGGCATTCTGCGCTACAAAAACGTAATTCTGCGAGTCAATCAGGGATTTGATCTTAGCTACTTTATCCGCTTTTTGCTGCGCTTTTGTTTCCTGTGCAAAAAGGCCGGTAGATATAACGGCTCCCATCAGCAGGAGCACCATTGTTTTTAATACAAAGAACCTTTTCATATGGTAAGTTTTTACGTAAGAGGAAGTGCTAATATCGTACCATAACAGTAAGGAACTTCGTTTTGTTCATCGCCATTGCGATACAAATTGAGCGTAAAACATTACTTTTAAGGGCCAATGATTAAACCCGGAAACATGCCCAACCCATATGTCTCGTTACTGAAAACCGCCTGGAAATATGCCCGGAAAGAGCGTAAGAAATACCTGCTGGTCTATTTCCTTTTCCTGATGGCCAATGTAATCTTTTCCCTGAACCCGGTGCTGTTCGGCTGGTTTATCGGGAGCATACAACGCGACAGCGCCCATCTGCCCCGGTATACAATGATCTTTGGCGCCGCCTACTTCGGACTTAAATTCCTGGAATGGTGCTTCCATGGCCCCGCCCGCGTAATGGAGCGCCACCTGGCATTTAACCTGAGCCGGAACTTCCTGCAGGAACGCTATCACCAGGCCCTCCATCTTCCCGTAAAATGGCACCAGGATAACCATAGCGGCGCCGTGATCAACCGTATCAGAAAAGCATACGAAGCCCTGAAAGAGTTCTTTGAACGCGGCTTTATGTACCTCCACGCGATCTGTAAACTGCTGTTTTCCATGATCGCCATGCTGTATTTTTCTCCCCTCTATGGAAGTATCGGCATTGCGCTGGGCGTGCTATGTATATGGATTGTGCTGCGGTTCGACCGCCCCTTTATCAGAACACTCAATGAAATAAATGAAGGCGAACACGTAGTATCTGCCACGCTGTTCGATAGCCTTTCCAATATCATGACCGTTATTACCCTGCGGCTGGAAAAGAGCATGGAAAACGGTTTACTGGCAAAGATAAAACGCATATGGCCACCCTTCCGGAAAAACACCGTGATCAACGAATGGAAATGGTTTGTAGCAGAAATGATGATTTCACTTATTTACTGTGTTATTGCTATAGGTTATGTTTTCCAGCATTGGGTACCGGGAGAAATATTCTATGTAGCGGGACTCGTGACCCTCCTGGGATATGTAAACCAGTTCACCAGCGTGTTCCAGGATGTTGCCTGGCAATATACCGACGTAGTGCAATACAATACCGCGGTGGGTACCGCCGGCAATATCAGCGACGCCTATACGCAGCACCACCGGGCAGACGCTGCACCGGAACTGCCGGTCGACTGGCAGCAGATCACCATCAGCTCCCTGAGCTTTTCGCACACGGCTACCTATGAGGATAACGCAGCGCCGCAACGCCTACACGACCTCCACATCCTGGTGGAGAAAGGGAAAAAGATCGCTTTAATTGGGGAAAGCGGCAGTGGAAAAAGTACGCTGCTGGCTATTTTGCGCGGACTCTATGAACCCGAACCCGGCGTGATGATACAGGTAAACGGAGCCGCATTACCGTTGGCTACCGTGAATGAAAGCGTCACCCTGTTCCCGCAGGAACCCGAAATCTTTGAAAATACCATCGAATATAATATTACGCTCGGCCTGCCCTTTCAGCCGGATGAAATCATGGCTGTGTGCAGCAGCGCCCACTTTTCGGAAGTAGTGGAAATGCTGCCACAGGGACTGGCTTCCGATATCCGTGAAAAAGGCGTGAACCTTTCCGGCGGACAAAAACAACGGCTGGCGCTTGCCCGTGGCATCCTCGCAGCGCGCAACAGCCAGGTGATCCTCCTGGATGAACCTACCAGCAGTGTGGATCCCAAAACCGAAGCCATGATCTACGAAAAAATGTTCCAGGCATTCTCCGACAAAGCCATTATTTCAGCCATGCATAGACTCCATCTGCTCCCGCAGTTCGATTATATCTATGTGCTCGACCAGGGCCGCATTGTGTCTGAAGGTACTTTCCATTACCTGCGCGCCAATAGCGCCGCTTTCCAGGAGCTTTGGAGACACCAGGAAAACAAATAGCTTTTTTTACTAATATTGCAGTATCATTACAGTCACGTTTTCATCCTATGTAATGGTTCTCTCCCAGCTGATATTACACTATGAAAACGCTATGCAAAAAATTTCACTGTACGACCTGAAACGTAAGCTAAGAAACAGTCAGGAGCCAGATGAAATGATCACCCTCCTCGGATATAACCTTTCGTTTTTTTCACTGGAGGAACGGTCGCAACTACTATGCGATTTACTGGAATACCAGGAAATATTTTTTGAGGCAGCAGAACTGCTGATTGAAGAAGGCGGGGCCGACATCCATTATAAAAAGGAAGGTATTATTCCAATCATTTTCTGTGCAGTAGGCGCCAATAAGCCGCAGGCTGTACAATACCTGCTGAAAAAAGGCGCCTCCCTTCACGTCAGCAACGCCGATTACCTGTTTGCCATTGCCTATATCTTCAAACATCACCGGCTGGCGGCCATCACGGACATACTGCTGATCCTCATCGAGCACAACATCCACTTCAATTTTGTACTGGCCAGTATGGATACCCCTTTGCTGCTGGCTACCCGTCATAATAATAACCGAGAGGTAGTGCAGTTTTTATTGTCGGAAGAAGTGAATAAATACGTGTATGATGAAGATGGGTTTACCGCTATCCATTATGTTCCGTTCGCCAAAGCCCCTCACCTGTATAAAGATATGATCACCTGTATGGCGGATATCCAGGTGAAAACGAAGTTTGCCACCAGCATGGAGCCCGTCTTTGAATGCGTGATCAAAGTGAGTGAACACCATACTTTTGAAGAGTTTATTTATGAAGCCCTGAACGCTTTCCTGGAAAACAGGCACCGCATGTACGATGATATCTTTGAAAAATACTATTACCGCCTTCACCTCATCGCAGAACATATTTCCACTATCCGCGCCAACGCCGGCGACAACGTGTGACGCATTTTAATTTTGCAACAAAGTTGCAATATCTTATTTTTGTCCTCTTACATCATTATTAAATACCACCATATGCAAACATACGATGTGATCATTGCCGGGGGCAGCTATGCGGGGTTGTCGGCCGCCATGGCCCTGGGCCGCGCACGTCGGCAGGTACTGATAGTAGACAGCGGCAAACCCTGTAACCGGCAAACGCCGCATTCCCACAACTTTCTCACCCAGGACGGCGCTACACCCGCCGCCATAGCGGCTGCGGCCAAAGCCCAAGTATTGCAATACCCAAGCGTACGTTTCCAGGAAGGAACAATAACCGGCGCCACTCCCACCACGGAAAGCTTTACAGTTACCACCGCTGCAGGCGAACAGTTTGCAGCTAAAAGACTCCTGTTTGCTACCGGCGTAAAAGATGAAATGCCCGCTATCAAAGGATTTGCAGAATGCTGGGGGATTTCCGCACTGCATTGCCCCTATTGCCATGGCTATGAAATAAAAGACACCCCCACCGGTATCCTGGCCAATGGCGACGGCGCTTTTGAATACGCTAAAATGATCCGCAACTGGACCAATCAGCTGACTATATTCACCAATGGCCCATCCACACTCACCGCGGAACAACTCGGAAAACTGCAGAAACACCGGATCGCGGTCGATGAAAAAGAAATCACGGAAATCAAACAGGCAGGCGGACAAATAAGTGAACTCCTTTTTAAAGATGGCAGCACCCAGGCGCTGAACGCTTTATATCACAAACCTGCCTTCCGGCAACACTGCAACGTTCCAGAAGCACTGGGCTGCGAACTTACGCCGGAAGGGTATCTTGTAGTGAACGAATTCCAGGCCAGCACGGTAACAGGCGTATACGCAGCCGGCGATGCCACTAATCCTTTCAGGAGCGTTGCCATATCAGTAGCAGCAGGAACCCTGGCCGGCGCGATGATCAGCCGGGAACTCATTATCAGTGAATTTGAATAAAACAGACCAGTGTTGTGAGCAGTCATTTGTACATGTGGAAATAATTCTATATTTTAGAACAAGTGATTATTTTCCATTACCTAAATTAACCAGAATGCTCACAACACTTACTGTCTTAGCCGCCCTATTCTTCCTGGCCCACGTTTATCTCCTGTTTACCTCATTTGGAAAAAAAGGATTTCAAAAACAAAAATATCTATGGTCGCATATTACCCTGTGGATTACAGGAGGCCTGGCCTGCGTTATTGCCGTCCTTTTTGCCGGTAAAAATGTTTCCGGCGTAATCGATGTATTTGATACCCCCGGCAAAGCGTCCCTGCTTATCCTGATAGCACTGGTGTTGTCGGCCACAGCGCACAGCATCGTGAAACTGCTGGTGCTGCCAAAATACCAACGGGCCGTATAATAACGGAACAGATTATACGAAAATCCCCCGGCGGAACAGCCAGGGGATTTATATATAAATCATACCTGCACGACCATTTATGTTCATTTAACGGTCCGTTTTGTTACATAAAATGTTAAAGGTGGAAAATTTTCTTTCGCCATCAACAATATTCATTATATTTATACCTGTTGATCCTGGTTTCTTATAACCGCCGGCGCTGACTGGCTACCGCAACACCTGCAATACTCCGCAGGTTCTGACAGATGATCACCATCAAAAGAAAAAATTGCGCGTTGAAATCATCTTCATAATTAATTATTTTATTAGCACGAAAAGAGAGACACATTTTTATGAATAAGAAAGATATCTGGAGATATAAATCTTTGGAGCAGTTGGAGAATAAGAGTTGGGCACCGGCCACAGATCAAGATTCGGGAATAGTTCAGAAATGTCTTGCCTTAGTTAAAGTACCAGTAGTAAAATTAGCCGCAAGCGAATTGCGGATCTTAATCGGACAATCCTTTAATCCTTCCTACCTGGTTCCTTTAGCACTGGAGATATTACAAAATGATGTACTGGTAACCGCCGGTATGTATCCTGGCGACCTGCTGAAAGCTGTACTCGACGTTCCTGCTGCTTTCTGGGAAGAACATCCCGATCTTCACAAAAACCTGCTCGACCTGATGCAGGAACGAAGCGAAGAAATTGAAACAGAAATAGACTTACCTGAATTCTGGCGTAACAACCTGGTCATGTAACCATGGCTGTTTTCACATTCGCTATTCATCAAAATTGAACAACGAAAGCTGTCCTGACGGAGGAAGTTTCTCCTGGTTCATCGGCGCATCATTGAAATTAGACAGAGTAATGCCTAACAGGCGGATTCGCTTATCTTCCGGATAAGTAGCTGCCAGCAATTGCTTTGCCGTGTCTACAATGATATCGTAATCTCCTACCGGAAACGGAAAGGACTGATTCCGCGTGATCTGTTTAAAATCACTGTATTTTATTTTCAGGGTAATAGTGCGGCCTTTCAGGTTATAGCGCTGCAACCGGTCGTATACGGTTTTCCCGATCTTCTCCAGCTCTGCTTCCATATCGGCGATCAAGGTAAGATCATAGGGGAACGTATCCTCTGCGCCAAGCGATTTGGTTTCCCGGTGCGGCTGCACCTCGCGGTCATCTATGCCCCGCACAATCCGGTAGTAAAAGCTGCCCACCTTGCCAAAATGGGTTTTCAGATCCTGCTCCGACAATTTCTTCAGATCAGCCCCGGTAAAGAGTCCCATCCTTTTCATTTTATCTGCCGTCACTTTTCCCACTCCGTGAAACTTCTCTACCACCAGCGTTTCCATAAACGATTCAATAGACGATGGCCCGATAAACGTAAGCCCGTCCGGCTTGTTGAGGTCCGACGCTATTTTAGCCACAAACTTATTGACAGACACGCCCGCCGATGCAGTCAGCTGTAACTCATCCCGGATGGCCTGCTTGATCAGTTTGGCAATTTCAATGGCAGAGCCGATACCCTGCTTGTCTTCCGTTACATCCAGGTAAGCTTCATCAAGCGATAAAGGCTCAATCAGATCGGTATACCGGGAAAATATTTCCCGGATATGCCGCGAAGCCTCCTTGTAAGCATCAAACCGGGGGCGGACAAAAATCAACTCAGGACATAACTGCAACGCTCTTTTGGAAGGCATCGCGGAACGTACGCCAAATTTGCGCGCCTCATAGCTGGCAGTGGCTACTACTCCACCCCGGCCTTCCGGCGAACCGCCCACCGCAATGGCTTTGCCGCGGTAGATGGGGTTATCGCGCTGCTCTACAGATGCGTAAAACGCATCCATATCAATATGAATAATTTTTCGTTGTATGCTGTTTGAACGGTTCTCCATTTCTACATCCCGGAAGCAAACATAAAGATATTCAGTATTTAGCTATTCAGGCTCACAAAATGATTTTTTTTACGCCTTCACTGCTAAAACATAATCCCTACCTTCACACCTTAAACTATTCACCGTGTCCGGCTACGATCAGGAAATTTCGCACGAACATAAAAAATTTGAAAATATCATCTGGGAGGGCAAAACCATCTCGGGCAGGGAGTTCTACGATTGCCATTTTTATAAATGCAGTTTGAAGGAATGCGTTTTTGAAGAATGTACTTTTGATAAATGCACCTTTGAAGAATGCGATTTATCATTGATAAAATTCAAACAAACTTCTTTCAACAAAGTGATCCTGCAACATACCAAAGCCATTGGTATTGCCTGGCATAATGCCCGCAACTCACTTACCGTAGAGTTTCACCACAGCCGCCTGAGCTACTGCAGTTTTTCGGGTAAGAATCTGAAAAAAGGGATCTTCCTCCACTGCCAGGCTGACGAAGCCGATTTTTCCGGCTGTAATTTATCGCAGGCGGATTTCCGCGGCACCGATCTGGCGGGAGCCCGCTTTTCCGACACAGACCTCACCCAGGCTAACTTTGTGGGTGCACAACGGTATGCCATTGATGTACACACCAATAAAATTAGAAAGGCGAAGTTCAGTTTGCCGGATGCGTTGTCGCTGCTGGATGGGTTGGGTGTGGAGATCGTGGAATAAGCGGAGGTTGTCTTACTCAGGATTAAACTTATTTCATTGATTACGCTGATTTGATCACTTTGGATTTTTATATGATTTTGGGAGATAAAAGCGGAGACGCGGATTTTGTCTTTCTCGCTGATTACGCTGATTTTACTGATTACGCTGATTTGATCACTTTGGATTTTTATATGATTTTGGGAGATAAAAGCGGAGACGCGGATTTTGTCGTTCTCGCTGATTACGCTGATTTTACTGATTTTTACTTTTAGATTTTATAAAGGATTTTAAATGATTGGGGAGATATAAGCGAAAATATCCGCTTTTATCTCCCCAAATCTTTTAAAATCCAAAGTGATCAAATCAGCGTAATCAGTGAAATAAGTTTAATCCTGAGTAAGACAAAACCCGCTACCGAGTATTGTTATAAAAATGGATTTTCTTACTTTGGGAAGAAAACCGGCTGCGTTATGATCAGGAAGAAAGAAGGATTTCAGGGCCAGCGGATGATCGTGATCCCGCGTAATATCCTGAGCAGGAAATGTGCCCGGGAAGCGGTACTCACACCCTTGCACCTCACCGATATCGGTTATTATCCGAAAGCATTGTTCCACCACCGCAAAAGAGCGCAGGGGGCGGAGCAGCACATCCTGATTTATTGCGTGGAGGGTAAGGGCAGTATCACGTTGAAAAAAGAGGTATATACTATCCAGGCGGGCGATTGCTTCCTGCTGCCCCGCAAATGGGCGCATGAATACAGCGCAGATGAGAGTGATCCCTGGACCATCTACTGGGCGCATTTCCAGGGTACCAGCGCGGATGGGATCGTACAATCGGCGGTCAGGGAATGGAATGGCAACCGGGTATTCCTTCCCCATTCCCCGGAACGGATCCAGCTGTTTGAACGGATCTATCACCAACTGCAGCGGGGTTACCGCGATGAAAACCTGGTGTGGTCCAACATGAATTTCTGGTCGTTCCTGTCGTCCTGCATTTACCCGGATTTCACACAGCCCGGAAAGCCCGCCCAGCAACACGATGCCATTGACCAGTGCATCGATTATATGAACAAACACCTCGATCAGATGCTTACCCTGCAACAGATGGCACAGGCGGTAAACCTCTCCCAATCGCACTTCTCCTATCTCTTTAAAACCAATACGGGCTTCTCTCCCATCGAATATTTCAACCAGCTGAAGGTTCAAAAGGCTTGCCAGTACCTGCTCTTCACCCAATCACGTATCAAAGAAATAGCCGCCCTGCTTGGCATGGAAGATCCCTATTACTTTTCCCGGATGTTTACCAAGGTGATGGGTGTATCACCCAATCAGTACAGGGAAAGGAAGTTCTGACCGTAAGATAATCCATCATAATCAGCATATCATCTAGCCACTATTCGATGGTCCCGGCTTATTTTTACAGACGTCAATGAAAAAAACAATGTTCCATTTCTCCACGTTGAGGATTACAGTGAGCCTCACCATAACAGTGGGGGCAGGCCTGCTGTTTGCCGCCTGCCATACCGATAAAAAAGTAGACTTCAGTACCGAGGTAAAACCAGTGCTTAACAAGCATTGTATCAGTTGCCACGGAGGAGTAAAACAAAATGGCGGATTCAGTGTGCTGTTCCGGGAAGAAGCCCTTGGCATTACCAAATCCGGCAAACCCGCCATCATTCCGGGTCATCCCGAAAAAAGCGAATTTATCCGCCGCCTTACCTGCAAAGATCCAAAAGAACGGATGCCGCAGAAAGGAGAACCACTCACCAACGCCGAAATAGATATCCTCACCCGCTGGGTGAAACAGGGCGCGGAATGGGGAGAACACTGGGCGTATATATCTCCCAAAAATGTTCCGGTACCTGATATTACTATTACCAACGGCAACGAAATAGACCACTTCATACAGGAAAAACTGAAACAGGAAGGATTGAAGCCCTCCCCGGAAGCAGATAAAATGACCCTGCTCCGCCGCGTAAGCCTCGATCTTACCGGTTTGCCGCCAACACCTGAAATGGCACAGCAGTTTGCCGCCAGCACCGACGAACACGCCTATGAAAAAATAGTGGACAGCCTCCTGCAATCGCCACACTACGGTGAACGCTGGGCCGCCATGTGGCTCGACCTCGCCCGCTACTCCGATACTAAAGGTTACGAAAGGGACGACAGCCGGAAAATATGGCGGTACCGCGACTGGGTGATTGACGCATTTAACAGCGATATGCCGTACGACAGCTTCACCATCGAACAACTGGCCGGCGACCTGCTCCCCGATCCTACCCGCGACCAGCTCATCGCTACGGCATTTAACCGCAATACCATGACCAACGACGAGGGCGGTACCCAGGATGAAGAATTCCGCACCGCCGCCGTAATGGACCGCGTAAGCACCACCATGGATGTATTCCAGGGCGTTACCATCGCATGCGTGCAATGCCACAGCCACCCTTACGACCCCTTCCGCTTTGAAGACTATTATAAACTGATGGCCTTCCTTAATAATACCCGTGATGAAGATACCCACATGGAACATCCTAAACTTCGTTTGTACGACAGCGTTAGTACGGCAGAAGTAAAAAAGGTAAGCGACTGGGTAGCGCAAAACGGTACCGCCCAACAGGCAAAAGATGTACAGGAATTCCTGAAAGTACTGGAACCAAAAGTACACGCCCACGTTGCCGATAACTATATCAACGGCGCCCTGCTGGATACCAAATACATGGGCATCCGGAATAACGGCAGCTGCCGCCTTCCCAAACAGAACCTGGAAGGCAAAACACAACTGCTCATGAACTACTGGACCGGCAGCAAAGGCGGCTCCGTAGAATTCAGACTCGACAGCTTAAATGGCCGCACCATTATCAAACATACACTGGCCCCCACCAACGGGCGGCTCGCCATCAGTATGCCACTCCCACCGGTAACAGGCACACATGATCTTTACCTCATTTTCCGCAACCCTTCCCTCAACCCCGCAGATGCGGTGTGCAGCGTGGAATGGTTCGCCTACCTCGACGACATTCCCGGTAAAGGAAAACCAGGTTATGATCAGATCAACAACACCTGGTTAACACTCATTAACCAAAACCCAGACGACGTACCGGTGATGATAGAAAATCCGCCGGTAATGGCACGCGTCACCAACGTGTTTGAACGCGGCAACTGGATGGTAAAAGGGAAAGCAGTTACACCGGATGTACCACACTCCCTGAACCCATTCCCCGCAAAAGCGCCACGCAACCGGCTGGGTTTCGCCATGTGGCTCACCGATACAAAAAATCCCCTCACGGCCCGCGTAATGGTGAACCGTTTATGGGAACAGATCTTTGGCACCGGCATCGTGGAAACCATAGAAGACTTTGGCACACAGGGTTTCACCCCGTCGCATCCCGAACTGCTCGATTACCTGGCCTACCAGTTTATGCACAAATACAAATGGCATGTAAAACCAATGCTGCGCGAAATCGTATTATCTGCCGCTTATAAACAATCCTCTGCCAGCACACCGGAACTGCAGGAAAAAGATCCGGCTAACCGCCTGCTCGCCAGGGGCCCGCATTTCAGGCTTACAGCAGAAGAAGTAAGAGACCAGGCACTCACCGTGAGCGGCCTCCTCAACCGTCAGCTACACGGCCCCAGCATCATGCCATATCAACCCGATAACATCTGGCAATCCGTTTGGAGCGGCGCCTACTGGAAAACTGCCGACGACGGCAACCAGTACCGCCGGGCAGTATATGTTTTCCAAAAACGTACCAGCCCCTATCCGTCCATGCTCTCCTTCGACGGCAGCAGCCGCGAAGTATGCCTGCAACGGCGCATCCGCACCAACACGCCACTACAGGCACTGGTTACCCTCAACGACCCGGTATATGTGGAAACCGCTGCCTCACTGGCCAGGCATATGCTGAAAAATGGCGGCAACGACGCCACTGCGGGTATCCGTTGGGGTTATCAGACCGCTATGTACAAACCATTGCCTGAAAATAAACTGAAAGTATTGCAAACACTGTATAAACAGGCACTCGCGGAATACAAACAAAAACCCGCGGAAGCCGACAAACTGTTGCAACACAAAGATAATACACCACAAAAAGCGGAACTGGCAGCACTCACCGTAGTAGCCAACGCTATTATGAACCTGGATGAATTCCTGACTAAATCCTGACCCGGTATGACTAAGCATGCACGACTGATAAAGGAAGCAAACGATCAAACACTGCGGTATTTCACCCGCCGCCACTTCCTCACGGACTGTGTGAAAGGCCTGGGCGCAGCCGCCTTCAGCTCTTTCCTGGCCAGCTGCGGCAGCAGCACCAAAACCTTGCTGGACCTCGCGGGCAACCCAATGGCGCCCCGCGTACCACAGTTTCCCGCACGGGCAAAAAGCGTGATCTACCTCCACATGGCAGGGGCACCCTCCCAGCTGGAACTGTTCGACTATAAACCCGCCCTGCAAAAATTACATAATCAACTGTGTCCTCCATCCCTGCTGGAAGGTAAAAAGTTTGCCTTCATCCGCGGCGTTCCTAAAATGCTGGGACCACAGGCCGTCTTCTCCCAACACGGGGAATCACGCGCCTGGGTATCCGACCACCTGCCACATTTCGCTACCATGGCGGACGACGTGAGCTTTTTGAAAGCCGTGCAAACAGACCAGTTCAACCACGGCCCCGCTCAATTGCTCATGCAAACCGGCAGCGCGCGGCTCGGGCGGCCCAGCATCGGCTCATGGGTGACTTACGGCCTCGGTTCCGAAAACGATAACCTCCCCGGCTTTGTAGTACTTACCTCCGGTGGTAAAACTCCCGACGCCGGCAAAAGCGTATGGGGCAGCGGTTTCCTTCCCTCCGTATACCAGGGCGTACAATGCCGCACCAAGGGAGAACCCGTACTGTACCTCACCGATCCGGAAGGCATGAGCCGCGACCTGCGCAAGGAATCTATCAATGCCATCAACGAAATCAACAAACAGGAATACACCACCTTTGGCGACCCGGAAACCCTGTCGCGCATCTCACAGTACGAGCTCGCCTATAAAATGCAGATCTCCGTACCCGAAGTAATGAACATCAACAAGGAACCGGATTATATTCATGAAATGTATGGCACACAGCCAGGCAAGGAATCATTTGCCAACAACTGCCTCCTGGCCCGCAAGCTCGTGGAGAAAGGCGTACGGTTTGTACAGCTGTACGACTGGGGCTGGGATAGTCATGGTACAGATGAAAACCTGGCCATCGACTACGGCTTCCGTAATAAATGCCGCGAAATTGACCGTCCCATTACCGCACTGCTGCAGGACCTGAAACAACGCGGCTTGCTGGATGAAACCCTGGTAGTATGGGGTGGCGAATTTGGCAGAACACCTATGCAGGAAAACAGGGACGGCAAAGACATGCCCTTCCTGGGCCGCGATCACCACGTAGAAGCCTTCACCATGTGGATGGCGGGCGCCGGTATCAAAAAAGGATTTTCCTACGGAGAAACCGATGAAATAGGCTATGCCGCCGTGAAAGGAAAAGTAGCCATCAACGATATTCATGCCACCATCCTGCAACAGCTGGGCTTCGATCATGAAAAGCTCACCTACCAGTTCCAGGGCCGGCCATTCCGCCTCACAGACACCGGCGGAAAAGTAATTACACCCATACTAAGCTAAACCGTACATGAACAGTAACAGGAGAAATTTTATCAAACAATCAGCCATACTGGGTTCCGCATTATGTATCCCTTCCCTGCCGGCATTTGCCACAGGAATACCCGCCGCCGCAAAAGACGGATACCGCCTTATTGTACTGGCCACCAACTGGGGCTACAACGGCAGCATCAACGACTTTTGCGCACAGGCAAAAAAGGCAGGATACGACGGACTCGAAATATGGTGGCCCAACGAAACTGCCGCCCAACAGGAACTATTTGCCGCAGTGGAACAACACGGACTGGAAGTAGGTTATTTATGCGCGGGTTACGACAGCGACTATACGAAACACGCACAGCAGTTTGAAACCATGCTGAAAGCAGCCACCGGCAATAATAAAATCAAACCGCTGTATATCAACTGCCACTCCGGAAGGGATTATTTTTCCTTTGAACAAAACAGTGCATTAATAGATATGACCAACCGGATATCTAAACAAACAGGCATTCCGGTATACCATGAAACACACCGCTCACGCATGTTGTTTGCAGCACATATTGCCGGTAAATTCATCGATGCAAAACCCGACCTGCGCCTTACCCTCGATATTTCACACTGGTGCAATGTACACGAAACCTTATTGCAGGACCAACAGGCTACAGTAGCCAAAGCATTGGCACGCGCAGGCCATATACACGCCCGCATCGGGCATCCGGAAGGACCGCAGGTGAACGATCCCCGCGCGCCGGAATGGGCCGCCGCAGTGAAAGCACATTTCAGCTGGTGGGATCAGATCGTGCAACGGCACCAGGCCGCCGGCAAACCGCTTACCTTCCTCACGGAGTTTGGTCCGGCCGATTACCTGCCTACCCTGCCCTATACCCGGCAGCCGGTAGCCGATCAATGGGATATTAATGTATTTATGATGAACCAGCTAAAACAACGTTACAGCAAACCATGAGATTATTGATCAGTAGCGGCAGCTGGAGTATATTTATTGGACGTTCGCATCCTTTACTGGTACACCTGCCTATCGGCATTTTAATTATTGCATTTATATTAACACTGCTGGCGCGCAGGGAAAAGTGGCGGCATGTACAAACAGCCCTGCCGGCAGTATTGCTGGCGGCTGCCTTGTCGGCCATACTCAGCTGCATCACCGGCTACCTCCTGTCTCTCGATGGAGGGTACGAAGAAACATTAATGCAAACGCATAAATATCTCGGTATAGGCGTAGCCGTTATCAGCACCGGGTTGTACCTGCTGGAAAGAAACAAACACCGCTTTCCCCGCCTGCAACTGCCTGCTGCCCTGCTGATGGTATTGCTGCTGGGCGCCGCCGGGCATTACGGCGGTAGTCTTACCCACGGCGATGACTACCTCACCCAGGCCATGCCCGCCCCGTTACAGCGGATCACCGGCATGAACAAAGCAGTGACTAACGCCGCCGCCTATACGAATATTGGCGATGCCCGTTTGTATGAAGACCTGGTGCGGCCGGTACTCACCAACCGTTGCTATGGCTGTCATAATGAACAGAAGCTGAAAGGCGGTCTGCGGCTGGAATCCATTGCCCTCATCCGTAAAGGCGGAGAGCACGGACCAGTGCTAAAGGACAGTCTCCCGGAAGAAAGCGAATTATTCAAACGTCTGATACTCCCTGAAGAAGACGAACACCGGATGCCGCCAAAAGGCAAACCGTCCGTAACGCCGCAGGAACTGGAACTGTTGCACTGGTGGATAGCGGAAGGCGCTCCTGCGGGCAAAACAGTAAAAGAGCTGGAAAAAACGCCCCGGATCATGGCGGTGCTGGAAGGAATGCAACCCGCTACCCCACTGGATAAACAGGAATTTGTTCCGGAAGAAAATACCGGTGCGGCCAGTGAACAAAAGATGGCTGCCCTGGAAGCACTAAAAGTAAAAGTAATGCCGGTGGGCGCTGGCAGTCATTACCTCACTGTAGACGCCATCAATGCCGCCGGCTTCAGCAACCGTGATATGCAGTTGTTGCTGGGCTTAAAGGACCAACTGATCTGGCTGGACCTTTCCGGTACGGCCATTACCGACAGCGCATTGGCCGTGCTCGGTCAGCTGAAGAAGCTCACCCGCCTGGATCTGAGGAATACTGCCATTAAAGGTAATGGCTTAAATGAGCTGGGCAACTGCAGGGAACTGCGGTATCTGAATCTCGCCGGGACGGCGGTAAATGCAGAAGGATTATTATCGCTGCAGCAAAATAAAAAACTGCAACAGTTATATGTATACCAGGCAGGCTTTACACCGGCAGCACTCTGGCAACTCCAGCAAGCTTTACCCAAACTGAAACTGGATACCGGTGGTTACCGTTTACAACAACTGGCTTCTGACACAGTCATCTATCATAAAATCAGCGGGTAAATTATCGTGCAGGCATACGCGTTATTCGTACTCCTGCGCGGCTTGTGCCAGTCGCAATGCAATTTTTTTAGCCAGGGATTTGGGGGACAGTACCTTTATATGTTCCCCGAATCCCAGGATTTCCCGCTCCAGTTCAAAGTTCAGCACCACGTCGATACTCACGATGGTGGCCTGTTCATCTTCCTTTAATATTTCCTGCGAATGATGCAGCGGCTTTGTAAGCACATAAGGTGCATGCTTGTTATCAATTTGCAGCACTACTTTATGTGCAGGATCTTTTTCCGTTTTGGTAACGCCAATGAGGTTATCATAATATTCGTCAAAGGGCATTCCGTCCCAGGCCATAAATTGCTCTTTCGGTAATTCCTGTATGCTGATGATCCTGTCCAGCGCGAGGGTAACCAGCTGCGGGGTGCGTTTATTCCGCGTAATAAGGAACCAGCGGTTACGGTATTCTTTCAGCAGGTAGGGATAACAGATAAACTCCTGCGCTTTACTGGCTTTAAAAGATTTATATTCTACCAGGAGGGCTTTTTTATGCAGGATTGCCTGGTAAAGCGGGTTGATATGCGATAAGCCCAGCAGCCGATGGTTATTTTCCAGCTGGATGCAGTTGAGATGTGCGTCCGTAGATTTATACAGGTTGTTTTCCAGCCGGGCAATCATGTCGCTCATATCATCGAAATAACTGAAGCCGTTAAACTGTTTCAGCACCGCTACTATTTCTTTCATTTTATCTACATCTGCATTGTTAATGGGCGCATTGGTAATGCTATAGGCCGCATCACTGTAAGCATAATACTTACGGTCCTTCACAATAACAGGCGCATTATAACCCAGTTTATCGCTGCGCATCAGCTGAATATCCGCCTGTATGGTGCGTTTACTCACCCCGCTGCTGATGCCTTCAAGATCATACAACACCTCCGCTACTTTTTCAATGAGATCTTCCAGCGTCCATTTACGATAACGGTTACGCAGGCACTCATCAATGGCTTTGTACCGGATCAACGCCAGTTTATTGATGGACATACTAATAATTTGTACAAAGAAACAAAAATACTGCGCATTATACCTGCGTAGTATTTTTTCTTTTTAGAAAGAAGGAAATACAAACCACAGATAACCAACTCTTTAAAATTATTTTTCAATAAATATTAAAGTGCGCAGTTATACTGCGCAGATACATGCGCATCTTTGTGTCATCGGAAGCGGTCAAATAAATGTTACTTCACGAACCTAAAGCACATTTATAATTAACGCAGAAGATGGGAAAGCAGTAGTTCAATGGTTGAACACCGGTCGCTAGTTTTAAAATTACCAAAGGGTCAATTGAAACTTACTTCCAGACTCCAATCCGGAGTTGCTGGTTCGAATCCAGCCTGCTTTACGAATCGAGGTCAATTGTTGCTTACTTCATTTTTGGATAAACAGCAGCAAAATTATCTGATTATTAAATACCATTACAATGAACACTTTATTAAGAACAGGATTAACACAACAGGCGATTTACATTCCGCAAACAGTGGTGGAGGAAAACACCTCACAGATCACCCCTGCAGCCGGCTTGCTGGTGGCCAATCTCGCTAAACTGGGATTCGGCGTAACGGAAGATCTCCTGCATGCACTGAACCATACCACACCGGCTTACCAGGCTACGATCCTGGAAACATTCCGGGAAGTGATGGGCGTAAACACCAACTGGACCCCGCTGATAAAAAACTGGCAGGTGCCTACCAATGAATCATTCGTTGATCACCTGGTCACTTATTTCACTAATATATTTAACGGTCCTGGTACTACACTCCAATGCGGCCATATCATTCCTCCCAATACTTTTCCGCTGGAAAGATATAACGGCTGTCCTTACTGCGGTACACCGTTTGAAACCGGCGAACTGGAAAACATAGGCCAGGGAAGTAAGATCCGCGTGCTGAAACGCTGGGATGACCAACTGGCGGCCCAATACCTGGAAGATCTGCTGACCTCCAAAACCGCACTGGATGCTACCCAGGTGGAAAGCCTGAAGGCATTGATGCATACCTTCCCGCTGCCAGCAGTAAAAATCGGGATGAAAGAAACCGTAATAGCCGTAATAGATGTGCTGATCGAAAAAGATGAAGCGGAACAGGCAGGGAAACTGTTTACTACGCCAACGGATATACTCCGTTACCTGTGGTACAAACATACGGGGTTCCTCCAGCTGATCAAACCCGGTGTGATCATTAAACGGAAAACCAAAAACCAGCGGCAGGTCCGCCCGGATATTTACCCTACGGTACAAACGGCATCAACGGCTGCGGCCCTGAAACTGAAATACAGCCGTCAGCAGGGACTGATAGCCGCGCGCTGGCTGAACAACCTGGAAATGGACATAACTACCATGTGCGAAACCATGCACCCGCAACGCGGGATGTGGGTACGCTTCATCCGCGCCCTGCGCCTGGCGGAATTCAGCAAACGTGAAGGGTTTGGTAAACTGCGTGAACTGATGGACCGGTTCTACCGCCAGGATTATACCGTGTGGCAGGAACGGGTGAACTACTACCGTTTGCGCTATGATGAAGCTACCACGCTGCAGCTGCTGAAACAACGTCCGGGTCTTTTTGCCCGCTCGCTGTTTGCCAACATGCTGTGGTTCGGACCGGAAGCGGTGACCGCCGCCTTTGCGGAAATTACGGATAAAGTGCCGGCCCGGCTGTTGCTGACCTTACAGATGTACGCAGGGTATTATTTTGATAAATCCACCACCCGTGCGGTAAAAACCACTGGGAGGTATTGGGAAAAGCATCCTTGCCAACCGGCAGATGAACATCTATGAAGACGAGCAGTTGCAGGAAATGCAGCAGGCAGTAACTGACCTTTGCATCCTGGCCATGAAGAAACGCTTTGCCGCAGTGGCCACCACTGCTCAAAGCATCTACATTGCACCGGAGCTGTTTAAAATACCGCTGGCTATCGGCGACCGCAGCGAACAGGTACAAGACCTGCCAGGCGCGTTAATGGGTACCCGGTTTAAAGTGGAAAGCGATAAAATCATCCTGTTCATGCAATGGGGTAAAGGATTAGCCGCCCAGCACCTAGATATGGACCTGAGCTGCCGTATTGCCTACGAAAACAACCGTACAGATACCTGCTCCTTCCAATATCTGAAAACAACCGGGTGTATCCATAGCGGGGATATCCGCTCGATACCGGAAAAAGTAGGTACAGCGGAATACATTGAAATAGACATTCCTGCATTGGCCAAGGCTGGCGCACAATATGTTACTTTCACCTGCAATGCCTACAGCCAGGGCGCCATCGCCGTGAACCTGGTACTGGGATGGATGAACAGCAAACACCCGATGAAGGTATCCGCGAAAGGGGTAGCCTACGACCCATCCTGCGTGGATCATATGGTGCGCGTTACGGGCGGATTAACCAAAGGACTCGTATTCGGCGTCCTGGACGTAGCCGCACGGGAAATCATCTGGCTGGAAATGGCTTTCGATGGCCAGATGATACAGGACCTCAGCACCGCCAATGTACAGGCTATCCTGAAAAAACTGGACAGCAAACTAAGCATTGGCCAGCTGTTAGCCGCCAAAGCGGAGGCCCAGCAATTACAACTGACCAGCGACACAAACGCCGACGAAGTGTATACCATGCAATGGGCCCTGAATACCGCCGCCGTGACACAATTGCTCATCGATTAATTTGTTTTCCCCCTATAAAACAACAGCAGCCGGGCCAGCCCCGTGCTGCTGTCCGTTATATGTTTTAACACACTTTTTGCATACCCCCACGTCAATTTTCTGAAAATCGTCCTATATTCATTCCATTGTCATACATGGATAGAAAGATTTTACTACTACTGCTACTGGTTACGCCTGCTGTAGGGTATGCCCAGCAGGAAAGCACGGCAGACTCAACAGCCACCATCTCAGCGCCCAAAGGTTTTTTTGATAACATCAAGTATTACCTCCAGCATACCAACGTAGAAAAGAAAAAGAAGAAGGTAGATCTCAGCTTCATCGGCGGCCCCGTATACACTCCCGAAACCAGCTTCGGACTGGCCGTAATGATGGCCGCACAATACAAAACAGATAAAAACGACTCCCTGCTGCCCGTTTCCAACGCCGCCGTGTACGCCTCCGGCGCCCTCACCGGCTTTTATGGAATCGGCATCAGCAACACCACTATATTTCCGCACGACCGGTTCCGGCTGGCGTTAAAAGCCTCCTTCAGCTCCCGGCCCAATAAATACTGGGGCATCGGCTATGAAGCCGGCAGCCGCAAAGATGATTATACGGAATACGTGCAGCTCACAGAAAAACTCCAGG
This sequence comes from Chitinophaga sp. W3I9, assembly GCF_050434025.1. NCBI lineage: Bacteria > Pseudomonadati > Bacteroidota > Chitinophagia > Chitinophagales > Chitinophagaceae > Chitinophaga > Chitinophaga sp. W3I9. The sequence continues at coordinate 5,898,691 of NZ_JBNPWC010000001.1, forward strand.
CCGACTTCAGCATCAACGTGAACGGAAACCTGTTCGTGGGCCTCTGCACACAAATCCAGAACGTACAAACCAAAAAACTGGATACTGCCGGCGGCAAACCCCTGATGGTTCCCGGAAAGGTACTCGGCATCGGGGCCGGCCCATTTATTGTATACGACACCCGCGACTTTATTCCCAATGCCTACAAAGGCATGTATATACGGTTGGGATACCGTTTCTTCCCCTCGTTCATGGGCAATAAAGCCGTATTTTCGCAACTGGATCTGCAGTTCGACTGGTACAAACAACTATGGAAAGGCGCCGTACTGGCCACCGATCTGTATGCAGAAGAACGCAGTGGCGATGTTCCCTGGAGCCTGCTCGGTGAAGCCGGTGGCTCCAGCCGTCTCCGGGGCTATTATGAAGGCCGGTTCCGCGACAAAAACTACGTGGCCGCACAGGTGGAACTCCGCCAGAAGATCTACAACCGCAGCGGTCTGGCCCTATGGGTAGGTGGCGGCAACGTGTTTCCCCGCTTCAATGAGTTTGAATTCCGCCAGTCACTGGTCAGCTATGGCATCGGCTACCGCTGGGAGTTTAAAAAAAGAGTCAATATCCGGCTGGATTATGGCAGGGGAAAAGATCAGCAGGGTTTTTACTTTGGCATTAACGAGGTTTTCTAGGGAGAAGGCAGCTTTTCTGTCTAAACACCATCGCTTCACCGGCCTCAAATCCTTTACAGCAGAAGGTTCCCAGATCAAGTCCACGTCACCTCCACATCACCTCCGTGTTTCCTCCATGAATAAGGCATGCGCCAGGTATGTCCTAAGCCACTGCGAAGCAGGTTTGCCCCTATGGCTACCTGGTAAGAAGCTTACTTATTCCCCTCCATCTGTTTAATAATATTATTCACCTCCGTTTCGGTGGCGCGTAATTTTTGCTGGCAAAATTCAATAAGAATAGCCGCCCGTTTTACCTTTTCTGCCAGCAGATCTACCGAAACAGCTTCATTCTCTATTTCTTCAGCGATCAGCTGCAATTCATTATAGGCAGCTTCATATGTCAGTTCCTGGCTCATGTACAGTATTTTTTTCAGTAATAGTTGCTTCCAGCGATGCATCCTGCAACAGCACCGTGATATGACTTCCCGGCTGGAGGGAGGTTGCATCGGGAAGAATGTGCCCGTCCTGGTATACAATGGCAAAGCCGCGTTTCAGGATACTGGCAGGACTCATCAGTTTGAACAGGGAGTCGTAATGCGCTACCTGCCCCCTTTTGCTTTGAATAAATAGCCTGCTGAACGAACGGAAACGACCTACCATATTGCTAAGGTCATTCAGCCGGTTGGAAACAATGATCCGCGGTTTGGATAACACCGCGTTGGATACAGTCATCAGCTCCCGGTGGCGGTTCAGCAATATCGACTTCGAAGTATGCAGCACCACGTTGTTACGCGCATGCAACGCTTCTTTATGATTGGCCAGCAGTGTGCGCGACTGGTTAATGATGGCATTGTTGAGATAAGATAATGCCTGGAAATGCGCGGAAAACAACTGCTGCGAACGGATGATAATATTCTGTTGCATATTGACCACCGCTTCTTCAAACAACCGGTTGTGCGCAATGATCAGCTCCGCCGCTTTGGTAGGCGTTTTGGTGGCGGTATGCGCCATCATATCCGTGATGGTTTCATTTTTCTGATGCCCTATCCCGGTGATCACGGGGATAGGGAACTTTGCCACCGCCCTGCCCAGGATAAAAGTATCGAAGATCAGGAAGTCGGTTTGCGCACCGCCCCCACGGATAATTACCACAGCATCGTATGGCACCCCGCGCTGGTAGATGTCTATCAGCCGCTGTTGCACCAGCTCCGCTTTTGTTTCCCCCTGCACTACGGTGAAATAGTTGTCGATTTTAAAGGTATACCCGAAATGATTGTGCTCCAGTGTGTGCCGGAAATCCTGGTACCCGGCGGAGTTGCCGGATGTAATCACCGCCAGCCGCTGGATCACAGCAGGCAACGGCAACTGGTTGTTGCGGGTAATGTAGCGGTCGCCCGACTTACGGATATAATCGGCGCATTCAGTGGTAAGCCGCAACAGGGTTTGCTGCTTCTGCTGCTCCAGCAATCCCACCGTAAAACTGGTATCTATATCCAGCAGCGTGATCTGTAATCCATGCACCTGGTGGTATCCTACAGATACCTTTACCAATACGTGAATATCGTTCTTAAACTGCTGCCCGGTAACAATTTCAAATTCCTTTACCCGGATAGCGCCATTTCCCCAGGCAACCGCCGAAACTTTGGCCACAATACCACCCGCATGTTCTTCTTTTTCCACCAGGTCGAAATAATGATATCCCTTTTGCTGGTAATAAGAATGATTGGTGATATCTGCCACTACCCAATAAGTTTGCTCCGCAAACACCTGTTGAAGCGCCTGCTGGATTTTCCCGGTAAGAACAGATAACTTTATGGATGGAGAATCGGTCATGCTAATAGGTAAAGATAAGTAAAACGTTTATTATGAACCCTCTCATGGAATACCGGGGGAAATGTATATATTGCTGTCCATTGAGTTATGAAAAGAATGCCGGATCAACCAAAACCGTAACAAACACTTAATAACAGACTTATTCCGATTTATATATTTTTGCGCCATGAGAGAAAATGAGCAGATAAAAGGGCTTTTTGAAAGGGTCTGCTATGACAACAGTATCCAGGCGTACAATGAACTATACATAGCATTATGTGCCCGGCTGATACACTTTTCTGCATCCATTGTTTCATCATTCCATCTGGCAGAAGAAATTGTGTCGGATGTATTTCTTTCATTGTGGCAAAAGCGGAATGATTTGTCGCATGTACAAAACCCGGTGGTATACCTTTATGTAAGCACTAAAAATCTTTCCCTGAACACGCTCCGCCAACAGAAAAGACATCAGCATCATTCACTGGATGCGTTGAATACAGACATGCTGGCCATTGCCCCCGATGCAGAGAACGGGATGGTATCCGCCGAAGTATCTCAAAAAATAGAAAGGGCCATCCGCAGCCTGCCGTCCCGCTGCCAGCTGATTTTCCGCTTAATAAAACAAGACCGCCTCAGCTACCGCGAAGTAGCAGAGCTACTGAATATTTCCACTAAAACGGTAGACGCACAACTCACCATCGCCGTTAAAAAAATATCCCAGGCCATCCGCTTCGACCTCTCCGACGAAACCGCCCAAACCTACCTCCGGCTGGACTCATAATTTTTTTTTGATTTCCTTTAGGGAACTTTCACTGTTTAGTTTGTCCTTCTTATAGATGCAGGAACAAAATTGCCTCCTACACTAAAACAGGCGCCTTTTTGTTCTTCACTGACACTATGGATCAGGAAAAACTTTATGCGTTGCTGGCCCGCGAAATGGCCGGCGAATTAACTGAAAAAGAAGCTGCTGCATTGGAACAATTGCTGCAGCAATACCCGGATGCCAGCTACATCCGGGAAGTGTTTGCGCAAAACTGGGCACCGGCAGGTAAAGTATACACACCAATGCAGGTGCAGCTGCAACTGGAAAAACACCAGCAACGCCTGCAAAACCTGCCCGACACTACGCCCTATGAGGAAACGCCCGCAGGCGGACGCAGATGGTTGCTGTACAGCGGCATCGCAGCAGGACTTCTCCTGCTCTTCGCCCTGGGCGGATATTGGCGGTACACACAAAAAGCAAAACTGCCACCGGCTTTATCACAGCTGGTTACCGACAAACGCATGCGCTCACAGGTGCTGTTACCCGATGGTAGCAGGGTATGGCTCAATGCCGGCAGTAAACTGGACTATCCCCAACAATTCGCCGCACATCAGCCACGGGAAGTTACCCTGGAAGGAGAAGCCTTTTTCATGGTAACCGCCGATGCGGAACGCCCCTTCCGCGTTCATACGAAAGCCTTTAATGTAAGAGTACTCGGTACTTCCTTTAATGTAAGGGCCTATCCGCAGGAAGACAGTGCAGTAGCATCGCTCGTGCAAGGCTCCGTGGAAGTGGTGCTGAATGATGCTTCCAGCCAGGTAGTATCGCTGAAGCCCAACGAAAAACTGACAGTGCCTGTACACCCGCAAACAGCCGCAACAACAGAAAACACCACCACAGTAAATATCCCTGTCGTCGTATATAAAACCAAACTCACCACATTAAGAGATAGCATCATTCCGGAAACGGCCTGGGTACAAAACAAACTGGCCTTTAAACATATGCAGCTCGACAAAGTAGTATATATGCTGGAGCAGTGGTATGGGGTGGAAATCAACTTTAGTGACAACCGTAAAAAACAACTCTACTTTACTGGTGTTTTCGAATCAGAAAGCCTGGAAGAAGTATTGAATGCCCTGGAAACAACCCTATCGTTTTCATGGCATAAAGATGCAGAAGGCAAAATATGGATTGACTAACATTTCTTCACCTGTAAAAAAATCAAACTGACAGTCTGAACAACGAGTAATTACTAATTTATCAAGGACCGCTTAAAACCGAAAAAAAACGGGAAATGTTCGCACCATTCCCCGTGTAAATATCGGTTAACAGCTTTGTATTGGGTAAACTTTCCATCAACAAATTAATTAACCAACAAAACAAATGTATGAAAAAAAGTACAGTGGACAATTGGCTTCCGCCCGGCCGGAGGTTGTATAAACTGTTAATTTTTATGAAGCTTTCTATGCTGCTTGTCACCGTTGCCTGTTTACACGTAAGCGCAAAGGTACATTCTCAATCCACCATAACAGTGAAGCTCACGCAGGTGCAGTTGGATAAAGCCCTCACCCTGCTGGAGAAGAACAGCCATTACAGGTTTGTTTATAACGATGATAATCTTCCGTTAAACCATAAAATATCCATCGATGCAAAAGATTGGTCTATCGACAAAGTATTGAACGAAATCCTCAACAATACCTCCCTTCACTTCCGGAAAATGTCCGACAAACTGATCGTGATTGCCCCGGAGGCGGTGGTGAGTAAAGACAACCTGGTAAAAGGACACGTAGTGAATCCTACCGGCGAGGTATTGCCAGGCGTAAGCGTAAGGCTTAAAAACACGTCCATAGGCACTGTTACGGATGTAAAAGGCGACTTTGAATTAAAGGTACCTGAAAATGCCATCCTCGTGCTTACCTACGTAGGCTTTGATCAGCAGGAAGTGTCACTCAGCGGCCGCGAAACCCTTACCATCACCATGGAACCTTCAAAAAATTCTATGGAAGAAGTGATTGTGGTAGGTTATGGTACGCAGAAAAAGCTGAACGTAACCGGCGCCATCGACCAGATCTCCGGTAAACAACTGGCTGCCCGTCCTATTGCCAATGTGATGCAGGGCTTGCAGGGCCTCAGTCCCGGGCTGAATATCAGCTACCCTGGCGGCCGGCCCGGACAAACGCCTACCATCAACATCAGGGGTGTGGCCAGTATCGCTTCTTCTAACGGTAATATTGCTCCGCTTATCGTTATCGATGGTATTGCCGCAGTAATGGACGACCTGTTACGCATCAACCCCGCAGATATCGCGTCCATCTCCGTTTTACGCGATGCCGCTTCTGCCGCCATTTACGGTGCACGCGCGGCCTACGGCGTTATTCTCATCACCACCAAACAAGGTACCACCGGCGGCAAACAAACCGTCAGCTATAGTAACTACTTCGCCATGTCGCGCCGCACCATTATGCCGGACGCTATCACCGATCCCTATATTTACTCACGCGTATTGGAAACAGCTACCGATAATACGCCGTGGGACTATGTAAACTATTCCGACGAGTATTATAAATGGGCAAAAGAAAGATCCGAAAACCCTTCCCTGCCTGATACCCGCGTTGATCCGAGCGATCCTACCAAATGGGCGTACATGGGCAGCAACAACTGGAATGATTACTTCTTCAGTAAAAATAATTTTTCCCAGTATCACGCTATTTCCCTCAGCGGAAGCGCAGAAACAGCGAAGAAATTACCCATCAGCTACCTGCTCTCTGCCGACTATACCAAAGAAAACGGGTTGAATAAACTGGCAAAAGACGACTGGGGACGTTACGGATTACGTGGAAAGATCAGCCTCAAACCTATCAAATGGTTACAGGTAGATAATAATATGAACATCTACCAGACAAAAGCCGACGCGCCAGCCTATAACATTACGGACGTATACTACCTGCAACCCACCCAGGTAGCCGTAAATCCGGACGGCACCTGGGCCAACACCGCCGCAGGAAATTTAGCTGCCAAACTGGTAGACGGAGGGCGCAACACCCAAACCCGTTTTGGTTTCCAGGATATCATCCGCGGCGTAGCTTCTTTCCTTAACAATGAACTCACCATCACCGGCGATGCCAGCATCAAAAGAGAACTCTGGAAATACCACATCGACCAGAAAAAATATAAGATCGGCTACGGACCAGACGATGTCCGCCAGGAAGGTGGTAACGGCGCGGTGACGGAGAATAACGGAACTATCAGTCATGATGTAATAGACCTCTTTGCCAATTACCACAAAACCCTCGGCAAAGTACACAACATCACTTTACTGGCCGGTTACAACCAGGAAAGTTATGAGTGGCAGCTGATCAATGCATCCAAGCAAAACCTGATCTCTTCTTCCCTCCCCTACATCGCGCTTACCAGTGGTGATCCGGCGGTGGGTACGGAATATTATTCGTATGCTATCCGTAGTTTTTTCGGGAGAATTAATTACACTTTTAAAGACCGCTACATCATAGAAGCAAATGGCCGGTACGATGGGTCTTCCCGCTTCCCTTCCAGCAACCGCTGGGGAATGTTCCCTTCTGTATCTGCGGCCTGGATCGCCAGCGAAGAGAGCTTTATGCGGAATACGCTGCCGGTAATTTCCACCCTCAAATTCAGGGGATCCTACGGAAGTTTGGGTAATCAGAGCGTAGCTTATTTTGGCTATCTCCAAACCCTGGGCACCAAAAAATCAGACTACCTGATCGGCGGCAATGCTGGTCAAACTGTGGTTACCGGCGCACCATCACTGCAGGTAGATCCGGCCAACTACACCTGGGAAAAAGTAACCACCACCAACGTGGGTACCGACATGGGCTTTGTGCAGAATAAATTCCAGGCCAGCTTCGACTACTTTATCCGTAACACCACCGGCATGTTGGCCGCAGGGCAGGAATTACCCGCCGTACTGGGTACCCGCGCTCCAAACCAAAACGTGGCCGATCTGTCCACCCGCGGATGGGAACTGAGCCTCGGCTACCGCAACGACTTTAACGTGGCTTCCAAACCATTGGGCTTCGGAATAAAAGTTATTTTATCAGATGATAAAACAAAAATCACCCGTTTTAAGAACGACCAGCAACTGTTTGGCTCCAGGTATTGGGAAGGTCAAACCTACGGCGAAATATGGGGACTTACCAACGATGGCTATTTTAAAAATAAAGATGAGATCAATAAACTGGATCAATCTGCCATCATCCCCTGGGGCGCCCTCGAAATCGTAGAAGGATGGCCTAAGTACAAAGACCTGGACGGTAACGGCAAAATTGAACAGGGTATTTCTGTCAAAGATCCCAAAGACCTGAAAGTGATCGGTAATACCAGCCCGCATTACCGCTTTGGCGTAAACCTCGACATGAACTGGAATGGCATCGATCTTTCGGTTTTCCTCCAGGGCATCGGGAAAATGGACTACTACCCGCATCACTATTTATTCTGGGGCCCGTACCAACAGCCATACGCCAGCATTTACCCCTGGAACCTCGACTATTACCGGGCTACCGCCGACAACGAAGCTACCCGCGCACAGCATAGCGAATCCTATATCAAAGCAGGATTGGCAGATGCCAATACCAATTCGTACTTCCCGGTGTTACAATCGTGGCTCGCAGATAACAATGATAAAAAAGGGCTGGATATTCCGCAATCCAAATACATGCTGAATGCAGCATACCTGCGTATCAAGAATGTCACCCTGGGTTACACCCTGCCTGCATCACTCACCAGGCGTTATCACATCAATCGTTTACGCATCTACGTAACGGGTGAAAACATCTTTGAATTCTCCTCCATCAAAAAATACCTGGATCCGGAATCCATTATTGATGGCTATGGATGGGCATATCCTTACCAGCGCAAATATGCAGTAGGATTAAATCTTGACCTGTAAAACCGGAACGTTAAACATTGCAACATGAAAAAATTTACGAGCTACATAATTATCGGGGTAATGGTGATCAGCGCTTCCTGCAAAAAGGATTTCCTCGATCGATATCCACAGGATGCTATTTCTCCTGAACTGTTCTTTAAAACCGAGGAAGACCTTTCCCTCTATGTGAACGGACTTCTTAACCAGGCAGGCACCGATGAATACCTCGGGGATCAGAACAGCGACAACGCCGCTACTACTGCTGCTGTGGAAATAAAAAATATCATGATCGGTTCACCCAGCTCTCAAACCATTACCAGCGGCTGGGAGTGGAACAGGCTCCGTGACGTGAATTACTTCCTCGACAATTACAACAAGGCCGCTGTTACCCAGGACATCAAAGATCATTATGCCGGGCTGGCCAGGTATTACCGCGCCCGGTTTTACTTTAATAAAATCGCCCGCTATTCTGATGTTCCCTGGTATGGCAGGACATTGAATCCCGGCGATGCTGACCTGCTCAAAGCCCGCGATCCCCGCACCATGGTGGTAGACAGTATGATGGCCGACCTGGTGTTTGCCACTACACACATCCGGGCCAGCGTACCTGCCGGCACACCCGGACTGTGGGCAGCTAAAATGCTCTACGCCCGTATTGCCCTGTTTGAAGGTACCTACCGTAAATATCACCCGGAACTGAACCTCGCAGGCACCGCCGCACGTTTCCTCGACAGCGCACGGGTACAGGCACAGGATATTATCAACTCCGGCAACTTTACCATTTACAACACCGGTAAACCCGACCAGGATTATGCCGCCCTGTTTTCCAGCCAGGATCTCCTGCTTAACAAGGAAGTAATCCTCACCAATATTTACGATTTGAACAAAGGACGTGGCGGCAATATCAACGGGAACGTTTTCGGGGATTATGAACAATCCGTTTCCCGCGACCTGGTACAAACCTACCTGATGAAAGATGGTAAACGCTTCACCGATATCCCTGGTTATGATAAGCTAACCTTTGTAGCCGAATTCCAGAACCGGGACCCGCGTATGCGCCAAACCCTTGCAGGACCGGGCTTCGCCCGCGTCAGCGATACCAGGCCGTATATTCAGCGGCTGAATAAAAACTTCACCGGCTACCACCAGCTGAAGGGATATATTAACAGCAACGACAATGTGATTGCCAATAGCGTGGACTTTCCCGTGTACCGCTACGCCGAAGCCCTGCTTACCCTTGCAGAAGCCAAAGCGGAACTGAATACGCTCACACAAACCGACCTCGATCAGTCGGTAAACCTGCTGCGCGCACGCGCCGGTATGCCTGCACTGAACCTGGCCACCAGCAATGCGGCCCCCGATCCCGTACAGGCCGCAAAATACCCGGATGTAACCGGCGCCATGAAAGGTGTGCTGCTGGAAATACGCCGCGAAAAAAGAATCGAGTTCGCCATGGAAGGTTACCGCTATGACGACCTTATGAGATGGCATGCCGGTAAACTGCTGGAGAAAATCCCGGAAGGCATGTACTTCCCCGGCTTAGGTAAATTTGATCTTACCGGCGATGGCGTGGAAGATATTATCCTGATAGATAAAGGCACAGATATTCCTGCAGAAGATAAAAAAGAAAAGAATTCCCTCGGTATCACGCTGGTTTACTATAAAGCCGGCAGCATCGGGGAAAACGTAACCGTATACCTGAAAAATGGCGTTGCAGGCGGCACCCTGGTAACGGAAACCAACCTGCGCAAGTTCACGGAGCCCAAGTATTACTACCGCCCGGTACCCTATACGCAGGTAGCGCTGAATCCTGCACTGAAACAGATTTTCGACTGGCAATAAACATGAATATGAACAGAAGAGATATCCTCAAACACACCGGGCTCCTGGCAGCCGGCACGCTGCTGGGACCGGCCGCGGTAAAGGCGGCTGCAAGCGGCAAACGTACACCGGTACTCACCGTGGCGCATATAACGGATGTGCATATACGTGAAGACCTCAACGCACCCGCAAGATTTAAAAAATGCCTGGAGGAAATAAAAACCAAAAAGGTGGACTTCTTTCTCAATGGCGGCGACTCTATCTTCGACGCCTCCTACGATACCGTAAAAAGGGAAAGGGTTACACAACTCTGGCAGATCTGGGATGAATGCATCAGCACTCTGAAATCATATGATCTCTACAGCTGTATCGGCAATCATGATACCTGGTGGAAGGCGCCCTCCAAAGACGACAGCATGTATGGCAAAAACTATGTAGTAAAGCGGCTCAACATTCCGCACCGCTACTACAGCTTCACCCGCAAAGGATGGCACTTCATTATCCTGGATGGCAACAATGAAAAAATATCACTGGACGAAGAACAGTACCAGTGGCTGGAGCAGGACCTGCAAAAGCTGCCTGCCGGAACGCCTACGCTGCTGATGTCGCACTACCCGATCCTTGGAATTACCCCCATCCTGGTAGGTGGCGGCCACTCCGATCATCAGCGGTTGAAAGCGCTCTTTTTCAAACACCGCGATAAAGTAAAGGTATGCCTCAGCGGGCATAATCATCTTTCCGACAACGCAGTGTACAATGGCGTACGCTATTGCTGCAATGGCGCCATGAGCGGGTTTTGGTGGGAAAAAGGCGATAAGGAATCTGCCGGCGAAGGTTATTACTTTGAAACGCCTCCCGGTTACGCTATCCTGAAATTATATGCAGATGGTGAAGTGGAAAATGAATATTTCCCACATGCCTGACCAGGTTAAATAAGTGTATGCCTGTTTACAAAGATTGTAAACAGGCATATTTTTTTAGCGGAACTGCGCCAGCTCCCCGGCATCGAACACCCATTCCGGTGTCAGCAGTTTTCCTGTAAATCCGGCCGGGTACCAGGGCGTGGCACCACCCGGATTTTTCAGTACATGGATGTTCTGCGCAGGCATGTAACTTTGCGCCAGCAGGAAAATTCTTTCACCGGCAGCATTCTCCGCCACATCCATTACAATCACTGCATGACCAGGGGAACCACCTTTAATAAACACATTTCCCGGCAGTATTTTACGTGTATCCTTTACCGGTAGTAGCTCCTTGCTGAGCGATAAGGTGCCTGCCCAGGAGAATACGGTTTCGAGGTAATTGCTGAAACAGGCCGGCCCGCTGCATGCCGCGGCCTTTCTTACTTTCACCAGGCGGTTTTGTTTTAACATAAACCGGTCGCCTTGCATCCAGCTGTTGTAATCCATCAGCGTGCCATCGGTGGCATGAAAAGCAATCTTTCCCAACTGTTTGGTTTGATACAGGTATTCTGCATACAGGCGGATCACGGCATCCGCGCATTGCTGCAGGTCTTTGTTGCCGGTAGAAATATCCAGTACGGCATATTGTGCCTGTTGATTACCCTTTAAATGCCCGTTATAAAGATATACTTTGTTATCCTGCTTCAGGGGCATGGACCGCAGCCAGGCGCCAAAACTGCCGGCCGGTTGCGGCACGCGTGTAAATCCCGCCGGAAGCGGCAGACCGCCTACAGACGCAGGAGGCATTGCTCCATTTGAAAACAGCAGATTAGGGATAGTTGCCGCTGGTACGGACGATGCGCTTGCCAACGGCCAGGCATATACGAAAGTGGCGGGTAAAGTAAGGATGACTATCAGTAATGTGGTAAAACTCCGGGCGCTGATCATAACAATGAATTTCAGGAAAGATGCCGGTACCGGATTTTTCCATAAAATTATTTTCTCAGCGCCGGTGTGAGTATCCGGTGGATAGTAGGTGTTTTTAATTCTTTCCCGATAAATACCAGTGTGGAAGATGGAGTGGCAGTACCCCACTCTCCTGCCGGTTGTATGTGCAGGTACTTCCCGGTAGATTGTACCAGCATTTTTTCAGGCGTGTCCTTTACCCGGATATACCCTTTGATACGGTATAGCTGGTCCGGGTAAGCATTGAAATGAAAATCCAGTACAAATACCAGCATGTTCAGATCAAAGGCTTCCGGCGATTCAAACAATACCGTGTTCACTTTATGCGGATGCTTCACCGGCGCAACAGCCGAAACAGCGGCGCCTACCGGCTTCTCCGGGAATTGCAATTCCTTCAGGGCAACAGACCCATCTTCTGAAGTGGTGATAAACGCCAGCGGGTTCATTTGCTCCAGCTGTTGGGAAAGATAAATCAGTTGCGGTAGCGCCAGCTGCTTTATTTTATTGATGATGATTACGTCTGCACAGGAAAGTTGTTTACCGGCTTCCGGCACCTGTTGCAATCTTTCAAAAATATTTTCCGCATCCACTACACAAACGGTGCTCGTAAGCGCGTAATGCCGCTGCACGTCGGGCATGTGGAACATACCAATGATGTTGCCTGCATCGGCAATACCGGTGGTTTCAATAAATACATGATCCGGCCGCTCTTCTTTTTGCAGGATGTTTCCCAACACCTCCAGCAGATCGTTATCCAATGAGCAGCAAATGCAGCCGCTGGTGAGTTCATACAGCTGGTCTATTTTTTCGGTGATCAGGCCGGCATCTATATTCACCTTTCCAAACTCATTTTCAATCACAATATTATTATACCCGATGAACTGCCGCAACAAACTATTCAGCACAGTGGTTTTGCCCGCTCCGAGGAACCCGGTCAATATATACACCTTGATACGCTCATCCCTATCCATATCTCTGCTTATAAAAAATTAAAAAATAAATACCCAACACAATCAATGGGAGGCTTAATAACTGTCCCATATCCAGCAGGCGGCCAGCTTCAAAAGCCACCTGGTTTTCTTTCACAAATTCGATCAGGAAGCGGGCGCTGAATACACCCGTCAGCAGCCAGCCAAACAGTTTACCAGGCTCCGGGCGATTCCGGTACAAAAACCACAGCCATCCAAAGATGAGGAGATATGCCAGCGCCTCGTACAGCTGGGCCGGATGACGCGGTATATCATCAACCCTGGTAAATACCACGGCCCAGGGCAGCGTAGCTGGCGTACCGATAATTTCGGAATTAAAGAAATTGCCGGTCCTGATAAACGCACCTGCCAGCGGCACTACCAGCGCCAGGTGATCCAGCAGCCACATAAGCGGCACCCGGAAACGGTAACTGAAAAGTACGGAAGCCAATACAATCCCGATGGCCGCGCCGTGACTGGCCAGTCCCTGGTAGCCCGTAAAAGTAAACTGACCACCCGAAAAGGTAAATGGCAGGATGATCTCCCAAAGATGTTCCCGGTAGTATGCCCAGTCGTAGAACAAACAATGGCCGAGGCGCGCCCCCACCAACGTACCGGTGATGATATATACCAGCAGCCGGTTTAGCATTTCGGGCGACTGCCGTTCCCGCCGGAATACATACAGCAATATCATATACGAGGCCACAAAAGCCAGCATAAAGCCCAAACTGTAATACCGCAGCGCAAAACCGCCGATACGGAAAATTTCAGGGGAAACACCCCAGCGTAAAAAGAGCATCAGGATCAGGTTCGTTATGTCCTGCAAACATAATAAAACAAATATAACAAATAAAATAATCTGCAACAACGTTGCATATTAAAATACCCATCTCAGCAAATCTCGACTTGAAATTTTACCTTTGCCCACATGTCGCTATTTATTACATCATTGAATTCGGGAAGCAACGGAAACTGTTATTACATCGGGAACGACAGTGAAGCCGTGCTGGTAGACGCAGGGATTTCGTGCAGGGAAACCGAAAAACGGATGGCCCGCCTGGGACTTACCATGAGCAAGGTAAAAGCGATATTTATTTCACACGAACACATCGACCATATCCGGGGCGTAACTGTGCTGGCAAAAAAATACCGCCTGCCGGTATATATTACCAACATGACAATGATACATGGCGGCCTCACCCTGGAAGAACAGCTGGTGATGTCGTTTAACCCCTATGAACCGGTACAGATTGGTACCCTGTCGGTGACCGCTTTTCCCAAACACCACGACGCTTCCGAGCCCCATAGTTTTATTGTAGCCGGCAACGCGGTGACCATCGGGATCTTTACCGATATCGGCGCTCCCTGCGAGCACGTGATCCGTCATTTTCAACAATGCCATGCAGCGTTCCTGGAGGCGAACTACGACGAAGATATGCTGGACAAAGGCAGATATCCTTATTACCTGAAAAAGCGTATCCGGGGCGGGAAAGGACATTTATCCAATAAACAGGCCCTGGAAATATTTACTACCTACCGGCCACCTTTTATGAGTCATCTCCTGCTGGCCCATCTTTCCAGGGATAATAACAGCCCCGCGCTGGTACAGGAACTTTTTGACCAGCACGCTAACGGCACGCAGATCGTGGTAGCCTCCCGTTTTGAGGAAACGGCCGTGTACCACATTTCTGTCCGCAATATCTGCGAAGTTCTGCCACAGAATGATTAAACGCTTCTACACTTTTTTTTTTACCTTTTAAAAGCACTTTACCGCTTCTCCCTTGCCAGTAGCATCATTCCACTGCCTGCCGGTACTGGTATGCTTTATGGTGGATACCTGGTACATCTAAAAAAAATTACCATGGAAACTATCACACCAACTGCCACTAACGAGGTATTGAACGACCTGATTGCCATCAACAACGATCGCATTGCAGGTTATGAAAAAGCGCTGAAGGAACTGGAAGAAGGTAATGCTGATCTGAGACCTCTTTTTACCGATATGATTGCGGAAAGTCACCAGCTCAGAAATGCACTCGGTAATGAAGTACAGGCCAACGGCGGAACAATGGACTCCGGTACCACAGCCAGCGGCAAACTTTATCGTGCCTGGATGGATGTAAAAGCAGTATTCACCGGCCATGACCGTAAAACAGTGCTCTCCAACTGCGAAGCCGGGGAAGACGCTGCACAACGGGCCTATAAAGATGCGATAGAACATGAAACGCTGCCCGCTTACATCAAGGAACTCCTGACACAACAAAAAGCAGAGCTGAGACGCTCGCACGACCAGATAAAAGCATTACGGGACCAGGCTAAGTAAGACAACTAGTATATCATCAACCTGCAGCAGGGGACGTATCCCTGCTGCTTTTTTTTGGGAAAGAAAAATAACGGTGAATCATTATCTTGCAGGCAAACAATGCCGCTATGGATCATGTATTGCCCGCCTGGTATGACCGGCTCATGAAAAAATACCCGGTAGTAACCCAGGCAGAGTGGCAGTTGCTGGATAACATTGCCTCCGTAAAGCACATAAAAAAAGGAGACGCCTTCCTGAGATACGGCAAAGTAGCCCGCTACTCCGCCTTTGTTATATCCGGCATGTTCAAATTCGCTATCCTGGATGAAGAAGGAAATGAGAAGATCGTAAAATTCGGCTTTGCAGATGATTTTCTCGCCAACTGTGAAAGCTATAATAGAAAAGCGCCATCCGCTATCAGCATTATTGCCGTGGAAGACGCCGTAATATTGAGAATAAATATCAAAAAGCTGCAGCCCCTGTACGACCTGCACATGAACCTGCTGCATGTAAACCTGCAGCTGTACCAGGAACTGCTGGAACAGCAGTCCGAACACCAGTACATCCTTTCTTTAAAAAGTCCGCTGCAGCGTTACCGGTTCCTGCTGGAACGGCGCCCCGCCATCATACAAAAAGTATCACTCACCAATATTGCACGGTACCTGTATATCAGCCGGGAAGCGCTGAGCAGGGCACGGTTGTTCCTCCTGGACCGGACCCGTAACTTTTGTGACTGAGATCACGGCCGCCCAATTTTTCCCGTAATAGTTTTGTATCAAAAAAGATATGAAACAAAGCATGATCTTATTGCACGGACTTTTCGGCGGACTTAGTAACTGGGAAGGCGTTGTTACACATTTTCAGCCGCATTACGATATACACATCCCACCTCTTCCGATTTACAGTGCGCATACCGGCGACCAGCTGGGATACCTCGTCGATTTTCTTGATCAATACATCCGGGAGGCCGGGCTCCAAAACGTGATCCTGGTGGGCAATTCATTAGGAGGGCATGTAGCCATCCTGTACACACACCGCTTTCCTGAACGGGTAGCCAGGTTAATCCTCACGGGCAGCTCCGGTTTGTATGAAAATACCAGCATGGGTAGTTATCCTAAGCGGGGCAATTATGCATATATAAAAGAACGGGTGGCCTACACTTTTTACGATCCTGCAGTTGCTACCAATGCATTGGTGGCAGAAGTATTTCAAACTACTACTGATGCACAGAAATGCATCTGCATTGTAAGGATGGCGAAATCTGCCAACCGTAATTATGTAGCGGCGATACTACCGGAAATTCCTGTGCAAACATTATTGATCTGGGGAACGGAAGATAAAATTACTCCGCCGGAAGTAGCCCTGGAATTCAGGCGTTACCTGCCGCATGCCACCCTGGTGATGATAGACAGGTGTGGTCATGCGCCCATGATGGAGCGGCCGGCGGAGTTCAATAAAATACTGGGAACGTTCCTTACTGCAGGTTAATGCTTACGTAATAATAATTTGCGGTAGGCCAGCCAGCCCAATGCACCTGCCAGCAGGAAAGGCCATAACTGTATAAAGAAAAGCAGGATGTTGCGGAAAATTTCAGCGCCATTGCGCAGGGCCACCAACAGCTCTGTGCCAAAGCCGGCGCGGGTTACACGGTCCGGATTGATGACCACTTGCTCATCGGTTACCTGTGGCTGGAACAATTGCACCGTGAAAGTAGAATAAGCCACATCATCGAGGATTACGAGGTTATCCATCTGCCGGTCGATGGCAGCAGCGGCTTTCTGGTCTTTGTACTCCACCACATCCAGCGTGGTTCCTTTCTTTGCAGGTGTAACCTTACTAAGCTGCGCTTCCTGTGTTTCCTGGCGCTCATTCTTCAACGCATTGGCCAGGTACTTCAGGGTCATATCCTGGTCTTTCACCACACGGTGATCAATAAACCCTGCGGTGGCAGTGAGTGAATACACTACTGAGTCGAGGTGTTCCACTGGTACCTTCAGTGTGAGGTTGGCAGTGGGCGTGTACAGCTGAACACTCTTCACCGAGTCGGTGGAATAAGGCACGCTGAAATGTTGTACGGATTCATTCTGCAGGTTGCTTTCCACTACAATTCCGCCCAGGCGCGTTACCAGTTGCTCCATACGGGAGGTAGCCTGGAACACGTCACTGACGCGGCACCGCACATCGGCGGACTTTACTCTTTTGCGGGAAGCGGAATTCAATTTTGTGATGTCGTTGGAGAAAGACGTAGAATCAGCAGTAGCTGCATAGTCTCTCATTTCTTTGTTCATACCTCCCTGGCAGGCACACAGAGCCAGCAGGGGTATACCCAGGTAATAGAGTGAAAGGCGCATAACAGGAGAATTTAACCTTTATACAACAGACGCAGAAAAGGTAACCTTTCAGAAATGTTAAAGTGGTTGTGACGGGTTACATGATAACCTGATTTAGTATCTTTAGGTAAGATATAAAATACCATGCCCGTACTTCCTCAGAAATATCAGACCAGGAAAGCAGCAATTACTGCTGACTTTATTGCTGCGGTGAATGAACACATCGACCAGGTGATGGATGGCCGCATAGACCAGATGTATCATATCAAGGATTTTGCGCGCCAGTTGTATATTCACCCGGTGCATCTCAGCAATACTATTAAGTTACACACCGGTCATGCACCGTGCTACTTTTTTGAAATGAGATTAATGGAAGAAGCCAGGAAGATGTTACAGAATCCATCGCTCACGGTGACGGAAATTGCCACCAAGCTAACATTCGACAACTCCAATTTTACTAAATTTTTCAAACGGTTTGAAGGCGTTACGCCGTCCCAATACCGGCTGCAGCATGCGGCTGCCTCAGAGGTAGCGTTGCAGGTAAATGGGCTTTAAGAAGTAATAATTATTCAGGGGCTTGTTATCGAACAGGTCGCCGTCATCAAAATAAAATCCGTTGGTGAACTCTGTTTTGGAGTTGAGTTGTATTTTACCGGTGTTGTGCTCTACTATAAAATACACCGGGATGATCACATGATACTTACCGCTTTTCCCGGTAAATTTATTCCATTTAATATCCAGTTCTTCCAGCCTGAAAAGGCGGGGCTTCAGGTTGCCGGCTACATTGGTGGAGCAATCCAGCTTAGTGATCACACCATGATCCACCTCTGCTTTCAGTGAAAAAGCGAGGCTGGTAGCACCGCCCTTCATGGGCACGAGGGCTGAATCCATAAACCGGCTTAGCTGCTGATAAGTGTCGTTGAAAGAAGGGGTTTGGGCTATGGAGCTGATACCGGAAAAAAGAATACCTATGTGGAGGAAAATGATATAGAAACAGTTAAATCTCATAATATCAGTTTTTCATCTGGAATAACGTTCACGCCTATCCTGTTTTTACTGCATAGTTAAGTTACGATTTCTTCCGGCTAAAAAGAGCGCAGGCGTAGAAAAAATTCAATATAATTGAAACGCACGAGGTTGCATATGGCAGGTAAATATTATTTAAGAGCCGTTGTCTTTCTCCCGGCGGAGCTGAGGGAGAAAGACAACAACAGAGATGTTTACACACTGGCCGGCTGCGGTATTGCCGCCTTCAGCTTTTACGGTGCAGGCAATGCGCGATCCCTATTTCCAGGCAGGGGATGCAGGAAAGTGATCAATATGCCTTTTTGATCAGAATTTAATCGTTTTTCCTGTACGGACCGACTCGCGGGCAGCCGCCAGGATGCGCACCACAATTACATTATTAGCCGGTGCATACAATCCATCTGCCGGCATGGTTACTTTACCATTCAGCACGTCTATCAGGTAGTTGAACGGATCTTCATATACGGGTATATCCGTTGCCGTTATACGGCGTGTGATGGCGGGCGACCGTTCACTATTGCGTTGAATAAGGGTATTCTTATCGGCGGCAATGAGATAGCCTTTGTCGCCATACACTTCCATATCCTTCCGGCTGAAGCTCCAGTTCCACGAGGCCTGGATGGTACACTGCGTATCGCCGTAGTCCACCAGGATAGTGGCGTCATCTTCCACTTTTGGATACACCTGTGGTTTAAAGTGACGCGCCACCGCGGTAACGGATACGGGCAAACGATTTTTCATCAGATGGGTCATGAGGTTGGCGCCGTAACAGCCAAAGTCCATGAGTGCCCCGCCGCCGTTCAGCACCGGGTCGGTGAGCCAGTTTAGGAACTCCGGGCCACAGCCAATTTCTTTAGGTCCCTGGTGGCCGTCGTTTACCGTCACCTTTCTCACTTTCCCGGCGTAGCTGCTGTCTTCCAGCAACTGGAAGGTTTTGGCTACGGAAGGGTACCAGCTCGTTTCATAATCAGTGAGCAGTTGTACTTTGTACCGGCGGGCCAGCGAGTCCATATACACCGCGTCGGCCACGGTAGTAGCCAACGGTTTTTCCACCATAATATGAATATGCCGGGGTGCGGCGGCCTCCACCACTTCCCGGTGGGCCTTGATGGAGCCAAATGCCAGCACTGCAGCGGGCTTTACCGCATCCAGCATTTTACCGAGATCCGTATAAAAGATATTTTCAGGAAGATGATATTGCCTGGCCCTCAATTTAGCGACGGCCGTATCAGGCTCGTAGATGCCGGCAATTTGAATGTCCCCTTTGTTTGGGCGACCAAGAATAAAAGCCGCATGCCCATGTGATACACCGGCAACGGCTACACGCAGTTGTTGGGCCATAATGCAACCAAACACATGCATCAGCAGGAAAGTAAAAATAACAGAACGCATCCCTAAATCTAGGAAATATGTGCAGCTTTTAATAATAGAATAGATAAACGGTCAATGGCCGTCAGAAAATTACAGGCTCACCGCTATTTTAATGACTACTTTCCTTACCGGCATAGGCGTGCTTACCTTGATGTTTGGCATGTGCAGGTCCGTAGGAAAGAAAATGGCAAACATGCCCTTTTCCAACCGGGAGAAAAACATCGGATGCTCTGCAAACAACTGGTAGTCCGCAGTTTCATCATAGGCTTTGGAAGGCGCCTGTTCACGCAGGAAGTCGTGGCCAATCAGTTCAGAACCTGACACCATATACTGGATATCGATGTACTTCTTATGCGCTTCCATTTGCTCCGTGGAAGCGTCTACGGTATCATATTCATTGACAATAGCGAAGATATTGCTTCCATCGATTTCGTACTTCCCCTTTTCCAGGCCGGCCAGGTCTGTTTGTGCCAGGTACTCAAAAGCCTTGATAAATTTAACTCCCAGGCGGTAGTAAAGATGGGCATTCTGCAGTGTATCCAGTATCATGTTTTGTAAAAAGGTGTTAATAAGGCGGCAAGATACTTTTTTTTCTATATACCAAACCTTCCGGCGCTATTCTACTTCTTTAACAGGTGAGGCTGAACAGCTTTCTCCCAGATGGCGTATCCCTTTTTATTCATGTGCAGCATGTCATTGAGAAACAGCTCCTCGCGCGACTTCCCCGTTTTGTCGAGCATCAGCGAAAAGATATCGACGTATACGATATGTTTTTCTTTGGAGATGTAATCTTTGATCAGTGCATTCGACTGCTTCACTTTCTCCACGTACTTCACCCGGGAAGGACTGGGTTTCATAGAAATATACACCAGCGGTGTTTCCGGCAGTTTACTTCTGATAGTTGTATACAGCACTTTAAATCTTTGCAGCAGGGAATCTGCGGTGGCTTTCTCATCCACTATATCATTTTCTCCTACGTAGATCACTACCTGGCGGGGATGATAGGGAAAGATAATATCGTTGGCAAAATAGGTGATGTCGTTTGTAATGGCGCCGCCCACTCCCCTGTTCAGCACTATATAGCTGCTGAAATTCCTTTCCAGGTCGTCCCATTTCCTGATGGAAGAACTGCCCACAAACAGGATCGGATGTTCCGGAGGCGCATACATCTTATCAAATTCCTTGATGGTATTAACATCCTTCGCAAAACGCATGGGTGATTGGGCAAACAGGGATCCGGTTACGTGGAGCAATGTAAAACCCAACAGGAACAAATATCTTTTCATAACGATTTAATTTTTCAGCGAGCTTTAAGATAAATGAAAAATATTTAATTTAGAACAAACTATTACATGAATACCCATCCTGTCAACTTAGCCGTACGTTTTCTGCTGGAAATTTTAATGCTGATGATATTGGGTTACTGGGGCTGGCGCCTGGGTAACGGATGGTGGTCTTATGTACTGGTGGTGGTGTTTCCGCTCACTGCTGCAGTACTGTGGGGCGTATTCCGCATCCCCAACGATCCAAAGGCAGCGCCGGTAGCTATTCCCGGTGTAGCGCGACTGCTACTTGAACTTTTCCTGTTTGGATTGGCGGCGTGGGCATTATACTCATTGGGTTATCTGCGCGAAAGCATTGCGCTGGCAGTAGTGGTGATTATACACTACGCCGTATCCTGGGACAGGACCTGGGTGATGCTGCAAAACAAGCCCTACAACGGGTTTGCTGGCAAGAAGATCATGGGAATAAAACCTTAGATATACCAAACGGTTTCGGGCGCTACGCTTATATTCACCGCTGCGCCTTTTTTCAGGCCGGCATCCGTGGTTTTGATGGTTACCACTTCATTTCCCAGCGCCACTTCGGCTTCAAAGAAACTGCCATAGTAGGCGATATCACGGATCTTGCCGGGCAAAGCATCTTTTTTTGCGCGAACAATTTTGAAATCCTCCGGGCGGATAAAGATGCTTTTACCATTCAGTGTAATGCCGGGCAATCCGTCCAGCACAGCGGCTTTCCCCGGGGAAAGGAGATTATATTTTCCGAATAACCCGGCTACATATTCATTCACCGGCTGGTTATAGATTTGTTGCGGAGATCCCTGCTGTACAATTTCCCCGTCTTTCATCACCAGTATTTCATCTGCCCAGGGCAGGATATCCATCGGATCGTGGGAAATCAGCATCACGGTGATACCGAGCTTATCGCCTATATCACTGATCACTTTTTTCAGGATGCTTTTATGGATCATGTCCAGGTTGGAATAGGGCTCATCCAGCAAAAATAGCCTGGGAGAAGAAATGAGGAGTCTTGCCATAGCAATGCGTTGCTTTTCACCACCCGACAACTGATCTGTTTTTCTTTTGAGCAGATGTGAAATCCGGCAGATGTCGTAGATCTCTGCGGCTTCTTCATCGGTGAGCTTATTGGCATAGGACAGAATTTCTTCCACCCGGTAATTATTTCTCAGTTCAAAATGCTGGGAAAGATAGGCTGTGCCGGGATGCCCTGGAATCAATACTTCCAGCGCCCCTTTCACACGTTTGCCTTCAAACATCACCGTACCGGCATCTGCCTGGGCCATGCCTCCCACAATTTTCATCAGGGTGCTTTTACCGGAACCGGTTTCGCCCGCGATCACTATTTTCTGAAATGCGTGTTGTGTGAAGCTGACATTCTTTAAAATATAAGCGCCGTGCAGTTCCTTGCTGATGTTTGAGACTTCGAGAAAATTCATTCGCGCAAATTAATAAAATTAGCGGATTAGAGCGGATTTTGTCTTTCTCGCTGATTACGCTGATTATACTGATTAATTTGATTTTGTTTTTTGGATTTTTTTGGATTTTTTGATTAATAATATTTAAGGGAGATAAAAAGCGAATATATCCGCTTTTATCTCCCTTAATCCTTTATAAAATCCAAAAAACAAAATCAAATTAATCAGTATAATCAGCGAGAAAGACAAAATCCGCGCTAATCGCGCCACGCATCCCGCAGGAAACGCAGCCAGTTGCCATGCATCACATTGTCGATGTCTTCAGCGCTGTAGCCTCTTTTGGTGAGGAGTGCGGGTAGTTGCTGCATATCGGCAATTGTTTCGAGGTCGTAAGGGCATTGCTCTTTACCGAAGGCGCCATCGAGGTCGGTGCCAATGCCTACATGGAGTGAGTTACCGGCGATCTGGCAGATATGATCCATGTGATCGATCATTTTTTCCAGGTTACAGCCCATGCTTTCGGGTGTGGAGGTACCACGAACCCATCCGGGTACCATCATCCAGGCGTCGAGGGCGCCACCGATAACTGCGCCTTTCCGGATGAGCGTTTTGATCATGTCGTCGCTGAACTGGCGGTTATGATTTACCAGGGCGCGGCAGTTATTATGACTGGCCCATACGGCTCCGTTAAACAATTCCATGGCGTCCCAAAAGGCGTCATCGCACAGATGCGTGGCGTCGAGGATCATATGGAGCCGTTCCATTTCACGGATCAGCTGTTTACCTTGTTCATTAAGCCGGCCGGTGGCATCGGTACCGTTGGCATAACGCCCCGGGCCGTAGTGTGCGGGGCCTATGGCGCGCAATCCTTTATTGTAGGCCTGTTCGAGATACTTGAGGTTCACGATAGAGTCGGCTCCTTCGAGGCTGAGGATGTAGCCTATGGGCTTTTTGTCGTTGGGCGTACCATCGTTCCACAATAGCAGGTGTTGTTCCAGTCCTTGTTTATCTTTGATCATCACCATTTCTCCGGCGTCTTCCATCGCTTTATACCAGGCCAGCTGCCCCTGCGTTTGGGCCCAGGCCTGTTCAGGAGAGTGCCATCCCGGCAACGGATTGTCCGGTGCCACATAGCGGCCTATCTGGGTGGCTACTACCAACCCGATGTTACCTTTCCGTAGTTCAGGGAATGCCACCACCCCTTTGCCACGGTCGGGTTTATCGTTCATGCCGGCTTCTCTCGCACGGATGGCGGTTACCGGCTGTTGCAGGTCCCTGTTCCATTCCAGCGCATTCATGCTGAGATCTAAATGTGCATCTATTATAAACATAGTTCGCAGATATCCAAATGTTTAATACAGTTCAAACAAAGCTTCTATTTCCACGGGAATATTATCCGGCAGGGAGCCAAAACCCACGGCACTCCTCACTCCTACGCCATTTTCTTCGCCCCATACCGCAGCAAATAATTCGCTGCAGCCATTGATGATGTAGGGATGCCGCTCAAAGTCGGGTGTACAGTTGACCATGCCCAGCACCTTGATCACCCTTTTTACTTTATCCAGGCTGCCCACATGCGTTTTAATGGTAGAGAGCATGGTTAATCCTACCTGTCTTGCTGCCAGCTTGCCTTGTTCCATATCCAGCGCATCTCCAATCCGTCCGATGATCAGTGATTTATCATGCTGTACAGGACCATGACCGGAGAGATACAGGTATTTGCCATCGATAAGGCAAGGCTTATAAACACCCAATGGCGATGGGGCTGGCGGCAGTTCCAGTCCCAGGGCCGCTAACTTCTCTTCTGCATGATTGTTTTCCATATTTGCTGTTTTAATCTGCTTATAAATGTAATATTTTCCATGACCAGCAATGATAAGAAAAACCTTACAATCCTCACAAAGTAGAAATTTGTTGCTTACAAAAGAAAAAGCCGTCTTAACAGACGGCTCCTAATCTTCCATTACCTGACACTGGAATCCATTTTCATTTACCAGCATCATTATTTTTCCGGGATGAAAATTCTCTCCTTCCACCCGTAACACTTTATCACAGTCTTCAAGATCAAAATTGATTTTACTATCCGGAAAATTACGGAGCAGCAGCGCAACTATTTCTTTCGCAGCTGCTACCCGTTTTACATTCGTTACGAATACTTCTACCATTGTAATAATTTTGATTACATATATTTCATCGGCTCGTATTTCAACAGCCGCCTCCACAAGGCAATTTGCCCGATACAATTGGCTTCCCGGTAAATATTAAAAGTGAGCAGGTCCCAGAGCGACATTTTCATGCCGGGAAATTCCAGCACATGATCCAGTTGTTCATCCGTTACATTTACCAGTGCTGTTTTTAACAACGGGGAAATTTTCTGCCAGTCTTTTTTAAAAATTTCGAGAGATGGATACTGCTGTGAGTCCTTTATTCCCTGGAAATCTTTGAAAAGATCATTCGCCGTAGATGTGGCTTCCACTTTTAGCAAACCGGCCAGTTCGAACCGCTGCTGTACCAGGCTGCCGGCGAGCCATGCAACGTGGTTGGCGGGTGTGTCCAGTCTTTTATGCGCATCTTCATCAGTAATTCCATCCAGTACCTTTGGAAAAAATTCTGTGTGCAGGTCAAATAGTGGAAGGATGCCCTGCATCCGGGTGCTTACAGTTTCCATATAAATTATTTTTTTTGGTTCTCAAACTAACGGTAAGGTACCTCTTAATTTTTGTCCGGATAGATGCTGATAGAGTCAATATTAGGGGGTATTTGCGCCAAATTCGTTATGTTTGAGTAGATAACTAAAAACTGAAAACCATATGCTACAGATTGGGATCCTGCTTATACGCCACTACAAGCTTTTAAGCCTGGCTGCCATAACAGATGTACTGGACACCGTCAATAAGATTTACTATAAAAACGGTGAGCCTGCACCTTTCAGAATAACATTGGTACATACTCCGGAAACGGAACACCTGGCAGCCGCCTTTCCGGATTATGCGTCGCAACATACAGATGCAGCAGGCGTTTTCAACCTGGTGCTGGTACCCTCTTTTACTACGGATGATATCCGCCAGTCGATCATAGAAAACCGGGCTTATCTTCCCTGGATGCAACAACAATATAAAAACGGCGCTGAAATCGCCAGCTTTTGTACCGGCGCATTTTTATTGGGGGCTTCCGGTTTACTGGATGGCAAAATAGCCACCACCCATGTAGATGCCTGCAGGGAATTTTCCTCTTCTTTCCCGGCTGTGAACCTGTTATCGGATAAAACAGTTACCCATGATTCCGGCATTTACACGAGCGGTGGCGCCACTTCTACCTTCCACCTGCTGCTTCACCTGCTGGAAGTTCATTGCGGCATTGAAATAGCGATAAAGACCGCTAAAATTTTTGCCGTGGATATGGGCCGCGACAAACAATCCTATTTCAGCACCTTTCAGCCTGCCCGTAATCACCACGACGACCTCGTAGCCTCAGCGCAGCAAAGAATTGAAACCAGCTACCAGGATGTGGGTACAATTGAAGAAATGATCAGGGACATCCCTTCCAGCAGGAGAAATATTGTGAGAAGATTTAAACAGGTAACCGGTGTAACCCCTATTGAATACCTGCAATTTACCCGGATTGAAGCCGCCAAAAAACTGCTGGAGCAAACCGGCCAGCAAATGGCGGAAGTCATCTTTAACTCGGGCTACAACGATCCCAAGGCATTCAGAAAGGTATTCCGCAAAACGGTGGGAATGACCCCTTCTGAATACCGGGAAAAGTTTAATGCCGCCAGATCATAAATTCTGATCCCTGTCCCAGAAAGCCGGAGGCTCTATGCCGAGGGCGCGGAGATATACATACCCCTGTCCGCGGTGATGAATTTCATTGTCGAAAATGTAAAACAGGATACTGATGGATTTACCTTCATACTGTCCAAAGGCAGTGATCTCTTTTTGAAATGCTTCCACCGGGATTTTAGGCCACCATTCGTTGAGTTTCTCTGTAATCACATCCCAGAGTTGCAGCAGCTCCGCTTTGGTAGTAGGGGCCACCGACACGCCGGCATCTTTCAGCAATACATCGATACCCAGCCATTCGTCGGTGACAACGCCATATACGGACGGAAAGGCCATTCCGCAAAACTCCATTACCAAAACAGAAAAGGGTCGCATACCGCCCACGCTGAAGGTGAACAGCTGATCTTCCGGGAATACTTCGATCATCCGGCGGGTCAATGCGCGGTGGCCCTGCCAGTGTTTCAGTAACTGATCAGGCGTAATAACGGTGGTAGTAGTTGCGGCAGATAAGGTGTTGTTTTCCATGAGTGTTGTATTTTTTTGTTTACAATACAAAGGAAACACAGGGTTGTGACAACCCTATGTCAGTAGCCTTAAAAAAAGTTTGCCGAACTTTCTACTCCTTTGAATCACCAGCCAAAATATGATTTGGCATTGCCGTAACAGATATCTTGTATGATCTTTCCTACGGCATCGATATCGTCCGGGATTTCGCCCCGCTCTATTTCTTCACCGAAAAGATCACAGAGCAGGCGGCGGAAGTACTCGTGGCGCGGATAGGAAAGGAAGCTGCGGGAATCCGTAAGCATGCCCACAAACCGGGAAATCAATCCCATATTGGAGAGTGCATTCATTTGTCTCGTCATGCCGTCTTTCTGATCCAGGAACCACCAGGCAGCGCCGAATTGTATTTTCCCCGCTACAGAACCGTCGTTGAAGTTGCCGGTCATGGTAGCCATGAGTTCATTATCGGCCGGGTTCAGATTATAAATGATCGTTTTGGCCAGTTTATCCTGGCTATCCAGTTTGTCGAGGAATTTAGCCAGCGCACGTGCCTGGGAGAAATCACCTATAGAGTCCCAGCCGGTATCGGGTCCAAGCTGCCGCATCATGCGGGAATTATTATTCCGCAGCGCGCCAAGATGGTATTGCTGCACCCATCCTGCTTTCCAGTCCATGAGCGCCAGTTCCAGCAGCAACGCCGATTTAAACTGCCGGATTTCGGTGTAGGTGAGCGACTGACCACCGCGTATCTTCAAAAAGATCTGCCGGATATCTTTCTCCAGAAAATCATCTGCATAAATTTCCTCAATACCGTGATCAGACACTTTACAGCCATGCGCGGCAAATACATCATGCCGGCTTTTCAAGGTCTGTAACAGGTCATCATAGGTATTGATGTTGCAATTTGCTGCCTGCTCCAGTTTTTCGAGGTAACGATTATATACTTCCGGCACCTCTACATTCATGGCCTGGTCGGGGCGGAAAGCGGGAATTACGGGGATTTCAAAACCCTCCTGTTTCAACTGCCGGTGATACTGCAGGTTGTCGGCCGGATCATCGGTAGTGCAAACGATCGATACGTTCCTGCTGCGCAGCAGGTTTTGCACGCTGTATTCCGGCGTTTGCAGCAGTTGATTGCAGGTATCATAGATCTGCCTTGCAGAGGCCGGATTCAGTATATCAGCGACCCCGAAATAGCGTTGCAGTTCCAGGTGTGTCCAGTGATATAAAGGGTTACGCAAAGTATGGGGCACGGTGGCTGCCCATTGTTCAAACTTCTCCCAATCCGTATTATTTCCGGTACAGTAACTTTCCGGTACGCCGTTGGTGCGCATGGCGCGCCATTTATAATGATCTCCGTATAGCCAAGCCTGTGTGATATTCTCAAACCTCGTGTCCGCAGCTATTTGCGCGGGCGGCAGGTGACAGTGGTAATCGATGATGGGCATATCCCTGGCGTAGTCGTGATAGAGCCTTTCTGCCGCATCGCTATTCAGGAGGAAATTTTCATCCATGAATTTTTTTCTCATCCGTAAAATATTTAAGTATTACAATGACACCCCTCTTTTCCAGGGAATAAAATCATCCTGGCCGTTAAGGACAGATTTTGCAGTAATGGCGCCGCTGGCCACCTGTATAACGTAGTCGAGTATACGTTCTCCTGCTTCAGCAATGGTTTCTTCACCGTCTATAATAGTACCGGTATTAATATCAATGATATCATTCATTCGCTGGTACAGCTTTGTATTGCTGGACAGTTTGATCACGGGTGCAATAGGGTTGCCGGTGGGCGTTCCCAGCCCCGTGGTAAACAGTACCACGTTAGCGCCGCTGCCCACTTCCGCAGTAGTGGATTCTACATCGTTACCGGGCGTGCAAAGCAGGTTTAATCCCGGCAGCTGCACTTTTTCGGGGTAATCCAGTACGGCGGCTACAGGAGAAGTGCCTCCCTTTTTGGCTGCCCCCGCCGATTTTATGGCATCGGTAATCAGGCCATCTTTTATATTTCCGGGAGATGGATTCATATCAAACCCGGAGCCTGCTTCTTCTGCACGCTGCTGATAGGTACGCATCAACCGGATAAACCGGGTGGCGTCTTCCACGCTGCGGCACCGGTCGCTCATTTCCTGTTCTACTCCGCAGAGTTCGGGGAATTCAGCAAGAATAACGGAGCCGCCCAGGGCCGTCAGCAGATCGGACGTATAGCCGATAGCGGGGTTGGCAGAGATACCGGAGAAGCCATCCGAGCCGCCGCACTCCAGCCCGATGCATAACTTGCTTAATGGCGCCGGCTGCCGGGTACATTGATTGGCGATCATCAGGCCGGCAAACGTTTGACGGACGGCATCAGCGATCAACTGGCTCTCTGCGCCTGTTTGCTGCTGATCAAGTATATACAGCGGCTTTGAAAAACCGGGGTCGCGCTTACTGATTTCGTACTGCAACATGCTGATCTGCGCATTCTGGCAACCCAGGCTCAGCACCGTAGCACCGGCAACGTTAGCATGGGTGATATATCCTGCCAGCAGGCCGCACAGCGTTTGCGCGTCCTGGCGGATACCACCGCAACCGCCATCATGTGTCAGGAATTTAATGCCGTCCACATTTTCAAATACGCGGCTATGCTGCGCTCCCGGTGCCTCTTCCGTATACACGGTTTCGAGGATCTGTGCAGGGCTGGCGCCGGTTTGCTGCTTTGCGGCAAGTGAACGTGTGAAGGCAGCATACTTACCCGGGCGGGCATATCCCAGTTCCGGCAGCAGCGCTTCTTTCAATACTTCCACATTCCTGTTTTCACAAAACACCAATGGGATCACCAGCCAGTAATTAGCCGTACCTACGCTCCCATCGGCACGGTGATACCCCATGAAAGTCTTTTGCTGCCAGCGGGAAACATCCGGTGGTTGCCAGGTGGTTTTCCGCTGGGCAGCCAGCTCGTAGCTGCTAGCTGCATGATGCACATTTTCCACGGCAATCCTGCTGCCGGCACTGATAGTGCGCTGCGCACGACCTACCAGCACACCGTACATGTAAATCGCATCTCCTTCGTTCATGGACGCCACCGCAAATTTATGCTTGGCAGGAATCTTTTCCTGCATCGTATATACGGCGCCGTTATATTCCACCATTTCTTCCTTTTCCAGATCCTGCAGTGCTACCAGCACATTATCGTGTGGATGCACCTTTAATACTTTCTGCTTCATTTATCTGTCCTTGTTTTTTTTACGATACCGTTATTTCTCCTGCTATTTTTTCAAGATAAACAGCTACCCCCTGTTCCATTAACGCTTTCAGCATCGTAGTTACCAACTGTGCGAAGCCGGGAATGACAGTGAGGTTACAGCCCCATATCGCCTCGTTGCTGAAAGAATTTTTCACCACTTCCTCCGGCGTATGCTGCTGCCACTGCGCCGCATACCAGGCGGCATGCTCATCCGTGATGGTATAGCTACTGCCGCCACGCATAAATAACGCATGCGCAGCAAAACCCAGCGCTATCAACGCAGGCACATGTTCTGTACGCCGGTGATATTGCAACAGCACCGGCAGTACCCGCATTTTCAATTTCGCCGTATACTGACTGCAAATGCTTAACCACCGGTGTTCGATCGCCGGGTTGCGGAAGCGGTCCAGTACAGCGCCGGCAAAACGGATGGCCGCATCATTTCGTATATGGATATCTGTTATAGCAGGTATAATTTCATGCATCATCAGTCCTTCCATATAGGCAGCCATTGCCTCACCATTCATGGCCGCCTTCACCGTATCGTGACCAGCCAGGAAGGCCAGTCCGCAGCTAAGCGTATGTGTCCCATTGAGCAACCGGAGCTTCAGTTCGCGGAATACATTGATGTCGGGCGATAATACCACCCCGGCATCTGCCTCACTAAAGGATAATATCTTCTTCACATGATCACTGCTGGTTTCAATGGCCCATAAGCGG
Organism: Chitinophaga sp. W3I9; assembly: GCF_050434025.1. Lineage (NCBI taxonomy): Bacteria > Pseudomonadati > Bacteroidota > Chitinophagia > Chitinophagales > Chitinophagaceae > Chitinophaga > Chitinophaga sp. W3I9. The sequence goes on from NZ_JBNPWC010000001.1 coordinate 5,929,444, forward strand.
TATACTTCTGTCATGATCAGGAGATCATCTTCATAACCGGTTGCCAGGTAGGCCGCACCAGGTACAATGCAATCCACCAATGAATTACAACAGTAGTTACTGTTAACGAGCCAGTGTACAAATCCTTCTTCCAGCTGGTTAAAGGTGCTCAGCTGCAACAGTATTTCCCGGAGCCTGCTGCCGTTATCCGGTATCAGTTCTGTAGGAATAATCACCATTCCTTTGGTGATATCTCCCTTAAAATGGTGATAACGGCGATACAGGAAGGCCAGCAATTTACCGGGGAAGGATGCCGGCGGCGTTGCATGAATACTTTCTTCCACATACACAATACCTACTTCGGTGGTATTGGATATTACTACCTGCATATGCGGACTGGCAGCGCAGTCCATAATATCGTTCCACTGGGTAGCGGCTGTGAGCACCCTGCTGATACTGGCATTGATAATATTTTCCGATACCGCTTTACCGCCATCAATGCCCCGGATACACTGTGTATAAAGGTTATCCTGTTCATCGAAAGCAGCGGTACTGCCTTTATCTGTTGACTTCACCACCACTACCCTGCCATTAAACAATCCCTGTTTATTGGCTTTATCTATGAAGAAACCGGGCAGTCCTCTCAGCAATACGCCTGTTCCAAATTGCAGCACCTTTTCCGGCAGCGTAAAACATTCTTCCGTCGGAACCTGCAGTCCATGATTTTCGTGCAGCCGTGCCAGTAATTCTTTAGAAAGTTTCATATCCGCATTATTTAGTCGTCATTTCCATTTCGTTGGCAGCTAAAATGTACGCGCCTACGCCTTTAGGATCATTATCAATTACTTTTTCGCTGAGATAATAGGCATAGCTGCCATCCCGGTAGGGATCTCCGCCAAGTCCTGCTACGCTTACCGTACCGCTCAGGGTGATATCTCCTTCCGGATTTTTACGGATAAACTGTTTCAGGATTCCCTTGTATCCTTTCTGTGCTACTCCACGGTAACTAGCCGGCAGGTAGCCTAAACGCATGCCTTTCGCCAACGCATATACGAACATGCAGGAAGCGGAGGCTTCTACGTAGTTTCCTGTGCTGTCGCCTTTATCCAGCACCTGGTACCAGCAACCGGTTTTGGCATCCTGGTATTTTTTCACGGCGGCAGCGGTGCGGTTTAAAATGGCAATGAGACTGTCTTTGCCAGGATCACCGGCCGGATAATATTCCAGCGCATCTACCAGCGCCATGGCATACCAGCCCATTGCGCGGCCCCAGAAGTGCGGCGACTGCCCCGTGGTTTTATTGGCCCAGCGCTGTTCCTTTGATTCATCCCAGGCATGATATAATAAGCCCGTACGGGAATCCCGTGCATGCTGCTCCATGAGTACAAACTGACGGGTAATATCACGGAAGGCGCTGTTTTCACCGGTAAGCACGGCATACTCAGCATAAAAAGGTTCTCCCATGTAAAGCCCGTCCAGCCACATCTGGTAAGGATAGCGCTTCTTATGCCAGAAGCCGCCGTTGTTAGTGCGCGGTTGTCCGCGTAGCTGCTCCCGCAGGTGATCTGCAGCAATCTTATACTTATTGTCCTTAGTGGCTTTATACAACGTTAGCAGTATCCGGCCGTTTTTAACGTTATCAATATTGTAATCCGTGAGCTGGTACGTATGGATGTTACCGTTAGCGTCCACAAAATGATCCATGCTCTTTTGTATGTACCGGAAATATTCCTGGTTGCCTGTTCTTTTCCACAGACCGGTAAATCCTTCGAGGATCACGCCCTGGTCGTACGACCACCTAACCGGCCTGCCGGGCTGCATTTCCAGTGAGTCTTTCCATATACGCATGACCGTAGCCGCCATGCCGGCCGCGCCGGTTTGGGCCTGTGAAAGTGTAGCAGTGAGCAACAGTGCGGCGAATAGTATTGATGTTTTAAAACGCATGGTCTTCTGTTGATTTGGTTTTAGTATCACGGTAACGGCAACTGTCTGTTGTAATGTTTTTTGTATTACGGGTATCCAGCACCGCTTTGCCGGAAGCGGTAAGAAGATACACATTTTTGAAGTGTATGTTTTCAGCTTCCTGGCACTGTATGCCTTCATCGGCTTTGATCACCAGGTTACTGAGGTGGATATTGCTGACCGGCATTTCCGGCAGGCCGCGTATGAACACTGCTCTCTTTGCCCCATTGCCGGTTACGTTATTAATATAAAAATTGCGGAACCGCGGTGTTGCTTCGGTAACTGGCAGCGTTTCCACACGCGGAGCCACTCTCTTTTCCCCTGCCAGCGGCACCGGGTCTTTTGCAGCGTAGTACATATCAAACAGGATGGCCTCCCCGGGGATATCTTTCATGTTTATATTGGCCGCATAAATATCTTCCACGATGCCGCCTCGACCACGGGCAGTTTTGAAACGCAACCCGATGTCGGTGCCCAGGAACGAACAGTCGGATACATAAATATTCCGGGCGCCGCCAGACATTTCGCTGCCTATTACAAACCCGCCATGCGCGTGGTATACGGTAGAGTTTTGTATCACTACATTTTCAGTGGGCTTGCCTCTTTTACGTCCCTGCTCATCACGGCCGGATTTAATACAGATGCCATCATCGCCTACATCAAAGGTGCAGTCGAGGATTTGTGCGCCACTGCATGATTCAAGGTCCACCCCGTCGCCATTTTGTGCATACCAGGGATTTTTGGCATAAATACCACGCAGGGTAATATTCTCACAAAGCAGCGGATGCAGGCACCATGCCGGTGAGTTCTGAAAGGTAACTCCTTCCAGCAATACATTTTTACAGGAGGCAATACTCACCATGTTGGGCCGGAGAAAATCTTTGATGCCGGCGTAGTCTTCAATTTTACTGCCTGGCTTGATTACGCCTGGCAGGCTGGCTTTCGCTCCCAGGTAAGATGACCGGGTAGGATACCAGGTAGCACTGTCTTCCCCCACCAGTCCGCCGGAAGCAACCAGTTTGTCCCATTGCGTGGCAGTGAGCTTTCCCTTCTTCACCATGCGCCAGGCATCGCCGCCGCCATCAAGAATACCACTACCGGTAATGGCTATATTTTCCTGGTTATTTGCTGAAACCGGCGGCTGGCAACGTACCGCCGCAAGCCCTTCATATGTAGTGCTGATAAGCGGATACTGGTCGAAGTCGGTGGTAAACTGTAGCACCGCGTTCTTCGCTAAGTGGAAGTTCACATTATTTTTGAGCACCACCGGCCCGGTGAGCCACAGCCCGGATGGTATTAACACTACCCCGCCCCCTTTATTGCTGCAGGTGCTAATAGCTTCGTTGATAGCGTTACTGTTGAGCGTAATGCCATCTGCTTTAGCACCAAAAGAAGTGATGGTAAAAGTATCTTTCCTGAAATGCGGTTCATAAACTACCGGCAGCTCATAGCGGTATTTCCCTTCAAAAGGCGTTGTTTCCAGGTAAGCGGCCAGCGGCAATTTCTTTTCCCGGATTTCACCAGCAACAAGAGCAGCTATCTTAGCAGCGCCATATGCAGAAAAATGGGTATTATCTGTAATCCCGTCCGGCAGCGTATTGTAATGTCCCGGAGGGGTGGTGCGGAACATTTTCTGAGAGGCTGCTTCACCTTCCTTTACCAGCAAAGCGGCACTGCTTTTTTGCAGATCTACCAGCGGCACCTGCATCGCATTCGCTACGGACCTTACCACTGCGGGATAAGCACCGTGGGTATCTTCCAAAACTCCATGCGTAAACTTGCGGCGCGCTACCGGTGTAATGAGCAGCGGATGTGCGCCTTTAGCACGGGCTTCCTTTACAAAGCGCTCCAGGTTGGTTTTATACGCGCCTTCCGGGGCAGCATAGCGGGTTGAATCACTGATCTTCCCGTCGTTGTGACCAAACTGGATCATCACCCAGTCGCCGGGTTTTAATTGCGCTAATACACTATCCCAGCGACGTTCATCAATAAAGCTTTTAGTGCTTCTGCCGTTGACCGCATAGTTTTTAATGAGGATATCTTTTTCAAAGCATTGCGGAAACAGTTGTCCCCAGCCGCGCTCAGGATTATCTTCCAGTGGCTTGTTGGCCATCGTGGAATCACCGATCATGAATATAGTAGGTTTGGGACCGGCTGGCGCCAGTCCCAATAATGATAATAAAAGTATCTGGAGAATTTTCATTAGTTATATTTATCGTTCTGCTTAAACTCCTCTTTATTAGTTACCGCATCAATCTGGTCCTGCGGGATAGGCCGCACCGTATGAAACGACTGGAAATATGCATTGGCATCCGGGTTATGCAAGGCAATCCGCTCGCCGAGCTTACCGGTACGTTTCAGGTCAAACCAGCGCAGTTGTTCGCCGGCCAGCTCCCGCGCCCTTTCATCGAGGATAAAGTCGAGGCTCATATCTGCGGCTGTTACCACCATATCTGTTTCATGTCCGGGGATGACGGCACGTTTGCGGATCACGTTGACATATTCTGCCGCTTTAGCTGAATTGCTCAATTTGAACTGCGCTTCTGCTGCAATGAGATACATTTCCGCGAGGCGGATAATAAATGCATCCCGTGCGCTTTGCTCTTCGTTCATGGATGCCCGTGTAGGATCATCAAATTTATCCAGGGATACATAACGGGTGCGGTCTTTTCCGCCGCCATTTTCTGTATACACTGCATTCCTGTCGTATATACGGTATTTAGTAGAAGCGGGCAGCACATATTTGCTGCAATAGATAGCCGTATCACCCAGCTTCATACCTGCAGGTGCTGTTTTGAGATTATTGCAATACCACACCTGTTTGAAAGAACCTTCGTAGCGTGCATCCGCAGTTTCGTTGAAAAGGTTTAACAGGAACAGCGTAGGCATGTAACGGTTAAATGGCCGCTGGTTCAGGATATCACGCTGCATACCCGGCAGATCATCGTACTTCATGGCAAACATCATGTGTGCATTATTGGCGCCGCGTGAGTGTCCGTTAGGAAACAGGGTAGCATCGGTGCGATCATCAAACACGAGATTCTTCATATAATTTACCGCCCAGATCACTTCTTTATTCTGCAGGTTATCCATTCGCCAGAGATCAGCGTATTTGGGCAACAGCGTATAGCCGTAACTGCTGATCACTTTTTCTGCCAGGTCGGCGGCCTGTTGGTTCATGCCACGGGTGAGATACATCCTGGCGAGAAAGGCTTCAGCAGCGGGTTTAGTTACACGGCCATAGTCAGACGTGGTAGCAGGAAGGTTATTCACCGCCTCGCCCAGGTCGCGGAAAATCTGTGCATAGAAGGTATCCACCGGTGTACGGTTGGCGGTAGTTACTACGCCAGATGTTTCGGTAAGGGTAAAATGGACAGGCCCCCATGTTTCCACGATATGCCAGTAATAAAAGGCACGGAGGAAATGCAACTCAGCACTGCGCACGGCTCTTCTTTCCGGCGTTAACCCGGCGCCATCTATACGTGTGATCCCTGCATTACACAAATTAATAGCGGCATACAGCTGTTTCCATAAAACACTCATCACGGAATTGCTGGCCTGCAGGTTGTTGTAGTTGGTCATATCAGGATACTTATCGCCGGTGCCGCTTGTCCAGATATCGGTCCCCATTTCGGACATGCTGTATCCTTCTTCTTTTCCATACCACCAACGGTTATAGGTATACGCTGCATTTACCAGCGTTTCAAACCCTTCGGGTGTGGAATATACGGCATCGGTGGTAGTACCGCCGGGATTGTATTCTTCCAGCTGCTTGTTGCAGCCGGCAAGACTTCCGGCGGCAAGGCACAATATGATGAGGTACTTATTTATATTGGGTGTCATTGTTACGTTTTTTAAAATTTAGAACTCAACATTTATTCCTGCCACATACATCTTAGTAAGCGGGTTGCTCAGATCTCCTCCCCTTTCCGGGTCATAGTCTTTTACCTTGCTGAAGGTGAAGAGGTTTTTACCGGTAACGTATAAACGAAGACTGCTCAGGCGCAGCGCTTTTAAAGCATCGGCGGAGAAAGTATAACCGAGTGAAAGGTTACGGATTTTCACGAACGAACCATCTTTATATCCCAGTGTTTTGATAAAAGGCGTACCGTCTTTGGAAAGACTGGCATTGGGCCGGGGGTAATCGTTGGATGGATTTTCCGGTGTCCAGTAATTTACAGGCGCACTGTTTTCCAATCCCTGCGGATCATATTTTGCTGCGTATTCGGAGTTGATCCACTGGCCAATGCGGGCGAAAACATAAATATTGAGATCAAAGTTCTTGTAACGGAGATCGTTATTGAAACCACCGCTCCATTTAGGCACCTGCGCACCAAGTATCACGCGGTCGGATGTATTGATCGTTCCTTTTCCATCCTGGTCCTTCACTTTGATATCGCCTGGTTTGTAACCAAATTTCGTAGCTTCCGCAGCTTCTGATGTTTGCCAGATACCGATTTTCTCATAGTCGTAATATACTTTTACCGGCGAGCCGATAAACCAGCCATTGGCTACATCGTTGGTGCTGCCATCTGCCAGCGCTACAATTTCTTCTTTATTGCGGGAGTATACAATGTTGGAGGTCCACCGGAAATCGCTTGTTGAAATGTTGGTAGTGTTGATTCCCACTTCAATACCCCTGTTGCGGGTTTTACCAATATTTTGCACCACGGTGCTCACACCGGAAGAAGTAGGCAGGGTGCGTTGCAGCAGCAGGTCTTTTGTTTGCGTGTCATAATAATCAATGCTACCGGTGATCCTGTTGTTGATGATACCGAAATCGAGTGCTATATTTTTGGTTGCAGACAGTTCCCATTTAAGTCCCTTGTTACCAGCCTGGTCGCCAATGGTGTAAGCCATGGCTGCATTTGTATCATCCCATGAAAAGGGTATTTTACTAAGATAGCTCATGGTGGAATAAGGATCTACCGCATCGTTACCGGCAATACCATAGCTCACCCGCAGTTTCAGATCACTGAAAAAGGTTTGCGACTTCATGAACGTTTCATCGCTGATGCGCCATGCAGCTGCTGCTGAGGGAAAGAAAGCCCATTTGTTGCCCGGCGAAAGCTTCGATGATCCATCCGAACGGCCGGTGAGCGACAACAGGTATTTTCCTTTGTACGCATAATTCAGGCGGCCGGTAAAGGAAATGAGTTTGCTGGATTGGTACATACTGCGTGCAGCGATGCCGCTTACGTTATTTTGCATGGCATAGTACAACTGCGACGGAAGCAACTGTCCTTCGCCCTGCATAAGCGAGGAATCGCGCTGGTCCGACAATACGCTGGCTACGCCCGTGATGCCAAAGGAGTGATCGCCGATTGTTTTATTATAGGTCGCCACGTTTTCCCAGCTGAGGTACCTCCGGGTGCTGCCGTTCGACTGCGACCGCGAAGTGGAAGCGGTAGACCGGTCGATAGAGCTTTTGGAAGCAAACACGCCCTGTTTTGCATTTTCCAGTGTTACGCCAAAGTTGGAGCGGAACATGAAACCACTGAAGGGTGTCAGTTCCAGGTAAGCGTTGATAAATGTACGGGTAGTGCGGGTGTTATTCTGGTAAGCATTCGGCTGCTCATCCGCCAGCGGATTAATGGCTGAGCCGCTGTTGGGGAATAACACCAGGTTGCCGGCAGAATCGTACGGTATGGCCAGTGGAATATACTTATTCGCCTGGTTGAGCGGGTCGCGGCGGGCGCTTTGTTCGTAATACGTAATCTGGCTTTGCGCGCCTATTTTAATGGCATCATTGATCGTTTGATCAATGTTGAGACGGGTGGAATAACGTTTGAGGTCATCCAGTTTCAATAATCCCTTTTCATTAAAATAATCAAAGGAGAAATACACTTTTGTTTTTTCTGATCCCCCGGAGATGCCTGCCTGGTAGTCCTGCTGTAAGCCGTTATGTAACAGCAGGTCTGCATAGTTGGCCCACAGGTTATGTTGTATTTCATTCAGTTCAAAAGCGTTAAATATTTTTGGATCATCGGCCTCGGTGGCCCATCTGCCGGTGGTACGGTTAGCTTCCCTTTTCAGGGCTGTATATTCGGGTCCGTTGCTCATACGTGGATAGCCATTTACTTCAGACGATCCAACATAAGAACTGATATTTACACGGGGTTTACCGCTGGTACCGCGTTTGGTGGTAACCATAATTACGCCGTTGGCGCCGCGGGAACCGTAGATAGCAGTGGAAGACGCATCTTTCAGTACTTCCATCGACTGGATATCATTCGGGTTGATGTCCTGTATATTTTCATACTGTACACCGTCTACAATGTATAAGGGACCGTTGCTGGCTTTGATGGAGCGGTTACCTCTCACCGTTACATTCACTTTTGCACCTGCTGCGCCGCTGCTGCGGGTGATATCCACACCGGGCAGTTTTCCCTGTACAGATTCCATCACGTTGGTAGAGGGTACTTTTTTCAGTTCTTCTCCTTTTACGGAAACCACCGATCCGGTGAGATCCCGCTTTTTTACCATGCCGTAACCTACTACCACAATTTCATCCAGCTTCTTGTTGTTGGGTTCCATTTTGATTGTCATGTTGACATTATCTGCGGTGAGTGTCATCGCTGTATAGCCTATATAGCTGAATAACAGCTCTGTTTTTTTCCCTTCCGGTACCTGGAGACTAAAATTCCCATGTGTATCTGTTTGGGTACCAGAGGTAGTGCCCTTTACCTGAACACTTACCAGCGGCAGAGGATCGCCGGTAGTGGCGTCTGTCACCTTCCCTTTCACGGTACGGGTCTGTGCAATCGCCCAACTGCTGAAACCCAACAGCAGTAAGCAAATGAAGTAAATTCTTTTCATAACGTTTGGCGTGAGTTAAATGGCAAATAAAAGTTGTGCTATAGTAAGCGTTGATTAACGTGGTGATTAATTGGTCGAAACAGGAGCTCTTTCTTCCGTATTGTACTGTTACAAGTCTACAGAACAATTTGTTAATGATGAAGTTTATTTACGCAATCGTTCCCGGAAAAATCAGTACTTTCACCATCACAAGAATACCGGAAAACATAGTCCGGAAGCCGTTATGAAGTATAGAGCAGCAACCATAAAAGATATTGCGCAGGCGCTTCGCCTGTCCACTTCCACTGTGTCGCGCGCGTTGCGTGACAGCCATGAAATCAGTGCCGCCACCAAGCAGCTGGTGTTGGAACATGCAGCAAGGCTGAACTATCATCCCAACCCGATTGCACTGAGTTTGAAAGAAAAGAAAAGCAGGTCAATCGGCGTGATTGTATCAGAAATTGCCAACAGTTTTTTTTCACAAACAATTAATGGCATCGAATCCGTAGCTAACGAGAAGGGCTATACGGTAATTATTTCGCAGAGTCATGAATCATTTGAGAAAGAAGTGAGAACGCTGCAGTACCTGGCGTCCCGCTCGATCGACGGGTTGCTGATTTCGGTGTCCAGTGCCACGAAAGACCTCACCCATCTCAAGGCGTTGCACCAGTTTGGATTCCCGATTGTATTCTTCGACAGGATCATAGAAGACATCGCCACGCACAAGGTGATGGTGGATAATTTCCAGGGCGCCTACAACGCTACGATGCACCTGCTTCAACAGGGATACCGGCATATTGCCTGTATTACCAACTCAGCGCATCTCTCCATTACGCGGGAGCGCGTGGCAGGATATATGGCAGCACTGGAGAAGCATGGCATTCAGCCTCAACCAGCGCTGATCAAATATTGTTTTCACGGTGGCATGCTGCTTCCTGAAGTAACGGATGCAGTTAACCAGCTGATTAAATTAAAACATAAACCCGATGCTATTTTTGCCACGTCTGATAAGCTCACTACGGGTTGCATGCGTGCCCTGAAAAAAGCGAAGGTGGCTATTCCCAAAGAAATGGCACTGACAGGATTCTCCAATTCAGACCTGATAGAACTGCTGCATGCGCCTATTACGGTTGTACGGCAACCTGCTTTTGAAATGGGGCAGGTAGCGACCGAATTATTGCTGCAACTGATAGAAAGCAAGCGACCCGTTAAAGAATTTGAAACCAGGGTGCTGCACTCCGAGTTGCTGATACCATCAAAGTAACGGGGTTTATTCCACCCGCCACCAATCTATATCTGCCCAGCCGGCATCGTTTGTTTTTACGTCCCGGCTGCAGCACAATCCCATCTTGGCGCCTATCCATCTGCCGGTAGTGGCGGTAAATGGTTCACCCGTGGTACGGAAAGTTTTCCCATCTGTGCTGTAACTGAATTGGCATATACTTCCTGCCCCCACTTCTATCCTGAAAAATATATCCGTCGACGTTATCTCCGTTATAGCGGTGGCTGTTTCACGGGAGCCCTTGTCAGCCTGTGTACAGGTGAAGTACGACAGATAAATACCATTCGCTTTTTTCACCAGCGACAACCCCGCATAGTTTGCTCCCATCACCAGGAAGCTGACACGATCCCCATTTTGCCGTGGTTTAAAGCTAAGCTTTGTGGTAGCCCGGAATACCGGCGCCGGGAATTTCTGCAGGAGTACATGGGGTACTTCCCATAAATTACGGGCGCTATCGGGTATCTGTGCGGCAAACAGGCGCAGGCTGCCTTTTGCCACAGACGGAAACGCCCAGCCGGCGGCCGGGTTGGCCTGCCATTGCCATTGCAACCCTAAAGTGCTGGCATTAAACTCATCTGATTCCTGCGGCGTGGCAACCGGGTAACCCGCACCGGTAACCGGTTTGCGGAAGGTCAGCACCGGTTCTCCTTTCCCATCGTTGTCGTTATCTGTTCCTATCACCGGCCAGTTGTTCACCCATTTCATTGGCTGCAGGTGTACTACCCTGCCGTAAGCTTCCAGGTCCTGGAAGTGCAGGAACCAGTCCTCTCCTTTGGGTGTTTGCACCCATGCGCCCTGGTGCGGCCCGTTGACAGGCGTACGCCCCTGGTCCATTACGATTTTACTTTCGTAAGGGCCGTACACATTTTTTGAGCGCATTACCAGCTGCCAGCCGGTGGCGACTCCACCTGCGGGCGCGAAAATATAATAGTAGCCGTGGCGTTTATAAAACTTCGGTCCTTCGAGCGTGGGGTGTTCATCGTGCCCGTCAAATACCAGCACGCCTTCATCCGTGGCTTTTGTACCGGTGGCATCCAGCTTTTTCACCACGATAATACTTTTAATACCGGCGCGGCTGCCGGCGTATGCGTGCACCATATATACGTCACCGTTATCGTCCCAAAGCGGGCATGGGTCAATCAATCCTTTGCCACCTACCACCAGTTGAGGCGTACTCCACGGGCCGGTGATCTGTTTTGATTTCACCACGTAGATCCCGAAGTCGGGGTCCGGGTAGTAAATGTAGAATTCGTTGTTGTGATAGCGTATGGCTGGCGCCCAAACACCATTGCCGTGTTGTGGCGCGGAAAAATGATCGTAAGGAGGCTGGCGCAGCAATGCATGCCCGATAATGCGCCAGTTCACCAGGTCGCGGGAATGCAGGACAGGCAGACCGGGAATCGCATCAAAGCTGGAGGCAACGAGGTAATAGTCTTCTCCCACGCGGATGGCATCAGGGTCAGAGTAATCCGCATACAGCACCGGGTTTTTATAAGTGCCGTCTCCTTTATCAGATACCCATACTTTAGAAATATCCGCGGTCGATTGTGCGATAGCGGTGGTAGCAGTTAGCAGGCATAACACACCGGTGATTATCTGCATAAAGAACTTTAATGGTTTCATAACGTGCTGAAAATGTGCCGGTCAAATTAGTAAATGACCTGCAAAAGCAGGACGTTATTTACGCAATCGTTCCCGTTAAACTGAAAATAACTGATATTTGTAAGAATCAGTTAGCCAGAGAACCATGCAAGAAATTATTATCCGTAAAGCCACTACCGCAGATTTGCCTGTTTTGCTGGTGTTTGAGCAAGGTATTATTAGTGCAGAACGCCCTTTTGATCCCACCTTAAAAGAGGGCATTATACATTATTACGATATAGCGGCCATGATCACCGCTTCGCATATTGAGCTGCTGGTGGCGGAAGCAGCCGGCCAGCTGATTGGCTCCGGCTATGCCCGTATAGAGGATGCAAAACCCTATGTCAGGTTTGCGCAATATGCTTACCTGGGATTTATGTACGTGGCGCCATCCTGGCGGGGTAAAGGGGTGAATAAGCTGATCATCGGGGGGCTGAAAGCATGGGCACAATCGCGAGGCATAGTGGAAATGCGCCTGGAGGTATACCATGAAAATACGCCCGCAATTAAAGCTTATGAGAAAACCGGCTTCAGCAAGCACATGCTGGAAATGCGGCTCCCCATATGAGTTTCCGGGATTTCGTAAAAAAATGGCACAATTTTCGACAGGTGGCGGGTTAAAGAACTTAAAACCATGAAACAGATACTCGTAGCCTTAGCTGCAGCAGTCGTTTTCTTTTCCTGCAAAAGTAACGCTGATAATGCCGCCGCTATTGAAAGTGCAAAGAAAGCCACCATCGATTCGATGAATAATGTGAGTGCCATCAAACAGCAGGTAGTGGATTCCATGAATGCGTTGAAAAGCAACCGTTCACACGGCCGCGAAAATGTAGCCGGTACCCAATATAACAATGAAACCGCTCCGGTGGTAGCCAATACAGAAGCGCCCGCGCCGGCCCCCGCAAAGAAAAAGGGCTGGAAATCGTGGAGCCACACCGCTAAGGGTGCTGTAGTAGGCGCCGGCGCAGGTGCAGTAACCGGTGCTATCGTGAATAAAGACCGCGTGAAAGGCGCTGCCATCGGTACCCTGATCGGGGCTGGTGTAGGTGCTGGTACAGGTGCAATTGTAGATCACAAGAAGAAACAAACCGCACAACAGTAACAGGTAATAATAATGAAGAAACGGCGTATCCTCACGGGTACGCCGTTTTTTTATGATATCAATCAGCAGATAACGGTAACGCTACTACGCTATTGGTGTAACCGGCTATCGCGGTGCTGAAATCCCCATTCGTTCAACTGATCCCATACAGGAATAAGCCGCGCAGCGATTTCAGTAAGCTGGTATTCCACTCTCGGCGGTACTTCCGCATATACGGTCCTGGTAACAAGCCCGTCCGCTTCCAGCTCCTGCAGGTGCAGGGTTAGCATGCGATCGGTGATATTGGGAATGTGTTCTTTCAACTCACCGAAGCGCAGCGTTCTGTTCACCAGCTTGTACAGGATATATAACTTCCACCTCCCCGCCAGGATATCAATGGCATAGGCCACCCCGCACACACCTGAAATCTGTTCGCGGTTCAAATGATTGGTAGACGTTTCCTTGCGCTTTGCCATTACTTACATTTTTGTGTGTTGCATACAATAGGCTTCAAAAATACAAATGTAACGTTCGTGGAATAATTTTGTCCGCAGTTATTTAAAAAACAACTTTTATGAAGATATTAATAGTTTATGCGCACCCGGAACCCAAAAGTATGAACGGCGCTATGTTCAACACTGCAGTGACCACACTGCTGGACGCAGGCCATGAAGTGCAAACCTCTGACCTCTATGCTATGCGGTTTAACCCAATTTCCGATCGTAAAAATTTCACCACGGTATACAACGATGCTTTTTTTAAACAACAACTGGAAGAACAGCACGCCTCGCGCGTACATGGCTTTGCAGCAGATATTGCAGCCGAACAGGAAAAAATAGCCTGGTGCGATCTAATGATCTGGCAGTTTCCTTTGTGGTGGTTCAGCATACCTGCCATCCTCAAAGGTTGGGTAGACCGCGTATTTGCAATGGGCACCTCCTACGGGAACAGCCACATTTATGAAACCGGCATTTACACCGGGAAAAAAGCAATGCTTTCGCTCACCATCGGCGGACCGGAAGATGCGTATATTAGCGGCGGCCTTCACGGCGACCTGGAAAACATGCTGAAACCCATTCACCGGGGCATCTTCCAATTCACGGGCTTTTCCGTGCTGGAGCCATTTGTTATACATGGCCCCGCCAGAATATCACCGGAAGAACGCGCACTGGCACTGGAAGAGTGGACCGCCAGGTTAAAACAGATTGCACAAGAAACCACTATTGAAGTAACCAATTATTAATAATGAGGATACTTATCATAGGCACTACCGGCGCCATCGGCAGTAAAGTAAAAGAGGCGTTGTCAGCCAAACATGAGGTGATCAGCGCAGGCCGCAGCAGCGGCGATATCCAGGTAGATCTTACCGATGCAGCTTCCATTGAAAACATGTACAGATCCACACCCGGTATAGATGCGGTGATTGTTACGGCCGGCTCCTCCGGCATGGAGAGCTTTCAAACCCTTTCCGAAAAAAGTTTGCTACCGGGCATCCAATCCAAATTACTCGGACAAGTAAATGTAGTACTGATTGGCCAGCATTACCTGAATGAAGGCGGCTCTTTCACGCTCACCTCCGGCATACTCGCTGACGAACCCGCCCGGGATGCCGCTGCAGCTCGCTGGTGAGTGGCGCCGTGAATAGTTTTACGATAGCGGCGGCCACCGAGCTGAAAAGAAATTTGCGGGTCAATGCCGTGAGCCCCGGATTGGCAGCCGACTCCGCGGATGCAATTGCACATTTGTTTCCCGGCTTTAACCCGGTGCCCATGCAGAAGCTGGTTAACGCTTACCTCAAAAGTGTGGAAGGAGTAGTAACCGGGCAAATTATCCGGGTACATGAATAAGCGCTATGCGGATATCGCCGATTTTACTTTTTCACGGTGACAAAGCCCCCACGCTACCAGGTTTTCTGCTACGGGGAGAATAGTTTGCCCGTATGATGTAATGGCATACGCCACGGTTACCGGTTTGGTGGCCAGCACCGTACGGGTCACCAGGAAATTGATCTCCAGTAGCTTTAGCTCCTTCGATAACATTCGCGCAGAGATGCCATTGATTTCCCGCAGCATTTTTTTAAAGTGATTGCTTTGCGCTGTGCGGTTGGCCAGGTACCGCAGTAACTGCAGTTTCCATTTGCCGCTGAACAGTTCAATGCTGTCGCGCATGGCCGTGAGTTCTTCCTCACAGGTGGCTTCCCGTATCTGCCCTTTGATGTTGATCGTTGCCATATAGGTTCTCCTCATGTAACCGGTTACCTCCGGTATACCTATAGCAAAGGTAACCCAACATAGTAATAATTTTGGGGGATGAAACATCAAATGCAGGCAATCATATTAAACGATTTCGGCGGTGTGGAGAATTTCTCCATGACTACCATTCCGGTACCTCAGCCTGGCGATGATGCAGTGCTGGTGCAAATTGCAGCTACAGCCTTTAACCCGATTGATTACCAGATCAGGCAAGGCGCTACAGAACGCAAACGCATGCACTCCCCGGTGCTGGGCCGCGAATTTTCAGGTGTGGTAGTAAAAACAGGCAAAGATGTTACCCAATTCAGCCCTGGCGACGCCGTGATAGCGGCATCCGGCAGTATGGGCTCCAATGGCACTTACGCGGAATATATCAGCGTGCCGCAGCACATACTGGCGCATAAACCGGCGGATATTCCCTTTGCTACCGCCGCTGCTATTCCAACGGGCTCCCTTACGGCATTGCAATGCATAAACAGGCTCGGACTTCCTCCGCAGGCATCTGTTTTGATCACCGGCGCAGCCGGGGGCGTAGGACTGGTATTGGTAAAACTGCTGCTGCACGCAGGTTTTAGGCGACTGCTGGCCACCGCGGGCAGCGAAGAAAGTATGCAACAGCTGATCAACGCCGGGCTACCCATCTCCCAAATTATCAATTACCGGCAAAGCGGGTTATTGCAGGCAATACTGCATCAGCAGGAAGGAAAACTGTTTGACGCATGTATTGATCTCGTAGGCGGGCAGATGTCTGAAACAGGGGCAGCACTGCTTGCTACCAACGGCATTTACCAGGATGTAACAGCGCTTACCACGGCAGCAGCCAGGGAAACCTTGTTCAACAAAGGCGCAGTAATCATGAATATTTCCAACTATGCATATTCGCTTACCGGGAATTTTAAATATTATGGAGATGGCCTCCGGCAGATAACCACGTTATTGGAAACCGGCGCCCTGTTACCTTCCCCCATATGGATCACTGGCGGATTTAGTGTGGATACCGTACAGCAGTCGCACCAACTGCTGGAACTCAACCAGAGCAAGGGCCGCAAGCTGGTGATGACTGTATTTTCTAATGATAACTTAATGACGGAAGGGATATAACGGCATCATGTTTGAGGCAAGGCGCGCATGTGGAATCAACTTATTGAAAATGCGGACCACCTGCCTAATTTCCTATGGAACCTTATACTGGCGGGGATTGCAGTCATCACAGGATGGCTGATCAAATATCTGTTATCGATTTTTTTACGTCAATCTGTACGGACACAGCAGGACTTCTCTTTAATACATACTATCCTTTTCCGCCTTGGAAAAGCATTTAACTATTTCCTGCCGTTGCTGCTGCTCAACATGGCAATCCCGTTGATGCGGGTACACCAGCAATATGTACCAACGCTGAGTAAAATAGCAGAAATAGCGCTGACGCTTTCTTTTGCAGCCCTGGTGATCGGCGCCATCAAAGTGCTGGAGGATTATGTGTACCATACCTACGACCTGAAGAAAGTGAACAACCTGAAAGAACGTAAAATACGCACCCAGTTGCAGTTTATCCGTAAGGTGTCTATTGCGCTGATACTGATATTGACGGCCTGTATTATTTTACTAAGCTTCGACAGCATGCGTAAACTCGGCGCAGGACTCCTTACCGGTGTGGGTGTGGGCGGTATCATCATTGGTTTTGCCGCACAGAAATCACTGGGCAACCTGCTGGCCGGCTTTCAGCTGGCATTTACACAGCCTATCCGGATAGATGATGTGCTGGTGGTGGAAGGCGAATGGGGACGTGTGGAAGAAATTACCCTCACCTACGTGGTACTGAATATCTGGGATCAGCGTAAACTGATTTTACCGATTAATTATTTTATAGAGAAGCCTTTCCAGAACTGGACCCGCACCGGTTCAGAAATATTGGGCACCGCGTTCTTTTACCTCGACTATACCGTGCCGGTGGACCAGGTGAGGGCCGAGTTTGAAAGACTGCTGGATACATCCCCGCTGTGGGACAAACGCGCAAAGGCGCTGCAGGTAACCAATACCAGTGAACGCACCATTGAAGTAAGGGCGCTGATGAGTGCTGCCAGTTCAGGCGAAGCCTTTGACCTGCGGTGTTATATCCGCGAAAATCTCGTTAAGTATATCAGGGAACGTCACCCTGACAGCCTCCCTAAAACCAGGGCCTATATTGAAAATAAGGACGACCGGCCTTTGTCAGTATAGCGATTTTTCCAACACGATCATGTGCTTGCATTGAATACCATTTTCATAGATCGGTTCCGGGTAATGCGTGGTGAAATAGTATTTCTTAATGGCTGTTATTTCAAATCCCTGGCGCTGGTATAAGTACAATTGAGCAATGCTGGAGTTGCCTGTGCCAATACAAAGCTTTTTAGAACCCCCTGCCCTGGCGCGTTGTGCGGCATCCTGCAGCAGGATTTTTCCCAGCCCCTTTCCCTGGTAGGCGGGGTTTACGGCAATGTTCTTAATTTCCAGTTCGTCGTTATCTTTCAACAATACATAGGCGCCAATCACCTGTTTCTTTGTTTCCAGCACATATACGTCGCTGAAAGGGAGGTAACTGTTGATCATCGTTACAGATGGATCGGCCAGCAATAACAGGTCATAGGGCATCTTCTCGTTTGTGGCTAATTTCCGGATAGTTGTTTCTTCCTGCAGGGAGGTCATCGATAATTATTTTGTTGCTATAAATTGGAATAATAGGTGTTTTCTTACAAACCGGTCCCGGGCAACAGCTACAAATAGGTTCAGGGAACAGATTAACAAAATGAATATACAAAAAAAACAGGCATCTGTTTACACAGATGCCTGCAATATGTTTGATTATTGAATAGCGATATACTGGCGTTTTACGTTATGACCATAAATTTCTACCAGCGCATCCTTACTGGTGGCGGTTGCGCCGCCGCTGATGCTGATCGTTTTTTGATCGCCTGGTAATACAGAAATATAATTATCGCTGTAAAATACCGGTAAGATCCTTTTCTTGTTCTGTGCATTTACCAGTGATAGGCGGTTGAAAAATGCTACCGGGCCTCCTGCCGGATTGCTGATAGTTACATTAATACTGTCGCCTCCCGCTTTTACGGCCGTTACCTTCACGCCTGCTGCCGGCATTTGCGCTAACCCGGAATAATTTCCTTTGGCATCCGGCAACCAGTACAGGTTTTCATCTACCACCTGCTGCGCGGCGTTCAGCAAACGCAAAGAGAAGAACAATCCCTGCGGCGCTTTTAATTTATCCAGGAGCGATTTCATATTCATGAATGGCTGCACCGTGGTGGGCCCTACCTCTACAAATACCTGTGTGAGCAGGCTATCGTTGCCCTGCATATCGTATGTTTTTAATTCCAGCATCAGGTCGCGGGCGTATTGAAAGGTGTTATTTACGGCCATTACCATTCCCTCTTCCGGGTTATACATCACATGCAGCGGGGTGGCTCCTTTGCGGGTACCATACAGGCAGGCATTGGGGTCAAGATAGTAATCATACATTTGTCCGCGCAGGGCCGTCCAGGGGTTTTGTGTTTTCCAGATGATAACACCGGTATACCAATCCCACATATGTGAACTGAAACCTTCCATTAAACCGCGGTACTGGTCGTAGTTTACCAGCTGTGCTTTGTTGGCCCACTCTCTCAGGTCATTTGTTTTTCCATAGGGATCCACGGCTTTGTTATAAGCGATATACTTATGGTAATCCCATACGGCGTCGGTTTTACCGGTTTGCGGATCAGGCGGCACCAGGTTTTCCGTGGGTAAAAATCTTTCCAGTGACTCATAATCGCCGGTGCCTACCGAACCTACTTCAGAGTTAAACGGAAAGGTGCGCGTGCTCCAGAAGGTGGACAGTGGCTGAATGCCGTAAGGACCGTCGCCGTTACCACCGAGCGTGTTGTGCGACATGCTGTCTGAATTGGAGTAGTCGAAGAAATAGCGGGTGCCGTCCAGTGACGGAATAATAGAATCCTTCATGGCGGCGAACAAATCTGCCGGAGGCGTAATTTCATTTCCCCCGCACCAGAAAGCCAGCGAGGCATGGTTGCGTAACATTTTCACCTGGTCGGCTACACTTTCGAGGAACAGGGAATGATTGTCGGGGTATTTGCGGCGGGTCCACTGGTCGTCCTTTTTCATGGGGTCCTGCCATCTGCCGTTACAGTCGCCTGAGATCCAGAAATCCTGGAACACCAGCAGCCCGTACTTATCACAGGCTTCGTAGAACTCCGGTCTTTCCGTAAGACTGCCGCCCCAAATCCTGATGAGGTTCAGGTTCATATCGCGGTGGAAGCGTACTTCCGCGTCATATCTTTCTTTAGTGAAGCGGAACATGGCATCGGAGGTAATCCAGTTGCCGCCTTTAATAAATATCTTCTGACCGTTGACCGCCACTTCCCTGCTGCCGGTGTGTGCATTCCAGTACGTTTGAATTTCACGTACACCGAATTCCACGGCTTCCTGGTCATCCGTTTTACCGTTGTTTATAAACTGCAGCTGCAGCTGGTAGAGTGATTGCGGGCCATAGCCGGCGGGCCACCATAACAGCGGTTGTTTCAGCAACAGGTCCGGTAGTTGCACGATGGTGGCGGTATATGGCTGCAAGGCTACTTTCTTTGTGATGCGGTTCCCTGCGAGGGTGTATTGCAAAGTACCGGTAACAACCCTGGCAGTGGCATTTTCCAGCGTGGCTCCTACTTGCAGGGTAGCCGGCGCCTGTGGGCCCTGTGGCTGGCGGACGCCGGGTACGCGGGTAATGATGTGCGGGTCTTTAATCCTTACGGCGCCGGTTTTTTCAATGGTCACTTTATCCCATATGCCGGTGTTGCGGTCGCGCATGGGTTGGATCCAGTCCCACCCCGCGGTATACTGCGGACCATTATTTTTTGCGATGGTACCATCGCCTCCCTGCCCACCGTTGGGGTTACCCGGAAACTGGGGCGGATACACGATTACAGCGAGACGGTTTTTACCGTTCTTCGTCAGGAAAGGAGTAATGTTATATGTTTGGCGGAGATAGGCGCCATAGTGAGTGGTTTTATTTACGCGATGCCCGTTCAGATAAATATCGCAGCCATCGTTTACTGCCCGGAAGTGCAGCCATACCTGGGCGTCGCCGGTGGCTGGCTGTTCTGTAAAGTCCTTTACAAACCAGTAGGTATAATGATCGCGACCAGCGTGATAGATGTCCGGAATCTTTTCATTGTTCATGCCGTACATCGGATCGGGCACCTGTTTATTATCCAGCATCGTGGTAAGCACCGTGCCTGGTACGGTGGCCTGCGTCCAGCCGGAGAGTGTATAGCCTGGATCTGAGAGCTGCTGACCGGTAACTTTTACACCAGCAATATTGCTGCATTGCCATCCGCTGTTGAGTTCATATTTTTCCTGCGCTGATAATCTTAAAAAAGACAACATCAGCAGGCAGGAGATCGTTGATTTCCGAAACATAGTGCTTTTCATTTTTACGGCCCATAGTTACCTGATACAATAACCGCAAAGATAGCACAACCGTATTCCGGATCAAAGCATGTCCACTTTTTTGGTCAGGAAACAGGAAACCCCTTCGCCTGCCGTGCCGGCAGGCGAAGGGGAACATTAGTTGATAACAGCTTACTGCTGTTCTGATAATTCTTTTACTTTATCCAGCGCTAATGGCCAGGCTTTATTGAAATAGTCTTTAAACTCGTCAGCCAGATCCATTTCTACCAGTAACTCCGTTTTGCCGTTGACGTTAGTCAGCGTATAATTTTCATAAGCGCCGGCCCAGGCTTTTACTTTGTCGCTGGTGAGGTCTTCCACGCCGTTGTCAATTTCACCGAGGTGTTGAAACGACATAAATTCATTGGGCACCTTGTCCGCAATCCTGGCCACCATACCGCGGTTACTGCCATCGTGGAATATTATCTTGCTTCCTTTCTCCCAGTTGGTATCTGCTTTAGAGCCTTCAGCAAAAGGAGCTGTCCACTGCGGATAGGAATTATCGCCCCAAAGTACTTCCCATACTTTTTCGCGTGGCGCATTGATGGTAGCTTTAAACGTTGTTTTTTCCATAACTATTCATTTACAGGGTTCATAATTTGTTTATTGTATTTGTTCCGGTACTCCAGCGGGGTAAGTCCTGTTACCTTTTTAAACATGGTCCTGAATGTTTTTGTATCGATATATCCTACGTCGTAGATGACTTCGTTGACGTTTTTTGTACTGGTTTCAAAATCGCGCTTGGCTGCTTCGATCTTTATCCGCTGAATATATTCTATCACCGTGTTACCGGTCGATTTTTTAAATCTTCTTTCAAAAGTCCTTCTTCCTATAGCCGACATATCAGACAGCTGTTCTACCGTGATCTTGTCCTGGTAACTGGATTCAATAAATTCCTGGGCTTTACGGATAGGTTCGTCGTTATGTGCTTTCTGTCCTTCGAAAATGATGAAAGGCGACTGGCTCTGGCGGTCTATATCAATAGCATATGCCTTGGCGGTAAGGATCGCAATATCCCTGCCGGCGTACTTTTCTACCAGGTAAAGGATGAGGTTGAGATAAGAATAGGCGCCACCGCTGGTATAAATACGTTCTTCTTCCGTGATGATCCGGTTGTCCATCAGGTTTACATCCGGGTACATGGTTCTGAACTCCCGGGCCATTTTCCAGTGGGTAGCACATTGCTTGCCTTTGAGGAGACCGGTAGCAGCAAGGAAAAAAGCGCCCAGGCATAAACTGGCTACGGATGCGCCCTGCTCGTATTGCTGCCTGATCCAGGGAATAAAATCCTGGTTCATGGCTGCTGCGCGCGACTGATCCCCGTGCAGGGAAGGAATGATGATCAGGTCTGTTTTCTTTACATCGTTTATCAGCACCTCCGGAGAGATGGTAAATAAACGGTTACGCTGGCTTACTTCGGCTGTTATTCCAACCAGCTGTACCTGGAACATTGGCTCCCGGCCTTTTTCCGCAAGGAAGTTATTAATATCCGTTAAAATCTGGTAGCTGCCTTCGATGTTAACTAAACTGGTGTGCCCGAGGGGAACCAGGACAGAAATATGTATCATACGCTGCAATTATAATAGTTTATGCCGCAATTACCCTGAGAATTGTCGCTTTACACCCCTGTTACTTCCCGTAACCCTTACGATTTTTGCATTATAGTTTTCACACAAAAATCCGGTTAAAAATGACCATGATCCATACCTACCTTACTTTCAACGGTAACTGCCGGGAGGCAATGACTTTCTACAAAGATTGTCTGGGTGGAGAGCTGAAGATTCAAACCATCGGAGAATCGCCTGTTTCAGCAGAAATACCCGCTTTTATGAAGCCGTTTATATTACATTCCAGTCTTACCAAAGGCAGCCTGGTACTCACTGCGTCCGACATGGTGCCTGACGCGGGACTTACAGCCGGCAATACCGTTTCTTTATTATTGAATTGCAACAGTGAAGACGAAGCCAGAACTTTTTATGCCCGTCTTTCCACGGATGGTATTCCTACGCATCCGCTGGAAAGTACTTTCTGGGGGGCTTTATTCGGTGGGCTTACTGATAAGTTTGGTCTTCACTGGCTTATTAATTTTGAAGGTAACAGCCGGCAATAATTATTTATTTCCCGTTAAACGCTTTTTCCAATGCAGCGATATCTAACTTCACCATTTTCATCATTGCCTGCATCGCTCTGCCGGATTTTTCTTTATCAGGATCACTTAATAATTTAGGCATAATGGTAGGCGTGATCTGCCAGGATAAGCCAAATTTATCTTTCAGCCAACCGCATTGCACTTCGCTTCCGCCGTCTGCGGTAAGCTTCGACCAGTAGTAATCTACTTCTTCCTGAGTTTCGCAATATACCGTAAAGGAAACAGCTTCTGTGAACGGAAATTGCGGTCCGGCGTTAATCGCCAGGAACTCCTGTCCTTCCAGGTGAAAGGTAGCTGCGAGCAGTGTACCGGCAGGAATTCCCATTTCTTCCTGGTAATATGACTTATCGGTCACTTTTGAATTTTTGAAGATAGATGAGTAGAAGCTGATCGCTTCTTCTGCATTCATATTAAACCATAATGATGGGGTGATCTTTTGCATAACGATAGATTAGAATTTTACAGATTTTCATTTCGTTACAAAGATACCCGTCGTCTTTCTCTTATTGAAGGTGCAAAAGCGACATTCTTTGGGGGCACTTGCGACAATTGCGCGCGGATTTTGTCTTTCTCAGGATTACGCTGATTTTACTGATTAGTTTGATTTTTACTTTTGGATTTTTTTGGATTTTTAGATTTAAAAAAATTAAGAGAGATGAAAGCGGATATTCGCTTTTATCTCCCTTAACTATATTATTAAACTATTATCAGGAAAATCTAAAAAAATCCAAAAGTAAAAATCAAACTAATCAGTAAAATCAGCGTAATCCTGAGAAAGACAACCTCCGTGCTGTCAGCACTTCTTTGAGTCCCATCATGAGCAGGGAGCCGGCGCCGAAGAGCAGCATCACCCAGGGAGCATTATGAATGCCCTGCGAGGTGATGATCCAGCCGCTGACGGCCGTTCCCAGGGTAACACCCATGTTGCCGAAAGAGATAGATAAGCTGGTGGCAAACCCCGGGGCTTCTGGCGCCGCGGCCACCATGTAGGCCTGGGCCGTAATAAAGCAGGGCGTGTGCAGGAAACCCCATACAATAACTAATGGTACTGCGAACAGCGGCAGATAGTAAATACCTATGGACACCAGCGTGATGGCAATGAGAGAGGCAGCCATTGTACCGGTTACACTTTTACTCAGCAGTTTGCCGGCCAGGAAGTTGCCGGGCACGCCGGCGGCGCCAAACAGGAGCAGCATTACGCCCACTTCGCCGGTGGACATATGATTTACTTTTCCCAGATAGTCCGCAAAATAGCTGTAGGTGGAAAACATGGCCGATACCATAAACACGTTCATGATACTGCTGGCCAGGAAGGCGGGTTTGGTGAGTATTTTCAGCTGGGCGCCATAAGATGGTTTTTCTGTAGCCGGCATCGATGGCAAAAAGGCAAGGATGGCTATCAGCGCAATCGCACTTACAATGGTTTGCACTACAAACGATAACTGCCAGCTGTTATAGATCCCTGCCAGCCAGGTGGCAAACGGGATAGTCGTTACCGTTGCAATGGCGATCCCGCTCATCACAATGGCCATCATTTTATGCGTGTGCTTTTTATCGGCCGCACCAGTAGCCGCAGCGATGGCTGTGGAAATGTACACCGGCTGCAGGAAAGCCGGCAACATCCGCACCACCAGTAACAGCCAGAAGGGAGGTGATAAGGATGATACCACCCCTGTTATGAGAAAAATGGAAATGCTGACAGCCATCAGTGTTTTACGGTTACATCCCGATAACCAGAGCGTCATCAGGGGGCCTCCTAATGCAATGACCAGCGCGAATGCGCTTAACAGCGTTCCTGCCTGATCGATAGAAATGTTGTAATACGCCGCCAGCTGCGGGAGTATCCCAATAACACCAAATTCGGTGGTGATGATGCCTAGTAAACCGAGACTTCCGATATATGCGATTCTTTTCATTTTTTTTGCTGTTGAATAATGCCGGAATTTTTTTGCTGGTACAAAAGTGAGGATGTAAATCATATAAAGAAAATAATATGATTTATTAGTCCTCATAAAAATATTTATAACTTGCAGGATGGTTAATCTGGAGTGGTACAGAACATTTAAAGCCGTATATCAAACCGGCTCACTGACGGCGGCGTCAAAGATGCTGTTTATTTCGCAGCCGAATGTAAGTCAACATTTATCCGCGCTGGAAGCGCATATCGGGAAACAGCTATTTGAGCGCAAACCCAAACTGGTGCCTACCGATTATGGTAAGCTATTTTATACGCAGGTAGTGGAGCCACTGGAAAAGCTGGAAAATGTGGAAGCGGATTTCCGTTATTTCTGCATCACCAAACAATTGCCGAATATCCACATCGGCGCTGTAAAAGAATATTTCCAGGCAGTAGTAGCCAAACGCATCAGCGAGGTGCCGGCGAATATTATCATTGAGTTTGGCCTGACCAAAGACCTGCTGCGGCGGCTGCAGAAAGGCGATCTTGATTTCCTCATTGCCACGCAGCTGATAGAAGAAAAGAACATCATCTATGAGCCCATTCTCCGGGAACAGTTCCTGATTGTATCCCACCCGGATCTTGACACCAAACCATTTAAAAACTCCCTGAAAAAGAAATCACTGGATGAAGCGGAGTCGTGGCTGCTGAAACAGCCATGGTTTGCCTATAGCAGCGACCTGCCCGTGATACGGCGTTTCTGGCTGGAAAACTTCCGCAAGCGTCCCGCTATCAAACCACAGTTTATTATCCCGGATATGCAAACGATCCTGCAGGCGATCAGCTGCGGCAACGGGCTTACCATCACTGCGGATTACATGGTAAAAGAAGGCATAAAAAAAGGAGAACTGAAAGAAGTATGGCGGGGCAACGTACCTGCCAGCAATACGCTGTACCTTGCCTACGACAATACCCGGATGGCTACCGACCGGGTAAAAATTGTACGGGATCTGCTGCAGCTTTAACCGCCTGCTGAAAGAAATAGTTTATTTTGTAGTACTGAACGATCATTTACTATTTATGAAGCTAAGATTCCACCTAAGCACCCTTTGGCTTATTTTAAGCCTGTTTGGCAGCGCCATGAGCCAGGCCCAATCCACTCCTCCCCGGTTCCGGGTTATCGCCTTTTATACGGCTAAAAACGACCAGGCCCACATCAGTTTTGTACATGAAGCCAATAAGTGGTTCCCGGAGATGGCCGCAAAATACCAGTTCAGCTATGATTCCACCAACAACTGGCAAAACCTGAACACGGCGTACCTCTCCAGGTACCAGGTAGTGATCTTCCTGGACACCCGCCCTGAAGACCCGGCACAACGCGCCGCCTTCCGGCAGTATATGGAACATGGAGGCGGCTGGATAGGCTTTCACTTTGCAGCGTTTGCGCTCACCCCTTCGGATGTGCCTCAAAACTGGGACTGGTACCACAACACCTTCCTGGGGTCGGGTTCCTATGGCAGCAATACCTGGCGCCCTACCTCGGCAGTGCTGCGGGTAGAAGACCACCGGCATCCGGCCACCAAAAACCTGCCGGATACTTTCTCCGCCGCACCCAATGAATGGTACCGCTGGAGCAATGATCTGCGCAAAAACCCGGACATCAGGATACTGCTGTCGGTAGATTCCAGCAGTTTCCCGCTGGGCACAGGTCCGAAGCAGCACGAGATCTGGCACAGCGGCTATTATCCCGTAGTATGGACTAATAAAAAATATAAGATGCTATACCTGAACATGGGGCATAACGATATCGATTATGAACATCACACCAATAAGGAATTATCTTCCACGTTTGCGAATGAAACGCAGAACAGGCTGATACTGGATGCGCTGGAATGGATGGGGAGAAAGAAATAAAAAAGCTGCGCACCGGATGATTACCCCGTGCGCAGCTTCCGGCTATTTAGCCTGTAAAGTGGCAATAGTTTGCTGTTGTGCTGCTACCTGTTTATTTAAACGTTCTACGTTTTTGTTTAGCTGAATAATATACAGCGTAAGTTCTTCTACTTTTTTCAGCAGCTGCTGATCAAATTCTCCCAGGTCCAATCCTTTTTCAACTACTTCTTTTTCCGATGGAATGCCTTCCAGGTGTTTTTCTGTTGTTACAAAGTGCTCTACCTCCTGCAGGGATGGCAGCTGGTAGTCAGGATGAAATACATAATCTGCCCAGGCCCCCTGCTGTACCTTAACACGGCGTGCGCCCAGCGTGCCTTCTACCGTGAGTTTGTAATTGGGCGACGGGCTGGAACTTCCAATACTCATGTTGCCGGTATTTCCATCGGCTGCCATAAAATAGTTAGCACCCCCACTTCCGTCTAGGTTCATATTTGAGAAATACAAATTCGCGCCCGAAGCGCCCAGGCCAAATGATCTTGTGGCGCCGGTAAATTCAATAGCGGAGCCGTTATACAATTTCATTGATTTCAGCCAGTTATTGGTAGTCCAGATTGGACCTCCCATCACATCCAGCTTTGCGGATGACCCTTGTGTGCCGATGCTGAGATTTCCCTGTATACCGATGGCATCGGTTGGAACAAAAGGCAGCACATTGGTCACATTATCATCTCTCACCAGCATCAGTGCCTCTCCGCTTGCATAACCAGTGAATGAAAAGAAATTCACCGATGCACTGTTTACTATTTCTGCGGCCAGATAACTTTTACTGTTATAAACAAGGGTCACTAATTTCACCAGTTCATTGTAGCTGATCAGGGACCCTTTGGTGGCGTTATACGCGGTAGAAGTATTGACCTCAATGGTCCATTTCCTGTTAAAGGCGGCGGTAGCTCCCCTGATTCCTGTGATTTTCCCCATTACGTGCATGTCGGGTAATAAGGTTCCCGTATATAATTCATGCAGCAATATATAATTAGGCCCCTGCGAATCCTCAGATGCCCCGGCGATCAACCGGTTCACAAAATAATTCCGGTAATTATCCACCACCTGCAACTTACTTACAGGATTAAGCGTACCAATTCCCACATTGCCGGTGGTACCAATCACATTGGTTTGGGCCTTTACACTTGTAAAAGCGAATACAAAAAGTACAGGGAGTAATTTTTTCATGAAATTTTATTTATCAGATATAAAAGTCGGGCAGAACAGAAAGCAGGACAAGCTATGTTGCCAATCAGGGGTAACGGGTTAACCATTCTGAACACTTTCCGTCCGGGAACAAAGGAAAGAAGAAAGAACAAAAGTATTGCTCACATCTTTGTGTTAATCTGTGCGAAGGTTGTCTTATCCAGGATTACGCTGATTTTGCTGATTATACTTTTGGATTTTATTAAAGTTATAAAAAAGGGATTTTGGAAGATATCAGCAAAAATATCCGCTTATATCTCCCAAAATCCTTTTAAATCCAAATGATCAATCAAAATAATCAGCAAAATCAGCGTAATCCTGAATAAGACAACCTTCGCTAATTCATAAACGCCTCTATCTTTTTCTTCTCGTCCAATTTAACAAACTGGCCATATTTATCCAGGTACTCCCGGGCTACTGTTTTGAATCCGGCCTTATCCTGTTTATTGAGCAGATAGATCGTTCTTGCACGCAGGTATATTTCCTCGCCGGGTGCGCCGTAAGGCTTTACGGCAGCGTAAATGGCGGCCCAGTCGGGGTTAGCGCCATTATCCGGCACAGCGGGTGCAATGAGGTCCTGGTAAATGAGGTTCATCATTTTTACGGCCGATTGCCTGGCGCCCATGGCTTTATCGATGGCTTCCATGTTATCGCGGATAATGGAGAAGCCGGTGTCGCGGGTGCTGCCGGTTACCTGCATTACATAACGAAGGTCTTCTTCCGAATACGGCTGTTTTATAACTGCGAAGTAGTCGGCTCCTGCCAGGGCGGCGCCATCTTTATCGCCGGCCTGCACGGCCAGCATGGCCAGCTTTCTCAAAAACGCCGGATCTTTTTTGCCATCAATATACTCCTGTAACATGGCGCTGTAAATGGCAGTAGGTTCTGTGAGATCGGCATCCTGCGCAGCTACCGGCGGAATGGCGCCCATGTCTTTATTGAGGGGTGCATGGATTTTTCTTATTTCGGCAAATGGAATTTTCACTACTTCACGGTCATAGGTGAGCAGTCCGTTTTGTTCTCCCTCCACATCAAAGGGTTGGGTGTAGATGCTGGCAGATAATCCTTGCCGCTCCAGTAATTGCAAGTGCTGGTTCATAACCGCGTATTTCGATTTTAGTGCGCCCGGCTTTTCCTGGATATATCCCCAGGCGGTATTGGTGTTCCACTGATGATCAGCGATGAATACACCGATACCTCCGAATTCGCCTAATACGCGGGCCTTTCCGGGCATTTTAATAGCGTTCATGGGGTTGGGATAACTGTGTACATCGGTAAGATCGGCGCCAACGTATGCATTCGGACTCGGACTGCGGAGTTTTTCATTTACATACAGGTATTCGCCGGAGTGGCCGTTGACGAGGCGGGAAGGATCGCTGCGTTTGATCCATTCCGTTAAACGCTGCTGATCAAACTGTCCCCATTTTTCGTTGAACAATACCCAGGTAGTAACGCAGGGATAGTTGTGCAGTTGAGCCAGCGTTTCTTTGCATTGCTGTTCAAAGGCGGCTTTGGCGCCTTCCGGAAGACTGTGATTGGGACTTACCATATCCTGCCATACCAGCATGCCGAGTTTATCTGCCCAGTAATACCAGCGGTCCGGTTCCACTTTAATATGTTTACGGATGGTATTAAAGCCCATTGCTTTGATGGCTTTGATATCAAATGCCAGCGCTTCATCGGTGGGCGCAGTGTATAAACCATCGGGCCAGAAACCCTGATCCAGTGTGCCGAGGTTGAAGTAAGGTTTGTTGTTGAGGAAAATGCGGTCCACTCCTTTTTCATCTTTTGCAATGGATACTTTGCGCATACCGAAATAACTTTTCACTTCATCTGTAACGGTATTGCCTTTCAGCAATTTCACGGAAAGGTCGTACAGGAAAGGGTTGCCGGGCGACCATAACGTGGGGTTTTCCAGCCTCAGCTGCAGTGGTGCGCCGCTTTTGCCTTTCACTTTACCTGCGGGCTTACCGTTGGCGGAGGCGACGGCTTCTACGGTGTATCCGGCAGGTGCGTTTACCGTGAGGTTCAGTTGTTGCCTGTCGATATCCGGTGTGAAATTTAACCCGGCGATATAATCTGTGGGCACTTTTTCCAGCCATACGGTTTGCCAGATACCCGAGCTGGGGGTATAATAAATATCAGCGGGGTTGAGTACCTGCTTGCCGGAAGGCCCCACGCCCCTGTCGGATGGATCGTAGATCTTCAATACCAGGATGTTTTCGCCATTCTTTACGGCATTGGTGATATCGATGGTAAACGACGTATAGCCGCCGGTGCGACCACCCACTTCTTTCCCGTTGAGATATACTTTGCTTTGCCAGTCGACCGCACCAAAATGCAGCAATGTTCTTTCGCCGGCAGCCTGGCTGATATCAATTTTGCGGCGGTACCACAGTCGTTGTTCGGGAAGCAGTGTTTTCTTTACACCCGACAAGGCCGATTCCAGCGGATAAGGCACGAGTATTTGTCCTTCGAAGTTATACGGCGCTGCTTCATCAGCGCCGGTGATGGCATATTCCCAGAGGCCATTGAGGTTTTGCCAGTTGCCGCGTTCCAGCTGTGGACGCGGATAAGCGGTGAGTGCATTTTGCGGGCTCACTTCTTTCGCCCACCTGGATTGAATAGCAACGGGCTTCATTTTATACGTGGTTTGTGCCTGTAGCGGGCAAAGGCCGGATAATAGCAGCGCAGCGGCCAGTAATGGTGTTCTCATCATGGAGTTACTTATTTCTTTGTGGTTAAATTGAGTGGTTGACAGGGTTGTGATCTTCAGTTCATCTTAATGGCTAAAACAGGTACGGCAGCAAAATATACATAATTCCCGATGAATAAACGGACTTAACTTTTAAGGTTTGTTAATCTGTATATTTTGCATTTTCATTAATATTATATTTTACAGTAATGTTATATAATCATCTCTATAATTAAAAAAATAAACAACATCTCTTTATTATAATTAACATTTTATTCATAAATTATACAAAAACAATCTCATCCCATGGCATAATTAAAATATTACTAAAATGAATACTATAAACCTCAACCGCTATGATCACATCTCCGATACCTGGGATGAAATGTACATTGCCGATAATCACCTCCGGGAGCAATACCACCGGATTATCAGTTACCTGGAGAATGAATCTGCCAACGACCTCAATAAAAAAGAAGAACTGGCTAAACGGCTGTTTATGAGCCAGGGGATTACCTTTACGGTATACGACAGCGGAGAAGGAATTGAAAAGATCTTTCCGTTTGATATCATCCCCCGCATCATCACCTGTTCCGAATGGACCTTTATTGAAAAAGGTATTAAACAACGTCTGAAGGCCCTGAACCTTTTTCTGAAAGATGTATATAATAACCAGTTTATTATCCGCGACGGCGTGATCCCCGCTTCGCTGATCTACTCCTGCCCCCATTTCCTGCGGGAAATGCACCAGCTGAATGTACCCTACGACATCTACATCCATATTGCCGGGATAGACCTTATCCGGGATTTTGACGGCACCTTTTATGTACTGGAAGATAACCTCCGCACGCCTTCCGGCGTAAGCTATATGCTGGAGAACCGCGAAATCACCAAGCGGCTTTTCCCCGACCTCCTGCCCCAATGCAAAGTGCGCAGCGTAACGGAATACCCGTCTATTCTCTATAAAAACCTGCTGTCACTCTCGCCGCGGGCTGTCGCTAATCCTACCATCGTTTTGCTCAGTCCGGGTATGTACAACTCCGCCTACTATGAACACACCACGCTGGCCCGCCTCATGGGCGTGGAACTGGTAGAAGGCCGCGACCTGGTAGTACGCGATCAGAAAGTATACATGAAAACCACCACCGGTCTGCAACAGGTAGATGTGATCTACCGGCGTGTGGATGATGAGTTCATAGATCCGCTGGTGTTCAACCCTAAAAGTGTGCTCGGCGTAGCCGGCCTCATGAGCGCCTACCGCAAAGGCAATGTAGCCATCATCAACGCCACCGGCAACGGTGTAGCCGATGATAAAGCCGTGTACAGCTACGTACCGGACATGATCAAATATTACCTGAATGAAACACCGCTGCTGCAAAACGTACCTACCTACAGTTTGGGTAACCCGGAACATAAGGAATACGTCTTCCAGAACATGCACAAAATGGTGATCAAAAAAACCAACGGAAGCGGCGGCTACGGCATGTTAATGGGGCATGCCGCCTCGGAATCTGAAATAGAAAATTATAAAAAAGAAATACTGAAAGATCCCCGCAATTTCATCGCACAGCCCACTATCAGCCTGTCTACCGCCCCTTGTTACCTCGATGGCATGCTGCAACCACGCCGGGTGGACCTGAGACCTTATGCCCTCGTTGGGCCAGACGGCATCTCTATTGTTCCCGGCGGATTAACCAGGGTAGCCCTGAAAGAAGGCTCCCTCGTAGTAAACAGCTCACAGGGTGGCGGCAGTAAAGACACCTGGGTACTGGCATCATAAACTAAAACACAAGCCTATGTTAAGCAGAGTAGCCTCCAGTTTATATTGGTTGAGCAGGTATGTAGAAAGAAGCGATGGTATTTTAAGAATGCTGAAAATAAACTACGCATCTTCACAGGACACCATCCAGGAATTTACCTGGACGCCGGTGATCCGTATTTCTTCCGGCAGAAATGAAGCTGAAATATCTTCTATCAAAAACGATAGCCGGTCGGTGATCGAGTACCTGCTCTTTAACCGCGATAATCCCAATTCTATTATCAACATGATCACGCTGGCCCGTGAAAATGCCCGGAGCGTGCAGGAACATATTGCGAAAGACCTCTGGCAATGCCTCAATGAATACTACCATACCGTAAAAGATCCGAAGCTGCTCTGGTATGTACAAAAAGATGATCCTGTTACCGCGCTGGATATCCTCATTAAGCAGGTAATGCTTTATTACGGTACTGCAGGCAGTATCATGGAAAGAGGCGAAAGCAGGAGCTTTATGAGCATTGGTAAATACCTGGAGAGAAGTATACAGTCCATCGATATCCTGGACATCAAGTTTATCTCTATCTCCAATAATCCCGACCTGCTCACGGATACCTCTTACTGGCAACACCTGCTTTTATCGCTGGGCGGTTATGAGCTTTACCTGAAAACCTACCGTAAAGGCTTTGAAGCGGAAAACGTGCTGGAACTGGTCATGCTCAACAACGATTTTCCCCGGTCAGCAAAATATTCGGTCAACAATATTCACCGGTATTTCGAACGACTGAAAAGTGATAAAAATATTGAACACTATAATAAATTGTCGTTTAACATCGGGCGACTGAACAGTACCATCACCTACAGCTCCGTAAACAGTATGAAAGCGGAAGGGCTGCATCCCTATCTTGTTAAGATCAGGAGTGAGCTGTATGGCATCGGGAACCTGCTGAATGAATACTATTTCGCAAACGCTTAACCATCGCATTATATGCCTGTTTTCAAAATAAAACATATCACGCATTACACTTATGAAACTCCGGTGCGCGACAGCGCCAACCAGATAATTTTGTATCCTGTAAAAGACGATTACCAGAGAGTGATCAAACATGATCTGAGTATCTCCCGTCACCCGGAAGTGGAAACGTTCAAAGATTATTATGGCAATGAAGTAGGTATTTTCACCCAAACGGATCCGCATCATGAATTGAAAATATTCTCGGCCATCGTTGTGGAAACCATTCCGCGGCCACTGCCCGCGGATGTTCTTCTCCCCGCCACCCAATGGCAGATGCTGGAAGATATCCGCTACGACGTAGCTTTTATTGATTATTTCAAACAGGAAGTTTTTGAAAGCGTGGCTTCTTTACGGCAAATTTCGCTGGACCTGAAAGAAGACACCGATACGCCGTTCAAAACAGCGGTACGTTTCTGTGACTACGTATATACGCATTTCGATTATATCAAAGGAGTAACCACGGTGGACAGTACCCTTGATGAGATACTGCTGTTGCAGGCAGGCGTATGCCAGGATTTTGCGCACCTGCTAACGGCGATGCTGCGGTTCACTCAAATTCCGGCGAGGTACGTGAGCGGGTATATTTGCCCGAATAAGAACGGTATGCGCGGCGAAGGCGCCACCCATGCCTGGGCGGAAGTGTATATTCCCGAATATGGCTGGCTGGGACTGGACCCCACCAACAACTGCATCGCCGGGGAAAGCCACGTAAGGCTGGCAGTAGGGCGTAACTTCAGCGATTGCTCGCCGGTGAAAGGCGTATACAGCGGCGGCGCAGGCCATACCCTGGATGTTACAGTATCAGTAGGTTACGACGACCAGGACCAGTTTGATCCTGAACCATTTTTTCCTGCCCAGCCTGCCATGAGCAGTACTGTTGTGGCCGAGCCCGTAAAAAATAGTTACCAGCGCCACCTGGAAGAAATGATGATACAGCAACAGCAGCAACAACAATGAATTCCTGAATTACACCGGCGAATGGCGGGATCCCGTCTGCGGAGCCCGTCATTGGCCGGTTTGGCCCCGCTAAAGCAATCTGCTGATTTATTTATTAAAACAATCTGATAATACACAAATAAAGAAAAATTTATATAGTTTTGCCTTAACCCTAAATGGGAGAACGATCACTACAACTGTCACAACTTAAAAGAGTACAATGCAAAGCTTAGCCATAAAAGGCCGCTGGGATGCTTTCTGTAATACCATCAGCAAAATTCCGCCGAAATACCTGTATGCTTTATTTTTACTAATGGCGGTAGGCATCTCCTTTCATTCCTGGCACTCTTCGCAGGACATGGAAAGATGGACCCGTTATAATAACTTCCTGATTTTTAAACATGCATTCTCACACCTGATACACAACCAGGACCTGTATGTATTATACGAATCTGAGTATTACGACCTGTATAAATACAGCCCGTCTTTTGCCTTGTGGATGGGCGCTTTTGCCTGGATGCCGGATGTACCAGCATTGATTTGCTGGAATATAATGAATGTAGTGGTGTTTATTATTGCCATCAGAACATTACCGGTAAAGAAAGAAAAGCAATCGATCCTGTTGTTGTTTTTGGCTATAGAGATGATGATTGCGCTCACCAGCTCCCAGATCAACGTATTCATCACGGGCTTTTTCATCCTGGCGTGGCACAGCATGGAAAATAAAAAGATCTGGCTGGCAGCATTGCTGCTGGTAGTAACCGTATATATCAAACTATTTGGCCTGGTGGCCATGTCGCTGTTCCTGTTATATCCTGAACGCTGGAAAGCGGCGTTGTACACGGTGTTCTGGACCGTTGTGATTGCGGTGATGCCGTTGCTCGTAATTTCCTGGGATCAGCTATTGTTCCTTTACAGGAGCTGGGCACACCTCCTGGCCAACGATTATTCTGCTTCCTATGGCGTATCTGTAATGGGATGGTGGCATACCTGGTTTGATATGGATATCTCCAAACAGCTGTTCATGCTTTCAGCGGCGGCCGTATTCATGTTGCCGTTCATACCCATCCTTTACAACCGGGAATCGAAATTTAATCTGAGCATGCTGGCTTCTGTGCTTATATGGGTGGTGATCTTTAACCATAAGGGAGAATCCCCTACTTATATTATTGCGCTCACCGGTGTAGCGATCTGGTACTTTACACAGGAGCGGCCATCCACGTTAAATACAGTGCTGGTGGTGCTTACGCTGGCATTCACCTCCTTTTCTTCCACCGATCTGATCACGCCTTACTGGATTGCCAGAACTTACGTAGAACCTTATGCAGTGAAAGCGGTATTCTGTTCTATTGTATGGTTGAAAATAGTGCTCGAACCATTTTTTGCTACCTCCCCGGAGCCGGGAAGGATTACAGCAGAGAAGCTGCAGCGCGCAGCATAAAGATAAAACGAAAGGGAAGGCGTAATACCTTCCCTTTTCTTATGCATTTTGTTTTCTTACGTATTTGGTGAGGATCACGATGAGTTGTCCTTCTATCTTTCCTTCTATTTGTGCTGTATTATCCGGCACAAGACGGATGTTCTTTACCACGGTACCCATTTTTGCATTTAAAGTAGACCCTTTTACATCGAGGGATTTGGTAAGAATAACGGTGTCTCCGTTTTGCAAAATGGCGCTATTGCTGTCCCTGTGCAGATCCACAGCGCTATCGTTTTCATGATCGCCGGTAGCTTTCGCCCAGGCCAGCGCTTCATCGTTGAGGTAAATCATTTCCAGGTTATCTGCCGCCCAGCTTTCCTGTTTTAAGCGGTTCAATATGCGCCAGGATACAGTCTGCACACCCGGAATTTCGCTCCACATTGATTCGGTTAAGCAATGCCAGTGGGTACTATCCAGCTCTGCTCTTTTCTCAATCTGCGACTGACATTTCTCACAGATGAAGATACAATTATCCTGATCACTGTAGGTCTGAGGAGGCACTTCATATACATTCAGCGGTTCTTCTGATTTGCATAGTTCGCACTTGTTTTCACTCCTTGTTAGTAATAGTTCGTTCAGCTTCATAATATCCTTTATAAAAAAATGTGCACGAAGGTAACGTTTTTTGTCCCGGGAAATGCTCATTTTCTTATTTGCCCCGACTATAAGAATATTTATATTAAAATCAGGGCACTACCGTAATAAATAAATAAGTAGCCAGTATCACCAGCAGCACAATTCCCTGCAGGATATTGGTTTTCCCTGCGTTAAAAGAAATGCTGATGGTAAAAAGTGAGAGGATAAGCAGCAGCGTGGATTTCGCATCGATACCGAGCGTAATTTTAAAATCCAGTGCATAAGCAACGATGGCTACGGCCGGGATAGTGAGACCAATGCTGGCCAGTGCGGAGCCCAGCGCCAGGTTCAAACTTGTTTGCAACCGGTTTTGCGAAGCCGCCCTGATAGCTGCCAGTCCTTCCGGCAGCAGGATAACCGCCGCTATAATAACCCCTACCAGGCTTTTAGGCGCACCCAGGTTTACCACAATGGTTTCAATAACAGGCGATAATTTTTTTGACAACAACACCACCACTGCCAGCGCTATTAATAAAAATACCAGGCTTACGGTGGTAGTAAGCCCCGATGGCGGTGCGGCATGTATATCTTCATCACCCGGCGGCGCATCTTCAGGCAGGAAATAGTCGCGGTGCCTGACCGTTTGCACGGCCACGAAACCGCCATACAGCACCAAAGAAATGATGGCCACAAATATCAGCTGGCTGCTGGAATAAACAGGCCCCACTTCGGTAGTAGTATAATTTGGTAAGACGAGGGTTAAAACAGCGATCGCCGTTAATGCGACCAACGCGGCACTGACACCGGCTTTTATAAACGCCTGCTCTTTGAAACGATAGCCTCCTATAAACAATGACATGCCGATTATACCGGAAAGGATCAGCATAATGGCGGCGAACACGGTATCCCTTGCGAGCGTGGAGCCCTGATCCGCTTTATTCAACATAATGGATACAATCAGTGATACTTCTATCACCGTAATCGCCAATGCCAGGATGAGTGTACCATACGGCTCTCCTACTTTATGCGCTACCACTTCTGCATGATGCACGGCAGACAATACCACGGTGATGAGGGATAACCCCATCACTGCCGATAACACGCCATTTTGTTCTCCTGCGAATCCTAATAATGCCAACCCGGCTACAGGGCTGATAAGACACCATAACGGGAGCGTAATTTTCCATTTCCTGTAGAGAAGGTGATTGAATGCCATTTGCTTAATTTACAAAACTTTATGCACATAGCAGCTACGGGAAAGAAATGCAGTATATCAACCCGGCGCCAACAGGCATAAAGCTAACAGGCATCAGCCGGTAGGCAACAGGCTGTACACCGCCTCATACAGATCGTTAATGCGGAAAGGTTTCGCTAATAAACTGTCGGCCATACATTGGCTGATGGATTCTTCAGGATAATTCCTGGCGGAGAAAAGAACAACCGGCAACTTTGCTTCGTCCGGCGAGGATTTAATTTCCCTGCATAAATTCCGCCCGTCATAACTGCCCATGGCAATATCCATCAGCAGCACATCAGGAGCGAATTGCGAGATACACTGATGAAGCTTTGCAGGGTCTTCCAGGGTCATCACGTCCATATTTTTTCTGGAAAGGACGAGGGAAACTGCTTCAAGGATATCAGGATTGTCATCTACAACCAGAATCTTCCACATGTGGATTGTTTTAATTCATGAACATTCACATCGGGAACACGTTGGTCATGCTTCCCACAGGTCAGATTGTAAAGGTAGAAATGTTTTTTCTTTTAAAAATTGGCACAGCACGCCTCCCGCCTAATTATTTTGCTGACTCCCGTTATAAGGCAGCACGAACGTGAATACAGAGCCCTTTCCGTGCTCGCTTTCTACTTCAATGGTCCCTCCATGACGATAAATGATACCCGCCGAAATATACAGTCCCAGCCCCATTCCGGGGAAGGTATGCATCTTTAAATGCTGTACCCTGAAAAGCCGGTCAAATACATGCTTTACCTGGTTTTGCGGAATGCCAATGCCCTGGTCGCTCACGCTTACTTTTACGCCCTCCCCGGTATGGGCGGTCGTAATTTTTATTTCCCCTCCATCGGGTGAGTACTTAACGGCATTTGAGATGAGGTTGACCATCACTTCCGCAATACGGCCACGGTCGGCTGTAACGGGTTTTACGGCTTCATCCGGCATAAATACAAGCTGATGTCTCCTGGACAAGCGCTGCATATCTTCCGCCTCTTCTTTGATAAGATGGTTAATATCAAAAAGCGTTGTATTCAATGATAACAATCCCTCCGATACCTGCGCGGAATCGAGCATGCGGTGAATAAGATCCGTAAGGCGGTCTATCTGGAGATCAAGTTTTTGTATCAGGTTAACATTCTCTACATCATTTGTTTCCCTGAATTTTTCCTGCAATACTTCTGCGTATGCTTTAATGCTGGTCACCGGCGTTTTCAGCTCGTGGCTGGCGATACCGATAAACTCATCTTTCTGCTTCTCCATGTCCTTGCGAACGCTGATATTCATGATAAAAACAGCCACCCTCCGTTGTTGTGGCCGGCCTATCCGCTGCATGTAAATGTCGTACCATCCCTTCAGCGGTTCATTTTTAATTTCCATTTCAAAACGGACTGGTTGTCCGCTGGCAGCCACTTTCGCATGAATGTCCAGCCAGATCTCCGGTACATCAGGCAAAATTTCCCGGAAGGTTTTTCCCAGGATCTCCTGTAAGCCGGTATTTTTATATAACGCAGGATTTACCTGGAGAAACCGGAAATCATTTATCTTTTCATTTTCACCCGTCAAAGGTTCTACGATATAAAATCCTTCATCCATCGAGGTAAGCAGGGTACGGTAATTTTCCTCCGACTGCCTCACTGCTTCCTCGCTTTGCACCCGTTGCAGGCACATATAAATACGGGGGGCAAGTTCTTCGAGTAACGCTGTTTCATCCGGGCGCCAGCAGTAAGGTCCCTCCTTCTGCATAATAATGATAAACGTGAGATGGCCATCCGCAATAAAAGGCGCCATTAATTGCGCTCCCACGCCTTTTGTTTTGAACATTCCTTTCTGGGAAGCGATATGCGGATCGTTGGCGATATCATTGGCCACTACCAGGTTCCCCTTTTTCAGGGTCTGCAGGAAGTCGGCGGTAATAAAAGCCCGCATGCTTTGTTCTCCCATGAGGCTTACCAAACCGGGCTCCTTTTTTTCATAAATGGTAGTAATGGAACCGGCCTGTTCATCGATATAGGAAAAAGTGAGCCTTGACAGCCCGAAATGCCGGGTGATCCTTTCGCCGGCAGACTGCATAATATCTTCCACCTTATTCATTGCCACCATATCGCCGGCTATACCCGCCAGTAATACGCTGTTCAGCTCCCGGTATTTACGGTCCGTAATATCATCATACACCACCGCAATTACCCTGCTACCGTCCCCGCCTATACGGGAGGTATATATACTATACCACCGGCCGCCGGCGGATACGCTCCCTTCAAAACGGCTGCTGTTACCGGTAGAGGCAACGGCTCCAAAATATTGCAGCCATGCCGGGTGAACATCGAGTTGCAATTCCCTGGCCGTTTTGCCTGTTACATCGGAAACATTGTTCTGCCTTTTAAATTCAGCGTTTGCTTCGAGTATCCTGTAATCAACGGCTGTATCTTTCTCATCAAATATTACTTCACTGATGCAGAATCCTTCATCAATAGACTCAAATAAGTTCCTGAATTTTTCTTCTGATGCCATCAATCCCTGTTCTGCAAATTTCCTGGAGGTAATATCTATAAATGTAACCACCACCCCGTTGATATGATCTTCCGCAGTACGGTATGGCAATACCCGCATAATAAATACCTTACCCGAGGTAGCTTTTACTTCCCGTTCAATTACATAAAGCTTCTCCAGTACCAGTTCTGCATCATTCAAAAGATGATGATACTCGAGATGATGGGTGATATCAGACAGCGGCCGGCCCAGATCTGCGGGGATAAGATTAAATATTTCCCTGGCAGCCGGCGTGAACAAAGCCACGCGGAAGCCACGGTCAAGGAAGATAGTACCTATACTGGCAGAGTTGATCAGGTTTTGCAGGTTATTACCGGCAAGACTTGTTTCCTCTATCTTTACTTTCAACTCCTGGTTCACGGTCCGGAGTTCTTCATTGATCGACTGCAGTTCTTCCTTGCTTGTTTCCAGCTCTTCTGCGGCAGAACGCAGTTCTTCGTTCATCGCCTGCAGTTCTTCATTAGAAGCTTTCAGTTCTTCCGCATTGAATTCATGTTGTTCATTAGACGCCCTGAGCTGTGCTTTCAGGTTCACCAGTTCGGCTTCCAGCTGCCGGGCTACCGGCTCCCCAGTGGTCAGGATCACGTCCCTTCCCGGCTTCTCTTCTGTTACTTTTTCAAACAGTACCAGGATATACCCACGTACCACCTCTTTACCCTGTAATACCGGCCGTATGTGAATATTGATCGTTTCAATTTTATCGTTGACCGTTACTTTCAATCCTCTTGCTTCCACGGCGGTTTGATGCTGCAAGGCCTGGTATAATGCGGAACGCAGCTCCAGCCGCAACTCCTGCCGGATCAGTTTCAGCAGGTTCTGTGAAGGTTCGCCGCCGGATATCTGGAGATAACGGCCTGCCCTGTCGGAAATATGTGCAATTTCATATTCTTCATTGATCAGTATGGATGGCGGCGCATATTCTTCCAGCAGGCGCTGATGGAGATCCCCGAAAGAAATCCGTTCCAGCGACCTGCTTTCCCTTTCAACAGCGGCAGGCGTCAACCGCGGCTGTTCAATTTTCAGGGAAGGCAGCGATTCCGGTACCGGGAAAGGCCGGAGCAATTTCTTCCGGCTTTGAAAAATATGAAACTCCCGGTTGAAAGGCACGAACAAATCGCTCCAGCTATCGGCGGACTCTGATGATCCCAAAAGAAGGAATCCGCCCTGGTTCAGTGCAAAGTGAAAAGTATCCATCGCTCTTTCCTGGGCCGTGCGGTTCAGGTAGATCAACACATTCCGGCAGCTGACAATATCCAGGTGGGAAAAAGGCGGATCTTTCAAAAAATTGTGGTTGGCAAAAAGGATCATTTCCCTTATTTCCCTCCTGATGCGATAGGATTCGCCCTCCTTATTGAAAAACCGCCGTAGTCTTTCAGGGGAAATGTCCGCGGCATCGTTTAATGTATAAAGACCTTCCCTTGCATGATTAATAGCTCCTTCGTCTATGTCCGTGGCGAAGATCTGTATCTTCGGCGCTTCCAGCTCGTTATCAAGCAATTCTGCACATAAAATAGCAATGGAATAGGCTTCTTCTCCTGTTGCGCAACCGGCTATCCAGATCCTCAATTGCTGTTCCGCTGTTTTTCCTTTTATGGCCATTGGAAGTACCTGTTGCGCTAATATTTCAAAGGCTTTCTTATCTCTGAAAAAATTAGTAACCGATATCAGCAGGTCTTTCAGCAATGCCACCACTTCCTCGGGATTGTCCTGGAGAAAGGACGCATAAGAAGGCAGATCGGGCAGGTTCCGGATATTGATCCGGCGTTCAATCCGGCGCAACAGCGTAGGCCGTTTGTAATTCGAAAAATCATGTCCGGTTTTCACCTTTAACTGTGTAAAGATTTCCCGCAGCGCCTGTTGCTGGCTTTCCGGTCCTTTTTCAGCGCTTAGTAATATACGGACCGTGCCGATACTATTCCTGTAATCGATAATTCTCTGGGGAATTTCTGCCACAGGCAATACTTCATCCACCAGATCGGTAGTGATCGCATTCCTGGGCATTTCATTAAACTCCGACTCCCTGGGGTTTTGTACAAAAGCAACACCTCCCAGTTCTTTAATGCGCTTCAGTCCCATTGAGCCGTTGGCGCCGGTGCCGGAAAGAACCACACACACCGCGCCTGCCCCATGTGATTCCGCCAGCGACCGGAAGAAAATATCTACAGGAGCGCGACGCTCTTCTACTTGTATATTAGGGGATACCAGGATGTATCCATCTTCCATAGTAAGATGCTTATTGGGAGGTATCACATAAACATGGTCTGGTTCCACTAATACTTTTTCACGTACCTGGCTCACCGGGATATGGGAAACGGCCTGCAGTACCTCGGCCAGTTTGCTGTCATGATCAGGAGAAAGATGAAGAATAACCACGTATGCCATCCCTGAATTTGCCGGAACGTGCTCAAAAAAAACCTGCATTGCCTGAATACCTCCGGAGGAGGCCCCAATACCTACTATGAGAAAGTCTTTTTTCTGCTGCTCATTTTCTTCACCCGGAGCAAACGTTGAATTAGGAGATTCCATGTTATGTTTTGTAAATGATACGGATATGGCAGATAGATAACTGCCATGGTATCCACCGTCGCAATTTAAATATTATGGATGTATATTTTGCTTTTCTCTGATTTAAAGCGTCTTCTATTTACTGTGAAGTTGCTTTTTAACAGGTGTTGCTGTTTCGCGCTTTATATGACTGGCATCAAGATTGTCCATTTCGTGCAGCATCTTCCTGACCTGTTCATTAAAGCCGGTGGCATCTTTCGCTTTCTTAAAATACATGGCAGCCAGTGCAGGTTGATTTATTTCCGCAAAGTGATCTCCCATATGATTCAGCAGGTTTACACTTTCCTCGAGGCCGCGTGTGGTATTCCACAAATTATTCTCTATATCCTCTGTAATGGCCGACAGCAGGCTACTTTCAGAGAACGCATGACCGGTATGGCACCGGTAACGGAGTCGCCCACCCTC
Organism: Chitinophaga sp. W3I9; assembly: GCF_050434025.1. Taxonomy (NCBI): domain Bacteria; kingdom Pseudomonadati; phylum Bacteroidota; class Chitinophagia; order Chitinophagales; family Chitinophagaceae; genus Chitinophaga; species Chitinophaga sp. W3I9. Next base: position 5,972,328 of record NZ_JBNPWC010000001.1, read on the forward strand.
CTGCATCGCCGCCAGCACGCCATGACACTCAGGACAGGACAACGCCGTTAATTCGCCAAAAATAATCCCGGCCTCTGGCAGCTTCTCATGAACAGCTATCTCAATTTCTTTCCTCACTGCTTCGTTATTATCCTTCTCCTGGATGTCAGCAACCCCATCGGGCAGCGGCTCATCAGTTAGCTTCACCAGCAGCCCTGCAATGTCCGATACCGGCACTACATGGTCTACCGCCACCTCCTGTATGGCATGTTGCGGCATGGAAGGCACCTCGGCATCTTCCGGCGCCTGCACGATGGCGAGGCCGCCACGCTGTTTGATATACCATAATCCAGCCGTGCCGTCGTCCAGCGCACCGCTGAGTATGATCCCGATTACACGGGAGCCATACGCATAGGCCGCCGAGCGGAAAAGTGGATCTACAGCGGGCCGGAAGCGATTTTCCTTTGGCCCGCGCGTTACACGCATAAATCCTTTTTCCAGGATCAGGTGCCTGTCGGGCGGCGCCACATAAATGTGTCCTGACTTAACCGGCTCTTTATCCACTGCATTGGTAGCGGGTAATCTTTTTTGCTTATTGATAATCCTGGGCAGCACCCCTGTTACCTCTGCTGATATATGCCATACAATGAAAATGGCGGCAGGGAAATCCGGCGGCAGCCCGGAGGTAATCGTTTTAATGGCCTCAAAGCCACCTGCAGAAGCACCGATCACAATAATGTTTCTTGTTTGCATAACCTGAGATTTACAGATCCGTTCTTTACACTGTCTCCCAAAAGCCTGATCACTAAAATCAGGCCGTTATGCCAACTATACTGCCGTGCTTCCTTTACAAAACAGTATCTACTCCCTGTAATAATCTTTCAGGCTGCCATTTGGGGTGAAGCTGATGAAATACCGCTCCCGGCTGCCATTGATGGACTGGGGATACCAGCTGATGCTGTTTCCATCAAAAATGCCGTAAATATGTTCAAGGGGTTTTGCGCCGGCGATATCTGCTGCTTTACGGTGATAGTTCCTGTATACAGCAGCAACGCTGGCAAAACTGATGTCATCGAGATTAACCAGTGATTTGCTGATATCATCGCGCACAGACATCTGCACCGGTTTGGGTTCCTCCCATTTGCCATCGTTATAGTTGTATTCGTCAATATAGGCGGCGTTCTGCGGATGCTGAACCGTTACATTTATTCGTCCGTCGTTATAAAAATGAATGGATCTGTAGAGATGGATACTTTTGCCTGCAAAGGCCGGCAATTCGCGCAGCGCGTGTTCGGCAGCATTCAGCTTTACGGCATTACTAAGAAAATCATGGTCGCCGGATGTTGTAGTGGAGTTATGTATAATCGTAGTGCCATTGCGATGTTCCACAACAGTAGTATTGGTGCTGGTACTCGTACTCAGGTGGGTACTGGTGCTGGAACTTGTGGTGGTGGTGGTTTCGTCCTGGGTAGCCGGAAGATCTTTGTAGCTGCTGTCGGTATCACTGCCATACAGGGTATCATGTATGGATTCCCGGAACTGGTTACAGGACATACACATCACCACTACTACTATAATGCCGGTCATCTTTTGTAAACGCATCTTCATAATTTTAATCAGCTATATCACTGGCAAATATTACCTGTTGAGGATCTTCTTTCAGATAAAAAACCGGGACAGACTCCTGCCTGGTCATGCCCAGATCCAGGAGCGGCACTATTTTTTTTAACGAAGCAGTATGGGTTTTTCCCGAATCATCCTGGTAGCGTAACTCAAAGCGTACCTGCGGCTGTTCATTAATATAAGTGCCTGTTTGCTCGGCAGAAACTATCTGTGCATCTGTACGCAAGCCGTAGTACTTAAGCTGCAACGCATTGCCTGGCGTGCCTGTAAAAAGTTTCAACAGCCAGCCCAACCCGATCCCGCTCACCAGCATAATCAACGGACATAAAATAAGCGGATGATAGAAAGCCATAAAGCGCCAGCCCCGTCCGTGGTTCTCTAACATATAGGAATATACGTAGTAGCCGGCTATTGCGGCAACAACCAGCAACCAGGCAAGGCACATCATGATGATCCGGCCTGCTTTTATTCCCACCGTTACGCCGTCCAGGGTTAAATGCGGCACTGCTTTAAGTTTATCATCAATCACCAGCGGAACGGTTTTACCCACCTCATAACGGTGCAGCTCCGGCTTGGTATCGTTTACCTGTAACTGTTCGGTGATTTCCGTGCCGCAGAAATTTTCAAGAGCGCAGGTGATCTCCCGGGTAACAACATCCTTACCTTCAGCGGGTAGTTCCTTGCTGGTTAACACACGTGCATTCTTTCTCACGCCTTCTTTTAAAAGACGCAGGATATTTTTCCTCATGATAAAAGGCAATACAATCCATTTTCTGAACCAGCGCTGGATCAATATCCCCCACAGTATTACAGACAGCGCCAACCAGGTAAGCGCCAGCCACGGCTGCGTACCGCCATCTCCATCACTTACGCCATACTCGGTATTGTAATAGATGAGCATGGGAAAAGGAATCGCAAAGAAAAGCATGTAAATGAACCAGAAGTAACTCCAAAAACCTTTCATTCAGCTAATTTATTTATTAAATTTAAGGGAAAGATGCTTACCATCTGTAAAAGACATTACGGGGTTCAGTCTTTTTTGTAGATCACCTTATTTTCATATTCACCGAGAATCACGCGGCCATAGATCACCTTCGTCCAGCCGTTTTCAAAACCGTGATTATTAGCTATGAGGTAACCTTTATTGGTATCTTTTTTAATCACCTTGTGTGCATCGATGTAGCGGCCTTTTACTTTGCAAAACACAATATCGCCAATGACGTATTCCGCTTGCTTTACAAAAGTGAGCAGGGTGCCGCTTTTCAAAATGGGTAACATAGAGGAGCCAAAGGCTTTCATTTTTCCTGTGCCGGTAGTTTCCAATCCGGACTTTAATCTTTCGTACTTGTTCATGTTGTTTTAATTGATTGAATAAAAATGGATGACCATATAGTAAATGATCGTAGTGCAGGCGCATGGAGTTACTGAAGCCAATATGCGGGAGCGGTTAACTGAAGCGGGCAAATTCAATTATAAGCATGATGGTGAAACACTGTTGGGCTACACAAGACAGGCGGGTATAACAAATGGTATGCTGTGAAATAACAAAACCTGCGGGCAGCGCAGGTATCAAACTATTTGGGGATACTGCCGGGGCATTTTCTATAAAGAACAACTGCCGCAAAAGTAATAAAATTTTCTATTCTCCCGGATAAAAAAAACGTGATACTGAATTTGTATCACGTTTTTTTTATGCTTTTTTATTTTGCAGGGGTAATGACGATGTTCCTGAATTCAATAGGACCGTGATCTCCCTGGAAATAGATCGGGCCGGGTTCACCTTCATTGCTATCCAATGCACCGCCGGTAATACCGGGAATGGCGGCATTGCATATGATGGTTTTGCCATTGGCAACAACCGTTACCAGGCGACCTACCAGGGTAATATCAAAAGTTTGCCATTGACCGGGGCCAAGCACCACCATGTCGTTTGGCACCAGGAATCCGTATACCCCACCAAACAGGTGACTGGATGGCGGATCTGTTTTAGGATTGTCGATGATCTGTGTTTCATAACGGCCCCTCAGGTAAACGCCGCTATTGCTACCGGCCTGGTAGCGGAACTCCACATGCAGCTTAAAGTCGGTGAACTTCTGTTCAGAGATCAGGTTAGCGCCGGAATGCGGGCTGGCAAGGATGCCGTCCTTAACGATCCATTGGTTCTGACCCAGGGCTTTCCAGCCGGTGAGGTCCTTTCCGTTAAACAGTTTCACGGGTTTCCCCCAGGTTGGCGCTGCCGTTCTTTTAAGATCCGGCGCTTTTACCCCCGTGAAAGAGTAGGACTGTCCGTCGCTGGTATGGATTGTACCGCTTATTCCGGCATCGGTTACAGTGCCTTCCAGCGTCAGGTCGCGGTCTTCCCTTTCCCATTGCGGCGGAATGGAGAAGCTGAACTTCCCGTTGTCAAAATTTACTTTGGAGATGGGCCTGGCGCTGCCGCCGGTGCTTACAAAGCGACCTACCAGGGTTTTAAAACCGGAAAGCTCCACTTCCAGCCAGGAGGGCTTATCTACTCCATTTTCGCTGACCTTGATATCCCAGGCGCCAATCAGGGCCCCGCCTTTAACGGCTTCGGTCTTAATAGCCGATACCTGTGCCATTACACCGGAAGGATTAGCTAATCCCAGCCCCATGCAGCATATCAGACCTGCGATAATACTTTTTCTATTCATGTTCATGTCCATGTTTATTGAAGAAAGCTATAAAGATAAATATTTGATCCTGCTTCTTATAGCACTTTATCGGGTTTATTTAAACCAGCTCCCAAATCTATAATTATCGTGATATTTACCGGTATCCCCTTCTGTAACATTTATTCCAGGGCCTGCGTTAAACATCAAAGCTCTTCCCCATGCATATTTCTACCTATATTAAATTCCCGGTTATTCTCGCGGTTATCCTGGTACTGGGCGGATGCACAAAGGACAAGTGCACCAAAATGATCCAAACTAAAATAAATATTCCCGTTATGATGGCACTGACCGACTATTGGGCCTCTATCAAATCGGAAGCGCCAAAGGAGATCATCCTTACGGGCAAAATCTATGTGAAAGACCAGTATATTTTTGTGAACGAGCCTTACGCCGGCATCCACATCATAGATAACAGTAACCCATCATCTCCTCAGAAAGTTTCTTTTATCAATGTAATGGGGAATATCGATATCGCTATAAAAGGCGACTTCCTTTATGCCGACAGCTATGCTGACCTGATTGTATTCAACATCAGCGATCCGCGCAACATCAGGTTTGTTAAACGTGTGCCGGAAGCCACCAGTTTGCCGGCCAACGTAAACGGCCTGCTGGTAGGATGGCACTATAACCGTGACAGCATCGTGATTGGTTATACCACCAGGGATACCAGTTATTGCGATTGCGATCCGGATCCTAACATACAATATCTTGCCAGCGCAGAAGTGGCCTCCTCTTATAAAAACCAGGCCGGCACCGGCAAAGGTGGATCCATGGCCCGGTTTACCATCGCTAAAGATTACCTTTATACTGTTAATTCCTGGCAGTTAAAAACATTTGATCTCTCGGATGCCGCTAACCCGGTGTTTAAAAGCCTGCAAACCTTTAATGCCTTTATTGAAACCATATTCCCTTATGGTGAATATCTTTTTATCGGCAGCCAGAACGCCATGTTCATTTATGACATCACTAATCCGGCAGTACCAACCAAACGCTCTATGGTAACACATTTCAGGGCATGCGACCCGGTTGTAGTGGAAGGAAACAGAGCATATGTAACCATCAGGAGCGGTGCAGCCTGCGCAGGCAATTTCAATCAGCTGCAGGTATTTGATGTGAGCAATGTGGATCAACCCATAAAGTTGAGCACTACCGAAATGAGCAACCCACACGGTTTAGGTATTGATAACGGGAAGCTTTTCATTTGTGAGGGCCAGTACGGACTTCGCTTCATGGATGCCACAAATGCTACTAACATCACCACTGCAAAGCTGGTAACAGGGCCGGAGACATACGATGTAATTCCCTTTGAAAGCCAGCACCGCCTGCTGGTGAGCGCCAGGGACGGCATTTATCAATACAACTACAGCTCCATCACAAACCCGCAGCTGTTAAGCAAAATAAACGTAAAGGGTAATCCATATTAACAGGGGCTTTCCTGTTAATAACTATTAAAAACAGCCAGTTTATACATATTATCATCCGCTGGTGTGGCAATATACAACCAGCTTTCCAATGCTACGCGGGAAGTACAGGGGCCGTAGGTAATGAGCCTGATCTTTCTCTTTACCGATTCTTTTTGCAGGATCGATAAAACTTCCTGCAGGATTTCGCCTTTGAAGGGCGTAAACATAAAAAATACGGTTCCTTCAGAATAGTCGGCTTCCCGCGCATCCACATTTATAAATGTAACAGCCGGCAGATGGAGTGCCGCAGCGCAGGCCCCTGCATAATCGCAGAAGGCCGGCTCAAATTCAATTCCCCTGGTGGCGATGCCGGTGAGCAGATTTACGAGGATAGCCACCTGTCCCAGGCCGGCGCCGATATCGAAAAAGACATCTTCTTTTATGAAAAGAACTTTTTCTACCAGTTCAAACACGATCCTCGCCGGTGTTTTCTGATAATAAACCATTTCAGGTTCAAGATCCCTGGTCTGCTCCGGCATTGTTTGCAGCGGGGATAATCCATTGATAAAAATATCGAGGTTATCATACCCCGCTTCTTCCCCATGCCCGTTACCATCCGGGTTAATATCCACGTATTTATTCACCAGGTGTTTGAACCCGTTTGTTGTAAATCCGGTTGTACTGATGGTTCGCTGAAGTTGCTGAAACAGGTTAACATCGATTCCTTCCAGCCTAGACTTTACTTTTTCAGCGCGGTTCCTGAGTACCAGCAATGGATCCGGTTGCGGCGCGTTCAACAGGAGTTCGTTAATCCGCTCTATCACCTGGAAGTCGATGAAGTCAATGACCTCCATACGCAGATCAAATTCCCGCTCCTGGTAGAGCACCGGATTTCTCTCTGCTTCCTCAATATACTGTTGTAGCTCAAAAATGGTCATCTTTACAGGATCGCTGTTATACTTAAAGAGGAATTACTTTCCTATCACCTGTTTTCTATGTTCCACTCCCCAGTTATACAATGAGTCCAGCACTTTTTCGATAGATGTTCCATGCTGGGTGATGGAATATTCAACCGTAGGCGGAAAAGTATTGTGCACTTCTCTTTTTATCAGTTTATTCGCTTCCAGCGTTTTTAATTCCTTCGACAGCGTTTTATCTGTAATACCGCCCACCTCCTTTGATATTTGTTTAAAGCGCTTGTTTCCTGTGGACAGAGAAAGCATAATAAGCAGCTTCCATTTGCCTTCCAGGGCATCCAGGGCGTCTTTTATAGCAAGTACATTATGGGGGCATCCTTCCCGTGTCAGCATTTTTTTTTTATTTCTAACGATGTTTTCCCGTTACTTTCCCGATGGATAGCGCTATCCGATGGTATAGTACTATCAGCTGTATAGCAAATGTAGATACTTTTGCTGCATAATTATTAACAGCCTTAAAAAATAACGATGACAGTCAAAACGAAGCGTATCCTATCTACAGTACTGATGGTCATTCCTGCCATAGTACTTGTTATGGGCGGAGTAATGAAATTACTTGGAGCGGAACCTGCATCAGTAATGCAATTCCTCAATAAATCAGGATTTGGCAATTATATAAAAGCACTTGGCATCACAGAACTAATCATTGCAGCGCTGCTGCTTTACCCGGTAACAAATAAAACCGGCTTCCTGTTAGCCACTAGTTATTTCGGCGGCGCCCTGTGCCTGGAAATATCCGGTGCACAGCCCTTTGCTTCCGCTGTGTTCCTGGCGATACTCTGGATAGCCATGTTCTTAAGGTCCAGGGAAATGTTTCTGCCGTTATCTATGGTGAATAGCCAATAAAGCAACAGGGAACGATCCGGAAAATGAAAGCACTATGTCTTCAGTACAAAAATAATGGATACAGGGCTTTGGCTTTGAGGATGCAATGGTTCTTCTATATTCCGGATCGTTAACCCTGCTTCGCTGAACAACGACGCCCATTCGCCCAATGTTCTGAAATACCATTCATAGGGTTGCTGAAAATCTCTTTTCAAACCTTTCCAACTCCCTTCCTTCCATCCGGAAACATAAGGCTCCTGCTGTGCAATTGCGGATGGATGCAACGTTTGAATGAACACCAGGCCCCCGGGCACAATGAGTTTATTAATATTTTTCAACAGTGCATCCGAATCTGTTTTATCGAGTAGCGCAAAATTGATAACAGCTGCTCCGGGTTTGTTTCCGATGGTATATTTACCGGTGGCCAGGTCATTGAAACTGGCTACTGCATAATGCTCTCCGCCCTTTTTAATGGCATTTTCTATCAATGCGCTTACAGCATCCACACCAAAGGCCGTTATTCCTTTGTTTTGCAAGCAACGAGTGAGCCATCCTTCTCCGCAGCCGATGTCTATTATAGATTGAATATTGTGGGAACAAATGATGTTTACAATGGCATCATTAGTCGCCAGTATCCTCGATTCAATTTCAGCATTATCAATGGATGCAATCCAGTTGTCGGCATTGGCATGCCAGGAGGTAGTTATTTTTGTTGACTGATCCATGATTTAATTTTGATGATGTGATAATTACTTAAGCGCTCTCTGCGCGGGAGGCTATTTTCCGGTATTTATTTCTATAAAAACCTATACTAACAAATTACGAAATATAACGTTTCAGTCCACTTTGCGGGCTGAATTGCATCCATAGCAAGAACATACTTACCCATTTTGTGTATGGGCTCACACAGCTGCCGTTTTACCTGCATGACCCCGTAAACCCAATGATAGTCTGATACATAGAAGAACTTGCTCCGTTGAAAAGCGCTTCTGGTATGCTAATTGCATTTTTGGATTTTAAATCTTTATTGAATAACCAAAAAAACAGTTTATGAAATCGATTCTTAGCGTCATTGGTGTGTTATTGTTATCGGCCATCCTTTTTGCTTCTTGCAGCAAGGACACCGACCCTGCAGACACAGATATCTTTGCTGGTACATTCAGGGGAAAGATCGGGTATGTTGACTCGGAAAAAAACATCAGCCAGGACAATGGCAGCGTTTTCGTTACAAAGGTTGGTACCCGGTATGACTTCAGATTTTCCGACGGCATTCCTGACCTTACCGGCGTTCAGTTTGAGCGGAAGGACGATAACACAATGGTAAGTATGGGATCATCAGGTACCGGTCTTATTACGATCAATAAGGACAAGCTCGTGATAGGCTTTGCAAGGGACGGCCGGTCCTGGACAGCTGACTGCGGCAGATAGTATGATATAAATAACCCTGCAACGTTACACGCTATAAGCGACCTACCTCTGTCCGGGCTTAACTTTTTTCTATTTTCTGTAGTTAATTTAAAAATGATTTATTACAAGGTGCACAAAGAAGTGCCTTAAGGTCCCGGGACCGGAGGATGCAGCAATGTGTCCGCCGGTTCCGGGATTCTGCTGATTTTGATCATTATTTTGTATATATTCGTCGTAATCTAGAATACAAAATACTTTATGAGAAGATACGCTTTAATCATTCTTTTGCTCGCTTCATTTTCCGGGTATGCCCAGAGCACAATTAATAATTACAAATACGTGGTGATACCGGAAAGGTTCAATTTCTCCCGGGAAGATAACCAGTATGGGCTAAACACCGTAGCTAAATCGTTGCTGGAAGAAAAAGGATTTACCGTTTATTTCGACAATTCAGAAATACCAAAAGAACTGGCCGGTAACAGGTGCAATGCCCTGAATGCGGATGTGGTGCAGAAAAAAGGACTGTTTGTCACCAACCTTACACTTTTATTAAAAGACTGCAAAGGCAATGTCATTTTTAAAAGTAAAGAAGGCAAAAGCCGGGAAAAAGAATTTGCTGCTTCCTATAATCTTGCTTTAAGAGATGCCTTTACGTCCCTGAATGACGTACCATATGCGTATGACGGCACCACCGCTGAAGCGCCTCAACAGGCCGTTGCGCCAACCGTTGCCCCTGCCCCGGTTCCCGCATCAGCCGCTACACCTGCGCCTGCAGTGGCAGAAACAAAAGAAGCTGCTGGTACTTTATATGCCCAGCCAACAGCAAACGGGTTCCAGTTAATTGACACCTCTCCGAAAAAAGTGCTAACGCTGCTAAAAACCTCCGTGCAGGATTATTTTATTGCCGATAGTGATGCATCTCATGGAATAGTGCTGAAGAAAAACGGAGACTGGTATTTTGAGTACTATAAAGATAATAAGCTCATTTCTGAAAAGCTGCTGATTAAGTTTTAACGCGGTAGTTGCTTGATTTTAAAAAAGCCTTCAGGTTTAACAACCTGAAGGCTTTTTCTTTGCATAGTGAGATATCTCTCTAAAAATACCTTAATCAAAAAATGCCTACCTTATCCACTGCAGGTAAATAGCCACCGGCATCATGGCCAGTATAAACGGTACAATAACGGCAAATGCAGTACCGGAGTAATTGATGAGCGCATTATATTTCACATGATTTAACCCCAGCGATTGAAAAGCGCTTTTAAATCCGTGCAGCAGGTGCCAGAAAAGCGAAAAGCAGCCAACAAGATATATGATCACTTCTACCGGATGCTGAAATTTCTCCAGCATCATTTCATACAGGGGCAGCTCCTCTCCGTGTAAAAACTGGTTGGTCCGGTTCGGAATCCAGAAATTGGAGGTATGCACCACCAGGAACAATAGAATGATCGTTCCCAGCAATGCCATGCTCCTGCTATACCAGGTACTGTTGGCGCCGGGCTTGTTTACCAGGTATTTCACCGGGCGGGCATCCCGGTTGGTTTTCCATAACCACAAGCCCTGTACAATGTGCGCAATAAAAGCAAACACCAATACAATCTCAATCGTCCGGATAACCACGTTGGTGGCCATAAAATGCGCCCAGATGGTAAATGTTTTGCCCCCGTCGTTATAAAAGATGGCCGCATTAACCAAACAATGTACCACCAGAAAACTGATTAAAAACAGGCCCGTTGTTGCCACAAGGAATTTTTTTCCGATAGAACTTGAGAAAAATCTTATAAACCAATTCATGATAAAGAATATTTTTTACTGCCAAAGCAGTTACAGCAGGATATTATTCTGAGGATACAATTTAGGAGGAAGATCTTTTTCTTCCAACAATTCGCGCAATTCTATTTCAATGTCGCGGCATATTTTGGTCAGCGGTACATCGTTCGCGCTGCCTTCAAAAGGATTCTCGGTACTTTCACCTATTTGCTCCAGCGACGTATACATCCAGGAAATCATGATGCTGAACGGAACCACCAGCCATACCATGTGCCCTTTCATCACCCCGTCCACCACCTCATTGAACTGATCAAAATCCTTCAGCAATCCAAACGGCAGCAATAGGCAAAATAACCGGATAAAAAAACGGTTAACAATGGCATATTGCCGCGGATACGGACTGTTTTTCAACTGCTCGCATTTAGCCTGGCTGATATAAAACTCTTTCAGCCCCTTCTCCATTTCGAGAAACTGCGCAATCTGCATCTGCTGCTCATCATAGCATATTCGCAGCAGCTTGCCCTGGTTCGACAAAATACGGGCAGTTATACTACTGGCTGCCAACACCTCCTGCAGTTCTTCGTTGGAAATATATTTTCCCAGCTCGGCCTCCAATGGTGTTTCCCTTTCTGTTACGTGAAAAAGTCGCTGGTACTCTGTATTGTGCTTTTTATCGACCGTTTCCCAGGGGCGTGATGACCGCATCTCATACCGCAATGCCGTTAACCAGGCCATATGGCGGTAGATCAGTTCCTTTGTGGTAGCCGGGCTACTGAAAAAATCCCTGCTGAATAGTCCCCACGATCTGCTGAAGCTTACTATAGAGGTCCAAACCTGTTGTGCTTCATTTGTGCGGTTATAGGTCTGCGTATTTTTGAAACCCACCGTAAAAGCTGTGGCAGTACCTAACAATGCCACTACCGTCCAGGGAATACTGATCCATTCCAGGCCGCATGTTTCGTACAGTACCACGGGCACAATGCTCAAAACCAGCAAAACATATACCTTCCTTCGTGTCCAGAAGAGAAATTCCCCGAATTTGTATGATTTACCTACATGCATATTTCCGACTTTCAGTTTTTGTATTGTTCAATAACCATCCCACCACTGTTCCCCGGGGGCCAGCGTTGAATTAAAGGTAACAGGCGCACATTATTAGGCTTCCGGTGCGGATGGTACATCCTCCATGCGGATGGCGTCGTCCAGGAATTCCCCGCCTTCTGCGGTATTCTCATTGTGATAGGGCAATATCACCTCGGGCTCCTTCGGTTCTGTACGGCCATCAGGAGTGGGTGTTGTACCAGGGTGCAGCAGATGTGAGAAGATGTTCATGTTATTATCATTTTAAAAGATGAAAAACAGGACGGGTTGCCCGTCATGCCGAAAACGCTTCAGCAGAGGCAATCGATGGGCCAGGCATATAATTCATTAAAAATCAGATAATTACCTTCTAACCAACAAAAGAAATCACACGATATTTCGTCATTTCACTTGCCTACACACGAAATACAGTGAATCGCTGGCGGTCGCCTGCCCGCTTTTCCTACAAAACTATTTGCACACGTCATATTTAATATTATCTTTGTAACTAAGATAATTAGTTAATAAGATATAAAAATGGATACCGAGGTAATAAAAAGAATAAGAAAATTGAACCAGCAACATTCATACACCTCTATTCAGATGCATGAAGCAGTTGCCCGGAAGGCCGGCCTTTCCGGAACTGATCATAAATATTTAGGGTTCTTACTGGAGAGAGGGCAAATGACTGCCGGCGAACTTTCCAACATCACCGGTTTAACCACAGGTGCAGTTACCGGCCTGATAGACCGGTTTGAAAAGAAAAAACTGGTAAAAAGACGATTTGCGGAAGATGACCGGCGTAAGGTGATCATTGAGCCCATCACCCCTAATATAATGGCATTGCTGGCGCCACTTTATAAAGAATTCCGGAGCAAGTCAGAAATGCTGATTGCTTCCTTTTCTGAAAAAGAAATCAAAGTGATTGAAGCCTACTTTTTAAAGGCAATTGAAATAATGAATGAAACAACCGATAAGCTCAATAAAAAATAATTGAATATGGGAGTTAGCATACTGGATTTTCACGAAATCGATAAAACAAAACTCGCAATGGCAGGCGGCAAAGGCGCCAACCTGGGAGAACTATCCCGGATGGAGGGGATACAGGTACCCGGTGGCTTTTGCGTTACCACGGATGTATATAAAAAAGTTACAGCGAATAATGAAACGTTTAATTCACTGCTGGACCAGCTGTCCGTGTTAAAAGCGGATAACAGGAAAGCTATCAGTGATACCGCTGCAAAAATCCGGAAGGTAATTGAAGCAATAGTCATTCCGGACGATATTCAACAGGAGATCACCCGCCATCTTAAAAAACTGGGTGAAGGACACGCATATGCGGTACGCTCCAGCGCCACTGCAGAGGATCTTCCTACCGCTTCCTTCGCCGGTCAGCAGGATACCTATCTGAACATCACCGGCAAAGAAGCGATCCTGGCGCATATCAGCAAGTGCTGGGCATCGTTGTTCACCGACAGGGCAGTCACCTATCGTTTGCAAAATGGATTTGATCATAGAAAAGTGTATTTGTCTGTTGTGATTCAGCAAATGATTTTTCCAGATGCCGCAGGGATTATGTTTACAGCAGACCCGGTTACCTCCAACAGGAAGGTAGTGTCTATTGACGCCAGCTTCGGATTAGGGGAAGCTCTGGTTTCCGGGATTGTAAATGCTGATAATTATAAAGTCCGGGAGGGCAGGATTATTGACCGGAAAATTTCTTCAAAAAAAATCGCGGTTCTTGCCTCAGCGGAAGGCGGCACCAAACAGCAGGAGATCGGGCCGGAACAACAAAGTGCGCCAACGCTTACCAATAAAGAGATCAGAACGCTTGAACGGATTGGAAGAAAAATTGAAGCTTATTTCGGTAGTCCCCAGGATATTGAATGGTGCCTGCATAAAGGTAAGTTCTATATTGTACAGAGCCGGCCCATCACTACTTTATATCCCATCCCTGAAGCAAACGACTCCGAAAATCACGTTTATATATCCGTGGGGCATCAGCAAATGATGACCGACGCCATGAAACCCTTGGGATTATCTTTCTTCCTGTTAACAACAGGTGGCGCCATGCACAAAGCCGGCGGCAGATTATTTGCTGACATAGCCGCCGCCCTGGCATCTCCCGCCAGCAGAAAAAAGATCATATCGGTCGTGGGACAATCCCATCCGCTCATAAAAGACGCGCTCATGACCATCGTAAAGCGAAAGGGTTTTATTAAATCGTTGCCGGACGATAACAAAGCAGCGGATCAGCGTAGCCGCAATAAAGTAATGTCGTGGACCTTTCCGCCCGAATTCGAAAACAACCCCGCCATTGCTGCTGATTTAATTAAGGCTAGCCAGGCATCCATAGAAGCGTTAAAACAGCAAATACAAACTAAGTCGGGCTCAGACCTGTTTGATTTTATTCCGGAAGATATCCAGGAATTAAAGAAAGTATCATTTAACCCCAAAAGTTTGGATATAATCATGATGGCGATGCATGCCGCCACCTGGATTAACCAAAACATGATGAAGTGGCTGGGTGAAAAAAATGTGGCTGATACGCTTTCACTGTCTGTATCCAACAATATTACGGCAGAAATGGGGCTGGAACTATTGGATGTGGCAGATGTGATCCGCCCCTACCCGGAAGTAGTGGCGTATTTACAGCAGGCGAAAGACGATAACTTCCTGGAAGGCCTGGTTAAGCTGAATGGCGGACAGGAAGCCCGGGACGCTATTAATGCTTATCTCAACAAATACGGCATGCGGTGCGCCGGGGAAATTGATATTACCAAAACCCGTTGGAGTGAAAAACCCATTATCCTTGTTCCGATGATCCTCAGCCATGTCAGGAACTTTGAGCCTGGTGCCAGCCGTTTGAAGTTTGAGCAGGGACAACAGGCCGCGCTGAAAAAGGAACAGGAACTATTAGACCGGCTGAAGCAATTACCGGGAGGCAAACGAAAAGCTGCTGAAGCAAAACAAATGATCAGCCTGATCCGGAACTTTGCCGGGTACCGTGAATATCCGAAATACGGTGTGATTAACCGTTACTTCGTGTATAGGCAGGCGTTACTGAAAGAAGCGGCACAACTGGTACGAGCCAACGTTATTCATGAGAAAGAGGATATCTACTATCTTTTTTTTGAAGAATTACGCGAAGTGGTACGCACCAATAAACTGGATTACCAGGTCATCAACAAACGGAAAGATGAATACAAATTATATGATAAGCTAACTCCCCCACCCGTTATCACCTCCGATGGTGAGATCGTTACAGGTGAGTACAAGCACGAAAACATGCCGGCCGGGGCTATTCCGGGCCTGGCTGTCTCTTCCGGGGTTGTAGAAGGGCGGGCACGCGTTATCCTGAACATGGAAGACGCAGATATAGAAGAGGGTGACATATTAATCACCACCTTTACAGATCCCAGCTGGACGCCCTTGTTTGTATCCATAAAAGGCCTGGTCACCGAAGTGGGCGGACTGATGACCCACGGTGCAGTTATTGCCCGGGAATATGGGTTACCGGCCGTTGTTGGCGTAGACAAAGCCACCAGGCTGATCAAAGACGGACAAAGAATCCGGGTGAACGGAACAGACGGATATATAGAAGTACTTTGAGAGGAGGGTAAAAAGACCTGCAGGTTACGCAGGTCTTTTTACTATAACAACTTATAGTGCACCTGGACGGTGTTATTATTCAATTTCTTTACATCCAGTAACTCCAGGCGGTTTTCAAACTCCAGGCCGCTGACAAGAGGTAATCCGCTCCCAAATAACACGGGTTCTACCACCAGGATTATTTCATTCACCAATCCTGCTTTCATAAATGCGCTTACTGTTTGCGTACCACCAATGATCACTGCTTCAGTATGTCCTTTAGCAGCGAGCTGCGCTACAATCTTTTCCGGGCCGTCGCTGGTAAACAACACATTGGATTGAGCCGGTGTGGCGCTGGCATCGTGCGTTAACACCACCAGCGAACCTTCTTTAATCGGCAGGTAATTTGGCGCCAGGATGTTGTAGGTGGTTTTTCCCATGACCACCGCCTGTGTACGTTGACATATCGCCATAAACCCTTCCCCGTACTCCGGCGATAACCAATCAGGTACATTTCTTTTATTACTGATCATTCCATTCGCAGAAGCAGCGAGATAAATAACGATTCTCATTTCCTAAGCTTTATTGTAATGAACTAAAATATTACATTACAAAAATACGCTGATCAGATGAGTCACGCCTCCCCTGCAAACGACAATTTAAGGGGGCGTTTGCGACAGATTGGCAAATCCCAAAATGCCGGCACCGGAGCACCTGATGAAGCCGGGTTTTTTAATTATCAATTATCTTTGGTATTCAATCAAGCGCTGTTTTTGATCAATAAATATCAGCAATATGAGCAGGCAAATTTTTAACAGGTCAGTTAAAGTTGATGGTGTCGATATTTTCTACCGGGAAGCCGGAGACAAAAAAAACCCCTCCATATTACTGTTGCACGGATTCCCAAGCTCATCTGTGATGTTTAAAAACCTGATAGTAGCCTTATCAGACAGGTTTCACCTCGTTGCCCCGGACTACCCGGGATTTGGCTTTAGTGGTTTTCCGGACAAAGATCTTTTTGAATATTCCTTCAGTAATATATCAGCGTATATCAATAAATTTACGGATGAAATAAACCTGAAGTTCTTCACTATCTACCTGCACGACTATGGCTGTCCGATCGGACTGCGGCTATGCGTTAACCATCCTGAAAAGATAGCGCGGATAATAGTACAGAACGGCAACGCTTATGATGAAGGTATCGGCCCGCAGTGGGATGAAACGATTGACTATTGGCAAAACCCAACCCCTGAGAAGAAAGCGAAAGTTTCAGCGTTCTTAAGTGAGGAAGGTGTAAAGATGCAATATACCGCAGGACTGCCGGAGGAATTGTTACCCAGGGTTAGTCCTGAGTTGTGGCAGCTCGATTGGGACTGTATGAAGCGGCCTGGTAATATTGATATGCAATTTGATCTGAACTGTGATTTTGAAAATAACATTAAAATGTTCCCGGTTTTCCAGGAATATTTCCGCACTCACCAGCCTCCTGCTTTGATTATATGGGGCAAATATGATGCTTTTTTTAGTGTAAAGGAAGCCCATTGCTACAAGAGGGACTTACCCGGCGCCCAGGTTCATATTGTTGATGGCGGCCATATGGCGCTGGAAACAAATTTTGATGAAGTGTTAAAACTGATCATTAAATTCCTGGGTTAAAATAGAAAAAATATGTGGTCACACCTTTACTGGTATTACGAGATACGAGGTAACGAAACTTATAGCCAGCAACTATTAACCAACGATGTTCTCAGCGTTTTGGAAAATACCGGGAAGTTAAAAGCCAAGGGGAACCAGGAATTCTGTAACATGGAAGGTCTTCCGTGGATCAACGTTACTGCTATCAATTCGCGGAATGGCAGTTATGGCAGGGCCGAAGATTTCAACAGCGAATGGGTTAATTTAATCGCCATCATCGGATCAAAATCTACACCTGAAAATGAAACTTTTTACATCAGTTTATTAACTGACATTGCTGAAAAAATAAACTGGAAATTAATACTGGAGGAAGACGACAACGATAATGAAAACGTTGTTTTAAGGAAAAAGACACCATAGCTGTCAATTATATGAGGGCCCTTTTAATAACGCATAAAATTGTATATCCCTCTATACCCGATGAGGATAATCCAATAAAAAGAAAAAGAAAAAAATCCATCACTCCCCTCCCCACAGATAAGGTTTAAAAAAGTGTCACCCCGACATTTTATTTACTCTTATAATCAATTATATTTTTTATTTTAGTGTCTATCTACAACTGACATACTGTTGTCACAACCCGTTTATAACTTTGTTTCAACAAACATCCAACACATGAAACAAACTATTCTTGTACTGGCCATCGCAATGATAGCCCTGACTTCCCACGCACAATCCAAAAAAAGCAACAATATGTTTACTGTAAAGCCCTTCAAAATCGATGTACAACAAACTGTACTGGACGATCTCCAAACCCGCCTCCGCCAAACCCGTTGGCCCGATGCGCCTGAAAACATTGGCTGGAAATACGGCACTGACCCCGAATTTCTCAAAAGCCTCGTCGCCTACTGGCAAAACGGGTACGACTGGCGCAAGCAAGAAGCCGCACTTAACAAATTTCCACAGTTTACAGTGGAAATAGATGGTGTCTCCATTCATTTCCTGCACATCAAGAGTAAAAACCCCAATGCCCGGCCCCTGCTGCTCATACACGGATGGCCTGATTGTTTCTATCGCTTTTACAAAGCCATTCCGCTGTTAACGGATGATTACGATGTGATAGTGCCTTCCATTCCCGGTTTCGGCTTCTCGAGCCATGTATCCATGACCGACGACGGTTCTGCAAAAATTTTCGCCACACTGATGAAAGACGTGCTCGGCTACAACAGCTTCCTGGTGGCCGGCGGAGACGTAGGCAGCGGCATCGCCAAATCCATCGCCAATCTTTATCCTGAAAACGTGCCAGCCATCCACCTGTCGGATGTAGGGTATCCTAACGGCTCGGAAGACTGGAGTACTATGTCCAAAGCCGAACAGGAATTTGGACAGTTCATACAGCAATGGTGGTACCGGGAAGGGGCATATTCCATGCTCCACGCCACGAAGCCGCAAACGCAGGCGTTCGGTCTGAATGATTCCCCTGCAGGCCTGGCCTCCTGGATCGTTGAAAAGTTTAATACCTGGGGATCACCCGGTGGCACTATTGAAGAACATTTCACAAAGGACGAGCTGCTCACCAATATCATGATCTATTGGGTTAGTCAAACCATTAACTCCTCCATGCGTACTTATGCCGAAGGCGCTTATCAGCAACTTGCTTCGGGCCAGAAGGTGAATACTCCTACCGGCGTCGCGGTATTTCCCGGAGATGCACCAACACCACGGGAATGGGCGGAAAGAAAAACAAATGTAAAACGGTTTACCGTCATGGAAAAAGGTGGCCACTTCGCTGCATTGGAAGCCCCCGATTTGTGGGTGAATGAAGTGGATACTTTTTTCAAAAGTAACCCGGGAAAATAAAACCATAGCAATTTAAAGATTACAAAAGGGGGTATGAAAATACCCCCTATGTATTTGAAAAGCCATCGTGATCCGTACGTATTAACATGAAAAAAGTAACCATCACTTTACTAACCCTGTTTAGTTTTTACAGCCACGCACGGGCACAGGAATTTGACATTGTTACGCTTCATAATAAGGTGTCTATTTGTTATGATGCGAACAGTAAGTTAGATTCCATTACTGCCAATCTTCTTGCATCGGATATTGAACAGATCAGTGGCTTCCGGCCTTCCACCTCAGCAGGTATTGCTGATGTAAGCGGAAATGTGATTGTTATTGGAAACATTCATGCTGAAATCATTGCCCGATTCCGCAATAAGATAAACCTCGACTCTTTAAACGGTAAATGGGAAAGTTATGGCTACCGACTGCTGAAAGCCCCGACAAAAAATATTAAAAATGCACTCCTCATTTGCGGAAGCGACCCCAGAGGTACGGCTTATGGCGTGTTTGATTTATCTGCCCGTTTGGGCGTTTCACCCTGGTACTGGTGGGCCGATGTTAAGCCGGTAAAAAGGAAAAAAATTTCCATCGATATAAAAGACTATACCTCCGCCCCTCCCTCCGTAAAATACAGGGGGATTTTTATCAATGATGAAGGCTGGGGCCTGCAGCCGTGGGCGGCTAAAACCTTTGAACCCGGAACAGGCGATATTGGCCCGAAAACATACGCCAAGGTATTTGAACTGCTCCTCCGTTTAAAAGCAAACCTGATATGGCCCGCCATGCACCCTTCTACCAAAGCATTCTTTCATTTCCCCGGCAATATAAAAACCGCGGAAGACTATCAGATCATTATTGGCTCTTCTCACGCGGAGCCAATGCTGAGAAATAATGTAGGCGAATGGGATGAAAAAACGATGGGCCGGTTTAATTACTTCACCAACAAAGAAAAGATTTACAGCTATTGGGAAAACCGAATCCGGGAAAGCCGTGGCATCAATGCCATTTATACCCTCGGCATGAGGGGCGTGCATGATGGCCAGATGGAAGGTATTAAAGATCTCCGGGACGCTGTTCCCATAGTGGAGAAAATTATCGGGGATGAACGGGAGATGCTCGCCAGGTACATCAACAAAGATGTAACAGCTGTACCACAGGTACTAACTCCTTACAAAGAAGTACTGGAAATATATGATGCTGGCATGAAGGTTCCCGATGATGTAACCATTGTGTGGCCCGATGACAACTACGGTTACATACACCGCCTCAATAATAAAACAGAGCAGGGACGCAGCGGTGGGTCCGGTATTTATTACCATGCTTCCTATTGGGGCCGCCCTCATGATTATCTTTGGCTTAGTTCCACGCCTCCCGGATTGATCCGCGAAGAAATGCTGAAAGCCTTCGAAACAGGCGCCAACAGGTTGTGGGTACTCAATGTGGGAGATATCAAGCCCCTTGAGTACAATATAACGTTGTTCCTGGATATGGCATATAACATAAAACCATTCAGGGACAGCAGGTATGTCAAAGATCACCTGACGAATTGGGCAGGGTCTATATTCGGAACCACCCATGCCCGGAAAATTAGTGACATGCTATGGGAATACTATCAACTGGCGTTCGAAAGAAGACCCGAGTTTATGGGATGGAGCCAAACCGAACCGACTACCCCAACAAATTATACCGGCTATAATCATTTTTTCTTTGGAGATGAGGCCCGGCGCCGGATAGACAAATACAGCATGCTGGAGACAGGAATGAGAAATATCCGGTCACAAATCAACGTTAAGGACACAGACGCGTTTTATCAGTTGGTGTATTATCCCATCGTGTGTGCCGCGCTGATGAATAAAAAATTTCTTTACAGGGATAAAAGCTACTTATACGCCAAACAAAACAGGTTAAGTGCATACGATTATGCCCAATTATCTTCAGATGCTTATGAAAGTATAGTACGGGAAACCGCCTACTATAACACAACACTGGCAGGCGGTAAGTGGAAGCATATGATGTCGATGGAGCCGAGAAGTCTCCCTGTGTACCAGGCGCCCGTTATACCGCCCATCCATATCGACAGTACAAACAGTTGGGATATTGCTCCCGAAGGTTTAGTAACCAAAGATTCTTCCCTGTTAAGCACGACCGGATCGAAGTCGCTACCGGTTTTTGATGTATTTAATAAGCAGAAACATTTTATTGACATCTTCTTAAGTAAAAATCAGCCGGTAGAATGGAAAGCAACCACCTCTGATAACTGGATCCGGTTGTCCAGCAGCAGTGGCGTGTTAACTACAGAACCTGGCAAAAAAGAAATGAGAATATGGGTGGACCTTGACTGGAACAAATTTACTGGCAATGAAAAAATGACCGGTCACATAACGTTCCAGGGAGCTGGCAGGCAGATGCAGGTAAACATCCAGGGAATTAAACGAAATATTCCGGCGCTTTTAGACTATAAGGGTAAAATTGAAAACTGTGGATTTGTTTCCATACAGGCATCTCATTTTTCCCGGCAAGTGAAAAGAGGGCTGCAGCATTGGAATTTTGTAGAAGGACTGGGATATAAAGACACGGTGCTACAGGCTTTGCCAGTGACAATAGCCGGTGAATTGCCGACAGACCCTGATGTTATTAAAAGCAACCACTCTTATGTTGAATATGATTTCTATACCTTCTCCTCCGCAGATCCGGGCATTACTATCTTCACATTACCCACCCACCCGTTAAATAACCTTTATCATTTACGTTATGCTGTTTCCATCGATGATGGGCCATTAAAAATAGTTGACTATAAAACTTTTGGCAGAAGTGAAGAGTGGAAACAAAATGTGTTGCGCAACAGGGCTGAAAAGAAAATTGATATGCCGCATCTAAGCGCCGGAAAGCATCAGTTAAAAATATACTGCATGGATCCGGGGGTAATATTAGATGAAATCCGGATTGACCTTGGAGGATTGAAAAAGGCGTATAGTGCCATTCCGTAATTAAGGCCTCATATCGATAGAAAGCACTGTGAATCACACAAACTAAATTTCTTATTTTTACAGCAAATAAAAGCGCTAAATTACCACCATATGAAAAACGCTAAAAAAAAATTGTCACCCGAACAATCACAGGAACTCCTCAGCGTATTGAAAACCCGTTTTGAAAAGAACAAGCACCGTCACAAAGGGCTCGACTGGGCCAAAGTACAGGCAAAGCTGGAAGCAAACCCAGGGAAATTGTGGTCGCTCGATGAAATGGAACTAACCGGCGGCGAACCGGATGTGGTAGGATATGATAAAAATAAAGATGAATACATTTTCTTTGATTGTTCAGCTGAAAGCCCCAAGGGCCGCAGAAGTATCTGTTATGACCATGAAGCACTGGAGTCGAGGAAAGAACACAAACCGGAAAACAGCGCCATTGAAATGGCTGCGGATATGGGTATCGAGGTTTTAACGGAAGCCCAATACCACGACTTACAGCAACTTGGCAATTTTGATTTGAAAACATCGAGTTGGATCGTAACGCCCCCTGCAATAAGAAAACTTGGCGGCGCGCTCTTCTGTGATCGTCGTTATGATCATGTTTTTGTGTATCATAATGGTGCGGAATCTTACTATGCCGCCAGGGGCTTTCGCGGATCGTTAAGGGTATAATTCCCATAATACAGTGAGAATGGCAGAAATAGCCCCCCAAAATCTCCCAAACTACCATCGTGCTTAATAAGCTTAAGGACTATCTTTGAAACTGATTTGGAACACGGATGAACATTTCAGCAGCATCCAAATCTGTATCGAAAATAAAAACATTAACTATAAAACCTTTAGTTTATGAAAGCAAAAAAAATCTGGGCGAATTTCAGTGTCAGTGATTTAGAACGAACCACTAAGTTCTATAAACAACTTGGATTTAAGCCAAACGGAGCGTCGGACCAACTCACCAGCTTCTTCTTTGGCGGGGAAGATTTCATCATCCATTTCTTTTTGAAGGATATACTTGAACCTGCTATGAAGGGACAAATAATAGACACCAAATCCGGCAATGAAATTATTTTCACTATTTCTGTTGAAACTAAGGAAGAGGTTAATAGTTGGGCAAAAGAGGTGGAGCACGCCGGGGGAACAATAGTTTCACAGCCAGAGGAATTTGGAAAGGGCTATTATGGTTTCGTGTTTGCTGATCCTGATGGTCATAAGTTCAATATATTTCAAATGTAGTATCGCTAATGAGCGACTGGAAATATTAGTTTAAGCAGATAAATAAAAAGGGTGCTGTAGAAGGCACCCTTTTTGTTATGTCTTGCCACTGGCATCCGATCAACATGACTAGAATGACTTTTTTAAATACTTCAAAAGCGACAAATTAATAGCTATCTTACTATCCGATCATTAATGCGATTGCCATGACAATAAGAAAACTCATATTATTTATTATTTTTTCATCTTATTTGCTTTGTCAGCATCGTCTCAAAATCAGGAATATACTGCAGACAGTCTAAGAGCTCAACGGTTGATAAACGACAAGATAACACAACTGGAAACCTTGGGCATAAGCGAGTATTTATATATGTTCTCAGCTGGAAGCTCACTGCCTATTTTGTATAAAAAAGGACAAAGAATAAACGGCATTAGGAACTTGTCTTATTATAAACCGGGATCAAGGTTTCGTAATGTAAGATTAACCAAGCAGCAGAAATCAAATTATACCAAGTGTATTGATAAGGCCCGGATGGATACAACTATAAATTTCTCCGGATGTCACGATGATGTCCATGCATTTAGCAGGATTGTTTTTTCAGCAAATTCTTCCAAACACAATCTAAAAGGGTCCTTTACAACTGACTGCTGGGAAAAGTTGGAAAGAAATGATTTGTATCTACTTGATGATATCTATAAACGTCTTCTAACCAAATATTACGTCAAAGTCTGAGGTTTGCCACTGTCAGTGGTTTCGGTATATATTTTATAAATCTCCTAAAACAGCAGCCTCTCTATTTCCGTGTCTGGCAGTACTTTTTATGCTAAAAATTATACTTGTTCAGCTAAAGTGGATTTAACAATCATGGGGATGGCTCCGAAGAACCATCCCGATAATTAAACAAACTGAAACTCAAGGCCCAACATCACCTGTCACAACATCCCCGGCCCGTTTGTAATTCGCTATAATAACCCCTTTAGAAGTCACCTGGCTTTCTGTTAACGTAAATGCTGCCGGGATCCCGCCGTTCTCGAAGAGCTTTTTTCCTTCACCGAGAATCAACGGGTAAATTTTGAGCCGGAGTTCGTCCACCAGGTCGTGTTTAAGTAATAGTTGAACGAGCTTTCTGCTACCCCATACCTGAATATCTGCACCCTCAGAATTCTTCAGCTTTTCGATATCTGCCGGAGTTTTGAGGAAAATGGTATTTTTCCAATCTGATTTTTCCATGGTCTGCGACAGCACGTATTTAGCGCCATCATTAATACCAGGCCAAAAGTCAGCATGTTGAGGCCAATAAGATGCAAAAATCTCAAATGTTTTTCTACCTAGAATATAATCTGCCGGCTTCAGCTCTTCCATCATGATCTTGCCAAAAAGCTCATCACCATAAGATGAAGTCCAGCCGCCATATTTGAAGCCGCCGGAAGTGTCTTCCTGCGGACCACCAGGTGCTTGCATAACGCCATCCAGTGTAATCATTGAAAAAACAGTTATTTTTCTCATTTTACTTTCTTTTTTACAATTAAGATAAAAGTTGTTTTTCTGATATTGAGATCTACCGGTTACTTTAAAAAATTGTTCAGGTAGTTCAATATTGTTGTTGTCTGCATCATCAGGGTAACATGACCTTGTGAAGGAACGATGGCCAATTGCGATTTGGGCATTGTCCCCAGATCAGCACTAACAGCACCTCCCAATAATTGATATGTTTTTATTAACTCAATTTTATCCAGTCCATCATTATCACCGGATATGATTAACACCGGTGCGGTAATTTTCGAAATATTGGCCTCCCCGAGGTTGAATGGCACTGCAGCATAGGCAATCATCTGCTCTAAAAACTTTGTCCACTTTGTTTTATCAGGCGCCACAGCATCATAGGCAGTTTTCATAGGGGTGTTCGCAAAAAACTCCGGCTTCATTTTTTTAAACGCATCGCCTACTACGGGCAGCCAACCGGTACTTTTATAGGTAGCCGAAATGATGACCAGATTTCTTAAGCGTTTAGGACTTTGTATAGCAAATTCGTAAGCTATAGCGCCGCCAAAACTAAATCCTGCTACATCTGCACTGTCAATTTTCAGATAATCCATTACTCCTTCCACATCGCGTGCTAAAGCAGCATGCGATAAGTCCCTGTCTGAATACGGTGTATGTCCGTGTCCCTGCAATTCGATGGCAATTACCTTTCTGGTTTTTGACAGCTCGGGGATCAATTGGCCCCAGTTTGTATTAATTGTCATAAAAGCACCGTGCAGTAAAATGATAGGCCTGCCCTCGCCATATACTTCATAATAAACTTTGATGCCATTAACAGGTGCATAGCCGCTGCTGGAAGGTTTCGCTTGCTGTCCGCTTGATTGCGATGCTATAGCCATAATTGCAATTAACAGTATTGATTTAAGAAGATGACGTGTTCTGAATAGATTTTTCATATCGCTGTTTGAATGTTAGTTTGAATGTTATTGACAATACAAAACTATCATTCTCTTCAGGATCCGGCATGGGGTGAAAGCGACAACTTAGGGGTAGAATTCCGACAAAACAAGTCTGTTGTGCAGATTTTATCAAGAATGGCTATCAGGCCAGGGGAAAAACCGGTAACCCCTCCTTTACTTTTCATTAGCTGTTGCGGGAGGAACTATGCCACACATCCTGAGATAAATGGCCATCTGGCCATAGTGTTCATTTGCGTGGGTAAGCGCGTAAAATGCAAGATCAAGCCGGGAAAGTTTGCGCCACCTGAAATCAATCATGTCCATCGCATTTTGATCTGTTAGCGTTGAAATGGCCTTTCTACCGGTTTTGAATGAAGCTTTGAGGTAGTCAAGAATGTCTTTTTTGGTGGTGATACTTTTAGGACCATTTACATCTTCAATATCCGGACGTATTGAATCGCCGGTAATGGCACTCCAAATAAGAATATTGTCAGTGGCCAGGTGCATGATCTGGCCACCAAATGTCCGTGCGCCTTTAAAAACACTATTTTTTATATGGAGGTCCTCAGGTGTAAAATTATACTTACTCTCCGGCATTGCCTCTGCAGTTGTCAGGATATCATTCTCAATTTTATCAAATTGTCTTTCTATGGCAGCAGTAATTGATTGCTGACCCAAACAGGCCGTCGCAATAATAAGATGGAAAGTAAGAAAGGTTACTATCTTCGGAAGCGATACCATTTGATAATTATTAGGAATAAGTTACAATAAAAATAGAGAATTATCAAATGGAAAGCCTTCGTTAGTCCCATGCCTTAGAAAGACACCGCAATGCCGCCATTGAAACCAAACTGCAATATGGATGAATAGGTGCTAAGTCCGGTACTAAGACCACCCGTACCGAAGTACACACCTCCTCCGGCGCCCTGCACCGCAGAGAGCAACTACAGGCGTCTGCGAAACGAACAACATTAACATACACTACACCAGAACCGGAGGTAACAAACCACCGCTGATATTGCTGCATGGACTAATGACTAGCGGCTTGTGCTGGTCAAGTTTGGCCCAAACGCTGGAAAAAGATTATGACGTGATCCTGCCGGATGCCAGGGGACATGGCAGGTCTAGCGCACCTGATTATGGCTACCAATATGAAGATCATGCAAATGATATCGCCGGTTTGATTAAGACCTAAGACTTCCTTCCCCATTCCTCCTCGGGCATTCAATGGGAGGAATGACGGCAGCTGTGGTGGCAAGCCGCAAACCCAACCTGCTCCGTGGCCTGATCTTGGCCGATCCAACCTTCCTGAGCCCGAAAGTTCAGCGCGAAGTTCATGGTAGTGATGTTGCCGGTCAGCACAGCAAAATGCTGGAAATGTCGCTGAAAGAAGTAGTGGCGGAAGCGCGGACCAGGCATCCAAACCGCTCACCGGAAACGCTCGAATTATTCGCCCGGGCACGACTTCAAACCAGCATGCGGGCTTTTGATGTTCTCACACCGCCCAACCCCGACTATAAGCAGTTAATGAGAGAGATTAACATTCCAGCGCTCCTTCTATTTGGTGACAAGGGTGTGGTTTCACATTCGGTCGCTGACGAATTGCAGTCACTTCATCCCGCGCTCCAGGTTAAACAGATTCCTGAAGCTGGTCACAGTCTCCACATGGACCAACCGGAACGCTTTGCGTCTGTTGTCAAAGCATTCCTATATTCAATTATTTCTACTAAAGGTATCCGGTAAAGCACGCTTCATCGTTGAAAAGCGATGTATTTTTTTCACGGATTATAGCATGATCATTCAAGAGAGTCTATCAGGCTTATTAGCCTTCAATACTACAGGAGGGTAACATCAATAATAGTGTCAGGAAAAGGAGAGTTGTTCTCATGCTGAAAGTTAGTAAAGTATTTACCAATTATCACTTAGATCAACTGAATAAGCCCACAACTACGTTTTTCAATATACAGCATCCACTTTCTCCGGTTTAGGCTTGTCTTTCACCGAATTAAACTCCTGAAATCCTTTATAATCATCAATGATACTGAGTTGCGGCCGGCCCATAAGGCCTCCGGGAAGTATCGAGCACTTCACAAAATATGCTTTCCCTGGCTGGATGTTTATTGACACCACATTTCGCGACTCTGTCCGCGCTGATATCTTTGCAGGACCAGTTTTATTAACTTTAATAAGATATCTGGAACTGTTTCTCATACGGCATATTACCGAATCATCCAGCAATACATTATAGGGAGGAGACGCCCCCATGTCCGGACGATATACATACAATAAAGCATAGGTAGCTGTATCGGGGAGCAATACATTCATAATTGAATCGAAGGCCCTGGTTCGGCCAGCTATCACGCCGGGGATATCAGGATGGTAATAAGCCTCTCCCAACAAGCGGTAGCAGGACGTAAACGCATCAGGAGACTTCAGCTCCCTGATCTTAATAATATTGCCGCCTGCTTTTATAGTCTGCGCTTTTGCCTGTTCCAATGTTTGTTCATATCCACATTCGATTTTAAAACCACCATCGGTTACTTTTATCTTACCAACTTTCCTCGCACCATCAGGTACCATATCTTCCTTATTGACAACTAATACCTCCGTAGTATCTGAAAAAGTGCGACCGCTGACTTGTATGCATACATTGAGCAAGAGCAGCAATGCTGCTACTGATTTTAAATATCGTTTCATTTGTATAGGTATCGGCTAAATATGCAAAGATAATTCCTTATTAAACTATAATAAAGATATGTTGAAAAAAAATCAGAAGTCAATTACTGTCAGGATAACTATGGCTCACCAAAGGGATTCACCAATCGCAGGAATACTAAAGAAAACCTATTCGCTCCTAAGACTTTTAACAGGATTCGCTAATGCGGCCTTTACGGCCTGGAAGCTAACAGTACACATGGCGATCAGCAGCACCAGCATTCCGGCCCAACCAAATAAAGACCAACCCATGGTGATCCTATAAGGATAATTCTCCAGCCATTTTACGCCTGCCAGCCATGCCAGTGGAATTGCTATTATCAGTGCAATTATCACCAGCCTCACAAATTCTAAAGACAACGCTGCCGCTATATTCTGGACCGATGCGCCTAATACTTTCCGGATACCTATCTCCTTAGTACGCTTCTCTGCAGAAAGAACAGAAAGACCAAATAATCCTATACAACTTATAAAGATGGTAAGAACGGCGCCAAAGAAAATAATCTGTTTCCACCTGGCTTCTGATTCATAATTCCGCTGATTCAGTTCATTCTTAAATACGTAGGTATACGGACTGAAAGGGAAAAAACTTCTGAACTTCGTTTCTATATATTTAAGGCTGCGGGTAGCTGTGTTGGGGCGTATTTTAATATAAAAAATTCCATAAGGATTTGAATTGCTCATTGTAAACAACTGGGCCCTTATTTTTTCATTAAGGGTGGTAAAATGATGATCTTTTACTACACCGATTACTTCATACGTTTTATTATTCTGAAAGTTGAAAACAACTGATTTACCAATAGGGTCTTTCCATCCGGCCTCCTTTACAAAAGTTTCGTTGACCAGGACAGCATGAACGGAATCGCCCGGGTAATCAACTGAAAAATTTCTGCCTTTTACCAAAGGGATCTTTAAGGTGGCTAAATAAGATTCATCCACTGTTTCCCATGCAAAGTTGATAGATGAGTCGTTATCCAATTTAGCGGCAGTTCCCCAATACCCCCCGTTTTTAGGTGCTACGTATGCAATATCCGGATAGCTAAGCAACTCGTGTTTGAAGACCGCAGCTTCCTGGTGCGACATATTATCCTTGTTAACTATTATGATGTCACGATCATCATATCCCAACTCCGCTTTTGTAAGATAATTGAACTGGGAATAGATAGTAAAAGTGGCTATAATTAAAAAGGCAGCAAGTGTGAATTGAAAAACTACAAGCGATTTTTGCAAGCCCCCATTACCTTTCAGTGTAAATCTGCTGTAGAGGGTTTCAACAGGTTTATATCCTGATAGTATAATGGCGGGATAGAATCCTGCGAGTAAACCAGTAAGCAGGAAGAGTGCAAAATAACCTGCCAGCAGCTTGAAGTCGAACAGGTAACTAATTGCCAGTTTTTTATTTGACAAATCATTAAACAGTGGAAGGGCCAGTTGTGCCAGGATAATTGCCAAAGCAAAAGCTATTGCGCACAATACAAACGATTCTCCCAGGAATTGTATAATAAGTTGTCGCCTGTCACTTCCTATAGCCTTACGTATTCCGATTTCCTTTGCACGCCTTACAGAACGGGAAACGGTAAGATTTACGAAATTGATATTTGCAATCAGGAGCACAAAAAGTGCAATGCCGGAAAGAATATAAGCATAAACAGGATTGCTGGCTTTTTGCAGGCCATTCTGCGCTGAAAGGTCTTTGCTCAAATGTATATTGAGGAACGGCTGAAGGGAATAAGTTTCCAGACGGGAATTGTCGGGTTGCCCAAATCTGGTATTCATCGCTTTCATTGTTGCACTTGCATCTTTCACATAAAACCGTTGCATTTGTTGAGCAACGGAATTCGGATCAGCGTTATCATCGAGTTCAACAAAAGTATTAAGGTAATAAGAAAACCAGTTCTCATTGTTATTTAAATCTGCTTGGGTTTCCTTGATTGGTAGGAGGATCTTAAATTCAATGGTGGAGTTTTGCGGGCAATTTTCAGTAACAGCAGTTACCTGGTAGGGCACAAATTTCTCATTCTCTCTTAACATAAGAATCTTACCAACTGCGTTCTCCGTACCAAATTGTTTCTTCGCTTCTTCCTTTGTAAGTACAACAGAATGCGGGTCTTTCAAACAGGATTGTGCATCTCCGTCAATCAACGGAAAGGTAAATACTGACAAGAAGTTAGCATCTACAAAAAGGAGGTCTCTACTTTCTACTTCAGCACCCTTTTTAAGATCTGCCCGGCCATCCTGAACGCGCACAAATGATTTGATCCCGCTTACATTCCGCGAAAACCTGGGTCCCTGTAATAAGCCTGTACTCGAAAATCTCTGCTCTGTGCCATTGACAACTACCCTGGAAACTATTCTGTAAATGCTGGCACTCTTCTTATGAAAACGGTCAAAGCTCACTTCATCCTTTACATAAAGTAGTATCAGCATAGCGCAGGTAAGACCAATAGTTAGTCCTGCAATATTGATTAAAGAGTAGATTTTATTTTGCGCAAGTGAGCGAATTGCAATCTTCAGGTAGTTTCTAAGCATATAGGCAATATAAGCTCCCTGAGCATTTCAATGCCTATGCCAAAATGCAAGCATCTGATTAATAATTATTTATATAAGTCCAAATCCAACAAAATGTCCGATTGAGAACATGCAGTGTACGTCAACGGGCAGCAAAAACCCAGATTCGAAATTGTTAATCGAGTTTATATATGCTCACATCTGTAAAATAACCAAGCGTTTCCGGTCCAATCCAAAGTCCTACGCTTCCACGCAGATCTTTGCCCTGCTTCAGGTCATTGACAATCAAAGTAGGTTGTTCAGCACCATTGATATAGAATTTGGCCGTTTCATCTTTTACTTCAATTTTCACCCTGATCCATTCCGCCGGCATCATATCAGCATACGCCTCGTATTTTCCCGGTGTTTCTTCCCGTGATCTATCCCAGGGGTAGCCCGGCAACGAAACATACTGAGTCGAATGATTCCTCCGTACCTGGTCATTGGCCCGGCCATTGGTTGGACGAATGTAAAACAACTCCATTTTGGAGGTATCCTTACTCACCCGGAAGGCAATGCCAATAAACCCACGTGCGCCTTCTCCGGCATTCATCTGTGGTTGTCCTGAAATAGTTGCTTCAATGATACCATTATGAAAATCGGTATTTTTGAGCAAGGCAACTGTCTTTTCGTTAATGGCGATGTTCGGCATTTGCAAAGCCAGTGCGTTTTTACCTTTGTAATCCGACTGCGTAACAGTTACCTGATACGGAATAACACTATCAGCAGCCAGGGAAATACGCTGCGCCTGAGACGATACAAATAAAAAAGTATTCATCCCCAAAGTAATCAATAAAACTTTTTTCATTGGAACTGATTTTAGCAGATATTTCAATGCGCGCGGCCATCCGGACATTGGATTTCAAACGCTCATGCATCCTAAACTGTAATATTCGATATGAAGATGATGTCCTTGCCAGATTCCATAAATTCAAATGAAAAATATATAAGCGCCCCGGTTCATTCATAATTAAGCTACCTTATTAAATTTGCTTCGATAATCACCCGGCGTCATGCCGACTACTTTTTTAAAGATTTGCCGGAACGCTTTGACGTCACCATAACCCACCTCGTACATTACTTCCAGGATTTGTTTACTTGTTGATTCGAAGCTCCGTTTGGCAGCCTCTACTTTAACACGCTGAATATAATCTGCCGGAGAAAGCTGTGTAGCCTTTTTAAAGCGGCGAGTGAAGTTAATCCGGTCCATAAAACAATGCTTTGCCAACTGCTCTACTGTTAACCGGTCACCGATGTGCTGCTCTATATATTCCTGCACGTTTCGTATCATCTGGTCCTTATGATCCTTCAATCCATTAAACAAGATAAAAGGTGATTGGGAGTTGCGATCAATATCGAGCTGCAGTACTTTTGAACAGTAAAGCGCAACTTCGCGGCCGCTATATTTTTCAACAAGATAAAGTACCAGGTTCAGACTGGAATGACCACCTCCCGCCGTATACAGCCCCTGATGTTCTGTAATGATCCTGCTGGTCTGCAAGTCCAGTTCAGGAAATAATGCACGAAAATGCGCTGCTGCCTGCCAGTGTGTTGCACAGGGTGTGTGCCTGAGCAATCCTGTGGCGGCTAAAAGGAAAGTACCTGTACATAAGCTGGCCACTTCGGTTCCCCTGCGATATTGTCGTGTTACCCAATCCAGCATCTTTGTACTTTTTTGTATGCCGAAGTCGTACTCACGATCGAAGCTGGGCAGCAGGATCAGATCTGTTTTAGTAATATTTTCGAACGGTGTGATATTTAACTGGAAAGTTCCGTTCAATAACTTCTGCCGAAGGTCGGTACCTGCCAGTTGGATATGATAATAAGGCGGTTTACCCTGCGCCAGATAAAACTGGTTAGCTTTCTCGAATATTTCGATCGCTCCAAAAAGGGTACTTGGTTTTAGTACGCCATCAGCTATTAAGATCGTTACACTTTTCATATTATAAAGGTAAACCACCCTATATGCACAAACAACCCCTTAAATTGCTAAATGTACACCCCCTCGGAGTCGCCGGTGCGCTTTAATTTTGCTTTCATGAAAAAGACAAATATTCTTGTGAGCGGAGCAGCAGGGCAAAGCGGCGGTTTAATTCTGCGGGAACTGGCTTCGCGACAACAACCGGTCCGGGCCCTGGCACGCAATATAGCAAGCGCAAAAAACGGGACTGATATTCCCTTAATTGAATGGATCGAAGGCGATATGTTGGCCAAAGATACCCTAAGGCCAGCCCTGGAGGGTGTGGAGCGCACTATCCTGATCTCATCGGCAAATGATCGCATGGTGGAAACACAATGCACCTTTATCGACGCCTGTAAAGAGGCTGGTGTAAATCATGTTATTAAATTTTCTGGTGAAGAATCACAGCAAGGCTACGATGCACAGCAATTTCGTTTTACCCGTGAGCATGAGCAGATCGAGGATTATCTGGAAAAATCCGGCCTTCAATGGACACACCTGCGCCCCAGCCAGTTTATGCAGGTATACCTGCGGGAAACGGCAGCCATCAGCAGGCATGGTGCATTGCGCCTGCCTTTAGCGTCAATCCAGATGTCGCCCGTCGATTTGCGCGATGTAGGGAAAATTGCCGCTTCCTTATTAATTGATGGTGGATACCACGGCCGGTCTCTTCGCATTACCGGACCAGAGGCGCTATCCATATCGGAGATTGCCCGGATATTATCTGACACCACCGGTAAGGAGATTCCTTATGTCCCTGTAAGCTGGGACGAACGGAAAGCAGCATTGGCAGCTACAGGCATGCCGGGTTACTTTCTTGATGCGCTTGCAGAACAGACCGCAGAAAGGGTAAGCAAGCCGCAAGCTTTTATTGATATCAGCACACATCAATTGTTTGATATAACGCCAACCACATTTGCACAATTTGCAGAACAACACAAGCACATTTTTTAACCAGCAATGAAGAAGATAAGCCTGCCAACGAATTTTGCAGCGTTTATTTACAAAAACAAAGGCACATTTAACAACTAAATATTATGAAAAGCACACAGATAAGTTATTCCGTAAATCCGGAAAAAACCGGTGAACACATCGACCTGATACGCGGCGTATTTGAGGAACTGAATCGCAGTCATCTGACAGAGGTAAGCTATAGTTGTTTTCAAACAGGTGAACATACCTTTATGCATATCGCACAGTTTGGCAGTGAGGCTGCACATCAGGCATTTACCAACCTGCCTTCATTTAAGGCGTTCAGTAAAAATTCAGGCGATCGGATTGTCAACAAGCCCGTTTCAATTGACGTGAAGGAAATAGGTGATTACAAAAATAAACTAGCATGAGAAAATTAATTGTAAGCAGCTTTGTCTCCCTTGACGGCGTTGTAGATAAACCCTGGGAGTGGGTCGGGTCTTTTTTTGATCAGGAGCATAAGCAAGACTCATTAACGAAGCTTAAAGATGTCGACCTGTTTTTGTTAAGCCGTCCTACTTATGAACATTTTGCATCGCTATGGCCGAATATTAAAGGAGAGGCCTATTTCGATCACATGAATGCGTTGCCAAAGCTTGTGGCGTCTAAGACCATCAAGGAAGCCGGATGGAATGCGACAGTCATCAATGGGGAAGTAACCGAAGAAATTGCCAGGCTGAAGCAAGGACCGGGTAAGCATATTCTTAAATACGGATTTGGTGACCTTGACAGGACGCTGATGTTGCATCATCTCATCGATGAACTTCAGCTTTGTATTATTCCTGTTGCAGTTGGCAAAGGCCGCCGTATTTTTGAAGGTATGGACCCAGACCAAGTCAAACTCATATTGACTGATATCCGCAATTTTGAGAATGGTGCAGCGATATTAACCTATGTTCCATCCGGTTCAAAAAAGCAATAAGAATGAAGCGGGAGAATACTTATTTAAGTTAAAATCAAAGGCCCCGTGCTTTACATTGATCGTTTCTCCCTGTATGTTTCCCCGCAAATCAATTGGTTGAACCTCTTTAACTTTATACCCATCAGGGAGCTGTACGGTACAGTTACCGGATATACCTGCCTGCTCCCACAATCGCAAAATGGTTCCGCTACTGTCAGGATTTTCACCGAATGCCGTTACTAAAACACCGGTTCTTGAAATAGATATGCCCTTCCTTTTTAAAGGTTGGTTTCCGGAGGCTCCTTCTGCTACTCCTGTCAGTAATGGCACCCGGGCCTCCCAGGATTTTTGTATTAGATTGGGTACGGTTTCCGTGTGTTGATCTGTTGCCCATATCCGAACTCTTTCGCTCCATGTACCATCCTGCCAAAGAGGGTAATTAGTGTTCCACATGTTATTGTAAAGATTGACAAATACCGATGATCTTCTGGGCATATCATCTAAAGAGAATTTCCATAACCCGGGCTCTCCCAAACTGATAAGGGGAGCATCTATCGGCGCAAGCGCCACTCCTGATTTGTTTGCAGCCGTAATAGCAACACCTGAATTCACCGCCATCAAATACCTGTTACTGCCGGAAATAATATCCGTTACCGCATTTATCGCCCCTCCCAAGCGGCCAACCGTGAACGCAGGTTTATCAACGGCAAATGGGAAACAAAGCCACCCTCCTTCAGGTTGTTTGTCTGGGGTTTTAGATGCTACAAACCATTCAACATCCACATACGCTTCCTGTCGCGGAAAAGTAAAAACAATAGTGTAACTTTTTGCATAACCTTTTGTCTCAGTTGTCGATAAAACAGCCACATCGACTATTGGGGTATGATGCACAGATAATTTCCAGTCTTCAGGAGTAAAAGACAGATAAGGGATTTTGTCTGCCGGCGGCATACCTGGTTTACCTAAATCATCCAGCCCCCACCCCTCCTTAATCCTGTTGTATGCATTAAACCATTTATCCACTTCATTAGCACTGAAGCGCTCATGCAAGAACTGTCCCATCACATAGGCAGAAGAACTATCCGCCAGTTCACGACCAGTACTTTTTTCTTTTAAAGATGATATCCCGCCTCTTTTTAAATCGAAAATAGCGGCAAAGAACGGCGTGGTGAGTGTGGTCTTTTCATCAGACGATGTGGTTTCATTTTTCAGTTCTTTTTCGGATATGACAACATACCCGCCCGCAGGAACGTCTTTCACGAAAATGGTTTTTCCTTTTTCCCAGGGTACCTCCACCATTTCTGAACGTTTCCAGGATAGCGGATTATATACTACGAAACGCTTTCCTGCTATATTTGTCGATTTTGCCAATGCGTTTAACCGGGTTGTCAGTTCCTTTGTTACGATATTGTTTGTATTTTGAATATACTGGCGCTTTTTGTCATAAGATTTTAACCATTTTGTTTTGCTTCCTATTTTGGTGTTTTCCGCATCGCTATTGGGCAACCCGGAATAGTCCTCATTCAGGGGAATAGGTTCGGCTTTTGCTTCTTCCAACCATTTCTTCCAGTCATCGCCATAGCTATACCGGGGACCATATCCGGCATTCATACCCCAGGTATGCTCACTGTATAAAAGGCTTTGCTCATATGATTCCGCCAGCCTTTGTGCAACTGACTGATTAGATACGCCCCAGATGTTCATTTGTGTTGAAAGTGCATCCAGTACAGATTCCAACGGACGGATATTCCTGGCAATCTTTGATTCCTGTGGGTTTGCCATCAGGCCATGTATCCATGTATCCGGCATATCTCCGGTAACCGTTGGCAAATCAGGTTTTTCGGCAATAAGCGCATTGGCAAAATCATCGAGGGTTCCGAAATGGATTTTAATCCCCGGCATTTCCTTCCTGGCATAGGTTAAAAGATTCGCTATGTCTTTTTCCGAAGGTGGTCCGGCGTTGTCATTCGTCATTTGCATCGCCAGATAATTTTTACATGGCCAGTTTTCAGTTGGCTTGATATCGGAGCCGTACAAAGCGGTATAATTACAAAGTATTTTCGAACCATCAGGGCCTTGCCACCAAAACAATTCAGGCAGACGGGGATACTGGCTGGCAGGATTACAACCCAGCTGCAGAAACTTAATACCAGCATGATTCAATAAGGTTGGCAAAACCCAGGAATGACTCGGCACATCTGTCATTTTTGCACTAATGGTCATTGGTAGCCCGTACTTCCGGGTGACGGCAGACGAATAATAAAGGCCACGAACCAGGTCCTCATAATCGAGCGACTCCGTTTGCATTGTAAAAGGAAGCCCGTGTACTACAATCCGGCCATCCCTGATACTTTTTTCAATTCTTGCCTTCCTTTCAGGAGTTTGCAGAGGGCCAAGTATCTGTGCCTGTAAAGGCCAGCCCGGAACTGTCCAGGCGAATCGGTGATCTTGTGATTGAGTGGAATTTTTTTCTATTATTTCCAATGCCTTATCCATCATTTCTGTGCGATAACGCTTGAAAACATTCTGTGGTAAATCGGTAAATCCTAAGTCAAAATGGGTCTTAAATACCACCCATACGTCTGTTACTTTCGAAATATGGGGAGTAGCTGTTTTTCGATCTTGTGCACCTGTTCTTGTTACGAATTTTCTTCCCCCTGTGATTCTACACTTAATTCATGAGGGAACGGTGCACTAAGCTAAATGATATATCCCGGTAACATACCGTCAAAATTGACATTATCCTATGTTATTTTGCCCCTTCAAAGCTGATTTTTATTTTATTTTAGGCGGATACATTATAAATGTTCCTTCGGGCAATTGGTAAAACGACACCGGCTTTTCCAGCTTCACAACGCTTTTTGCGATCATCCCTTTTATTTCGCCGTAGCCTCTGTCGCTGTAAACCAACAAAGCCATACCGGGTATTTTTTGCAGGTATTCAAACGAGGGCAAATAAAACCGGGGCAGTTCGGGGCAGTACCACACTGTTGTTTCCTGCTTTGTATCACCCGGCCTTACCGCATCCGGGGTATAATTGATTACTGCACGTTTACAGAGATAGCCGGCTACAGTCATTGTATCATTGGTTAGTGTAATACCACCGTGCTTTTTCCACCGCTCCGGAAAACCCTCACCGGCATGGTAAACATTGGTCTTCATAAATTCATCAAAATTCATCGGAAGCGCCATTTTGCCCCGCAATTCCATCAGCCTTTTGATTTTGTATTCTATCTGCCAGATTGTTTTATCGCCGTTGGGCAAAATATCCTCTGCATACAAATACCCGGGATGAGCATAAACTACCAAAGGTTTCCAACCGGCCTTTTCTATCCGTTCCTGCTCCACGTGCATCGGCACTTCAGATGGGCTGCTGGTATCTGTTGCCTTAATGTAAAAGCCAAAATCTATTTTATAAATCTCTAACAACTGGTTGCTTTTTGTTTGGGCATTGCCGTTTGTAAATGTCATAATTGCTGATAACAAGAGCAATAACTGAAAGATTGGTTGTGGACTCATATTCCAAAAATAGACATTATGGTGCTGACAAATATCCCTGGATACAGGTATTTTATTCTTTGTATTACTGAGTATCTTTGTAATTTGAAAGAACTATAAAAGTTTTGTTGCCAGCCCCAAACATCAATATTGCTATAAAAATTATGAGATTGCAAATTACACCCTTCGCTATTATTTCGATAATAGCACTGATAGCTACGATTTATTATTTACAAGGTATACAAAACATACCCAAAGGCAGGTATGGGGGCTATATTGTCTTGCTAACAGGGTTTTTATTTGTGATTACATTGGTATTAGATGTAATTTTCAGGCTTACCATCAAAAGCCTTCTAACAATTTGGATTGTAGAAGCAGTATTGGCTTTTATTGGCCTCGTTGTCCTTTTGGTTTGACACGGAAAATATGAAACAGCATTTGCTCAGTAAAGAAAGATATTGCCATAGTATGAAAACATCGCCATCAAATATCTTGATATTTCTTTTCTTTCTAAACACTTCCGCTATGGCACAAACAGATACTTCTTTCAACCAATTTGAAAAAACCTATACCGCATTTGTTGATAACAGAACGCCCTTTGCCACTTTTTCGGTAAAAAAACTAAGTAGAAAGGAATGGGAAAATTCGAACACAAAAACTGCGGGTAACAAGAACACCTTAATCACACCTGTATCAAAGGGAGCTACCACATTAACCGGAATAAGAGTTGTGGAAGAGATTTATACAACCGCACCAAGGGGTAAAGGAGAACGTGTAGGGCAAACCATCGCCACCAACCTGCAATTTAAGGGACAATATTACGGAATAAAAAGATTGCTTGAGATAAGGATAACAGAATGGAAACCGGCGGAGGTTAAGCTGGTATCGTACCGCGAACTATGGCTGAAAATAAAATTGCTACACCCGAATGATAATGGCGATAAGGTTATTGAGAAAAGTACCTACGATTATATCAGGCTAATACTTCCATTTGATGATAAGCAATAGAAAAACAATCCACATCCATATCGTTTGGCCATACATTCTACGCCACAGCCCTTTTCTGAGTTTATTGGCGCTTATATTTTAGTAAATCGGCCTGTTGCTTGTCCTCTTCCGAAAGTGGTCGTCCTGTTCTCCCGGTGATGGTAAGCAATTCCAAATTTGGCAAAACGATGTTTACATAATCGGAGTCATACGTGACCTCTGAGCCTTTGGGTAAACGATAGCCTAGTAAAATGTAATCGTCGGCCAGCGTTCCCCTGATAAATGTGCTGTCGGCACCAATCATCACCTCACCAATACAGGGCCAGCCAAATACCAGTTGTTGATGGGTAAGCGTAACGTTCCATTCATTGTGCAAGCCAACCCTGATAATATCCTTTACCTGTAAATTGAAAAAACGGGCAGGTTTTGATAAATGAACGGAGTCAATATCGTTCAATTGTGCCTCTTTCCTGTAGTTCATATCAAACTCCGTAGCATAAAAAACAGTATCTCCGGCCGAAAGGACAATGCCGGCTGTAGTTTCGGGCTGCTTCAAGATATAAGTATGTAGCATTTTTTGTGGCCTTACCTCCGGTTTATTGATTCCATTATCTATTAATCCGCCCGGATCCCATACCATTACCACCATCGGAAATAACAGCACAGTAGCGCCAATACCCGAAATCCATCTTATACCCGGTTTGCTATTTCTGTGGAGGCAAGCCCAGAGCAGTAAAAAAGCTATTGGTACAGTAATGTACCAATAATAAAAGGTGTAAAGCAGGTACTTCCCAAAAGGGCCAAAGTTAAGATCCATAATTTATCAGTTTATTGCAGTTGCAATAGCGAGATAGGGTACTATTACGCTAGCCGTTTCCTATGGTACAGGAATCGAATTTCCTTTTGCTAAATTTAAAGCAAATAGGTAACGATAGCTCTCTGTAAAATCTCCTAAATGCTATCGCCCTACTCAATCATTCGGTGATCGATTTCTCGTCACAGATTAGTAGTCCGGGTTACGCTTAAAAAATTACTAATGAGATCCAATACCTCATCAAAATTTGTCTCCAATACCTTGTGACCGCCATCAAGGACCTTGCTGCGGCACTACAACCGCCATGCTGTTGGCGTCCAACAACTCGTAGAGCACCGGTGGAGCGGTATTGGTAGCAGTTACCGTGATCTTCCCGTCTGACTGGCAAACACCATTTGTTACCGAAACGATTACATTGGGTTTCGTCTGTGAAAATACAGGAAAAGTTGATATGGTAGTCAACATCAGAATTGTCAGGACAACAACCTGGTAAATGCAGCGTATACCAAGTAAAGGTATCTCCATAAGAAAGGGTTTAGTCTCACAGAAAGAAATATTACGTTCGCGGTATAAAGCTGAAGAAATGAATGTTAGACAACGGGCCTTCAGTGTAACCTTCTAGATAAAAAAGGATGGACCTAAACTGCAGGAGTAAAGGAAAACTTCTTTTAACCCATAACGGTCAAATATTTCTGTCCGGAGCAAATAAAGATTTCTTCATAAACAGCCTGTTTTACTGAATAGGAAAGGATTATAAAACCGAAGTACTGGTAGAAAAAAATACCGGTAATCAGGTATTGTACTGACATGGTTAATTTAGTTGCTTTGTTTAAGCAAAAGGCAAAAAGCTTATATCGAATAGACATAAACAAAAATGTTTTAAGCTGCTTACTACCAAAACATAACCTAATCATTAATATAGATGAATTTTAGATTCCATGATAAGGTATTTCTGAGATTACCACGCTATATAATCCACAAAAAAACTTTCGCTGCGGATTTGACTATAGAAATGATGATGAAGGATGTATTCTTTTTGGAAGCTGTTTATGTAGCTTCTCCCGTCGTCTATGATAAATGCATTAAATTTCAGACAAACGCTCTTACTTCCGCTGATGTTGATATGTTAGAGCTTACTCTTGCCAAGTACTATACCAGAATGTCAACAAGAAGTACGCCTTTTGGTTTATTTTCTGGAGTGGGAATAACCTCCTGGGGCAAGGGGGACGTTGTTTTTAATCCTGGTAAGATCCGTTGGAGAAGAAAAGCAAGATTAGATTTCCATTTTTTAGCTGCTACAATCAAAAAAATATCAAATTTAACTGTTGCAAAGAGATATTCAGTATACTTTCTAAATAATAGCGGTTACAAAATAAATAATGAATTCAGGTATGTAGAGTTTTTTCCATATGGATTTGCCAGGAAGTATCAAATTGCCGCTATAAAAATATCCGGCCTCATCGAAGAGGTATTTGACTTAACGATCACAGGAGCAACTTTTATAGATCTTGAGCGTTTTCTTGTTAAGAATGGCATCGATGTTAAAGCTGCAAATGAATTCCTCGATTACTTAATTGAAAGTAAGGTGCTGACCTCCGCTTTCGAGCCGTCCCCTGTTGGTACTGATATTCTCCAACAAATTTCAAATAATATTAAAGCCCTTATCGGTTTAGATCTTCCCGATCGCGAAATGAGAGAATTACACGATGCTATGGACTTTATCAATGCTTTGCGCTCGGATCTTCAACACGTAAATGAAAATAATACATTAGGCGTAGGGGCATACAAAAACTTATATCAAAGGTCGAAATTGATAATACCTAACCAGGTCGAAAGTAATCTTATACAGGTAGATTCCTTTTTTGAAGGAGTAGAGGAAGCAGTTAGTGCGGATTACAAGGTGCTGTTAGCGCAATCATTTACTTTCCTAAATTCATTTTTTGAAGGAAATAATCAGGATAAAGAATTAAATCTTTTCTCACAGCAATTTTCAGAAAAGTATGGTGATCGCTTTATGCCCCTCAACCTGATCATGGATTATGATAGTGGTCTTGGTTATCCAGTTAGCAAAAATTTCGGGTATTCGCCGTTTGTAAATGATATTGACCTTCACCAATCGCCTCGTGAAGCTATAAGCATCAAATGGAACTACAGTAATCGGCTGCTTTTTAAAAAAATAATGGCCGGCAGGGATAATCGGGCGTATGAAATATCTTTGACAGACAATGATCTGCCGATCAGGGAAAGACAAACGAACAATCTGCCGTCCACTCTCTCAGCTCTTTTCAGATTGATCAATAACGATTCGTATAAAATTCAGCTGGAAGGCTTTTTTGGTCCCTCAGCTGTAAATGCGATTAGTCGCTTTGCTTACATAAAAACAGATATTGCTGATTTAGCGAAAGATATTATATCATATGAAGAAAATGAACTGGTAAATTGTATTGATGTTGAAATAATACACATACCAAGCGACAAAGCTGCCAATATTGTCCAACATCCAGATTTTGGGCAATATAATCTCGCATATCTCGGGAACTCCAACAAGTCGGGAAAGTATTCGGTAAACATTAATGACCTCTATTTAAAGTGTATGGATGGAGTGTTGTTACTATGGTCAAAAAAGTTAAAGTGTTTTGTGCGACCAAGGCTTAATTCAATGCATAATTACAGTTCGAGCAACTTACCTGTATACCGCTTCCTGTGCGATTTTCAAAAGCAAAATTTGAAAAATAATATTAGTTTCCAGTGGGGTGATCTTCTTCATTGTTTCGAGTTTTTCCCGCGCGTAACTTATGGCAAGGTAATTTTATATCCTGCGATGTGGAAGTTGGATAGATCGGACCTACATTGTTTTTATAAAAATGATGGTGATAAGTCAATAACTGAATTAATAGAGGAGTTCGTAAACAGATTCAGGTTTCCAAGATATGTGGTCTTAGCTGACGGAGATAATGAACTGTTGATTGACTTTGAAACGCAGATCACATTCAGGTTCCTTCTGAAAGCAGCAAAGAATCGTTCTCAAATATTAATCAAAGAATTTCTTTATCACGAAGACGAACATACAATTTCAGCCAATCAACTCATGGGGACTGTATTAATCGATGGTTCAAAGGAGTTCAAAATGTATCGAAACTTCCCCCATGAAACCAGAATGGAGCCAGGCAATGATGCACCCGAACCAGAATGGCTATACTTCAAAATTTATTGTGGTGAGAGTTCAGCAGACCACGTCCTCCTAAATTATCTTAAACCTGTGACAGACTTACTTATTGAAGCAGGTCTTATAACGATGTGGTTCTTTATTAGGTATTATGACCCTTACTTTCATTTACGTTTTAGAGTTAAGCTGATAGATGATAGCAACAAGGGAAAAGTTTATGAAATAATTTGCCGGTATCTGCAGAAAGCTGTCCAAATGAACCTGGTTTCAAGGCTAAGTACAGACAATTATATTCGGGAATTGGATCGCTATGGAGATAAATCCATCGACCTGACAGAAGGTATATTTCATCTTGAAAGTATTAATTTCCTTGACTTCCTTGTTAATTTTAATTCAAATGAATGGGAAGAAAAGAAATGGATGTTTGCGGTTGTCTCCGTTGACTCATTTTTTAACACTGCTGGGTTTAGCTCTTCTGATAAAGTAAGTCATTTAAAAAAAAGTTTGGATGCTTTTTACATTGAGTTCAACGTAGGCAAGGAGGAAAAGAAAGCTTTAAATTTAAAATATCGAAAACATAGGGATAAGCTACAGGAGCTATTATCAAATGACAAAAAATATGACCGCAATGATTCAGATATTTCTTTCATTAAGCATATTGTATCGGCTAATCAAAAGGGTATAGCTGGATTTTTGTCTCATTTTCCTGAGAAAAAAAAAGAGAACGCTGTTTTTTTTAGTGAACTCCGATACTTTAGTAGTGTTACCCACATGACTCTAAATCGCGTTTTTTCATTCAAACCAAGAACTAATGAGATGGTTATTTATTACTTTATTTATAATTACTATTTATCTCATATCGCGATAAATAGCAAAAAATAATTTCTTTAATAGAAATAAAAGCGGATGTCGAAAAGCTATCAGAGTAGACGCAATTTTTAAACCCAGAAACTATGTTATTAAAAGAAGAATGCAAACTTGAAATGGATGATTTAAAGTCATTGTCAATTGAAAAGAGAACCGTAACAGAGTTAACCGAATCTGATATGGCTTCAATTGATGGAGGGTCGACTGTATGGTGTTTGCTGGCAAACCCAGTTGCTATGTTCACACTAATCCCTGAATGGTAAACATCCTGGAGATAAGGTACAGTCCCTTCAATCGGTCTGTATCTTATCTTATTAGGACAAATCACCATGCAGGGCACTTCAATTCGAACAGCATAAGTTGGAGTATGATAATACTAATAATGATTCTTATCCTTAACCCGGAGAAGTTTAAGAAAGTTGATTACAGATAAAGCTGCTGATTGGTTTAATACAAAAAGAATGGAAGATGGGAATTAAAATTAAACAGCATGATCCATTTGATTGTGGCGCTGCCTGTTTGGTTAGTGTTTGTTCTTATTATAAACTTAAAATCTCAATAGCAAGCGTCCGTAGTCTAACCAAAACGGACCTTAGAGGCACAACGGTTCTGGGAATCGTCAAAGCTGCCAAAAGTATGGGATTTATCTCTACAGCATACGCAAATGCACAATTGATTGATTTGGAAGAACGAAAAGAGCCAATTGTTGCGCATGTATTCATCAGTAGGCAACCCCATTATGTAGTCATTTATAAAACTACAAAAAAATATGTTAAGGTGATGGATCCCGCTTATGGTACAATCATTAAATATAGCCATAAAGATTT
Organism: Chitinophaga sp. W3I9; assembly: GCF_050434025.1. Classification (NCBI taxonomy): domain Bacteria; kingdom Pseudomonadati; phylum Bacteroidota; class Chitinophagia; order Chitinophagales; family Chitinophagaceae; genus Chitinophaga; species Chitinophaga sp. W3I9. Next base: position 6,017,033 of record NZ_JBNPWC010000001.1, read on the forward strand.
CCTGAAAATCTGGAGTGGAACGCTGATCACGCTAACTCCGGATGCTGAATTTGAGACTGGTAATTTTACCCGGTCGCATGCTTCTCACTTTTGGTCTCTTATAAAACCTCAAAAATCATTGTTTCTCCAGGTGCTGTTTGGTGGAATAATCTATGCCACACTTGGTGTTTCCACCTCAATTTACGTGCAAAAAATTACAGATTATGTAATCCCCAGCTCCAATAATAATCTTTTAAATCTATTGACTATAATAATGATTATTATCGTGGTGATGCAAGCTTTTATCAATCTTTCCAAAGAGCTTTTAATTATACAAATAGGGAAACTAGTTGATGTAAAATTGATATTAGGATATTATAAACACATTATTTACCTGCCTCAGGCATTTTTTGATGGGATGCGTGTAGGAGAAATTATCAGCCGTGTAAATGACGCCATTAAGATCCGGAGTTTTATAAATGAAGTCTGTATCAGTATCTTTCTAAACGGGGCTATTGTCATGTTATCCTTGGTTTTAATGGCTATTTATTCCTGGAAACTTGCACTGCTGATGTCCCTGATTATACCTCTTGCGATTTTACTTTATTTCTTCAGTCATAGAATTAACCGAATCTATCAGAGAAAAGGAATGGAGGCATCGGCAGTTTTGGAGAGCCAACTTGTCGAATCAATAAATGCTTCAGGTACCATCAAAAGATTGGGCTTAGAAAATTATGTGAACGAAAAAACGGAAAATAGTTTTATCGTCTTTTTAAGAACCATATACCAAGCTTATACTTCAAATTCTTATATTAAAGTAATAAGCGACCTGGTAAATAAGGCACTTATCGTTCTTCTGTTTTATTTTGGGACTTTCATGGTTACAGACGGTGTAATTACTACCGGAGAGTTGTTTTCCTTCTATAGTCTCCTGGCGTACTTTACCGCCCCTCTTTTTGCATTAATTGCATCGAATAAACAAATTCAGGAAGCAGTTATTGCATCTGACAGGCTATTTGAAATTATGGATTTAAAAACAGAGGCCGAAAATCAGACCAGCAAGGTTGATCTTCAAACTAGTATGATTGGAGATATTACTTTCAAAAACGTCACTTTTCGATATGGTAACCGTGCAATTATTCTGGATAATATATCCCTTCTTATTCCTCATAGAAAATCAACCGCAATAATAGGGAATAATGGTTCAGGTAAAAGTACAATCATGAATCTTTTACAAAACATGTATCCTATTGACGCAGGAAATGTACATATAGGAGCGTACAGTCTAGATACCATAAGCAATCACTCTTTAAGGAAAATGATAGGAGTTGTCCCTCAAAAAATAGACCTGTTTGCCGGAACTATTATTGAAAATATTACAATAGGCGAGCCCCACAGGATAGATTATGAAACCCTGATGAAAGTCTGTAAACAGATTAACTTACTATCTTTCATAGAAAAACAATCTAATGGTTTTAACACCTACATTGGAGAAAATGGAGTTTTGCTATCGGCCGGCCAAAAGCAGAAAATTGCTATTGCCCGGGCTTTATACAGAAATCCTGAAATATTACTTCTCGACGAGCCAACTTCTTCGCTCGATAAGGGTGGCCATGATTATGTGACTGAAATAATCAGGAATTTTTCGAATGAAAATAAGACAGTCGTTGTAATTTCACATAACCTCTCAAATATCAATGTTTTTGACAATATTATTGTTATAGATGAAGGAAAAGTCCTTATTGAAGGAGGATCTCATCAGGACTTGTTGAATAATTCTGCTTTATACAAGGAATTTATCAGTAAGAAGTAATATGGAGAGATGGAAGCCAGGGATGTCAAGCGTCTAAAAGATCTTAAATCAGAACATACTGAGCTCAAAAAGGTAAGCCGAAACATCGAATCCGCACCTTGACAGACTAACAAATAGTCCAAAAACAACAAAGCCCGCGACTAGCGCGAGCTTTGTAATCTTCCATTGAACCATTGGATATTTTCTATTGTGATGCTAGACCTGCGAACCTAAAGTATGCAACAATTGCTGACAGGATAAAAACTACAATCAACATTGGGAGCATTTTGTATTCTTTCTTCCTGACGTGAACAACCATACCTGCTAACATGATTGAGCAAAAGGCTGCCGCTGCCATAGGTGTCATAATTGGTGCAATGCCTGAAAGCCATGGGACTATAATGCCGATACATCCTAATAATTCCAGAACCCCTAAAATTCGAATTGGTATTATAGACCTGCTCGGTTTCAAATGTCCGTCTGCGATGTGCTTTTCTTTACTTCCTGCAATTTTTCCATAACCAGGCAAAATAAAAAATGCAGAGAGAAGCCCCTGTATTATCCACAAAATTATATTCATCTTTTCATTATGAAGTTAAAAATAAGCTATTGAAAGCGTTGATTGATGAGCACAATAAGATGTCCGGAAGACTTCCAGGTTGTCTCATCGAAAGATTCTACTAAATAAAACCTTCTTTATTCTTAACTTCTGATTAACCCTTTCTAGGCTGATCTAACCAAAGATTGACATCTTCCATTCTATGGAGCAATTTGTGATAAATTAGGCAAATATAATAAATAACTATGCGACCAAGAGTATCGCAAAACAACAGATTTAAATTATTTCTGACCTCTTTGCGGGAAAAGACTATAACGATGAAGGTTGGTACAATCCGATTCGGATTTTCATATTTTAGTAAAAGCTGAGTACCCTGAAATCGGGGCTATACCAAAGGGACTCAACTAAAAAGAAAACCCCGCGCCAAGCGCGAGGTTTGAAATCTTCCAGTGATCCCCTTGGGAGTAGCACGTATCTTCGTAATGTCTTGTAGTATTTGTGTTTGATAGTGGTGAGCGATTATTGCTAACCGTTATGCTAACCTTGTTTGACAAAATATTCGTGACTTGCAAGAATTGTGATACAACGAAAATACAAAAATAATCTCATAAATAACCATCTTCCAGTTCCCCAACGGCGTAGCCAAGCTCTATACTAGCCACCTTTTTAAAATCATCAATCCACAAATTCCATTCATTAGCTTCCATATTTGCACAAATCTGCAAACCCGCAGGTTCTACAGAAGCACAAACCATTTTGATATTATCACTATCTTCAAAGCTAAACCAATGAGGGATGCCATTACCCGAAAAACCCATCCAACCCGGCATTTTACTATAGATTATTTGAATTTTCCGGCAAATTTCCTCCGATGAATCAACCCAGATATTGAGGGTCGCATCCTGATTGGGAAAAGTATTCATATTAACGTTGTTTCTTAAATATTACTAGGATTAACTTTACGCAATCTATACCTCATCTCATTTCGAATGCCTTCATTAGAACATTTCGAATACTCTTCTATAAGGCTAATGGCCTCCTTAGTATTGATTGAGAATAAAATCCAACTAAACCATTTTGCAATAACTTCATGATCTGAACAGGTGTACTCCAAATAATCAAAGTTGCTATCTAAAGCCATCTTTACAAATGGAATAGTTGATGGGCTTTTTATCTGCTGAAGAGTCATAGCAATCATTTGATGCAGATAATGCTTTGGGCTTACAAGTAATTCATTTAGTAAGTCTACCTTAGATTCGTCAATAACAATTTCACCGTCCTCTATATCTTGTAGTAATTTGATTTGTTCTCTAGTCATAAAATGAATATACAAAATGGGTTTATCAATATTCCGATAAAAGGCAAATATAGTCATAGCCAACGGTATAGCCAGCTATGTTTTGGTAATACCAAAACCCTTAAACTTTTCATGCTATCGCATTCAAAATTCATTGCTCCGGCCAGTCTGTTGTTTCGTCCTCTGCAACATCTATTAGTTCCATCAGACCTTGTATATCCCAAATAATATCATCCATATTGAGAGGAATAACGTCCAATGAGTAAGAAGCGTAGGTCATGAAAACTTCACGGAGATTACGATTAACACGCTTTGCCGGATGATATTCAAAAAATTCTCTCACCGCCTTTTTAAACTCTTTACTGAGCGTTAGTTTAGTATTCATAGCATCTTATTTTTAAAATTGCCCGGAAATGCTGTCTTAATACGTCCTCCCCCATCAGGTAGCGAAAGTATTGAAAGTAACACCTGAAGCGATTAAGAACTTCAGTGAAGAAGCGGCCATTAACTTTGTCAATAACTTCAACGATAGCAGTGTTAATAACGGCCCGTTGAATAATTATCATTGTACTTTCAACCCGCTTGATAAAGTCATAGAACTTTATGAACGACTGCTTACGAGTGAAAGAGAAAAGAACGACTTGACGGGTAAGCAAGCTAAGAAATAGCATTTAGATATTATTATCTCCATAAACTTGAGCCACTGTAAACAGTGGCTTTTTTCTTTTCACCGGCACCCCAACCTTCTCTTTAATCTCCGCTGCATTTTCCCTTCGCCGACCACCGGGAGCGAAGGGCAAGCGGTTTTTGCGTAGCAAAAACACCGCTTGCTAACGGAGCGAAGAGCCGTTCAACCTCCGCAACCGGATGGCGAAGCCGGACGGTTTATCTCCGCATACAGGTTGCGAAGCTGCCTGTATAATCTCCCTGAACGGTGGCAAGGCCGCCGGTTCAATCTTCGCAAACCGGTAGCAAGGCTACACGTTTTATCTGCTCCCCTATCTGCCCCCAAGCGTATTTGCCGGAGAAAAGAAAAAGCAGCATCCCACAAAACACAAGTGCCTTATGACCAGATGTTCTTTCCGATGCAGCCTGGTAGTGTTCCACCGTTGCAAAAAACATTTGGTCATAAGGCACCAGCCCGCGGCAGCGACACCTACTAAAGTACCTACTGTGCGATATTACAAGCTATTCAAATCCGTTTAAAACCCATAATACAGTTAAAAATTATCTTGGCTTTTCATTGCGTGTATCAATGCAACTATATATCGATTGATTACAGCATTAATATCAGGTGATAGTTTCTCAGCTCTTTTTTTGTTGAACAACATCTGTTCGTAATTAAAGTCGGGAACGCGAAGGTCTGAGCTTGGCTTAATAAAATCTGTAATCTCGTATTTAAACTTCCCGTCTTTAACTTGTATATTGGTATTTGCATAAAACTCTTGGTAAGTCTTAACAAGAGTACCTCCTTTGGCATCGGTCTGAAAAATTCCTCGAACCGTTATCTTTCCTAAATCCTTATCATCGAGCTTAACAACATCTTTAAAATTTGGGAAAGCTGTTGACAGAAAGGATTTAGCTCTTAAATAAAGTTCCTCCTTACTAACCCCTGAAACACTATCAATCCCTGTGTAATTAATCCTGCCATTTCTTATTGGCAGTTCGCCAAGATAAGAATCCGGGGAATTGTTTTGTCCCAGAGCAGTAAACGGTAAAAAGAAAAAAAACAAAAGGAACTTCTTCATAAGTATATCTATTTAATTTGAGGCTGAATAAGTGGCTACATTCAATAACTAGCGGAATATATTGAGCAAATATAAAAGAATAAATCATCTATAAGCATATCATAAGAAGAAATTTATTAATACAAAAAAGCTGGATGATTCATATTCAAAGAATCACCCAGCTTAGATATAAGCAAATATTTTACCCTAAAAACGGTATATTGACTGTAGCCCGCGGCAGCAACACCAGGTTAAACCGTCCGCTGCAATCCCACTACAGGAGCAGCCAACCGGTCACGTAAAGCCCGCATATTATTACTAACCTTCTGCTGCGTAATCTTCGCATAAATCTGCGTTGTACGAATACATTTATGCCCTAACATCTGGCTCACCGTTTCAATAGGCACATCATTTTCAAGCGTCACCGTGGTTGCAAAAGTATGTCGGGCGGTATGTGTCGTTAAATGCTTTTTAATGCCACATACGATGGCTATTTCTTGTAGATAGGCATTATACCGCTGGTTACTATTAACGGGCAATAAACGGCCGTATGCCTTGCAATACAGGCTTTCTTTGTACCGGTCTATTATCTCCAACGGAATCGGCAAAAGCGGTACCCGTTCCGCTGTATGGGTTTTCATCCTGTCTTTCATAATCCACTTTTCGCCATCAATGCCGATGACAAGGTTATCCGGGGTCAGATGGAGTACATCTGTGTAAGCATAGCCCGTAAAACAGCAGAACAAATAAATATCCCTTACCTCTGCCAATCGCGGGATCAGCTCTTTGTTGTACAAGGACATAATTTCATCCATTGTAAGCCGCTCCCGTTGCGGTTCTTCATAGCTACCTTAAACCCGCTCAATGGGCTAACGACCAACCAGCCCTGATCTACGGCCAATTTGAGCATCTGTTTTAAAATCTTTACATACTTCATAGCGGTGTTAGATCCTATCTCCTGCGCGGTCGTGAGAAAGTGTTCAAAATCCGGGGCAAAAGAAAAACGAATTTCAGAAAGCGGCTTATCTGAAACATGGAAATGAGCTTTAAGGAAGGCTATTACCTTCTCTTTCGTAATCTCAAAGCGTTTCAGCGTGCGCCCTGACTTCATTCCGGCTTTCACCTTCTCTGCAAACCGGCGGTTATGGAAGTCTATTGCTTCGCATAATGTCCGCGAATGCTCCGTAATTCCAGCAAAGGAATTTTTCACGGATTGAACGGTCACTATTGAACCCGACGTAACTAAATGGCTGTAATGCTTGTGTAGATTAGCTTTCAGGGTGAGCAACTGTCGGTTGATTGCTTGTGCTTCTTCGGAGTTGCCTTTAACACATTGGGCGGAGGCATTCCATAACGCCGGGATTACATACTGATACGTGGAAAGTTCTGCACGTTTGCCGCCTACGCTGACGCGAAGATAGATAGCGGGCTTATTGTTTTTAGTACGGCTCTTATTGAGCCAGAAAAGAACAGAAAAACTAGTCATACGACACTTGTTTTAAGTTAACCAAAATTGTTTCAACTTCACTGATCCTGACATCACTTAACATTGGTCAAACGCAACACGGTGCATCATTTGGGGCTTGTGACGGTTAGCACAATTTAATAATTATCCTGCTAACCGCAACGCTCACTTTTCTACCCTTACTTATCTTTTCACAACTTTACCACTAAAAACAAAAAAACCTTGTAGAATCAGCTTCTACAAGGTTTTAATTACGTCAGAGTATTTACTTTTACTCCTGATGGTGATCCCCTTGGGACTCGAACCCAAGACCCATACATTAAAAGTGTATTGCTCTACCAACTGAGCTAGGGAATCGTTTCATTTAATGGGAGTGCAAAAGTAGGAATTAATTTAAAACTTCCAAATAATTCTTAAAAAAAATGCTAACCCCCATGCATACACGTACATCAAATCCCTATCTTTATACCTATGGCAACTCCTAAAGAACTACCCGAACTTTTCTTCGAAACCCAGCAGCAGTGGGAGAAATGGCTCGCAAAGAATCATGCCCAGGAAGATGGCGTATGGCTGCGCATGTATAAAAAAGATACCAAAATCCCTTCTATTAATTATGCCCAGGCACTGGAAGAAGCGTTGTGCTACGGGTGGATCGACGGCCAGTCGAAGTCAGTTGATGAAAAATCCTTTATACAGAAATTTACGCCGCGGCGGGCTAAGAGCATCTGGTCGGAAAGGAATACAAAACATATAGAGCGCCTTACGGCGGAAGGGAAGATGAAGCCTGCAGGTATCCACCAGGTGGAGCTGGCAAAGGCCGATGGCCGCTGGGAAAAAGCCTACGCTACGCAGAGTGAGGCAACGGTGCCGGACGATTTTATGGCGGCATTAAAAAAGAATAAAAAGGCGGCGGCTTTCTTTGAAACGCTGAACAAGCAAAATAAATTCGCTATTTACTTCCGGTTACAAAACGCGAAAAAGGCAGAAACAAGGGCGAAGCGTATCGTCGATTTCATCGCAAAGCTGGAACGGCACGAAAAGTTTCACTGACCGGCCATTCCAGCTGTAAAAAAACTATATCATTCCATTACTATGCGGCAGCTTTGCGGGAATAGCCTGTGCCACCCGCCAGTGCTCGGCCAGCAATCCTTCATGTAGCCGGTATATATCGTAACAAACTACATCTGCAGTGGAACATTGCGCCATTACAAAGTTCCCCTCTCCTATGATGCGGTGAACCCTGCCGTTTTCCAGTACTGAATAACCCATATCATGTGAAAGATAACCGGGCGACAGCAGCGCGGCATCAGGCTCCCGGAGGTATTGTTCTACAATGACCTTGTTACCGGCAGTAAGATGCAGGTCAGTGATGGCAGTGGCGCCCTCCGTTATAGACGCATTTTGCGGCTGTTCCTGCGTGGCATCCCAATGCTCTGCCAACTTCCCCTCTTGGAGGCGATAAAGATCCACAACTGCCACGTTTTTGCCCATAAAAGCCACATCCATATGCAGCATTACGTAATCGCCATCCTCGATGGCACGCACTACGGGCGATTTTGCCTCTGCAGGAGCGGGTTGCTGCTTCAGGTACGCCAGCGCCTCCAGCAAACCGGCCTTGCCGTCTTTTACCATAGGACTGTGCTGGATGTAGGAATCATGAAGATAAGTATCTATTACACCGGTGTTGCGCTCCCCGATGAGGTGTTTGAATGCGGCCAGTACAATGGCCTTATTGGATATTGATGACATGTAATTACCTGGTTAAATGTGCCCGTAAGCACCTGTTTGCATTAAAATAGTGTGGAAATATTAAAGAAAGGAAACCCTGTCCCTTTCCGGGGAAAACCGGTTTTTGGTAACCGGGAGGAGATATGTGGTGAAAATACTGATGCCGTAAACCTACTATTTTCCCGGCAAATCAGCTGCATTTAATTTCGACTGGATAAAAAAAAGCGCGTCCCGTGGCAGGACGCGCTTTCAAAAAGTTATCTGGATTACCCCATTGCGTTACTATAAATTCCATTGGCCTCTGCCTTTGCTTTACGCACGTAATCACGCATCGTACCGGCAGATTTCTTTACGGAATCTTTGGCGTCTTCCAGTAAATCCTGTCCCTGTTGACGTTTTCTGAGATATAAGATAACCAGGGAGGCTGCAGTACCTACAGCTGCTGCTGCAAACAATATCTTTTTCATATTTCAGTTTTTAGTCCGAAAACAGAAATCCAATAGTCATGCCAATAGCGGCACACACAACCGTTAGAAGATTTCTTTCCCAAAAGGCGTAAAGCTCAGGCTCATCAGCTTAAAATGCTGCCGGCCCCAGGGAATGCCGATAATGGTGATAGTGAGCAGCAGACCGAAAACCAGGTGCGTGAGCGCTATCCATACACCGCCGATAAGGATCCAGATAATGTTGAAGATCGTGGCCAGGCAACCCGTTTGCCCCGGCACGTCTCTCACCTGCCGGCCAAATGGAAACAAAGTAAAGAAACCAATCTTAAAACACTGCAATCCAAACGGAATACCGATAATCGTCAGGCAAAGGAGAAAACCGCTGACCATATACTGTATAAATGCAAAAAAGCCCCCGAAGATGAGCCAGATGATGTTACCAATTAAGTTCATCTTTCAAATGTAAATAGGTTAAGGCACATTTGGAGGACGCGGGACAATTTCTCTCAAAAAAATACCCTCCTCCTTTTTAACCCGGCAATAATACCGGGATCAGAGAAATACCGTCCCAGTTTTTCGCCAATACCGTTTTCCCTTTATTTGTTACGGTCACCTTCCATTGCCCGCCCAAACGTTTCACGGTAATATCCATATCCGCGCCGAAAGCCCTGATATGGCGCAAAGCCATCTGGTTCCAGGCGGCAGGCAACCGCGGACACATGTCAAAACTCCGCAGCCCCGTGGGAACAATTCCAAAAAGCCCTTCGGTAATCACGCGGCAATACAACGCGCTCTCGCCCGACAAGTGACGCTGATCCCCTTCCGGCCACGCCTCCACCGGGTATGGCACATGCTCACCCAATAAACGCTGACGGGTATAATACGCCAGGTATTTCAGGGTGGTATCAGTAGCCCCCGCAAAAAATAACCCACGGAAAGCATACAGTGTGGAGCGGTCCCAGAAAGTATGATCACCGGCCGCAGTGAGGATACCGTTCCGCGTCCACAAATAAGGCGATAACAGCGCTTTCATGGTCGCATCCCGGCGTTGATTAAGCCCCATCACCAGCGGCAAACAGATCCAGGAGCGCAGCACAGTGTTCTCTTCGTAATAACGGTAGGTATCAAATCCCTGTACACGGCGACCAAAAAACAATTCCATGTCGCGGCCAAGCTGCGTAGCCCGTTTGTTATACAATGCGGCCGTATCGCGATAGCCCAGTGCTTTAGCCAGGTAAGCCGCACCCTGGTATGCCCCGTAAGCCAGGGCATTGGTGGAAAGATTAGCCTTGCCCGCAGGGAAACGTCCCTCCAGCTCATCGGCATCGGAAGTAATGATCCCATCTGCCCTTTTGTGCAGCTCCAGGTATTGCAAACACCAATTAATCAATGGGTACAACTGCTGCGCCATAGCAGTATCGCCGGAAGCCAGTGCAAACCTGGCGGCTCCGTAAGCAATCATGGCCTGATCACCCCGGTCGCCAGCCCCGTTCCAGTACCCATCCCCTTCCGCAATAATGGAACTTGGAATGGGCTTAAAAGCGGGGTTCATATAAGTGGCAAATAAACGGAAACTGTTGGCGGCCGATTCATTACCGTTGAGATTTCCCAGGAAAGGAAAAAACGGGTTGGCATATTCTGCCTGATCATTGGCCCAGATAGCGGCATAATAGGCCCCTCCACCCGGACCGTGCATCAGTCCGGCCTTGGTGTCATAAATACTTTCCGTTGCCCGCAACTTCGCAAAATCGAAGCCGCGGTTAATAGTATCATCAGGTGTTTCCAGCACAAGGTTCCGCATCAGCTCCTGCACAAAAGCTTCCCGTCTTCCCAACTCATAACCCGGCGAAAAATGATAAGCAGGCATACTCATTTTACGGGCGGAATAAATTATCGCTACGGAATGCTTCTCTCCGGGCTGCAAATCAAAGCTGCCATACCCGGTTACTTCCGAACGGATGGCATATTCGCCGTACACGCCTTTATCAGCCTCAGTATGCTGCTCTTTCACAAGGCTGTCCACCTGCACATGGCAAACACGGCTGCCATTATTCACCAGCTCGCGCAATTGTATAAAACCAGCCTTATCTACAGAAGGGAAAAGCAGATCTGTTACCCCCACCGCTGTATTACTGCGGGAATGAATGCGGAGCATTCCTTTGAGATAAAAACCAACAGGTATAGACCGGAGCAGCACACCATCTACCGTCACCGGCGGCAGCTCACTACCAGTAAAATCAACTTTCAGGCTGGCATGGGTATTATTGGGAATGGTGCGCAGCATCGGGAACACCAACTGTTTTTTTAACAGCAGTTCCCGCTGTTCGTTTGTACCATAGGTGATGATGGCCGACAGTTGCTTGCCGCTCATTTCAATGTGATCGGTATGCGGCCGGGAATCTTTTACGGTCCAGCGGATACCGCCATCTGCGGCCAGTTCCCAGCGGGCTTCCTGCGCGGTTGCGTAACAGGAAATGCCCGTTAACAGGCAGCTGAGTAATAACGTGCGAATATGATTCATGTATCATCAAATTAAAAAAAAGGGGAAACAATGGACGAAATATTTATCAATAGCCTGGATTCTGCACCAGTAAATTATTCTTATTCATCTCCTCTTTAGGTATGGGAAACAGGTAATTATTTAAATTAAACTTGCGGTTTTGCAGCGTCGGGTAGGTATACGTAAAAGTACCATCGGCCTTTTTCTCAATGCTTACCCGTTTCAATGGCTTATTATCGGTGATAGCAGCAATCTTCCAGCGCCTGACATCAAAAAACCGGTGCCCTTCAAAGCAAAGCTCAATCATTCTTTCATGATAGATCCGGTCGCGCAGCGCGGTACCTGTAGCGGTAACGTCCGGCATATTCACACTGGCGCGGGAACGTACCAGGTTAAGGTATTTACGCGCATTCACTTCATCGCCAAGCTCCCAGGCCGCCTCCGCATAGTTAAGGTAAATTTCCGCCAGCCGGAAAATAATCCAGTTCTGCGCACTGCCGCCATCGATATTCGTATTGGTTTCATCCGCATATTTGCGCCAGTTATAACCGGTAAGGCTCGCATTCCAGTTATCCACGTTGCTTTGCGGGCTGTCCATGCCCCCCGTGAAATATTCTACCGTTCTGCCTTTGAACGGGGCGCCGTTAAACAGGATATCTGCATAAAAGCGTGGGTCGCGGTTGTCATAGGGATGTGTGGCATCGTACCCGGAAGCCGGATCCGTGATAGGTTTCCCGTTCTTCATTTCAAACTCGTCAACTATGTTCTGTGAGGGCACATACGCGGAATATCCATGTGAACCGTTAGGATAAATATAAACATCAATATAGTTATCGCCATAAGTGGCATTCATGCCGAAGGAGAGAATTGCTTCCGGTGTTTTTTTATCAAGAAAGAGCTGTTTATAATCTGTCCGTTGATCCAGCTGGTAATATCCCTGCGCGGCCAGGTCTGTCACGGCTTTGGCCGCATCTGCCGCCAGCTGCCACCTGGCTTTGTCACCGGCAGCATTATTCAGCGCACTGGCAGCATACAACAAAGCCCTGGATTTGAAAGCCAGTATGGCGCCTTTGGTAATGCGACCGGTATTGCTGCTGCTATAAACGTAGGGCACCAGTGGCAACGCCTCATCCAGCTCCTTTATAATAAAATTCATACCTGCTTCATAAGTATCACGTTTTACCAGGAAACTGCTATCGGCAATAGTATACGATTTTGTAATCAGCGGTACACCGCCATAGCGGCATAGCAAATCAAAGTAACACCAGGCACGGATGAACTTCATTTCACCGGTCAGCCGGTTACGCAGGTCTTCATCTCCCTTCACCCCTGCTATTCTTTCAAAAAAAATATTACAGCTGCGGATATATGCATAGTCATCGGTCCAGTTATCCAGGCCGGTGTAATCCGGCGTAATTTGCCCGAGGTTAAAGCGGAATTCGCCTTCGTAGTTCCAGTGGTCATAACCTTCGTCGGAAGCGCCGGAAAGACCGGTAGTACTGGCTTTCGTGGAAGCGTCGATAAAGTGCGGCAATATCCAGTACCTCGAATTCACATAAGCTTCCACCAGCCGCAGATCAGACCACATCACTTCATCAGAGTAGCTCATCGGAGGTTGCTTGTCGAGGATATCTTTATTGCAGGCAGATAAACTTACCCATGCACCTATGCCCGCTGCAAAAAGTTTATATATCGTTTTGTTCATGATTATTAATTATGATAATTTAGAAAGAAAGATTCACGCCCATATTAAAGATCCTCGTTTGCGGATAGTAGTTGCCGGTTACGTTGTTCAACTCCGGATCATACTTTTTCACCTGGCTGAACACCAGCAGGTTAAAGCCATTGGCGTATACCCGCAGCTGCTGCAGCTTGAAACGGGAAAGACTGGCCGCCGGGAAAGTATAGGAAAGTTCTACTGTTTTAAGCCGGAGAAAGGAAGCGTTCCGCAACCAGAAATCCGACTGGCGGTTGGTAATGTCATTATCACGATCGAACGATGCGGGCATATTGCCATTCACGTTAGTGGCCGTCCAGCGGTCTTCGTACATCCATAAGGGTGGTGTTAAGGCGCCGCCGTTCTGCGACGGAAGAATCAGCATCTTTGCGCCTGCCTGTCCCTGCCACAGCACGTTCAGACCAATTCCTTTATAGTTCACGCCCATGGTAATGCCATAAATACTGGTGGGCGTAGTGCTTTCAAAAACCCGCACCTGGTCGTCGGAAGTAATTTTCTTATCATCGTTTACATCTATATAGCGGATATCACCAGGCTGGGTGCCTGCCGGGTGTACGGAACCATCTATTTCAGATTGGTTATGGTAGATGCCCGTAGTTTTATAGATCAGCCAGGAATTCATCGGGTGGCCCTGGATCCGCTGCCAGGATGGGATGTTGGCCGCTTCATCATTAAACACCACTTCGTTTTGCGCGTAGGTATAGTTAAATCCTAGACTATAGCTCAGATCTTTACTCACGCGGTATTGGTGTGCTGCCTCCACTTCAAATCCGTGGTTATTTACAATACCAATATTCTCCGGAGGCAAACTGCCCGTTAACCCGGTAGATGCCGGCACTGAGGCATTCCGCGCTACCAGGATATTGGAGCGGCGGGAAGTAAAGTAGTTGCCATTCAGGGTAAACATCCCTTTCAGGAAAGATGCTTCTATGCCCACATTCTTTGTTTCAGCCACTTCCCAGGTGATATTGGGGTTGGGAGAAATGCCGGCAGAAAGCCCGGGTACTCTTTGCGGATCATTTCCAAAATACACCCCGTTATCTTTATTATACTGTAAAATATACTGGTAAGGATTAATTTTATCGTTCCCCATTTGCGCCCAGGATGCTTTTATTTTGAGCTGATCCATAAAATTCACGGATTGCTGAAAGAAGGGTTCCTCTGAAATACGCCACCCTACTGAAACACCGGGGAAGGTACCCCAACGTTTGTTTTTAGGAAAATTAAAAGACCCGTCATGTCTGATGATAATTTCTGCCAGATATTTATCCGCATAGCCATAGCTCACCCTTCCAAAAACATTTCGCCTCGCCACCTGCGCTGCTGAACCGCTGTTGTCTTTGTCTTTATCCGCACCTAATGAAATCTGGTCTACCTGGTCGCTGAGGAAATTTTTGCGCATAGCGGTGATGCCTTCGTTATATCCTTCACTTTGTTCATACGCCACAAAACCGCTTACCTCATGCTGATGGAATTTTCTTTCATAGGCCAGCCGGAGGTTATAGGTTTTATTATTGTAATGACGGAAGCCTTCATCCAACCGCATGGGGCTTTCTACATCGCGTACGTTGTTATATTTCTGGGTGGCAGGATCGTACCGGTATGCATCCCAGTTATTGAGGAATGTTTTATCGTTATGGAACTGGAAATCGTAGGCTGCCAGTCCGCTCAGCGACAGGCCCGGTGTGATGGCGGGCAATTTCAGATCGAACGATAAATTAGATTGTACGAAGAAATCCTTCACCTTGTTATAGCCGGTAGCGCCGGAAGCCATCAGCACAGGGTTGCGCCCACCCGCCAGCCCGGGGCCTGGCAACCCGTTGGGATAATAATCAGGTAACGTGGGATAAGCGGATAATGTTTCGCCGAAGATAGTGCCGCTGCTGTAGTTGGAATATTTCCGGTCTTCCATCCTGCCGGAAACATCCACCGCTACCTTCAGGTTTTTGGAGATGCTGGCGCCTACATTGGAGCGCAGGTTATACTGGTGATAGTTGGTAGCTGATTTGCGATAGATCCCGTCCTGGTATAGGTATTCACCGGAGATAAAATAATCCACGCGGTCGCTGCCGCCGTTTACCGACAGGGCATGACGGTTTTGCGGGGAATATTTTTTGAGAACCGAGTGGTACCAGTCGGTATTAGGATGACCCAGCGGATCGCTGCCGTCGGTATATTTTCGTATATCCTCGTCCGTGAACAAAAGGGGTTTATTGGACCGGGTATATTTTTCATTCATGTAGGTGGCGTACTGCCCTGCATTGAGTAATTTGGTAATATAGGTGGGTTGTGCAACGCCATAGCTGCCATTGTAAGAGATAACGGGCTTGCCAGGTTTGCCTCTTTTTGTGGTAACGAGGATAACCCCATTGGCGGCTTGTGCGCCGTAAATAGCGGCGGAAGCATCTTTGAGCACGGTAATGCTTTCCACATCATCGGAGTTAAGGCGTTCGAAGGAGCCCCTGTTGGCTACACCGTCGATCACTATCAGCGGGCTGTTATCGTTGAGGGTGCCTTTGCCACGGATAAGGATCGACGAAAAATCGTTTCCCGGCTCACCGCTGCGGTTGTTGGCGATTACACCGGTAATGCGGCCTGCCAGTGCATTCGATAAATTCGGGGAAGGACTTTGTTTCAGTTCTGTTCCTTTTACGCTGGATACAGCGCCGGTGACGTTTACCTGTTTTTTAGTACCATACCCAATCACTACTACATTGTTCAACGCGGAAATACTGGCTTCCAGCACAACGTTAATTTCGCTTCTTGTGCGGATGGCTTCTTCTCTTCTCTGGTAGCCAATAAAGGAAAATACGAGTGTGCCGGTGTTTTCTTTTACCCGGATGGTGTAGTGTCCGTTCTGATCGGTTTGTGTGCCATTGGCGGAATGTTGCAGCCCTACGCTAACACCAGCCAGCGGCTTTCCTTCTGTATCTTTCACGATGCCGCTAACGGTGTGTTCCTGCTGAAGCGGCATTTTTTCAGGCGCTTCAAATACTACTACCATTTTGTTGGTGATGCGGTAGCCCAGTGGTAACCCGTTGAAGCCGGCATCCAGGATTTGCGGAATGGTGGCATCATGAAGGGAAATAGTGATGACCGGCATCTTCTGCAGGTCTTCATCATTGTAGAGGAACTGGTAGTCGCTCTTTTGTTGAAGGAAATTAAACAGGCTTGAAATTTTTGCTTCTTTCAGGGAAACGGATAACTTAATTTCCTGGGAGTAGCTGGCTGCGCGCAGTTGTAAGATGCACGTCAGTGTAAGGAGTAAGGTAATACGCATTGTACGGGAGATGAATACCAGCAATAGTTTGTCGTCCGGGAGGTACCCGGAGCATCCAATTTTTTTCATAACTTTGTTTAGCATAATAGTTAGACAATACCTGTCTGTTCCCTTTTCACAGTACATACAGGTTGTTTGGCATTATAAGCCGGGAGTGTTCGCGCATTCCCGGTTTTCTTTTTGATCCTGCTTACATGGAATAACTGATTTGGTTGTATTAATCTGTTTTTCTGCGGCCAGCGCTTACCCTTAACAGCTGGCCTTCCCGGGAGAAATGTACCTTCCCGGTTGCTTCGAGGAATTGCAGTATATCATCTAATTGTTCACTTCTGATAATGCGGCCGGTGAAATGCGCGTTACCATCCACGGATGATTCGGTAACAATCACTACGTTGTACCAGCGGGATAATTCTTCCAGGATGTCCGATAACTTTTCGCTGCGGAAAATGAACACTCTCCTTTTCCAGGCGAGGGCAGCGTCCACGTCGGTGGATTCCACAGCGATAGCGCCATTGACCACCGCCTGTTGGCCTGGGGCCAGTAACCGGCTGTTGGTACTGTTTGCCGCGGATACTTTTACGGCGCCGGATACCAGCGTGGTGCGTTCATAACGTTCACCCTTATACGCTTTTATATTAAAGGCAGTGCCGAGCACCTGCACAGTTGTTTTGCTGGTATGCACCACAAAAGGGTGTTGCGGATCAGCAGCTATTTCAAAATAGGCTTCTCCGTCCAGTTCCACGCAGCGTTCCTTTCCGGTAAAGGTGGCGGGGAACCGCAGCGAGGTAGCGGCGCCTACCCATACGTGGCTGCCATCGGGAAGCACTACTTTATCCTCCATTCCTCTGGGCGTAACAAGCTGTTGCCATGCTGCCGGCGCACCTTCCCTGCCGGTGCCGTTCACTGGGTACACCGCTGGCGGAGAAGCCTGTTTCCCACGCAGGTACCATCCCATGGAAATGGCCGCCAATAAAGGCATGGCAATGGCAGCGTATTGCAGCCATCTTCGCCGGCTATTCCGGGTAAGCACTGGTATACCTGGTGCGGCATCCAGGTGGCGTACCTGCATCATTAGTTTATCAAATGCGGTTTCATTTTCCGTTTCACCAAGCGCCGTCACCCGTTCATCCAGGTAACCGGGATGGGTGAGTTGCTGCCATAATTGCTCATGAGCCGGATCTTCTTTTTTCCATGCCTGCAGCTGCTGCTGTTCCGCGGGCGTAATGTTTCCCGCCAGCTGCCTGGCTATCAGCTGCGCAATGACTAGATGTTTGCTGGTATTTTCCATAACTGGTAGTACATAAACAACCAGTTTTAAAAAGTGGGTGAAAGGAGAAGTGGATTTTTTTAAATATTTTTTTTCCTAAAATACTTTGCCTAAAAAGACGAGCAGGTGTAACGGCTGTTTTTTCAATAGTCCGCGCATTAGCTGCAAGGCGCGTGTTTTCTGGGTTTTCACGGTATTAACGGATACCTGTAGCCGTGCTGCTATTTCATGATTACGCAGCCCTTCAAAGTAGCTGAGATAAATAACCTTCCTGCAGCCGGCAGGCAGTTGCTGTAATGCCTGTTGTACTTCGCCTGCTACTTCTGCTTCTATCAGCCGGAGCATCATGTGTTTTTCTTCCTGTTCGGGAAGTTGACGATGCTGGTACCTGCGTATTACTTTTTCATGTTTGTAAATATTCAGGCATTTATTTTTAACGGTGAGATAGAGGAATACTTTGATAGCTGACGTGTCGCTGAAACTTTCCAACCGTTGCCACAACGCTACAAATGCCTCCTGGACAAGATCTGCGGCTTCTTCTCCTGCCGGGAGCATGGATTTTGCAAAGAGTACCAGGCGCGCATTAAACAGTTCAAACAGCGCCGCAAAGCGCTTCTCTTTTTCCTGTTGCGTTGGTGCGGCGCTGTTGTTTTCGGTCATGTGGCAGGTACTTTCGCCGTGAAGTTACCAGATTGCAAAATAAAATACACGCAGATATTAACCTGTTTTGCGAGAATATTAACTACTAATGATGCTAAATCTGTTTATTCCCGCTACCTTCACCGGAATGGGAATAATTCTGTTCCTATAAGCACGCCCCTTTTTTGCAACAGGCCTTTGACACATTAATTAACAGCTTTATTGAAAGCAAAGTAGGTATCTCAGAAAATTTTTTAAGCAGTCAGCTTTCCAACGACTTAAAAGAAAACCTGTTTCATCTTCACTCCGAAAAAAATATGCTGGCCGCAGGTACCGGTAATCAGTCACTGGTGAACCAGGACAAATCCGTTCGGGGGGATGTTATTTACTGGCTCGACAGGCAACACAACAACGCGCATGAAAATGCCTTTTTTGATGTGATGGATGCCTTCGTAGCTTACCTGAACCAGTCGTGCTACACCGGCATTACCGGGTATGAGTTTCATTACACCTTGTATGAAACAGGTAGCTTTTATAAGAAACACCTGGATCAGTTCCGCAATAACGACAGCCGTCAATATTCCATGATCATTTACCTCAATACCGGCTGGCTGCCCGCCGATGGGGGGCAGCTATCTATTTACCATGCCAATGGCGATGCGCAGCAGGTAGATCCCAGCAGCGGCAAAACCGTTTTCTTTAAAAGCAGTGAACTGGAACATGAAGTGCAGCTCACCCATAAACCCAGGATGAGTATCACCGGCTGGCTGAAACGCTGAGGCCACTTTCTCCAAAACCATTCATTTTCTCCTGCATGGCCATGTCCTCCTGGTACTGCGTGTAAAGCTCATGCTGGTATCCAATCCTGTTTATTCAAAGTATACCCATAGTTTACTTACGCATAAGCCATAGATAAGCCGTATCTAATAGATACGAGTTATCTATTAGATACGGCTTATCTATGGCTTATCTCAAAATCGGGGTGGCAGCAACAACTGCCTCGGACCTTATCCGGAGATAGGTTACTCCTCCATTTTATCGTTACATAGTCAATATATATAATATTATTAAGTATAAGAGTATAACCGGAAGGCTAAATTTTTCCAGGCCCTCCTGTGTTATCTTACAACATACTATAAATCAACTTACTTAATCAAGTAATAAACAGCTTCAATAGTTATATTATAATAAATTATATGTGCATTTATTATCAGCATGTCACACGATTTTTAATCCTTTTTCTAAAAATTATATGAATTAAGTAAATTAATCTTCTACTTTTATACTTAAGTATACTGATCGATCAACCAAAAAAGTACTTAAGTACATTATCTAATTTTTAATTACTTATTTTATGAAATTGTCAGCCACATTTATCTTCCTACTTGCCACTGCTCCATTTATTGCGAAAGCCGAAAACAACGATCCCCCTAAAAAGAAAAAGAAAGGCGGTTACTTAATTGAACTGCCCGCTTCTTTAAATACCAGCAACGACAGCGCAAAAGCTATCACCCTTTTCCAGGCTTCAGACCTCCCCTTTAAACCTTCTATCCAGGTAGGCGCCATTGTTCATATGTTCGCCTCCGGCGAGCAAACAGGCTTTGGCACCCCCAGTAACGATAAAACGGCGAAGGACTGGAACAAGGGCTTTTCCATTTACCGTGCCAGGGTACTCGTGGGCGGCCAGCTTACGAAAAAGGCCAGCTTCTTTATGGAAACGGAAATCCCTTCTCCCATCGGCATACAATCCAATGGCGAGAAGAATGTAAAGGTGTCGCCCATCATACTGGATGCACAACTGGAATATACTTTCACCAATGCCTTCCAGCTGGTGGCAGGGATGCAGCTGGTGTCCAACAACCGTAACGGCTTACAGGGCGCCGCCGGCTTAATGGCCAACGACTTCACCTACTTCCAGTACCCTTATAACCTGTTTGCCAACAGCCCGCTGCAGGGAAACTTTGGCCGCGATCTCGGGATCAACGCCCGCGGATTCCTTGCCAACGATAAACTGGAATACCGGCTGGGAGTTTTCACCGGCCGCAATGTAGATGGCGGCGCACCACTCCGTACCGTAGGCCGTGTTGCCTACAACTTCCTCGATGCGGAAAAGGACTATTACTATGCCGGCACCAAACTGGGCAATGGTAAAACCCTCGCATGGGCCGCAGGATTCGATGCACAGGCCACCTACTACAACCTCAGCACGGATGTATTCTTTGACCACCCGCTGGGAAATGCAGGCTCCATTACAGTAAATGCAGCCTTCCAGTACATGACCGGCGGCACCAAACTGGATTCCAAATACTCCTTTGCCACCCTCATTCCTAAACAAACCGTTCAGTTCCTGGAACTCGGCTACTACTTCAAAAAAACAAAACTGCAACCCTGGATCCGGTACGAAAACCAGGATGTAAGCGCCGAAGCCGCACAAGCCGGCACCGTAAAACCCGCCAACTTTGATAAGATGAACTCCAGCACTGTAATGGGGGGAGGACTAAACTACTTCTTCAATGGCACCGGGACTAACCTACGCCTCTCCTATACTACCCGTACCTACAACGTGGCCACTGCTACCGCCGACGACTACACGAAAAAAACATTCGGACAACTCTGGCTGCAGGCTCAATTCTTCATTTTCTAAAGGACATACGCATTCATTCATCTTCTTTATAAAATAATACAACACATGAGAAACGCTTTCCTGAAACAACTACCCATCCTGCTCCTCGGCGCCACCGCACTCTTTTCATCCTGTAACAACAGCGCCGGAAAAGCCGGCAGCAGCGACTCTGCCACTTCCAAAGAAACGGTTAAGATAGGCGTACTCCACTCCCTCAGCGGCACCATGGCCATCTCTGAAGTATCTTTAAGAGATGCCGTGCAAATGGCAGTAGATGAAATCAACGCCAAAGGCGGCGTACTCGGCAAACAAATAGAACCGGTGATCGTAGACCCGGCATCCGACTGGGACCTGTTTGCAGAAAAAGCCAAAGAACTGCTGATCGATAAAAAAGTATCTGCCGTATTTGGCTGCTGGACTTCCGTATCCCGCAAATCCGTACTGCCGGTTTTTGAACAGAACAACGGCCTGCTCTTTTACCCGGTGCAATACGAAGGAGAAGAATGCTCTAACAGCGTGATCTACACCGGCGCCACCCCCAATCAACAGCTGATCCCAGCCGCGGAATACCTTATGAGTGAAAAAGGCGGCGGCTATAAAAAGTTCTACCTGCTCGGAACAGACTACGTATTTCCCCGCACTGCCAACAAAATCCTGAAAGCATACCTGCTCTCCAAAGGCATCCCGAAAGAAAATATCATTGAAGAATATACGCCGTTCCATCACCAGGATTACCAAACCATCATTTCTAAAGTGAAACGCTTTGCAGCAGATGGTAAAGCCTGTATCCTTTCTACTATCAACGGCGATTCCAATGTGCCTTTCTATAAAGAATTTGCCAACCAGGGCCTTTCTGCCGCTACCTGCCCCATCATGGCATTTTCTGTGGCAGAAGATGAACTCCGCTCTATGGACACGGAATTCCTGGTAGGACACCTCGCGGCATGGAACTACTTCCAGTCGAACGACCTGCCCGAAAACAAAAAGTTTGTAGCCGACTTCAAAGCCTTCTGCGCCAAAAAAGGATTACCCGGCGGCGATAAAAGAGTAACAGATGATCCTATCTGCTGGGCTTACACCGGTGTTTATCTCTGGGCAAAAGCCGCTGAAAAAGCAGGTTCCTTCGATGTATCAAAGGTGCGCAACGCACTGTACGGACTGGATTACCCTTCGCCCGACGGACTGGTTAAAATGGACCCGAGAAATCATCACCTGGCAAAACCCGTTGTGATCGGCGAAATAAAACCCGACGGACAATTTGATATCATCTGGAAATCCGAAGGACTCGTGGATCCACAGCCATGGTCGCCCTTAACGTCTCCTGATAAAGACTGCGACTGGGTGAACCACAACGGTACTTACGCTAAAAAATAAGCGGATACTTTTTAAAAAGACAGGCTATTTCCAAATTATCAAATACGATGCGATGAAAATCTCCCTACGGATGCTGATGTGCTGCTTACTGCTGCTACCCCTGAAAGTAGCGGCACAGGATAGCGCCTTCATCTACACCGCACAGCTGCTGCAACCAACTAACGACTCCGTGCGAACGCAGGCTATTGGCAGACTGGCCGCCCTCCGGATACCGGCCACCTTTCCTTTGCTGATGGCGATCAATGATAAAAAGCTGTACCTGCTGGATCATAAGGCGGTAACGGTGGACAGCAAACCGACCGGAGAAGGAACCTACCGGCTTTACTCCCTTTATCCCGATAACAGACTCCTTACCAACAGCAGCGGGCAACCGCTGCTGTTACCATTGTCAGCCCTCCAAACGGTAGATATTCCCCGCGCCGACCGGCTGCAACTGGCAGGGATAGCCCCGCTGCTGAACCTGTTCAGCAACGATGCGCAAAAACGTATCCTCGCTTATACTCAGCTGAAAAACGCGGGCGACAGCGCCACACTTCCTATCCTGCAGGCCGCACTGGCAAAAGAAACGAATGCGGATGCGCGGCGCACCGGTAAAGATGTGTTGTACGCCGCCCGCTTATACAGCGCCGCCAGCACCGCTGCCGCCAAAGCGTATATTGACAGTATCGGCGACAACTGGAGCGACAATGCACCCGTGCTGCTGAGAAACTATGCAAAAGCCGGGTTCTTAAACCAGGAAACAGCCCACTATGCTGCAGCACAGGCCATCAGCCTGGAGAAACGCTACGACAGCCTGCAAAGGATACAGAACTTCTTTAGCGGGCTGAGTCTTGGCAGCATCCTTATACTGATTGCCCTGGGACTTTCTATCGTATACGGCCTCGCAGGTATCATTAACATGGCGCATGGCGAGTTTATGATGATAGGCGCCTATACTACTTATTGCACGCAGGTATTTTTCACCCGCACACTGGGCATTCCGCAAACAGATCTTTTCTTCCTCGCCGCCCTGCCCCTTTCTTTCATGGTAGCAGGCGCAATGGGATGGATATTGGAACGGCTGGTCATCCGCCACCTGTACGCCAAGCCGTTGGAAAGCCTGCTGGCTACCTGGGGCGTGAGCTTAATACTGATACAAACCGCCCGTTTGTTATTCGGCGATCTTACAGCGGTGAAAACGCCGCAACTGTTATCCGGTGGATGGCAGGTATCGCCACATCTTACCTTACCCTATAACCGCATTTTTATCATTGTACTTACCCTGTTGATGGTGGTGTTCACTTACCTGATGCTGTACCGCAGCAGGCTGGGATTACAGATCAGGGCCGTTACACAAAACCGGCAGATGAGCGCCTGCCTGGGCATAGAAACCAGGCGTGTGGCATCCATTACTTTCTTTATTGGCTCGGGGCTGGCCGGCCTCGCAGGTTGCGCCATTACGCTGATTGGCAACGTGGTGCCCGACATGGGACAAACTTATATTGTAGATTCTTTCCTGGTAGTAGTAACAGGCGGTGTGGGCAAACTCGCCGGCACTATCTTCTCCGGGCTGGGCATTGGCTTCTTCACCAAAATATCAGAATCCTTTTTCCAGGCGGTATACGGCAAAGTGTTTATCCTGGTGTTTATTATGCTGTTCATGCAGTATAAACCCAAAGGCTTATTTCCTGACAAAGGCCGCGTTGCGGAAGATTAAAAACCGGGCATATGAAAACGAAAAACAATCCACTGTATTATATATTGTTCATCGCAATTTTTGCGATCCTGTTGCCGGCGGGTCACCTGTCGGGGCTCCTCTCCGTGAATACCATTTCTGTATGGGGGCGGTATTTCTGCTTTGCCATAGCGGCGCTGGGTATTGATCTCATCTGGGGGTATACCGGCATCCTTTCCATGTGCCAGGCTTTCTTCTTTTGTTTGGGCAGCTATGGCATTGCCATGCACCTGCTGCTGAAGAAAACAGTGGCGGCGGGCGCTGTATTGCCCGATTTTATGGCGTGGAATAAAATAGATACGTTACCGTTATTCTGGCAACCATTTCATTCGTTTGGCTGGTCGCTGGCGCTATGCCTGCTAATCCCTGCCCTCTTTGCTTTTGTAGTGGGCTTTGTGTTGTTCCGGAGCAGGATCAAAGGCGTGTACATGGCTATCATCACGCAGGCGCTTACGCTGGCGATGTGGCTCATCTTTTTACGGAATGAAACCAATCTTGGTGGTACCAACGGTCTTACCGATTTCAACACCCTGCTGGGTTATAACCTCTCTTCATCTTCCGTAAAACTTGCGCTGTACATAATCTCCTTTGCAGTATTGTGTGCCGCTTATTTTTTCTGCTACCGGATCACCAACTCCAAGTTCGGGAAAGTATTGCAGGCGATCCGCGACAGTGAATCGCGTATCAGCTACGCCGCCTACAAAGTGGTGGATTACAAGCTGGCGGTTTTCGTAGTGGCGGCACTGTTAGCCGCCGTGGGAGGTATGTTATACCTGCCGCAAACAGGCATCATCACACCCGGCCGTATGGATGTAAAAGCATCGGTGGAAATGGTGATGTGGGTAGCGCTCGGTGGCCGGGGCAACCTGAAAGGCGCAGTGCTGGGGGCTTTGCTGGTGAACTTCCTGTATAGCATCTGCACCAGTTTATTCCCGGATTCATGGCTGTTTATACTGGGCTTCCTGTTTGTGATCACGGTATTATATTTTGATAAAGGATTTATGGGCCTGCTGGAGACTATCAAACAAAAGATCTCCGCTGCCCGGTTTAAAACGCCTCAAACTACCCACTGATATGCTACTCAACGTAAACAACCTGGCGGTATCATTTGGCGGTGTGCATGCACTGAACCTGGATCATTTCAGCTTGCGCGATAAAGAACTACGTGTGATCATTGGTCCGAATGGAGCGGGCAAGTCCACCTTCCTCGATATCATCTGCGGAAAAACAAAAGCCGACAAAGGCGAAGTATTTTTCAATGGCAAATCCATCCTGGGGAAAACCGAAGTAAAGATCGCGGAATCCGGCATAGGCCGGAAATTCCAGAAGCCCTCCGTTTTCCCGGGATTAACGGTGCACGACAACCTGTTACTGGCGGCCAAAATGAAGAAGGACATCTTTTCTTCCCTCTTCTTCAAATCCACACCGGCGCTGGCAGAGAGGATACACAGCGTAGCCGTGAAGCTGTCGCTCACCAACGTAATGTATAAACTGGCCGGCGATCTTTCGCACGGGCAAAAGCAATGGCTGGAAATTGCCATCGTGGTATTGCAGGACCCTACACTGATGCTGATAGACGAACCTGCTGCCGGCATGAGTGATGAAGAAACGGAGAAAACCGGTGCGTTGTTACTGGAGTTGTCCAAAGCGCACAGCATCATTGTGATTGAACATGATATGAAATTTGTAGAACAGATAGCCAACGAACTGGTGACGGTACTGGTTCGCGGCAAACGACTGATGGAGGGCACTTTTGCAGAAGTTAAGAATGACCAGCGGGTAATAGATTGCTATTTAGGCCGTACTAACGCTCAACTTGAAACATTATGATCAGCACACCGGTATTGACCATCAACAATATCTCTGCCGCATACGGACAGAGCATCATTTTACGCGGCACTACCCTTGCCGTAAAAAAAGGCGCCGTTACCACCGTGATGGGCCGCAATGGCGTAGGGAAAACCACCTTGCTCAAAACTATTATGGGACTGCTGCCCGCGCAGGAAGGCAGTATCGTTTTCAACAATGAAAACATTACAACATTGCCGCCGCATAAAAAAGCAAAGGCCGGCATCGCTTACGTACCACAGGGCAGGGAAATTATCCCGAAACTATCGGTATACGAAAACCTGCTGCTGGGACTGGAAGCGCATCCCAACCGGAAAGCAAAGATCCCGGAAGAAGAGATCTACAGCCTGTTTCCCATCCTGAAAGATTTCCGTAAACGCGCAGGTGGTAACCTGAGCGGCGGGCAGCAGCAACAGCTGTCTATTGCCAGGGCACTGGTAAGCAACCCCTCTCTCCTGTTGCTCGATGAGCCTACAGAAGGGATACAGCCTTCCATTGCGCAGGAAATTGGCAGTATCCTGCAACAGCTGGTACAGCAAAAGGGACTGTCGGTATTACTGGTGGAGCAGAAAATAGATTTCGCCAACCAGGTAACGGATCATTACTATTTCATGGACCGTGGCCGGATGGTGCTGGATGGCACCGCGGAAGAGCTGAAGCACTCGGAACTGGAAAAACATATTGCGGTGTGATGCCACCGGGCGCGGGTTTTATTTATCTTTAACATTATGCATCCTGTATCCGAAGACAGAAGTATTTTTAAGATCTTCACCATCCTCTACGCGGTGGCGCTCACTACTATTGCGTTGTTATCTGTATTCAGCCAGATAAAGATCCAGCAGGCGCTGAACCACCAGATGAATGATTCGCATGTAATCAACTTTGCAGGAAAGCTGCGAACGTACAGTCAAACGCTGAGTAAACTGGCGCTGCTACTGGAATCCGGCAGGGATATAGATGATAACCGGAAAGAATTTATCAATACGCTGAAGCAGTGGCAGAAATCGCACGAAGGCTTACAGGCCGGCAGTAACTTTCTCAACTTACCGGCAAACGACCAGGATGAGCTGAAGCAGATGTTCGAGATTATCCGCAATCCCCACCAGGAAATATGGGATGCCCGCCAGTAATATGATTACGGTACTGTACAGCGACAGTGCCTTTAAACCGGAGCGCATCCGGCCGTATGTGCAAACGATACTGGCCTATGAAAAGTCGTACCTGCTGGGTATGGAGCTGATTGTATTCGACTACGACCGATTTTCTAAAGAACGCATCCGCAACCTGAAGGAAATTGAATACATCGTGCTGGGACTGGTGCTGTTTACGCTGATGCTGGAAGCAGGGGTGATCTTCTACCCGTTATCTACCCGCATCCGGAAAATTATCCGCGGGCTGGTAGATGCAGAAGAGCGCGCACGCAAGTTAACAGAGCAGGTGCAACTGGCCAACCAGGAGAAATTGCTGCGCCAGGAAACGGAGCAGCGCATACGGTCGTATTCCATTATCAACGGGCAGGAAAAAGAGCGTAAGCGGGTGGCCGCTGAAATACATGATGGCATCGGGCAAATGCTCACCAGCCTGCGTATGAAGCTGGAACAGATAGAAGACCGGAGTATGCAGCACGATCCTGAAATTGCCATGGTGAATACCATGATGTACAGCATCATCAATGAAACCAAACGGATTTGCGCCGACCTGTTACCCAGCGTGCTGGAAGATTTCGGCTTGCGGGCCGCCATTGATGAACTGATTAAACTTTGCCGGCAAACAGCCCCTGGTATAGACTTCCAGCTGGAAGACACCTTAGCGGCGGCGCCGCTGCCAAAGGAAGTAAAGACAGGCGTTTACCGTATCTTGCAGGAGGCATTGAACAATGCCATCAAACATGCTGATGCAGATACCATTGAAATAGATATTGACGGTACCGCCAATTTCCTGCAGCTGACGGTGAGGGATAACGGCAACGGTTTTCATTTCGATAGCCAGCAGCTTTACTCTTCCGAACAGGCCAAAAAGGTGAATGGCATCCGTAATATGAAAGAGCGGGCGGAATTGCTGGGCGGAACGCTTCAAATCAATTCAACACCCAACACCGGAACAATTGTACAGTTGGCAATAACTTTTTAGCAATGAAAAAAATAGGCGTTTTTTTAGTAGATGATCATGAAATATTCCGGAACGGTCTTAAACAGCTCATCAACAGTGAAGCCGACATGGAAGTGACGGGAGAAGCCAGCAGCGGCGAAGATGCACTGCAACGGTTAGCCGTTATCCAACCGGATGTTATTATCATGGATATCCGCATGCCGGGTATGAACGGACTGGAAACCAGTACCCGCCTGCTGGAAAAAAATCCCCGTGGCAGGATCCTTTTTTTTAGCCTTTTTGATGAACCCGACTACGTAGCAGCAGCCCTGGAAATGGGCGCCAGCGGTTATATTTTGAAAGATACGAGCAATAAGATATTCCTCAGCGCGATCCGCACCATCCACCGGGGGAAATATTATTTTATCGGGGAAGTCAGTGATGTTCTCGTAAAAAAATATCTTGATGCCAGGCAAACGCCCGGCAACAGCGGCACGCAGGAGATCTCCCTTTCCCGCCGCGAGGAACAGATCATGCGGATGATCAGCCAGGGACTCAATAATAAAGACATTGCTGAATCGCTGAACATCAGCATCCGCACCATTGAAGCGCACCGGATGAACATCCTGCGCAAGTTCCAAGTAAACAGTATTGAAGAAGCCGTGGAGTATTGTAAAATAAACGGCTTACTGAAAGAGGAATAAGGGAATCGCGGGATGCGATCCCTTCTGTTACTATTTTTTCCAGCTATTATCTTTTGCATTGGCATCCATGAACAGGTTGCCTTCCAGCCGCACAGCAGTTACTTCTTTCTTCACCGCCAGATCCAGCACAGTAGCTTTGGTATTGGCTTTCCACACAGCGGGTGTTTGATGCCAGGTAGCCGTACTGCCGTCGGCAAAAGTAGCTATCACGTCAAACGGGATAGCGAAACCACCCGTATTATCTATCTTCACTTTTATACTTTTCTTCTCTTGTTTTACATCTGATAGAGTAAGATCGATGTAGTTATAACTGAAGAACCAGTTATTCCAGAACCAGTCGAGGTTTTCACCGGCCGCCGTATTGAAGGAATAAAAGTAATCCCAGGGGATGGGATGTTTGCCATGCCAGTTGTCCATATAAGCATGCAGGCATTTTTTAAACCGCTCATCGCCCAGCAGGTCTTTTACCGCGAGGTAGGACAAGGATGCTTTGCCATAGGAGTTGTTGCTGTAGCCCATTCCGCATACCTGGTTGGACATGGAAATAATCGGCTGGTCTTCTTCCGTGGACGGGTCAAAGATATACTTGGTGACCCTGAATTTTTTGTAGAAGTTATCGGCTACCTCCTTCCCTTTTTCCGCAATGCCAATAAGGTATTCAAAAGTGGTGGCCCAGCCTTCATCCATAAAGGCGTAGCGGCTTTCGTTGATGCCCATGTAAAAAGGGAAATAAGTATGCGCTATTTCATGGTCCTGCACTAATTGCGCAAAGCTGAGGTCGTGCCCGGCCGAACCATCATTTACCATCATGGGGTATTCCATATCTGCAAAGCCTTGTACGGCTGTCATTACCGAAAACGGATACGGTACGCCCGGCCATTGGTGCGAGAACCAGCCCAGTGCATTTTGCGAAAACGCTACCGAGTGATGGAAGTCTGTGGCAGTATCGTTATAGGCTGCCTGTACGCTGGCGCGGCGCATGGTGCTGCTGTCCACGATTACGCTGGCAGCGTCCCACACATAATGGTTGCTTGCCGCAAAGGTAACGTCTGCGATGTGGTTGGCTTTAAACTTCCAGGTGTTCGTGTTGTGCTGGCGGGTAACCACTTTCCGCTGCATTTCATCGAGGGTAGCAATGTGCATTACGTTATCAGCGGTATAAGATTGCTGAAGGCGCTTTGCAAACCCGGGCTGCAGCACTTCTGAAGCATTTTGCAGGTCGCCGGTACCCCACACCACGAAGTTCTTTGGTACAGTTACCGATACGTTGTAGTCGTTGAAGTCGCTGTAAAACTCTACCCGGTCGGTATGATCCAGTCCGTCCCAGCCGTTGTAATCATCGTATACACATACGCGGGGATATGCGTAGGCCATGAAAACCGAGGTACTGTCCAGCATGCCTTCCCGGCCGCTTTGCACGGAGAGGTCGTAGTGCCAGGCGATTTGCAGCTGGAGGCTGTCTTTCGGCTGCAATGGCGTTGGCAATACTACATACGAGAGCGTGCCTACATCATTATTAACTTTTAGCTTCACGCCATTCACCAGCAATGTATCGATGGTGATGCCATCCGTTAAAAAGTTTTTGCTCACATACCCGGAGCGGGGCGCCTGGTATTTATGCAGGTTAACGATGAGGCGAAGTACTATGTGTTTTAATGCATTGGGGCTGTTGTTCACGTAGCTGATTGTTTCGCTGCCGGTTACTTTACGGTCGGGCGGGTTTACTGCCAGCCGGATATCGTACACGCCTTTGTTCTGCCAGTAATACTTGCCGGGGGCGCCGCTTTTGTCCCGGGTTCCATTCACATATGCCTGTTTAATATTGCGGGGCATATACAATTCCTGTGCTGATGCGATGATGTTTACTCCCATCAGCAACAGCAGGCTATAGATAATTCTGTTCATACGCATCTGCCAATTTGAAAACGCTAAAATTAGGGAAAGATAACGAGAAAGGTTGTTTTCAAAACCGGCCGTCGCCTGTATTGAAAACGGACACATTAGAATATCTGCAAAAGTATAAATTTGTTATTTATAAAAGAATCCGGTTCCGGCATTATTTTTCCGGCACCCATTAAAAATAGCGGCTGCATGCAATTGTTTAAATTTACCTTCCGTCATCTTATAAAAAATAAAAGTTACACTGCCATCAATATTATTGGTTTGGCTACCGGTATGGCAGTTACACTGCTGATAGGGTTATGGATATGGGATGAAGTGTCATTTAATCACTGGCATGATCATCATAACCGGCTGGCACAGGTAATGGATGTACAAACCATCAACGGTGAAACCACTACCGGTGAAGCTATTGCCATTCCACTCGCAGATGAACTCCGGAATAATTATGCAGGCGATTTCAAACGGGTGGCTATTGTTTATCCCAACTTCACCCATACGATTGCCGTGGGTGATAAAAAGTTATCGCAATCGGGGGTGTGGGCAGGCCCGGATTTGCCTGAGATGCTCACGCTCAAAATGATTCAGGGCAAAAGGGATGCGTTGAAAACGCCCACCGCAGTGTTGATTAACCAGTCGCTGGCCACTTCCCTGTTTGGCAGTTCCGATCCTATGGGGAAGGCCATCCGCATGGATAACCGCACTGATCTGCAGGTGGCGGGTGTGTATGAAGATCTCCCGCAAGGCACGGCTTTTTATGGCACACAGCTGTTCCTTCCGTGGGACCGGGCCGTGACTACCATTCCGTGGCTGAAAGACGAAGTATCCAATTGGGATACCCATTACTGGAAATTATACGTGGAGCTGAATGAGGGCATTGACATGGATAAGGCCAGTGCAAAGATCAGCAGCGTTGTGCAGCAGCATGTAAAGGCGGGCAAAGAAACGCTGTTGCTGCATCCGATGAACAAATGGCATTTATATAACGAGTTTAAGAACGGGCAGGTAAGCGGCGGGCGTATCCGCCTGGTGTGGTTGTTTGGTGTTATAGGTGCATTGGTGTTGCTGCTGGCCTGTATCAATTTCATGAACCTGTCTACCGCCAGGAGTGCCAAACGTGCCAAAGAAACAGGTATCCGCAAAGCCATCGGCGCTTCGCGGGGACGTCTTGTCCGGCAGTTCCTCGCCGAATCGCTGCTGCTCTCCTTTTTATCCTTTATAGTGGCGGTGGGCATGGTGTGGCTTTTATTGCCGCTGTTTAACCGGATCACTGAAAAACAGATCACGATCCCATTTGACGCGCCGGTGCTATGGTTGGCAGGAACAGGGTTTGCCGTGTTTACCGGCCTGCTGGCCGGCAGTTATCCTGCTTTTTATTTATCCTCTTTTCAGCCGGTAAAAATATTAAAAGGAGGTTTTACTACGGGCCGTTTTTCATTGCTCCCCCGCAACGCCCTGATGGTAGTACAGTTCAGCGTATCCATTGCCCTGATCATAGGTACTGTAATTGTGTACCAGCAAATTCAATATGCCAAAAGCCGTCCGGTGGGCTACAGCCGGGAGGGATTGATTAACCTCACCATGAACACCCCTGAAATGTTTGGTGCGCCTTACAATGAATTGAGGGCTGCTTTACTGGAAAGCGGTGCGGTGGCGGATATGGCGAAGGCGTCGCATCCTACCACGGAGAATCCCGGCAATAGTGACGACCTGAGTTGGGAAGGTAAAGTACCCGGTATTGCAGCGCCTTTGGGTTTTGTAACGGTATCGCATGATTACGGCCATACTATTGGCTGGCAAATAAAAGAGGGCCGCGATTTTTCCAGGAGCTTCCCTACGGATACGGGCGCACTGATCTTAAATGAAGCGGCGGTGAAGCTAACGGGGTTTAAACATCCTATCGGGCAAATTATACAGGCGGGTGGTGAGCCGCACATGATCATTGGCGTGGTGAAAGACATGGTAATGGAATCGCCATATGCACCGGTGCAGCCGGTGGTTTTTTGCCTGGAATACGGCGTATATAATACGTTAACTGTTCGCGTGAACCCTGCAATGCCTATGCGGGCGGCATTAACCGGGATTGCCGGCGTATTTAAAAAGTTTAACCCCGAGGGCCCCTTTGATTTTACTTTTACAGATGAGGTTTATGCGAAGAAGTTTTCTGATGAAGAGCGCATTGCGCGGCTGACCACTGTATTTGCCGTGCTTGCAATTTTTATTTCCTGCCTGGGTATACTTGGACTGGCTGCTTTTAT
The DNA here is from genome assembly GCF_050434025.1 of Chitinophaga sp. W3I9. Lineage (NCBI taxonomy): Bacteria > Pseudomonadati > Bacteroidota > Chitinophagia > Chitinophagales > Chitinophagaceae > Chitinophaga > Chitinophaga sp. W3I9. The sequence goes on from NZ_JBNPWC010000001.1 coordinate 6,049,958, forward strand.
GGCGGAACAACGCACCAAAGAAATCGGGATACGCAAAGTGATGGGCGCTACGGTGTCTGGTATTTTGTTGCTGTTGTCGAAAGATTTTGTGAAGCCGGTGATCATTGCTTTACTGGTGGCTACTCCCCTTACCTGGTATTTTATGCAGATGTGGCTGAATCACTATGCATATCATACACCCGTATCGATCTGGCTTTTTATAGCCATTGGCGCCGGTACAATCGTCATTACGCTGCTAACGGTCAGTTACCAGTCGGCTAAAGCAGCGCTGATGAATCCTGTAAAAAGTTTGCGGACGGAATAATGCTTAATTCATCTCTACGCCGCCGCGGGAGTACTTTCTACGGTATTCCTGCGGGGTTAAACCGGTGTACCGTTTAAATATCTGCCGGAATGCTTTCTGGTCGTTGTACCCGGCATTGTACATCAGTGTGCTGATATTGATGGCATTTTTCTCCAGTTCTTTTTTGGCGGATTCTATTTTTACGCGCTGCAGGTATTCCATGGGCGTATTGTGTGTGGCGAGTTTAAAGCGTCGAACAAAATTACGTTTACTCATATTAGCCTGGCTGGCGATCTGTTCCACGGAGATCTGCTGATCGTAGTTTTGTTCGATGTAGGCCTGCGCTTTGAGGATGTCTTCATCTTCATGACGGCGTTGTCCCTGGAACACGGCGAAATGGGCCTGGTTAAAGCGGTCCATATCTATCGAAAACATTTTACTCACCCAAATACTTGTGTCGCGGCCACTGAATTTTTCTATCAGGTATAATACCAGGTTCAATGAAATAAAGGCGCCGCCGCTGGTATAAACGCCATCGTCGTCGGTCATTACTTTATCTGGCAGGATATGGATATCCGGATAGCGCCTGCGCATATCGTCGAGTGCCGCCCAGTGGGAAGTACAGGATTTGCCGGTGAGCAGTCCTGCTTCGGCCAGGAAATAGCTTCCAAAGCACAGGCTGGCTACCTCAGTGCCGCTGGCATGCATATTACGGATCCAGTTCACCAGCGCCTTATTCTTCTCCAGCACCGTATCCGGCGGGCCTTCAAAGGCCGGCGCCAGGATAAGGTCTGTATGTTGTACTTCATCGATGGTTTTATAGCAGATAAACTGCGCAGGGCTGTGCAATTGGATATTCTTCATCTTTTCGCTGACCAGCTCCAGTTTAAAGGCAGGTTCCTTTCCGGCTCCAACCAGAAAGCGGTTAGCGCCCAGCAGGATATCTATCACGCTGGATACGGAAGATAAAATGGCATCTTCATAAATAAGCAAAGAAACAGTCTTCATGGCAGTTTGCGTCTGTTACAACACGAATTTACTACTTTCCGGTGGCACAATCACCCCCTAAATAAGTCGCATTCACCCATCTACATTTACATATTAACTCCGGAGATTTGTAAGACATTAAAATCACAAAATCATGAGTACTCCTGTAACGACTGGTTTTAAAGATAGTGCTGTTAAACCCGGTCCCCCGCACAAAGTTGTATCCTCCGAAGAGTGGCTGGAAGCCAGGAAGAAGTTTTTGCAAAAAGAAAAGGAATATACCCGTTTGCGGGATGAGCTTAGCCGTGAGCGCATGGCATTACCATGGGAAAAGGTAGAGAAGAACTATGTATTTGATGGTCCGGAAGGTAAGGTCACCCTTTCTGACCTTTTTGAAGGCCGCAGCCAGCTGATCATCCAGCATTTTATGTTTGGTCCCCATGAAAAAGAAGGTTGTGTTGGTTGCTCATTTGCAGCAGATTCCATTAACGGCGTATTGCCTCACCTGGAGCATCATGATGTGTCCGTTGTAGTGATATCACGCGCACCGTTGCCTGCGCTGGAGGCTTTCCGTAAGCGTATGGACTGGCACTTCAAATGGGTATCTTCTGAAAGCAGTGATTTCAACTACGACTATCACGTGTCTTTCCGTAAAGAGGACCTGGAAAGTGGTAAGGTGTATTACAACTACGATATCGTGGAAGGATTGCCGCATCATTTGGAAGACCTCCAGGGCATCAGCGTTTTTTATAAAGATGAAGCAGGCGATATTTATCACACCTATTCCACGTATGGCCGTGGTGGCGAATTACAGCTCGCTACTTACAACTACCTGGATATAGCGCCGCTGGGACGTAATGAAATCAATGAACGTGGCGATTTAACATCGTGGGTACGGCACCACGACAAATACGAAGAGAAAGGACATGTAGATAATACCGGCAGGTATCACAAAGAGAAAACGCCGGGTTCCTGTTGTTCAGAAGACTAAGTATTATGAAAACACATTGTTCCTGCGGCGCCGCTACGGGCAGCGGCGCCCGCAAAACAACCGCCGCGCAAACCACCGGTCCGCTTACTTTGAGGCAACGCTTTGTAAAAGGCGTACGATGGCTGATACCGGGCATCACCCTCGTACTGCTGCCAAAGTGCCCCATTTGTTTCGCTGCCTATGTAGCCCTGGGTACAGGAATCGGGTTGTCTGTAACCGCTGCTACATGGCTCAGATCAGGACTGGTGGTATTGTGTGTGGGGTCGTTGCTTTACCTGGCGGGAAGCAGGATGATGGCCTACCGGAAACGGCGGCAGTCAGCTTCCTAATTCAAGATCAAATAACATCAGTTCTTCCGCTTCTCCGGGTGGAAGAATGGTGCCCTGCCGGGTAAATCCAGACCGCTCCAATAAACGAACCGACCGGTGATTATCCGGTTGGGTAATGGCAAACAGCCTTGGAAACGGCAATTGCTGCCGGGAATAGGTAATGGTACCGGTAGCCGCTTCGTAAGCATACCCCAGGCCTTCAAAGGCCGGTAAAAAAGCAAATCCCAGGTCGGGCTGATCAAGGTACTTTCTCTTAAATAACCCGCAGATACCAATAGGATTCCCTGTTTCTTTCAGCACTACTACCCATGCGCCATAGCCTTGTTCGGCGTATAGCTTCAACAGGTTATTCATGATATAGCGTTGTGCATCTGCAAGGGTCCGGATCTGCCGGTCGCCGATGTATTGCAGCCAGGAGGGCGTGTTCAGCAATTCCAGGACGAATGCGTCATCTGTAGCGGCAAAAGTGCGGACCTGCAGCCGCAGCGTTTCAAATAGAATTTTCATGCCTTCATTTTAAAGCCTCTTTAATTCATCAACACCCTCCAAAATAAAATTTTCCTGTGAAGGCAACAAACCTGATTTAACCGGTTTATTGAACAAAAGCATGAATGGTACGTTTACAGGATGATACAGCCAGGTCCGGGCAACTGGCAGGGCTTTTATATTAATTTTGCTGAAGCATTTTAGTCCTCGGCTGTAAGCCGTTTCAGCTGCCGGAGATAATCATACTGCAGGTCTTCATGCAGTGCAGACACTATTTTGGTGATCTTTTTCACCTGTTGTTCGTAGAGGTTATTTAACTGAACACTATAGGAAGATAATAAACCGGACAGTTTCATTTTTGTACAGAAATAGATCAGTAGTTCTACTTCGGCGGTTTTGGAACCAGTATATCGTATATGCTTGTTCGTTATCCGCAGGATTTTCCTCAGCCTTTTTTTAGCGTGGTATAATTTATCACCGGCCATTTCAATAAACCCTTTGTCGATTTCTTCTTTCACGGCGGCGATGTACCCTTCTTCGTTGTGGGCTTCAAACAGCAGGTAGGTAAGCAGTTCCTTGTTATCGTTCTTGAATTTGGCCAGCCGCAAACACAGGGCCGACAGCTCTGCCGGAGGCAGGGTAGTTAATTCTTTTTTTATATCGCTGATACTTGCCGCTTTCATAATTCATCTGGTGCTTGTGGGCGAAGATACTACCTATTCCGCAGCATGTGAAGCGTGGGCGGCGTCTTTACGCAACAGCCAGGAATTAAATACGGTATAGAATACGGCTACAATGATAGCGCCCTTGAACATGCCGGTGAATCCCCATGCAGCCATACCGCCAATTACACCGAGGAATAATACCAGGAAAGGCAGTTTGCCGCTTTTAGCGATGAGCAGGGGTTTCAGGATGGCTTCCCCTATCAGGATGCCGGTACCGTAAATAGCCAGGAAGAGCGTCATACCGGGATGACCTTGTGTAGCCATCCAGATGGTTAATGGGATCCAAACCACGAGCGGGCCTATCTGGATCACCACCAGGAAAAAGATAAACGCGGACAAGCCAAGCGCAAAGGGGATACCTGCAATTTTAAGCCCAATAAACGCCACCACCGCTGTGATGAAAGCCGTACCCATTACACCGATAGACACGCCCTTGATGGCCATCGTGGTAGCGTTCAACAGATCGGCGCCATCTTTACGTCCCAGCAGGTGCTGTGCAGTAGCCCTGATAGGGCGTACTGCTTTTTCACCGCTTACCAGGAAAAATGCAGATATAATGATGCCGAGTATGAGTTGTCCGGCTGCACCAAGAATACCTGCGCCGCTGGTGATAATATGATGCAGCACCACTCTTACCTGTTGTTCATGTACGCTGGTGGACAAAGTTTCGCGGGGACTTTCCTGTAAATGCTCCCAGAAGTCCACGATATCGCTGCCAACATATGGCATGGTAACCACCCATTCGGGCAGCGCCGGCAATCCGTTTTCCTTCACGTTACCAATCCAGTGCAATGCTTCCCGGATATGTGAACTCAGCGCGGCAATGAAATAAGTAACCGGCAGGGCAATGATGGCAACTAACGCCACCGCATATATGGTGGCAGCCAGTTTACGGCGGCCTTTGAACCAAACAACCATGCGCTCAAACAGGTGATGGAAAGAAACGGAAAAGATCAGTGCAAATGTGAGAATACCAAAAAACAGCCGCAACACATCATACAGTGCCAGCAGCAAAGCCAGCAACAGCAACAGCACCAGGATGGATTCAATCATATTTTTAGAGGCAGGGCGGTGGTGATTCATATGACAGTATTTTATACAGGTTTCTTCCTAAATATACTTAAAACAGGTTATAACAGCGACAGGCGCATAAACTGTTGTATTTCTTCATTAATATCTTCCGGGAGATACATACGGAAATGATGATTAAACTGCCGGCTATCGCCCGGTACCTGCGCAATTTTCTGAAAGCATAAATTGTCGGGATACGCCTTTTCAAAAGGGAATACAATGTGCACAAAATTCTTTCCCAGCTGGGTAACCCAGGCTACACGTCTGTCGCCAAAACCGATACCCATCATAGATTTGGTGGGATACAGGTATATCTTTCCCAGTTTTTCATATTGTGAGACAAAGTGCTGCAACAGCATCAATGCCTGATCTGATCTACCAGCAATGAAAGTTTTGAGCAGCGGATCCTTGCTTTGATCCAACAGGGATGTCGACATCTTCCAGGTTTTATCCTGCAATATAACAAATAAGCCGGCCACGGGGCCGGCTGTAGATATTGAAAACCTGTTGTTATTTACAGCAGGCTGTAAATAGTAGTGAAGTAACTATTGGTACTAAAAGAAGTAGCGGTGGGATTAGTGGCCCAGGAGGGTGTAACCATATTCAGACTGCCACCATCGCCATTCCATGCCCATCCCAATACAGTCCATCCTTTGGATTTGGCATAATTCGTTAAGCCGGACCAGTTGGCGCTGCCGGAGCCGGTGCCGAACTCCCCTACCATACAAGGGCGTCCGGAAGTAGCCATTTCATCGAGATCAGCATTGATGAGGGTACGGTTTCTGCCCTGGTTCCAGGCGCCTGGATAAATGTGTGTAGACAGGATAATGCAGCGTAGTTATTCTTCCACCAGTTGGCGGCCGCAGTAAGTTCGCTGGCATTGTCGCTTCCCAATACACTCGCTTTGTGATAAGTGGCGATCACCGCAAAGCCGTTGTTCTTTGCCTGCTGAATCCAGGATTTCGCCAACGTAATACTTACGGTTGGTTCAATTTCAATGCGCACGGTTTTGATTTTTGTTTGCTGTTTCATCAGCGCCCATGCGAAGTTTACATTGCCGCCGTTGTAGTAGGAAGGCTGCAGGTTTACGCCATTCCCAATACCGTTAGTTAGTTCGGTGGTTACCGGGCGCGGAGCCGCTTCCGGTGTTACTGCCGCTTCTTTGCAGGAGCAGGCTGCCAATAGCAGCAGCATTAATGTTCCTGTAATCATGTAGTTCCGGGTGATTGTTTGTTTGTTCATTAGTGGAATTTTTATGGTTGAAAAGACGGGAAATGCTATGCAGACATAAAGGTTCCTTTACCTGTTGATGCAGCGCATACAGGAGTTTTTGTGTTGCTGTAAATGTTAAATAAAAAGGGCTTCGATATCTCTCCGGCGGTAGTATAAAATTATTGCAGGGAGTTAGCATAAAAGCATACTTTTTTATCTGATTACGATGAATTACCACACTTTTTTGGCAGGCGTACCCCAAATGCAGAAATGAGCGCCCGGGGAGGCGCTCATTTCTGCATATAGTCGTTATTGTTATTGATCAGTCTCTCCGTTTACCCGATACCACCAGTACCACACCTACAATGGCTACGATACCGCCGGCATAAGTGGGCCAGCCTATCCATCTGTTTTCTTTCTTATTAATTTCAACAGGACCAATGTCTACCACTTTCTTTTCTGTTTGAACAGAGAAGCCCCTGATAACGATCATTGCAATACCAGCAATAATGAGGATGATGCCAAGTACTTTCATAATGTTGCGTTTATGAATATACCGGCAATCCACATGCCATTGCTGTGGCAGCATTTTTAGCGGTATAATGGGGAAATAGCACCCCAATAAGTAGGATTATTCCATTTTCAGGCTTTTCACGGGATTCATGGCCGCCGCCCGGATGCTTTGGAAGCTGACCGTGACTAAAGCCACTATGATAGTGATGAGCCCAGCCCCGCCAAAGATCCACCAATCGAGGTTTATTTTATACGCGAAGTGATTCAGCCATTGGTTCATGGTATACCAGGCCAGCGGGAAGGCAATGAGCATTCCTATAAATACCGGCTTCAGAAAACCGGCCGACAGCAACAGGAAAATACTGGATTCGGAAGCGCCTAGCACCTTTCTCACGCCTATTTCTTTGGTACGTTGCGCGGCGGTGAAGATGGCCAGTCCGAATAAGCCGAGACAGGAAATGAATACAGCGAGGCAGGCGAAATAGTTGCACAGCTGACTTACCATCTGTTCACTTTTATAAAGCTTGGTATATTCTTCATCGGAGAACTGGTAAGTAAAGGGGAAGTTAGGATTTAAGTTTTTGCAGATCCCTGCCAGTCCGGCCAGCACCGGTGTTGTTTTACCCCCGGCGACCCTTACCAGGATATTGCCCCACTTAGGTTTTTCATCCAGGCGGATTACCAGCGGCTCTATGGCGTCGTGCATGGAGTTGAAGTGGAAATCCTTGAGCACGCCCACGATGGTACCGGGAACATTTCCGAGCGTGAATGACTGTCCTACCGGATGCTGGTAACCAATCCTTTTCACGGCGCTTTCATTCAGGATATAACTCCCTGAGTCATTCCCGAATGCACGGGAAAAGTCGCGGCCCTCCAGTAAGGTGAGACCCATGGTTTTTATAAAGTCGTATCCCACTGCCGCATCCGCAAAAGAGGCGTCATCATTGGGATCTTTCCCTGACCAGCTGATACCTCCTTTGTGATGTTCTATCACCGTTGGCGACTCTTTCATTTTAGAAACAGCCACCACGCCGGGCAGGTTGGTTGCCGCTTCCCTGAATACATCGTACTTGGAAATCAATTCGCCTTCGATAGGAATATAGATAAGGTTCTGCCGGTTGTAGCCCAGGTTCTTTGTTTGCACATAATCCATTTGGCGGTAAATCACAAACATGCCTATCATTAACAGGATGGACAGGGTGAATTGAAACACCACCAGGCCCTTCCGGAAATTGGTAGCGCCGGAGCCAAATTTAAGGCTGCCTTTAAGCACCCGTACCGGGTTCAGGGACGACAGGAACAAGGCCGGGTAGCTACCGGCCACGAAGCCGGTGAGTACCGTAAGGCCCAGTAAAGTACCCCAGAATACCGGTTGTGAAACGGGTAATGCCAATTGTTTTCCACTGAGCTGGTTAAACGCGGGCAACAGTAATATCACAACCAACAGGGCAATAACCAGTGAAAAAAATGCCAGCAGCATGGCTTCCCCGATAAACTGGATGATAAGGGAAGAGCGCAGGGCGCCTACTACTTTTCTCACGCCTACTTCCTTTGCTCTTTTTACCGACCGCGCCGTAGCGAGGTTCATAAAATTGATGCAGGCAATGAGCATAATGAATATGGCCAGCAGGGTAAAGAGGTGCACGTATTCAATACGCCCGCCATCAGGTATGCCATTGCTGAATACACCGTGCAGGTATTTTTCGCTGTAAGGCTGTAAACCCAGTTCAGTATAGGAATCGTTGTTGCGTTGCTGATAATTATAAACGAAGTCTTTTATTTTGGCGGCTACTTTACCTGCATCGGCATTGTCACGGAGACGGATATACGTCAGCGGGTTAAAGCTGCCCCAATTTCTTGCCCAGGCATTGTCCCTGGTAAAATCTTCCCAGTTGCGGAGGTACTCAAATTGTTGTGATGAATTGGCCGGCACCTCGTACACTGCAGTAACAGAAAGACTTACCGTGTCTTCATAACGCAGTGTTTTCCCCAGCGCCTGTTCCGGGCTGCCAAAAAATAATTCCGCGAGGTGTTTGGAGATAGCGATGGTGCCTGGTTTATCGATGGCAGATGCTTTTGTGCCCTGTAATACCGGGTAGCTGAACATCTGCAAAAAATCAGCGCCTGCATAGGCGCCGGTGATCTTCATTACTTTATCATCTACGCGTAATGTTACCGGCAGAAAAACCTCGAAGCCGCTGGAGTATTCTACTTCGGGCACTTCCTTTTTCAGTTCTGCCGCCAGCGGCCCCTGCGTGAGATAGCCGGCGTTCACTTTACCACCGGATGACTGGCGCACATATACCTGGTATAGTTTATCGCTGTTGGCATGAAATCCATCCATACTTTTTTCATCCTGTACCCACAGGATCATGAGGAGGCTGCAGGCCAGTCCGAGCGCCAGTCCCAGGATATTGATAAAAGAAAATGCTTTATTGCGGACAAGGTTGCGCCATGCAATCCTGAAGTAGTTGCTTATCATGATAGTCAGTATCAGTTACAGCACCTGTTGAAAAAACATGCCATACCAAAAGTTACATACGTTCCAATAGTTTAAAAAGTTATTTTTTAAATAATATGTCCGCTTTTGATACAGCAGGTGACCGCTTGTAAAACTTGAATAAATATACAGCGGTTATTGCGGTGTTAACAGACCTGCACCGCCTCCACTCCCAACAACTCCGCCAGCTTTTTTATTTTTGACGCTATATGCCCTTTGCCTACTGCGCAATGATGCGCCGGTCCGTGCGCATTCCATGCTTCCACGAAATTCCTGGCGCTTGTGGGAAACCGGTAACGGCTGTTGGTGTTGCCGATTTCGAGGATAGGGCCGGCTTCCGACATCCCTTCCGCCAGGAGGAACTGCAATTTTCCATCAGCTGTTTCCACTACAGACAGTAATGTTACCGGGCCGTGTGCCACCGACATTTCCACGGACAATCCTTTTCCTACTTTTCCATGATATACCTGTAATGGTTTCAGTTTTATTTTACCGGCGGCGATTACAGGATGGCAGGGCCCATCGTGTCCCATGAGCACAATATCATCTTTATAGTCCATGGCATAGTACTCTGTGAAGGAACCACCTGCACCAAAGCTGTCCATGATTTTCATGGCCTGCGCATTTTTCACTTCGTACTCCCCGGCTACCGGGATGCCTTGCGCCGTTAAGAGAGAGGTACCCATGATCACGGAGCTCATGGTATCTTCATTGATAGCGTTGCCACTTCCTTTATGGTAATACGCCAGGGAACCCAGTTGGTGCTTTGCTACCAGTTTATCCAAAGCCACTGCGGTTTTGGCAGCGCGGTGCAATTCTTCCGGTGAGCAATCGGGTTGTATGTCAAACAACTGTTGCGCTTCCCGGAGCTTCGCGGCAATTTCCGCTTCATTGACCGTATTCCGGAGTCCTGATAATTCATCTACCTCAATAATTTCCATATGTCCGCCTAACACGGCTGCGTGCAGGGTAAGATTGGAGTAAATATCCAGCATGCCGCCATAGTAGTTACCCATCAGGCCCAGCCTGTTGTGATACAGGATGTGGGCTACTTTTGCGGCGGCGATCCATTCTTCCACTTCTTTCCACACCACAGGATCATCCTTCAGCATACCAGTTACCTGGTAAAAAGGAATGTGTGCACGTTTGAATACACTGGCTATTTCCGGCACCGGGCAGGCGGCGCAGAAGGCGAGCCATTCGCCGGTCATGGTGATGCGGTCCGGCAGCTGATTAAATGCGGCATAGTCGATGGCCGCGGCCGGAGAGAGATTTAATACGATCACCGGTACCTTTGCGCGTTTCACTATTGGTAAAACCGTGGAGGATAACGCGTAGGTGGTTACATATAAAAAGATCAGATCAACGTCTTCCTTCCGGAAACGGCTGCCCGCTTCAAAAGCTTTCTCCGGCGTGTCTATCAGGCCGAGGTGAACGATATCGGCGCCGTAGTGCTGCAACTGCTGATGCACAATATCAATATACCCCGACAACCGCTGCTGCAGTCCTTCGAACTGTTCCCAATAGGCAGCGAGGCCTATCCCAAACAGGCCAACTTTTAATGTATTCATAACGCAATTTTTTGAATGGTAACCGGATCCTGTGATAAAGCTAGTGGCGGTGCGATGAATTATTTGATATTTCGGTTGTACTTTATGACACAATCCCGGCGGGTGGCGGAAATTCTTATTACTTTCCGGAACCTTTCCGGCTTTTTATATTTTTATATAAAGAAGAAAGCGTTATGATGAACTATTACAAGTATCTGCCCGTGAGCAGGGAAGATGAGCGCTGGGGCCTTTGGGTACTGAATACCGGTTGTACGCAGGTGGCAGCAGCGGGCATTTACCCGGGGAAAGATCATCCGGCGCATCATCATTTTAATTGGAAGAAAGGAAGGGTATTGAATGAATACCAGGTTATTTATATCACCGGCGGCAAAGGCATTTTTGAGTCCGACAGCTGCCGGCAGCAGGAAATAAAAGGCGGTACCATTATCCTGCTGTTCCCGGGAGAAAGGCACCGCTACCGGCCACTCGCCGAAACCGGCTGGGATGAATACTGGGTAGGCATGAAAGGCCCTGTGCTCGACAACCTCCTGAAGGAAAACTTTTTCACCAGGGAAAAGCCCTGTTTATATATCGGTTACCAGGAAGGTACCCTGCAGTTGTTTCATCTTATTATAGAAAAAACAAAACAGGAGCGCCCTGGCTACCAGCCGCTCATTGCCGGCGCAGCGCTTCACCTGATGGGAAACATCCACTACCTCGTGAAGCAACAGGCAAGCGGGAATAAAGAGAGAGAAGAACTGATGAACAAAGCACGGCTGTTATTCCGCGCCAACATTTCCCGGCATTATTCCCCGGAGCAGGCCGCAGAAGAGTTGCAGGTGGGTTACTCCTGGTTCAGAAAAGCGTTTAAGCAATACACGGGGCTATCTCCGTTTCAATATTATATCCAACTTAAAATAGAGAAAGCGAGGGAGCTATTGAATGATCCCGCTGTATCTGTAAAAGAAATTGCGTATGATCTCAGGTTTGATTCTTCATTTTACTTCTCCAGGATCTTTAAAGAGAAGACCGGATTTACGCCCACGGAATACCGGAAAAGAGCGCAAGGCGATATTTAACATGGTTTGCTGCCTGTTGTTATTGATGTATAACGTGCACGCGCAAACGAATTCGTCGCTTGTTAACTTCAACCCGCAGCAACAACAAACTATCCGCTTCAGTACTGCCGGCGCAGCCATTGATGCGCACGACGGTGAAATCGCTTATTTCAACGGTACCTATTACCTCTATGGTACCAGCTATGGCTGTGGATTTGAATGGGGCAGAAAAGAGGCTCCCTTTTGCGGATTTAAAGTATATACTTCTACAGATCTTCAGCAGTGGACCGACAAAGGCTTTTTATTTAACGCCCGCACACCGGTATGGCAAACCCGCTGCAATGGCAGTACCTATGGCTGTTTCAGGCCGCATGTGATCTATAATAAAAAAACAAAACAGTATGTACTGTGGATCAATGTATATGATAACCGTACCGGCTTCCGCGTATTTACCAGCCAGCAACCCACCGGTCCGTTTACAGAAGTGGCGGAGCCCCGGATGGCAGTGAACAGCAACGGCGCCATCGCCGGGTTGAACAACGGTGATCATGATACCTTTGTAGATGAAGATGGCACCGCTTATATTGCGTATACCGACTGGCAAACAAAAGGCACCATTGTAATTGAAAAGCTCAGTGCCGATTATCTGACTGGCAGCGGAGAGCATGTAAAAGCAGTGACGAAAGGCAATACCGAAGCGCCGGCGCTCTTCCGGCGCAATGGCAGTTACTACCTGTTGTACTCCGACCCTAATTGCGGCTATTGTGCAGGTACTGGTACTTCTTATCGTCGTGCGGAATCGCCGCTGGGCCCATGGTCCGATGGAATAAAGATCAGCGATCGATCCTGCGGTGGACAACCGTCTTTTGTATCTCTTATTAAACTCAACGGCGACAGCGTTTTCCTGTATGGCAGTGATCTGTGGAACAATGCGGCAAAAAATGAAGCGCTGGCTAATTACTATTGGGCGCCGCTTTCCTTTGCAGCAGACGGCGCTATTGAACCTATTGTTTGTAAAGACAGCATACAGCTGCCCTTGCGCGCTGCTTCGACTCCTGTTATGAAAGTGAAGCCCGACAACGGCAGCGGGCAGGAAGGCTTCCGGTTCCAGTGCGACATTAACGGATGTATACAACGTTCGCAAAGTTTTACTCCTACCCGCTCAGGCGTGCTTTCGGCTGTAAGCATCACTGCTTTTAAAAGCGGCTATCCGGACGACAACCTGCATATCAGCATTTACCCGGCAGATGATAAGGGATTACCGGCAACAGGAAAAGTGCTGTATGAGGCGGCTATTCCCCGCGACAGCCTGAGCTGGTCGCCGGAGCCGGTTACTATCAAACCGCGTATAATGGTAGCGGCCAAACGCAGTTATGTGATGGTGATCCGATCGTCCACGGCCGGTGGTTGCTATGGTATTACCTACAAGGACGAAGCCCGCGGTGGTGTTTCCGCTTACAGCGCCGACTGCGGACAGGCATTTACCATTGAAAAGGACCGGGTACTGAAGTTTAGTGCGTATGTAGGGGAGTAATCCGTGCCTGCACATCTTTCAATTTCATCACCATCTTTTGCGCTGACTCCGCGATCCATACCTGGTAATCCGTGACGGCACGGGTACGCTCCTCTTCTGTGATAAAACCACTTTCCACCATCTGCGGGCCTCTTAGTTCCGCTACTTTGGACCAGATGCCTGCCTTTTCTGCGAAGTTATTTTCGCCGCGGGTGTATATTTCATCGGCGTTCAACACGGTGATGTGGTGAAAGCCCAATTCTTCAAAAAGCCCCGAGAGGTGATCCGCAATTTCATTATCCATGCCTGCATCTGCACGCCAGGAAAGGAATGCTTTATAAAAGCGCTGCATGCTTTCCGGTGGCGCAGGCGTCCATTCCAGCTGGTGATGGTTGTAGTCTAAAATAGAAATATAGCCGCCCGGGTTTAACAGGGATTTAAATTTCAGCAGCGCTTCGCGTGGATTACTTAACCATTGCAGCACACGGGCAGAAACGATGAGGTCAAATTTTTCTGCCGGATTGTAGGCGAACAGGTCGGCCTCCAGCAGTGTTAAGTTGGAAAGATCCGCGTGATCCGTGTTTCCTTTAGCGATCAGGTGCGGGCTGCTGTCGATGCCCACAACGCTTCCTGTTTTTCCCACTGCGCCGGCGATACCGGCAGATATGGCGCCTGTACCACAGCCAACATCCAGCACCCGCATACCTTCCCTGAGCAGTGGTATCAGCGTGGCGTAGCTGTTCTGCAAACTCCTGCTGTCTAAAACGCTGCTATCTTTTGGCATGGCGGCTCTTTCATTCGCGGTATTACTCATGGAGGATTTGTTGTTTGTTCAGGAAAAGATGAGTTTAAATATAACATTTTGTAAACAGAAATAAGTGATACTTTAGAATGTATCTAAATTCACAGCCATGACCCGTTATGTTACTCCCGTTATTATATTGCTGCTAATGGCCGGATGTGCTCCTGTGGCAGGCGAGCAAGGCAAAACTGCCGTGATGCGCCTGTATTCAAAAGCGGTGGCTGATTCCTTTTCTATCTTCGTAAACCTTCCGGATGATTACCATCCGGAGCAATCTCAAAAATACCCGGTGGTATACCTCCTGGATGCCAACCTGTATTTTGATGTGATGGCAGTTACCCTGAATAAATATGCCGGAGTAGGATTGGCGCCGAATGTGATTTTAGTGGGTATTGGTTATAAAGATTTTCCGGAGATGGATTCCTTAAGGAACCGGGATGACACCTATCCTGTTGCCATCCCGGAATATGAAATGAGCACCAGTGGCGGCGCCGATAAATTTCTGTCGTTTGTACACAGGGAGCTGATGCCGGTGATTGACCGGCAATATCGCACCGATACCACAAAGCGCGTACTGATGGGACATTCGCTTGGCGGTTATTTTACGGCGTATGCGCTTTACCGTGATCTGGCGGGCGCTTCCACCGGTTTCAGCGGATATATTGCGGCGAGCCCGGCATTACATTATAACCACTACTATTTGCCGGAGCAACTGAAAACAGCGGGGGGAAAGGACAGCATGCGGACGGATGTCAAGGCGTACTTTACATTCGGAGGGCAGGAGGAACCGGAGGCCGGGGATTCCGGGGCGTTATCCCTGCAGATACTGATGGTGCAACTAACGACTTCTATCTCCCCAAAGGTTACTTACCGGGGAGATGTTTATTCCAACCTGGGACATATGGATACGCAGCTGCCTACATTTATAAAAGGATTACAGTGGATATTGCCATCGGAATAGTGAAGCGCTCTTTCAATAGAATAGCGCCTAATTTTTCCCGATTGCGTAAATAATATTCCCTTTTCGCTTACCGGCCGGCCCTCTGCCGGCATAGCTTTGCCGCATTGCAGATGATGCGCCATTTATAAATTAAGATATAATGAAGAAATTCCTGTTTTCTGTTATTTTATGCTGTAGCCTTCAATCACTTTTTGCCCATGCTATCTGGATCGAAACCGTTACTACCGGGAAGATCGGGCAGGCACAGGAAGTGAAAGTTTTCCTGGGAGAATATGCCGATAACGAGCGCGATTCTATTCAGCACTGGTTCAGTAATATGAAAGATTTTACCCTGTACCTGGTAAAACCCGACGGACAAAAAGAGAAACTGACCTGTACCGCCAACGGCAATTACTTCACCGCCACCTTTACGCCTGCTGTTGCCGGCACGCACCTGTTAGCTATTGATCATACCGTGCAGGAAGTATACAGCGGCAGTAAGATCCATTATTATGCGATGGGGCTGGTGAAAGTCAACAATACTTTAACCGGCGCAGACAACGCAAAAGAACATACCGATTTCTCCATGCTGACGAATCTCAAAAAAGCAAACAAGCTGCATCAGCCGGCTACCGTGCAGTTAAGCTATAAGAAGGCTGTTCCTGCTGCCGGTGAAGTAACCGTACAGTCGCCGGAGGGATGGACTAAGAAATTCAAAGCCGGTCAGGCTGGTGATGTTACTTTTTCACCCGCATGGGCAGGCCGCTACCTGCTGGAAGGTACTTTTACCGAAGAAGCCAGCGGACAACATGAAGGCAAGGATTTTAATAAAGTATGGCACTGCGTTACTTACTGCATGGATGTAGATAAGTAAACGTAAAATGACTCAGAAGGGCTGGCAATTTTTGCCGGCCCTTCCCGTTTTATTTCGAGAATATCCTAATTTCATATCCTCTTAATAAGACCCATGAAACAACTGTTCTGTATAGCGCTTCTTTCCTTTTCCCTGTTTAGTATTCACTGCGGCCGGGGAACCGTGATCCCTCCTTCCTCCCTCCCGGATACGCTGCCCTCCATCACACAGGAAGGTAAAAATACTATTGGCAGCCTGGTAAACGGGAAGGTGTTCATTCCACGCGGAAGTGTAGGCCTGCCCAATCCCTCCGCATATTATGACCCTAGTACCAGGAACGGAAGTTTTAATGTATCCATGACCCGGTTCGACTTCGGCGACTCTGTGCAGCGGAGTTTCCAGATTATCGCCACCAACTTAAATAAAACGGGAACTTATCCTGTTACCACGCCTGCGGCGGATGTAGCCTTTGTATATACCCGGCTGCTAATGCGCACCCATACCGGTTGTGAGTATATTGGCATGGATGCGGCAAAGGTGCAACAGGAAGGGCAGCTGATTATCACGAAGTTGGACACCGAGCAAAAAATCATTGCCGGCACCTTTACCTGTACGCTGATAACCGCAGGTTGTGATACCGTTCATATGACAGACGGGCGGTTTGATATGAAGTACTAACCTTTATCCGTTATGACCTCCGCATAGATTTCTTCAAAATCTTTTCCTTTGTGCGATTGCCAGATACCGGCGAATTTTGTTTCCACTCCTTTCAAGAGCTGCACGCATAACTTACGGTCATCGTCGGTCATGTCGTGGAACATTACTTCCGCGAGCTGGCTGATCCGCCGCCTGCATTGGATCAATACTTTTTCGCCTTTGGGCGTTACTTTTAACCGTTTGGAGCGCTTGTCTTCTTTATCGTCATATTCGGCGAGGTAGCCGAGTTTTTTCAGCCGGTTTAACTTATCCGTGCCGGTAGACAGCTCCTGCAACGCCGCGTAGATCGCTTCTGTTTTCCGGGGTTCTTTTAACTGGGCAACCGTATTGAGCAATGAATATTCATCGATTGTGTTGATACCGGTGCCGTCCAGCGCCGCCACCGTGTAAATAGTGTGTAGTTTAAAGATTCTTCCTATTACCCGCATCAAAACGCCTTCGCTTTGTACCGGCAGAAACTTCCCTTCCGGCGGAACCGGTTTCCGTGTTTGTTTGCGTGCCAGGTAATGCCTGCAAAATTCTTCAATGCTGCCTTCCGGATGCTGATCATCAAATGCACCCCATTCAGTCATCAGTTCTACGGCTTTATTCATACCAGATATTTTATTTCCGAAGCAATAATAGAAAAAATACTCCGGATTTTTTGTTTTTACTATATTTCCGTTATACATTTACTTACATTATTTCGATTCTGTCATATAAAAATCATAGTCAGATGTCAACACAGATTATTTTCCAGGGCTTCGTTGTGCTCCACCTCATAGGATTTCTTCTCTTCGCCGGTACTTCGGTAGCGGATTTTGTAGGCTTCCGGCAGTTCTGGAAGCAGTACGACGTGGATAAAAGCAAAGCCGCCACGGTAATGCAGGCCATTTCTGTTTTCCCGGTATTAATGAGAGTGGGAATAGGGCTGATCATTCTTTCCGGCATAGGCATTATGTACATGACGCATGGCGTTTTTGGCGAGCAGTTGTGGTTCCGGGTGAAGTTCGCCCTGGTGATCGTTATTATCCTCAACACCTTCCTTTTCGGACAGCGGCAGAAAAAGCAGTTAAAGAAATCCTTTGAAACATCTGCCGGCACTGTTCAAAAGATCAGGGGCAACATCCGTTTGTTCCACACGATACAATTACTTTTCGTTTTCATCATCATCCTGTTGAGTGTTTACAAATTCAACTGATCAAACTGAACATCATGAAAAAAGATAAAATCATTTACTGGACCGCCACACTTATCCTTACCGGCGTAATGTTATGGAGCGCCTTTAATTTTGCTTTCAATCCTGAAATGAAAGGCGCCTTTGCTCACCTGGGGCTGCCCAACTGGTTCCGGATAGAACTTACCATTGCCAAGGTGCTGGGCTCACTGGCGCTGTTGTTGCCCTTTACGCCGCCAAAGCTCCGGGAGTTCGCCTACTTCGGGTTTGGCATAACCCTGATTTCCGCGGCGGTGGCGCATTTATCAAGCGGCGACAGTGTATTGCTGGAAATAGGTCATACTTCTTTTTTTGTAAGCCTGGTGGTTTCCTATGTTTACTATCGCAAACTGCATCCACCCGTGGTGGTTGCCTGATAACAGAAAGCCTTCGGACCGTATATGTCTGAAGGCTTTCTATTACTATTGTTATATTATTTCACGCCCAGGGCTGCGATTACTTTTTCGCCTGTTAACTGTGCGGAAGCAGGGTTCTGCCCGGTGATAAGGTTACCATCGGCTACTGCAAAGGGCTGCCAATCGGCCCCTTTCACATAGTTTGCTCCACGCTCCTTCAACATATCTTCCAAAGAAAAAGGTACTTCAGCGGTGGTTTGTCCGGCTACTTCTTCACTGTTGGTGAATGCCGAAACTTTTTTCCCTTTTACCAAAGGCGCGCCATTCTTATCCTTTACATTTTTCAGTGCAGCAGGTGCATGGCATACCAGTGCCACGGGTTTTCCGGCGGCATAAAATGTTTCTATCAGCTGCGCGGAGGTGGCATTATCTGACAGGTCCCACATGGGGCCATGTCCGCCGGGATAAAACACGGCATCATAATCCGCTGCCTGCACGTCTTTCAACAAAACAGTATGATTCAATCTTTCCTGGGCTGCCGGATCATTGAAAAATCTTTTTACTGATGCCGTGCTA
Source organism: Chitinophaga sp. W3I9 (assembly GCF_050434025.1). Lineage (NCBI taxonomy): Bacteria > Pseudomonadati > Bacteroidota > Chitinophagia > Chitinophagales > Chitinophagaceae > Chitinophaga > Chitinophaga sp. W3I9. Next base: position 6,068,615 of record NZ_JBNPWC010000001.1, read on the forward strand.
TAATCGGGTGCGGTGCTTTTTGGATCAATGGGCGCCTTTCCACCTGCGGGTGACGCAATGGTTACCTGGAACCCCTTATCGGTAAACAGGTAGTAGGGTGTGGCAAATTCTTCTATCCAGGTACCGGTTTTATGCCCGGTGCTTTTTACTTCGCTGAAGGAAGTCACTACAATAAGTATTTTTTTCATAGACTGATGATTAATTGTTTTTGTATGCTGGCTATATGCCTGAAAAGCCAGAAAGGGCAACAGTAACAGCAATAAGCCCGTTTTTTTAGTTTTCATTTACCTGATTTTTGCACAAAGTTGGTATTTATAAATATGTTGCAAAAGGAAACAGATCACCATTTAATTGTGATACAGGTCACAGCTTTTATGTTAATTTGTATCTTATGAGTAATGCGCTAAGGCAACATATTGAAGTAATCTCCCCACTCACCGATACGGAATTCGATCATATACAGTCGTACTTCACTGAAAAAAAATTACGTAAGCACCAGTTCCTGGTGCAGGAGGGCAACCTGGTAGGACATGAATATTTTGTGGTAAGCGGCTTGTTAAAAGCGGCATATTTTAATGAAGCCGGTAAAGAGCATATTATCCAGTTCGCGATGGAAAACTGGTGGATCACCGATTACCATGCGTACGTAAACCAAACAACTGCAAAGCTGAACATTGATAGTATTGAAGCATCTACCCTGCTGTGTTTATCTTTCGAAAATAAAAAGAAGCTCTGTGAAGCTTCCCATAAAATGGAGCATTTTTTCCGGGTAAAAGCCACTTCCGGCTATGTGGCGTCACAGCAGCGGATCCTGTCGCTGCTCAACAATGATGCGCAGTCGCGCTACGAACAGTTGCTGGCACAATACCCGGCGCTTTTTCAACGGGTTCCCAAAACATTGATTGCCGCCTATCTTGGCGTATCGCGTGAAACGCTGAGCCGGTTCTCAGGGAAGTAACTATTCCTTTTATTTTCTCCGGAAATAATTTACTATATTTGTAAGGTAAACTTATAACTTTACCTTACTATATGGCTTCCGGAAATCCGCACCAACTTGCCGCACAACTCCGTCCACTTCTTGCCAGGCTGGTGAGAAAGCTGCGAAAGCTATCGCCGGCAAATGAGGAGCTATCGCAGAGTGAGCGTTCTGTGCTGGTATTACTGGACCAGCACGATTACCTGCTGTCGGCAGAACTGGCGGTAATGGAGAAAATGACGCCGCAATCGATGGGACAATTACTCCAGCATCTTTTCCAGCTGAATTTAATCAACAGGACGGCCTCTCCCCACGACAAGCGGAAGATTCATATTTCCTTGTCGGCAGCGGGCAAAGCGCGGATCGAGCGGGTACGGAAAGAGCGGGACGAATGGTTAGGCAAGGCGATCAGCGAGGTTTGCACTAAAGAAGAGCAAGCGATCCTGCTGGCAGCCATCGGGCCTTTATCCAAATTGGTGGAGTACGAATAAAAGCGGGGAACTAACATGAACATCAGCACTTTTAATGCTTTCAAGAGTCGTAATTACCGGTTATATTTCAGTGGTCAGTCCATATCGCTGATAGGCACCTGGATGCAGAAAACTGCGGTCAGCTGGGTGATCTATTCGCAAACACATTCCAAATTCATGCTGGGGCTCACCCTTTTTGCGAGCATGTTTCCTTCCTTTGTTTTTTCCTTCCTGGGCGGTGTGGCTTCGGACCGGTATAACCGGTACAAGCTGTTGCTGATAACCCAGTTTGCATCTATGTTCCAGGCTGTTTTGTTAACGGTGCTGATTTACTTTAAGCACTACGAGGTGTGGCAGATCATTGGACTAAGCGCTTTCCTGGGGCTCATCAACGCATTTGATGTACCTGCGCGGCAATCGCTCGTTTATGAAATGGTGGAGAACAAAGCGGACCTTCCCAATGCGCTGGCGCTGAATTCCTCGATGGTAAATTTGTCGAGGCTCATTGGCCCCGGCATCGCCGGGCTGGCGCTTGAAAAATTCGGAGAAGACATTTGTTTTGGTATAAACGCCATCAGCTTTTTTGCCGTAATAGGATCGTTGCTGTGTATGAAGCTGCCCGCTTATACGCCCAAAGTGCGTACTACCAATATGCTGGGAGAGCTGAAAGAAGGGTTTGCCTATATCCGGGCCACTCCGGCTATTTCACTGATATTAGTCACACTGGCTTCTGTGAGCCTGCTGGTATTGCCTTACAGCACGCTGATGCCGGTGTATGCCAAAGATATTTTCAAGGGCAATGCTTCCACCTTTGGAGTGATAGACAGCGCCATCGGAATGGGCGCATTTTGCGGAGCTCTGTTCCTGGCATCCCTGAAACCAGGGAAAAACCTGCGGAAGATCCTGGCATTTAACACGCTGATATTCGGCGCAGGACTTGTACTATTCTCCCACTCCACTATTTACCCGGTTGCGCTGATATTTGCCACGGTAGCTGGTTTTGGGATGATGTCGCAAATCACGATCAGCAATACCCTGATACAGACAACCGTAGACCCCGCGATGCGTGGGCCGGGTGATCAGCTTTTATGCGATGGCATTTTTCGGGATGCAGCCGCTTGGTGGTTTGCTGGTGGGCGCTATTTCCCAATGGATAGGCACGCCCAATACCGTTTTGCTGCAAGGCCTGGTGACCATCGTTATTGGCGGACTCCTTTTCCGGCAACAACGGTTACAACCAGTAACCGCATTGCCGGCGCATGCGTAGAAATCTTATCTTTAAGGCTATATGTTAACCAACCGGATGAAAACAATATTGTTGACCTGCTGCGGACTCCTACTGTTTGCCGCGCTCCGTGCGCAAAACCTTGAAGGCGTATGGAAAGGCTATGCTGCCGCCGAATCACAGGGATGGTTTTATGGCACCGGCAGTTATATAATGGATATAAAACAAACCGCCGCCGGGAAATACACCGGCACTGCCTGGTTTTACGAAACGCCGCAACTGTATGGCGAACTAGCGGTGACTGGCCAACGAAACGACAGTGCCGATAACTGGCGTTTTGAAGAGATAAAATTCAACCAGCTCACCATCCCCAAAAATCATAGCGCCCGGCTGGCAGTCATGAGCCTGAAGTTGTTTGATATTGATGGAGAAACAGTGCTGCAGGGAAGCATGATCAGTTACTCAAAGTATACTGGTAAAGTACATACCAAAAGAGTGCTGCGGTTATCGAAGCTCAGCGGGGCGGCAATTGCTGCCCTGGAAATTCCAGGCAGCGGGAAAACATTTCCTCCATCGGAGGCTACTCCTCCACCCAAACCGGATACAGTACCACTTGCAGCGAAACCAGCGCCGGAACGGAAAAACCGGGTACAGGGAAGCTATGATATCAGCAGTCCGGGTATAGACATCAGCCTGTATGACTACGGCACCATTGATCACGATACTGTAACCGTATTTTTCAACGACGTAAAAGTGGCCGACCGGCAGGAACTTACCGGCAGCCCGTTGCGCATTCATCTTACAGCAGATACCACGCAGGAATACCAGGAGCTGGTATTACATGCCAATAACCTCGGCGATATTCCGCCCAACACCTCTAAAATGGTTATTTTAACCAGTGACAAGCGCTATGAATTGAAAGTTACTTCTTCAGAAACAGAAAATGCGATGATCCGTTTCCGTTATGTGCCGAAGGGAAAGTGAGTGTCAAGTGATGATACCTGGTATTACAAAATATCCGGCTGTCCGTTTTAAAATAAACAGGCAGCCGGATATTTTATAAGATAACGTAAATCCGTTAAAGATTTATCCACGGGCCATAGCCTGCCGCCTTCGTCCAGGTTCTCTGCATCAGGTTATCACTTGGTCCTTTTGCGAAAATATCTATTGAAAGGGAATCAGCTGAAGCAGTGCCGGGTGCTGAATAGATGTTGGCGCCAATGCTTTCCCATGTTTTCCAGGCAGCTGTAACAGACCAGTTAGTTGTCATCAGGTTATGATTTGCACCCAGCGCAAAGATATCCACAGTAAGGAAACCTCTTGCTATGGCAGAAGGAGCAGACGTAATATTACCACCAACGCTGTTCCATACTGTCCTGTCAGACTCTTTTGTCCAAACTCCCTGTACCAGTTGATTATCTTCCCCACGTGCGTACATCTCAAGGGAAGTTGGGTAACGGGATGTTGCAGAAGCAGCAGAGATAACCGTTACATTGAAATTCTGCCAATATAACCAACCTGCACCTTCTCCGTAATAAATAGTTTGCAAAACATTATTGTATCCTTTTGCAAAAATATTAAGTAAGCCGGATGCCCTTGATTCTGCGGCAGGCGCGGAAGTTAAGTTGCCTCCCAGATCTTTCCAGTCGCTCCACCCACCGGTGGTAGTCCAGGTTTTATAGAGCAGATTGTTGGCAGCTCCTCTTACAAACACATCTATACTGTTTTCGTCTTTAGAAGCAGCACCCGGATCAGATGTAAGCGTACCGCCCAGGTCTTTCCATGCCGACCAGCCCGTGCCAGGTATATAGATCTTCTCCAATAACGTATTTGTTTTGCTTCTTAAAAACAAATGGAGTTCTTTCGTACCTCTTCTATATGCGGCTGCAGGTACGCCAAATTCTCCTGGTGTATTTCCATAGAAATAATTCAACGCCACTACATCATTTGGATTAAACGGATGATCTCCGTTATCGATACAACCCAGCATCCAGCTGTAGGCTGCCCCGGTTGTAGGCGTTCCGTTAATATTGATCAGTTCTACCTGGTTATTTCCTGCCCTGTCCATCTGGGCATATGTACAGCTATATGGATTGTTAACATAGGTGGTATGTCTTAAACCAATAGCATGGCCTATTTGATGAGTGATCAATGTTGCCAGGCGGTTTCCATCCGGGCTATTACCCAGCGCGCTCACATTCAATAAAATGGGACTGGAAGGATTTCTTGGAGCAGCCGGGTAAGCGGAAGTCCGCGCCAATGTATTATTACCAAGATTACTATCACGGATTTCAATATCTGCGTTAGCGCTGCTGGTTACTTTTTTAAAGGTGACACGGAGATTTAAGGCATTATACCTGGCGATGGCAACTTCTGCCGCGGTAACATAAGCAGCCGGCAAACCGGATACTGATATGTTGATTTCACGTGGTAATGCATTCAGTGTATAGGAAAATTTATATTGGTCAGCTCCTCCTATAAAGAGCGTAGTATAGCCTTGCCGGGTTTCGAGGTCATTTTCCGTTAAAAATATATCCCCTTCCACCACATAACCGCCGTCCACTTTTGTAACATTCAGGGTATCAAATCCAAGTGAATTGATCCTGGTAATTGTAGCAGCAGGTATTTTATGGTCGTCCGGATGATCTTTTTTACAGGACGATAAGATTACAATGCCTGTAGCCAGGCAGGCGAGAATTCTAGTTAACAGATTCATAGATACTTGGGTAAATCGGATTAAAGGGATTTTTGAGTTTAATGAATTAAGGCACAAAAGTAGCGTTTATACTTATTCTCTCCATATTTTTTCACTTCCTGAGATGTTCATAATAAACACTTTCTCTTGAAAATGCGAGGGATTAAACACTTTTAGTATAAACAACAGGGCTTCCGTTCGAAAAACGGAAGCCCTATCATTTATACTAAAGCATTTATTTAACCGGTATTTCCCGGAGAATATGCAACAGGTAATCGTAGAACTTTCCAACGGACGAGATCTGCACTTTTTCATCCGGGGAATGTGCGCCTCGGATGGTAGGGCCGAAAGAGATCATATCCGGGTTGCCGAGGTGTGCGCCCAGGATACCGCATTCGAGGCCGGCATGACAGGCCCCTACGTTAGGTGTGTGGCTGAAATGATCTTTATACAAGGCCAGTAATAACCGGAGTATTGCAGAATCGGCATCGGGCTTCCATCCAGGGTAATCGCCGCCCTGGTTTATTTCGCAGCCGATTATTTCAAATGCGGCGCTCACGGCAGTGGCTACATCGCTTTTAGTACTTTCCACGCTGCTGCGTTGCAGGGATTGTGTAATAAAAACACCCTCCTTTGCCTGTACCCTGGCGAGGTTGGAGGATGCTTCCACCAGTCCCTCGATGTCAGGACTCATGCGGAACACGCCGTTGGGCACTGTGTAAATGGCGCGCAGCAGCTGCGGGAGATAGGCCGGGTCCATTACCAGCGAAGGCATCGCCGTTTCCTTACATTCCAGTACGAAGGAGGGCTCTATGATTTTATACTCGTCTTTTATGGTGGCTTCAAATTCACTGATAACGTTCATGAACTTATCCTTATCCGCAGCCTGAATAGCCACAATGGCCTGTGATTCGCGGGGGATAGCGTTCCGGAGGCTTCCGCCATCTAAACTGGCCAGCTGAATGTTTACCTGCCCTGCTGCTTTATACAGTAACCGGTTCATCACCTTATTGGCGTTGGCCCTGCCCTTATGAATTTCCATACCGGAGTGGCCGCCCAGTAATCCTTTAATGCTGATTTGAAATGCGATGGCGTTTTTACCTGCGGGCACTTCCTTATAAACGCCTTTTGTATTGGTGTCGATGCCGCCGGCACAACCGATGGTCAGCTCATCTTCCTCCTCTGTATCGAGGTTCAGGAGGATCTTCCCGGAGAAGTTAACGGGGTCCAGTTGCTTGGCGCCGGTCATGCCCGTTTCCTCATCGATGGTAAACATGGCCTCAATAGCGGGGTGCGGGACATCCTTTGCCGCCAGTACCGACATGATAGCCGCTACACCGATGCCATTATCTGCACCCAGTGTGGTACCACGGGCTTTCACCCAGTCGTTGTCCACGTACATATCGATGCCCTGGGTATCAAAGTCAAATACCGTATCGCTGTTTTTCTGATGAACCATATCGAGGTGCGACTGGAGGATAACCGTTTGCCGGTTTTCCATGCCGGGGGTTGCAGGCTTCTTGATGACTACGTTACCGATGGCGTCCTTTGTGGTTTCCAGGCCAAGACGTTTTCCGAAATCCATCATAAAAGCGATCACTCTTTCTTCCTTTTTGGAAGCGCGGGGAACGGCGTTCAGTTCAGCAAAATGCTGCCATAAGTGTTTTGGTGATAAATCTTTTATTTCCATTGAAATATATTAACCGTTGATAAAGGTATTTGTAAAGATAATTCATCCCCGGTTGCTTTGGTACGGTTTTTAAACTTTTATCCCGCGTCAATAATTACATTTAAATTAATTTTATGGAACATAATCTTACGAATACCACGCCCAAACAGAAGCTCCTGATAGTGGAAGATGAAGGGGAAATGTGTTTACTCATCAATTTATTGCTCGACGGGAAAGAGATGGAGATAGAGCATGTACAAACAATTTCCGATGCTGTGGAATATTTTCAACAGCAGCCCCCAGCCATTGTATTGCTGGATAACCGGCTGCCGGATGGGTACGGACTGGACTTTATCAGTTATATCAAGGAAAAATATCCGGCCACCAGGATTATCATGATATCAGGGATGGATGCGGCTGCAAAGGATGTGGCGCTGGCTAACGGTGCAGATCTGTTCCTGGAGAAACCTTTTAATAAAACAATGCTATACAATTCTATTGAGAAGCTGATGAACTAAAATAATTTCACCCGGTGCTGCTTCATCCCGGCGCCGGGTGAATAACCCCACCTACTTTTTGGTAGGCGCTTGTTTTGCATTGTTACTCCTGCTAACTTGGCTGCTTAATTATTATCTTTAGCATAATCAAGCACCCGGTAATGACTTCAGAGAAAAAAATTCCCACACTATACGAATGGGCCGGCGGTATGCCCGTATTTGAAAAGCTGATGAATGCCTTTTATGAAAAGGTATTGCAGGATGAATTATTAGCGCCCGTATTCCGGCATATGTCGCCTGCACATCAATTGCATGTAGCGCATTTTATTGCGGAAGTTTTCGGCGGACCAAAAATGTACAGTGAAGAAGATGGCTCTCATTTTAAGATGATCCAAAAACACCTCGGGAAACACCTCACTGAGCAACACCGGAAAAGATGGGTGCAACTGCTGATAGAAACGGCCGACACGCTGAACCTCCCGGATGATCCCGAATTCAGGTCTGCTTTTGTGGCGTATATCGAATGGGGAACACGTATAGCCGTAATCAACTCCAGGGAAACGGAAGTACCCCTGAAGCCGGATGAACCGATGCCGAAGTGGGGATGGGGAGAACCGGGCGGACCTTATATTCCCTGAGGCCGGCCCATGCCCTTTTCCCAGTCCTTCCTGATCCTTAGCAGGATCATGAGATAAGGGATATCTACTAACAACCAGAAAATATTCGTGGCCACTACCACGTAGCCCATCATCCCGTGAGCCATACTAATGTAAGAGCTGTAGCACCCCACCAGTATGGAAATTGCCACTGCTACCAGGGATAACAGTATAGCGTACTTCTTCTCCAGCAAAATTAAAAGGTTAGGCAGGAACCTTATCAGCGGAAGCAACACGGCAGTGGCAATAGAAAATATTACGGTAAGACTGAATTCATTCAACTTAAATACATCAGGATACCGGATATACCGGAAACAGTTGCCTAACAGCGAATAAATGGAAGAAACCATAAAAACCCAGGCATATATTCTCAGCGCAAGCGGCATTATATCGCGGCGGCGAACGGCTGATTCGCCTGAAAAATCTTTGTCAAAAATGGAGGAAATATCGTTGGTCACAGAGATGATTTAAGCTGTAAGATATTAAATTTCTTCTCAACAGGTTATAGTCCTCCAATGATGATCAGGTCTGTTGTAGTGCTTCCATCAGCGGCGGGGTATTGCTTCCGTTGAAGATCCATTATCTTAAACCCGTTTTCTTTCAAAGCATTCACCAGGTAATCAGCCTGATGATAGTACATATACAGCTCATCGCCCGCACTGGAGCGCTGAATGCCGGATCTGGCATAATCATCTTCCATCGTGCTGATATAAAACACGCCACCCGGCGCCAGTAAGCGGGCGGCATCCCCGATCATTTTCACGGCCTCTTCCCGGCTGAGATATGGCAGGCAAAACCCACACATAATCCCCTCGAACAATTTGTTCAGCCGGAGGATGTCCCTGGCATCCATCAGTATAAACTCCGCCGACAGATTATTGCTGCGGGCCAGTTCCAGCATATTGGGCGCCAGGTCTATTCCCAGCACGTGAATGTCCGGCCGCTGCTGCAGCAGGTATTTGGTGATATTGCCGGGACCACAGGCGATCTCTAAAACAGCTGCCTCTTGTTTGGGAATACTGTTGCAGAAAAGATCAAATGAATCGTGGTATAATGCCACGTCCATAAATTTATCCTGGTATTGGACCGCACGTTTATCAAAAACGTTGATGGCCTGCTGTAGCTTGTCCATACCTGAATGTATGAAAATAACAGGCAACTGCCTCAACGAGGGCAATTACTCCGTAAGACCATTGGGATCCATTGTAAGCGCTTCGCTCATGTAATCTAAAAACGGGCGCATGGCTTTAAAGGTCAGGTTTACTTCTTTCAGAAAATCTGCACTCAACACCTCTTTATCAGTGAACTTCCTTACCAGTACAAACTGCTTATGACGCAACAGGTCGATCGCTTCATGATCCGGGGCAAAACCTTTCGGCGCAGTTTTCAACTGTTCTCCCTCCAGTGTTTTAAAATAGGTTTTGAAAGATTTACTGTTGAGGATCTTTCTCAGCGGTGCCGGATCAAACGCGATTTCTTCCCGGATCCGCTTCAGGTCTTCCGGAACGGGCCCCCAGAATCCGCCTGCAACGAAGCTGTTGCCTTCTTCTATATGAAAATAATATCCGCCCCTGCGGAATTTGGTGGCGCGCCGGAAGCTCCCGCTCCAATGTGTTTTATAAGGGGTTTTATCGTTGGAAAAACGGGTGTCCCTGTAAATGCGGAACAGGCTCTTTTTCCCGGAGGGCGTTTCTATCAGGTCATGCACCGAAAGTTCAGCCAGCAGTGCTTCTGCAAATTCTTCTACCAGGCCCAGCTCTTGCTGATAAGTTGTTTTGTGGGCATTAAACCAGTCCCTGTTGTTATTCTCTTTTAATTTACTTAAAAAATGAAAGCCCGACTGGTGTATGTGTGGTTGTGATGTATGCTTCTTTGCCATGATGTTCCGTTATTTATAAAACCTGCTACCCCTGTTGATAACAGGTTACAAAAGTAAGTTTTTTCCCTTTGCCGGGGCAAACGGAAACAGATAATTGCCTATATTCACAAAGCACATGGCAGCGTGATTGTGTTGCTAATTACGAACCCAAATGAATAAACAGCATCCATGAAAATAGCCACTTATAATGTTAACGGCGTCAACGGACGTCTCCCGGTATTACTTCGCTGGTTAAAGGAAACGGCGCCTGATGTGGCCTGTTTACAGGAATTAAAAGCACCTCCTGAAAAATTTCCGGAGCAGGCCATCCGCGATGCGGGTTACTCCCCCATCTGGCACGGACAAAAAAGCTGGAACGGCGTAGCCATCCTTTCCCGGATAGGTGAACCCAAAGAAATAAGAAGAGCGCTCCCCGGAGATCCCGAGGATATCCACAGCCGTTATATAGAAGCCGAAATTAATAACGTTACCATTGGTTGTCTTTATTTACCAAACGGCAACCCCGCTCCCGGTCCTAAGTTCGATTATAAGCTGAGCTGGTTCAAACGCCTCACGGCGCACGCCAAAGAGCTGCTGGCGGCCAAAACACCGGTGGTACTGACAGGCGACTATAACGTAATGCCCACGGAACAGGATGTATACAAACCGGAACGTTGGGTGGATGATGCCCTCTTCCGCCTCGAAACGCGCGAAGCATTCAGGAACCTGAGGGATCAGGGCTGGACTGATGCCATCCGGAAACTATACCCTGATGAAAAGATCTATACCTTCTGGGATTATTTCCGTAATGCATATGGCCGCGATGCGGGCCTGCGTATCGATCACTTTTTACTGAGCCCGCAACTGGATAGTCGTCTCGTTGCCGGTGGCGTGGACCGCCATGTGCGCGGTTGGGAAAAGAGCAGTGATCATGCGCCGGTGTGGATAGAGCTGACAGATGTATGAACATCACCGTTATCCCACCAAATATTAGTACCTTAAAAGACAAATACCTGTAGACTATGACCACAAAAGAAACTTTCACCCTCCACGGCGAAAACCTCTTAAAAAAGATCAAAGAGCTGATTGCTGAAGGGAATGTACGGAAGATTACTATTACAGATAAAGAAGGAAAGGAGCTGATGACTTTCCCGTTAACCATTGGCGTAGTGGGTGCATTACTGGCGCCCGTTTTTGCAGCAGTTGGCGCACTGGCGGCACTGATCGGCGAGTGCAGCATTACCGTAGAAAGAGAACCCAAAAAGGAATAGCAATTTCACGATTTGATAATATTGCGGTAACATAGTCTTCATACGGAAAGGGCACATTTGCGCCTTAAACGTATCAACCACTATGACTGTAGTACGCTACTTTGCTCCATTAGGATTTGTGTTCCTTTTTGCCTGTCAGAAAAACGACACCCCTCCTGATAACAACAATACGTCTTATCCTGCCAAAGCCACCCTGGCTGGTGCTGTAGTAATGACCACCAACATGGCCGGTGTAAAAGTTTACAATGGCGGTTATGGATCTTCTATTGCAAACGTGCCCGGGCAGCCAGGCTATTTTTACCTGATGACCGACCGCGGTCCGAATGCAGATGGTATCATCAAGGACTCCAAAGTATTTGCCGTACCGGGATTTAATCCACAGATCGGAAAATTCAAGCTGAATGGCGACTCGCTCGTACTAGTAGAAACCATTCATATCAAATCTGCTGCAAACGTACCCGTAACGGGGCTTCCCAATCCTGCAGGATCAGGCGGTACCGGGGAAACGGCGCTCGACAAAGATGGCAAAACACTTCCTGTAGATGCAGAAGGTATCGACTGTGAAGGTCTTACGGTAGCAGCTGACGGTACTTTCTGGCTGAGTGACGAATACGGTCCGCACCTGGTGCATCTCGACAGAAGCGGCAAAACATTGGAAAGGATCAATCCTTTTGGTACAGGCACCGGCGGCAGGAAGATCCCTAAAGTATTTGCGATGCGCCGCGCCAACCGTGGCATGGAAGGGCTTACCATTACCCCTGACGGCAAAACACTGGTAGGCATTATGCAGTCGCCCTTATACAATCCTACCAAAGATGCGGTGAAAAACTCCCTGTTTACCCGCATCCTCACCTATGATATCGCCTCCGGTCAAACTAAGCAATACCTCTATAAACTGGAAAACAAAAATACCGCTAACAGCGAAATCACCGTGATCAGCAATAGTACCTTCCTGGTGCTGGAGCGCGACGGTGAATTCCCCGGCGATCCGGTTAAACCATCGCTGATCAAAAGAATCTATAAAATCGACCTTTCGGCAGCTACTGATATTTCTGATGCCGGCGACGGCGCGGGCGGCAAGCTGGTGAATGGCAAAACAGTAGAAGTGCTGACCGATGAAGAACTGCAGGCTGCAGGCATCAAAACCGTTTCCAAATCGCTGGTGGTTGACCTGTTGAAAGATATCGCCGGTTACCCGCATGATAAACCGGAAGGTATTGTACTGGTGAACAGCACTACCCTGGCAGTGAGCAACGACGATGACTTTGGCATCGTTCCCCCTGATCCGGTTAACAATACCTATATCCAGAAAATACTGCCGCTTACCGGCAAAACAGATTTTAATACTGTCTATTTTATTAAACTGGTTACACCATTGTTTTAAACGATACATTACCATAACCTGCAACGCCTGCGCCAAGCGCGGGCGTTGTACTTTTATACAAGGCTGTGATCATTATTCCCTTATCTTTCCGGAAAATAAAACAATCTTATTTGCCGGATTGTTAGCTTATACATGCCAAGCATTCCGTTAATCATCTAAAAAAAATTATGAAGATACCTGCAAAATTATCTGTTATCATGCTCCTCTTGTTGGTATACGCCTGTGGCAACCCGGGCAACGAAAAAGGGTTACAACAAGGCAGCGATACCAGCAGTACAAAAAAGGAGGTTGCTATAGACAGCACCGATGTGTTGGAAAATAAAGTACTGTCGTCCAACGAACAGCAGTCATTGACGCCGGAAAGGGTGCTTGATATTTTAAAAGAGGGAAATGAGGACTTTGTAAATGACCGCTTAACGGTCAGGAATACTTCTTCCAGGGTAAGGGCAGCGGCATTGAGCCAGTTTCCTAAGGCAGTGATTTTGTCGTGCCTGGATTCAAGGGTACCCGTGGAAGATGTTTTTCACAGGGGGATCGGCGATGTATTTGTGGCGCGTGTGGCGGGGAATATTGTGAATGAAGATATGCTGGGCAGTATTGAATATGGCTGCAAAGTATCCGGCGCAAAGGTAATCCTGGTGCTGGGACACGAGCATTGCGGCGCGATTAAGTCGGCCATCGATAATGTAAAACTGGGCAATATAACCGCGCTGCTGTCAAAAATACGGCCGGCAGTTACCAGTATCAAGGAGTTTAAAGGAGATATGAACAGCAAAAATGAGTCCTATGTACATGCCGTTTGCGAGCAAAATGTAAGGCTAACGGTAGAGAATATACGTAAAAATAGCCCTATTATTGCAGAAATGGAAAAAAAGAAGCAACTGATCATTACAGGCGGCGTTTACGATATGAACAGCGGAAAGGTTACTTTCTTTTAACAGCTACACTAACAGGCAAGGCTATGCTTACACAAAGGGGATTAACGGCCATTACACTCAACAGGGACAAGATCACCACCCCGGGGGAATATCCTTTCAACATACCCGCGTTAAAAAACTTTTCAACCCTGCAGTTGCATCCGAAGGTTACCTACCTTTCCGGTGAAAACGGCATGGGAAAATCCACCCTGATAGAGGCCATTGCGGTGGCCTGTGGTTTTAACCCCGAAGGTGGCTCACTGAATTTCACGTTTTCCACGCGTGCTTCCCATTCGGTATTACATCAGTATATCCGGGTAGCCAGGGCGGCAGCGCGCGCAAAGGATGGCTTTTTCCTGCGAGGGGAGAGCTTTTTCAACGTGGGTACCAACATTGAAGAACTGGACCGGGAAGGTATGGGCCGGCGGGTGATTGACAGTTACGGCGGCGTGTCCCTGCACGAGCAATCACATGGGGAGGCGTTCTGGTCTTTGCTGGTGCATCGCTTTTCCGGTAATGGCCTGTATATACTGGATGAACCGGAAGCCGCGCTTTCCCCTACGCGGCAAATGGCCATGCTCACAAGAATGCACCAGCTAATCGGGCAGCAGTCGCAGTTTATCATTGCCACGCATTCTCCTATTGTAATGGCTTACCCCGATGCCCTTATTTACCAGCTGACAGAAAACGGGATCCAAAAAACCAGTTATACCGCCACAGAAAATTATAAGATCTCTCACCAGTTTATCAATAATTACAAGAACATGGTGAAAATCCTGCTGGAAGATGTTTAATCTTTAAAATCAGGCACCACATAGCTATAGGCGGTATAACGCAGTTCACTCCATGCGTTTTTCCCCGGGAATTTAAATCCCGGGTATAGTTCCTGTTCTACCGGTACAAATACGATCCTTACCCTGATGCGGCTGCGTCCTTTTGTAAGGGCGGCCGGAACCAGCCATTCATCATCGCGGAAGCGGCGGTTACTGGTTTGCACTTCGTACACCCTTTTATCCAGTTCTTTTGGCGGATTGCTATGCATGCAGGTATTGGCGCCGGCCAGGTACCAGGTGCCGGCGGGCTTCCATTTAAGATGGGTGGTGTCTCCGTTGTCGTCTGCGATATATATTGCTGCCTTTTGATTAGGGTGACTGTAATCCAGTGTACGCCGCAGCAGCGCACCAACGTTGGCGGGATCGAGGCGGATGGTGAATTCCGACACGCCGGTGGTATAACGGCCATCTTCTGTGTGTACGGGGTAGATTTCTTTTCTGCCCTGTCCTTTAATGTTAAGCGAATCAACACCCAGTTCGTAACGGGAAACAATGGATTCTACCGGAGATGCCTGCGGAGAATGATAGCCATGTTGCTGTTCACTGCCCGGATCACCGATATCCAGTTCATCTGTTTTTATCAAAGAGGGGGCGGGCAGTCCATACCAGTAGGTAACGGATTCATAGTGTTCGGTGGAGCGATTGTCCACACCATGTTCCAGCTGGATGCGGGCATTGCGTCCAAAGGGCATGAGATCAGCGAGGAGGAAACGGTATGCCGAGTGGATGAGGTCTTTTTTATCTTTTGCCTGCTCCTTCCGGGCTACGCCGCACGGATGCCCGGCAAGTGGAAGCGACATATTCCTCCCGCCCCAGTAATCGCCGCCACCACCCCACTCTTCCGTACCCGTGCCCTGAGCCTGCGGCGTTTGGCTGTCGTCGAAGAAAAAACGCGGGTCTCCCTCCAGCGTGCCGAGATCGCCGCTATGTGTAAAAATAAAAGAGGTGCCAACAAAATTGCCTGACCATTCGGATTTGCCTTCCATTCCACGTGTATCCAGCAACGTTAGATCTTCTCCCAATTCCGGTGATGGAAAATTGCGGTAGGTAGCATGGAAATAGCTGCTGAATGCGGGCCGCAATTGCTGTTGCTGGTAGCGAATCTCATAGTTAATGAAAGTCTCCCCGGGTGTGATACCAGCCAGTTCAAACTTTGCCGCCTTGAAGAATGGCATCGGATAGTAGCAGGCCAGCACTACATTTTGCCGGATACTATCATAGCGGATATTGATAGGAAAGCCTTTTACAAGGTATTCCCGGGCGCCCGCGTTGTGCAGGGTACCTGCGCCAAAGAACAGGCTGAGTGGCGCATCTATAGAAGGTAGGGAGGCATCGTCCCAGGTAACCAACAGGCGGAGTCTTTCCAGTTTTTCCGCGTCTGCAAGCGGAATAGTGAATTTAAGGGCCCTTACTACCGCCATACCACGTATATCCGTCAACGTTACCTTTTCCTGGTTGAGCGCTACCGTTCCCTGGCGGGTTGGTATATGTACCGGTGCAATATCCTGCCCTGCTTTACTGAGCAGCGCTACTACGTCTTTGTCGGGTGCTTTTTCTATATCCCAGCTGTTGATGCGTTGTGAAAGATTGCGGGGGTTGGCAAACAACTGGTAAATATAGTACCCTGTGCCGTAGTGTGTGCGGGAATACGCGATGCGCAGGGATTGCCGGAATGGAATAGGTGTCCAGATGAGGTCTGCTCCTTTGGTGTCGCCCCAGGTCCAGGCCAGCGGGCGGGGAAACGGCGCAGCCGGGATGAAGGCGCTTGCTTTAATGTTCCGGAGGGCATTTACAGGATCTTCGGTAGCCGTTTCTTTTATGGTATGTTTCTGTCCGTCCGTAGTGAAATGCCAGGGACTTCCATGCCAGTGGTTGGTACGAAAAAAATAAAGTATACCCGTTCCCGTTACATCCAATGTAACGTTATCCGTTTCGCCGTTCATGAAAAGATAGTGGCTGGCGTCGGCCGCTTCATTACTGCCGGAGCGGTCGTAGGTACTTCTCATATAAGTTCGCATTCCGAACCGTTGAGAGGGCCATTTGTCCCACATCCGGTATGCATCGGCGCCGGCAGGTATCACGGGGAGGCGCTGAGCCTGAAGCGGCAGCACGGATTTACAGAGGACAAGCACCAGCAGGCAGGTATACCGTAAATACGTTGTCACGCATGATTTCAGCGGGTGTATGTGTTTTGCAACTATCATAAATTGTATTAGCTTCATTATATAATTCCGTTGTATGAAACCGATTCTGCGTAAGGTTGACACCGGCCATAACTATTCGTTCAGCATCCGGGAAGACATCTACCCTTACCTTTATAATCACTGGCATTACCACCCGGAAATTGAACTTACGCTGATCCGCAAGGGCAGCGGTATGCGGCTGGTGGGCGACAGTATGGAAAGATTTGAAGATGGCGACCTGGTGCTGCTGGGCAGTGAACTTCCGCACATGTGGCGGAGCGATGCCATTTACTTCCAGGATCAACCCGGGTTGCAGATAGAAGCCATTGCCATACATTTCGGAGACCACTTCTGGGGCGCCGGTTTCCTTGACCTGCCGGAACTGACAGCAATAAAAGAACTGCTTGCAAAAGCCAGGCACGGCATCCGGATTCATGGCGTTACCCGTGAACTGATCAGCCGGGAAATGGAGAACATCCTCAAAGCCGGGCAGGTACAAAGGATCACCTCCCTGCTCAACATACTGGACACCATCGCCGGTTCAAAAGACTGTACCCTGCTGTCGAGCATTGGTTTCGCCAGTTCCTACAACATCATCAACACCGATAACATCAACAAGATCTATCATTATACCTTCAATAATTTCCGTAACAAAATCACTCTCAAAGAAGTGGCTGCGGCGGCCAACGTAAGCCCCAATTCCTTTTGCCGGTATTTCAAATCCAGGACACTGAAAACGTACTGGCAGTTTTTAATGGAAGTACGCATTGGCTATGCCTGTAAACTGTTGATAGAAAACAACCTGCCTATGTCGCAGGTAGGCTATACCTGTGGATTCAACAACCTCTCCAATTTCAACCGGCAGTTCAAACTGCTCACACACAAAACGCCGCTGCAATACCAGAAGGTATACGTGCAGGCCAAAACGGGCTAGTTTTTTCCATAACGCTTTACGCGCAGGGCAGCCTGTGCTTTATGTCCCGCAAATCCTTCCAGTTCACACAGCCGCATGGCATATTCGCCAATCATAGCGCTGGCTTCCGGCGTGCAACGCTGATAGGTACAATTTTTCAGGAACTTACCTACCCATAGTCCGCCGGTATACTTTGCCGCTTTGCGGGTGGGCAGTGTATGATTGGTACCAATCACTTTGTCGCCGTAAGCTACATTGGTTTCAGGTCCCAGGAACAAGGCGCCGTAGTTGGTCATTTTTTCAAGGAATACACCGGGGTTGCGGGTGAGCACTTCCACATGTTCACTGGCCAGTTCGTCTGCTACGGCGATGGCTTCTGCTTCGTCTTTTACCAATATCACGGCACCATTATTTTCCCAGGCCACCCTTGCGATGTCCGCAGTGGATAAAAAGTTGAGCTGTCTTTCTATCTCCACCAGGGTTTCACGGGCCAGCTGTTCAGAAGTGGTGATGAGCACACCTGGAGAGGTGGGGCCATGTTCTGCCTGCCCTAATAAGTCGCAGGCCACCATTTCCGCATCGGCGGTTTCATCTGCAATCACCAGTATTTCCGTAGGACCGGCAAACAGGTCGATGCCTACCCTACCATAGAGTTGCCGTTTGGCTTCTGCTACATAGGCATTTCCCGGCCCTACAATCATGTCCACCGGGGTGATGGACCCGGTGCCTATTGCCATGGCGCATAGTGCAGGCACGCCGCCTAAAATGTAGATTTCATCGGCTCCTGCAAGGTGCATGGCACAAACAGTGGCTTCCGGCACCTGGCCGTTGATAGGTGGCGTGCAGGCGATGACCCGTTTTACGCCGGCTACTTTTGCGGTGAGGATACTCATGTGCGAAGAGGCCACCATCGGGTATCTTCCACCGGGAATATAACACCCTACGCTGTTGACCGGGATATTTTTATGCCCCAGGAAGATGCCCGGCAGTGTTTCTATTTCGATATCCCGGATGGAAGCGCGTTGCTGCTCCGCAAAAAAACGGATCTGCTGTTGCGCAAACTGGATATCGCGGATCACCTGGTCCGGTGTGCGTGCTATAATCTCCCGGATAGCTGCTGCCGATAACAGAAAGGCAGGTGGCGACCAGCGATCCAGGGAAGCGGAATACTTCACCACGGCAGCGTCGCCGTGCTGTTCTATCTCACTGATCATTTTCTCTACCGTTTCCTTTACCCGGGCATCGGTAGCTTTTAATGCCGCTTCGCTCTTCCCTTCTTTTAAAAAAACAGCCATAGTATTATTCCCCTGAGGGCTTTTTGAGTTTATAATAAGGATTAAGGGCTTCCCCAAAATCGGGAGTGCCATCGGCGCGCCAGGTAAACGGCTGGATACGCGGACTCCGTGCGCCGCCGCAGCCCTGGCCGGCATGAGGATTTGCATGATAAATGATCCAGTCTTCTTTTCCGTCTTTCGATTTGAAGAAGCCATTGTGACCGGGACCAAATACGCTGTTGATAACGCTCTTCGTGAACACCGGCTGGCCGGCTTTGGTCCAGTGTGCAGGATTGAGCGGATCACCGTCTTTCTTCAGGCGCAGCATACCGAGTGCATAGTCATCTGTGCCGCAACTGCTGGCAGAGTAGATCAGTATGATCTGTCCATCAGGGCCTTTCAGTATTTCCGGGCCTTCATTTACCGGTGAACCGTGTTTTTCCCAGTCATAATCCGGCATGGAAATCTGTACCCTGCCTGCTTTGAGGGTCCAGGGATTTTCCATTTCGGCGATGTAGATGCGTTGTGTGATATCTTTCCCGGAGATCTGGCCGCTCCAGATAAAATAGTTTTTGTTGTTGTAAGTCAGCGCCGTACCATCGATAGCGAAAAAGTCGGCCTGCGGATCGCCTATTTTTCCTTTGTCTTTCCAAACACCCTCCAATGGTTCCGCGGCCTCATTTTCCAGCACAAACAAACGCTGCGTAGCCAGGTCGGATGTGGCGCCGGCTGTATAATACAGGTACCATTTGCCTTGCAGGCGATGCAGTTCCGGCGCCCAGATATTTCTTGAATTAGCGCCGGTAGCGGGAGGCGTCCATACCACTTTGGGAATGGCATTTCTCAATTCCGACATAGCGGCGGTTTTACGGATGGTGATATTTCCGCCATTGGTACAAAGAAAATAATAAGCATTGCCGTTTTTATACACCCAGGGATCCGCGCCGCCATCCAGCAGCGGATTGGAGAAGGTGGTATCTGCGGGCGCCGGTGGCGGCGCCACGGTGGAGTCTTTTGCTTTGCCCGTACAAGACATACTAAAAAGCAGCAGTAATAACCAGGATATATTTTTCATTTAGTAAGATGTATGATGATGAAATAGTTAGTTCCATAACTTCGGATCCTTGCCCCTGTTTTTCCGCCACTCATTGCGCCAGCGGTGGATATCGTATGAGTTGATCGCGGGCATGGGCTTTCGGGCTTTGGCATCCGGGATGTCCGGTACCGGCAACGCTTCCTTTGTGTACCAATAGGCTACACTGGCAAGATCGAGTGTCATCTCGTTATTATGACCATGTTCGATGGTAAACTTCAGCGACTTATTAAAATAGATAGGATCGGTGATGTGAAAGCGATAAAGATGCGTGCGGCCAAGTGTACCGATATCGTTGTTCACCCTTGCATACCCGAAATACGGGTGCGTATATAATACTTTGGGGCCCCAGGCGGTATTAAAATAATCTTCCGTACCGGTACCATTGAGGGATGGTATTGTTTCTCCATCTATAAAAATCATATCATCCCCTTCTCCATACCATAAAGGTGTGGGCGATTGCACATAGTAATTTACGCCGACGAAATGCCCTTCGCCTTTGATATCTGCTATTATATAATTATTGCGGCCATCGGTATTTTGTCCTTCGGGGCCAAAGACCCAATGCTCGTTTTCTATGCTATCCTGTGATCCCATGAGTTGTTTATTGTACCAGGCATGAAAGCGGCCGGTATTGGCGGGCAGTTTGGGCATTTCCACATAGTCCACGCAAAAATAAAAAGGTTGTATTTCCGTACCTGATTGATTCTCTATTTCTATTCTTGCCCCGTTGGAAAAAGGCATGGCAAAATAGCTCACCAGGCTGGTACCATCCATTGGTGCAGCGGCCAGTGGCAATGATGTAAAAGGGTAAGATTCGTTCCAGCCTTGTCCGAAAAAGGGACCGATGGGCGATATCACGGAAGGATATGGTTTCCCGTCCCAATACATGCGGATGATCACATCGTTGCGGCTCAGTTTATCCGGGGCGGGCCACATCGTGATCCAGATATGATTAATAATGCCGGCGCCTTTGATATCCACCAGGGTTCTTTTACCGCCGTTTTCAATGTGTTGCAGGTTGTCGTTCGGACCACCGGCCTTGTCGTAACTGCTGATCCGTTTTGTGGTTACATGCTCTTTGATGAGCGTGAGACCGGCGAGGTCCTGCGCCTGTAAACCAGCGAATGATATCATGAGTAATAAGAAAACAAAATGTTTCATGCGGATAAATTTATTTTGTTGGCACCTCCCAGTGATCGGTGCGGAAAGGCACTACGGGCAAACCGTTTTTACTGAACAGGTTACCAATAGCGGTGTTACTGAAAGCGTAGCGCACAGCCACGGGTTGTTTCACTTTATTGTTCCATACCATCAGTGTGTTTTTTTTCACAGTAGCCCGGGCGGGGTAAAACTGCCGGTCGTTTCCTGCAATAAATAACTCCGTCAGGCTATCGCCTCTTACTGATAGTCCCTGTTGCGCATTTTCAAAAGAGATGATCACTTTATCTTTCTTTATCATCATCTCTTTAAACAACGGATTTTTGTAGCTAAATCCCTGGCGGTGATAAGTTTCCCCCAGCGCCCAGTCGGCCAGCCGGTAGCCTACATCATGCTTATTGGCCGGATGTACATCGTATACGTTGCCGGTAATATCGGTGGTGACAACCATGCCGGTATTGGGATGTTGCATACTTTGTTGCTGCGCTTCCCTGAGCAGTGCGCCGGTATTTTTTTCGCGGTAATTGAATGGGGCTATCTGTACAAAATAAAAAGGGAGCAACTGCTGCCATGCACGCCTCCAGGCATCTATCATGGAAGTAAATAAAAGCCGGTAAGTGGCCGCGGTGCCGGTGTTGTTTTCTCCCTGGTACCAGATAACGCCGGCAATGGCATATCGTGTAACTGGCGCCAGCATGGCGTTCCAGGCCACACCCGGCAAATGCGGGCACATGCCATTGGGCAATATATGCGTAGCTGCTTCTTTTAACACCGGGTTGTTCTTTACGATGCTGTCCGGCGTCCATACTTCCGCAGCGGTACCGCCCCAGCTGGCATCTATGAGCCCAATGGGCACCTTTAGTTGTTCATTTAATTTCCTTCCGAAGAAATAGCCGACAGCGCTGAAAGTATTCAGTGCGGTGCTGTCGCACGCAACCCATTGCGCGGTCAGGCGATCCTGTGGATGTGCGGCGGTAGCTTTGGTAATTTTAAAGAACCGGATATTGTTGTTACCGGCAGCCGGCTGAATGGCTTTGATGTCTTTCAGTCCCCAGTTTCCGCACATTTCCATATTACTTTGCCCGGAACATACCCATACTTCACCCAACAGGATATTTTGCAGCGTGATGGTATTATTTCCTTTCAGCGTAATGGTAAAAGGGCCGCCGGCTGCCGGCGTGGTAATAGTAGCCACCCAGGCGGCATCACCGGCTGTGGTGACGGGGTATACCTGCTGATCCCACGAGGTGGTAATGGAGATGTGTTCACCCGGATCAGCCCATCCCCACAACTTTACCTGGCTTTGCTGCTGCAGCACCATGTTGCTGCTGAGCACCTCCGGCAAACGGATATTTGCCCGGGAGGATAACGCACAACCGGCGAGGCACCACAACAGCAAAGGTATTTTCATCTTCATACAACTATTTAAGCATGGTATTGATCAATGATTTTGCGGGTTCGCTGATCGCTGACTTTTGCGTTACTTCCCAGTAGCTCTGCTGTTGTTCTATCAGGATCTGCGAGGTGATGATCCAGCTTTGTATCCAGCCGCTCAGCGTGCACCAGGCACCCCAGCCTGCATCTGAATTGGAGGCCCAGTAGTCCCACCGCCCGTAGTCGAATGCACGGAACCAGGCGCCGTCGAGATCTTTATGTTTATTGCTTTGTACCTGTATGCGGGTAAGATAGGCCGACAATTTACCGGCGGCTTCCTGGTACTTTTTATTGCCTGTTGCGCGCGCGGCTTCATTCAAACTAAACAGTGCAAAATTGCAGGTGTATAACTGACACGACACTTTTTCCCCGTTTTTAAAAATGAGGGAGCCTTCGTCGGAACCATAGGCAGAATTGGTGTTCAGCGGGTTGAACATTCCTTTCCCTTTTACGCCCAGTTCTTCCCTGATAGCACCGCTTTCATCCTGGTACTTCATAATTTCGGTCACCATTTTGTCGAGCCACTGCCGGTGTTCCGGCGTGTCCTCCACTCTTACCAGCCAGGCTAAAGGAAGGATCATGCGTGCGCGCTGTGTTTGCATGCTGCTGCCCCAGCGCCAGTTGTCAGGATAACTTTCCATGGTCACCCGGATGGCATTTTTTGTTTTGATCAGCAGCGGCTCATACCTGGTTTTGTTATAAAGCCACAGGTACAGCGCCCACATCCACGATTCAAAATGCGGGGACGGATGTACGAAAGAACGGTTGCTGTAAAACTGCCAGCCGTTTTTTATGATATCTTTTTCTTCCAGCCGTTCGCCGCGGAAGCCATCTTTGCCCGTGGTTCTGAAATTAGCCAGTATGGCGGCAGCCATCTCCTGGTCCCACTGGTTGGTATTCATATAAGCGGAGGCGCCAATAATACCGAGGATGGCCCTTGAATTATCATCTCCGTAAAAGGTGGTGGGGTTAGGCGTTGCCCAGCCTATAAGGCCGTAGGCGGGACTGTTGGGATCCCGCTTTGGGCCGGCCCTCATATTGGAGGTTTTCAACGTATAGTTAATAAGATTTACGGCGTTCTGCTGATAGCTTTTAATATTCAGCAACCTGCCTGCGGCAGAAAGGGCCATGCTTACTTCTCCCTGTACATCTGCGCGCATCCAGTAGCGGTATTGCTGGGTACCATCGTAATTGATGGTGGAGGTATGTCCCTCCATGATGCCGAGCGAGCCGTCGCCATCGGGCTTATCGGCACTTATTGGCGGGCCTGTTGGCATTTCGCGGGAGTTGTATTCTTCCCATTCTTTTTGCCAGGCCGGATGCACAAAGAAGCGGCCATGAAAGAACCAGGCGGTTCCCTTCCGGATGGCGTTGAGCCTTGCGTTGCCGGGCAGTGTCGCGTTGCGGCCATACATGGGCTTTACATCCATTGGCCAGTGCTTTATAACGAGGTGCGGGCTGCCGGTCATACGGGCAAGGATATACGTCCACACCTGTTTTATGGAAGCCGCGGGACCATATCGTCCGCGCTCAAAGTTACTCAATGCAGTGGTGGCAATAAAAGCGCCGTCCTGTTTAAACAGCAGCGGATATGATTTGGTGCTGTCCAGGCCATATTCTGCTTTATCGAACCCCACTACTTTAGCCAGTACAATCAACGGATCATTGGCACTCACCGGCAGGATATAACAGTTATGGATACCCAGTATGCTCATGGGCTGTAACGGCGCACCGAAATCGCCGGTAGTTACCACACCGCGTTCCAGCCTCGTTTCCAGCGGTTTTGCAGGAATATCGAGACCCGGGAATGCAGCGGGGTATTCAACATATAGCTGCAGGTGTTTTTGTTTGGCGGCAGCCAGCAACGCTTCCGTAATACGCTTTTCCGGATCAATTGCGGGGTAAGTGTCTGATACGATGAATACCGCCGCGCCATCGGCGGCAGCAGTAATGGCAGCAGCGGGAGTGCTGAACTGTTTCAGTTTATATCCTTCCTGTGTTAAAAGGAAATAGAGACCGTTTTTATTGCTGCCGCAGAACAACAGCGTTTTATCTTTCGCATATACCTGTATGCAGCTGTACAACAGGCATACCAGGGCACTCAGCAGTATTTTCTTTTTCATGTGTTGTTTTTTAACTGGTTCAGCAGGCGGACAGCGGTGGCCTGTAACATAGCAGCGGCCCCGGTTTCCAGGAATGACCACTTACCGGGCCCGGCTTCATATCCTCCTTCGGCGAATCCTTTTATATCCGGAATATAGCCGATGGTATTTTCGGCATATGCCGCGACGAGTGTATGCGTAAATGGAGACGCGCTTTCTATTTCCAATGCGGTAGTGGTAAATGGTTCACCCGGGAGAAAGACGATGGCCAGCTTTCCGATAGCGATCACATTTACCCTTGCATGCGCATCTTCTTTGTTGATGACGGCAGCGGCACGTATTCCAAAGGTAATTTCATCATGTGCGAACAGCAGCCTATTGCCTTCCAGCGATTCGCTGTAGGTATCCTGTTGCGCCACTGCGGCCAGTGCGGCGCCATGTTGCCTTGCAGTGGCGGGCCCTCCGGATACCGTAGGCGGATTGATATCACCGGCGGCGCCATTGATAAACATCACCATGCCATTATTGCCGGTGGCTTCCAGCGCGTTGCAGAGCTCCCCCGGGAAATCGGGCGATACATGCGGCAGGCACATTTCATGCACAGGGTGACAAACTGCATGCACCACCGTTGCGATGATCCCGTTCGCCCCGGTAAACCGGAGCGTATGTACGCGGCGGTCTGCCGGTTCGCGGCGCATCAGTTCCGGTGTAACGGGCTGCATGGAATCGGACATCACGATGCCCTGCGGCGTGGGTATGCGGCGTTGCAGCGAGAATCCTTCCAGCACACCGCTGCTGACGCCGATGGTACATGCGCGCGCCTCTTTCAGCGCTGTATAAATAGCACTACGTATTTGCTGCTGTACTTCGTGTAACCATGTACGATATACCGGTGTTAAATACAATTGCGATAAGGCTACCGATTCCGGTGCATTGTGTGTATGCGTGCACGTTATAATAATGTGCTCCGGCAATATTTCATCCGACAACCCCTGCTTGAATGCTTTCCACCCGCCGGTAGCGGTATCGCTTAACCCTAACAGGTCAAGCGATACCAGTGCGACGGTAGTGGTTGTGGTGGTGAGCGCCAGCACCCTGGCTTTCAGCGGCAACCGCACTGCCGTAAACGGATCGTAACGCCCTTCTACCGAAGAGGTAAGCAATCCGGCTTCCAGCGGCGGGGTGATATCAGCTACGGCTGTTCCTGCGCGTAATATGGAACGGTTCATCAATTACCTGTTTTGTTTCTTTACCCATTGCAGTGATTGCTGCCAGAAGGCATCATATCCTTCCCATAATTCAAAGTTGATTCCCCAGTGCGGAGCGGGATCAGACATGTAGGTCAACACCCTGCCTTTTCCATAGCTGCCGGCCACCACCAGCGGGTGACCGGTTTCTTTTACACGCACCAGCACTTCCCCGGTGCCAGCGGCACTTACTTCATTGTAACCAAATATTGGCGGGAACGTATGCCATGGCAAGCCCTTCACCGCAGGATGATCAGGCGCCAACACTTCCGCAGTAAACCCTGCGGAGGACTCTACCAGGTCTTCAGTAACGAGGCATTTCACGGGCAACGCATCTGTGAGTGTACACCTGCCCCACCCTGATTTGCCCTGTACACCGCTGAACGACAACCATCCGCCGAGCATCATCAGTCCGCCGCCATCATTGATCCATTCTTTAATGAGAGTAAGCCTGTCGGGGAATGTAACCACTTTATTTTCCCGCCGGGAGCGGTCGAAAAAGCTGGGATAAAGATGGAAACATTTTGCCTCCACATCGCTGATAATAAGACTTACAGATTCCTCCAGGAAGGCTTCCAGCTTACCCGGCGCAAGGCGGTACAGCTCCCAGTTGGCAAGCGTGGTAACATCCGCTACATGTTCCAGTGCTTCTGTTAAGCGCTCACCATAGAAATGCAGATCTGCGTCTTTTGTTTCTGTGCCAAACGGCGTTTCTATAAACGTGGGTCCCAGGTGAAATACCCAATCGCCCAGGTATAGTACATGTTCTTCTTTTGTCCTGACTTCTTTTCTAACAGACATAATTATTTTTTTATACTTTTTGAGATAAAGATTCGAAGGATTGCTGCTCCAGTACAGCCCTGCTCACCGTTGCCCTGGCGGCCAGCCACGACAGGTACCTGTTGGCCATCTTTCTAAAAACAAAAAATAACACCAGCGAACCGGACAACAGCCAGGCACATGACACGTAACGTGCAAACCAAGCCTGTGTTAACCCTGTGATCAGCATAGCCGTTGCACCAAAACCAATTACGGCAATACCCATTCCCCGCACAATAGGTTGTATCATATTGCCGCTGTGTTGCTTCCACCAACCCAGTGGACGCGCGCGTTCATAAAATGAATGCAGCAGTTCAGCCGGATCGGGTGGTGTGATCAACGCTACTGTAATCCACAGCGCGGTAGTAAGCGCCATCACTACCAACGTTTGCCACCACCACGGCAGCACCAGTTGCGGCGCCCAGGGAACGTGCAGGTACATTAATAGTTTAGGCCCTAATACCACGATACAAAAAATAGCAGCGCCACCGAAGGATGCAGCGATACGCGCTGCCCCGTTGAAACGCCACCACCACCATTGTGCCCAGTTAGCCGGCAGTTCAGCCGCACTGAGTTGCAACATAAAAATGGCCACATCAGTGATAATGCTCACGTTGAATACTACTGCCACCGCCAACGACAGGATCAGCGCCATTCCCAGTTTTCCGATGAGCATGTAGTGTTTTTCGCTGGCTTTTTTTACAAACCAGCGGCGGTAAATATCACTTACCAGCACCTGGCTTCCAAAGTTCAGATTATCGCCAACGGTAGACATGGTGGCCGCCATCATAGCAGCTACCAATAATCCCATAGCGCCGGCAGGCAGCATTGTTTTCATGAGCTTTCCATATACCAGCTCCCGGTCGGCGCCTTCCACGCGCAGTTCCGGCCATATAACGGCAGCGGATATACTGGGAAGCGTAACCAGCAGCAAGAGCAGGAACATGCTGATGGCAGTTACCACGTACATGGTGAGCGCTTCCGCCGGTGTGCGGGTAGACAGGATCCGTTGTCCTTCCATTGCGCCGCCCATTGGCGCCGCATCACCACCGTAACCAATACTTTGTCCCACCATCCAGGCCATCGCAGCAGCCAGCGGAAATACAGAATGTTCGTGGGGTGGCATCAGTTGTAATACTTCCGGATGTGTGCCATTGAAAGCATGGCCCAGCGCTGCCGTCATGGCGGCAGCGCCGCCGAAATGCGCGAGCGTGAGTGCTGCCAGTGTAAGCGTGCCTGCAAAAAATATCACCATCTGGATCAGGTTGGAAATCACTACTCCCTTGTATCCTGAAAAGAAAACAAACAGGAAAGAAATGGGCACTACCAGGTAAAGTGTTTCTGCCTTTGTAAGCCCGAATGCAGGACCCATTATTTTGTACGCCGCCAGTAACGTAATGCCTGTCCATGCCGGCATGGCTATCATAGAAGTCCGGATGGCTATCCATAAGCGCATGGCTGCTGCCGCACGCGGGGGAAAACGAAGATCATAAAACTCCAGCGTGGTGAAGAGGTTTAGCCGTCGCCAGAAAACAGCAAACAATACGCCGCCAAAAAACAAGGCGAGTCCAAACCTGCTCAGGTACCACCAGGAAATAAAAGCGCCCGTTACCACGGCGAGGCCGCCATAACCTGTAGCAGCATCCGGGCTTACCAGGGCAGCCGTGTAGGAAATCCCATTCAACCAGCCGGGTATTTTCCGGCCGCCGAGGAAAAAGTTTTCCAGGTTGGAGCCCGAGAAACGCCGGTGCCACAAAGACATTCCCAGCATGAGCAATAAATAACTGATGACTATCCACAGATCCAGTTGGTTCCAGTTCATAACATTCATTTACCTGTTGGTGACAGTATACCCGCCAAACGTTCCTTCAACGGCGCCAGCGCCGGCAGGTTATTTTCCGGTTTATCGAGATAGAAATAAGCAGTGGCAGAATAATTATCCAACCGGTAAAAATTAACCCAGCCGTTGGGGAATTTTTCATCGAAGAGATCCGGGTAGCCAGGTTCCTCCAGGATTTTAACCAGGGTGGCCGGTGTTGTAACGGTTACCACTTTTAAACGCGCACCGGCTTTTACAATTTCCCGCAGCTGGTCTCTCCCGCCACCACCCATTTGTTGTATCACCACGCGGCAACCACTATGGAAATAAACCGGATCCGGAATATGATAACGGTAAAAAGCGAATTGTTTTTTTGCCGCATCTGCAATAGGACAGCCCTGGTACAGGTGCGCAAACATACCCTGTCCCCAGCCGGTGCCTATGTAGTCTTCTGTGCCGGTACCCACCAGTGTAGGATACTGTGTATCATCATCCAGGTACATTTTCACCTCGCCTTCACCAAACCAGGTGTTGCCATACACAGTATCCGCTATTACGCTCATATTGCTGCCCAGGTAACGGCCCTTCCCTTTGATGGCAGGCAGTATTTCAAAATCCTCTCCCAGTTTGGTTTGTTGATTACTGCTCCAGTAAGCATGAAAATACAGCAGGTCTTTTTGCGGCTGCTTCAGCGCGGTGATATTCACATCATAAAACAACAGGTGCGTTTCCTTTGATTCATTCACCAGCACTATCCTTGCATGCTTATTAAAAGGCATAGGGATATAGCTGTTAAATGACCGTCCTTCGGGATCGGAAAACAGGGCGCACTGGAACGGCGTTCTACGTGCCAGCCCGATGCCGAAGAAATCGCCCAAAGGAACGGATACCGCGGGTTTGGACGCACCTTCCCAATACATATCGATATGAATGGACCGCAGCGCTTCCGGTTTATGGGAAGTGGTGAGCCAGATCCTGTTAATGATTCCGGCGCCGGCGTAATCCAGTAAGGTTACACTCCCACCTGCTTTCAGTGTATCGCATGCATGTCCTTTGGCGCCTTTGTTTTCTATTCCTGCCTTCCCTTTGGCG
The DNA here is from genome assembly GCF_050434025.1 of Chitinophaga sp. W3I9. Taxonomy (NCBI): domain Bacteria; kingdom Pseudomonadati; phylum Bacteroidota; class Chitinophagia; order Chitinophagales; family Chitinophagaceae; genus Chitinophaga; species Chitinophaga sp. W3I9. The sequence goes on from NZ_JBNPWC010000001.1 coordinate 6,098,203, forward strand.
CCGGAGCGGTTCTCGAAGCTGATCCAACGGGTATCTGCATCCGCGGGGAACTTATACAGTTCCTGCGCCACCACGCTCAGTGGCAGGAGGATTAACATCATCAGTATTATTTTCATCCGGTTTATTTTATTACCATCCTGGGTTTTGAAGTAGATTAGGATTTTTATCAGTTTCAGATTTCAGCATTGGCCACAGGTAATGTTTCTTTTCAAAAACCCGGCGTTCAAAAACGGTTCTTTTAAAGAAAGCAGGATCTGTTTTTGATTCTCCTGCATAGATATTTAATCCATACATGTTGGCGTTATCTGTTGTTTCAGAAATCTTCCAGCGGTGGCAATCGAAATACCGGTGCGATTCAAACGCCATCTCTATTTGTCTTTCATGATGAATACGTTCCCGCATTTCGTCCTTGCCTAATCCGCCTGGCAGGGCGGGCAGCCCGGAGCGGTTCCTGATCAGGTTTACATATTTATATACATCGGCCACGGGGCCCTGTGCTTCATTCAACGCTTCTGCGTAGTTGAGGTATTGTTCTCCCAGCCTGAAGAAGATCCAGGTGCGCAGCGTTCTTTTCTCCTGTGGTTTAAAAACAAAATTCGGGTCAGATAATTTCTTCAGCAGGTAACCTGTTACGCTGTAATTGCCTCCGCCTGCACGTTGCTTTCCGTCGGCCCCCTTGAACCAGAATTCCAGTCCGCCGGTACGCGTTTTCCACACCGACCCCGAGAAGTTAATACTGGCATAAAACCGTGGTTCACGGCCTACATACATATTGCTGGTACCGGCTACATACAGGTTATCCGGTCCGGGAGTATCGGTAAAGCCGGTTTCCGTATAACCAGACAGCGGGTTGATGATGGGCGAATGATCGCCGGTGTAGCCGGTGATAGGGCGTTGTCCGTTTGCCATTTCATACTGGTCCACGATATCCTGGGTAGGCGCATGCAAAGTAAATCCGGCGAGACTAAGCGGTTCGTTATAAACATCCAGACCATCGTAGGTACCATCATTATAGGCAAAGAATACTTCCTGGTTGTTGTTCATGTAAAATATTTCCTGGTAGTTTTTCACCGGGTTATTACCGGGAGAAGTATAGAGCGCATACCCGGCGGCCTGTGTCTGATCGATACAGGCTTTTGCGGCATCTGCAGCTGCCTGCCAGCGGCTGGCGTCGTAAGCCGGGAACAGCGACACGCCTTCATGGTCTTTTACATTCACATAGTCGGGGTTACCATTAAACAACGGGCTGGCCATGTACAGCAGCATTCTTGCTTTCAGTGCCAGTGCAGCAGATTTGGCGGGCCGTCCGTATTCTGTTTCGGAGGTAATACGGGTCGGCAGCAGTGCAGCTGCCTGATCGCATTGTGATACGATGTATGCCACGCACTTTTCCAGGGGTTGCCGCCGGATGCTCTTGAAATCGGTATCCAGTGAAATGCTGCTGTCGGCGATGGGTACCGGGCCGTATAATCTTACCAGCAGGAAATGATAGAATGCGCGCAGGAAAATAGCTTCTCCTTTCTGGCGGTCACGCGCTTCCTTTGTATAGAATTGATCCAGCGGTACTTTGTCGATATTTTCAATAAAGATATTTGCTTTGCGCAGGCCCGCATAATTCCTGGCCCAGGGATTAATCACGGTGGAATTAGGGTCCCATGCGCCAGACGTCATGCTGTTGCAAAACGACGGCGGGTAGAACTGTTTCAGTTCATCCGCGGCGCCATGAAAGGGATTATCTTTATTATCTGCCCATACCATTTCATCCGGCAGGTGTGAGTATACGTTGGTGAGATAGTTGTTGGCGTAATCGCGGTTAGAGAATACGTCGGCAATAGTGAGATCATCATCCGGCGCTTTATCCAGGAAGTCTTTCTTACAGGATACGGCTGCCAGGAGAAGGAACAGGAACGTACAATATGTTGTGATCGTTTTCATCCTAATGATTTTAATGCTTTAAAAATTTACCTGTACCCCTGCATTGATGCTGCTTTGCAGCGGGTATAGACTTTCCCCGTTATCAATTTCAGGATTCGCTATTCTGATATGATCCCATACGGCGAGGTTGGTGCCGTTGATAAATGCGCGAACGCTGCTGATACCGACCCTTTTGGTGAGGGTTTTGGTGAATGTATACCCTATCTCTGCAGATTTCAGGCGCAGGTAGTTGCCATTTTTCATGTAGAGGGTGCTGGTTACATAGTTGTTGGTATTGTTGATATCAATCACCGTAGGATATTTGGCGTTGGTGTTATCTGCACCTGGTATCCAACGGTTGTCGTATACTTCGCGCATCACGTTGTAATTCCCTACTCCGCCTGAAAACGCATACGAACTGCGGCCGCTGAGCAGGTAGCTTGTTTTCGCTGCGCCGGTGAAAAATATGCTCATGTCTACTCCTTTCCACGCCACCGTGCCACCGAAGCCATACATGATTTCCGGGTTGCGTGCGTAACCGAAATAGGTTCTGTCGTCGGGTGTTATTTTACCATCTCCGTTGAGGTCGCGGTATTTGATATCACCGGGGCGTATTACCGATTGCAGCGTTGATTGCGAAGGGCTTTTGTCGATATCTGCCTGGTCTTTGAACAGGCCGAGGGCTTCATAGCCGAAGGGGCGGTCGATGCTTTGCCCCCGGCTGTTCTGGTAGGCCAGTGGTCTTACAGGTGAATCATCTTCTACTATTTCATTGTGGGCGTAGGTAAAATTGCCCTGGATGGAATAGTAGAAGCCTGATTTTGTTTTGTTTTTTATTTCGATGTTTCCATCTACGCCTTTATTGTTCACTATTCCGAGGTTGGCATAAGGTATAATCCCTGACGGGTAACCTGCTGATATGGGTATTTGTTGACGTGCGATGAGGATACCATTTCTCCGTTCTTTGAACGCATCTACGGTGAGGGTAATTTTTCCGTTGAGCAGTTCCATATCTACCCCGATATTTCCTTTGGTGGCTACTTCCCAGGTCACGTTCTGATTACCGATGCGGCTTTCCATGAAAGCGCCTGTCTGGTAGGTTTGATTGGCGCCGAACATATAGTACGGATCAAACCAGGTATGGCCGGGGGCTTTATCGATGGTTGTCTGGAACAGGAACCTGGCGCCGCCTATCTGGTCGTTGCCTACCTGTCCGTAGGAGCCTCTTATTTTCAGGAAGCTGATGATATTTTTATTCCAGAAGTTTTCGTTGGACACGAGCCAACCGGCAGCTGCGGAGGGAAAGAAGCCGTATCGTTTTCCTTTGGGGAAATTCTCCGAGCCATTGTAGCCCACGTTAAACTCCAGCAAATATTTGGAGTTATAATCGTAGGTTATGCGGCCGGCGAGTCCTTGTCGCCTGAAAGGGATATTGCCGATAGAACTTCCTGCGAGCAGGTCTACATATTCACGCCGGTTACCTAATATAAGCCCTCCTATCCGGTGATCGCCAAAGCTGCGGTCGTAGTTGGCAGATACTTCCAGGTAGGCGGCGCGGTTGGCGCCGGAGTTGGTATAGTAGCCGAGTGCCTGCTCTGTTTTGATGAGCTGATACTGGTCTACGCCGTTGGCATCCGGGCCGAGGTACTGGTAAGACGCCGGGCTTTTCACGCGCACGGTGGTCATGGCGCCGTAGTAGTCGTATGCAAAAAGTCCTCTCAGTTTAAGTCCTTTTGTAACCAGCGACGACAAATCCCAGGTAGCGCCGAGCGAGCTTTGGATGGTATTCCGGAACCTTTTCTGATAGCCCGTTTGTGTACTTTTAGTAAAGGGGTTTTCATTCAGGAAGGTGCCTAACCCGGGGATGGATCCGTTTGGATTTTTTATGGGGTAAGCGTTGTTGGGCGTCCATCTCAGTGCATCGAATAATTCGGGGGCGCCGCCTTGCAGGCCGGGAGCGTTGCCGTTTTCAATGATGCCGCCAAGACTGAGGTCCATCGTAAGATTTTTGGAGAGATTGGCATCTACATTGGATCTGAAATTGTAGCGTTTTAAGCTGGTATTTGTTTTATAAGGAACGGATTTGTCTTCTTTATAAAGACCATCAACAAACGTATAACCTACATTGGTGTAGTAGCGGAATGTTTGGTTACCGCCTCTTACGCTGAGGTTATTGATGGTTTGTATGGTATGCTTTTTCAGCACTACGTCGATCCAGTCTACATCGGGGTACAGGTAAGGATCTGAATGATCTTTGTATTTCTGTACCTGTTCATCCGTATAGAAAGGAGGCTTGCCGATATTTTTCATGGCTTCATTCGCCAGGATTGCGTATTCGTAGCTGTTGATATAACTGGGAAAGCGCATACCGGTGAGACGGGCGGTTTCTGTACGGAACGAAACGATGGGCCGGCCTTCAGCGCCGCGCTTTGTGTTGATGAGGATTACGCCGTTGGCGCCGCGGATCCCATAAACAGCGGTAGCTGACGCATCTTTCAACACTGAGAAGGTTTCTATTTCCTGTACGTTCAGGTTGTTCATATCGCGTTCGATACCATCTACCAGGATGAGAGGCGACTTGTTACCGGTGAACGTGCCGAGGCCGCGGATAAATACGCTGGCGGCGTCAAAACCCGGTTCCGCGGAGTTCTGGCGGGTAATGATACCGGGCAGCCGGCCACCGATGGTATTTGACAGGGAGGCGGTGGAAGACTGCTGCAGTTCGCTCACCTTCACAGTGGATACGGCGCCTGTAACAGAGATTTTTTTCTGCGTACCAAAACCTACGATCACAACGTCATTGAGTTTTTGGTTTTCGAGGTCAGGCAATAATTTTACGACGATCGTTTTCTGATTGCCGGGGTGTATGATCTGTGTTTTATAACCGATGAAGGTAACCGACAGGGAATCGTTTTCGCTGCCGATTTCTACCAGGAATTTTCCAAACACGTCTGTTACTACGCCTTTGGGTGTGCCCAACACCTTGATGGTAGCGCCGGGCAGGGCTTCTTCTTTTTCGTTGATCACCTTCCCCGACAGTACCCAGCTGATAACTGCCGTTGGTGCGACCGTTTTTTCTTCTGTCTTTTTTCTTCTTACAATAATGGTGCGGTCCAGCATTTCGTAGGTAAAGGGCTGGCCTGCGAAGCAGGCGTCCAGGGCTTTATCTACCGGCGTGTTGGTGATATCAAGGTTGATACGTTTGGCTTCGTTGAGATAACGGGCATCGTAAAAAAAGGTGTAACCGCTTTGTTTGCTGATCTGCTGCAATACCTTTTTTAGCGGCGCGTTTCTCTCTGATAAGGTGACCTCCTGTGACCAGGCCGTTGCACTGACCTGCAGGCAGATACCTGTTAAGAGTAAAGCAGTTAGTTTCATAACCAGGAGTACTTTGGAATGGTTGATAAAGCAATTCCCTGGCACCGGTTTGGATAGGCGCAGATGGTCCTTGCGATGAATGATAAAATTCATACATTTGCGATGTTAAGGTTGAAGGATTTTATTGATACGAAGTCCCCATTAGCCTGACGATAACCGGCAGCGTTCCCGCGCTTCCGGTTTTTTTGTCTTTTGCTTTGCTTATTTTGTCATGTAGATATTCCTGTCGTTTATTTTATAGTGGATATTACTGGTGAGTTCCATCATCTTTAATACTTTCGAAAGACTTACATTCCTTGATATTTCGCCGTTGAAGCGGTAGTCTTCCATACCGGCATAGTCAATATTTACATCGTACCAGCGTTCCAGCTGGCTCACTACTGTTTTAAGTGAGGCGTCGTCAAAAATGAATTTGCCATTCCGCCAGGCGAGTACTTCATCCATGTTTACGCCGGTGGCCAGCCGGATATTGCTATTGGTGCTGGTGTTCACGAGCGATTGCTGACCGGGCTGCAGCACTTTGGTATATTTACCGGCGGCGATGCGGATACTTCCCTGGATTAATGTAGTGGTGATATCTTCTTCTTTCGGATAGGAATGGATATTGAATTTTGTTCCGAGTACTTCCACCGAGTGTTTGCCGGAAACAACGATGAAAGGCGCTTTTTCATTTTTTACTATTTCAAGATACGCTTCCCCGTTAATTTCCACCTTACGGGTATTGCCGGTGAATGCTGCCGGGAAACGGATCACCGAAGCCGCATTCAGCCAAACGTGCGAGCCATCAGGCAGTATTACTTCGTATTCGCCACCATTTGGTGTGGTAATGGTGTTGTAAGTTATTTCTGTGGTAACGGATGCGGATGCATCGTATACCAGCTGGCCATTACCCGATTTTTTGATCACGGTTTTGCCCTGGTTGGCGATTACGCCGTTCTGCGCGTCGTCGAGGACAATGGTAGCGCCGTTGCCCAGTTTCAGCGTGGCTTTGCGGCTACCAGGCGCCACATCGGTGGTATGGATGGCCGCTATTGGTTTACTTTTCTCTTTTGCCAGCTGCAGGCCGGCGGCGCCGGCAACAGCAAGAACAAGTACGGCAGCGGCCCATCTCCAGGTTCTCCACTTACTTATATATATACGTGCTGGTCCGGGTTTAATGCCGGTGGCCAGATATACTCTTTCAACAGATGCCTGCAGGTTAGCCGGATCGGCTTCGTTGCGCGTGATGGCTTCCAGATCCTGACTGGAAAGTTCCCGGAACAGCTGCCTGTTTTGCTCACTGGCTGCCAGCCAGTTGTCCAGCGTTTCCTGCTCCGCTTCATCCAGTTCCCCCGATCGCTGCCGGTAAATAAGTCCGGCGATATGTAATAGCTGTTGTACGTCTTTTTCTTCCATAGAAAATAATAGTATGCAGCCATGACCACTGCGACCACACATTACAGGGCCACGGGCTGCACATCTTTGCTGAGAAAAAATTAATGCCGTTATATAGTGGATACACTGCCCGGATCATTTCGGGTTAGTGGGGGAGAAAGTTTTTTTTATTTTTTTGAAGACGGGGATTAATCTTTGTGAAATGCCGCCAGTATTATTAATGCAAAGGGAAGAATATCTTTTCCCTGGAGTTTTCCCTTTACCAGTTCCAGTGCGCGGAATTTCTGCGCCTTAACGGTATTAACGGAGATCTGCAATTCTTCCGCAATTTTGCGGTTGGGCAAGCCCTCGAGGAAGCCGAGCTGGAATACTCTTTTCATTTTTACGGGTAAACTGTTCACTGCTCTTAATATCTCTGCTTTTACTTCTGCGCGGATAATTTCGTTGGCTACGAAATCGGCTTCGCCCGTCATGCTGGCGGCATAGGCATGATGGCGGTATTGCAGGTTTTTCTCTTTTCTCAATTCATTAAAACAGGCATTCCTGGCGGCGATGTACAGAAACGCCTTTATAGATTGAAAGGAACCGACCTTTGCATGATCGTTCCATAATTTTATAAATGTTTCTTCTGCTACATCTTCCGCGATAGCATGATTCACGACAATCCTCTTCGCAAAATTGGTAATGACCGCAAAATACCGGTCCATAATATAACGGAAAGCCACCTCGTCGCCCTGCTGCAGGCGGATGGCATAACATTCTTCGCTGATGATTTCAGTTGTTTTCATTAAATGACCTCACTTTAAAACCACCCTGTGGGAACGGGAATACAGTGAGATCAAATTATAATATCATTTGCTAAAAAATTCAAAGTGATTAGCAAATTTTGATACTATATTGGCATCTGATCATTTCTATGGCTGAGACCGGAGACAAGGCTGTGGCAAACGTGCCACATACCGTTTCATGGTTTCATCTTGTCAATGATTTCCTGCCAGATAAGCCGCGCAATCTGCTCCTGCTCTACCGTATGCAGCCGCTCTTTCAGGGTCACTTCCCCGTCTTCGTTAAACTGCAGGTGTGGCGGCATAAAATCAAGCTTTTCGCTGTGTTCCTCATCAGTGGATACCCGGTAGGTGGTTTTGTCATTCTCGTAATCCACGTCGATGTGAAAACGGTAAGGCTTATTGTCGATATAAACGGTGATATCTGTTGTTTCCATACTATATATTTTATAGTAACCCCGTTCACAAAAGGCACACCAGCTTTGATTGTTAGGAAATTAAGAAATAATGTTATTTATTTACCGCCTTTTAGCGGCTGTAAAGCAGCCTGTCATCTATATATAACAGTATTTAATGAACGTGAACAAATTGAACCCGGATCTGCTAAGAACCAAACAGCATTTTGAAATATTGGATGGATTAAGAGGAATAGCCGCTTTAACGGTAGTTGTTTTTCATTTTATGGAAGTAGTTTATACTGATTACAGTAAGAACTTTGTGGGACATGGTTTCCTGGCGGTCGACTTCTTTTTCTGCTTATCCGGGTTTGTGATTGGATATGCCTATGATAACCGCATTGGCAAAATGGGGTTCAGGGAGTTCTTTAAATCGCGGATCATCAGGTTACATCCCCTGGTTATTTTCGGGTCTGTATTGGGGCTGCTCGGCTTTCTTTTTGATCCGTTCGGCGGTCACCCGGAATTATATGGATTTGGCAAAATAGCGTTGTTTTTTCTTACCAGTATCCTCCTGATTCCCTTTCCACTTATGATGGACCGGGGTTTTAACCTATTCAGTTTTAATGCGCCTGCGTGGTCGCTGTTCTGGGAATACGTGGCCAATATATTGTATGCGCTTATTCTCGTTAAACTAAGCCGGCGCTACCTGGTCATATTAGCCCTGCTGGCTGCTGCGGGTATTGTCGTAGTCGGTTATCATGCAGGGAACCTGATGGGTGGCTGGGGAAAAGATAACTTCTGGGATGGCGCTGTGCGTATTTCCTATTCCTTTCTTGCCGGGCTGCTGGTGTTCCGTTTCAGCTGGATTATAAAGAACCGGCTGGGCTTCATCGGGCTGTCGGCCTTGCTGATGTTGCCGTTCCTGATGCCTCATTTTCAATGGAACTGGCTGGTGGAAGTGCTGGTGGTATTGTTTTATTTCCCTTTACTCATTGTACTCGGAACTGGCGCGAGGCTTACTTCCGGATTAAAAAACTTGTGTGTTTTTTCCGGGAAGATATCTTATCCGCTTTATATGACACATTATGCAGGGATATGGATCTTCGCCAATTACTATACGGCGTATAAACCCGGAACCATGCAGCTGGCATTTATCATCACCGCCGGCACCCTCCTTTTGGTGGGCTTCTCCTACCTGGTGATGGTATTGTACGATATTCCGGTGCGGAAATATTTAAATGCCAGGAGAAAAATGAGTGCCTAAAGTATCTACTGCTACTTTGATAAAATAGTATTCACAAATGCGCCTACATCCTGTGCAAAAAGTTCAGGCTGTTCCATGGCGGCAAAATGTCCCCCTGTTGGCATCTCTCTCCAATAGCAAACATGATATCCTCTTTCAACATATTTCCGTGCAGGAAAGCTAACGGGATAAGGATAGTGTGCAATGCCAACAGGTACTTCTATGAAATCATTTTCTCCGAACGCCAGCGGTTCATTCCGGATCTCATGGTATAAACGCATAGAAGAATGGATCGTTTGTGTGATCCAGAACAGGGTAACATTCGACAACAGTTCATCTCTTGAAAATAACTGCTCCAGCACTGCGCCGGGATCCGAAAAGCTGCGGAAGATCTGGAGTATCCATGCACACAGTCCTACCGGAGAATCCTGTAGGCCATATGAAAGCGTGAGCGGTTTTGTTGTTTGTACCTGGGCATAAGCGCCTTCCGCCTGGAAGAACTGAGCGGTTTTTTGCTGCGCAGCCGTTTCTGCTGTTGTCAGTTTTTCACCGGGCGGTATAAACGGCTTATAGTTGAACGGAATATAGTTCATGTGCAGCCCGGTCAGCTTGTCCGGGTGCCGCATGGCGATATGCGTAGCGATAATGGCGCCGAAATCGCCTCCCTGTGCCATAAATTTATCATAGCCCAGCCCTTCCATCAGCTTCACCCAGAGGTGGGCCATCAATGAGGCGTTTATCCCTTCCTTTGCAGGCTTATCTGAAAATCCAAACCCCAGGAGTGACGGCACCACTACATCGAATGGCAGTGTTTCATTATCCTTGAGATAAGAAATGGTTTTCAGCATTTCCAGGAAAGAACCTGGCCAGCCGTGGGAAATGATGATAGGAATAGCATCCGGGTATTTACTTTTTACGTGGAGGTAATGAATTTTATAGCCATCAATTTCTATGATAAAATTGGGCCAGGCATTGATGGCGTCTTCAGTTTTTCTCCAGTCAAAATCATGGGCCCAATATGTAGCCAACTCTTTCATGTAGGAAAGGCTCATTCCGTATTCCCAGCCGGCTGGATTTATTGCGTCCGGCCACCTGGTAGCGAGAATGCGGGCTTTCAGATCATCGAGTACCGGTTGTCTGATGGCGACCTGGAATGGTTGTGTCATAGAAGATGTTTTGTACCAGGGTGGATGACACAAAAAGAAAGCCGGAATGAGGGTTTTAGTACGGCTGATAAAACTATCAGATTACCATTTTAATTTGGCAACAACTTTATTGGCTTGTTTTAGTTTATCCGGAAACAAGACTTTTCCGGAAAATTTATCCAGGGATTTATCCCGTATTATTTTCACGCCTAATGATGACGCGCCTTTCATGTGTTTTCTCGTATTCATAAATGTGAATTAATGGCGATATATGTCGCAATTATCGGTCTAAATAAACATTGCTCACACTGGGAATTCCAAACGTTGCTGTATTAACAAATAGCGTCTCATTCCAATTACAACAAAAGCCTCCAAATCCTGCGATCTGAAGGCCCTCCATACTTATGTTATAGGAATAAAAAGGAACACTCCGTTAATAGCAACGCACCGCAAACAATGCCGCCGGCACATTGGCAGACGGATGTTCCAGTTCAATGACCAGCGTATCCGTTGTAACAGGTTGCTGCAATTGAATACGGTTGTGCGTCTGGTAATTACCTGTTTTCTCTGCTACTATATTTCCAGCTGCATCTTTAATCCGGTACTGCCTTACACAAAAAGGCATGACCGTTTCAGGATGCGACATCAATACTGATTCCATCGGATGATCATAATCTGTATCGAGGAACAGATCGATGGTACTGATCTGTTGCGGCGCATTCCATTTCAGCGTCAGCCGGGGTTGCGGATCGTTCCAGTCGGCTACCCAGGCATTGGGCGTGGATGCAGGCCGGTCGGTTCCGTTGCGGATATTTTCTGCTTTGAATAAGTTTATGCCCTGGTGATATTTTAAATCGATATTATGCCCTTCCGGCCGGCGTTGCGGACACCAGAACTCAAATGCTTCCATGCCAATATCTTCGGGCGGTGTTTGTTTGCCGTAGTTGGAAACAGCTTTGTTTACGCTGTTGAACACCGACAGTATCCCTGTCACTCTCTTCTCTGTAAAATGCAATTGCACCAACGGGTTTTTCATGAAAGTAACAAATGCGTAGGCCGTATTTTCTAAAGATGTATTAAAGCGAAGGTCCACACAGTTTCTGCCAGGATGTAACGGAATGGTTTGTTTTGCCAGGGTAATATCCGGCGTATAGTTGCCGCGCTTGCTGCTCACGCGTAGTTCCACTTCTATTTCGGTGTTGCTGGTCGCATCTGCATGAAAAATAAAAGGCGCCACCTCTCCTTTTTGTAAAGGCAGCATCTGTGCAACGGAGAGGGTTAAAGGTTTCAGGAGCGGCTTACCGGGAAACTCTTTAAACACCAGCTCGCTGGATGCGGTGATCACGGCCGATTGTACCAGGTCCTCGTTATCCTTCAACGTTAACCCGGGGATATATTGCCCCGTTTTAAGTAAGCGTTGCTGTAAAATGGCGATGTGCCCCTTATTAAAAATGTCTGCCGGTAAAATATGTTGCTCTTTACAAACCGCCGCAGCCACTCCAACAGCCTGCGATACATATGCTGCGGTAGCCATTACACGGGTAGAGGCAAAGGCCACATGCGATGCGCTGATGATGCGCCCCGCCAGGAAAAGGTTCGTGATATTTTTGCTATACAGGCTCCGGTATGGAATCTGGTAGATGCCTTTGCTATGCCACTGATTGCAGCCTGGTTTCTCACTAAAAACGCCGTCGGCGGGGTGCAGGTCCACCGACCAGCCGCCGAAAGCTACTGCATCTTCATGGGTACGTTGCTCAATCACATCCTGCTGTTTCATCATGTAATCCCCTTCGAAACGGCGGCTTTCCCTTTTACCGGGAATAGCGCCCACCCATTCCAGGGTAAGTGTGGCTGCTTCCGGGAAATTGCCGGAGTTCTTGATATAATCCCATACGCCGTATATCACCTTCCACAGCTCCCATTTGATATCTTCTGTGTCGTGAACAGTGTCAAGCCGGCCTCCATACTCCACCCACCAGAGGCGGCAGCCGAAATCCTTTGCATTGAATGTTTTAAAACGCGGGATCTTTGTAATGTCTTTCAGGGCAAATTCAGGAGGGATGAATGTTACAGGCTTGCCGGTATCTTTACTGTAGAAATACAGGGTATGTCCGAGTAGTTCTCCATACGTGGCGGAAGGAGCAAATTTTTCACCGAATTCTTCGCTGCTTTCTGCGCCCATGCGAAAAGCGGCGCCTGAAAGGAAGCCCACTACCCCATCGCCGGAGGCATCGCAAAATAAAGGAGCGCTTAATAAATATTCCTTTTGGTTCTGGCTGCAAAAAGCTTTCACCGAACTAATGGTAGTGGCATCCTTTTTTTCCACTGCATATACGGCGGTATTTAACAACAGGGTGATATTAGGTTCTTTCTTCACTTTATCCAGCAGCACCATATCAAATATAACGGGATTACCCTCCGGGTTCCGGTACGTGTTTTCTACCAGGATCTCATCTACCAAGCCACCTTCTCTCGCCCAGCGGTTGTTGTTGCCCATATGTGAGGTGGCGCCCAGTATCCATAAACGGATTTCGCTGCTTGAATTTCCTCCAAGTACCGGCCTGTCCTGCACCAGTACTACTTTTAATCCCTGCCTGGCCGCTGTAATGGCACAGCACACGCCTGAAAGGCCGCCACCGGTGATAACCAGGTCCGCGTTAAGCGCTATGCCGGGAAAAGAGCGACTGTTTGTTTCTCCAGATTGTATCATGATTGTACGGTTATAATTTTATTGATCGTGTATTATTCCTTTATACTTTTTGTGACTACTACAAACCCGCCGGGTTTCACCAAGGCTACTGTGAGTGCCTTACCGGTAACAGGTATGGTCACCTCCTGGCTTTCACCCGGTTTCAGCGTCCGCAGCTCCAGTGAATTATTACCATACCTGAGCTGGTAATTGCGTAGTACATAAGAAGGAAAATCAACACGGGCAGTGATCTTAACAATGGCTTTATCTTCATTCAACTTTACCAGTTCAATAACAGCAGGAGAAAATTCCTCCTGCCATACAGGATACACCGCACGCAGTGTCCTGTCGGGCGCCACCAATCCCCATGCACGGTAACCGTTTGCATCTGTTCCGGGATACCGGCTCAGGTAATCATTAAACGTCCATACAGAAGCTCCTATGAGATAATCGCATTGGCGGAAGATCTGCATGGCCCTTCTGAAATAAGCGATACGGTCTTCTTCTTTTCCACTTTGCGGCAGCCGCATACCAAATTCACTGATATAAACCGGCTTGTTGGGATATATTTCATGAATATGCTGGAGATGTGGCAGCTGATCGTTGCCATAAATATTGGTACTGATAAAGTCCACATACAGGGACGCTTCATCTTCCGGACGTTTTACAAATTCGCGCCATACATTAAAGCTGGCAAAGGTGACCAACCGACTGGCATCCAGTGATTTTACGAAAACGCCCATATCTTTCACCCAGGAAATACCTTCCGGTGTTTGCGATTGAAACTCATTTCCCAGGCTGTAGGCGATTACGCTGGGATGATTCCAGTCGCGCTCCACCATTTCCTTCAACTGCGACTGATACTTTGCCCGCATCAGCGGATCGGCCATCTGGCGTGGCGTCATTTGCCAGTTACCGGCTTCGCTGATGATAAGGAGACCATGCTTATCGGCCCAGTCGAGCATACTTTCAGATACCGGGTAATGACTGATCCGCGACAGTTCCATACTACCGCTTTTGATCAGCTGCAGGTCCTTCTCCAGCACTGTATCCGGATCAAGGGAACCGTATCCGGGGTAATCCAGCGGCCGGTTGCAACCGCCCATGCGGACAGGCTCACCATTCAGCAGCAGTTGCGTGCCTTTAATTTCCAGCCGCCGGATACCGAATGTTTTCCGCATGGTGTCTGCCCCTGCAATCACTTCAGCTTCGTAGAGATGCGGCGCATCCTGGTTCCATAACTTCGCAGATAACAGTATGCCTTCCAGTGTTACTTGCGAAGCATTGGCAGATATTTGTTTAAAGCGGATGTTATTTTTATTACCTGATTGATAGATGTTCACCTTTACATCGGGCGACTGGTAATCCTTCAGCGAAGCGATTACCTGTATACGGGCATTCCCTTTTTTCAGATCCGGTTCGGCCACTACCTTTATATTTCGTATAAAGGCTGCAGGCCGTGTAATAAGGTGCACCGGCCTGGTGATGCCGCCATAATTCATCCAGGCATATAGCTGGGTGGCATTTGGCGCTTCTTTGGCGTCGCTGGCCTTAGCCCCGGGAATAGTGGTAGTATCCCACGCATTATTCACCGATACGGCGAGTGTATTTTTATCTTTTAGTAAGCCGGTTACCTCTATTTCAAAAGGCGTATAGCCGCCCTCGTGCTCGCCGGCCACCTGCCCGTTCAGCCAGATCTTTGCTTTATAAAACACGGCATCAAACTGCAGGAAGGTGCGTTCGTTTTTCTGCACAACAGGCGCATTGAACTTCTTAAAATACCAGGCCGTTCCGGTATAAAAAAAATAGCGCTTATCCACTGAAAAGCTATGTGGCACCTGTACTTTATCAAAGCCTGCTGAAGCAAAATCCGCAGCGTACCATTTATCCTGTATCCCCCTGCTCATGGGGTCTAACGCAAACGTCCATACGCCACTGAGCGGCGCCTTTGAAGTACCCTGCGCCATCACCAGGAAAGGGCTCAGCAATAACACAAATAGTATATTCTTCATCTTCATTGTTCAGTATTATTTTCAAAGATCACCTGGCCGGTGTTACTATTGTTTACTTTATAAGATTGATTCACCGAGACGAAATGATTATTGGTAATTTTCAACACCTTAATACCACTTGCGTTAATGCCGATAGGTGCATTGGAAAAAGAACAGTGATCAAACTGTATGGTTCCTATTGCCATTGCTTCCGTGCCGCTGTTGCCAATCCCCACCAATCCTGCTTTACCGATGCGCGACACCCAGCCGCTGGCGTTAAAGCTGCATTCCCGGATCATCACATCCTGCGGAAAAGTGGCTTCATTATGAGTGGTAATTTCCGTACCCAGCACCAACGCAGGGTACATAATATGATCGTAGGAAACCTGCTGCAGCGTAGCTTTGGCGCATTTGATAACACCGGCGCACCCGGCGATGTTTCTGAAGGTGCTGTGCGACAACCGGTAGTCGTCAATGTCCCACTCGTACACCGTGATAAGCGTTCCCGCCTGTACAAAATCAGGCAGTGAATCCTGCAGGGTGATGATGCCGTAGATACCACCGTCTCCCGCTGGTTCCAGCTGCCAGCTCACCGGCATTTTACTGACAGCGTTATTTCCATTCCAAAACCCGATGCTGTCGTTTAAGAAAGGCGCTACGCCGGTATATCTTTTCCACACCCTTATTTTATTATATGCGAGCCGTTCCTTCACCTGGAAGAAGGCGCTGTGTACATTCTGTCCGTCCCAACGAACACCTTCCACATACATACTATCTATTGCTACCAGGCCATCGCAGCTGTTTATTTTCCAGGCATCGCGCGGACCTACTGCCAGTTGCCGGCCGGTGGCTTTGAATACCACCTGTTGCCCGGTAATGTTTTTGCAGTCGTAAGTATGGATACCAAATCCTGCGATGTTAACCATCGAGATATTTCTGAGAACAAGATCATCGCAGTTGTTTATTGCCAGCTGGAACATGGTTTGCCCGCCAAAGTGCCACGACACTACATCTCCCACGGCAAGCCGTGATGCAAAGGCAGCGTTGTTCATCCGCATATAATTCTTTTGCTCCTTTGTTTCCAGTTGCCAGTAAAGTTGCTGCGTGGCTATCTCATCAACGAAAGTAAGACTGGACACCTGTTTCAACATACGTGTCGCACTGTCCCATATGTTAGCAGTATAGCAACCCATTCCGTTTACAGCCGGCAATCCGTCAAACACCTGCACCACTGCATGCGAAGCGTCTTTCTCCACTACTGTTCCCGCGGTAGCATACTGCGGATCGTTATCGAATACCAGGTTCTCCATCACCAGGTTATTGCACTGGTCGAAACGCATATGCGGCGGCAGTATCGTGTTATTCTGCTGCGGATTCTTCTTCACCAGCCGGGTGGCAGGTGTATGATCCGCTGCTGCAGCTCCCTGTAAATGCAGCCCTGCATATTCCTTCAGACCAGTGTAAGCGTTCAATGCAGTGGCACTTACCTGGAGCAGATCGTACCGGCCGCTGTCAAATAATATGGTAGGAATGTTATTTGCTTTTGCATAATTCAGTGCGTCCTGTATGCCTTTGGCATCATCCAGGCCATCGTTGGGGATGGCATGAAAATCTTTTACGTGTACGGATTGAGCGGACACGTGGATGCTCGCAGCCAGTAAGATGGCTGCTGTGGTCCTGAAAATTTTCTGTGCCGGTGTATTGTACATAATTATTCTTTTTCTCCTAGTACAACTGTTTTGCTTTCTGTTAACTTTCCATCTATACCGGTTACGGCTAAACGGAATTTCACCGGTTGTTGTTCCGGTAATGGTACCGTAAACTCAAACGGGTAGGTGGTATCCGTGATTTTTGCTTCTTTCCCGGTATTACTGGTATAATACAGGGAGACATTTTTCAGTTTGGTATCATCGTCTTCCAGGTAGATATACAGGCGCCTGCCGTAACTGCCGAACTTAAACAGCATCGCGTGTGCGTTGCCGGTGCTGAGCCTGGTATAATCCCGGCTGCGGTTATTGGTCCCTGATAATATTTGCTGCTGAAATCCGGTGCCTGCATAGGTTACATCCTGAAGCACTACGGAGGCTATGCCGTTGGCGGGTACGGTAACAACAAAGGTGCTGTCTTTGGTTTGTTGCGGCGCCGCGCCGGTGTATGAAATCACTTTACTTCCGGCGGCCGGTTTTATCAATGCGGGGTTTACTGTTACCGTGGCGGTAACGGATTGTGCCGACTGATTGGTAAAAGCCAGCAATAGTTTATGATCCTTCCTTGCAGCGATGTAATTCAGCTCTGTATTGCTGATGCGCAGTAATCTTCCAGGCATCCATAGCTGCACGTCCTTATCCTGGTAAAAAGATCCTTTCTGCATACCATACATATTACTTTGCAGATAGGCGTATCCTTCAATATACGCAGCCGGAAAATGAATACTTCCTTTGCTACGTATATAGGTGTCCGTTACCAGGTAGTCGAGCAGCATGGAAGCCATAGGCAGGATATGATTATAATGAAAAGAATTAACGCTCTGTTCTTTATGTTCATGCAGCGGGAAATCTGCTTTTTCATAAGCTGTAGTTCGCGCAGTGTTGATATGATACCCGGGGAAGTTCCTGTAGCGGCCTATCACGGCCGCTTTGGCGACATTGAGGAGAAAGCTGTCTTTCGCATAATACCCGAGGCGTAACATCCACGGGGCATAGTTGGCCATGAAAATAGCGCGGTGCCCTGTGGCGGTACCGGATGATTCCGGCGTCAGTCCTGTTTCCGAAAGCCGCCAGGCCGGCGCATTTTCCTCGGGGTAATACATGGGCTGATGTCCTTTGGATTGCAGGTACCAATACATGGGCGCCTTCCCGCCTTTATTCACGGTGATCAGGCTGTCGGGCACTACTGGGCACATCCAGGTGAACATGGTATAATTCCGGGCTCCCTGCACTGCTGCATCGAGGAATATTTTATTGCCGGTGAGTTCATACAGCTGTAAAAGCTCTATCCACCTGTTGGTATAAGTGGGCCAGAAAAAGAAGCTGCCGGAGAACGGATCATCAAAAGCAGTTTGTGGCTGGTACACCCGTTGTTCCAGGTATTGCTTTGCCTTTGTTACTGCGGCATCCAGGTAGGTTTTATTGCCGGTGGCGCGGTACAGGTGCATCGCGTTAATCCAGTTGTTGCCTTTTTCTTTTACATCCAGATTGCGTATGCGGTCGTTGTTATATTCCCGCTGCATCATTTGCAGGTAAAAATCATTAGTGCCTCCTGAAAGCTCATAGAGCGCCGCTAACTCCGACAATGGCGCTACCGGACCTTTTAACCTGCGGGAAGGACTCTGGATCTTCTGGATGCTGTCAAGGCTGAAAAGAAACTTCTCCCTTGACAACATAAACTCCATTAACGGATACGCCCTCTTTTCAAACATCGCTGTATCATCTCTTACCAGCGCCAGTTCCAGCGGGTTAAGACTGGAAACATTTTTCACAGCGCCCGGCACATCTGTGGAGTAAGCGCAGCCTTTGAGGCTGTCGATGAACCAGGCGTAGCCGGACATGGCATAGTCCACCATATTATCCAGCGTACTATTAAGCGAAGAGATATCATTGTGCCGGTAATCGCGGAAGCCAAATACTTTTTCCGCAATCCGTTCATAAGTATTGTTGATGGCAAGTGGTTCCGCTACCAGCTGAAGTCCGAAACGGAATGTTTGCCCGGCATTCATGCGGGAACCGTAACCTCCCGGTATAGGTGCATATACCTGTGGCTGCAATTGTTGCTGCGGGTTGAGCAGTGCAATACCAAACCGGCTGTTAGCCAGTACGGGCAACGGCTGAAAAGGAAGGTACTCCGGTGCGGCCAGCACACCAATGGTAGCAGCGCCGTCGTATACCATGGTAGTGGGCAGTGTAGCCATAAATGCCGGTGTAAGATAGGCGGCATCCGGGATCCGCTTTTCCTGCCAGATCAGTGGCTGCCATATGGCAGTGGCCTTCTCCTTTACAGATGCCGGCGCGCCGGTATAACCAATGCTGTAATAGCCATCCTGCAAAGGCTGGAAGCTGTACTGCAATACGGGGTAAGGTTTGGCGGAGGTGATAACATAAGCCGTTAACCGGAATTTTTGGGAAGAGGGGAAACGGAAGAAAACCGTGTCTTTCTTTTGTTCAATGCTATCTGCGACGATCTCTGTTCTTTCCCCGGCGTTAAATATATTCGCGGTTCTGTATTCTTTTTTGCTGCGCAGTATCCTGTCGTCGAAGCCGTCGCCGGCAACCGAAGCATTTATTTTCTTTTGTTTGAAATCGGCCTTCGCGCTATCGGCTACTTTCCAGGTAAGCACATTGTATTCAACTTTTTTAATACCGGCGGGCTTTAGCGCCATACCGGGATCCGTGGCGTTATATAATACCACAAATGACGGAGCAAATGCGTACGACCGGCCGGCAGTGGTGATAACAATATCCTGCTGGTTTACAGACACCTGGCTTTGTGCATTCACCATGTTAGCGGCTATGCACAACCATCCGATATGACCATATAGTTCTTTAGTCGTTTTCATTATTATGTGCTGCTAACCGTAAAACTAAACCGCCTGTTGCGGGTATCATTATTTTCCTGTAATATTTTGCATTGATCTCCGGAGATGTGGATGCAAAAGCGTTGCCATCAGGCGTGTCGGTGATCAGTGTTGCTGTATATTTTATTTTTTTACTGAGAAAAGATGGCTGCAGGGTAAATGTGCTGGCACTGTCAGTTCCGTTAATCACGGCTATGTACCAATCGCGCCCCTTCCTCCGGGCGAAAGCGGCCATCCTGCCTATATCGCTGCCAGGCAGCACAATGGTTTCATCCCAGGTTACCGGCAATGTTTTCAGCAGTGGAAGAATGGGTTTATAAATATCATTATCCAGCAAAGTGACCGGGTTTTCCGCTATGCATTGAAACGGCGAATTAAACAGGTATAGCAGCGCCAGCTGATGCGTATTGGTTGTATGTCCGCGGTTGCTAAAAAAGCCGGGGGTATAATCGCCGTGCCCGCAGAGGAACCGGGTGAAAGGCAACGCCGCATTATGCCATGCCGGGATCGGTTCTTTCATAATATTCAGTTCCATGCCGCGGATACCTTCGCGGGTCATTTCATTGGGGTAAGTTTTGCTTTCTCCGGTAGGCGCCTGGCAGCCGTGGAAGTTAACCATCAGCTTCCTGGCGGCCGTTGCTTTTAGCAGGTCCTCTTCAAACGCGATCAATGTTTGGGCTTCGCTGTTCATGAAGTCGGTTTTAATGCCTGCTGCACCCGCCATCACTACGCTGTCGAGGAAAGCATCCCGCTGCGCGGTGTCTCTTATCTCTTTAGAGTTTTTCCATACCCATATACGTACCCCTTTCTTTGCTGCATCGCAGCACAGCATTTTCAGCTGTTCCCATTTATGGGGCCATTTGGTTTCCCAGCCTTCATCCAGCAACGAATATTCAAAGCCCAGGGCAGCAGCTGCGTCTATAAACCGCATCTCTTCTGCAGGCTCCATATAGTGTTCATCTCTCGTAATCCAGCTCCATACGCTTTTACCGGGCTTTATGTAGGAGATATCGGTAAATAAACGGCTGTCGGGCTGCGGATTCAGATTTTCAATCACCTGGTTATTCACCATTGCGTTGAGGTTATCTGCATACAGGATCGTTCTCCACGGGGTAACTAATGTACCTTTCACCACGAAGCCGGTATCGCCTTCTGTGAAGTTCACCTGCAAGCTGCCATTGGCGGAGGCTTTGAGCCGCATGCCACTATAGTTGTACAACGCAGCTTCAGTAATCACTGCATATTTTTTTTGTGGCAGTTCAATCACCAGCGGCTTTCCCTGAATGGGGCCTTGTGCTGACACGGTGGATAACTGACTGATGGTAGAGTGTTGCCATAACCCTGCATACGACTGGAGTTTCCAGCTGTTGTTCCGTTCAAAATACCATACACCGTATGAAGCCGGCACAGTAAAAGCAGTTAATTCTTCCTGCACGTGTTTATCTGCTGTTCCATCTATTATATAACGGAAGGCGCAGCCGTTATCAAACATCCTGCATTCTATGGTATAGGTGGTACCAGGCTCTTTTATGGCGATCGTATAGGCAATGCCCTCCTGTTTAGCTACAGCTGCATTCAGCCGCGTGGGATGTGTTTCCCGGATTATCTCCCTTCTGGAGATGGTCATTTGTTGCACATGGACGCCGGTGGTTTTGTTGTTTACCCTGATGCCCATGCGCGATGGCATGATCACCCACTGCTTGCCAGCCTGCAGCTGGTACAGGAGGGCGCCGTGTGCTGTAAAAAGTTTTGTGCACAGTGTTTTATGCGGACTTTGCAGCAACAGGGTATCAGTTGCCTGTGCAATCTGAACAGGCAATAATAGAAGTATGATTAACAAGCACCGCATATGAACGTGAAATAATTAATACCGTATCAGTTTTTAATCCTTCAAATTAACAGCCTGCGCATCGTAACTTCAAAATATAGGGCCGCTAAAAAAGTTGGGAACATTCCCATTTCACGGGAATGTTCCCATAAAAAGTTGCTGTTGTTACAGGGGCTTTCCCCTTAAAAGGATCTTCCCGATATACACCGTGGTTTTATCGTACTTAGCGGGATTCCTGGTAATATCTTCCAGTTGTTTATCTCCCAGGATTTTTATTTTATCTGCTTTTTCAGCAGATAGCCGGATGGTAACGGTGTGAATACCGGGCGCCAGGGAGATGAACTCGTATTGACCGCGGTACCTATTATTGCAAAAGTTATTGAACCGGTTAATTACGTTACTGCCATTGGGATCTGTTGCGTTCACTATCTTCAGCTGGCGGGCGCCTTTTACACCGGCATCCGCGAGCCTGGCCGGCTTACCATCCACTATTACTTCCAGCTGCCCCATTTCGGGACCACCGATATCAAAAATGCCAAACATGCTGCCGTTGAATTTAAAGGTAAAGGAAGCGCCTGGCTGCGCTGCTTTCATAATATAGGGGAACCATCCTGTAAACTGCTTTTGCGGGGAATTAGCGGTATTAACGCGGCTCCAGCCAGCACTGAATGCAGCAATATCCTGCGGGGCATACATGCCCGCGTCTTCCCAGTTATTTGCTATCAGTGGTGCGGGTAATGTGGTGGAAGAAATAGCGGTGTGTTGCTTCAACTTATTCATGCCTCTTGCAATAGCCGCTGCATACAGGTTGCCGCCGGCTGTTATCGGGTGTATACCATCGCGGGAAAAAATGATTTTGCCCGGTATAGCCGTACTGTCACTCTTCCACTCCACCTTCCCTTCTTTCACCAGCACGGAGATCTCCATACCAAGATGTATGGATGGCAGGTGATAATAATCCGCTATTTTTTCGAGGCCCTGAATGTTTTCAGGGATGCTGCCTTCCAGGTAGGTTTTCGTATGTTCGTTGTGGATCGTATAAATAAAGCAGATGTCGATAGTGGGATCATATTTTCGTATCTGTCTCACAATACCTTCCATTCCATCTGTATAGGCGCCGTTCACCGCAAATTCCACAAATACCAGGTCGGGGTGATATTGCAGCAGCTGATCCCGGAGGCGGCAGGCGCCAAGATCAGTGCCTGTGCCGGATACCCCGGCATTGATGCCTTTCATGGTTACCGATGGATACATCGACTGGATATAACGGGTGGCCTGTGGCCGGTAGCATTGATTACCCTGCGTAATGCTTCCTCCTATAAACCCGATCATCACCGGTTTTCCTGACGCAACTTTTTGAAAGAAATGAGGCGCTCCGTTGCGCACGGTGCATTCCGCCGGGTTGTTGAAGTTGCCGGGGGCTATTAATGGCACAGTATCAGCCGGGTAAAAATATAAAGGCGAGGCGCCTGCCTGTGAAAGGGCAATGAGCTTAGCTCTTTCCGCTTCTTCTTTATGCTGTGCAGCTATTTCCAACGATATTCCCATACATAGTACCAGGATAAAATAATGCTTCATATTGCGATCAGTTGTTATCAAATGTGACAATCCCTTCTTTCACCTGTCCGTTTCCGGTGGTGACCTTTACTTTCAGCACCGCTTCTGCTGATATTTTCACGGGATAAAACGAGCTTTCATAAGGATAGGCAGTAATAACACGGCTTTCTCCATTCAGTTGGAAGCTGGTCTGCAACCCCGCTTCAGGCGGCGATTCCAGGTAGGTGTATATGGCATCCCATCCAAAGGGCGAACGTATCCTGAAGGCATAACATTTGCCAATGCCTGTACCCAGATCCAGCACCTGCATACCATTCTTTACCGGCGGTATACTTGTCACTTCGTACTTTATCTTCAGCGGGAAAGAGATGGCAGAAAAGCCCTTACCGGTAACGGGCACACGCAGTTTGCGGTTGTTCACGGGAACAGTGGCCGGCGGAGCAGCGGCAGTGACATAACAGGCAGCAACTACGTTATCCTGCACCGCGACTTCCTTTCCAAGAAAAATATCAGCGGTTACTTTTTCTTGCGATTCATTGAGTAAAAACAACCAGAAGCGGTTGTGAGAAATAGCGGTGACATAATTTACAGCCGGGTTGTTTATTTGCACCAGTCCTCTTTTCATCCAGAGGCGCACGCCTTCATCATCGAATACTTTGCCGCTGCCTCCGCCAAATACCCGGTTATTAAACCATACAAAGCCGTCCTGCTTGCCATAGGGGAAACTCACTTTCCCGTGGGAACGCTGTATTGCTTCGGTGATGAGGAAATCCAGTGTAAACGCCAGATGCGGCGGAATATGATGATAATATACAGAGCTCACATCCGGACCTTTATAAGGGAAATCCGGCCGCATCGTAATATCAGTAAACCCGGTGGCATAGTAGCCGGGGTAGTTTGAAAAGCGTCCTATCACGGCATTGCGTGCATAGATTTCAAAAATCGTCCGGTTATCTTCAGCAAATAAACGTAACAGGTGAGGCGCCCAGCTGCTCATGAATACCGGTCGCACCAGCTTGCCCGGATCAAAGAATGTAAAGGGTTGCTCAAATCCGAGTCCAACGGGAGATACGAGGCTTTGCGGCACCTGTTTCTCCGGTGCATCGCCTTTCTTTCTTGGAAACCCGAGGCGGTATTTCTCTCCGCCTTTCCACCACAACGTAGTGTTGCCATCGTAGGTACTGCCCGGATGAATCGTTTGCAGCTGTTCCTTTACTTCCGGATACACCCTTACTCCCGCCAGCGTCTGAAAAGCAGTAGTTTCCGCAGCGCGCAGGAAGAACGTATCTTTTGTGATGTCATAAAGGTCTGTGAGATCCCACCAATAGGCGTAGAAAGATGCATTATAAAAAGGCTGCTTGCCTAATGGTGCGGTTTTAGTGCCATATACTTCCGTTGCAATATACTCCTTCGCATGTTTCTTTGCGGCCCCCAGCCAGCTCTTATCTTTGGTGAAACGGTAAGCTGCCAGTTCCTGTGTCCAGGCGGGAATGTTCACTGAATAGCCTTTCGCTGACCTGATATTATTTCCGGGAAGCGCTATTTCTTTTAGCCAGGGATTGGCTTCGCCGAGCAATTGATGCAAGCCCTCGTAGTATGCCGTGGTAAATTGCGAGTGATAGGGGCTCAGCACCAGCGACTGTTTATCTTTGTTAAACGGTGTGCCGGCAATGCCCCTCGACCAGCGGAACCCGCTGCGGGACAGCGTATACTCGATAGTAGGCAACGCCCTGCTGATGAAAAACGCTTCGTCCTTTTCCAGCACTGCCGCTGAAACCACTGCCAGCGGCGCAGCCTGCACAACGGTGGGCGTCACTTTCGGATCTGCTTCGATATCGTAAAAGCCTTTCAGTTCCGGCGCCCAGCCCGCTGCGGTGTCGTTCCGGATCAGGTCTGTAATATTGAAAACAGTTTCTGTGAGAGAAACGGGTCCCTGTATGCGATAGTCCTTTACTTTATAGATACTGTCTGATATATACGCCAGTGCATCGTTCCAGCCAGAGGGCAATGCACCCAGTGCAAATTCACGGGTAACAGTCTGACCGGCGGCACGCCTGGAATCATCCAGTCCCAGCACCGGTGATAACGCTACCGGCTGTACGTTATTCTCTTTATTCTTAATGGTAAATCCCATCGGCGAAGTACCTGCTTCTCCCCAATCCAATGGGAAATCGGACGGTGTTCCGGAAACAAAAACAGCGATCCTCTCCTTCGTTTCCATGATGGCCAATGGCTGCGGCATCATGGCAGAAGGCAGCATCACCGGGTGATCCGGGATGCGCTGGTATTGAAACATGGGAGGCAGCTGTATGGCGGTTACCTCTTCTTTTTTTACTCCTTCAAAACCGGTAACTGCCAGGCTGTAATATCCCGCCTGTTTTGGTATATACGTTAACGTTAGCAGTAAATGATTATTGCCAGGCCCCAGTTGCCAGGTACCTTTCAGGGTATCTCCTGCGGCAGTCTGATAGGTGACATCCAGTTTTTTATCCGATAACTGCTTCACGGCAACCGGCAGGCATTCCTGTAGTGTGCCCGCAAGAAAGGGATTGGTAAGACTTTCAGCAGCCAGTACCGTGAACGTTTTGCCGCGGCTTTGGAAACTACCGGAAGCTGCCGGTCCGTTCCAGGAAGGGAAGAAACTGCCAAAGCTGATCTGCGGATCTTCGGCGGTAAGCAGGAATATTTTGCTTCCTTCGCCATGCGTTTGCATATCGATCCACTGATCGCCTTTCCGGATACTGTTACTGGCTATTATCTGCCGGTCAGTTGTTTGCAGGAATTGCAGGCGGAGTTTACCGTTGCTAATACCAGCGATAACAGTGCCTTGCCCGGAAATATTTTTCACACCGGCTGCCGGTGTAACCGGAGCAGGTGGTATATACTTCACCGTTAGCGGCCTTATTTTAAAACGCTGGAGTGATGCCAGCGGTTCTGTATTTGGATCAAAGCCGGCAGTGGCCAGGAAGATGGCATCACATCTTCCAAAATTACCCTTTGTATCCTGCAGCGCAATTACATTTTCGCCGGCATCAAGCGTAGCAGTACCAGCCTTTTCCCAGTAGTAGCCTTCCTTGCCATGCTGCCCTGGTTCTTTTTCCAGCGGTTGCTCGTTGATGGCTACCTGGAACAAACGCGTGCCGGGTTTATTGGCGGGATAATCCGGGGTACGTACCCAAACAGTAAATGTGCCGGCAGCTTTGCTGTTGATCACGGTAAGCGCATCCGCGGCTTTTACTTTACCGGAAAAAACGCGGAGGATAGTATTACCGGACACTTGTTCGCCCGGCACCTTTTCCACCTGCCAACCGCCTTTGAACTGGAAATCTTCTGCTTCCAACAAGTAGCCGGTTTGCGCTTGTACTGATGATGCGCTGCACAGGCATCCTATTGCAGCCAGGAATAAATATCTACTTAGCCAACAGCTCATAATTTATTTCTATTACATTCAGTCCGTAAGGCGGGATGTCTTCCTGGAATGATGGCGTTATTTCAGTGGTCTTTTTACTGCCGTTTTTACTGATCCGGTAGCAGGCAACCGGCTTTATGGTTTTACCGGGCAGTACTTTGGTGTAATCAATGTCTATCGAACACTTCAGCGGATCGTCGTCGCTGTTCAGCAACAGCAGGAACAGCTTATGCTCTTTAGGATTAATAGCGCAATAGTAATCGAGGTAAGGGTTATTTGTTTTCAGCAATCCATCTTTCAACAACAAATCCGCACTGGTACCATACACTTTCCCTGCGGCAAAACCATAGGTTTGATGCGGCCCTACTTTCGGTGTAATAAATCCTCTCGGGAATTGAACTTTCCCGGATGAACGCATCTCCATTTCAGCCAGCAGGTAATCGGTGATCCATCCCACCTGCCACCAGGCGTGGTGCGGATAAGGACCGGCGCCTTTATTCATCACATCCCAATAGTAGGAGGCTACGCTGGTAGCGCTGTCTACAAACGCATCTCTTCCGAGCACGGCGGCGCGGGCCATGTTCAGGAACAGGGAATCGCCGGTGAGGGTGAACATGCGCACAAACATACCGGCATGACTAGCCAACAAAATAGGTCCACGATGATTGGCAGAACCAAGGATACCACCATGCTCGAAGCTGAGCCCTGCCTGGCTTATCTCCCAGTCCTGCCGTAATACACCGTTCACCTTTTTACTTTTGGCGGAAGGAACAGGGTGAGTATAAATAGAAGTCGTGTACAATTGCGCGGTGCGCACGGCGGCCTGCAAATACTTGCGATCTTTTGTGATATCGTAAAGATCCAATAGTGCCTGGGCGCTTTGCCCGGTTGCAAAATCCGGCGCAAAACGGGCATCGCCGCAAACGCCGAGGAAATGTCCTTTCGCGGTGGCATTCCGGATGAACCAGTCGGCGCCACGTTTAGCCGCATCAAGGTATTTTTTTTCTTTCAATATTTTCCAGGCTACTATCAGCCCGTAAAAAGTAGGACGCAGGTCTTCCACTTCCGTAAACATTTCCTGTTGCGAAGCATGGTCGTAAGCCACCGCCCATTTCCCTTCAGGCGCCATCCAGGCGAGCAGCTTGTCAGCCGCGGATTGCAGCTCTTTCTTTAATACCGTATCGCGTGGATTAAACAGCAGGACATTACCCATGTCCATCATCATGTAATAGGTGAGACCAATGGGTTCTACATACGGTCCCCATTCTTCTGTAAATCTTTTACTTTTTGTGAGATAATATTGTCCTGCTGCGGCGCCGTGGAAAAAGCCGGGCGTATTATCCTGTTGCTGTAATTTAAAGTTGCGGGCATAAGGCAGGCGCGTTTGCTGCAGTACGCTGTCGCCGGTGATGCCGGCCAGCATCCACATAGCGCCATAATCGGAATTCTTCATGGCATCTTTTTCCGATCCATACACCCCCCCCAGGTAAGATTGTGCGCCGATATCGATCCCTTTATAATTTTCGATGTTCCATAATGATGTCTTATTATTCACTACATATTTATGCATGGATAAGATGCGGCTGGTGAGAGATTGCCGCGTCTTTTTCAGCGCCAGGAAATCGTTGAAATGGTAAATATCGTTCACGGCGTGCTTGAACACCGTGTACCAGCCGGCCTTCTGCAGCGAGTACCTGAAAGAAAAAGTCACCTTCTCTCCTCTTTTCAGGAGGGAGCCTTTTTCTCCCAACACCGGGTGATAGAGTGTAGGCGTAAGCGATGCCTTCCTGTTCATAAGGGAAAGACCAAGGAGCCAGTCACTCTGCGTATTCGTGTCATTTTCCCAGGGATCCCTTCCGGTACCGGGGGCGGGTATTACCGCCAGCGTAAGGTTGTTTTTGGTTTGGATGAAAGGCGACAAGGTAGCCGCTGTTCTCTCGCGGACAATCACCGGTTTATCGGGGATGCCCTGCATATAGGCGTATGCTTTTATAATATCTTTCTCCACCGCATTACTTTGAAAGTATCCCGGTATGCCTCCCCAGGCCAGTTCATTTTCCGGAACAGTAGCCAGCGTGGGTGTTGCCAGGGAATAGTAGCCGTCTTCCTTTGCCTGCAATGATATTTCCACCAGGATATCTGTTTTAAAGACTTCATCCAGTCGCCAGGAGGAAGTAACCGTAGCCTTATTATTTTCCCCCGTGAAGACCAGCTCCCCGTTATTTTTTTTAACGGAAGAAGGATAGAAATAGATGGCCTCGCCGGCAGTATTCATGGGAACGGGTTTCAGGGCCGCTTCCCATAAAGGAACAATGTATTTGTATTGCTGCTCCAGGAAACTGCTCTTCTTACCCGACTTATCGTATAATGTGATGGGTGTATTTCCGGGCTTCTCTTTCGTATACAGCAGGGTGTATTCGCCACTGGTATGCGGCAGGGATTGCCCGTGAACGGCCACCTCTTTAATATGCCATTCCCCGTTTTTGCTGGTCCAGGAAAGCCGCAGGGCGTTGTTGGCCAATGCGGTTTGTTGCTGTGCCGGTGCAGGTATACAGCAAACGCACACTGCATAAAATAAGATACCGGCTGATAATATTTTTCTCAAAGGATCTGCTTTTTAATTTACCAAATGTGCTGACGGTGAGATTACCGGGTCTACTTTCACCTTGCGGGATGCCCGTAGCGGAATGGCTGCTGTTAACAGGATCACCGTGGCAATACCAGCTACCAGCGTAGCGCTTTTCCCGGAAAAGAAACACAGTCCGAATAACAGCAATGCAATAAATGAAAGCGAAAAAGCGATTACTTTCAGGCCGAATTTGTTTTGCTTTCTTATCTCCAGTTCTTCTTGCTCATCTATTTCACGAACGGTTTCCCTGCGTTGTGTTCTCAGTGCTTTGAGCTGTATATATTCATTGCTGGTGAGTCCTCTATAATAAGCGTATGCTTCGTACAGCGCCAGCATTACAAAGGGCAATCCTACACCCAGCAGCATTTCGTTGGCGCGGCTTAAACCGGTGCCATAGGCCAGTGGAAGGATAATCTTAAATACAAGATTGGTAGCCAGGCTGATACCCGTGATATATAGTGTAGCCTTTCCCGTTAGCCGTTTTGAAAACAGCGCCCATATAGGTGGCGCCAGCAACGGGCCACCGGTTACTGCGCCTATGCTCAGTGTAAATTCAACGATGCCGCCGATATAAGGCACAATTAAGGCGATGCATATCATACCAAGTCCGAAGAACCAGGAGGATATGCGTGCAACACTCATCAGTTTTTTATCAGATGCTTTTGGGTTGATGGAACCTTTGTAGATGTCATTCGTAAAAACGGCCGACACCACGTTCAGCGCGGTATTGGCAGATGCGGACGTAGAGAAGTACATGCCCGTAAGAATGAGTCCCATAAGGCCGGCCGGCAATACATGCTGGCACATCATCAGGTAGGCATTTTCTGTTTCCAGTCCCTGCAAACCTGGGTTGATACTTTTATATAACATGGGCGGCAGCATCCATAGCACGGGGCTGATGATATACAGTCCTGCGAAAAGATACGCCACCTTGGATGCAGACCTGGGAACATCCACACTGGTATAGCGTTGCACAAAGGTCCAGTTGCCGCCGATATAAAAAACGTGGTACAATGCAAAGGCCAGGATAAAGCCCCAGGTATATTCCCCGTTCACTACGCTGAAAAAACCTTCGGGTGAAAAGTGCAGGAAGTGCTGCACACCGCCGGCGGCATCAAAGGCCAGGGGGATAATAATCAATATAGCCGCCGTGAGGATTACGAACTGCAATATATCTGTTACCATTACTGCCCACAGTCCGCCAACGGCGGTATAAGCAATCATGAACAGGCCCAGCACCACGGTAGACGGCATCAGTGGCAGTCCGAGTGAAGCGCTTACCAGCCTGGCCACAGAATACAGCACAGAACCTTTGATCAGTAACGATACCACCATAAAGATGTAGATATAGATCTTCTGCACATCTACCCCCAGGCGTTCGCGGATAAACTCCGCCGCGGTAAGGTTGCCGGTAGCCTTCCACCGGGGCGCCAGATATAATCCTGTTACGAGTCCGCCGATACACATGGTCCATTGTATGGTAATGGCTACCCATCCGTATTTATAGGCGATAGATCCCCATGCCACGAACGTGCCTGCAGAAAAGAAGCTCATGAAAAGTGAGAGCCCCCCAATGAACCAGGGCACTGATTCGCCTGCGGCAAAAAACGACTTGAGGTTTCTTCCTGTCCTGGAAAAGGAAAAACCTACCAGCATAATAAATAAGGAAAATACAATAATGACTGACGTATCGATTACAGTGTTCATCAAATGTTTCCGTTTAACCCCCGCTTTTCAGCTATGGGGTGATAGTTAAAGTAAGTTCTTTTGTTATTCTTTTTTCTCCATTATAACGTACCGCGGACGCATCAAATACTACTTTGTAAGTACCCGGTTTAGTATAAACATATTTATACGAAGGCAGTACGGTACTGATATTTTTCAGTGCAACACCCGCATCTGGCTTAATATAAAAAGGATCCAGCCCTTTGGTAATCACCCAGTCTTCATTATCATCCGCATTCTTATCACCGCCAAACATCAACAGCTGCGCGGTAGTAACCGTCCACACGGATGCCGGGTTTTTAAAATCGAATGCTTTCCATCCTCCGCTGGATAGTACCGCCACCGGCGATACTACACCATCTGCTGAAATGTTGTTGGCTTCAAAGGTCCGGACTACCCAGCGGTTTTGTCCCTGTGTTTTTTTATAGTCCGTGTATTTAAAAGCAACGTAAATGTGGG
The DNA here is from genome assembly GCF_050434025.1 of Chitinophaga sp. W3I9. NCBI lineage: Bacteria > Pseudomonadati > Bacteroidota > Chitinophagia > Chitinophagales > Chitinophagaceae > Chitinophaga > Chitinophaga sp. W3I9. Next base: position 6,129,297 of record NZ_JBNPWC010000001.1, read on the forward strand.
CAGCCGTATTTTTCGGGTCTGCAAAATCTTTCAGGCTGATAGTCCCTGACGGTGTATTGTCCTGCCCGGTGGAAAAAACGGCTCGGTCAGAAATATCTGTCCAGGTAGCGGCCCTTACATTGGTGGTATCGGCTACACCGGAATAGTTGTTAGACACCAACAACTGCAGGTTTTTATAGATCATCCCAAATTGTACCCATGTCTTGAAATTTATCTGCAGATCATTTTCTGCGGTGGTACGGTCTCTGAACGCATAGTTGTGGCCGGGTTCGCCGGAATAGAAAGTAATATTATCCGGGTTGCCGGTAAAGTTAAAGGTAACGGTATCTCCTGCTTTATAAGTAAGTGAAGAAGTAGTTATTTCCAGCGACGGTGTGACTACCTTCTCCTTTGCACAGGAGATAAATATAATAACAATGATCAACAGGTATAATGAATTTCGCATATTAAATACTTTTTAGCGCGGCGTTACCAACCTTTGTTCTGTTCTGCCAGGTGATTAATGGTGGTTTCTGTAGTAGGAATAGGCAGCAGCACGTTCCTGGCTGTTGTATTCTTTGCCGCGTTCCCTGAATATTTCCATGCGGAGGGCGCTGTCGCTGCTACTTCAGCCGCCAGCGATTGCATTTTAGACAGGAATAATCCCCAGCGGATCAGGTCGTGCTTGCGCGCCCCTTCAAAGCTAAGTTCCCGCGCCCGTTCATCCTGTAATGCTTCGAGGAATGCGTCTTTCCCTAAACCAGCCGGCAGGTCAACGGTGGCATCCGGCGTTGCCGGAGGTTTGCCGTAGCCCCTTCTTCTTACCATATTAATAGCTTCATAAGCTGCTGCTACCGGCCCGTTCACCGCATTCTCCGCTTCGGCTTTCATCAGCAGTACATCTGCATAGCGGATCACCGGGAAGTTGGTAGAATTATACGACCTGTTTTTAGGTGTCTGCGTTTCGTATTCACGGCGCCATTTGCCGGCGGTGCGGTCATATATCTGCGTAGCGGTATAAGCCACTTTGGTAACAACGCCATTCACGAGGGAATATTTGTACGGTGCAATGCTCCAGTCCCTCCGCTTATCGGCGGCATCATACAGGTTGAACAACCTCGCGCTGGGGTGTACCGGCCCATTTGAATAACCGACGTTATCATCCGGTGATTCCACGCCATTTTCAATACCTATGCCGCCTGCCAGCTGGGTGGAACCCTGCTGGTTGCCATACATACCTACTTCCCAGAGGCATTCTTTCGGCTCGTTAATATCTTTGGAGTGATTGATGAAGATGGCGCTGTAATCGGGATTCAGGGAGTGCTTACCGGAGGCGATCACTTTGTCAACATAAGTTAATGCGTCGGCATATTTTGATACATCTTTCAGCGGCTCCCCGGCCATTGTGAGGTACACCTTTGCCAATATGGCCTGCACGGTGGTGGTGGTTACCCTTTCATTATTGGTGTAGGTGCTGATATCGTTCACCAGCGGCTCCGCCGCTTTCATATCGTTGAGGATCGCCGCATACACATCCGCCACGGAAGAGCGGGGCAGCGCGACTTCTACAGGCGATTTGGTAGACGACAATTTCAGGGGCACGCCGCCGAAATTATCTACCAGGATAAAATAATAGTAAGCTCTCAGAAAAAGCGCCTGCCCTTTAATAGCTGCCCGCTTCTTTTCATCCATCTTTGGCTTGTCTACATTTTCGAGTAACAGGTTGGCGCGGTCGATGCCCTGGTAGGCAACTTCCCAGAGTTTGCCTACATCCAGCTGACCGGCGTCAAAATCCATCACCTTTAAATTATTCACGGTAATATTCTTGTAGAAAAAATCATCGCTGATGGCCAGGAAGCTGTACAGTCCACGTGAATACATCCTTCCGAAGTTGTCTATCAGCCTGTTGTATACGCCGTTCAGGGCTCTTTCGAGATCAGCCTCTGTGTTAAAATAATTTTCCGGTGTTACGAAATCTTCCGGCTTTGTATCCAGGAATTTGTTACAGGCGCTGAAGGTACTGCCGGCCAGGATGCACAGCAGGAAGAGCTTTGTTATTTTTCTAACGGGAGATAATCTGATATTGTTTGATTTCATAATCGCAGCTTTTTAGTTTCGTTAAAAGGTCACATCCAGTCCGAAAGTGATGGTTCTTGCCTTCGGATACGCCGACCAGTCGAAGCCCGGTGTTAATGCCGATTGCCTTACAGAAACTTCAGGGTCGAGTCCTGAGTAATTGGTCCAGGTAATAAGATTTTGCGCGGAAGCATACACCCGCAGTGCTTTTATCCTGGCCTGTTTCAGCAGCGGCGCCGGTAAATTATACCCCAGTGCCACCGTTTTGAGACGCAGATAAGAGCCATCTTCAATAGTGCGGGAAGAATATACCAGTGGTCCCTGTCCGCCTACTTTATACAATTTGTTGTTTTGATTTTCCGGTGTCCAGCGATCGGCATAACTGGCGAACATATTCAGGAAAGACCTGGTGACGTCGCCATTTTCAAATTCTATGCGGTTGGCATTCAGGATATCGTTGCCATAGCTCCACTGGAAAAATACGTTCAGGTCGAAGTTTTTGTACGTAAAATTATTGGAGATCCCACCGGTATGTATAGGATTAGGATTACCGATGATGGTTAGATCGCTGTTATCTACCTGTCCGTCGCCGTTGATATCTTTAAACTTGATGTAACCCGGTTGGATGCTGCTTCTTGGATTCCCATTATTCGGCACTTTATCTTTCAGCACATAGGTGCCGTTGGATTGATCAAAGTCGCTGTACTGGTAGACGCCATCAAAAATAAACCCATAAAACGATGCGATCGGATGTCCCGGTATAGCGATATACGGATAAGCGTTGTTAAAATTACCCCAGGTGATGCGGGAAGCGTAACTGGGTTCTCCTTCGTTCAGCTGTATTACTTTATTGCGGTTGAATGAAATATTGAAACTGGTAGACCAGGTGAATTTTTTATGTTGCACGTTCATGCTGTTCACAGAAAATTCCAACCCTTCGTTAGACACTTTACCGATATTCCGGATACCGCTCAGGTAACCCAAAGAGGGCGCCAACGTTGCATTTAACAACAGGTCTTTTGTATTCTTCTTATAATAATCGGCGGTAAACGTGATCCTGTTTTTCAGGAATCCCAGGTCTACCCCGATATCTGTTTGCGCGGTGGTTTCCCATTTCAGTTTAGGATATCCCAGGTTGCTGGGAATAGTACCCTGCGCAGGCGAGTTACCAAAGCTGTAACCAGAGTAAGGGAACAGCTGCAGGGAAGTGAGATAGGCAAAATCGCCCACCCGGTTATTCCCGGTGGTACCGAATCCTGCCCGTATTTTGGCATCCGACAGGAAAGATAAATTTTTCATGAAAGATTCTTCAATGATCCTCCATGCCACGGCGCCGGAAGGGAAATAGGCCCAGCGGTTGTTAACAGGAAACTTGGAAGAGCCATCTGCGCGGAACGACAGTGTGAGCAGGTAGCGTGATTTATAGCCGTAGTTAACACGGCCAAGGAAAGACATCAACGCATTAGATGATTTTGCCGTGGGCGCGGTATTGATAGTCCCTTCGTCCAGGCCGCTCATACCCAGCGATTCGTTTGGCACCTGGCTGGCGGAGAAACCGTAACTATAAAAGGCTGACTTCTGCATGGTGAAACCACCCAATACATTCAGGTTATGATCTTTGTTGATCACCCTGGCGTAGGTGAGTGTGTTTTCATTGAGCCAGTTGGTTCTTTCCAGATTGCTTACCGAGCCATTGATGCCCAGTACACTGCTCTTGGGATTTCCGAGGCGGGTATTGGAATTATTGAATATTTCTTTCCGTTGTGCTTCTTTGGTAATACCACCGGCCACTCTTAATGTAAAATATTTTGCAGGTTGGTATTCCACATACGCGTTGGTGATAAGGGTATTATTGAACAGCGGGTTATATTCATTCCTGGTAGAAATGATCGGGTTCATGCGGTATTCATTCAGCGGGTCCACATCCGGATCAAAGGGCTGATCGATGAGGGAGGCGTCGCTGGCGGAGTCGCCGGTTACCGGCCGGTAGCCCCAAACGCTGTACATCAGGCTGGAGGTTGGACCGTTGGGTGTTGGCGAAGCTACAGCGCCATATGTTTTGGTAGCTGTATAGTTAACGTTGATGCCGGCTTTCACTTTATCATTCAGCCGTTGATCCACCACTGCCCTTCCCTGGTACCGTTTAAAGCCGCTATTAATGATGATACCGTTCTGGTCCAGCAGCGAGCCGGAAAGGGAGTAAGTTGTTTTATCGTTACCACCTCTCAGGGAGAGGCTGTGATTTTGCATAAATGCTTTTCTGAAGATTTGATCCTGCCAGTCGATTCCCTTTACGTTCTTATAGTCGTCGAGTGTTTTATCTTCGCCGAGGTAGATGGGCGTGTAAAAAGCCGAATTTTGTTCCAGTTGGTACTTCACAAATTCGTAGGGGCTCATCATCTCCTGTTTCTTAATATTTTCCTGTAAGCCCATCCAGGTTTGATAGGTAACGGTTGGCGCGCCGGCCTTCCCTTTTTTGGTGGTGATAAGGATAACGCCGTTGGCGCCCCTGGCGCCATAAATGGCTGTTGCCGAGGCATCCTTCAGTACTTCGATGGAGGCTATTTCTTCAGGATTGAAAATGTTGTTGGACGGATTTTCCATCGGGAATCCGTCTACCACGTACAATGGGGAGTTTTCCTGGGTTACGGAGTTGTTGCCGCGGATAACGATGTTCAAAGAGGATCCGGGCTGACCATCGCTGGCAGATACCTGTACACCTGCCACGCGGCCACCCAGGGCTTCTTCGAAGGAAGGTACCGGCGCTTTTGCCAGGTCGGCTATTTTAAATTCGCCTACTGATCCGGTGACATCTTTTCTTTTTACAGTTCCATAACCGATTACTACCACATCGTTCAAACCCTTTATGGAAGGTTCCAGCACGATGTTATATACGCTTCTTCCACTGGTTAGTTTTACTTCCCTGCTCAGAAATCCTACATAGCTGAATACGAGTGTGGCGCCGGGTGCGTTACTGGCGGAGATGTGATAGATCCCGTCTTCATTAGTGATGGCGGAGGTTTTGTCATTTTTCACGCGGACCGTTACCCCTACCAGGCCGGTGCCTGCGGCTTCTGTTACTTTTCCGGTAACTGATATTTTATCAGCAGACCCCGTGGCAGGCTGCTGTGCTGCTACATCCGTAGCAGGGAAGATGATAAATAGCAGGAGCAATAAATACCCTGCTGATAAGAAACCATTTTTATGCATACCCCCAAACGTGTTTTTTAGATTAAAATCTGTTTAATTCATTTTTATTTTATCGAGTGCCGGTTCAATTACCGGGCGCAGGAAGTTACTCCATGTAATCGTGTAACAGGTGTAATGCGGATGATTGGCATAAGGCGACAGGTACAGGCACGGTTGGTGCAAAAGAGGTTGAGAGCAACAGTTCTTTCATATCGTGAGAATTTATGTGTCCAAAGATTATAACTAACTGTTACCCGATGGTAAAAAAAATGATGATTTTGCCATTGGGAACATTCCCATAAATTGGGAATGTTCCCAATTTTGATATAATTATGTTTCTTTACAAGAAAAAAACCTGATGAAGCGACACCAGATCACCATTGTTGACATTGCGAAGGAGCTTAATCTTTCTAAATCAACCGTATCGCGGGCTTTAACAGGGCACCCCAGCGTGAACGCAGTAACAAGGCAGGCGGTGCTGGACCTGGCGGAAAAACTCGACTACCAGCGTAACATGCTGGCGATCAGCCTGGTTACCCGGAAAACAAATACTATCGGGATCATCGTTCCGGAATTTACCAGTTCTTATTTCCCAAATATTACCATCGGCGCGCAGGAAGTGGCCAGCAAAGCCGGCTATAATACCGTCATTTGTCAATCCAACGAAACTTATGAAACGGAAGTAGCCAATACCAAAGTGATGCTGGCCAACCAGGTAGATGGTGTATTGGTATCGATCACTAAAGAAACAAAGAACTTTGATCATTTAAAGATATTCCAGCGCAAGGGGATTCCCATCGTATTTTTCAACCGGGTATGCGATGAAATGGATGTGCCCAAAGTAATTGTTGACGACTATGACGGCGCATTCCGTGCGGTGAATCATTTGATTGAAAGAGGCAGGAGAAGGATCGCACATTTATCCGGCCCACCTTCTCTCAAAATAAGTGAAAAAAGACTGAACGGCTATAAGGCTGCTTTAAGAAAAAACAATATTGAGCTGGATGAAGACCTGGTAATTCCGTATGACCTGAACCTCGATAAGGTGCATATTTATGTTAATCATCTTTTAAACCTTCCCCATCCCCCCGATGCGATTTTTGCGATCAGCGATCCTACCGCCATTGAGATTATACAGGTGGTGAAGAAAAGAGGTTTGCGGGTACCGGAAGATATTGCGGTGGTGGGATTCAGTAACGACTTTGCATCAGGGCTTATTCATCCTTCTTTAACCACGGTATCACAGCCGGTAAAGGAAATTGGCGGCACGGCCGCACAGCTGCTCATAGACCAGATCAGCCGCGATGTATCGGAATGGAAGAGTATTATCAGGGTGTTGAAAACGGAACTGATTGTGCGGGAATCCAGTTAAGATTTCCCTATATCCCCGCCGTCGCCGCTTTCATTTTCACCAGGCCGGTTTTCGCTACCAGCAAAGCATCCTGCTGATAATAATTGTTGTTAAAAACCTCCAGTGAAATAATCACCGGTTTCCCGGGGTGCTTAATATGTTGCAGCATCTGCTTCAGCGGTGCAATGCCATCTCCCGGGTAAATACGATCCGGCTCAGAAATTTTACCTGGCGTGATCCCCGCCGGGTAGTCGTTTATATGGAAAATATCCACGGCATCCTTACCTACAAACGCCATGCTGTCGGGGTTTGAACCACCTTTGAAAATATGAAAGGTATCCATCAGCACGCGGGCATCTTTATGGCCGCTTTCTGTGATCACATACAGCACCTGGCTTATTTTTTTCAGGTTGGGAGATCCGCCCCACATTTCAAGGATGGGCATTACACCGGTGTTCTTGCCCATTTCAAGGATAGTAAGATATCTTTCCGTTACCACGTTCAGGTCAATTAACGGGTCATTGCTGCTGTTAGCGCCCATTGGCGGCGCCGCTATCCGCTTACAGCCAATTTGCGCCAGCTGCTCCATTTCGCGCTGCAGCTGTTCCAGCCCCGCTTTGCGGGTGGCTTCATCATCCACAATCCATTTGGCAAATCCAATCGCATTCTCCACTTCAATGCCTAAATCATGAATGATCCTTCTGGCTTCCGTTACCGAGCCCCCTTGCTGCAAATACCCCTGAAAAGTATCTATCCATATCTCCACCGAGCTAAACCCTGCTTTGGACGCCGTTTCCAGCTCTTTGATAAAACCCAATTTCTGCCCCCGGATGGTACTCATGTTCAGTGAATACTTAAAAGCAGGCGAAGGCTTTTCAACAGGCGCCTTTGCTGATACCGGTAATTTCAGCAATGCAGCGCCGGCTGATAAGCTGAGCGCTTTTAAGGCTGTTCTGCGATTAAAGGAAAGGTCAGTCATTGTGTCCGAAGTTTTTAGCATAGCGTTAAAATATACATTCCATTCTGGAACTGCAAATCTGCCGCGAAAATATAAACGGGCAACGGCATGAACAAGGTTCTGCATAAAGGAGGATGCCTTGAACAGGCATTCTCCTTTATGCAGACTTGCTACAGCTTACCGGCTGTTGCATTTATTGACCATGTAGTAGGAGTAAGTCTTCTACATTCGGCGGTGTTGGTGACCGCGTCAGACAGGTTGGTAAATATTACCAAAGATCCGGCGGGATATGCAGCGGCCGGGTAATTAGTATTGAGAAAGGTATTGGTAATGGCTGTTTTAGCCACAGAGGTATTATTGAATACATTCGTATTGGCATTCACGCCGGAAACCACCCGGTATATTGAACTGCCATCAGACATTACCGTGATTGCTTCATACTGCGCGGTGAGTGTTCTGGAGCCCGCGCCGTCCATCAAACTGGTGGAGGTGATGGTAACAGGATTCGCACTGGCATCAATTTTCTTGATGGTGATTGTCAGGCCCGCAGGAACAGTGGAAGCCGCTGGTAAAGGAATAGTAATGGCCGCATTGACAGCGTTCAATGGAATAAAATAGTCCTGTTTTATCTTTGAGAGATCAGGAATTGTGCCGATAACGGGTGGTATATACAGGCTACGTGCTCCAAGAATATATTCACCTTTGGTATCTTTAAAACGCAGGTTATCCTGCATGGCATCATACCATAATCCTCCAGCCTGTGCCAGGGTAGGATTGTATGGTCCCAATAATAACGGCTGCATAGGTTCCGCGATGCCGATGCTCCTGTTCCTGACTACAGATACACTTGCGGCATTACCTGGCAGCGTAACCACCAATGGGCAGCATTCTGTGAGATCGTTGAGTGGTGCAGGACCGGTGATATACCCCCTTACGGAGGTATCTATATTATATCCCGCTGCTGTTATGTTCTGGATATTCACATTGTGACAGGAAACGCCTACCGTTCCGGACCCGCTAATGATGCCGGTAAAGTCCGCAAAATAGGGCATTGTGAATCCGTTGACATAGCCGCCATTGACGTACAACCCACGGATGTTCATCACACCACTTACATGTTTAATAGTAAAGGTGGGTTTATTGGCCGCATCAGACTGTTCTGAATAAAGATCATTTATAATCAGGCTTCTTATTGCACCGGGAACTCCTTCAGCCGCGTAGAACTGGATATGACCTTCTTTATTCGCCTCTAATTGCGGCGCGTCGATCACCATGTTATTAGCCTGGGAGATGGAAATACCACATCCGGCTTTTGTATTCAGGATATAACAACTTTGCAGCTGAATGCTGTTATTCCCTTCATTACGGAACCACTAGCCATCACCTGTTTGTATTTCATTCGTAAAACAGCGCACAAACCTTGTGCTATAACATGCTTCCCCAACGCGAATGCCGCACTCTGTAAAATAGCCGGTTACGTAAACATCTTCCACCAGTGTACCCGGTGAACTATTCAGTAACAAACCGTTCACACAACCCTGCTCTTTCGGCGCGATAATCTTAAAGCTTGATAGTTGTGCGTATTGCGCATTATTGACTATTACTTTAGCCCCACTATTCAGTACAATAATAGCATCGTCACGCGACTCCCCCTTAATGATCTGATGGTCCTGCGTAAGTACAATATCCTGCGTGGTGGCATACTCTCCCTGGGGCAAATACAATACCTGTATACCCGTAGCAACACATGCTGCCAACGCATTGGCTATTGCCTGGGTGTCATCGTCACTCCCGCCAACGCCTTTTGCGCCAAAACGCTTTACATTAATAACATCATTCAGGATGGCTTTAAACCGGCCAACCGCTATGGCTGTCCTCTTAATAACCGATCCGCCGTTATCAGTATCTGTGCTGGTGGCATCCCAGTAAAAATCGCCACCACCACCATCTCCGGGTGAATAATAGCCAAGTAGATGGATCAGATCATTTGGATTAAGTGCAGTTACATCTGCCCGCAAATCAACCATGGAATTAAACTTCATAATTAACATTTTAATGGATAAAAATCGATGAAATGAAGTTATTCCATGGCTACGCATTGAACATGCGTGTCCGTTTTACGGAGGTTGCAAAAAAAGCCGGCTTTTATCAGTAATTGCTGCGAAGCTGAAACGCCTTAGATAGCATCAGTTCATGATCAGGTCCAGGTAATGCCGGCCATCATACGCGATGTTGATTGTTTTGGAGAACCAGCCCACACCGCCTTTCATGGTACCCTTGAAGGAAATATGCACAGAGTCCTCCAGGTTAATGCCCGTTTGACCCAGTTTATTAAAATCCGGTTTCACTGTTACGGGGATGGTGAACAACGCATTTGCCGGCACATTTATCAGGGTATCGATGTGCACATGTCCCAACAGGAAAGTATCCAGCATCAGGTCCAGGTCGCCGCCTTTAAACGTGAATCCGAAACTGTTAGGATTATAGTAGATTCCTTCTATTTTCAATGCCGCCTGTTGCGGCGTGATATTGAAAACCCTGACAGCCAGTTTTTTCGGAAGCCGTGGTTCGGGTGTTTTAAATGCTGTACACCCGGAGAAAAATATCGCGGCAGCAATTGCCAGCAGCAGTGGTAATTTTTTGATGATCATATTCTTGTTATTGCACCAGTTTATCCAATTCTTTTTCCAGCTGGTCTTTTTTATAAAAGTCCAGTGATTGGGCAATCTTTCCGTCTTTTCCCACTATCACCACATGTGGTATGGAGGTGATATTAAAATTCTGTTGCACACCTATGCCTGCTTTAAAGCCGCCTTCTGTAAGCCCCTGCAGCCACTCCATTTTAGTTTCGTTTACAGCGGTCAGCCATTTGGCTTTGTCGTCGTCAACAGACACCGCGACAAATACGACTCCCTTCTCCTTAAACTTGTTATAATGATTGCGCATCTGCGGAATGTAAGCACGACAGGGAGCACACCAGGATGCCCAGAAGTCGAGTACCACCACTTTTCCTGCCATGTCTTTGATAGAAAAGGCATGACCATCAGGATCCGTCAATTTTAATTCCGGCAATGCTGCGCCGGCGCCGGTGCGTTTAAATGATTCGATCTTTGTCAGCAATGCTTTTCCATGCCAGGTATTCCTGCTGGCGGGAGCCAGGAGCGCATACCCTTGCGCTGCTTTATCGGCTGTGGATGCGTTTCTCAGGGCAAGCCAGGCCGAGAGTTCCAGTTCGGGGTTATCTTTCACATATTCCATTTGCGGCTTACTATGCTGTTGATATGCATAAAACTGGTCGTTCATCCGGCCGCCTTTAAAAGAACTGCCGGTCAGTGAGTCGAGGCTGGATTCAACTGTATAGGTAGTGTTTTCCAGGAACAGCTGCACTGTTTTTGTGCTCACTTTAAGCTGTATCAATTCGGGGTGATCCAGCTTACCGGAAAAAGTAAACTCTCCGTTGATGATACGAACCCTTGGTGGCAGTACTGCCGGCTTCCCGGCTTCATCCACATGTTCAAGAATGGCCACGTATCCGCTGATGATGCCCGTTACTTTTCCTTTGATTACAAATCCTTCTCCTGCCAGGCTGTATAAAGGCAGCAGCAGGAAGATGATTATTTTAATGACAGGACGCATAAAGTTGATATCTTTTTTATGTAAACAAAAAAGGGCAACAGCACAGCGGTAGTGTGCCGTTGCCCCTGGCGGAAGTTATGCTGAAGGTATTCCCGCAAACAACCTATTTGATTGTTTCCATTAATTTTTTATCCAATGCCTCCCCATAGAGATCCCTGGCTATTATTTTTCCATCTGGTCCGATCAATACATTGGAAGGAATGTAGCCGGCGCCATAAGCCGCTGCGGCGGTGTCGCCCCAACCTTTGAGACTGGAGAGATTGAGCCAGTTCAGTTCATGTTTTTCCATGGCTTTTACCCAGGCTTCTTTTTTGGAATCCAGTGAGATGCCCACCATTACGAAGTTCTTATCTTTGAATTTGTCATTCGCCGCTTTCAGGAAAGGGATCTGTGGTTTGCAGGGACCGCACCAGCTGGCCCAGAAATCCACCAGTACATACTTCCCTTTAAAATCTCCCAGCGACACCATTTTGCCGTTTACATCGGGGATACTGAAAGCCGGCGCAGCGTCGCCGATCTTTATCTGGCCGGGCCTGCCGGGTGCTTCTCCTTCTTCATTCATCTTCAGAGAGAGGATGGATGGATCCACTTTACCCGGATTCTTCCAGCGTTGCAGTATCCTGGAAGCTTTTGCATGTTCACCAAGGCCATCATAAAGCGCTTCCATTTCCTTTGTATTCTTATTAAAATATACCGTGATGAGATAACCGGTAACACCGGAATTCGGATGGGCCAATATCCACTTCCGGAGTGTATCCTTCATCCGCTGCTCCACTTCGGAACCCTGTTTATTGTAGGCTTCCGCTGCATCCTCATCTCCTATTTCCATTGCTTTATGGTATTTCTGCTCCAGCTCTGCAAACAACTTCCCATCACCTTTGTCCGGGGAAGTCATTTCCATTACTTCCTGCCATTCCTTTACCCAGGAATCGCCGGAAAAAGTGGCGTCATTAAAATATCCGCCTTTCCCCGTGATGTTCATCTTGCCTTTTTCCAGGTATACCAATGCGCCTCCCAGTTCCGGTTTACTGCCTATCTGCATAATATATACGCTTCCTCCTTTGGCTATCGGCATCGTTAGCCTGAACTGGTGGTTCTTAATGACGGTGTTGGCAGTATCTCCGGAATAAGGTTCGTACAGCGTCACCGCGGTATCATTCGGGGACTTATCCAGTTTGGCCGTAATGATGGCCACATTCTCCTGCGCATACGCAGCAAAGCTTCCCATGCAAAAAGTGAATGCAAACAGTTTTCTCATCATGATTAAGTGCGTTTAAGTATTAGGCAATCATTACCGCAAAACGGGTGAAGCCTGTTGTTAATTAATTATCATTTTTTCGGCGTGACCGGGTTAGTCAGCATATCTTCCAGCACCGATACTGTTTCAGCGAGGTAAACATCTTTCCCCAGTTTGTCCAGCCATTCTTTGTAAGAGGCAGTATTAACGGCATCATTCTTTTGCATAGCGGGATTAATGTTCCTCAGCATCGATGGCAGTACGGTCAGCACGTCCTTACCTTTCAGTTCTTTGGCCTGTTGTATGTTTTTCTCATACCCGGATGTTTGCTTATAAACAGCGCCGAACGACAACAGTTCCAGTGGTGCAGGTTGCTCCTGCAATGCTTTTAACTGGCGGGTGTTGGCTGCGATAGTGGCAAAGGAAGGATGCTGCTGAACCCGCAAGCGTGCCTGCTGCACTACTTTCTGATAATCAAACCCAAAGGTAAGCCGCTGATAAGGAGGCAATCCGACGGTATCGCATGCGAGGGCAGACGAAAAATCTTTTTCCATTACGGATTGCGAACTCATTCTATCCTGCAGTACAACATCAGGGATTACGCCCTGCAGCTGTGTGGATGATCCGTTAATGCGGTAAAACTTCTCCGTGGTAACCCGCATGGTGCCATAGTTTACATCGGCAATGCCTTTCGCAGCATCACCCATTTTACCGATGGTGATATTCACCTGGGCAGTGCCTTTTCCAAAAGAAGAGGAGGTGCCTACAATAAGCCCGCGGCCACGATCCTGCATAGCGGCGGCAAATATTTCAGACGCAGAGGCGCTGCCTTCATCTACCAACACGGTGAGCGGCCCATCATACAATGGTTCCACTGCCGGAGAGGAATACATCCGGATACTGTCTTTTCCGCGGAGCCAGGTAATAGGTCCGGAGGGCACAAAGCAATAGCCCATGGTGACTACCTCATCGAGGGAGCCACCGCCATTGCCGCGCAGATCCACTACAATGCCATCTACTTCCTGTTCCTTGAGCTTCTCTACTTCCCGGGCTACATCGTTGGCAGAGCCATTTATTTTGGTACCGGAAGGATCCATGTAAAAGAGGGGAAGGAAGATATATCCAAAACGTTTTCCGTTCTTTTCAATCACGGCGCTTTTCGCCCTGTTTTCCAGGTCAATTACTTCATCTCTTTTTACGGTCACCGTTCTTTCTTTCTCACCTGGCTGTTGCAGCCGCATGGTAACGGAGGTTCCTTTTTCACCGCGGATCAAGCCGGCTACTTCGTTGGCGGGAAGCCCGTTTACCGGCAGCATCTCTCCTTTGCTGTCGGCAACGGCGATGATATTGTCGTTCTCTTTTACCTGCCCGCTGCGGTAAGCGGTACCACCCGGCAATAATCTTTTGATATAGTAATCGGATTCTTTTACGCCCAGCTCTATGCCCAGTCCGAAATAACGTTTATTCAGCTGTTCATTCATGAACCGGTCCTGTGGCGCCGCATAGGTAGTATGCGGATCAATTTCAAACATAGCGGCACTTACATACTGCGCAAATTTGTCTTCCGCTCCGCGTTGCCCGGTCGTCTGACGGAAATAATCGCTGTACCATTTGCGTACTTTTTCCCGGGCTTTGGCTTCCAGTGCCGGGTCGGCAGCTGCGAGGTGTTTGGCGGTGTCGCCACTGGCGGCGCTCATCTCCATATAATGCCGCAGGGTGTAATATTTCAGGAGCTTGCGCCACAGTTCTTCGCGCGTTTGTTTACTGGTGCAAAAGGGAAGATCTTTCCTGAAGGCCATTACCGTTTCTTTCTTTTTCAGATCGAAGGGGGTAGCCAGGATCTGCTGGCAAAGCTGGCTGGCTTCATTAGCGCGTTTCTCATATATCGCGTAGGCGGCATCAAAAAAAGTAGTAGCGCCTGTGTTCAGCTGATCGTCGACCTGCGTTTTATATACCGCAAGGGCAGCCACATCTTCCTGGAGGAACAGGTTACTGTTAGGGTCCAGGGTGTGCAGGAACCGGTTCCATACTGCCGCGGAGTAGGCGTCGTCAATCGGCCTTGGATGGTAATGTTTTTTCGTGACCTTATTGATAGCAGCAGTGATAACGGCGCTGTGGTACGACGGCTGCGTAGCGTTAGCAGCGGGCGTTTGGGCTTTAACCGTAAAGCCGGCAATGGCCAACACGCCTGATAGCAGGAGTTGCGCTCCTTTCAATGTTTTCATACAAAAAATATTAATGCGAAGAATATCAACGGCTCCGTACAGGTTATGGCCTGTTACCGATCGCCTGAAGATCTACCTGGTATCTGTTGAGAAATGTGCTGACAACAACATCGTATTTCTTTCTTATCAATCCCTTTTCATCCACCTGGCTACGCAGTACGCCCGCTTCCAGTTCATCTTTGGTATGACTGGTAATCAATTGAATAAATGCCAGGAAATCAGTGGCCACATTCAGCTGGTTGTTGTATGGCTCCACGACGCCTTCTGCCAGGAGCCTGGCAGGCGGTACCTGTCCGTAGGAGGGCGGCGCCAGGGCTTTGAATGCATCAGGAACAATAGTGCCGTCTGTCCGAACGACGCGTTCCATATAGCTTCGGTGCAGCCAGCCACGCATCTGCTTGCGTTCTGCCGGTGTTTTTTTCGACAGCGTACTATCGGCCCAGCCAATAGCCAGCATACTGCTGGTGGCAGAAAATCCGGTTGCTGAACGGGTATTCCCTGCGCCGATATAGGAGGCAAGTAAAATTTTGTAAGGGAGTGTGGTCTTTAAAAAAGCCTCCGGGTATACGTCCAGTAATTCCTCTCTTATATACTGTAACGTGGATGCTATATAAGCGGGATTAGCATTAAATGCACTATCTGTTTTCTTATCGGAGTAGTTATAAGCATAATCCAGCTGTGTAAATTTATACAGGACAAAAGTGTTGTATTTTTTATACCAGGCCACTATCGTATCATCATACTCATGATTACCCTGTGGGAGCGTATATAAGGGCTGGACAGGATCCGGTGTTAATGCCGCCTCTTTATTACAGGCTATTCCCACTAACAGCACTATCAGGAAATATAATCTCATATATGATTATTTACAGTTGAAAGAAATTATTCCGGTAAACGCTTACCTGCGAATAAGGGATTTTGTGTCAGTGCCGGGTTCCTTGATAGTACATCGGTGGGTATCGGCATTATATACTGCGGGTCGCGTGCCGGCAACCGGAACACCTGCACCGTTACCTGGTTGGGTGTAAAGATGTGTTTGATCGATGGCATGCCGTAGCGTCTCAGGTCAAACCAGCGATGTGCTTCTTCGCGGTATAGTTCCCGGCGGCGTTCTGTTCTGCACATTTGCAGCAATACATCTCCCGGTTTTACGATCCAGGGGGTGAAAGAAGCCCGGTCAATTCTATTGGCGCGCAAGGTATTCAGGCTTACCAGTGCCTGTGCGGCGGCGTTACCATCGCCTGTTTTCCTGTATTTCTGGATGTAGGCTTCTGCACGGTTCAGGTAAGCTTCGGAACTTCTCCACGAATTGGTTAATTCGGCAGAATGCCCCGAAACGGATGGCACATTCTTCATCTGTGAAAAATCGGGCGTCAGGAATTCTTTCATAAATTCCGGATTGATGTAAAATCCTGTTTGCCTGCGCAGGTCATTCTCTTCAAAACAGTTCACCAGGTCGTACGAAATATCATATGCCTCTGAATAAGTGTTTGGTAACTGCTCCTCTCCCTGTCCATAGTTCCAGATACTTTCAATATTAGACGGTCCTATCAGCATTTTATTTTCTGTATCCGGCATCCCTCCCCAGGTGTTCAGGTCCATTAACTGCGGGTGATAACGCAGCACTTCGTCGGCATGACTGATCGCTTTATCCCAGTCTTCCATGTAAAGGAAAACCCTGCTGGCCAGCAGATGCGCAGCCACATGGGAAACCCGGTAATATTCGCGGTTAGCCTTGTATTTATCCAACAGGTAAATACCGCTGTCGAGGTCACTCACAATCTGGTTGTACACTTCTTTCACGGTGTTCCTGCTGAGAAAAGCATCCGAGAGGTCGGCGGTTTTCCTGATAGGCACGCCGGGACTTTTATCGGGTGTAGTGAGGGAATCATTATAGGGTTTTGCATAAATATTCACCAGCATAAAGTGATAGAACGCCCGTAGTGTATAGGCTTCTCCTTTAAACTGGTCTTTGTCGGCCTGCAAGCCGGTTGAATTATCCATATACTGAAGCGCTACATTTACGCCCAGCAGCAACTTATAATAAGTGCTCCAGGTATTGAAATTGATAGCATTGCCGGCAGCGGCCGTGGCGGGCTCCATGTCTGGTTGCCACTGAAAGATGGGAGCCGGCAGGAGTGGCGCATTTGAGTGGGCCATGAGTGGTCCTGTATAGCCCTGGGTGTCGTCATCCAGGAATACCATCCAGGGTTGCAGCAATGTGGAAGCGGTAGGGTATCCATCATAATATAATATTTCCCCGAAATCATGGGTGGATTTAGGTATTACATCTGTTGGAGAATATTCCTGCAGGAACTTCTTGCAGGATACCAGACACAAGGCGCCTATGATTACAAGCAACGATTTCTTCATGCTGTGTTATTGAAATTAGTTACATTAAAAAGTAGCATTCAGGCTGAAAGCATATTGCCGGGTAAGCGGCAATGCAGTGGTGCCGATGCCATCAATTTCAGGGTCCTGTCCTTTTAGTTTCCTGTTGGCAACTGTAAAAACATTATTTACGGCGGCGCCAACGCTTAAATTCTTAATCCCGCTTCCCTTTAGCTTAACAGCAGGAATGGTGTAGGTAAGATTTAGATTGCTGCATCGCATATAGTTGTTACTGACGGTTCTCAGATCAGACATGTTATAAGCCTGGAACGGATCCACGGATATTTCTCCGGCGTTTACATTGGTACGGTTACTGAGCACTTTGTACGGTATAACAAGCCAGTCCCGGGTGGCTAAAAGATCCATCACTACAGGAATATCTGTATGTAATTCGTCACCCGGTTTACGCCAGCGGTTTAAATAATCTTTGCTGAGATTGGTAAATGGCGCCGGCACCCCATTCAATGCATTTGTGCGCGGGAAAGGATCATTGAGCCGTTTGCTGCTGCCAATACTCACGTAAAACAACATCACTGCTGAAAAGGATTTGTACCGGAACACCGGTTGAATACTCCCGGTGAAAGAAGGTTGAAGTTGCCCGGAATACACCAGGAAATCATCCGGGTTGGTGGTTTTTTCCTTGAGATCTAAATTCCTGAACATCGGCAAACCGCTGTTATGATTCAGACCATTATAAATATAAGAGTAGAAACCACTCACTGGTTTTCCGCGTAAGTGTCCGCTGCCATTAAAAAAGGAATTGTAGTCGTTGGGAATAATTTCGTCAGATACCCGGTTGCTGTTCTTGCTGGTGGTCAACGTAAAGGAGAGCGATGTGTTCCGCGATCTGATGGCATCTACATTGATCATCGCTTCCCATCCCTGGTTATATAACTCGCTTCCGTTCCTGTACATCACATCCATACCATATTCAAAAGGAATCTTTATCATGTCCAGTACATCCGTTGTTTTCTTCGAGTAATAATCAACATTCACCCGCAGGCGGCTATTGAACATGGCTACCTGGGTGCCCAGGTTCCACTGGTGGGTTTTTTCCCAGCGCAACTCCGGGTAAGGCATGGTTTTTATGTGCAGGTAGGGTTTGCCGGTAATGGGACTTGTTTCTCCCACAACGGGGGAATAAGTGGCTACCAGGTTAGGTCCTACTGCACTCACCACATTTCCCTGTGTGCCATACGAACCTCTCACCTGCCAGTCGCTGATCAGGGAGCTTACGGGAAACCAGTTTTCTGAAGAAGCATTCCAGCGGGCAGCAATACTGTAATTAGGTAAGAACCTGGAGTTGGAATACTGCCCAAACCTGTTGGAGCCATCCGTCCGGATGGTACCGCTCAATACATAGCGGTTCATCATGCTGTAAGCGGCCGTACTGTAATAGGAAACGGAGTTGTCGATAGCTTCGTTGATTGTTTCTGAACTATATAATTTCCTGCCCATTACAGTCGGAAAGAATGACTTTCCCCTGTCCGGAAAGTACCCCGGTTCCCTGGATGTAAGGCCATTGGCGGTTTCACTTCTCACCTCGTTACCCAACGTAAAATTAAACTGGTCGCGGTCCTTCCGTACGCCTGTATTGTAATCTATGCTGTTCCGCATTCCGAGCGACATACTCTTCTGGTTCATCATATAGGCCATGCCTCCTGTGGGCAGCGCCGTCAGCATCATCTCCTGTGTAGGCACCACCTCCGCGCTCCATCCGCGTTCAACCGCAATAGCATATGTTTGCTCATCAGCTGCGGTTAACCCATCGGCTCCACTCACAATAACGTTGGAAGAATGGCGAAAAAACAATCCCTTCCTGATCTTATAATCCAACGATAAATTCAGGCTGGAAGAATGTGTGCTGCTGTTGTTTTCCGAGTGACTGATTTCATTTTGTATGTTATAAACATACGGTGGCCATACTAACTGTACGGGCTCATTAACCCTCAGGTTGCCCGGCGTGCGCACCGGGTAAAAATCGTCCGGGCTGTAAATACGGCTTGTTTGCAACGCATAGGTCAACGGGTTTACCGACTGGTAATACCCGGTGGATTTTATATAATTGCTTTGCATGGACAAGTCCAGGTTCAACCGTTTACCAATCTGCGTGCGCACACTTACATTCGCTGAATATGTTTTCTTGCCATCCTCTTTCGCTGCGCCGTTAAAGCCGCCATAGCTCAGGGAAGCGTAATAGGTGGTTTTGCCCGCGCCGCCACTCATGCTGAGCGCATGCTGCATGCTCATCTGGTTCCTGAACAACACCTTAAACCAATCCGTATTCCGGGTTTCAATAGTGCCTACCCCCGCCCGGAATTCTGCTTCCGTAATTTGCCTGGCATACAACTGTCTTAATAATCCTTCATACGAAAAACGTTCTTCGAAACCACTTTCACTTCCGTTAAAGACCACGCCATCTTCTATCAGTGATTTTGAGAAAGCCACGCGTTCCTTCGAATTCATGAGGTTCAGCTGGTTGTAGGATGGACGCGCCTGGAAAGATATATTTGAATTGTAGGTTACTTCCACTGGACCCGCCTTTCCTCTTTTAGTGGTTACCACAATTACGCCGTTGGCCGCGCGGGTACCATAAATAGAAGTAGCGGCGGCATCTCTTAAAAATGTGATGCTTTCAATATCATAGGGGTTCAAACCACTGATGGCGTTTCCCATCAGTTCATAGTTGGATTGGGAAGGACCGCTGAGTACATTATTCAACAATGCGGAGGAGATATTAACGGGGTCGGGGCGTATCATACCATCGATCACCCAGAGCGGGGCGGCGTTGCCAATTAAGGTGGAGGTACCGCGGATTCGCATAGTAGGCTTTGCATTCACACCACCGGAGGTGTTGATCACCATCAGCCCCGGCACTTTGCCCTGCAACATCCGGTCTACAGACGGCTGACCGGGCTGTAAGATATCGGCTGCATTGAGTTTTAATACGGAGCCCGTGGCTAAACGGGGATCTATTTTCTGATACCCGTTCACCACAACTTCCTGGATTTCCCGGGCAATGGTATCCATTTTAAAAGGGATCAACGGATCGTCTGACACCTTCACTTTGTACAGCAGCGTTTTCATTCCTACCAGGGAGAGGCTTACCTGTTCCTGCTCCCGGGCAACCAGCATAAACATCCCGTCGGGCTGTGTTACGGTCATTTCCTTTGAGGTAAGTCCTTTAATGCTCACCCCTGCCAAAGGCGAGCCCTGGGGGTCGGTTACCCTTCCCCTGAGGATCACCGACTGGCTGGTTGCCTTTTCTGCAGACACCTCCTGTTCGTAGATAATGATCCCGCCCATCTCCACCATAAATTGCAGGCCGGTATTAAGCAACAGTTTTTTGAGTAACGATTCCAGGGAAACCGCATTTACTTTCACCGTAACCGGTGGCTGACGCCGGATTAGCTCACTGTTATAGGTAAAGCGTATATGCATCTTCGTACGCAGATCCTTCAGCACTTTGCTTAAAGATGATTTATTGGCCTCGTAAGAAATCTTTCTCGATAATATTTCCTGTCGTATACTATCCTGCGCCAACGCCCCATTGCCGGTAAGAAGCAGCAAAAGCAACAACTGGTAAGGTAACCGCATGACATAGCGCCGCGCTTCCTTCCAGGCGAAGGACAAGCCCAATAAATTTCTCATTCTGGTTTGGTATTATGGTTTAAGCAGTAACCGGTGGCTACTGGCAATCTGATTGACTCCGGTTGATATTCTTAACTATTGACGTTTCATGATGTGCACTGTTTTGCCTTCCACCCGGAACCTTAAATTACCCATGCTATGGCTGATCTGGTTCAGTACATCCTGTAAAACCGCCGGGCGGCGCATATCTAAAGTAAAACTTATTTTCTCGAGCGTTGGATCTTCAAAAACAAAAACGTAATCATAATTCCGGGCCAGGTAGCCGGTAATATCCAGCAGTGTGGCATCTTCAAAAAAGAGATCGCCTTCCATCCAGGCGGTGAACACCCTGGCTTCTACGGTCCTTTTTTGCAGCGAACCATTTTTATCATTATAAACGGCCTGCTCATCGGGCGCCAGTATGGTATGCTCCTGGCCGGCGGTGACCAGCAGCTTTCCGCTGCTTAAAGTGGTTTGTATACCCGGTCCGTAGGTGTTTACGTTAAAGGCAGTACCCAGTACTTTCATGGTCACTTTGCCCGTATGTACCAGGAATGGGCGTTCTATATCGGCGGCCACATCGAAGTAGGCTTCTCCCTGCACATACACTTCCCGTGACGGGCCGTTAAAGGCAGCAGGATAGATCAGCCGGGAACCGGCGTTGAGCCATACCCTGGTGCTGTCGGCCAGCCGGAGGGTGAATTGTAAGCCGCGGGGCACTTCCAGTGTATCCATCGCCGTTACTACTGCACGATCGGCGCCGGCATCGTATACCAATGACGACTGACCTGCTTTGATAGCGGCGATGCCGTTGTTTTGAATAACCTGTGTGTCGCCGCCAAGCGTTATTTCATGACCGTTGGATAACTTGAGGCGCACCTTGCCCACGGGCATTTCGTTGGCCAACTGCGGCGTGTGCTGCCTGGGCAGGAATGTCCATAATGCTGCCCCGATGGCCAATACCAATATTGCTGCGGCGGCCAGCTTCACCAGTGTGAAACGGCGGTCCTGCCTGCGGTCCCTGGCCTGTACAAAACTCTGCCATCCCTCTTCTTCCGGGAATTTTTCCGCGCCCAGTCTCGACTGCATCTCTTTAGCTGCAGCCAGCATTGCCAGCTCTTCCTCCGTCAGGGATTCCCCCGTTCTGTTCCCATCCATCAGGTCCAGCAGCTTATCCCAGTCTATTTCTTTATCTTTTTCATTCATAACTTCGGTAATAAGGGCAAACAATTATGAAAAAAGGGTGAAGGCCTGTCAGTTATTTTTTAAGAAAAAAAGGAAAGCGATGAAAATATTCATCCACCGGCATTCTTTCCGTAAAAACTGCAGTGCCAGTTTTATCTGCGTTTTCACCGTATTAATGGAGATACCGAGCGTTTCGGCGATATCTTTATATTTCAGTCCATCCCGGTTGCTTAGCAGGAATATCCGGCGGCGCTGCTCCGGCAGCCGGGCTACAGCCGCCCACAGCGCTGCATTGCGGTCGGCTTCCGCTTCATTGTCTTCCAGCGGAAAATGCTGCGTCATGTTTTCAATGACGGCTATTTCCTCCAGCGACGTTTTGCCTGATTTCTTTAAATAGTTCAGTGAAGCGTTGCGGATGGCGCGAACGGCATAACTCTTAAAATCGTGGGTAATACGGATGACATGCCGCTTACTCCAGCAATAAAGGAAAAAATCCTGCACAATATCCCTGGCCGCGTCCTCATCTTCCACTACATAGTAAGCGGCAGTGCACAGGAAGGTGTAGTGAAGTTTGAACTGTTCTTCGAAAGAAACTACTTCACCTGATTTTGGTTGGTACATAAACCACTTTGTAACTTCATTGTTATCCGCACAAAGTATAATAAAATCCGGATTTATTTCCATCATCTGTTGTCCCGCATTATGCTGTTGCTGTTTTTTGCAGATAACCAACGGCCGGCTGCCTCATTTAAATCACCACTATCATCATAGGCAACAGAAAAGTGAAAAAGGGTGAAGCAGGAGGAAAATTTTTTTCGGGGATGTAATCCCGGCCATCAACAGGAGCGTCTGTATTTATTAATCTGAACTTTTTAACAAAGCAGTTTGCACGTTTCAGCAAACCGGTCTTACCCGGTTAATCCGACCTTTGATAAAACTAAAATTATGTCCAGCGTTTGGTTTATTACAGGCAGCTCCCGCGGATTGGGAAGGAGCCTTACAACAGCTGTACTGGCGGGTGGCGACCTGGTAGCGGCCACCGCCCGGCGTCCCGGCCTGTTAAAAGATCTTGCAACAAAGTATCCCGGCAATATATATCCGCTGCAGCTGGACGTTACCAACAACGCACAGATCATCGCCGCCATTGAAAATACCATTCAACATTTTGGCCGGATAGATGTGCTGGTCAATAACGCAGGCGCCGGCATCTTAGGCGCCGCTGAGGCCTACAGCGATGAGCAGGTACTCAGCCAGCTGGAAACGAACCTGTATGCACCTATCGCCATCACCCGTGCAGTGTTGCCATATATGCGCCGGCAAGGTTCGGGCAGGATACTTCAAATCAGCTCCGTAGGCGGCAGGGTGGGCAGCCCCGGCCTCACCATTTACCAGGCCGCGAAGTTTGGATTGAGCGGTTTCAGCGAAGCCCTGGCTAAAGAGGTAAGACCATTGGGCATACTGGTGACAAGTATTGAACCGGGCGGTTTCCGCACCGGCATGACGGCCTCTTTGCCCTGCGCGCAGGAGATAGCGGGCTATGAAAAGACAGTGGGCACCCGGATAACACTGTTTAAAAATAGTAACTTTAGCCCCGCAGGCACGCCTGACAAAGCCGCGGAAGCAATCATTAACCTGGTTAAGCATCCTGCGCCCCCGGTACACCTGGTACTTGGAAGCGATGCCATATACCGGATAAGGGAAGCCAATGCGGAAAGAAATGAGGAAATGGAAAAGTGGCTGCCGGTAAGCGTCTCTACAGATGCAGTGAGTTTTACACAAACGGATTAATACAATTGAATAATGCCTTCACTCAATAAACAACCATCCCCTATCGCGTATTCCTGCTACACCATCAGTACCCGGGAGGGAGAACAGTTTATACAGGACTATGTATTCAGCTACCAGGTGTCGGGAACAATGATCATGAATGATGGCAACAAAGCATATATTTTTAAACCCGGTGATGTCAGACTCGGCAGGCGGAACCGGCTGATGAAGTTCAACAAGCTACCGCCCGAAGGCGGCGAGTTTAAATCGTTTTCCGTTCACTTCGATCAGCCCTTCCTGCGGGAGTTTAGTATGGAAGCCGGATATAAAGCCGAAAAGCAGGTGAATGGCAACGCTGTCATTGCCCTGGAACCCCATCCTTTGTATAAAAACTATTTTAATTCACTGCCGCCCTACATGCAACTGAACGGGGAAGATGATGCCGCGCTGGTTACATTGAAATTAAGAGAAGCAGTGCTGCTGTTGTTAAAAGTAAATCCCGGCATGAAAGATATATTATTCGATTTCAGTGAGCCGGGAAAAATAGATCTCGAAGCTTTTATGAATAAGAATTTTCATTTTAACGTGGACCTTAACCGGTTTGCTTACCTGACCGGCAGGAGCCTGGCTACTTTCAAGCGCGATTTCGAAAAGCTGTTTCATTCAACCCCCAGCCGCTGGCTGCAGCAGCGGAGATTACAGGAAGCCTATTATCTTATTAAAGAAAAAGGTAAAACGCCTTCCGATATTTACCTGGACCTTGGCTTCGAGGACCTCTCGCATTTTTCATTTGCTTTCAAGAAGCAATTCGGGACAGCCCCCACAAAAATTTAACGGGTGCGTGCCCGCCTGTCCGTAAGCATCCGGAAATACCCCAGCATCCCGGCAGATAACACCAGGCAGAAAAAAGTACATACTACCACCGCCCATACCGGCATATCGGGCCGGAGTCCCATGAAATACTGCACTACCGCGTATCCCATGCCGCCTAACATAAACAGCATGGCCAAAGGTATGATGAAATACAGCAGCAGGATCATCCCGGAATTAAAGAAAGAGGCCATCCGCCAGCCCATTGCATATAAAATACCTCCTATTGCAAAATATCCCATTACCAGTAACATAACAGCCGCTCCACTCATTAACAGGTATTTACTTGTGGAGAACTCGCCGGCGGCAGACATACCGGGTTCATAGCCCACGGTAATCACCTCGCCGATATCCGGCTTGCCGGAGGAGGATACATCGGTTTCCATTTCCACCGGTGTGCCGTCTTTCGTTGTGAAGGCTACCGTGGAGCGATACATGATAGTGTTTTTATTTTTGCTGTCCTTCGATACATAAGAGGAAAAACTGACCACCTTCGCTTTATACCGCGGCAAGGTAAACGCATTCACCACAAAGTCGCCCAATACACCCGCAAGCGTGGCAGAGAGACTAAGCAGGCAAAATACCACCAGCGAAACATAACCTATCCCCATGCAGCCAGGTTTGCCGCCCGGGTTGTTTCGTTTTAATATTTTAACCGCTAACAGTACAGACAATACTACAATCGCTATGGCCGCCCAGCCATAGCTGGTTATACGCAATAAGATGATCAACATAGATTCCGGTAAACACCCTTTTTTGGGGTAAACAATAATTTTCAACTTGTAATATAAGAAGGCATTTCTAATATTTAAGATAAACTATTGCAGGTGTTCCAATGCAAATTTAAAAATGGCATCCCTCCCGTTACTTTCATCATCCAAACTATTGGATATAAAATAATCCGGGGCAATCCCTCCTTCTATATTCGTTCCTTCAACAGAAACAGCCATAGAAGCAGCGTATTTCAGCACCCAGCCATTGGGCAGCTCATAATCAAACGGGGTACCGCTTCCACCGCCTGTTTGATCTCCGATTATAACAGCGTTTGGTAATTCCGACATATACAGCACAAAATCATTGCACGAACTGAAACATCTCCTGTTTGTCAATATCAACATTGGCTTGCCTGCCAAAACAGGATGCCTGGGCGCCAGGTATTTGGCCTCCGGCGGAAGGAAGTCATCATGGCCCGGTCCGCGCTTATAAATATCATACTTCAGCAACATCTTTTCCGGCAGCAACTTCTCCACGATCCTGTCTACTTTTAAAGAACCGCCGCCCCCATTATCCCTCACATCAATGATCAGCCCTTGTACATCTGCCAATTTCTCAAACACCCGGTCGATATCCGCTAATGTCAATTCCTCCCCAAAGGACGGAATGTGCAGATATCCAAACTGTTCTATGAAAGTATACGCCAATGTACCCTGGTAGTTAATTCCCGGCAGGTACTTTTCCTTTAACAGGCCGAAATTAAAATTGTGGGGATATGAATTGTAATAACCGGTGTAAGTGTGCTTCTGCTCCCCGTTGATAAGGGCCACATGGCCATCCATCAGCTGATCAAGCATAGCTGTGCAAATATCAAACAATTCCCCGGTGCTGGTTTTGTCAGATACCATCGGCCGGTATTTCCGGTAGGCTTCTTTCCAATCCACTTTCTTATAGGTGAACAGTGCATACCTGGTATCCATCGCATGCCAGAGGCTTTCAAAAACAGCGACAGGGTTTTGCTTGTCTTCTTTTATAATCGCCTTTTCACAGGAAACGATGAATAGCATCATCACCATGCATATGCTGACAACATTCCTCATAATAAAAAAAAGTAGTTGATGGTTAAACTATGCATAGCTGATTGTACCCCGCTCACCTCTTTAATCCGGTAGTATTCCCATTGATAGTGTAAAGACAGGCCACTGCCTTTGCGCATGCTCACCTTTATGCCGGTGTTACAGTAAAACCGGTTAAGCTTATTCCAGCTTGTCAGCTTAATATCCCGGGTAATGGTCCGCAATGAGGGCGTATGCAAACCGGCTTGTCCTTCGTATACCGAATACGCTGTGGAAAGCGCAGCAGCCACCGGGCAAAAGATGCGGGTGCTTAGTTCCCAGTTTTTGCCGGCCTGTTTATCACGCCATGAAAATACATAGCTGTACCGGGCAGTGGGGCCAATGGAACTGATAAACTCATAGTAATCACGATTGTTTACGTAATGCAGCTGTTCCCTCAGATGGAGATAATTATCCAGGGCAGCGCCAAATTCAAACCGGGTTCTGTCTGTCTTTCCCAGCGTAAATAAAATATTGTAGTCTAACCCCAAAACTTTTGATCGCATGGCGCCAGATCCTTTGTTGGCATATAATTTCCCCCATGCCCCACGGGCGCCCACTTCCTGTGTTACCCGGCCGGTATGCGAAAACCGGGCGGCCATACCGGGATATGTTCCCTGGTAAACAAGGGCAGACATCCCGGCGTCTTTCACCGTTTGCCTGGATAAAAACACGCCCATTGATACCATCTGCTGCGCCGGGCTGCGATGGCACCATAATATCATGAAAAGGCAAAAACAAAAGCCCATTTTACGACCCGGTATGTTCAAACAGCTGTTGATTGCCTTAATATTTAATGGTAAAAGGATAAAAATCTGTCCAGTTTTGCATCCAGTTTTCAGTTCCGAAAGCGCCTATATAATTTACTTTCTTAAAAAATCCCTGGAAAGGCTCCCCGCTGAAATCAGCGCCTGTCAGAGCTGCCGCACCGGTGGTGGGCAATAGTTCAGGCAGCGCAAATTTGAACGGGTTGGTAAGACCGATTTCTTCCGGTTTAACGTACATTTTGTTATGATGATTTACCGCGTAATCAGTAACGCCGGCTGCATCTATTGAGTAAACAGCCCCGGGATCTACGGTAAAAGCATCTGCTGAAATATTACTATGCACCAGGTTGGTGGAAAATTCGGAGGTGCCGTCCATTAACCGCTGTGCGGCGATATCGTCGCTGAATTTAATCCCGCCTTTTGGCATTCCCATCAAAATAGAATTTCTCAAAACAAACGCCCCGCTATAACTTACATTTAAGGCGGCGTTCCAGGGTAAAGCGCTATTGTAACCAGGATTGTTATACGGGCCAACAGCGGTAACGTTTGACAATACCGGGCGTGTATCCGGCGCTACCGGGTACCCCTTGGTATCGTTCAGTACCAATAATGCATCGCAGGTGCTGATAAAAGGTCCGGGGGCAGCAAAATAAGGATGTTTATAGCTCACTATAAACTGCTGCATGCCGGTATAGCCGTTTGAATAAACAAATCCTGCCAGCCGGTTATTAAATGCCACCAGGTGCTTTGCATTCACGGTTCCACCGAAGAAGCCAAACCCTGAAGTTTGTGTATAGCTGGTTTGCACATTTTCAATGGTGGTGCCTGACCCTACGCCAACACAGGCCAGTCCGTATGATTCGGTAGATCCCACTCCTGCAAATTCGATGCGCACATACCTGAGCACACCGGAATTATCCCTGGGATCATTTCCCCCGCCGGAAGGTAAAAGCGCGCCTAACCCGGTCAGGGTCATTTCTGTACCGGCCCCACCGGTATTCTCATCATAAGCGCTGACAGGCGCTTTGCCAAAAATATACAGTCCACCCCAATCACCGTGTTGCTGGAACCCGGAAGGTGTGCCGGAAGTAAATACGATCGGCTTCTCCGCAGTGCCTTCGGCCATAATTTTCGCACCTCTTTCAATAGCAATATAACCGGATCTTCCGGCGCCAGCTGCCACGCTCCTGCTTTTAATAACGGTGCCCGGCTCAATAGTGAGCACGGCATTGTTTGTTACATTCACGGATACCGCAAAGGTGTAAATGGTATCGCTTTTCAGGGTGCGGTTTGCGTCGATTTTTTCCGGCAGGGCCACGACTGGCTTTTGGGTTTCTAACTTATTATCATCCTTCTTACATGACAACAAACAAATGGATAGAAAGGCACTGAGCATCATCGGCAGGCAATAGTTTCTGTTCATTTGGCTTATATTATTTTGACGGTGGTATATTACAAAGGTGAGACTGGCATGATATGCCAATCTCACCATCATTAAATGTTCTGAAAATTGCTTAGAATCTTGTCCATCCGAGAGAACCTGATCTTACAGTCGCCCAGTTTGCACCACCTGAAACAGGGAATGCACCACGGTAAGCAACTGAACTGAATCCAGTTGAGAATGCACCGGTGAAATCAGCACCTGTAGCAGGAGCAGCACCGGAAGTGAGGAAGAACTGAGTGGAGTTAACGCTGCTCAGGTTAAACGGATTAACCAGGCCGGCGCCGCTCGCAGCAGCCAGTTCAACATTTGCATTGGTAGCGTTTGTCAGGAAGGTCTTTAAAGTTGCATCTGTGTAGGAAGTAGTTCCTGAAGCAACTGCAAAGGCTTTTCCTGAAGTATTGGAATGAACGAAGTTCTTCCTGAATTCTGACGCACCGTTAGTCAGGGAATCTGCAGTAACGTTTCCGTCAACCAGTAAACCAGCAGCCGGGAAGCCCAGGAAAATGGAGTTACGTACAGACAAGCCGGTATTTCTGCGGAAATGCGCACCAGCCTGGAATGATCCGTCAACACCAGTGGCTGAAGTTACAGGGAAATCCGGGTTAGAATCAGCCACACCGTTGTTACCCAGTACGGTTAAGTTAGAAATGATCGGATGTGTGCGTGGTACGTTAGTAGCTACGCCGGTATTGTCGTTATCACATTCGATACCATTAGACTTAGACTGGTCATTAACTTCAGGATCGCGCAAAGCAACCAGGAACTGTAATCTGCCACTGTAACCGAAATCAAAATCAAAGTCATCATCAATTGCACGATAAGAGATCAGGTGGGTAGGGTTTACTGTACCACCAAAGAACTCAAAGGAATCATCGCCGCTATAGCTTACCTGTACGTGATTAATCACAGTACCGGAACCAACGCCGCCTAAAGTCAGACCATTTACTTCATTGTTATTTCCGAGTGCACCCTGGAAAACACCACCAGCATACTCAATACGTGTGTAAGTGATAGTACCGCTGTTATCTGCAGGCGTTGTACCACCGTACTGGGCATCTGATGTGTTAGGAATACCTTCGATGAAAGTTGTAGCTGGTTTATTGGTTGGCGCCTGGCCGAGAATAATGATACCACCCCAATCGCCGTTGGTAGGAGTAGCTTTAATAGAGGTAAAAATAACCGGGTTGTTCAATGTACCGTTTGCGTTTAATTTACCGCCTTTAGCTACTAACAGTACGCCTTTTTCTCCAGCTACATCATAACCTTTGATGGTTGTTCCGGCTGGAATATTCAGGATCGCTCCGCTTTTTACGGTTACCAGGCCTTTTAAAATGTAAGTTTTGGTTGCGAGTAAATTTACAGTACCTACAACATTTCCTTTAATGGTGTCAACGTTGGGATCTGGGCCGGATACTACGTCACGTTCAATGTTTCCGTCTTTTTTGCACGCTGCAAAAGATGCCGTCAGGGCTGCGATAGTTAACAGTTTACTGATCGTTTTCATTTTGTTGAAATTTTTAATGATAAAGTGGGTTTCATAAAATGGACATCAGCGCCTTTACAAGGGTTAAGACAAGGCATGCCCACCAGCAACTGTGTTTAGCAATTGCCGTTGTTTGCAGTACAAAAATCAATTACGGTTTTACCAGCTTGTGCGCGCACACATCAAAAAACCGTTTTCTTTCTCCGTGCTACTTTTTAAAATTGTAAGAAATTGTGAATGTGTAATTACTGAATGATTTCCTTGAAAAAGTTGTTCCGTCAAAAGTGTTCCCTGAATACTTGCCGTTCAAATCAAAATCCTGGTATTGTATGTACCTGTCGTTCAGCAAATTGGCTGCATTCAACCTGAGTTCCAGTCGTTGTTTCAATAGCTTTTGCGAAAGTTGTACATCCAGCTGGTTACGAGGGTTTTCATATATATCAGGATAGGCCCCGATTTCAGACCTGTCTTCAGCGGTAGTTCCAACAACAACAATGCGCCGGCCGGTACGATTAATTGCTGCTGAAAAGCTGAAAGTATTTTTAAATGCGTTAACAAGCAACCCTGCATTGAGCAGATAAGGCGACTGCCCCATTAATGGCCTTTCCCGCAATTTCTGTGTAACCTCCAATCCGGAGCCTGCGGTTTCTCCCATTATTTTGGAATGTATCCGGGAATAATTACCAAAGATGATAATGTTACGGAGCCATTCAGGGCCGGTTCCAAAATAGAGGCTTTTACGCAGCTCAAATTCAAGTCCCCATACCAATGCCTCATCCACATTCCTGTACGTGCGTACAAACCTCGTTGTGGATGTTGTTGCCTGCGTGGTAAGTTCCACCGGATCATGCAAATTCTTTTTGAAGATAGATGCCGAAATAATTTCAGCGGCGGAAGGAAACCATTCTACCCGGAAATCGAGATTCTGTATCGTTCCCCGGTTAAGCTCCGGATTACCAATGGTCATATACCCGCTTACAAAATCAAAGTAATTATAGGGGCTTATTTCCCTGAACTCGGGCCTTGTCAGTGTTTTTGAATAGGCCGCCCGCACGTTCATTGATGTAACCGGGCTGTAAATGATCGTTGCCGAGGGTAGTACATCTGTATTATAACGGATATAATCTATAGGCGCCTGGTCATCTCCTGTTCCACCGCTTCCGGGCAATTTGCGGTTTAGCTCCTTGTTGGTGCTCAGGCTCATGGCATAAAACTCCACTCTTGCACCATAGATCAGTTTAAGATTGTCGAGCAGCTGACTCTCCACGTTTACAAAAGCCGATGCCAGGTTAGCCCCGCCGGTGTATTGATTCGCAGGCAGCTCATAATTTACTGCCACTAACCCACCGGGCCTGAAGTTTTCAGGACTGAGTATCTTATCTATTGGCTGGCCGAAGTTAATGGCCGAATCACTTGGGAAACCTCCTGTATCATTGCCGGTAGTTAACCCGCGGGCGGCATCAAAATACCCAAGATTATAAGTGATATACT
Organism: Chitinophaga sp. W3I9; assembly: GCF_050434025.1. Taxonomy (NCBI): domain Bacteria; kingdom Pseudomonadati; phylum Bacteroidota; class Chitinophagia; order Chitinophagales; family Chitinophagaceae; genus Chitinophaga; species Chitinophaga sp. W3I9. The sequence continues at coordinate 6,160,805 of NZ_JBNPWC010000001.1, forward strand.
CTCTCTTCCGAAATTGTGTAAAAGCGCCTGCTTTGACAATCTGTGGCTGGCCTGCCACTTTAAAAGGAGTGGATACCGCAAAATTGATATTATAAGCATCTTCCTTTAAATCGGAATATAGTTTACTTGAATTTTCAACAGAACCGAACTCTGGTACAAAGTAATCCTGGTCTTTATATCTCACCGTATCTGCGCGGTACAGGTTTACATAACCTAACCGCACCTGGTTGGGCTCATACTTCCTGATTTTGTTATAAGAAACATTCCAGGTAAATGTAACCGGTGCTTCTATCCCTAACCGATGCTCACCCTGGAGTTGCGCACCCAGCAAGGTTTTTTGCGTAGGGTGCATATCCACTACCCTGCTGTTTACGATATCGCCAATCCCTTCTCCCAATGTTTTCTCCCCATTTTTGATGGTGGTTACTGTTTCAAAGTCCTGGTTAAACATGCTTTTAATGCCTATCTTGTTCTTTCCAAACTGGTAGGTGATGTTCAACAAAGCTCCTGTATTTACCAGGTACCGGTAGGCTTCCTCATTAAAATAGGACCGCATAAACTTCACCGTGTCTCCCGGGCCGGCAGTGCCCTCGTATTTACTATACCGTGCAAGATCATACCGTTCCACCTGGTCAATGGTTTGGTCTTTGCGGTAATTTGCCAACGCTACGATGCCAAACTTCGTATCATTTTTGAAGTTAAAGGTTTTGCCATAGCCAATCTGTACCTGTTGTATGGGCTCTGCTTTCCCGCTGCTTACCGGCTCCCAGCCTTTGCTCAGCGCATTGCTGATCCGGAACCTTTCTTCCGGATAGAGCTGGGCCAACTCACTGGCTTTCATTTTAAATTCATCCGGGACCGCGCGTTTACCATCATCAAAGCCTATCCAGTCATTCTTACCGCTGCGGTCTTTGAAAAATGCTTTCCCTGTTTGCCCGTCATAAAAGCCGGTTCCGAGCGACAGTGTAATAAAATCCTTATCCGGAAAATCTTTCGTGTTCACCTGTACCACGCCACCGGCAAATTCACCGGGCAAATCTGCGGTCGCTGTTTTTGTTACTACAATGCTTTCCACAGCCAGCGCAGGAATCAGGTCCAGGCTGAAAGTGCGCCTGTCGGGCTCCGTGCTGGGAAGCAGCCCTCCGTTTAACAGCGTATAATTGTAGCGGTCCGCAAGTCCCCTTACCACCGCATATTTCCCATCGAGCACACTTACTCCTGTTACCCGCTTAATCGCATCTCCTGCATTCCTGTCGGGTGTTCTGCGTATCAGCTCTGCAGAAATCCCATCGGTGATGGCCGTACTTCTTTTCTGAAGGGCATACAATGCTGATTGCGATTCCCGGCGATACGAGCTGGTGATTACCACATCTTTCAGCCGCTGGGAGGTTTGTTGCAAAACAATATCTAAAGAAGTGGTTCCATTTTCTTTTACCATCACCTCTGTGATCACCTTCGCCTGGTAACCGATGTACCTGAACTCCAGCTTATATTGTCCGGGCTGCAGTTTCAGCACATAGTTTCCCTGGATATCTGTACTGCCGTATGAGGAGCCTCCTGAAGCGATGATCGTTACACCCGGAATGGCTTCACCTGTTTTCCCATCTGTTACCTTGCCCGATACACGTCCTGGTTCCGCCCGTTGGTTCCGTTTATTATTATCTAAGCTGATAAGAATATTATTATTAACAACCTGGTAAGAAAAATCTGTTTTCTCCAGCATCCTGTCCAATATTACATCCAGCGGCGTATCCCTGAACGACATGGCGGCAATGCGGGTTTCTTTAAAAAGATCTTTATTATATGCAAAATATAAACCGGTTAATTCTTTCAGTTTCTCAATACCAGTCGTTAATTTCTGGTGCTCAAAATTAACCGTCAGTTTGGTATCGGAAAGTTTCTGTGCCCTCACATCCGCTGCGCCAAGCAGAATGCCGGCATTGAGAATGTAAAGGAAACACAATACGGAAATACGTAAAAATCGCTCTAAAGATGCTACAGTTATTTTCATTCGTTTAAACAGGATTACACCGGGTTATTAATACATTACGATTGTCTTGTCGGTAATAGAAAACTTGGTTTTATTGATGGAGCTCAGGAGTTTCATCACATCTTCAATACGGTCTGTTTTTTTGATGGTTGCCGAAAAATGAAGATGATTTAAATCCCGTTTGCCTGTTTTCAATACGTAGTTATAGTTATTAAAGAGAATGGCCTGAAGGCTCTCAAAGTCAACATAATCAAGCACAATAATTCCTGTCCGCCAGGAGCTTACCGCTTTTCCATCGCTGGTGGATTTGATAGATTTATTCAACAGCAGTTTATATTGAATCTCTTCGTTAGGGGTTAAAAATCCAATCACTTCCTTGCCACGGTTCACGCCAACCTTACCGGTGGCCACTGATATTCTCACACATTTAGAGAAATTATAGGCGTCAATATTAAAAGAGGTGCCCAGAACCTGTGTGCTCAGGCCCTTGCTGTGCACAATAAACGGCCGGTTAGTTTCATGCGCCACATCAAAGAAAGCTTCACCTTCCAGCAGGGTAACTTCTCTTGTTTTCTCTGAAAACTGTTTCGGGTAACTGAATTTCGTGGCTGCATTCAACCATATTTTAGTACCGTCCGACAGCTCCACCAGCTTCATTTTACCTTCGGCCACTTCAATCGTATTCATGGCAGCCGAATCTATAACAGCAGCCAGTTGTTGTTTACCACCTGGTTTGCTAAGGAAAAAAGTGATTCCTGCTGAAATCAAAACAAGTCCTACTGCCGCCGCTATTTTTATCATGTTGCCCATCCTTCTTACCGGTGTTCTTTGCGGCTGGGATTTTATTTTACCATGAATACCTTTTAAAATAGCCCGATGCGCTTCTTCCTCTTCCTTTTCAGTAGAAAATGCTGGTGAAGCAGGATGGCTGATATCATAAGATGAATACCAGGCCTCTACCTGTTCGCTCTCCTCTGGCGATAGTGTACCATTCAAATACTGACCTAGCAGCTCCCTGATTTTTTTTTCGTTTAGATCCACAAGTTTGCCTTTATGCTATATACTTCTCTTTAAACGGGGTGAAGTACCATAAGGCAGGTGCGAGATAACAATTCCTTAATGTGCGGATCAGAGAATATTAGCATTTTCCAGCGACTCCCTCAATCTTTTGAGTGCCATAGAGATCTGGTTTTTAACAGTTTGGGAAGATATAGAGAGTTGTTTGGCAATTTCATCATTGGGGAGGTAATGTTTCCTGCTCAGCAGGAAAACCTGTTTCATTTTCACCGGTAAATTATCAATCTCATTATTTAAGAACGTTTCAAGTTCTTTGGCGAGCAGGGGATCATGGCTCTCCTTTATGAAATCAATTTCGCCGATATCAGTTAAGGATAAGTGTGCATTACTTTTGTTCTTATAAATGGCGTCTATCACCTTGTACTTGAGCGACTTGAACAGATATGGCCGGAGTGATAGGTTTTCGTCGAGGTTTTCTGCATTGTTCCAGATAGAAATAAAAATATCCTGGATAATGTCTTGCACATCATCTTTAGAAAGGAGTCTTTTATAGGCGGCATCATAAAGCTCTTTACAATAACGAGAATAGAGCTCATTAAATGCAGGGATATTTTGGTTTTTGAGCAGCGAGATTAGGGTCTTTTCCGAAAACGTTCTCACATTTTTCTGTGTTTAGAAGATGTATGCAAACATAGTACGGAGGGGTTATGTTGAAATGAAAGTAATATTAAAATAATGTTAACAATGACCATATTCCGGACACAGCGCGGGTTTTCATGAATCTGTTCACCTGGGTACAATGGCCTTTTCACCTGGATTACAGGCGCTTATAAATCGTTCGCTTTATTGAATTTCCCGATGGCTTCCTGGAGCGCTGTCCTTTTTTCATTCCCTACCCCGGACATCGTCAGTTTTTCTTTTTGCAGCAATAATAGTTTGTCCTGCGCATTCTCTATCGAGTCTGCATTGGTTTGGTGCATGACTTGTTGTGCTGCAATTATCCTGCGGTCAAATACCTGCAAATCTTTTACGGACATGTAATAGTTTATGGCAGCTGTTTTTAATGCAGCTCCTTCGCTGATCCCTTCTGCCGGCAATGCGATTATCTCCCGGATGATACTGTCAAATGCCTGTTCCTGTTTATCTACCGCACGCAGGGCTCCACTGAAGTCGTTATTTACCAGGCATATCAACTTCTCTTCCTCGGGCCCTCCTTTGCCTACCAAAATCTGGAATGCAGTCCTCTCCTTTTGAGCAATTGCTTCTCTGAATTCCGTTGCCTTCTTCGATTTACAGGAAACCAGGCTTACCATCAAAAAAATTATAATAAAAATATGCCGCTTCATGTTTAATTTCTTTTAGTTTTGATTAACCTGTTGCTTGTTATAAATATAAAAAAGTTATCCAACACCTGAAAAATTGCAAAGGATCAGTTACGCCAGGAAGTACAACACAAAAATATTCACAGAAGGGAACAGAAAAAAACAAATATGCCGCTTTTGCCGCTTTTTGCCGGATTATGCCGGAATCGGGCGACCCGGAAACGGTCATAGTGTATGGGGAATGTATGGGGAGTGTATCATGAGAGTATGGTGAGAGTATGGGAACAGTATCGGAACAGTATGGGGACTATAGGGGGAGTACAGGGGGAGTATATGGGGAGTATATGGGGAGTATAACATATACACGACTCCTAAGTATCTGAAAAGTATCGGAGAAGTAACCCCCTGGTTTGTCACAAAAAAAAGGAACGCCCTGTAAAGCGTTCCCTGGATTTATTGACGTTAACCGCAATGAAAAATTATTTTGCTACGTAAGTATATTCTTTATTATAAGATTGACTGGCAGCAGTCGCCACATTTTGCACATTCGTTTCCACCTTGCCATCTACTTCGGCCTTATAACTGATAGTTACCGCGCCTGGAACCTGGGCGTTATTCACGACACCTACACTTAATCCGCTAAAATTAAACGGCTTAACGGTTTCAACTACATATGTTTTTACGCCTCCTACAAAATTATCAATATCGAGTATCATCACATTTTCATTTCCCTGGGTAACCCCGTTTATTTTCCAAACAGGTGATCCGTACTGGCTGGCATCATGATTCCCTGCGGATACGCGAACATCCACCTGATCCTTATTATCAGCGCCTGCTACTGTAACCGTAAATTTAAAGGTTGCTTTTTTACTATCGGGTGCAGGATCGTCTTTGCCGCCGCAGCCTGTAAATACCAAACCTGCCACCATTACCAGGCACAAACTAAAAAAAATCCGTGTTGTCCTTTTCATCTCTTTGCGTGTATTGGGTTAATTAATACCGCAAAGTTATGCTGGTTGAATACCCCCGGCAATACCTGGAAACAAGTATTTTACCATCCTGATTGCCAGGTATATTAATTTATAATCGCTGCTGCTTTAAAGTGCTAAATCTGCTTTTGTTGCGGATACCCAATCCGGTGCATCTTTCACCTCCTGGCGCAATAACAGGTTCAGTTGCGCGGTATGGTGCTGCACATGGCGCATATTGTAAATTAGTATTTCCAATATACTATAATCCTTGTACTCACTAACAAACCGCTTCGTCAAAATATCTTCAGCAGTTAACCTTGTCAGCAGATCCCGTAGCTTCTCACGCCCAAATCGGAGGTATGTCAGCAACTCCGTTTTATCATACACCCGTTCCGGCATCCCGGTGCCAAATTCAGATAACGTAAATGGCGCCGGTGGTAAAAAGTCCTTTTCCATTGGTGTTTCATCAGACAAATAAAAATCCAGGAAAAACAAGGTATGATACCCGATATACCAGAACTTAGCAGGGGTATCCCATAGTTCATCCGGGCAAAAAGTTAACGCATTTTCGAGCATGTCAATAGATGCTCCGAACTGATGCCACAATGTTATTTTTAATGAAGAATCCATAAGAGCTACTTTTATAGATTACCTGGTTTCGCTTATCTTATCACCCTTAATGGGTGAATAATCTGTTTTTACAACGCCGTTTACGTTGAACTTTTCAAAATAGCATTTTATACCGGTTGCCTGGTTGGTGTTCTCCACATTCTGAAGGTGAAAATGCAAATGAGGTTCAGAGGAATTTCCTGAGTTTCCGCATAGTCCTATCAATTGCCCTTGTTTTATTACATCGCCTTGTTTTACCTTAATTGAATGCTGCTTAAAGTGTGCAAAGAAAACATACTCTTTGTTTTTGGTTTTCAGCAAAACAGTATTGCCTGAAACAAACATGGGATTTAGCTCTCCCGGCACATTATCTTTAACCCCATCTACCGCTAAAACTACTTCTCCATCACATGGCGCAATGATGGGTTGTCCAAATGCATAGTAGTCCTCATTTGTTTTCCCATTGGTTTTAAAACTCTTCCCTTCCGGGTTATTAATTACAATATCAAATGCATTTTTCTGGAATTTAACTGCTACGTGATAGTTTAATTCTTTTGTATCCCCGCCCCAGAACACCGTCCATTCCCCTTTAAAAGGCAGGTGCATGGCGGTGATATTCCGCGGCAATACCGGCAATGTATCCGGCACATATGGCTTTGCATATAACCCGTTGATAGTGCTATCCTTGTCGGCTGAAATGTTAAGAAGAATGACACCTTTATCAAACGCTGTTTTGTATACGGCAAATGAAGACTGGTATTCCAAAAATGTACGCTTTATAATATTCCCATAATTGCTTTTCAAATTGGTGAGAAATGCTTTTGTCTTATCTAACGGCAAAGCGTTTTTTGTTTGTTCAGAAAATGTAGCAAAAATGCTATCAAACTGACCGTTGTTGTAATACTTTTCAAACTTTGCCGATATATACCTGCTTCCCGGGCTTTCTGCTTGGGAAAAGGCGGCGCCAAAAGTTAAGGACAGCAGCATTGTCAGGATGGATCGTAGTTTCATTTTCAGCGTTTGCACTATTAGTTGCTGAAAGTAGTCAAAATATTACACTAAGCCACCGTTTGGCTTTTTATATTTATTCCTGACGAAATTGGTATTCTTGCCTTTAAACATTTCGACCATCACCTGCGGCAGTTTAATGTGTAAAGCCATTACCTGCAAGAAAAAAGCCTTCAAACCGAAATGATTTGAAGGCTTTTTGTATGGTATAAGTTCAGCGAAGTGCTACCATTTGATCCGCAGTTCGGTGCGCCTGTTCTGCTTATAGTCTTCTTCCTTACATGGTACACCATCCTTACAGCCGTTCACAGGATTGTTCTCCCCGTTATTGGTGTAGTAGAGGCGTTTGGAATCGATCCCTTTATTAACGAGGTAATCTATTACCGCATAACAACGTAAGGCCGACAAATCAGTGTTATATTGGTCAGAGCCGCGGTTATCAGCAAAAGATGCAATTACGATCTTCCAGTCGGGGTGACGTTTCAGCACCGCCGCTACCTGGTCCAGGATCCTGCGGGATTCGCTGAGCAGTGAGGCGCTGTTATAATCATAGAAGAACTTCAGTTCTTCCAGCTTCTTTCTATCCTCTTCTTCTTCCGGCGTATGTCCTTTCTTTCCTCCACCAGGCTGGTCGCCAGTAACAGGAGGGGCCGTATGATCTGTTATCACCGGCGGGTTTTCCCTGCGGTTGATCCTGGTAAAGTATTCGGCATCTGAGAAATAATAGATATCATCTTTACCCATGCTGCCTGGTTTGTTCGAAGCCAGGTAACCTTCATAGCCGTTACGTTTCAAAATAAGCCCTAAATCGTCTGCGCCGGAGTTGAAAGGTACTTTCATGTTCTCCGGTATTTCCCAGCTGGATTTGCCGCCTTTTACGCGGTAAATGTCATAACCACCCATTCCTGCATATCCCCTGCTGGAGAAATAAAGAATGCCGTCTTCGTTAACGGTGGGGAAGGTTTCTGCTGCCACGGTATTTATCTGGCTGCCACAGTTGACCGGCGCCCCCCAGGAACCGTCTGCCTGTTTTTCGGCGTACCAGATATCTGTTTGTCCTTGACCGCCCGGGCGGTCAGATACAAAATACAATATATCGCCGCCGCTGCTTAGTACCGCGTGACTGGAAGAATATCCTGTTACATTGATGCCGGGCATCAGTACCGGTGCTTCCCATTTGCCATTCTTTTTTACAGATTGATAGATCTGCAACTGGCGAACACCATTTACCAGTCCTTTACCGGTAACGGGAACCCCTTTGCCCTGTATGTTGATGGTGGCATAGAGCGTGTCTTCTGTGGTGTTCAAACACACCGGGCCAATATGATAATCGTATTTGGCCAGTAGCGCAGGCGCCAGTTCCTCCAGGAACATATCGTGGTTGCCACCGGCATATTGCTGGTAAACGTATGCTTTATAGTAAGGTTGTTCCGTGCGTTTATCGATCGGAGGTTTTGCCTGCGACCCGTTATTCAGTGCCATAGAGCGGTACCCGTTTGACATCAGCAGTAAACCTTTCTGTACCACGCCGGTTACCAGGTCGGAGCCTTGTGTGTTCAGCTCTTTCACCGGCTTTAACTGTATAGGCGCTGCTTGTTTAAGCCATACAACGGCGCTGTCGCAACCCTGCAGTGCAATCTCTTTTAGTTTAAGACTATCTGCATTGGAGGTGGTGAACAACGCATACTGCTGCTTTGCGGCATCATATTGCTCCAGTTGCCGGAGCGCTTCGCCATATGCAAAATAGGCAGACGAAGGCCGGTCGGCCCGCTCCGTGATTTCCTTGTATACATCCGAAGCTTCCTTAAAGTAGCCGATCTCCTGGTAGCTATGGGCCATCTTCATCAGCTGATCTACCGGCATCTTACTTCCCTTGCTGCGGGCAATCCTGTTATAAAGCGCTCCTGCCTCTGCATACTCCTGCCGTGCATAGGCTGCTTCAGCCATTTGCGACATGCTTTTCTGCTCCTGGCTGTACAGGTTGAAGGCAATAAGAAACAGCGGGATGGTAATTATAGTGCGACGTATCATACGGGTAGTAAACTATGGTTAAAAATACCTGGGATTCTTTACAGTGAAATTTTTCGAAGGAATTAAGAAGCCTAGTGATATTTCATGCGATCCTCCCTGGTAACCTGCCATTTTATTAATACTGAGGTCGTAGGAGTACCCGATGCGCAGCGTTTCTGTAGCGTAGAATTCCACCATCACGCTGGCTGCGTCCAGCTCACTCAGGTCCTTCTGCAGGTTGGTTTTGTTCCACACGCCTACACCGGTGCGATAAGAGACGCCCGTCCACAGCTTTTCACCAATCAGCAGGAAAGCATTAATGTCTACGTTGGTAGGTCCTTTAAAATCTTCCTTGATCAGGATCGAAGGCTTCAGCTGGAGGTTGTCGCCCAGCGGAAACATAGCACCCGTGGTAACATACAGGTGCTGTGTTTTGCGGATCGTAGAATAGTTGTTTCCTTTCCAGCTGTAGCGGGTTGCATCGGTATAGAGCGAAAACAGGTCCATGATGGAGGCGCCTGCATAAAAGCGCGGTGTGTAATAATAAACCCCGAAGCGGGCATCCGGTACCCATACACTTTTCTTTCCCAACGGAAGGGCCGCATCATCGTTATCGATGTATTGCAGGGCCGAACCGTCGATAGAGTACTGGGTAACGCCTCCTCCCAGCCCGAAGCAAAGCCGGCGCGTATCCTCATCATCCAGCGGAATCCGGTAGGAGTAAGAACCGTAAAGCGACAAGGCATCCTGCGGACCGAGTTTATCAAACAACATCTGCAGTCCCAGCCCCACCTTGTTATCACTGGCCGGCGTCACCCCGTCTATCGACACGCCGCCCGTACGGGGCGCGCCGGGGAAACCGGCCCATTGATGGCGGTATACGGCATTCACATACAGGTCTTCTTTATAGCCTGCATAGGCAGGGTTAACGCTTAACCCGTTGAACACGTATTGGCTGAACTGTATGTTCTGTTGCGCTGCTCCACGCATTCCTATCGCCAGCAGCATCACCATTATTCCTGCTCTGAGTACTGTTTGCATCTTTTACTTTTTTTGTAGCAGATAATATTTTTGTCTTTTACCGCAGTATTGTTATCCAGCCTTTATACTTTTTGATTCCACTCTCCTTCTTCACTTCCAGTATATAGTAGTAGGTACTTTCGTTCAGGTTAGCACCGTTCCAGTCGTTACGGTAATCCTTCGACTGGTACACCTGTCCGCCCCAGCGGTTGAAGATGTACAGCGATGAACCCGGATATTTCTCCAGCCCGCCGATGATGAACCTTTCGTTCTTACCATCGCCGTTTGGCGTGATCACATTCGGGAAGGATAAATCTGAACCTTCTATTCCTACTGCAGATACCCCTACGTTATTGGCACTGTCGGCGTCCGGCATGTTTGTACTGTAAGCAGTAGCTTCGTTGATCAGCTGTCCGCCTTCTATTACGCGGGCTGTCAGCGTCATTTGTACGGAAGCTCCCACTGCCAGGTCACCGATGTTCCATTCTATCAGCTTAGTGGCTGGCGTTACTACTACCTCCCCTCTTTCTGCGGAAGTATGACTAGGCACATCCAGCTGTACCGGTAAGCGATCTTCTGCTTTCACGGCGGTTACCGGGATATTACCTGCATTCCTTACAGTGATGCGGTAGGTCAGGTTCTGACCCATGCGATAAGGACCAACTGCCGGTGTCACGATTTCTTTGGTAACCACCAGGTCTCCCGCCAGTTTATCGGTGTCGGTGATCGTAACCGTAGCGTCGCCTGGAGCACCTTTTGTGAAGGTGTAGCTGGCTGATTGTCCGCCGGTGAGCATGAACACCACTGTTTCCGGTGTTTCTACTTCACTGTCGTCCAGTACACTCACCGGTATGGTTACACTGCTGGCGCCGGCCGGGATGGTGATCGTTCCGGTAATGGCGGTGTAGTCAGCATCCGGTGTAGCGGTACCACCTATCATGTATTGTAAAGTGATCGGTTCGGCTGTGCGCTTGCCGCTGGCCAGGCTGATCGTGAACGCCCCGTTGACATTCGGTTCAGTAGCATCCGGTTTGCTGGCGGTAACGAGCAGGTTCAGGTTAGTGTGATCGTCGTCTGCAATGTTTACAGTGGCAGTACTGCTGGTACCTACCGTGTAGTTAATGCTGGCCGACTTACCGCCTGTGATGGTGAGTACCACTGTTTCTGCTGGTTCTATCAGATCGTCGTCTGTTACATTTACCGGTACTATCACGCTGCTCTGGCCTGCAGGAATTACTGCGGTGCCGGTGAGGGCGGTGTAGTCGGCGCCTGCTGTGCCACTACCAGTTACTGTGTAGGTAACGGTAATGTCTTCCACAGGTAATTTGCCGCTTGCCAGGCTGATCGTAAACGCTCCTGCTGTAGCTGGTTCTGCCGCATTTGGTGTAGTGGCATTTACAACCAGGTCCAGGCCCTTGTTATCATCATCTGCTATGTTTATGGTAACGGTATTGTTGGTACCCGGTGTGAACACAAGTCCATTGGCGGTGCCGCCGGTTGCTGTGATGATCACCGTTTCATTTCCTTCAATCAGCTGATCGTCGGTTACGGTTACCGGTATGGTAACGCTGCTCTGGCCTGCCAGGATCACTGCCGTACCTGTAAGGGTGGTGTAGTCGGCGCCGCCTTTAGCCGTACCTGCTATGGTGTAGCTGGCGGTGATATCCACGGCAGCAGTAACACCGGTTGGCAAACCAATGGTGAAGCCGCCGTTGGTAGTTGGTTCCGCACCGTCGGCATTTTTGGTGACGTTCAGCACCAGGTTATTTTCATCATCAGTGATATTTACGGTAGCACTGCCGGTACCTGTGAGGGTAAAGTTGGTGGATGTGCCACCGTTCAGTGTCAGGATCACGGTTTCTGTACCTTCTATGATCTGGTCGTCTGATACGGTTACCGGTATGGTAACACCAATCTGACCGGCCGGGATAACTGCCGTACCTGTAAGGGCGGTGTAGTCTCCATTCGGCGTAGCGGTACCTGCAATGGTATAGTTCACCGTGATATCTTCTGATGAAGTGATACCGGTTGGGAGACCGATGGTAAAGTGGCCGTTAGTGGAAGGTTCTGCGCCGTCTGCACCTTTGGTGACGGTCAGCGCCAGTTCGGCCGGCGTGCTGCTTTCATCATCGGTGATATTTACAGTAGCATTACCATTTCCGGTGAAGGTGAAGTTGGCAGAAGAGCCGCCGTTGAGGGTGGCTATCACTGTTTCTGTTACTTCTATCACCTGGTCTTCTTTTACAACCACGGGAACGGCTACACTATTCTCGCCTGCCGGGATGATCACGGTGCCGGTGAGGGTGGTATAATCTGAGCCGGCGGTGGCTGTACCTGTTACAGTATAATTCACCGTAATGTCTTCAGATGATGTGATATCTGTAGGCAGGCTCACCTTAAAGCCGCCATTGGTACCTGGTTCAGCACCATCTTTATCTTTGGCGATGGTCAGTGCCAGGCTGGCTGGTGTGCTGCTTTCATTGTCCGTGATGTTTACAGTAGCATTACTGTTGCCGGTGAATACGAAGCCGGTGGAAGTTCCGCCATTGAGCGTCATGATCACGGTTTCAGTTACTTCAATGATCTGGTCGTCTGCCACTGTTACGGGGACGTCTATACTATTCTGGCCTGCCGGGATGGTGATCGTTCCGGTGATGGCAGTATAATCCTTGCCGCTGGTAGCAGTACCGCCAATCGTATAATTCACGGTGATGTCTTCGGAGGACCTGATATTTGCAGGCAGGCTGATTGTAAATGCACCGTTGGTGCCAGGTTCAGCTGCGTCTGCTTTCTTCACGATGTTCAGTACCCGGTTTGCAGGTGTGTCTTCATCATCTGTAATATTCACGGTAGCATTACCAGTACCCGTGAAGGTGAAGCTGGTGGAAGCGCCGCCATTCAGTGTCATGATCACGGTTTCGGTGTGTTCAATCAGCTGATCGTCCTCTACTGTTACTGGTACACTCACGCTGTTCTGACCGGCCGGGATGATCACGGTGCCGGTGAGTGCGGTGTAGTCTGCACCGCTGGTAGCGGTACCGGTGATGGTGTAGTTCACGGTAACATCTTCAGATGAAGCAACACCTGCAGGCAGGCTGATGGTAAACTTACCATCGGTACCCGGTTCTGCTGCGTCGGTAGTTTTCACTACGCTCAGCACTTTACCAGCCGGATCACTTTCATCGTCGATGATGTTCACGGTAGCGTTGCCCGTGCCGGTGAAGGTGAAGCTGGTGGATGTTCCGCCGTTCAACGTCATGATCACGGTTTCTGTATTTTCTATCAGCTGATCATTTATCACTGTTACCGGTATGATCACGCTGTCCTGGCCTGCAGGAATGGTGATGGTTCCAGTGATGGCGGCATAGTCTGTACCGCTGGTAGCAGTACCACCGATCGTATAGTTTACAGTGATGTCTTCAGATGAAGCAATGTTTGAAGGCAGACTGATTTTGAACGCCCCGTTGGTACCAGGTTCTGATGCATCTGTTACTTTGGTGACGGTCAGCGCGCGGTTGGCCGCAGTATTCTCGTCATCCGTAATATTTACAGTAGCATTACCGGTGCCGGTGAAGACAAAGCTGGCAGCGTTACCGCCGTTCAATGTCATGATCACCGTTTCGGTATTTTCTATCAACTGGTCGTTTATTACTGTTACCGGTACGCTCACGCTATTTGTCCCCGCAGGGATGGTGATGATTCCGGTGATGGCAGTATAATCCGTATTGCTGGTGGCCGTGCCGGCGATGGTGTAGTTAACGGTCACATCTTCGGAAGAAGCGATACCGGCAGGCAGGCTGATTTTAAACTCACCGTTGGTAGCTGGTTCTGATGCATCAGTTACCTTAGTGACAGTGAGCACACGGTTAGCTGCGGTGTTTTCATCATCAGTAATATTCACAGTAGCATTACCAGTACCGGTGAAGGCAAAGCTGGTGGATGTTCCGCCGTTCAGTGTCATGACCACGGTTTCCGTGTTTTCGATCAACTGATCGTCGATTACGGTTACCGGTACGATCACGCTATCCTTACCGGCAGGGATGGTAATTGTTCCTGTGATGGCGGTATAATCTTTACCGCTGGCAGCAGTGCCGCCGATGGTATAATTTACGGTGATGGCTTCGGAAGTAATGATACCTGAAGGCAGGCCGATTTTGAATCCTCCGTTAGTGCCAGGTTCTGCTGCGTCTGTTGTTTTTACAACGTTCAGTGTGCGGTTGGCAGCTGTGTTCTCATCGTCTGTGATGTTCACCGTTGCTGTGCCGCCACCCGTGAAGGCGAAGCTGGCAGAAGTACCATTGGTGATAGTCATATTCACCGTTTCGGTATTTTCCAGGATCTGGTCGTTGATCACCGGTACTGCTACCTTAACGTTTGGCTGCCCTGCAGGGATTACCACGGTGCCGCTGAGGGCGGTGTAATCTGCTCCGCTGGTGGCAGTACCATTGATGGTGTAGTGCACGGTAACTGCTTCAGATGAGGTGATACCCGTAGGCAGGCTGATGGTAAACTCTCCGGCCGTACCTGGTTCTGCCGCGTTTTTGGTGGCGGTTACATTCAGTATGCGGTTAGCAGCGGTGCTATCGTCATCGAGTATGTTGACGGTGGCGCTGTTGCTGCCTGTGAATGTAAAGTTAGCCGAAGTGCCGCCGTTCAGCGTCATCACCACTATTTCTGTATTTTCTATGAGCTTGTCGTCGATCACTGGTACTTGTACAGTAACGCTGTCCTGACCGGCCAGTATTACTGCCGATGCGCTGAGAGCGGTGTAATCAGTACCTGCGGTGGCGGTGCCGCCGATGGTATAGTTTACGGTTACGTTTTCTGATACCGTAATACCAGCAGGCAGTTTGATCGTGAATGCACCGGCTGTAGAAGGTTCTGATGCATCTGCTGCTTTGGTGACGCTGAGTACCCGGTTAGCCGCTGTGTTATCATCATCCGTGATGTTCACCGTAGCACTACTTGTTCCTGTGAAAGTAAAGCTGGCAGATGTACCACCGTTCAGGGTCATCAGCACGGTTTCAGTACCTTCTATTATCTGGTCGTTTGTTACAGTAACCGGTATTATTACACTATCCTTACCGGCAGGGATGGTGATCACCCCGGTGATGGCGGTATAGTCTTTATCCCCTGTAGCAGTACCTGCTATGGTATAGTTAACGGTGATGTCTTCAGATGAAGTAACCCCGGTAGGGAAATTGATCTTAAAGCTGCCGTTCGTACCTGGTTCTGCGCCGTCGTTTCTATTGGTTACCTGGAGCACGCGGTTAGCAGCCGTGTTATCGTCATCTGCGATATTTACGGTGGCATTACCGCTGGTAGTGCTGGCAGTGAATGCAAAGCTGGTGGAGGAACCGCCTGTCAGCGTCATGATCACGGTTTCAGTTCCTTCAATGATCTGGTCGTTTGTTACGACTACCGGTACAGCTACCTCGTTGTCGCCGGCAGGTATTACTACTGAACCGGTAAGGTTAGCGTAATCCGTACCATTCACGGCGGTGCCGGTGATAGCGTAATTCACGGTGATGTCTTCTGCAGCAGTGATACCGGCAGGAAGGCTTACCTTGAAGTTGCCGTTGGTGCCTGGTTCTGCACCGTCCGCTGTTTTGGTTACCAGCAGTACACGGTTCGCAGTGGTATTATCGTCATCGTTAATATTCACGGTAGCATTACCGTTGGTAGTGCTGGCAGTGAAGGTAAAGCTGGTGCTTGTACCACCTGTAAGCGTGAGGATCACCGTTTCACTGTTTTCAATGATCTGATCGTTAATCACAGTAACGGGTACCACTACACTATCTTTTCCGGCAGGAATTATCACTGTACCCGTGAGGGTGGTGTAATCGCCGCCGGCCAGGGCTGTACCGCTTACCGTATAATTCACGGTAATATCTTCGGCCGAGGTTACCCCCAGCGGCAATCCGATCTTAAAGCTGCCATTTGTTGACGGCTCAGCTGCATTGCCCGCATTACTTACGCCCAGTACCCGGTTAGCCGCTGTGTTATCGTTGTCTGCGATATCCACAGTATCCTTTCCGCTGGTGCTGCTTGCCACGAGTGTAAAGCTGGTGGAGGTAGCCCCTGTCGCCGTTAATATTACTGTTTCCGTATTTTCTATGATGTCGTCATCGGTCACGTCTACAACTACGGGCACACTACCCAGACCCGCAGGGATCACTACTGTTCCGCTCAGGGCGGCATAATCGGCGCCCCCTGTAGCGGTGCCTCCTATGGTGTAGTGAACGGTGATGTCTTCCGCGGCTGTGTATCCCGTTGGCAACCCTACTGTGAATGTGCCGTCGGTAGCCGGTTCTGCACCGTTAACAGGATTGGTAACATTAATCACCAGGTTAGCCGGGATGTTATCATCATCTGCAATATTCACGGTAGCATTACCACCGGTAGTGCTGGCAGTGAAGTTGAAGTTGGTGCTTGCTCCGCCTGTAAGCGTGAGGATCACGGTTTCGGTGGTTTCAATTACCTGGTCGTTGATAACAGGTACTGTTACCGTTACGCTGTCCTCGCCCGCAGGGATTATCACTGAACCACTCAGCGCGGTGTAATCTTTCGCGCTGGTTGCTGTACCACCGATGGTATAATTTACAGTGATGTCTTCATCTGCTGTAACACCCAGCGGCAGGGTGATGGTGAATACGCCATTAGTGCCTGGTTCAGCGGCGTCGGTAGTTTTCACTACGCTCAGCACGCGGTTAATGGCAGTATTGTCATTGTCTGTAATATTCACTGTATCGCGGCCATTGGTGGTGCTACCGGTCAGCGTAAAGCTGGTGGAGGCGCCGCCGGTAACCGTCATGATCACGGTTTCGGTACTCTCAATCACTGAATCGTCTTGTACAAGTACCGGAACGGCTACACTGTTATCTCCGGCAGGGAGCACTACTGTGCCCGCGAGAGCGGTATAGTCTGTGCCGCTGGTAGCAGTACCAGCTATGGTATAGTTGATGGTAACATCTTCCGATGCCCTGTAACCTGCTGGCAGGCTGATACTAAAGGCGCCGTTGGTACCTGGTTCTGCACCGTCTCCTGTTTTAGTTACGCTCAACACCAGGTTGGCTGCCACGTTATCATCATCAGCGATATTCACGGTGTCGTTAGTGGTACCGGTGAAGGTAAAGCTGGCCGATGATCCGCCTGTGAGGGTTGCTATCACCGTTTCTGTATTCTCAATAATCTGGTCGTTTGCAACAATAACGGGGATGGCTACACTATCCTGACCAGCCGGGATCACCACTGTACCGCTTAAGGCGGTGTAATCCGCACCGGTGGTAGCAGTACCTGCTACGGTATAATTTACGGTAACATCTTCTGCAGCCGTGATACCTGTAGGGAAACCTACCTTGAAGGCCCCATTGGTGGAAGGCTCAGCTGCGTCATCAGTGCGTGTAATGCCCAGCACCAGGTTGGCCGGGTTGCTGGCCTCATCATCTGTAATATTTGCTGTGGCGCTGCCGTTGGTACTGCTGGCTACCAGGTTGAAGCTGGTACTGGTTCCTCCTGTCAATGTAACGATCACTGTTTCCGTATTCTCAATAATCTGATCGTTTATTACTGTTACCGGCAGGGACACACTGTCTTTACCTGCAGGCAGCACAATGGTGTTGCCGAGTGCTCCATAATCAGTACCGCTGGTGGCAGTACCGGCTACGGTATAGTTCACGGTAATATCCTGGGAGGCGGTGTATCCGGCAGGCAAACTGATCGTGAATGCCGCGTTAGTGGATGGTTCTGCGCCATCTGTATTTTTAGAGATATTCAGTACAAGACCAGTCGGCGTATTGTCGTCGTCTTCGATATTCACGGTAGCGTTACCATTAGTGGTGCTCGCGGTGAAGTTGAAGCTGGTGCTTGCTCCGTTTATAAGTGTCATGATAGCTGTTTCGTCACCTTCAATGATCATATCATTGGTTACGGTTACCGGAACTAATACGCTGTCCTGACCTGCGGGGATTACTACCGTGCCATTCAGACTGGTGTAGTCAGTGCCATTGGTAGCCGTTCCGCCCATGTTATAGTTTACGGTGACATTTTCTGAAACGGTCACTCCTCTCGGCAGGCGGACCACAAATGCGCCATTAGTAGAAGGTTCAGCGGCATCAGTGGTTCTGATCACACTCAGCACCAGGTTGGCGGCTGTGTTGTCATCATCTGCAATATTCACGGTAGCATTACCATTGGTAGTGCTGGCCGTATAGGTGAAGCTGCCGGAAGTTCCGCCGGTGAGCGTCATGATCACGGTTTCTGTGTTTTCAATGATCTGCTCATTTATAACATTCACGGGTATTGTTACACCGCTTTGTCCGGCGAGTATGGTTGCAGTACCGCTAAGTGCGGCATAGTCGGAGCCCGCAGCGGCAGTACCTGAGATACTATAATTTACAGTTACAGGCGCTGATGCAGTATACGTTGCGGGCAAACTGATACGGAACGAGCCGTTGGTGCCTGGTTCAGCGGCATCTTTTGATTTGGCGACACTGAGTACCAGGTTAGCGGCAACCGCATCGTCGTCTGCGATGTTTGCGGTAGCATTACCGTTGGTAGTGCTGGCAGTGAAGACAAAGCTCTGTGAAGCGCCATCTGTAACAGTGAGTATCACTGTTTCAGTTCCTTCAATGATATTATCGTTTGTAACGGTTACCGGTACAGGCACACTATTATCACCGGCAGGTATTACCACGGAGCCGGAGAGTGTTGCGTAATCTGTTCCATTAACGGCGGTACCTGTAATCGTATAATTTACGGTTACCGGCTGTGCAGATCTCACACCTGCGGGCAGGCTCACAGAGAATGCGCCGTTGGTGCCTGGTTCTGCAGCATCAGTGGTTTTGCTGACGCTGATCACCTGATTAGCCGTTGTGTTGTCATCATCTGTGATGTTCACTGTAGCCGTGCCATTACCGTTTGCAGGCGTAAAGTTAAAGCTGGTGCTGACACCACCGGTGAGGGTAACTACTACCGTTTCTGTACCTTCTATTATCTGGTCGTTTGCTACCACTACCGGTATAGTTATACTATCCTTGCCTGCTGGTATTACCGCAGTGCCGGTAAGGGCAGTGTAGTCGGTACCTGCGATGGCTGTACCAGCTACGGTATAGCTTACGGTAATAGGCTCGGATGATGTAATACCCTTAGGCAGCTTGATGGTGAATTCGCCATTGGTACCCGGTTCTGCACCGTCACCGCTGTTGGTTACCAGCAATACTTTATTATCGGTAGTATTATCATCATCTGTGATATTCGCGGTGGCATTGTCAGCGGTGGCATCTGCTGTATAAGTGAATGCATTACCGTCTGTACCACCTGTAAGGGTCAGTATGGCCGTTTCTGTATTCTCAATGATCTTGTCATCTATTACGGTCAGCGGTAAGGTAATGCTGTTGCTATTGGCCGGCAGCGTAATAGTACTGATCGAGTAATCGGTATTACGTGTGGCAGTACCACTCATGGTATAGCTCAGCGTAATATTGGCAGCGGACGTATAATCAGCCGGCAGACTTACCGTATAGGCACCAGCGGCAGACGGTTCTCCCGCGTCGGTGGTTTTCACCACTTTCAGTACCTGGTTAGCTGCCACGGCATCATCATCTGCGATGGTCACTGTAATATCATCATTAGCCGGATCAGGCGGGAAGATGAAGGCGTTGCCACCACCATCTGTAGCACTGCCCGACAAGAGCGTAATGGTCATTGTTTCGACCGGCTCAATTATCTTATCGTTTTTCACTATGAACGGTACGGATATAGCATTGGTATTAGCCGGAATCTCAATGGTTCCCAATGCCTCGTAATCCAAACCGGATACGGCGGTACCTGACACACGGTATCCTACCGTAACTGGCCATGCAGAAGTAGCCACACCTGCCAGCTTCACGGTGAAGCTGCCGTTGGTGGTTGGTTCTGCGGCATTGGTGCCGGTAATTACCTGTATTGGTGTACTGCTGGCCGCATTGGCATCTATAATATTTACTACCGCTCCATTACCTGCAGGATCTATTGTAAACGGATAACTGCTGGAGGCTGCGTTGAGCAGGGTCAGTACCACAGTTTCAGGCCCTTCAATGACACCGTCGTTGCCGGCATCCACATCTATGAACACTTCGTTGGCGCCTGCCGGTATCACAATATTACCTCCCGACAGTCCCAGCAAATTATAGTCAATTGTATTATTGGCTGTTCCTCCCGTAGGGGTACCAGGGGTCGTAGGGAGCGCAAAGGTCACCACCACATCTTCAGAGCTGGTAACGCCCGGTGGCAGGGAAATCCTGTACTGGCCGTTCGTACCGCCCTCTATGGCGTCGGATACTTTGGTGAGCAGCACGATATTGCTGTTGGTAACATGATCGTTGTCGGTGATTGTTACCGTAGCGGAACCTCCGCTACTTGCCACGGTATAATTGAACTGTGTATCATTTCCTCCCGAAATATTCAGGATCACGGTTTCATCCGGCTCAATCACGGTATTGTCTATCACCGTCACAGGAACGGTTACATCATTTTTACCGGCAGGTATGGTAATAGTACCGGTGATAGCCCTGTAATCTGAGCCAGGAGTTGCGGTACCGGCGCCTATGCTGTAGGTTACCTGTATGTCCCTGGCTGCAAGGATACCTGCAGGCAGACTCACAGTAAAGCTACCATTGGTGGCTGGTTCTGCTGCATCCGCTTTTTTGGTAACGGTCAGTACCTGGTTAGCGGCGGTATTGTCATCATCCGCAATGTTCACGGTGGCATTACCATTGGTGGTACTGGCGGAATATGCAAAGTTGCTGCTGGTTCCACCGCTGACAGTCAGAGTCACTGTTTCCAAACCTTCTATGGTCTGGTCATTGATCACGGTTACGGGAACGACTACACTATCCTGGCCGGCGAGGATCACCGCTGTGCCGGTAAGCGCGGTATAATCAGACCCACCTGTGGCTGTACCACCGATCGTATAGGTGACGTTGATGTCTTCTGACGGTACTATTCCGCCAGGCAAACTGATCGTAAACGCTCCGTTGGTACCTGGTTCTGCCGCGTTGCCGGTGTTGGTAACGCTGAGTACACGGTTAGCCAGTGAGTTTTCGTCATCTGTAATATTTACAGTAGCGTTAGCATTTGTTGGGCTAACGGTGTAAGTGAAGCCAGTGCTGGTGCCACCGGTGAGCGTGAGGATCACGGTCTCGGTGTTTTCTACTACCAGGTCGTTGATCACACTAACTGGTACGGATACACTGTCTTGTCCGGCCGGCAGGATTACCGAGCCTGTTAATGCCGTATAATCGGTGCCGCTTCCGGCAGTACCTGTTATGGTATAATTTATCGCAATTGGTAAAGCCGCGGTATAATCTTTTGGCAGTCCGATGATAAAGGCGCCATTGGTGCCTGGTTCTGCGGCATCGCTACCTTTAGCTACACCCAGTACCTGGTTTGCCGCTGTGTTATCGTCATCCACGATATCAGCGGTAGCACTGCCGTTGGTAGTGCTGGCAGTGAATGCAAAGCTGGTGCTGGCGCCGCTGGTAATGGTGGCGGTCAGCGTTTCTGTACCTTCCATGATCTTATCGTCTGATATCGCTACAGGAATGATCACGCTGTTCTGACCGGCGGGCAGGATTACGCTGCCACTTAATGTAGTATAATCTGCACCGTTGGTACCGGTTCCGCCAACGGTATAATTAACCGTTACGGCTTCTGATGAGAGTACACCGGAAGGCAGGCTAATCTTGAAGCTACCGTCCCCAGCAGGTTCTTCGAGATCTGACTGTTTCACGATACTGAGCACCCGGTTGGTGGTGGTGTTATCGTTATCTGCAATGTTCATGGTTTCTGTGCCATTCGTTGGGCTGGCAGTGAAAGTGAGACTGCCGGCGGTTCCACTCGTAATGGTTACCACTACTGTTTCGTTATTCTCAATGAGGTCATCATCGATTACGTTTACAGGCAGTGTTACACCTGTTGCACCGGCAGGAATGATCGCAGTACCGCTAAGGTTCGCGTAATCTGTACCTGCAGTGGCCGTGCCGCTTACCGTATAATTCACGGTAACAGGCTGGGCGATCGTTACGCCTGTTGGCAGGTTAATCCTGAAGGTGTTGTGTGTTGCCGGTTCGGCTGCATCTCCTGCTTTGGTGATGCTGAGCACCCGGTTGCCCGGCGTATCATCGTTATCAATGATATTTGCCGTAGCGCTACCTTCAACCGGATCAGGTGCAAATGTATAGCTGGCGGAAGAGGCGCTGGTGATGGTAAGTACCACTGTTTCTGTGCCCTCTATAATCTGATCATCCACTATGGTACCCGCTGTGGCAGTGCTAGTTCCTGGGGAAATAACAGCTGTTCCGGTGAAGTGTCCCGCAGATAGACCGTTATAGTCCGTACCTAATATTGCGGTACCCCCTATCGTATATTTTATCGTTACAGGTTCAGAACTACTAACACCCGGAGCCAGGAGGAAATTGAACCTCACAGTGCTGCCACCTTCAGCCCCATCACGGGCTACCTGGACTCTCACCACAAGATTAGCCGGGGTATTGTCATCATCCGTAATATTTACGGTAGCAGTTTTAGCCGTTGCAGATGCAGTATAACTGAATCCGCCACCGGTTCCGCTGTTGATAGTCATGATCACTGTTTCGGTTGGTTCAATGATATTATCATTGATAACTGTAACCGGCACGGCTATACTGTCTTCCCCAGCCGGTATGGTGAGTGTTCCTGTAATAGCGGCGTAATCCGTACCACTGGTAGCGGTTCCTGCTATGGAATAGGTCACCGTAATAGGTTGCGAAGCCGTGACGCCCAAAGGCAGGCTTACCATAAACTTGCCGGCAGTACCTGGTTCGGCCGCGTTACCTCCGTTGCTGATGCTCAACACACGGTTGGCTGCTGTGTTATCATCGTCGGTAATGTTAGCAGAAGCAGCTGCATTCGTGGTGCTGGCAGTGTAAACGAAGTTAGTACTACTGCCACCGGTGATGGTTAACACTACTGTTTCAGTACCTTCTATGATCTGATCGTTGGTAACGGTAACAGGTAGTGCTACATCATTTTGTCCCGCAGGAATTGTTGCGGTGCCGCTTAAAGTCGTATAGTCCGTTCCGTTAGTGGTAGTACCTCCAATGGTATAGTTTACGGTAATCGCCTCTGACGGGAGTATGCCCGCAGGCAGGCTGATGCGGAATCCTGCATTGGTAGCAGGTTCTGCACCGTCGCTCGTTTTGGCGATGCTCAGTACACGGTTAAGAGCGGTGTTATCATCGTCTGAAATATTTAAGGTAGCATTACCATTAGTTGGACTGGCCGTAAACGTAAAGCTGGAAGATGTACCGCCGGACAGGGTGAGTATAACCGTTTCTGTGTTTTCCAGTAATTTATCATCTGCCACAACTACCGGTACCGTAACGCTGTCCTGGCCGGCGGGTATTATCACCGTACCAGCAAGCGTAGTGTAGTCGGTGCCGTTAGTAGCGGTACCGCCGATAGTATAAGTGACGGTAATAGGTTCTGAAGAAGTAACACCTGTTGGCAGGCCAATTTTAAAGGCGCCATTGGTGGTTGGCTCGGAAGCGTTGCCTGCATTACGTACGCCTAAAACATTGTTTGCAGCGGTATTATCGTCATCTGCGATATTTACCGTTGCGCTGCCGCTAGTGCCGCTAGCCGTAAATGCAAAGTTGGTGCTGGTACCGCCGGTCACCGTTGCAATAACGGTTTCTGTGTTCTCAATGATCTGGTCATTGGCAACGGTGAGCGGTAAGGAGACACTATTTTGTCCTGCTGGCAGCAGAACAGTTGTTCCCAGGGCGGTGTAATCTGTGCCACTGGCGGCAGTACCGGTAGGCGTATAGGCTATGGTAATATCTTCTGATGCGGTGATACCGGCAGGCAAACTGATGGTGAACTCACCATTGGTACCCGGTTCAGCAGCATCTGTTTTTTTGGTGATGCTCAGTACACGGTTAAGCGCGGTGTTATCGTTATCTGTTATATTAAGTGATGCGCTGCCGTTGGTAGTGCTGGCAGTATAGGTAGCGCCGGCGCTGGTACCGCCCGTGAGCGTTACAAGCACGGTTTCTGTATTTTCAATGATATCGTCGTCGGTTACACTAACGGGCAGGGATACACTGGGCTGGCCCGCAGGTATAGTAGCCGTACCTGTAAGAGCGGTATAATCAGACCCACCTATGGCTGTACCACCGATGTTATAGCTGACGGTGATGTCGTCAGTAGAGAGAATACCTGTTGGCAAACTGATCGTAAAGCCGCCATTAACTGCAGGTTCTGACCCGTCGGCAGTTTTAGCTACACTCATTACCAGGTTAGCCGGTATGTTCTCATCATCTATCACGTTCACCGTAGCATTACCGGCGGTAGTGCTGGAGGTAAGTGTAAAGTTGGCGGAGCTGCCTCCGGTTACTGTCAGCAATACGGTTTCAGGTTGTTCCACGAACTGGTCATCGCCTACAATCACCGGTAACATTACACCATTGTCGCCCGCAGGAATTACTACAGATCCGCTCAGCACACCATAATCGGCGCCTGGTGTAGCAGTACCGGCAATAGCATAATTCACGGTAATATCTTCCGACGAAATAATATTTGCCGGCAGGCTGATTTTAAAGGCGCCGTTAGTTGCCGGTTCCTTTGCATCACTATCCCAGGTTACACCTACAACAGTTTTAGCAGGATCATTACTGTCGTTATCGGCAATGGTCAGAGAAGCGGCTGCCTGTGTGCCGGCGATATTATAAGCGTTGCCGCTGGTAGCGCCGATGGCGTTGTTCAGGGTAACCGTCACTCCTTCTGTTGTTTCAAGTATGTTATCGTCGGTAACTGTTACCGGCAAGGCTACACTGTTACTTCCAGCAGGGAAGGTAACGGTGCCGGTCAGCGACGTGTAGTCGGCGCCGTTAACAGCGGTACCTGTTACGGTATAGTTCACGGTAATATCTTCGGTAGCCGTTATGGATGCAGGCAAGTTGATATTAAAGGAACCGTTCTGTGTACCTTCTGTACCGTCCTGCGCTTTGGTGATGGTCAGCACTTCTTTGACAGCCGTTAAACCGCCAAAGGTGGAGAAGTTCTGAATACCGCTGAATTCAACGTATTCCACGCCATCCTGCTGCCCCGTAGCGGACGGGGTGATCTCTGTAATATTGGCCAGTCCCTGAGGAGCCAGGTCGGCCAGGGTAGCGGTAAAATCACCGGTATGTTTGAACCAGGTCCACCGCTGCGTTCCGGTTACGCCGCGGGTACCGGAGAGCATATTTTCTGCATTGGTTTTTTCTGCAGGATTCCAGAAGAGACGGAGGGTAATACCACCGTTCTGGGTCAGGTTGGCGCCGGTGTAAGCAATATGCACCAGCCTGCGCATCAACTGGGTACCATAGTCGGTACCGCTGTTTTTACCCAGCGCTGCATTCATATCCCTGTTCACGTCAACAACAGCCGACAGTTTGGTTACATCCATGGTATTGCCGTTCAGCGCAATGGAGGCAATGTATTTGTTAGGATCAGATGGATCAATGAAATAAAGGGTGTCATTATTAATACAGGTAGCGGCCACTGTTCTCACGGTAGCATCCGGCACCAGGTTAGCGGTGCGTTCAGGATGACTGGTAATGAGCGTGAACACCACGCCATTTGTAACCGCACTCACATTTTCGAAGCTCACAATACCGCCGTTAAAGGCGGTAGCAGGTATTTCAGTAACGGTGCCGGTAGCAAAGTTACCATCGCCATCCTGGTCGATCATCATGGTGAAATCGGCTGCTGTAGTACCTCCTACCGTGATACCGTTCAGGTCGAACTGCAAACTGAGCGGCTGTGTGCTGATATTATAGTTGGTGTACTGCGCTTTCCATTCCTGCGTGAGGCGTTCTGCGATACAGCTGCCCACCGGCAGATCTGTACCGCTTACGGTGAGGGCGGCGCTGTTGCTGCCAAGTAAGAGATAACTTCTATCTGCACCGAAAGTATTGGTGTTCTCTGCATTGGTAGCAGCAATAGAACGAATGCCGGCGGTGAGGATGGAGCCGGTATGCACGCTGCGGGATTGTTTCTGTACAAGTCCTTCTGCGTCGTCACGGCCTATACCAAAGATGTTGTTTTTATAAGTGTTGTTGGCAGTAGCGTTCCAGATTACCGAGCCATTGGTAGCCAGGTAATCCTGTGCGGTGGTCTGGTCGAGTGTAATACCATATTTAACGCCGAGGTAAGATTCTACCTGCTGCGCCTGGGTAGGTGTAAGCGCTGATTTGTATACGATCACTTCAGGGATCTTTCCGTTGAAGATTCTGTTGTCATATGTGGCGTTGTCTGTGGTGCGGCCGCCTATTTCGAAGAAGGAACCATCCGATTGTGTCGGACAGCTGGCGCCAAGGATAGATTGTTTACCGTTCAGCCAGGTACTTCCATTCTGCGGGTTGCTGGCATTTACGTAAATACCCCTGGCTATAATAGGTCCGGCATAAGAAGGCGTCGATTGTGCGGTAGGGCATCCGGCGCCGTCAAGAGCAAAATTGCCGCCGGTAAGATACATCAGGCTTCTGCCGGACCCTCCGCTTACGGTCCAGTTACCATTACTGCTAAAAATACCTCCGCCGCCGTTTGGAACAACACCTTCAGGCTTATTTACAGAGAATATGGACAAGTTGGCCGATGTGTTCCAGTTAGCTGCGGCATTTCCTTTCAGGGATTTGCCTATTGCACCGGTGAAATCAAGCGTTGGATTAAAGTTAATGCCATTGGCTACACGGATAATATCAGCCGAGGCAGCGATAGCGTCTGTATGCGCAACAGGCGCCGCGCGCAGCTCAGTAACCATAGACCCACTTTGGTTCAACCATTGCTCTACCTGGTCGCTTCCATTTGCCTGCACATCTGCATCTGCTTTTACCCACAGCATTTCACCCGGCACACCGCCCGGTGAAGTTACTAAGCTGCTGAAAGTGAAATATTGACCGTTAGTAAGATCAATGTTGGTTGAATAGCTTGGAACGCCGTTTACGTCGCCTTCAGACAGTTGGATAAACTGATCTGCCCCGTCAAAAGTGGCGTCGCCGCTCACTACCAGGTAAGGTGTGGTAGCGCTTAACGGCAGCTGATCTTTCGGAATCGAAATGGCCACTGTACCAACGGTACCGGTTTCCTGTACTTTCCAGGTCCTCGCCATACGTGTGCTTACGGCAGGGTTACCGGTGATAGCGGTGGTAAAGGAAGTGCTGGCACCATCATCGCCCCATACCATATATGATTTGTCTGCGGAGAAGGTATTGGTATTGGCAAAATTGTTTTCAGCAATGCCGCCCAGGCCCACTATGGGCTGGAAGCCTGCATTGATGCTCCGGGATTGCTTCTGCGTAAGCCCTTCCACATCATCACGGCCAATACCGGTAATATTATTTTTATAGGTAGCGTTGCCGGTGGCATCCCATACTTTAGTGGTGCCATCGGTAGCCAGGTAATCGGTAGCAGCGGTTTGATCTATCGTATAGCCGTACTTGATAGCCAAATAGGTAGATACACGTTGCAATTCTGTGGTGGTTAACGCGGTCGGATATACGATAATATCTCCCATAGTACCATTCCATGCTTGGGCTTTATCCCATGGCCAGGAACCTATACCAGCGTCAACGTTGCCTGTATTCCATGCCTTTGCCACCGGACCACCTAATGCTTTCATCTTGCTGTACAGGGTAGCATTGCCGCCATTACCGGCCCATACACCCACCATTTCATTAAACATGCCTGCCTGCCAGTTACCTGCAGGGCTTACCACATCATTAGCCCATCCCACAAAATCTGCTGTTCCGTTTCCACCTACAACAGCAAGACCAGAACCCACGTTGGTGGCTCCGGCACCATATGCGAGAATAAAATTTATTACCCGCACCGGTGGTAGCTAAGCTACCAGTGCCGAAGAATGTTCTGGCAGTGGTACCTACCGGCAGCTTGGTAATATTCAGACCCATATAATCTGTACCGTCAAATTTCACTACCGGGTTAAAGTTGGCATTATTTGTTATGTTGTTCATATACAACGGCTGGCTGGCCGGTGTAGTTGTTTGCGTGGCGTTGTTCAGGTCTGAAGCATAATCTGTCCAGCCGCTGATAGCAGTGCCGTCTGTAGTGCTGGATGTACCGGCATCGGCCCGGAGCCATAAGCTGGTTCCAACCACACCGCCTGGCGTTTTGATGGACGCACCATAGGTAAAGTACTGGCCGTTGGTCAAATCTACGTTGGCGGCATACTGTTTCACGCCGTTGAGGGTGGTTGCGGTTACAGGGATAAACTGGTCCGATCCGTCAATGGTAGCGTCGTTACTGATAATGAGGTAAGTCTGCGCAGCATTGGGCAATGCATCGTATGGCACCGCTACCTGAACATTGCCGACTGTACCGGTTTCCTGTACTCTCCACACCCTCGCCATACGGTAGTTTGCTACCGGGTGACCAGTAAGCGGCGTTTTAAAGAGACTGCTGCCGGCATTGTCGCCCCATATCATGTATGATTTGTCCGCTGTAAATGAGTTGGCATTTTCCAGATTGGTTTCAGACAAACTGTTTAAGCCGATAGCCAGCTGTATGCCAGCTGCCGTATTCCGGGATTGTTTCTGGTTAAGATCTTCCGCGTCATCGCGGCCGATACCAGTGATATAATTGCCATAACCGGTGTTGGTGGCGGCATTCCATACTGTACTGCCATCGGTGGCAAGATAGTTAGAGGCGCCGTTATTCAAACTAATACCGTACTTAATAGCCATGTAGGTATTCACACGCTGCTGCTCATTTGGCGTAAGCGCGTTTGCATAAACGATCAGATCGCCCATGCGGCCACTGTAAGAGTTAGGACCGTTCCAACCAAGCTGGAAAGGAGTATTGTTACCGGTAAGCACACTGTTATTGTTACCATTAGCTACATTTAACCCATTCCGGTAAATGGACTGCCGGTTGGCAGCAAGATTATTGTCATTGGTGGCTGTCCAGAGAATGATCTGGTTATTGATATCTCCCGCGTTATAACTAAGGCGGTTACTGATATACGGTGCATCCCAGTAAACAACATTATCAGACCAGGTGGCATGCAGGGTGAACTGCGTGCCTGTACCGGCAGGTTCTGTATAGATAACAGCGGCAACAGTATTCGATTGACTACCTGCAAAAAATGCTGCTTCTCCGGTGTAAGTACCTGTTTTCAGTAAAGAAGTAACACCTGTCATTGCATTGATCACATTGGCGCCTCCATTAAACTTAACCACCGGGTTAAAGTTCATGTTGTTGGTGGCGTTATTGAAATACACTGGCTGACTGGCCGGCGTATTCTGTGACATATTGTTCCCGTTAGAGCTATAGTCGTTCCAGCTGCCGATCGGCGTATTGTCTGCGTTAGCAGAAGTACCCAGATCCGCGCGCAACCACACCAGTTTACCACTGCTTACACCGCCCGGATATTTTACTGCGGCGCCGAAGGTGAAATACACACCGTCAGGCATCAGGCTGGAATTGAGTGTAATCGTCTTGTCTGTATTCAGCGGCAGTTCCTGGTTGATCGTAGCAAAAGTAGGATCCGTGCTGATCAACAGGTATACTTTCGTGCCGGGTGCATCTGCTTTCAAGGTGATCGGCTGATCGGCCCAGTTGGTTTTATCTACTTTCCAGATGCGTGGCAGGCGGCGGGTAGCGTTTGCACCGCTTATAATATTTGTATAAGAAGCAGCGGGCTGCCCGTTATCTCCAAATACAAAGAAAGATTTATCGTTGGTAATAGTGTTGGTATTCTGTTCGTTTGTAATCGCAATGTTATTACCCAGGGAGATAGTTACAAAGCCAGTATCTACACTGAGCGATTGTTTGGTATTCAGCGAAGTACCGTTATCTCTTCCTATACCGGTAATGCGGGATTTATAGATGGCATCGGCTGTCCAGTATTTCGACCCGTCAGTAGCCAGGTAATCGGTGGCGCCGTTACCTATTGTAATACCATATTTAAGACCCAGGTAAGATTCTACCGATTGACGCTCAGCATCAGATAATACGCGGTTATAGCCGATCACCTCTCCCATATTGCCATTCCAGTATAGGGCGCGGGCAGCCATCGAACGGGAGCCTATAGAAATTAAATTGTCAGTGAGTGGCGTTAAATTAATAGCCCCCTGGTTGTCAAGCGTGTAGTTTTGAAAGATGCGTATACCGTTGGGGGTGTTATTTACCTGGGTGGCGCTGAAAATATAGGGTTTACTAGGCAGGATGGTGTTTACACCGGTTACCGCTACAACTGCTGCGGCATTCTCCAGGTACTGTACTTTATTGCCTGTAACAGTCCGGAATTCCATTCCATGACTGGAGCCCACTGCACCCGAACTAAGGATATCCCCTAAACCATTGCCAACCGCGAAAACGGTAGACGTAGCCGGATCTATACGTGTAGTAGTAATATCCAAAAAGTCGTCCGTACCGTCGAATACGAGGCCGTAGTTAAAGTTCAGTGCCCTGGCATCAGTAATAGGCTGACCGGTCACCACACCCTGCAATGCGTTATTGCCAAAGTTGCTATAGTCGTTCCACTGCTTACCTCCGGACATACCATCATCTGCACGCAGCCAGAAGGAAATACCATCTTTTACACCATTCGGCCCGGTAATCATCCGGGCGAAAGTAAAGTAAGCGCCATCAGGCAACAGGTTACTATTAATAGTAACAGTGCTGTCGGCATTCAATGCGTAGGTAGCATCACCTGTACCAAAAGTAGGATCAGTGCTTACGAGCAGATAAGTCCGCGCGTTGCCGCCGGATAATCTGAAAGTGATATTCTGGTCGGCCCAGTTATTTTTCTGTGCTTTGAAGATGCGGGCCATGCGGCTGTTAACAGTACTGATACCCGGTAACAGGCGTCAGGTAAGTAGTAGCGCCGCCATCGTCACCGAAGCTAAGGAAGGAAAGATCGTTGGTAATAACCGTTGCATTGGCTTTGTTGGAAGTGGCAACTGCAGTGCCGGCAGCAATGGTTACCACACCGGTATCTGCACTTACGGATTGCTTCTGATACAACATGCCCCTGTCGTCACGACCTATACCGGTGATATGTCTGGCATAGCTGCCGCCAACGGAAGCTGTCCACATTTTAGTGGTACCGTCGCTGGCCAGGTAATCCACCGGCGTGCCTATTCCCAGCGTAAGGCCGTATCGCAACGCCATGTAAGATTGTACCTGCTGGCGTTCCACCGCGCTCAACTTACGGGAGTATAATATTATTTCAGGTATATCGCCATTGAACGGAGCATTGTGACCGGCCCCGATATAATCCTTACTTCCTGCTGGTGAAAGGAAGCTCACTGCATTAACGTTGGCAGTTAGTAATACCTTGCCGTCAATACCAGCCGCCCAGTCATTGGTGGCGCTCCAGATATTCAGCATATGTGCATTGCGCACATTTACGCCAGCCGGGTAAGGAAAGTTCCTGCGTGCAGTGCCGGATCCAAAATAGGTATAGTGATTATTATTACTCCAGGTATACACCGCCTGGGAGCTGGCATAAGTACCACCAAACTCAAAAGGATAAATTGGCGTTGCAACAGTGTTATCTGCATTTGATAATTGTACAGAGAATATTTCACCTGCGGTAAGTGCATTCGCAAACTCAGGCGCCACGAAATAATTGTTGCTGAAACCGATACCCGGATTAAAGTTGAAGGCTGCTTCTTTCCAGGGCAGTGCTCCTCCACCTGCGGTAGGCCATGCCCTGCGTGATGGGCTCAGCTCTGTCCACTGTGTAGCAACGTTGCCACCCACTACCCCGCTATCCGCTCTTGCCCATACTGTAAGGCCGGCGGCTACGCCAGCCGGTGCGGCCTGCACACTGGCAAAGGTAAAGTAAGCGCCGTCAGGCAGCTGATCGCTGTCGAGCGTAACGTTTCCATTTGCATCCAGCACATACGCTTTATCTCCTGTTCCAAAAGTTTCATCATTACTTACCAGCAGGTAGTTGGTATTGTTTCCGCTCGTCAGCGACAAGCTGATGGGGCTCTTAGCCCAGTTGGTACGGTCTGTTTTATAGATCCGCGCCATGCGCACGGTAATATTACCCAACCCTGTAACGGCCTGGCTATATGTTGCAGCCTGACCATTGTCACTAAAGGTAAAGAACGAAAGATCGTTAACGATATCACTGCTGTTGTCAATATTGGATGCTGCCAGAACACTGCCTATGCCAATGGTTACATTGGCGCCATCCAGTTGTGAACGGCTTTGCTTCTGAAGCAGCGTACCATTATCATCCCTGCCGAGGCCGGTGATACGTTCACCATAGCCGGTATTTTTGGAAGCGGTCCACATTTTGGTACTGCCATCGCTGCCGAGATAATCGGTGAGAGCGCCGGCGGCGGTTTTTAAAGTGAGGCCGTATTTCAGGGCCAGGTAGCTGTTCACCTGCGCGCGCTCGGTAGTGTTTAACTGCCGGTTATAGAAGATCAACTCAGACATGCGGCCGTTGAAATTGGCGAAATGCCCTGCTCCTATGGCGGTGTTCATCGCTGTACCCCTGGAAAAATTAACCGGGAAGGTAGTGCTGCTACCGATCGTTTTGCCATCAAAATTCAGCGACCAGCTGCCGGGAGCGCTCCAGTTATTTAATAAATGGGGCTGCTGTATATTGATGCCAGTTAACGCGTAACCAGGACGGGTATTAGTACCGAAGTGCGTATAGTGACTTCCGTTATACACGTAAACCGGCTGGCCGGCCACTGCGGTGGGGTCGCCACCAAATTCAAACGGAAAGCTGAAAGCTGTAGAAGTTGCGGCCAGGTTAGATAGCTGTACAGAAAATATTTCGCCTGCTGTATAGCTTTCCGTGAACTTCGGTACGCTGAAATAATTATTCGCCAGGAAATTGATACCGGGGTTATAGTTAATAGTATTCTTTTGCCAGCTAACGGGCGCGTTGGCAATGGCTAAAGGCCACTCTCTCTGCACCGCCTGATCTTCCCATTTAGTAATATTACCATCCACCACGGTGGCACCTGCATCTGCTTTCACCCATGCCTGCAGATTAGTGGCTACTCCACCTGGAGATCGCTGCTGCTTGCCAAAAGTAAAGAAGGAACTATTGGCCAGGTCGGCGCTGGA
This sequence comes from Chitinophaga sp. W3I9, assembly GCF_050434025.1. NCBI lineage: Bacteria > Pseudomonadati > Bacteroidota > Chitinophagia > Chitinophagales > Chitinophagaceae > Chitinophaga > Chitinophaga sp. W3I9. Next base: position 6,193,873 of record NZ_JBNPWC010000001.1, read on the forward strand.
AAGGGTTACGGTACCGGTGCTGCTGAGTTTCAGTTCGCGGGTAATGGTGCCGAAAGCAGCATCTGTACTGATGAGCAGGTAATTGTTTTCTGTACCGCCCTCCAATTTCAGTGTTACCTGCTGACTGTTATTCCAGCCGGCAGATTTCTGCACCTTCCAAACACGGCCCATGCGCTGTGTAGCATTAGCGCCGGTTACTGCGGTGAAATAATTAGCGATGCCGTTGTTATCGCCGAATACCAGGAATGATTTGTCCTGCGTGAAAGTATTCGTATTGGCGGCATTGGAAACGGCAATAGCATTGCCCAATGAAATCGTCACCATACCAGTATCCTGGCTAAGCGATTGCTTTTGGTTCAACATGCTGCAATCATCGCGGCCGATACCGGTGATACGCGTGCCATAACCTGTATTGGAAGCAGCGGTCCATATTTGCACCGCGCCGTCGCTGGTAACATAATCCGTTGTGCCGGCATTGAGTGTAATGCCATATTTCAACGCCATGTATGATTCAATGCGTTGAATTTCTATAGGTGTAAGATCGCGGTTGTAGATGAACACCTCGGGGATAAATACTTTTGAATACTCCCCGTAAGCGGCTCCGCCCACATCCAGCGTCCATACGCCGGCATCAGAAGCAGCGCCGTTTTTCACCAGGGCGCCATTGCTTTTAAATTCATACGTACCGGTTGCCCCTCTTTCAAAAGAATAGAGCTTGCCTTTTGCAGTAATGGCGTTGCCGGTGCTCAGCCAGGCCTCTATATACAGCCGGTTTTCGAATCCCGCATGTGTGCCGAATAATTTATTACCGGTAGAACTGGTGAATACACGACCGTTTTGTGAGCCTTCCAGCTGGCTCAAACCCATCATGGTATATGCGCCGGTTACGCCTGCCGAAGCGGGTACAAGGTGAGCATCATTACCATCATAATAAATAGCGGGATTAAAATTCACCATGCCGGTGGTATTGTCCGGATCACCTATTACGTTCATGTGATTGGCATTCCCGGAAATATCTCCCCACTTCACACCGTTCACCGCCTGGTCTGCCCGGTACCATGCCAGGATGCCGTTGTTCACGCAGGCAGGTCCCTTGAAGGTCATGGGAAGGCTGTTGCCAAACTCCGATGTACCGCAATCGTTGGCGGGTATACGAAGCGTGGCTGTCCAGAAACCGAGGCCGGTGGCGCCGGGTCCTGTATTGTAAGTGATCGTTTGCGTTGATGTGCCGGCGGCTACGCCCGTTAAGGTCGTAACATAATATTGCCCGCTCGTTTTACTCGTAGCGGGATCATTGGCATAAATATCTACCGTGTATTGCGCACCGGCTGTTATGTTTGGTATCGTGAGCTGTAACTGGTACTGCCCCCCTCCCAGCGCGGTGGACGACACCAGTACCGGCGCTTTGCCCGCGGCAGCCGTATAAGTACAGTTACCAGCCGGGTTTGCGATGCCCAGGCTGGTATTATTATAAATGGAGTTGTTGGTAATGACCACCTTGTTGGGCGATTCATTATAAACGCCTGCCCCACCGTTATCACGTATAACGCAACCCGTTACCTCCGCATTCGTTATGCCTGCGCCACCATAAAACCAAATACCGTGGTTAACGCTATTAACTACCGTATCGCCTGTGAGGTCATAATCAGAAACGGCATTGGCGCCATTGAGCACAATACCGGACCGCACACTGTTGCGGAAGGAAGAGTTAACAATATCTACATTACTGCGTGCAAAATTCCCGGCGAATCCAATACCATCATTATTATTGGTAAATTTTGAATTGGTCACCTGGAAATTAGTCGCCGCTCCGCTTGCAACCACCCCCGCAATATCAAATTCGTTAAGGGTAACATTGTTGATGGTCACACCCGTTGCCGTATTCAGGAAATAGATCCCATAGTCCGAATCATCCGTATTGCCGAGTTTGTCGCCATCCAGTACTGAATTACTGATATTAACGCCATTTACCGTATTTTCAAATCTTATAAAAGTACTGGTAGGGTAAAGTCCGGGCACACGACTCTCCATCAGGGCATTACTGATCGTAATGTTGCTGGCAGCTCCATTGAACCATACGTTATAGATATCATTTTCATTTATACTGATAGAGTCCAGGGTGATACCGTTTGTGGTATTGTCGAAGCGGATAGCATAGTCGCCGTCATCATCCGTACCTATCACATTCATATCCACCGTAGTCCTGTTAATTTCAAAATTGGTAGCAGGATAATCACAATAAATTCCTAATGACACACCACTCCATAAACTATCTATGGTCACATTCCTGAACAGCACATTATTCGCTGTTTCCACGGCTCCACCAGTATTATCTAATATAATAGCATTCTGGAAACCGCTGACATTACTATTCGTCAGTGTAAGCCCGTTCACTCCTGCATCCCTGAATACAATACCTTCACTCCCGCGCACGTTCCCTGCCGTGCTGAGTTGGATATTGTCCATCACCAGGTTGGTCTGCATGCCGTTGGTAAAATAAAAAGCCCGCCCGATAAATGGCGCCGCACCGGCAGGTTCTACATCCGTGGAATATATATTTTTTACCGTTAGATCCGTAGATGCTCCCTGCACCCTCATAAATGCATTCAGGAAGTTACCTACTGTACTGAAAGACCGTATATTATCAATGGTGATGCCTGTCCTGTTCGGAAAAATGTCCACATTAATGTCCCCGTTATTCTGCACCGTAAAATTCCGGATGGTTACACTGTCCGCATTAATCACAAAAGGATTAATGATGGAATTGGTACCGGTGGAATACAGCAGAATCTTGTTCTGCCCGTCGATAGTCAGCTTCTTTGCCGTTATCGTCGGCATGGAAGAGGTCAGCGTAATCTGCCCATGCACATTGAACGTGATATCGTGCGGCCCCGCGCCTGCAGCGTTTGCATCCAGGATGGCTTGTCTGAACGAACCAGGCCCCGCATCATTGGTATTGGTAACGGGGAAGGTGTTGGCCGTTGCAGCAACGGTCATCATCATGCCAAACACAGCCAGCAACAAACGCTTACAGCTTTTGCTGAAAAATCTTGAATCGGGATTCGGAACATTGAAGAGGGACATAATGCAATAAACTTTGGGTAATGAGGGACCCTGACCACCATGTTAAACATAGCGGACCGGGAAAGATTCCCACGGGAATCTTTGCATGCTCGTATTCAGATATGGTTGCTTGTTAAGACCTGCAGACAGCCTTTTTCAGGCGGCGCCGATCAAATACATGTAGCATCACAGGTTCAATAATTGACGGGATTCATGCCAGTACATAAATCTAAGGTCCGCATATAGCGGTAATTGGGTAAAGCTCTCCATAGGAAAATGTAGTGTTAAGATCACAAAAAAGGATACGGGTATCGTTAGTTAGTCCTGAAAAATCCCAGAATTGTTCACATGACTCAACGGAACAAATCTTCAAAGCGAAAGTAGATAAACTATTTATACACTGTTGTCATTATAGTTCAATAGCGATGTAGTATTTACACTACATTTCCTTACTTCTAACTGAAAAAAAAAATCCCGGGAACGCTGTACCATGGCGCGCCCGGGCAATCTACTGTCCGTTGGAGTGTCTTGCACTCATCTTTTATTGATTCCCTATCCTATGAAAATCCTTTGTTGTATCCGTATGTAAAACCTGTTCCGGTTTTACCCGGTGTTCTTTCAGATCATCCTTTCCGATGGAATCCTGGCGGTACTCCCATAGAAGGGATGAGACCCCTGCCGTAACATTTTAGTGTCATATCCACATCTTAAATTACGGGCACTTTCTTATCAAGTCCGTACGCAGGTTGATTTTCAAATATAGCACGGGAATCCCCCTTTTGTTGTAGTAGTTCCCTTAACGTTATATAGTATAAAAAATTAAGGCACTGTAATATATATACGAAGAAAAAAATGTTAATTTAGTGCCGGCAAACAATAATACCACCTATGAGCCCTAACCTAGACCAGCAATGAAAAATGTACTGATAGCAGATGATCACTCTATAGTAAGACTTGGCATGAAACAGATTATTTGCTCGCTACCGGGCGCCATGCTTGTTACTGAGGCCAAAACATTTGATGAAGCCATTTTCCTTATTGAAGCCCAAAATGTCGACCTGCTGATCCTGGACATTAATATGCCCGGCGGAAACAACCGGCAAATGATTTACGCAGTGAAGCTCCGGCAACCCGGTATTAAAATACTGGTTTTTTCTGCCTACGATGAAATACTCTATGCCCTTAACTATCTGCAGGCGGGCGCAGATGGCTATATCGAGAAAAATTCCCCGGATGAAGAATTCAGGGTGGCCATCAATGCTATTCTTAGTGGTGAAAAGTATATCAGCAGGGCAGTCAGGGAACAACTGATAGGTAAATTTACAGGGCAGCAGGAACATTCCTCTAACCCCTTTTCAATGCTCTCCCCCCGGGAAATTGAAGTAATGAACCTTCTTACCAAAGGACTCCCCCTGATAAAAATTGCGGAAACACTCCATTTGCAGCTAACCACTGTCAGCACCTACAAAACGCGTATTTTTGAAAAAGTAGGGGTAAAAAATGTGATCGCCTTAATCGAAAAAGCACAGATGTACCAGGTAACTAGTCATTAAGCGGGAGCTGTAATGAAACCTTAGTGCCTCCGTTAACACCCGGATAGGCAAACAACCGGCCGTTTATCACCGTCAGCAATTCCTTTACGAGGATCAGTCCTATTCCGCTGCCCCCCATCTGACCCGGACCGGTATTTTCCATGTGATTGATCCAGTCCCTTACTTCTGCCGGCATACCATAGCCGGTATCAGATAAATGTATGGTTAAAACCCTCTCCCCTCTTTCAGCAGTTAATTCTACAACGCCTTTGGTGGTATATTTAACGGCATTATCCAACAGGTTATGTAAAACAACTGCCAGCAACAGCTTGTTTACTACTACCGTAACTCCCGGTGGAATATGATTGATAAGCTGTATCTCTTTCGATCCGGATACCGGCCCGAAAATCTCCATCTTTTCTTCCACCAGTTGGTGGACATCCACGGTATCTTCAGAAAACGCGCCTGTCAGGAAGGAGATTCGCATGTAATGGATGAGATTATCCACCAGGTGGTGCATGCGGTAAAGACTGTCGTAAGTAACCGTTTTTATTTCCTTCTCCTGCAACACACCGGATGATGGCTCCTCTTTATTAACCCTCAACAAAAACTTCAGCGGCGTTTTAATGTCATGGGTGATAGCAGCAAGTAAACGCTTATGCATAAAACCCTGTTTACGCAGCTGTTCATCGGACTCCTGGAGTATGGTCATCATTTCTTCCAACTCCCGGGTGCGGCTCATTACCTTTAGTTCCAACAAACGGTTTTTCCGGCCAATACTCCTGATGCGTATCTTATACAACAAAATTATCAGGCAGATCAGCATGGTTAATACCGCCAGCCCGAACCACAAGCTTTCATAAAAAGCTTTTTGTACATTGATGATAAGCACCTTTTCAATATACTGATCTCTCCCAAACCCCTTCAGCTTGCGGATACGGATACGATACTCCCCGGATGGCAAAGAGGAAAAAGTGATCGTTCTGTCGCTGTTCACCGGCAACCATATCTGTTCTTCCGGCCAATCATCTTTCTCCAAGGAATAATAAAACTGCAGGTTCCTGGAATCACCAAAATAGGGAGAGCTGATGTGTAACCGGAAGCTTTGAAAATTATTGGGCAGGTTAAATTGTTCCGAAGCTTTTGTTGGTTTCAGGTTATGCTCCACCCAGTCGACATATATTCCTTTATCCGGCATCTCCATCCTGATGGAAGACGGTGTAAACTGCACGAGGCCATCCAGCGATGGCAAAGAAATATCGCCGTCCTCATATTTTAAGGCGCAGGGTTCACAGCCGCCGTTAAACTCGTTTGTATTAAAACCCTGTTCCTTCCCGAAATAATAATAGTACAGGTCGCGCTGCCTTCCGTCTGCGAAATCAAGCGCATCCTGCCGCCTGATCCTGAATAACCCTTTGTTTGTAGTAAGCCAGAAATATCCCTGATCATCTTCGGTAATACAATGGGTGGTGCCCATATACCGCTGGCGGTCCTGCGGCAGAGCTACCAGGCGCTCATTCCTGTAAAGGAAAACGCCCCGGTTATAGGTGGAGATCCATACTTCTCCTTCTTTAGGGACATAGATACTTCTTATGCGTCCCTCTTCCAGGCCCTTGATGGTATCGGTGCGCCCTGATGGCAGATGCACCCTGTATAGTCCGTTATCGGTACCTACCCATAAGATCCCCGGTTTTCCGTTTTTTACAAAGGTAACCTCGTTTACTTTCGCCGGAAGAAGCCGCAATACGGGGTCCGGATCAGCTGTTTTAATATAGTATAACCCAGGATATTTCCCCCCTACCCATAAATTTCCCTCCGGGTCCGCCAACATCTGGCCAATGAGGTTGGGCAATTCAATTTTATGCAGTACCTGGCTGAAATCCGGTGATACGCCCACCAATGTCATCCCATTTCTTCCCCAATACCTTCCCTGCTGGTCGCGGGCCAACGTATATTTTTCCAGCACGTTTTCCCTGTTGAAAGCCAAGGGCTGCCGGCCGTATCCTCCTGCCTGCTGAAAGGTAAGCCCTGACGGCGTTACTACCGCATTTCCGGGGAAAGTGGCCTGTGCATAAAATACTTCATCCCTTGAAACATCCGATTTACGTACATTGAACTGCTGCCTGGTACAAACATAAAGGCCCTTCGTAGAACTGCCGAGGAAAAACCCGCCTTTCAGACTGATCATAATAGATGGAAGAAATATAGTTCCGGTGAAAATCAAAATCCCGCAGCACAACGGAGCTGCGTATGCCTACGCCCGGTTCTATCTGTAACTGGTAACAATTTTTATCGGTATAAAGAAAAACCTGGTGCGCAGCCAGGTTCCAGAACAATTCCATCTTACATTTACTAAATGCGGGATCAGACGATACATCCCCAATCAGCGGCACTTGTACCGGCTGCCCTTTCTCCCATCCTGTTATGTGTCCATCCCTGCTAAGGTAGAAAAGCCGGCCGTCGCAAACAAACAAGCGCGACACATCAAGCCGGGACTGTGTTATCCGGTAATCCAATTTTCCCTGCTGTATAAAAGAGATCGTATCATGATAGACTGCAAAATAACTATCTGTACCCAGGGGCATCACAACAGGGCGAACTTTTCCAAAATGGGCAGCCTGATCATCGGGCCATCCCCCGATAGGATAGTAATCATTCTCATTTATAGCATATCGCATATAGCTGTATCCCGACATGTCCTTCCCGATGTGCTTTACCGTACTCTCTGTAACGGTTAATATCTCCCCGATATCCGTTTCTACTGTAATAGCAGTATCGTTGGGATAAATCCTTGCCATCCTGCTACTTTTCAAAGCAGGCACGTTGTCGCTGCTGAAATTGAGAAAGTAATTGCCATCAAACCTGGTTAACCCGTTTTCCGTGGCCAGCCATAAAAAACCATTCCTGTCCGGCACAATAAATTTCACGCTGTTTTGCGACAAACCATCTTCATCAGTAAAGCGCCTGACAAAGTAATGCACGGTGGTGTCCATTGAAACAACGGGCCCGGTCGGCATGAAGTTGGATAAAAACAGGTTGAGACAAAAGATAAGGTTCATCTTGGCAATAAAAACACTGACTACACGACAATACAATATCACAATACAACATCACCGGTAAAATGCGCTTTGTTTGGATATCAGGTAAAGATATAAAATATTTAGTTGCACACCACCCTTCAGGTCGCCGGATGGAGACAATCAACTGAATTGCTCACCGGTAATTACGTATGTATATCGACGTTAGTCACGTATTTCTAAAAAGTAGGTGGCGCCGTATTCAGATCGGAATCCAGGAAATCAGTGATCATGGGTATCAGCCAATCGGTGCGCTGCATCATCCCTATGTGCGTGGTACCCGGCAAGATGGCAAGGCGGGATTGAGGCAGCCCGTGTATGTCACCCATTTTTCCGCCGCCTTTGGCGCGAAACAGTGCCAGTGCATGTTCATAACGTATCCCGTCGGCATCGCCGATGGCCATGAATAGCGGCGCCTTTATGTTCTTTACTTCTTTCGACCAGTCGTAAGGTTTCAGATCTATACTGATGACCTTCTTTACAAATTCCGGGAAATGGGCCGGATCGTTACCAAGACTGTCATATTGTTTTTGCATCGGTGAGCCTTTGAACATATTTGCGTCGATAGTAGCATACATGGCTTCTACATCCGGCCACCATCCGTCGTGGGTATAGGAACCCGATAACACCACGAGCCTGCGTAGTTGCTCAGGATGGCGTATGGCGAACTGGAACGCGATGCCACCTCCCATACTGTATCCCAGTATGTCGGCGCTGTCTGTTTTGAGATGCCGGAGCAGCCCGGATACATCGTCAGCCATGGCTTCGTAACTAAGTTCGCGCGAGATATCCCTTGTGCGGCCATGACCCTGCATTTCCGCCACTATCACTTTCCTGTTGCCGGCCAACAGCGGAATGATGTGCGACCAATTCAAAGGTATGGTCATATAAGATCCGTGCAATAGTACAACAGGTTTACCTTCACCATATACTTCATAGTACATTTTTAGCCCGTTCACATCTGCATAGCCGCTTTCAACCGGCTTCACCGGCTTGGTAACAAGCGTGTCTTCCGGCTTAGCCGGAACCTTTTGCTGATTCTCCGGGCCAGGCTGACAGGATGTTGCTGCCGCCACTACCATAGCAACCAGGAAAGAGCTGATAATATGCTTATTCATATCGTGTGTTTTTGTTTACGATACAAATCTCGGCATACAAACTTTTTCACCCGCAGGGCATATGCGACAATCATGGAGCCAAAAGCGACAGCCGGCAGCCGCGCTAAAAATGACAGCAAAAAAAGAGCCGGCTCCCGTTCAGGAACCAGCTCTTTTAAGTACGTATTTGCATTAATATCCGGGGAACTGTACCAGTTTTTTATTCCGGTCAATTTCACTTTGCGGTACGGGATAAAAATAAAATTTATTATCCCATTGAGCTCTTGTGAAAGCGACTATCCTTTTATGAAATTCGGGATCAGACAGGAAAGATCCTTTTTCAATGTTCATACCGTGGAATTGCCCGCCCTGGTGCTGATCCGGCGTGTTCGCCACTTTCCAGCGGCGCACATCCCAATAACGGTGGCCTTCAAACATCAGCTCTATCTGGCGTTCCAGGTGAATTTGCTTACGCATTTCCGCCTGGCTGGCGCCGGCCACCAGGTCAGGCAGCCCGCCCCGGTTACGGATCTTGTTAAGATATTTTAAGATATCAGGGTTTCCCGGATCGTATTCATTCAATGCTTCTGCATAGTTCAGGTAAATTTCACCAAGACGGATCATCATTGCCGGGCGGGAAAAACTACGGCCGCTTCTGAAATCTGTATTGGGATGAATATTTTTACGGGCCGTGTAGCCTGTAGTAGGCCAGTCCCTGGGGGCGCCGTTCTTACCGGAATTGCCGGTAAAGAAAAACTCCACTCTTGATTGCCCGTTTTCCGGAACCACCGGGATCACTGATCCGTTAAAAGTAACATCTACATAAAACCGGGGCTCCCTTCCATTATACATATTGGAGGTACCACTTACATAATACGGGGTAGCGGCGTCGGTAAATCCGGTTTCCGTATAGCCGCTGCTGTTATCCGTAATAGCTTTGCCGTCTGCCGTACGGAAAATATCCACCATTTCCTGGGTGACGGCTATACCATTCCAGCCGGAGCCGTTAGCGCACCTCGGAGAACAATGCCGCTCCCAGTTACCCACATGATCAGAGTAGGTACGGATCCAGATCGCTTCTTTTTGCCAGCCATCAAAGAATAAATTCCGGCAGGAAAGGAAAGCCGCCCGGAACGGATCTGCATCTGCTACGGTATATAATTCCCACCTGTTAAGATCTATTACTGCTTTAGCGGCATCGGCTGCCTTCTTCCACTTTTCTTTGTCGAAAGATGGGTTAAACAAGGCGGCGCCATCCGGGTTCTTAAAGTTGCTCATCTCGGTATTACCATTGAACAAGGGGCTGGCACTATATAACAATATCTGCGACTTCACCGCCAGGATAATGGGCTTTGTGATGCGGCCTGTTTGTGTAACATCCGGCTGAGTGGGGTCTACAGGGTTCATATGCAGTACCGGCACATCCGGCATTGCTTTATCCATTTCTGACAATACATAGTTTACGCAGTCATCCCATGGACTTCTTGGAATCTGGAAATCGTCTTCCGGGGCTTTGGGTTCTTCTCCCATTAATACTACCGGTCCGTATTGCCGCATGAGCAACCAATAGTAGTAGGCCCTTAAAAAGCGGGCTTCTGCTTTATATTGCTTCAGCAGCTGCTCACCACCGGGTTGTGCGAGGATCTCCTTGTTCTGATCTGCATTTTGCAGGAAGATGGCCGCCTGCCGGATGGTCTGGTAATAACTGTTCCAATAGGATGGATTGGCGTTATCCGCAGTAATGGCGCCTGAGTTCATACCGGGTTGTACCCATGCGTAGTCTACTTCGTCGCACTGGCCTGTCCACGGAATACTGTAAGGCTGGTTCCACATATCCGGCATCGGGTTGTAGATGCGCGCCAGCCATTGTTCTGTCATCGACCTGTTTGTAAATACATCTTTCAGCGTGGTGATATTATCCGGTACTGTATTGAGGAATCCTTTCTTACAACCGGCTGTAAACAGTAACAGCAGCGCCAGTAAAAGGATATTTTTTTGGAAGATATGATGCGTCATAGTGATGCTGTTTTATTTGAAGTTAGCGCGGATACCAAAATTGAAGGAAGTCATGTTGGGATAAGCGGTGCCCCTGCCATCGCCCAGTTCCGGGTCCCATATTTTCCAGGGCGAAATGGTAAACAGGTTGGTTCCGTTCACATACGTGCGTACACTTTTCAATCCATAGCGCTGAAGATTACTGCTGCTGAATGTATAACCCAGTTCCGCACTTTTTAAACGGATATAGTCCGCCCGTTTCTGCCACCAGGTGCTTTCGTAGTAATTGGTGGTAATATCCTGGCGGGTTGACATTCTTGGATAGAAAGGCCGGCCATCAGTTTTCTCGGGTGTCCAGCGGTCTTTTACTGCGGTATACAGGTTACCGATCGTAGGTCCTTCGTAAAAAGGATTGGTGGCATGACCGCCGCTGTACATAAAATCTACCATTGCCACACCCTGGAAGAACAGGCTGAGGTCAAATCCTTTTGCGCCCACACTGAAGTTAACGCCATACACAATACGCGGTACTGAGCCATAACCTATTGCCTGCTGGTCATAGCTGTTAATGATACCGTCTTCATTCAGGTCTTTGTATTTGATATCTCCGGGACGCACATCTCCGGCCTGTTTGGGAGATCTCGTAATCTCAGAGGAATCGGTGAACAAGCCAAGGGCTACATAACCAAAACGCTGGTCAATAGGATGGCCCGTGCGGTTCAGCCAGGGATACTGCCATGGTGGTAAACCGTCATACACATCTTTATTGATATTGAAGTTGAAATTTCCCCGGAAGCCAACCCAATAGTTACCGGAAAATGATTTATTATAATCGAGGGTTACATCAATTCCTTTATTCTCTGTAATACCTATATTCCTGTAAGGGATATTATCGGTAGTATAACCGGAAGCGTAAGGGATATCATATTGCCGCAGCAGGATGCCTGTTCTGCGCTCTTTAAATAATTCCACAATCAGCGACAGGTCGTCATGCAACGCCTTTATTTCAATACCCAGGTTTTGCCGTTTACCTGTTTCCCAGCTCACCTCGGAACCGATCTGGTCTTCTTCCAACCCGCCATAGCCGGTGGTGTTGCCCGGTACGCCGAAAGTATAGCCAAGATTGCCATCACTCTTTATCCTGGTGAGAAACAGGAACCGTGATCCGGTATTACTGTTCCCGGATAAACCATAGGTATAGCGGAGTTTTAAATAGCTGATCACATTAGTTACCGGGGCAAAAAAGCTTTCATTGGATACTACCCAGCCCACGCCATAAGAAGGGAATAAACCGTACCGTTTATTAGGCGTAAAGTTCTCGGAACCATTATACCCGAAATTAACTTCTGCGAAATAGCGGTTCTTATACCCATAAGTACCTCTTCCACTCAGCCCCCTGATGCGGTAGGGAATAGAGGAAATAAGGGTACCGGCATCGGCGTCAATATAATCGGATTGATTATATAACAGCAATCCGGAAACATCGTGGTCACCGAACTTGTTGGCGTAGTTTAACGCGGTTTCCGTATAAAACCGGCGGTTGCCACCTCTTGATACATCGAATCCCAGTACATTGGACCCGGGGTCTACAATTTTTGTAAGAAGATTTCCTAACGAATCGCGCCCGGTGGCATAGTAGGTTTGTACTTCTCTTTTCCGGTTAAGATTATTCCAGCCATAAGCATCAAAAGCAAACATGCTGGTAAATGATAACCCTTTAAGAATGAAATCGAAGTTTTGCCGGAGCCTGATATTGGAACGGATGGTGTTGCGGTATTCCGTAGCATAACCGGATTGCGTAAGGTTACGGTATGGACTGGGATAGCTGCCACCCGGAATTTTAGGCCACTCCCCGTTGGAATACTGCGGTGGTATCAGGTGAGGCGGTACCTGTGTAGCCAGGTCAAAAAGTGCGCCGGTACCAATACCCGGATAGTTACTGTTAATGATAAAACCGTTTACGCCTAATTCAAGCTTGGTTGTTTTGGTGATATTGGCATCTACGTTGGTGGTAAAATTGTATCGATCCAGTTTTATATCTGAATTATAGGACTGCACACGATCGCGTTTCAGCAAACCCACTTCTGAATAATAACCGGCAGAAATATAATAGGTAGCAAATTCGGATCCTCCGCGTACATTCAGGTTCGCTCTTCTGCTTTGTCCCCATTTATTAAACAGTACTTTGAACCAGTCAACATTGGGATAGAGATCCGGGTCCTCACCGGAAACATGTTGTTGTATCCGCTCTTCTGAGTAAAGCGGTGTCCTTCCTCTCATCTCCAAACCTTCGTTATACAATCTCATAAAGGTGGGGGCGTCCACAAACTCAGGCAGCTGTGTAAATTTTGTGATGGCCTGGTTGAGTTCCACGTTGATTTGCGGTTTTCCCGGTTTACCGGTTTTGGTATTTACCAGGATAACGCCGTTGGCGCCACGGGTGCCATATACGGCAGTAGCGGAAGCATCTTTCAGCACCGTAAAACTGGCGATATCTTCGGGGTCAAGATCATTGATACTACGATCGGGCACACCATCTACGATCACGAGCGGACCGCGCGGACTGGAACCAAAAGTGGAGATACCACGAATCCAGATATCAGAGCCATCATAGCCCGGCTCACCGCTCCTTTGCACCGCAACAATCCCTGCCAGGCGGCCACCCAACGCATTCGTCAGGCTTCTCACCGGCAGCTTCAGTTCTTCCGGTTTGATGGTAGACTGCGCACCTACCAGGCTTATTTTCTTTTGTGCACCAAACCCTACCACCACTACTTCATTCAATCCGCCTTCCTTGGCCAGCATTTCCACGTTGATATCTACTTTATTCCTGACGGGGATTTGCTGCGACTGGTAACCGATGTAAGAAAATTCAAGGACATCGGTGGGTTCCACATCCAGTTCATAGTAGCCTTTATCATTGGTGGTAGTCCCCGTTGGTGTGCCGAGGATTTTCACGGTTACTCCTACCAATGCGGCGCCCAGTTTATCTTTTACGGTACCGGATACTTTCAGCTTCACCACCGGTTTACGCACCGTAACATGATTCTCCGCCGATGTAATCACATACTGTGAGGGGCCTATTGCATCCAGCTTAAGACTATGCCCCTGCAACATTTTCTGCAAAAACGGCACTACCTTTTCGGCATCCATTTTTAATACTTTGTCAGACAGATAAATATCTTTTGCATACTTGTCGTTTAGTGCAATCCTGAGCTGATATTTTGTATAAATTTTTTCCAGCACATCCTTCAGCAATATCATTTGCGACCTGGCCGGATCGGAAGGGCTGTATCTGCTGCGTTCCTGCCGGGTTTGTTCCTGGATGCCGGCCATGGCATCCTGTGCACGCAGAGACGAAGTTATCGCACTCAGTACAAGGCACAGGCCAGTCGCTCCCTTCAGGCAATGCCGTAGAGATCCAAATTTCATAACGGAAAAATTTTGGTTAAAGACTACATATTGGTTTAAAAAACTACTTCATTAAAATGGGAATGAGATTACCGTGCTACACGTGGCTGCTGTTCAATTTGTTCCTGTTCAATATGGTTATAAAAAACGTATCTGTTCAAATAACGGAGGTGATACAGTCTCTTTCACCATGCTTATTTTGGTTGAATAATAATCCGGTGGCCATCTTTCCGCACGTCTGCTTCCAGCATAGCTCCCAGCGCCTTACATAAACTTATGTCATCTGTTATCAGCACACGTCCGCTGATCCGGGTGCCCCGGAATTTTTTTGGTTGTAATATTTCTACCTGGTATCCATAGTTCGCGTACAATAGTTCTTTTATTTCATCTATAGTTGTGTTTTCAAATTTATAATCACCATCTTTCCAGGCGGCATATAACTGCGGGTTGATATGATCCATCTGTATCTGGCTGTCGACCACCATCCCTCTTTCCCCGGGATGCAGCAGTAATTCCCTGTTAAAGGCGGTTGCTTTGATCAGCCCTGTGTTTACCACTACCGCCGTGTGGCGTTTATCTTCGTTTACGGTGAAAGAAGTTCCCAATACCGTTACTGTCATGCCTGGCACATGCACCCTGAATGGTGTTTGCGCTTTCTTCACCACTTCAAAATAAGCGCTGCCTTCCAGCCATACTTCGCGTCCGTCTCCCTCTTTTATATCCCGCATCTTCACCTGTCCGCCGGGCTTTACCCATATCCGGGTACTGTCTGGCAGCAGCACCATTTGTACCGATGCTTTTTTATGCACCAGTGTTACCAGGGCTGCGGGCCGGGAGCCGGTATGCATAAACAGGTAAACTCCTGCACCTCCAGCCAGGATCAGCAGCAGGATTGCCGCGGCATACTTCAGCCAGCTAAGTTTCTTTACAGTTGTTACCGGCTGATCTGCTGCCGACAACTGAGCCAATACCCGCTGCCAGCTTTGATCAGCATCGGCTGCCGTAATTTTAGCCGCCAATTCCTGGTCGAGGATGTCTTTTACCTGGAAATACAACGCCTGGTTGCCCGGGGAAGCCTTCAGCCAAGCGACTATTACCTCAGTTTCCTCAGGGCTTGCCTTCCCTTCAATAAACCTTATTAAGATCGTATAATCCAATTCGTTTGTATTATGGTGTAGTGACATGTCATTTAATTAGACGACAAGGAGATAATTTCTACGTACTCTTTTTTAAAATTTTTTTTAGAAAGAAGAAAAGAGGGGATGACCGGGATTACAGGCTACAATAAAATAAAAGAAAACAGGTAGTTCACTTTCCTGACGATTCCTCTGAGTTGCTTAATCGCCTTATATAATTGTGTTTCTACCGTGCGGGAAGAGATGCCCATGACAGCAGAGATTTCGCCGGTTTTAAGCCCTTGCAGGTAACGGAGCGTTACCACTTCCCGGCATTTAGGCGGCAATTCCTGTATGGCCCGCCACACGCTGGCCTCCAGGTTGTCCTGCTCCAGGAGGCTTTGCCGGGGACTGTCCGGGTTAAAATAGTCCAGTTCGGCGGCCGTAAGACCCGGTAATGCGGCATTCACATACCGCTGATGCACTGCCTGGTGTTTAATATAATCCAGGCAACTGTTATGAATACTGCGAAACAGGTAACTTTTGATATTGGAGGTTAATTGGAGGGAGGCACTTTTCCGGTGTATTTGTACAAAAACATCCTGTACGATGTCTTCAGCGGTTTCGCGCAACACGAATTTACAGGCATACGCCAGGAGAACTGCATAGCACTCTTTAAATACCAGCTCCAGATCGGTAACTTCCGGCTGTACTAACGTGGTGGCTTTTTGCCCTTCCTCTACAGGCTCCCCCATGGCTTGACAAAAGTGTTTTGAAACAATTCATCCAAGATAATGATAATAATATTAAAATACAATACCGGTAACCGGGCGGATACCTTCCCATGTTTGCATAGAAACGCACGTTGCGCCTTGCGTTTTTTTCTTGAAATATGGCCACTTATTAATTAAACGTTTGCCGGAATTCCAGGGGCGACAGCTTCGTTTTCATTTTAAATAAGCGGCTGAATGATTGAGGATGCTCAAAGCCTAACTCATAAGCCACTTCACTGATGGTGAGATTTGTTGTAGACAACAGCTCTTTGGACCTTTCGATGAGTTTTTGATGAATATGTTGTTGCGCATTCAGGCCGGTAAGTGACCGGAGCATATCGCTGAGATAATTCGGTGTAAAGTTGAGTTGCTCGGAGAGGTATTTAACAGTGGGTATGCCATCACTGGCCGGCTTGTCCTGCTCAAAATAAGTATTGAGCAGTTCTTCCAGTTGCTGGAGCAAATCATTTGTAACAACCTTCCGCGTAAGGAACTGGCGATTATAAAATCGTTTAGCGTAGCTCAACAGCAGCTCAATCTGGGCGATAACTACCTCATGGCTGAATTCATCGATCCTGCTGTTAAGCTCTTCCCCTATAATGTTATAAATAGCATGCACAGTCGACTTCTCCTGCTCAGAAAGGTGCAACGCTTCGTTGATAGCATAAGAGAAAAAGCCGTAGTTTTTGATCTTCGTGGCCAATGGATAGCCTTGCAGGAAATCCGGATGGATGATCAGCGAATAACTTTTATTACCCTGGTAATTGTTTGTAGCACCTACAACCTGGTTTGGTGCAGTGAACAAGAGACTACCTTCGTCGAAATCATAATAGCCCTGACCGTACCGGAACTTTCCTTTCAGTTCGGTGATAAAGGAGATCTTATAGAAACCTGAGATATAACCGCCTGGAAGCCGGCTCATATCGATTTCACCGTTTGTGGCATCCAATAAGCTGATGATAGGATGCCGTGGACCGGGAAGCCCCAGCTGGCGGTGAAGTTCCGCTATGGAGTCCAGCTTAGGGAGTTTGGGCTGTTCATTTTTCATAATTAAAGATAATAACTTTAACCGGTGACTATTTCGGCCACCGGTCATTAATTAATTTTACTGTGCTGCAATTACCACGGCGAAGGGCCATCCGGACCGGTAAAGCTGGCGGTTGGACCATCGGTGTCAAGCGCCACGCGTATCGGTTCACGTGAGCCTACTTCAACGGAGTCAGTGCCCTGGAAATTATTCAGTGCAGTGGCTGTATAGCCGGGGCTTGTTGCATTGACTTTAATGTTTTCCTTTTCCAGTTCGATGGCAAAGGCCAGCGTAACCGCATTGAGAGCCGTTTTGGAGGCAGCGTAAACAACGTTAAAATGATCCCTTGCCCAGCAAGTGGGATCCGCGATCCAGGTAAGAGAGCCCAATACGCTGGATACATTGACGATGCGTGCGGCCATTGACTTCCGAAGCAAAGGCAGCATGGCCTGACTAACAGCAATGACGCCAAATACATTGGTTTCCCATACAGTGCGGATTTCATCCAGTGAAGCGGTGGTAGCACGGCCATCTTCCATTATCTCCTCCAGCGTCCGGCCCGGCTTTCCCGCATGAGATATACCCGCATTGTTAACCAGCAGGTCCAGGCGTCCCTGTTCCTTTTCAATACGTTCTGCCGCTGCGCCGATTGTTGCCTGAAGGGTAACATCAAGTTGAACAGCATGTGCATTACCACCAATTTCGGCCGCTGCTTTTTCTCCGTTGCTTTGATTACGTGAGCCTACATATACGGTATAGCCGTTAGCAGCAAGCGCTTTAGCGATCTGAAATCCAACTCCCTGGTTGGCGCCTGTTACAAGCGCTACAAGTTGATTGTTTGCTGACGATCTGATTTGATTTTCCATAATATTGATAATTAATAACCAAAGCAAAACTCAGAAACCATCATCTTTCCATGATAACTGAATCAAGGATATCCATAACCAAAATGAAAGAGTTCTTTATATTTGTGAGCTGTGCAACATCTGATCATCTTAACGATAGTAATCAATGCGGAAAGTCCTGATTTTAATTTTCATTGTAATCATCACCATTGCCTCAACCTATGCCCTCATTCATTACGTTGGAATGCAAGGTTTTGCATTTGCCTGGGCGCTTAATTTCCTGTTGATGGGCTGCGTGCTTTTCTTTACGGAAACATTGAAAGCCCCGCTTAATTCTCCTTACTATAATGAAAAGCCATGGGAACAGGGAGGGAAAATATATCAGTCTCTTGGAATAAATGCTTTCAGAAAATTATTGGTTTGGGTTGGCTGGGAAAAACTAAACAAAAAATCCAGTCCGGTGGAAAAGAATACCAAAGCTTTAATGCATCTGCACTACCGGACAAAACAATCTGAATTAGGGCATATCATTATTTTGATGATAGTTTTGGTGATTAATATTTTCGTTGCATTTAAATTCGGAATCCTCAAGTCGCTGTGGTTGTTAGTACTGAATATATTATTCAATCTATACCCTATTTTGCTTCAACGATATAACCGGCCACGAATTGAAAGGGTCATTAATATGAGTAAACATAGGTAAAGTGTCCGCGCATTATGGCTGATTCTTAATACCTGTTAAGAAATCCCGGCATTACCCGCTCTCTTACACAACGCTTAATTTGACCATTACCAATGCTATTTTTGCAGGGGCTGCCTCTGTCATAAATTCTACGTGAACATCGATTGTTTTGATATAATTTCGCCGTGAAAATGAACGCAATACCGGGAAAATAACATTACCGGGAAAACAATATACAGTGATCGATGAAAAAAACTTTAGTATTATTTACATTGCTATGGTATTTCACTACCGCCTCCTCACAAATTACAAAAAGCTGGACACCGGATCTGGGCAATGGATATTTCACTAATCCGCTCATGTGGGGCGACTGGCCCGACCCTGACATTATCCGGGTGGACGATAAATTCTACTTCATTTCCACCAGTATGCATTATGTACCCGGTTGCCCTATTGCGGTTTCCAAGGACCTGGTAAACTGGGAAATGGGGGGCTATGCCGTTTCATGGTATGAGGAAGATCCACGTTATGACATGAAGGGTGGAGATATGTATCTGAGCGGCTCCTGGGCTGCCACCATCCGCTATCACGACAGCACCTTTTATGTGGGATTCTGCACACCTAAGATGGAAACAAAGGAAGGGCGTTTTTCCATCTGTACCGCCAAAAGTATAAACGGCCCGTGGACAAGAACAATATTCAATGAGTACCTGTATGATCCGGGACTTTTTTTTGATGATAACGGCAAAGTATATGTTGTGCATGGACAGCAGGCACTTTATATTACAGCGCTAAATAGCGATGTGAAGTCTGTGAAAGTTCCGCAGCGGAAGATCTACGACAATCCTGCTTTTCCATATCTTGAAGGATCGCATCTATACAAAGTCAATAACAAATATTATATACTTGGTTCTACTGGTGGCACGCGGGGACGGGAGGTTTGTTTGCGTTCAGACAGCATATATGGCCCCTATGAATCGAAAGTAATCATGCAGGATGATCATACTTATCCCGGCAATGGCTTACATCAGGGTGGCATGGTACAGTTGAAAGACGGCTCCTGGTGGGCTATTATTATGCAGGATCGCGGTCCTATCGGGCGTGTGCCAAATCTGGAACCGGTTACCTGGGAAGATGGCTGGCCGGTATTTGGTAAAAAAGGGATAGGGATAGATACATTCCAAAAACCAATTACAGGAAACTCCTCCCCGATTACTGTTCCTGCCAGCTCTGATGAATTCGACACTACTTCATTGGCATTGCAATGGCAATGGAACCATAATCCAGATAATACTAAATGGTCATTGACTGAGCGACCGGGGTATCTCCGCTTAAAAGCGGGCAAAGCCTCGACCCTGTTTCATGCCATCAACACTTTGACTCAGCGGGTAGAAGGTCCGTATTCCGAAGGGACAATAGAAATGGATATCAGTGGAATGAAAGATAATGACGTCGCCGGTTTGGGTATATTCCAGGTTCCCTATGCTTATGTGGCCGTCCGGCAAGCTGCAGGCAGAAAAGAAATTATTATGGCAATGAATGATAGTACCGTATCAGTTATTAATTTAAAGCAGCCTAAAATTTGGTTTAAATCCGTTACAAGAGAAAAAGGCTTTGTTGCTACTTTTTTCTACAGTACTAATGGTAAGGATTTTCTTCCTATTGGAAGCGAATTAAAAATGGGCCTGGGACTCGATTGGACGGCCAACCGGTTTGCATTATTTAATTTCAATACCAATCCATCAACACTTGCGGCAGGCGGCCATATAGATATCAATTGGTTCCGGCGGTAACCTGGCATTAATTTATAAGCGCGATACAATTGTATCACGCTTATAAATCCTATGATGCAAAATTCGACCCACTCACTGGCGGATTTAAAACTGCTATGCTATTGATAGCTGATTAAGATTTAAATCCTTAGCCAAATTTCTTTTTAAATCATTCTCAATCCCTGGGCTTGTGCTTGTGAGGTTTTAAAGGAGGATAGTCAGGCTTTTTCTCAGGTGTAACTCTTCTCCTTTTATCTAATTCATCATTGTCTTTCTTTGGTTTTGGCCCTGGTTTAATAGCTTCAATTTTTCCCATAGTGAACGTTTTTAAATTTTGGAAGTTTGTTTATACTTTGCTAATATAACAGACTATCAATCGGAATACTTACGGTTTTCCGTAAGATCCCGGATAAATATTCCAGGTCTATAAACATCTTCCTTAAAAAATTCAACGCCAGTAAATAAAATGGCAAAAAATGATAAGAATACATTAGTATACAAGAAGCAGAATGAACAATTTGCGGCTGGTCGGAAGAATGTACTCCCTACACTCATCTAAAAACCACCCATCCATCACAGGAGCATTGGAGACGGCAGGTGTATCTGCGTTAAATATTCATACCGAATCCTTTGGTACAATTACCCGGTATCGGAGAATGATACCCTGGTCCCGGAACAAAACAACCAGGAATCCAGTGAATTGATGATAGAATTTATTAAATCAGGGAAAAAACTACTTTGGGATCAGCGCTACCGGTCTATACTGGAATTTGCGGAGGCCAATGATATTGATATCTCCTCGGGTTGTCTCTTTGGAGATTGCGGAACCTGCCTTACAAAATTGCAGCGAGGCGAAATTAAATATATCCATCCCACGATGGTTCAACCGGGCAAAGATAACTGTTTGCCCTGCAGTTGTGTGCCTTCCAGTCACCTTGTGCTGGATGCCTGATTTTTTTATAACCTGGCTCTCAATTGTATTGGTTGTGATTTGGTTCCCCCGGTAACTTCATACAATCTCCAGGTATTTTTGTCGTTCCCAACTTCCAGCTTCCAGCTTTTAGCCGGATCGGCCAGCAGTATCTTTACCTGGCGGGGAAATGCATTGGCAGCGCGTGCATCCTCCCAGGTCCGGATAACTTTAAATATGGCATCTTTCTGCGGACAACTTTCCACATCTTTCTGGTTCAGCCGCATACTATATGTAGTACCCAGCCCCACAGAAATGGCCTGTATATGCTCGTACTGCTCCACCGTTGATTTGGCCGTAATAGGAAAGTTTCCGCCCATGCCCACCGGGAAGAAATTGGCGTAGGTTACATCACGCAGATCTTTTCCCTGGCTGGTAGTGCTCCCCCATTCCCTGGTATCAACATCATACAGGTTTTTTCCTCCGCCAACATTCCAGATGCTCTGGTAATGCCAGGAGCCTTCCGACAATGTAGCACCGGTGAAACGGATATACGGCACGCCAACTGCCCGGGCATGTTCAAACATTTTGCGGAAGAATCGTTTGGCGGAGTAATAACCATGCCCGTTATTGAACAGGAATTCCTGTCCGTCGAAATCATAGTAAGCCAAACCATTGATCTTACACACCTCTCCATAATACTTTGCTATCTCATCCTGCAGTTGCATGTTTGGGATCACGCCATCATATCCGTAATTAACGGTCACCTGCAGTTTGTAAACTGTATCCCCTTCCTCATGGCTTGCCGGAGCTGTATTCCAGTAACCACGCTTTACCTTCAGCAACCGATATGGCGGCTGATCCGACACACCCAGGTAATGTATGAGCTCTTTGCCGATCTTTATCATATTCAAGTCTTCGCAATGTCCCTCCCAACTGGCAATTTCATCCATGTATTTTGGATCATTTACGATGATAACCGTATCCGTAGGACTAAGCTTTCGGATAAGCAAACGCTTTTGCTGATAGCACAGGCTGTCGCTCGGAAAAGGACTGGCATCCATGGTGCCAGGCGCCAGTGAATTGGTGATAGGTGTTCTGCCGATCAGGATACCCTGCCGGGCAGCCAATGTTGCAAATTCCTTGTGCGATTTGTTACTGGCCGTCATTTTTATCGGCTTCCTTTCAAATCTGCTACCATCCATATATCCGTTAGTTCCCCTGTCTGGTCTCAAAAATCCCTGGTCGTATAAACTAATCGCCTTAAATCCCAGGCGGGCGGTATAAGATATGATGCTGTCGTATAAGCCACCGTCGGTAAGAGCGTCCGGCACAAAAGAGGCTGGGTCTTTTATCCACTTACCATTAATGACAGGATGAGGTAATTTCTCCGATATAACAATTCCCTGGAGCACGTCCAGGAGTGCCGTACTATCCGGGCTGCCCCATAAGGCTACGGAAGAACCAATATAATCAACACCGGCTAATGGCTGCACCTCAATGTGATTGGGCTTATTTGCGGCCATATGCGGGATCAGTGAAAACAAAATTTCCCGTTTGCGGGAGCGATCCCTGGATTGATAAGAAACAGAAATGCGTCCCTGTTCATCGACTTGTGCTGCATCACCGTACATAATCCGGTACCACGGCTCCTTGTGCGCATAAAACGCCACATCGCTGATGCCATTTCCGCCCAAACTAAATACCTGACCTTCATGCAGGGTATCCGGCAATGGGAATCGCTTTGCATCCGGTGTATGAATGATATATTGAAACGGCGCGGCGTCTCCCACAGTTGCTATGGTACCTCCCAGGGTGTTGTCATTCAGCGCCAGCATGCCTATCGCGTAGTTTACGGCTGCCGTGGTATCTCTTGCAACACCAATGATCTCTCCTAAAAGGTTGTTGATATTTGTATGATATGCCCCCCATTGAATGCCTTCAATACTGTTTTTGGAAGATAAGGATAGCAAGGTGAGTTTCAGGTACTTCGCATGCTGCGTGAGGCGCACCTGCGCTATTGACCCATTGGAATAAGTTAGTGAAATCAATTTATCCGATGGCTGGTAGTATGCCTTTACCGGTTCATAATATTGCTTGCCATCGTACAGCTGCATCAGCGGCGATGGTTTATCTGCCGGGCTGAATTCCCGGTACGGCCTCACCGTAATATTCTTCATACTGGTGATAAAGCCCCGCTTATCAATATGAATCTTAAAATAGTTGGTTCGAAAATCCCACTGCGCGTACAGGCTACAGCTATATAACGTTACCAGCAAAACAAAAAATATCTTTTTATTCATCATCGTTACTTTATTCTCTCCGGAACAATCAGTAAAGATTAAAAATTAATAATGGTGTAACAAGCAGGATTTTGACAAGATATGCTGTTATTTTTGCAGTTGAGAATCTGATTGTGGTGAATATGATGATGCGGTGACTCACGAGCGTAAATAACAATACTATTTCAACGATACGATATTATTCCGGATGGCATACAACACCAAACCGGTAACATTACGTGAACCTGTTTTCTGCAGCAGGTTATTCCGGTGACCATTGACCGTTTTTACGCTGATAAAAAGTTCCTGCGCAATCTCTTCTGCGGTATATTGTCTGCATACCAGCTGCAAAATCTCTTCCTCTCTTTTGGTGATGGAGAGGTTCTGCGGTCTGCTCCTGACAGTTCTCACCGTTCTGAGTTGCAAGGCCTTTAACGCGCGCTCATTGATGTAAGATCCTTTTGTGTACACAGCAATAATGGCTTCCTGTACTTCCTGTGGCGCACTGTCTTTCACCAGGTACCCATGTGCACCGCATTGAATTAACTGGTTAATGAAATTCTCATCATCGTGGACCGACAGGATAAGGATCTTCATTTCAGGATAGGTAACCGCGAGCTCCTGGGTAACGTGCTGACCGCTGTATTCTTTGTCCCCATCCGGAGGCAGGGACAGGTCCACCAGCATCACGTCCGGGAGAACAGCCGCCTGGCGTAATTTATCCGGCACAGAGTAACCGTCAGCAGATTCAAATATCACCTTCATATCCTGCCAGGTATTGATAATCGCTTTCATCCCCTCTCTGAAAAGCACCTGGTCTTCCACTAATCCGATGTTGATCTCTTTTTTCATATGGTAAAGTATTATGCAGGTAATGTTAATCGGACAATGGCGTAGTATCCGCCTGATTCCTGGTTGCCCATTTCCAGTTTTCCTCCGAGCGAATTCACCCGGCCTTCAATACTCTTGAGACCCAGGCCCTTGTTGGCATTACCACCTGACAGTCCTCTCCCATCATCTGTATAATAACATACCAGTTCCTGGCCGTGCCGGAAAAGATCTATTCTTATCGATCTGGCGCCAGCGTGTTTGAGCGTATTATTGATCATTTCCATGATGATGCGGAATAGGCCGAGGTTTACCAGCCAGGGCAGGTCGTCCATACGGGCTTCACAACCCAGTTCTATCTTTATTTCACCGGCACTGTTGATCTGTTCCGTTACCGACTCAAGCGCGGCCTTCAGGCCGAAAGATTCCAGCTGTGGCGGCATCAGGCGATGGCTGATGCTTCTCACACTAGCCAGCGCCGTCTCCGACAATTGACGAACATACTGCAAGGGGGCCTGTAATTGCTTTGTACCATCAGTACTTTGCTGTTCGAGTACCATGAGATGCATACGCATAATAGACATCACCGCTCCCAATTCATCGTGCAGGTCTTGTGCAATACGTTTACGCTCTTCTTCCTGCGCATGAATATTTGAGCGAAGCAGGTCCTGTTGGTAGCTACTCTTCAATGCCTCCTGCCTGAGTTTCTGCACAGACAAATTCTTTTGAAAATGCAGGTTCAGGAACACTACCCCAATACCGATGATGAACACAATAACCGCCAGTGGCAGCAATGCATTTAAAAAACTCAGGTCTTTGATCGTTTCCATAGGCCGATAAAAAAACAGGTGTACATGACAATGGAAAAGAATGAGTGAAATATCCAGGTGTACAAATTCAGGTTCCTGCTGAAAGCAGTGATAACAGCGCCAAAATAAAATATCAGTATGCTGGAAGAATAATAGATAAACAATCCTGAATTGATCCAGTTAAGACTGCTGATATTCCGGCCGCTTGTTTCTTTTACAATATCACTCAGAAAGAACCGGTAAGTGAACAATGCCAGGATCACAATGAGAATGCCCTCTACCGTTAATGCGATAGAGTTGAAAGTATGAACAGGCTGAATGAACAAGGAGTTGATGGTTGTAAAGAGCAAGAATAATATGGCGATGGACCATATTATTCTTGCATCTATGAATCCATTGAGCAAGGTGTTATAGAACCATGCCAGGCAAAGGAATCCTGCCGCTACGTATATGTGCAGCAGCGGCATGTTGTTTTTGCTGACGAACCAGAAAGCCAGGGAAGTGAATTGTATAACGCCCGACAGGAAAATAAACCAGGAGAACACTTTCAGCTCACGGGGCAATTTACTGTAGTGCACGGCAGCATATACTACAGTGAGTAAAACGGGTACATGTGATAACAGTATTATCGTTTCTGAGAAGCTCATATATCAGCGGTATACTTTAAGGGGGCCTGGCTGTGGGCAGGTATTCGGACAAGGGGCGTTGAGATCCAGTACGTACTGGTCGTAAGCAGCTGTTCCTGTTGAATCAATATTTGCGAGAATGGGATTTGCACCTTTGTCGAGTATAACATCCACCCCGGCGTTCCACTTGCTGGGGTCCCTGCCTTTCAGGCAGGCATTATCTACCGGTACGAGGTACAACTTGAACCCTACCTTTTCCTGAAACCCAAGATACACCCGGATGTGTTTGAACCGGCATATAGACGAATCGGCGAGTTCCGGGGGCAGCCCCATGGCAGCCAGGAGATCTACCGCACGGATGGTATAAGATTCTACCGGCGCAGTACCTTTCCAGTGGATGCGGCAAAGGCTGTCGTATGATTGAATGCTCTGACGGGCTGTTACGAGGTTCACCAATACACGGCCTACACTATCTGTGATCTGGTTGCAATCATTTCGGGTGGAGGTTTCCGGCTTAGCTGTGCCGGCGGACGGCTGATTTTTACATCCGGCGGTGGAGAGGCCCAGCACCAGGATAAGAGGAAAGAGGTGTTGCTTCATTTTAAGTTTATTTTATAGGATTTGGTTGATAGTGCAAGACAAAGATGCTGTAATGTAATTACAAAAAATGTCGCCGACGCCCGGGGGCCACAAAAACAGGTATAAATACCTGCGTCTTTTCTCAAAACAGACAATAATACCTGGTTTTCAAAAATACTCATTTCTTCTCAGTCTGCGATCAGGCGCAATTTTACAAAGTAAAACCTGATGCTAATTGCCTGCGTTTCTTCAGATTTTCCTTTTACGGATTGGGTAGCCGCATTCCTTAGTGCGGGGTTACATACTGATACGTGGAAAGCTCTGCGCGTTTGCCGCGTAAGCTGAGAGGCAAAGTAATTTATGAATAAAAAGGCTTACAAGGAAAACTAAAAAGAACAATAAGTGCTAACGCCCTTGCAGTCTATGCCTTTCATATTTTAGGAGTATTTACGGTTTCCTTTAATGACGTTATTATTTCTGGCTATATATTAGCCTGGTGATTAAGCCCTCTAGCAGCAAATCAGTAGGAGTCGCCAAGTCATTTAAATGATAAAGACTTGATCCACCTAATTCAGTAACTGCGAATTATAATGATTTATCAATTGACTTCTTAATTGTTTCCTTGTCGCGATAGTCCAATAAAAATGGAAGACATGTTGGTAGACGATATACTCTGAAATCAAATGAAGTAGTTTCATCAAATTTGTAATCCTTGAAAGATGTTATCTCTTGATGGTAGGGTAATTGCCCATCAAAATCAATTGTTAATACATGTCCCAAAGGAGGAAACGCTAATTCAGTTCCTATTATCCTTCAGGACCGTTGCCAGAACGATAAGAACTCATTATCTGGGTATTCTCAACTTCTTCAACAAAAGAGCTACCAATGCGGCTGCAGAATCATTCAATGCAAAAATAAAGTCCTTTAGAAATGCGCTAAGAGGGGTACGGGATGTAGAGTTCTTTCTTTATAGATTAACTAAACTCTATGCTTAAAATTTATGACCATCCCCCAAGTTTTCAACTTGATCCAATAAAACTGAGTAACTACGAAACACGAATCCGCACTTTGATAGACTAACAAATAGACCAAAACAACAAAGCCCGCGACCAGCGCGAGCTTTGAAACTTTCCAGTGATCCCCTTGGGAGTAGCACGTATCTTCGTAATGCCTTGTAGAATGGGTGTTTGATAGTGGTGAGCGTTTATTGCTAACCGTTATGCTAACCTAATAACGTCTGACCGTTATCGTCAGGTATGTGATACAAAAATATAAAAGAATTCTGTTACTCTCAAAAGAATCCGCTATAATTTCCTATTGTCAACCGTAGCGCGTATCGATGATTCTTAACTTGTACTCATCAAGCCTTAATTCCAGAAGTGGCCTTATTTGGTTATAAATATCCCTTTTCACCCATTTCTGTATTTTTTCACTGGTTTCCTCTTTGTCTCCTAAATGTTCATAAAAAGCTACACTGGCGGCATTCCATAAATCCTTTGTCTTTTGCTTAAAACACCATTCAGCAAAATCATAACTCCTTTTGAGCTGCTCTATGTCATTATTTCTATGTGCTGCTACTGTCGCGGGCAACAATTCAATAAAAACATCGTAAATCGAAATATCTGGCTTTTGAAACTCCTTTTTAAACTCAGGGAGACATTCCATTGCCTTTTTTCTCCAAACGCTCATAGCTGCAAATGAACTGTTTTTGTGGTATTTTTTTGTGTTGCCAATTTATGCAAAAAATAGTAATAATTCATAATTCGTCCTAGAAACTACGTACAGCCAGCTATGTTTTGGTAATACCAAAACCCTTAAAATTTTCATGCTTCGCATTCAATACTCTATAACAGAAATGGTGCAAGAAGAATCAAGCACCATTGTCATCCAATTCTATATTACACAAAAAAACAAACCCACTACTCTTCTCCGCTGCTGAAAATGGAGGCAACAAGATCATTGGTAACCTCCTCTGCAATTTCCCTTATCTTTTCCTTTTCGGCCTTACTTAAAGCCTGTATCAGCCTCCCTTCAACCCGTTTATCCATCCCCCGCATCTTTCTGTAGAACGTGGGGGTACTATAATTACATTCCTCACAAACGCGCTCCCTAAAAAGAACAGGCAACTTAGAAAACTTAGTATGCAGGTCAAGCAAAATGTTTACTGGGTGGGATTTAATACTCATAAGTGAAGTTTGAAAGGTTAGTACTATTCGCTTTTACATTCTGGATCCGTTTCTCAATGCTTAATCCGTGGAGCTTTACGAAAAAAGTCTTAAAATAATTGCCTGTGATAGCCGCTATTGTTCCATCTATCCCGTTGTCGCCATCAATCAGAATGGAAATATATTGATCCAATGCGGTTTCCAGCTCCGGCAATTCAATACCTGACTGAAAACTTGATAACTCACAAAGGTCACTTTCAAGCTCCTTTATGAGCGAAGGCGTTAAATCCTCAACACCATCCCTTCGTAAGGCATTACGAATACTAAAAGCCGCAATAGTGTTAGTTCTAAACAACGCATAGAACATCATGAAATCAGCCCGTTGGTCCCCTGTCCAGTTATCAGCAGTATTACTGCTAATGACATTTGATAACTCGTACTCGCAGACCTCAATAAAGCCACCTGAAGTGCCGCAGACCGTGATTCGATCTAAGATGGTTAATAGATTCTCCATAACATTTAATTTTAAAGGTGATTATTGGCATCAACTACAAGGCTCTCTGCCGGCAGGCTTTTGGCTACGCAACTCATCAACGCGACCAGCTGTCGCTGGCTTTGTTGTATGAACCTTCCAATCTGCTTTTCCTTTAGGAGGTCGGACAGGTATTTGCCGGTGCATTCCTGTATCTTGTTTTTTTCGTTGATGATGTCTTTAACGGCTTGCGTGTAGAATTGTTCGTCGGGGTGTTTTTGTTCGGTTGATGCTTGTTGCAGGTCAACGTGAATAAATTTTTCAAAAAAGGATAATGGGTAATACTGTTGCATATTGGTGGTTTTAAAATGTGCGCAGTATAGTTTTGGTTGCGTAATGGTCATTCATAGTCACATGATCGGGGTCTGGGGTTGTGATACGCTAAGTATCAACAGGGGTTGCAATAAAATATATCGGGCAAAAAGAAGATGTTAATGAGTTGTTAATCAGATACTTATCAAAGCAGACGGGCCTTTCAGCCTGTCTGCCTTGATAAGTTAGATTCAGGCCACAGCCTTGCTCAGCTCAACGTAAAGTGTTTTTCTGGAATTATAAGGTAGGTATAGCTTCAATCAACCTATCTGCATAGGCAAAAGCTGCAGCTTTCACCCAATCTTTTCGTATAACTACAATCCATAATAGTAAAAGCGCTATTTGGGCTCCTTGAATGAAATAAAAATTAGCGGACATACCCAAAAGCTGCCAGTTCTGATGTAAATATGCGGCATGTATATAATTCCCAAGAATAATTGCAACCAGAACAAAAATGCCTATTGGCCTAAGGCCCCAGAGATTACGGCGATATCCATATCCAGCATTTTCTTTGTAAATCAGTGGAAATTTCTTCGTATCACGGGTATTCCTTAATAGGAAACGGTTCCAGGACTGATACACACCGTCTGCAACAGCTGGATTCGCCATTTCAGAGGCATGGTCAGGCAGTACCGGCACCGGTGCTAAACGTTGTAAATGATTATGGTAGCGTTCTTTGGTATGATCATCGATCTCGTTATTTCTCCAGCGCAATAGTTGTATCGATGGAGCACCACCCCACTCTGCCCATAACTCTTTCTCTTTTTTCTTACCAAAAGTTCGACCTAAATGGGCAAGAAAATACCATAGTGCTCCCACGATTATCGAGGAAGTGAAAAACGGGATTAATGTGGCAAACTCAATAGAGTACTGCACTCCAAGTAATAATATTGGGAAAAGAAGAATTATAGTTGGATACACCCGTGCTCGTAATGTGTACGTGTCAAACATATTATTGATTTAAGTGTAAACGAATGGTAATACCGCTGTCGGTGTCATGATCAGCAAGAAAACTGGTAATGGAGGGTTCAACACTCGGTACTGCTGTAGAAATGCCTTCATCGTAGCAGCATCCGTCGTACTCATATTATTCGGTCCACGCGGATGCGAGTGCCATTCACCTATATACCCAAGCTGCCCTCCTGTGTACGAATTAATCTCAGCAATGGCATCTGGTAACCCTTTTGTACCTCGGAAGAAGCAGTTGGCATCAGCCCGACTATCGGGAGGAGGAGGAATGCTTCTTGTTACATAAATTGTCTTTGTCTTATAGTTGGCACATCCTACCAGCACTCCTCCAGTTTCAAGCGGTGAGGCATCAATCATTTTCTTCCGTAACTCTGCTAATATCCCTGCCGCAAAACGTACCTGCCAATCAGATTTATTCCTTGTGGAAAATACTTCCACTGGGCCGAAAGTGAGTAACGATACTTCATTATGGAAATAGGGATCAAAATCGAGTTTATTGAAATAAACCTTTCCTCCCTTAGTGGATTTCTCCTTCGTTTGGCCTTTAAATAGACCAGAAATCACAGCACCATGTAATGCTACTACATCATCAGGCATAATTACCGTTTCTGAATTGCATCCAATACCAGTAACTACCGTTTCCGTTTTCTCGTTTGCTTGCGACTCGCGTTGCAACCACGAAGAAATTACCGAATTGGTCATTGCCGCATCATAAAGCAACGCTTGCAGATCATCGATTCGAGGATTACGTGATGGGCCTTCAATGTATAGTAGGCCAAGGTTGCCCTTGTCAGATATTAACCCTCTACAGACCCGCACACTATGCTTAAGGTTAGTAGTCGTTAATTCATTAAAGAATGTCAATGAAGCAGTAAAATCCATTATCCATTCCCAACCACCTTTTTTGTTTTTTCCGAACTGCAGTAACCCCTCGTTGACTTTACGTGAAAGACCTAACACTGATTGTCCAGGATATAAAGCGGTGGCTTCCTTCTCGAATGCCTTTGCTTTATTTACATGCACGTGTCGGGCGCTGAGCGGATGTCGAACAAAATTGTGCGATAAAAATTTATCATGGTCACATACTACCATATTGATCGTTCCTGACTTCAATAAATGAAGTGCTACTCGGCTTCCCAGCGCGCCTAATCCAACGACTAACGTCATAGAAGTAATATCAGCATTATATCCTGAAATTTCTTTGGCCTTCGATGGCACAAGTATTTGGACATGCCTGCTAAAGTAGACTGGAGTTTCGTCACTTACCAATTCATCTTTTCCGACGATCACAACGAAGTTGATAAACTCTAGGGCTCCAGGAAAACCAATAATTGGCTTAGGGCGGAGAATAGCAACCGTTATCGGAATTTTTTCAAAGGCAAAGTGCCGACTTGAAGCCACCTCCTTGATAAGACCAGATAGCTCAATCCTATGTTCTTTACAGAAATGTTGAAACTCTAACCAGTTTGTTGGCAAAATGGTCTGGTAGATATCAACAGGCGTCGGATCATCCGACCATACCAGAAATCCAAGTAGACGGTTATCCTTTATATCTCCGTCAGTATTTCCATTCTCTTCAGTTGGGCTGCCTGTAGAATTTTTAGCTATCTGCACTCCACCGAACCACAAATCAACGTCAACACCGGCATCTTCCACACGATTTATCCAGCTTACTCGAGCAAAATTGCCTCCCACGTCAAAAGATTCTCGTTTGTTAACGATGCCGAATAACGTCGGGTAGTTGTAAGTAAAAGAGCCTATGTATCCTTCTAATCGAATAGGATCAAACTGGGCTGCGTCAGTCACCAAATCACCGGTACCTGCATCGCGTAGCCAATTTTGTGTACGTATTAGTAGCGTCCTCGATCCGTCGATTAGCATACCACTCATCAAGCCCCTCCACACCGCCTCTCGTCAGACAAAAAGCGGGCGGTTTACCAGGACGCGCAACATACAAATGTGGCAACTGGCTACTTGGAAAATCAATCCTATCAGGGAAAACCAATGGAGCTTTATGTGGATAAAGCTTAGGGTCAAATATTAAAAGGATTGGTTCCATTCTCTGGATATCCACTCCCCCGGCGGTGCCGAGGGGTGGAAGATCAACTTCAATATTTACGCTTACTGCAATACGATTACCGTCCCAAGAATATTTGCGGACTGTCGTATTAGGAGTGATTCCCTTTAGTACTTCTATTGTTTGAGCTAGTTCACGGTTCTGAATTGTACCCGCATATTGTTTTAAACTATTACTGTACTTTTCCAGAGCCATACGAAGATGTTGTTGATACCGATGATAAACCAGCTCCACCTACTGCTATTGCCGCTCCCTCATCAATCTTAGGCTTCATTGGGCCATACTGCGTTACTTCAAAGACAATCGGCTGCGGAGTTTTACCAATCTTCTTGTAGGTAGCAGTATTCAGAAAGTTCGTACTACCGACGCTATTAACGTATTGCTCCTTTGCCTTGTAGTGTGGTGGATTATCATCGTTATTTATTATCTCCTTACTGGATGCAATCACGCGGGCATTCTGTCTCCTATTTCGGAGCACATCAAGCGACGTATTTTTTGGCGTTGGATTTTCCTTTTGAGGACAGTCGTTAAAAAAGGTCCAGGAACAGTGATGGGAGGCCATCAGCAAATCCCAATTCAGCGCTTTATGTCGAACATCATTCCCATAACGCTTTGTCTTGTCAAGAATTTCCGCCCAGGCGATGTGGTCTGCATCACCGCCAAACATTGCCAGTGTGCAAAAATCCGTTGAATAAGAGTATGCTTTGAATCTAGCCTGAAACACTACACTTACACGATTTTTTTCCACCTCTTCATCTGAAAGATGTTTTTGATAAGGAGAGTGGACAAAAATCGAAAACGTATTTAAATCACGGTCATTAAAACGCGTAACAATATTACCGGGCACATAACGCACCAGGTCGAGACCATTTAAATCTTCATTTCCATCATAGCCAATAATAACAATTCTATTTCCCGGTAGATTCGCATCTGCACTCTTTTCACGATGCAATTTTATCCTGCGCTTTGCCTCCTTATTAAAGACTTTCTCATCTTCATTGGTGGCCACTCCCATTACCATGGGTGAAAACCAAAGTACATCGATAAAAATTTCACCAGCATCTTTGTGCTTTTGTTCATATTTTTTCGGATCACCTTGATAGAAATGCTTTTCAAAGCCGTGTAGGTGATCATCATCCCCATGTGTAAGTATAAAAGCATCCACATAGGAGACCCCTCTAATAGCATTAACAACTCTGGTGTTCAGGCTTTTTAAGAGGTCTGCTTTTACATCAAATAACTCAGGTTCGGAATTCCCTTCCGCGGCATCGCGCATACGACAATCCACCATCAAATTTGTAATGTATCCATTCTCATCGATGGAAATCAACGACTGATCGCCGTTGTCAACTGGGTAGTATTTAATTTTGCTTCCCATTCTCTTTTAAAATTTTGTTTAATAATAAAATTAATACGCCCCCCTTCCGGTATATTACCATCCGGGAGCTAAACCACCGTATTCACGTGGTAGTTCTGATTTTAAAAGAAGCTGTAGAAAGCAGGTAAAATGTACCCCTCTGTTAAGGTAGATTTGGTTGTATCATTTTTACGCATACTTTTGCGCAACAAAAAACAAAACAACAAGGGCTGCATCAATTTGATGCAGGGTTCCAACGCCTTTCCTTGAAGTTTTTGCGAGCCCGGGCTGAAGCCTGGGCTCCTTTCATTAAAAGAACTTCTTCTCGTATTTCAAACCTTCTGCCAAGTGGGGAAAAAATGACACAATTTCAGCGAGAATGTCGCACCTAACCCCTCTGATGCTTTTTTCGCCAACCACTATACTATTTTGGCATTTTAAAGCTCAAAACACTGCCATATTTTCACATTTATTTAACTTATCATGACAAAGCACATTTGTATAAAAAAGCTATTAATTGATTATCAATGAATTACGTTCATCTACTAATAATTAGTTTTTTCTCTTAATATGAGAAAGGTAAATTTCACGCTACAGCCTTGCTCAGCATGGATTCCGGCAATTTAAGGTTAAACCGTTGCTTCAATACCTGCATATCTTCACTCACTTTACTGGCGACTATCTTAGCATAGATCTGCGTGGTGCGGATGGATTTGTGCCCCAGCATGGCGCTCACGGTTTCCAGTGGTACACCGTTGGCCAGCGTAACGGTGGTGGCAAATGTGTGCCGCGCGGTATGCGTGGTGAGGTTCTTATCAATGCCGCAGAGGTCTGCTATTTCTTTGAGGTATCCGTTAAAGCGTTGATTGCTTTTGATGGGGAGTAAAACGTTGTTGGCAACGCAGTGCGGGTGTTCGCGGTACTTCCGCAGAATCTCTTTGGCTAACGGTAACAGGGGAACGTTTTCACGGCACCAGGTCTTTTCTCTGTTCTTCACGATCCAGTCTTCTCCGTCGAAATATTTGGAGATGCTGTCGGGGGTGAGCAGCAGCGCATCTTTATAGGCGTAGCCGGTGAGCGTCATGAATACGTAAGCGTCTTTGGCTTCCTGCAGGCGGGGAATGGAAAATTCTTTATGATACAGTGCGCTGAGTTCCGCCACGGTGAGTATATCCCGCTCCGGGTTGATATAGGAACATACATAATCTTGCAAGGGGTTGCACTGTAACCATTTCCGCTGGACCGCCAGTTTTAACAGCTGCTTAGTGTTCTTCAGGTATTTCATAGCGGTGTTATCCTGGATGCCTTCTGTAAGGGTGAGATAGTCGAAGAAATCCTCCGCGAAGGAAAACTCAATTCTTTCGAGGGAGATATCTTTCATTTTGAGAACGCCGGAAAGAAAGGCAGTGATTTTATCCTTTGTGGTGAGCCATTTTTTGTAGGTACTGTATTCGCGTTTCCCCTTATCTACTTTTTCTTTGAACTTCCCATTGTGAAAGTCTACGACCTGCAACAGTGTTTGTTTTTCCTGATGAACACCCAGGTAAGCGTTTTTGATCATAGTGGGGGTAACAGTTGATCCCTGCTTCTTCAACAGGTTGTAATGCCGGAGCAGCTCACCTTTAACATACTGGATCTGGTTGTTGATTTCAATGACCTCCGCTGATCTACCAATTACAGCGCTGGCTCTCTTATCAAATTTGGAAGGGTCAACCTGATAGCCGATAGAAAAGCCATCTTTAGGTAATCCGGTAACGGTCATACGGACGCAGATGGTTGCTTTGCCGCTGGGGTTCATGGTGTCGTACCGGAGATAAAAGAGGATTGATAAATCTTGACTTACTTTCATAGTCTACTAAGTTTTGGTTACCGATTTTTGGTGTTGTTTGGTGTTTTTTGGATTGGTTTGCAAGTCGCCAAATCCTTTGCCGGTAAGCATCTCAGAAAAAATCGTCTACAGTAAATTAAAAAAATTTACTGTAGACGATTTTGTAGACTCTCAAAATCGTTTGATATGATTTATCTTTTCATACCAAAAGCAGAAAAGCCGCTTAAATCCTACGATTCAAGCGGCTTTAATTTCCTTTGATGTTCTTATGGTGATCCCCTTGGGACTCGAACCCAAGACCCATACATTAAAAGTGTATTGCTCTACCAACTGAGCTAGGGAATCTTTTACCCCGTCTTTTTGTTTAACGGAGTGCAAAGATAGGAATTATTTATTTCCAGCCAAATTTTCCTGAAATTATTTTTATCACTTCCCTGTAAACACAAGCTTGTAGCGGATTACAGGATCATCTTTTTCCTCGGCACTGAAAATATGCAACATATAATATTTGCCCGATACCCAGTCATTTACACTATTATCATAAAACGGACTACCCGGATTTCCGCTTTGTCCGCCGGGGTAAATACCATATGCTTCTGTTTTGTCTGATAGCTGCACTACCATGCGCCAGGAAGGACCATGTGTTTGCTTCGTGGCATTCACAATATGCTGCCCACCGCCTGTATTCAGGTGTAAGGCGCTGAAAGCAGGAATGCCGCGGGAAAGGTGATTGATATCTGTACCACGCGCTTTTCCCAGCTCGAGCCTGCCCGCCTTATTCAACTCAGAAAGTTCAGTGACGGTTTGTGCAAATGCACCTTGCAACAGCTGGGATAACGTTTCTTTTTGTGGTGTATTGATGTTGTCGATAAAATGGAAAGCAGTGTCACGCAGCAGCAATTGCAATGTGGTGATAGACTGCGGATAGGTCAGGATGGTAGTATCTTTAGGATGCAGTTCATCCTGCCAGATGGTATCTTCAAGATGTGCCCATAGCGTATTGAAGATGTTGGCCGCTTTGCTGTCGGGCGTGGCCATAAAATCCCAGGAAGTTAAGAGCTGCCAGTAGGGCTGCTGTTGCGCAGTAAGTGAACTGGTATCGATATGTTTCCGGATCATAGGCATGGCTGCAGCGGCGAACAGGTTCTTATCATCATTTTGCAACTGCATCATATCCTGTGTGGTAATGGCGCTCATGGCTGATAACCTTTCATTGATACGCTTGCCACGGAAAAGGTCATATTCTCCATACAGGGCATATGGATAGGTGCTGTCGGTTGGACGTTGATTGGCAGAACTCACAAATCCTCTTTCCGGATTTTTTATATGCGGCAATTCCTCATGAGGAATAAATCCCTGCCAGGCATAGGTGCTGTCGCTGCCGGGCATGATCCATTTGCCCTGATCCTTCCACCGGAGTGGATACTGACCATTATGCCAGATGGCGATATCGCCGGCTTTATCGGCAAATACAAAGTTTTGCGCGGGACAGGTATACTTGTTCAGTGCATCCAGGTATTCGTCGTAATTACGGGCTTTATTGAGCTTGTTGAAAGTAGCCAGTTCATTAGACGGGTCCAGCGCTTTCCAGCGCATGGCCAGGAAGGTTTGCCCGGCTGTTTTATCCGGGAAAGTATTATCAAAGATAACCGGGCCAAATACCGTGTAGGCAACGGTATCGCGAACGGTGGCGCCGCCTCTCACCTTAATTTCTTCTATGCGCAGGTCTGCTTTACGATAGCTGCCATTGTACAGGTATTCGCTGCGGCCGTTACGGAACTGCATGCTGTAATAATCTTTCACATCTTCTTCTCCGTTGGTAACGCCCCAGGCGATGTGGTCGTTGAAACCGATGATCACGCCGGGTGCGCCGGGAAGGGAAGCGCCATACACATTCATGCCAGGTGTATGGATCTGTACTTCGTACCAGAGTGAAGGCAGCGACAGGCCAAGATGCGGGTCACTGCAAAGGATTGGCGCGCCGGAGCGGGTTTTGCTGCCGCCTACTGCCCAGTTGTTGCTGCCATTGTCCGGATCTGGTTTGTCCGTTTTAAACTTCATGTACGCTGCTGCGGCGGCCAGCACACTGTCTGGCGGGGCGGCGGGTTTTATGGTGGCGGCCGGATAGGCGGTACCTTTCGGGATGATGGGGTCCGTAGCTTCGTGGAAATCAGGATACATCAGGTCAAAGTCCTGCAAAGAAAATAAACGGCGTGCATTGGTGAATTCAAGGTCATTGGCGAATCCCGCGAGGTCATGCGCCATATACTTCAGTAACAGGGCCGATTTGATGATATCCCATCTCTCAGGCTTATAATCCAGTATTTTATATTCTAAGGGGTAAGTGGCAGGCGTAAGGGTGGCAATAAAAGCATTCACACCGGCAGCATAAGAGGTTACGGCCACTTTGGTAGCCGGATCTGCCAGCATTTCCTTTACCGTTCCTTCCGCAGCGTATACCATCCCAAGGCGGCGTTGCTTCCGGTCGTACTGCACCAGTTTAGGACCCAGTATTTCCGATAAGCGGCCGGCAGCGGCGTAGGTCTGCAATTCCATCTGCCAGAGACGGTCCCGTGCTGTTACATATCCCTGCACATAATAAGCATCCTCTTCATTTTCCGCAAAAATATGCGGCACCATACGGTCGTCATACCAAACCTCCGTTTTGCCGGACAATCCCGGTAATACCAGTTGTTCACGTGGAAATTCACCAATAGGTTCAGCATTCTGCCAGAAGCCCGTTTGCGGACTTAACAGCTTTCCCAGTGGGGGTATCTGTCCCAGTTTATGACTGAAAGCGTATGTAAGCGATAAGGTAATGGCTGCGGTGATAACTGCGGGGATGATTCTCATATTACATATCGGATGTAATATGTAAAATACACCAAATTTGATTCATAACCGCTTATGCCTGTAATACTTTTATAAGATGGTCCACCTCTTCCGGCGTATTAAAACTATGCAATACAATGCGAAGGCGCTCCGCTCCCCTGGGAACCGTAGGATGCAGGATGGGCCGCACATCCAGTCCGGCCGACTGTAACCGCTGCGCAATGCCGCGGGTATGCTCATTACCGCGTGTCAGCACCGCCTGTATGGGTGTGGTGCCCGGCAGCAATTCCGCATTGACAATACCGGCGCGGAATTGCGCAATCAACTGCGACAGCTTTTCTCTTTCTGCCTGCATGTACGGAAATGCGGCATAACCCGCCTCTATGGCAGCCAGTGCAGCGGGTGGTAAGGAAGTAGTATAGATAAAGGACCGGGAGAAGTTGATCAGGTAATCGCGTAATATCTCCGAACCCAGCACCACGGCGCCATGACAGCCAACTGCTTTTCCAAAGGTATGAATACGCGCAAAGCAGGCGGCCGTTAATCCGAGATGCTGCACCAGCCCTTCTCCCCTGTTGCCGATGATGCCGGTAGCATGCGCTTCATCTACTATCAGGTGGGCGTTGTATTGCCCGCAAATGGCTGCAATAGCAGCCAGGGGAGCCAAATCACCATCCATGGAATACACCGATTCTATCGCAACAAAAATATTTCCCGTGGCATGTTTCAGTTTCTTTTCCAGGTCAGCAACATCGTTGTGTACAAATGAAAACGACTGTGCCGCCGATAAACGCACACCATCACGGATAGACGCATGTATCAGCTGATCGTAAATGATGGTATCTCCCTTGCGGCCCAGACAGGAAAACACGCCCAGGTTGGCATCATATCCCGAGTTATAGATCAGACCTGCTGCTGCCCCATGAAAATCTGCCAGGTCGCGTTCCACAGAAACAATCCACTCATAATTACCCGCCAGCAGCCTTGATCCGGTGCTGCCATGCGCCGGGTGCCTTTCCTCCATCAACGTATGTATATACTCCCTTACTGTTGCATTCCTGGCCAGCCCGAGGTAATCATTGGAACAAAAATCCACGTTATCCCCCGGCAGCCTCAATTCGCGGAACGACTGCTGTTCCCTGCGCTCATCCAGCAACTGCGCTAAAAAAGAAGTACTGTCTTTACTCATGATCTGTGTTTATCGATGCACAATTTAAACTTTGCCGTTATCTTCGCAAAAAAGCCGCAGGCTAACCGCTATTTTCATATGAGCAAAGTATCAATACTCGGACTAAAACTGCCTACCGATCCACGATGGGTGAATCTGGCCGCCATTTCATTACAGGACATTCTTACGGATCACGCCTATTGCGAACAAAAAGCGGCATCTTCCGCTATTTCGCTGATCCAGCGCAACCCCGAAAGAACAAGGATGGTAGAGGAACTGGCGCCCATTGTTACAGAAGAATGGGGACACTTCCGGCAGGTGCTTGCTGAAATGAAAAAACGCGGCCTCTCTTTAGGACGGCAACGGAAAGATGATTATGTAAATGCCCTGATGGATAACCGGGTGAAAGGTGGTCATGCAGACGACAGCTTCCTCGATGCCCTATTGATCTTTGCACTGATCGAAGCCCGCAGCTGTGAGCGTTTCCGCCTGCTGAGCGAGGGTCTGGAAGACGAATATATGCGCGAATTCTACCGCAAATTCATGATCTCCGAAGCAGGACACTACCGCCTCTTTATTGACCTGGCCAACGAATATTTCCCGGAAGAAAAAGTGCGCAACCGCTGGCAGGAGTGGCTGAAAATGGAAGCGGAAATACTGCAAAACATCGATGTCCGCGGCGACCGGATGCACTAGCGCGGATTTTGTCTTTCTCGCTGATTACGCTGATTATACTGATTTCTTTGATTTTTACTTTTGGATTTTTTTCTGACTTTCTTAAAAATTGATATAATTAAGGGAGATAAAAGCGAATATATTCACTTTTATCTCCCTTAATCCTTATAAAATCCAAAAGTAAAAATCAAAGAAATCAGTATAATCAGCGTAATCAGCGAGAAAGACAAAATCCGCATTAAAAATTAAACCCGAGGTTCACATAAAACTTCAGCCGGCCCGACTGGTCATTGTACATCACCGTAGCCTCTACAGGTCCCAAACGGCTGCTGTAGCCTCCGCCCAGGCCATAACCGGCGAGATATTGGTATTTTCCACCACCGGAAATTTCCCCGTCATATACGGCTGCGCCAACCCTTGGAATAGCAAAGATATTGCGCAGCACTTCGTATTGCCAGGCTACCTGCACCGCACTGACTTTTGACGTAATTACCTCTCCCTCGTATATCCCCACGAAAGGCACCTGGTTCCGGGTGATATTGGTCATACCGCCAACGACAAATGCATTAACCACCGATTCTTTATAATTAA
Source organism: Chitinophaga sp. W3I9 (assembly GCF_050434025.1). Taxonomy (NCBI): domain Bacteria; kingdom Pseudomonadati; phylum Bacteroidota; class Chitinophagia; order Chitinophagales; family Chitinophagaceae; genus Chitinophaga; species Chitinophaga sp. W3I9. The sequence continues at coordinate 6,234,802 of NZ_JBNPWC010000001.1, forward strand.
GATTATACCCGATATTACCATCCAGCTCTATGGCCGATTTACGGCCCAACGGGATATAGTATTTCAGGTTCAGCGCCAGGCGCTGATAATCTTGGAAGCTTACACCAAGCGTATCATAGTCCTGTTCCACCCCTTGCGAGCTCACTTTAATGCCCGGATGCTGGTTATAGATATGTCCCGCTTCCAGGTCCAGCAACAATCCCCTGGTAGGATATATTTTCTGGTTGAGGGAATTGATACCGAAATTAATATAGGTATTCAGCTGGTTGGTACTGCCCCGCACCTCCATAAAATTGGACAGCTGCGGCTTGTATTTAATGTACTCCCAGCGTGTTCCTGCACCCACCGACATATTCCGGTTGAAGGTATACTGCATATCCACGTTCACGTTCGCATACTTGCTGCGATAAGGTTGTAGTTTATTAAAATCAATATCGTAAAAGGTAAGACCGTTGTTCTCGTAATAGGTGCTGAGCCCAAAACCGAAATTCCGGCTGCGGCCCAGGTATTTGAAATATTCCGCCTCCAGCCGGGGATTTTCACTGATCACCGCTGTCACAAACGACCGGGAGTTAGGCACAATGAAATTCCGCTGGGTTAAATTAATAATAGCATTGGCGCCGGTAAAAGTGTTATAGTTCAGCGCAAATTTCACGTAGGTAAGCGGATTTTCCTCTACCTGTATATCCATCCGGCTTTTGCCATATCCTTCCGGCACGAGATTATACGTAATCAGTTTATAAAAGCGGGTGCCGTAAACATTCAGGATGGCATTTCGCAGCTGTGCCGGCGTATAACAGCCACCGGGCTTGAGATGCAGCCGTTGTAAAAAAAATTTCTGATCAGAGTGAACGAGGCCGTTCACCTGAACGCCGCTCAGTTCTATATCCGTGGCAAACGGGAGCCGGTCGGCTACAAAAGGAGGCTGGGGGTATAAAGCATTCAGTGAATCTGCGAGGTGTTTGAAAACAGGATACATCTCCCTTCCTTTCCTGCGGCCCGCTTCAATAATAGAGTCCACGCTGCCGAAGCTCGCGGCGGAATAGTTCTCCAGCTCCTTGTTCATCGGCACATAAATATCACATTGTTTAATGGCTTTGGTGAAATCGTCTGCATCTTTATAAAATCCCAGCTGGTAAAGGATATCAAAAGGAGTCACCAGTTGGTCCGCTCTACGCAAACCACCGCTTACATTGGCGCCAATCACAATATCTGCGCCCATTTCCTTGGCGGTGATAACGGGGAAGTTACGGACTACCCCTCCATCCACCAGCTTACGGTCGCCGATTTTTACAGCCGTGAAAATAGAAGGAATGGCCATACTGGCACGCAAACAGGTCACTATTTCCCCGCTGTCGAGTGTTACAATATCACCAGTAGATACATCAGTAGCAATACATTTAAAAGGGATATTAAAGTCTTCAAAGTTCTTGATGTCCTTCACCGGCCAGCAGAGCTTTGCCAGTTCCAGCCACAGCGCTTCACCGGAAATTACGCCGGAAGCCAGCTTAGGCTTACCATATTCGAAAGGAATTTCAATGATGTATTTGTTGTACTCCCGTTTTTCTTCATAGGAAATATCAGTAAGAACGGGTTGATTGGAGAACAGGCTGTTCCAGTTCAGCTTACGGGCGGCCTCTTCTATTTTGTTCCCGGAATAACCCATCGCATACAACGATCCTACGATACTTCCCATACTGGTACCCGTTACAATATCAACCTTCAGCCCTGCGCTGTCTATTGCCTCCAGGATACCAATATGCGCCAGGCCACGGGCGCCGCCGCCGCTGAGCGTTAATCCTATTTTAGGTCTGTTACTGATCGTTTGCTGAGCCTTCACGGTATAGTGACACGTAATAAAAGCTAACAACAATAAACTGAGAACCCGGGTGATGTGAGCTTTTGATCCCTGCTTCATTGTAAATAATTGGCCCTTATTAAAGATAAGGCTTTATAAACATTCCCGGATGTTAAGCACAAGAGATTTTTAGTTGGACATTTGCTCTCATTGTAAATATTCATTATCTTATTCCCCGCAAAAAGCTCAGTACAAAAAGCTGGCGTTTACAATTAACACGTATGAAGAACTCGCTCCCCTCGCAAAACATCTGGCAGGTTATCATGGCCTCGTCGGCTGGTACGCTCATTGAATGGTACGACTTTTACATCTTTGGCAGCTTATCCGCCATCATTGCTGAAAAGTTTTTCCCGCCCAGTAATCCGCAGCTGGCCTACATCGCCACGCTGGCTACCTTCGCGGTGGGCTTTATTGTGCGTCCCTTTGGTGCCATTGTATTTGGCCGTCTCGGCGATATGGTAGGACGTAAATACACGTTCCTGCTCACGCTGCTCATCATGGGCGGCTCTACCTTCGCTATCGGCCTCATTCCCAGCTACCATACCATTGGTATACTGGCGCCCATACTGGTACTGATACTCCGCCTCGCGCAGGGCCTGGCCCTGGGTGGCGAATATGGCGGCGCCGCTACTTACGTGGCAGAGCATTCGCCCGACAACCGCCGCGGCTACTACACCAGCTTCATACAAACCACTGCCACACTGGGCCTGTTTGTATCGCTGGGCGTGATCCTGGTTACCCGTATGCTCATGACACCCGATGATTTCAACAACTACGGCTGGCGGATACCTTTCCTCCTGTCGGTGCTGCTGGTCATTATGTCCTATTACATACGGATACGCCTGCACGAATCCCCCCTGTTCGCCCAGATGAAGAAAGAAGGGAAAACCTCTTCCAACCCCATCAAGGAAAGCTTTGCCAATAAGGAAAACCTGAAACTGGTCATGATAGCGCTCTTTGGCGCCGCAATGGGTCAGGGCGTGGTTTGGTACACCGGACAGTTCTATGCGCTTTCCTTTCTCCAGAAAACCATGAACATAGAATTTGTGCAATCCAATATCATCATTGCCATTGCACTGCTCCTGGCTACACCGTTCTTTATTTACTTCGGCTCCCTGTCCGACCGCATCGGCCGTAAAAAGATCATGCTCACAGGCATGCTGCTGGCCGCTCTTGCCTACTATCCCATCTATAAAGCGATGGATAATATCGGCAATGTGCAGCTGAAACAGGAACAAACAGAGCTGTTCAGGATAGAAAGTAATTCTTCCAAAAGTGAATCCGGGGAACTGGTACTTAAAACCACCCGCGTGCATAGCTATACCGATGGCAGCATCCTGAAGGAAACAGCTGACAAAAAGGAACTGACCGTAAGCCGTATGAATATCATGTGGCTGGTGATCCTCATATTCATCCAGGTACTGTTTGTAACCATGGTATATGCGCCTATTGCGGCTTTCCTGGTGGAACTGTTCCCAACGCGCATCCGGTACACCTCTATGTCGCTGCCCTACCATATCGGTAACGGTGTTTTCGGCGGACTGTTACCCACCATTTCCACCATCCTGGTAACCAATACCGGCAACCACCTGGCAGGATTGATTTACCCGATCGGTATTGCCGTCATCTGTTTTGTAGTAGGTATTATTTATCTGAAAGATAAAAGAGGCATTCCGTTGTAAACGGGGTAAAGCGGAGGGACATTCCCTCCGCTTTACTATTGAAAACGCTGCAGCAGATCATCCAGCTTCAGTTGCGGATGAGCCGCCATCAGTTGCTGTACCTTTGCGGCGTAATGTGCCAGAAATTGGCGGTGCTGGGCACTTTCAGGGTTAAAAGGCCGGTGATTGGCCGCCCGGTTTATTTCGGCAATGCTATGCAGCAATTCCTGGCTGCCAGGACTGATACCCGCCTTCACCACCTGCTCCCAAACATAGTTAACCGCCAGTTCATTGGGATGCACCATATCTTCTTTATAAAAACGATAATCGCGCAAATCATCTATTACCAGCTCATATGCCGGGAAATAAAACAGCCGGTTAAACTTGTTCACCAAGTGATGAACCGCCTGTAGTAGTATGGCTTTGCTGAGATTATTTTCCACCACCCCATCACGGATGTAACGCACCGGGCTAACGGTGAAGAGTATATTAATTTTCTTATTGCGGAAAAACAGGCGATGCATTACATTATCCAGCGCGGTTACTATTTCATCTACCGTGAGCAGGCGTTTGTAGAAGTTTCCGGCCGGCACCTTATGACAGTTACCCACCAGGCGGTTATTTTCTTTCAAGATGTAAGCATGCGCAGACCCCAGCGTAATGATGAGCCAATCGGCGTTGTCAATAGCATGCGTGGCGGCCGCCTGCGTCCGGTGAATGTTTTCCAGCGTGGCTTCCGCCGTAAGGCCGGAGAAACGGCTGTGATGATCCCAGCTGTTCCACAGATCATTGTGCTGGAAAAGATCTCCGGCAGTATATACTTTCCCGTCGAGATAGGAAGTCAGGGCTTTTGTAATGCTAAGTGGATTATATAAAATGCCGTGAGGGTTCACCACGGTATTAAAGCGGTGTTCCTGCAGCTTTTCGCCTATTTCTTCCGCAAAACAGGACCCCATCAGCAATAGCTCATGATCGTACTGAATGGCTGAAGACAATGGCGCTACCGGAAAGCTTAAATGAAATTGCATGTAATACAGTTAATCTTTAAAAACAGCATCTGCCAGTCGCTGTGTGCCCCTCAATGCCGTCATATCCAGTGTGAGCGGCTCTTTCCGCTGATGACAGAAAGCGATGAGGTTCTCCGTTGCCAGGTTGCCTACCAGCTCATCTTTGGCCATAGGGCAACCGCCGATTCCTTTAATGGAGCTGTCGAACCGTTTGCAACCCTGCTCATAGGCGGCCAGCACCTTATCTTCCCAGTTGTGCGGCGCCGCGTGAAAATGTGCGCCGAATTCCACGTCGGAGTAGGCCGGTATGAGGTGTTTGAACAGACCGGTAATAGTAGCAGGATCTGCAACACCTACCGTATCTGCGAGGGATATAATGCCGATTTCCATCTTCACCATTTCTTCTACCCACTGTAATACAATTTCCGGGCTGTAAGGGTCTCCATAAGGATTACCAAAGCCCATAGAAATATAGATCACCAGCTCTTTCCTGTTCTTAATGCACAGTTCCTGCATGGAATGTACCTGCTCCAGGGATTCCGCAATGGTTTTATTGGTATTTCTTAGCTGGAAAGTTTCTGATATAGAGAAGGGAAAGCCCAGGTAATTGATTTCATCAAATACCACCGCTTCTTCTGCTCCCCGCAGGTTAGCCACAATGGCCAGCAGCTTACTTTTGGAACCAGACAGCTGCAGCCGGGGAATCACATCTTTCGTGTCAGCCATCTGTGGGATGGTTTTGGGAGATACAAAGCTGCCAAAATCGATGGTATCAAAACCTACTTTTAACAGGGAATTCAGGTACTGCACTTTTTCATCCGTACTGATCATTCTGTGCCAGCCCTGCATGGCATCACGAGGGCATTCAACTAGTTTTAGCATAGTAAACCATTTTCTTTGCGGGTTCCCGCGGGTCCGCTTAAATATTTACCGTTCTTTGTTTCAGTGCTTCATACAAAATGATGCCGGCCGCCACAGATACATTAAAAGATTCGAAGTTGCCAGCCATCGGAATACGGAACAATACATCGGAAGCCTTTATCAGCGCAGGATACACGCCTTTATCTTCCGAACCCATGATCACTGCCACCGGCTCCCTGAGATCGCAATCGTACAATTTTATTTCTGTTTCCATTTCACTGGCCATCACCTTGATACCATTGAGATGCAGGGTATCAATGGCTTTGTTCAGGCTGTTGACCCGGCAAACCGCGATACTTTCCAATGCACCGGCAGATGATTTCACAGCTTCTTCGTTCAATGCGGCAATGCCTTTATCAGGAATAATGATGGCCTGTGCGCCACAACACACCGCACTGCGGGCAATAGCGCCTATATTACGCACATCTGTAATACCATCCAGTATGAGGAACAACGGGGTTTCTCCCTTTTCCGTAACATGCGAAATCACATCCTGCAGATCCAGGTAGGTAACGTTGCCGGCAATGGCTACCACTCCCTGGTGATTGGCCTGGGTAAGCCCGTTGAGCTTCTCCACCGGAACATAATTAATGGGAATATTGTTGGTTTGGGCCAGCTCCCTTATTTGAGGTATTATATCGCCGGTAGCGGTGCGCAGCATAAAGATGCGCTCAATCGACTTCCCCGTGCTCAGGGCTTCCAATAACGGCTGACGGCCAATAATCATAGTAGATTGCTTTGGCCGCTGCGTTGCATATTTTTTCGGGCCACGTTGCCCGTCTTTTCTTTCACCTTTGAAAGCGTTAAATTTCCTTTCCATTTGCTGCAAAGGTAACGGGTTTATTTGTTTAATAAGCCTTCATAGCCCATTAGCTTTACTTTTTGTATAGCCGCTACCGATAAGGAATCCGTGATTTCAAAGTTATTTACCATCTGGTAGGCTTCTTCAAAAGGCACTTTTTTAACGATCAGCTGCTCCGTTTCTTCCGGCTCAGCCACCCGCTGCTCCAGCCCCCGGGCCAGGAACACCACCCCTTCTTCATCAGAAACAGAATTGGAGAGCGCCATACGCGTAATCACTTCCCAATGAGATGCCACCAGGCCGGTTTCTTCCAGCAATTCCCTTTTGGCGGTGTCCAGCGCCGTTTCCTTTCCCAGCGGAGCACCTCCTTCGGGGATTTCCCAGCAAAACCGCTTTAACGGGAAACGGTATTGTCCGACGAGGTAAATATTCATCTCATCATCCAGCGCCACCACCCCTACAGCGAGGTTCTTAAAATGAACCACGCCATAAATGCCGGCGCCGCCGGCGGGGTTCAACCCCTCGTGATGCCAAATGCTGATCCAGTTATTGTCATATCTCATTTCCCTGGAGTGAATGGTCCAGGGGTTCTTGGTTGTATCCATCGCTTTGTGGTGCTGCGGGGAGATCGCCTTCGGCGATGCGGATTTTGTCTTGAGCGCTGATTACGCTGATTATACTGATTTTTTTGATTTTGTTTTTTTTGATTTTTCTTCTGATTTCTCTTTTGATTTTTATACTTAATTAGGGAAGCAAGTATGTTAACGTACATTTTACTTTTTTACTAAGAAATATGTCAACAAGAAAATCAGAAGAAAAATCAAAAAAAACAAAATCAAAAAAATCAGTATAATCAGCGTAATCAGCGCTCAAGACAAAATCCGCATCGCCGAAGGCGATCTCCGCGCGTTTTTTAAAGTGCTTTATAATAGTAGTAGGAGTTCGTGTCTTTCCTGAACCCTTCTTTTTCGTAGAGTTTCTGCGCCCCGGTGTTGGCAATGTAAGTTTGCAGCATCAGCCACGCCGCGTTGGTGGACTTACCGTATTCCGCTGCTTTATCCAGCAAGGCTTTGCCGGCGCCCATGCCCCGGTGTTCTTCCAATACGTATAGGTCGTTGAGCAGCCAGCCTCTTTTCATGCCCAGGGAAGTGAAGATGGGATACAGCTGTGTGAAACCAATTATTTCGGCATCCAGCATCACCACAAATATTACACTGTCTTTTTGCGCAATCCTTTCAGTAATAAAACCAAGTGCCCCTTTAAAATCGGGCGCCTGATCATAATAACTGCGGTAGGCGTCAAACAGTACCGCCACTTCATTCGTATGTAACTCCGTTGCCTGAATAACATCCATAAAATAACAGATTTAAAAATCCATCTCAATTTAATTCATTTCCATAACAAAAGAAAAGATGCTCTGTCCGGTAAACACCGGGGTGAGCATCTGTCTATTAACTTCTACCTTAAAAAATTATAGCTATTATTATTTTGCAGTCGCTGCAAGACTTTTCTTACTTTTATTCACCGCACTGTTTACCAGGTACACGCCGCCAATAGTGATCAGGGAACATACACCCGTTAACCAGGTAAGGCTTTCATGCAGGATGAGCCATCCCAGCAACACCGCTACCACGGGATTGATGTAAGCATAAATAGATACCTGTGCAGGCGGAAGATTATTCAACGCAAACACATAAGCAGAATACGAAAACACCGAACCTACCAGTACCAGGTACAACAGGCTTTCCCACAATTCAGTCGTAAAACTTTCTACTTCCACGTGCTGTCCCAGGAAAAAAGTTGCTACCAGCAACATGATGATTCCGCTGAAAAACATCTGGAATCCTGCGCCATACAGGTAATTCACGCCCAGCGACCACTTGGCAGTGAGTACAGATCCCAATGCCCAGAATATACAGGAAATGAAACCAATGATGATTCCGAACTGGAAATCCGGGTTCATAAGACTTGATAAATAATTATAGAAGATGCCCGCTACACCGCCAAAGCCCAGGATCATACCAATGATGAGCTGCAAACTAAGCCGGGTACGTTGTACCAGGAAATAACTGGCAATGGTGATCCAGATAGGAATGGTGGCCGCAATGATCGCTCCCAGTCCGCTGGGAATATACCTCAGCGCCCAGGTAAGTAAACCGTTACCACCGCATAACATGAGTGTACCAATGACAAATAATTTCGACAACACTATTTTTCCCGGTAACTTATATCCCTTCAGTAAAAAAAATCCGGTGATCAGGAATCCGGCTGCCGCCTGTCTTATGCCTGCCAGCATCACTCCGTGCATGTGTCTTACGCCCACGCTGGATGCCAGGTAAGTGGTTCCCCAGAAAATACTTACAATGGCAAGCGCGATGTAAGCATTTGTATTTGATTTACGCATAAGTATATTTATTCACTATTTTCTCCGCCAGTACTTTCATGGTGTCATAGGCCATCAATACATCTTTTCCGCTGGTACGCCAGTTCACCAATGCCGCGCGGATGGCCTGCCGGCCGGCATACGACGTGGCCGTCATACATACCACCCCGCTGTCGTTCAGCGCATCCAGGAATTCCTGTACCGCTTCTGCTTCTACTTCCGGCGCAACTTCCAGCGTGAAGCAAACCACGCAAAGCCTTACCGGCGACAACAACACAAAATTGGGGTCTGTCTCCAGCAGGCTGCCCAATTGTTTGGCCAGTGAAATATTATTTTCAACGATCCAGCGGTAGCCTTCCTTTCCGTAGGCCATCAAAGAAAACCAGGCCGGTAAAGCGCGCTGACGGCGCGAGTTTTCAGGAATATGATTAATGAAATTAAATTGGGTTGCCGGATCGCCTAAGTAAGCGGCGCCCGCGTTCTGAAACACAGCCGATTGCAACTGCGGGTGCCTGCAAAATATCATCGCGGCATCATATGGTACATTCAGCCATTTATGCGCGTCGATGGTGATACTGTCTGCCTCTTCCCATCCATTCAGCAGGTGTTTCCACTGATCGCTGCAGGCAGCGAATCCGCCGAAAGCGGCATCCACATGCAGCCAGAAGCCATATTCCTTTTTCAGTTGCACCAGTGCGGCGATATCATCAAAATCAACGGTATTCACGGTGCCTGCGTTGGCCACGTAAATAATAGGAGTTCCTTTATGTGCTTCGAGATATTCTTTCAGCGCCGCAATGTCTGCACTTTCACGACCAGGCAATGCGGGAACACGCACCAGGTGATTGCGTCCTATGCCGATCATGGAGATGGCTTTACCGATACTGGAATGTGGTACGGCAGATACTACTTTTAATCCGGGGAGCGCGGCTACGCCATCCGCGGCAATGTCTATCCCATGCTGCAATCCCACCCATTGCCGGCCGGTAGCCAGGCCGGTGAAGTTGGACATGGTAGCGCCGGAAACAAAGCATCCCAAAAATGCTTCTGGCAATCCGAATAATTCTTTCAGTAAAGCAATGGTTTCCGTTTCAATATAATAGGCAACTGAACTTTTGTCAGAAGAATTAAGATCCATCGCAGCGGCCAGCCAATCGCCCATCAGTGCGGCAGGCGTAACGCCGCCGGTTACAAAGCCCCAGTAGCGCGGCCCTGCGGCTGCGGTAATGCTGTTGCCATATTGTTGCCGGAAAGCTTCCAACGCAGCCGCCCCACCTAACCCTGTACCGGGAACGGATACACGGCTGTTGATGTCCACCTTTTTATCGGCTGCCAGTTTATCTATTGCGGATAAAAACCTGCTGCTGAAATCTTTGGTTAACTGCAATAACTGATCTGTATGTTTAAGGTCTTCCTGCAATTTCAATTCCATGATTACTCGTTGTTGATGAGAATTTTCGGGTGGTAATGCAGGAACAAAATTGCGATAAATTATTATCTGAAAACAGATCCAGTTTTAGAAATATCGACCATATCAGATTTATCAGAACAAACCGGTAAATAAATCAGTGCGCTCATGCTCCAGGAGCCAGCGTTTGCGCCAGAGGCCACCGGCATAACCCGTGAGTGTGCCATTGCTGCCAATTACACGGTGACAGGGCACAATGATGGCCAGTTTGTTTTTACCGTTGGTAGTGCCCACTGCGCGGATGCTTTTGGGATTATGTATCCTGCGGGCGAGTTGCTGGTAAGAAATGGTTTGTCCGAATGGAATAGCAATTAGTTGTTGCCACACCGTTTGTTGAAACGCGGTTCCTTCCTGGGCAATAGGCAGGTCAAAAACTTTACGGTCGCCCGCGAAATACTCATACAGCTGTTGCGCGCAATCCAGCAGTAGTGCGGGCGCCTGGGGAAAATCCACCGCGGGTTGATCTGTAAAAGAAACAGCAGTTATAACGTGTGCGGTACCACTGATCAGCAGCGGTCCAACGGGGGAGTCTATACGTAGATGATACAATCCGTCTTCCATGAAATTAATCTATTGGGGTAATAATGATCTCCACAAATAAAAAGTGGCATACGCTGCATACTCCTTCCACGGTTTTGTATACTCCTGTAACGCTGGCATAGAAGGCTTGGCTTCCAAATTTAATCTATTTTTTATTGCATTCTGCAATCCAACATCTTCCAATAAAACAGATTGCGGAAAACGGCGGTACTTCATCAACGCATAGTTGGCCGACCAGTTACCGATTCCCTTCATCGCTACCAGGCTTTCACGCGCGGCCTCATAGCTCATGGTATCCAGCCTGGCCTCGCTGAGCGCGCCGCTGGCCATTTGCCTGGCGGTTTCCACAAGGTATAATGCTTTGCTACGCGAAAACTGCATGGGTGTAAGCTGGTCAGGAGTTAATGCAGCTATCACCTTTGGATGCGGGTATAAATAAAAATCGGTGTTGTCTACTACCACATGATAGCCAAACTGCCGGATAAACCGCTGCCGCAGCGTATAGGCGAAGGCGAGGTTTATCTGCTGACCTATTACCGGCCAGGTGATGGCTTCAAAAAGGTCGGGCATACCTATGAGGCGCAGGCCATTGTATTTTTCTGCGAGCCCTTTTAAGAGCGGGTCTGTTTGTGTATACTGGTAAAACGGTTGCAGATTGGCATCCAGGTGCCACCAATGCGTGATATACCTGATAATGGGCGCTTCTGCCACTGCTTCGCCGGCAGGCGCCAGTATGGTGGCTTCCAGGAAGTCTTTCTTTGAACCAGGCGCAATTTCCACTACTACAGGCTCCCCTTCCGACAACAGCATACGCCGCACCTTTCCCTGGTGTATATAATGCAAACATTCTTTATCCGATCTTCCCAGGAAACGCAGGCATTCTTCAAAGGAGAAATGCGCCGGGTCATTGATGGGGATCATTATTTTCTGCAAAGCCATGTCGCGAAAATACGGAAAGCGGGCATCTTTGATTTACGGATTCTTGCGGATTTGGTGGGACTAAGCCAGATACACCAGCGCCCCCGGCAACATACCTATCATACCGCCAATAATGCTGGCCACCGCGTCCATTACGTCGTAGTGCCCTTTGCCGGTAATTAATGAAAACAACTCAAAGCCGTAGCTGATAACGATGACCACTGCCAGGGCCACAAGGGCTGCCAGTAGCGGGCTGCCCGGGAACATCATTGCCGAAGCCACTTCAAGCACAGCCCCCATGGGGATACCAACGAAAAAATGCTTCCACTTATCAGGCGCTATCTTATTAAACATATCCAATATAAAATTACCCGCCAGGAAGATAATATATATTCACGAAGGCGCCTCCAACTAATGCTTCAGCCGGAGGCGCCCTGGTAATGACGGGTACAGTCAGTCCTGTGGCAATGTCCTGGAAGTGATCGCAATGCGGTTCCAGGAATTAATGGCCACAATAGCCATCGTGATCGTGGCAATTTCCTGTTGTGTAAAAACCGCCTGCGCAGCTTTGTATACTTCGTCCGGTACACGGGAAGTACTTATCAGCGTAACCGCTTCGGTAAGTGCGAGGGCTGCACGCTCCTTCTCCGTATAGTAAGGCGATTCCTCCCAGGCGGGAAGCGCGTAAATGCGTTGCTCCGTTTCTCCCATCTGCCGGGCTTCCTTGGTATGCATATTCAGGCAGAAAGCGCAGCCATTGATCTGTGAGGCGCGGATTTTAATCAGTTCTGTGAGGGTTTTATCAAGACCGCTTTCATTAACAAATGTCTGTAATCCCATCATAGCGTTAAATGCGCCGGGCAGGAGTTTGTACACGTCCATTCTTGCTTCCATAATTATATTTTTTTAAGATGATTTAGTAGAAGAACTGCTCGCTGATAATTTTACCGTCACGTACTTTATAGATACAAAGTTCATTTCTCATGCGGCGGCCAATGCCATTGACTGTTACATCCATCAGTAACTGTATGGCGAAATAATCATCTGCCACAACCGGATCGGAGATTTCCAGCAGGTGCCTTTCCGTGATGCTGTCGAGGAACGCCTGTTCCTTTGCCATGATAGCCGGTAACCCCGTAGTGGTGCGGCCATCCGGCTCCAGGTTCACCGCGTTTTCATGAAACAGGGTGGCCTGCGCTTCCGGAAACTGCCATGCCCTGCAGAGTTGTACCAGCGTTTGTGCAATTTGTTTAACAACAGTCATGCGTATCAGTTTAAGGTTACAAATTAACGGCAAAAAACACCACCAAAACAGATACAGAATTATCGATATTAAACCATAACAGATTAACTTTGGAAAGATGAAAAAGAACAACGGGTTTATATATCTTCAGCTGGCTGAAAAGATCCAGCATATGATCAGTGAAGGCGTATATGCGGTGGGCGACAAACTCCCTTCTGTAAGATCCCTGCACCAGGAGCATGGCATCAGCATCAGTACTGCCCTGCAGGTATACAACCACCTGGAGAAAAAGGGCTGGGTGGCCTCCCGAGAAAAATCAGGATACTTTGTACACTATTCAAAAAAGCTGCGTCCTGAACTGCCGCCGGTAACAGATCCAGTACCTACTGCGCTGAAAGTGGAGATCAATGAAAAGCTGGCCATGTTCCGGAAAACCAGTGAATCGCATAAAACCATTTCGCTGATAGGCGCCCTGCCGGATGTATCGCTGCTGCCGGATGTAAAGCTAAAGAAAGCGCTGCAGCTGGTAGCGCGGGAATTGGATCCTTCCTACATTCCGTACGGTGATGTTTATGGTCATGAACCTTTCCGGAAACACATTGCCAGGCATTGCCTCAACTGGGGCCGGGCCGTATCACCGCAGGATATTATTGTTACCAACGGCGCTATGGAAGCCGCCAGTCTTTGCCTGCGCGCTGTAGCCAAAGCCGGCGACACTATTGCCATTGAATCGCCTACATTCTTCGGGTTGCTGATGGCCATTGAAAGCCTGGGCATGAAAGCGTTGGAAATACCCACCGACCCGGTAACCGGTGTAAGCCTCAGTAAACTGGAAGACGCTTTCAAACAAAAGAAGGTACGGGCCTGTCTTTTTGTAAGCAACTACAACAACCCCATGGGCTGTTGTATCCCCGACAACAGCAAGGAACAACTGGCGAAACTCCTGAAAAAATACCAGGTGCCACTGATAGAAGATGATGTGTACGGCGATCTGCATTTTGCACCGGAGCGGCCAAGAACCGTAAAATCCTATGATGAAGAAGGGCTGGTGCTTTACTGTTCATCCTTTTCAAAATCCATTGCTGCAGGCCTCCGCATAGGCTGGGTGATTGGCGGCCGTTACCAGGAAAAAATAGCACAGCTGAAGTTCATTACTTCCGGCGGCACCAGCATGTTGCCGCAATTAGTACTGAGCAAATTCCTGGACCAGCAGCGACTGGACCTTCACCTGAAATCCCTGCGGCAATCGCTGAACATGCAAACCATGCAGATCACGAAAGCAATACAGGAATATTTCCCGGAAGATACACAACTGACGCGCCCCAACGGCGGCATCAGTTTATGGGTGGTACTTTCCCCCAAAATCAACACATGGAAGCTACACGAAGAGGCCGTGGAGCAAGGGATCACATTTACACCCGGCGCCCTCTTTTCAAGCCAGGACCGCTACCAGAACTGCCTCCGCCTGACCAACTCCAACCCCTGGAGCGACGACCAGGAGTGGGCTATTCAAACATTGGGCCGGCTAATGGGAAGGCACGATCGCCGCGGATTTTGTCTTGGCTCAGGATTACGCTGATTTTACTGATTAGCTGGATTTTTACTTTTTGGATTTTTTTAGATTTTTTGATTTTCTTATAATATTAATTAAGGGAGATAAAAGCGAATATATCCGCTGCTATCTCCCTTAATCCTTTATAAAATCCAAAAGTAAAAATCCAGCTAATCAGTAAAATCAGCGTAATCCTGAGCCAAGACAAAATCCGCACAGATTTAATTTTTGTACTTTTGACCAGATCAGATCAACATTGCCATGATAAAAACTGCCGATCACCTGTACCTGCAGGTAGCTGATAATATTGAACAGCTGATAGAAAAAGATGTGATGAAAATCGGGGAAAAACTCCCGTCTGTGCGGATGCTCAGCAAGCAGCAGGGAATCAGTTTAACCACGGCTTTCCAGGCGTACTATCACCTGGAGGCGAAGGGGCTGATTGAGTCCAGGCCAAAATCCGGTTACTATATCCGCTTTAATTCGAGGCGCATGCCTGCTATGCCGGGCACCTGTTCGCCGGTAAAAAAAGCCAGCGAAGCCACTGTGAGTGATATGGTGATGGAAGTGTTCAGTCATATGCGGAACCCGAACATCCTGAACTTTTCGGTGGCTACGCCTCCGCCGGGATTGATGCCGGCCGCCAAAATGGCGAAGGCAGTGGTGCATGCGCTGCGGAACCTGCCTAACAACGGGATCGGGTACGAGGAGTTACAGGGCAATAAGCTGCTGCGCGGACAAATAGCCCGGATGTCGCTTGCCTGGGGCGGCGCCTATACGGAAGATGATATTATCACTACGAGTGGCTGTATGGATGCGCTGACTTTGTGCCTGTCGGCTGTAACACGCCCCGGCGACACCATTGCCATTGAAAGCCCTGCGTACTATGGGTCTATGCAGCTGGCGGAAAGCCTTGGGTTAAAAGTGCTGGAAGTACCTACCCACCCGGTTTCCGGCATTGATCTGGATTATCTCGACAAAGCCATTCCGCGTCATAAAATCAAAGCCTGCCTGTTTGTAACCAACTACAACAACCCCCTTGGTTCCTGTATGCCGGACAAAAATAAAAAGGCGCTGGTAGACATGATGGTGAAGTATGATATAGCGTTGATAGAAGATGATATTTACGGCGACCTGTATTTTACGAAACAGCGTCCTGCAAATTGCAAAACGTTTGATAAATACGGTCATGTATTGCTGTGCAATTCCTTTTCCAAATCGCTGGCGCCAGGCTACCGCGTTGGCTGGACGTTGCCCGGAAAATACAAGGAAAAGGTGCTGCTAATGAAACAGAACCACTCTATCGCCTGCGCATCGCTGCCACAAGCCGCGGTGGGGCATTTCCTGGAGATAGGCCGGTACGAATTCCACCTCCGCAATTTGCGGAAGGTGCTGCACACCCAGTGTTTACGGTATTCCCAGGCAATCAGCGAATACTTCCCGGAAAGTACCCGTATATCCCGGCCGCAGGGTGGCTGTGTGCTATGGGTAGAACTGGACGAATCCATTAATACATTTGAATTATTTCAACAGGCGCTGAAACATAAGATCAGCTTCTGCCCCGGCAGGATCTTTTCTTTACAGAATAAATACAACAACTGTTTACGTATCAGTTTTGGTCCGGTATGGAGCAAGCAGGTGGATGACGGATTGAAAACGCTGGGGAAACTGATCCGGAAGATGAGCTAAAAAAGCGAAGACCGGAATAAGATTATTCCGGCCGCTGTTAAACCTACAACTTAAAGTTTTTAAAGTTGCTGCCAGATACCCGTATAGCAAGCGGCATCCGGCAGGCAACCAATGGGGTTCGCAAACATCCTAAACAACCGTTAACTGTAAATCAACAAGAATTTTGTCTTAAAAGAGGATTTTGTCTTGGGACGCTGATTACACTGATTATGCTGATTTTCGGGATGTTATTTTTTCAATTTTGATACTGATTTAAATTATATGCTGGTACCTCTCTTTATCTTCCATTTTCTAAAAAATAAAATCAGAAATGATAAATCAGTATAATCAGTGTAATCAGTGTTCCAAGACAAATTCCGCCAGTCCTTGCTGCCGGTGCAGCATTTACACAATGCTGCACACTGCAACGCCAGGATCATTTATTAAGCGATCAACGGGTGCACCATAAGGCCGCCGTCTACATTGTATTCTGCACCTGTAATAAACGAAGCATTGTCGGATGCCAGGAAAGTAACCAGGCCGGCAATATCTTCCGGTTGCCCCAGTCTGCCCAGCGGCGTGATACTGCTCAGGTGTGTTCTGGCTTCATCCGGTAATCCTGCTTTTTCCAATAGCGGCGTGCTGATAATACCGGGGTTCACCGTGTTAACCCGTATTTTCCTTGCCGCTAACTCCCTCGATAATGTTCTGCCCAATGAGTTCAGTGCTGCTTTACTGGCAGATAGTACGGTAGCATTGGGTGTTCCTGAATATGCATTCAGGGCCGACAGCAGCGTGATAGAGCCACCATCGCTGATGAGGGGAAGTAATTGCTGGATGGTGAAATAAGCACCTTTGAAGTTAATGTTCATTAATTCATCGTATAGTGCCTCTGTTACCGTTTCAAACGGTGCTAATTTCGCCACGCCAGCATTTACAAATAAGGAATCTATTTTCCCGAAACGGCCCTGCAGGTAATCATACAGGCGCCGTATATCATTCATGTCTGACTGATCCGCTTTAAAACCTTCTGCAGGGTGGCCCAATGCGTGTACGGCCTTTTGTACCGCGCCAGGCTGACGACCTGTTATCAAAACCTTTGCTCCTTTTGCTAAAAATGCCTTTGCTGTTGCGTATCCTATACCGCTGTTACCACCTGTGATAACAACTATTTTATCCTTCAGAGATGACATGAATGATGTTTGTTTGAGGTTAACCGATTAATGGATGAACACTGATACCTCCGTCGATATTGTACTCTGCACCTGTGATAAATGATGCGTCGTCTGATGCGAGGAAGGAAACCAGTTTTGCAATTTCTTCCGGTTGTCCTATTCTGCCTATCGGTAATGATTTGGCCATTTGTTCTTCATTGACCGCTTCTTTTGGAATACCTGATTTTTCAAAGATAGGCGTAGCCACGGGGCCGGGGTTTACAATATTTACCCGGATCTTCCTGGAAGCCAGTTCTCTTGATAAGGTGCGTCCCAATGAGTTTAAACCTGCCTTGCTGGCGCTGTACACGGATGCTCCCGGCATACCGGAGTAAGCATTTACGGAAGACAATAAAATGATGGTGCCACCGTCGTTGATCAGCGGCAGCAAATGCTGCACGGTGAAGAAGGCGCCCTTCAGGTTAATGTTCATGATCGTGTCGAAAGAAGCTTCCGATACATCAGCAACTGACTCGAACGCCGCTACGCCCGCATTTACAAATAAGACGTCTATTTTGCCATAACGGTCACGCACATACTCCGCTAATTTTTGTGAATCGGCGGTGATGCCCTGGTCCGCGATAAAACTATCTATCTCTCCTCCTAACGCTGTGGCGGCCTGCTGTACGGCCTCCGGTTTGCGTCCTGTTATTAATACCTTTGCTCCTTTCGCCAAAAAATCTGCTGCTGTAGCATATCCTATACCGCTGTTACCGCCCGTGATGACAGCTGTTTTATTTCGTAACTGATCCATTCTATCGATTTATTTAAGTTTATCAATGTTTAATCTCCAAAAAAAAGAGAAAATCTTTCTCTATCAATCCATTAATTTAAAAGTATCAATATATATAAGTATAAAAAAAGCTGTTGGTTACCCGCCCGGTAGCACCTCAGCCCGTTTTGTACCTAACTTAATTGTAAAAAGAACATAGACAACTGTTTCATCATCTCTTTATTGAGCGTGAGCTCCAGTGATCTTCCATTTTTCACAGAATGCAGTACGCCACTATCAACCAGGATCTTAACGTGATGCGACACCGTAGGCTGCGACAAACACGTAAACCCACACACATCACCACAAACCAGCTTTCCCTTCTTAACAACCTCCATTATAATAGATAATCGATGTTTGTCGGCGATGGCATTTGCTGCTTTTTCTATAACTGCTAAATCCATGACACAAAAGTAAGACTATTTTTGAAATATCGAAATATTTCGATGAATATTTTTTTCCGCCCCTTCATTTTTGGCCTGGATTTGCTCTTTCCGGTAGGCTGCGGGGGTAACCCCGTAATACTTTTTAAAGAGCCGGCTCATATGGCTTTCGTCTGTAAAGCCCAGCTCATCGGCGATTTCCGCAATGGTGAGGTCGCTATAGCTCACCCGCAGCTGCACCAGGTTGAGTTTGTGATGAATAATGAATTGTTGCAGGCTCTCCCCCGTTTGCTTCCGGAAAAACTCCCCGATATAGTGTGGGGAAAGATTGAATTGTTTCGCCAGGTACTCCTGCTTCAGCATATCAGGGTAATAAATATGCTGCCGGATATACCCTATCATCCGGCTGATCAAAGGAGTAGCGTTGTCAGTACCATCTATATTTATATCTTCCGCCACATTCCGTGCTACTATGTTCAACAACAAACTTACATAATGCTGCAGGTTTTGCTGGTAATAAGGCGGCTTCTTCTCATATTCATCCATCATATTACAGATGAGCGCCATAATCATTTTGCAATCATCCTCCTGGCTGATCAATAACTGCTCCTGCCGGTTGTGATAAAAAAACAGGTACTCCAGTTGCCGGAGCCATTCTCCCAGCCGTGCTTTTTCAGGCGCGGAATGAGACATGCCTACAAACATCTCGGAAAAGCGGACCGATACAAATTTAGTAGGCGTTTCTTCCTCGAATCCGCGGCAATCACGCGGGGTAAATAAAAACAGGCTGCCTTTATGATAAGGGAACCGGTTGTCGTTCACCGTACGAAACCCGCTGCCTTCGCGGATATGAATGAGCTCAAAAAAGAAATACACCTTCGGCTGCGGATCCCAGTCCGACATATCTGCCTGGAACAATTCAAACGGCGTATATAAATTTTTCTTTCTCCCATAACCTGCAAAATTACAATAATCACCCCGGATTCTACCTGTTCCATGTTTACACGCACACTTAATTTTGTGCTATAAAAAAGATAGCAATGAAATTACTGGAACCGGTTACCTCAAACACATTCACATTAAACAACAGAATCGTGATGGCGCCTATGAGCAGAAGAAGAGCTACCAACAGCGTACCCGATGATATGGTGGCCACGTATTACAGCCAGCGTGCAGGCGCAGGACTTATCATAGCAGAAAGTACCGCTATAAGCCCCAATGGGGTGGGCTACTACCGCTTGCCTGGCATTTACAACAACGAGCAAATAGCTGCATGGAAAAAAGTAACGGATGCCGTTCATGAAAAAGGCGGTACCATATTCCTCCAGCTTGTACATAGCGGAAGAATTGGTCATCCGCTGAATCTCCCCGGTGGCGGGCCTTTGCTGGCGCCATCAGCAATAGCTGCCAATGGCAGTATAACCACCGTACAAGGCCCCATGCCCATGCCCGTTCCTGAAGCCATGAGCACTACAGCGGTAGAAGAAATGATCAGGTTGCACCTCAAAGCAGCAGAAAATACCATCGCTGCAGGCTTCGACGGCATAGAAGTGCATGCTGCACATGGTTATCTCATTGAGCAATTTATGCATCCACATACCAACAGACGCACGGATAAATATGGCGGCAGCATTGAAAACAGAAATCGCTTTTTACTGGAGATCGTTCAAGGTACCATTGATATTGCCGGAGCACACCGGGTAGGTATCCGCTTCTCTCCTTTTGCGGCACACAATAACTTACCATTATACGATGAAGAAACAGCTACTCATTTGTACCTGATCCCGAAACTAAACCAGATGGATATACGCTATATTCATCTCTCTGATCAATCTACCAACGGTAGTTTACCAATACCTTCAAATTATATCGGTTTACTACGCCAGCAGTTTAAAAACTGGCTGATCCTGGCAGGTGGTTTTACAGCAGACAATGCAGAAAAAGCACTGCAGCGAAATGAAGCAGATCTTATTGCATTCGGACGGCCATTTATCTCTAATCCTGATCTGCCAGAACGTTTCAAACATCAGCATCCACTGGCGCCAGGCGATAAAAACACTTTCTATCAAGGTGGAGCAGAAGGACTGATAGATTATCCATGTATGAACATATCGCAGTAGTTGCACGGGGTATATTTTATACTATCTTTATGCCATTACACTGCTGTAAGGTGTAACAAATATGCCAAACAACTATTGCTATGAAAACCATGAAAAACTACTTTATCTTGTCTGCAGCGTTTTTTATTTTTTATGCCTGCCAGGAAAGTAAAATACCGGAAGAAAAAGTTTCAACAGATGCGGCGCCACCCGTGCAAACCGTAACAGAAAGTGACAGTCAGATTACACGCCCCTGCGCTATACTTCATACGCCAGATAGCATTCAACTGGAACATCTGAAAAAAGATAACGGGGAAGAAGCATTTTATACCATCAATGAAGATTACCAGAATTACATGACCGATGCACGCGCTTTCCTGGAAGGAAAAGGTGTAAAAATTATTGAACCTGCCGGCGGCAAAATCAGTTTTCATTCTGCCAAAGGAAATCCGGCTACGCTCAATTTAAGTGATGTTAAATACAATTGGGAAATGTGGTTATTTGATGGTGATCAACTCCACAAAATAGATGTCATGGATATTGAAAACGAATACAAGAAATACATGAAATAATTTCCGGCAGGCAGTTTCGTTTTTGAAACTGCCTGTTTCCTTTTATTTGTTCCAATGATCGTATGCCGCCTTTGCAATTTTAGCAATGGTGCCCTCCCGCCCTTCTTCGCTGGCTTTTGCATCAGACACAAATACTGTAATAGCCAGATGATGCCCGTTTGGCAGGGTAATAATACCTGCATCATTAGTGGCGCGGGTTAACCCGTTTGTAGTCCACGAAGTACCGGTTTTATGCGCCACCACCGTGCCCGCCGGCAGCAGCCCTTTTAATCTTTTAGCACCGGGTCTGGAGGTCACCATCAGGTGCATCAGGTAGTTCCTGCTGCTGTCGGACAACACAGGATCCCGGTAAAATATTTTCAGCAACTGTGTCATGGCCATGGGTGTGGACCAGTTCTTATACTGTATCATTTCACTGGGCACCTGCACTTTTTCCGTGGTGGCAATCGCGATCTGTTTTACGCCAAGGTTGTGCACATATGCGTTTGCTTTGCCGGTGCCGCCCAATAAGCGCAGCAGCACATCACAGGCGCTGCCGTCGCTGGCGCGGATATTATAATCGATCAGTTCTGCCAGCGGCATATCAAAATTCCCTTCCGGATGCTGATCCCGCACCGGGCTTACTCCTCTCGGTCCAATCAGGTCGTCTTTTGTTACGTGTATAGGCTGATCCAAGCGGAATTTGTGCTGGTCAACCTGGTGGAGCATCGCCATGGCGATCGGAAATTTATACACACTCTGCATAGGGAAATGCTGATCACGGTTAAAAGAAACAGTGTCCCCGGTTTCCAGGATTTCCGCATATACGCCAACTTTTCCAGAGATATTTCCGGCGATACCGGCAATTTGCTGACGGAGTGTTTGCTGGCCGTTGGCCGCTGGGAGATAAATAACAGAAACAGCCATAGTGGCTGTTATAAACATGGCGATAAACTTTATCATATAGCGAGTTAAATCAATGTAAGGAGTCAAATTAAGGCTTTTCCGGTATCCGGAATAAATTATGCATTTAGAATTTCGCCACCTTAATATTATTTTAGGCTCCAAATAGAGCAGAAATTGAGTAAACCGATATTAGTTATAAAATTTGGAACAGCGTCGATCACCCATCAGAATGGTGACCTCGACGAAACCGTAATTGCCGGTATAGCGCGGCAGGTAGCAGAGTTACATGCAGATTATCATATTGTACTGGTTTCATCCGGGGCCGTGGCCGCGGGCAAACAGTTCTTACGTCATTACAACGGCACCATCAGTGAGCGCAAAGCCGCGGCAGCCGTGGGGAATCCGTTATTATTGAATAAATACAGCCGTTATTTTGCCCCTTATAGTATTGCGGTAGCGCAGAGCCTTTGTGAACGCCAGCATTTTTCCGACAGGAACCAGTTCCTCCAGTTAAAGCGTACCTATGAGGAACTATGGGCGAGCAACATCATCCCCATTGCCAATGAAAACGATGTGGTGAGCAGCCTGGAACTGAAATTTTCTGATAACGACGAGCTGGCCACGCTGATAGCCGTGGGTTTTGGCGCATCGCTGCTGTTGTTCAGCACCTCTGTAGCCGGCGTATTGGACAGGTCCGGGCAGGTAGTACCACAAATAGATGTTATTGACAAAGCAGCCCTGGGGCTGGCCGATAAAGAAAAATCCAGTCTCGGCTTAGGTGGCATGGTATCCAAGCTCACCTTCGCCCGCCTCGCCACCCGGATGGGCATCAGGGTCGTTATTTTTGGGATCCGGACAGAAGATGGCATTCTCAATGCTATTGCCGGCAAAACAGGTACCTTGTGCCTGCCACAGCCCTGCAGCATGCCTGCCCGCAAGAAATGGCTGGCCAGCGGCAGCCTGGTTACCGGCAGGATCCGGATTGACGCCGGCGCACAACAAGCACTGGAAAAGCGTCACAGCCTCCTCGCCGTAGGCGTGCAGGCCGTACTGGAGAAGTTTGAATGCGGGGAAGTCATTGAAATTGTGAACGAAGACAATATCGCCATCGCCGTGGGCAGGGCTAAAATTGCTTCAGACACACTCGATACCCAACACAAAGCACAGAACATAGAAGTGGCCCATGCCGATGACATCGTGCTGTTATAAAGAAAAACAATCATGCAAACGATACAACCATTACTGGAAAAAGCGCAGCAGGCGGGCGTTTCTATACGTACCCTCCCTGATGCACAGAAACAGGCATTGCTGCTCAAACTGGCATCCGTGATCCTGATCCGGTCGGAAGACATTATCACAGAAAATAAGAAAGACCTCGACCGCATGCCGGACGACGATCCGAAAAAAGACCGGCTGCTGCTGACGGATGCGCGCATCCGCGACCTCGCCTCCAGCCTGGAAGATATTGCCGGCTTGCCCGATCCCGCCAATGTACTGGTGCTCGAAAGAACCCTCGACAACGGCCTGCTCGTGCAAAAGAAAACCGTGCCGCTCGGCGTAGTGGGCGTGATCTATGAATCGAGGCCAAATGTAACCGTGGATGTAGCCGCCCTCTGTATCCGCTCGGGCAACGTATGCGTGCTGCGTGGCGGCACCGATGCCTTTTATACCAACACTATTCTCGTAGCGCTGATCCAGGATGTATTAAAGCAGTTTGAGGTAGATGAACATGCAGTGCAACTACTGCCTGTTGACCGCAGCTTCGTGATGGAAATGCTTACTGCCGTAAAGTATATCGATATCATCATCCCGCGTGGCTCCGAACAACTGATCGAATTTGTCCGCACCAACTCCAGGGTACCGGTAATTGAAACCGGCGCCGGTGTATGTCACACCTACGTGGAAAAAACTGCCGATCTGCAACAGGCCGCCGCCATTGTTACCAATGCGAAAGTCTCCCGCCCGTCGGTATGCAATTCATTGGACACCGTGCTGGTGGACGAAGCCGTGGCTGCCGGTTTCCTGGCATTACTGGCGCCGCAGCTGCAGCATTATGCAGTCGACATATATGCGGACCCGTTAGCCTTCGATATCCTGCAAAAGAATAATTATCCGCATCTCTTCGCGGCGCAGCCGGAAGATTTCGGCAGGGAATTCCTTTCGCTCAAGTGTTCCGTTAAAGTAGTGCCCGACACGAACGCTGCATTGTCGCATATTCAAAAATATTCTTCGCGCCACTCAGAAGCAATTATTTCAGGCGATACCGCCATCAGCGAGCGTTTCCTCAATGAAGTAGACGCCGCAGCTGTATACGTGAACGCCTCTACGCGGTTCACAGACGGAGGCGTATTTGGCCTGGGTGCGGAAATAGGGATCTCCACGCAGAAACTGCATGCACGCGGCCCCTTTGCATTGGAAAAACTGGTAACGGAAAAATGGTTTGTACGTGGCAATGGCCAGGTGAGGTGAGCAGAGGAACTTTCCTCCGCTCCCACTGCTACGCTATCGTTATCTGTTCGTTCAGGTATACATCCTGGATCGCATTCAGTAACGCCGCTCCTTCCACCATCGGGCGCTGAAAGGCTTTGCGCCCGGAGATCAGTCCTACGCCGCCGGCCCTTTTATTAATAACCGCCGTGCGTACGGCTTCTGCCAGATCAGCCTCGCCTTCGGAGGCGCCGCCGGAATTGATCAGTCCCATGCGCCCCATATAGCAATTAGCAACCTGGTAGCGGCACAGGTCAATGGGATTATCAGACGTGAGTGTAGTATAAATACGTTCATCCAGTTTACCATAGGAAGACGCTCCTGTATTCAAAGCCTTATAACCGCCGTTCACGACCGGTAATTTCTGCTTGATAATATCCGCCTGGATAGTTACCCCGAGGTGATTAGCCTGCCCGGTAAGATCCGCTGAGAGATGGTAATCCACATCTTTCTTAAACGCATCGTTCCGCAGGTAGCACCAGAGAATAGTAGCCATGCCCAGTTCATGCGCCCTTGCAAAGGCACGCGACACTTCCACAATTTGCCGGTCGGACTGCTCAGAGCCAAAGTAGATGGTGGCTCCAACGGCCACTGCTCCGAGGTTCCAGGCTTCTTCCACGGTACCATACATCACCTGGTCCGCCCTGTTGGGATAAGTAAGCAGTTCGTTATGATTAAGCTTGACAATAAAAGGAATACGGTGTGCATAACTGCGCGATACCGACGACAATACGCCAAAAGTAGAAGCGACGGCATTACAGCCGCCTTCAATAGCCAGCTTCACAATATTTTCAGGATCAAAATAAGCCGGGTATTTGGCGAAAGAAGCACCAGCACTGTGTTCCACGCCCTGATCTACAGGGAGTATAGACATGTAGCCCGTGCCTCCGAGACGCCCGTGCTGAAATAACTGGCCCAAACTGCGCAATACCTGCGGGTTACGGCTGGAAGGTTGGTAAATTTTATTGACGGTATCCGGTCCGGGCAGATGCAGCAGGTCTTTACTGATAGTTTTGCTTTCGTGCTGCAACAGGGTATCGCTTTCTTTGCCTAATAATTCGCTGATTTTTTCCAAGGATAACATAAGCATAACTTTTTTGATACACCTAATTTAAGGATTTAATACCGCACCGGCATGCGGCATTATTCAGTAAGGAGTTGGCCCATTCGGGCGGGGTTGTTCTTCCCGCTCTTCGGTTACCATCTCCGTGCCTTCAAATGCGCCTCCGGAACCATCGTGAATAACGGGTTCCGGCTTTACTTCGTCTTCCTTTTTGACTGGTTTTTCTTCGTTGGGATTGATACTCATTTCCATAATAACAAATGTACTGATTACTTATAAATCGTTATTTGAGTATGGCATGAAAAAAATGAAATGAATTTAAGTTTAGGAATAAATACTATAACTTTGGTTGCCGGCGTTCATACCCCATAAAGAGGACACCGGAAGAATTATCAATAGGATAATACCCTCAGAAGATCATTAGGTTTCTATGAAAAGATTTTTTGCCTGCAACACAAACTGTTATCGCCCTGTTGTTTAGGGTCATCCCGAGCTTAACTTTACTTAAACCCTACGATGCTTAACATGACTATTAAAATTATTAAACGGATTCAACAAGTAGTAAAATCAATTACAAGAGCAGGTACACAGGGGCAAACAGATGATGAATTGATATCCAGGATGATACTTGTTAATACACTAAGCCTGGTGCTTGCCTCCTTAATCCTGGTTGTAGGATCCATATTTATAGTATTTACAAGAGAATTATCTATTCTTATACCTGCTTCCATAGAATTTATCCTTACGATTTCAGCGATCTATCTGAACCACAGGGGATATCACAGAATGGCAGGTGCCAGCACTTTTCTGGTACAATGTTTTGCCTCCATCTACTTTGGAATACTACTCAGTAATATTATTGAACTGCAGGCAATGATCATCTTCCTGATCTCCATTATATACCTGATATTTCCTGACAGAACATCGAGAAGAATATCACTGGTAGTGGCCGTAGGCATTCTTCTGCTACTGGAAACCTATTACCATTATCATTTTACAGAAGCGATACACCTTCAGAAAGATGTAGCATTTATTTTCCGCATCTCGGCGATGGCAGGCGTTTTAACACTTATCATTGTGGTAAGCAAACCTTATGTTCACAGTAATGATGTCAATAAACAGTTAAAGAGGAGTAATCACTTTAAAAAGATATTTGTATACCAGGTATCACATGAGCTGAGAACGCCGCTGAATGCAATCTTTGGTGTGGGACAGTTATTAAAGCGGGAGATAAAACTAAATGATCAGCTCAGGGGGATAGAGCCATTGGTTGATCAATTATTACTGGCAAGCAACCATACCCGTAACATTGTAAATGATGTGCTGGATATGGCACAGATAGAATCAGGAAATTCAGATGTACTGAACAGCGAAGCTTTTGAAATAAAACCATTTATTGAAAAATTAGTGGACATCAACAGGATAATAGCAAAAACCAGGAATATCAAGATTAAACTCAGTATCGGTGAAATACCTCCTGTGATTATTGCGGACACCTTGAAACTCAATCAGATTATAACAAATTTGTTAGGGAATGCCATTAAATACTCTAACAAGGGAACTACCATTAACTGTTACATTGCTGCCAGCAAAAATTCCTGGTCTATCCATATTGTTAATATGGGCGACCACATCACGGATGATAAATTGAAAACGATATTTGATCCATTTATTACCGATAAAAGAAAGTATACAGAAGGTGCGGGCCTGGGGCTTTATATTGTACAGAATAAGGTTAATTCCATGAACGGCATTATTACTGCAGAAAGCAGCCCTACCGGGATAAACAGTTTCAAAGTAGTGCTTCCGCTGGTACCGGGCCAATCTGATGATATCAGACCAGACAACAATGATGAAGAGGAGATGACGGACCTGAGTGACATTCATGTAGTAGTTGCCGAGGATAATGAAATGAGTGCCCTGCTGATATCCAGGTTTCTTACCCAAACCGGCTGCTCTATTTGCCTGACGGCCAATGGGGCTGAAGTATTGGAGGAAAGCAGGAAACGTATACCGGATATCATCATCATGGATTACCATATGGACATAATGGATGGGAAAGATACCTTAGTCAGCCTGAAAAAGGATCCAATATTGAAACATATACCTGTTATTATCGCCACCGGGGATGCCTTTTTAGAGTCGCGCGAGCTAATGATGGCAGCTGGCGCCAGTGCCTTTATTGAAAAACCAATTGATTATAAATTTCTGATAAAAGTACTTAGTCAGCAACTGCATCCACTCAGTGGCGAATTACAATAATAATTTAATGCGTTTAAACTGCCTCAGCAATAGCTGGCACTAATTGCGTTTCCTTCCAGATAGAATTTGGCCGTTTATAACGTTTGGTATAAATCTGCCACACCCAACTGGCTTGTACACATCGTTCCAAACCTGCAATATGTGCATCCAACTTATCTACCATTTCTGAGTTGGCAGGTAATTGCTGATAACTCCTGTTCCTCACCCTGTTCACCAGCAATCCAAATTCCAATAGCAGTTGTTGTACAATGGTGGCAGCCTTGATAATAATTTCCTCCAGTGGAAGACCGGGGTCATTTAATGCCAGGATCATCAGCAGATTCGAATCTGAACTATTGTCGATCACCTCTTTCTCAAAAGAAAAAAGATCATTCATCAAACAGCCAATAGCAGCCGTAACATACTGCAGGCGCTGCATATCAGTTTTAAGACCTGCTGCTTCCATCCATTTCCAGTCAAGAAACTGTCCGTCGCTATACTCTATCAGCTGGATGGTATGATGCATCCCGGAAATATGCCCCCTCATGTCAATATATTCTTCCACGGTAGGAATATGCCCAAGGGAATGGGTGTTGCAATCCAGGTGCGTTACATCAATATGATAGTTGTACATTTTTCTAAATTCCCTGAACCAATGAGCCGGCGAAGTATGGTAAATATCCAGCAGCATTTCTGCGTTCGCCATTTCCACGCCATGGGCTTCCGGCACGTTTTCAAAAGGATAATCCATGCTTCCGATACGTTGCCTGACCGCATTGCTGTGTTCCTGTTCATTGGCACTCAGGTGGGTGAAAACCTCGCGCCCCATTGTATCATTCAGAAAAAAATCTACAGTACAGTTCTTAAGAATATTATTCATGCGGTACAAATTGGCGGTAGGGAACAGGTATATGGCGCAAGTGACATAATGCTCCGCATTTTCATGCCAGATACCATACCGCTCGCAAAATTCCTGGGCTCCCCGTTTAAGCTGACGGGAATATGGGTGAGGCCTGAATGACTGACAAAATTCATCCAGTCTGAATTCCTCCTGGTTAAATAATTGAAATAAAGAAAAAGGTGCTACACCCTCCCTCATCATAACAGCATATTCTTTTTGCATTTTTTGCATACTGGCATGAGCCAGCATCTGAACATTGTGTTTCATAAATGTTAATTTTTGAGTAAGAAATAAGGAAACTGTATTAATTGGATCCGGTTATAGGGCATGTTGATATCACAGGAATAAACAGCCAGGGATGAAAGTAGTATTGGGCGACACTCCGAACAAATATATTATACTTTTAATATACAAAACCCTGCTGAATTCTATCTGCGCCGGGAATTTTAACTATTAACCCCGCGGCCTTTTATATATATTTGTCCCCCGGAATGATTAAAAGACCCAATATGACCCAGATCGCTATTATCCGTCACGGTACCACTTCCTGGAATAAAGCTGGCAAACTGCAAGGCCATTCAGACATCCCGCTGGATGAAGAAGGCATCACGCAGGCCCTGAAACTGGGACAACGGCTCACCGGCGAAACCTGGGACCTCATTTATTCCAGTCACCTGCTCCGTGCCCGGCAAACAGCGGCCATCATTGCACAAGAGCTTAACCTGGATAGTGTAATTGAAGATAAACGTATCGGGGAAGCCGGCGGCGGCCTCATTGAAGGTACTACTGAGGAAGAACGCATCCTCCGGTGGGGTCCAAGCTGGAAACTGATGGACCTCGGCATGGAAAGCAATGAGTCTGTAGTAACTAGAGGCCTCTCCTTTATGCAGGACCTCCTCTCTGAAAATACCGGTAAAAAAATACTGCTGGTAAGTCATGGCAGCTTTATCCGGCAAATGCTGGATGCCCTCCTGCCACAAATGCATCCTACCCCCGCCATGAAAAATACTTCCATCACAAGGCTCCAGTTCTCCGACGAAAACTGGAACTGCGAACTGTTTAATTGCGTGAGCCACCTCGAATAGAATTATATTTGTTGTTCATGAAACTATTACTGATAGAAGATGAACCTGCTGTAGTATCTGTTATTACCCGCGGCCTCTCGGAAGCAGGCTACGAAGTAAGCGTGGCCCCCGATGGTACCAGCGGACTACAAATGGCGCTCAATAACCCATCATTCCGGCTGATTATACTGGATGTAATGCTGCCCGGTATGAACGGCATAGAAGTATGCCGCTCCCTCCGCAACGCAAAGCTGGAAGTGCCCATACTCATGCTCACCGCCCTGGGGACAACAGAAAATATTGTAATGGGCCTCGACAGCGGCGCCGACGATTACCTGGTGAAACCATTTAAACTACAGGAACTGGAAGCCCGCATCCGCAGCCTTATGCGGAGAAAAGCGCCCGTAGATACACCCGTTCCCGTTACCTCCCCCGCTGTACTCAGCATGGCCGACCTGGAACTGGATACCGACACCAAATCCGCCAGCAGGAACGGAAGAAATATCCAGCTCACCGCCACAGAATACCGGCTGCTGGAATATTTACTGAAAAATCCGAGGAAAGTACTGTCCAGGCTGGAAATACTGGAACAGGTATGGGGCATCGACTTTAATATGAACACCAAAGTGGTGGATGTTTATATCAACTATCTCCGGAAAAAAATTAATAAATATAACCCTACAGAACTGATACATACCGTAGTGGGACTGGGTTATATGATCAAAGAAAATAAGGCCGATGAAGATACGCACTAAGATATTGCTGTTGTTTGCCGGATTAACGATTTCTACCATCCTCGTGATGACCGGACTGGTGTATTATTTTGCCAACCAGCACTCGTTCGAAGACTTCTACAAACGCCTGGAAATACGCGCCTATCTTACTGCAAAAGCTACCCTGCCCTATTACGAATCCGACTCGGTGATCTACAACGAAATCCGGGAAGAACACCTCGAAAAACTGCCTGCTGAAAAAGAATATTTCCTGCAGGTAGCCAGCGATGGTACCGTTCATAAAGATGAACAACTCACCCTCCCCAACTCCTTCTACGAACAGGTACACCGCGAAAGCAAAGCCACCTACCGAGAAGGCGACCGCTTCTATGAAGGGGTGTTGTATAAAAGCAAACAGGGATTGTATATCGTGATCGTATCCGCTATTAATCAATACAGCGTGGAATACCTGGGCTGGCTGCGCAAAATCCTCATCATCTGCGCCGTGGCCTCCAGCGTCATCCTGGTAGGCGCCGGAATTTTCTTCTCCAGGTATATTCTAAAACCCATCCGGCACATGATGCTGCAGGTAAAAAGCATCAGTTCCCGTAACCTGCACCTGCGGCTAAATGTAGACGACAGTGGCGATGAGATCAACGACCTGGCCAACACCTTCAACAATATGCTGGACCGGCTGGAAACTGCCTTTGAAACACAAAATAACTTTGTCAGCAACGCTTCTCATGAACTGAGCACCCCGCTCACCGCTATTATCGGTGAGGCAGAACTGGCGCTTAATAAGGACCGTACCCAGGATAAATATGTGTACTCCCTGAAAAATATCCTTCATGAAGCAGGGCGACTGGAACATATCACCAAAAGCCTGCTGCACCTCGCCCAAACCGGCTTTGATGGCAAGAAACAGGAATGGGGGCAGATCCGCAGCGATGAACTGTTGTTCACCGTAAAAAACACGATCGATAAACTGCACCCCGGTAATAAAGTGGAAATAGATTACAGCCTGTTCCCCGAAGAAGAAGAAAAATTAATCATCCCCGGCAACGAACAACTGCTGGAACTGGCACTCAGCAACATTGTG
The DNA here is from genome assembly GCF_050434025.1 of Chitinophaga sp. W3I9. Lineage (NCBI taxonomy): Bacteria > Pseudomonadati > Bacteroidota > Chitinophagia > Chitinophagales > Chitinophagaceae > Chitinophaga > Chitinophaga sp. W3I9. Next base: position 6,266,316 of record NZ_JBNPWC010000001.1, read on the forward strand.
ATGAATGCTGTGAAATATTCCAACAACGAACCGGTGTCCATTGCACTCGCCGCCACAGAAAAGAAAAATATTATTATCGTGAAAGACCAGGGCATCGGCATTCCCCCGGAGGATCTGCCATATATCTTCTCTCCCTTCTTCCGCGCCTCTAATACCGGCCGTTTCAAAGGATATGGTATCGGCCTGCCATTAGCCATGAATATTATCCGGATGCATAAGGGAGACATCATTGTAAACAGCCGTGTAAACCACGGAACCGAGATCAGGGTTGAACTCCCACTGTAGCGACTGCTTTTCTTACCAAATTCTTACCACATTCTTACTATCTTTTAACGCTGCTCTTACTGGTTACTTATTTCACAACAATAATTTTGTTGTTATAAAAGCTACCAGATATGAAAAATATACTCATACCCACAGATTTCTCTATCCGCTCACTCAGTTATGTCCATAACATTGTAGCGCAACACCCAGGCGAGCAGGTAAACATCATATTAATGCACGCACTGGAAATGCCGGACTCTTTGTTTGACCTGATGACTTACACCCGCAACAGCAGGCACCTGGAACTCATCTCGTCCGACTTCCAGGATGGGTGTGAAATAATCCGTAACAAATATTCATCTGCCATTAACCAGTTGAAGATTGAATTCTTCCATGGCAACACCCGTGCGGCATTACGCAATTTCCTGCTGGCCCAAAACATCGACCTGATCATTCAACCTGCCGATCATGAATTTAATGCGCCTTCCAAAAGAAGCTATGATCCGCAGAAACTGATCAGCAAATGCAATTATCCAAAGATGAAAATTCAACTCCAGAAACGGAAATATGTGGCAGACAAGTCTACCATCTCAGCACTATTGCTGGCAACAGAATAAAAAAGCAAGGTTATGTTACTGAAAAATAATATCCCCTTAAATTATGTTTTTGGTAAGATAAAGATAGAGATCCTGCTGGTAACCGTTTATTCGCTGGCTATTAATATTCTTTACTACCAATATGATTTCACCAACCTGGTTATTCCTATAGCTGTACCAATGGTGCTGGGAACGGTGTTGTCATTATTACTCGCATTCCGCTCCAACCAGGCTTACGACCGCTGGTGGGAAGCCAGAACCATATGGGGCGCGATTGTAAATGATTCACGCTCACTGACAAGACAGGTACTAAGCCTGATGGATACTACGTATCAATCGGACGACCTCACGCTTTTCCAGGAGCGCTTTATAAAGCGACAGGCAGCATGGTGCTATAGTTTGGGACAATCGTTACGTAAGACTGATCCGCTCAAAGGTGTAGACAGATTATTATCAAGAAGGGAATTAAACTATGTGATGAGATATGATAATGTGCCGGCTGCCTTGTTGCTTTTACATGCAAAAGACCTGAAACATGCAATGGAACAGGGTTGGATAAACCAATACCAGCAAATTGCCCTGGACCAGACGCTGACCAGGCTCTGCGACGCAATGGGTAAATGTGAACGTATTAAAAATACCGTGTTTCCGGCTACCTACAGTCTTTACACCCATTTCACCGTGATCTTCTTTATACTGTTATTGCCGTTTGCCTTAATAGATGTCCTCGGCTTTATGGAAATACCACTCGTGGTAGCCATTGCGTCATCGTTCCTGCTGATCGAAAAAATGGCGATCAACCTGCAGGATCCGTTTGAAAATAAACCTACAGATACACCGGTAACTACCATTGCCCGGAAAATTGAAAAAGATCTCCGGCAGATGTTGCACGAACAGGACAACACACCGGAAGAGCAGGAGGAAACACCCGCTTACTACGTACTTTAAAACTGATTTGTGTTTAAGGTGCCCTCTCCTAAAGGGCCGTAATTTATAGCGTTAAGACAAAGGCTCCGGTATCCACCGGAGCCTTTTCTTTATAATGTAGCCAATTCTTTTTTTGATAACCATACCCACTTGCGGATCGTTCGCCTCACATAGCGGGGATGCAGATCTATTTCCTGTCCCGTTTTTTGAAATTGTGCCCGTGCTTCGCTTGTCCGGCCCTGTTTCTTCAGCAGCAACCCATAATAATACATCGCCTCCAGTGAATGATGCACCCGGATTATTTTCTGGTACTCCTCTTCGGCCCTGGCGGTTTCCATTGTTTGCTCCAGCGCCCGCGCATACATCAGCTCATCTTCCGCCTTGCTCATCCGTACGCCCTTGAAAGTATTCATTTTATCAAAGCTTACAATACTTGCCGCATACTGCCCGTTCAGGAATTGAAGCCGCGCCAGTTGCAGGATAATACCAGGATCTTTGGTAAAAGTGTTGGCACACTCCTGCGTCAGCGCAATGGCTTTATCGTATTGCTTTTGCTGCGCATAAGCATCTGCCAGCTGCATTTTGTTGGTAACTGTATCGGATATACGTACCCGCTTCTCCCACTCCCGGATACGTCCGTTTGGCCATAAAGTACGTAACAGGTTCTCCCCGAAACTGCCATTGGTAATATCCGGCAATATTTCGCGGATAAAATAAACCACCACGCCTATCACCGGGATAAACAGGATAAAAAATAACCACTCCCTGCTCCTCCCCGATTTCAGCACATGCACCACACATATAATCTGCAGAATAATAACTAGATAATAATAGTCACTCCAAAATGGGAACATAGCAATATCAACAACCAGGGTTAAAAAAACTGATTCCCGGCAAAAATAATAAAATAAGCTAATTTGTAACCCTGAACTAAATGGATATTATTGAAGAAGATGTTAAAAATTACCGGTTATTCCCTTTCAGCCCTGGTGCTGCTAATCAGCATTTACCTGTTGGCTGCCTATACGCTTTCACGCATGAGCACCAACAGGGAAATAGTGTCCGATGCGGATATCGCTATTTATATCCTTACCAACGGAGTACACACCGACCTGGTATTACCGGTACGCACCGGACAAATAGACTGGAGCACACGCATCCCCTTCAGCAATACCACTGGCAAAGACACCACCGCACAATGGCTGGCCTTTGGCTGGGGCGACAAAGGCTTTTACCTGGAAACCCCTACGTGGGCTGACCTCAAAGCCAGCACCGCTTTTAAGGCAGCATTTAGTCTTAGCACCGCCGCGATCCATGCCACCTACTACCGCAACATCAGCGAAGATGAAAGTTGCCGCAGGATCATGGTGAACAAAGAGCAGTATGCACGGCTGGTTCACTACATCAGCAACAGCTTCCGCACCCCTGCCGGCGAAATGCCGGTGTACATTGCCACCAATGCCAACTACGACAGGAACGATGCCTTTTATGAAGCCAAAGGCAGCTATCATCTCTTCTATACCTGTAATACCTGGGCCAATAACGGCCTGAAAAGCTGCGGGCAAAAAGCCTGCAGGTGGACTATCTTCGATACCGGCATCTTTTATCATTACCGCAAATAAAAATGCGGGTATATTGTAAATTTGAACCGGACTATGAAAGATTTTATTCCGCGGCAGGAATTGCTGGAAACCAATCCGGTTCACCTGATCAGCATGAACCAATATGTACATGAGCTATCTACGGTAGCGCACCGGCACGATCATTACATGATCATGTGGATCACTAAAGGGCATGGCACCCAAATGATCGACGGACAGGAACACCAGATGCTGACCAACAGGGTGTTTTTCTTTCATCCCGGGCAGGTGCATAAAATGAATGATTTTGAGCGCGACGGCTGGATGCTCATCTTTGATGAACCAATCTATAAACTGTTCACCCGTTTTCATCCGCAGGAAGAATTAAACGGCATGATGCAGCAAGGCGGCCACGAACCCTTTGTGGACCTGGATGAGGACACCGCGGTACTTTATGAACATATCACCGCAATGATTCAAAAAGAGCTGTTAAAGTCGCCGAAAAACTTTAATATGCTTATTCACTTTGTATCCCTGTTGCTGCTGGCAGGAAATAAACTGCACGAACAAAAGCATACGCTGGAACTAAAAAATAAAAACAGCTCCAAACAGTTGATACGTAACCTCACCCTGCTGATTGAGCAACACTTTAAAAAAGGAAAGCCGGTTTCATTTTATGCAGATGCGCTGAACCTGCAATCCAGGAATCTCAACCGGATAGTGAAAACCAAATTAGGCTATACCGTCCACGACCTGCTCCAGGAAAGACTTCTCACGGAAAGTAAAATCCTGCTGGCATCTTCCCCCCTTACTATTAAAGAGATCAGTTATAGTCTTGGTTTTGCAGATCCTTCCTATTTTAACCGCTTTTTTAAAAAGAACACCCATGTTACCCCCGCTGCCTTCAGAGCAAAAGGCGTTTAATCCGGCTGCAAAAAAGTACTATGGTACTACCAGAAAGTACAATTAACCCTTCTTTCTGATTACTAGCTTTGCTGGTATTATGATGAATTTTATAATGATAGCAGTCTGTATCACGGCTGGTATGAGCATGAAGGCTGCCCGCATCATTCATCCGGATGCGCATAAAGGAATCAACACCTGGATATTATACATCGCCTTACCCGCGGTATCTTTCAAATACCTGCCCAAGGTAGTCTGGTCGCCCGCCATGATCCTGCCGGTGGTAAGCGCCGTGGTGGTAGTGGCGGGGAGCTGGTGCTTCATGCATATTTACTGCCGTCATAAACAGTATTCAAAACGCACCCGTGCTACCCTGGAACTCGCAGGTGGGTACAGTAATACCTCCTTCATTGGCTTTCCGTTGATTATCGCCTATTTTGGCGAGCAATTTATAAGCATCGCTATCATCTGTGACCAGATGACGTTCCTGATCTTATCTACCTTCGGTATTATTACTGCCCTGAAAGGCGGCGCCAATAACACTTCCGTGAGCGCCCGCTTTCTCCTTAAAAAGCTCCTGACCTTTCCTCCATTCCTTGGTTGTGTGCTGGCACTTTTACTCAGCAGGTTAACCGACCTTTCTATAGCGGAGCCATTCTTCGATAAACTGGCGGCCACCGTAGCGCCGCTGGCATTATTTTCCATCGGCCTCCAGTTAAAATTTAATGGCTGGAGAAAAGAGATTTCCCAGGTATCGGTGGTGCTGTTGTACAAGCTTTTGCTGGCCCCTGCGTTGGTCCTGGTAGCAGCCCTGTTGTTTAAAGAACGGAGCGACATCGCCCGGATCAGTATTTTTGAGGCGGCGATGCCTACATTGGTCACCTCCGGCGTAATAGCCGAACAGTTCAGGCTGAACACCAGGGTGATAAACTTAATTATCGGTATCAGCATCCTGGTGGGCTTTTTGACCACTGCCGCCTGGTTTGAAATACTCACACGTTTTTTTTAACTGTCCGCCCGTTTTCAGGCATACCCAGGATAAGTTTTAACCCTACAATGAGACTTTACAAGGAAGGAATGAGATGTTTTAACGAAAAAACATCCACATAACCTTCTATTTTTGTTCCCACCGGGTTTCCAATCCACCTTATCCGGCTATCCATAAATGATCATACAGATGAGATTTAAACTTCTTGCACTGGCTATTTCCATCCTTCTGGGGGGTGTTCGTCCTTCAATGGCCCAGCAGGTGCGGGCAAACATCCCGGGCGACTTTGCAGATCCTTCCATTATCCGGAAGGGCAACAGCTTTTATGCTATCGGCACCTCCAGCGAATGGGGACCGCATTTTCCCATCTTCCGGTCAAATAACCTGCAGCAATGGGAACAAACAGGTTTCTTATTTGACAAAGCTCCCTCCTGGACCTCCTCGTCCTTCTGGGCGCCCGAATACTTCTATCACCACAATACCTATTACGTTTATTATACGGCTAAAAGAAAAACGGATGGCGTTTCCTGCATAGGCGTGGCCACCTCCGCATACCCCGATCATGGCTTCAAAGATCATGGTATCATCATCGAATACGGCAAAGAGGCAATTGACGCATTTGTGTACAACGACAACGGCCAATTATACATCACCTGGAAAGCCTACGGCCTGGATGACAGACCGATTGAGATCCTCGGAAGTAAACTCTCCGACGACGGGCTTTCGCTGACGGGCAATCCCTTCAGCCTGTTGAAAGATAATGCCCGTTCAGGCATGGAAGGACAAAGCATTATAAAAAAAGGTAACTACTATTACCTCTTTTACTCCGCAGGTAACTGTTGTGGCGTATCCTGCAGCTACCTGGTGAATGTAGCCCGCGCAACCGCTATCACCGGACCATATGAAGAAGATACCAACAATCCTGTGCTGTCTGACAATGGCGCCTGGAAATGCCCCGGACATGGCACCTTTGTAAAGGATACCGCCGGCAACGACTTCTATATCTACCATGCCTATAACAAAGCGAGCAATGTGTTTACCGGCAGGGAAGCATTAATTTCAGCATTGTCGTGGAAACCAAACCAATGGCCGGAGCTGAAGCCCGTTCCGGTAGAACCGAAAAGCAAAGAGAACATTCATCTTCATTATAACTTTGCCAAACCAACAGGGAAAATTTTCTGGCAGTGGGATTTTAGAAATATGAAGCCGGTATTCCGGCAAACAGGAGCGCAATTGCAGGTGTCGGGGTTATACAACAGCCACCATACGGCCGGCATAGCGCTCACCCTCAGGCCTTATGCAGCCGCTTATGAAATCAGTACCGCCGTATTGAATAGTAATAAGGCAAGCAAAGGATTAATTATTTATGGAGATGTATCTGCCGCTGTTGGCATTGCTGTTCGCCAGGATAAAGTGGAGTTCTGGGTAGTGACGGATGGAAAAAGAAATGTGCTGGGCGAACAAAAAATCACAGATACCGGTAAGCCGGTACACCTGAAAATGGCGATGCTACCTGATTTTACCTGTAAGGTTTATTGGAAACAACAGGCAAACTGGGAAGAGCTTACACCGGGTAAAACAGCATACCCTATAGGGTTTCTCCCACCCTGGGACCGCAGCCCGCGGCCGGGACTGAACTTCCAAGGCACCCCGGATGAAAATGCTGCATTCAGCTTCTTTGATATCAGGTACACCGGCGAACAATAATAATAAACACATCCGAATGAGAAAACAAACGATCCATCATTTAAGCAGCTTACTGTTAATACTTTTTACTTCCTTTACAGGTAGCAGTCAAACCTATACAAAATATGTAAATACTTTCATCGGCACTGCGCCCATGACGGACCCTAAAATCCTTGGCTATAAATTGCCGGACGGCTGGAGATCATGGGCCGGACTCACCTTTCCTGGCAGCTCTTTGCCCAACGCAATGGTGCAGTTAAGTCCTATGACGGAATATGGCTCCGGCGCGGGCTATGAGTATGAAGACTCCGTGATTTACGGCTTTACCCATACCAATAAAGGTCACTGGAACCTCTGTAATATACCCGTGCTGCCGGTTTCAAATCCCGGTGAGAAATTCGGCTCTCACTTCTCCCATAAAAAGGAAAGTGCTGCACCCGGATTCTACCAGGTGTACCTGGATGATTATGATGTGAATGTAAGTCTTACTTCCACCCTAAGATGCGGATACCACCGGTATGAATATAAAAATAACACGAACCGGCAAATCCTTTTTGACCTTGCCAGGGCCAATAATAAAGTAAACGGCTGGAACATTGAGCAGGTAGGGGCTTCCGCGTTGCAGGGCTACCAGCAGGCAGGCGGCAGGATCTACTTCTATGCAGTCCTCAACACCAATATTGAGCAACTGGAAAAGAAGGAAGAAGGCAAAAGCAATGGCTTTGCCATGGTTCATTTAGCCAACGGCAGCACAGGTCCGGTGGAACTGAAAATAGGAATATCGTTTGTAAGTACGGAAAACGCCAGGGAAAACCTGGAGAAAGAAATCGGCCACAAATCTTATAATGATATCCGGAAAGAAGCTACCCAAAAGTGGGAAACGCTCCTATCGTCTATCCAGGTAAAAGGCGGCACCACCAAACAAAAGGAAATGTTGTACTCCTGCCTGTACCGCTCCTTTCTGTGGCCCGCCCTGCGCAGCGATGTAAACGGGCAGTATACCGATGCCAAACACCAGGTGGCCAAAGCTGATTTCAACTATTATACCGAGCCTTCGTTGTGGGATACTTACCGGAATAAAGATGTGCTGCTGGGATTGATCTCCCCGCAGGTAACGCTGGATGTTATTAAATCTATGAAAGATGTGGGAGATAAAACCGGGTTTATACCTACCTTTTTTCACGGCGATCACGGCTCCTCCTCTATTGCAGGGGCTTACCTGAGAGGCATCGATGATTTCGATATCAAAGGCGCCTACCAGATACTGCTGAAAAACGCCACCGTTGAAGGCGGGGCGCGGCCATTCATCAAAGAATATATGGAAAAGGGATTCATCAGCGATCCTGATGTAACTAACCCGCACGTAGAAACGAAAGGAAAAGCAGGCGTATCCAAAACGCTGGAATACTCCTACGACGACTACTCAGTAGCGCAGATTGCCAAAAAACTCGGCGACACGGCTAACTACAACATGCTGATGGCAAGGTCAAAGAACTACAAAAACATGTTTGATCCGTCTACCCGCTTTATGAGGGGGAAACTGGAAAATGGAGAATGGATTAAAAATTTCAATCCACAGTACCCTTATTATGAATACATGTACCGCGAGGCCAACGCATGGCAGGTGTCTTTTTTTGCACCGCATGATATGCCCGGCCTGATAGCCCTGTATGGCGGCGCCAAAGGATTTGAATCCAAACTGGATTCCCTGTTTACCGTGCCCTGGAACCCCAGTTACATTGCAAGAAATGTAGAAACGATGATAGGCCAGTACTGCCATGGCAATCAGCCCGATCATGAAGCGCCGTTTGCATACTATTTTATCGGGAAACCGGAAAAATCGCAAAAGATCATCGACACTATTTTAAATACTTTATACGGCATCGGCGATGAGGGACTTGCGCTTTGTGGAATGGATGATGCCGGTGAAATGTCGTCGTGGTATGTATTCAGTGCATTAGGGCTCTACACCTTTTCCGCTACCGATCCGGAATACCTTGTTACCGTTCCGCTGTTTGATGAAGTAAAGTGGAGAACCAGCAACGGCAAGTTGCTGACTATATCCAAACCGGGCAAAGGCCGGAACTTAACTGCCATTAAAGTAAATGGCAGAGAGCACAAAGGATACTTTGTGCCGCACGACCTGTTTAAACAAGGAGGGAAGATAGAAATCATTACAAAGTAAGCTATTGATCATATTCCTGCCGGCCACCTGTTTTTTCCAGGTGGCCGGCAGGTTTCAGTCAATAATCCGCCACATCAAATTTCCTGTCTTTATAATAAAAGTGCCTGTCTTCTTCTGTAATGGTGCGCACCACCCGGCAGGGGTTTCCCACTGCAACAACGTTATCGGGAATATCTTTGGTAACAACACTACCCGATCCTATTACCGCATTGTTGCCGATATTAACACCGGGATTCACGACGGTATGCCCGCCAATCCACACGTTGTTGCCAATCGTGATACCGATTCCATATTCATAACCGGAGTTTCTTGAATCGGGATGTACAGGATGCCCTGCAGTGAACAGGGAAACATTGGGACCAAACATAACGTTATCGCCAATACGCACTTTTGCCACATCCAGGATCACGCAGTTATAGTTGGCTACAAAGTTATCCCCTACCTCAATATGCTTACCATAGTCGCAGTGAAATGGAGCCAGCACCAATATGTTTTTACCAGCCTTTCCAAGAATACTTCTGATGTATTGTTCTATTTTTTTGGTTTCATGCGGCGGGCATTGATTGAAGTGATAGATCTTCATTTTATTCTCCAGCTGCTCTTCTGCCAGTCCGTCCATCCATGCCTTGTAAGGCAGGCCGGCCAGCATTCTTTCTTTGTGGTTCATACTTAGGTTCTTTTATTGAATAAGCTTAACTGTATCTGACCTGATACCGTTTGCTGTACTTGTTCCAAATATATATCCCGGCAACGAAATGGAGCAGGTTTTTCCCGATATCCGTGCGATGTACCAGGTCGATTATATGAAGCTTATTGATTAAATCATATGTTTTGTCCAGCGTTTGCCCAAATTGCGCTGCATAAACATCTCTGAATGCTTCCCCGGTTTTCCGGCATCTTATAATAATCCAGTTTCCCGGATCTTCGTCTTCTATTTCTTTCCAGACAGAAAGGTGATCATTCATTAATACGCCACATTCATCAATATCACGCAGTATATCGAATGTCAAATCGAATTCCTTACGCCCAAACCTGTCCTCCACTATCCATAGTGCATACGTATACATTCTCAAAAGAATCACGTTCCTTCTGTTCTCGAGATATTGATCTAGGGTAATGACCACCGGTCGATCGCATGCTCCACCTGGCATCCTTTGAAGAAATCAATCATGATCTACAGGTAACGGTCCTTTACGTAATCATCTACCCCGGATAGAAACAGGATCATCGTCTTTATAAATTCGAGAACACTTACGGGCAGGCTGGGATCAGGGTTTAGTGTCTCAAGACAATTGATGGCGAAATCTGTCATGAAAGTCCTGTCACCCTGGGATGTATCATCTATATCAATAAGTGTTACGGTTAACACGAAATTTAAAAATAATTTATCATAATTCCTGCTCGTCGGGAAAAAATAAATCGGGACATATGCTAAATCTTCGTGGCATCTCGGGCTAAATGAAAATTTCGTGGGCTAGAAGTGGCAAAAATCGGGTCTTAAAAAATGGATTATTAATGGCTTGTTTTGCTGCTTTTTATAATTTCATAAATGAATAAAGGTACCGACCAGCCCATCCAAAATAGGGGACTTTGTATGTCTTCTGTTTTTCCGAGCTCTTGTATGAAATGGATTTTCAAGGCAAATCCTGATATCAGAAACCCCAAGGTAATGATATAGCTTCTTACCATCCACTCGTGATGTAGCTTAAACCGTTTTTTTACAACCATGTAATAAGCTATGATGGTAGCGGATAACCAGACACCTGCCCAAATTTGTAAGGTAAATGCAACTGCCCAACTTACCTCGTACGTTGTAGTAAATGCTAATATTAAGGCACAGGTACTGCTCACTAATACTGCCAACAGGTATATGAAACCGACAATACGGTGCAGTTGCCAACTGAATGTTCTGAGTTTTTTCCAAAATTGTATTATCCCAAAAATCAATGTACCTCCACCTGCGGTAATATGCGCAATGATTATCCATTTGAAATCATAATATTTTCCTAATGCTTCGGGGGTTAATGCTAAAAAATGGTTAACTCCATGCATAAACAACCAGGTCATAAAAAATATAGCAGCGAAAATCAGTACCGGTAAAAAATCTGTTTTATTAAGTTGAAAAGTCCTGTCTGCTGTGGATGTATTTTTATTCTTATTCATTTTAAACGTTTTATCTTCATGGCAAATTTCCCTGACAAACGTTTTCTAAACAATAACCGAAAAAAGATTCGGTATACATGATCTCCTTTTTAAGTAATTAAGGGCGTAAATTTGTAACTCGAAACACAATACTTATGTATACAAAAAAGATAGAAGAAGATTTGGACTGCGGATTACGGATTGCGGGTAAGGTGTTTGGTGGTAAATGGAAATGTTGCATTTTAGATGCGATCAGTAAGGGCATCAACCGGCCCGCTGACATCAACAGGTATATAGGGGAAGCATCACTACGGGTTATCGAAATGCAAATAGCCGAATTGCTTTTTTATGGTGTTGTTGAAAAGTGTTCGGAAAAAGTTTATCCTAAAAAATCGGAATATAAATTGACGGCTTTCGGCGAAAGTATTCTTCCTGTTTTAGTAGTGATGGATGAATGGGGACTGAAGCACTCACAGCTTGTAAAAGACAGGCAAAGCGAGTTACTGGATGCCGAAGGGTGATATATACCGGGAGTATCTGACAGACACTCCCGGTATTCTCCGTCGATTAAAATTTAACGCCACCCCAATCCGGGAGCCACATGCTTTAAAATAGAGGACAGTACATGTACATTGTAATCAACTCCTAATGTATTGGGTATTGTCAACAGAATCGTATCTGCCTCCTGAATTGCCTCGTCCTCCGCTAACTCCTTTATGAGTTGATCCGGCTCCGCCGCATAACTTCTTCCGAAAATGGCGCGCTTCTCCGGTTCAATCATTCCTATTTTATCGACCCGGTTGGTTTCCTGCCCAAAGAAATAGCGATCCTGATCGTTCACCAATGCGAAAATAGACCGGCTCACCGAAACCCTCGGTTCGCGCTGGTGCCCGGCTTTTTTCCAGGCATCTTTGTACAGCCTGATCTGCTCGGCCTGTTGTATGTGGAAAGGCTTGCCGCTTTCATCGTACTTCAAGGTAGAACTTTGAAGGTACATGCCATTCTCGGCTGCCCAAACAGCAGTAGCATTAGAAGCGGCTCCCCACCAAATGCGTTCCCGCAACCCTTCCGAGTGTGGCTCCAGGCGCAGCAGGCCCGGCGGATTCGGAAACATCGGGTTCGGATTAGGCCGGGCAAATCCAACACCTTTCAGCTTATCCAGGAATTCCAACGCTTTGCGGCGTCCCATATCTGCGTCAGTTTCTCCTTCGGCCAGTTCATATCCAAAATAGCGCCACCCATCTATTACCTGTTCCGGCGAACCTCTGCTGATACCCAATTGCAATCGACCCTCCGAGATCAAATCGGCCGCGCCGGCATCTTCCACCATATACAGTGGATTTTCATACCGCATGTCAATTACACCCGTTCCAATCTCTATCTTGCTTGTTTTGGCGCCGATAGCCGAAAGCAACGGAAATGGGGATGCCAGCTGCGCTGCAAAATGATGCACACGAAAATAGGCGCCATCTAAACCAATTTCCTCTGCGGCAACAGCCAAATCAATAGATTGAAGCAACGTGTCACTCGCCGTACGGGTCTTATAGGCTGGGTGGTTAGACCAATGCCCAAACGATAAAAATCCTATCTTCTTCATAAATTCTTTTTCGTCCTGAAAAATAAGCCATTATTATCAAACAATTTCTTTCCTGTTATTCTTTTCAAATGCAAATATCATTTTGGAAGATGTGATTTGGCTTATTTTTCCAGAGGACAATAAACTAACTACCTGTTATTAAAAGAAGATTTTAATCAATTGCTATACTGTTAATTGCTTTCTGCATAGCAAACTCCTTCACTCCCGGTACTTTTAACCCTTCAGCCCGGAATATCGTCAGATCTGTCATGCCTAAAAAACCAAGGAAAGCATTCAGATAAGGAGCTACAAAGTCGTTGGCTTTGCCTGGCCCCTCTGAGTAAATGCCTCCGGAAGACATTGCGACATACACTTTTTTTCCTGCTACCATTCCAACAGGACCATTTTCACCATACCCAAAAGTGATCCCGGCCCTGGTTATATGATCAATCCAGGCTTTTAACGCGGTATGAATAGTGAAGTTATAAAGCGGTGCACCTATCACAATGATGTCTGCAGCCAATAATTGTTTAACCATCTCATCAGAAAAACGGACGGATTCTTTTTCTTCTTCCGTTAGCTGCTCTCCTGGAATAAAGAATGTACGAAGGACAGCAGGAGTAAGATGTGGAATTTCGATATTGACCAGGTTTAATTCTTCAGCTACACTGCCCGGATACTTTTCCTGAATTTTTTCGACGATAGCGCGACCCAGCTGAATGCTGTGCGATCCGTTCTCTTGCAGACTTGATATTAAATGAAGGATACGTTTCATAAAAATTTACCTGTTTAATAATTATCAACTTTAAATTCATTAATCACCGATATCTTTTTGTGTTAACGGTGAAACAATTCTTTCGTTCGAATTATCAAAGGCAAAATTATGTTTACCAGGTGGTCAAATGGCACTACTTACCCAAAGGGAAGCGGTTACATTTAGGTAATGTAATTACATTTGTATCCATGGAGATGATTATAAATGAGCCCCTTCCGGACAACGACGCATGTGCAGGATCGCTCAAAAACGTCCTTGATGCACTGTCTGTTATTAATGGGAAATGGAAGCTGGCTTTGATTCTTTGCCTGGTGCAATCATCAAAGCGCTTTAATGAAATTCAGCATGAAATCCCTGGTATTTCTTCCAGGATACTGGCTAAAGAGCTAAAAGACCTGGAATTGAACGACTTTGTCAGGCGTAATGTATATCCGACCACGCCGGTTAGCATTGTTTATGAAGCGACTGACTATAGCCGGACTTTAAAAAACCTGATAGGCGAACTAAGTGCCTGGGGAGGACAACACAGGGAAAAGATCAGGCAAAGCATGCGGAAACAGTCATGAGTATGTGCCCACGAAGAGGTTAGTATGATTGAAAAGACCGGCTCCATTCGATAAAACGATACCGTCGCTTATTTACTGATACCTTACCATCAATTGCTGCAACTGTTCCCATATCGGGATTACGCCATTTTCAGTATTTGCCAGCAGGATGATTTTCGTTTTGCTTTTCGGGATGTACAACATAATCGAATTAAAACCTGCAATACCGCCGGTATGCCAAACTATAGGCGTACCATATATCTTAGTCAATGTAAACCCAAGGCCATAACCATATCGTTTCAGGTAAGCAGGTGGTGGCGGCGGCACAAAGTTATTGGGAAAGAACATGGCCTCATCAACAGGTTTGCCACTACTTGTAAGGGCATACGTTGTCATTTTCTGAAGGCTGCTCTTTTTGACGATCTTGCCGCCATAAAGCGCATCCAGGAATTTGATCAGATCTGCAGCAGTACTTCGAAGTGAGCCTGCCGTATATGGCATTGTATAGTTGGTCGGTTCCTTAAAGGTGGTATCATTTATTTTCTGATAACCCTTTGCCCAGGTATCGTCCAGGTCATGGCCCTCGTCCCATAAGGTCTGGTGCATTCCTGCTTTGCTTAATACATGTGCCTTTAGATAGTCCATATAGGGAAGTCCGCTCACCTGCTCAATGATTTCTCCAAGTAGCACATATCCTGAATTGGAATAGGAATGTTTTGTGCCAGGCTCGAAAAGAAATGGTTTCTTCATAGCCTGCAGGTACAAGTGCGGATTTTTACACATAGGAAAGTTACCTGGCGTATTGGCGGGCGTTTCGCCTTCCCACCAGTTCGGAATACCGGATGTATGCGACAGTAGCTGGTAAATGGTGATACTATCACCTTTCGGGTAATCTTTGAAATACTTTGAGAGCTTATCGTACAAACCTACTTTACCTTGCTCGACAAGTGTCATCAATGCAACGGCCGTAAACGGTTTAGTGATCGATGCAATGCGGAATTCACTTGCCACGTTCACTGGTTTTCCGGTGGTAAGATCCGCAATGCCGTATGCTTTTACAAAAGGCTGCTGGTGATCATTTTCTATGCCCAGCATAAAGCCCGCTGCTTGTTTATTGGTGATCAGCGTTTGTACGAGACTGTCGATGCTATTGGTAATGGCAGCATTCGCCGGCGAAACTTCAGTGGCCTGACCTGAGGCCTTGCCGGCAAATATGATAGCGCAAAATGTCAGGACGATAAGATATCTCATTAGATTATTGCTAACTGGTTGATCAACAATTGCTATTTGTGCGCCAAATTTATAAACTATTGATTGTGAGCAATACCTGTAAATTCTTATATAAATTATTGTTCAATATCGAACGGCGTATGTGCGCTGGCAGACAGTGATCAAAGAATAAGTATGAGATAAGGCGATCTTAATGACCTCATATACTCACCCATCATACGGATATGAATGAATTAGCCGTGCCATCCCGGCAAAGATTATTTCTTCAGCGATCCAACGTGCTTATAAGTGTTGACAAGCAAACCGGTGGGTGTAGCTTTCGAGTCAACAAAAGCAAGTTCCCGGGCGTCAATACTGTCAGCCAATAAGCGTTTACCCCGGCCGAGCAAAACCGGGTAGGTAATGAGCACAACTTCGTCAGCCAGTCCCTGGTCGAGCAGCAAAGAGGTTAACGTCGAACTTCCCACAACGATCAGGTCGCGGCCTTCCGTTGACTTGAGATCGCGAATCGCCGCTGTAATGTCCTCACCCAAATGCTGCACCGGTCCCCATTCCAGACTATCGGGCCTGTGCGTGGCGATGTATTTCGTTGCAGCGTTTATAGCATTTGCCATAGGGAAATCTCCGGCATTAGGCCAAAAGCCACTAAATATATCATAGGTGTGGCGGCCAAGTATCAGGTCAAAATTCGGCCCATATGCCTCAAAGAGCATCGCCGCCCCGGCAGGGCTTCGATAGGGTGTAGTCCAGGCGCCATAGGTGTAGTCTCCATCATGTTCTATCACGCCATCCAGCGAGATGTGTTCGAAAATTCTGATCTTTCTCATTTTATTTGTTTTTGTTTGATTATTGTTCAAAGTTAACGAGGACAAGGTATACAGGTGAGGTGCAATTGCGACAATATGAGGGTGTTTTTTAACCATTTGCATTTGTATCAATACCTTGTGGTTTGGACAGGAGAAAGGTTGCCAGCAACATCGCAAAAGCCTTTGGATGTGTTATGAAGCCGTTGTGTCCTCCGGGAAATATTGTTATTTCTTTCCTTAAAAATTCAGCAGTACTTATAGTACATTGATGGGCTAAGTTTTCTCCGGACGTAGCACCGGCCGCTAAAAAAATCTTATCTGCCACTTGTTGTAATTCAACGGGGTTAAGCCGGTATTTCCGGACGGCAGGTGCATCGTGTTGAAGAAAGAAAGCAAGATCGGCAGTTCGTTGAGGTGTTGGCTTCGGGAACTCCGCATCGGGCTCCTTGTCTTTAAAATTGAGACCCGCCAGCGCAACAAATTTTTGCATGGCCTCAGCAAGACTTTAATAGTGATGATCTTGTTTACAAAGGCTTACCGACCGTTGAATTCATGACAAATTCATTGAAAAGGCCAAGGAAAAATTATCGACTACGGATTTGTCGGTTAGTCAAATTGCCTATGAATTGGGCTTTGAACATTCGCAGTCGTTCAGCAAGTTGTTTAAGACAAAGACCAGGCTTTCACCGTTGAAATTCAGGGCGTCATTTAATTGATGCAACCGGGGATCATTGCTCACTAACTTTCTTTCTGTGGTTTTTACCCCATAAAATCATTTCTTTAATAACAGGCAATAGGGAATGCATATAGTGGGGCACTTTATACTCTACCGCAAGCGGTGCTTGATAAACCGTCCTGACTACTAACTTGTTCTCTTCAAGATGTTTTAATTCTTTTGACAAAACCCTGGTTGTAATTAAAGGCAAACTTCGCTGTATATCCCGAAAGCGATAACTCCCACTGTGTATTGCTCTGAGTATTGGGAGCTTCCACTTTCCGCCTACGACAAACAAAGTGTCTTGTAAATATTTCAATGCCTGTTCTTCTGTCATTCCTTTCATAACAAACCGTTTTGGTATCCTTTAGGATATTGGTATCAAAAGTACACCGTTTTTAGAGATACATTTGCATACAGCAATCAAAAAATAATAGACATGAACACAGAAATAGTTACTGATATTGATGGCAATATTTATCACACAATATCCATTGGAACACAAGTATGGATGGTGGAAAACTTAAAAACCACCAAATACAACGATGGGACTGAAATTCCATTTATAGTTGATACGGCTGAGGCTTGGCATGAGCTAAATTCACCAGGATATTGCTGGTATGATGATGATAAGTTTAATAAGGAAACTACAGGCGCTTTGTATAATTGGCACGTAATAAATACCGGTAAACTATCCCCTAAAGGTTGGCACATACCAACAGATAAAGAATGGTCGATATTGGCAGAATTTCTTGGTGGCGAAACGGTAGCGGGTGGAAAAATGAAAGCAACCGGTACGGAATTTTGGTCCGGCCCAAACACTGGTGCAACAAATTCAAGTGGATTCGTCGCTTTATACAGCAGTTTTCGTGGTAAAAGCGGATTTATTCCTTCAAGCAATGGCACGCTATTATTTTGGAGCAGCACAGCCTTTGACGATATAGATGCCTGGGCTTGGTATTTGCGATTCGACAGTGAAGCTTTAGGTAGAAACCACGGTGGAAAGTATCACGGCTTTTCCGTACGATGCTTGAAAGATTAGTAAACAGTAAAGTACAAAATGCTTTTCAAGCAGGATTAAATGACAATGAAACAGCATTGAAGGAATACATTAGAAGCAATCAGAGGATATGATTTATGCACACATTATGTAATGGTATTCGAACGTATATATCTATAACCCAAAAAGCACTGAAATCAGTGCTTTTTGGGTTATGCGGAGAGTCAGGGATTCGAACCCCGGGACCTGTTACAGTCAACAGTTTTCAAGACTGCCGCAATCGACCGCTCTGCCAACTCTCCAGGCTGCGAAAGTATAAAAGGAATTCATTCTAAAAAAATTTGTTTTACTTTTTTTATTAGAAAAATTTCGTTAATAAGCAATCCCCTGGCAGACATCAGGCTGCCGTTCTGATTTACGTATAGCCATCACAGATATAATATCCGCCCGTTTGACCCAGGCTTTTTACACCACTTTTCCGTAAATTTAAGTATGAACATATTTTTTGAAGGACCAGTATTATGGTCACAGATAGACGCTAATATGCACCTGCGCCACTCGGCCTATGCCGACTTTGCCGCACAGGCCAGGCTTAGTCTCCTTGAACAGGTAGGGCTTACCGCAGTTCATTTTATACAGCAACAGCTAGGCCCCATCCTTTTCCGGGAAGAGCTGTTCTACCACCGGGAAATCAGCCCTAACGACAAAGTGCGCGTAAGCTGTGAAATGACCAAATGCCGGGCAGATGGCTCCCGCTGGTCCATTAAGCACGAAATTTTCCGGGGCGATGGCACCAAATCCGCCACCGTATTAGTAGACGGCGCCTGGATAGATACCCGTAAACGCAAACTCACAGGACTTCCCCCTGAACTCATGGAGAAGTTCAAAGCCATACCACGGAGTGAGGATTTCGTGGAAGAAGCGTAGGTTGTCTTACTCAGGATTACGCTGATTATGCTGAGTAAGACAAAATCCGCATCTATCTCGCCGTCAGCGGTTTCGCCAGTTTATCAGATTCCAGCTCTTTTATAAAAGGCAACTGGTTCTGAAGGTACACCCTCGTCGATTGTTCCAGGTAATTGTCCAGCTGAAAGAACTTGGCCGCCCTGGTAGCGCCCAGCAGCTTGTTAAACTTCCGGAAATAACGCATCTGCAAACGTCCGAACTCCAGATCGTTGTTAATAAACTGCCTGGTAAGCGAATTCATCTTCTTTTCATCAATAGAAGAAAACTCCTCGTTGTACATCTTCAATAAGGCAATACGCTCCGTTAACCACGGACTCTTCTCCGTTTCGTACTCAAGAAATGCAGATTGAAATGCCCTTTCTTCCAAAGGCGAAATTCTTAGAAAGTCATTCAACAATGACTCTTTGTTTTTGCCAAAGATTTGCGTTACAAGATCCTCAGTTGGCAAAACGACTGCAGCTGGCGTAATTTGAGCAGTTAATTGCCAGCCGGCGCCCAGGATCATGAACAGACAGATAAGCTTTTTCATGCACTGAAAATTTAGGATTAATGGCAGGTTCAGCCACAAGCCTATGTATTCAGGGGGTAACGAACACCAGCTTGGTATGGTGTAGTAAAATAAGAAGCAGGTGTAGTGCCCACTACATTATGGCAGTGAATCCACCGTCTTATTAAAACAATAGTCGGGGAGAAATGGTTGCAAACAGTATCAAATAATAACAAAACAGCCTGAAAGCGATTACTTTCAGGCTGTCTTTATCGAAAAATGGTGAATGGGGCTAGTTCATGGACTGCTGATTAGATTTCATAAAGGCGTCATATGCTTCTTTTGTCCAATGCTGATAATCTTCCAGGTTGATGCCCAGTCGCTCATCCCGTTCTACTTCTTTATATTCCCGGCTGTCCCAATAACCTTTCGCCAATGACTGAATATTCTGGGAAACCGTGGCAGGTGCTACTTCGTAATCATCAGGATAACTTTTGTAGTTGCCAATTGCCAATACCTGGATTTCTTGTTTTACTGTGTCCTTGCTTTGCTTTGCCATGGTTAAAATTTTTTGGTTAACCCCTGTAAAACAAAAATGGTTCCTGTATGATACCGATCAGCGCCCTTTTAAGATTATATTAACTTAAAATTATGTTAATGGCATCAGGGCTGGGAATAAGTCACCAGGTCAATACCCAGGCCATTGGGGTCTTGTATGGCGAAATGCCGGTCGCCCCACGGCTCATTGCGGATCGCTATTTTAATGTCCACCCCCTTCGCTTTAATAGCCTCATATACCTTGTCCACATCGGCGACCTCAATGGTCAAATACACGCCCTTTCCATTAAAAGCGGTTTTAAACAATGGCTGCTGCGATGCATGCTCCGGTAACAAAAAACTAATCTCCGCCTGCTTATCCGGTGTATGCAGCAACAGGTAAAATTCGTTTTCAAAAGACACTCCGAATCCTAATGTCTCTGTATAGAATTTTTTACTCTCCGCTAATTTAGCCGTAATAATTCCTGCGTTCAGTTTCATTTTACCGGGTTTTACCTGTGAATAAATATTAGATACAGAAAAAAAGAAAATAAACAGTAATAACCATCTTTTCATATCCTGCTAAGTTTTATAACAGCAAAACTAAGATAGCGGGGAGAAGAAAAATTGTAAAAAACGGACAACTTATTTGCCAAACACTTTAGCCGGGGTAAGGCCATAAAGCGTTTTAAACTCCCTGATAAAATGGGCCTGGTCGTAGTACCCGGCGTCGAGGTAAGATCTGTTCCTGCGGATGTATTCCGGAGAATGGGTAAATTGTAATATCCTCTGGAAACGCACCACTTTACTGAATGCCTTGGGCGTGTCACCAATATAAAATTCAAACAGGCGCCTCAACTGGCGGGAACTGATCCCTGGAGGGAGCTCCTTTTCAATACTGATGATGCCCGAATGCCGGACAATCAGATCCACCGCTTCAAGCAGGCGGTTATCTGCCGGTGACATCTTTTGGGCAATGCGATCGCGTAAAAAACCATCCAGCAGGGATTTCAACTGCTGTTCGCTCATTTCTGCATGAAAGCAATCCCGCAAAAAACGGGTAATCGCCGGCGCCACATCCTCTAATGAGATCACCTGCTTACTTATTTCCGCAGCATTTAACCGGAACAACCGGGGAAACATGCCCGGCAAAAAACGGATGCCCACATAATTAAAGCTTCCTTCCAGCGGAAAACAGGTATAGGCATCGCTGAATCCCATGACAAAACTCTGCCTGGGATCATGCAGCTCAAAAAAAATATCCATGCAGCCATCGGCCACCACCCGGTAATGAAAAGGCGCGGTAAGCGGGCGGGTGGTTTTAAGCTGCCAGTAACAATAAATGTATTCCTGTAAGGGTAGGTCCGGCAAAAACTCCCGGTATACCACCGCCCCCTCCGGCTGCTTTACAAACGGCTGTACAGGCGTGTATATGTGAGAATTACTTTTCATCATACGTCCGGATCGTTCTGCAATTATAACATAATTGCCCTGATATAGGCACTCCCATAATTCCCCCACTTACCTAGTATTTTTGAAACGGATTCGAAGATGCCTTTATTGTCTACCGGTTTTCCTTTTACAGGAGGCTTCAGCGCATCTTCTTTTATATCATCTATCAACACTTTAGTGGCAAACCAGGTAACATGCTCGTGCGGCAGGGCCACACCGAGAATCATACCAGGCAAACCGCTAAACGACTCGGGCCCGCCAGGAGTAACAATGGCATCAGTATAAAAAGCCACCACGTAAATGGAGTCCATAATAATAGCATTCGCCCGCCGGCAATCAAACCCGGCGATCTTACGGGTTTCATCCGTGATTTTCCAGCGTATCCGGCGCACCGTGTCCTTCACCAGGTACATCTGCTCAAATACCTGTTTCTGCGAAATACTTTGCATACTATCGAGCCGGGAATATACCACATTCACCTCGGCCGGTGCGGATTCCCATATGGGCTTTTTATTATCAGGATTATCCCTTCCCGGTTTATACAGGGACGTTTGACGGGAGAATGAATAATCGAAATAAGTGACCTGGTATTGCGACATCCCTTTTTTCAACATATCCGTCCATGAATTATCCTGCCCCTTACTCAGTTCATCCATGCGGGCAAACAGGTTCACCCGCTTCTCAAATTCTATCCTTCCCTGCTGCAAAAAAGCAGTGTGCTGCGCCCGTGCCGGGAAAACAGCCATCACCACCAATATAACGGTCAGGATTATACGGATTCTTGTAATGATACTTTTCATAACACTATTCTTTTGGAGCCGCCGCACCCAGTTTGTTAAAGTTCCAGATAAAAGACAACAAGCCATAACGCCCAATGGTACTGTAAGTCCGCTGACTGATCGTATTGGTAGACACCGACCTGTTGAAGCCAATATTCTGATTCAGGATATCACTCATGGACAAATTGATCTGTACCAGCTCTTTCTTACCAAACTTCTTTGCCACATAAGCATTCAGGATAGCAGCATTGTTGTTGGTAGCAAACACCGCTGTTTTCTGCCGGATATTATAGTTCAGATCCGCATGCAATACAAATTTAAGCGGCAGGAAAAAACTCACGTTAGGTGAAATATTATACGTCCAGTATTGCGTCCGTAAAGATTTATCCACAGAAGATACGCTGTTGTTAAAATTCGCCTCTCCCTCCAGGGAATATTCATACTTTTTGTCTTTGTACTTACCCAGGTTGATTCCCAGCCCCGTATTGGAAGAATTCGTAGTATTCAATAAACCATTCACATAATTTACATTCCTGTTCAAGCCACCATTTGCCCTTCCTCCCACTCTCAGGTCCCATGGATTGATCTTCCAGCCTATATATAAATTGAACTGTGCGCTCCGGTTTCCATTTACATTTACAGCCTGGCTGGTACTTACTCCTGAAGTATCTATCACGGTCCGGTCGCTGATGGCATTCGTAGTGGATCCATACCTCAAAGACGCCCAGATGCTTCGATTGGTCATTACTTTGAAATCATTAAAATTAATACTGAAGTTATTATTAAAAGATGGCTTCAGTGCAGGGTTTCCAACCTGCAGGTGGAGCGGGTCATCATTCACGCGGATAGGCTGCAGGTCGTCGATGCCAGGCTGACTGGTGTATCCGTTATACTCAACAGTAAGTCGACGTTGCTGCGAAAAACTATACCGGAACATCGCGCGCGGATACCAGTTAACAAAATCACGTTCTACTTTAGTGTTCCGGAACATATCTTTCTGGCTGAAGCTGGTAAGACCTACATTGCCGCCTATGTTAATGCGGATTTTGTTTTTCGTATATCCGTACCGGATACCACCCTTATGCGTTAGTACATTAAACGCATAGTCATTACTGTATAAAGAATCCAGGGCAGTATACTTACCATCGGTCTGCTGATTATAGGAATTCCTGTTGGAATGATTGTTATCGATATTAATGCCATAGTTAAACAGCAGCGAAGAGGCCACAGACAATGGTTCTGTGTAAGTAAAATTACTTACGATACTAATGCTTTCATTATTGGTGGTTTTAAGCTGATCCGTATTTTGTACCGAATCCAGCTTACCCTGCTTGTAGTACTCCGTATAGGCATCCAGCATTCCTTCGCCGTTAGTGCGGGAATAATTCTCCGCGAGGTTCAGTGATATGGTACGCCCTTTTTTCTTCAATTTTTTACGCCATAAGAAGTTTGCATTCATACTGCCAATGTCCGATACATTGGAGGTTTTACGCTCTCCCTGGTTCACGGTTATATCATTCAGTTCCATTCCGCTGCTGCTGAGCCGATTGGCTATTTTATGATCGAGACCGCCATCTATTTGTAATTTGACGGATGAACTAGAGTCGAGCTGCCGCTCATAGCTGCCACTAACACGGTTCCGGAGAATATTGTTATTGAAATGCTCTTTAGAATGATTATAATAAATAGTATCTGGTAAGATATTCTGCGACATGCTTTCACTGTTCCCGTCGATATATAATTTCATCAGTTTATAGTTGGCATTCAGGTTCTGCCGGTCCCGGTCCCATTTATCTGAATAATGTAATCCCCCGGTTTGTACCAGTGGATAACCATCGCCGCCGTAGCGGCCATCCCAGCTGTCAAGATCATCACCCCGGAAACTAAACTCCATATCGCCATCATCGTTAAAAGAGAGTTCACCGCTGCCGGAGCCGAACTTCTCCCGTTCGCCCCAGTCGAGGCCTACCTTGCCGGTATTGGACACAATGCCAAAGGCAGCCAGTTTCTTCTTTCCGCGGAATACATTCAACATAGCCTGGCTATCGTGAAAACCGTTGTCGCCGGCGCCTACAGCCACTTTGCCAAAGTAACCGCGTTTCTTATCTTCCTTCAGCTGGATGTTAATCGTTTTTGATCTTTCTCCATCATCGATACCCGTAAAGGCCGCCTGATCACTTTTCTTATCGTATAACTGTACTTTATCCACCATATCTGCACGCAGATTTTTAGTGACCAGGGTGGGATCATCTCCAAAAAACTCTTCGCCATCTACCAACACTTTCTTTACTGTTTCGCCCTGCGCGGTAATCTGTCCTTTGCCGTTTACCTGTATACCCGGTAGCTTTTTCAACAACTCTTCCACAGAAGCATTTGCCGCGGTTTCATAGCTGCCGGCATTGAATTCCGTGGTATCTCCTTTCATCTTTATAGCAGCTACTTTTTGCTGTATCACGACTTCCTGCAGCAATCGCGATTTAAGTGTCAGCATAATATTATCGAGTTGCACAGCAGAAGTATCTGATAACGTTAAAGGCTCTACGTAATCTGCAAAGGCAGGATAACTTATCAGCAAGAGGTACTTCCCGGATTGCAGGTGCTTTAATTCAAAGTGTCCTTTTTCATCACTCCGCGTGAATTTATATAAGATAGAATCTTTCGCCTGAAGCAGTGCCACTACGGTATTGGATAACTGTACATGATTAAGTGTGTCTGATACAATACCCTTCACCGTGGCTTGTTGTGCCAGGCAGCAGTGGGTAAGGACCATGCCGAGGATCAATCCGGATAGTTTCTTCATTTGTGGATTATACAGGTTATCGTACAGATGCTGTGAAATTAAAATTCCATAATAAAAATTGAACTTTTGTTGCCATGAGTGATAAACATCTGTTAAATGGATTACCTACTTATCATGTAGAGAAAGAAGATTAATAAAAAGATAACCGGCCATATGATAACAAAATCTGTCCCTGTTCATTTTTGAAATCCATAATTTATTGTATCTTTTAAAATATCCACTCCCGTTATGAAGCAAGAAAATTCACTGAGAAGCGCTAATTGGTTTGCCCGCGGAGGCAAAGATGGTTTTATTTACCGTGCCTGGCTAAAGAAGCAGGGTATCCCCTCACATGAGCTGGAAGGCAAGCCAATAATAGGTATTTGCAACACCTGGTCGGAGCTCACACCGTGCAACTCCCATTTCCGGGAACTGGCAGAAGCCGTGAAACGCGGGGTACTGGAAGCCGGTGGTTACCCGTTGGAATTCCCGGTAATGTCGTTGGGCGAAACACTTATCAAGCCTACTGCTATGTTATACCGCAACCTGGTCAGCATGGATGTGGAAGAATCTATCCGCGCCAACCCTATCGACGGGGTAGTGCTGCTATGCGGTTGTGATAAAACCACCCCGGCATTGGTAATGGGCGCCTGCAGTGTAAACATTCCCACCATTGTGGTATCGGGCGGCGCTATGCTCACCGGCAGGCACCGGGGCAACAGTATCGGCACCAGTGATATCTGGCGGTTTAGTGAAGATGTAAGGGCCGGCAGGATGACCAACGAAGAACTCGCTATGGCAGAAGCAGGCATGTGCCGCAGTGATGGCCACTGCGCCGTAATGGGCACCGCCTCTACCATGGCCTGTATGGTGGAATCCCTCGGACTTTCCCTTCCGCAGAATGCCGCTATTCCCGCGCCGGATGCCGCCCGCAAAATACTGGCACAATTGTCTGGCAACGAGATCGTGAAAATGGTCCGGGAAAACAGGCGCTTAACGGATATCCTGACAAGAGAAGCTTTTGAAAATGCCATCCGGGTGAACGCTGCCATTGGCGGCTCCACCAATTTTGTCATCCATTTGCTGGCCATTGCAGGCCGCATAGGCGTAGAACTGAACCTGCAGGACATGGATACCTTTTCTGCCAATATCCCGCTGATTGCCAATCTGCAGCCCTCCGGCAGTTATTTCATGGAAGATCTTTATTATGCCGGCGGATTGCCAGCTGTGATCAACGCCCTGCTGGAGCATCTTCACACCGATTGTATTACGGCCAATGGCAAAACGATCGGCGCCAATTACGCTAACGCTGTCAGCTACAATAAAGACGTAATTTCATCAATAGCAGCTCCCTTTAATACGGTATCAGGCATCGTGGTATTAAAAGGAAATATTTGCGAGGAGGGTGCGGTGATCAAACCATCTGCCGCAAGCGCTCACCTGATGCAGCATACAGGCAAGGCAGTGGTGTTTGAGGATATCGACGATTATAAAAAACGGATTGATGACCCTGCGCTTGATGTGGATGAAAACAGTGTGCTGGTGCTTAAAAATGTAGGACCTAAAGGCTATCCGGGGATGCCTGAAGTAGGGAATCTCGGCTTGCCCGCAAAACTGCTGGCCAAAGGAATTACAGATATGGTACGTATTTCCGACGGCCGGATGAGCGGTACCGGCTTTGGTACCGTAGTACTGCATATATCGCCCGAAGCCGCTGCCGGCGGCAATCTCGCCATTCTCCGCGATGGCGATGTGATTACACTGGATGTACACCAGCGCCGGCTGGAGGCAGCTATTTCCCCTGAAGAAATTGCGCGCAGAAAAGCGGCGTGGAAACCGGTGTATCCACAGTCCACACGGGGATATGTACAACTCTACCAGCAACACGTGGAGCAGGCCCATCTTGGCGCGGACCTCGGCTTTCTGAAAGGCAGCTCCGGCAGCGAAGTAACCAGGGACTCACACTAAAAAACGGCTCATGACATTTGAAAAGAAAGTAGCGATTGTTACCGGCGCCGGCCAGGGCATCGGTTTTGAGATAAGCAAACAACTGGCGCTGAAAGGCGCTACGGTTATACTGAATGATATTGATGCACAGCTGGCGCAACAGGCTGCCGGCGCTATCACTGCGGCAAAGGGGCAATGCATAGCCCTGCCCGGCGACTCGGGCGATATTGCCTTTATTCAGCAAATGGTGAACACGGCGGTGACACAATTTGGCCGGCTGGACATTGTGATTGCCAACGCCGGTATTACTTTGTTTGGCAACTTCTTCACTTACACACCGGAAGCATTTAACCGCGTTATGCAGGTGAATCTGGGCGGTACCTTTTTCCTGGCGCAAACCGCCGCCAATCAAATGAAGCAACAGCCGCAGGGCGGCGCTATCCTGTTCACCTCTTCTGTAACCGGCCACCAGGCGCATAAAGATCTTGCGGCCTACGGCATGAGTAAAGCAGCGCTGGAAATGCTGGCAAAAAATTTAGTGATTGAATTATCTCCTTTTAAAATTACAGTCAACACCATTGCTCCCGGCGCCACCCTCACGGAACGTACGCTGGACGATCCTTCCTATGAACAGATCTGGTCCAGCCTCACGCCGATGGGACGACCCGCTTATACGCAGGATATCGCCGATGCTGCGCTGTTCCTGGTTTCCGATCAGGCGAGGCATATTACAGGCCAAAGCCTTATCATCGATGGCGGATGGACCAGTATCAGTCCCTCGCCGTTCTGAGCTACCTTTCTGCGATCAGGTCCAGTAATTCCCGGGCATTGAGTTTACCGGCCTGGTCACTGCCTTCAAGCAGCTGATCGGCCAGATCCCGCTTGCTGTTATGCAATGCAATAATCTTTTCTTCAATAGTATGTTGCGCTACCAGCCGGTAAATAGTTACCGGCCTGGTTTGCCCGATCCGGTGCGCCCGGTCGGACGCCTGTTCTTCAATCGCCGGATTCCACCACGGATCCATATGGATCACATAATCAGCAGCGGTTAAATTAAGTCCCAATCCACCCGCTTTCAGGCTGATGAGGAATAATTGCCCTGTGCCTGCCTGGAAATCTTTTACCAGCTTATCCCGTTGCGATATCGGCGTACTTCCATCGAGATAGAGATAGGTAATTCCCAGTTGATGCAGGGCTTCCCTTACCAGGTCGAGATGCTTTACAAACTGGCTGAACACCAATGCCCGGTGGTTGTTGGACACCAGTTCCTCCACTATTTCCCGGAATACCATTAATTTGGAAGATGGGATATCGGCTTCAGCATCCACCAGCTGCGGGTTACAAGCCGCCATCCTCAGCCGGCTGATTTCCGCCAGTGCCCGGATGTGTTGCTGTGCCATACTACCTTCCTGCGCCCTGATATTTTCCAGCGCTTTTCTTCGCAATGCTTCATAAAACGACGCTTCCTCCTGTGATAAGCTCACCAGCTTTACAATCTCGGTTTTGGGCGGCAATTCATCCAGCACGCCTGTTTTGGTACGCCGCAATATAAAAGGCGTGATCAGTTTTTTCAGGTGTTGCTTCACCGTGCTCTCCGGGTTCCTTAGAGACGGGAAAACAAATTGCTTATTGAAATGATCCAGTGTACCCAGCAATCCCGGATTAAGGAAGTTAAACAGGTTCCAGATCTCGCCCATGTGATTTTGTATAGGCGTTCCTGTTAGCATAAGTTTAAATCCGGCCTGCAGCGACATGGCCGCTTTGGAAGTTTTTGTCTGGAAATTTTTGATTGTATGCGCCTCGTCGAGTACCAGCGTAGGCCATTTCACGGCGGCCAGCAGTGTTTCTTCTGATTGGAGTAAACCATAAGTGGTCACTACCACGTCAAAAGCGCCGGCGGCTTTTATCAGGCTGGCACGGTGACCGTTATGCAGGAACACCACGTTCAGGGAAGGCGCAAAGCGGCTGATTTCATTGCTCCAGTTATTTACCACGGAAGCCGGGCAAATAACCAGCGCTGGGCCATCCGGGGCGCGATGCAGCAACAAGGCAATCGCCTGGATGGTTTTACCCAGGCCCATGTCATCTGCGAGGCAGGCGCCAGCTCCCCAGGCCGCCAGGTGCGTCATCCAGCGGAAACCTTCTTCCTGGTACGGGCGTAAGGTGGTTTGGAGTGTAACCGGCACCGTTACTGCCAGTTCCATCGCGTTGGTACGTTTACGTGAGAAAGCTTTCCACGCTGCATCAGTAGTAACGCTGCCCGCCTGTTCCAATAATTCGTCCAGTACCGGCGCGGCATAGGGCTGAATGCTTACATTGTTACGGTCAATATTTGCTACGCTGGCCATTTCGTTTAGCCGGCGGCGTAAGTCGCTTGTCAGTGCCAGGTACTCTCCATTCTGTAAGGCAATAAACCGCTTCTTTACGGTACGCGTAGTATCAAGCAAGTCCTTTAATGCGAGTACCGTGGTTTCATCCACTTTTAATTCGCCGGTACACATAAACCAATGGTCCTTTTCCTTCAATGAAATGCTCAGGTGCGCAAAGCCTGCCTGTTGCTTCACTTTGTAACGCTCCCCTTCCGGCCACTCTGCCCTCACCAGTTCGGGATGCTGGTGGATAATTTCCAGCAATTGCAGACAGTCGAGCGGATCTTCAAAAATGATGGTATCATCAGAAAGGTCCTGTTCTATTGCTCCCTGGATGAGGTTCAGCAGGGCAGTTACATTACTCTTTTCTTTTGCCAGGTCCCGGATCGCCTGCCAGCGTTCCCCGTTGCTGATACCGATAATATTATGCGCACCAATGCCCGGCTTGCAATACGGCGGGTCACTGGTAAATGGTTTTACATAAATACCGGCTTTCAATCCATCGCCCAGAGGCAGCAGCTGTATTACAATGCGGCTGTCGCCGGGCCGCCGGCTGATATTAGCGGCCATATCGCCCACATCCGCATGGATGGTCAGGTGCGCGCCAATGCTCTTCAGTACCTGGATCAGCTTGTCTTTCCCGGCTGCCGGCACCATGGGGATCTGCTGCAATGTTTGCAGCAGCCGCCGCTGCTGCGCGGTGAGATGGATGATCTTCAGGCGGGTGTTGGTTTCCTTTACAAATACCGTTTCACTGATATAATCATCCACGTTGGCGCTGAAAGTATAGCCTTGCCCCGACCTGTTAACGCTCAGCTCCGGTTGGGCTTTTACTATTTCCACGGAAACAGTGATATCATCTGCAGAAAATAATAACGGATGGCCGGCAATTTCTCCCCATACCGTTTCAGCAAAGGAATAAGATTCCCCGTCGTAGTTATAATAATGATCTTTCTGTACGGTGGCGCCTATCCTGAAGTCCTGTTCTGTCATGGCTTCCGCCTTCCCTTCCTTCAGTTTCTTTAATGCTACGTTACGGCCGCTGCTCCAGGTGTTATTGCCCTGGGAAGTTTGCAGCACCGGCTGGATTTTGTACCGGTCAAAATCTATCAGGTAAATTAACCGGGAGGTCACTACATTTTTTTCTTTTTTTGTAAGATGTGTATCTGCGCCCAGCAGCGTATTTAATAGCCGCTCCCAGTCGGGCGTTTGTTCCATCTGGGAAAATACCGGTGGGTGCACGGCAATGGCGCCGGCTTCCATGAACATACTTTCATATCCCTGGTAATCATCTCCCTTAAATAAATATAAATATTCGTAGGTCAGTAACCGGTAGTGACGCTCCATGCCTAATGCCAGCAATCTTGCAACGGTAGTACTAAAAGTGCGCAACAATTTACTTTTGGGATGCAGCAGCTGCAAACACAATACAGACAGGTAGCTGAGCAGGTTGCCCTCCCCTCCTTCCAGTATCAGCAATAACAACTGCTCGCCTTTCTCCTTCCGGCCTGCATGAAAATGCAGCAAACAAACGGCCGGGGTAATAGCCGGGAACAGCTTGCGTTCATAAGCCGCTACAATTTTAGCGATCAGTGGATTCGTTTGCTCACCGGGCAACACCGCCAGTGTGAATGCATAATAAAAAGCAAACAACGGCGATAGCGGCAGGCTGTTCTTTTTATCGTACTGCCGTTGACGTTTGATTCCTTTTTCAAAGGATGTCAGTGCTTTTGCCGGTTGCCCGCTGTACAGTAATGTCACCGCCTGTGCATAAAGGTCATCTGCTGTTTTATCTGCCGGAGGCAAATTAAGATGCCCCTGTAATAGTGACAACTCAGGAAAATCCGCACCATACTGCCGGCGAAAACGCTCCAGTTCTTCCACCGGCGGCATTTTCAGCAGGTTATATTTTAAGGCAAAAGATACCATCCGGTCAAGGCTTTCCTGGCTGAAAAAAGGTAACAGTTCTGCATAGGCCGGGAAGTACAGCAGGTAGGATAAATAAGGTTGATACTCATCCAGCTCCATTTCCAGTTTCCTTACAGGAGGTGATAATAAAAAGCGGTCGCCTGTAAAATAAGCGGTAAGCAATTGCTGCAGGTCCTGCAACCGGGCGCTCATGCTGTAAAACGCATGCACTGCGTGTTGCGTTCTTTGGAGCAGCACCGAATAAGCAGGTTGCTTTATATTTACCGGGAACAGCAGAAAATTCATTTCCGGTACCAGGGAATAATTGCCCGTTACATTTTTAATGGCCAGTCCGGCTGCAACCAGGTGCTTCAATATTTCGCTGACCCTGGTGCCTTTCATTTCTCCCACACGGTTCACAGCGTCTGTAATGGTAAATGTTTCCAGGGGATACAGGTACACAGACATGACGTCCATTACAAGCCGGGTATCCCTTTCCTGTGATTCATATTGCTCTGAATAGAAACGCTCATTGACCATAGCAACAAAAATAGCTGAAAATATTTTGCGGGGGAGACAACCTTTTTACTGTTTTTATCGAATACGCATAGGTACGGATTACCGAAACAGGTTGTTACTGACCAACAACCCGCAATAGCGTATTGATTATTTCAAATTTCAAAAAAAAATTTTAACAGCATGAACTCCGTAAAAAACACCCTGCTTTCATTGATAGCCTTGTCTGGTATCGTTTTCTTCAGCGCCTGCGGCGGAAACGATGACAATCCCGACACTCCTGCGCCTAAGCCCTTGGTACAACTCAGTGCCAGCGCCACTTTGGGAAATCACCTGACAGATGTGGACGGTAATTCCCTTTATTATTTCTCCAACGACTTTGATGGCAAAAATAACTGCGCCGGTGGATGCGCAGCAGTATGGCCTCTTTATTATGCCGGCGATAACCTTTCCCAGACTGCACTTGGCACTGGTCTGGACATCAAAGACTTCACCACCATCACTACTATCGATGGCAAAAAACAAACTGCTTACAAAGGATGGCCCCTGTATTACTTTGCACCTGCTGTGGGTGGCGTAAATGTGCGTGAAGCGCCCGGTAAAACAGATGGGGAAGGCGTTGGCAATATCTGGTATGTAGCCAAACCTGACTATACCATACAGTTGATCAATGCCCAGCTGGTAGGCGCCGATGGTAAAAACTACCTGGAAAATCACACCGAGGGTACCGGTAAAACGTTGTATTTCAGTGATGGTAAGGGTCTTACACTTTACTCTTTCGTTAAAGACAGTTTTAATATCAACAAGTTCACCAAACCTGATTTTTCCAACAATGCGGTATGGCCTATTTATGAAACAGACCAGATTGTAGTACCGTCTACTCTCGATAAAACACTATTTGGCAGCATTACCGTTGCTGGCAAAAAACAATTAACCTACAAAGGCTGGCCGCTGTATTACTTCGGACAGGATGCGGGCGTAAGAGGCGCTAACAAAGGCGTAAGCTTCCCTGCACCAGGTGTATGGCCGGTAGTTACAAAAAACGTGGCAGCCGCTCCTAAGCTATAAACAGTGCCCGTAACCGTAAAACAGAACGGCTCAGTATTAATACCTGTGTATTAATGCTGAGCCGTTGTATTTTGATGAAAGATTAAACTATTCTCTTCTGCTTTCCACGGTATACACGAAGCTGTCTGCCCGGTAATAACCCAGGTTATATTCAATCGGACGTTCGCCCTGGTCGTATACAAACCGTTTCCTTACAAGGATGGGGTGGCCAGGTTCCAGTTCCAGTTTAGCCGCAATAAATTTATCCGCTGATCTGGCGCTGATTTCCTCTTTGGATAAAGTAGCTACTGTCATGTAATCCTTCTCCAGGATGTCATACAAAGGACGTTTGAAATCCTCTTCTCCGGTTAACCCTACCCGTGGATGGAAATAGGAAATGAAATATACGAAAGGGCCTTCTGCCTTCCCTCTCAGGCGTTCCAGTTTAAGTACTTTCTTAGTTGGACTGATCTCAAAAAAATTGGCGATGGTTTCATCCGGTAATACCCAGGTGACATGCAGCTCAAAATTTTTGATGATGATGCCGCGCGCGGTCATTTCCTGTGTAAAGCTCAGCCAGTTCTTGGATTTAGAGCTGATGGCAGCTTCCGCCACTTTGGTGCCTACTCCTTTTTTCCGGGTCAGCAATCCTTCGTATACAAGTTTGTTTAAAGCATGACGTAAAGTAGATCGGGAGATAGCCAGCTGTTTTGCTAACTGGACTTCGTTGGGTAAAAACTTTCCACCTGCGTACTGTGGATCTTTTATCATATTCCTCAACAGGTTTTCCGCCTGTATATGAAGTGGTAAAGGATTTTTATGATCTATACTCAAATTCATGCCTGCAAAGCAACTGGAAATAAACAAGAAAAACAATTTTAGCCCCCCTTATTTTGAACGTATGTATGTTCCGGAGAAAAAAACAGGATCTCTGCAGAGGATTGTTGTCTTGCCGTCCATCATCATATAGCATCCAGATAATCAACGGCTTATAAAGCAAGTTGCCTGTTATAGCTATGTTAAAAACTTTTCTTGCAATAATTAAATTATGTTTATATGTTTGTACATAATATCCGGGGCCACATTATGAAAAAAGTCTTTTCTATAATTCCGTTTATTGCTGGCATCACTGCTCCTGTATTCCTTTCGGGAAACGCGACTGCCCAGGATAACACCAGGACCCTGGCGGCAGCTGTATTAGCAGATAGCCGGCTGGATACTGTACAGGCCCGCGCATTAAGACTACTCACCGGTTTCTCTGCCGGCACTTCCTACGGCGAAGTATGGATCAGGGATTTCAATACTTTCATTAATGGCTCGCTGCAGGTATTACCTCATGATCAGGTAAAAGAAATGCTGTTGCTGTTTTTCCGTATGCAAGGCACAGATGGAAATATACCCGACGGCGTTATTCCACGCGAAAAGGCAACTGTGGGCTACCAGTACCGGTACTCCGATCTGGCTCCCCAATGGGCCGCTCATAAGAATACCGTGGAAACCGATCAGGAATCTTCCCTGATACAGGCGGTTAGAAAATATGTGGCTGTTACCGGCGATAAAGCCTTCCTTTTTTTGGCCATAAATGATAAAACGATTTTGCAACGGATGGAAGCCTCTATGGCCTATCTGCTGAAAGAGCGCTGGTCGGAAAAATACGGATTGATTAAAGGCGCTACGACCATCGACTGGGGCGACGTGCAACCCGAAACCGGCTGGGGCGTGGCGATCAATGAAAAAACAAAATGGGCGGTCGATATTTATGATAACGCCATGTTTGTGATGGCGATACAGGATTTCCTGGCAATCAAACCAGCAAACTACCGGGCACAAAAGGATTGGAGCAAAATAGCAACAGATATCCGGAAAAATGTACGCAAACATTTATGGGATAACAGGGCACAGAAATACATACCACATCTTTATTTGAACGGAAGCCCGTTTTCCCCCTCATTCAACGAAAAAGAGATCCTCTATACCGGGGGCACTGCCTGCGCAATACTGGCAGGATTTCATACACCAAAAGAAATAGCGGCCATTAACCGGCAAATGACTCAGGCCGCCGCTAAAGAAAAGTTTGCAACCATAGGGATCACGGTGTATCCTCCTTACCCGGCAAAGGAGTTCCCGAATATGCATC
Organism: Chitinophaga sp. W3I9; assembly: GCF_050434025.1. Classification (NCBI taxonomy): domain Bacteria; kingdom Pseudomonadati; phylum Bacteroidota; class Chitinophagia; order Chitinophagales; family Chitinophagaceae; genus Chitinophaga; species Chitinophaga sp. W3I9. The sequence goes on from NZ_JBNPWC010000001.1 coordinate 6,301,158, forward strand.
CTTATGTGTATCAGAATGCCGGCGACTGGACCTGGTTCGGCGGACGCATGATCCAGGCGCTTATTATAAACGGATTTATACAGGAAGCCGTAGCAGAGCTTAAACCCATGACCGATCGCGTCATTGCTCAGAATGGCTTCTTTGAATGGTACGACGTTCAGACTGGCACGCCAAAAGGATCGGGAAATTTTCGTGGAGAAGCAGGTGTTTTATCAGATGCCATTACACTTTTAAAAAAGTGGGCAATTAATCAGCAGTAGAATAAACAATTGGGCCTGCTCAGTTATTATTTATTCGTCAACCGGATCTTATTAAAAAACATAGTATTACCATAATCTTAAAACCTAATCTCACTTGTTATCACAGGGACTTCCACGTATAGCTCCTGTGACTACTATCAACTGAAACACCGGCTAATATTACCTCATCACTAAAGACTTGTTATGAAAGCAAAACTATTTTATGTGCTTGCATGCCTCCTAATTTCCATGCATGCAATGGCCCAGATCAAAATAAGCGGTAAAGTTACCAGCGCCGCTGACGGGACCGTCATTCCAAACACCACGGTGGCCATTAAAGGCACTTCCAGCGGAACCATCGCCAATGTAGACGGCGTATACTCCCTGTCGGTGCCCAACGAAAACGCCGTGCTGGTGTTCTCCTTCACCGGATTCGGCACCAAGGAGGTCAGGGTTGGTAATCAAACCACCATCAATGTAGCATTGGAAGTACAGGTAAGTACCTTAAGCGACCTTGTGGTAATTGGTTACGGATCCGTAAAAAAATCTGACCTCACCGGTGCGGTGGCGTCCCTTAAAGGCGAGCAGGTAATGGATAAGCCTGTTCCCAACATTTCACAGGCACTGCAGGGCAAGGTAGCCGGCGTGGACGTAAACATCAACAGCAGCGCCCCCGGCCAGGCAGCTAAGGTGCGTATCCGCGGTATCGGTTCTATCAACTCTTTTGTGGATCCTTTGTATGTAGTAGATGGAGTGGCGGGTGTTGATGCAAATGCGCTCAACCCGAATGATATCGCTTCCATTGAAGTATTGAAAGATGCCTCCTCCACTGCTATTTATGGTGCGAGAGGCGCCAACGGTGTAATTATGATCACTACCAAACGTGGTAAGGCCGGTCCGACCCAGGTAAGCTACCAGGGCGACGTAAACGTAAGTACACTGGCCAGTCATCTTCCCACCTTAAATTCAGAGCAATTTGTAAAAGTATATAACGAATCATTTGCCAATGCCACCAAGTTCGATCCGGACCACGGCACCTGGACACCCACCGCTATCCTGGATCATGAGCATTTCCCGCTGCTGTTTGACGAGAACGACAAACCGCTGTACAACACCAACTGGGAAAAAGAAACCTATAAACCGGCCGTGTCTACCAGCCACCAGGTGAACTTCCAGGGAGGTAATGACAAACTGCTCTATAGCGCGTCCCTTGGTTACCTGGATCAGAATGGTTTAATGATAGAATCATGGTTCAGAAGATATTCTGCCAGGGCCACTTTCGATGACCAGGTGAAAGACTGGCTGAAAATTGGCGGTAGCCTGAATATCGTATCCAGCACGCAAAGAGTGGTGTCTGATGGTAACGGTTCCTTAAACGTACCGAGAATGGTAACGGAAGAAGTGCCTATTGTACCGGTAAGATATCCCGACGGCTCCTGGGCAGGCAACTATGATATTGACGGTCTTGAAGGAGGCCCAAATCCTGTACAGATTGCGCAGAACAGGTATACCCTCAATAACCAGGTACATACCCTTGGCAATTTTTACATGCAGTTCCAGATCACTAAAGACCTGAATTTTAAAACCGACTTTGGTTACGATCAGATCAGCAATAAAGCCAATTTCTATTCCGCCGGCAATCTTCCTCACCTGTCGCAGGATCAGGGCGGTATAGCCAGGATCACTACTAACTACAACAAATACTGGCAGTCAGAAAACTATCTTACTTATAACAAACAGTTCAAAAATAATAACAGCTTAAACGCAGTAGTGGGTATTTCCTTCCTGCAATTCAGTAATGAAAATGCCCTGGCGGAAACACAAAATTTCCTGTCGGATTACTTCCAGTGGAATTCACTGGCGGCAGGATCCGTACGTAACAACATCACTTCAGAAACGCAGCCGTGGTCAATGAATTCATACTATGGCCGTGTTAACTACAACCTGAAGAATAAGTATCTTTTTACCGCTACTGCGAGGTATGACGGATCTTCCAAATTCAGTAAAGACAACCAGTTCGCCTTCTTCCCTTCCGTAGCGGCCGCATGGCGCGTTTCTGAGGAAGACTTCCTGAAAGGCAATAAAACCATCAACAACCTGAAGATCCGCGCCAGTTATGGTACCTCTGGTAACCAGGAAATTGGTCAGTTCCAGTACTCTCCACAGTACCGTCCCGATCAAACCGTAATAGGCGGCGCCAACCAGCCAACACTTGTACCCGGGTATATTGGTAACTCCGATCTCAAATGGGAACGTTCCAACCAGATAGACGCCGGTGTGGAACTGGGGATGTGGGATAACCGCATTAACCTGAACGTGGATTACTATAACCGTAAAACATCAGACCTCCTGCTGGCAACACCTATTCCGTGGTCTGCCGGTATGTACACACCAAATGTGTATAAAAATATAGGTGAAGTAAGAAACACCGGTCTGGAAGTAAACCTGAATACGGTAAACATCCAGAAACCAAACTTTACCTGGTCCACTACCTTCGTTTTTGCTACCAATAAAAATAAAATTCTCACGCTCAACGATGGTAACGCAGATATCTTCCCTGGTCCCAATTTCCTGGGGCAAACCAATATCCTGCGTGTAGGCGAGCCTATCGGTTCTTTCTACGGAATGAAAAGGTTAGGTACCTATGGTACGGATGAAGCAGCAGAAGCAGCCAAACACTCCCTCCTGCCGGGCGACAGGAAATACGAATACGATGCTGCCGGCAATGCGGTGTATGATATCATAGGCCGCGCCTATCCAAAATGGACCGGTACCTTCAGCAGCACCATCAAATACAAAGGATGGGATTTTACTTTTGATATCCGTTTTGTACAGGGCGTAAATACAGCTGCTGCATTCAAACACTCTGTGGAAGACCGTCAGACGCTGGCTAACAGCCTCGCCACCGTATTGAATGCATGGACGCCGGAAAATCAGAATACACATATTGCCCAGGTGCGCAGTTATAAATTTACACAGGATTCCCACTTTGATACCTGGTGGGTAGAAGACGGTTCCTATATCCGGGGACAGAACTTTACCCTGGGTTACACCTTCCCTGAATCCTGGATGCAAAGAAGCCATATCCGCAGGTTCCGCATCTATGGCAGCGTGCAAAATCTTTTCCTCATTACCAAATACACCGGTTATGACCCTGAAGTAGACACCTTTAACTTTGGTTATGGCTCCAACACCGGATTCTCACAGAACATCGACTTCTTCCCTTATCCCCGCCCGCGCGTGTGGAACCTGGGTGTGAATCTTGATTTCTGATGAAATCGTGTACCCGTTGATGTGATAACCTTTTTTGTGATTAAAAAAATATGAAAATGAAAACGACTAAACATATTATACTCGCGTTGCTGGTGTTGCTCAGTTGCTCCTGCAAAAAATTCCTGGAACAAAAGCCCACGAATTTTCTTCCGCCGGATGCTGACCTCTCTGATCCAAAAGTAGCACGCGCGCTGGCAAACGGATCGTACCAATACCTGCAAGGTTTCTTACAGGGACAACCATCTTCCTATGGCGGTAACACTTATAACCTGATGGAATTCATGACAGGTAAGGCCAACAGTGATCTCGGGCAAACCGGGTTTGCCACCTTTCAGAACCTCAGTTATAACGCTACTTCCTTTTATGTGGATACCTGGTGGCAACGTTTATACATGGGCGTAGGCGCCTGTAACCTGGCCATTGAAAAGCTGCCACAGGCCGCAGTGTCGGATGCAGATAAAACCAACATGCTGGCAGAAGCACATACGCTGCGTGCGCTTTATTATTTTCACCTGGTAAGATTATACGGCGCGGTTCCCAAAGTGACCGAAGTGCCCAAAGATCTCAACCTGAACCTGCCCCGTACAGAAGCGAAAGCGATTTATGATGAGATCATTATCCCGGATCTGCTCACTGCGGCAAAATCCACACTGCCTTGGTCAGATAAAACGGGTAAAGTATCAATGGGGCTTGTTCAATCACTTCTTGCAGATGTATACCTGACTTATGCCGGCGCGGCCATCAATGGCGGTAATCAATACTATGCACTGTCAGCAGCAGCCTCCAAGTCGGTGATTGCAAACGGTGGCTATTTCCTGTTCCCGGAATACACGAATATGATCAACCCCGCCAATAAAAATCTCGGGGAGTTCATTTTCCAGGTGCAGTACGCCGCTTCCGTACCAAGCCTTAATCCGCTTACACCGCTTACCATTCCAAACTACGCAGGCATTTCAAAGTACTCTGATGAATATGGATCTGTATATCCTACTCCGCAGTTTATTGCTTCATTCCCCGCCGGTGATAAAAGGGTACAGGAAAGACAATTCTTTTATACCAAGTACAAGCGGAAAGACCCTGGTACAGATACAGTTACTTTTAAGGGCCGCTACATCTACAAGTGGTTTGATTCTTTAGCGGTGGTAAGCACGGCCAAATCAGATCTTAACTATACGCTGTACCGCCTGGCAGATGTGTACCTGATGTATGCAGAAGCCTCTAACCGTGCAGAAGGCGGACCTAATGCAGATGCTCTTCGTTATGTAAACGCCATCCGTGCCCGGGCTAAGCTGGCGCCGCTGGGCGCGCTATCACAAGTTGCTTTTGAGCGCGAAGTATGGCTTCAACGGTATTTTGAACTGTGCTTCGAAAATAAAATGTGGTTCGATATGATACGGACCCGGAAAGTTCACAACGATGTAACCGGCAACTGGGACGACTTCGTAGGACATAAAACTGTATTCGGCGCTACGTTCGCCGCGAAACAACTGCTATTCCCTGTTCCTAAACAGGAAAGCGATGTAAACCCGAAGTTATTGCCAAATAACCCGGGTTTCTAACATATAACATTACGTTTTTAAGGGCTGACCAAACTATGGTCAGCCCTTTTTTTAACCCCGTATCCTTTCCGAATATTGAAATATGTCCGTATGTTTGTACATATGAAGCATATAATAGCAAAACTCCTGTTATGTAGCTGCTTTCCGGCTGCCCATGCCAGCGCACGGGACCTGGAATTTCCCGGTTCACATAATGGGAATTTAGCCCTTTCTCCTGCCGGCGCTGAAATATCGCAGCAGCAGACATCCTTTACCAGCATTGAACTGCAATCCACTATCGCTTACCTGAATCATCACGGCACTCCCGCCCGGATGGTAAGAATGCGCTTTCACGGCGGCAAAAGCTATCAGCCCGCAATGGTGTATATGTATTTTAATGGCCATGAAGACAGTCTCGCGCTGGCAGCCAGTCCCGATGGCATCGCGGACTATGAGCTGCCGCTGCCCGGCGAAGCAATAGACAAAGACACCGAGTTGTTTGTTCGCCTGTTCAGTGCCGGACAAACCTATACCGCCCGCTGCATTGTTTCACCCACCCGGCAATGGAACGTATACCTCATGCCCCACTCACATGTAGATGTAGGTTATACCAACGTACAGGCAAAAGTGCTGGCCATTCATATGAACAACATCGATGAAGCAATTAAAATAGCCGCCCGTACGGCCGGCTATCCGCCGGAAGCTCGCTTCAAATGGAGCACGGAAGCGCTTTGGGTGGTAGATAAATACCTCGCCGCCGCCAACGATGAAAAGAAACAAACTTTCCGCGAAGCCGTAAAAAAAGGCTGGATCAACCTCGACGGGACTTACGCCAACACCAATACCAGCGCCACTTCATCCGCGCAGTTGCTGCAACTGTTTTCTTTGGGGGCCCGGCTCGCAAAAGACTACGGCATTAACATCAACACCATGTTTCAGGGGGATGTTCCAGGCGCCTCCTGGGGACTCATCAGTCAATCGGCCATTACCGGCATGAAGTACTTCCTCAGCGCACCCAATGCCAACGACCGCATCGGCAGTTCCGGGCAATGGCGCGATAAACCCTTCTACTGGCTGGATGCCTCCGGGAAACAACAGGTGCTCTTCTGGCAGTCGTCGCCCTACTCTATCGGCTATACGCTGAAAGGAAGCAAAATACCCAACTTCTTTACCGTAGAAGACCCCAAGCCTTATTACACCGGCAAACCCACCGATAATTTCCTCAATCCCTATCTTTTTGATTATCTCTCCCAGCTGGAGCACAACCACTTTCCCTATAATATGACGCTCCTCACCTGGGCTATGAGCGACAATGCCCCCATAGACCCTGAGCTGCCGGACGCAGTAAAAGCATGGAACGAGCGGTATACATCTCCCAAACTGATTATTACCTCGGTAAAGCAATTTTTCCACGACTTTGAAGCCGGATGGAAAGACAAAATTCCTGTGTTCACCGGCGACTATACTGAATACTGGACGGATGGCATCGCTTCTGCTGCAAAAGAAACCGCCATCAACAGGAACGCATCTGACCGGCTGCAACAGGCCGGCGCTATCTGGGCTATCAGGGGAAAAACCGGTTACCCGGCCGACTCCTTCCGCAACACCTGGACGGACCTCATCATGTTCAACGAACACACCTGGGGCGCTTTCAATAGCGTGTCTGATCCGAAGGATCCTAAAGCCGTTGCCCAATGGCAGTTTAAACAGCGCTTTGCGTTGAATGCCCGGGGCCGGTCCGAAGCGCTGCTGCGTAGCAGCACTAACGGCAACGGATATACCGGCAACACTATCACATCCGCTATAGACGTTTACAATACCCTGGGACATTCCCGTACCACATTGGTGCGCATACCCGCCGCCCTCAGTACCTCCGGCGACCTTGTAAAAGATCTTAACGGCAGGAAACTGCCCTCCCAGCGGCTTAGCACCGGCGAACTCGCCTTCCTTGCCACCGCGCTTCCTCCTTTCTCTAAACAACGCTTTACGATTCATCCTGGCGCCGGAGCGCCGTTTAAAAAAGCGACAGTTACGAATAGTAGCCTCGATAACGGCATTTACTCCGTCCAGGTAAATCCAAAGACAGGCAACATCATCCAGCTGCTTAAAAAAGGCTATAGCGGCAACTTTGCCGATTCCGCAGGATTGAACCAATACACCTATATGCCTGGTGACGCTGCTGAAAGAATACAATACAGCGGACAGGCAAACATCCAGGTAAAGGAAAAAGGCCCGCTGGTGGTTAGCCTGCTGATCACCACACCCGCACCCGGCGCGCGCTCCCTCACCCGTGAAATACAACTCGCTGCAGGTACAGACCAGGTGATGCTGACTAACACGATTGATAAAACTGCCATTGGCAGCAAGGAAAGCGTACACTTTGTATTTCCGTTCCGTATCCCCGGTGCACAGGTACGTTACAACATCCCCTGGGGAAATATAACCGCTGAGGCTGATCAGTTGCCCCATACTAACAGGAACTGGTATACGCAGCAACGTTGGGTAGATGTATCCGGGAAAAATACAGGCGTTACCTGGTCCGCTCCCGATGCGCCCCTGTTTGAAATAGGTCAATACCCTACTGCAGGACTACTCGGCGGCCTGCACAACTCTCCCCGCTGGATTTCCTTTATAGAGCAACAGCCGCTCATTTCTTCCTGGGTAATGAATAACCTGTGGCATACCAATTTCCGGAGGGACCAGGAAGGCATCGCCACCTTTCATTACTATCTGCAGGTGCATGGCCCATTTGATGCCACTGCGGTTAACAAAAACGGGTTGGAAAATCACCAGCCACCAGTTGTTGCCGCTGCAAACGGCGCTCCTTCGGAAAGCCTGTTCTTTAACATCAGCGGGGAAAATGTACTTGTGGAAAACCTCTATCCTCCGGCAGACGGCAATGGCGTATTGCTGCAACTGGTAAATACTTCCGATCATACGGCCACGGCTACACTAACATCAAAAAATAAAACCACTGCTTTAAATATTTCAGAAAGCGATATACTGGAAACAAACAAACACACAGTTCCCGAAAGTTTCTCCATTCCCGGCAAGGGAGTAATAATGATCCGTGTGGAAAAAAAATAAGATTATGATCTGGCGAGAATCAGCACAGCCCTTGCTGCCGGAACATGCAGCCACCCCACCGCCAGGTACCTATAACAGGTACCCGGCCCATCCGCTGGGCAATGGGAAGATACAGACAGGATACGAATCACTGGTCAGATGGATGGTACAGCACCCGGTGGTGCTGATTGACGGCTATGCAGGTATTTTCTGGGATAAGATCAGCGCTGCCCTGCAAGCGGAATTTACACGTATAGGCGTAAACGTTAAATGGCATGATACGCATTGCCTGCTAAAAAACAGTGATAACATTCAGGAGCTGGTCGATCCCTTTATTGGCAACGAAGGTGAGCTGTGGGGTAGAAAGACATCTTTACAGCTCACTGATTTCTTTGATGAAAAGAAACTGGCGGCATTGTCATTCGATGGCCCCTATGACCTTCACATTGTATGGGGCGTCGGCGCCGGGCTCACCCATACCGCTGCCCCGCTGGTGTACCTGGACCTGCCCAAGAATGAATTACAGTACCGTATGCGCGCAGGCACTATTACTAACCTGGGCTGCCATACCGCCGGCGGCAGTACGGAAATGTATAAACGGTTTTACTTCGTGGATTGGGTAGTGCTCAATCATTATAAGCAAACCCTGCTGCCACGTATCCACATCATGGCAGATACGCAATGGCCGGATCATATTGCCTGGGCATTCAGTAAAGATCTGCTGGCGGGAATTGACCACCTTGTTCATTCCACGTTCCGGGTGCGGCCCTGGTTTGAAGCCGGCGCCTGGGGCGGGCAGTGGCTGAAAACACATATCAATGGTATCAACACCGAAGAAGTAAATTACGCATGGTCTTTTGAATTGATTGTTCCGGAAAACGGGGTGCTCTTTGAAAGCGATGGCTACCTGATGGAAATCCCCTTCGAATGGCTGATGTATGCGCAGCACAGGGCTATCCTCGGCAATCATGCCCCGATCTTCAAATATGAATTCCCCATCCGGTTCGACTTCCTAGATACCTTCGACGGCGGCAATCTTTCCATTCAATGCCATCCTACCATGGATTATATCCGCACACATTTCGGTGAAACATTTACGCAGGATGAAACTTACTACATCCTGGATTGTAAAGCCGGCGCCGCTGTATACCTGGGTTTCCAGGATGGAATTGATCCCGGAGTGTTCAGAACCAAACTGGAAAACAGCCGGGATCTTGGTATTCCGGTAGAAATAACAGATTTTGTACAACAACATACAGCAGATAAACATACCTTGTTCCTGGTGCCTAACGGAACTGTACATAGCGCCGGCGCCAATAACCTGGTACTGGAAATCAGCGCCACCCCGTACATTTTTACATTTAAAATGTACGACTGGCTGCGGCCCGGCCTGGATGGAAAACCAAGGGCCATCAATATAGCGCATGCATTTCACAACCTGGATTTCAGCAGGCAGGGCAAGGCAGTAAAAGAGCAACTCATTGCTGCCCCTGTGATAATAGAACAAGAGGCAGACTACCGGCTGGTACACCTGCCTACACATGCGGCACATTTTTATGATGTGCACCGGCTGGAATTCAGCAACAGCGTTAATATAACTACCAACGGCAACTGCCTGGTGATGATGCTCGTAGAAGGCAGTACAATAACGGTTACTACCGCCAACGGGCATACGAATATGTATCACTATGCGGAAACTTTCGTGATACCGGCGGCGGCGACAGACTGCCGGATTACCAGCAATAACGGGGAACCGGTGAAACTGATCAAAGCTTTTTTAAAATCATCGCATCCGGTTTATCAACAAATAGCATCCACCTGAACATGCAGCAACACGGTCAACATCTCACCTTTATTACGCTGGTAGCCTCCCTGGGCGGCTTCCTTTTTGGTTTTGACATGGCCGTAGTATCCGGTATCCTTCCTTTTGTGGAGCACCGGTTTTCTTTGTCGCCCGCACAACTGGGCTGGTTTGTTTCGTCGGCGCTGGCAGGCTGTATTGCCGGGGTCATTTTTGCCGGCGACATCAGCGACCGGCTTGGCAGAAAAAAGTTGTTATTCCTTTCAGCAGCCCTGTTTGTACTCACCGCGCTGGGCTGCACCTTTATCCCGGTATTTTCCTGGCTCATTGCAGCGCGCATACTTGGCGGCATGGCGGTAGGTATCGCCTCCAGTGTGGTACCCCTTTATCTCTCTGAAATTGCCCCCGACCACCTGCGTGGCCGGCTGGTTACCTATTACCAGCTGGCTGTGACCATCGGTATTTTCAGCGCCTATGGCAGCAATGCGCTGCTCCTGAAATATGCAGCCACGCCCGCCCAAAGCGGATGGCTGCTGATCACCGGCCTGGAGGTATGGCGCAAAATGTTTGGCGTGGGCATTTTCCCCGCACTGCTTTTTTTACTGGGTATCGCGTTTATTCCGGAAAGCCCCCGCTGGCTGAAGCACAGGCATACTTTAACGGAAGATAACGCCACCGGTTATACGCAATTGCTGGCGCCGCGCTACCGCCGTGCCTTGTTGATTGCCATCCTGCTACCGTTATTCTCACAGTTCAGCGGGATCAACGCCATTATTTATTACGGGCCTACTATACTGCACCAATCCGGGCTTACGCTGGACAGCTCCCTCATCAGCCAGCTGTTTTTTGGCGCAGCAAACGTACTCTTTACGTTTATTGCGATCTGGAAAGTAGACAGTCTTGGCAGGCGCCCCTTATATCTGTGGGGAACAGCCGGCGCGGCGGTGAGCCTGTTGCTGACCGGCATCTGTTTTTATGCAGGCGCCGTTAATGGCATCTATCTCTTGCTTTGTGTATTGGCTTTCCTTGCTTGCTTCGCCTTTTCTATCGGCCCGTTGAAGTTTGTGATTGCAGCCGAAATATTCCCTGACAGCATACGCGCGAAGGCACTGTCGCTCAGCATCATGGTAATGTGGACCGCCGATGCGATCATGGGGCAGTTAACGCCCGTTATGCTGGCATCTGTAGGAACGCCCCAAACATTCTGGTGCTTTGCATTATGCTGTGTATTCGCTTTTATAACGGTATATAAGCTGGTGCCGGAAACCAAAGGCCAATCGATGGAAGCCATCCAGCACCACTGGCTTCATTAATATGGAAGCCCTGTAAAACATTGTACAATCTGTCCTCTCCTAAATATCAGTCCGTGGCTTTTCATCCACGTTCACAATGCCTGTGTGTGCTATGTAACAGGCTTTTTGTTGTCTTCCGTTCTGACCTCCCGACTGGTACGGATTTTTATGCGGTGTTTAATAATTAACGCCAAAGTGCATGACGCAAATACTTGAAACAGTGTTATGGATACAGGGAATCTATTTCCTGGTTACAGGCATCTGGCCGCTGGTGTATTATACCAGCTTTGAAACAATCACCGGCCACAAAACGGATGTATGGCTCGTAAAAACAGTAGGTGCACTCCTGGCGGTAACAGGATGTACCTTATTAAACGCGGCCTTGCATCCGGGGGCTGCAACAACGGGAATATTGATTATTGGCGCAGGCACAGCACTTGTATTACTGCTGGTAGATGTGATATATGTATCCAAAGCAGTGATATCAAAAATATACCTGCTGGATGCCGGTATACAACTCTTGCTGATCACCTTGTGGTGCCTGCATATTTTAACCCTGGAGCATGCTTAAATATATGATTATGGAAGGAGTTTCACCTCATGCAACGGCCATTAATGAAATATTCAATAATCCCGAATTAAAAGAGATCTTTTACCAGCCATCCGGCGCCTGTCATTACTATGTATACTGCGCAGGAGATGCCTTATGGGTGCTGGCCGAGTGGCCGGAAGGCGCCCGTATTACTTTCAGGGCGGTATATGCCCCGCACGACAAGATCGTGATCAAACGTACTGTCAGGAAAAAGAACCAGGCTGTTTTTCATCTGCAAACGCTGGCGGCTTCCTATGTGGTAACGCTGGACCTTTATAATAACGGACACTCGGCGATTCGTTGTAAAACAACCGTTACACCAATTGCTCCGCTCATCTTTCACTACTGGCCACGTGATATTATGCCACTGAAACGAAGTGGTTACAAGGGTATCCCGGAAGGTGACATACATCTTTCACAAAACGGTCCGCGTACAGGAATGATCTATTTCAGCATAAAGGAACCTGGCTCGGGGTCCGTACTATATCTTCAAAACCTAACATCCCTTGATAAATACTGTGAGCAAACGAAAACATCCGCCAGTAATTCAGTAGGGGGCACATGGCCTGATATAGGCTTTATGCTGCCTGTTTCAGATGGACAGTCCTTAAAGGCGGGCAAAACCTACACCATTAGCGACGCATTTGTGGTAATGGACGACAAAGCACCCGCTGACGAAATAGCCATGTCTAAACAATTTATGGACCTGTTGGCAGAAATATATCTCCATCTTCCCAAACCGGCAACACAATATCACCACTGGCCGGAAATACTGGATAAAACATGGCACGATCTGGAACACAGCGCCGGCAGCTGGTGCCAGGTAAATGGCCATGCTTTTCTGAACGCTTATGTGTGTGATTATAAAACACCCCCGGAACTGATGGTGCAGCTGAGTGTTTTGCTCCCCCTGATAGATTACCAGCAATGGAGCCGGCGCGAAATGCAGATGATAAAGGATCTTGTAGCGGTGATACCGGATTTCTATGATAAAAAACATAAAACATTGGTCCGGTGGCTTCCCGCAGCCCAGGACAGGCTGGATAAATCGGAAGAACATAAAACTCCTTTGTTAATGGACAGCTGGTACCTTCACCACCCGTTAATGAACCTGGTAAGGCTGATGAAACAGGGACATGAAAGTATCAGGGAAATGCTTTTCTCATCCCTTGATTTCGCGATAAAAGTAGCCCATCATTTTAATTATAAATGGCCGGTGTTCTATAACATGGAAACATTGGAAGTAATAAAAGCGGAAACTGCGCCAGGCAAAGGCGGAGAAAAAGATGTAGCCGGTATTTATGCAAAAGTGATGTTGCTGGCATGGGAGCTTACGCAGGAAGAAATATATCTGCAGGAAGCGAAGGCAGCATGTCTTTCGTTGCAGGGAGAAGGATTTCAGATTTTTTACCAGGCCAACAATACAGCTTTTTCTGCTTTTACGGCATTGAAGTTATACCTCCTTACAAAGGAAGAGGTATTCCTGGATATCAGCTTTCTCTGTCTCGCTAATATGTTTAAAAATGTATGGCTGTGGGATTGCAATTATGGTTATGCAAAAGATTACCCCACTTTTTTCGCACTGTTCCCCCTGCCGGATGCGCTATATACGGCAGTTTACGAGGAAACCGAGTGTTTTTCTTCCTTCGGGGAATATCTTCTGATGTCGGAAAACCTGCCCATACCTGAATCTGTCAGGTTATTGCTCAGTGAATACACACGCTACTATATTTACCGGGCAGCCTATTATTATCCGCCCATGTTACCGGAAGATTGCCTGTCAGAAGACACCAAAACCGGGGAAGTGGCGAATCAGTTGTGGATACCCGTGGAAGATCTACAGGAGGGCTGGAACAAGTCGGGGACCGTAGGCCAGGAAGTATACGGTTCCGGCCTTGCCTTTGCTTTGATTCCCCGCCACTATTACGTGGTTCCCGGCGAATCGCTCCTCATTTTCATCGACTATCCCACCAGCAGCTTTACCATAAAAGGCAAAACGGTGACCTTCCGGGTATTGGGACATAAAAAGGGAGTCTGTCATATGCGTATGATAGCCATCCAGAAACGTACTGCCCTGCCCCGGATCAAAGTAACAGATGAGAAAACGGAAATAAACGGCGCGCCGTGTGACAACGGACATCTTGAATTTAAACTCAAAGGAAACCAGCAGATTACCATCTCCTGGAAGTAAACCATTTAAAAAGTATTCTTATGGAGCAAACAAATTTTTCATCAATCGGTAAATATGAACCGGAAGAACTGACAGGAAAAAAAATCCTGATTACTGGTGGCACCACCGGAATTGGCAGATCTACCGCCCTCCTGCTGGCCTCGTACGGCGCAAAGGTGATGGTTTTCGGCAGACATGAGCCAGAGCTGAACGATACTATTCAGGCGTTTAAAGACGCTGGCATGGAGGGAAAGGTGCATGGGTTTACAGCAGATATTGCAGAGAAAAAAGGGATTGAAGAAACATTTAAACAGGTAGATGAACATTTTGAAGGCCTCGACATACTAATCAATAATGCCGCGGTGCCATTCAAGGGGATAGAGGAAGGCACGTACGACGATTGGCAATATGTGCTCAACACCAACCTGCTGTCGCACCTGGCCTGCTCACATGAGGCAATGAAACGTATGAAAGACAAAGGCAGGGGACAGATTGTGTTTATCGGCTCCCTCAGCGCGGATGTAAGAACGGCCAACAGCTCCGTGTATACCGCCACCAAAGCCGGTATCCAGGCCTTTTCAGAAGCGCTGCGAAAAGAGGTACAGTCATCGAATATCAAGGTATCGCTTATTGAACCCGGATTGGTGGGCACTGACCTGCTGGATATGCCGGCAGAAAAAAAACTGGAAATGCAGCAGAAAGAAGAAATGCTGATTCCCGAAGATATCGCCTCACTGGTACTGTTCCTGCTGCGTCAACCCTGGCGTTGCAACTTAATGACCAGCAGTTTACTTCCCACTCAGCAATCCATCTGACAAAAAACAGCAGGCGCCAAAAAAGACGCCTGCTGTTTTCACCTCTTCATTCACCATGTAACTAATCGTTACCTTCTACCTTAACTATCTTATTGTAAATACCGAAAAGCAGGAAGGGCGCTGCCCACTGACCAATGAAAAGGCTCACATGTTTCTTGCCTAAACATTGCAGGGCCAGCGACAATCCCATGGCACCTATAGATGCCCACAAAAAAGTATCGGACGGCAGTTTTGCCGTTTGATTTTCTATCGCCTTTGCTACTTTTCCTTCATCACGTTGTTGGTTCAGTATGTTTTCCATAATAACCTGATTTAAGAATGAGTAATATGGTTTATTTCTTCCTGAAATACACTTACAAAATCGTGCCATCCACATCAGCAAACGCAGCAACAACAAGCATTCCAGGCGACACACATGGCATAATTAATGAAGGAATACCAGAAACCATTTACTATGTTAGTACCACTGATCGCATTGATTGTAGTTATTATTGCCGTTGCCGTTTACCTGGGAATGCAATCCAGCCGTAAAACAAAAGACACCGGTAATAAGTAACCACATCATTCAGACAAACTGTTTCACTATTTCCTCAGTAATGGCGCCGGAAGCTAATATATAACCGGTATTAGGCCTGGCTTGATTTTGTTAGTCATTTACCTGTATAATTTTTATTCACTGTTATATTACAGGTTATGAAAACAAATCAGAAAAAGCCCTCCTACCTGAAGCGAAAAGCCTACTTCTGGGTAACGCTATTCCTGTTCTTTGCTTCCGTAGCATTACATTGGTACTTTGGATGGAAAGATTATCTGAATGAGCAGATGGCGCATTCGCAACCCGCGGAAGTACCGGAATATGCCGTACAGATGATGCGGGAAACAATGGAAAACTGGCAGTCAGAATTTCTCCAGCTTATCTGGCAGGTAGTGGGATTATCCTTCCTGTGGTACTGCGGATCCCCTCAATCAAAAGAAGGTGACGACCGGCGGGAAGAAAAACTGGATTTTATTATTAAACACCTGGAACCCGGCAAAGCTGAAGAATTACTGGAACAATGGAAAATAAAATATCCGGATAAATAATCCGGATATTTTATTTTATTCAGCAACTAATTGGTCAATACACGATGTAATAGCCTCAAAGGGCCTGTTTCCCGTGAGCAGTAAACTTTTCCTGATATCTCTTACCTGTAATAATAATGAAGGGAAACGATGGATGCCCCGGTATTTTGTTTCCTGCATATCCGCCCGGAAGGCATCAATAGCCTGCTGGCTTGTTAACTGCGCTGCAAATTTCCCCGCATCAAACAAGGGATTCTCTTTCGCCAGTTCCTCCGCCGTGGAGATCAACACGTCCTTCCGCGCAATATTTTTTGCTTTGAGCATCACCGCAGTCCGCAACTTAAAAAGATATTGCGCAGCTAATTGCTCCGATTGCAGGGCAGCACACTTTACTGCTACACAGGCCGGGTAAGAAGATGCCGGCGGATCTGTGAACCAGATGGTATCGTTCAACGCTACACCCGTCAGTTGTTTTGCCTGCATCCACACTGGCCCCATTTGTATAGGCCGGCTAACCGCATGCAGTGTATCGTGATAGTTGTTCCATCCCGATAGCATGCCGCCCATGCAATAGCGTACCGACAACCGTTTTCCGTACTCATTAACAAGCCGCTGAATAACGCGGCTCAAACGCCCAGCTCCAGCAACAAAGCGGATCAGTATAATAAACCACTTCAAGATGATACCCGGCATCTGCTGCCTTATTTTTTTTATTTCTTTTTAGCGTGGCTTGCCTTTCCATTGCTCTTTTTTTGTACGCCGTCGGTATTGTTATGTTCACTCCATGACTGTTCTCCAATCGGTACGGCCATGTTTATTTCCTCGCTTCGCTGCAGGCTTAAACTCTTGTCTATTTCATCCACACCCTGCAGGGTTCTGCTGGTGCCGGTTGGTTCCACATCCAGCAGTCCGTTTGTTTGCAATACATAACTAACAGGATCTTCAATAAACTGCCAGGTTTCGCCGAGTTGGGAAGATTCGCCTTCATTCCATGCCCCGCGGATATCAGCGCCGCTGGACATATTAAAATAGAGGTTACTGTACCGCGGATCAGACTGCAATACGCCCGGAGGAAAATTGGGCTGTATGGAATCCAGCGCTGCTTCAAACATCTGGAAGTGCGCCACTTCACGGGTCATCAGGAAGTTAAGGGTTTCCTTTACATATGGATCGTCAGTAAATTGGAGCAGGTATTCGTACGTGATTTTTGCGCGTGATTCCGCTGCCATATCAGAGCGGAGATCTACTGTAAGATCACCGTTACAATCGCCATTGATATAGGAAGCCGACCATGGAACACCCTGGCTGTTGGTGTATGCAGGGCCGCCTCCGGAAGACACCAGCAGCTGCGGCGCTACAATTGCTTTGTGAATAAATTCTTCTTTCGCCTTTTTCCCATCCAGTAACTGCATGATCTCCGACTCTTCTGCCGCCTTTTTCAAATCTCCGTTGATGCCTTGCAACAGCATCTGGATAGTGGCGCCCACTATTTCGAGGTGGCTGAATTCTTCTGTGGCTATATCCATCAGCAGGTCGTACTTGTCCGGAAATGGATTCCTGGCGCCAAATGCCTGTCCGAAGTACCTGAGCGCAGCGGCCAATTCGCCGTTTGCACCGCCGAACTGCTCCAGTAATAAAGTAGCAAATGCAGGATCCGGTTTTGATACCCGGGCATTAAACTGCAGGTCTTTTACATGATAGAACATACTTCATCATTTTTGAGTGAACAATACTTTCGTATTTCATTCGCAAATGTGAATCCATACCAATGACATCTTACACGTAAAGCAGCCTGATACAGCGAACCTCGCTCCTGTGTTGTTTTCTGTCAACATGACTGGTCGCAGTCATTCATGTAAGTTTCCCAGGATGGGGTTACTATGAGAAAATGATTACACATTACTGAGACGGATCTCCTCAAACGTGTGGCAGTGACCGATTTCGCCTTGTTATCGTATATCAAATGTAGTAAGTACCGCAGCATGATCGGAGGGCCACACGTCATCTATCTCCGGTGATGTCCGGATAATTTTAGAAGCGATTGCTTTAATGCCCGGCCCTTTGTAATATATAAAGTCGATCCGCGATGTTTGCAGGTGCCCGTAAATCACCGCAAATGTGCCTGCCGGATGCGTTACTTCATTGGGTTGCAGCTCGCGGTAACTATCACGGTAACCCCGTTCCAGCATAAACCTGGAAGCCGGTAATAACACCGGACCATATCCATAATGTAAAAACGCCGCCCTGGCGGTCCAGTCGAGGTGGCTCCCCGAATTAAAATCCCCTGCCAAAATCACCGGCAGCGAGGTATCTGCAGATGCAACCGGGTTAATATTCTGCTCCAGGTTTTTCCGGGCATCTGTTACCGCCAGTTCACTGTCTTCCCTGATCCAGTCGTTAGTATCCAAACCCGGAATAGGATAAAAATCGGTGTACTCATGTTTACTGGCATACCTCAGCCACCAGTTGCCGACCAATACTTTCCGGCGGCCCGGCAGCAGCACCGTTGCGGTATTGGATTTAAAATTATCACCGGATGCATGCTGCTCCAAAGGGTAACG
Organism: Chitinophaga sp. W3I9; assembly: GCF_050434025.1. NCBI lineage: Bacteria > Pseudomonadati > Bacteroidota > Chitinophagia > Chitinophagales > Chitinophagaceae > Chitinophaga > Chitinophaga sp. W3I9. Next base: position 6,319,567 of record NZ_JBNPWC010000001.1, read on the forward strand.
GCTGAACAGTGCGAGGTTGGCACCCGGGGCGGGTGTTTGCAGGTGAAACCCCAGCGTATCATTCAGGAACTGTTGTGTACCATAGGCTTCCTGCATACTGATAATATCGGCATTGGTCCGCAGCAGTAACTCCTTTACCCGGCCGGGACCATTATTTCCTAGGTGCACGCCACCATGCCAGATATTCCATTGCAGCAGCTTCACCATATGTGCATTGGTAGCAGAAGAGGGTACTACTGTTTTCATAATGTTGGTGGGTGCTGCTTCCGGCGTATAGGCGGTGCCGTTTAAAGCAAATGAAGCAACATCTGCATACAAAGTATCTCCTGGCACCGCGTTCTTTTTTACATCGAAGGTTACCAGGAAATAATTTACCCCGTCTTGCAAGGCATATCTATCTGCCGGAGGCAAAACTAATTTCATTTTTTTCCCCGGGGTATTACCTGTTCCAAACAACTCCTTCCTGCTGTTGGAGCGCGGCGTCTGACCGGCAGCATATACATGCACTGCCGTAATATCGGATAGCCGGGTATTGCGCGATAAATCCAGCTGCAAAGCAGTCAGTTTCAGCGGCTCCTTACTACCGTTAGCCACTATACGTAGTTTAAGTACCGCGTCGTTAGCGCTGCCCGGATCCGCATCCCATTCGCTTTGGATAGTTACCGCATTAAACAGTTGTTGCTTCGGGTGCGGTGTTACAAATAAAGGATTGTTATTTTTCACCAGCGCCGCCAACGGCGATGTTTCTTTATACTTTTTCCGTGTATTCCGCATATGATATGCCTGGTGGCCTTTCCCAACCAGGTTAAGACATACATCGTCCTGCATATCATCGAAGGTATAATAGCCCTTGAGTGCCTGGAAGTCAGGGTGCGAAGGGGCCAACGGCTGATACATCCACCGGCGGAGGGTGGCGGGAGCCAGTGCGGTAGTCCATATCCGTACTTCATCGATACAACCGCCAAAGGTGCTGGAGTCCATATCGTTGGTGCCTATGGCGCCGGGCAAAATATCCACCGCGCCTTTTGCGCGGCCCACTTCTTTTCCATCCAGGTAAAGTTTGGTTTCTACGCCGTTGCAGGTGGCAGCTACATGATGCCAGTTACTGTCCAGTATGTCGCGCGCTGTTATATTCGCTTTTTTGCTGTGTAAATGACCGTTTTTGATCATCAAAGAGAGATTGTCGATGTTGGGATAGGCTGCGTATTCACCGCCGCCTATAATAGCCTCGCGTTCTTTCCAGACTTTATCGTTTCCTTTGATCCAGGCTTCCACGGTCCAATGCTTCCGGATGATACCCATACCAATACAGGGGTTGTTATCATTGCCATCCAGCAGGAGCGCCTGGTTAGTCTTTTGTGCATATGAGGTAAGGCTACCTGCAAGCAGGAAGATGCCTGTCAGGTATGCTTTTCTCCCGCGGCGGAAGAGCAGGTTGATTTTCATTGTTCGCTATTTTTGTCCACTTCTGCCGCAAAATAAATAACCCGTTTGAGATAACTGTTTTTATTTTTCGAGAGACAGGGGCATTCAGAGGGAACAGTAATTGCTGTATGGAAGGAAAACAACCGGTATGGAAAACATTACGTTAATCGAGGAGAAACTTTATAAGAAATGGTTTGCGGTGGCGCCCGGCGTGTGGGGTATACACGACGTATTTGTGAATATGTACCTCATTCATGAGCCAGCCAATAATTCCTGGGTACTGGTAGACGCGGGATTGCAAACCTCCGCCCATAAAATTATGCAGGTGGCCAAACATCTCTTCTGGCCACAGGCAACACCATCGGCTATCATTCTTACCCACGGTCACTTTGATCATACCGGCGCGCTTCCGGCGCTGCTGTCGGAATGGGATGTGCCGGTGTATGCGCACTACCTGGAAGCCCCTTATCTTACCGGCAGGTCTGCCTATCCACCTCCCGACCCATCTGCCGGCGGCGGTATGATGACGCTACTGTCGTGGACATTCCCCAAACAGGGGATTAATCTGAACGGCCATTTGCTCATGCTTCCGGAAGATGGATCCGTACCCGGGCTGGAGGGATGGCGATATATTCATACGCCCGGGCATACACCGGGACATATCAGTCTTTACCGCGAATACGACGGTGTACTGCTGGCGGGAGATGCGTTTGTAACCACCCAGGCGGAGTCGCTGTCTCACGTGATCACCCAATCGAAAAAAGTATCCGGTCCTCCCAAATATTTCACACCTGACTGGATCTCTGCAGAGAGCAGTGTGAAAAAACTGGCGGCCCTGCAACCCCAAACGGTGGCTACCGGCCATGGGAAGCCGTTAACCGGCCAGGAAATGCAGCAACAGCTGCAATCACTGGCAGATAATTTCAAAGCATCTGCCAGGCCCCATTCCGGCAGGTATGTAAATGAAGCGGCTGTTGCCGGGGTGAACGGCGTGGAATACATTCCGCCTGCCGGGAATACCCGTTGGTGGCTGCTGGCAGGCGCTGCGGCATTAGCTGCCGCTGGTATCTGGTATACCCGCAAGCGGACTAAGGCTAGGTTTAATGTTTAAGTGTCATATCTTATTGATAAAATCCCCGGTTCGAGGCATGGCGCTTTTTTTGATATCCTTTCAAAAACTGGAATGATGAAAACATATCCTGTTCTAACATTGGCTGTGGCTACCCTTCTCTCCTGCGGGCAGCAAAAGAAACCGGACCAGCAAACGGAAAAAGACAGTACGGTGGCGATGAAAGAAAGTATGGATCATCTGCCAAAGGCTACCGTTAATTTTATCACCACCGCGGCTGCCGCTAACCTTAAAGAAATAAGGCTTGGACAACTTGCAAAAAGTAAAGCCCGGGATGAACGGGTGAGGCAGTATGGTGCGATGATGGAAAAAGATCACACTGCCGCCAATGAACAATTACAGGCCATTGCCAATAAAACAGGCGTTACCATGCCTGCAGATCTTACAGACGATGCAAAAGCGACAGAACAAACGCTGACAGATATTAAGAAAGAAGATTTTGACAGGGCCTATATTAAACAGATGATCGAGGATCATAAAAAAACGCTGTTTGAATTTAATAATGCAGTAGCCTCTAAGGATACCGCCATCAGTACCTATGCCAGGGATATGGTACCGAAGTTAAATACTCATTTCGAAGAAGCAAATACCATCCTGGAAAATATGCGTAAACTAATCAACAAAAGAGATATTTCCCATAACTAGTGTGAATGTTTGAAAAAGTAAAAGCCATTCGTAAAGGAATGGCTTTTTTTAAACATGGGCTACTGTCGTGACGAAACTATTTCGCCGTTTCCAATAATGGCCGCGGGTCAAATACCACCTGGAACGAACGGATACGGTTGTCCTGCAACTGATACCAGCCGCAGCTTAGTATGGGTTTGTCATCCATAATTACATCGTACCAGAGGCACACATCGCTGTCGTCAGCAAACACCTTCCGGATGTTATATTTCAGCTTCATCCGCTCCATATCCTTGAAATAGGCGTCAGCGCCATTACGGGTTCCCATTACACCGTTAAACGTAAGATCATCGGTCACACAGTTGCGTGCCGAGGTAAAATCTTCTTCATTCAATGAATTAATGAAGCGAAGTACGGTTTCTGCTGATTGTGTTGCATTCATACTTTCTGTTGTTAAATGGTTTAAAATTAATGGTGTAAAGATCCACAGATCCAACCATTTTAACCTGTGACAATCGTCACAAACAGGATGCCTATCTCCTGCTGCGGATGCGGCTTAATGTTTCCCTGGCTACGCCAAGGTAGGACGACAGCTGGGTAAGCGACACCCGTTGCAACAAGCCGGGGTCATGCTCCTCCAGGAATTCGTAACGTTCCTGCGGACTCATTAATTTAAACATGGCGGCATGCTTTTCCTGTTTTGCCGCAATCTGCTGAAGGCATTTCCGGCCCAACGCTTCTATAGCAGGGTCCAGCAGGGATACTTCGCGCAGCTTCTTTACGTCAAAGCGGATAGCCGTTACCGGCCCCAATGCCTGGATGGAGAAAGCCGACTTTTCACCGGTAGCCAGGCTGTTGATATTGGTAGCGATATCATTCTCAAAAAAGAAAGCGGTATTAATATCCTGCCCATCCTTGTTATAGAAAGCCCTGCAGTATCCGCTGCTCACAAAAAACAAGGCGTCACAAACTTTACCGGCCTGTAACAGGTATTCATCTTTGGAGAACACCACCGTTGTTAATGCGGGGGCAAGCGCACACCAGTTGTCCGGTGTAAAGTTGGTGAGAGAATGGATATACTTCAATAAATTTTCCATACTCAAACTTAACATGATTCTTTAAGATATCCAGTCTTCATAAAGAGTTATGGCAGGAGACTGACAGGATAACCTTTCCCCTCCTATTAAGAGGGTAAATAATGTCAGTTTTCCTGAAAAAAAATCAGTTTTGGGGCCATGGCATATGGATTGTGAAATTTTTTTTGAGGCTGGCCAGCCAATTAAAATTAGATCATTATTTATTGCTCACTTATTTAAAAATGGAGGTTAATATGTCACTTATTAAGAGGAACGGGAATCAGTTCCCCGCATTCCCGGCTTTGTTCGATGACTTCTTTGGCCGCGAACTTTTTAATTGGGGAAATAATAACTATTCATCCACCAGCACTACCCTTCCCGCTGTAAATATCCGGGAAACGGACGATAACTTTGAAGTTGAAGTAGCCGCTCCCGGCATGGATAAAAAAGATTTTAAGATCACACTTGATGGCAACCTGCTCACTATTTCTTCTGCCAAACAACATACAGAAGAAACCAAGGAAAAAAATTACAGCCGCAGGGAGTTCAGCTATCAATCATTTCAGCGCAGCTTCGAACTTCAAAAGGATGTAGTGGATGAAGAAAAAATAAATGCCCGTTACGAAAACGGCCTGCTGTTGCTTACTATCCCAAAGAAAGAAGAAGCAAAGCAAAAAGCACCCAGGACAATTGAAATCGGATAAGATCCTCCGTATAGAAAATGGATCTGCGGAAGCTGCTGATACGGGCCAGCAGCTTTTTTTTTATCAAGTACCTGCGACTTTTTACCGGGAACCAAACTTGTCGTCTTTATACTATCCTTTAATAGTAAGGAAGGCTAATTTCATTGCCTAAATACTATTTTATGGAAAATAAAAGAAAACGATGTTTAAAATGGAATGCAGCGGCTAAAACAGTTGCGGTACTTTTAATTGCACTGGTAGGATCATTATCGGTTCATGCCCAAACGCTTCCTCCTCCCCGGTCTAATCCGTCAGGGCCTGTACTTTCTGAGTACGAGCGGGAATACAATTATGGTTACGCCGAAGGTGAAAAATTTGCAGGCAGAAAGGACCGTGCTAATTTTGAATATTTCCTCAGAAGATATTACGACGGAATAAGAATGTACCCGGAAAATGACACTTTCTACCGCGCAAGGTTTGAGGGCCTTACTTATGGCTGGATGGATAACCAGCCGGATCCCGATTGGACACTGTATAATAAATTCAAGAAGGCATTGGAACACGATCACACAGAACCTTGAGTTGATTGGTTCAATTATTAAAATGAGCTAAAAGATATCTGGTCGGATATTTTTAGCTCATTTTAATATTTTACGGATAGGCAAGTTTTCCCGATATCAGTTATGGAATAATTTCTGCCCCGCATCTGTATCAAAAAAACTATGCGAACAGGAATTATGCTTTTATCTATTTTATTATTTACCTCATGTTTGCGCAAGCCTATTCCTGTCAGCTACTCTAATACAGAAAAATTTGTTCTGGAAGATACTACCGGCCCTGCAAACGAATATCTGCAATCGTTCGGTGATGATGCTTTTCCTATTTATTACATTGGACCATGGAAGGATACTATCCGTACAGGAAGCCGATACTGGTTACGACAAGAAAGGCGGTTCAAAGAGTATCCAAAACTTTGCATATTTAGGTATTCAAAATCTCATATAGCGGTACAGGTAGATACCTCGTCCCCCGTATGTGAAGTAATGGAATACCTTAAGAAGGACGGTTCAATTAACCATTACTGTGATTCAAACCGTTACTATCATGCCTCAATGATCATTATACGTAATAAGTCAGATACGGCGGTATCATTAGGGATTACCTTCAGTGTTTTCCAGATGCACCGGGAAATGCTGAACAGCCGGGGACAATGGGTAAAGACAAGTGAAAAATTGTGTAAGGATTGGTTTTGCGGCACCGGGCAGCCTAATATATATTTAATGCCTGGTGAGTTAATCCTGTCGAAAATTAGCCATTTTAGCGGAAAACATGCTGTACGCTGTCGCCTGGCATTAGGTTGCTGTGATGACATACCTCAGGTATACTCCAATATTTTTACCGAACACGTAACCGATGAACTATTCTACATCGTTGAGGAAGGCTGATATGGGTTGTTATATAGGTCAGCTGGATAATCTAAACCAATCATGAGTTATATTTGCGTTATCCGGCCAGTCACTGCGCTTTTTTGTTAGATAGCCGAAAAAATAATAGCTTGCGAAAACTACACAAAGGTTATGATACGATATTTAACAATAGTCTTGCTGACCTTGTATGCCTTACCAATGACAGCCCAAAATAAAATGAGACAAGTTGAAGAACTAATCAACAAAACTGATCCGGGATGGATATTTGTAGATGAGTGGATTAAATCCGCAAAAAACAAAGTTGAGATCTTACCGGTTGACACCTCAAAAGCAAAAGATGCGTTGTACAAAACCCAGGTGACAACGCGTTCCCCAATGGGTGCAATTATTTATATGACAGGCGGACTTTTAATTGATGATGGCTGGATTAGGATTCTTGGTTCAGGTAGCTCAAAAATTAATCGGACACTTCCTGATTGGAATAAAGGGAAATCTTTTAAAGAATTTGGTGAAAGTCCATCATTTCTGTTAATTGCCGATGATGCTATTGGAGGCTTTTATCTTCTAAATGGCGGAGGGCTTGGCAAGGACTTAGGAAACGTCTATTATTTTTCGCCAGATAATTTGGAGTATGAACAAATGGACCTTACTTATACCCAATTCCTGGACTTCTGTTTCAACAATGACTTGGATAAATTTTATGAGGGCAGCAGGTGGACAAATTGGCGGGACGAAGTTTCAAAGTTAAACGGCGATAAAGTCTTTAACTTTTATCCTTTTCTTTGGACAAAGGAAGGAAAAGATATTAATGAAAACTCCCGGAGAGCCATTTCGATTGAGGAACAATATGATTTTAACCTCGACATGAGAAAACAACTTGGGTTAGACAACTGATAAAAAACGCCTTCGATAACTTGAAGGCGTTTCAATTTATACTGTCTTTTGTAACAAGTAAATCCTCCGGTATCTATTTCCCCGGCTCATAGGTAAGTTGCACTACACCCGACTTGAAAACATTGGTTTCAATCAACCTTAAACCTATTCGTTCTTTCAAATCTTCAAACAATGGTTTGCCAGCTCCCAAAACTACCGGGTGCACTGATACTTTATAGACGTCAATAAGACCTGTATTTATAAATGTTTTAATAAGACTTGCCCCACCGTATAGCCAGATATCTTTACCATCTTGTCGCTTGATTTCAGCAACCCGGTTTGCTATGTCGGAGCCTATGAAGGTAGCTTTGCTGTCTTGTCTGCTCTGGCTTGAGAAAACAAATTTATTTTTTGAGTGTATTCCCTCCCACATCTCTTTTTCTGCAGGACTGGTAGTTGCATCAGGTTGGAAATTCCCCCAGGCATCATAGCTCACTCTTCCGTAAAATATGGTGTCGACGCTTGCTATAAAACTTCCAAAGTCCATATCGTCGTCCATAATGCACCAATCAATTTCACCATTTGGCCCTTCAATAAACCCGTCTAAGCTGACCGCTAAATTCAAAATTACTTTTTTCATTTAAAATCCTTTTACGCAAAATTAAGTACCTGGCCTGGTTTATCTTTTGGAAAAAAGCGACAAAATTAAAATTGGGAAGGCGTGAGTCCCGTGTGTTGCTTTATTTCATTGGTAAGATGTGCGTGATCATAGAAGCCGCATTCAAACGCTATATCTGACAAGCTTTTCTTTGGGCTGTTGTCACTCATCATAGAAAAAGCCGACTGGAAGCGAATGATCTTTACATACTCCTTGGGGGTTAATCCAATATGGGCTTTAAAAATCCGCTCCAATTGCCTGACAGTTATAAAATTATTTTTTGCCATTTCAGAGATGCTTAACATTCCTTTAGAAATATGGATATCGTTTAAAACAGGCTGAAGCAACTGGTTGATATTTCTTTTCCTGTCCAAAAAATATCTGTTGAGATAAACATGGGGATCATTATTTATCTTATCAACATCAAATGAATGTGCTAAGTCAAATTCAACGGTATGATCCGTCAATTCATTTTGTGGCGCATAGTTATAAAAAGACGAAAACATGGCTGGTTTCAGGCACACTCCCATTAGATGGGTGTTGCTGTCGATAAAACTATCTTTAAAGGAAGTCATTGCTCCTACCACGTATGTTTTCCCGTGATCCATGGTAGCCAGGCCGTTGTCGGTTTTGCAGGATCCTCCTAAATTTATAACGATCCCGGGGCAGCCATCAGGAAATATCCGTTCCCATTGGTGGTCGCTGTCATCTCCTTTCAATTCCCAGAAAGAATGAATATAGGTGGCTAATGCTAAGCAAGGTTTAACCTCGTTATGTTTCATTGCTAAAACTAAATTGGTTGTTTGTAATCTGTGCGTACAAAACCCGGGATTTCACAACCGGATATCAAAATTAGTTAATTACACAATTCTTTCCCTGTTTTAGCTAAATCAAACGCAGTTTTGGATAAATCAACCTCACTAAAGCAACTCATCTTTGTGTCAACAAAAGAAAAAACAATCATGCGTGTATTCGTTACAGGAGCTACAGGCTTCGTCGGTACTGCCATTGTGCAGGAATTATTAGCTGCCGGCCACCAGGTATTAGGGCTGGCCCGTTCAGATGCCTCAGCCCAAAAGCTTATCGAAGCAGGTGCAGAAGTTCATCGTGGCGACCTCGAAGACCTGGAAAGCCTTCGCAGCGGCGCCGCTCAGTCAGATGGCGTGATCCATGCCGGCTTTATCCACGACTTTACCCGGTTTAAGGAAGTATGCGAAGTGGATAAAACAGCCATTGAAACCATCGGCGATGTGCTGGCCGGTTCTGACCGTCCTTTGATCGTTACTTCCGGCACAGCCCTGGTCAGTCCCGGCAAGCCGGCTACCGAAGATATCATTCCTCCGTTCAACCCGGCCTGGCCCAGGGCTTCTGAACAAGCCGCAGATAAAGTAGCCGCGCTGGGTGTGCGTACAGCAGTGATCCGTTTATCTCCATCGGTACATGGCGACGATGATAAACATGGTTTCGTACCCATTCTGGTCAATATGGCCAGAGAAAAAGGAATATCTGCTTATATCGGCGACGGACAAAATCGCTGGAACGCCGTACACCGGCTGGATGCTGCCCATTTGTACAGATTGGCTTTGGAAAACGCCGAACCGGGAGCCCGTTATCATGCTTCAGCCGAAGAAGCGATTACAGTTAAAACGATAGCGGAAGCCATAGGTAAACAACTGAATTTCCCGGTAGTTCCGGTAATGCCGGAAGCAGCCGCTGAACATTTTGGCTGGTTCTCACAGATGGCCGCCATCGACTGTCCCGCATCGAGCGTTTGGACACAGGAGAATTTAAAATGGCGACCAACGCACGCTACCTTGCTTACCGATATTGAGAACAGTATTTATACCAAATAACCAGCGATGAAAATTATTGTTACAGGTTCCTTAGGGAACATCAGCCTGCCGCTGACAGAAATATTGATCGCCCAGGGACATGCGGTAACCGTTATCAGCAGCGACATCCAAAAGCGGGCAGCTATCGAAAAAACAGGCGCTACCCCTGCTATTGGCTCGATCTCCGATGTCCGGTTTCTGACCGATACATTCACCGGTGCAGATGCCGTTTATGCAATGATTCCCCTGAGCTTTACGGAACCTGATATGGGAGCTTACCTGCGCCGGATATCGCAAAACTATGTTCAGGCACTCAAAGAAGCCGGCACCAAACGGGTTGTACTTTTGAGCGGTTGGGCAGCTGACCTGGTGAAAGCCGAAAACGCAGAGCATGTATTCGACGGACTTAACGCCTCCATTACCATCATGCGGCCTGCGGCCTTTTATACCAACTTCTATCAGTCCATCGACCTGATCAGAGGCAAGGGCCTTATGGGCAAATTGCTGGCACTGCGTTATTACGGCCCTGGGGCGTTGTTAACCGGCAAAACCGGCCTGCTCATGGGGAACTATGGAGGAGACGACCGGATCGTTTTTGTATCGCCAAAAGATATTGCGGATGCCATTGCGGAGGAACTGCTATTATTACCCAAAGAAAAAACCATCCGTTATGTAGGCAGCGAGGAAATGACCTGCAATGAAGCGGCAAAGATCATTGGAAGCGCAGTAGGCAAGCCCTGGTTAAAATGGGTGCTGCTCTCTGAAAAGCAAATGCTGCAGGGATTGAAGATGGCTAAAGTGCCGGAAAAGTTGGCGGAGACCCTCGTGGAAATGCAGGCGGTTATGCACAGTGGCAAAACCCTGGAGAACTTTCACCGGAACCAGCCGAAAATGGGGAAGGTTAAACTTGCCGATTTCGCTCAGGAGTTTGCCCGGGCTTACCAAAAAAAATAACGAACTTTATCAAAGCTATGAATAAGCAGATTTTTCATTTTCACACAATTACCGAATATCACCGGGCTGCGGGCCTGCCCAAGCCCGCGCACCCGCTGATCAGCCTGGTGCGGATGGACGACCTGACCAGGCCCCTTGCCGAAGGCAAGTTCAGTTTGATCTATGATTTTTATACAATATCCATGAAAAGGGTAAAGAATGCTAAATTCAAATACGGCCAGCAGGCCAGCGATTTTGATGAAGGTGTACTCTTCTTTATGGCACCCGGCCAGGTCTTTGGAGTGGAAATTGAAAATGGTGGTATGATGCACCGTCCGGAGGGCTGGATGATCCTGATCCATCCGGATTTTTTATGGAACACGCCGCTGGCTAAAACCATCAAGCAATACGAATTCTTCAACTACTCCGTATACGAGGCGCTTTATTTATCAGACAAAGAAGAAACAATGCTCGCATCTATTGCGCAAAATATCGAGCAGGAGTACAATGCTAATATCGACCGGTTCAGTCAAAGCGTGATCATTGCCCAACTGGAACTATTACTGACTTATTCAGAGCGGTTCTATCAGCGCCAGTTCATAACCCGCAAGATCGCCAGCCATGAGATACTCACCAAACTGGAAGATCTGCTCACCAATTATTTTAACAGCGGCATGCTTGCTCAAAAAGGCCTGCCCACCGTTGCCTACATTGCCGAAAACTTAAATATCTCACCGGGTTACCTGAGCGGGTTACTGAAATCCCTTACCGGCCAGAATACCCAGCAGCATCTGCACAATAAGCTCATAGAAGTGGCTAAAGAAAAACTATCAACCACCAATCTCTCCGTCAGCGAGATCGCCTACGAGTTGGGTTTTGAACACCTGCAATCCTTCAGTAAATTGTTCAAGACCAAAACCAACCTGTCGCCGATGGCGTTCCGTCAGTCTTTTAATTAAATTATTGGTTAAATGGTTTGAGACCTGTACCAGTACTTTCACCTGAATACCCGCATTATCATTGTTTCACGTAATGAAGCGCTATAGCTCCTGATGGAAGCGTTCTCGAGTCTGCCAGTTTTAAATCCCGCTGAGCCGGACCGGTACCATCCAGCAACCTTCTTCCCTCACCCGCAATGATGGGATGAACGAGAAAATAATATTCATCCACCAGGCCAAGTCTGATTAATTCCCCAGGCAGGCTTATACCTCCGATTGAAATATTTTTGCCGGATTCCTGTTTCAGTTTTAAGATTTCTTCTGCGAGGTTCTCACGAATAATTCTCGTATTACCTTCAACCTTGTCTAACGACCGGGAACAAACAATTTTATCAATGGCGTCAAATGTTTTCGCAAATTCGATCTCCGATTTCGTCCCGGATTGTTTTTTTGCGACGTCAGGCCAGTAAGGAACCATCAACTCGTAGGTTTTACGTCCGTAGATGATCAGGTCAGCATCCCGCATGAGGTCCGTGAAATACTCATGGATTTCCGGGCCGCCACTTAACTGGGTATGATCACAGCAACCATCTGCAGTCAGATTGATTCCGTAGATTATCTTTCTCATCTGATCGGTTTTAGTATTTAATTTTTTATGCTGGTTTCAGATACAGTCCAAAAATAAATACTATAGTTATCACCGTAAAGGCCATCTGCGACAAAAGAAGGGGCATTCAGGCCATTCGGGGAAAGGGAAAAAGCAATTTTGCCTCACCCACTGTTTTCACTATTCAATCTTACCCATTGTTTGGGCAATTAAGGAAATATGTTCCTTTATTTTTACTTTCTGAAGATTATCCACTTTTTCTTTCCCTCCTAATCCTAACAGTGGGACAAATCCATAGCATTCATCATATTCCGGTTCACCCAACCTTTCCTTTGCGATGAGATAATTGGTATCATTTAAGTTATCTCTTAAGAAACCCTTGTCCGCTAAATCCATATTAAAAAACCATTCCATGTCATCCCCGCTTTCGATAATGGAATCGCCACCATTTTTGAAGTAAACTGCGCGTATCGCATCTCCCGTCCAGGTCAGGAAATCGCCAAGACCGGTAACCGCAAAAACAATTTCCTTGTCCTTATTATTATAGGCTTCATCAAAAACCGATTGATACTCCGATGGGTCAACCAATTTCAGGTAACCATTCATAAACGTTCAAAATCCGTAAGCGTTCAAAAATTGGATAAGCTGAACCGGCAGCTTGCCAATATACTCATCCACGTTATCGCTCTTCGGTTTTTGGATAATACGGTAGTCTGGATATTTTTCAAAAAATGTATCAAACACGGCTTTAGGGTTCTTTAGTGTTAATTGCTAAGTAGTAGAAATTAAGATAAGCATTTTTGGGGATTTGAAGAAGGGCAACCTTTCACTCATTCATTCCACGGATATACTTATCGATAATATAGACAGTAATTGGCTTCAGCTGACGGCCAAAGACCACAGGGTGCTCTCCTCCCGCTGTATAGTATTCTATCTTGTCGTTAATTTTAGAATACCAAACCTTTCCTATAGCCTGGTAGGTGATGGTGTCCGGCCTGGTTATCTTCCTGAAATTTTTCAACTTCATTGTATCTGCCGCTATGACCCTCCCATTAGCTATTTTCTGGTTACAGGCTACAGGCTCGTAATGATCTTCCTGCCAATACATGCAGTTACCGCCGGGCCGCGGATTATCTTTCCACCACCACATACCACCTGTTCCCAGTGCCAGCGATAATATAACCGCGGCGGCCAATGTTCTCGTGGATCTCCCTCTTAATTTTTTTTGATTACTGGTTTCTGCGACTTTAACACCCGCGCCTTCCTTTTCCTTTGAGCTATACATCAGGAATGGAATTGCCGGATTTTCCGGAATTATCGGATTTCCGGTTAATTCATCCCTTCCAGCTACGGGCGGGGTAGCTGGGGAACCCGGTGCCGTTTCCTGATCTACTGTTGCCGGGGTAGCCTCATTTAACACAGGATCTCCATTTTCATCATCATCACCGGAGTACGTTTTCCCCAATTCCCAGGGCCTGCCAGGAAAGTCAATCAGCCAGGCAAGGAGCTCGATATTCTTCTCATCTGTACTTTCAGACCTCCCATTCAGGTAATTTATCAACGGCCGGAACTTATCCCTGTCGCATCGCTGCATAATATCATGGCAGCTTCTCTCTTCATTCAAATCTCCACAGAAATCCCTGATGATTTTTTCATCCCGCCTATTTACCTCTTTTGTGCATTTCTTCACACATTCCTCTTTGACCTTCGCCGGCTTCAGGTGCATCAAGCCGTGAGGTAGCGTACTGTTTTTCTTCTTTCGTTCAAACGCCCGCATGACGAGTTGCCGGTAATCAGGATAATGTGTCGCCATAAATAAAATTATAGAACTGAATAATCGGAATTAAACCCGCATTCCCGGAACTATAAGTGGAATACCAGGAATTAGCGGAATTATTGGAATTGTTTGTAAATCAACCTTTTACCTCGACATATCTTCGTTTTGCAATCGGGTAAATGCCTCCTTAGCTACGAGGTACTCTGTACAGAACCTATTCACACCCCGGGCAAAGAAAGCGGAGGCCGGTTACCGGCTTGGGAAGCGACAATCAGCTTCCGTGATCCACGCCCACACTTCCCAAAAAAAGAAGAAGCGCTTCTTCAACAACTCGAAACTCCGCTGCCGGATGCCCGGCAACCGGCAGCCTATTGCTTAAACATTTTAAAAACTAAAACAATGTTTCACATCATATTAGGCTTCTTCCTGGCATTCCTGAGCCCATGCCATCCCAATAACAGCAACCATAACAATGGCGAACAGGTCACTACTTTGGACGATACCGGCGGCGAAACCGGAACAATTCCTCCAAGGAAACCCTGATGTATCATCTCCGTGAGGCAAGAAGTTCTTGCCTCACTTTTTTAGCGCCAACCAATAATAATTCCTCAAAATTGAGAAATTCGATACTTTTAAGAGAAATAATTCTTAGTGCGCCCCTCAAACATTATCCTGCCCCTACTCCTCAGCGGTTTTTTAGCCTGTACTTCCAACCAGGCCCCCCCGCAACCGATTTCTGCACCCACGCTGGAAAAAGGGGAATCATTTTTCAATAACAACAACAACGATTCTGCCTTTTATTATTTTAATCTCGTTGCCACCGGGGCCACAGACAGTTTGGAAATTGCAATGGCCTATACTTATATGGGTATCATCCAGGCATATGAGGGAGACCATTACGGAGGACAGGAAAGCCTGTTGAAATCCCTTACTTATCTTGATGAACACAAAAAAGAAGACCTGGAATGCCTCAGCTCAATTTACCATGAGTTGGGCAATATCTGCCTTAACCTTAAAAACTATGACGCAGCTATCGACTACTATCGCAAGGCACTCAAATATATAAAACATCCGAAGGCCAGGACCATTGCCCTTAACAGCATAGCCCTTACTTATCAGAAAAAAGGCGACTATGACCAGGCTATCGATTTATACAGATCCCTGCTGGCTGAGAGTAAAAACAAAAAAGAATATGCCCGGGTACTTTCCAACTATGCCAAAACTAAATGGCTGAAAAACGCTGCATACTCCGCCGGCCCTGAGCTGCAACTTGCATTGCAAATCCGTAAGGATTCAAACGATATCAGGGGACTCAATGCCAGTTACGCGCATCTATCAGACTATTATTCGCTCTCCCTGCCCGATTCGGCGCTTCATTATGCGGTAAGAAGGTACGAAATTGCCAGGGAAATGAACAGTCCGGACGACGAAGTCGAAGCACTTTCAAAACTTATTACCCTCAGCCCCACTAACCTGCTGAAACCTTATTTCATCCGCTACCAACACCTGACGGATAGTATCCAAACGGCCAAGAACGCAGCGAAGAACCAATTTGCATTAATCCGGTATGAAGCCGCAAAAAACAAAGCCGACAATCTTCAGCTGCAAAAAGATAATGCACAAAAGAAGACCCAGCTGATAGTACAGCGGTTCATACTGGCGCTAACCATCCTGCTCTTCATTATCGCCGGAATCGCTTTAATCCTTCGGTACCGCCGGCGCCGGCAACAAATTGAATTTGCATCCCGGCAGGCAATACAGGAATATCAGCTTAAAACCTCCCAGAAAGTGCATGACGTGGTAGCAAATGGCTTGTACCGCATCATGACAGAACTTGAGCATAAAGCGTCTGTAGATCAGGAGGAATTAATAGATAAGATCGAGGTGCTGTATGAGCAGTCCCGCGATATCTCCTACGAAAATCCCACTATCTCAAAGATCCCTTTTCACGTTAAAATTGACAACCTGCTGGAATCTTTTGGATCTGAACAAATCAAGGTCCTGATCTTCGGCAACGGTCCTATGCTCTGGAGCCGGATCAGTGTGCAGGCTCAGCATGAAGTTGAATATATTCTCCAGGAATTAATGATCAATATGAAAAAACATAGCCAGGCCAACTCCGTGATGATAAAATTCGAATGTCAAAACAACCAGCTTCAGATTCTCTATACCGATGATGGCATCGGTATTTCTCCGCAAGTTAAGTATGGAAACGGACTGCAGAATACGGGAAACCGTATTAAAAGAATTGACGGGCAATATACATTTGAGCATCCTGCTAAAGGATTAAAAATTCACATTTCCATTCCAATAGCTCAATCCTTATGATTAAAAAGGTACTTATTGCTGAAGATATCGAAAGCGCCAATATTTCTCTGCAGAAAACACTGGAAGATTTGGCTATCACAGATATAGCACATGCCTATTATTGCGATGATGCTTTGTATAAGATCACACAGGCAGTTAAAGCCGGAAGCTCCTTCGATCTCCTGATTACAGATTTATCATTCATTCAGGATGATCGTAAGCAGGTATTATCTGGTGGTATAGAGCTGATTGCCACTGCCCGGGAAGTACAGCCCGATCTGAATATCCTGGTCTTCTCATTGGAAAACAAGCCGGCTGTTATTGAACAACTTTACAACAAGTACGACATAGACGGTTTTGTCGCCAAAGGCCGAAACGACATCCGGTCGCTTAAAGAAGCCATCAATGAAATAGCCCAGCACCGGCGTTATTTGCCATATCATATCAGGCAGTCGATCGACAAAAAGAACGCCTACTCATTTTCAGAATTTGATATCCTGATCATAACGTTGCTTGCGCAGGGAATGCTGCAGAAAGACATACCCGCGCACCTTCAACGCAACGGGATAAAACCATCCGGCCTAAGCAGCGTAGAAAAGAAACTCAATCAGATGAAAGATGCACTTGGCTTTACCAAAAATGAACAACTGGTGGCCCACTGCAAGGATTTAGGTGCTATATAAGCATCTCAAAAGAAATTTCGAAAGAAAATAACTGATTACGGTTTCCCATAAAAAAAGGAGGTTGATGAAATATACTTTTGTTTCATAAATTAAAAACAACACTATGAAACAGAACTATTATGTAAACAATAACCCCCAGCTCAACGGCGATCATGAAGTTCACGTCAGTACCTGCGAATACTTTCCCATGATGTATAACCGGACCTATCTGGGAGGATTTGAAACCTGCCAGGAAGCGGTTCGCGAAGCAACAAAACGCTACAAAAAAGCGAATGGCTGTATTCATTGTTGCAGGCTTTGTCATACGACTTAACCAATAATGCCAGTTCTATGTGCCCCTTGTCTTCAGAACCGATCGAACCATGAAACTCCTGTATACCTGGCTGCTTATAAGCTATACTCACTGCAACCCAATAACGGTGTATGTCTGTGACAGCAAAAGTGCTACAAAGTATCATTATAAATCGGATTGCCGTGGGCTAAGTAATTGTAAGCACCGAATCATCAGCATTTCCCTTGAAAAAGCAATGACAACCAGAACCCTTTGTAAGTGGGAGCAATAAATTGACCCGATCGGAACTATATTTCAATAAACTCCAACCTGTACTATTATGACAACTCCAAACGACGCGCCGTATAAATATTTGCAGTTTAAGGGAGACCAATGTTATCGCAGATATATCGAGGAAGATATTCCTGCCAAGTCGCCTCCGGTAACACCTAAAAAGCAGGACCTCCTGAACGTTAAATCGCATGGCAGTTATGGCGCCCTTCTATTTCACCCCAACTGGAAGGCAAGACGAAAAGAAATACTACACCGCGATATGCATCGTTGTGTGCATTGCCGTAGCGACAAAGACTTGCAGGTACATCACCGGCAATACCAGTTTATAGCAAGCGAGCAGAAGTTCCGCCTTCCCTGGGAGTACCCCGATCGCTTGCTCATCACGCTTTGCGAATCCTGTCATAATAAAGGGCATAATAAATATAAGGTGCCGACAATCACTATTTAATAAAACATATGAGCCTCTTCAATATTTTCAACCGGCAACGTCAAAATGGTCACAACCACCATCTGGCAATTGAAAACGCAATACCCGATATCCCGGAAACTACTTTCATTGAGAAGGATGCACCGGGAGACCAGCCTGACGGGAAAGCTGCTACACCGCTCAATGGTGGACTACATCTTCTATACGATTTCCTCGACAAGAATTATGAGTCTAAAGGGTATAATGATGCTCTGATAAATCCGGACATCACTCATTTGGATCAAAATGTGATCGCGTTGAAGAATGACCTGGAAAGATCAATCCGGAAGGTAAAAACGTTTTACGACGACTTTATCCGGCAAATAAACTTCCACATCTCCAGCAGGAGCAGAAGCGGAATGATAGATACGGTGGAAGAGCTTACCGTAAAAAAGGAAATTGCCGAAAGCCACATCAGGCAGGTCAAAGAAATCGAAGAACAGGCAAAGCTCAACGAGGGAGTCGGGCATGGCATCATTATCAGCTATACCCGCGGATTCAGGAATGGCCTTGCGGCAATTTCCAGTCACATGATTCTGAACAAAAACCTTTAAAACCCTGCGCTATGAAACATCTCTGGATCCGTTTCGGCTGCTTCCTCACCGGATACAATTATAATATCCTGCGGAACTGCAGCGAAGCCGCATTCAAATCCGTGAAAAAGTACACCGCAGCCATGCTGATCGTTTGCATTCTCTGGTTCTTCATTGGTTTTACTTTTGCCCACCGTTACCTGTCACTCAGTTTGCCGGGTTGCATACTGGCCGGGCTTCTCTCCATCGTCATCATTGTACAGGTTGAAAAGCAAATCATCTTATCCATCCATCCGAGCTGGCTACTACGATTTTTCAGATGCTGCCTGGCGCTAATTATGTCTGTTCTGGGCGCGGTGATCATCGATCAGATAATATTCGAAAAAGATATTGAGATAGAGAAGATTTCCTACGTTTCGAACAAGGTTGACAGTATACTACCCTCGAAAACCGAAGAATTAAGAAAGCAGATTGCAGCGCTGGACACGACGATTAATAAAAAAGAACAGGAAAAAGATAATTACATCGCAGATATCAGTAAACATACCACCACAACTGCCACAACTACGCAAACAGCAACAAGACGGGTACCCGTGGCAACAGTTACATCTTCTGGCAGGGATACCACCACCTGGAAAACGATAAGTGACATTACTGTTGGAACTACGCTGGTGCCAAATCCCAAAATAGCATTGCTACCGTCCCTTGACTCCACCATTGGCGCCATGCGGCAACAAAGAGCCCAAAAGGAAAACGATTTACTCCACATTAAGCCTGCACTTGAAAAAGAAATGAAAGCGAATACAGGATTCCTGGATGAGTTAACGATCATGATGCATATGTTATCCGCATCGTCCGTTGCATTAGCTTTCTGGTGCCTGTGGATCCTGTTTTTCCTGTTTATAGAGATGCTGGTGCTTTTCAGTAAGGCGAGCGACAAATCCAATGATTACGAAAAGGTGGTGCTGCACCACATGAACTTACAGATACGACGGCTCGACGCCCTCGGAAAAGCAGTTCAGTAATAGATTTCCAACAACATTAATATAAAAAAGATGGATTTCAAAGATGAAATTAAACTCTTCGGCGACAAAGTCGAAAAGCTTAAAAACCAGATTCAAACAGAAGAGGCTACTAAAAATGCTTTTATTATGCCTTTCATTAAAGTACTGGGCTACGATGTATTTGACCCATTTGAAGTAATGCCGGAATTCATTGCAGATATCGGGATCAAGAAAGGCGAAAAAGTCGATTATGCAATCCTGAAAGAAGGCAAGCCTTCCATACTTATCGAATGTAAGCATTGGGGAGAAAGCCTGGATCCGCACAACTCCCAGCTTTTCCGGTACTTTCACACTACAGCCGCTAAGTTCGGACTATTGTCCAATGGAATAATTTACCGGTTTTATACAGATCTTGCAGAGCAGAATAAAATGGATGAAAAGCCATTCTTTGAATTTAATGTTACAGATATAAAAGATAACCAGATTGAAGAACTAAAGAAATTCCACAAGTCATATTTCAACATAGAAAGCATTCAAACTACTGCAAGCGAGCTAAAATATATGAATGAGCTCAAAACGCTGATAAATATTGAATTTCAAAATCCTTCTGAGGGGTTGATCAAGCTCTTTGCCAAACAGATATATAAGGGGATGTTAACGTCAAAAATTGTTGAGCAGCTGGGTACGCTTACCAAAAGGTCAATACAACAATACATTAATGACCTGATAACTGAAAGGCTTAAATCTGCGTTGAAAAAGGAAAATGAGGCTGCGCCATCTGATGCTGAAAAAGAATTAGCAACAACAAATGTAGAAGAAAAGGCCCCGGTGATTGAAACCACCGAAGAGGAAAAGGAAGGTTACATGATTGTAAAGACGATGCTCCGTCAAAAGATAAAACCGGCCAGGATAGCATATCGCGATGCTCAATCCTATTTCGCTATACTGCTGGATGATAATAATCGAAAAACGATATGCAGACTGTATTTTAACGGTGTACGGAAATACATTGGCACTTTTGACGAGCAAAAAAAAGAAACGAGGACGGAGATTTTAACTATCGATGACCTTTTTAAGTTCGAAGAAATACTGCATAAGACGGTTGATTGGTATGATTCAGAAAAAGTTCAGGCTTAAACGTGCTAAGTATATAGCAGCAACTGTTATGATGTCGTTCAAAAAATCTTTTAAATAAACCTCCATCAACTATGAAAAAAGTAATCTTAATTTTGGCAATTATAACCCCATTCTATTCGGCTTTTTCTCAAACAGCGAAACCCAATACAGATCTAAAAGAACAAAAAAGCAAGGCAGAGCTTTTCTCAAACAAATCCGGGTCTCTAATACAAAGACAATTTACGGACGTTGGATCGCTGAGGGGCTGCCAGATTCAAGTTGCCCAATTTACAGACCTGATTGGCGGAGAAACCGCCAAGGCAGTACGTTTTGAATATGCGTATTCCGGAGCATATTCATCCGATACAAAAATAGGATTGCTTGATATAGATGAGGTTGATGCGCTTATTAAATCTTTAAACATAATAAAAGACAAGATAATGCCGACCACACCAGAAGTATATACTGAAGTTGAATATAAAAGCCGCGGCGGCTTGCAGGCAGGCTGCTTTTATTCAAAAAAGCAATGGTCCACCTTTTTAAAAATAGAGCGATTTGATGAGAAGTCCTATGTGTTTATGAAGGATGGGGATGTAATTCAATTGCTGTCACTATTGAATGATGCGAAGGCCAAACTCTGATTGGCAGAATAATGTGCCTTAAAGGACAGGGATTTAAGATCAGTCCACAAACAGCTGCATACAACCTATGCTGCTGTTTTTCCTTCTTTCCCTGTTCTCCTTTTTAATTCTTTCACGCACGCCATCATTTACCTCCATTCCCGACGGCGGTTCATGAAGCTTATATTATTTCCCGACAATTTTCTTCCGATGTACAATGCCCCAATCTGTCAGATTGCTGATGATGGTTTGTAGTGTATCACCGTGTTCCGTAAGCTCATATTGAACCGTTATGGGTTGTGTATCTAAAACGGTTCGCTTTACCAACTGGTTTATTTCTAATTCCTTTAATTCTTTACTCAACATCCTGTTGGAAATTCCTTCTACATCATTCAAAATATCTGAAAACCGCCTTTTGCCGTAACAGCAAATAGATGAGATGATAGAAATCTTCCATTTCCCATTCAGCACGTCCATTGAATCCTGAACAGCTTTCATTCTTTTCTTTTGTTCCTGTTGGAACTCTTCTATTTTACACCCCATAATGTTACTTTGTTACACCTATGTTACTGTTACTTTTCAGCACGAAGTTACTAATAATAACTTACCAATCCTACCTTTGTCGCTCAAGCATCAAAAAAAGAAACAATGAGTAGATTAAAGAACAAAGTAGCGGTGGTTACAGGTGCATCAAAAGGAATAGGCGCATCTATCGCCAAATATTTTGCGGCGGAAGGCGCAAAGGTAGTTGTGAATTATGCCAAAAGTAAAGAAGGCGCAGATAGCGTGGTTAAGGAGATAACTGACAATGGAGGCATCGCCATTCCGGTACAGGGCGATGTATCGAAGGAAGCGGATGTAACCAGGCTGTTTGAAGAAACAAAAAAGGCTTTCGGCACGTTGGATATTTTGGTAAACAACGCGGCCTTTCAGGGATACACGCCTATTGAACTGGTATCAGCAGAAAGCTTTCACCAGCATTTCAACACCAACGTTTTGGGGGCTATACTTACTATCCAGGCATCTTTGAAACTGTTCAGCGGTAAGGGCGGCAATATTATCAACATCAGTTCTGGCGCAAGCAAAATGCCACTTCCTGCAGCCTCGTTGTACTCTGCAACTAAAGCAGCCTTAGACGCCATAACGATTTCCTTGTCGAAAGAACTGGGTGCAAAAAACATCCGTATCAATTCCATTTTGCCGGGCGCTACGGAAACAGAAGGAGCACGTAGTGCCGGCGTCACTGCTGGCAGTGAGTATGAAACAATGTTTATTGCCAATACGCCGCTTGGCCGCAGAGGCCAGCCCGAAGATATTGCGAAAGCCGCCGTATTTCTTGCGTCCGATGATGCAGCCTGGATTACGGGAGAGCAGATTTCCGTTTCGGGTGGTATGTATGGTTTTTAAATTTGCTTTCAAATCCCTGTTTCCGGATGAAGCAGGGATTTTCTTCCGCTAATTGAAAGATTGCCTGAATTTGCTTGGTGAAAGAGCAGTATTTCGTTTAAATAATTTATTGAAGGATTGTGGGTGTTCAAAACCCAATTGGTAGGCGATTTCGGCAATATTCATACGGGTAGTTGTCAGCATCACCTTAGCCCTTTCTATTAACCGGTCATGAATATGCTGCTGTGTGCTTTGCCCAGTTAGTGTTTTGAGCATATCCGTCAGATATCTGGGCGAAACATTGAGATGCCGGGCAACCTCCTGAACAGTAGGTATTCCATCTACGTGATCTGTGAAGCGAATAGCCAGGAAGCTATTCATTTGACTGATCAGGTCATTATTGACAGCTTTCCGGGTAAGGAACTGACGGTTATAAAACCGGTTACTGTAATTAAGCAGCAATTCAATCTGCGAAACCAACACGTCCTGGCTAAAAGCGTCAGTATTATTATCCAGTTCGGCAGCAATACTTTCAAACAGGGCACCAATTACTTTCTTCTCTTTGTCAGAAAGAAACAAGGCTTCATTTACTGCGTAGGCGAAGAAACCATATTGATCCATGTTTTTGCCTAATGGATAATTGCGGATAAGATCGGCATGAAAATACAGCGTATAGCCCTCGTAGCTGCTTTCATCACCCGTCATAGTAACCAGTTGATTGGGCGCTAAAAAAGCCAGGCCCCCTTCTTCAAAGTCATAATAGCCCTGCCCGTATTTAACCTGACCCCTGAAATTTTGTTTAAAGGAAATCTTATAAAAGTCGATCAAAAAACTTCTTCCTGCGTTTTCCCGGCTGATCCTGGTAGCATCGTAATTTACTACAGCCACCAAAGGATGCAGGGGTTTGGGCATACCCATTCCCCTCATCAATTCAGAAATGGTTTTAAATATAATGGGTTGCTGTGCAGGTTTCATGATTCATGCTAAATTAAGTTTAATCCTGTACACTTGGCCGGACAACAATATCTCCCACTTCCACATGATCCGGCTGGCTAATAGCATAGATCACCGCAGCTGCTATTGCATCAGGAGTGATCGCGATTTGTGCTGCCTTTTCCTTAACAGCTATTCTGGCTGCTTCGTCTTTGATATGATCTATCAGTTCTGTATTAACCAAACCAGGTGAGATTCCGGTTACACGGTATAGCCCGCCTGACTCCTGGCGCATGGCCTCGGTGATGGTACGCACTGCATTCTTGGTACCGGCGTACACACCCTGCAGGGGCACAATTTTTATACCGGAAGTTGATATGATATTGATGATGTGACCAAAACCTTGTTTCAAAAAAATTGGTAAGGCAGCTGCGATACCATACAGGGTTCCTTTGAGATTGACATCAATCATCTCTTCCCAATCGCTGACCTGAACAGCGTCGACCCTCGACAAACGGGCAATTCCAGCGTTATTTACTATCACATCCAAACGCCCGAAAGTTTCACAGGCTAAATGAACCAATTGCACTAAATCACCGCGGTTTTTGATATCCGTCACTAAATAAACTGCTTCGCCACCTGCCGCTTTGATCCGGCCAACCAAATCTTCTAATCGATCTTTACGACGGGCGCCCAAAACTACTTTTGCACCCTGCGCTGCCAGCATAATTGCCGTAGCCTCACCAATTCCACTGCTGGCCCCTGTTATAGCGACTACTTTTCCTTTAATTTTGTTTTCCATTTTACAAAGGTCGACAAAGGCATTGGTCATAGCTTAGCCTAAACCGTCAAATGTGTAGCCTGAATCCCTAATTGAGTTTACTTCTGCTATCCGTAGGATGATTAACAATAGAAATATTTAACTTTAGTTAAGGTGTAAGATATTTTAAATATAAATTTTTATAGGATTTATGGCTTCTTTAATAAATGTGATTGTTCCGTTTGATGTATTTGTGGATAGGGTGAAAGATTTGATGGAGAAATACCAGGTGCATCTTTATCTGGAAAAAAGAGATGCAGCATTGCAGGCGGAGTATGTTAAATTGGATGTTTTTGCTGACCAGCTGGATATGGACTATAGTCAGTTTTTCTTCAGCGCTCAGGAAGTTACACTGAATGATGACACGAATTTTTATGCAGATGACGTATTTGATTATTGCATTGAAGGCAAAGGGGGCCGCCAAACAGATACGGATGTAGAATTGCTTGCGCTGCGTTTAATTAGTAAAAATCCAATGCCCACGATTAAGTCCTTCTTTAATGCGGTTCACAACCGTTTAAAGAAAGATAAGGATTTCGATGCTGGAATATACTCTGGCAGCGGGGTTGCCTTTTATAAGAATATTTTATACCTGAAATCAGCTGCGCAGGATAAGGTAATGTGGTTTGATTTTAAAAGGAAAGACAAACCCATTACACTCGAATAATTTAAAGCCCTCCATTCCGACCATAAAAGATCGTAACGGTTAATGGCCTGCTTAATCGCCGTTATATTGAAACTGTCGTTCCTTTTTGCTATGCCGTTTTCAATCATCAATATCCACATTTGCTCAATCAATTCATATTTTATCCGGTGAACCTAACAGGCAGATTTATTAAGAACAAGGATACTATTTCTGTTCCTGGTTTTTACGACGGCAATGGCATTTATAAAATCAGGTTTATGCCTCCAAACGAAGGAAAATGGAACTATGTAACTTTAAGCAATGTCAAAAACCTTACTAATAAAAAAGGAAGCTTTGTATGTACCCCCGCGCAAAAAGATAATCATGGTCCTGTAGCAGTAAAAGACAGTTTCTATTTTGCATATGCCGACGGTACCCCGCATTATTCGTTTGGAACCACCTGCTACGGCTGGGTACACCAGGGTGATAGTTTGGCCGAAGTAACGCTCCAAACATTATCGAAGGGTTATTTTAATAAAATGCGCATGTGCATTTTTCCAAAGAGCTATGACTGGAACAATAATGAACCTGTGTATTATCCTTTTGAGGGATCACCGCTAAAAAACTGGAACTATAACAAATTAAACCCTGCCTTTTTCAGGAACATCGAAGAAAGAATAAAGCAGCTCGACTCACTAGGCATTCAAGCAGACCTTATTGTTTTCCATCCTTACGACCGTTGGGGATTTAGTTCGCTCGACAGAGCTACCGAAGACCTTTATATCAATTACATCATTGCACGATTCGCAGCTTTCAAGAATGTTTGGTGGAGCATGGCCAACGAGTATGATTTTATGCAGAATAAGAAAATGAGTGACTGGGACTATTATATTGAGCAATTCGCT
The DNA here is from genome assembly GCF_050434025.1 of Chitinophaga sp. W3I9. NCBI lineage: Bacteria > Pseudomonadati > Bacteroidota > Chitinophagia > Chitinophagales > Chitinophagaceae > Chitinophaga > Chitinophaga sp. W3I9. Next base: position 6,345,512 of record NZ_JBNPWC010000001.1, read on the forward strand.
ACTAAAGATAAGTTTCACTACCTCCTTAGTATTCATAATGGTGTTCGGTTCTATGATCATACCAATCCCTACATTACGCATGTAAGCATTCAGGAAGAAAACACTTATAAGGCAAAAGAGTACAGGACGAAGTATAAAAAGCCTGTTATTTTTGATGAATGCAGATATGAAGGAAACATACCGTGGTCGTGGGGTAATTTAACTGCTCAATCCATGACTGAAAAGTTTTGGAGAGGTTTTACCAATGGAGGATTTGTAGGACATGGAGAAACTTATGTTACTGAAGATCCTATCCGGCTTCCTGGTGAGTCATCCGATATTTTATGGTGGTCGAAAGGCGGTGTGATGATAGGAAAAAGCCCCGATCGGATCAAGTTCCTCCGCCAGATTATTGAAGCGGCACCCGGGGAATTAAAACCTATTCCTTTATTTACGTGGGCACCATTTTCATGCGTCGGCATTGAACATGAATACTATTTGGGGTATTTGAATGATGCACAACCGCGGAGCATTGTTATTGATCTTCCTACAGACGCATCCTACAATGTTGAAGTGATTGACACATGGAATATGACCATCACACCATTGGAAAAGAAATTTTCAGGACACAGCTTAATCGGGTTACCGGGAAAACCATATATTGCTGTGAGAATTGTAAGAAATAAGTAGGATAGCAATGTACCTCATCATAACTAACGGATATCTCTATTTATTCATTTACCTGTTAACAACTGCAATTACCATCCCATCATGTTCTTTAATACCAACGGTTTGCAGAATAGTAGCTGTAACATTTTTGTTTTCCTTCAGGCTTTCATTTAACCGAAATCAGTGGCATTTATCCGGCATTTTTCTAAATACAAAAAGCCTGTAGATTTTGCATCTACAGGCTTTAACCATTTTAACAATGTGGTTGCGGAGAGTCAGGGATTCGAACCCCGGGACCTGTTACAGTCAACAGTTTTCAAGACTGCCGCAATCGACCGCTCTGCCAACTCTCCAGGGACGCAAAAGTATAAAAGAAATTGAAAATAAAAAAAAATTCGGCTATTATTTTTTAAACCCGCCAGCAGCAAGCCTTCCGGAAATAAAAATCCCGGTTTACAACGCGTAAACGCGGGATGGTATGATAAAAATGACGGACCTAAGCGATCTGTTTCGGGTAGTGATTCAAAAACTCTGCTGATGGTCTTTCGCTTTGATCCGTCATTTGCAGTGGCTATTTCCAACCGCCACCCAAAGAACGGTACAGGTCTACCATCGCATTGAGGCGCTGGCGGTCTATATCGGCCTGGGCCAGTTCAGCCTGCAGGGAACGTGATTGGGCAGTAATTACTTCGAGGTAGTTAGCCATACCGCTGCGGAACAGCAGCTGAGCCTGTTGTACTGCCAGTTGCGCAGTATTTACCTGGCGGACAGCAATTTCCTGCTGCACCTTTACTTTGTCCAGCTTTACCAACGCATCACTAACCTCTCCTACTGCTGTAAGAGCAGACTGCTTAAACTGGATCACCGCTTGTTCACGTTGAATTTTAGCTACTTCCAGTTGTGTTTTTAACTGGCGGCGCTGGAAGATAGGCTGTGCCACACTTCCGGCCACTGTACCAAACAGGGAAGCAGGAAGATTAAACCAGGTGCTGGCTTTGAAGGCATTTAATCCGCCACTGCCGGTAATAGTGAGCGTAGGATACATGCTACCCTGCGCCACGCCTACCTGTGCATTAGCAGCTACCAGTCCCATTTCGCTGGCGCGTACATCCGGGCGGCGGCTGATCATGGCCGCAGGAATACCTGCCGGCAATGAGTCCAATACCTGGAAGTCGCTCAGTTTGCTGCTACGTGTAATCGTTGACGGTAGCTCACCGGTTAAAATGCGTAACGCATTTTCCTGGATGGCAATACCTTGTTCCAGTTGTGGGATCAGCAGTTCCGCAGTTTGTTGCTGCGAAATAGCCTGTTGCACACCCAGCTCTGTTACATCACCGGCGGCTTTCTGCAGGCGGATCATCTTTACGATGGTGTCGCTGAGCGCCAGGTTTCTGCGGGCCACACTGAGCTGGTTGTCCAGCATCAGCAGGTTGAAGTAACTGTTGGCAATAGCTGCCACCAGCCCGGTTTGCACGGCGTGCTCGCCTTCGTACGACTGCAGATAGGTAGCCAGTGCGGCTTCTTTCTGACGTTTTATCTTACCCCAGATATCAATTTCCCACGACATGCCCACACCGATATTAAAATCTTCGATATGGTCGCCGAGGTTATTAACAGCAAGGTTCAATCCATTGAAACTATTCTTGGAAGGGAAGTTGGTACTGCCCGATGCGGTAGCTGTAAAAGCCGGCAACCAGGCCACTTTAGCCTGTTTCAGGTAAGCCTGCGCCGTTTCCACTCTTTTCACCGCCAGCTGCAGATCGTAGTTGCCGGTGAGGGCCTGGCTGATCAACTGCTGTAAGGTGGCATCTGTAAAAAACTTCTTCCATTCTATTTCTGCTATGCTGCTGGTGTCTGAAGGCGCAGTGTCATTATTGAACTGCTGCGGCAACGCCACCGGGGGCCGCTCGTAATTGCGGCCTACCCGGCATGCTGCTAACCCTACAACTAAGGAGAACAACAAAAAGTAAAATGAGCTATATCTTGTTTTCATTTGTCTTTTTTCTGAATCTGATAATATATTTTTCTGCCGCTATTAATGAACCAGCTTTGCCTGATGTTCTGCTTCCACTGCCACTATCGGTTTACGGCTGATTTTCTCTTGCAGGAACTGGAAAATTACAAACAGCACAGGTATGATGAATACCCCCAGGACCACCCCGGTAAACATGCCACCTACAGTACTCCAACCGATCGAGTGATTGCCTTTGGCAGATGCACCTTGCGTAAAGATTAATGGCAACATACCAACAATAAAGGCAAAGGAAGTCATCAATATTGGACGAAGACGAAGCTGTGCTGCTTCCAACGCCGCCTCAACAAGCTCATAGCCCGCCCTTCGCCGTTGTAGGGCAAACTCCACAATCAGGATCGCATTTTTAGCCAATAATCCTATCAGCATGATCATACCTATTTGTACGTAGATATTGCCCTCTATGCCGCTGAAGCCAATGAAACTATATACACCTAATATACCCGTAGGTACAGTAAGGATTACTGCCAGTGGCAGGATATAGCTTTCATACTGTGCAGCCAGCAGGAAGAATACGAACAACACACTCAATAAAAACACAAATGCAGTTTGGTTCCCTGCTCTTATCTCTTCCCTCGTAATACCCGTAAACTCATAGGCATATCCCTGTGGCAATGCCTTTTTCGATACTTCTCCAATGGCTTTAATTACATCACCGGTACTATAACCTGGTTTGGGCGTGGCATTAATGGTAACAGCACTATACAGGTTGTTTCGTGTAACTGTTTCCGGACCATATACACGTGTGAATTTGGCCACTGTACTTACCGGCACCATCGTACCCAGGTTGTTCTTTACATAAATAGCATCCAATGAACTTTTATCCATCCGGTAGGAAACATCGGCCTGCGCCATTACGCGGCTATACTTCCCGAAACGGTTAAAGTCTGAAACAAAACTACTACCATAATACGTTTGCAGCGTATTCAACAAATCACCAACAGATACACCCAATTGTTTCACTTTTATATCATCTATATCAATGGTGTATTGTGGATTCCCCGTATTAAAAGTAGTGAACGCACTCGCCACTTCCGGCCGCTGACTTAATGCACCAACAAAACCCCATGCCGTTCCCGCTAATTTCTCCAGCGATCCGTTTGTTCTGTCCTGCAACATCATTTCTACCCCGCTCACATTACCGAAACCCTGTATTGTTGGGAAACCAACAAAGAAAGTCAGGGCATCATGTACTTGCATTGACTTGCCTAACAAACCGCCTGCAATAGCAGTGGGGTCTTTTACAGCACCTCTCTCCTTACGATCTTTTAACCGTACAAATATCGCAGCGTTAGGGGAAGCGTTCGCATTTGTTACGAAGTTCATTCCATTTGCAGCCCATACATCGCTCACACCCTCATCTTTCATCGTAATTTTACTGATCTGGCTCGTTGCATTCTCCGTTCTGCTAAGTGAACTACCGGGAGGTGTTTGGGTAATACCAACAACAAACCCCTGATCCTCATCCGGAATAAACCCGGTAGGTGTTGTTTTGATCAGCAAAACTGTAGCAACCACCACAAGCAATAATCCGGTAACGGCCACCCATCTGTTCTTCAGCAGGAATTTGATGCTCCGTATATATCTTGCCGTCATTGCATTAAAAGCGGTATTAAACGCATCGAAGAAGCGGGCACCAAAACCTTTTTTCTCTCCACCTTCGCCTATATGCTGGTTCTTTAAGAATAAAGCACACAACGCCGGACTTAGCGTTAACGCATTCACCGCAGAAATAACGATAGCAATGGCCAGCGTAAAGGCGAATTGTTTATAGAATACGCCTGCAGGACCTTGTACAAAGCTCACTGGTACAAACACTGCTGCCATTACCAATGTGATCGAAATAATCGCACCGGATATCTCACTCATCGTTTTAACTGTTGCCTCTCTTGCCGGTAAATGCTCTCGTTCCATCGTTGAGTGTACGGCTTCTACAACCACAATTGCATCATCCACCACAATACCAATAGCCAGTACCAGTGCGAACAATGTAAGCAGGTTAATACTAAAGCCGAATAATTGTAAGAAGAAGAAGGTACCTATAATCGAAACAGGAACAGCAATTACCGGGATCAATGTAGAGCGCAGATCTTGCAGGAAAACGAAAACCACGATGGCCACCAGGATGAATGCAATGATCAGTGTTTCTTTTACCTGGTCGATTGATGCATCCAAAAACTCCTTCGAGTTGTACATGATCTTAAACTTCATACCATCGGGTAACGCCTTATCAAATTCTCCAATCTGGCGTTCCAGTTCGGTAAGAATTTCATTGGCATTGGAACCCGGTGTTTGCAAAATACCAAAACCAGTAGCCGGTTTGCCATCGAGCAAATTCGAGGCAGTATAAGTATAACCACCAAGTTCAACCCGGGCCAAATCTTTAAGGCGAAGAACAGAACCATCGTTATTTGCCTTAATCACCATGTTTTCATACTCTTCAGGCTTGTTCAACTTTCCCTTGTACTTAATAATATACTCGAAAGATTCTTTACTACTTTGTCCCAAACGCCCTGGTGCAGCTTCTACGTTCTGATCTTTGATCGCATTCATCACTTCTGTTGTAGAAAGATTATTAGCAACAAGCCTGTCGGGTTTCAACCAAACACGCATCGAATAATCTTTTGAACCAAATGGCTGTACCTGTGCCACCCCTGGTATACGTTGTAACTGAGGGATGATATTAATTCTTGCATAGTTATTTAAGAACAGTTCGTTATACTTAACGCTATCCTCGCTATATATCGCCACAAACATCAGGAAGCTGCTCTGCACTTTCTGTGTAGAAAGCCCAGCCTGTAATACTTCGGGAGGCAACTGGCTATTAGCTTTAGATACGCGGTTTTGTACGTTTACCGCTGCAATATCAGGATCCGTTCCTTGTTTAAAATAAACTGTCAAGGTGTAGCTACCATCGTTGTTGGAATTGGAGGTCATGTACGTCATGTTCTCCACACCATTTACCGATTCTTCTATGGGGGTAGCAACTGTACGGGCTATCACCTCCCCGTTGGCGCCAGGGTAATTGGCGATAACCTGTACAGATGGCGGCGCAATCTCAGGGAATAAGGCCGTAGGCAGGGAGAATAAAGACAACGCTCCCAGTATAACCAATATGATAGAAATAACCGTTGATAACACCGGCCTTTCAATAAATCGTTTTAACATAAATAACAATTATGGGTTGCGGTATGTCCGCACGAACACAAACAGTGCATGTGTGTAACAACACTGCCTGCGTCACAATTTGAATAATGTTTTGTGTAAACGTTCTTAACACTGGCGTGCTTTCACGCTTAACTATTTTAAAGCAGCGGCTTCGCTTTCAACAGGCTATCTATAGATACCATCTGTGGCTGAATAACAACACCATCTTTTAAACCACCCATCATCATGGTAGATTGAGAAGATAATACAATCTTATCTCCCACCTTAACGCCATCAGTAACAAAATAATAATTAGACGTTTTGCCAGAAATGGTTAGTGGTTTTGTAACGATTTTATTACTATCGGCCACTGTATAAACAAACACTTTGTCCTGCAATTCAAACGTAGCTTCCTGAGGAATTACCAATGCAGAAGCATGTAAAGTAGGTACTCTGACTTTACCGGTACTACCACTTCTAAGTACTCCCTGTGCATTAGGAAAGCTGGCACGTAAACTAATTGCACCAATAGTTTTGTCAAACTGCCCTTCCACTATTTCAACTTTTCCTTTTTCAGGATAAACACTTCCATCTGCCAGGATTAATTCTACCGCTGGCATTCCTTTTACTTTTTCAGCAACACTATTACCTGGATATTTTTCCTTGAATTTGAGGAAATCGGTTTCACTCAAAGAAAAATAAACACGCATATCCTTTACTTCAGAAATAGTAGTCAATGCGCCTGTCATTCCCCTGCTAATAAGGCTTCCCGTTTTAAAGGGAATACTACCTACATAACCATCGCTGGGTGCGCTGATATTTGTGAACCCAAGATTGATACGGGCGGCTTCTACCTGGGCCTGTGCCTGGGCAACATTAGCTTTCGCTGAATTGTAACTTGCTTCGGCCGATTTTAATTGAACATCCGATACCACATTATTACTAAGTAGCGGTTTCAATTTATCAACATTGATTTGTGCATTCTCTAATGCCGCTTTTGCAGCTTGTAAATTTGCAGTGGCATTGTTGAGTTGCTCTACATAAGGTCTGCTATCGATCGTGAAAAGTGTTTGACCTTTTCTAACGTAAGCACCTTCATCTACTGAAATATTCGTTAGATAGCCATCTACCTGTGGTCTTATTTCCACATCACGGGTTCCTTCTACCGAAGCAGGGAAGTCCTGAAAGGTTGTAGCAGGTAATGTAACTGCTTTAATTACAGGTAAAGATGCTGGTGGCGGAGCCTCATTCTTTGCCTGCGATGTGCTGCAGGCAGACAATACGGAAAGAACAAAAAAACTATAAAGTAAGCCTGCCGGCAAATTTGTAAACGTTGATTTAAATGGTTTCATACTACTTTGTTTTAAACGACTAACAATAAAATTCCCCGGTACGATCAAGGCCAATAAAAGGCAGCCTTGCTTCGCAGCAATCAATATCAGTGACAGCAATCGGGTTGTGAAATACAGGTAGGTAGCCCCGCAACACTCAGACACCTATAATGTTACAGCACATTATACGTTTGAGCACAGCAATTTGTTACTACTGTAAAAAAGAAAATTGAAGGTTTGCGGTCGGCCGCTAAAAAATTCTCATCGGTTTTCAAAATTTAGAATGATGCACGGGCGACATCATTATTTTAAACACAATGCAAAAATAGATATTTAAAGTTAACGCACGTTTAAATTATTACGGGTTTAATTGTACTTTTCACGGATACTCTTTTGAAACGATGCAGGGGTGAATCCGGAATGCTTCTTAAAGAAACGGTTAAAATAGGCATCATCTTCAAAAATTCAACTGCGCAGCAATCTGCTTAATAGAGTGCTCACCCCAGTACAGCAGGCGTTTTGCCTCCATGATCCGTTTCTCGTCAATGATGAATTTAGCATTCCTTCCCAGCAACGCCTTCACCGTGTCATTTAAATGTCCCGGTGAAACGTACAACATTTCTGCATAATCCGATACCTGCGCTTTCTCATGAAAATGCTGATCTACCAGCATCTTAAACTGCCGCGCCATATTATATTGCGAACTCTCTGCATTCATCCAGTTACCGGAAGGTTCAGAAATACGCCCGCACGCTATAATAAAAGCGTTCAACAGGTTACGGATGATGGCATCCTTGCGTAATTTGTTGCTGTTATACTCTTTCCTGATCAAATCTGCATAAGACAATACTTCCTCCAGCTGCTCTTCGTTCAGCGGAACCATACCGGAGCTGAATACACAGCGCCAGCAGCTCACCACTCCCTGCATTTCGGGCACCAGGAAGTCGTTGGTGAAGTAAAGATTAATGAGCTCCGCATCAGGATCCATCTCATGCTGATGCACCTGGTTAGGTTCCATCAGCATGAGCGCCGGCGCTTCCATCTCGTATTTTTTAAAATCAATCACCTGCGTTATGCGGCCCTTGATCAATATATCTATACTATATCCATTGTGACGATGCGGAATGTTCAGATCACCTGCGCACTCATAACCATTCCACTCCCCCATGAAAAAGTTGGCCCCTTCTGCGTAATCACAGTTATAAACCTGTACATCCGAATTGCGTGTTACAACACGTTCTAATACTTCCATTGGTTTAATATTTTACGGTAACCACCATTTAAATTTTGACGCGGTAAAGATAGGTTATTAAATAACCTTGCTCCAACTATACGGCCTATAGATAATCTCTATACCACCTCAGGGTATCCGTTATATCATTTCCCTTCCTCTACCTTTTCAGCAGGTTTTTCCTGCACCAGCACAAGATCGCTCAGCTTCACATTGATAGGAATATTACCAATTTTGACAATAGCACGTTTATCACGGATCTCCAATACCTTGCCCACCTGCCTGTTGGTAACAATTTTCACCTGGGTGCCTACCTCTATCTGGCCTTTGATCTCCTCAAATTTGTCCTGTACTTTTTTGTTGAGTTGTTCAGTATGCTGCTTTTCGCGGCGGCGGAACAACAGGATTTCTGCCTGCTTCATTACTTTCTCCTTATCATCGGCACGTTTCCACTCTATCACGATCTGCTTCAGCTTCCGCTCCATATCCTTCAGATACTGCAGGTCATCCTCCTTGATCTGGTTCTGTAATTTCAGTAAAGCATATTGCTGCTGCTTACGCTCTTTGTCGGCCAGCACTTCATATTCCTTCTTCAGGCGCTCGTTTTCCTTTAATAACTTCTGCAGTTCCTTTTCTTTGCTTTCTACTTTCTGCAGATCCTGTTCGGCTTTGTTCAGCAGCTTATCCAGCTGGAAATGCCCCTCATCCACGAGTTTCTTGGCGCGCGCAATCAGCGACGGATGCAACCCTATCCTTTCAGCAATAGAGAAGGTGTACGAGCTGCCGGGCTTCCCCACCATCAGCTTATACATAGGCATCAGCGTTTGTTCATCAAAGCCCATGGCCCCGTTAACGATCCCCTTTACCTTGTTGGCCATCACTTTCAGGTTCAGATAGTGCGTGGTAACTATACCGTACGCATGTTTCTTAGCCAGTTCCTCCATGATCACTTCCGCAAAAGCGCCGCCCAGGTTGGGATCCGACCCGCTTCCCAGTTCATCTATAAAGAAAAGCGTTCTGCCGTTGGCGTTTTCCATGAAATATTTCATGTTTTTGAGATGGGAACTGTACGTGCTCAGCTCAAACTCCAGCGACTGGGTATCCCCGATATGGATCATCAGTTGTTTAAAGATCCCGATCTGGGACGATGGATGTACCGGCACCAGCAGCCCCGATTGCAGCATCAGCTGAATAAGCCCGATGGTTTTCAGGGTCACCGTTTTACCACCGGCATTGGGTCCGCTGATCACCAGGATATGCGCATCTTTATCCAGGTTGATGCTTACCGGGATGGTAGGCTTCTGGTTTTTCCTGTTATAAAGCAGCAGCAACGGGTGATAAGCCTGTATAAGATTAAGCTGTGCATGCGGCAGCAGCATGGGATAGTTTGCGTCCATATCCAGCGCCAGCCTGGCTTTTGCCCGGATAAAATCGAAAGTACCCAGGATTTCGTGGTAGCCGTTCAGCAAAAACGAAAAACCACTTAATGCGGCCGTCATCGCTTTGAGAATGCGGTACACCTCGCGTCCTTCTTCCCTTTCGAGCGACTGGATATCATTATTCAGCTCAATGGTTTCTTCCGGTTCCAGGAAGGAAGTCTTCCGCGTATCGGATTCGCCATGAATAATACCCTTTACCATGCGCTTATTTTCGGCGTAAATAGCCACAACCCTGCGTCCGTTGAGGAAAGCCTCTTCCTGGTCGGCCAGGTAATTGAGCTTTTGCAGCTTCTGCAGGATACGGTCAAACACGCGGCGCAGCTCTGTACGTTTGCGGTACAGCGAAATACGGATGCGGGCCAGTTCCGGGGAAGCGTTATCCCTTACCTGTCCCAGTTCATCCAGCACTTCATCAATGGTAGCGGTGATCTTTTTCTCATAATGGGTTTCTTTGATCACTTCATACAACGCGGAGTACTGGGTACGGCGGTCGTGATCAAAGAAACGGACAATGCTATGCATGCTTTCTGCCAGTTTACGCAGCAGCATGGCCTGTTCCCCGGTTAGTACAGCGCCTTCAATAGAAAGCAGGCGGAGTTCTCTTTTAAGGTTCAGGATGAAATCGTTCGGAAAATTTTCCTGTAACAGGGTGAGTTGTTTATATTCATGTGCCTGTTGCAGGGCGGTTTTTACGTAATCTATATGCGTGTGCAGGCGGAGCGCTGCGGCCATTTCCTTGCCGAGCTCTGTTTTGCAGTGCTCTTGCAGCAATGCCTGTACTTTGTCGAATTCCAACTGCATCAACGCAGATTCAGGAAAATATTTCAAGTGTTATTTATTTAAAGTAAGAAGGCACCAACAATCAGGTATTGTTCGTGTCTGCGTAAAAGGTTTACGTTCATGTGCGCGTAAAAGCGCTGCCAACATGGTGGCGGAGAAAGCTGATCCGGGAAAATTATTAATTCTTGTTCATCTTTGTTGTCATTATGCTATCAAACGTTATCCGGCAATTCCGGCTTATACTATCGGTTCCTGCTGCTGCTGACGTATGCTTTTGGGCGGTTTTCAGGGCGCTCCTGGGTTCCTGGAAACTGCAAAAGAATGTTAAAGTTACTTAACTTGTCGCTCTCCTCCATCATATATTACGTAAATTATAAAAAGGAAAGGCTCTTTAAAGATGCCAGGAATAGCTGCAATCCCTTAACAGCATTACATTCCGGACATATAAAAAAAGCTGCATCTTTGAAATTTTTATTTTTATGAGAAAATATTCAATATTCATTTGCCTGATTGCAATGGCGTTTTCTGCCTGTGCCCAGCAAAAAAAAGACAAAGTGCCCGGAGATATGGAAGTAACCAACAATGGAAAAACGGCTACCGCTACCTTCGGAGGCGGCTGCTTCTGGTGTACAGAAGCTCAGTTTCAATACCTGGACGGTGTAACTAAAGTAGAATCCGGCTATGCCGGCGGTGATGTACCCAACCCTACCTACGAGCAGGTATGTACCGGTACTACCGGCCATGCGGAAGTGATCCGCGTTACCTACGATACGTCAAAGATAAGCTACGAAGAACTGCTGCAGGCTTTCTGGCTGAGTCACGACCCCACCCAGCTGAACAGGCAGGGCAACGACGTAGGTACCCAGTACCGCAGCGTGATCTTCTACAATAACGAGGACCAGAAAGAGAAAGCAGCGTTTTATAAGAAGAAACTGCAGGAATCCGGCGCGTATGACAAACCTATTGTAACGGAAATTGCGCCGCTTACTACCTTTTATGAGGCGGAAGATTATCACCAGAACTATTATAACCAGAACGGATCACAGCCATATTGCACTTTTGTGATCAAACCCAAACTGGAGAAGTTCAAAAAAGCATTTGCCGGACACCTGAAAAAACAACCCTAAGGGGAGATAGTGCATGGGGAGTGCATTGATAGTGCATTGGAAGTGCATCAGAAGTGCATGAGAACAGTATTCATAGTGCATGGGTTAGGCAATGCTTACCCATGCATCAGGCATCTGAGAAGTATTGGTGAAGTAACAGACAAACATCGTCGACCTCCCCTCTACCGCATTTATTGCTGAATCCTAAAAAACTTTTATTAACTTATGCAGCAGTTAATAAAAAGTTCCACCATTAATGAGCACTGTACAAGTATGTCCCTGGTGTGGGAGCACGGATCTTATCCGTACCATACCGGAAAAAGACCCATTTCACGTACTGTTTATCTGCCAAAGCTGTCAAAAGGTAGTGAACGACCAAACAACCCCGGAAAACCGGAAAAACATCATTTCTAAACGTACCATCGAGGAAAAAGCGATACAACTGAGCCTGCATTCCGGAAAATTGCATGCCGTTAAATACTACCTGACAGAAATGAACAAGCTCCCCGGCACCAATATTGGCCTGCTGGAAGCTAAAGAGGCCGTGGAGGCGCTTATTGGCGCCCGTGGGGTAGCCAGTGCAGTGAAGCAACCCAGCCGGAATGGCTGCGTGATTGCCCTTATCGTACTGGTTCTCATCATTGCCAGCGTGGTTTACTTCTATACCCACAGATAAATTTTTCCATTCTCCCCTATTATCGTACTTTTGTACTGTAATAAAGTCGATTACAGAATGAACAACGGAAGATTTCCCATATCACTGCATATACTCACGCTGATGGCCAGCGCGGAAGGGGAACTTTTGTCGTCCGACTATATTGCCGGCAGCATTAACATCAACCCGGTACTGGTTCGAAAGGAAATCAGCAACCTCCGCAACCACGGGCTCATAGAAAGTAAGGAAGGTAAAAACGGAGGCGCCACCCTGGCAAAACCAGCCGATAAGATCCGGCTCTCAGAAGTATACCACGCCGTACAACAGGCTTCCCTGCTGGGAAATAGCAAAAATAAGCCCAACCCCGACTGCCTCGTAGGGAAACAGATCAACCAGCATCTGGACAACCTTTACCAGGAAATTGAAGGCGCACTGCTGCTTAAACTGGACAAAACAAGCCTGGCGGACTTCTTACGCCAGTTCGCATAAATTTTATCATCAACGGCATTGCTGCCAACAGGAGGAATAGCATGCAACTCAACGATCTCAGGAATATTACCGGCGAATTTAAAAACAGCGCCCGCATGCCCGTTATGTTTATCGGGCACGGAAACCCCATGAACGGTATCATGGACAATCCCTTTACACGCGCCCTCAGCAGCATGGGAAAGGACTTGCCTCAAAAACCTAGCGCCATCCTGGTAATATCCGCCCACTGGCTCACCAAAGGCACCCACGTGCTGGTAGCCCCGCAACCGGAAACCATCCACGATTTCGGCGGATTCCCGGAAGCACTTTACGCAGTACAATACCCCGCACCCGGCGCACCGGAACTGGCCCGGGAAACCAAACAGCTCATCACTTCCACTAATGTTATAGAAGATGACCACTGGGGCCTCGATCACGGCTCATGGACGGTACTGAAACATATGTATCCTATGGCCGATATCCCTGTATTCCAGCTGAGCATCGATTATCACCAGCCACCGGAATACCACTTCAAACTGGCGGCAGAACTGAAAGCACTACGGGATAAAGGAGTACTCATCATGGGCAGCGGCAACATTGTGCACAATCTCCGGCAGGTAGTGTTTACAGACAATGCCAAACCGTTCGACTGGGCCCTTTCCTTCGATGAAACGGTGAAACAGAAACTGGAACAGGGCGCCTTCACCGACCTGGTAAATTATCATACCCTCGGCCGGGAAGCGCAATTGTCCATCCCAACCAACGATCACTATCTCCCAATGATCTATACACTGGGACTGGTAAATAAAAATGAGGAAATAAAATTCACGTACGAAGAAATACAGAACGGAAGTATCAGTATGCGGTGTTTTAAAACCGCTTAATATAATGCAGCGCCGGGCAATTACTTACCCGGCGCCTTCTTTTAATCAGCCCGCAAACTCTTAACAGGATTGGCCATCGCCGCTTTCACCGCGTGAAAACTCACCGTCGCCAACGCAATCACTATCACCGCGCTGCCTGTAATCACAAACACCCAGATGCTGATGCCCGCATGATAAGCGAAATTATTCAGCCACCGGTCCATAATCCACCAGGTAACCGGGAATGCTACCGCAGCGGCAATAAGTAACAATTGCAGGAAATCTTTCGATAATAATTTTACAATATTTACGGTGGAAGCCCCCAGCGTTTTGCGTACGCCTATTTCCTTTGTTCGCTGTACCGCCGTGAAAGCCGCCAGCCCAAAGAGTCCCAGGCAGGCAATAAATAATGCCAGCATTGCAAACAACATAAATATCGTTTCCTGCTTCTGCTCACCGGCATACTGCCTGGCGAAATTCTGATCTATAAAACTATAATCGAACTGATGCCCGGGATCAAAGGAATGAAACACTTTTTCAATATAGGCAACTGCAGCCGGTACATTGGACCTGCTCACCTTCACGTATACATTGTCCTGCGCACCGGGGAACGGCGGCATCTCCAGCACCAGCGGCGCTATTTTATGCTGCAGGGAATAGATGTGAAAATCTTTTACCACGCCCACCACTACACGCTCGGTACGATTCCCTTCGGCGTCAATCTTAAACTGCACCCGCTTGCCCAGTGGCTGATCCCAGTTGAGCATTTTCACAAGCGTTTCATTGATCAGCACCGAATGATGCATATCCGATTCACCGGTATCTGAAAAATTACGCCCGCTTTGCAGCTTGATGCCCATTGTTTTCAGGTAATCCGCGTCCACCATATAATTCTGCGCAACTACAGACGCCTCGGAAATACTGCCGTTCTGCTCAAAGAAAAAGCCGTGACCACCAATATTATTCCTGCCTATCGGATTACTGGCCGCAGCTACATGCTGCACCAGCGGATTCCGCAACAGCTGGTCTTTCAGCACCGCCATTTTACTCCGCATCTGCTGGTCCGGTATATGAAAAGACAATACCTGGTCTTTGTCGAAACCCAGGTTTTTATGCATCATATACTGCAGCTGGTCATACGCCACCATGGTGCTTCCTGTTAAAATAATCGCAATGATAAACTGGAAGGTAACAAGCCCCTTCCGGAAACCAGCGTGGCCGCTGTTTCCCAGCTTCCCTTTCAGCGAATTGATCACTTTAAAACCAGACATAAACACCGCCGGGTAAATACCTGCCAACAGACCGGTGAGTAAAGCCAGTATTATAATAACAACGATGGTTTTTGCCAGTCCGAACTGCCATAACTGTACCTGCGAACCGGTGAAAGCATTAAACCAGGGCAGCAATACCGCTACCATTCCCACAGCAACCAGGGCGGCAAAGAAAGTAAGCAGCATGGATTCTGTCAGGAACAGGCGCGCAATTTCTTCCCTGCCCGATCCCATACTTTTACGCACCCCTACTTCTTTTATACGCGCGCTGGCGCGGGCCGTAGCCAGGTTCATATAGTTAATACAGGCAATCAGCAACGTCAGCAAACCAATACAAAGAAAAATATAGATGTACAGCATGTTGCCGTTTGGCGATATTTCATAATCGAGGTGGGAATGCAGGTGGATATCTGTCACCGGCTGCAGTTCCATTTTATACGTTACTTCTCCCATACGCGGTTTTAAATACCGCTCAAAAAACGCCGGCAGCTTACTTTCCAGCGATTTTGCATCCGCATCTTTCTGCAATAACAGGTAAGTATATATGTCGAAGTTCTGCCAGCCGTTAGCGTTATAGTCCGGCGGCATTACGCGCAATGCGCTGAAAGAGAGATGGGAATTGGAGGGCACATCTTCCATTACTGCGCTCACAGTATAAGCAGTGCTGTCATCTGTGAGGATGGTTTTTCCTATCGCCTCCTCAGGGCTGCCGATGAGTTTTTGAGCAAGACTCCGGGTCAGCACCAGCGAATTGGGTTGGGCCAGGGCGAAAGAAGCATCCCCTGCGGCTATCGGGAAATTGAACACGCTAAAAAAGGTGCTGTCCACAAAAAACATATCCCCTACTTCCAGTTTCTTTTCGCCATATTTCAATGCGGCGCCGCCATCGGCTTCTACTCTTGTTATCTGTTCTATTTCGGGGTAGTCTTTCTTCAATACCGCGGCAAATGGGGCGGAAGTAGTAGCCAGGTGCAAATTACCGCCTGTCCACGTAGCATGATTAACAGCCCGGTAAATACGATCCGCCTGCGGATAAAAATTATCATAACTGGTTTCCCGGTGTACATACAGCAACAATAACCAGCAGGCGGCCAGGCCAATAGACAACCCGGCAATATTGATCAGGGAATAATATTTAAACCGGACCAGGTTACGCCATGCTATCAGGAGATGATTTTGAAACATCGGGAGAAATTTAAAGTTGATGACTATCTCACATTATTCTCTTCTCCACACCTGAAAAGCAAAAACATGCCATCCCGGATGTATCCTAAATACCAACGCTAAACAGATATTATTAATTTAAATTTGTCCGGTTTCAGTACAGCGCCTGTACGGTATCATGCCTTCAGCAGTTCGCCTTCCCGTTGTACCTGGTTATTTTCAATGCTGAGATCAATGGCTTTCAGGATCTCTTCTTTCATTTCTTCGGTTACACGGCTGTAGCCGAACATCCTGGCAATGAAAGGCACGGCATCTTCGCGTTGTATGGCCACCGCATCCTTCACCACTTTTTCCAGGGCTACGCCTATTTCTTCTGCTGCTATGTAGTTGATTTTCCTGGCGGCGGCCGGCAGTTGGCTGCGGTTGCGCACCACGGGCGTAGGCAATGAAGTATGCCAAAGGAATTGTCCTTTAATTTTTATGCGTTTGCCGGCATCGGAATGGCGTACCGCATGACGCAGTATTTCCCGGATACGGGGTCCCACCCTGGTAATACCTGCTGCTTCTACCATCCGCCGGGCTAACTCATCAAAATGAACCGGGCTTTCCACTGTTACTACCTGTTCTATCCAGTTACATAGTTTACCAATGGGAGACAGATGAAATTCCTGCGCCCGGATTTCATCCGGTAATACTGCGGTTTCATATGCCGGCACTTCTTCTTCGGTTTCTTCCACTGCTTCCCGGGTCAGTACCTGTGGGGATTCTTTCTTTGCATCTTCGGCTACCTGGTCGTCGATCGCAACAGCGGCTTTTGCTTTTTCAATAGCAGCCACCAGGCGGTTCAGCTCCCGCTCCGGATTACGGAACCAATCGGTGCTCCACACCCGGTGGATCTTCCAGCCAACAGCTTCCAGCACCTGCTGCCGCAAGCGGTCACGGTCACGGGCGGAACGGGCAGAATGATAAGCAGCACCGTCGCACTCGATCCCCAATATATAACGGCCCGGATTTTCTGCATCTACAATAGCCAGGTCAATATAAAATCCTTTTGACCCTACCTGCTTGCGTACAATATATCCCAGCGATTCCAGTTTAGACGCCACATTTTCTTCAAACGGACTATCTGCCGGAAGCCCTGTTTCGGCGGTCATGTACAGCTTACCATGCTGTGCGAAATACAGGAAATTTTTCAGCGATTGTATACCATAGCTCTTGGTCCTGTTCACATCAATATCATCAGCGGTAATATTGGTAAATACTTCGCAACGCGTTTTCGCCCGCGTGATCAGTACATTGAGCCTTCTTTCCCCGCCTTCGTTATTCAGCGGCCCAAAAGACATGGCCACATATCCTTCCTCCGTACGTCCGTAACCGATAGAAATAAATATTACATCCCTTTCATCTCCCTGCACGTTTTCCAGGTTCTTCACAAAGAAAGGTTCGTCCTGGTGCGCCATGAAATATGATTCCAGCTCAGGTGATTTACGGCGCCGCAATTCCAGCGCATCACTGATCGCCTGCCGCTGCGAGGTACTAAACGCTACCACCCCTAAACTCATTCCGGGATTTTTACGGGCATGTTCCATTACCGCATCTGCTACAATTTCCGCTTCCTTAGGGTTGGTGCGGGTTTTACCACGGTCGTATGCCGTATCTTTCAGGTGATGAAATACCAGTCCTTTTCTTTCTTTATCACCGGGACTCGGAAATATCACCAGTTTATTCTCATAAAATTCATGATTCGACAACGTGATCAGCGATTCATGGCGGCTCCTGTAATGCCAGCGCAACATACGTTGTGGCGCACCCTGTGCATCGCACAAACCGAGGATGCTCTGCATATCTGCGGTAACATTTTCTTCATCATCGGTTTCCCGGGTAAGGGAATCAAAGAAGCTGGTAGGTGGCAATTGTTTATTATCTCCTACTACCACCAGTTGTTTACCGCGCAAAATAGCGCCCAGCGCTTCTACCGGCTTCACCTGGCTGGCTTCATCGAAAATAACGAGGTCAAATTCCAATGTGGCCGGCGGTAAAAAATTAGCGATAGACAATGGGCTCATCATAAATACCGGCTTAATAGCCTGTATCGCCAAACCCGCTTCCTGCATGAGTTTCCGGATAGGCATATGCCGCGCCTTTTTGTTAAACTCCGTGCGGAGGATGTTTACCTGTCCGCCGGCATCTGCGCGAGGCATTTGTTCCCAGTGCTGTAACGCAGCACGGGCGCGGTTATACTGAAGATTCAATACGTCCAGCTTACGAAACTGCTGTACCATTTCTTCATGACCTGCACGCTCAAATTTACGCAATGCAGGCTGCGATTTCACGGCTGTTTCCACCAGGTATTCATACCATGTTTTTTCCAGCGCTGTTCTCAGTAATCTGGCACCGCCTTCCCATTCCTGCACCGGAGTGAGCAGGCATCCCAGCTGTTCCTGTATAGCCGTTTCCGTTATATTGTTCCACGCAATGAGGTGGTGTATTTCGGGTAGTTTATCTGTCCATGTTTGTAACTGCCATTGCTGTACATCCAGCAGCACAGGAAATTGTCCCGGCGGCATTTCCAGCTTCTCCAGCACGGCAGTGTTGCGTTGCTGCTGCTCTGCCAGCAATTGCGCAAGCTGCTGCTGATCTGCAAGGGCATCGGCGGCGTTGCGGTGAGTGTGTAACCATTGAGCTACCTGCGCAGGACAGCTGCCCGCTGAAATACATGTATGCAATTCCGTTAGATAGGCCGTTGCTTCTTCCAGCGCTGGCCAATCGGTATGTGATTTCTGCCAGCGGCTGCCGAACAAGGTGCCGGCTAATGCAGCATGTTCTTTCAGCAGTGTATCCTGCCGGCGGAATTCCATGATCGCATCCACATACTGCAATTTTTCTTCCTTGTCGTCCGGCAACGCGTGTTTGCATAAAGCCGCCAGTTGCCGGTTACTTTTTTTGTACGCGCCAATCAGGAACTTGTACCATTTGTGGCCATGTGCCAGCAGGTTTTCCCGGATCTCCATTGCGTTTTGCTCCCATGCCTCGGGAATAAAGATTTCCTGGTACTGCTGCTGAACGGCAGTAGCAGCTACACCTGCGGTCAGCCATTCCGCGATATCCTGCTTTTGCAATACCCACGCTTTATTGGCGACGTCTATTTCCTGTAGATCCGGTTGACGCGCCAGCAGCGCGCAAATATCAATAAGCGTATGTACCGCGTTAATATCTTTGGGAGATGGGATACTCATTTTTCCTGCGATCGCGGAAGTCGTTTGCACCAGTGCTTCCTGGGCGGTCAATGCATCCGCCAATAGCCGGGCAAGAGCAGTTTGTTCATGCGGCAGCAATACCGTGAGCCGGCTGCCGCGGAAAGCGAGATTGGCCGGCACACCTGTTTCCTGCAAACAGGCCTGTATCCGCAACGCCATTGCGGTAGCCTTGTTCATTGCAACAGCATCCCAGCGCGCGATATCCGGCAATTGTATTTGCGGTAATGTGATACCTGCAGTTTCTTCGTTTAGCCGTAACAGGTAACCTATTACCTGGTGGGCAGTTAAACCGCTTCTTTCGATAGCGCCATTCACTGCAAGACAGTAATCATTCAATTCTTTCTTGTAATTATCCAGGAGCAACACTTCTTCCTGTAACTTCTGGATAGACGGGCGCCCCAGTTCCAGCACCTTTCTCAGTTCCTGGTGCAGTTCTTTTTTATTGGCTTTATGACTGTGCAATTCCAGGCAGGCTTCTCCCAGCTGGATATTATCCAACCGGCGTTTCACCACTTCCAGCGCTGCCATTTTCTCTGCCACAAATAACACTTTTTTACCGCGGCCAATAGCGTCTGCAATGATGTTGGTAATCGTTTGTGATTTACCCGTTCCCGGCGGGCCCTGTATCACCAGGTTACGGCCTTCCTGCACGCTCAGCATGGCCATGATCTGGGAACTGTCGGCATCCACTACCTGGAACAGTTCATGCGCATTGGTATCGTTGTCGATGAACACATCATCCGGCAGTTGTGGAGCAGTATCTGAAAATCCGCCGCCAAAAAGACTTTGAATCACCGGATGCGTTATAATATCATCCTCCTGCTGCCATTTGGAAGCATCCAGGTCGTTATAGATCAGGAATTTGCCAAAGGAGAAAAAGCCCAATTCCACTGTATCGGCCGCCACTTTCCATCCCTGCATGGGCTCCACTGCGGCAGCCACTTCCGCCAGGTAGGCATTTACATCAAAGTCTTCCGCATCCGGCAAATCAGGGATATGTATATTAAAGTCGGCCTTCATTTTTGCCTGCAGGGAAATGTTGGCGCCTACTTCCTCAAGGGAGTATTTCAACCGGAAACGTTCTCGCGCGCTGGACCTGTCCAGCAGCACCGGCACCATGATCAGCGGTGCAAACCGCGCTTCTTCGCTGCCGGCGGCCTCATACCACTGCAACATCCCCAGGGAAATATAAAGAATGTTCACCCCCTGCTCTTCCATGCTCATCGCGGGCGGCATAGTAGGTGTTGAGCAGCCGGGAATGCAGGGTTACCTGGTTTTCATTGGTTTGTAAACGGGTATCGGTTAACGCATCTTTCGATACCGGTTCATTATACTGCACGGCTTCTTCTTCCTGCTTTTTTTCGGGCCGGCCGAGGAACGACATGGTTTTACCTTCCCGCACCAATATATCATAAATGGCAGCAGATTGTTCTTCTACAATATGTAAACCTTTGCCGGCTGGCAACTTGTAATTCAACAATGGATTTCTGAGACCTAAATCCAGTAACTCTTTCCTGGAAGATTCAAGCCTGGTTAATATGGATGCGATCATAATGGCAAAATAAAACGCTACAAATATAATTTTAATAAACGGTGAAGAAGGAGAAGAAGTATACAAAAAGAGAAAATCCTGCGCTATCACCTAAATGCCTTCAGCCTCAACGATCTCACCGAAAAAAATAATTTTTTTATCCCGAAAGTTTTATAACTTCGGTTCACCTAGCTATTATTTGTAATAAATAGTAATCAGAAGTACCCCGGATTGTGTAAATGCCCCAATAGTTTTCTGGATATTTTATAGATATAACCTCAGTCACAGAAGATATTTTTCTAAAGGAATTGTTATGCTTTTTTTGTAATCCCTATAACCCCCGTGCTATGTTTAATAGTATTGCCCTTGACGTAGTCATTGGACTAACATTTGTATTCCTGTTATACAGCTTGTTCGCCTCCATTTTACAGGAAATAATAGCAAAATACTTACAACTGCGTGCATTAATGCTCCGAAAGGCGCTCCGGCGGCTCTTGCAGGATAGTGAGTTTACGGATAAGCGGAACCTCGCCATGCGCCTGCTGGCCGGCAAAAAAACATTAAAAGAGAAAGAAGATTTCGTACATCATTTCCTGGAATATCCTACCATCAAATACCTGGGAGAAGGCTCCTTCTTTCGAAGGCCCGCCTATATCAAACCCGAAACATATGCGGAGGTGCTGGTCCGCATACTCCGTGGGGCCAACTATACCGGGCTTGAAAACCAGATGCAACTGATTAAAGACAACCTGGCTGCAGACACAGGGGTGCCTGTCAAGGATAACGATAATAGCAACAAGCACCTTAAAATAGATACAGAAACACATACCATGTTCGTACAAATGATGTACGAGAGCAGTAACGATATTGATAAGTTCAAATCCAAGCTGGTGGTTTCATTTAACGAGATGATGGAACGCGCGGAAGGCTGGTATAAAAAGCAGACCAGGCTGCTGTTATCTATCATTGGCTTTGTATTGGCGGCCTCTTTTAATGTAGATACCATTCAGATTACAAAAGTTTTAATCGACAATAAGCAGGTGCGTGATAACGTGGTAAATACTACAGTAGCGAACTTTGATAAAGTTAAGCAACTGGTCGGAAAAGACACTTCTTCGCCCTATACCCAGGATGATCTGAAAAATATATCCGGTCAGATCACTTCACTCAACAACATACTAGGCTCAAAGAAGATGGCGGAAGAAAACCTGGTTAACATACATATTTTCGGTTGGGGCATCACTTTGCCCAATTATCTGTCCATCATCGGCTGGCTCATCACGGCTTTCGCTATCTCGCTGGGCGCTACTTTCTGGTTTGATTTATTACAAAAATTAATCAGTATCCGGCAGGCAGGTGTAAAACCGGAAGAGAAGCAAGCTAAGAACGAGGGCAAATCAACAGCATCCACTATTGTTGAAAATAAAAAATTGCGTGTAGGATGATAGTCATCGCCAATAAAGCCGTTAATACACGCCTGGGATTTCCGCATACTTCCGCCACCAATCCAACTTATATCGAAGACGGCCATGAGCTCGATATCGTTGCTAAAGTATATGGCGAAACCCTTGAAGGCAACAATGAGTGGTATCAGACCATCATCGATGAATACTATTGGAGCGGTGGTTTTCATACAACACCGGAAGCATTAGCGTTACCTGTTACACAGCAATCCACATTGTTTGATGAATGGCGGATAACAGACTTTTGGAAAAAAGGGATAACAGGCAAGAATACAAAAGTAGCTATCATCGATATGGGCTTTAATCCAAAGAATAATGCCGTCGCGCATCTCTTTGGGCAGCATAACAGCACACAAATGCAATTCCCGGATACAGGCCATGGTACTTATATGTCATCCATCATTGGTGGTAATGATGCCAAAAATGGTTTCCTCGGCATTGCTCCGGAGGCGGAGATCGTTATAAAAGAATTAAACATCACCAGTAATTCATTTCGCATGTCTGCACTGATGGACCTGCTGGAAACGCTACATGATTTTGATGTCATCTCTATGAGCTTTGCCTTTACCGGCGGTTTAAACGAGACTGCGAATACCATTACCAGGTTCAATAGCATTACCAATGAACTGGTGACTAATGGCAAAACCATTTGTATTGCTGCCGCCGGCAACGAAGCACTTACCGCCATCAAATATTATCCCGCGGCCTATAACCAGGTAAACGCCGTCGCCGGCACAGATGCTACGGATAATATTTTGGCCGGTTTAAGTAATATCTGGCCAGGTGTACAATTAGTTGCACCTTATCGCGGCTATTTCGACAAGGTAGATGCCGACAGGTTCGGCAAATATTTTAATACTAACAAAATCAATGGAACCTCCTCCGCAACTGCATTTACCGCTGGCATTATTGCGTTGATCAAATCTTATCATAACCAAAGAAACCTGCCCTTTACCAATAAAGATTTGCAGGATAAATACTTAACACAAACATCGGTACACAGACCTGATCGGCCGGATAGCCCATTCCAGTCAAATACGATTAATAAAGAAATGTTTTTCTCACTCTTAAAATAGCATTATGAAACATTTAGTACTGTTTATCTCCCTGCTGCTTGCAGGCTGCCTTACCTATGGGCAAAAGCCGGTTGAACTTGACTTAAGCAATAAAATAGGAAGTGATAAAACCATAGGACTGAAAACCACCGGCGTCAAGCTCTTGAACATGTCGTTGCAATACAATTACAAAATCAAAATTACCGTAAGAGAAGAAGCAGATAATGCTTCGCAGAACGGTGGTGAAATGGGCAGCGACGCCTGCCATGAGGCTAATCCGAAGTTCGTTGGCTTCCTGGTATCTTTGCAAAATGAAAAAGATGAGGCAAAAGTAAAAGACCTGATTGATTCAGTAAATAAGGTACTGAAAGATCTTAAAACAAGTGATTGTAAAAATACATTACAGAAAGAGGCTGATGCGGTAATTGAAAAAACAAAACGTGAATATTCCTTTGAATCATTGACGGCTAACTTTACATTAAAGAATAACCAGGATATCATTGTTACAATAGAAGCATACAGCGCTGATGGTACCAAGGCTGATAAAGCCTGGCAGTTCATCCTCCGCACGCCACGCAGCGTAAGCTATCTCACTCATTTCGGTTTCACGTTTTCTCCTAATCTCATTAAAGGGCCTGATCAGTTCTTTAGCAAAGCATCCGGTAAAAGTATATTAAGTCCAACCACCGATTCCTTCACCATTAAAAGGAAAAGTAATAATGGCACTGATTTCTGGAAGGACTTATCCATCACCGCTAACTTTATTATGCCGGTAAAATTCAATCGTAAACAGGAGCAGCCTAATATGTTCAACTTCGCCTGGTCTGCCGGTTTTGGTGTAGGGGGAGATGCCCGTTTTACGGTGTTTACAGGTCCGACCCTGTTGGTGTCCGATTTCTTTGCGGTGAGCCTGGCCGGTGGCGTAAGCTATGCTTATAAGTTGAAAGGTGAGTATGAAGAAGGGCAGGGCTTAATGCAAAGTCTCGACTTTGATCAGTTACACGACAGAGGTATCCGTCCAAATATACTGTTGTCCTTTAGCTTCCGTCTCTCTAAAGATGAACTCTCGAAGGCGGTAGAAAAAATAGGAGGCAAATAATTTCGGGAAAGAAATAAAAAAGGACAAATCGATATAAACCGGTTTGTCCTTTTCTGTGTCCTGGATTGGATTCGAACCAATGGCCTACTGCTTAGAAGGCAGTTGCTCTATCCAGCTGAGCTACCAAGACTTATGTGTTTGTTTTCCCTTGAAATGTGAAATAAATTACTATATTTAACTCGCATTTTGGGAGTGCAAATTTATGTAAATTTCTCCCAATAAATCAAATTTAATTTATTTTTCTTTAAATATTGACGTGAACACTATGGATGTACAAATAGAATCAAGCTGGAAGGAAGCGCTGAAAGATGAATTTCATAAGTCTTATTTCGATCAGATCGTCATGTTTCTTAAACATGAAAAGGCATTGGGTAAAGTAATTTATCCTGCCGGAAACCTGATCTTTAATGCCTTTGATAAAACACCGATAGATAAAGTAAAAGTAGTGATTCTTGGTCAGGATCCTTATCACGGTGCAGGACAGGCGCATGGACTCAGCTTCTCCGTACCGGATGGCGTAAAACCTCCTCCTTCGCTTGTGAATATTTACAAGGAAATGAAAACAGATCTCGGGCTGGAAATACCTACCAGCGGCAATCTTACCAAATGGGCGGAACACGGTGTACTGTTATTAAACGCCTTTCTTACTGTAAGGGCCGGTGAACCCGCGTCCCATAGTAAAATAGGTTGGGGCGATTTTACTGATGCCGTGATCCGCAAAATTTCCGATCAGCGGAGCGATGTGGTATTCCTGCTCTGGGGCCGCTTTGCACAGGATAAACAATACCTGATAGACGCTACCAGACATCATATATTGCAGGCCGCACACCCCTCTCCTTTCAGCGCTGATAAAGGATTTTTTGGATGCAGGCACTTTTCAAGAACAAATGAAATACTCGGAAAGGCAGGAATAGCACCGGTAGACTGGAGACTGTAAAAAACAACCTTATGTTTAAAAATATCTTCGGCAGAATATTCGCGGCATGGATGTTAGTGATGTTCGCACTAACAATGCTGGTAATATTCATCCCGGTATGGATCATTTCTTACCTGCCGGAACCACGTAGAACAAAAGGATTTCTGTTCTTTGGCAGGATATGGATGAAAGTGTATCAGCCACTGATCGGCTGCCCTGTACGCAAAAAAGGACTGGAATATTTTGCACCCGGACAAACCTATGTCGTAGTATGTAATCACAACTCGCTGATCGATGTGCCGGTAACATCTGCAGAAATTCCCGGCATCAATAAAACACTCGCAAAAGCATCTCTCGGCAAAGTGCCGCTGTTTGGTGTGCTGTACCGTATAGGTGGTATCCTGGTAGACCGCAGCAGTGAAGCGAGCCGCAAACAAAGCATCGTTGAAATGAAACATGCCCTCAGTTTAGGCATACACATCCTGCTTTACCCAGAAGGCACACGCAACCGCACAGATCAGCCTTTAAAGGATTTTTATGACGGCGCCTTTGCATTAGCGATAGACACCCAGGTGCCATTGATGCCGTCGTTACTGTTTCACACTAAAAAAATATTACCGGTAGGAAAGAAATTCTTCGCATGGCCGCATCGCATCGATTATCATTTCCTGCCTCCCCTGCCTACTACAGGACTAACAAGAGATGACCTCCCCGCTTTTAAAGAAAAAGTATTCCGCCTGATGTGGGATTATTACCTGGCCAATAATACAGAGTAATATAACGAAAGCGGGGATTGCCAATGGCAATCCCCGCTTTCGTTATAAATCCTGGAACTGTCTCGATCGGTTTATCCGCAGATCACGCAAAATACCGGCTTTCGGATTAATGGTAATACTAAACTGCCGGAACGTACCAAACGGAATCAGGTTGATCGACATCTGCCAGCAGTGCAGGTCGCGCGAGATATACATATTCGTATAGGCCACCTGCATATTGGTAAAGTCGAAACCACTGTTCAAACCAATCTTCCATTTTGGCGTGAGACTGAAGTCGCCGTTAAAACTTACATATTGGGTAATACGTTTCACTACGCCCCCGGAATCGGGAATAACGGTATTGGTATAAGATAAGCTATAGGAAAGATCCACACGCCACGGAATATCGAAATCCACGTACTCACCAGGATTATTACGCACCATCTGCAGCTGCCGCTGCTGCGCGGCAAAAGCGGCGTCAGCGCCCTGTACATTCTCCATGGAATCGATCTTCTGTTCTTTCTCCTGGCTCTTTTTATCCTTCGACTGGAACGAGGTACTCATGGAAATGCTGGCGTTGGTTAAACGACCCAGGCTGATTTTTCCCTGCTGCCATACGTATTTATCAAGGCGGTGGCCGCGGGCATCTACCTGGTAGGGATCGATGTTACCACTGGCGGAGATGTTCAGTTTATCGAACAGGTTGGTACGGGCGTATAAGCTGAAAGTAGACAACTTAAAGGAGTCGGCCACCAGGTTGTAGCTGCCGTTGATCCCAAAACCATCCAGCAGCTTTATTTTCTTTTCGTGATTGCCTGTGGTATCCTTCTTAGAAAACACCTTCATCTCCAGGTTATTGTCCAGCCCGAAGTTCAGGCCTCCAAACGCGCCAGGGGAAGGCACGCCGATGATGGCTCCGTCAAAGTCGGATACCATTTGTTTATCGCCCTCCTTGTTGTATTGCAGCTCATGATAATATTTGCTGGACAGATCGGGGCGGTAACTGGCACTCAGCGTGGGGCGCATCACATGGCGGATGGCTTTGATCTTTGAATCTTTTTTAAACGTGTACATACCGTATATGGCGGTAGACAACGACATGCTGGCGCTGATATCGCGGGCACTGTAAAATCCGGGAATGTAGGTGGTATCGATGGCACCAAGCGTATCCAGCCCCGGGTTCCATTTGTTCGGATCCCATTTACGGGCAAATTTCTTCGTATACCAGTATTCGGTATAGTTGATCCCTGGGGATAACGTAAAGGTTTTAAACACCGGGATAGAAAACGAGATCGGGATATTATGCTGCATGCCGGTTTGCATGGCGTCAAACATCGCCTGTTTACCAAACAGGGAATCCTTGAAGTTAGCCTGGTTGCGCAGGATAGTATTGTAGGAAACCCCAATCTTTTCGTACCATTTTGGCGTGCCCACCATTTCCTTTGGCTGGAAAGGATAGATCGTATTTACCGTGAAAGTGGCGTCCGGGAAGGAGATAGACACATCACGGGTGCTCAGGTTCTGCGAGTGGTTCAACCCCATGGTGAGGTTGTAGGGCTTCCCCTGCCAGGTTTTGGAGAACGTGATAGACGATCCGATGTTATTATTTACACGTGTATTGTAGTCATACACGTTGTACTTGTTATAGGAAGAGGTTCCAAAGTTCACGGCAGCGCCAAAGTTCACGCCGGGGCGCGCCTTGCTGTCCATGCTATGGTTCCAGGTGACCCTGAAATCCTTTGAGGTGCTGAACTCTGATTTTACAGCCGGATCCCCGAAGCGGGTATTGGCAAAGCTCAGGTTAAGCCCGCCGTTGTACTTATAGCGTTTCCGGTAAGTGGGACTGGCTGTGAGGCTCCAGCTGCCATAGGAATACACATCCCCCCGCATGGTCAGGTCGAAATGGTCGCCTAAACCGATATAGTACCCGCCGTTTTCCAGGCCTATCCCTTTCTGCTGGTTCACTACGTACTGTGGCGGCAGTATCCCGGAGCGCTGGCCCTGGGTGATGGGGAAAATGGCAAAAGGTATATACAGTGGTGTGGGAATGCCTTCTATTTCCAGGTTAGCCGGGCCGGAGATCACCAGTTTATCGGGGATCACCTTTATTTTACGGGCCCGGAAGCTAAAGTGCGGTGTATCCAGGTTACAGGTAGTGTACCCGTTTTTAAAGCCGAAAATGGTATTATCCGCCGCCTTTTTGGTTTGCTGGCTGTGAATGTAGCCTTCCCCGTACTGGGAGCGGGTATTATAAATCTTCGCTTTCTGGGAGGTAAAGTTATATTTGAGGGTATCCGATTCAAAGCTTTGTCCGCCGTCGTTCATCACCGGGCCGCCAAACAGCTTACCGGCTGTATCTTTGGCGTTGGTAGCCTCGAGGATGCCGGTTTCCTGGTCGAAATTCATTTTTTCGGCAGAAAGGTCAATCGTTTTGTACTTTGTGTTGGCGGTACCATATAAATAGAAGCGTTTATCGGGTACCATCAGGATGATTGAATCCTTTGCTTTATAATTTACCGGCGCATCCAGCGTGTCTTTTGATATCTTTGGTACGAACAAGGTATCTACGGTCGTTTCACCGCTGGTGTCCACACCCTTGGTTAATTGGGTGGAATCGGCTGTGACAGGGGAAACAGGTACCGGTTTTGGTAATTTGCCGGTATCTTTCCGTATCAGCGGAGTGGTATCTGCCAAACTTTTGTTAAAATAAGTAACAACTTGTGGCCTTTCACCCGCAACTGCATCTATAATAAAGGGAATGGCGACGAACATACCGGCAAAAACCAGGTATGTATGCCGAAAAAACTTTTTATAATTATTTTTGTAGCTAGCGTTCATGTGTTATGGCGGCAAACCTACAAGATTTTATACAATTTATTACAAATGGTAACTTGTAATGTTTGTAAGGTAATATAACGAAAGGTAGCGGAAACTCGCGTGGAACAAGCGGATTATTAATTTAACAGATAAACTTATTTTTTTATTTTTTGTGAAAAACAGCACCCATTAAAATGAGAATCATGCGCTGGAACCGATTTTGGATTTTAGGACTGGGAACACTACTCACCTGTACCCTATTTATTCAGGCCAAAACAAATCCCGTTTCCGATAAACAGGACAAGCCTATACGAACTATTGTTATTGATGCCGGCCACGGCGGTGAAGATCCCGGCGCAAAAGGCAGCTATTCCACGGAGAAACAGGTAACTCTGGAAGTGGCACTGAAACTGGGAAAGATCCTGGAAGAAAACATGCCCGATGTAAAGGTAGTGTATACACGAAAAAGTGACCGCTTCGACGATCCCCGCAAAAAAGCCCAGATTGCCAACGACAATAAAGGGGAACTTTTTGTATCCATCCACTGCAATTCTACCGGCAAAATCCGCAAGGTGGTGGACTATAAAACCGTTTACCGTAAAAAAGGGAAAAAGAAAATTGCCGTTAAACAACCCGTATACGCTTACTACCCGAGCAATGCCAAGGGCACAGAAACGTATATATGGGCGACCAGCAAAAACAACGCTAAAATGGAGTCCCTGAAACAAAACTCCGTTATCGTACTCGATGCCAACTCAGAAGAAACCCAGCAGCTGATGAGCGACGATCCTGAAACCTTCATCCTGCTCAACACCCTGAGAAATGCCTATTTCGACCAGAGCCTCCGCCTCTCTACCCTCATCGAGGATGAATTTACCCGGGTAGGACGTATCAGCCGCGGCGCCAGGCAAAGAAATGAAAAAGGTATCTGGGTACTGTCTGCCACCGCCATGCCAAGCGTGCTCGTGGAACTGGGCTTTATCAGCAACCCGGAAGAAGAAGACTATCTCAACTCCAACAACGGACAACAGGAACTGGCCAATTGCATTTATAAAGCCATTAAGCGTTACCGTGAGGAACTCGACAGGTTTACCAATAACCGCAACACCCAGCCAGCTACCACCAAAGTATCGGCTAAAAGCAATAACACTACCGCATCGCTAAACACCAGCAACAGGAGCAGCAACAATAAGTCTGCCCCCGCACCCGGCGACAGCTACTGCGTACAACTCATGATCACCGACAAATTTTATAAACCGGGAGCTTCCATTTTCAGGAAGCTCCACGGTGACGTGAACCGCCAACGCATCGTGATGAATAAAAAAAAACTGAACAAATATATCCTGGGCCGGTTCAGGACCGATGAACAAGCCTCCGGCGAGATGCGCAAAGCCCGCAAACTGGGTTTCAAAGATGCTTTCGTAACTTCCTGCTAATCACACTGCCTCCTCCCTCCCCCCTTCTTATTACCCCGCTTTCCTCTTTTTTATTACTAACATTTTCGTACGACCACTTCCGTGCATGCTTTTTGATTATTTTTGCGTGAACGTATACGAATCTCATGCTCAAATTATCTAACGAAACCAAAGTAGGTGTATTAACTGTGCTGGGTATAACCTTACTTGTGCTGGGCTTTAATCTGCTGAAAGGAAAAAGCCTGTTTTCTCATAATAAAACCATTTATGCCGTGTACCACCAGGTAAACGGTTTACAACCAGCCAACGCGGTACAGGTAAATGGCCTGGTAGTCGGTAATGTAGCTAACCTGGAAGTAATGGATAAAGATGCCTCCCGTATCCTGGTAGCCATCACCATTACCAAAAAAATTGAAATCCCCCGTAACTCTGTGGCCCGTATCAGCAGCGACCTGCTGGGTACCAAAACAGTACAGCTCGACCTGGGTAACGCCGGCGAATATCTGAAAAGCGGCGATACCATCTACGCAGCCGTAGACGGCTCCATGACAGACGCCCTGAAAGAACAGCTTAACCCGCTGGTAAAAAAACTGGAAGGCACCCTGTCTAATATCGATTCCGTACTGATGTCGGTAAATGCCATTCTCGATACCACCGCAAAAGGTAACCTCCAGGACGCCATCCGCAACCTCAATACCACCATGCGTAACTTTACGCATACCTCCGCATCCCTCAACAGTATGCTGGATCCCAACAACGGTAACATCCAGAAAACATTCGATAACCTGGCCGCCGTTACCGGTAACCTGAAAGAGAATAACAGTAAAATTACCGGTATCCTCGATAATGCCCAGAAAGCCACCGGTGCACTGGCTAACGGCAACATCGATAAAACACTGGCGCAATTACAACAAACCGTGACCAGCCTTAACCAGACCATCAATAAACTGAATACCACCGATGGCACTGCAGGCATGCTGCTGAACGATAAAAAAGTGTACAACAACCTTCAGTACTCATTGGGTAACCTGAATAAGCTGCTGGAAGACCTCCGCGTCAATCCAAAACGCTATGTACACTTCTCCCTGTTTGGCAAAAAAGATAAAACGAAACCGTTACCTTCTGACACAATAGCGGTACAATAAAAAGAATCAATGCATCGATACATAAAATCAGGGATTTTTCTGGCCGTCATCTGCCTGCTGGCAGCTACGGCCAACGCCCAGTTTCCGGCCCAACAAGCGCCGAAAGCCGGGTCGGTAATTGAAATTATTCACGCGGACTCACTGATCATGAATGACAAAGATTCTGTCAGCGTTACCCGCTTCATCGGCAACGCCCTCTTTAAACAAGGTACCACCCTGTTTAACTGCGACAGTGCCGTGAAAGATAATAAAACCAATATCATCGACGCATACGGCCATATACATATTAACCAGGCCGACAGCGTTCATATCTACGGTAATTACCTGAACTACGATGCCAATACCCGCCTTGCTCTCCTCAGGGAAGATGCAAAATTGACAGACGGTAAAGTAACCATCACCGGCCCCGAACTACAATATGACATGAACGCCAAAATAGGCTCCTATGTCAAAACTGGTAAACTCGTAAATGGTAAAAGCGTACTCACCAGCGATGAAGGATACTATTACACCGACACCAAAGAAATGCACTTCATGCGGAATGTATTACTGGTAGATCCGGAATACACCCTCAGCACAGATGAACTGCTGTATAATACCGGTACCAAAATAGCCACCATCGTTGCGCCTACCACCATCAACAATAACGACAAAAGCGTGATGTACGCCACCAGCGGTTATTATGACACGGAAAAAGGCTATGGCAATTTTGGTAACCGGCCTACCATCGAAGACAGTACCGGCACCATCACCGCCGATAACATAGAAATGGATAAACTTTCCGGTATGGCCTATGCCACCGGTAACATGGTATATAAGGATACCGCCCGCAAAATGTCGCTGCTGGCCAACAGGGGCATCGTAAACCAACGCGAAAAAACGATCCTCGCCACCCAGAAGCCGCTGCTCATCATGGAAAAAAATAAAGATACCCTGTATATGGCCGCTGATACCCTGTTTTCAGGCGTGATCAGACCAGACGACAGCTTATCTATTCCCTCTGTAGCCGGACTGAAACGCATCCCGGATTCTCCCACCAAAAACCTGAAAAGCATCCGGAATATACGACCGCCGGAGAAATTTACCGCTACCATATCCCCCATCACCCGGGGTGATTCCATCGCCCGGCGACAACAGGATAGTGTAGCCGCAAACGTTATGATGTTCATCGCCGACAGTACCCTCACCAAAACCAGGCAGAAACTGGATTCGGCCGTGACAAACATCAAAGTGGCGCCCATACCGGACGTGGTCCTGCACGATTCCCTGCCGGGTATCAAGCACCATGCAGACAGTATGGCGCTCACCGCACCTAAAGACACCAGCGAGCAACGTTATATCCTCGCCTACCATCACGTGAAAATATTCTCCGACTCCCTCCAGGGCGTAGCAGACAGCGTATACTATTCCTCGAAGGATTCTATCTTCCGCTTCTATGGCACCCCGGTGCTCTGGTCTAATAATACCACCCAGCTGAGCGGCGATACCATCCTCATGTTCACCAAAAACCAGACAGCAGATAAAATGCTGCTCAAAAACAACGGCTTTATTATTAATGAAGCCGGACCGGGCATGTTTAACCAGATTAAAGGCAATGTGATTACCGGTTATGTACTGGGTGAAACCCTCGACTGGATGCATGTGGAGGGGAATGCGGAAACGATCAATTATATTAAAGACAAGGCCGGCGCCTATATGAGCGTCAACAAAGCCCAGTGCGCCATTATCAATATCTTTTTCAAGAAAGGAGAAGTAGATAAAGTGGTACTGATCAAAGATCCGGAAGGAACTGTGTATCCGTTTACACAACGTCCTAAAGAACAGCTCCTGCTGGAAAACTTTAAGTGGGATATCAAACGGCAGCCGAAAACGAAGTACGAGCTAATGCAATAATAATTTTCGTTAGAACAATACCTGGAAATGGCTGCTTCACCGCAGCCATTTCCAGTATCACATCTCCCGGAAATATTTTTCACTAAAAAGAATGCTGTGATTAAGAACTCTATTAACATCATCCGGAAAACACTGATATCCCCTATCCACACTTTCCTGAAAGATAGTCGCGCGGTAGGAATTGTACTCATTGTATGCACCATCATATCAATGGTACTGGCTAACACTGGCGCCCATGAAGATTATATAGGATTCTGGAATACATTATTTGATCCCGCAGGCGGCCACCATTATCAATACGGGTCGTTGCACCTGCCCAATTCCTGGCTGTTATGGATAAACGACGGCATGATGGTGCTGTTCTTTTTCCTGGTAGGCATGGAAATAAAAAGAGAACTCACCGTAGGAGAACTATCTTCTGTACGCAAATCCATTTTGCCCGTACTGGCTGCCATCGGCGGAATGCTGTTTCCCGCACTGATCTTCGTCCTCTTTAATAAAAATACCGCCTATGCGCATGGCTGGGGTATTCCGATGGCCACCGACATTGCTTTTTCACTGGGCATTTTATCCCTGCTGGGCAGACGCGTACCGGTAGCACTCAAGATCTTCCTGATGGCGCTGGCCATCATCGATGACCTGGGCGCCATATTAACCATTGCCATCTTCTACACTCCGCACCTCGATGTAAAATATTTACTGATCGGTGGCGGCGTTTTACTCATACCACTGTTGCTGAACTTCCTGAAAGTACAACGCCTGATCTTTTATTACATTCCTGGTATTGTGCTCTGGTATTGCCTTTTCAATTCAGGCGTGCATGCCACTATTGCAGGCGTATTGCTGGCATTTTGTATTCCACAGGACCGTATAGCCGCACTGGTACATAGTTTACATGACCCGGTGAATTTTATTATCATGCCTGTATTTGCGCTTGCCAATACCGCTATCCTTTTACCGGCAGATATCAGCGGTGCGCTGCATAATAACATCAGTTACGGCATCATTGCCGGGCTGGTATTGGGAAAACCACTGGGTATATTTACACTTTCCTTTGTTGCCGTAAAACTCAAACTGGCTACCCTGCCTTCAAAATCGGGCTGGTTACAGCTTGCCGGCGTCGGACTTATTGCCGGTATTGGTTTTACCATGTCTATTTTCATTTCTTCACTGGCTTATCAAGAGAGGGAAATGCAGATTATAGCCATCATGTCAGTGATTGTTGCCTCTCTTGCAGCAGGTATCGCAGGATTCATTTTTCTACGCCTGATCAAACCGGTTGGCACTGTTCTTGCAAAGCAACCGTGAATTAATTTCGTCGTGTATATACTTTAGAGAACAAGCCAACGTTTCTGAACGTATATTTTTAAGTTTCATTCAAACAACACATCTATGAAAAAAGTCGTGTTACTTTTCAGCCTTATTGCTGTAATTGCGATCCAGGCAAACGCGCAGAAGAAAAAAAGCTATCAGAGCAGCGATCCATCCAACTACGAAACTGCACTGGGTATCCGCCTCAATCCGTGGGTAGTGGGCTTTACCATTAAGCACTTTATTACAGGTCCGCACGCCATCGAAGGACTGGTAACCACCAATCACTCACACAAAACAAATGTTACTTTTACCGGATTGTATGAATACAACTGGAACATAGGTATGCCTGAACTGAACATGTATGCCGGTGGTGGCGCGCACGTAGGTTTCTACGACCGTCGCGATTACGACTGGGACCGTTATGTGGAAAAAGGCAAGGGTACTTATGTGTCTCCCGGTCTGGATGCCATCATTGGTATCGAATATACTTTCAAGAAAATTCCTTTGAACATCAGTGCTGATCTGAAACCTTACGTACAGTTTGTTGGACCCACCAACTATCTTGGTGAGGAGATCGGCGGTGTGTCTGCCAGATATACTTTTTAATCCCGGCGACCACTTCATTACAAACGGATCATGAGGCAAGCATGGTCCGTTTTTTTATGTTCCTTATTTTGGAGTAATTTTAATGTTCAACTTTCCGACATGAAAATCTTCTCCGCTGCACAGATCAGGGAGGCAGATGCCTTCACCATCGCTCATGAACCCATCAGCAGTACACACCTGATGGAAAGGGCGGCCGGACAATGTGCAGCCTGGTTGGAAGATCATTATTCTCCCTCCCATCCTGTTTATATTTTTTGCGGAAAAGGAAATAACGGGGGAGATGGACTGGTCATTGCCCGTTTAATGCTCGGGCATGGCTACGAAGTACATACCGGCATATTGCAGCATAGCAGCAAGGCAAGCCCCGACCACGAACATCAGCTGCATATCCTGCAACAACAATACCCTGCCGGAACTTATACCATCGGCGATATATCCGACTTCCCGGAACTTCCTCCCAACGCTATTATCATTGACGCTATTTTTGGTACCGGTATGAGCCGGCCGGTTGACGGATGGGTAGCAGGTATTATACACCTTATCAACGACCAGCGCCACAAACATCCCATTATAGCCATAGATATGCCCTCTGGGCTGATGGCCGACGAAAGCAGTGTGCATAATCCCGTTGTACAGGCGCATACCACCCTGAGCTTCGAATTTTATAAACTGGCTTTCCTGTTACCCGAAAATGCACCCTACGCAGGAGATGTACATATTCTGCCGATCGGGCTGCACCCGGAGTATATAACGCAAACGCCTGCACGATATCACCTGTCCGATCGCGAAATGATGCGCACTATTTACCGGCCGCGTGATCCCTTCGCACATAAAGGCACCTACGGCCACGCATTACTCATTGCCGGCAGCTATGGGAAAATGGGCGCAGCAGTATTAAGTGCCCGCGCCTGTTTACGCGCCGGAGTGGGACTGCTTACCTGTCATGTTCCCCAGTGCGGCACCCAGATCATGCAGATCAGCGAACCGGCGGCTATGTGCATCACTGATGAAGACGCCCACTACAGCACCCATTTTCATAAAGGAATCAGTTCCGCCGGTTACAAAGCCATCGGTATTGGTCCCGGTATCGATAAACAGCCCGGAACCGCCAAATCGCTCGAAGCGCTGATGGATGCCTGGCAACGCCCGATGGTGATAGACGCTGACGCCCTCAACCTGCTTTCCGTATATTCCTACCTGTTATACAAAGTGCCCAAAGGATCCCTGCTCACCCCACATCCGAAAGAATTTGAGCGGTTATTCGGCAAAACTGCCAATGATGTGGCGCGGCTGGAATTATTATCAAAAAAAGCGGTGGACCTGCAGCTGTATATTTTATTGAAAGGACGGTATACCGCGATTGCCTGTCCTGATGGCGCCGTATATTTTAACCACACCGGCAACCCCGGTATGGCTACCGGTGGCAGCGGGGATGTGCTCACGGGGATCTTAACCGGTTTGCTGGCGCAGGACTATACCCAGAAAGCCGCTATGTTGCTGGGCGTGTGGCTGCACGGTTATGCCGGCGATCTGGCAGCGGCGCAGCTCTCGCAGGAAGCCATGACCGCCTCCGATATTATCGCCTCACTGGGCAATGCCTTCCGGGAAGGCATCTGAGCGCTTTATTTTTTTTCGCCTGAAATACTTACCCATGGCCCATGTGTACAATAATTTTATTTACCGGGTACACAATTAATAATTTATGTTTTATATTCATTTGAATATTTTTTTTTGGAATCCTATTTTTTTTAATTACTAAACTTTTTTGTCAACCACGTATTTGTAAATTTCGCTTACATGAATATAGTTTACCTCGTTCCATGTTTTGGATTATTGGCTTTGTTGTATACGGCTGTTAAAAGCTCCTGGGTGACACGCCAGGATGCAGGAAACGACAAAATGAAAGAGATAGCCCAGCATATCGCTGAAGGCGCTATGGCATTTCTGAAAGCTGAGTATAAAGTCCTTATTTATTTTGTGATTATTGCCGCCCTGCTATTGGGATACATGGGAGCAACACATGAAAACTCCCACTGGTCCATCGCGCTGGCTTTCGTGATTGGCGCAGTGTTCTCTGCTACCGCAGGGTTCATAGGTATGAAGATAGCCACCAAAGCCAATGTGCGCACTGCGCATGCGGCACGTACCAGTCTTGCTAAAGCGCTGCAGGTGTCTTTTACCGGCGGTTCGGTAATGGGAATGGGTGTTGCCGGTTTGGCTGTTCTCGGATTGGGCTCCTTATTTATTATACTGAAATCATATTTCGGGGCGGAAGCGAATACTGCTGAAATGATCAAAACCATTGAAGTGCTCACTGGTTTTTCATTAGGCGCAGAAAGTATTGCCCTGTTTGCCCGTGTGGGTGGCGGTATTTACACCAAAGCGGCTGATGTGGGCGCCGACCTGGTAGGTAAAGTGGAAGCCGGCATCCCGGAAGACGATCCCCGGAACCCTGCCACCATTGCGGATAACGTAGGCGACAACGTAGGCGACGTAGCCGGTATGGGCGCCGACCTGTTCGGTTCTTATGTAGCCACCGTATTAGCCACCATGGTACTGGGTTCTGAAACCGTTTCCCATGATGCATTCGGCGGCATCGCTCCTATCCTGCTGCCAATGATCATAGCCGGTGCAGGTATCATTTTCTCCATGATCGGTACCCTGTTTGTACGCATCGGCGAAGGCTCCGGCCTGAATACCGGCGTGGTGCAAAAAGCGCTGAACATGGGAAACTGGGGTTCTATTATATTAACAGCCATTGTTTCCTACTTCCTGGTAAACTGGATCCTTCCGGAAAGTGCCATGACCTTACGCGGTCATGAATTCACCCGCGGACAGGTATTTGGCGCCATCATGGTAGGACTGGCCGTAGGTACACTGATCAGCATCATCACAGAATATTATACCGCGATGGGTAAACGTCCGGTAAAATCAATTATCCGTCAATCTGCTACCGGCGCCGCCACCAATATTATCGGTGGTTTGTCTGTTGGCATGGAATCCACTACCCTGCCCATCCTGGTGCTGGCTGCCGGTATTGCCGGTTCCTTCCACCTGGCGGGATTATACGGTGTGGCCATTGCCGCAGCCGGTATGATGGCTACAACGGCCATGCAGCTGGCTATCGACGCTTTCGGCCCTATTGCCGATAATGCCGGTGGTATTGCTGAAATGAGCGAGCTTCCAAAAGAAGTAAGAGAAAAAACAGATATCCTCGATGCAGTAGGTAACACCACCGCCGCTACCGGTAAGGGTTTTGCCATCGCCTCTGCTGCCTTAACCGCACTGGCGCTGTTTGCAGCCTTTGTTGGTGTAGCCGGTATCCAGGGTATCGACATTTATAAAGCGAATGTATTGGCAGGTTTGTTTGTGGGTGGGATGATCCCGTTCATCTTCTCCTCCCTGGCTATTGCGGCGGTAGGTCGTGCAGCTATGGCGATGGTGGAAGAAGTACGCCGCCAGTTCCGCGAAATCCCCGGCATCATGGAAGGTACCGGCAAACCGGAATACGATAAATGTGTGGCTATTTCCACGCAGGCATCCATCCGTGAAATGATGCTGCCTGGCGCGATCGCTCTGATTTCACCTTTACTGGTAGGCTTTATAGCCGGTCCGGAAGTATTGGGCGGATTCCTCGCCGGCGCTACAGTTAGCGGCGTGCTGATGGGAATTTTCCAGAACAACGCCGGTGGCGCCTGGGACAATGCAAAAA
The DNA here is from genome assembly GCF_050434025.1 of Chitinophaga sp. W3I9. Lineage (NCBI taxonomy): Bacteria > Pseudomonadati > Bacteroidota > Chitinophagia > Chitinophagales > Chitinophagaceae > Chitinophaga > Chitinophaga sp. W3I9. The sequence continues at coordinate 6,384,625 of NZ_JBNPWC010000001.1, forward strand.
AATCTTTCGAGAAAGGCGTTGAAATCAATGGCGAAACCTATTACAAAAAGTCTGAGCCACATAAAGCATCCGTAACCGGTGATACCGTAGGTGATCCGTTCAAAGATACTTCCGGCCCAAGTATGAACATCCTCATCAAACTGATGTCTATCGTATCATTGGTGATTGCGCCCACGCTGGCCGAAATGTTTCATACCAAGCAACCACCGGTTCCCCCTACTGTTAAAACAGAAACCGTGCAGCCGGCAGCAAAAAAGGTGAGCAGTAAAGCGACGGCCTACCTCTTGGAAAAGAAATAGCGGATGTTGTCTTTCTCACTGATTACGCTGATTATATTGATTTAGGGGATTTTACTTTTTGGATTTTAAAGGATTTGGGGAGATCTAAGCGGATATTTTCGCTTGTATCTCCCCCAATTATTTATAAAACTATCTGAAAATGAAATCAAAGAAATCAGTATAATCAGCGGGAAAGACAACATCCGCTTACATCTCCCCAAATCCTTTAAAATCCAAAAAGTAAAATCCCCTAAATCAATATAATCAGCGTAATCAGTGAGAAAGACAACATCCGCTTACATCTCCCCAAATCCTTTAAAATCCAACACGGTCAAATCCCCTAAATCAATATAATCAGTGTAATCAGTGAGAAAGACAAAATCCGCTTGGTAATTAAAATATCTTCCCTATCTTTGTACTGTAATTATTTTTATTACAGATCAGAGGATCTGTTTTTTTATCCTCTAAACTGTAATATTTTTTCTAACAATTAGAACAATCAGCACGGGCAGGCTGTATTATTTAGTCACTACAAAAAATTAACATCATGAAAGTTGCCATCATCGGAGCATCCGGATTTATAGGATCAGCCATTTTAAATGAAGCGCTGAACAGAGGACATGAAGTAACGGCCATCGTTCGTCACCCGGAAAAGATAACCGTTACCAACGCACATCTTACTGTAAAGAAAGGAGACGCCACCAACGAAGCAGAAATCACTCCGCTGCTGGCCGGCAATGAAGCTGTGATCAGCGCTTACAGCGCCCACGACTCCGCTACTTACGTAAAGGCTATCAATGCCATTATTAATGCTACCAAAGAATCGGGTATCAAAAGACTGATCGCTGTTAGTGGTGCAGGCAGCCTGGAAATAGCCCCTGGTGTACAATTGCTGGATACCCCCGAATTCCCCGCAGAGTGGAAAGGCGGCGCCACTGCCACCCGCGACGCATTCAATGTGATTAAACAGTCCACAGACCTCGACTGGACCGTAATAAGCCCGGCTATGATGATAGAACCAGGTGAACGTACCGGTAAATTTCGTTTGGGTACCAACCAGGTAGTGTTCAACGACAAAGGAGAGAGTAAAATTTCTTCAGCCGACTACGCAGTAGCCTTGCTGGATGAACTGGAACAACCAAAACATATCAAACAACGCTTTACACTGGCGTATTAATACTAAAAAAGGACAGGAGCAACCGTTGGTTGCTCCTGTCCTTTTTTATTTAACCCCTGACTTTCCCGGGACTCACCCCGAATTTCTTACGGAAAGCAGTACTGAAGTGCTGGGGAGACGAATATCCGGCCTGCTCTGCGATGAGCGCCATGGGCAAATCTCCGCCCAATATCAGCTTCCTGGCCAGCTCCAGGCGGTGGTCGTTCAAATAACCAAATACCGTATTATCAAAAATGGCTTTAAAGCCTGATTTCAACTTAAACTCATTCAACCCTGCTTTGCGCGATAACTCCTCCAGGCTCAACGGCTCCTGGATATGCTGCAATACCAGGTCCCTCGCATAATACAGCTTCTCTACATCCTGTGAAGTGATTTTATTACGCAAAGGCGTACCGGACGATTGCGCCACTTCCATCTGCTCACATTGCAGGGCAAGCAGCTCCATGGCTTTCGACTGCAAGAACAGCTTTTTCAAACCTCCCTGGAACTTACACTGCCGCACTTCCTCCATTGCCATGCGCATACGCGGGGTAATCCGGGGATTATACTTATCGGCCAGCGTCACGGATTTATTCCCTGCCACATTATTGGCCAGCTGATCCAGCACGCGCCCATTGTTTTCCGCCAGCTCCAGGAACCGCGCCGGCGTAAAGCTCATACCCAAAAAGAGAATGTCCCGCTGCTTCTTTACGCCCACAGTCTCCAGTTGCTCGGGACTAAACATGAGATTATGTTCCTGTGTGGAAAACCTGAAATTGTCCGAAATCCCCCCAAGGGTAGTAGTAATGTCTCCCTGCTCCATGAATAACATCATGACACGGGGCTCCATAAAATCTGAAGAAACATGGATATTTTCGTACACCTCCGCCTTGCAACAGGCAATACTGGTGCCCTCGAAATTATATTCGTGCACTGTTGCGGAGCCAAAATCCTTATGCAGTTCCTGGGTTTCTTCAATCATTCCCCTGGAACGGATCTTATGGTAATCGTAAGGAATTTCTTCCACTAGCAATACCTGGTTGGCATCATCTGTAATAACTACGCCCATAAAAAAATCCGTTTCGTATAATTGATAATCCGTCTCGTGTAACAGCTATATGGGATAACAGTAGCAAATTTGCATAAAAATATTCCGAATCAAAAAAAATTATCATCTATGTTGGGAATATTCCGTACCAATATTACAACTGTTCAGGATAGAAACAATGTTATTGACGCCATTTCAGCACAATTTACCGTAAATTCCTGTAGCGTAGACCTGGAAGACTGTGACAAAGTATTACGTATTGTAAGCCCTCAATCACTAGCAGAACAAACAATTATAGATTTTGTAACCCGGCTGGGGTTTAACTGTGCCATCCTGGACTGACAGGGCTTCGTATTTTATTGAAAAAGGAAGGCCGGGGCCTTCCTTTTTTCGTTAAATCATGTTGTAACACAATTATGATTTAAAAAAATAATTTATCGCCGTAGGGGTATCATATTTTTGCGACGTCTTATATGCATGCTACAAAAATGCAACAGACATTATATAAAACTGCATCTGACTTTTATGAAAACTAAGGTAACCATGTTGCTGTCTCTGCTCATTTTAATCCTCGCAGGACAATCAACAACCGCACAGCAGCAACGATATACCGTGAGCGGCTATGTAAAAGATAAGAAGAACGGGGAAAGCCTGGTAGGCATCTCTATTGGTAAAAGCGGCACCAGTCTGGGTACGGTGAGCAACCAATACGGATTTTACTCCCTCACGCTTCCGGCCGGAGAACATGAACTGCAGTTCTCCTACATGGGCTACGGTACCTATAAAACAACTGTTAACCTGAAAAAGAACGTAACGCTCGACGTAAGCATGGAAGCCACCAGCAGCCAGCTGAACGTAGTTACCGTTAACGGCCAGAAACAGGAAAGGACCGTCAATACCCTGAATACCAGCATCAATAAACTGGATATACAGCAAATGAAAAAGATGCCCACCTTCATGGGTGAGGTAGATGTGCTGCGGGCCATTCAAACCCTCCCCGGTGTGAACACCGTGGGTGAAGGCGCTTCCGGCTTTAACGTACGCGGTGGTAACAGCGACGAAAACCTCATTCTCCTGGATGAAGCACCTGTATACAACTCCACCCACATGCTCGGCTTCTTCTCTGTATTTAACCCCGACGCCGTTAAAAGTCTCAACCTGATCAAAGGCGGTTTTCCCGCTGAATACGGTGGCAGAACCTCTTCTGTACTGGATATCCGTATGAAAGACGGTAACAACCAGGACTTCAACGTAAACGGCGGTATTGGTAACATTTTCAGCCGTTTGTCGGTAGAAGGCCCGCTGGTAAAGGATAAATCTTCCTTTATAGTGGCTGCCAGAAGATCTTATATAGATATCCTGATGAAGCCTTTTGTAAAAGGTGATATGAAAGATACCAAGCTCAATTTCTACGATCTCACCGCTAAAGCCAACTACAAGTTCAATAAAAATAACTCCCTGTTTGTAAGCGGTTATTTCGGCAGGGACGTTTTTGGTTTTGGAAAAGACATCAACATGAACTGGGGCAACAGTACCGCCACCGTAAGATGGAACCATGTATTCACCAACCGCCTGTTCATGAACTTTACTACTTATTATAGTAAGTATGATTATAGCCTGAAGTTCAGCAACGACTCAAAGAAAGCAAACGGGGAAGAATCACAGGGTTACGACTGGACATCCAACATCATTAACTACGGCGTAAAACCTTCCTTTACCTACTACATCAATGCCGCTAACAGCCTGCACTTCGGGGTACAGGGGATCTATTATACCTTTAAACCAGGCACAGGTACCAGCACAGAAGGTGCACTGCAACACGTTAAACAAATTAACGATCAGCACGCACTGGAATCAGCCGTATACCTGGATCACGAGTTTAAACCCACAAAGAAATTTGGTATCCAGTACGGTGGCCGCTTATCAGCCTATCAATTCATCGGTAAAGGAACTGCTTATTATTTTGCAGATACAACACCTGGCATACGCAAAAGATTGATCAGCAGCAAAGACTTCGACGCCAATGACCGGATCAAAGGCTACTATTACTTTGAACCCAGGATCAGCGCCCGGTACGCGTTCACAGACCAACACGCTGTGAAGCTGGCCTATAGCAGAACTACACAGTTCATGCACCAACTGTCTAATACCGCATCCCCTACTCCCCTGGATATCTGGACGCCCAGCACCAACAATATTAAACCAATGGTGTCTGACCAGTACACCGCGGGCTACTTCTACAATGCGCCTAACGACGCCTACGAACTGTCTGCCGAAGTGTTTTATAAAACAACCGACAACCAGCTGGATTATATCGACAATGCTAACCTGCAGCTGAACCCGCTCATCGAAGCAGATCTGTTGCCTTCGCAGGGACGCGCATACGGACTGGAACTTTACGTGAAAAAAGATATCGGCAAAACTACCGGTTGGGTAAGCTACACCCTGTCACGCACAGAAAGGAAAACCATCGGCATCAGTATGGATGAATGGTTCCTGAACCGCTACGACCGCACCCACAACCTTAACCTGGTGTTAACGCATACTTTCACCAAACGTACTTCCCTGTCGGCCAACTGGGTGTTCGCCTCCGGCACACCAGGCACCTTCGCAGACAACAGGCTGGAATTCCAGGACTGGGACATTCCTTACAACAGTACAGAGAAACGCAATAACTACCGCCTGCCAGCGTATCACAGACTGGATTTGTCTATGACACTGAAAGGCAAACAGCTGAAACGCTGGAAAGGAGAATGGGTGTTCTCACTGTATAATGTATATGCCCGCAGAAATGCTTACACCATTTACTTTAAGCAAAACGACGATGATCCTACCAAACGGGAAGCAGTACGCATGTCTATCATAGGCTCTATCATTCCTGGTATCACATATAACTTCAAGTTCTAATTGTCCAAAATTCAAGATCAGATGAAAAAGTCATTATTCCTCATATTGTTTGCTGTTGCTGCGGGTTTTACGGCCTGCGAAGACAAGATCGACCTGGACATTGCGAAAGGAAAATCCTATCCGGTACTGGATGCATGGATTACCAATGAAACCGGTATACAAACCATTAAGTTCACCATGTCGGTACCTTATACAGATAACAGCCCGGCGCCCATCATCGACGATGCAAAGATCACCCTGTTTGACCTGACCAGCGGCGAGTCTTATCCATTCCTGTTCAAAGACAACAAATACACCTACGATGCCTCTACCAAAGCTATCGGCATTATAGGCCATGGATACAAGCTGCATGTGGAGCTGAAAGGTGAAATATTTGAAGCGTTCGACAGTATCAAAAGAGTTACCACGGTAGATTCCATCTCTTATGAATTCAAAACAAAAGAAGAATCTATCAGCGGCAAAGAAGGCTACTATGCCAAGTTCCACGCCAGGGACCTGTCTGGTGCAACAGACTATTACTGGATCCGCTCTTACCGCAATGATACACTGAAGCGCCTGGAGGATAACTTCTCCATTGATGGTTCCTATGATGAAGGCGTTTCCGATGGCAACACTTTCATTTTACCGATAAGAGAAGGTATTACAGATTACGATAAACCTTTCCAGGCAAATGAAAAGGCCATTGTAAGAATGCTTTCCCTTACCCACCCCAGCTACGATTTCCTTACCCAGGTAAATAACCAGGTAAATTCCGGCGGATTGTTTGCCAAAGTATTGGAAAACGTAAAAAGCAATGTACATAACACCACCCCTTCCGGTAAAACGAGGATCCTGGGCTGGTTTGGTACATCTGCTGTAAGCCGCGCAGAGAGAACATTTAAATAGTGCCTGTTTTTTAAATATTATAATGCAGCGGGGAAGCTTTTTCTCCGCTGCATTTTTGCTTTAGTTACCGGGAAGCCCCGCAAAAATTCGTTAACTTCCGTAACAGAAAGTTACCACATATGCCTCCCGACCTGATAACATATGCCATTCCCGGATTTGTGCTGCTGATACTGCTGGAAATCATTTTCACAGCGATCGACAAAAAGAACATGTACGAACCGAAAGATGCACTCAGCAGCATTGCGATGGGCCTCGGTAATGTGTTTATCGGGATCTTCACCAAAGCCGTTATTTTCGGCATCTATCTTTTTCTTTACCAGTTCCGGCTGTTTACCCTGGGCTTTACCTGGTGGGCATGGGTATTATGTTTTTTTGCAGATGATTTCAGTTACTACTGGTTTCATCGGAGCAGTCATAATATCCGTTTTTTCTGGGCCTCACATGTCATCCATCATTCGTCTGAAAAATACAACCTCGCCACGGCCGTGCGCCAAACATGGACCGGCAACTTAACCGGCACCTTTACTTTCTGGCTCTGGATGCCGCTCCTTGGGTTCCATCCGGTAATGATAATGAGTATGCAGGCGATCAGCCTGATCTACCAGTTCTGGATTCATACAGAGGTGATCCATAAATTACCGGCGCCTATAGAGTATATATTCAATACCCCCTCTCATCACCGCGTGCATCATGGCTCCGACATCGATTACCTGGACCGGAACCATGCAGGCATCCTCATTATCTGGGATCGCATGTTTGGCACCTTCACCCCGGAAAAGCGGCGACCGGTATATGGACTCACCAAAAATATACACACCTATAATCCCTTCCGTATTGCCACTCATGAATGGCTGGATATCTGGCGGGATGTGCGGCATGCCCGCTCCTTACGCGAAGCAGTGCATTATATTTTTGACGCACCTGGCTGGAGCGCGGATGGCAGCCGGAAAACCACGCGGCAGCTGCGACGCGGGGAGACCTGAGCGGAGGTTGTCTTTCTCGCTGATTACGCTGATTACACTGATTTGCTTGATTTTACTTTTAGGATTTTTTAAAGGATTTAGGGAGATAAAAGCGGATATATTCGCTGATCTCTTCCCAAATCCTTTAAAATCAAAAAGTGATCAAATCCTTAAAATCAGTATAATCAGCGTAATCAGCGAAAAAGACAACCTCCGCGACAACCTCCGCGAAAAAAAATTCCGCCCGATATTTTGCAATTACGAAAACTATCGTACATTTGTTTACGAAGACATTCGTACAACAATCATCATCATCCATAAATCATTGCTTTGAAACAGATCCGGCCTACAGAAAGTGAATTGGAAATTTTGGGCGTTCTTTGGGAGAAAGGCCCCAGCACCGTTCGTGAGATACATGAGATCTTATCTCAAACGAAAGATGCCGGCTACACCACTACCCTCAAACTGATGCAGATTATGCATGAAAAAGAGCTGTTGCAGCGCGATACCAGCAGCAAAACTCATGTATACACTGCCGCCATTTCACAGCAGAAAACACAGCAACAATTACTGGACAAAATGATAGATACCGTTTTTGGCGGTTCCGCTTCACAACTGGTAATGCAGGCCCTCGGCCACCATCAGTCGTCTGGAGAAGAACTGGAAAAGATCCGGCAATATCTTACTACAATAGAAAAACAACAAAAGGAAAACAGGTAAATCTAGTACTATGAATGTATTACCTATTACGGGCGACTTTGTACGCGCCCTGGGTTGGACAATCCTTCATTCCATGTGGCAGGCGTTCTTCATTTACGCATGTTTACGGATAGTATTAAAACTCTGGCCCCAGGCCGGCGCACGGATAAAATACAACCTGTCACTGCTCTCCCTCTCGGGCATTTTTACCTGGTTTCTCGCAACGCTGTATATGCATGTACAACGGCTGCAGGAAGCAAGAGAAGCAGTACAACACTTCAGTGGCACCCTTACCTTACACGAGCCGGTTCATCTTACCGCCGTATATCCCAGCCAGGACCCGCTGATATGGCTGTTTCCCAACCTTGAGCTTTGTTTTCCTTTTGTGGTAACACTATATATTGCGGGCATGACCGGCATGATCATTAAACTGCTGTCCGATCTGTTTCAACTCCGTAAAATCCGCACAACCCGCATAGAGCCAATGGGCGATGCGTGGGACAAACACCTGGATAAACTCGCCGCAAGATTGCAGATTCCCCGTAAGGTGAAACTGCTTATCTCCAGGCATGTACAGGTGCCTGTGATGCTGGGATTTATAAAGCCGCTCATCCTCTTACCGGTGGCAATGGTGAATAACCTTACGGAAGCCCAGCTGGAAGCAGTGCTGCTGCACGAGCTGGCCCATATCAAACGCAATGATTATCTGTTGAATATCTTCCAATCAATTGTTGAAACAATTCTCTTCTTTAATCCTTTTGTATGGCTGATTTCAAAAATCATCCGTATGGAAAGGGAACATTGCTGCGATGACCTGGTAATAGCCAGCACCGCCCAACCACTGCAATATGCGCACGCACTGGTAGCGTTGGAGGAATACCGCCTTACCGCCAACCGGCTTACCATGGCTGCTGCAGACAGTAAACAACATCTGTTTCACCGCATTAAACGCATCATGGAAATGAAAACTAAACATCTTAATTATAGCCAGAAATTTTTAGCCGTACTCATCATCGCTACCGGTCTTATATCCATCGCATGGCTCAACCCTGCTAAAGGAAAAGATCAGAACGACCAGCAACAACCGGCAAAAGTAAAGACCGTAAAAGACAGCACCCCGCAGAAAAAACTGGCTGCCCTTGAACCGGATGAAACGACCCGCAAATTCCGTGAACAACTGGAATCTGCTACCACCGACACCGTTCTGCCGGCGCCCCCACCACCAACACCTGCTCCGGCTCCTGAACCAGTAACTGCTCCTGTGCCGGCGCCACTACCACCTGTAGCACCACTGGCGCCATTAAAAGGCGATCTGTCGGTAGATGTTTCAGATATTCAGGTAACAGACCAGAGCAACGTTTCCACCAATGTAAATACACAGGTAAACGTAAATAAGAATAATAAACACACTGCAACAACCAACAAAGCGCAGGCATTTAATTACAATTATAAATTCGACTACCAGTTCAACAAAGACGAAGTGCGCCAGCAAATTAAAGAAGCGCAAAAAAGCGTCCAGCAGGCCATGCAGCAGCTGAACCAGGTGGATATGAAAAAAGTACAGGCAGATATAGCCGAAGCCACCAAAAATATCAAATGGGACGAAGTATCTGCTGAAGCCCGTAAAGCCCAGGAAGAAAGCGTAAAAGCCCTGAAAAATATCGATTGGAGCAAAATCAGCGCGGCCCAGAAAGAAGCCGCTGAAGCCCTGAACAGCATTGATTTTGCAGCACTCAACAAAAATCTGCAAGCTGCATACGCCAGCGTAAACACAAAGGAATTTTATGATAAGATAAGCAAGGAAACAAAGGCTGGTCTTAAAGCAGCCAGCCTGGCAACACAAAATGCTACCTCCTCTCTGGAAGAAGTCCGCAGAAACAGGGCAGAAGCACTCGCTAATGCTGCCAGGGTGCGGGAAAATATCGCCCGTGACAGAGAAAATGCCAAAAGAACCCTGGAAGGGGAAATGAGAGCGAAAGAAGGCGCTGAAAGAGCCAGAGAAGGTGAAAGAAGAGCAAAAGAAGGTGCAGAAAGAGCGAAGGAAGGAGAAAAAAGAGCCGCCTTTTATAAAGAAATGATCTCCCAAATGGAGGCTGACAAGCTGCTCGATGCCCAAAAAGGCTACAAGATTGAAAAAAATGAAAACGGGCTATTCATCAATGATGTTAAACAACCCGACAATGTGGCCGCCAAATACCAGAAATACCTGCAAACAAAACGGCTTACCATAAAAGGTTCTGCAAACTCATATCATTCCGATATACAAAACTGATTTACTGCCATTCTATTGCAGATTGCATCCGTACCATTACCGTTCATACGGTAATGGTATTTTTTATTATACGGGTTCACTTATCTTTAGGTTAATAATTTAATGAGATCGTATATGAAAGCATTTTGTTTAACCCTTGCCCTGTTCACCGCCTTCGCAGCGGGTGCACAGGAAAAGGGCGTTGTAATCAGCAATCTGGAAAATGGTAAAATCAATGCAGCCACCCCGGTTAAAAATCAGGGCATGACTGGCACCTGCTGGTCATTCTCTTCTACTTCCATGGTAGAATCGGAGTGTTTACGCAAAGGACTGCCTGAACTGGATCTCTCTGAAATGTTTACCGCCCGCAATATTTATATCGAAAAAGCCAAAAACTATGTGCGCCGACAGGGCTTTGCCCGTTTCGATGAAGGCGGACTGGCCCACGATGTAATCCATTCCATTGCCGCTTATGGCATAGAACCGGAAAGCGTTTACAGCGGTTTAAAAAGCAATGCCACCGTTCACAACCACTCAGAAATGGTGGTAACCATGAAAAAATACCTCGACAGTATCATCAAAGTATCCCCTGTGCCGGATAACTGGATATCACAATTCACCGGTATCCTCGATCAGTATATGGGAGCGCCGCCGGCCACCTTTGACTATAATGGTAAAACATATACCCCGCAGAGTTTTGCGAAGGAAGTGGTAAAATTCAATGAAGACGACTATGTTTTCCTGACTTCCTTTACGCACCACCCTTTTTACAAACCTTTCATCATTGAAGTACCAGACAACTTCTCCAATGGAGCTTATTATAATGTGCCCGTAAAAGAACTGACCGGTATTACCGAAGCTGCCCTTCAAAAAGGCTACACCGTGTTATGGGATGCAGATGTAAGTAACCGCGGGTTCGCCAGTAGCAAAGGCTTTGCGCTGCTCACCTCACCGGAAATCACGCTGAAAAAAGATAGTATCGATCCGGATATGACTGAACCCGCTTATACACAGGACTCACGTCAAAAGCTATATGAAGAGCTGATTACACAGGATGATCACCTGATGCACATTACGGGGATCGAAAAATCGCCAAAGGGTAAAACGTTCTTCCTGGTAAAAAATTCATGGGGTAAAAACTCCAGTCCGTTTGGTGGCTATGTAAATGTATCCGAGGCTTACTTCGCTGTAAATACCATCACCATCGTTGTTCCAAAAGCCGCACTGGATAAATCTTTCCAAAAGAAATACACCAGTACCAACTAAATATGCATGACAAAAGCGCAAAGAAATTTTCACAGTTGTATTCAGTTGCGTTGCCCCGTAAAATTTCTTTGCGCCTGTTGTCTGCCGGTCACGGATAGCTTTATCTGCGATTGATTGGCATAGGTAACGAAGCACCTGCTGTTACCGGACCAGGGATTTATGAATAAAGGATAGTAAACCCTTTGATATGTTGTACATCACCGTCGGTGATTTCCAGTTCCTTCACTGCAGCCATAGCAGGCCCAGACCTGCACCATGCAATAAAGTCTTCCATTTCTTCTGCCGTTCCCTCTGCCAGTATCCACACACTTCCGTCCAGCAGATTTTTAACTTGCCCATGTATATGCATTGAATCGGCTACACGCTTTGCATTAGCTCTGAATCCTACTCCCTGCACACGGCCCTTCACAATAATTTCTTTGTGTACAACTGTTCTGGTTGCCATAAATTTATAACGATTTACCCTGTAATGGTCTTCTTCGGATGGGGTTATATCACATGAATACAGCTCCCACTCAAAACATACTAAATATTCGTCAAAGATACAAACAACCGGAAAACTAATTACAGGCAGGGACCTTCAGGGCATACCAGAAAAAGAAGAATTGGTTATACAAACAACTATCTGAACCAGGATTTACCGGATTTATGGATACGCAGCAACCTATGAAAATGTGTGCCTACGGATCAAATAACTACCGCAATTCCACAGCCAACCTGTGACAGCAGGCGAAAAACTGCAATAGCAACAGTACGAAAGGATGGTTAACTTGAGGGTAACAAACATTGATGAAAATTGATATAGGGGATAACAAATTATTTTATCCGTAACATCTTCACCAATCCTGCGAATCTACCATCCGGTAATTCCTGCATCAGATTATAGTGTACTGCTTACGCAGCAGCATAATTAAACAATGAACCTACCATGTGCTCAATATCTCCAAAGACAAAGTCTTTCACCCGCTCATACTTACCACCGGACGCTGGCCTTTTCAGCAGGCTAAAACAATGACAGTTAAAGCTGCGTACAAAAATCTGCTGCGCCAGCAATGGCATAATCATATTTACCTCCGCATCCTGCAAGCCTCTCGCCAACATAATATGCGGCTTGAATGTTTGTGGCTTCAACTCAAAAGTTTGCATAATACTGCGGTGCAAATCGATCAATGGCTTGGGGTTAGCGACATTAATGAAAACACTGTTGTGCCCGTCCGCATGCCTCAAGGCATCAATCTTTGCCGTATAGATGGCAAACCCAGCCTGTTTACGTGCTACCTCTTCCAGCATATCGACAAAGTCGTCCTGGAAACGTTCAGGAAAAGCAGACCTGAACAAGGCCACATGAACCGGTGCGGCAGACATCATCGTATCGCTTAACTCAGTTGCTACAAACTGACGGATACGGGTCACATCTTTCGCAACCAATGCATCCGGATTCACTACCACTAAATAATCAAATACCTCTTCCGAAATTTCATAATTCGTATTCATAACCTGATATTTTAATTCTCCCTGTTAGAATGACAATACGAATATACAACCTTTTTTCAGAAATACTAATATTTTTAGCATTATTTACTAAAAAAATACGCAGCCTTTATAACTGCGTATTTCTCAATTACTTAAGATAACTTTTCAATAATCGCCACAAAGTCGGCTGCCACCAGGGAAGCGCCGCCAATCAAACCACCGTCTACATCCGGGCTGGCAAACAGTTCTGCCGCATTTCCCGGCTTCGCGCTACCACCATATAAAATAGAAGTATGCAAGGCTGCCTCACGGCCAAATTTATTAGCAATCTGCGAACGGATAAAAGCATGCATGTCCTGCGCCTGTGCAGAACTGGCTGTTAAACCGGTACCGATGGCCCAGATAGGCTCGTAAGCAATCACCACATTCTTCAGCTGCTCTTCTGTAAGATGAAACAAACTTTCTTCCAGCTGCTTGGCCACATAGGCATTCTGCGTTTCTGCCTGTCTTATTTCCAGCGGTTCGCCACAGCAGAAAATAGGCTTCAAACCGTTAGCCAGCACCTGGTCTATCTTCTTTGCCAGCATAGCATTGCTTTCCTGGAAATATTCCCTTCTTTCAGAGTGACCCAGAATAACATAATCAACACCTATTGATTGCAGCATTTCCGCAGATACCTCACCGGTATAAGCACCGGATTTTTCACTGTAACAGTTCTGTGCCGCCACATAAAAACCAGGATAGCTTTTCAGTAACGATTTCGCTTTCTGCAAATAAGGAAACGGTGTAGCCACAATTACTTCCTGTCCCTCTTTCAGCTTCAGTCCTGCCTGCAGGATATCGTTGATCAGCTGCTCACCCTGTGCCAGCGTAAGGTTCATTTTCCAGTTACCTGCAACAATTTTCTTTCTCATACTATGATATTAAGTTTTAAGGTCTTTCTGATTTATTTGTGCATATAATGCTTCCAATACCTGCTTATCCTTTTCCGTAAGCTCCTTCCCCTTCAAAGCCATCCAGTTACCGGCATCCTTCAGGGCTTCTGCCAAACGGTAGGCGCCCTGGTCTCCCCAACTGTATGAACCCACAAATTTGGGCGGAAAATGCCCGCCAAACACGTTGCACGACACGCCGATCACAGTACCGGTATTCAGCATGGTATTAATACCGCACCTGCTGTAATCACCCATCAGCAATCCACATTTTATACCTGCAGATACCGCCTCACCCTGCGCCTCCATCCATACTTTCACCTCAGATACATTATTCTTCAGGTTGGAACCGGATGTATTGGCTCCCAGGTTACACCATTCCCCTATCACCGCATCGCCCAGGTAACCGTCATGGCCTTTGTTGGAATAACCAAACATCACACTGTTCTTGATCTCGCCTCCACCCGTACAGTACGGCCCTAATGTTGTAGCGCCATATATTTTACTTCCCATTTTCAATACAGCTCCCTCTCCCATTGCAAAGGGTCCCCTGATCATACAGCCTTCCATCACTTCCGCATCCTTCCCTATATAAATCGGGCCGGTAGCAGCGTTCAGTATACTGTACTCTACCTTCGCGCCTGGCTCCACGAAAATGTCCGTATGATTGATCTGTTGATTGGTGTGTGATAAGATGACAGATTTCCTGCCTGCTGTAAGCAGTTGATAATCTGCCCTGATTGCTTTATCGTTGAGCGCAAAGATATCCCAAGGCTTATAAATTCCCAGTACTTCCGCCGGATAATTTTTCCTGGCGCCCGGAGCCAGCAGGGAGGCGCCATCCCCCTGTACCACTTTAGCCAGTAACTGGTTGTCTTTATACAACTCCTCTTCCGGCTGTAACTCAAGAATAGCAGCTACCAGCCCGGCGTCCGGCAGTATATGTCCACTCAGTAAGATGTTAACGGTTTGGTTGTCTTTGTACAACAGGGGGAATTTGTCCTGCAGGTGCGGTACAGTGAAATGACTAGTACCCGTACCCAGCCAGTGCTCCCACTTCTCCTGTATAGTGAGTATCCCTACTCTGCAGGCTGCAATGGGTCTTGTATGCGTAAAGGGGTATAACAGTTCACGTACGGGCGTGTCAAAAAGAATATAGTTACGCTCCATAGGGGGCTAAAATAGAAAATCCCATCGGCTTATCGATGGGATTCTTCTAAAAAAATATTTTACTTAGAAACTATGCTTTCTTAGCGTAGCGCTTGTTGAATTTGTCAATACGTCCTGCAGTATCCACCAACACATTCTTACCAGTATAAAAAGGGTGAGAAGTATTGGAAATTTCCAACTTAATCAACGGATACTCATTACCATCTTCCCACTTTGCAGTTTCTTTGGAAGGAGCGGTAGAGCGGCTTAAAAAGCTCTCGCCGTTTGACATATCTTTAAATATCACAAATCTGTAACTTTCTGGATGGATTCCCTGTTTCATATCAAAATTATTGTAAATACAGGGTGCAAAGTTAACTAAATTTCTTTAACACCCAAAGATTATTCGTAAAAAAATCAGGATTTCATGTTAATATACTGCAAAGGTATACCCAGGTTGGATTCCTTCGCCTTTTGTATAACCTCCTGTAAGTCATCAATCTTCTTCCCGGTTACCCGTATAATATCATCCATAATGGCTGCCTGCACCTTTAAACCGGCGTCCTTGATCATCTTCACTATCTTCTTGGCATCTTCCTGCTTAATACCATTGCGTACAGGTATTTCTTTCTTAAATACCTTCCCGCTCTGGTAAGGCTCCTTGCTCAGGTCGTAAATACTGGCGTCCAGCCCCTGGCGCATGGTCCTGCTTACCAGCACATCCAGTACCTGGCCCAGCTTCATATCGCTTTCTACCTCTATATTCAGCACCAGTTCTTTCTTATTCAGCTCAATCTCCACATGTGAACCCTTGAAATCAAACCTGTTGGTGATCTCTTTCTTCACCGTGTTAATAGCATTATCCAGTGTCTGTAAATCTACTTTGCTAACAATATCAAAGGATGGCATAACTTAAAATTTTATATTCGAACAACAAATATAAAAAAGAAAAAGCAGGTAGAGAACTACCTGCTCGTTATATACTCTAAATCTAACTTGTTATTATATCTTGCTGATCTTACCCATTCCGGATACAGACTGGGTAACATTCGGTTCTCCTTTATATTTTACCTTTCCCATCCCGGAAATACCTATCTCCAGTTTCTTCTGCACAAATACATCTGCCTTACCGGTACCGGAAATACCAATCTTTGCATCATCAGTAGCCAGATCCAGCGCTGAAATATCAGCGGACCCTGAAATACCATAATCAGCCTTGTCTGTATTGCCTTTCAGGACAATATTACTGGCCCCGGAAACACCTACCTTCAGTTCATGGGTACGGATGTCCAGATCGGCACCAGCTGCGCCACTAAACCTCAGCTGGATGCGGTCGCTGGTAAGCTTTCCCTTGCTCGTAAAACCACCGGCGCCGCTGGCCGACAACTTATCTACCTTCTGCAGCGTGATGTATACTTTGATTTCTTTGGTAGGCTGAATGTTATACCCCTTCTTGGTATGGATCGTTAACTCGTCGCCGGCGATATCTGTCTGGATATAAGGCAGCAGGTTATCTTCTGCCTCTACCCGGATACTGTGGGTATTCCCCTGTTCTATAATCACCTTATACACACCGGAAGTGCTGATATCTGTAAACGCAGACGCATTCCGGGATTCTTCTTTCACATTCCCGTTTCCCGTTATTCTTTGATCGCTCTGATGCGAAAAGGAAACAAGTACACTGGCAGTGAGCAACAATGGCAAAGCAACCAGGAAGTAAGCAGCAATTCGTTTCATAGTGTAGTATTATTTTAAAAAGATTTTAGAATGGCGTTCTGATCTGTTTAATACGTACCCAGGTTTACATCGGTGTTTACACCGCGTATTTTTATATAGGGAGATGAATCACTTCCTCCCCCCGCATGTGCAGAATAACGCAGGGTCGAATTCGTTTTATTGGACACCACATTCTTCAGCTCCAGCCCGCCGGTATCCAGATCCCCGTTTACCAGGTTTGCTTCTATCGACAATGGTTGCCTCGCTCCGAATCGGATATCCAGATCCGAATAGGTGAGTTGAAAATCTGCCTGCTTGAATCCACTGCTCACTTTTTCTATCTTCACATCTCCATAAGTCATGTTTAAATCAACAGACTGCTGCAATTCCTTTAACCGCACATCTGAATAAGTACCCCGGCCAGACACTGTACCCACTGCATCTATTTTATAATCATCGTAGTTGGAAGAAATTTTCAGGTTGCCCACCCGGCCGAACACATACTCACTGTAATTGGAATTGGCATTCAGTGATTCCAGTTGCCCGCCCCGGATGGCGGAATAATTCCCCTTCACCGTTACATTACCTGCTTTGCCCACCTTCCCCTTATCACAATAATTTATTTTGAAGAGAAGGTCCTGCGCCTCGCGGATATCAAAAGTGCAATAGTTCATTTCCAGCGTCACAGGAAAACTAAATTTATCCGCAATCACATCGCCAAACTGGTTCTTCACCAGTAAATTCTGCAGGCTTTGCGGAATATAAATATCGTAGTCAATGTTCACGTAGTCTTTGGAATCCATTTTTCCTCCCCATGAAAACCAACCGGAATTGTTTTTCGACGGGCTGTAATAAGTGCTCAGCGATACCCCATTATTACTCTGGTTGGTGTTCACTTCCACCATTTCTGCAATGGCTTTGGCCTGTTCATCATTCTTACCAAAACCTGTAACGGTGATGGTGGCTTTGATTTCATTTTTGTTCGATGTGTGAAAAATGATTTTGCCATACTTATTGGAAAGGTTCAACGTGGCGTTATCATTTACAGTAAACTCCTTTACAATAGTTCTTTTATAAGCCGTAGCTCCATTGTGGGCCTGCGCCATTAATGGCAGCAGCAGAAATAACAAGCATTTAAATTTCAGCTTCATAATGTTTTTTTGTTTGACCGGGAGCTACATGTTTATTGTGCAACTCTTCCAAAATTTTATCCAACAGATCCAGCTTCAGCTGGTAATAGCGGACCATAGCAGCGCGGATTCTTTCATTGCCCGGATTATTTTTTAATTCCTTCTCCAGTGCTTTATAAGTATCATTGCGAAGTTCCAGTTCCTTACGGGCAGCGCTATCCAGCCCCAGCGCTGAATCGGGATAAGCATCAATCAACTGCAATTTTTCGTTTATACGCGACGTATAGTAAACGCCCGCTTCCTGGATGTCAGGCGCTAACACGGCAAGTTCCTGCTGCTGCGGCTGACGGTTTTTGGTGAAGTAAAACAGCGCGCCGGCATTGGCCAGCAAAACTGCGATCACGGCTGCTTTAAACCAGTTTTTCTGTAAAAGGGAAATCACCTTTCCTTTGCGCCTGCCCGTCAGCTCCTGCTCCAGTGCGCTCCAAACCCTCGGTGAAGGGCCCTGTTCCTCAAATTCGTCCCGGTGCTGGCGGATAAAACCTTCAAAATTGTCTGGCATTAACGAGTTACATTTTGCTGTTTTACAATTTGTCTTACTTTCTCCTTTGCACGCATATACTGCGTTTTCACAGTGGATTCGGTGATACCCAGCATCTCTGCTATTTCCCGGTGCGAATACTCTTCAAAAAGATAGAGATTCAATACGGTACGGTATCCCTGCGGTAAACTATGAATGGCAGACTTTACTGCGGCTACGGTCCAGGTAAACTGGGCCTCATCAATCCCCTCTTCAGCCAATACTTCCACTTCATCCACATCTTCAAAATACACCTTCTTTTTACGTAGTGTATTCAAACAATGATTTACCACAATCCGCTTGATCCAGGCACTGATACTGGCCTCACGCTCCAGCTTATGAATGCTTTTATGCACCTGGATGAAAGCCTCCTGCAAAGTGTCTTCCGCATCACTCACGTTATTGGTCATACGCAGGCAAATGTTGTACATCGCAGCCGAATAGGCTTCGTACAATTCACGAAATGCACGGACATCTCCTTTTTTGCAGCGTTCTACTATATATGCTGCGAGTGGCGTCTGATTCAAGTTAGTGGCTGATGCTTTCATTATAAAGACAGTAATTGTAAAAAAGGTTGCATGATGCTGACGGGGAAATTTCCGGTTTGGTGAGACTTTGTCCGTTTAATTACCAGCAAAAATTTGTTATCTGATTAATTATTAATTATTTATAGAGAATGGATGAAAGTGATATCCGGTAAAAAATTTCTTCAAAATTATTGTAAACACCCTCGCTTCTATGTCAAATTATACCAAACTGCCGTTTCCTGTGATGAAACCGGCACATCTGTATACCGGCGAAATTGGTAAGGAAAACGCAGCCCGGTAAAGGGCCACGTTTTTCCATCCTTATATACCTAAAAAACCATCTTCCCAACAGGCTGGCCTAGTTACCACCCTGTTTTACACGATTTTGTTCCGCTTCCAGTCCGGTTTGACGGCTGCGGGCTGCTTTTACATTAGTATTCCCAAAACGGTAGTTGAAGGTCAGGCGAAACTGTTGTGCATCCCATTTGCTGGAAACAGCAGTATATCTGCCTGCATTATCAAAGTCCCCGCGGAAATAATTAGTTTTAAACACATCCGTTACATTGAGTTTCACAGATCCTTTCCCTTTCAGTACTTTCTGGGAAACACCCAGATCCAGGGAACAC
Organism: Chitinophaga sp. W3I9; assembly: GCF_050434025.1. NCBI lineage: Bacteria > Pseudomonadati > Bacteroidota > Chitinophagia > Chitinophagales > Chitinophagaceae > Chitinophaga > Chitinophaga sp. W3I9. Next base: position 6,404,210 of record NZ_JBNPWC010000001.1, read on the forward strand.
ATAGATTTCATCTTGAACAGCCCATCTTCGGTCACCTGCGGAGATACGTAAAAGAACACTGCTTCTGCAGACAAGTCCTTGCTCAGGGTGAATGTTTGCTGGGTGCGTCCGAAGAATCCGGCAGACGACAGTTTCACCTGGTGATCGTTTACCACGGTTTCAAACATCGCATAAGATACTGACACCGTGGTAAGGCTCATCCACCACTTGGTAATGGGCATCGGTACCGTTACGTTCAGGTTAAAGTTGTCGGCCTTAGCCACGTTCAGGTATTTGTACCGCAGAATGGAAGTATCCCCGGTCGCCTTATCCACATCAGACTCCAGTATCTGGGTCATCAGGTCTTTTGTATGCGCGTATCCTACGGAGGTGATCAGGAAATCCTTAAAGGTATGCGTGATCTCAAAATTGTTGGAATACTGTGGCTTCAGGTTAGGATTACCAGACTCCTTTGTATACCTGTCCAGGTAAAATTCAAACGGATTCAGATCTTCATAGCTCGGACGCTGAATACGGCGGCTATAGGTCAGTCCAAGCGTATTATCCTTATTCAGTTTATATGTCAATGCCATGCTGGGAAACAGGTTAAAGTAAGTAGAATCATTCTTCACTTCCATCTGCTGCTGGTTCTTCATCGACACTGATGTACCGGTGATATGCGTTTGCTCACCGCGTAATCCTACCTGCACATTCACCTTCTTAAATTGTTTGTTGAAATTGATATACGCCGCGTTCACATTTTCCTTGTAGATAAAGTGGTTGGAACGGTTTTCATCCAGCACCCAGTTGCCCATTCTCAGGGAGTCGAAACGCGCATCATTATCGGTTTTCACAAAGCTTACCTTTACGCCGGCTTCAAATTTTGCCTGGTTCTTCAGTGGATGTATGTAATCAATTTTTGCAGTTTTGATGTCGATGCTGGAAGGCTGATTGTTCCGGGAAGTATCGCTGCCCAGGAAACCTTTTTCAGCCCCATCGCGGGATACTGCATATATAGTAGCATGCTGCGCATCTTTGTTTTTTGCGTAATCCAGGTCAATATTCAATTCCTTACCGGTAGTATCCAGGATGCCGCGGTAGTTTAAATTAAATGCATTCCGGGTCCAGGTTTTAGCGTCGTTGGTATTGGTTTTCAGGATAGAGTCCACCTGTCTGCCATTGCCAATACGGGTGGTGGCATAGCTGGGGATTTTGCGATCGCCGCCGGATAAATCTGCCATTACACCAATTGTATGTCCTTTACTGATAAAATAATCTGCTCCTATTTTACCAGCTTTGTAATTGGATTTTGTGTGCATGTTGTTTACCTGGTCATACACACTCAGCTGATTATTTTCTGTGAGGGAGCGGTATAAACCCAGGTCCTGCTGTTGTTCACGGTGACTGTAATTACCGGAACCATATATATTGAATTTTTCATTGCGGTGGTTAAGGTTTAGTGCGCCGTTCCAGCGGGGCCAGAAGCCATAGCCACCACCCACGGTTATATTACCATTCGTACCATAGCTGGTGTTCTTCTTCAGTTTAAGGTTAATGATTCCCGCGTTGCCGGCTGCGTCATATTTGGCGGAAGGATTAGCGATCAGCTCAATCTGATCTACATTGGTGGCTGGCATGCTTTTCAGCAGCTCGGCAACATCCTGGGAAGTCATATTGGTTGGTTTGCCATCTATCATGATTTGTACACCGCTCTTGCCTTTCATGGAAATATTACCGTCTTTGTCTACGGTTACCGTAGGCGATTTTTCCAATACTTCCATAGCAGAACCACCCGATGCAGTGATGCTGCTTTCCACATTCACTATCATCTTATCAGCTTTCTGCTCTACAAATGGCCGGCGGGCAGTTACGTCTACACCCTTTAAGGTTTTGGAGGCGGCTTCCAGTGCTACAGCCGGCGCTTTTATGGAGCTGGCGGCTACTTCAAAAGCGGGGCTGTAACGTTTGGTCATGCCAACTGAAACCGCGGCAACCAGGTATTTACCCTGTTTTACCTGCTCAAATTCATATTTACCATCTATATCTGCAATGGCTCCTTTCACCAAAGAGGAGTCTTTTGCTTTTAATAAGGTTACAGTAGCGAACGCTACAGGCTGGTTACCTGCCTGGATTACTTGTCCGGCTACTTTAGGGGCATTCTGCGCAAACGAGGTCAAAGCAGTCACTAACATACTCATTGTTAATGTTATAGCTTTAAAACTTGCTTTCATATGAGGTGATTTAGAGTTTAAACGTTGTCGATTTAGATTTCTTTTAGTTCCTTGGTTTGTATACTACAGTAGTTAAACCACTACAGTAGATTAACTACTACGATGTAAAAGTAGGTATTATGTATTACACAGTACATAGCATTACACAAACGGCATATAGACAGTGACGAATGGTAAAAAAACAGAGAACGATTAAAAAGACGACTGGCGCAAAGGAAAGTTGCAGGTAGGTTACAGCTATTTAAAATAGCGGTGTTAATGGAGGATGACCGGTATTATATAAGGACGGTGGCTGGTTTTTACAAACAGGGAATAAGGCCATGGCCTTGTAACCAGGGTTACAGTAACTAGTTATATGTTAGGGAGATGGAAAAACGGCATGGTCCCTTCTCAATTCAGGCGCTCATCCACCTTCATGATTTTCCGGTAACCGGACTTGCGGCGGTGGTGATAATAATTCATACCATAAACAAACAATACCATACAAAGTATTACCAGCAACATGGAAAGCGTGCTTCTGATTCCGAGTAAAAGATTATCAATCGATAGCATTCTGCCAGCTACGGATTCGGAGGCAGGCACCCAACGGGAAGATTGATCTGTACGCGGATTATAATCGGCGTAACCGTTTCCCGGAGCAAAACGCGCAGCAGCAGCTACAATGGCTAATTGCTGCTTAATCTGCTCCAGTTCCGTTACTTTACCGATAGCCGTAAAACAGAGTGCCCCCTTTCTTCCTAATAATCTTAACTCGTAATTCAGCATCGAAGGCTCATTTTTACCAAAATGTAAAACGCGGGCCCAATGCAGGGAATGATTGTTTTTATTATAATAAGGAGTAAAGGCCCAGTCCATACCGGAGATCTGCCCCACCCCTTTGCCGCTGCGTAGCAGGTTATCGTTTTTCAACTCCTCTTTCATCTCCGTCAGCAACTTCGTGTAATCAATCTGGCGGATCGCTGATTCCTCCATATAACCCGAAGGCTCAAAAGAAATCACAAAACCATGGAAATCTTTATCCATAGGTCCCATCCTCGCCGGCAACAGCACGCCCAGTGTATTCGGATTTTCCGGGTTGCCCCATAAATGCTCCACCAGCACACGGCTCTGCGCACCATCGAGCAGGCGGTACCCTTCTGGTACATTTAATATTGTACCCTCACCCAACGATTGTTCACCTGCTTTATAATAAAAGGAAGCAGCCACCATTTCAGAAGAATCCAGCTTGTCGTACCTGCTAAGACTGTCTTCCCTGGATAGGCCAAGGACATTGAGGCTGACAGTTAAGCAACTAAACACAACTACACTGTAAAAAAACGCACGCATAACTCTAATTGAATAGCCCGGGTAAAATTTACCAGCCTAACAAACAAGGATAAATTGCAATAAGGTATACAGATAATTATTGAGGCAATATTACAGATACATAATGCTGCTATAACTCCAGTGAAAAATTAATATTTAAATCAAAACCTGACAATAACACGTTAAATACATTTATGGATTTTCCAGTTTGAGGTTATCGAGGATATGTGGAAGTTCCAGTTGCAGCAGCTCAAAGAATTCCCGCTCTTCCCTGCGGATATGCGCTTCCAGGCTGCACGCCAGCACATCCATTGCGGCATCCATATCATTGCTGTCTGTGAGAGTGCTATACATACGGGAAATGATCAGGTGTTCTTCCTGCAACTCCCGGATCATTTTGTCAATCGCTTCATGCTGGCCTGCACATTTCTCAAAAAGATATTCTTCCTTTTGAATATGCGGTACCATCAGCTCCTGGAATATTTTTATGATATACTCAAATCTTGCCTGTGTTTCCAATGGGAAACCCTCGTACGGCGCGGCATCTTTTTTCAGGTAGCGGCATACAAATAAAAGGCGCTTGTGCTCGTGCGACAAGGGCACTAATGAAGAGTGACGTTGCATATACTATAATCAGGAAAGCTTATTTGCAGCAGTATTATTTTTACGATAGATGCCAATCAGTATAATACCACCAATTACCAGGAGCGTGGAAATGATTTCTGCCTGGGTGGGATGAAAGCCAAAAATATCATATCTCGTATCTACCCTGATCTTCTCTATAAAAAATCTTTCCACCCCATTTAATATCAGGTAGATGCCGAAAATTACACCCGGGATCTTTATTCTTTTGCGGATCGCCCAGAGGATGCCGAACAAAACCAGGCAAACAATAATTTCATATAACGGTGTGGGATATACGGCAATAGGTAATACTTTACAATAAGGACCATCACAACCAGCGATCTGTACTCCTTCTTTAATAACGTTGTGCGGGTAACCGTAGGCAAACAACCAATCCGGTAAAAAGCCCAGTGCCGCCGGTTTTTCAAAAGCAGCATGCGGTATTTTTTCTACTGATGAATATTGCTGCTGAAAGAAACCTGCATTTTTCTGAACAATGTCCTGGAATGTGGCAGGCGCCATTTTTACAGCGTGACCGGTATTGGTATCCACTCCATAAGCGCTGTTGTAAATACCCCAGTCGCCATCTCCGGAAAAATGACAACCCATTCTCCCGATAGCATAGGCCAGCATCAACGCAGGTGCAGCGCTGTCGATTAACGCACGGATATTGAATTGTTTTTTACGGGCATAACTGATGATCACAATCGCAGCTACAATCAGGCCGCCGTAAAAGGTAAGTCCGCTGAAAGACAACAGCGCCCCGATGGGGTCCTGCACAAAGTCGTTCCAGTTTTCAAGATTGTGAAATATTTTAGCGCCGAGTAATCCGGCAATAGCCGCCATTACAATAATATCCGGTACGCGGTGGTGTGGCATCACCAGCACCGTTTCTTCTTTTGGCTTAGGGAGTGCCTGTTTCTTTTTGGTGTAATATTTATATCCCGCCATGGCTGCGGCTACCAGGATACCGGCAAAAAGACTGCCTTGTCCCGAAAATACAAACGACTGTAAATCCTGTGAAGCGGTGTCCCACTGAAAAAAGATCCCCAGGATCTTGTATCCTATAATAAATCCTACTACGGCATTTCCAATCAATTCACCCTGCGAAGCCGGAAGCCCGGTTACTACTTTTTCAGGAATACCTTTCAGCAACCCCAGTGCTTCATAGCGTTTCAGTTCACGTGTTAAGATATAGGCGCCGGCCAGAAAGGCTATTGCCACAAAAAAACCAAACGTCTGAAAAATCTTTAAAAACGGAATCTCTAAGCCAAGCAGATCTCTGAACGCGTAATATAAATTAGGATACATAGCCGTAAAAAAATTGGTGATCTGAATCTTCCTATGAACAAAGCCGAATTTAATCAAAAGGAAAATCAAACCACCAAAGTACGATGCAATTTCGAATTTCTAAATTGGAATTTAGAAAAAATCGAATATTTAGCAATACTGTTCAAATGCGTCAGCCAGGTTCGCAGCAATCATTTGCGCGGAACGGCCTTCGATCATGTGGCGCTCAATAAAGTGCACCAACTCACCATTTTTAAACAGCGCTATCGCCGGGGAAGAAGGAGGATAAGGCATCAGGTGCGAACGGATTTGTCTTACCGCTTCACCATCAAAACCCGCAAAGCTGGTAGTCAGCCTGTCTGGCTTCTTTTCGCTGTGCGCTACTGCCAGCAATACACCCGGACGGGCGGTACCTGCAGAGCAACCACATACAGAATTGATTACCACCAGGGTAGTTCCTTCTTTCTGTAAAGTATTATCCACGCTCTCTGGTGTCAGCAATTCTTCAAATCCGTTATCTGTTAATTCCGCCTTCATGGGCATTACTAGTTCCGCTGGATACATATAATAAGAGTTTTTTCTGTTTATATTTTTTACAAAGTTAGTTATATGTACCCAGAAAGTAAAAAAATGGATAGCGATATAGACTTTTTGACACAAAACATACAATCATAATGACACAATGTCATAATCTGTAATCTTTTTACTAACAAAATAGCAGTTTTTATGACATGGTATCCCATTTGATCTGTACCAGCTGTCAAACAATAAAAATTGATTTCACACTAAAAAAATTTATAGGAACTATGACACACATTAAATTTAACCACAGCCCGCTTCCCAAATCATTTGGTGGATTAGTAGAAGACATTCTCAATGGAGGATTAAATAAGTATGTAAAAGATGATTTTCTGACCAACGATTACTTTACCACCCATCCTCCGGTAAACATCGTGGAAACGCCGGAAGCCTTCCTGCTCGACGTAGTAGCTCCCGGTTTCTCCAAAGAAGATTTCAAAATCAGTGCAGATGATAAAGCAATTACCATCAGCGCGGAAAAGAAAGCAGAAACAAAGAACGAAGGCGACAAACAGGTACGCCGTGAGTTCACCTTCAAATCTTTCAAACGGTCCTTCACCATCAGCGAACTGGTAGATGCAGGTAAGATTAATGCGAAATATGATAACGGAGTCCTGAAAGTAACCTTGGGCAAAAAGGAAAACAAACAGGATGCCCCTAAAGAAATAGTAGTGGAATAAGGGAAGCAGGGCTTCCTGTAAAAAGGAGGCCCGCTGTAGTAACATGAGGGTTTAAAAGGGATGCCTGTAAAGGCGTCCCTTTTTTGTGTATAATTCACACGAACGTTGAATCTGCTATTGTTTATTATGCAATAATTTGCCTCTCTAAGCACGCACTCATGGCAAAGCTCTTCCCGAAAGGCTGGTTACTCATAAAAAGCATTTACCTGAACACTGAAAAAGCAGTGATAGGCAGCATGCTTCTTCATACAGAAAATTCATACGAACAAGCGAAGATCAAACTGATCTTTGATTATGCTTTCTTCTATATTATGCTGCTCCTGAGCTTCCTCTTTGTAAATATGCTCAGCCAGAACACCGTGAATATCATCATCATTCCTGTAATCATTCTCGATCTGGCCATTTGCCTTTTACTGTTGAAAAAAGGAATAAGCGCTAAAACAGTTGGCCTGTTTGCCTCTTTATCCACACTCATCCTTCCTATTTTTTCGTCCCTGCTGAACAACCAGGACCTCGGCCCCAAATACACGCTGATATGGGTAATGAGTATCCTCGTTTGCTATATTACCGTCAACCTGTTCACCGCCCTCATCTGGAGCCTGATCCTTTGCACCTACCTGATAGCCGTTGCCTGGATCAAGATCAATAACGTGATGATATTCGTTTCACCTGGTTATTCATCCGCTTTCCAATACCTGGCTAACCCGTTTACGGTAGGCATGTATGTATTGTTCTTCATCAGGGCACTGGGGCAATACTACCGCAACCTGATTTCCATGGAACAAATGAGAACCGCCGAAAAGCAAAAACAACATTTATCGCTGATCAATCAACACCTGACCAAGCAGTTTTTACTGGTAAAAGGATTTTCGGCCTCAGGGAAAACAGCCGTTTTGAAGGGGGAAACAGAGTTACTGGAAAGTTGTTTTGAAGAAATTGAAAAACATTGCGGCTCCGCTGTCGACTACCTCAATGATTCTCAGGCGAAATGATACCTACACATCTGTGTTATAAAAGAATGCTTCCATATTAATATTATTCCTGCTATACTAATATGTAAATATTACCGTTTGTAGCGTTTTCGAACATTATGATAATAAATTCATCATTCTTACTGTATTCGGGGTAAAAACAGATTAGAAAAAATTACAACTTTTAGGGCTTACTGATACCTGCCGATAACGCTATCTTTGTAAGATCAAATATTCATCTCCTATTTTCCTTATGCCGGATGAATATCATCTAACCTATGCCATGATAGGGCTTTCAGTAAAATGAAAGCCTTTTTTTATCAAACTGAGAAAAAAAAAATGAAAAAAATAAGCCCCCCGAATAATCGGGGGGCTTTCAGTAGGATTACTAACCCATTTTTTTAATAACCCAAAATCTTCAGCATGCTCTGGGCGGTTTGCTCCTTGGCATATAACCAATCTTTCAACTGCCCGTTCTTGTCATATCCTACAATCACATGTTTGGGTGAAGGAATAAGACAATGCTTGATGCCTCCGTATCCGCTCAGCTGGTCCTGGTAGGCCCCTGTATGGAAAAATCCAATGTACAGCGGCTCTCCGGATGCCTGTTGCTTTGGCAGGAATACGGCGTTAATATGTTCTTCAGATGTATAAAAATCGTAGCCGTCACAGGTAAGTCCACCGAGATGCACCTCCTGGTATTCCTGGTCCCATTTATTAATAGGTAACATCAGGAACTTTTCTCCAATGCCCCATGTATCAGGTAACGTAGTAATGAAAGAACTATCGATCATGTACCAGGATTCCCTGTCATTCTGCATTTTTTCACCTATCACACTATAGATTACCGCACCGCTTTCGCCTACGGTAAAGGAACCAAACTCTGTGTAAATATTCGGTACAGGCACCTTATTCTTTTTACACATACTCTTAATGTTGGCCACAATCTCGTTTACAATATAGTTGTAATCATAATCGAAGCCCAAAGAGTGCTTGATCGGGAATCCGCCTCCAATATTGATACTGTCCAGTTCAGGGCAGATCTTCTTCAGCTGGCAATAGAGATTTATTACACGGTTAAACTGGCTCCAGTAATAAATATCGTCTTTAATCCCTTTATTCATGAAGAAGTGCAGCATTTTCAGCTCAAACTTCTCATTACCTTTTATTTTATCTACATAATATTCAAGGATATCACGTGGAGGAATGCCCAGCCTGGAGGTATAAAAGTCGAAACTTGGCTCCTCTTCTGCCGCTACCCTCAATCCCAGTTTCACCTTATCCTTACTCCTGATATTTCGCTTATAATCTTCCAGCTCTTCCTTATTATCCAGGATTGGCAGCACATTTTTAAACCCGCTGTTGATCAGTCGCGCTATGGCCCTGGTATATGCTTTGGTCTTAAAACCATTACAAATCACATAGGTCTCCTTATTTATCTTCTTGCGCTCATATAATTTATTGACGATATCAATATCATATGCAAAAGAAGTTTCAATATGTACCCCATGCTTCAGGGTCTCCTCCATAATAAAGGAGAAATGCGAACTTTTAGTACAATAGCAGTAAAAATACTCACCTTCGTACCTGTTCTTCTTAATGGCGTCATGGAACATTTTCTTCGCCTTATTAATCTGCATCCCGATTTTAGGCAGGAAGGTCAGTTTAAAGGGTGTTCCATATTTGTCTATCAATGCCTTTATATCCAAACCATTAAATTCCAGGTAGTTATCTTTTACTTCAAAGCCCTCCTGGGGAAATTCAAAGGTCTGTTTTACCAGGTCTGTGTAGGTGTTGTTCATTTAGTACTGCAAATGAATTTTAGGAATTAGTAATAGAAAAAAATAACAGGATAACAATCCTTTTTTCCCTCACTGGGAAACTCCTGGTTTACACACCTACGTCAGTTCGAACCCCAGCAAAATAGGTTGCAAATCTAAAGATTTTGTTGATTGCCACCTTAATTTTTTTCGGGAGGTATTCCTCGGAAAAGCCCAAATACCCGGGCAAATATACAAACAATTACAAGCCAACAAGTTAAATAATATTATTTGCTATTCCATTCAGCCCTTTTTCAGAATCTCCAATGATTGCTTTCCCTCACAAAAAAGAAGGTCCAGGATACTCAGTCCCGGTATGAAGCCGGTACGCTCCTGGAACACCTGCGTATAGCCGGGCTCGCTTTCTGTAACCGGTCCCGGCAATATGCGTTCTCGCGCATCTGTTATACCGGACACTTCCTTTTCATAACTTTCGGTATAGGTGATGGGCACCTCAATGCCGAGCTTGCTATTCACCCATTCAAAACATGCCAGGTTCCAATCCATTAAAAATTGAAAAGGCTTTTCAAATAAAACCTGCAGGTCCGCTTCGTAATATTCAAACCAGGGAGACCGCCTGTAAGCAGACACGAGCGTTTTCCAATGCAAACCCTGCCATTTTTCCTCATTACTGATCCTTACATCCTTCATCACGGTCCGCTGATTCTTCCCCCGCGCCAACGGCACACTTAAAATCATCCGGCCATTTGGCCCGGCAACGTAACAACGGTTCCTGTAACTGAGCTTTTGATAGTGCTCATATTTCTCAATCTTTAATATGTCGTGCTTTATTAAAGTCTTATATGAATCAATTGGTGGAAAATATTGAGATTCAATTAACAATACCTTTTCTTTTGCATTCTCTGTCATAATGTCAAAATTTTGCATGCAGATGTTGGAATTCCGTTCGTTTCACCTGACAATCACTTATACCTAAATACTTAACAATTAACTTTAAGTGGATGATAAACAATTCATAGAATTATTAATCATATGCTAAATAAATTAGCATAGCCTACTTTCAGCAAATGATTACTGAAATGCAAAAATACTAAAGAAATTAGTGGCTTTTTTGTTCAATTTTAGCGAACTCAGGAAGGATTACGAAGATAGCATATTTCTTTAAGACAATCTTTTATTTATATGTGTTTTATGCATTAATTATCTAAGCAGTCTTCCCCGTTTTCAAAAACTCCCCCGTTAAAAGTTTCCCAAATCCCACCCGATTTTTTGATAACTAAAAGCTTTGCAGTAGGTTTACATAAATTCAAATACCTGGTCAACTGATGAAAGTGTTCCGATTATTAGCCGCTGTTTTTGTGATCTGGGGAGTAGCAAGCTCCTGCGAAAAAAACAAGGATATTCAATTTGTGAGAGTAGCCGGTATCAGTATGGATGAGCTAGGTATGTCCAAGAGTATTGTACGGATGACCTTGGCATATTACAATCCGAACAACTATCGCCTCCAGTTAAAAGATGCCAACTTCGACCTGTTTTTTGATGACACCCAGGTAGGTCACTCCCTCCAGGATACCACCATTTCTATTCCGGCAAGGGACACTTTTTACTTCCCCGTGAAATTGGAAGTGAACATGGCCAACGTATTCAAAAATGCATTAAGCGCTTTCGCCAATAAAGAAGTAACCATCAAAGCCACCGGAAATTGTAAAGTAGGCAAGGCGGGTATTTTTCTTCCTTTCCCGATAAAATGCGAAACCAAACAAGCGCTGAATTTCTTTTAACCCGGCTATAAACGGAGTTCCAATAAGGCAATAATTTCCAGAATATGCCCGCTTTCAGCAGTGCTTCTGAGCGGAAACAGCCGTAAGCTGTGAACCTCCCAGGGAAAGCAGGCGCATATTTATTTCAGCAGGATCAGATTGGAAAGCGTTTGCTGGAATGCAGAAAAATGATGCTTCAGCGGATTAAACAGTATCGGAATAACGGTAAGCTTTAAAGGATGGAGCATTTCAGGTAATGCGGATACGGCTGACAGAAAGCCACGCCAGAAAACAGCTCAGCCTTCAGTAAACCGGCAACCACCGGACACCAAAGGCTGAAACAGGTTGATTAATGTTTTTTCGGGTCCATACCACCGCCATCTTCCGGCTTCTTGCAGCAGGTAGGCAATTTGGCGTAAGATTCCGGGTTCGCTGTTACGTTATCAGCATCATACCCCGCATTGGCAATACCCGTTTTGATATTCTCAATGTTGGTACGGTCGGTATAGTACTTCACCGTTGTAATATGTTTTTTGAAATCCACTTTTACGGATTGTACGCCCTCTTCATGTGACATATACCGCTCAATACGGTTTTTGCACGACTCACACTGTACGGTTGGCGTGCTGATCTTCGCTGTTTCCACAGCTTTCTGCTTTTGCTGTGCCATTGCCACGCCAACGCCGGCAAACAGGAACAACACTACTAATTTTAGGATACGCATAGTTGTAATATTAATACCCGAATATACAAAATAAGTGATATACAATTTTCAGCTACTTACCCCACTGGTCCGGCGCACTTCTCCAGGCCTGCAGTGTAGCTATTTCGTCAGCAGATACAATGCCTTTTTCCTCGGCCAGGGCAATCATAGCGGAATAATTGCTCAATGAATAAAACGGCACACCCGCTGCTTCAAAAGCTTTCACTGCTATATCAAAACCATAGTTGAAGATAGATACCATCCCGATCACTTCCCCACCAGCTGCACGAATGGCCTGCACGGCTTCCAGGCTGCTTTTGCCCGTAGAAATCAGGTCTTCAATAACCACCACCGGCTGTCCGGGTTGCAATACCCCTTCAATCTGGTTCCCCATACCATGCTCTTTCGGCTTGGATCTTACATAAATAAACGGCAGCTTCAGCTGATCCGCTACCAGCGCGCCATGTGGAATACCAGCAGTAGCCACTCCCGCAATCACGGCTGCATCAGGGAAGGTTTCAAACACCAGGTTGCACAACTCTGATTTAATATAGTCACGCACATAAGGGAAAGATAAGATCTTCCTGTTATCGCAATAGATCGGCGATTTCCAGCCGGAAGCCCATGTAAAAGGCTGTGCAGGGCTTAACTTCACGGCCTGCACCTGCAGTAACTTTTCTGCAACTTGTTTTTCGCTTACTTTATTCATACAATCGCCAAAAGTACTATCATTTTATTCAATTTACGAATTACAATAAACGAATTTGCAGAGAGCGCCGGGAATAGGTTTCCATCTTCCTAAATTCTCAATTTGTATTTCATAATTGATAATTACATTTGCGGCATGCAAGCAAATATTACGATCTATCTCAACGAGCGTCCACTCCTGCTGAGTGCCGATACCACTACCATCCCGGCCCACTTTAACGGCGCCAAAGTATACGATAACCCGGATACAAAAAAGATGGAAAATGTATTGCAGAAACTGGAAGATGGGAAAAAAGACGCAGCAGTGTTTATTGCACCGGATGTAAAACAACTTTTCAAGAAAGTATCGCTGCATTTTACTACCCTCGTAGCTGCCGGGGGATTAATCACCAATCCCGACGGTGAAGTGCTCATGATGTTCCGCCGCGGCAAATGGGACCTGCCTAAAGGCAAACAGGACCCGGGGGAAGACCTCGAAACCTGCGCGCTACGGGAAGTAGCGGAAGAAACCGGCCTGCACAACGTTTCACTGGAACATAAAATCACAGAAACGTTTCACTACTATCCCATGAAAAATAAAAAAGTATTAAAACATACCTACTGGTACCGGATGTTGTTTACCGGCACAGAATTAACGGTACCACAAATAGAAGAAGACATCCAGGACCTGCAATGGATCAAACCTGGCAACGTGGAAAAATACCTGAAATACTCCTACGAAAATATCAGGGAAGTATTCAGGGCCGCGAATATCTGATAACGTTTAGTTCCGCATCCCGGTTAAGCGGAACTATCTTTTTGCCAGTATCGCCACCGTAAGGCGGCTTACGCATACCAGCTTGTGATGATCGTCGGTAATACGGATGTCCCATACATGGCTGGTGCTCCCGATATGCAAGGGCCGGGCGCAGGCATGCACATAACCTTCTTTCACTCCTCTTATATGGTTGGCATTGATTTCCATGCCCACACAGATCTGCTTCTCCGGGTCTATGATCAATCCGGACGCCATACTGCCCACCGTTTCTGCCAGCGCCGCAGATGCGCCGCCATGCAGTAACCCATAGGGTTGTATGGTTCTGTGATCTACCGGCATCATCATTTTAAGATAATCCGGACCTATTTCCGTAAACTCCATCCCTAAACAGGTAGCCATGGTAGTGCCACCCATCTCGTTCAACTGGTCCAGTGAGATCTTAGTATTATGCCAGATCGTTTTCATATTATCTGCTTTATAAAATTATTTCTTCGTGCGTTTGATGCCTTCCAGCACAGCGGGAGGCAGGAAAGGTGACACATCTCCACCGTATTTGTAAATATCCCTCACCAGGGTAGATGCAATACTGGAGTACTGCGGAACAGTCGTTAAAAAGATCGTTTCAATACCCGGCGCCACAGTACGGTTTACATCAGCGATCGCCTTTTCATATTCAAAATCACTTACGTAACGGATACCGCGCAAAATAAAACGGGCGTCCAGTTGCTTACAGAAGTCGATGGTGAGTCCCGAATACGAAGCCACTTCCACCCGCGGATCATCTTTATAGATCTCCCTGATCCAGCTCATCCGCTCTTCCAGTGCAAACATAGGGGTTTTACTGCTGTTTACCCCGATCCCGATCACGAGGCGGTCAAACAGATCAAGCCCGCGGTTAATGACGTCCGTATGTCCTAGCGTTATAGGGTCAAATGTACCTGGGAATAAACAAGTTCTCATAAGGGTGCGATTGATTGATAGATAAACGGTCAGCGTTTTAATTCCTCCCGGTTAATAAAAATGGAGAACACCGTTGCGCCATAGTTCCTTTCAGAACGGTACCAGGAATAATCCTGGAACTTCTTATGCTGGGTATGTTCCACCACCAGCCAGCCTTCCGGGTTCAGTAACTCCTTTTCAAATATCAGTCCCGGTAACTGATCCAGTGTTGCCATCATATACGGCGGATCAGCAAAAATGAAATCAAATTTCTCCGTGCATTGCTGCAGGTATTTGAAAACGTCCATTTTTACCGTTTTCAGGTTTTCAATCCCCAACGACAAAGCTGTTTTACTGATAAAAGCAGCCATTGCCGGGTCTTTCTCCACCACAGTCATATCAGTGGCTCCCCTGGAAGCCAGCTCAAAGCTGATACTGCCGGTGCCGCCAAAAATATCCAGTGTTTTTAAAGATGGAATATCCAGGTTGTTTTCGATAATATTAAACAATCCGCCTTTTGCAATGTCTGTAGTTGGCCGGGTATGCGGCATTTTTGCAGGCGGTTGTATCTTTCGTCCCCCACTCGTTCCTCCTATTATACGCATAACGCTAACGCATATAAGTTATGAAAATAATAGCCCGGGATTTCCTGCATTTTTGTAATGTAACTGAAACCCGGGATTCGTTGTATCCATTCCAGGTGTGGTATAAACTTATACATCTCCTGGTATACGCCGGCATCCGTAGCCACCACTCCTCCCAGCTTTACTTTCACCAGCTGCTCATTCAGCTCCAGCTGACGAAGCACGTTCACCAGACTATACACCACATCCAACCCGGTTTGGTAATCGCTTTCCTGTTGAATCAGGAGCTTACCGCCGGCATAAACAGTCATCGTAAAGCGGTGCTGATCCACCTCGATAAAAGCCACGCCGTCCTTTGCCTGGAAATCCAGGTCCGTCGGGTAAGATTGCAGCAGTGCCGAATGGGCATGTATCACCAGGTCTGTAGAAAACTCCTTGCGTAAAAACCCAAGCAGGTCTTTATCCACGCTGTAAACATTTACCATTGGCAGGGCCGGCAGCAAATCCGACAGGATGGCTTCCTGTATTTTCTCCGGCGCGCCCAGGTGCAGAAAATCCTTCTTCAGCGAGGGCGAATAGTACGTATGCGGTACCAGCACACCTCCTCCGGTATTAAAAGCCAGCAAAATAGATTTAAAGGCAGTAAACAACAGTTTGTCGGTATCAAACACCTGTTCTATCATCTCCAGATCGGCCAGGGCCAGCTTCCGGGGAGTAAAATGATAGGACTTCAACGCCAGGAATTTCTTTGCAACCGGATCAAACACTACATAGCTGAATGTTCCGCTTCCTACCAGTACCAGTAAATTACAGGCAGTGAGATCAGTTTCCAGCAGGGTTTCATCGTCTACTGTAAATGCAGGATGGATGTTATAAGCCACGGGCATATTTAACCTTTCAAATGAATTACAATAATACTCTTTTTAGTTAATTGGTGAGGGCGTTTTGTTGTTTTATATAAGGGAGATGATCAACAGATAGCCATATCTTTGTTGCTATACCCATAATCGGCTAAAGATTCATGCAACTGGAAGTCACCACCCGGCAAATTATCAAAATAGCAGGACCCATCTGCCTGGCGCTCATTATTCCGCAGATCAATCACATCACTAATACCGCCTTCGTAGGGCGCCTGGGCGAATTTGAACTGGCGGCCAACGGGATCGCCGGTATCTACTACCTGGTGATGTACATGATTGCCTATGGCCTTAACAACGGCATGCAGGTACTCATTGCCCGCAGAGCGGGCCAGCAGCAGTTTTCCGGCATCGGGCAACTGTTCTCCAATGGCATACAGGTTGGACTCTTTTTCTCTGGAATCGCTATTTTACTCACCCTGCTGGCGGCGCCCTGGTTCTTTTCCAAAAGCCTGCACGATCACCATATCATCGCTGCAGCCGTTTCGTTTATCCGTATCCGTATATGGGGCCTTCCTTTTCTCATGCTGCTGAATATGGCCAACGCATTTTATATTGGCAGCGGCCACTCCAGGGTGCTGGCAGTTACCTCGCTTTTCCAGGAAATGATGAACATTTTCTTCGATTATACGCTCATCTTCGGTAAGCTGGGATTCCCGGCAATGGGGCTCAATGGCGCCGCCACGGCTTCCGTGATTGCGGAAGTTACCGGTTGCGGAGTTGCTTTCAGCATCCTCTTCCTGAGGCGTTATCACCTGCAATACAGCCTGTTCAGCTACTTGCGGCTCAACTGGAGCATTGTCCGCAACATCCTCAACGTATCCGCCCCCCTGATTGTGCAGTTCCTTTTCAGCATCGGCGGATGGTTCGTATTCTTTATTTTCATTGAGCACCTGGGCGAACGCCCGCTTGCCGTATCCAATATGCTCCGCAGCATTTTTGGCTTCTTTGGCATCTTCACCTGGGCGTTGGCGGCGGCCTGTAATACAATGGTAAGCAACATCATCGGGCAGGGACGGCCAGAACAGGTTTTCCCCATCATCCGGAAAATTGTGGCGCTCAGCGCAGGATGCGCTATTGCCATGTGCGTGGTGGTTAACCTCTTCCCCTATACGTTGCTGCACATTTATACCAACAGTGCCGACCTGATCACCATGGCCATCCCCTCCATCCGGATTATCACGCTGAGCACCATCCTGATGGCGATAGCAGCGGTGGTAATGAGCGGCGTGGTGGGTACCGGCAATACAAGAATTAATCTCGTAACGGAAATTATCGCCGTTATCGGCTACCTGGTGTACTGCAATATTGTAATTGAAAGAATGCGCAGCGAGCTGCACTGGGCCTGGGGAGCAGACTTTATCTACTGGATCATTATCTTTGGAATAAGTTACCGGTATCTGCGCAGTGGCAAATGGAAAGGAAAAGAAATCTAAAAGATAATTCAAAAATCATAACATCATTACAACATCCAATCAACAAAATCAATAAATCACCATCAATCCTGGGAAAGACAACCTTCGCTTACTGCAAATCATCCAGCATTTTCCTGCAATCCGCTTTGATCCCGGCATCATCCTGGGTGATATTGCGCAGGGTCAGCGCTTTCTTCAGCACTTCAATGGCTTTTTCCTGCTGGTCATCTGCTTTATAGGCGCGGGCCAGTTCATAATAGTTGAGGATAAAAGCGGGGTCCAGCTGCCGGCACTTTTCATAGTTGCTAATGGCATTGGCCAGTGAGCCATCCGGCAATCCGCCAAAAAGCATTTTTGCTGCGCCTCTTTCAAAGGCATTCAGGTTGGCTACTTCATAATTCCATTTACCTAAAACGTGATAGCCCTGCGCCAGTGAAGGGTTAAACTTAACCGACAGTTCCGCATATTTCTTTACTTCTTTGGAGGCGGCTACTTTATCTTTTGCACCGGAGATCAGCGCCATACGTCCCATTGCAATAGCCATCGATAAATTGGATTCGGGACTATTGGGATTTACCTTAAGCGCTTGCTCGGCATAGCTTTTAGCGAGATTAAAATAACTGATCTTATCGTCTTTGCTTTTCTGCCGGTTGCCAATGCGGGAACATAACTGGCTGGCCTGGTTCAATGCGTCCAGTTCCGACGGTTGTATTTTGAGGATGTCCTTATCTTTTTCAAATGCTTCGCTTTCTTTCATCTGTTTCTCCAGCTGCCTGGCTTCTTCTACCATTTCACTGACACTCTGGGCCTGTACAAACAGTACCGCTGATAATAAAAAGCAAACTGCCATGATCCGTTTCAACATAGGACAGGTTTTTACAGCGTAAGAATTTGTTGATTAACTTATAGCTATAAATTTACGGAAACATCATATATATCCCAAAAAATAGTAACTAGTAATCCTTCTCCAGGGAAACCAGGGAGTTGCGGACAGTAGCGCCCATGGGCGGATTCATTTTGCGGAGGGTAACGGTGCTGTGCTGGATACCGGGATACCGTTGCTTGAGTGCATCGGTTAATTCATACACCACTTCTTCCAGTAATGGCCGTGGAACGGCCATCACAGCCTTTGCTATTTCATAGATGCCCTGGTAGTTAACCGTTTCAGACAAATCATCTACGGGCACGGTGCCGGGTATACGAACTGCCACATCCAGTACAAAATGATTACCGATGATGGTTTCTTCCGGGTATAAGCCGTGGTAAGCGTAGAAAGTAGCCTGTTCGAGGGCGATGGTAAGCATAAGCCGAAATTACGGACAACAAATAACGGATTTACAGGAATGTTCTCCCTGTAAATCCATTATTCATTATCCTGTTTATTATTGGTGGTGTTCTTTTGCTGATAAATATCTTTCTGCATCCAGGGCGGCCATACATCCGCTGCCGGCGGCAGTTACCGCCTGGCGGTAAATTTTATCCTGTACATCACCGCAGGCAAACACCCCTTCCACGCTGGTACGGCTGGTGCCTGGTTCTGTAACAATATATTCCTGGTCGTCCAGTGTCAGGTAGTCTTTGAAGATACCGGAGTTGGGCTGGTGACCAATAGCTACGAAGAATGCGCTTACCGGTATTTCTTTCTTTTCGCCGGTTTTGTTATTCAGGATGCGCAGTCCTTCTACTTTCTTATCTCCCAGTACTTCGTCTGTTTCAGAATTCCAGTATACAATGATATTGGAAGTTTTCAGTACGCGGTCCTGCATTACTTTGGAAGCGCGCATTTCATGACGGCGCACCAGCATATGCACGGTACTGCACATTTTAGAAAGATAAAGCGCTTCTTCAGCAGCGGTATCACCGGCGCCTACAATAGCCACTTCTTTACCACGGAAGAAGAATCCGTCGCAAACAGCGCAGGCGCTTACGCCGCTGCCGTTCAAACGTTGCTCGGAAGGAAGCCCCAGCCATTTGGCAGAGGCGCCGGTGGCGATAATGATCGCATCGGCAGTGATTTCCTTCTCTTCGTCGATCGTTACTTTATAAGGTTGTTTACTGAAATCCACGGAAGTAGCCAAACCATAACGGATGTCGGCACCCATGCGGGCTGCCTGTTTTTCAAAATCCACCATCATTTCGGGTCCCTGAATACCTTCCGGATAACCAGGATAGTTTTCAACTTCAGTGGTGATGGTTAATTGTCCGCCGGGCTGAATGCCCTGGTATAATACTGGTTTAAGGTTGGCTCTTGCAGCATAAATTGCAGCGGTATAACCGGCAGGGCCGGAACCGATGATCAATAAGTGTACATGCTCTTGTTGCTTGTTTTCCATTTTGTTTGCTGTATGTATAATTACCTGCTAATAATAATTGTTTTATAGGTTACTGTATAACCGCCCCAGTAGCCTAATGCGCCGGGTACATTTCCAAGTATCTTCGTGGGCGATGAAAATGGATTGCCATTACTGTTATAGGCAAAATCAAGCGTTCGCCAGAAATCCCAGGTTGCTTTGTCAATATTACAAAACTTCAGGGTAACAGTATCCCCCGGTTCAAAGAACTCATCGGGCCTGTCATCCGGATCCAGGTTCTTATTAACGCCGGCGTCCACAGGAATTTCAAATGTTGTGCCGTTCACCAGCTGGTCATCCAGCACAGAATTCAGTCCGGGTAAATAGGGCTCACTGTTTCGCCGGGTAAAGTACCTTGCATAGTTCCCAAACGCAGGAGCATCCGTGATCTTCACCCAAAGGCGGGCTTTCGTGGAGTCGTCCACCGTCACTAATGTCCACCAGACCGAGTCCAGTTTCATGCCGCGCTGCGGTATAGTTGTCACAGATTCATATGCCTTATTGTCAGCGTTAATACGTAAAGTATAGGTGCCCGGCACATTTCCGGTGAAGTTGTTTGCAGGCTGCGCAAGATCCGGCAGGTATACAAAGAACTTCATATTGCCGGTATCTATTGTCCGCTCCTTTAGTGTCATGGTTTTGCTGCCATTGGAAACGGTGACAGTGGCGTTATGAACAAATGCATTCGTTAATACTGCCGGATCTATCTGTGAAAAATAGTTAAGGCTGTGTGTGAGAATTACCAACGGGTAGGAGCCGCTTTCAAATCTGCCTTCCACCACCAGTTGTGGTTCCTGTTGTGGCAGGTTAACGCTGATATCTTTCTCGCAGGCGGCAAAGATCAGTATAACCAGAAGTAAGAAAAGCGGCATACGCATGAGTGCAAAAATAAGGGGTGTTCACTAAATAAGAACACCGGCCATGTATTTACAAGGCCGGTGTTCTTATAGAATAAAGAGGATTAGTAGATTTATCCTTTCGTTAATGTTAACTAACTAATGAATAAAGGTATTTTATCCCAGGTATGATTTCAGGGCGCCACTATAGCGGGCTTTCTGCAGCCTTTTGATAGCACGTTCTTTAATCTGCCTGATTCTTTCTTTAGTCAGATCGTATTTCTGACCGATTTGTTCGATTGTTGCGCCATTTTCACCATCCAGACCAAAATAAGCATTCACAATTTCAGCTTCGCGTGGGCTCAGGGATTTTAATACCCGGCGTATTTCCTCGCGGAGTGAATCTCTCATCACGTCATCATCAGTAATATCTCCACCTTCCAGCAGGTCGCCCATTGCTACGTCTTCTGCTTCGTGCACGGGTGCATCCAGAGACATGTGACGGGTGTTGCTTTGGAAGATATTGTTAATTTCTGATTCAGACATCTCCAGGATTTCTGCGAGCTCCTCGGTAGAAGGCTCACGCTCGTTTTCCTGCTCAAATGCCATGTAAGCTTTGTTAGCTTTATTATAGGTGCCAATTTTGTTTTGCGGAAGACGAACAAGACGACCCTGTTCAGCCAGCGCCTGCAGAATGGATTGGCGAATCCACCATACTGCATAAGAGATGAATTTGAAACCTTTCGTTTCATCGAAACGTTGTGCCGCCTTGATCAAGCCGAGATTACCTTCATTAATCAGGTCACTCAGGCTAAGGCCCTGGTGCTGATACTGCTTCGCAACAGAAACAACGAAACGTAAGTTTCCTGTAGTCAATCTTTCAAGAGCCTTTTGATCGCCCATTTTAATGCGTTGCGCCAAAACGGTCTCTTCCTCAGGTGTTAACAAAGGGATCTTCGAGATTTCCTGCAGGTACTTTTCTACCGCCTGCGAATCACGATTGGTGATCTGGGTGGCAATTTTAAGTTGCCTCATATGAAAAATTGTATTGGTTTATAAATAAATAACAGCGAAAGAAATTTTTTGTTCGAAACTTTTAAAATTATTAACTTACAAAGTTTCCCGCGCTTTATTGTTTTGTTTCAAAATAAGTCTGCAAAGATCGTGCTAACCAACCACTCTACCAAATCCTTCTTATATTTGCCAGCCATATAACAAAGTACAGTTTTATAACGGAATTTTATAGTGCTTTAGTCCCTGTACAGCGTTGGTTTATACAAATTTTAACAATTGATAAAGAATCATATTTAAATTAACATCTTAACTAATTTATTCGTTAAGCCGTTGCAAATTTTTCAATAAAATGATTGACTTTAGAAGCGACACTTTTACACGTCCCGGCCCTGGCATGTTACAGGCTATGCTGCAGGCAGAAACCGGTGATGACGTTTTCGGTGAAGATCCCAGCATCAACAAACTGGAAGCCATGATGGCAGAATGTTTTGGCAAACCGGCAGCCTTGTACTGCCCTTCCGGCACTATGAGTAACCAGGTCGCCATTAAAGTACATACGTTGCCCGGGGATGAAGTGGTTTGCAGTAATCTTGCTCACGTATATATTTATGAAGGAGGCGGCATCGCCTTCAACTCCGGCGCCCAGGTACATGCCCTCATCGGCGACCGTGGCATGATCCGCGCTACCCAGGTGGAAGCAGCCATCAACCCCGACGATGTGCATAAAGCCCGCACCAGCCTCGTTTGCCTCGAAAACACCTCCAACCGCGGCGGCGGATGCTGCTACGACTGGGAAGAAATGGTGAAAATAGGCGACGTGTGTAAAAAACATGGCCTCGCACTGCACCTCGACGGCGCCCGTCTCTTCAACGCACTCGTGGCCACCGGCCAGGACCCAAAAACATACGGTCAACTATTCGACAGCATCTCCGTTTGTCTTAATAAAGGAATGGGATGCCCCATGGGCTCCGTACTGCTCGGCAGCGAAACATTTATCAAAGCCGCCAGGCGTGTCCGCAAAAAACTCGGCGGCGGCCTCCGGCAAGCCGGATTTATGGCAGCTACCGGCATCTATGCCATGGAAAATAATATCACCCGGCTGGCAGAAGACCACCACCACGCCAAACAACTGGCGCAGGCCCTGCTGGAAAAATCCTTCACCGGTCACATGCTCCCCGTGGAAACCAATATCCTCATCTTTGAAGTAACAGGCGACTGGACTCCGCAGCTCTTCGCCGATTACCTCAAAAAACAGGGTATCCTCGTAATGCCCATCTCACCAACGCAGGTAAGAATAGTCACCCACCTCGATGTTACACCGGAAATGATTGCACAAACCTGCGAAATCATCGCAGAGATGGCATAACGGAAAGGGCAACTATTACTGCCCTTTAAATTTCCATCTCTCCTTAATCTCCGTTATTTTTGCAACCTTATATTATGAATAGCATGGAACTTTCGAAAAATTACCTGCCTGCAACGGTTGAAGAAAAATGGTACCAACAATGGATGGATAAAGGCTACTTCCGCTCTAAACCGGATGGCCGCCAACCCTTTACTGTCGTCATCCCCCCTCCAAACGTCACCGGGGTCCTCCATCTTGGCCATACCCTCAACGAAACCGTACAGGATATCCTGGTACGCCGGGCTCGTATGAGCGGCTTCAACGCCTGCTGGGTTCCAGGCTCCGACCACGCCTCCATCGCCACGGAAGCAAAAGTGGTAAATATGCTCAAACAGGAGAAAGGCATCGAAAAATCCCAGCTCACCCGCGAAGAATTTCTCAAATATGCCTTCGAATGGAAAGATAAATATGGAGATATCATCTACCACCAGATAAAAAAACTCGGCTGCAGCTGCGACTGGGATCGCGTAACCTTTACAATGGACGACCACTACTACAAAGCAGTGATCACCGTTTTCATTGACCTCTATAAAAAAGGAGTGATCTATCGCGGCGCCCGCATGATCAACTGGGATCCAAAAGCTAAAACAGCACTGAGCGACGAGGAAGTTGAATATAAAGACCTCCAGGGTAAGCTCTATCATGTGAAATACGCCATTACGGACGCCACCGGCACGCCAACCGGCGAATATATCACCATCGCCACACAGCGCCCGGAAACCATCATGGGCGATACCGCCATCTGCGTAAACCCGGAAGATGAAAGATACGCCCACCTGAAAGGTTACTTTGCTACCGTACCACTGGTCAACCGTCGTGTTCCGGTAATATTTGATACCTACGTAGATAAAGAATTCGGTACCGGCGCCCTGAAAGTAACGCCCGCACACGATATCAACGACTATAACCTGGGCCTGAAACATAACCTCGAAATCGTTGATACCCTCAACGACGATGGCACGCTCAGCGCCGCCGCCGTTGTTTTTGTAGGAGAAGACCGCTTCGTTGCCCGTAAAAAAGTAGTAGCCGCCCTCGCAGAAGAAGGCCTGCTCGTAAAAGAGCAGGAATATACCACCCGCCTCGGTTACAGTCAGCGTAACCCCGATACGGTAGTGGAACCCCGCATCTCCACCCAGTGGTTTGTGAAAATGGCAGAAATGGCCAAACCCGCCCTGGACGCGGTAGTGAACGGTGATGTAAAAATCCATCCCGGCGACCGGTTCCTGGCGACTTACAAATACTGGATGGAAAATGTTAAGGACTGGTGCATCTCCCGCCAACTCTGGTGGGGACAGCAAATCCCTGCCTGGTACGCGCCGGACGGTTCCTTTGAGGTAGCCGCCACCGCTGCTGAAGCAGTGCAGCAGTTTGCCGCCCGCAGTATTACCGTCAAAGCAGCCGAACTCACACAGGACCAGGATTGCCTGGATACCTGGTTCAGCTCCTGGCTCTGGCCCATGGAAGTATTCAACGGCATCTCCCAACCGGATAACGAGGATATCAATTACTATTACCCTACTTCGGTATTGGTAACCGGACAGGATATCATCTTCTTCTGGGTAGCCCGTATGATCATGGCCGGACTGGAGTTCAAAGAAGTGAAACCCTTCAGCGACGTATACTTCACCGGAATGGTACGCGACAAACAAGGCCGTAAAATGAGTAAGCAACTGGGCAACTCCCCCGATCTGCTGGAACTCATCCATGCCTTTGGCGCCGATGCCGTTCGCTTTGGTATCATGATTTCTTCACCCGCTGGTAACGATCTCCTGTACGATGACTCCAGCTGTGAACAGGGCCGTAACTTCTGTAATAAAATATGGAATGCCCTTAAACTGGTGAAAATGTGGGAACAACGCCAGGAAAATGACAGCGCCACCAACGCCGCAGCAGCTAACTTCGCCGTGGAATGGTTTGAAAGCAGGCTGAATGAAGTACAACTGGAAGTAGCCGCCCTGCATAAGGACTTCCGCCTCAGCGAAGGCCTCAAAGCCATCTACAGCCTGGTATGGGACGATTTCTGCAGCTGGTACCTCGAATGGGCAAAACCGGGTTTCGAACAACCGATCCCTGCTTCCATCTACCATAAAACAGTTTACTTCTTCGAACAACTGATGCAACTGCTGCACCCGTATATGCCTTTTATTACAGAAGAAATATACCAGCAACTCGCGGCACGTGCAGCGGATGATTCCCTGATGATAAAACAGTTTATCACCCCGCAGGCGCCGGTACACGCTACCCTGCTGGAAGGTTCGCTGGCAAAAGAAGTGATCAGCAGCATCCGCGATGCACGTAACAAACATCAGATAAAACCAAAAGATCCGATCGTACTGCACATAGAAACCAAACACGATAACGCATTCAAACAAATTGAAGGCATGCTCGCCAAACAGGTGAACGCAAAAGCCATTCACTATGTACAGGAACCCGTGCCAGGCTGCATTACCCTCGTGATCCAGAAAGATAAATTCTACCTCGGTACAGAAACTGCACTGGATACCACCGCACAAAAAGCAGCGCTCACAAAAGACCTCGAATACCTGAAAGGATTCCTGGTATCTGTTGAAAAGAAACTCAGCAATGAGCGCTTCGTACAAAACGCAAAAGCAGAAGCCGTAGACGCAGAACGTCAGAAGAAAGCAGATGCCGAAGCAAAAATTGCAGTCATAGAGGAAAGTTTAAAGTCCTTATAATTTTTAGGATCGCCCGGTCGTTACTATACCGGGCGATTTTTTTATATCCCGGTACTATCATGCAAAAACATCTGTTACTTAGTTTCTTATTAGCCACTGCTGTTACACCGGTCATTGCACAATCCGCAAAAAAACCGGCGACTGCCGTAACCAGCAAAAGACCCATGAAACTCCGCAGCAGCTGGGGCATCTACCTGAGCGACACGCTACCAAAAAGTGAAGTCATTAAATTACTGGACTCCGCGTTAATTGTGCGGGACGAAAAGAATATCAAATACCCGGTGCTCTCATTTGCTTTTACTTTTGAAAAACATGAGCCTTATCTGAACGATACTACCGGGCAACCCGCTATATACAAAGATTTTACAGGAGATAATTTCAAAGCAGCTTCCCTCCCCCGTCGCGTGGAGCAAAAACCTGAAGGAAACCCTGCAAACCGGTGATATCTTGTACTTCGACGACATCATCATCAAATATGCAGAAGAAAAATTCTACAAAGCTCCTTCCCTTCAGATCAACGTTAAGTAGTCCATCTCCCTAATAATTAAACAACTGCTGGATCGGTATAATAAAATCAAACCGGTTCTGCGCATTGTCTACGGGGTCCTGGTCAAACAGGTGACTGAAACGCACGCCAAACGTAAAAGGCAGCGCATTACCTATGCGTGTATCAAAGAATAACTCGGTACCGGCAGAAGTATAACGGGTATTGATATCCACATTGTTACGGGAAAAATTAGCCATGCTGTAATCGTAAAACAAATTAGCCCGGATACGGTTGAAATACAGGATCTGCGCAAAGCCCCAGTCGGGATATACCAACGGCAGATGATAGTTTGCTCCCAGTTTATAAATACGCGTATACGACGGCGTATTATACCCTCTCGCATATACGAAATTATCCGTGAAAGTATAATTGAACGCATTATCGCGTTGCTGATAAGCGGCCTGCAATACCAGGTTATGATTCTGCCATAATCCCGGCAAATACTGATCCAGCCGCGCATACAGCTGTTCGGCATACAAGCCCGACACAGAACTGTTATACTGCACCGCGAGATACTGCCCGAAATGTGTGTAAATGTTTTGTACTGCCTTGATCCGTTGGTTGTTAAAGATGATGGTGTTGGTCAGGAACTGCAGATCGTTTCCCTTGTACTTGCTGTCCAGGTAACGGTGACGGATATTGTAATTACTGCCGAAAGATACACTGCGGCTGTAAAGTCCCGACGACAGGTTCAACGGGATACTGAAGCCCACATGCGCAGTGGCCTCATTCCAGTACACCCGTTGCCGGTTCTGATCCAGCCCATTACGGTTAATGGTATAGTCGGCTCCTACTGATAATACCGGGAACCAGCCCCCGAAAGTAAAGCCTGCCGCGAAATCCGAGCTACCCTCATTCCGGTTGTACGTATAGCCGATACTGGTAGACGTAGTGCTCAATATATTTTCACCGATCAGTGAAATACTGTAATCCGGGTCATTAAAAGATGGTACCCAGCTGTGGAAGTTAAATGGACGGGTGAACTGCGGATACTTCTTCACCGGCAGGGAATCATGCGGCGCCAGCTCCAGGATATTACCACCTTCTTTAAAATGAGGCTGCAGCCAGGCGCTGCGCCCGTCTTTACTTACGTCGGCGAGTTCCCAGGCGGCTTTGTTCAACGCAGCGTGATACAGCTTGTATCCTTTCACGGTGAATTCACTAAAAACGAGACTGTCGCCTGCCGGATCTACTGCCATATGCAGCGCACTGTTCCCCCTGTCGGTGACTTCATACGTTTTTCTATCTGCTAACGTAATCGCATATACGTTGTTCACATCTTTCAGGCCACTGGTGAAATAAACCGTATCCCCGCTCACAACCGGTATACCCATTACAGTATAACTGAACGGCGTAAGCATGGTGCTTTCGCCCGTAGCGAGCGACTGCTCAACCAACGCCATCTCTCCCTTATTATTTCTTACCGCACTGATCACGGCCTGTTCACCGGCAGCAAAACGCGGATAGGTATAATACCAGTTTTCCGGGTTGGGCAACTGCTTCTCCACCAATGCTGTACGCGCATTGATCAACTGCAGGCTGTATTTCATTTCAGTGGTGGTAGCCACTGCTATTACCTTTTCTCCATTTTCACTGATATCCGGGGAGAAGAATTTCCCCTTCGGGGAAACAGTTTTCGTATGCCCGGTAGCGTTATCCCACACCCGGATCACGGAAAAATCCTTCCAGCCCCACCGCGCATCGAAACGGGCAGCAGCCCATACCACGCGGCCATTGCGGTAACTGAAAAAGTCATCGTATAAAATACCGGGACGTACCAGCAAACGTTCTTCGCCGGAAGCATTCAACCGGTAAATACCGGGCACTTTATTCCAGGCATTTTTTAATATCACCCATTCATTATTACCTGCACTGTATACATAGTTATAGTTGGTAACTGGTTTGGCAACCGGCAGCAAAGGCTGCGCCGGCGTGGTATCCGGCCGGGCGGCATAATTATTCCACAGCGGCTGGTATTCTTTCAGCACGGCATTATAAAAGCCGGTTACATTCATACCTGTTCTCTTCTTCAGGCTGTGCGACAATGGGTAAAACACACCGCGGAAACGAACGGCATCACTGGTCACGTTTCTCCAGAACGTGTGTCCGTAATGCTCCCGGCCATAACTGGTCATCATATATCCCAGCGGGTAATGATCCGGTACATAATCTACATAGGAACCATTACGGATTTTCATATAGGCGTAATGGTTACCCGCCAGCGAAAGGCCACGGAAGCCGTCAAAGAAACCCGGGAGCCGTCCCCTGCCCTGCGGCGTTAACGCAGTTTCCATTACCACGGCATCGCCTTCCCAGAACCAGTTGGGTACTGCGATATTGGTTACCGCTGCTTGCCCCAGCTGCCCGCCAAGAATAGAAAACACTTTGGATACCCCCTGCCGGAAGTTCATGTTCTGCAATACGTGCCGGTACTCGTGCACAGCCAGCTGGTCTACCCAGTTAAGAGAGCCCAGATCGAGCGAGCTAGGAGGTGGTGTCAGGTAAAATTCAGAGCGAAAAGGGCCGAGTTGTACATATCCGTTAGATTGTAGCGTTTGATTCTGCAATACAATACTTACTTTTTTTTGAAGACTGCCAATAGAAGACCGGGTATAACGGTTAAGATAGTGAACCAGGTTGGCGACCCGCTCACCCTGCCCGGTCATCCCATGAGGGAAAATCACCCGCACTGTATCTGTGTTGATCTGTTGCCATTTCAGCGAAGGCGGATTACCTCCGAATTGCTGCGCCGATAAAGAAAGGGAAAAGGAAAGAAGAGTAATGGCAAGGATAACACGCATAAAAAATAACGAATTACGGATCTAAGCAGATGATGATAACGTATAAACCGAAAATATGGTTCTTTCCTTATATTATAACCGATATTCGCCGTAATCTGCTTTTAAATCTGTAATTCGTTACCTGGTATCTTTTAACACTCCGGCAGGCTGATAGGAATATTTACAGCCAGTCCTCCGTCGGAAGTTTCCTTATATTTTGAATTCATATCCTGTGCTGTTTCCCACATGGTTTTTACCACCGCGTCAAGGGAAACCTTTGCCAGCTCAGGATTGCTTTGCAGCGCCAGTTGAGATGCCGTAATCGCTTTGATGGCGCCCATTGTATTCCGTTCTATACAAGGTATCTGTACCAATCCGCCAATAGGATCGCAGGTGAGGCCCAGGTGATGTTCCATCGCTATCTCCGCCGCCATCAGTACCTGGCGCTGGGAACCTCCCATGCACTCGGTAAGCGCTGCCGCCGCCATGGCAGAAGATACACCTATCTCTGCCTGGCATCCGCCCATGGCTGCCGAAATGGTGGAGCGCTTTTTAAAGATGCTGCCTATTTCAGAAGCCGTAAGCAGGAACTGCTGGATCTTTTCTTCCTGGAAACCATCACAGAAAGCAATGAAGTATTGTAAAACTGCCGGAATAACGCCTGCAGCGCCATTGGTAGGCGCCGTTACTACTCTTCCGAACGATGCATTTTCTTCGTTTACGGCCAGCGCAAAACAGCTAACCCAATCGAGCGTATAGCTGAAATGCTCTCCACCCGCCCTGATGGCGTCAATCCAGGAGGCATAGTCAGTATAGGTACGGCCCTTTAATAATTTTTTGTTGAGTACTGCCGCACGGCGGCCAACTTTCAGTCCGCCGGGTAACTCCCCACCGGTATGACAGCCACGGAAGGTACATTCCTGCATCACGCGCCAGATGTTCAACAGCCCTTGCCGGGTTTGTTCTTCCGAACGCCAGGCGTGTTCATTTTCCATCACCAGTTCAGAAATGCTATACCCGGTTTTAATGCACCACTGCAGCAGCTGGCGGGCAGTATCTATCGGGAAGGGCAGATCCACCTGCTGGGCGCCACCGCCTGCATCCCCCTCCTGCACTACAAAACCGCCACCAATGGAATACCAGGTGGAAGCCAGCTGTTCACCATCCATCAGGGTAACCAGGAAAGTAAGGGCATTGGGGTGAAACGGCAGGGATTCTTCAAAGAGGAAGTCAATATCTTCAACGGGATCAAAATCTATTTCATACTTACCCGCTATCTTCATCCGGCGGCTGCGGCGGATATCATCCATTTTAGGATTGATCTGGTTCACGTCAAAAGTTACCGGATCATCCCCGCAGAGGCCCAGCTGTACCGCAATGTCGGTGCCATGCCCGTGACCTGTTTTGGCAAGAGAGCCATATAATAATACCTGTACTTTATTAACGGCCGCCAGTTTGCCAGCCTGCTCCAACTGATCCAGGAAACGCAATGCTGCGCGCCACGGGCCTAAGGTATGGGAACTGGAAGGGCCAACGCCTATCTTAAAAATGTCAAATACGGAAATACATTCGTGTGCCACTAATTTTTTATTTATCTGTAAAATTAACGGAAAGCGGGGGAATAATACAAATGCAAAAGCGGTACCGGCAGAACCGGTACCGCTTCACGTTATTTCTTTCTCCATTATTTATTCACATAATCTTTCAGCTTCACGTTGAATACCAGTACTGAATTCGCCGGGATTTTAGAATAGGCCGTCGGGCCGTAAGCATAAATAGAAGGAATAATCAGGTTGATTTCTCCACCCTTCCGGATTTTAGGAATCCCGATCGTCCATCCGGTGATCACTTTATCAAGGTCAAACCTGGCGCTGTCGCTGCTGTCAAAAACCGTTTTATCCAGCAACTGGCCTTTGTAGGATACCCATACATTTGCAGCGGCATTAACAGAATCGCCGGTTCCTTTTGTTATAATCTGGTAAAAAAGGCCACGGGGATCATGTTGCACATTGGTGAGATTATTGGCGGCGATATACGCTACAATTTTTGCGGAGTCAGCATCATATTGTGCAATAGCGTTATAGGCAGGTGCATCATCTTTTTTTGAACAGGCGGCAAGCACTAACAGGAATAATCCTCCCAACAGAAAAACTTTCTTCATACAGTTACGGTTTCAGTTTTAGTATAATTAAAAGGTGAAAATACAATTGGTATAAGATAATACATCTACCGGATACTTACCAGTTCCAGGTCAGAAATAAGAATGGCGTTGGGCGGGATAACACCGTTAACGCCCACAGAGCCATAGGCGAGGGCGGATGGGATATACAACCTGATCTTTCCTCCCTGGGAAATCTTCTGCAGCCCTATCTGCCAGCCAGGAATATGGTTCTTAAGCATCCTGTGATCGAAATCGGTGGGCCCTACAGAGGTACCTACTACTTCGCCCGTAATTAAATAATTGGTATAAATAACGGTGGGGATGGAGGTTGCTTTCACGAAATGGGTACTGTCTCCCGGAGCGTCTACCCGGTAATAAAGTCCCGAAACGTCCCGGATCGCGGTTTCATTATGCTCGTGCAGGTATTGCTGGATGGCATTTTCTGTGACTCCACCCATCCTGAGTTCCTCCGAGCTGCTGTTCTTTGAACAGGCGCCCAGTATCAAAAGCAGGCTTGCGCAAATTATTTTTACAACTGTATTCATCCGCTGCTGTTTACTATCTCGTTATTAAACGGAAATCTTATGATAAAGTTACAGCGGAAAGGTGATCCGCATAAAAAAACTCCTGCAAGACCTTGCCTGCAGGAGTTTTTATGATTATTCTTGATATTAGTAGTCCATGCCCATACCGTGGCCACCACCGCCCATAGCAGGAGCAGCAGATTTAGGTTCCGGTTTGTCTGCGATTACACATTCGGTAGTCAGCAGCATAGAAGCGATAGACGCAGCATTTTCCAGTGCAATACGGGTAACTTTAGTTGGATCGATAACACCGGCAGCCAGTAAGTTTTCGAAAACTTCTGTACGTGCGTTGAAACCGAAATCAGCTTTACCTTCTTTCACTTTCTGTACTACGATAGAACCTTCGATACCTGCGTTGGCAGTGATCTGACGTAATGGTTCTTCGATAGCGCGTTTAACGATGGCAATACCGGTCTGCTCGTCGTTGTTAGCACCTTTCAGTGAATCCAGGGCTTCGATAGCGCGGATGTAAGCAACACCACCACCAGGAACGATACCTTCTTCAACGGCAGCGCGGGTAGCGTGTAATGCGTCGTCTACGCGATCTTTCTTTTCTTTCATTTCTACTTCAGTAGCAGCACCAACGTACAGTACAGCCACACCACCACTTAATTTAGCCAAGCGTTCCTGTAATTTTTCGCGGTCGTAGTCAGAAGTAGTTACTTCGATCTGCGCTTTGATCTGTCCGATACGGGACTGGATCGCTTCTTTTTCGCCTTTACCACCTACAACAGTAGTATTGTCTTTATCGATAGTGATAGATTCTGCTTTACCGAGGTAAGTCAGGTCAGCATTTTCCAGTTTGTAACCTTGTTCTTCGCTGATAACGATACCACCGGTGAGGGTAGCGATGTCCTGCAGCATATCCTTTCTTCTGTCGCCAAAGCCAGGAGCTTTAACAGCAGCAACTTTCAGGGTACCACGCAGTTTGTTTACCACCAGGGTAGCCAGTGCTTCACCTTCCAGATCTTCGGAAATGATTACCAGCGGAGCGCCCTGCTGAGCAACTTTTTCCAGGATGTGCAGGATATCCTTCATAGTGCTGATCTTTTTATCGTAGATCAGGATATAAGGGTTAGCCAGTTCAGCCTGCATTTTTTCGCTGTTGGTAATGAAGTAAGGAGACAGGTAACCACGGTCGAACTGCATACCTTCTACTACTTCAACAGTAGTGTCGGTACCTTTTGCTTCTTCTACAGTGATAACACCGTCTTTGGTTACTTTCTGCATTGCCTGGGCAATCAGTTTACCAATTTCGCTGTCGTTGTTGGCAGAGATGGAAGCAACCTGCTCGATCTTCTGTGTATCGTTACCAACTTTTTCGGACTGTTTTTTCAGGTTTTCAACAACCGCTTTCACAGCTTTGTCGATACCACGTTTCAGATCCATTGGGTTAGCACCGGCAGCTACGTTTTTCAAACCGTCGCCGATGATAGCCTGTGCCAGAACGGTAGCAGTAGTAGTACCATCACCTGCCAGATCAGCAGTTTTGGAAGCTACTTCCTTCACCATCTGCGCACCCATATTTTCGATTGCGTCTTCGAGTTCAATTTCTTTTGCAACGGTAACACCATCTTTAGTTACACCCGGAGCGCCGAATTTTTTCTCGATCACTACGTTACGGCCTTTAGGGCCCAGGGTTACTTTAACAGCATCAGCCAGGGTGTCAACGCCTTTCTTCATCTTGTTGCGGGCGTCTATATTGAAGAAAATTTGTTTTGCCATAATACTTTGAGATTTTTCTTTTAGGAATTAATTCATATCGCAGACAGCTCTTAAACGATCGCCAGGATATCAGATTCACGCATGATTAAGTAATCTTCGCCTTCGATAGGGAGTTCCTGACCAGAGTATTTACCATAGAGTACAGTATCACCTACCTTTACAGTGATCGGTTCATCTTTTTTACCAGGACCGGCAGCCACCACGGTGCCTCTCACAGGTTTTTCTTTTGCAGTATCGGGGATAATGATACCACCAGCTGTCTTCTCTTCTGCTGCTGCAGGTTTCACGATTACCCTGTCAGCTAAAGGTTTAATACTTAATTGTTTAGCCATAGTAGTTTTTATTTAAAAAAGATGTTTGTGATTGTTCCTTCCGTCCACGAGAATTGTGCCAAGGCGGTTTTCGGGTCAAATTTACAGGTCACGAAGGTATCGACTTGCTTCCATACTGACAAATCATGACAAACAACCCGAAAAAATGACAGCTAGGCGGATTTCGCGGATTTTGTCTTTCTCACTGATTCCCCTGATTATGCTGATTAAAAGGATATTATTTTTTTGCGAAGATTGTCTTTTGCCCTGATTCTCTTGATTTATTATTAACCAACCAGGGTATTTTTCCAGGAATAATAAGGCACATAAATACATCTTTCTAAAAATCATTAAAAAAAATCAAAAAAACAATTAATCAGGGGAATCAGTGAGAAAGACAACCTCCGCTACAAGCTCCGCGACAAACTCCGCTTCGAATATGGAAATTTTTCTCTACTTTTGCGCCCTTATACCAGTTCTTTTTTATAAGATGATCAGTAGAAGAAATATCCGGGTAAAAGTAATGCAAACACTTTATGCCCTGGAAACGATGGAGCAAAGCAGTATTAAGCCAGGCACGGCCACCAGACTTTTAAACGAAAAGCTGGACCAAACCTGTCAGATCTTTACCTACTTACTTAACTCAGTGGTACAGGTAGCACAATACGCCGAAATTGATGCGCACGCCCGTGCTTCCAAACACTTACCCTCTGCCGAGGACCTGCAGGTGAACACCAAAATTGCAGGAAATGAGTTTATTTACCAGATAACCAGCGACAAAGGCTTCCAGGTAAACCTGGACCAATGGAAAATGAAGCTGCAAACAGATGATGATCTGCTCAGAAAGCTTTATAATCAATTGGTAGCCACAGATACCTACAAAGCCTACGCGGCGGAAGGTAGCCGCACTAAAGCCGGTGAAAAGGAAATACTGGAATTCATCTATAAAGAAATACTGGCGAAAA
This sequence comes from Chitinophaga sp. W3I9, assembly GCF_050434025.1. NCBI lineage: Bacteria > Pseudomonadati > Bacteroidota > Chitinophagia > Chitinophagales > Chitinophagaceae > Chitinophaga > Chitinophaga sp. W3I9. The sequence continues at coordinate 6,438,808 of NZ_JBNPWC010000001.1, forward strand.
GCGAGCCCTTCCTTCAACACATGGAAGATACCTTCCTCCACTGGGGCGACGACGAAGAAATGATGGGCATTCTGATCAATAACTATTTCAATAAGCCGCATCTCTTCAATTTCCTGCAGCTGATCAGTAAAGAAAAACTGGATTATGCAAAGGAACTTCTGCTCACAGTAATCGACAAAAAGGAATACTGCCTCGAACTGATCAAGCCCAAATTACAAAACTGGGATTCTGAACGTATCGCTGCAGTAGATATGTTACTGATGGAAATGGGTGTATGCGAGTTTCTCTACTTCCCCACCATTCCTACCAAAGTAACTATCAACGAATATATAGACCTGGCGAAAGCCTATAGCACACCTCAGAGCGGCCAGTTTATCAACGGTATCCTGGATAACATTCTGAAAGACCTGGAAAAAGAACAGCTGGTACAGAAACAGGACCGTCCGAAAAAGTAAGTGGGAAAAGTTATTTTTACCGTAAAATAGCAATGCCATGAAAAAACTGTTCTGTTTACTCGCCTGTGGAAGCCTGCTGATGGCGGCTTGTAACAATAGTGCAAAAAATAATAATACCGCTGCTGAGGCAGCCGGTAACGGACAAAAAATCGAAACTGGTCAATCCTCCGCACTCACCTTTGAAGAAAAGGTGCATAACTTTGGAGAAATTGTAGCAGGTGAAAAAGTAGAGTACTCCTTTAAATTCACCAATACAGGCACCAGCCCGCTGCTCATCGAAGATGCCATCTCCAGCTGCGGTTGTACCGTACCGGAATGGCCAAAAGAACCCATCAAACCCGGTCAGTCCGGTTATATGAAGGTTATTTTCGACAGCCACGGAAAATCAGGCTATACCGAGAAAGAAATTTCTGTTAAAATCAACAATAAAGACGGTTATGTGGTAGGACCTAAGATCCAATGCAATATCATTACCAAGTAGTCCGGACTAAACTATTAAATCAATTATAGAGATGAACATCCTGAACATTTTATTAATGGCGCCTCAGGGCGGTGCCCAAGGCGGTGGTAACTCCTGGGTTTCTTTCCTGTTTTTTGGCGGTATGATTGTCGTTATGTGGCTTTTCATGATTAGGCCTCAAACTAAAAAAGCAAAACTGCAGAAACAATTTATCGATAACCTGAAAGAAGGTGATAAAATCGTCACTATCGCCGGTATCCACGGTAAAGTGAAGAAAATGAACGACAACAACACCGTTCTGATGGAAGTTAGCCCAGGCACCAGCTTCACTATCGAACGCTCTGCTATCAGCATGGAATACACCACTGCTCAGCAAAAAGCAGCTGAAACTAAATAAGCATTACGAATCAGAGTAATTACTGTTTACGGAGTTACAGGCAGATGATTTTCGCGGATCTATTCCACGGCATCTGCCCGTAACTCCGTAATTCATATGGGTAATTCGTATTTTTTTATAAATTGGGGGCTATGTTAAAGATTGGAATCACCGGAGGCATTGGCTCCGGCAAAAGCACCGTTAGTAGAATATTCGAATTATTGGGCGTTCCCGTGTACTACGCGGACGACCGGGCCAAAGATATTATGGTCCGCGACCCCGAACTGGCTGCACAGGTAAAACACCACTTCGGCGAAGAAATGTACGATGCCCGCGGCGCCTTAAACCGCAAACTCCTCGGAAATATCGTTTTCAACGACAAAGACAAGCTCGCTCTCCTCAACTCCCTCGTACACCCGGCCACCATACGGGATTCCGACAACTGGGCCCAACAACAACACACCCCCTACGTACTGAAAGAGGCCGCTCTCCTCTTTGAAACAGAATCCTTTCACCACCTCGATCAGGTAATCGCCGTTTTCGCCCCCCAGCCACTGCGCATACACCGCGTCATGAAACGCGACAACGTAACCCGCAATGAAGTACTGGCACGTATGTACAAGCAAATTGACGAAACCATCAAAATGCGCCTCAGCGACCACGTGATCTATAACGATGAGCAGCATATGGTGATTCCGCAGGTACTCGACCTTCATAAAAAGTTCCTGGAACTGGCCACAGCAAAGTAATTGCGCTTCAAGTCCACCTCAAAGGCGTACATACCCCCGGTTTATACCATGTTTAAAGCGTCTTTGCGTTAACTACACCCACCACTTACCTCGGGTATACCAGCAGGCAAAACCGCCCCTGGTTTTCCCTAACTTTGAAAAAAATACGGATAATGGATAACGTGAACAGGTCTCCCATTCAACTTACGGCCAGTGCTGCTGAAGTAGTGAAACAATTGTTACAGGGGAATACAGAAGCCCCCTACCTGCGGGTAGGCGTAAAAGGCGGAGGTTGTTCCGGTGTTGCCTATATGCTCGGCTTCGATGCCCGCATGGAAGACGACGACCTCTTTGAGATATCCGGCATCCCTGTGATCATGAAAAAAGCACATGGCATGTACCTCATGGGCATGGAAATAGACTACCAGCAGGGAAGCGAAGCCGCCGGGTTTGTATTCAGGCAGCCGGCCAGCTGATAAATATCTCCCAAAAAGATACTGCATAAAAAAACCTCCTGGCAAGCCAGGAGGTTTTTATTTATCAAACATTATTTCAGTTAGATCTTACTTATTTGGCAGCAGGAGCCGTTTTCTTGGCCACCACTTCCACTGACTCACCTTCATTGGCCAGCTGATTCTTCTTGTCGAAGTCAACCAGTACTGGTGCCGCAACGAAGATAGAAGAGTAAGTACCGGTGATCACACCAATCAGCATCGCGAAAGCGAAACCACGGGTAACTTCACCACCAAATACAAACAGGATCAGGATGGTCAGGAATACGGTCAGCGACGTCATAATGGTACGGCTCAGGGTATCGTTGATCGCTTTATTGATCACGGTATCCCTGTCGCGGCCATGAGCGCCGGTCCTGAAGTACTCACGGATACGGTCAAACACAATCACGGTATCGTTCATGGAGAAACCAATCACCGTCAGGATCGCAGCAATAAAGTGCTGGTCAATTTCCAGTGTAAACGGTACAAAGGATCTGCACCAGGAGAATACTGCCAGCGTAACCAGTACGTCGTGCAGCAAAGAGAAGATAGTACCGATAGAGTACTGCCACTTGCTGAAACGTAACAGGATGTACAAGAAGATCACCACAATAGACAGGATCGTTGCCTTCACCGCACCTGCACGCAGGTCATCGGAAATGGTAGGCGATACTGTTTGCGAACCTACAATGTAACGGGAGGTAAATACGTCAGGCGTTACGGAAGCGTCATAGAACTTCTTCAGGCCATTATATAACTTATCAGCCACTTCTTTATCAACCGCCAGGCTCTGCTGCTCAATTTTGTAAGCAGTAGTGATGCTCAGCTGGTTGGTGCTGCCGATAGTTTTAACGAATACTTCTGAGTCAAATTCTTTCTTCAGCACATCTGCCACTTCTTCGCGGTTCATCGGGTGCTCAAAGCGAACAGTATAGCTGCGGCCGCCGGAGAAATCGATACCGTGGTCGAAGCCATGGAAGAAGGAAGAAACACCTGCCACCATTACAAAGGCGGAGATGATATAAGCATATTTACGTTTGCCTACGAAATCAAAAGCGGCATGTTTGAATACCTTACGGGAAATAGGTGTGAAGTATTCAAAATGTCTTTTTCTCTTCATCCAGAAATCAGTTACCATACGGGAAACCAGGATACCGCAGAACAGGGACAGGAACAAACCTATGATCTGTGTGGTGGCGAAGCCCAGTACCGGACCTAAACCGAAGTAGAACAGGATGAAGGCGGTGAGCAGGGAGGTAACGTGACCATCGAGTACAGGTGCATAAGAGCGTTTGTAGCCCTCCGCCACGGCATCGTGGTAAGATTTACCATGCGTCAGCTCGTCCTTGATCCTTTCAAAGATGATTACGTTGGTATCTACCGCCATACCGATGGTGAGTACCATACCGGCAATACCGGCCATTGTTAACGTAGCACCCATAGAAGCCAGGATACCAAAGGTAAACAGCAGGTTCAGTACCAGTGCAATGTTAGCTACCCAGCCGGCTGAGTTGTAGTACACCAGCATGAGTACGAAGATGATTCCGAAGGAGATCATAAAGGATTTCGCACCGGCGGCAATAGATTCAGCGCCAAGGGTTGGTCCTACGATCTGTTCCTGTACAATTTGTGCAGGAGCCGGCATCTTACCGGATTTCAGGATGTTGGCGAGGTCATTCGCTTCTTCAATGGTAAAGCTACCACTGATAGAGGAACGGCCACCGGCAATTTCACCCTGTATAGAAGGGGCAGAGTAAACGATGTTATCGAGCACTACTGCTACATAATTAAAGGTAGCGGGATCTTTTGGATTAGTAGGAGCCAGTTCACCGGTCAGTTTTTTCCACTGGTGGGCGCCTTCATTATCCATGGTCATGCTGATTTCCGGCTGGTTGTTCTGGTCCATGTCCTGACGGGCATCAACGATGCTTGCGCCACCAACACGAGGTTCAGGGCTGGCCGGGTTCACTTTCAGCGCATATACCGCTAAAGGTCCGTGTTTATCTTCTTTATTTTCAGCACCAAACGCAAATACCAGGTCTTTCGGCAGGATCGACTTTACAGCCGGCAGTTCCATGTAACGGTTGAAAGTAGCGGTATCTTTTGGTAAAATCCTTCCAATAGACGGACCCGGATAAACTGAGCCGGATTGTGGATCTACGTTAGGGAATAATACCATGAACAGCGGGTTCTGCGCCTGTTGTTCTTTCAGCTGCAGTTCTTTGCTGGCATTTTTGCTGGTATCTTTTTTAGACAGATAATCTGTCAGGCTGGCATCTTTACCGGTATCCTTCGCAGCAGCGGTGGTAGCAGCAGCAGCTGAATCCGGTGTAGCGGCAGGAGCAGCGGTAACTGCGGCCTTAGCATTTCTTACAGCATCGTTCACCGGGGATAATACATTCTGGATAAACTCCGGAGAGTTCTTGTATACTTCCCTGAATTCCAGGTTGGCAGTTGCCTGCAGGTATTTGTGTACACGGGCGGCGTTATCAACACCGGCGAGTTCCACGGAGATCAGTCCTTTATTTTCATCCAGGCTGATATTAGGTTGTGCCACACCAAATTTATCAATACGTTTTTGCAGTACGATATAGGTATTCTTAATGGCAACACGTGATTCCTTGCGGATCATGTCCAGCACCTGCTGATTGGAGGAATTGAAGGTGATGTCCTTCTGGTAGGCATTTGCAAAAATAGAAGCCAGTTTACCCTGTGGTGCTACCTCGGCGTATGCTTGTCCGAATAAAGTAACAAAATCGGCCTGGTTAGTTTTCTTCAGCTCATTTGCCCTTTCCAGCGCTTTGTTAAAAGCAGCATCCTTGGATTGACCGGATAATGCGCGGATAACATCTTCCACGCTTACTTCCAGTACTACGTTCATACCACCTACCAGGTCCAGACCGAGATTCAGTTCTTTCTCTTTGGCCTTGGTATAGGTGACATTCCATGGAAAGCCTGCAATTTTTGTGCTGCTGGTACTGTCCACAATCTCTTGTCTCCTCTGTTTAATAAACCCTTTGAGGGTATCTGAGTAGAAGCCCTGCAGTTCCGAACTGCCTGGATATTTCTTTTCAGGTGTAGGGTATTGCTTGGCCACATCGTTCTCGGCCTGCTGCTCTATCTTCTTCTCATAGTTCCGCACCAAAAACGTGAAGGACAATTGGTACAAAGAGATAAGGATCAGTGCGATGGCAAAAAATCTTACCAGTCCTTTAAGTTGCATACTGTTTGTTTCGGGTTTATAAAAAAAAATTTTAAGAGTTGCAAAGATAGAATTTAAATCGATATATTAAAGTCCTTGTTAAAAGACACGCAAAATCAATATGCGCTTGCCTTTGCAGGTTGGTTGGCACACTTTTTTTAAATCTGCAGCTCCCGGATTCTGGTCTTTTTAAATATATTCCTTTGCTTTACAATCCATAACAACGACAAATATATGCAAACCCAACATTATCCGGCAACAGATAATTTTCTGGAAGCTTTGCTGAAAAGTCAAAAAAGCCGGTTAGGCGCTGTGTTCAGCGATCCTTCCACTTACCGTTTACAGGTGATTTTTACCCGCATAGACCGGGACGGGCAGCAGCGGCCTCACTTCACAGACTATTATTATGGTGTGTCGCCGGATACCTACTTCTATCCCGCCTCCACGGTAAAACTGCCGGCAGTGGCACTGGCACTGGAAAAGCTGAACGATCTGCAGGTCCCCGGCCTCGATCGCGATACGCCTTTTTTTACAGCGCCGCTCCCGGATGTGAATACCGGCGTGCGCCACGACCATTCCGCGGCTTCCGGCCTCCCGTCTGTAGCCCATTATATAAAAAAAATATTCCTTATCAGCGACAACGACGCCTATAACCGCCTTTACGAGTTTATAGGGCAGGAACCTTTTAACCGCCGGTTATGGGAAATGGGATATTCCCAGGCCCAGATCCGCCACCGGGTGGGACTTCCCCTCTACGAGGAAGCCAACAGGCGTACCAATGCCGTCAGCTTCCGCGAAGGGAACAGGATCCTTTACCAGCAACCCGCATGCTGCAGCAGCCTGGAGTTTTCCCCGCGGGAAGACTTTGCCGGGAACGCCTGGTACAATCACCTCGACCACCTCGAGCACCAACCCATGAACTTCTCCCACCGGAATAAACTGCCCCTCTCCGACCTGCATAATATCCTGCGCAGCATAATTTTTCCGGAAGCTGTAACAAATCGTCAACGTTTCCGTTTAACAGGGAAAGATTACCTTTTTTTGTACAGATGTATGTCCCAGCACCCGGAAGAATCAACAGATCCGGTGTATGATCCGGAACAATACTATCAGGCATATACCAGGTTTTTGCTTTTTGGAGGTGACCGGAACAGCCGGATACCTGAACACATCAGGATTTTCAACAAACCAGGATGGGCATACGGATTTCTGACCGATACAGCATATATTGTTGATTTTACCAGTAAAACAGAATTTCTGCTGTCTGCCAGTGTTTTTGTAAATACCACTGGTGTATTGGGAGATGATCAACCGGCTTTTGAAAAAACAGGCAAACCTTTTCTCAAAGCACTGGGAGAAATAATTTATGAATCGGAAGTCCAACGTAAAAAGAGCATTTTACCGGACCTGTCCCGTTTTGAACCAAACGATAAAAAAACAACCGATCAATAACACAATTTAAAAACTGAGAGCAAAATGCTAACCAAGAAAAATCGCGTATGGGCAGTTGTGGCCCTGTTGACAGGAATCATCGGATTATCTTCCTGCCTGAAGAACGATAACAATTACACACCACCAAGGCCACAGGCACAGATTTCAATTCTGAACAGTTCCACCAGTATGATCGCAGGTACTTTCTTCGATAATGATCAGAAAGTAACTGAAACTGATTTCACTTATAATTTCTACGCCCGGTATGCCGTTTACGGAGGCCTGCACAAATTTGACCTGAAGAAGAAAGGAGGCGACAGCTTGCTGGTCACCACTACTTACAATTTCGACTCCACACAGTACTATACTTACCTGATCTGGGATAAAAGCCCCATGAGATCTGCTATTATCAAAACAGATCAATCCAACTACAGCCGCGATAAAATCGGTATCCGTTTCCTGAACCTGAGCGCAAACGCAGGCCCGGTAGATGTATTCATCGGTACTGAAAAAATCGACAGCAACCGCGTTTACTTTAACGGCGATGTATCTTCTGCCAGCGCTTTCAAACTGTTCAACAGCTTCAGCGTAAACAATGCCATCACCATCAAGGAAGCTGGCACTGGTACCGTACTTGCCACGGCAAGCAGCACTGATCTTCGTGTCGGCAGTTTCAACGCAGGTAACTTCTATACCATTTACATCGTAGGCGTTAAAGGCAGTACCGGTACCGACAAACTGGTTACCAACGCTATGTTCAGTTTATACTAACAATATTACATTGCTGTAAAAAGCAGTAACATAAAACGCAGAACGGGCCGGTTATCCGGCCCGTTCTGCGTTTGTACAGCAGCCGGGAATGATCTTTCCATGTATTATCTGGTTTTTTTCTGTACGTTTGTTCCGGTCAATTCAATGTAATGATATGAATCAACTAGCAGACAGGCTGTCACGGATTTCCGAGCCGCAAACAATTAAAATGGCTAAACTCGGCCGCGAGTTGAAAGCCCAGGGGATAGATATTGTGGACCTCAGCATCGGAGAACCGGACTTTGACACCCCGGCACACATCCGCGAAGCCGCCAAAAAAGCAATTGATGAAGGGTTTACACACTATACACCCGTGGCTGGCTATGCAGACGTAAGACAGGCAGTAGTACACAAATTAAAGAGAGATAACGGTCTTGACTATACGCCGGAGCAAATTGTAGTATCCACAGGCGCCAAGCAATGCCTGGCCAATGCAGTGCTCAGCATTGTAAACCCCGGCGATGAAGTGATCATCCCCACCCCTTACTGGGTTACCTATTCAGAACAGGTGAGCCTTTGCCAGGGTGAAGTGGTATTTGTTCCCTGCAGTATCGAAAGCAATTATAAAATTACACCGGAGCAACTCGAAGCAGCTATCACACCAAAAACAAAGCTGTTCATGTTCTCCTCTCCCTGTAATCCTACCGGTTCCGTATATTCCAAAAAAGAACTGGAAGGACTGGCTGCCGTATTCGCCAAACACCCGCAGATCTTCATCATCTCCGATGAAATATATGAATACATCAACTACGAAGGCAAACATGAAAGCATTGCGCAGTTCGGAGATCTGATCAACCGCACGGTCATCATCAACGGCCTGAGTAAAGGCTTTGCCATGACCGGCTGGCGTTTGGGCTACCTCGCCGCACCGCTGGATATTGCCAAAGCCTGTGATAAGATCCAGAGCCAGTTCACTTCGGCTACCTGCTCTATCACCCAGCGCGCCGCCATCACAGCCCTCACCGGCGAACTGACCACCGCCGTGGAAATGGTTGCTGAATTCAAAAAACGCCGCGCCTACATTCATGAAGCCCTGAAAACCATCCCCGGTTTAAAGGTAAATGACCCGGAAGGCGCATTTTATATGTTCCCGGATGTAAGCGCATTCTTCAACAAATCATTTGAAGACTCGCACATTAAAAACGCAGACGACCTTTGCATGTACCTCCTGCATAAAGCCCACGTGTCTACTGTTACCGGTGGCGCTTTCCAGCAACCCAACTGCATCCGCCTGTCTTATGCCACCGGCATGGACAAACTGGAGAAAGGAGTGGAAAGAATGAAAACCTGGCTGGGGAAACTCGCTTAACAAAACGATCATCTTTGTGATGAATATGATTACCGGCGGATGTTATAAAGTACACATCTCCCGGTAATCCTTTTTATTTTAAACCGGTACCCTACAATATATAAATATCTTTATATATATTTGTGCACATAAAGTAATATGATGGGCAGTCTTGACTTGAATACACTATTATACATCGCACTCGCAGTTGGAGCAGTGGCAATCGTATACCCAACGGTAAGAGATCTTTTTAAGAAGAATAAAACAGCAGATACCACAACCGACAGCAAAGAACAGCCGGTAAATGCTGCCGTGCTTCCCTTACAGCTGCAGGCCTACGAGAGAATGGCGCTTTATGTAGACCGCATCACGCCGCAAAGCCTGATAGGACGCACTTATCAGCCGGGCTTAACCGCCATGGATATGCAGATCGCGATGGTACAGCAAATCAAGGCAGAATACGAACATAACGTTACCCAGCAGATCTATGTGTCGGCCATGACATGGGAAGCGGTGAAAACATTAAAGGAACAAACCATCTCCGTGATCAACCAGGTAGCCGTGCAACTGCCACCGGATGCACCCGCTATGGAACTGAACAAACAGATATTGGAGGTATTTTTACAGGCCGGCGAATCTCCTGCCGAACTCACTTCCCAGATCATTAATGCGGAAGCAAAAAGATTGATGCGGTAATCACTTCGCGTTAATCACCTCATTCAACAGGTAACTTTTTCCATTAAATAAGATATACAACGGCATTCCCTGGTACCAGGGAATGCCGGCCTTTTTAGCATGCACCTGGATATGCAGGTGAGGTTCTGAGCTAAAGCCTGAATTGCCGACGCAGCCAAGCGGGTCGCCCCGCTTTACATACTGCCCTTCCCGTACCACCACGCTTCCCATTTTCAGGTGCGCCATAAACACGTAATACCCGGGCGTTTCCAGTAATACCTGGTTGGTGTTTTTAGGCCCGCGGTTCATGGCGGGTGGTATATTATCCGGGTTATTGCTGTACGCCCTCATCACCAGCCCGTCGCAAGGCGCATACACCGTGTCGCCGAAAATCACATAGTCTTCCAGCTTACGGGAAAATATTTTCCCTGCGCGCCCGCCATAGTTGTTCAGTTTCACGATATCCATCGCATAAACAGCCCCCCGCAGACTAAAGTGGAACACGTTGGTAGGTAACCCTTTACCGCCCTGCAACACAAAGTATTTACCCGGCTTAAACGGAAATGCCAGCGCTACCCGCGCTGGTTTACCGGTAGTACCGGTAAAGTACAGCACAGACATTACGACAAAAATAAAGGTAAGAATGCCATTGCTGACCTGTTTCCACCGCGGCGTAGGTTTAGCCGCATGATCGTGCTTACGCACTGCATAAGCGGCCATGTTCAGCAATAAAAGTCCGCCAAAAAAATACTTGGCATAAATAGAAAGGTACACCCAGGTACCATATAAATACAGGAACCAGCCCAGTGAAAGCCCCAGCAGCAAATAGCTGTAGGTGGCTGTCAGCCGGCGGCTTCCTGCTTTCCAGACAAGATATAAACTATACAACGCCAGCGCGATCGTTGCGCCTAATAAACAGTAAATGATCATAGTATCCTGCCAAACTTTCACACAAAATATCAATATTTTTCTCAGCGGCGAAGTACCATAATAATTATGTAACATTGCAACGCTAGTTTTAGATACTATGGAAAAAACCATTCAAACCGATTCAGGCATTGTAATAGCACCGGTATACACACAGCCGGTGCCTATGGACGAGCAGCCCGGCGATTTTCCTTACACCCGTGGCATACACGCCACCATGTACCGCGATAAACTGTGGACCATGCGGCAATACGCGGGCTTCAGCACGGCGGAAGAATCGAATAAAAGGTATCATTACCTGCTGGGACAGGGCGTTATGGGACTGAGCGTGGCCTTCGACCTGCCTACACAAATTGGTTACGATTCGGATCATCCGATGTCGGAAGGTGAAGTGGGAAAAGTAGGCGTAGCCATAGATTCCCTGGAAGATATGGAAATACTGTTCAAAGATATTTCACTGGAGCAGATCTCCACCTCTATGACCATCAACGCCACCGGATTTATCCTGCTGGCTTTTTATATCGCGCTCGCCAAGCGGCAGGGCGCCGACCTGAAAAAGATTTCCGGCACCATCCAGAACGATATCCTGAAAGAATACGCTGCCAGGGGCACTTTCATTTATCCGCCAAAGCCCTCCATGCGGCTCATTACCGATATTTTTGCCTATTGCAGCAAAGAAGTGCCCAAGTGGAATACCATTTCTATTTCCGGTTATCATATCCGGGAAGCCGGCGCCAATGCTGTGCAGGAACTGGCTTTCACGCTGGCTAACGGGAAGGCCTATCTGAAAGCAGCACTGGACACAGGACTGGATATCAATGTATTTGCCAAGCGGTTGTCTTTCTTTTTTAATGCACATAATCACCTCTTTGAAGAAGTAGCCAAATTCCGCGCAGCACGCCGCATGTGGGCGCATATCACCCAATCGCTGGGCGCTACCGATCCGAAAGCACAGATGCTGCGGTTCCATACGCAAACAGGCGGCAGCACCCTCACCGCACAACAGCCACAGAATAATATTGTACGTGTAGCCATTCAAACGCTGGCCGCTACAATGGGCGGTACACAGTCGCTGCACACCAACGGCTACGACGAGGCCCTGTCGTTACCCACCGAAGCAGCGGCACGCATCGCGCTCCGCACCCAACAGATTGTTGGCTACGAAAGCGGCGTGGCAGATACCGTAGATCCGCTGGCAGGTTCTTTTTATGTGGAAGCACTTACCAACGAAGTAGAAGCCAAAGCCTGGGAACTGATTCATAAAATTGATGCAATGGGTGGAGCTGTAAGCGCCATAGAACAGGGTTTCATCCAGGATGAAATAGCAAAGAGCGCATACAGGTACCAGCAGGAAATTGAAAATAATGAGAAAATAATCATCGGTGTCAATAAATTTACAGCATCAGACCAGGTAACACCGGAAGTATTCCGCATCGACGACAGCATCCGTACCTTACAGTCGGAACGCCTGAAATCCTTACGGGAACGCCGCGATAATGCAGCCGTGCAAAACGCGCTGGCACAGATCCGGCTGGCTGCCGGTACCGATGAAAACCTGATGCCCCTTGTAGTAACCGCAGTGGAACACTTATGTACCCTCGGAGAAATTGCAGATGTACTGCGGGAAGTTTGGGGAGAGTATAAATAATTATATAAGCGTATTCAATAGTCCAATGAGTTTAATCTATTACAACAACTGTCCGCTTTGTGGTTCGTCACAGATACATGAAGCGCTTACCGCCAAAGATTACACCGTATCGAAAGAAACATTCAACATCTTCCATTGCGGAGGCTGTGGCGGCCGCTTTACACAAAATGTGCCCGATAGCGCCCACATAGGCCGCTACTATCAGTCGCAGGAATATATTTCCCACTCTGAAACAAAGCAGGGACTCATTAACCGTTTATATCACAGTGTCAGGAAAATTACGCTGCGCTCCAAACAAAACTGGGTGCGCAATGCCTGCGGTATAAAAACAGGCACCCTGCTGGATATAGGCAGCGGCACCGGGGCATTCCTGCATTATATGCAAACCGGCGGCTGGACTGTCACCGGCCTCGAACCCGATGAAAATGCACGCCGCAACGCCAAAGAAATTTACAAAGTGGAGGCACTGCCCATTGAACAGCTGTATGCTTTACCTGCGCAGCAATTTGATGCCATTACCATGTGGCATGTACTGGAACACGTACACGACCTGCACGGCTACCTGGATCACATCCGCACTCTGCTGAAACCCGGAGGCGCGCTGCTGATCGCCGTTCCCAACTACACCTCCTCCGACGCCGACTATTATAAAGAATACTGGGCCGCCTACGATGTGCCCCGGCATCTCTATCATTTCTCGCCGGGCTCCATGGAAAAATTACTTGCACAGCATCATATCAAACTGGCCAAAAAACACCCGATGGTATTCGACGGCTTCTACGTAAGCCTGCTCAGCGAAAAATACAAAACCGGCAAAAGCCGGCTCCTGCAAGGCTTCTTCCATGGCTTCCGCTCCTATCGCAAAGGCCTGAAAACCGTGGACCGGTGCAGCTCTATTGTTTACGAATGCAAAGTTTAGAGCGGATTTTGTCTTTCTCGCTGATTACGCTGATTTTGCAGATTTTACTTTTGGGATTTTATTTTGATTTTAAAAAGATTTGGGGAGATATAAGCGGATACATCCACTTATATCTCCCCAAAATCATTTAAATCAAAAGTGATCAAATCTGCAAAATCAGTATAATCAGCGTAATCAGCGAGAAAGACAAAATCCGCTACAATAATTTCATCTCGTCAATCAACCGCGTACAGCCCGCGTATTTGTCCACGATAAACAGCACATAGCGGATATCCACCATGATATTCCGGCAAATGGAAGGGTCGAAGTTGATATCGCTCATCGTACCTTCCCAGGTGCGGTCGAAGTTCAGCCCCACCAGGTGGCCGTATGCATCCAGCGCAGGACTGCCGGAATTACCACCGGTGGTATGATTGGAGGCAATGAAACACACCGGCATCTTGCCATTGGCACCGTAACGGCCATAGTCTTTCTTCTTATAAAGCTCTATTAACCGGGCAGGCACATCAAATTCATAATCTCCGGGAACATATTTTTCCATCACGCCATCCAGGTAAGTATAGAAATCGTAGTGGATAGCATCGCGGGGATTATAGCCATCTACTTTTCCGTAAGTAACCCGCAGCGTGCTGTTGGCGTCGGGATAGAAGCTTTTTTTACTGCCCATTACATCCATTTGCGCCTGCATATAAGTGCGTTGCAGGTTGTTGATGTTCGACTGCAGATCCGCCAGCGGGCGGCTTACATTATCCACATAACCTTTGCGCATAGCCATTACCAGCCGGGTAGCCGGATCTTTCCACATCTGCGCCACCACCGTATTATAGGGTTGTTGTACAAAAGCGGTTAGTTTATCGATAGAGGTTAAGCCGGATATCGCATATAGTTTGTCAGTCAATGCGCGGCTGTCTTTGTTGTTTTCCTGCCAGATCTGTGCAAACTCCGCCCCTGCAAATTGCGCAGGAACGCCTTTGGCATACAAGGCAATCAGGCTCACAGCCACATCATGATCTACCTTTGCATTGTAATTCTGATAAAATCCCTGCATAGATGCGAGGAACTGCTGCCGCATGGTTTCATACTGCGCTTCTCCCCTTTCATGCACATCGTTGAGGAAGGTGATGAGGCGGTCGCCGACAGTGAACAGCTCCACATTTTTTACCAGCTCACTGTAATAGTCGCGGGCCTGTGCATAAGGTTGCACCTGCTGATAGTACCCGTTGAGCGAATCCAGTACGCCGTTGTACTTTTGCTTCCATACCGGGTTGCTTTCCAGCTGCTGCCGGTAAACATCTTCATACTGTAGTTTTTTACCTACGCCGTTGGTTTGCTTTACGCCCTGCATTTCTCCCATCCATTTCTTCCAGTAGTTGGCGGTGCCGGCGAATTTAGCTGCATACTGGATTTTTATCTGCGGGTCTTTCCGCATGTAGCTATCCATAATTTTGAGGGCGGCATCGCGCATTTCCACTTTGGCGGCATCGAGCACCTCTACGGTTTGCTTTACTCCTTCGGAGGGCAGATATTCGGTGGTGCGGCCGGGAAAACCCATCACCATAGTGAAATCATTTTGTTTCACTCCCTTCAGGGAAATGGTAAGGGCGTATTTAGGCTTTAAAGGCACGTTATCCTTTGAATAAGGCGCCGGGCGGCCATCCTTACCAGCGTAGATGCGAAACATCGAAAAATCGCCTGTATGACGCGGCCAAACCCAGTTGTCGGTGTCTGATCCGAACTTACCAATGGAAGAAGGCGGCGCGCCTACCAGGCGTACGTCGCGGTAAGTTTCCGTTACGAACAGGAAATACTGGTTGCCCTCATAAAAAGGCTTTATCATGGTTTCCTGCCAGCTTTCCCTGCGGGCATTCTGGCGGATTTCGTTCAAACGTTTGTCGATAGCCGACTGCCGCTCTCTTTCGCTCATACCGGGCGTTACATCCTGCAGGGCGGCTTTGGTCACGTCATCAATGCGTACAATGAAGGTGGCAAACAAACCGGGGTTAGGCAGTTCTTCTGCCGCCGACTTTGCCCAGAACCCGTTTTCCAGGAAGTTATTTTGTAAGGAAGAGTGCTTCTGAATGGCGTCATAACCGCAGTGATGATTGGTGAGCAGCAATCCCTGCTCAGAGATCACTTCTGCCGTACAAAAACCGCCAAAGCTCACGATGGCATCTTTCAGGCTGCCTTTGTTAATATTGTAAATATCCGCGGCAGTGATTTTCATGCCCATTCCCTTCATCTCTTTTTCATTAAGACCGGAAAGCAGCTGTGGCAGCCACATTCCCTCGGTGGCATAAGTGTGCCCGCCAAGTACCAGGAGTACCAATAACAGCACCGGTTTCACGATTCGTTGCAACATATCTGATATTCTTTTTATAAAAGAGGCAATTTACTATAATTCGGGGAGCAGCGAAAAGATAACCCCATGTTTCCGATCATTCATCGACATAAACCCGCGATTTACAGAGAAGACAGCTATTATCCGGCTGGAAAGTCAGAATTTCAGCCCTATATCTATCTGTCGCAAATGTTCCGGTTAAAATCTTCGGTAGTAATAGCACACATTACAGGGTGGCTGATATGCCTGAGTTTACCCCTGCTGTTTGTCAGTGGGCAAACGGGCGACCGCAAAGCGCTCTCTATCTTATTCTCAACAGATTACCTGGTATTCCTGGTAACGTATGTAGCACTGTTCTATTTTCATACCACCTTCCTGTTTCCCAGGCTGTACTTCCGGAAACAATATGTTCTTTACTTCCTGTCTGTTTTACTGTTGCTGATCATGGTCAACTATATGCGGCCCTATGATCACCTGTTCTCGTTGTCGCATCCGCGTGGAGAAATGCCATGGCGCCAGCAAATGCCGCCCGGGGCAGCACCAGGCCCGCGGCCACCCGGCAGACCACACCGGCCCATCGATATTGTGAGCGACTTCCTTTTCCTGCTCACCATTGCACTGAGTATCGCCATCGAAACCACACGCCGCTGGCGGCAAACCGAAAAAAGAGCACTGTACGCAGAAACCCGCAAAACCCAGGCAGAATTGTCCTTTCTGAAAGCCCAGATCAATCCGCACTTCCTGTTTAATACCCTTAACAATATTTACTCCCTCGCTATCACACGCAGCGATAACACCGCCATGAGCATCATGAAGCTCTCTAACATGCTGCGCTATGTAACCGAGGATACGAGAGATGATTATGTACTGCTGGAAAGCGAAATTGATTGCCTCCGGGATTATATTGATCTCCAGAAACTCCGGCTCACCACTAAAACGAAAGTCAATTTCGCAGTTACCGGCAGCCCGGGCATTAAGTGCATTGCCCCGCTGGTACTGCTACCCTTCCTTGAAAACGCGTTTAAGTATGGCGTCAGCAATCACGAACCGTCTGAAATTACCATCCTGCTGCAAACGTCCGAAAACAGGATCCACTTTTACTGCAGTAATAAATTATTCAGAATGGCGCCGGACACAAGCCGCACGGGCATTGGCATTTCCAACACACGGCAAAGACTGGAACACCTCTATCCCGATAAATACGAACTGCAAATCAGTGAAGATAACGGCGCATATTCTATTTCCTTACAATTACAGGTATAAGCGATGGAGATTAAATTTATTGTGATAGACGACGAACCGCCCGCCTTACAGGTGACCAAAACCTATGCACAGGAATTTCCCTGGCTGAAATTACAGCATACTTTTACAGATGCCATTTCCGCAGCGGAATACCTGCGGCAGTATTAATATCGTCGGGGAATGCCATCTGCGTAGTTCCTTTCAGTTTATCATTCACGTATACCTGTGCATGAATATGCGTTACCCTGCCTTCATACCAGCCCGGGTAAATGGAAGTAAATTTAACCTGCCCGGCTGTATCCGAATACTGCAATCCCCTGCAGAAAACCAGCGCGGTATTATCCTGCGTACCGAGGTATCCCGGTTGCTGTAGCCGGAATAATAACCATCCTTATCGCAATGCCAGATATCTACCCTCGCGTTGGCAAGCGGCTTGCAGCTGTTGTTGGTGTTCAGAATGTTAATGGTAATTTGCAACGGGGTACCTGTTTTGCCATCGGTGATATCCACGCGCTGAATGGAGGAGCCCCTGCTGTTGTAGAGTGGATAGGGACCATCTGTTTCTTCCGGGGAAACGGTACAGGCGCCGCTGCTGCTATCTGTTCCGGGATCGGCAGCATCACTTTTTTTACAGGCTTCAATCAGCACCGGCACAGCGGTAGCGCTGATAAACAGTTGTTTCAGGAATTGTTTACGGGAGTTTTCCATCTCATCATTTTTGATCTGCTATAAAGGTTTTGATTATATAACAGATTTACAAAAAAAGATAGATGAACCGGCCCTATGTACCGGAGAATAGCATTTCCGGAGCGGAAATAAAATCCCGGCTCCGGAAATGTTTTAACAGATTAGCTCATGCAACGATTAGTGATACAGATAATTAAGCGCAATGATATCATTGGCATTAAATGTACGGTTGCCGCCATTGGAGCAGGCCAGCATCCAGGAGTTGGCATCCGGTGCAGAAGGAGTGCCCGGAATATATACTGCGCCTACATTGCTTGCGCCTTCGTTGGTGGCAGTACCGCCGCAGCTGTAGGAACGGTCCATGTAATCGGTATGACGCATACCAATGCAGTGACCAATTTCATGCTGGATAACAGAACCTACATACAATACGTTGGGATTAGATCCGTAGGCGTACTGGTTGGTGTTCATCTTAATGGTGCCATACGGATTACCACCGCTGGTAGGAAATCCGGAAGAACCGAGTGTGATGTAACCACCGCTTGGTCCCTGGTTAAATCCTCTGATGGTAATGTCAGCGGCGCCGCTGGTTACACGCTGAAAGGTCATGCGCAGCCCCAGCCTGTTGTAACGTGCAATGGCAGTATCAGTGCCAGCGATAAAGGCAGTACCTAAACTGGTCACCTTAATTTTGATAACGCGGGGTAATGCTGTAACCAGGTAATTAGTGCGGTACTGTTCTGTTTTGGCCACCCGTAAAACAGGGCTCGTAACGGTTTCTTTCAACTGTGCAGCTGTAAGCAGGATGTCACCTTCCACAAGGTAGCCATCTTCGGTTTTTACCACGTTCTCTGTGCTAAAGCCATTTGCTTTAATCTGGGCTAACACTTCTGCTGACACGGGATCGGGCTGCGCTTCTTTTTGTGCGCCGTTCTTCTGACAGGACGCAAAGAGGAAAGCCGCTGCCATGCAGCAGAGCACAGGAATTGATTGTGTTCTCATAATTCAGATTTTTGGTTTTGGTTTAGAAAAAAAAGTTCAGATTTTTGGTTTAGATTTTAAAAAAAGATATCCCTGTCGCCTGTTTTTTCAAACAGGCCACTGTTAACAACACTAAATGCCCGCGCTGATCTGTGGCTGAATAAGACGTGGAATAAAAACAATTACGTACTAAAAGCACATTGTTTTTTTCTTCTTATTGCCGCAAACGCGATCGCCCAGCTTTGATTATCTTCCGGAAACTGCAGTTGTGATACTGTGCTCTCGTTTTCGGATACATACAACAGCTAATATGCCCTGCTATGGCATAGCATCAGTTTTTAATGGGTTGGTAGTGATTCAGTAATGCCGGTTATTTCCGGTGACTAAGATTTGCTCTATCAATTAAGAAACTGTGTAACAGATTCAGATCGTTGTTCAGATTTAGTTGAATTTTATATTAGGTTTTCCTCTTTCAATATTACAACATTCGTTTAATTTAAAAAAAATATTTTGTTTTAGTATTGATAAAAAATTGTGTTGAAAATCTAAATACAGTAGCTTTAGGTAGCAACACTAAACCAAAATCACTCACCCGTTGCCGACACCTGCATGCGGATAATACCCTCTAAAATATGGCCCTTGCTGTTTTTGCAGCTTTGTTATTTTTACTATGCTGCTGCACAGCAATCACACTATCCCGACAGTCTGGTGCAACGGTATGCTACCGATACGTTTTCATTGCAACGGAAAAGTGGTCCTTTCCTGGTGAAGTTTGCAAAACTGCCAAATGAGTCAAAGCTGCAGCAATGGGGACTTGTACAGCCTCTCTCCCGCTATCATTACATATTACAACACGTACCGGAAGATAGTACGCTCGTATATTGTTACAGTGCAGGTTATAATTTTAAAGCAAGCATTCCGCTGCTGCAACAACTGGAACAAACATCCGCGCGGGATAGCATCACTATACAGGTGTCATGCCACCCGGCAGAAAAGCAATTAATGTATGCCCGCGTGCAGTCGTACTCCACGCAGTACCACGTAGCCAGGGCAAAGGTTAAAAAGCAGGACTGGCCCCTGTTTATTAGTCAGGTGGCCATACAGTTCGCAGACCTTATCCGGCGACCGGTCCCTGAAATTATTATCAATACCGGCAACCTGGCAGTGAACCGGATCCCTTTCGCCCAACAGCAATTTCCACTTATCACAGGAAAACGTATAACCGTTTCCGTTAAAGAAGATTTATTTGATACCACTGATATCGATTTACAGGGACGATATATTCCTTCTTCCTATAATTCCTCTCTCCAAACCGCGCATGCTTTAATAATGGCTACGCTGATTGGCGGCGCGGGCAACAGTGGTGCAGGTGGCAAAGGCGTGGCGCCTGAAGTAAAGCTGAGTTCTGCAGACTACAACAGCAGTCTCCTTCCGGATGATGATGCCTATTATCGTCAATCCGGCATCACGGTACAAAATCACTCCTATGGTACCGGCATCGAAAATTATTATGGCGCCGAAGCCGTGGCCTATGATCAGCAGATTTATGAAGCAGATACTTTAGTGCATGTATATTCTTCCGGGAACATTGGTACATCACCAGCCTCCGGCGGGCGTTACCAGGGCATTACAGGGTACGCTAATTTATCCGGCAATTTTAAACAGGCTAAAAATATTATTGTCAGCGGTGGTACAGATGGCGCCGCGCAACTGATCGCACTCAGTTCCAAAGGCCCAGCCTACGATGGCCGCATTATGCCACATGTAACCGCTTATGGCGAAGACGGCACCTCCGGCGCAGCAGCGCTTACCAGCGGTGTGGTGGCATTACTCCAGGACGCCTGGCGTATGCTGCACAACACGCCCGTTTCCGCCGCCCTCATCAAAGCCGTTATCATTAACAGCGCCTTCCGGCCCGCAGGCGTACACCCATCATTTGGCAGCGGATATGGCAACCTGCACGCATATGGCGCTATCAAAACCATACAGGACAACCGCCTCCTCCAGGGCAGTGCCGGCAACCATACGGCTACGTCCTTCAACATCGCTGTTCCGGAGGGCATACATGAGGTGAAAGTAACCCTGTGCTGGAATGATCCTCCGGCCACTGTTAATGCCGTTAAAGCGCTTATAAACGACCTCGACATAACAGCTACCACCGCCGACGGCAAAACCTGGCTGCCGTGGACGCTGAGCACCTATCCGTTAATTGATTCATTATTGCTACCCGCAAAACGTGGCAGGGATAGCCTCAACAATACAGAACAGATCAGTATTGAAAATCCGGTGCCCGGCAATATGCGGGTGCAGGTATCCGGCGCACAGGTTACTGCCGGCACACAGCCTTTCTACCTGGCTTATGAACTGGTGCCGGTAAAAACCTTCCAGTGGCAAAACCCCGCCACAGGCACTACGGCAGCCGCAGGACAGGCATTGCCGCTGCAATGGGAAACTACGTATAGTGGTAACAGTGAGCTTTCCTACAGCAGCGACAGCGGCCGCACCTGGCTGCCCATTGCACAAAACATCCCGGTGGAAAACAGGCTGTATAACTGGAACGCACCGGATATTTTCAGCCCGGTGATCCTGAAACTAACGTTAACGGATACCTCGTTTATCAGCAACCCTTTTTACATTTCGCCGGCACTCACCATGCGCGCAGGATTCAACTGCACGGATACGGTATTGCTGTACTGGAACGGACAACCGGGCGCCACTGCATACCAGTTGTACACCATGAGCAATACGGCGCTGATTCCGTGTAGCCAGGTCCATGATACTTTTGTTTTTATCCCCAAGGCAACGGCGTCGTCGTTGTATTTTGCAGTAAGCCCCGTCGCTGCCGGTGGCTGGACGGGCATCCGCAGCTATGCCGTTAATTACACGCAACAGGGTGTAGGCTGCTATGTACAAAACCTGCTGACCGATCCTACTACCGATAATAAAGTAGCACTGTCGCTCACACTGGGCAGCACCTGGCAACTCCAAACGGTTTACTGGGAGCGGTTTACACGGGAAGGCTGGATAACGCTGCAACAGCAACCCGTAGGCGATGCCATGAACTTTAACTACCTCGACGACAGCGCACCGGAAGGACTGCTGCGTTACCGGGTGAAGTTGCTCACCTCTAACGGGCAATATATTTATGCCGAACCGGTTACCGTTACCATCATTGCAGGTAATCATATCTTACTTTTCCCCAACCCCGTAAGCAGCCAGTTCACCGTTTTGGATGGCACCCCACGCAGCCGCCAACTGGTAATTACGGATATGAGCGGACGGATAGTATTGCAGCGGAATCTTGAAGATATCCAGGAAACGGTGGAAGTGCAGCGACTGGCAAATGGGATTTATAACTGTAGTATTTATGCAGATAATAAACGGATCTACTCCGCACAGTTTGTAAAGCAGCAATAATTGCTGCGCAATGCCGGGTTATGATGAGCTTCCTGCTAAACAAAACAGCTGCTCCGGTAAACCGGAACAGCTGTTATTATACTTACAATAAGATAAGACTACAGGTGAATTGCTTCGCCGTAAGCTACTTCTATGGCGTCTTTTACAGATTCGCTCATAGTTGGATGCGGGTGGATGGAATCCAGCACTTCCTGGTAAGTAGTTTCCAGTTTACGTGCTACCACTGTTTCTGCGATGATTTCAGTAACGTTGGCGCCGATCATGTGGGTACCTAACCATTCGCCGTACTTGGCGTCGAAGATCACTTTTACGAAACCTTCAGTGGCACCGGCTGCAGAAGCTTTACCGGACGCAGAGAATGGGAATTTGCCCACTTTCACTTCGTAACCGGCTTCTTTTGCTGCCTTTTCAGTATAACCTACAGAAGCAATTTCAGGTGCGCAATAAGTACAGCCCGGGATGTTCATGTAGTCAATTGGTTCTGGTTTGTGCGCATATTTCTTTTCATTGTATGCGATAGCTTCCACGCAGATGATACCTTCTTTAGAGGCAACGTGTGCGAGGGCTTGACCAGGCACCATATCGCCGATAGCGTAAACGCCCGGGATATTTGTCTGGTAATATTTATCAACCAGTACACGGCCTTTATCGGTTTTGATACCCATTCCTTCCAGGCCGAGATTTTCGATATTAGCAGCAATACCTACCGCGCTCAGTACCACATCTGCTTCCAGGGTGATTTCGCCGGTTTGGGTTTTCACTTTTGCTTTCACACCGTTACCACTTGCTTCAACAGCTTCTACAGAAGCGTTGGTCATGATTTCGATGCCTTTCTTTTTGTATATTTTTTCCAGTTCTTTGGAGATATCTTCATCTTCCACTGGTACAATGCGCGGGAGGAACTCAACGATGGTTACTTTAGTACCCAGGGTTGCGTAGAAGTAGGCAAATTCAACACCGATAGCGCCGGAACCCACAACAATCATGGATTTAGGCTGCTGAGGAAGGGTCATTGCTTCACGGTAGCCGATTACATTCTTACCATCAATCTTCAGGTTTGGCAACTCACGTGCACGTGCGCCGGTAGCCAGGATGATATGTTTTGCGTCGTGTACAGTGGCTTTACCGTCTTTATCGGTTACTTCCACCTGGCCTTTGGATTTTACCTTTCCATTGCCCATTAACACGTCGATCTTATTTTTCTTCATGAGGAACTGAACGCCCCTGCTCATTTTATCAGCAACACCGCGACTACGTTTGATCACCGCCTCGAAATCCACTTTTGCATCACCGATCGTGATACCATAGTCTTTTGAATGCTGTGTATATTCAAAAACCTGTGCAGTTTTTAACAAAGCCTTCGTTGGAATACAGCCCCAGTTTAAACAGATACCACCCAGACTCTCTCTTTCCACTACTGCAGTTTTAAATCCCAGCTGAGAAGCACGGATAGCAGCCACATATCCGCCGGGCCCACTACCAATTACGATTACGTCGTATGCCATATTGTTTAATTTTTAAATTGAACTTGCCAAAGGTAAATAAATAAGCAGAAAGCACAAAGCCTATTGCAAAAAGCCACCGGAGCGGAGATTACGGGGATGTTTTGCAACATTTACCGCTGTAATCCGCGCTCCGGTGGCTGTTATACTAAAATCCTATACTATCGCAGATCTACTACTTCCACGCCAGGGTAATTTTTGGCATCGAAAGTAAAGGTAGCATCGCTCAGGTTGGTATTTGGTGTAAAATTGGTGATTTCGTAAGTATAATGGTTACCATTCTTCTCAAACACCTTCATCCTGGCAATGCTCTGGTTTTTCTTATCTACAGAAACAATCACCTTAAATATAGTCTTAGATTTATCTGTAGGCGTCAGTTCTACATTCTGGAACACCTTACCTTTTTCCTGCGTTTCTGCTTCCAGTTTGTACAGGTAATCTTTATCGTAGAAGTTGGTGAACAGTTTGGCCGGTGTCATGGCGCCACTGCTCTGATCCACGTTATTAATAGTTACTTCATTCACATCTTTCGCGTATGTCCAGGAAGTTTTGTTATCGCTGATGATTTCCTGTCCTGGCAGCGTTACTTTATATTTAGCTCCCTTCAGATAAACAGTACCTTTTTTAGAATCTGACACGCTGTTATTAGCGCCTTCTACTTTTAATATAAAATTAGCGACTACTGTTTTTAATGACTTAAATTTATTACTAACACCATCCAGAACGGTTTTTGCCTTTGGGTCGGAAGCGCCCTTAGATTGTGCCATGCCGCTGAAAATGATACCACTCAACAACATTCCGGTTAATACAAATTTCTTCATCGTAGTTTTTTTTAGTTTGTGCTATCCAACAAAGACAAATGCCATGCCGGTATAGCCGTGTAGGTTTTTACAGGGTGCAAAATTCATTATATTTCCTGAAAAAGGGTAATAAATTCCGACCGCCTTAACATATTATAACAAATTATTAAGGATTTCATTCAGCTCGCTTTCTGTTTTCACCAGCACATCCCTGGCTTTGCTTCCCATATTGGGGCCTACGATGTTGGCAGCTTCCAGCTGGTCCATCAAGCGCCCTGCACGGTTGTAGCCCAGCTTCATCCTGCGTTGCAGGAGGGAGGTGGATCCCTGTTGGGTGGTAACAATCACCTGGGCGGCCTCTTCAAACAGCGGATCCCGGTCGGCGATACTCAGTTCGCGGCCATCCGGATCCTTGTCATCCACATACTCAGGCAGCAGGAAAGCATCGGGGTAGCCTTTCTGGTTACCAATGAATTCAGCCACGTTTTCCACTTCCGGCGTATCCACGAAGGCACATTGCAGGCGTACCAGTTCCCCGTTGAAGGAAACCAGCATGTCTCCCTGCCCTATCAGCTGTTCGGCGCCGCCGATATCCAGGATGGTACGGGAATCTATTTTTGAAGATACCTTAAAGGCCACGCGGGCCGGGAAGTTAGCTTTAATAGTACCGGTAATGATGTTTACAGAAGGGCGCTGGGTGGCAATGATCAGGTGAATACCTACTGCACGGGCCAGCTGGGCCAAACGGGCAATCGGCATTTCCACTTCCTTACCGGCTGTCATGATCAGATCCGCAAACTCATCTACCACCAGCACGATGAACGGCAGGTAGCGGTGGCCTTTCAGCGGATTGAGACGGCGTTGCGTAAATTTACCATTGTACTCACGGATATTGCGGGTACCGGCTTCTTTCAGCAGGTCGTACCGCAGGTCCATTTCAATACACAGGGCATTGAGCGTGTGGATCACCTTTTTGGTATCGGTAATGATCGCATCATCTTCACCGGGTAATTTGGCCAGGAAGTGTTTCTCAATGAGCTTGTATAACGACAACTCCACTTTTTTCGGATCTACCAATACGAACTTCAGCTGGGAAGGATGCTTTTTATACAGCAATGATACCAGCAAAGTGTTGATACCAACGGATTTACCCTGACCCGTAGCACCTGCCATCAGCAGGTGGGGCATCTTGGCCAGATCGGCAATAAAGTTTTCGTTGTCGATCTTTTTACCAATGGCAATGGGCAGATCCATGGTGCTGGTCTGGAATTTTTCCGAGGCCAGCATATTTTTAAGAGATACAATGGTTTTCTTCACATTGGGTACTTCAATACCAATGGTACCCTTTCCCGGAATAGGCGCAATGATACGGATACCGAGCGCCGACAGGCTTAACGCAATGTCATCTTCCAGGTTTTTAATACGGGAGATACGAACGCCGGCAGCCGGCACAATTTCGTACAGGGTAACGGTGGGTCCTACTGTGGCACTGATCTTCTGAATGGAAATATCATAGTTCTTGAGGGTATCAATGATCTGGTTCTTATTCTTTTCCAGTTCAGCGGTATCCTGTACAATCACTTTATCCGCATTATGATTTTCCAGCAGGTCCAGGGTCGGGAACTTATAATCTCTCAGATCCAGGGACGGATCGTAAGGATCTACCGGTTCCACAGGCCGTGTAGGCGCAATCTCTTCCACTTCGTCTTCCTCGTCCTGGTAAGTGGGTTTTATTTCGAAGGCCACTTCTACCGGTTCCCCTTTCTTTTTGCTGACAGGGGCAAGCGGTTGTTCGGGCGTTTCTTCTATATACAATAATGGTCCCGGATCTTCTTCTTCCTCTTCTTCCTCCTCCTCTGCAGGCTGCCCGTTTTCGTAAGCTGGTTCGGCAGGCAGGTAAGCTGCATGGGCAGAAGGGATCACGGTGATGTCTTCCCTTTCCACCAACTGCATAGGTGGCAGGTCTTCCTCGTCTTCTTCCGGTTCCGCATGCGGCGGGATTACCATTACGCCACCGTCGTCGCAGAGACCGTTTTTACGTGCGTCTTCTTTCGCCGAGGCGGCGGATGTTGCCGCAGTGGTTTGCATTACAGGGGCCACCGGTGCTGTGGCGGGTATGGGTTTAGGTGCTTTTATTTTTTTCTCCGGCCATTTGAAGTCGAAGTTGAATTTCCAGATAAGCCAGGAGAAGCCAACAACCAGCAACAGCAGGGCGGTTCCTGTTTTGCCTACGAAGCCGGTGGTCCATTTATTCAGGGCATCGCCCAGGGCGCCGCCCCAGGGGAAATCGCCGCCGCCGATGGCAAAGGCCATTGTCATGCTGATAAAGAGCACACCAAACAGGATATATTTTATACTGCGCCAGATACGGAATACCCGGCGGCCAACGATGAAATTTACACCGATGATAAAAAAGAAGTAGCAGAACAGGTAAGCGGCAATACCTACGCCATAAAAGAAGAAGTTATGCGATACATAAGCACCCAGGCGGCCGAGCAGGTTATCTACTTTTACATCTCCAAAAAATAATTCCCGGGTAGAATAATGGAAAATTTTATCCTGGTCATCTTCCCAGGTAAAAAGATAGGAAGTGAAAGCAATAAAGCAATAAACAGACAATAAAAGAAAGAACACGCCCAGTACCTTGTGGGTGCGCTCATCTTTTACCAGCTCTTTTACCTTCACCTCGGGCTCCTTGTCTTTCTTCAATACATCCGGGTTCGGTGCGGGGCCTTTCGGTGGTTTCTTGCTTTCCGGTTTTTCGGTTTTCAGTTTATTCTTGGACATATTATAATTTCAGATTTGGGACTACCTGTCCTCCGACGGCGGCAACTGTAAGATCCAGTGTGCCATAAACTCGGGAACCAGGGGATCAATGGTTTGCTCCAGCTCTCCGTATTCGTTCACTTCACATGTTTTGCAGCGCTGAAACAAATGGTTTAATCCATCAAACTTACGGATTGTTGTGAGCAGATTACCATTTTCGTTCAATGCGCGTTCAATTTCTTTCAGATTGGCGGTAGCATCCACCTGTATATCTGCGGTGCCGTTGATTGCCATAAACGGACATTTGATCTGTTTCAGGTAGGTCAGCGGCTTATATCTTAATAACGAAATAGTTTCCGGACTCATATTGGCTCTCCGTATTAATTCATCCTCTGTTTGTACCTTCTTAACGTCTTCGCTTGAATTACGGTATATATCCCGGAGAATTTCCTGTGCCCTTGGCGTTATGGCTACGATGTCGCTGTCGCTTGCCAGGAGGTCCCAGTAGGGCTTCATGCGTGCCTGTTCTGCCAGGATCAGGCTATCCGGTTTGCCGGCCACTTTCCCTTTGGCGAAAGCTTGCTGGTCGATCAGTTCCCGGCCGCTTACGCCCACTCCTGCCATGGATATTACAAAGGCCACTCCCGGATTGTTTGCTGCCACTATTTGCGCCACAATAGCGCCTTCGCTGTGTCCGAGTACCCCCATCCGCGAAATATCCACATCCTTCCTGGCTTTCAGGTATTTCAGCGCGGTGAGCGCATCGTGCGAAAAATCGTAGATATCGGATGTATAAAAATCGCCGGTGGAGGCGCCAAATCCCCTGTCGTCGTATCGCAGGGTAGCGATACCGTTACGGGCAAAATAGTCGGCCAGCACCAGGAAAAGTTTATGCCCTGCTATTTCCTCGTTCCTGTCCTGCGGACCGGAGCCGGAGAGCAATAACACTACAGGATACTTGCCCTGAGCTGCCGGGCGGGTGAACGTTCCGGCGAGTGTTACACTGTCTTTTATGTTATTAAACCTCACCTGTTCCGTGTAATACGGGAAAGGCGGCTTTGGTTCCTGTGGTCTTTTGTACATCTCGGCGGCCGTAATTTCTTTCCGGCTAAGGTCGGCATGACTTTGATCATCGCCCAACCCGGTAATGCCCCTGAACTGCTTTGCAGCCGGGTCCCATACACCGGTAAAGGAAAACCGCATCCCGTCTATACGCAGCAACAGGGTATCCTTGCGATACACGACTGTTTCAATCTCAAACTGGTCGTCGTCCGACATTTCGGGCAGCTGGAGTGTTCCTTTATAGCCCTCGCCGTCTTTTGCCAGGTCTACGATCATACGGTATTTATCCCCGTAATATAGTTTAAAGGTGCCGTACCATTTACCGGCAATATTTGCATTATCCTGCGCCATTCCCACTGACCCTGTCAGTAAACTCACGATCAACACCCAAAAACCTCTGTACATATACGAGAATGCTTTATGCTTTTAATTTTAAGACTCCTGCCAGCAGGCAGATCCAGCCGGCAATAAAAAACACGCCGCCAACAGGCGTAATGATGCCGATGCCTTTCAGGCCTACGTTGCCGGTAGTTTTGAGCAGCGTCATCAGATACAGTGAACCGGAGAACAGGATGATGCCGATAATGAAGCATCTGCCAGCCCAGATTATCTGGTTACCGGGCACATGAGCAAATAAGATGCCGGTAGCGATTAATGCAAATACGTGATAGAACTGATAAGTAACCCCTGTCTGAAAAGTAGATACGGTTTCGGGAGGCACCAGCTCTTTTAGTTTATGTGCGCCGAATGCGCCTAAAATTACTGCCAATGCACCTAATACCGCCGCCCAAACTAAAAAACTCTTATGCATATTAGAAATTTTGCGTAAAGGTATCCAATGAAATATTATCAGATGTAATTATATGCTTCGATTGCTGGTAAAAAGGAAGACGCTCTGCCATTTTCTTCTCTACAAACCCGGTCAGGTCTTCATCTTCCAGACCGGCAATCAACGGCCGTTTGAATTTTTTACGTTGCAGGCGTTCCACCATTACATCTACAGAAGGGTTGATCCAGATGGTAGTGCCATGTTCGTTCATAAAATCCATGTTCTCCTGGAAACAGGGCGTGCCCCCGCCGCAGGAGATCAGGAAGTTTTCCTGTTGGGATAACTCCCGGAGCAGCTGACTTTCCTTTTCGCGGAAATAATCTTCGCCCTTGCTGGAAAAAATATCAGCAATGGTCATCTCCTCCGCTTCCACAATCACTTCATCCAGATCGTAGTAAGGCAGTTGCCAGTGATCCGCCAGTTGTTTACCCCAATAGGATTTTCCGGCACCCATAAAACCGAGTAAATAAATCTTCATAAATAACGCGACAGTGCTTAATAAATTCGTTCCTCACGCAGGATGAGTCCATGCCAGGCATAGGTCATTTTCCATAATATATTGCAAATATAACCGGGTATTTGTATCCTGTTTGTTAAAATCGGCGGTGATGAAACCGGCCTGTTGAAAAACAAAGGGATGCAATTTCATATTCTCCTTAAAATCAACGCTTCCCCGGCCATACCATTTAAACATCGCTTCTTTGGCGCTCCAGCAGATTGTTTTATGCGACAGCTCCTGTTTGGGATCGATAAACGACCGTTCTGAAGGCGACAGGAACTTGTGAGACACCAGTTCTATTTTAGGTTTTACCTCTTCAATGTCTATGCCCACCGCTGCTTTAGTACTAACGATAGCGGCAGCATAATCGCCGCAATGTGAAATGGAGAAGTGGTGGCTATCACCTGCCAGCACCGGTTTACGGGTATGTGTAAACATAATTTCCTGAATGGGGAATTCCGGGAAAAGCGTTACCAGTAAATACCTGCCCGCAAAATGCTGTAAGCGTTTATGCGGATGGTGAATAGCCCGGCTGATGCTTACCTTTTCCTGGAAAAAATTTTCCGTTTCTGTTATCTTCCATACACCCAGCTTCGTTTCCGGATCAATTTGTATCGTTCGTATTAATGGCATATCTTGCCAAATTAAAGCAAAAAAGCAGAAAAAACAGCTTTTGGCAGCAGGTCTTTCACTAAATGCCAATAGCTGAAAAATAAAAGCTAACAATACAGCTCACTAAAACTAAACGAACCTAAGCATGATTCTGTCAGACAAACGGATATTGGAGGAAATTGAAAAAGGCACTATCGTTATTGCTCCCTATGACCGGAAATTTCTGGGTACCAATTCTTATGACGTGCACCTGGGGAAATACCTGGCTACCTACAAAGACCGTGTACTGGATGCGCGCAAACACAATGAAATTGATCATTTTGAAATTCCGGAGGAAGGGTTTGTGTTACAACCCGGCACCCTTTACCTCGGCGTAACAGAAGAGTATACCGAAACGCATGCACATGTGCCGTTCCTGGAGGGCAAATCCAGCACCGGCCGCCTCGGGATCGATATCCATGCCACCGCCGGTAAAGGCGATGTAGGATTCTGCAACACCTGGACCCTGGAAATTTCCTGTGCACAACCTGTACGCATATACGCAGGAATGCCCATTGGCCAGCTGATCTACTTTATGGTAGAAGGCGAAGTAGAAACGCTCTATAACAAAAAAGGAAATGCCAAATATAATGGTCGCACCATAAAACCGGTGGAGAGCATGATGTGGCGGAATGAATTTTAAATAAGGAAGCAGTCAGCAGCCGCCAATGGCTAACTGCTGACTGCTATTTTCAACTCATGTGCTTCTGTAATGGTGGGCACTTCCAGCTTCCTGACCAACCGTTCCATTGCTGCCGCCGGCACTACTTCCTCCCGCTGCCGGTTTTGCTGTAACAGCTTCGCTGCCGGCACTTCCACATACACAATTGTTACTGCTGCTTCATACGTTGTAAAAAGACTGATCACCTGTTCCCTCATCTGCCGTGTAATGTTGGTGGCGTTCCATACGAAGGATTTTTTTTCCCGGAGATAGATCCTGGCTTGTTCCTTCGCAGCCTGGATCACTACACCATTGCCGCTTTTATCAGTAGGACTTATTTTCATGGTTTGCCGGATATGATCCAGGGAGATGACCGGCAGGTGTTTATAATGCCGCTGTATGTACGTGTCTTTCCCCGCGCCAGGTAATCCGCTCATCAGTATGACCGGTGTTTGCAGCGTTTCAAAGGGCACATAGTCCGGTGAGCTGCCGGTTTTAAACAGGTATTCCATGCGCGCCTGCGGTGTGGCAAACGGGCGTGGTTGTCCCCAGCAGTTATTTTCCCGGCACAACTCTTCGAAGCAATCCAGCCGGTAGAGCAGGTCTGCCTGATCGGCACAGTTGCGCCCAAGCGCATCGGCGCGGGCCAGCAATGCCAGCAGCTGTGTATTCACTTCCAGGCTGGCGGTGATCAGCGCTTTCTGCGGATCCGGCTTTTCAAAGATCCAGAGCGGCAGGCCGTGGTACCTCACCAGTTTGGCGATTTGCTCGCGGACAAGGAAGGGCGCCGGCACATCCCTGTAAAGGATTTGCCGGGCCCGCGCTTCCCCTTTGCGGGCATGACCCGCAGAAGTGATGCGACCATCCGGTTCAATAACCGTAGTGCTGTATTTTTCCACGTCGTGCAGCAGTGCGGCTGCCCACAGCAGTTCCTGGTCTGCCGCCGGCAATTGCCGGTAGCCCGGCAACTGTTGCAAGGCTGCCAGTACCATCTGCGTATGTACGGCCACGTTACCTTCTGCGTGGTGCCGCGCGTCCTGCGGAACTTCCTGCATCACGCGCACCCATTCAAATGTATGTTCCAGGTGCGACCAGTTTTTATTTTCACTGAGCTGCCACATAGTTACCTCCTTCATTATTTAACCTGGCACGGCGCCAATGGCGGGTCCAGTGCTGGTCTGTTTTTACATGTCCTTTGCGGACATACTTAAACACGTTGTCTGCAAAATCGCTCACCGCATATCCGTTGGCGTTGCGGGATACAATGCCTTCCATGGTAACGGGTTTACCGGTATGCACGTCGTGCGGATCAAAGGCGCCGGAACCGTTTACCAGCCCTAGTATATCACGCTCAAACTCCTGGCGTGTAGCCGGCGGCGTTATACGATTTACTTCCGGCACCACCGGCAGGCCGAGCATTGCCGCGTAGAATTGGGTTTCCTCCCAACTGAGCCACTGCTGGCCTTCCCGGATGCCGAATATATAAAAGTGATGATCCAGGTTGCGGTATTCAATAGAATGTACCGCGTAAAGATTTTCGAGGAAGATCTCCAGGTCACCCAGGTCGTTCTTTATGCTTTGCCAGTAGCGGCGGATGCTTTCCGTCCACGGCGAAGTAGTGGGCGCCGCATGTGAGCGCGCAAATACCCCGTACCGGGATAAGCAGTTATTTTCTCCGTCCAGTTTTTCCGTATGGATCAGCACCGGTATCTGCTGCAACGATTGCCAGTATTCATATTGGATACGGTCGTCGCTCGTAGTGCCGGGCGAAAACGGATAATGCCAGGTACGGCCATATTTCTGAGAAATTGCCATGTCATCAGGGTTTAAGTTAAACAATAGTTTCACAGGCCGGTTCCGGGATGGAACGGCGAAAGGAATGATTTAATATGCCTGTGAAATTACATGGCTCAAGTGTTTGCAGTTTTTAATCTAGTACGCCGCAAAAGTAAAGAAAATAATTAAATAGTATATTACACAGGCTTTTGAAAACAACAACAATCATCTTCTGCAATGAAAAAATTCCTTCTTTGCGCAACCGCCGCAGCTGCCCTGGCAGCCTGTAATAACGGCAACAGCAGCAATCAAACCAAGGGTACCGACAGTACGCTGAATAACGCTTTCAGCGCCTACCAGGCACATTTTATTGATGCCCTCTGGAAAGAAAACCCCGACTGGGCTACCAGTGTGGGCTATCATAAATACGACTCGGTGCTGGTAGTGCCGGATAGCACGGCTGCCGCAGCGCGACTCGCATTTGCGCAGCAACAACTGGATTCCCTGAAATCCTACGATCCCGCTGCGTTGAATGACGCCAATAAAATTGATTACCAGCTGATACAGAACTACCTGGAATCGGTACAATGGGGTATTAAAGAGCAGAAAAGCAATGAATGGGACCCATCTTCCTATAACGTTAGTAACACGTTTGCCTTTATCTTAAATGAAAACTACGCGCCGCTGGAAACCAGGCTACGCAGCTTTGGCAGCAGGTTGAAAAATATCCCGGCTTATTACGAAGCCGCTAAAAAACAGATCAAAGATCCCGTACCGGAACTTACTTCGCTGGCAATAGACCAGAACAACGGGGGCATATCGGTATTTGAAAAAGACTTTGCAGATTCGCTGAAGAAAACGGGTATCCCGGCAGCAGAGCAGACCGCCATGCTGGCCAGTGCCCAAACTGCCACCAAAGCGATCCGTGATTACGCCGCGTGGCTGAAGGTATTGAAGCCGGAGCATCCGCGCAGCTTCCGTTTAGGCAAAACGCTGTACGATCAGAAGTTTAAATTTGACATCCAGTCGTCCTTTACTGCCGCGCAGATCTATGATTCCGCGATAGCACGCAAAGCTTTTGTGCATGGTGAAATGACAAAGATCAGCCACCAGTTGTGGCCGAAATATTTTGGCAATACACCAATGCCATCCGACTCGCTGGAACTTATCGGCCGTATGATCGATACGCTTTCTGTGAAGCATGTGAAGCCGGAAGAGTTCCAATCGGCCATAGAAAAGCAGCTCCCTTCGCTGATTGCGTTTATCAAAGAAAAGGACCTGTTGTATATTGATCCGTCCAAACCATTGGTGGTACGTAAAGAACCGGCTTACATGGCAGGCGTGGCAGGCGCCTCCATCAGTGCGCCCGGTCCCTACGACAAAGGCGGCAACACCTACTACAATGTTGGCAGCCTGGAAGGATGGCCAAAAGATAAAGCAGAAAGTTATTTGCGTGAATACAATCAATACATCCTCCAGATACTGGATATTCATGAAGCTATACCGGGGCATTATACCCAGCTGGTGTATGCCAACCAATCCCCCAGCCTCATTAAATCGCTCATGAGCAATGGCGCCATGATTGAAGGATGGGCCGTATATACTGAGCAGATGATGCTGGAAAACGGCTATGGTAATAACGAACCCGAAATGTGGCTGATGTGGTATAAGTGGAACCTGCGCACCGTATGTAATACCATTTTGGATTACAGTGTGCATGTAAAAGATATGAGCAAGGAAGATGCAATTCATTTGCTGACCAAAGAAGCGTTCCAGCAGGCCGCAGAAGCAGCAGGTAAATGGAAGCGGGTGAGTGTATCCAGCGTGCAGCTGACCAGCTATTTCACCGGTTACAAAGAAATCATTGATCTCCGCGAAGCTTACAAACAGCAGCAGGGCAAGGATTACAGCCTGAAAGCATTTAATGAGAAATTCCTGAGCTATGGCAGTGCGCCGGTGAAGTATATTCGCCAGTTGATGCTGGCTCATTAGCGGATTTTGTCTTTCTCACTGATTACGCTGATTATACTGATTTCTTTGATTTTACTTTTGGATTTTTTTTGATTTTTAGATTAATAATAACTAAGGGAGATAAGAGCGAATATATCCGCTTTTATCTCCCTTAATCCTTTATAAAACCCAAGAGTTAAAATCCAGAAAATCAATATAATCAGCGTAATCAGTGAGAAAGACAACCTCCGCGTCAGGTGTCGCACGTAACATCGTCCCAGAACTGGTTCCTGTAGTTGGTGAGCCAGTTGAGGGCGTAGTGCCGTTCGTATACGATGCCGGGATGCAGCGGTTCTTTTTCGCCTTTCAAGCGGGCGTCTACACAGGCCCAGTTGGCGCGGTAGTAGAGGTCGTTGGCGTCGAGAATTTCTGTGGCGCTGCGCAATTCTGTGGCGCCGGCCAGGAATGCTGCGGGATCGGAGGCAGGGCCGCGGAAGGGAAAGGCTTCTTCCGGCACCATATCGAGGTTGCAGAGGGCGTCCATTTCGCCGAGAGACGGTACTTTTTTCAATGCCCAGAGCAATACCCAGATGTCTTCACACTTCCAGGTTTCCCGTGTTTTGGCGTCTTCCTGCGGATCTTCCAGGAAGGCTCTTTCGGCGGGTGTGGTTTTATCCCAGAGCTGATGTTGTTGCAGGTAGCTGATAACGGTGGGGCTTTCGAGGTATCCGAAGGCCACGGTGTTTACGGCGGCGAGTACGGCTACCCGTTGGGCTGTTTCTGCGGCGGAGCGCAGCACGACTTCCTGCTCATCGCGGATAACAGGAAGGTTGACGGTTGTTTTCACCTGCATTTCCTGCAGGAGCTGTATGTTCCGTTGTTTTCTTTCTGTTGCGGAGGAGGAAGGTGTGTCCTGGTTATCGAAATACCGTGCGTTGATATTTACGGTGAGATTGGTAGCGGTAGAATGACCATTTACATCGAGCAGCAGTGCGCCGGTTTTATCCCAGAAGCCTTGTACTTCGGTGTTGAAGATGAAGTTATTTTCGCAGAAGAAGATGCCATCCAGTTCGTCGGCCAGGTCCATGATGGCGGCCCGGAGGTCGCCGTTGAATGAAGGTGTGGCGAGGATAACGATTTCCGTATTGAGCGTCGCTACTTTTGCGAGCAGCAGTTCTTTCAGGGCCGGGTTTTCTGCCGGCAGCTGCTGTACAAAGCCGTACATGCCGAGCAGGTTGGTGGTTACCGGGTCGTCGTTCCGTACCAGCTGGTAACCGGGCGTGGCGCGTTGCCGGTAGTTGATGGTGAGGGTATGACCTTTTCGCAGCAGTTTTTTCCCTGATGTGATGGTCAGTTGTTCCCAACGGTTCGCCGGTCCGTTTACTTTCACTGCCTGATCTCCAAAATGCGCCCTCATACGGGTCAACACTTTCTCCATTTCCACCTCATGCGTATAGAGCGTACAATTTTCCATGCTATTTCTTTCGAGGGGGCAAAGGTAGCTTAAAGCGGTTAAAGATGGTACCGGATTTGCCTTGTTACAGGAAAACGGACGACATACACATATTTATTCCAAGCATAAACATTTTCATATGAGTAAGCGATCATTGCCTGTACTGGCTGCCTTCCTGTTGTTTATAGCTGCGAGCTGCGTGCCGCCGAGACGTCCCCGGCCGCCTAAACCACCCCGCCCCCGTGTTCAGGTTATTTTGCCTTTTTCGCTCCCGGCCGGTTCTGCAGCAGGTGGAGGATTTTATTCAGCTTAACCGGGTCGTTGATGTAAGGCGACAGGTCGAACAGTTCTACTTTCCGGAATGCCACCGGGTGACTTTCGCTTTGCAGGGAGATAGAGCCTTCGGATAACAGTTTACCATCTTTTAACAGTCCTGGTTGCGGATGGGAAACATTGCCCCCGCCCATTTGCGGTTTATTGTATACAATAACAGTATCGCCTTCTACAATGTGTTTAATAACGGAGTCGCGCAGCACCAGCGCTTCCGCGCGCACCCAAACATCGCCCTGGTATGTTTTGGAGGTGGAACTGATGCAATGGTCTTTGATAAGTTTTCCATTCATTACCACATTGGTGCCCGGCGTACACAGGTTGGCCGTAGAGCGGGGATCGGTGCCATTACCGCCCAGTAATTGTTCTTCCAGCGAAATGGGGAAGTCCTGGTCTTTGGTCATGCTGGCGGCAGTTTGTCCGTGCAGCATGATACCACTGTTGCGGAAAGCCCATCCGGGGCCGCCTTTTACCTGGTCGCCGGTAAATTTATATTCTACTACCACCAGGTAAGCAGAAAAGTTCTTTTTATAGAAGATGTGTCCATATTGTTCCCTGAACTCGTCATAATTTTCGTAGCTCACTTTCAGCATGCCGCTGTCTACCCGGAAGGTATTCCCGAAATTATCGTTCAGGTCATGCCCGGTTATTTTAACGTCCCAGTCTTTCAGGTCCTTGCCATTAAAGAGTTTTAACCATTTATTGGGTGCAATTTCCTTCTGCGCTGAGCTATGGAGGCCGGCCAGCAGTAATAGCGCGGTGAGTGCTTTTTTCATGTGTTCTTTTATTTACCGGGTTAAGATAGCCTATCGCTAAGAGAAATGCAAGATGTGGTTGGCATATAATTCGTGCTGCCACAATCATATTTACTTTCTTATGAAAACACTGTTATGTATACTTCTTCCTTTGGGAGTACTGATTAGTTCCGTTGCTTACGGACAGGAAAACGGCAACTGGCAAAACGTGCTGGAGCAGCAATTACAGGTATTGGCTACTGCGGCGCCGGAGGACTGGCCACCGCGGATAGACACGCTTACCGCATTGGCGGAGGCGCATCCGGAGGAATGGTTGCTGCAGTATTATGCGGGGTGGTCGGCTACACAGTTATCGTTTAAGTCGGATAAAGCGGCTGCCGACGCGTTGTGTGAAAGGGCAGGACCTTTTGTGAAGAAGGCGCTTTCCATGCAACCGGGTAATACGGAAACGCTGACATTGATGGGGTATTGGCTGTCTGCCAGGATCAATGCTACTCCTTCCCGCGGGGTTTCCCTGGGCGGCCAGAGCAGGAGTTATGCAGAAAAGGCTATTGCGGCTGATTCTTCGAATCCGCGGGCATGGCTGGTAAAAGCGTTGAATATTTACTATACACCCGCTATTTTTGGCGGCGGTAAACAGCGGGCTAAGCCGACAGTAGATATTGTGGCGGCCAAGTTCGCCGCATTCAGACCGGATAATGCGCTGGCGCCTAACTGGGGTCAGCAGATCTTTGATGCGCTGATGGCTTCCTACCAGTAAGCATGTTTTCCCCTTGTGAGCGTAGTGTGTAAGAAATTACGCACCGTATCGGATGTGCCACAGGAACATAAGAGAAGCCATCATATTTATCTTGCTAAATATCAACAAATTAGATCATTTACCACAAAAGTGCAGGGTTTTAGCTGTAAGTTCCCCAAACTGTATATATGAGTTCCTTAACACAACAACTTAGTTTTCAAGATCCACAACAACCAAAAGCAGGGTCCATATATGATAGCTCCAATATCATCAATGTTACACCCGAAGGCCGGATTGTCTCTATTTTTTCCGGTGCATGGCTGCTCGGCAGCGCCATCAGTAAAGTAGATAAATCGCCTGTATCCAGTCTTTTAAAACTCCTGGGAGCCGGTTACCTGTTATACAGAGGTATCAGCGGTAATGACCTGGTAAATGGATTTCTGGGTAAACGGAAACCGGATAAGCATACTGCGTCTGTAAATATCAGGACTACCATCTCTATTGATAATCCGAAGGAGGAGGTGTATTATTTCTGGCGGCAGCTGAACAATCTTCCGGTGTTTATGAAGCATTTGCAGTCGGTAGAAGAAACGGATCCATTCCACTCGCATTGGGTGGTAAAGGGGCCTGGTGGCATTGGTACGCTGGAGTGGGATGCTGAAATTGTGAAAGAGGTACCGGGAGAACTGATTGGCTGGAGATCTTTGCCGGGGTCCTCTATTGCTACTGCGGGCAGGGTTACCTTCCGGGAAACCTTTAACGGGGGAACCGAAATTGATGTGATGATCACCTACCGGCCACCGGCCGGATATGTAGGCTCCGGGCTGGCCTGGTTGCTGAATCCGGCGTTTGAAAATATGCTGGTAAAAGATATCAAACGTTTCAAAAATTATATGGAAACCGGCGAGATACTGAAGTAGTTTTACCCAATAAAAAAGCGGAGATAATGAACCATCTGTTTGTTATCTCCGCTTTTTTTATGTGAACTATCATTACGACAATGCTTCTCTTCTGAACCTGTTGTAAACGCCCTGGCTTTTATTAATCAGTTTCAGCACTCTTTGACGGGCGTCGTCCTGCAGGCCGCTTATTTCGTGTTCGAATACTTCTTTCAGATCCGACAGATCTTCTCCGCCTTTTCCTACCAGGCCATTGATCTTATGGCGCCAATCATCTGCTGTTGTTTTGATTTTTTTGCGGGTTTTATCGCCGCTATCAGGGGCTGTTAATAATCCAATTACTAAACCGGTAGTTAGGCCGGCTATAGCACCTGCAAGAAATTTCGTTGTAGACATAATTTCTGGATTTTTATGGTTTAACAAATGATTTGTGTGCATGGTTCATTCACACGGTAACCAGAAATTTTCAAATATCAGGCCAGTAAAAGTAATGAGCGAAGATCCGATCTTAAAGAAATGTTATTGTGTAAAATAAAGGGAAGAAAAACCACCTGCTAAGAGAGAGTAAATGTACCAGTATCAATATCGTGAAAATTCGAAGGGAACGCTATCCAGGACAACATCAGAGTTGACATTGTCCCGGCAGGTGGATAAGATAAGCGTATTAGATAATGGAATTTATAAAAGTCAAACGGAGCAGTAAAATAATTACATTCTGGTATTTTTCAAACCTTTTTGAAAGAAATGAAATAATAAATTTTATTAAAAAGTAAATCCTCCCCGGAAAGTAAATACCAGAGAGGATTTGTGTGTTCCAGCACAATATTATACAATAGTCTTATATCTTCGGTATAATACCTTTTTAGCCTGAATATCTGAAAAGCACCAGGTATGAAAACGGAATGTTAACGGGAAAATAACCCTTGCGTATACCTTAAGAATACCTCCATTATACTTTGACTACGCTTTAAACACGCTTCATCCACGCCTTTGAGGTTGAATTGATGTGGACTTGATGCGGTGGTGAGGTGGACTTGATCCGGTCTACTTTGCATCCAGCATATTGGAAACCAGGCGGTTAAAGTCGGCCTGGAATTGTTCATAATGCTCACGTGTTCCGGGGCCGGAAAAGCCGGTATGAACCTCCTGCACGTTCCCTTTTTTATCGATAAAGATAGTGGTGGGGAAGCCTTTGATGCCGGTGAGCTGCGGGAGCGTTTTCTCTCCTTTCTCAGGATCAGCGGGCGTTACGCCGGTGATCAGTACCGGGTAGTGCACATCAAAACGTTTCAGGAAGCCTTCCAGCGCATGTTTCGACTTTTCGAAGTCGGTGGTGCGTTCGTAGGCCAACCCGATCACTTCCACGCCGCGGTCTTTGTTTTTCTCATACCATTTGCTGAGGAAGCCGGTTTCGTCCATACAATTAGGGCACCAGGAACCCATCAGGGTGATGATCACCACTTTATTTTTGAAGCGGTCGTCTTTGATACTCACCTTGTTGCCGTTGAGATCGGGGAAGGTGAAATCCAGTTGTTGCTGACCAGGTTTCATGGTGGCGATGGTTCTTTCGTCGGGGAGTTTGGCGGTATCATTTTTCACGGCAGACCAGTACTCGAGCCCGTCGCCGATACCAGCGAAGAAGCGGCCGTTTGTGATGCTGTCTTTCCCCACGCGGGCGGTAAACAGGTAGGCGTGGGAGCCGTCGAAGGTAGAAAGGCGCAGGGTATCGCCATCCACCACGCCGTCCAGGAAGCGGTAGTCGCCGGTGGTGGTGAGGAACGTGCCATGCACGGTGTTACCGGATTGTTTAAACTCACCGATGGCGGTGGAAGGGGCTTTGTCCTTATCTTTTGCAGATACGAACTGTGTTACCCAGCGGCCGGATACATTGGCGGTGGCCGGTGTATTTACGGCGAAGCGTTCTGCTTTGCCTGCGACGGCAGAGAAAGGAATGCTTACGTCCTTATCGGCGAGGTGCCTGATCCAAAGTCCTTCTGCTGCGCTGTCGGAGGTGAGCTTCGCTTTAAATTCCGAGTCGAAGAAGGGCATTTTAATCAGCAGGGAGTCGCCGGTTACAGACACTTCATCTACCAGTAATTTATCTGTCGCATTCAGCACGTACAGCACCTTTTTACCAGCGGTAGTATCTTTTACTTCAAAGTTGAAAACGATGTCTGCCCCGTCGGTGCGGTGCAGTTTTGCCTGCCACACACCATTGGCGGGGTTTTTAGTAGATTGACCGGTATTGCAGGCGGTGAAAGCCAGGCTTATACCTGCCAGGAAGATGCTTAATTTTTTCATAAGACTACGTTTGTGAATAGTTCCTTTCGCCAAAGAGCAGGCTGCCAATACGCACCAGGGTACTCCCTTCCTGCAGGGCGAGGTGATAGTCGGCGCTCATGCCAATGGACAATTCTTTAAAGGACGCTTCGTTGTTAAAGTAAGTGGTTTTAACGGATCCGAATAACTCGCGGAGCTGGTGGAACTCTTCCCGGATCTGTGTTTCATTGGAAGTATTGGTAGCCATGCCCATCATGCCGGCAATGCGTACCTGTGAAAAAGCGGATGGACTGGCCTGGTATGTTTGCAGCAGTTGCTGTAATTCCTGCGTATCCATACCAAATTTCGTTTCTTCTGCTGCAATGTGAACCTGTAACAGGCAATGTATGATACGCTGATGTTTAGCGGCCTGTTTATTGATTTCCTGCAATAGTTTAAGACTATCCACTGCATGAATCGTATGCAC
Organism: Chitinophaga sp. W3I9; assembly: GCF_050434025.1. Classification (NCBI taxonomy): domain Bacteria; kingdom Pseudomonadati; phylum Bacteroidota; class Chitinophagia; order Chitinophagales; family Chitinophagaceae; genus Chitinophaga; species Chitinophaga sp. W3I9. Next base: position 6,480,304 of record NZ_JBNPWC010000001.1, read on the forward strand.
AAATGGCGCAATGAATTTCACTTTATTGGATTGCAGGTGACCAATAAAATGCCATTCTATATCTGCCGGTAAAAGTGTTTGTTTTTCTGTTAGTTCCTGTACGTAATTTTCGCCGAAGATCCTTTGTCCTGCTGCATAAAACGCAGCGATATCTTCCACTGGCTTCGTTTTGGAAACGGCTACCAGCCGGGCGTGATGAGGATGGAGCCGGTCGAGTACTTCGTGGTATGCTGCTAAATTGATTGCCATCGCGCAAAGATAGTGCGAATTTTGTCTTTCTCAGGATTACGCTGATTTTACTGATTTTACTTTTTGGATTTTTTGGATTTTATAACTGATTAAAATATTAGGGAGATATGAGCGAATATATCCGCTTATATCTCCCTGATCTTTTTAAAATCCAAAAAATCCAAAAAGTAAAATCAGTAAAATCAGCGTAATCCTGAGAAAGACAACCTCCGCGAAAATCTACGCTAAGATGCTCCGGCTGATAACGATGCGTTGTACTTCTGAGGTGCCTTCATAGATCTGGGTGATCTTGGCGTCGCGCATGAGGCGTTCTACGTGGTATTCCTTCACGTAGCCGTAACCGCCGTGAACCTGTACGGCTTCGGTGGTTACCCACATGGCGGTTTCAGAGGCAAAAACTTTGGCCATAGAGCTGCTAAGGGTATAGTCCTGGTCCTGGTCTTTATCCCAGGCGGCTTTGAGGCATAACAGGCGGGCGCCTTCTATGCGGGTGGCCATGTCTGCCAGCTTAAACTGGATGGCCTGGTGCTGGGATATTTCTTTACCGAATGCTTTTCTTTCTTTGGAATATTTCAGGGCCAGTTCATATGCGCCGCTGGCGATGCCGAGCGCCTGGGAGGCGATGCCGATACGACCGCCGGCGAGGGTTTTCATGGCAAATTTAAACCCGAAGCCGTCCTCTCCTATCCTGTTTTCCTTTGGCACTTTTACGTCCTGGAACATCACGCTGTGGGTATCGCTACCGCGGATGCCGAGTTTATTTTCTTTGGCGCCGATAGTGATACCGGGCATTTCTTTTTCCACGATGAGGGCGTTGATACCTTTACTTCCTTTTTCAGGATGGGTTTGCGCCATTACCAGGTATACGCTGGCCGAGTTACCGTTGGTGATCCAGTTTTTGGTACCGTTGAGCAGGTAATGATCTCCTTTATCTTCTGCGATGGTACGCTGGGAGGTAGCATCAGAACCGGCTTCAGGCTCACTCAGCATAAATGCGCCTATTATCTGCCCGGAAGCCAGGGGTACCAGGTATTTCTGTTTTTGTTCTTCTGTACCAAAAGCTTCGAGACCCCAGCAAACAAGGGAGTTATTCACACTCATCACCACGGAGGCAGAGGCATCTATCTTAGAAATTTCTTCCATTGCCAGTACATATGAGATTGCGTCCAGTCCTGCCCCACCATATTTCGGGCTCACCATCATTCCCAGGAAGCCGAGTTCCCCCAGTTTTTTGATCTGTTCAGCAGGGAACTTCTGGTGTTCATCCCTTTCTATCACACCCGGCAGTAATTCCGCGACAGCAAAGTCGCGCGCTGCCTTTTGTATCATCAGATGCTCTTCCGTCAATTGAAAGTCCATGGTTTTAATTTTATGTGGTAATCCACTCAAATTATTTATAAATCATCAGCTAAAAAAATAGCCCGATTAAAATTCAACGTTGTCAACCAGAACAGGCGAAATATTGAACAAATCGCTACAATAACGCTACTGTATTGGATTTGATTCAGATATTATATACAAGTTTTTCACCATTACACGTTCTGCTGCTTTGGGCGTTCACATAAAATCCTGTAGCTTGCCTGTAATGCTATTTTTATGAAGAATATTAAAATAATAGAAGTAAAATCGGAAATAGGAGCAGGTACGCGTGGCGCCAGTTTGGGTGTGGATGCTATTAAGATCGCTGCGCTGGACTTTATGAGCAACTTTTTTGTACACTTTCCCACCGAGGCCATTGAAACGGAAAATAAGCTATTGTTTGAACCTATTGAATCGCCCTATGCCAAAAGGATCAAAGGTACTTTTAACATGTACGAGCGTATCAGCAAGAGTGTATGTGAAACGGTGAAAGCCAACTGGTTCCCGGTATTGCTTTCCGGCGACCACAGTACTGCCGGCGCAACGATTGCAGGCCTGAAGATGGCACATCCCAAAGCCAAGCTGGGCGTGATCTGGATAGATGCGCATGCTGATCTGCATACGCCTTATACCACCCCTTCCGGTAATATGCATGGTATGCCGCTGGCTACGGCTATTGCGGAAGATAATATGGATTGCAAGGTGCATGACCTGGATGAGAATACTGCCAAAATGTGGAATGCCTTAAAAAACATTGGCAAAATAGCGCCGAAGGTACTTCCGGAAGATATTGTATTTATTTCCCTGCGGGATTATGAGAAAGAAGAAGATTACCTGATCAAGCAATATGGTATGAAGGTGATCACTACCAGTGAAGTACGCCGGAAAGGGCCGGAAAATATTTCCCGTTCCGTGTTCCGTTACCTGAGTGATTGTGAGTACATCTATGTTTCTTTTGATGTGGACAGTCTGGATGCTTCCATTTCCAAGGGCACCGGCACGCCGGTAAGTAATGGACTGAGGGAGCGGGAAGCGGAGGATCTGATTGCCAAGTTCATGCAGCACCGTAAGATCTGTTGTTTTGAGATCACTGAAGTAAACCCTACACTTGACCGTGAAAACCTGATGGCAGAAATTGCCTTTAATATTTTACAGCGCAGCGTGAATGTGCTGATGATGAACTGATGTTTGTTATAATTTAAAGTAGGCGATAAGCCAGCCGGTGACTTCGCTGTAGCTGCGGATCCCTTTCTCTTGCTTATTAGCTTTGAGGTAGCGATCGTACAGCAGGGAGGAATACGCATCTACTTTTCCCGTATAGGGTTCATAAAAATCGATGATCGCTTTATAGTCGGCTTTTACGCCGGGAAGCGCCCTTTTCCAGATGTTGCGGGCGAGGGTGGTATCGCGGAGGGCGAGCTGACGGACGCTATAAAGGAACATATCAAAATTGGCGGCATAACGGAAATGGCTATCCGGAATGCTGGTTGCCGCCAGGTAACCTACAAAGTTCGCTTCTTCTTCCGGTGCATAACCAATCTGGTGTGCAATTTCATGACAGGAAACAAATGGCAGCAATACATCCGGAACGGTGGTATTGACCTGTGCTTCGTTGGTAAACGGGTTAAGGTAGCCGGTAACACCGGGGTAATTAAGCCAGTGCCCGAACATAGCCGGTTTTATGCTGGGTGCTTTATAACGCAGGGCTGGCCAGGTTTTGGCGGCTGCGTCGTAAGCGGCGACGGCTCTTTCAAAAACAGGTTTGCCGGTGGTATCTGTTTTCATAGTGCCGGTGGTATCGCCGGTATTGGTTTTTTCCAGGTTGACGAGTTGCAGTAATGTATCCGATAATTGATAAAGCTGTTGCGTATTATAAGTGCCGGTAACAAGGTGTGTATCGCGGGTGAGTGAGTTGCGTTCGTAGTTAAAACCCCATAGCACGAGGAAGGCGAGATACACACTCAGCAGGAACTGAACACCGCGGAGCAGTTGAAAACCCAGGGCTTCCCAGCGTGCGCGGATGAGTTTATAACATAGTTTTAACAAATAGAGTATTCCTCCGATAATCCAGGCAGTATATATTACATCGCCAATACTGAATGGAACTATACCTGTTACTTGTCTGAACGCCAAACTACTCCAATCGTACCACCTATGGAAGTAGAAATCGCTGAAGCGGTTACTCCAGGCGAATAATCCTTTTAACAATAGTATAGCCGTAAGTGTTAGTACAATACGGACGATTTTCTTTTTAATCCGGACTTTTGTCTCCATATAATGTGGCGGAACATGATAGATGAAATTCTACAAAAACAGTTAAGCGCAGCACTTTCCGAACATTTGAAAGTAAAAATACATATTAATGATGCAAAAAGCGTGCATGGTGGCGATATTAACGAATCTTTTCGTATAGGCACTAACGAGGGGTATTTTTTTATTAAGATGAACGATGCGGGGAAGTACCCGGATATGTTTAAGCAGGAGTATGCGGGGCTGCTGGAGTTGCAGGCTGCCAAAGCATTGCATACGCCCAGGCCGCTGGGTTACGGGAGTGTGAACGGACGGGCTTACCTGTTGCAGGAGTTTTTGACGAAGGGGCAGGCTGTAGCTGATTTCTGGGACGACTTTGCTGTTTCGCTGGCGAAGCAGCATCATGTAACGCAGCCTCATTACGGGTATGCGGGTACCAACTATGTAGGAAGTTTGAAACAGTATAATACGCCGTACAGCAGCTGGCCGGTGTTTTATGCGTTCAACCGTTTATTGCCGCTGATCCGGATGGCTTATGACCAGCAGCTGGTAGACCGGCAGCTGGTGCAGCAGGTAGAGCGGTTGTGCCGGCGGTTGCCGCAGATATTCCCGGCAGAAGCGCCGGCGTTGCTGCATGGTGATTTGTGGTCCGGTAATTTTATGGTGGGGAGTAACGGGCGGGCCAGTGTTTTTGATCCGGCGGTGTATTATGGTCACAGGGAAATAGACCTGGCGATGGCGCGGCTTTTCGGTGGTTTTGACACGCGGTTTTATTATGCGTACCAGGCCGCTTATCCATTGCAGCCGGGGTGGCAGCAGCGGATAGGCATTTGCCAGTTATACCCGTTGATGGTACATTTCATCTTATTTGGCGGCAGTTATTACAACAGCATGAAAGAGGTGTTGCAATCGTATTGATTATTCGCCGGGGGAATCGATAAAATCGCGCATTTTGCCATATTCTTCTTCCACGAGCGGATAGTAGCGGTTTACATCTTCCCGTATTTCATCAAAAAGCCGGCAGATTTCTGTGCTGTGCAGTTCCTGGTTGATGCGCAGGTAATTTTCCAGTTCCTGCATTTTGGCGCTGATCCAGGTGAGGCCTACCATGGCGAAATTCGGTTTTAGTTTATGTACCTGGAATTTCATGGCTTCCCATTCGTGGTTGTCCACCATTACCTGCAGTTTGGAGATTTCATCCCGGATGGTTCTGATAAAAATTTCAAAGAGGTCTGCGGCATAGGAAATATTGCTCTCATAGAGATCTGTGAGATATTTGACGTCCAAATCGTTGTTAAACTCAAATCCGCTTAAATTCTGCACTTCTTCCATTATTAGTTCTGTTTCGTCTTCGTTGAGATATTTATTAAAAATCTGTAATAGCTGATCCGGTGTATAAGGTTTGGTGAGTATATCTGTTATTCCGGCGGCCCTTGCCATGATGGCGGTACTTTCCATTGCTACGGCGGTGGTGGCGATTACCGGCGTGGCCACATTCGGTTGTTCCTCATCTCCTCTTATTTTTTGTGCCAGTTCCATGCCATTCATGCCGGGGATACGGATATCCATGAGGATAAGGTCGTATTGCCTTGATTCGAGGAACCAGGTAGCGTCCGGGCCATTGGTGGCGAGCTGGTAGTTGATCTTATATTTTTCCAGCAGGCTCATGATATAGCGCAGGTTCATCTGGTTATCTTCCACTACCAGTACCCTTGCGTCTTCAAATGAGCGTTGCAATAATTTCCTGCTCAGTTTACCGGCATTTGCCGTGAGTGGCCGGCGGCTATCCAGGAAGGGGATATTGAAGCTAAAGCAGGTATTAAAGCCGGGGAGTTCTTCCACGGTGATGGTACCGCCCTGAATTTCAACCAGTTGTTTAACGATGGCGAGTCCCAGGCCTGTGCCGCCGTATTTCTCGCGGATATCGCCTTCTGCCTGTTTGTAGTTCCGGAAGATGAGTTCCAGTTTATCCTTTTTGATGCCGATGCCGGTATCGGATACCCGGAAGCGTATCCAGAGTTTATTCTCCTGCCAGCTTTCCTGGGTAGCGGTAATGGCGATGATACCTTCGTTGGTGAACTTCTCTGCATTACCTAACAAATTGATTAGTATTTGGTTCAGTAGTACATCGTCGCCAATAAGCCAGGTATCGAGCGCCGCGTCCAGTTCGGCGGTTATTTTAACCGGGCGTCGTCCCAGTTTGAGTTCAAAAGTGTTGCGTAATGACTGGATCAGTTCACGGAGGTTGAATTCGCGTTGGTTAACCTGTATTTCGCGGGCTTCTATGCGTGAAATATCAAGAATATCGCTGACAATGCCCAGCAGTATGCCGGAGGAATTTTTGAGGATATTGACGTATTCCTGTTGTTGCGGGTCCAGGTGGGTTTCTTCCAGCAGGTGTGCCATGCCGATGATGGCATTGAGCGGTGTGCGGATTTCGTGGCTCATGCTGGCGAGAAAATCTTTCTGGGCGCGCTGGGCTTCTTCTGCCTGGCGGCGGGCTGTTTCCAGTTCCTGCTGCAGTTTTTTCTGATCCGTGATATCCATGTGGATGCCTGCTCCGCCGGTGATGTTGCCGTGGCGGTCGTAAATATTGGTGGAACTGGCGAGAATCCAGCGATTGGAGCCATCTTTCAGCTTTATTTCCATGTCGTATACGAGGGGTACATTTTCATCGAGGCGTTTTTTGCGGAGGGCGCGGGCGAAGGCGCGGTTGTTTTCCGGTACAAAAACGTCGGTGATGTTCCTGCCGATGAGTTCCTGTTCGTTATAGCCGGAGAGGCGGCAAAAGCTTTCGTATACGCGGGTGATATTGCCTTTTACGTCGGTTTCGCACATAGCGGCGTTGAGATTATTGAGGATGACCCTGAATTTTTCCTCATTGCGTTTTATTTCTTCCTGGACATTGTGGCGGCGGGTGATATCGATGGCCTGCCAGATGCTGCCACTGAAAATTTCGCCGTTAAATACGGGGAGGTAGTTAATTTCCCAGATGTGGCCGTTGCGGAAGGGCACTTCCCAGCCGAACCAGGGCTTTTTTTCCCGGCGGAGGGATTTCATTTTGGCTTCAAGCGGCACATAATCGGCCACCATTGGTTTGAGGTAGCGGATCAGTTCAGGGTATGAGCAGTTCAGGGGGATATTTCCATCCATATACCGGCTGAATATGTCATTTACCCATATGCAGCGGTGCTTTTCGTTGGTCACGAGCAGGCCGGCGTTTGTGCTGTTGAGCCAGGCGGTTATGGGCAGGGAAAAGAGGTCCGGTGCGCCATTTAATGGCACGCCGGTACTACCAGTTATTTTCTTACTGTATTTTCCTGTGGCCTTCATCGTTTTGATGGAATGGGGATACGGGTTTTCAATAAATTCGTTGAATTGTGAAAATCAGGTATAAGATAAAAGCTAATTACGTACCTTTGCGCCTCACGCCTGGATGCCACAACATCAATATGGCTGATATTTTATGATATAAATATATATATAAATAAGATATCGTTGGTGAACAAATTTATGAAATTTTTGCAATTGCAAATATTTAATTACCTTTGCATCCCTCTAAAAGTGAGGATATTGATATGAAACCACTCCGCGAATTTGATATAGCCTTTGTTGGATTAAACCCAGGGGAACATTCATTTCACTATGCTATCGGGGAGCGTTTCTTTGATAATTTCGAGGAGCCGAGGGATTTCAGTGATTGTGAGGTGAGTGTAAATCTCACTTTAGACAAGAAGAGTAACTTCTTCTTACTGAAATTTGCGATAGGTGGTAAGGTAACCGTTACCTGCGACCGGTGTGGAGAGCCCTTTGAGATGCAGCTATGGGATGATTTTAACCAGATAGTAAAGCTGGTGGAGAATCCGGAAGAGCTGGCAAGTGGAGAAGAAGATCCGGATGTATCGTATATACTGAAGACAGAGAGCCATTTGAACGTGGCAGAATTTATATACGAGTTCATCCATCTGAGCATTCCAATGCAACGTATACATCCCGACAATGCGGACGGCAAAAGCGGGTGTAATCCGAAAGTGATTGAAATGCTGGAGCAAATGAACCAGCAGGCAAAAGAAAACGATAACCCAATCTGGAAAGGATTGGATAAATTTAAGGACAATTAAAAATTAAATAAAATGCCAAATCCTAAACGCAGACATTCTCAGCAAAGATCAGCAAAGAGAAGAACGCATTATAAGGCGGTAGCGGATACATTAAGCACAGACAGCGCAACCGGTGAAGTGCACCTGAGACACCGTGCTCATTGGGTGGAAAACAAACTGTACTACAGAGGAAAAGTAGTGTTGGAAAAACAGAGCGCAGCTAAATAATAAATTATTTTACTATTTTTACCCGAGCTAACAAGAACAAACCTTGAGTTACATGAGAATCGGGCTTGATATGATGGGTGGCGATTTCGCTCCCACAGAAGCAGTAAAAGGAGTAAAATTATATTTAGACACTGTTGCATCTGAGGTGCATCTGGTTTTAATTGGAGACGAACAACAGTTAGCTCCTTTAATTGCAGCCGCACAGCTGGACCAATCAAAATATTCAGTTGTTCATTCATCCCAGGTAATCGGGATGGATGAACACCCTACCAAGGCGCTGAAAGAGAAGCCACAATCCTCCATCTCTATCGGTTTTCATTTATTGAAGAATGAAAAAATAGATGCTTTCATCAGCGCAGGTAATACCGGCGCCATGATGGTGGGCACCTATTATTCCATTAAAGCCATAGAGGGAGTGCAACGTCCTACTATATCTACTCTGGTACCCCGTGAAAACGGCACGTACGGCCTCTTGCTTGACGTAGGTATCAACGCCGACTGCAAACCTGAAAACCTGGCACAATTTGCCCTTCTCGGATCCCTATATTCCAAACATATTCTTCAGGTACCCAATCCTAAAGTTGGTTTACTGAATATCGGCGAAGAAGAAGGCAAAGGCAACCTGCTTGCGCAGGCAACTTACCCGCTGTTAAAAGAAAGCAAACAAATTAATTTCGTCGGCAACATTGAAGGAAGGGATATCCTCTCCGAAAAAGCAGATGTAATTGTATGCGAAGGCTTTACCGGAAACATCGTACTTAAGATGGCCGAATCATTCCATGAAATTGCGCTGAGACGTAATATCCAGGATGACTACATGAAGAAATTTGACTCTGAATCATATGGCGGTACTCCCGTTTTAGGCGTTTCCAAACCAGTAATTATTGGTCATGGTATTTCCCAGGAAACTGCCTTTAAAAACATGATACAACTGTCGCAGCAAATGATCGAAAGTAAACTGCTGGAAAAAATTAAAGAAAGCTTTGTAGCGAAAGACGACGCACAACAGCAGTAAACAGCAAGAAATTATTTTGAAGACGCTCTGGTATTCCAGGGCGTCTTTTTTTTTGCGGGGATCGCCGATCGCCTTCGGCGATGTAAATTGTCTTGGAGCAGGATTACGCTGATTATACTGATTGCACTGATTTGATTATGTTTTGATTTTACTTTGAGTTTGTGGATAGAAGCGGGTTTTGTCTTTCTCGCTGATTACGCTGATTATACTGATTTTACTTTTTGGATTTTTGGATTTTTTTTGATTTTATAACTGATTTAAATATCCGGGGAGAGATGAGCGAATAGATCCGCCTATATCTCCCCGATCTTTTAAAATCATTTATAAAATCCAAAAGTAAAATCAGTATAATCAGCGTAATCAGCGAGAAAGACAAAACCCGCTGCATTAGCGCCCTTGCAGTGGCAGCTTTACGTAGAACGTAGTGCCTTCGTTCAGCTTCGTTTCGAACCAGATCTCCCCTCTTGCCTGTTCAGCGATGTTTTTACACATGGCCAGTCCGAGGCCGGTGCCGGACGACTTGGTGGTGAAGTTGGGAACGAAAATGCGGGATTGAATCTCTGTGGAAATGCCTTCGCCATTGTCGGATACGCTCACGATCACGTGATTGTCGGACGTCATTTGCAGCCGTACCACGATCTGTCCTTTACGGTCGTCGGGGATGGCCTGGATGGCATTCAGCAACAGGTTGGTGAACAGCCTGTTCATCTGGGTTTTATCTGCAAATACATAAAAATCGTGTGCGGGTTGTATGTAGGTAACTTCACAATCTTCATGCCCCTGGTACAAGGAGGTGAGGGAATACAATACTTCATTGAGCAGGAATTCTTCGTTGTTGGGTTCACCGATGCGGGCAAAGGCAGAGAAGTCGGACGCAATATTAGACAGGTGTTCAATCTGTTCCACCAGTGTGCCGGCTACTTTGCGCGACAACTCCTTTACATTGGGAGAATCGCCGGCGATAGCGCGTTGCAGGTATTGAATGCTCAGCTTCATGGGCGTGAGCGGGTTCTTGATTTCATGGGCTACCTGCCGCGCCATTTCACGCCAGGCCCCTTCCCTTTCGCTTTTAGCCAGGCGTACCGCACTTACTTCCAGCTTGCGCACCATTTTATTGTATTCTTTTACCAGCGCGCCGATCTCATCATCTTTATCCCATTCTATTTCATCGTTGCGCTGACCCAGGTTTACGTGCCGGAGCTTTTCTGTTACCAGCGAGAACGAGCGGGTGATGGAATTGGTGATCAGCAACGCCACCATTCCCGCAATGAGGAAAATGAAAGCGTTGAAATTGATGAGGGCCACGAGGAAGTTCGAGATCTGCTGGTTCAATTCCGTTTGTGTGGCGAAATAAGGAACGTTCAGGTAAGCGATCACTTCATGTGTATCATGATTGCGCAACGGCATGTAACCCGACAGGAACGGCATCACCCCAATGTATTCTGTATGGATAAACTGGATCTGTTCCAACCGGTATAAGCTGTAGAAGGCCTGCGGATCTATCTTCGTGGAGATTAAACCTTTATCGGTCATCATCGGCTGCGTGGTTTGCTGCAGGTTGCCATCACGGTCGTAGATATTAATATCCAGGGCCCTTTCATTGGCAATATCCGAGAGGGAGGCCGACAGCTTTTTCATCAGTTCTGAATCATACATATCCCCTACCTGGTCCAGGTCGCGTTGGTTTTCCAATACCTTTTCCACATCTTTCGATACCTCCCTCATGGTTTTGCTGAGCCTTTCCCGGTTCTGCATTTCCGAGCGGTAGATAAAGAATTTGATGGTGGTGATACCCAATATCAGGAAGGAGAAAATAACAACAAAGATGATGGTGCCATGTACTTTTTTGCGGATGCTGATATTGATCAGTGCCCGGAGGTTGCTGATCCGCATTCTTGCTTTGATGAGCAGGTCGAATGCTTTATATACGGCGATGATGAGCAGGAACAGGCAGAACATGTAGGCGAACAGGGTGATGAATTCCACGAACATCCTGTTTTCCTTTACCACTATCACTACTTTTTCGGGGGTAGCGCGGTAGATCAGTTCTGAATAACCTTTGATGGATTTTACGGTAACATCTGCGGCTGGCAGTTCATGCGCATATAAACGGACCGGGAACGGGAAGTCATTGTTATTGCTTACGAGAATGCCTTTATCGTATACGGCAAATGAATAAGCGCCTGCGTATTCGCGGCCCGGATCGCTCATATCCCCTTCCACCAGCAGTTCCGGATAAAGCCGTTCGCTGCTTACCGGCTTTGGCGCCAGGGTGTATACCAGCCAGCCGGTAACTTCCCCGTTGGCGTTGTGAAACTCTTTTTTTGCGATATAGCTGTAGTCGTTGAAGCTGCGTTCATAATAATACAGGTCGTTGCCGGGCACCAGTGCAGGAGAGGCTTCCGATTCGGTAAATATCTGCCGGTTAAAAGTTAACAAGCTAACGGTATCCGAAGAAAACAGGGAGGCGCCGTTTTCGTCATATGCATAAATGTTCACCCGGAAGCGGCTCAGGTAGCCCTGGAAGTATTTGGGCAGGAGCAGGGTGTCGAACGCCGACTTACGGTGGATCCTGCTGCTGCGGTCCTGGAAAAAAAACTGGATGGCCTCATCATGTTCTATCTTTTTACCGATATCATTCAGCAGCATTTCCAGGTAAGGGTCCTTTTGCTTGGACAGGTCTTCTGCGAGCTTCTGACGGGCATACAGCTCCTTATGATTGTTATAATGTACCAGTGCGCCGGAGGTGGTGATGGTGAGCAGGAAGAGCCAGAAGAGAAAGGGTACGGTGGCCATACTGCTTTCAAAGCGATCTGCGAGAAAATCGAGCAGCACGATGTAAATCAGCAGCCAGATCACCATTGTAACCGAAAACGGCAGTTCGGGGTTATGGATACGGAACAGCAGCCAGATGATCCCTACAGCCGCCAGCCAAATGTATTTGGTGCGGTACTGGAAATTGGTGAGTTCATTCAGCAGGTAGTTGATGATCTGGGAGAAGAACAAAAAGCTGAAAGATATAAAGCCCAGTACCATGAAGCCGATAATGCTGTAGATGATACTGTATTCTGTAAGACTGAAGGGGTTGGTAACATCGAAAGAGATCTTGGAATCTATTACAAGGCTCTGGATGAGGTCTGCCAGGAATTGCTCCACGATATAGAGGATCAGGCTGGCGATGATGATCACCACGCTTTGCGCCCATCTTTTTTTGAGCACCGGCGGGTTGATGGTTTTTACGTGTTCCCGGAAGAAGAGGACCATCCAGAAGGTGAGTAATACGTTGATCAGCAGATCGCCGAGTGAGTAAAAGATTTCATCTTTTGCATAGATCCTGGGATCGAAGATATTGAGTTCCTTCAGGTTAAACGGAAACGGGTATACGTAGCTGAGCACCCGCATACCGAACACGATAAGGAACAGGAACAGGAAGCCATACAGCGGGTTGGTGCTTTTTGCCAGCAGGGTGGCAAAGAGGTTGAGGAATATCAGTACGCAGATACAGCCCAACACCCGCAGCAATATGCTCAGGTTGTTGGAGGGATGTACGTGCATGCCGGTGTTGTAATCGAGGAAGAACAGCGTTTGTTCCTGCCCGTTATTTACCGGCAGGATAATATGTTCCGGCACCACCAGGGCGGGTTGTTCCCGCAGGATGCTGTACTCCTCTCCCAGTTCTTCCTTGTCATAAAAGTGATTGACGAGGTAGTTGTTCTTAATGGCATATTCCATGCGGACGGGAATGGCTGCCACCAGGTATTGGGCGTGGCCCGGGGCTGATTTCACCCTCCGGGTGATGACTTCGTAATAGCCATTTTTCAGCTTCATGAACCGCTCGCCGTTTTCCAGTGACGTTTGCAGTTCTTCCGGCTGTACCTGGCTGGTATTCCAGAACGTAAGCCAGATGCCGGTGTTATTGGAATCGTAGGCAAAGAGGTAGTACTCCATGCCGGTAAGTTTGTCCAGTGTTTTCTGGTCGTAGCTGCGCCGGAGGAGGGAGGCGGTGAGGCCGGTATCTTTAACGAGTTTTTCGAATGTTTTTTCGCGTTGGTGGATACTCTTTTCCATGCTGCGCTTCACGCCTTGCGGGGACGAGTAGTACGACCAGTAGTTACTGAACAGGAAAGCGAAGGTAAACAACCAGGCTGCAATGATCAGGAGATAGCCATGTCGCAGGAAAAAAAGCCGTATTTCTTTAGTATCGATCAATGCGGGTGTATTAAGGAACTATTTATAATTGCTCTGTGGCTTTCACCTTATTCCAGAGTGTATCCATTTCCGTTAAGGTCATATCGTTGAGGGTACGGCCCTGTTCCAGTGCCAGTACTTCCATTGCCTGGAAGCGGCGCTGGAACTTTTTATTGGTGCGTTCGAGGGCATTTTCCGCGTCGATATTAAGGAACCTGGAATAGTTCACCAAAGAGAACATCACGTCGCCGAATTCATCTTCCATATCATTTATATTCCCGCTGCTCACTGCTGCTTCCAGTTCATTTACTTCTTCTTTTACCTTATCCCACACCTGTGCGGTATTATCCCATTCGAAGCCGGTTTGTTTGGCTTTTTCCTGGAGGCGCATGGCCTTTACAAGCGCGGGGAGCGACAGGGGAACGCCACTGAGCACGGATTTCTTACCTTCTTTCAGTTTAAGTTTTTCCCAGTTTTGTTTTACCTGGTCTTCCGTATCGGCTTTTACATCGCCATAAATGTGCGGATGGCGGTGGATGAGTTTATCGCATACGCCGTTTATCACGTCGTTTATATCAAATTTTTGCTGTTCCGAGCCTATTTTGGCGTAGAACACGATATGGAGGAGGATATCCCCTAGTTCTTCTTTGATGGACTTCCAGTCTTCATCGGTGATGGCATCTGCCAGCTCATAGGTTTCCTCGATGGTGAGCTGACGAAGCGTTTGAATGGTTTGCTTGCGGTCCCAGGGGCACTTTTCCCTTAAATCGTCCATGATCTGCAGGAGGCGATCAAATGTAGCTGTCTTTTCCATATTTTGTAAAAATAGGGATCATTTGGGGATTTTAATATTCATAGATGATTCCGGGCAGGAACGGGTCCGGAGAACCAAATGCGGACGTGTAAAAATGGGGAATACTTTTTCTTGGTAAAAAGGCCATTTTAGTTACATTTGCGAGCTATTAAATGGTAGCGATTTCATGGTTTGGAGATGGTAATTTTTGTAATTATTGTGGTTACAAAACCGGCATCTGGCAATCAAAAAATCCCAAAATGTATTGATTTATGAATCCGAAACACATTGCGCTTATTTCATCGGAGTTGGGTATTTCCGGTAAACAGGCAGAAAACACCATGGCCCTGTTATCTGAAGGTTCAACGGTTCCATTCATCAGTCGTTACCGTAAAGAGGTAACGGGAAGTCTGGATGAGGTGCAGATAGGCCGTATTGAAGACCTGCAGAAGCGTTATAAGGAGGTGGATGACCGTCGTGATTTTATTATCAAAACGATCACTGAGCAGGAAAAAATGACGCCTGAGTTATTATCCAAAATAGAAAACACCTGGGTACTGGCAGAGCTGGAAGACATTTACCTGCCTTACAAGCCTAAGCGTAAAACCCGTGCCACAGTGGCCATTGAGAAAGGCCTGGAACCGTTGGCTACCCTGTTGTTTGAGCAGCAGGACGGTGATATTTCAGCGGCGGAAACATTTATCAATGAGCAGGTAGCTACGTCTGAAGAGGCGTTGAAAGGTGCGCGTGATATTATTGCGGAGTGGATCAATGAAAACGCGGAGTGCCGTGATAAGCTGCGTAAGTTATTTGCCAATACCGGCAAGCTAACGTCTAAAGTAGTAGAAGGAAAAGAAGCCGAAGGCGATAAATATAAAGACTATTTCGAGTTTTCAGAGGATCTGCGGGAGATGCCTTCTCACCGGGTGCTGGCAATATTGCGTGCGGAGCACGAGGGTATCCTGTTCAGCTCTATTGCGCCGGTAGAGGAAGATGCCAATGCATTGATCAGCAAACAATTTGTGACAGGTAAAGGCAAGGCCGCAGAACAGGTAACCAAAGCGGCGGCAGATGCTTACAAGCGTTTGCTGCGTCCTTCCCTGGAGAATGAGTTCCGGACAGCTGCAAAAGAAAAAGCGGACCAGGAAGCAATCGAAGTATTTGCGGAAAACCTGCGGCAGCTGTTGCTGGCAGCGCCACTGGGACCAAAGGGCGTTATTGCCATTGACCCGGGTTACAGAACAGGTTGTAAAATAGTAGCGCTGGATAACCAGGGCAATATGCTGGACAACGATGTTATTTTCCCGCTGGAAAAAAATTACAAAAGAGATGATGCAGAAGCCCTGCTGAAGAAGTGGGCAGCTAAATATGATACCGAAGCTATTGCTGTGGGCAATGGTACTGCGGGCCGTGAAACAGAAGAGTTTGTGAAGAAGATTGATTTTGGCAAAAAGATCAATGTGTTTATGGTGAATGAAAGTGGCGCATCTGTATATTCTGCTTCAGAGGTGGCCCGTGAGGAGTTCCCGGAGCATGATGTAACAGTGCGTGGCGCTATTTCCATTGGCCGCAGGCTGATAGATCCGCTGGCCGAACTGGTGAAGATAGATCCGAAAGCTATTGGTGTGGGACAGTACCAGCATGATGTGAACCAGTCGTCGTTGAAACAGAGCCTGGACCGTGTGGTGGTGAGCTGTGTGAACAATGTGGGTGTGAACCTGAACACGGCATCCAAGCACCTGCTGGCGTATATTTCCGGTTTGGGCCCTTCCCTTGCGGAGAACATTGTAAAGTACCGTAAAGAAAACGGCGCATTCAGCAACCGTATGCAGCTGAAGAAAGTGCACCGTTTAGGGGATAAAGCGTTTGAGCAATGCGCGGGCTTTTTGCGTATTGAGAATGGCGATAACCCGTTGGATAATTCAGCGGTGCATCCGGAGCGGTATGACCTGATCAAGGAAATGGCGGCCAAACAACACAGCACTGTACAGGATCTGATGGGCAAAGAAGAGCTGCGCAAGCAAATTAACCCGAAGGATTATGTGAGTGCCGAAGTAGGTTTACTGACTTTGGAAGATATCCTGAAGGAGCTGGCTAAGCCTAGCCGTGATCCGCGCGACGAGATCTCTATTTTTGAATATGCCGAAGGCATTCATAAGATGGAAGATGTGAAGCCGGGGATGGTGTTGCCGGGCGTGGTGACCAACATTACTGCTTTTGGTGCATTTGTGGATATTGGTGTAAAGCAGGATGGGCTGGTGCATATTTCCCATCTCTCCAATAAATTTATCAGCAATCCTAATGAAGCGGTTAAACTGAATCAGAAGGTGCAGGTGACGGTACTGGAAATTGATGTGGCGCGTAAGCGTATTTCCTTATCGATGAAAGACAACGAGAAAGGCGGTGGCGGCGGTTCCCAGCAGCAGGGAGCCAGAAGGGAGCCCCGCGGCGAGCAGCCGCATCAGCAGAAGAAAGTGAATAAGCCGGCGGCTAAAGAGGCGCCGCTGAACGACTTCCAGGCTAAGCTGGCCGCGTTGAAGAATAAGTTTGATAATTAAGATAAAGAAAGAAGGAAGGCCGGTGGTCTTCCTTCTTTCTTTCAGCGTTCATATTTCTGCATCCACTGCAGGAATTTTTCCGGGTAGTCGGTATCTCCTTTTTCGCTGAAGAGCATGAGACTCCTGTTCACGGTGAAGCCGATGTAAATGATGTCCCGATCCATATCTATGGCAATAACAGCTTCATCATAGCCTGATTTTCCGGGCATATATCCTTCGTTAAAAAGTATTTTATTTTCCACTTCTATGGGTGGTGTTACTTTTAATCTTTCAAAAAAAGATTTGCGGGCTTTACCTATCAATGCGTTAAGCCTGCTTTTCAGTGGCTCGGCTTCAAAAAGACCGCTTTCCATGGCATATTTGCCATCGAATTGCAGGAAACTGTTCCAGGATGCGACCATGTCTGTCTGAATAGTATCGCCACCAGCGATCATGGTATCGGTAGGTGGCAGGTTAGACTGGTCGGCCAGTACAATCGCCCTTACTTTCTGGGCGGGGCTATTACATGCAAACGCGCAGATAGTGAGCGATAAAAGTGATGCAACAGGAATCCTTCTCGCACTCATGGTTAAATTTTTTTTGTGATACTAAAGGGGGCGAACAACAACTATCGGGTACCACTTTTCCCGGCAGTTAACAGCATTATTTATCAGTGGAAGGTTAACAAGTCACATATTAAAAATAATGGTTTTCAATAAAGTTCCGGGCTATTTGCCCTTAAATACAGGAGGTCTTTTTTCAATAAACGCCTGCATGCCTTCCTTCTGATCTTCAGATGCAAAGAGAAGATAAAAATTTTTACGTTCAAAATGTAATCCTTCTTCCAGGCTGGTGTCAAAAGTTTTTAAAACGGCTTCTTTGGCCATTTTAAGGGCTACCGGACTCATGGCGGCTGTTTCCGCAGCAAGTTTTATGGCTTCCTGCAGGAACAGTTCCACGGGCACGATACGGTTAATAAGTCCGGCCCGGAGTGCTTCTTCCGCCGTAATAAAGCGGCCGGTCAGCACCATTTCCATGGCGAGGGCTTTTCCTACCGCGCGGGTAAGGCGCTGTGTACCGCCGGCGCCGGGCATCACGCCGAGTTTTATTTCCGGTTGTCCGAAGCGGGCTGTTTCGCTGGCTACAATCATATCGCAGAGCATCATGAGTTCGCAGCCGCCGCCTAGGGCGAAGCCGCTAACGGCGGCTATAATGGGTTTCTTTATTTTTTTTATAGTGTCCCAGGTGCTGAACTGATCGATATTATACATGTCTATGGCCGATTTCCCGGCCATTTGTTTAATATCAGCGCCTGCGGCGAAGGCTTTTTCGTTGCCGCTGAGAACGATTACCCGTACTTCATCGTCCGCATCCAGGGCTTTGAGGGCATCTCTCAGTTCGCCCATGAGTTGCAGGTTTAATGCATTCAGTTCTTTTGGGCGGTTTAATTGGATGTGGGCAACATAGGGCGCCACTTGCTGGTGTATGATAATAAATTCCGGTTGCATCTTTTAAAGTTAAAGAAATATCATAAACATCAGTAAAATGTAGATGAGGAATACGATGCCTGTTGACATCCCATAAGCTATGCTCAGCACAATGCCTTTCAGCAGGGATTTCCTGAAGCTTTGCTGGTAATTGTTCCAGAGCGCCAGCACCAGGTAAATGAAGATGATCCACCAGCCTATGGTCATAAAGATATCGTTATGGAAAATAAATTCCAGGAGAAGCCCGGTGAGGCCGATAATAAAGCTAAAGGAATGCAGGTGGATGGCAAAAATGGCGTGGTCGGCATACAGCCATTTTTTCTGCTTGCGGTACATCCACGTCATGAACAGGGCAAAAAGCGGCAGCAGGACAAACATCAACTTGGGCACATTATGGTTGAACATTTCAATAATGGCCTTTTTGGAGTCTTCTCCATATTTCTGGCGCACGCCGATAATCCGCCGGTATACCGACTTTTCTGCGCCGTGAAGGCGTTCCGAGTCAGGCAATTGCCGTTGCGCCGCATCAAATTCTTCCACTGTATGATAGCGGTTCATATTCTTCTTTATACTGGTGGGAGAAGAATCAGAGAGCGCCTGGTCCAGGGTTTCAATGCCTGTTTTCACGGTATCGCCATTGTTTGCCTGGGTCAGGGAGCGTTCCGTAACGAATTCGCCGGATTCCTTTTCGTTGCCGTGTTGCAATGTAAACAGGCCAAAAAAGAAAACGAAGGATATAAAGACGTATAATTTTATCGGGTTGACGTAGCGTACTCTTTTGCCAGCCATATATTCCCTGGAAAGGAATCCTGGTCTGAAAAGCAGGTATTTGAGGGTAGTGAGGAACTGGGAATCGTAATGAAAGATATCTGCCACGAAGTGTTTAACCAGGTGGGTGAATGTTTCATGTGGTACGGTATTTTCCTGTCCGCAGTGTGTGCAATACCGTTCAGGGACTTCTGTGCCGCAGTTCAGGCAATTTTTCTCCTTACGTAAAGGTTGTGATTTCAAGAGATTTAGATATTTTTGGTTGTAACAGCAGGCAAGATAAAAAAGAAATGATGAATTATAGCCGGTTAAAGTCCGGTTAAAAAATTTTAATATGATTTTTGCGTTTTACCTTTGAACATTCAAAAATCAGCGATTTTACGGGCATGAAGAAAACGATCCTACTGGCACTGAGTATACTGGCATTTGCGGCCAGGGGTTTTAGTCAATATTACTTCCAGGACATTTACAACACGCAGCAAACCGTAGCGACTATGGCGCTGCTAAAGGAAAACAAGGTAAAAACGCAGCAGGTGCTGACGCTGGATGCAGATATGCAGCCGGACCGGGACTTCCGTTGTGAACGCAACCTGAATCCCACATACCGGCAGATGAGGGCGCAGACACAGTCCAGCTCCACCGGTTATTCGGCTATGACTTCTACGTTTTCTGCGAAGGGGCAGTTGACCAGAACAGTAGACAGTTCCGGTGCAAGTGTGACTACCACGCAGTACCGTTACGACGAAGGGGGGCGGCTGCAATATATCAGCAGCACTTCCATTGCGCGAGATAGTAAGCTTCGTTTTGATGAAAGCCGGACGTACCGTTATGATACGGCGGGACGGTTACAGCAGTTGATACAGCGTAAGGGCGGCGACTCCACGGTGGTAGCGTTTAAAACCGACAGTGCGGGGAATGTGATTGAAGAGCTGGATACGCGTCGTGGAACGAAGATCTATTATAACTACGACAAGGCGGGGCGGCTCACAGATGTGTACCGTTATCAGCCTGCGAAGAAGCGTATGTTGCCGGACTATATTTTTGAGTATAATGCGCAGGGAAAGCTGGTGAAGATGACTACCGTTAACGCACAAACGTCGTCGTATACAATCTGGCAGTATGAATATCAGCCGAATGGATTACCTTTGAGTGAAACGTGCTATGGCAAAGGGAAAGAGTTGTTAGGGATGGTGAAATACGGCTATGAGCTGAATCCCTGATGCAGTTTAAAAAAAAGGCATTCGTAAAATATTTTAATTCAACGTTAAAAAAATTTTGCAGCTTCGAAAAGATTCCTATCTTTGCAATCCCAACAAAAAAAGTTCTTATTAATAACGCGAAAGTAGCTCATTTGGTAGAGCACGACCTTGCCAAGGTCGGGGTGGCCGGTTCGAGCCCGGTCTTTCGCTCTGATTATTCCCTACAGACCCTGGTGGTGGAATTGGTAGACACGCGGGACTTAAAATCCCGTTCGCAGCAATGCGAGTGACGGTTCAACTCCGTTCCGGGGTACTTCTCAGGAGTGACACTTCTGAAAGAGAGGTCTCATCGAAATCGATGAGACCTTTTTCTTTTAAAATCAATGCGTTATACCTGAAGACTCCTTCGATAGTAGCGGTTCGATATAGCCTCGCTTTAAACACCAGATTATGTTTGAACACCTTCTTAATTAAAGATTACTTTTCTGATAAATCATTTTCAGGTTCATTCATCCATTTCTCTTCCTGGTTGTGAATTTTCTGTTCGACTCTCTCTCGTTGTTTTTCTCCTTCTGGCAGTATTTTTAAACTTTTCTTGAAATGGTCCTTTAGCCCGTCCTTGCATTCAGTAACTATATGGTTCACCTGTTTTTCAGAAAAACTTAAAAGCTCCATCATAGTATGCAATTTCTCACCTGGAAATTATCGCTCTTATGATGCTGGCATCTGTAATACAGATAATATTTATTTCTACCTTTTGAATAGGCTGCTGTCATAGGAGTACCACATCAACACCTCAAAATACAGGCAGCCGGCAACTGGCAAAAAGTACAAATAAAAAACGCTTTCATATAAAAACGCTCTTAATATTCGGACGTAAATTAGCTGGTGCAGGCAGGCCAACCGAAGGATATTATTAATTTTACAAACAATCTTTACCAGCACTGTTATGCCAGTGGGCTCCCGGTGTTCAATTCTATCCCGTTTATGACGCGAATATTAGCAATTATTATCAGTTTCATATTGATCCCCGATCTATGTTTTTCACAAAATGGTATCCTACACAACCGGGCTTCCAAAATAATTACAATTACCACTCCTGATCAAAAGCTTTCCATCAGGATTGACTATTCAAAGGGATGCATTATTAAACAGGTAAACCTGAAAAATAAAAATACGATATCATCTTCGGGTGTATACACCGGTATCACTGCAGGAAGTGGGACCGCCTCATCTGCTGATCAAACAGGCGATATTAAAATAACAAATACCCCGAAAGGCATATCGCTAAGTGGTATCACCTATGGAACCGGGGCGCTTCAAATTAAAGAAACATGGGACTTTACCAGCAAAGGAGATAAAATAACCTGGGATATTACCCGCAACTATAGCACAACAACCGACCTGGAAGACATGGCCTTTCCAAAATGGAATTTTACAGATCTATCCGTTTGGAAAGGAGGAATTATTGATAACGGCGGGATGGTTTGGTGCAAATACCTAAAACAAATTAACGATACCTATGGCGTTCATACAGGTGGCGTAACATTCTGGAATGCTGATTCGGGAGATGCGTTAAGGATATCGCCTCAACCAGGAAGCGCAAATAAAATGGCTTCAAAATATTCCCACAGCGAAAATGGCGAATTCACTTTTACACAATTGCTAACTGACTCCGAATTGCAGCAACGCCATCACCTGAGCCGCTTCGTATCACAAAAGTACGATGTATTTGCTCCCTTCCAGGTAAAAAAAGGACGCGTAAAGCTAAGCCTGGAACTACAATACATTGATTACAATAAGGAATATGCAAGAGGAACGCTTCCCGGTATTGATGCAACAGCAGTACGCGAGCTTTTAAATACAACCGGGCGGTATGGCGTGGTAGACAACAATATAGTAGGCGCAAATGGCTGGCTCACCAACTGGAAATGTCTCCATGAGCCATTTTTTGCGCAGATCGGGATGGCATTGAATGATCCACACTATATAAAAAACCTGGCGGCAACATTGGACCAGGAAAGAGATCAGGCGATCCTCAACGATGGTCGTGTGTTATCCCGCTGGCATAATGTACCCGGCGATGAAATTCCCGGCACGTATAACCCGCAAACAGGCTATTATGAAGCCATGTGGGGATATACCATTGATTCACAAACGGGCTATGTGATCAATACAAGCGAACTGTTTGAGTTGAATGGTGACCTGCAATGGCTGCGTGCACATCAAGCAAGCTGTGAAAAGGCGCTGGACTGGCTGATAAAACGGGATTCCAACAACAACGGGATCTATGAAATGATGAATAACGGCGTAGCGGAAAAAAAGGCAAGCGACTGGTTAGACATTGTTTGGGCAAGCTTTGAAAACGCTTTTGTAAATGCGCAATTATACGAAGCATTAACGCTATGGGCCAAATGTGAAACGATTTTAAGCAATCATAAAATGGCCGGCCATTATTCAGCGATAGCCGCCCGTCTTAAAAGTGCATTTAATAGGCCGGTTGATGAAGGCGGCTTCTGGTCGCCAGCCAAACAACAGTATGTGTACTGGCGTGATAAAGACAACACCATTCATGGCGATAACCTGGTTACTCCTGTAAATTTCGCTGCCATTGCCTTTGGATTGTGTGACGACAAGGAACGAATAAAACTTATTCTTGATCAGATAGAACAAAGAACAACGGCAGAACACCTGTTTCACTGGCCGCTTTGCTTCGATTCCTTTAAAAGAGAAGAGGTAAGCGATGGCAACTGGCCTTTCCCTAAATATGAAAACGGGGATATATTCCCAACATGGGGATATCTTGGTATCAACGCCTATGTGAAATATGATAAGCACATTGCGCTTAAATTCATTAATCATCTCCTTGATCAGTATAAAAAAGACGGACTCTCTTCCCAGCGCTACAGCAGAACAACCCAACTTGGACTGGGGGATGATATCCTGGCTGGCATCTGTACCAGCATTACAGCGTTATACAAGGATATTTACGGCCTTCGTCCAAAATGGAACAGGATGGGGCTGGAACCCAATATGCTTGAAACCCTGAACGGAACGAAGTTTTCATATATCCACAGGCATACCGTTTATCACCTTGAATTGAGCGTTAATGATTATTTAATGAGCACCGGTAGCTTTTCTGTAAAAAGCAGCGAACCTTTTGGTGCGGATAAAAGCGGGAACACGCTTAAGTTCTACCCTGGTAATAAAGATACTGCGCAACTCCTGGTTCGTGCAGATCCGGGCAACCGTATTGACATGAAAATTACTTCGTGGAAGAATGATGTATTTGCATGGACTATTTCATCACACGGCAACTATCAATTCACCATTAATGGATTGCAACCAGGCTCAAAATATGAAGTAGTAACAAACAAAGATATTACCCGGCTTCAGGCGAATAACAATGGCAGCATTTCCCTGAATAAACATTGTAGTACGCCTGTTAGCTTTTCCATCAGGAAAACATCTCATTAAACTCCTCCTTTCAATCCAACATAAACATATAAAACCGGGGCCCTGAAAGAACTCCGGTTTTATATGTTTTACACAGTTTATGGAATGTACTTTGAATCAGCATTACCTGATGGGCCTATTGAACCCCGGCTGTATAAATCAGCGGGTTCTGTGCATCATCATCCAGCAGATCCCCGACTTTCAACCTGGTTACCTGCGCATCACTTAATATATTCTTTATGCCGTTAAATCTAGCGCCATCAGGCATATAAGCGCAAGTCATCGCTCGGCGGAAGCCATTGGTCATATTGGCCCCGGCGCCGTGTATTGTTAAACCATTATGAAAAGAACAGCTACCCGCCTTCATGGGTGCAGCAACAGCGCTTCTAGTTACAAGTTGCGGGTAAACCTGGAATATTGCATCCATATTTTTCCCGATACCCTGGTTTTCAAAACCGGTTTCATGATAAGACCCGGGAATAAAATACAGACAACCGTTTTCATTTGTAGCGTCGTCTAAAGCTACCCATATTGATAGTGCCCGCTTATCGGTGAACGACCAGAAAGGCGTATCCAGGTGCCACGAAGTAGGATTGGCCCAGGGACGTTTTATGAGCACCTGGTCATGCCAGATCCGGGTACCATCCCACCCTGCTAATTCTGCGGCCATTTTGCCCAATCTCTCATCAAGCATAATCTGCCTTGCCGCATCGTTTGTTTGCCAGATATTAATCATCTGGTCAAACACCTTTCCAAAATATTCACTTTCCTTATTGATCCCGTCGTCTTCCCCCATTTTTTTATCACTGCCGGGCATTTTCCTGCCATCCCTCTGTTCAACGGCCTCCGTAATAACCTGCCGCCAATGGGAAAGTTCTTCCTGGTTAAGAAAGTTCTCAATTAATAAAAATCCATCTTCCCGATAAGATTGAATCTGCTTTTGCGTGAGTAACGTGTTCATATAGCTGCAACTTTTTGAAAAATATCAGGCATACCAGGCAAATGCCTGTAAGCCCATAGTATTATTATTTTACCTGTATTAACTTAACGGGGCCTAACAAACCAGCGTCATATTTACTAAAATCGGGCACACCTACCCAGCCCCAGGTGCGGAGCTTGCCCAGATCCGATTTCACCCACATTTCATTAACCATCAGGTTCCCGACCCGTATTCTTATTTTATTTTCTCCCTCCTGCAGGTACTTGGATATATCAAATACAAAGGGCGCCCATAGCCGGTCTCCAACGGGTTTATCATTTACAAACACTTCCGCCATATATTTTACATCACCAAGATCTATAGAAGTCCTGGTATTTACATCTTTCAGCACAACAGGTATTTCATAATCAATATATCCTGAATACTGCTGAAGTCCATAGGCATACCAGGATTGCAGGGTGCAGTTTGCTTTGCTGCCAACAATAAATTTCAACGGGGCAGTCAGCGTCTGCTCACTTTTGACGGACCTTGCAAACGACAGCAACCGTGCATCAGCAGGCAAGTCAATTGACGCCGCCGCTACGTCTGTTTTTGCGCCATCCATCCAAACCGTTGTGCCAATCATATTATCAGGGAACACTACTGTTTTTGCACCAACTGGTATATTGACCCTCCAGTAGCGGTAACCGGTGGCATCATTATCCTTTATTTCATCCTTCTGCCCATCCCCGTTCCGCTTTTTCGCTGTCATAAAACTGGTATACTTCCATTTTGAATCATTATATGCCAACAACATAAGATCTTCACTTAACCCGTTGTCGGCTAACGTGAATGAAGTGGCCGTGGTTTTATAAACAGTGTCTTTCCCCGGATAACTGATGGTCCATTTATCATCGAGCTTAATTTCTTTTAAATCAGATTCATGCTGTACCAATGGATTCATATCGCTTGTTCCGGGCTCAAATACAAGCCAATAACCTTCGTAAGGTTGTAAAGTCATTTTTACTTTGTTATATCCCTTCTCCTTCATGTATGCAACGGGTGTACGTTCCCCGGTTTCGCAATTCCATATCTGCGCCATGCCATCGCCATCCCTGAACCAGGCTGAAAAATTTCTCACGGTATCGGAGTTATTGGCAAGCCAGTAAAAGTGGTTATTGGAAATAGTTCTGTGAGCAGTGTAGAGCCGGCCTGAGTTCTCCAACCGGATCTGTGGCCGGACCCTTTCATTCAAAGCAGTAACCATTTTACTCAGCCTGTCTTTGTCTCCCGACAGATCAATAACATTGGGCAACCGCTTTAATGCATTCATCTGGCTAATGATCAACGCATCTTTCATGCCTTTCTCCGGCGATCCTTCTGGTGTTGTACCCAGGAGCAGCACAACGCCTCCCTTTTTAGCAAATTCAAGTATCTTACCTGAAACGGCATGAGAAATAACACAAGCCGGTGGGAGAACGATCGCCGAAAAGTTGTGGTCATTAATAGTGATCTTTGCACCGCTACTAATGGCTCCTGTTTTTCCTTTATCCAGGTAATATTTATCAGCGATTAAAAAGTCGATGTTATTTTTATTTAATTCTCTCATAGCATCGGAATACACCTGGTTGATCTCGAGTGAAAGCGTATCCCAGACTTCTTTGCCTTCCAGCAGGCCAAAATTTTCCTCATGCGTAAAAAAGCCTTCAGCATTTGCCCAGATACTTTCAAGCGGGTTTACCAGGAGAACATCCGCCACAAGCTTACTTTGCCTGTTTACAAAAGCAGCTCGCCTGGAAAAGTCCGTCCAGTTATGCAAATAAGGCCAATATGGATTTTCGGTAAACCAATCCGGCGGATACGGATCCTGTTCAATTTTCCGGTTAACGTTAATTCCATGTGGCACCACGTGGTTAATACCAAATGATGTAATAGAATTAATAGTCATTTTCATCATAGCGGGTGTTTGCTCCCATCCTGCAACGCCCATAATTTCACTCATAAAAGGACGATCTTCCAATTCGGCTACTGTTTGCACTTCTTTAAAATCGTGAACATCCTGCGATTTCATTAAAAGACAATCCGTTCCGGGCATAGTTGCTGTTCTTGTAACGCGCATAAAATCGCCCATGGCGGCAGTTTGTAACAACAATGATTCTTCCCACAGATTGGAGATGTAATACATGTTGTATTGTTTGAGCCAGTTCACCAAAGGCTCAAAGTAACATTTGTTATATACGTCTGAAACAACATCAAACCAATCACAACGGGCTTTTGCAAACAAACCGTTGTTGTCTTTTTCTGTCAAAAGGGGAAGCCATAAACGGATATCCTGGTTTTTCATTTCCTTATACCGTTTGGCAAGATATTCTGACCAAGCCATCCGCCAGCCATAGTCGCCTTCATTGTCAACAAAGACGCCAGGAATTGTTTTCCCCATATCATTTGCAAAATGTTTGGCGTACTGCGCGTGAACAAGCGGGATAAAAACTTTCATTAATCCGGGATCGAGATAGTTAACTTTCCCACCGTCAATTCCGGGATGGAATTTTTTTGTGTAAGTATACACCACCCATTCGCCCGGCGGCGCCGTCCATTTGAAATGGCTTCCTTCTCCAATGATCCGCAGCGATGAGGCATCAATGGCATTGCCGGCTATTTTACCTGCCACGGCAAAATCTGTTGAATCATAATAAACGGTCGATTTCCCCGTTACCTTATACCGTTTCCAATCCAGGTATTTTGCCTCCAGCTCAGGATGCTGCGCTAATACCCGTCCTGCAGCCTGCCCACTTGGCCAGTCGTATTCATCACAATAACCCAGGGTAAATCCTTTGTTCTTTGCTGCCTGCATAGCATTCCCGAAACTGCTGAACCAGGGTTTTTCCAGGTATTGCTTATATGGCAATGAAGAAAATGCCGGGTTTAAGCGATCCATTGAACCCCGGGGATGTGCATATCCGGGGTTCAGTCCCTGCTTCATCATTTCCTCTGCCATAGTAGCTGTAAAATGATCATCCCTGATGGTATCATCCCAGAACCAGAAAGTATGCGGAGCATAGAACATTGGGGGGCTAACAAACATTTGTTGAACCGTTTTGGGGTCGCTATATTTTTTTTGCCATTCAGATTGCCCGGATATATTCAAAGTAATTGTCAGCAACCAACCGGTAAAAAAGATGTTCAGATATGTATATTTCATTACTGTTTTGAGTTAATAACTGGTATGAATATTATTTTCAATAGAAATCCATCAATGCTACACGCGATATTAATTATAGCCGGGGTTTTGCACTAACTTATCGTTCTTATTCATTTCACTCCTTGCGATTGGTAAAAAGTAGGCCTTATTATCCCACTTTCCACTTGTGATCTCCACGGGGGTAATAGTAGGAATGGTGGCAGTTGTATGATCGGGATTCAGTTTGTACACCACCTTAACCCCATGCATTGGGTGATAGGCTTCCGGCCCGATCATCCAGCGGCGCACGTCAAAAAAGCGGTGGTTTTCGTACACCAGTTCAATACGCCTTTCATTCCGGTATCTTGCTGACAAGGCTGCGCCGGCATCCATTACATCAGGCATGGCCGCTTTTTTCCTGATCATATTAATGTAGGTGCGTGCTTCCGCCTCCTCTCCCAATCCAATACAGGCCTCTGCATAATTGAGTATGATTTCACTGTAACGGATGAAGCGCCAGGTGAGGTCATCCTGGTGATTTACATACATATCGGTTTTGCGGTTTATAAATTTAAGCATACAGGTACCGGTATTATTATAACCGCCTCCATAAACCACGCTGTTCCTGCTATCTAACCCATATGTATACACGATTTTATTAGCGGCGGCATCCCACTTTTCCCAGGTACCTACCTGCAAAACTCCTACGGGATCGGCTGCCAGTAAGCTGGATGGCCTTGACCTGAACCTTGCCCCTTCGTATAAAATGGAAGCATAAAAACGCGGGTCCCTGTTTTTATATGGTTCGAGATTCTGTGCAGGGTTGGTTCTGGAGAATTTAGTGCCATCACTCATTTCATAAGCGTCTACCAATTCGCTGGGGGCGCCGTTTGTTTCAATACCGCCATATCCATTTGGGAAAACCTGCCAGTAGTCAACTCCCTGGCTTACGGAGGCATTGTAATAACGAATAAAGATGTCTTCTATACTATTTTTTGAGATAAACAGGTCCTCATAATTCTGAACAGCCTCCTCTGTTGATGCAGGACCGGGCTGATACAAACCATATATGCCCAGGTCTATTACAGCCTTAGCGGCCGCTTTGGCTGCCTGCCAGCGTTGCTTCCTGTCGCCATCTACATATCCCAGGAGCTCAGGGTTGGAAAACCCGGAAAATGTTGTATTATGAAGATCGCTGGCCGCATAAAGCAATACTCTTGATTTAAGCGCCAAAGCGGCGCCTTTTGTTACTCTTCCTTTGTTGACACCTGTATTCACCAGGGGTAATAATGCAGCCGCCTTATCACATTCACCGGAAATAAATTGCACGCACTCTGCATAGCTGTTCCGGGCGGCGGAAAAGTTGTCTGTTAATTTATAGGATTTCGTAACCAGGGGTACACCGCCAAAATAACTGATGAGTAACTGATAATACCAGGCCCTGAAAAAAGTGGCTTCGCCCTTCAACCTGTCTTTTAGTGTAACGCCATCAATCAGCGCCTGATCATCCGGCAATTTGTCTATATTTTCCAGGAATATATTGCAGTCCCGGATAGCGCTGTACCTGCCGTTCCAGTCGCCCCAGCCTGCATTATCAGGCGACATCAGCATGTTGCTCATATTATAATCATTTCCTGCATCATAGCATCGGGCCTCATCTACAGCCAGCGAAGTCATGAAGAACGACCAGGGGTTCTGGTTATAAATGCTGTTCATGTTCAGTTGTATGAGGTTGGGATCAGACCAAACATCCGCTTCTGTAAATTGCGTGGAAGGTTTTGTGTCAAGGAAACTTTTGCCACATGATGTTAGCAGCAGTGACATAAACCCGATAGTGATATATATTAAGTTTGAGTTTCTGTAATTCATACACTTTGATTTTAGAATGTTGCCGTTAATCCTACGTTAGTGGTTTTGTTCAATGGATATACTTCACTGTTCACCCATATGGAGCCTGGAGCGTCGTCAGGAGATTCAGGATCGAAATCCTTCATCTTTGTAAACGTTAAAAAGTTTAGGGCGCTGACATAGATCCTCAGCGATTGTATGCCTATTTTTTGCGCAATGCCGGATGACAGGTTATAACCAACCTCAAAGTTTTTCAATCTTAAATAATCACTGCTTCTAACGAAGTAGGTATTATTAGGTTCCCCATCTGTCATCCAATATGCGCCGCCACGCTCCCATACTCTCGGGTTAACAGCACTTGGATGTTCCGGTGTCCAGCGGTCTTTTACAAGGTTGTACATAAAATTCCCGACACCTGGCCCGCCGGAAAAAGTCCGGTAGGATCTTTCCGCACCGGCCGCTCCCTGGAATAATACATTTGCGTAGAAGTTCCTATACTGTAAATCGATACTGAGCCCGCCGGTAAATGTTGGTATGGTAGTTTTGTTGCTTCTAACCTGGTCCTGTCCATCAATCTGTCCATCGTTATTTACATCTTTGAATATAATATCTCCGGGGCGGGCGCCTGTCCAATGAGGGTATTTATCAATCGCTGCCTGGTCTGCGAATACACCTATTGCCTGGTAATACAATCTTGCGTTCATCTGATTGCCGGTAGACTTCTGATAGTCGGGCACGCCGGGTGTTTCATCCCAGAACCTGATATGATTCTTTGCCCAGGCGCCGTTGGCAGACACCTGGTATTTGAAATCGCCGGCACTACCGCGATATGATGCCTGTAATTCAAAGCCTTTGTTAACCACTTCCCCGATATTTTCCTGCGGCAGGCTTAATCCGGCAGAACCTGGCACAGAAGCGTTTCGGTAGGCCAGGATATTGGTACGCAGGTTGTAGAAATAATCGGCGCTTACCGCTAATTTATTATTGAGCAGTTCCACATCAGCACCGATATTGGATTGATTGGCTACTTCCCAGGTAACCCCGGCGTTTGGAATACGTAATGCTTTCAACGCCTGTTGCGGAACATTTTCATTAAATACATAACCACCATTGTAGCCATAGGTTGTAAGGTATTGATAGGGCCCTATCCGGTCGTTACCTGTTTTTCCCCAGGAGCCTCTCATTTTCATTTCATTGATAAAAGCGATATTATCTTTCCAGAATTTTTCATTAGAGATCCTGTATCCCAGGGATATCCCTGGAAAAAAACCAAATTGCTTGCCGGCCGGATCAAAAATATAAGAGCCATCGTACCTCCACACAAATTCAGCGAGGTACTTTGCGTCATAGGCATAGCTTAGTCGTCCGAAATAATCTAACCTGCGGGCCACACCGGATGATCCTCCATTATCTTTTAATTCATTACTTCCTAAATCCAGTTCGTCAAGAATATCGCTGGTATAGTTTCTCCTGAAAGCCCAGAAATTCATGTTATCACCGGCAATACGTTCCGCCGCAAAAAGAACTTTAATATCATGCTTATCAAAAACCCTGTCATAATTTAACAGCGCATTGAGGGTTACATTAGAATTGTTATCCATCCACTGTTGCAGTCGCGGATCAGTGTTTCCTTTCTTGGATGCTACCAGCAGCGGAGTTCCATTGGCATCTAAACTTGTTTTATCCCAGGTATAGAGGAACCATGGCTTTCTGAATTGTTTGGTACTGACAATAGTTCTGTCCATTGCTGCATTACCGGTTAACGACAGTCCTTTTACCCATGGAATAGTAACCACGAGCCTTACATTACTCTGAAAAATATAACTTCTTGATTTGGTGTACCCCGTTGCATCTGTAACCAGTACTACCGGGTTAGCGCCGTATTCAATATCCGGTCCGGGCAAGCCATTAGGCCATCTCGCGGGCCAGGTAGGAAAAGACCTGTTTAATGCCCAGAAAACATTTTGTGCCTGATCGGCGCTTCCCCCATTGGCGCCACCGCCTGAATAGTTCCTGTTTTCCTGCCGCCCAACCACATCAAAACTCAAACGGATGTTGTTAGTAACTTTTGCGTCAATATTACTTTGAAAATTAGTCTGCGAATAGTTGGTAGCTCCGTCCCTGAAAATCCCGTCGGTAAAATTCGATCCAAGTGAAATGAAATACTTTATGGCCTCAGCGCCGCCTGACAATGTTAAGTTGCCATAGCGTTGCGGGGAATTTTTCCTGATTGTTTCTTTAAACCAATCCGTATTGGGATGCCCCCAGGGATCAGAGCCATCCTTATACTTCTGGATATCTTCTGCCGAATAAGGCAATGGGTCGCCGGGATGATAAGCAGCGGAAATTTCATTCTGTAACTCTGCATAAAGGGGCGCATCCGCCATTTTGGGAAGAACGGTAGGTGTATTCCATCCCTGGTTCAGGGAGAATTGAATGGTGGGCTTACCGGATGCGCCGCGTTTGGTGGTGACAAGGATAACGCCATTGGCCGCCTGTGATCCGTATATCGCTGCAGACGCATCTTTTAAGATCGTAACAGATTCAATGGTGGCGGGGTCCAGCCGTTCCAGGCTTCTGCCGGCAATGCCGTCAACAACCACCAGCGGGGAATTATCGCCAAGTGTATTGGCCCCACGTATTCTTAAGGTGGATCCGTCATTTCCAGGCTCGCCTGTTCTGGTAATAGCCACCAAACCAGGTAACCGGCCTGCTAAGGAATTGGAGAAATTACCCGCCGGTGATTTAACCAGGTCGCTTCCTTTAACAGAAGCAATGGAGCCTGTCAGTGTTTCTTTTTTGCGGGTTCCGTATCCAACCACCACAATGTCATTTAACCTGGCATTGCTTGGGGTAAGCATCACCGTTAGTACCTCTCCATCTTTCATGGCTGTTACCTGTTTCACTTCATATCCTATAGAAGAAAAAAGCAGGACTGCACCCTTAGCAACGCTAATCTTAAAGGAGCCGTTTTCATCAGTGGTTCCACCGGCAGTCCCGCCTTTTATTCTTATAGATACATTGGAAACGGGTTGACTGCTGTCTGACACAACATTACCGCTTACCACTATTTTTTGCTGAGCAAAGGAAATTTGTGAGATGCCCAAAAGGAATAGCAATAAAAATGATGCTTTGATAGGCAATAGAGAATCAAATTGCTTGTTTAACATAACATGAGATTTTGGTTTTAAACATCGCTGGTAGTGGAATTATTTACAATTTAGAAATGACGGTTACTGCTGTGCGGCGGCAGGCCGACAGGTGGTTGATGCATTCATAAAGATTAATTTTTCAAACGTGAATTTAACCCCCGGTTGCTGATCTACAGCCGGAATGAAACGTTGATATCATCACAAAAAGTGCTACTTTTATATGAAAACTTTCTATCAAAAATTTCCGCCATAAAACAATTTAAAGTCAGTCGGAACTTTAATATTTCAGTAATCATCTATCCTGTTTTTCAATTAAGTTGGTAATGCAAAGTAACCTGAATCTAAAAGGTGCAGTGATAAATTCTGATGGAATCATTTAACTTTTTGACACACCAATGAAAAATAAAAGGAATCAAAACGTCAATTACCTGACAGTAAATGAAACAGACGAACTGTGGGGATTATACACCACTACTATTGGTTTCCAGGTTATATCGCCCAATAGTGACTACCCTCCTAAAAGCCATCCTTCGGCATATTGGTTCAGTCCCAATACCGGAAGGGTATTGCAGGAATACATCCTGCTGTACATTACAGAAGGAGAAGGTTCATTTGAATCGGCAAGCTGCAAGCTAACTAAAGTCGTTGCCGGTACTATCCTGTTGTTATTTCCCGGCGAATGGCATACCTACCGGCCGCTTAAAGGCAAAGGATGGAATGAATACTGGGTGGGTTTTAATGGTAGTTATATGAAACAGTTAACCGGTAATCTTTTCTTTTGCAGGAAAAGCCCGGTCTATAATGTGGGGTTTAATGAACAGATTGTGGCTTTGTTCAACCAGGGTATTGAAACAGCCAATTACCAGAAAATGGCCTACCAGCAGGTACTTTCCGGCATTACCAGCCTGCTGTTGGGCTTCATCTTTTACGCTGAGAAAAACAACTCTTTCAGAGATAAAGCCATCATCGCTCAGATTGATAAAGCAAGAATGATGATGCGCGAAAAAACCGGTGATAATGTTACTCCCGAATCCATCGCTAAAACGCTAAACATAGGCTATTCCTGGTTCAGAAGAGTATTTAAACAGTATACAGGATTTTCACCCGCACAATATCAACTTGAAATAAAATTGCAGAAATCAAAAGAATTGCTGGCCAGTACGATATTACCGGTAAAGGAAATTGCCTTTCACCTGAACTTTGAGTCTGCCAGTTATTTTGTAACGTTCTTTAAATCAAAAACGGGATTATCGCCCGGTGAATACCGCGATAAGATAAAAGGCAAATAAAGCGATGAAACATAATTACCTGCAACGGCGTTTCATTCAACGGCAAATGTTTTACGATAAGTATTAGGAGAAAGGCCAACTTTCTTCTTAAAGATCCTGGAGAAATAATAAATGCTGTCGAACCCTGTTTGATCTGCGATTTCCTCCACGTTAAGCAATGTTGATTCAAGCAGTTCTTTTGCCCTATCTATGCGTAAATTTAAATGGTATTGATTAGGTGACAGCCCCGTTACTGCCTTAAAATTCTTCCTGAATGCAGAATATCCCATAGGCAATTGCCGGGCAAGTTCCGGGATATCTACAGGGTGCTCCAGTGATTCCTGTAACAGGAACTTTGCTTTCGTTATTGCCTTTTCCAGCGGGCTATGATCATATTGTTTACTTAGCGATATGGTATTGACCAAACCGAGTATCTGAAGTGTTAAACCCGCAATCTGTTGTGAGTAACCTACAAGCGAGGCGTTTACAACATCAATCATCTTTTTAAATAATACCAGCATATCTCTATCCAGCCCTGTTTTGATACATGGCTGATTGGGATCAAAAAAGCCTTGTTTCATCAGTTGATCAACATAGTACCCGTGAAAGCCAATCCAATATTCTTCCCATCCCGAGCGGATATCCGGCCTGTAACGATGCCATACTCCCGGGAAAAGAAAAAAACAGGTTCCCTCCTCAATTTCCACCGGCTCCGTTAATGCCGAACAGAATGTTCCTTTTCCTTTTGAAATAAATATCATGTAATAGTCCGTCAGAATCCTTCCCCTGTTCCATGTAAGCTGATGGCTTTGGGGATGTTCTTCTTTAGGATAACGTTCATTCGGTGTTACTTTTGAATACCCCACCGTAGTTACATAAATTCCCCATTTCTCCTCGACTGGACTTGTACTCAGATATTTAAAAAAGTTATTGCCCATTGAATTATCTTTTCTCTTAAGTATTGGTGGCAACCGGCGTTATTAAAGGCGGGAAATACTGCCGCCGATCAACACAGCATAACGTGTTAAGAGATAAAGTTAGCAAAAATACGTTAGCAGGTAAAATAATGTGGAGCTGAATACATGAGGGTTATTGTTGTGGAGCAATTATATCTCTCAGCAGATGCATCATAAATAAATTCACTTCCCATTGTGAAGCTACCGGGGTATTACCCGGCGAAGTAGTCCACATATAAGGCGGTGGCCCAAACTCCGTTGTAATGGTAAGCAGGGATATGCCTTCGGCTTCCTTTTCCCGGATGATCCCGGACCACAGGCCGGTAAAGTAGTTCAGCGGCTCGGCCCATTCCGGCAGTCGCAGATCAGGTATCTGCGGTCCTTCAGGAAACCCCACACGGGCATGTATATGTACGGTGCGCCTGATTGCTTCGTCAACCGTTTCTTTGAATCCTTCAAGATAGCTTTCTGTAACACAAACCCAGTGTGAGAAATCGGCGGTTACTTTCATGGAAGGTCTTAGCTTAAACAGTTCTTTCGCATTGCCCGGGCTGAATCCAATTCTTCCCCGGTGCGTTTCATGCGCGATAACAATATTATTCCCCGCTGAAAAATTTTCCGCCGCATCAATAACGGCAAGTTGTTCATTGATCGTAAAGAAATCTCTTCCTGAATGCGAATTAATAATTACCGGTTCACATTCCATTGCCGCATTCAGATGATATTCAAAGCTCCTGCAAAAGGCTTGTATATCCGCACCTTCCGCCTGATGCTGTTGCACAACTATTGGTAATCCCAGTTCTTTGCTACGTTTGATAAATACCTTCCTGTCATTTTTATTCTCGGGTAGCCAGGAATCCACGCCGTCATATCCTGCGGATATTACCTTTTCGAGAAAAGCTTCTACGGGGATGTTTTCGTGGCCCCATCGCGTACAAAGGATTTTTATCTGCATGTTATCAACTAAAGGCTTTGTATTTATAAGAAATTGCTTCTATAGGGTAGAGCTTTAGCTTACAAAAATAGGTGGTGGAGTCAGCGGTGAAGAAACATAAATGAGATTTTTTTTGTGTTTTCTGACATTTTTGGGGAACAACTGTGACGATAGGCAGCATGATTGTTGTGGATCGATCTTATTAAACGGCAAACTGATACACCTCGTCTTTTGACAGATCCCATTCATAAGCAGCTACAGGGATATCCGCTAATTGCGTTTTCAATAACGGGTGATCGATCTCAACATTCATCAGTCCCTGCCCATCCCTGATTTTTTCAATCAATCTGATTTCATATGGAATATAATTTAACGAAAGGATCTCGGAGAATTTATCTTTTAAATCCAATGAGCTGTAGATATGAAAA
Source organism: Chitinophaga sp. W3I9 (assembly GCF_050434025.1). Lineage (NCBI taxonomy): Bacteria > Pseudomonadati > Bacteroidota > Chitinophagia > Chitinophagales > Chitinophagaceae > Chitinophaga > Chitinophaga sp. W3I9. The sequence goes on from NZ_JBNPWC010000001.1 coordinate 6,516,619, forward strand.
TCACAAAGCTCCAACAACAATTCGCTTAATAGCTTTTCATCTGTTGTTGACCAATTATCCAAAAACTTTTTATAAATATTCCCTTCCGGCAAAGCTGCATACAGCTGCTGATTGATTTCTTTTGTTTTGTTTAAATCATACAAGATCGCCATGAATAAATGATGCGTTTCCTTTTGCTCATATTTTCCCTTATCCTCCTCAAACAGCCATTGGAAATAGTCTCTCGAGCGCTTCGCAAGATCGTTCATATCCCAAAGAACTGCTAAGCCGATAATTGGCCCTACTGATCTTGACGTTACTTCTTTATAAGAAAAAAGGGTTTGTAAAATATGCTGCTGCCACAACAGATAACGGGTGATGAACATCCATCCTTCTTTTTTATCATTCAAGATCAAATGTTTAGGATATTCGCCGGAATGCACTCCAATTCCTATTGTGAGATTCCGTGCAATTGTTTCCTTAAAACCGTCTTTGATATCGTCCTGGATGCTTTGCTTTATCAGATCATAATATTGATGGATTTCTTCCTGACTTACGCCTTCTTTTTTCGTCTTATCTATCTGTTTTTTAAAACTGCTTATTATTTTTTTCTGCTCCATATGCTTAGACCTTATATTCTATAATAATCAATCTTTCCAACAGCCATCGTCCAAAAATGTCCTGATTTTTCCAGATCCTGATCCATTACCTCCTTTGCTGCTTCATATGAGCCATCTGCTTTCATTTCAGCAATAGCAGCCGCTATATCAGTGGGAACAGCTGCTCTCCAAACTCCAACAGAGATTTCTAAAAAAGAATAACTATACGGTACTTCAAAGTCATCAATTTCTCCGTTATTTTCATTTGTTAGCAAAGTTACAAGCTCATTAGCCGGAAGTTTGAAAGGGCTGATACCATAAATATTGAATTCGGAATTTCCGGAATAGGGTCCCTGACATTCGATAAATTCCAATAAGCCATTCTTATCAAGATCAAACCTAACATCCAGATTTTCATAAAAAACCTGATTTTCATCCTCGTAGTCCGGGCTGCCAAGTAAATTTATAAGATCGTTCTTTGTTTGACCAAAGCTTATTTTACTTTCATTTATGATAATTCCTTCTAATGGTTTTAATGTAATTCTGTTCATAGCTTTTTGAAAAATAAACTCTATTTTAACATTAAAATTTTATTTAAGCATTTAAAAGTTTTTACCAAACATCCCCATCCCCAGCCTCATTTCCCCGATAGAAGATAATGACCAATCTAAAAATTATTAACTATTTTCGTTCACTAAGTCGTGTGCTCGCATATTGAGCGATAGGAAAAATTATAGTCCGGCGCATTACCCGGAAGAAACCGGCATCTAAATTATTGCGTCACAGCAACTGTTCAGACATTTTTGATATACCCTCCTGCGAAAGCTCATATTTTCAAAATTATTTTTTAAGACGAACTGTTAACGGTATAGGATTGAGCAACAACAATTTAAATACGGAACCGGATGAGCGGGAGACACTGAAACTGGTTGCACTGGGGGATGAACGGGCATTTAGTCGCATCGTCAGAAAGTACTCCCAGGTAATCTATCCCTACCTGCTTTATTGGCTTAAATCGCCTCAACTGGCCGAGGAAGTGGCCCAGGATGTTTTCCTGCGCCTCTGGAAAAACAGGCACAAATTACCGGATATCAGCAATTTCTCAGGCTATGTATATGTGGTTTCCCGGAACTGCGTCAACTCCCAGTTTGAACGCGGATTATTAGAAACAGCTGCTCCGGATGTGGCTCAAATCGATCTGGCGCTGACCAATCCTCAAACAGACCTGGAGACTAAAGAACTGGCCACCATTATGGGGCAGGCCATTGAATCCCTGCCACCACGACGCAAAGAAGTATTCCTGTTAAGTCGCAACGAACAGTTAACGTACGAGGAAATTGCCGCTCGGTTGGGGATTTCGAGAAGTACGGTGAGAGAGCATATGGTGGAGGCATTAGTCTTCCTGCGAACTTATTTAAAAAGAAATGCCGGGATCATTATCACCCTGTTATGGGCGTTAATTAACCTGTTGTGAAGAGACGATTAAATAATTACCAGATTTTTTTTATTCCCGACCCGTCCTACCCCTCTTTAAACCGGGTCTTTATTACTGATTACAATGACTGAAGAGCAACTGACATATTATTTTGACAGATACGCCCAGGGAAACCTGAGCAAAGAGGAGCGTATTGTGTTCGCTGACCTGCTCAAAGATCCGGCTAATAAGGACATGGTAGCGCGGATGCTGGACCAGGATTGGCCACTATGGGAAAACAATCAACAGGATTTTTCGCAGGAAATTGCCCGTATTGAACAGGGGGTGACCGCCAGGATTTATGCTGACCAATCCCTCCCAGATGCGCGTCCTGTACCTCGTATACATTCCCTGAAGAAATGGGGCTGGGCCGCTGCGGTATTGATGCTGTTTGGCGCCGGTACTTATCTTTATACGACCTCCAAAAAGACGGCAGGGGATTTCGTAAAAGGAAAAGTAATGCCCAATCATGATATTCTACCCGGATCAAATAAGGCGTTGCTGACTTTGTCAGATGGAAGAGCTATCACATTAGACAGCGCTGCCAAAGGCGCCATTGCCCAACAGGGTAATTCTTCAGTTGTTAAAACAGCCAACGGTGAAATTATTTACGATGTGAAGGGGCACTCCGAAGGCAAAGTGATGATGAATACCATGTCCACGCCCCGCGGCGGGCAATACCGCCTCACGCTTCCTGACGGTACAACCGTATGGCTTAACGCTGCAAGTGCTATTACCTTCCCGGCTGCATTTACAGGGAATGAGCGAAAAGTAAAAGTAAAAGGTGAAGTGTATATGGAAGTGGCGAAAAACGCCAAAATGCCTTTCATCGTGGATGTTGACGGGCAAACCACCGTTGAAGTGTTAGGCACCAGTTTCAACATCAATGCCTATACCAACGAAGGTACCATTGCCACCACACTACTGGAGGGTAAGGTCAGGGTGTTGGCGGGTAATATAGCTGCTGCATCATCCGACCGGCAGCTTACGTACCAGGCGGTAACGCTGCGTCCTGGTCAGCAAGCCTTACAGCCGGATAACACCACCACCATCACCATTAATTCCGGCGCCGACCTGGAACAGGTGCTAGCCTGGAAGAAGGGCATTTTCAACTTCACGGGCAGGCCGTTTCAATCCATCATGAAAGATATTGAACGATGGTACGATATTGAGGTTAAATATGAAGGAGCTATTCCAACAAGGAAATTGAAAGGAGAAATGGACAGGGGCGTTCAATTAACTGATTTGATTCGCTTTCTGCAGGGATTCGGCCTGCATGTGGAACTGAAGAACAGAACATTGGTCATAGGAGAAAAGTAAATAAATCCCTGTCAGCCGAAATATGATATATACTTTGCCGGCAGCCAACCACCGGAACAGATCCGTGTATACGTGGATCACCTGTTCCGGACGATGAATATACTGAATAATTATCCCGGCAATTCCCTCTTAAAAGGGCCAGCATATACAATTCCTTACTCAAAACGAAAAGCCAATGATGGGGAAACATCATTGGCCGGGTAGTTTAGGTAACATTCAAAACAAAGTCTGCACAGACTGCTTATTAAGCACCTAAAACAGTTCCAAAGGTATGACAAAAACTGCTTTTTGTGGATGGCCCTCCCGTGGGGGTATCCGTCAAGTCACCAAAATCTTGTTAGTAATGAAACTAACTGCATTTTTTCTTACAGCCGCTTTTCTCAACGTATCGGCCATTGGATTTTCTCAAAATGTAAATTTCTCGGGCAAAAATGTATCGCTCGAAAAAATTTTCTCTGTTGTAAAGCAACAGACCGGCTACCTGTTTTTATACCAGGAAACTGATCTATCAGCAGCCAAACCTGTTACCGTTACGGCCACCAACGAGCCCCTATTACAATTCCTTGAAGAGGTGTTCCGGAACCAGCCTTTAAAGTACCTGATTAGCAGCAAAACCATCAGCATATATCCGGTTGCAGCGCAGCCCACCGGAAATAAGGTTACAACGGTTGGTGAGCTTGCGACATTTCCTTTCAGCGGCGTTATTCTTAACCGCGACGGGGAAGCGCTCCCCGGCGCCAGCATCGTTATCAAAGGCACCAGAACGGGTACTGCAACAAAGACTGATGGCTCGTTTACCATCAACGTTAATGCAGCCGATGTTTTAGTGATCAGCAGGATTGGATATGGAAGCATAGAATTAAAAGTGACCTCCGCCACCAATGCTGTTGTAGTGTCTTACCCGGCTGGCAAAGCTGACGGGGCAGCTCTTAAAACCGGTCAATCTATCTCTTCCGGCTTAGGCGGTTTTAATTTAATACTCCCTCCGTCTGTTTCTAAACTTGATGAAGTGCAGGTTATTGCTTACGGCACCACCACACAACGTTTTAATACAGGCAGTGTTAGCAGTGTGAAAGCGGAAGACATCGAGCGGCAGCCTGTAAGTAACGTGCTCGAAGCATTGCAGGGGAATGTACCAGGACTTTTCATCACGCGTTCCAGTGGTAACGCTGGCAGCCAGATGAATATTTCCATCCGTCAACAGCAATCCATCCCGCTACCCACCGGCAACAAAAGTATGCCGCTATTCATTATCGATGGGGTGCCATTCGTGGAAACGCCATTTGCCAGTGCAGGAGCCTCCGGTGAGATAGATCCCATGAACTCCATCAACCCTGCCGATATCGCTGAGATATCTGTATTGAAAGACGCCGATGCAACTGCTATTTATGGCTCCAGGGGCGCTAATGGTGTTATCCTGGTGACCACAAAGAAAGGCAAAACCTCCGAACCACATTTCGATTTCAATATTTATACAGGCGCCGGTAAAGTAACCAACTATTTACCGATGCTGAATCTTTCCGATTACCTGGCTATGCGGAGAACTGCTTTCGCTAATGATAAAATAACACCCGGTTTTTCAAACGCTCCGGATCTCACTATCTGGGATACAACAAAATCCAGGAATTTCCAGAAAGATTATATCGGCAATACCGCCAATCAAACAGAGGTTACCGGCGCATTTTCGGGTGGCAGTCAATATTTGCGTTACCGCTTTTCCAATACCTTCCGGCGTGAAACGACGGTATTTCCCGGCGACTGGGGATACAACCGCTACTCATCTCACCTGAGTATAGACAATACGTCGCGCAATGGTAAATTCACGCTGGGTGCTTCGGCCATGTATACCAAAGAATCCAATAACCAGGTGGCCAGCGACATTACCCGGTCGGTGTACATATTACCACCCAACTATCCCGTGCATAACCAGGATGGCAGTTTAAACTGGACAGGCGGATTCACCAATCCTGATTCCTACCTGTTGCAATCGGCCAGGTTCAAGTCGGATAACCTTTTAGCGAATGCCACTTTACGATATACGATACTGGCAGGATTAGACGCAAAGGTGAGTCTTGGGTATAATAAAATAGCTCAAACCAACGAAACATATCTTCCTAAAACCTCCCTTGACCCGAATAGTGGCTCAGGTGAATCAGCGGCTACGTATACATCCGACTATATTGAAACCTATATCGTGGAGCCACAACTAACTTACAACAGATCTCTGGGTGAGGGTACACTGAACGTGCTGGTGGGTGGTACCTGGCAACAATCCAGCTTTGCAGAACCATACTTTGTAAGAGCCACCGGCTTCTCCAACGATAAGCTGATGAGCTCCTGGACAGCAGCGTCTGATATCACTTTCAAAAGCAGCAGCTTTAAAGAATACAAATACGTTTCCGCATTTGGACGCATCAACTATGTACTGAAAGATCGCTATCTGTTCAACCTTACCGGCCGCAGGGATGGCTCCTCCCGTTTTGGTCCGAACCGTCAATTTGGTAATTTCGGCTCCGTTGGTGCAGGGTGGATTTTCAGCAGTGAGCAGTGGGTAAAAACAGCCATTCCATGGTTAAGCTACGGTAAACTCAGGGCCAGCTACGGAACAACGGGGAATGACCAGATCCCGGACTACGGATACCTTTCGTCCTATGGCAATCTTTTCTATCAATATGGCAGCGCTGGGATTTATCCTTTGCGAAGCGCCAATCCCAATTATGGATGGGAGTCCAACCGCAAATTGGACATCGGCTTAGAAACCGGATTTATAGAAGATCAGCTCTTCCTTTCGGCTTCCTGGTTTTCCAGCCGTACTGATAACCAGTTGGTGACTGCTCCCCTGTCTTCCCAATCGGGATTTTCTTCCTTTATCGGTAATATGCCGGCATTGCTGCAAAGCTCCGGATGGGAATTTGAGTTGAAAACAAAGAATATCAACCATAAAAAATTCTCCTGGAGCAGTTCTTTTAATATTACCATCCCCCGTAATAAGCTCATTTCCTTCCCTGGTTTAAAAACAACCGCCTATGCTTATGTATTTATTGAGGGACAACCTATCAACACTTATAACGGCTATCATTATACAGGCCTGAAAGATGGAATTGCTACCATCGCGGATCTCAACAAGGATGGGAAATTTACAACCGGCTTGTTAGAAACAGCAAACGGAGATTACCAGATTATATCCTCCAGTATTCCCGATTTCTATGGCGGGTTCAGTAACTCGCTCAAACTCGGCAGGTTTCAGTTGGATATCCTGTTACAGTTCGTGAAACAAATCAAATCCTCCGTTCGCTCCGCAGTAGGAATGCAACCAGGTGGATTGTCCAATCAGGACGACAAAATCATTACTGATGGCTTCAAGCCATCTACGTTGTCCGGCAGTGACGCTACTTATGCCTATAAAAATTACTACCTGTTTTCCGATGGAAACTATTCAGACGCCAGTTTTATAAGACTTAAAAACCTGAACCTCTCTTACGAGCTTCCAGGTTCCTGGACAAAGGCGATCCGGTTAAAATCAGCCGGGGCATTTATCAGGGCGCAAAACCTGTTTACCATCACCCGTTACCTGGGATTTGATCCTGAAACCGCCGGTGCAGTATTACCACCGTTAAGACAAATTGCCGCTGGTATCCATTGCTCACTTTAAATAATAGGGAAATGAAAAAACAATGCTTTTTATATACTTGTATCGTGTTATTGGCCGCCTCGCTCCTGAATGGTTGTAAGAAACTGATCGAGATAGGGCCACCAAAAGACCAGCTGGCTTCCAACAGTGTATTCCTGGATTCAACTACGGCGGAAGCAGCTATGATAGGGTTATATGCCAGTGTGGCGAACCCGAATCCGGGCAATGATTTGGGCACTTCCGTTACCATGTTCAATAGTATGTCGGCCGATGAAACGTACGCATATGCCATGAATTATTACGATGATTTTACGAATAACTCCTTAACTCCCATGATCTACTACGTAGATGGTTTATGGAGCACCATGTATAAAAATGTGTACATCGCCAATTCCGTTATCACCGGGATGGCTGAATCTCCCTTATCTGAATCATACAAACAAAGGGCTGCCGGGGAAGCCAGGTTCCTGCGGGCATTATGCTACTTTTACCTGGTGAATGAATATGGCGCCGTGCCATTAGTATTGTCTACTGATGTAAACAGCACTACCACGCAACCCCGTGATAACGTGGATGCCGTTTATGACCAGATAGAAAGAGATCTTACAGATGCGCAAAAAGTATTGCCTGCCACCTTAGACATCTATGGCGGCATGCGTATACGCGCTACCACCTGGGCTGCCGATGCCTTACTGGCCAGGGTATATCTTTACAGGGGAAAATGGCAACTGGCTGAAAGCATGGCTACTGCCGTCATTAACAATCCGGGGATGTTTAGTATGAACGACTCCCTCAACCAGGTATTCTTAGCCAACAACAAAGAAGGCATCCTTCAATTTGTAAATGGTATCAGCAGTTCATGGATCGCCAACAACTTCGTTCCTTCTTCATTCAGTACAACGCCTAAATTTGTAATCAACGACAGCCTCTATAATAATTTTGAACCCGGAGACAGGCGAAAAACCAGCTGGGTTGGCTATAAAAGCTATGGAGGTATTAACTATCCCTACCCCGCAAAATACAGGTATATGGCAGGTGTGGGCGCAGTGGAATATAACCAGGTATTGCGTTTGACAGAGCAGTTTTTAATCCGCGCTGAAGCCCGTACACAACAATCCAACTACATACAGGCAGCAGCTGACCTTAATAGCGTCCGGTTAAGAGCAGGTTTATCCAACACGAAGGCCAACGACAAAGCCACGCTGATGGCTGCCATTGAACATGAGCGCCGCATTGAATTCTTCTGCGAATGGGGACATCGCTGGTTAGATCTGAAAAGATTACCCGGCATCAATAACCCTGCTATCTCCAGGGCCGACGAAGTTTTATCGCAGCTCAAAGGAGGCCAGTGGCAGTCGACAGATGTTCTTTATCCCATTCCGCAATCTGCCATTAATTCTAATCGAAACCTGGATCAAAACAAAGGATATTTCTAGCGCCAGGTAAAAACCAAACATATGATGCGTTATCAATTATTCAGGCAATGGCTGCCTGCTGCCCTGCTCATGACCGGAACGGTCGTAGCAAAGGCACAATCCAGACAAGCAAAGCCGTTCATACTAAAGGGGCAGATAACTGCCCCGCAGTACCCTGTCAAACTTTATCTTCAATACGAGTTGAATGATAAAGAGCGGGCAACTGATTCCGCTACGCTGCAAATGGATGGACATTTCACCTTCAGCGGCAAGCTGGGCAGACCGGTATCTGCAAAGCTGTACATGATGCCACCGGGTGGTAAGTATGTTTCACGAAATTTCTACCTGCAACCTGGAAAAGTAGACATCCACACAACCAATTCCCTGGATTCAGCTACTGTGAAAGGCAGCCCCAATACGGCTGTCCTGGATGAATTTGTTCAACATGGAAATAAGTACGCAAATACTTTTACCTCTCTGAATACAAGAGCTTATTTCAACCGCGGACTGAAAGATTCCCTGCTGGCTATTAATGCGGAGCAGGAACAGGTAAAAAAGAAATTTGATGAGGAAGTAGCCGGTATCATCAGGCAGCACCCGAACGCCTATGCCTCCTGGGACATGGTTTATAGTTACCGTATAGCTTTAGATCCTGAAACGGTTGCCCCTTTATTCGAAGCGCTTAGCCCGGGGTTTAAAAATTCGGCAGATGGAAAAGCTTTGGCAAAACAGATCGCTAATGTCAGGAAAATAATGGTGGGTTCGCCCGCTCCGGATTTTACGCAGGCAGATACAGATGGCAATGCCATCAAACTGTCCTCCTTCCGGGGTAAATATCTGTTGGTTGACTTCTGGGCCAGCTGGTGCGGTATCTGCCGCGCGGAAAATCCCAACGTACTGCGTGCCTACAATGCTTACAAAGACAAAGGCTTCACCGTACTGGGCGTATCGATGGACGATTCGCTGCACCGGCCTCAATGGATACAGGCCATCCGGGATGATAATATGCCCTGGCAACAGGTATCTGACCTGAAAGGAAGAAATAATGAGGCTGCCATCCAATATGGTATCAAGGGAATCCCGCAGAATGTACTCATAGATCCTGAAGGCAGGATAATCGCCAAAAACAAACGCAACAGGGACCTGATGAACACCCTGATGGAAATCTTTGACCGGGGGCATAATATGCGTATGGATGGAGAGATAAAAGGCGAGAACGACAGCATCATTGTTTTTAAATATTACAACCGCAATAGTTACCGAAACGATACGGTGTCTATCCACAACGGCAAATTCACCTGGCTTGCTGAAATGCCGGAGCCACAGCGGGTAAACGCCACCATCCTTCCAAAAGGCGAACAGCTTAGCTTCTTCTCCGATATCGGGTACCTGCAGTTATCAGCTAATATCGATTCGTTGCCAAATTTCACATTAGAGGGCTCCGATATCCAGGATGAAGCCAATGCCTTTTATGCAACTACCAGGGAACTTAGTCCGCAGCAAAAGGAATTGCTGCAACAACTCACGGATGCCTCACAAGAGGAAAGGTCCAAAATAGGAGAACACTTGCTTACCCTGACAAGAAGCCGGTATACGGCTAGTGTTAAGGACTATGTAGAGAAACATCCCCTCAGTTTATTTTCCTTGCAACTGGTAAAGGATATGGCGGAAGATATGTCGGGGCCCCGATATAACACTGTTTACCCGCTTTATGCATCGCTGCCGGAAATAATCCGTGGAACGCCCACTGGCAAAAGGATAGCAGGAATGTTACCGTTGATGAAAAGAAGCGCCGAAGGCGCAATGATTGCAGATTTGTCTCAAGCCGATAGCAGCGGACAGGAAATTTCCCTTTCCAGCTTTAAAGGGAAGTATGTACTGATAGATTTCTGGGCGAGCTGGTGCGGGCCTTGCCGTGCCGAGAATCCGAATTTGCTGAAAGCATACAATAGTTACCAATCCAAAGGGTTTACAATCGTGGGCATCTCCCTGGATACCGATGCCAGCAAGTGGAAGAAGGCCATCAAAGATGATCAACTGCCCTGGACACAGTTGTCTGATCTGAAAGGCAGGGAAAATGCCATTGCAAAGTATTACAACGTGCGGGGCATACCCTGGAATATCCTGGTTGACAAGGATGGTAAGATCGTTGCTAAGGATTTAAGAGGCTTTGCCTTGGAGGAGAAACTGCTGGAGTTGATCAGGTAGATGACCGGTTTTATTGCCTTATGTCTTCAAAAAATGAATTATTTAATTATATTATTACCTTCATGTATGAAACAAAACCCAACGGTATTATATCAGCATGAAGCGAATGAATAAACGGGAGCTGCTTTTTATATGTCTTCTTATAATTTCTTTTTCCTGCGTGGCGCAAAGCCAGGGAGGCTTTGTGGGGTTTGGTCAACTTCCCGTAAAAACCCCGGATTCGCTATTGCAGCGACTAAGGCAGGCGGGTGATATTAAAGCAAAAATGCTTGCCACGGAGCCTTTAATGGCATTTCATGCTGCTCACGGCACAACAGATTCGGTTATCTTTTACTCCCAACAGATGATCGACGCGCTAAACAATAGTGATATAAAGGCCCGTGACAAGCTCCCCTATCAATCCACCCTGTACCACACTTTAGCGAAAGCTTATAGCGAAAAAGGGTTGTATGATGAGGCGCTGCGCTATTACCTCGAAGGCATCCGGTATGCAGAAGCGCTGAACAATGGTGCTGCTGTCAACGAAAATAAACTGGGTATCGCAAATGTATATTTTGCCCGGAATGAACACAACAAAGCCATTGAGGCATATAACGATCTGCTGAATACCTCCCATGATGAGCAACTGATACATATTGCGTATCAACAACTGGGCATTATCTACCTGGAGAGAAAAGATCTCGTGAAGGCAAAAGCCTATGCGGAGAAGGCGATCGTATTCTTCCGGCAGGAACACCAGTTAAAAAACGAGCTTCAAACAAAATTAATCCTGGGTATTGTTGCTGAACTTAGTCAGCATACAGAAGAAGCATTTTCTATATACAACGAAGTAAAAAACCACGCAGCCGCCAACCAGTTTTTCGACTTATATATTAACGCAGGTCAAAGATTGGGTGATCTTCTTATTGCTGAGAAAGAATATGAAGATGCCAAACGGTTACTTTCCATGGTATATGCAAATGCCATCCAATGGAACGACATGAAGGCGCAGCTAAAAGTGTTGAATAGCCTGCGAGCCGTGCACGCAGCCACTGGCGACTATAAAAATGCCTATGCCATCATGACGCAGTACATGGGTATTTCCAGGGAAATACTGGATCTGCAAAATAAAAAAGAGATCAATGAGCTGGAAATAAAATATCAGACCGTTCAGAAAGAAAAAGAGATTTTAAATAAAGAAAACGAACTGCAACATCAAAAAACAATAAAATATAGCCTGTTAATAGGATTCCTGGTGATCCTGTTACCTGTTATCGGCCTGCTGTATATGTATTACCAGAAGTTGCAGGCGCAAAGCAAGCTGAATGCCACCATGGATGAAGTGAATCAGCAAAAGATAGCCGTGCTGTTAAAAGATAAGGAACTGGCATTGCTGAAAGCCTCTGTGAGCGGGCAGGAAAAAGAACGGAAACGAATTGCAGAAGAACTGCATGACAGCATTGGCGGTAACCTTGCCGCCATTAAGCTTCGCCTTGCCCATCAAAATAATGTGACTGGAATAAAAGAGGTGATAAAACAGATTGATGACACCTATCACCAGGTGCGTGATCTTTCACATGATCTCATTCCACAGAAGTTCAATAATACCGGGTTTACAGAACTGATTGCCGGTTATCTCAGGCAATTTGATGTTCCGGGGAACGCCAAAATATCTTTCCAGGCTTATCCCAGGGAAGAAATAGATCTTATTGGCACCACGCTGAAAGTGGAAATCTATAAGATCATGCAGGAGCTGATCACCAATACCCAAAAGCATAGCCAGGCATCGAAAGTTGAAATACAACTGACAAAGATCGATGGTTTGCTAAAGCTGTTGTTTGAAGACAATGGCAAAGGTTTTCCTGTAGAAACCACCAAATATGGTATTGGGTTTCAGAATATACGGGAGCGGTTAAAATTATTTGATGGGGTGCTTTCTATTGACTCCTTTCCGTCGAAGGGCACCGTAATAGATATTGAAATATCCTTAAAACCAGAATGGTATGAAGCATAATATTATTCTAGCAGATGATCACAAATTATTCCTGGAAGGTCTTATCAGGCTGATAGAAAAGGACGAAAACCTGCATATCCTGTATTATGCGCATAATGGCAAGCTGGTGATGAATTACCTGGACCAGCATCCGGATGAGCAGGTAGACCTGGTAATCACAGATATCAGCATGCCGGATGTGGATGGCATCACGCTGAATAACCACATTAAAGAAACACGGCCGGAAATCTGCACGCTGGTGGTGAGCATGCACACCGACAATAATATGATTGATGCCCTTATTCAGCATCATGTGGATGGTTTCCTATCAAAAAATGCAGATTCCGATGAATTTCTTAAAGCGATAAAGATGATCCTGAAAGGTGAAAAGTACTTTTCAGACGCTGTAAAACAGGGTTACCTTAACAGTGCTTTTTACAAGGAAAAAGAAACCCTTGAAATGCTGACCTCGCGGGAAAAGGATGTGCTGAAATTAATTGCAGAAGAATACACCACCCAGGAAATTGCCGATAAACTCTTTTTAAGCAAGCATACCATTGAAAGCTACCGCAAAACACTTATCCTGAAATTAAAAGTACGCAACCTGGCAGGCCTCACCAGGTATGCTGTAAAGCTGGGACTACTCAGCTAACCCCCTGAAAACAGGGTATTGATTTTCACTGAAAACCATGTTGTTGCCCGGCATGCGGCGGTATACCTTTGTTTCAAATAAAACGGGATGATAGTTTTTTTTGGAATGAGGGAAAAAAAGATCGGCCTGCAGCCAGTGTATCAGCACTCCTGCAATCATTGTTCGCAGCGGAAAAGTCTGCACATACAAACGAACTGCGTTTACCTTCATGTGTTCTGGATCCCTGTCTTTCCCATTTATAAAAAAGCTTACAGCATTTGCAGCAGTTGCCGGCAGGCATTAGCCAGCAACGCCATGCCTCCGGACTTACACACAAAAGCCCGCGAACTAAAAAAACAAGCGAAAGTTCCCTGGTACCTGTTTACCGGTTCGGGCCTTGTAATGCTGTTCCTCATTTTTGCAATTTTCATTTCTAATACTAAAAATTAATCACCATGATTTACGGAATCTCTCTGATCTTATTAAGCATCATTGCTGTCCCTTCTCTAATACTATCCAGAAAACCCAACGCAAAGGAATTGTTGGAAAAAGTAGAACCTTATCAGGGATGGATAGGCATTATTTTCTGCTTCTGGGGGATCTGGGGTGTAGTAACTGCCGTGCTCCATATGGGCTGGCTTACCGCCGCTCCGATTTGGTGGACCACATTAACAGCTGGCAGCCTGGTAGAAGCCTGCCTGGGTTTTTTACTCGGATACCCGCTCATCACCAAATTATTCCTCTCCAAAAGCGAAAAGGCTATGGAAAAGGCGGTACAGATCCGGGCGAAAATTGCCCCCAAACAAGGTAAGCTCGGCATATTGGGCATTATCGTAGGCGTATGGATGATTGCTGCCTCTTTGATCTTTACGATAGCGTAGGAAGTTATTCTTCAGCAATTCAAAAATAAAACCAATGAAAAAAATATTATTGGCCGCAATGATGCTGTTTGCAGCATTGAACAGCCATTCACAGGGAAAAGAGAGTTCCATTGAAGTCAGGGGCGTTGCTAAAATAGACAGGGAGATTGAATCCTACCTGGTAGATTTTGCTATAGCAGCCGAATATGGAGAAGGGGAAGGGAAAAAAGCTTTTGAAGATCTTAAGAATACCTTTTTTGCCAAAGCGAAAGCGGCAGGCTTTGAAGAAAGCCGGTTTAAAGAAGATAAAATGGGATATCAGGCGTTGCAATATTACAGGGAAGGCAGCTTGTACACATTTGAAACCCGTAACAAAGAAGAACTTTTAAAAGTTGTTAAACTGGCAAATGGAGTGGTGGTGACTATCGTAAGCACCCGGTTAAAATATAAACCTGTTAAAGACAGCGAAAAACTATATGCTACTGCATTCAGCGACGGCAAAGAAAAGGCTGCCACCATTGCAAAGGCCATCAATAAAAAATTAGGTGCGGCCATTACCGTGACAGATCTTACCTCACCTGAATCAGTATCTGAAGAAAACTTCTACTATAAGCCGGTAACAGATCAATATTACTATCTGTCTGTTAAATTTCTGATAGAGTAATAGTGATTTGCTACCGGCCTGCCATTCATTGTTATTACCCCAATAATTAAGCGAATAAAAAAGAAGCTGCCTCATTTATGAGGCAGCTTCTTTTTGCTTAAATACTTGAAAATGCTATTTGATGATTCACGCCAATTTTACTTCGCTAAAATATAAACCGCAATCCCAGCTGGGTTTGCCAGCGGCTTAACAAATCCGGACTGGCAATAAACGTTTCTTTCAAAGAAGGATCGAACTGGTAAGTAGGCACGCCATTGGTTACGCCGGTTACAGATATTGGCTGGAAATAACCTGAGTTGCTGGCATACTTCCGGACGCCCCATTTGCTGCTGATCAGGTTACCGAGGTTAACTACATCCAGGCTGATTTGAACAGTCCGGATTTTTTCTCCGCTCTTAAAATAAAAGTCCTGTAATACGCGCATATCCACCTGGCTGAACCAGGGGCTTACTCCTGCATATTTTTCTGTGTACATACCTCTCCGGCTCCGGAGGTAATGATCTTGCTCGATGAATGCTTTATACGCCGCCTTCTGGGCGGCTGCATTCTGCACTACCCCGTTTACGTCAGTAAGCGGTGCGAACTGCATTAAGTCGATTTCGCTGTTCTTGGGAACGTAGAGCAGGTCGTTGCTGGTAGTGCCGTCGTTGTTGATGTCTCCTCCATAAATATAGGCAAAGCGGTTACCGCTGCTCCAGTTACCGAAGAGGGAAACGGTTGTTGCATATTTACCTTTTCCGTAGTTGAACTTTTTGCTGGCGGCCACTACGAAGCGGTGGGTATTTCCATAAAGGGAAGGTGTATTCCTGGCTTCGTTGGCATTATTGAGAATAGGATTCCGGTCGAATGCGTCGCCGCTGATTTCTGCGGAAATGGAGCTTGCATCGCGCGATACGAGGTAGTTATAGGCGCCGTATAAAAACAGGTTATTGGCGAACGTTTTTTGAACGGTGAAGCTGGTGTTGAACTGATCGCCTGTTTTTGTATTGGTGAAAATATACGCATTCACGGCTCCTTTGTCGGTGTCTTTGTATACGCTTCGTGTATCACCGATGCCGCTGTTCAGGGAGCCCGTAGGCGTGCCCAGCTTATAGTTCCTCACCATCATGGCATTTACATCTTTAGAGTAGGCTACATCTACGCTGAAAATGGTTCCCAGTCCGGCCCTGATATCCGCGCCGATATTGGTGCGCCAGATCTGTGGCCATTTAAAATCGCGGTCGGTGGCGCAATAAAAACCGGAAGTGGGGTTGCCAATCTGGTTACCGATCCAAACAAATGGGAAACGGCCGGTAAAGAGACCCGAACCGCCTCTCAGCTGCAGGCTCTTGTCGGCTTTCACATCCCAGTTGAAACCAATCCTTGGAGAGAACAGCGGTTTGGACGAAGGGAGCCGGGTATTGTCCAGTTGTTTTCCCTGGCCGTTTGTAACCCGTTCTCCGTGTTCATCGAAGAGGGTCAGGTCATCGTTATTGGGGATGGTGGGAGACGTTTTTTTGCCATCCGGCGATTGAAAGGAGGAATTCATATAAAGCGGAATATCCATGCGGAGGCCGAAGGTAACGCGCAGGTTTTCGGTGGCTTTCCACTCATCCTGCAGATATGTTGATAACTGTGCCACGGTGATATAATACCAGTTCCATTTATCGGCGGCGCCTGCGGCTCTTGCTGCCGCTACATCCACATCCAGCGGGTATGCACCAAAAACATATTTGCCGCTCACAGGAACACTGTCCTTGAAAACCTGGATATCTGCGTCACTGAAAAGGGTGGCGCCATAACCGGTAAGGTTAAACGAATTTCCGAATTTAAAGGACTCATACGACCCTCCAACGGTAATAGTATGTTTGGGAAGGATGATGTTGAAATTGTCTGTTACCTGGAAGGCATCCTGGTTCAGCCGGTTGTTGATAGAAAATGGCTCATGCCCTGCCACGATGTACATGGTACCGTATTTGGTGATATTCAGTACAGGGAAAGGCTCAGAGAAAGGCGTCCGTTTATCCTTGAAAGTGGTATACACAGCCCTCAGCTTATTGGCGTAATGGTTGCCGAAACTGGATTTCAATTCCGCGCCGAAAGATTGCAATCTGTTTTCGATCTCATAGCCGGAATTCCTGAATTGTAAAGTCTGGTAATCAGGACCACGATCGCGGATGGCGTTGGGGTGCGCAGGTTTTTCTTTAGTTGCCTGCAGGCCATTGTAGGTAAAAGACAGGCTATGATTTTCGTTGATCACCCAATCGAGTTTTGCTAACCATTTATAATTTTTTTGCTTGAGATTAAAACCTTGCCAGGGACCGGTTTCATAGTTGAACTTGTCCCGCAGGATATCGCTTACAGCTATCAGGTCCGATTCCAGCACGCGGGAAGTGTTATTGTTGTCGCCATTGCCGGCGGTTCGGGCCACGTAGCTGCTGGCAGCGTCGTCTCTTTGTTCTGTTTCAAAGTTGGCGAAATAGAAAAGTTTGTTTTTGACGATGGCGCCTCCTACTGCAAAGCCGGCCTGCAGCTGTGTGAGATCCGGTACGGCGATTTTGTTGCCGTCCACTTTTTTGCCGGTCATGCCCTGGTTGCGGTAAAAACCGTACACGGTGCCGCCGAAAGTATTGGTACCTGATTTGGTAACAGTATTAACGCCGGCGCCGGTGAAGCCCGCCTGGGTTACATCGTAGGGCGCCAGGTTCACCTGGATCTGGTCGATGGCATCCAGGGAAATGGGTTGAGCGCCTGTTTGTCCGCCGGGTGTAGGTGCATCCAGGCCAAATGGGTTATTGAATACGGCGCCATCGAGCGAATAGTTATTGTATTGCCCATTGCGGCCGGCGAAAGAGGTACCGTTGATCGTTGCGGACGCGGAGGGCGTCAGCCGGGTAAAATCATCCGCAGAGCGGGAGATGGTTGGCAATTGACGCAACTGACGCGAACTGATATTAGAAGAGGCGCCGGTACGCTGGTTATCGAAAATTTTGGAGCGGCCGGTAACGGTGATGCCCGACAGGTTAGCAGAGCTGAGTTCCAGCTGTAAGTCCAGGGCAGTGTTTTGTCCCAGTTCCAGGAAGATGTTCTCTTCCGATTTTTCTGAATAGCCCACGAAAGTAGCCGTCACTTTGTAAGGGCCACCTACCCTCAGATTAGGCACCTGGAAGGAGCCATTATTCTGGGTGATGATTACTTTACTGATACCGGCTTCCCGGTATTCGATTTTCACGGTGGCACCGGCTAATGGTTTGCCTTCCTTACTTTGGATGGTGCCGCTCAGGGTGGCAGTGGTTACCTGTGCATAGGTTATTAGACTGGTGAACAGGCATAACAGGATAAGGCATCCGGTAAGAACTGGATTTCTCATAGCAGCAGTTGATTTTGGTTGACTATGAATATATCAATTTTCCGTAACCTTTTGTTAACAAATTTTACACAAGGATATTATGTGTTTTCATCAATACTCATTTCAGTAATAAAATAAAAACAGCGAAGTGATGCCACTCCGCTGTTTTATTTTATTTAAAGTAACTGTTCTGTTATTGTTGATTCGCCAGGGTGATCATGGCTGATACTTCTGCCACCGCGGCATCGTCGCCGCCGCTGAAGCCCGTGAAACGGAAACGGATGTTACCTTTGCCATCGATAACAAACTTGGTAGGAATGCCATTCACTTTATAGCTCTCTACTACTTTGTTTACACCGGTTGCAGGATCTTTGAGGTCCATCAATACTTCAAAAGGAAAGTTATTGCCGGTAACATATTTCTTCGCGTTCGCGGTTGCATCTGCTTCTTTTTCCCAGGTATGCACGAACAGGAATTTCACATTCGGATCGTTTTTGTACTTGTCCATTGCCTTTTTCATTGCAGGAAATGAGGCCTTACAGGGGCCGCACCAGGTGGCCCAGAAGTCCAGTACAATGGTTTTTCCTTTGTAATCTGCCAGTGACACGGTATTCCCATCTACATCTTTCAGGGTGAAGCCAGGAGCCGGTTCTGTGATGATCTGTTTGGCGAATTCTTCCTGCATTTTTTTATCCAGCCCGCTTTTCAGTGAGTCTATATATCCCTGCAGGTTGTTATCACCACGTACTTTGGCATAGGCGGTAGCCAACAGTTCTTTATTGTTGTCGTTCAGTTTGCCCTGTGCCGCAATTTCAGTCATGCGTTTGAGTACTTCTTTATATTCTCCTTTTGCCAGGAACACTTTTGCATACATCTCGTTTACCTGTGGTCTTACAGGTGTTTCTGCCTCTTCTGCGCGTTTAAGGTACACCAGTGCGGAGTCATATTCTTTATCGTTGTAAAGCAGCTGTGCATAGGTACTCAGATAGCCTGGATAGCCCATCGCTGCAAAGCCGGCTGCCATTTCATTCTTACGGGTCGTTCTGAATTCCCAGGCATCATCAACGGCTTTTTTCAGCAACACTTTTGCTTCCGCGGTGTGTCCTTTTTTAATAATGCGTTCAGCAGTTCCTGCCCACCCCTGCCCTTTCCAGAAAGGGGATTCTATACTGTTGGCATATTCCAGTGCTTTTGGCAAATTATCGGCGTTCGCATAGGCAGTGCCCACACTATTGCGGGCATAGTCATAAACGATCACATCGTTGTCCAGTTTGCCCTGCGGGAATTTCTTCATCCATGCTTTATAGAGCGCTTCTTTTTTCACCGGGTCATTTTCGTCGTAGATAGGTTGTACCTGCTTATCGCGGACGGTGATACCAGCAGGGAATTTTTTTTCAGCTGCCTGCCGGATAGAGTCAGAGACATTTACCTGCTTCAGCTGGTAAAAGAAACCGGATGCCGTAAGCCAGTCGGATTCCTTTTTACTTTTGGTGAGCGCATATAGTTTAGTCACCAGCAGTGCCTTATCGGCATCACTGCCTTTAGCGAGCTGCGTATAATATCTCATCAGGGAGTCCTGGCTAACTTTTGCCTGTCCGTTTGATTGCAGGGCGGCGGTAAGGAGACTACCACTCAGCAAAATCGGGAGTACTTTTTTCATATTGTGCATGGTTGGTTTATGATTAGTTTGTATATCCCGGGTTTTGAGTTAATGCCGGGTTAGCAACACGTTGTGCATCGGGAATTGGATAGAGTATGTCGGTGTTTGTCCAGGTGGCAGGACGCATGCCGCCTATCACCTCATCTGCACGGGTTTTACCTCCGCTGGAAATTCCAGGTGTACGTTTAAGGTCAAACCACCGGTGTCCCCATTCTCCGAATAATTCCGCTTTTCTTTCATTTTCGATGGCCAGCAGCAGGCTGGGCTGGGTGATGTTATTATCCAGCATTGGGAGCCCTGCTTTAGCGCGGATGGTATCCACGTCGGCAATGGCGCCGGTGAGGTTGCCCTGTTGGGCGCGCGCTTCTGCTCTTATCAGGTACTGTTCAGCCAGGCGCAGCATCACGTTAAACTCATTGCCGGTGGTGGTACCAGCGGCGAGCACCCGCAATTTATATTTTGTGATCACTTTATAATTGGTGCCCCCGATATCGGTTGCTGCTACCCAGCTGGTTTTCCGTTTATCGCCTGCTTCCAGTGAATTATAAAGTGTATCCGTTAGCGTTACTGCCGGAACGGAACCTGTTGCTGCTGCATAGCTGCCTCCATTGGCACTCCTGTTGGTAGTATAGGTGGATAAGCCGGTAAGCGTAGCCAGTTGCCATATCACTTCATTGCTGGTATTACTGAAGGTAGTGTTCAGGTCTTTATTCAGACTGTAAATACCGGAGTTGATCACGGTGCTGGCGGCAGATTCTGCATTGGCCCATTGCTTCTGGTACAGGTAAGCCCTTGCCAGCAGGGCGTTCGCCGTTTGCCGGTTAATCCTGGTTCTCAGTGTGGCGGGGTATGCATCTGTGAGTATACTTTGTGCTTCTGTAAGATCCTTTATGATCTGCTCCCATACCTGCGCTGCCGGAGTACGCGCCAGTGTGGCATTTGCCAGCGGATCGTCTGTAACCGGCATTGGCACGTCGCCAAACATATTTACCTGGTACATATTGATGAAGGCTCTCCATACTTTGGTTTCTCCCAGTAACTGGTTCTTCACGGGAGCAGACAAGGTAGTGCTGCGGGAAATACCATCCATCATGGCATTGGCCTGTGCAATGGTGGAGTAAGAATATCCCCAGAGTACGAAGTTAATCACGCTGTTGGTGATGGTGATGCTGTTTGTTTTAAACTCATCGAAAGCGGGACTGGAAATATTGTTCTGCAGTTCATGGGCAGAAAGTCCCGGCATTTCACTCAAAGGGAAAAGTACATCCCGTGTAAAGCTGGCATTATAAACCCCCAGCACTGCGCTGGTGGCAGTTGCATCGGATGCAAAGGCCTGGTCAAGGCCCACCTGCGTTGTAGGCGGACCAATTTCCACCAGTTTTTTGCAGGAAGAAAAAGCAATTCCTGTCAGTAATATTGCTGCGGTTACCTTTTTATTTATTTTGAAGCAAGACATCGAATTCAGATTTTAGAATGAACAGTTAATACCAAATACAATGGTCCTCAACGGCGGCATGGCAATCATACCGGTACCCAATCCCGGAGGACCTCCTGAAACACTCGTTTCGGGATCGTAGATGTATTTATTCTTCGCCCAGGTAAACAGGTTCTGTCCTTCTGCATATACTTTCAGGTTACTGATCTTTGCTTTTGTAATCCATGCCCTCGGGAATGAATAGGAAAGAGAAGCAGATCTCAGTTTCAGATAGCTTGCATCTCCCCACCATGCGGTAGAACTGTAATACGGCGTATAGCCGAGATAGATAGGCGTGCCGGAAGTAGAGGTAGCTGCCGGGTAGGCTGCTTTATCGCCTGGTTGACGCCACCTGTCGAGCAGAGATGTGTTCTGATTATTTGTGCTGCTGCCAATGGGTATATCGAAAGTATTGGTAGCTCCCTTCCTGTGGTTATATTGCAGGAAAAAGCTCAGGTCCCAGTTCTTATAGCTGAAACTATTGTTCAATCCTCCGAAGAAAGGCGTACCTGGTTTGATGATCTGACGGTCATTGTTAAAATCAACACTTCCATCTTTGTTCACATCCACATACTGCGGGATTCCTGTATTAGGATCATACCCGGTGTAAATATATTTTCTGACAAGGTCAATAGGCTGCCCTACAAGATAGCTGCTGGCATAAAAGGATTTCTCAATCCCTGGAAATTTCACCAGTTTATTTTGGTAGAAGGTTACGTTGACAGATGACCTCCAGCCGAAATTCCATGTTTTAAGATTGAGGGTATTCAGCTCCAGTTCCACCCCACTGTTTTGTACCAGGGCTGGTACATTTACAGTATAGCTGTTGTATCCCGACTGTGTAGCCAGTGCGGCTGACAGGAGTTGATCGGCGGAGCGGTTACTGTAGTAACTACCGGTAAATGCGATCCTGTCGTTCAGGGCGCCCAGCTCCAGGCCAAACTCCAGCTTGCGGGTAGTTTCCCATTTCACACCTGGGTTCGGCAGCGTTCCCCGGAGCAGTGCGGAAGCCCCCTGGTAAGTACCTGCGGATGACAACAAAGGCAGGTAGATGTAGTTATTGATCTGGTCATTACCAGTGGTACCATAGCTAGCTCTCAGCTTACCGAGACTAAGCCAGGGAAGTGCGTCTTTAATAAAATCTTCTTCAGAGAACAACCAGGCAGCGCCCACTGCGCCGAAATTAGCCAGGATATTATCCGGTCCAAACCTGGAGGAAGCGTCGCGGCGGAAGGTTACATTCAGCAGGTATTTTTGTTGGTAATCGTAGTTGATACGGCCAAACAAAGATGCGTAACGGTAATCGAAGTAGTTGCTGGAATTCAGCACAATAGTACCTGCACCAACCAGAGAGCCTAACAAGGCTTCGTTGCTGTAATTCTGGCCGAGTATATTTTGACCGGTGCTGAGCGTTCGCTGGTAGGTACCTCCTACCAAAAAGTTCAGTCTGCCTTGTTTCAGATCGATACCATAGTCGAGTGTTGGCTCCACGATGTAGTTCTGCGACCGTGTGTTCGCAAAAGTGGCGGACGACTGCGGATTGTTGACCGGATTCTGCGTAGATGCCGGCAGTGGATTCACCTGATCCAGGGTGGTATTGGTATAACCAAGATTTACTTTGAAGTTGAGATTTTTAATGATGGTATAACGCAGATTGGCGTTTGTCATCAGGTTAGTTGTTGTATTGGTATAGCGGCGTTGCAGGAGCGCAAGCGGGTTATCGTAACGACCAGTCCATGCAAGTTTGCCGGTGCTGTCGTACAAAGGCATGTTAGGTGGCAGGTTGTACAGGGAAATAACATCTGATGCCGGCAGAACGGTTTTATCGTTGGAATAGTTGGTTGTGAAAGCCGCATAAAATTTATTGTTGGCAGAGGTATGGTCAACAGATAAACGGCCAGTGAGGCGCTGGCTGTTGAAGTTACCGGGGTACACAGTAGTTTCCTTATGATATCCGCCGCTGAACATAAAATGCGTTTTGGTATCCCCTCCTGAAACAGACGCCTGTGCATCGGTGGATCTGGCCGTTCCTCCTACCAGGAGTTTCTGCCAGTCGGTGTAAGCATGCTGGTCCCATACGGTGAGTTCCGGAGCATTTGCTGTATTTGGTGTGAGGCCATCATTTTTAAAGGCCTCTTTTCTCAGGTCCAGGTATTGCTGAGTATTCATCATAGGGATGAAGTGGTTTACTTTTCCCGATCCTGTATAGGCATTGAGGTTCACCCTTGTTTTGCCGGATTTACCTTTCTTTGTAGTGATGAGGATCACGCCGTTAGCGCCCCTGGCGCCGTAGATGGCCGTTGCGTCGGCATCTTTCAGGATATCCATCCGTTCAATATCATCCGGGTTGATCATACTGAAAGGGCTAATCCCGCCGTTGGCGCCACTGGTACCAAAGGAGTTGAGGTTATCCGTAGGAGGAAAAGATCCGTTGTAATTGGTAAAGGGTACGCCATCAATCACATATAAAGGAAGGGTGCCTGAGTTCAGGGAACCCTGGCCCCTGATCTGTACCACTGCAGCGCTACCCGGCAAACCATTCTGCTGGGTGATCTGTACACCCGGGATACGTCCTGGCAAGGCAGCCAGTGGATTGGAGACAGGTTGCGTTTCGATATCCTTTGCCGTAATGCTGCTCACCGAACCGGTATTCAATCTTTTAGTAGTAGTTCCATACCCGATCACTACTGTTTCAGTTAATGCATTTACCTGCTCCTTTAAAACAACGTTAACAGTAGTACGATCTTTAACAACGATTCGTTGTGTTTCATAGGAAAGATAGGATACTACGAGTACTGCATCTGCCGGCGCCCTGTTGAGGACATACTCTCCATTTTCATTCGTCATTGCGCCGAAGGGAGTACCTGGAATCACCACGGATACCGCAGGAATCGGGTTTCCTTTCTCATCTGTTATTTTCCCGCGGATAGTAATCCCGTCATTTGCCGGTTTCGCTTCAGTGCCCGGGGCTTTTTTTACCCTGATTACAATAAATTTCCTTACCAGGGAATAAGTGAAGGGTTGGTTATCGAAAAGTAATTTCAGCACATCTGCCAGCTCCTGATTTTTTACATCAATGTTTACGGGCGCTGCCTGGCTGAGTTGGTTCTTCCCATAAATAAAGCTATACCCCGTTTGTTTCTCGATTTCCCGGAACGCTTTTTCCAGGGAACCTGATTTCATGTTCATAGATACTTTCTGTGCGAAAGTCTGGGTGGCCAATAGCAGGCATCCCATGAGTAAATAAGTCCTGAGGTAGTTGACACCTGGCTTTTTCTCTCCTGATTTCGAAAGGCATAAAGCGCTCATCAGCTTTTTTACAAGCATAGCTTCTGGTTGATTTTTGATGAACAATACCGCTTTGCGGATAAACTAAAATCTGACAACATTTCTCCCGCCGGTAAGGTGGCCTGCCTTACCGGATCGGACGATTGAGCTGGTGTATGTACTATTTTATCACAGTAATTTTCCGTCCTTCAATTTTGAAATGAACGAGATCGGTCATCTCCAACAAGTTCAGTAACTGAGATACGGGGACATCCCTCGGAATTCTCGCGACAAAAGCATCTTTAACATCGGTCTGAAAGTCGACGTCTACATTATAATATCGTTGCAGCTCTGACATTATGGTGGCGATGTCAGCGCCATTAAAAACAAATAATCCTTCCTTCCAGGCAGTTACCTGCTGCAGATCGGCGTTGGTGAGCAGTTGTATAGCACTCCCTGCTGTTGCCGCCTGTTCGCCCGGATGCAGCAGCTGTGAAGCGGCGGCGGTATTTACTTTTACGGTACCGCTAACAAGGGTGACCTTCATTTTTTCTTCGTCCCGGAAGGAACGGAGATTGAAAGCGGTTCCCAATACTTCAATGGTGGTTTTATTGATGCTGGATTTTACAATGAAAGGCTGGTTGCTGTTTTGTGCAACTTCAAAATAAACCTGTCCCGTTGCGGATACTTCGCGTTTACCGCCACTGAATGCAGCCGGATAGGTAAGTGTAGAACCTGCATCTATCCAGACTTGGGTGCCGTCGCCCAGTACAATCGCGAGCGCCTTGCTTCCATTTGGAACCTGGATAGTATTAAAACTAACGTCGTTACCAGCGCTGTTATAAACGATCTGGCCATTCGCGTTTTTGGAAACGCTGGTTTGTCCCTGCATGGCAAGCGTGCCATTGCCCGCTGTATCCAGCAGGATCTGTTGACCATTACCCAATGTAAGTACGGCGTGATTACCGGCCGGCGCCACAATATCATTCTTAAAACGGACCGCCTGGGGCGCCAGCGGTTGTTGCCGCTGTTGCTGATAGAAATAATAGCCGGTACCTAGTACCAGTGTTACCGTTGCTGCTGCGGCCCACCTGTACCACCGGACCACTTTCCCTTTGGGCCTGCGGTCGAGTACAGGCTGTAAACGCAGGCGGATCGCATCCTCCAGCAGCTGTTTATTGCCCAGCAGGTGTTCATCCCAGCCTTCCTGTTGCTGAAAAGCATTGAACAGCTGGTTGTATTGCAGCAGCTCTTCATCCGTAGCTGTGCCGGATATAACTTTTTCTGTTAATAATATTGCCTCTTCTCGTGTCATGCGTAACCTGTCATATACATAGGCAATTGTAAAAGGACATACCCTTAAAAGAGTCTCAAATTTTTTTTTGAGCCGGGCATCTTAATGGTAATGGGTCATCACCGGGAGTAATAACAAGGCGAGCAGGTGAGGATCTACTGCTGCGCGGATACGTTTCAGAGCTATTGTTTTCTGTGCCTCGACTGTTTTTATGGAAATATTCAATAAGTCTGCAATCTGTTGATTCGTCAGTTGCCCGTCCCTGCTCAGGAGAAATATCTCGCGGCACTTTTCCGGCAAACTGCGGATCACCTGCCCGATAATCGACTTCAGGTCGCTCAGCTCCATAAAATCCTGCGGACCCGGTGTTTCGGGTAAAGACAACCCCGCCAGTTCTGTATAAAATTCCTCCCTCACCTTACTGGAGCGGATATAATTAGCCACCTTAAACCTGACAGCGCTCCGGAGATAGGATGGCACCGCCTGTATATCCAGTTGCTCCCGCTTCTCCCACAACCATGCAAAAATGTCCTGTATGATGTCCATACAGGCGCCCTGGTCGCGCAACAGGTAATATGCCGCCTGGTACATACCGGACCAATGACGGGCATAAAGCAGATCGAACGCTGTCACATCGCCTCTCTTCAGCATAGTTATCAGTTCCAGGTCACTATAGGAGTTATCCCTTATCAAATTCGCTCATTTTCTGCCCTAAATTAAAGAAAGCAAGGTAGATTCAGCATACATATGCTATAATCGATATATAAATACCCCCATAAAAAAAGCCTTTACCTGACCAGGCAAAGGCTTTTCTATCCAATAATACCAGCGTATTAATGATTATAGGGAGTCACCAGGAGTTTATATTTTCCATCTTTCAATAATTCTTTTTCAAACATTATCTCCACCCGCTTCTGCTCTCCTTTTAACAACGTAAAATAATTATCATTCATGATGGCGGGCAACACGCGTTCGTTATTGTCTGCCCTTAACAGCTGCACATGTACTGCAAAGGCGGGGGCAGATGAGGGATTTGTGATGGTAGCAATAATGCGGGTACTGTCGCCATGCTGTTCCAGTTTGGAGGAAGTTTTCAATTGCACCCGGGGCAGTTGATCCAGCGCGGTATAATCTGCCATTCGACTGCTTCTCCAGTAGAAATTTTCAGACTGTAATCTGCCCCGTCCATCTTTCAGCAACAAGCGGATGAACTGTACATCCGTCAATGCTTTGCTGCGTTTGCCGTACACCTCCATGTCATACAGCGAATAGCCCCATTCTGTGGCACGTTTACGGCCAAGCATACGTACGTAACGCGCTTTTACGGGTTTAATAGGGATGGTTTCAATTCCCCCGCTGCCAGTATCTGTGGCGTACACATCCTGCCAGGATTTTGCATCGGCGGACACCTGGAGGTTATAGGCACGGGCATGAGCGCTTTCCCAATGCAGCATCACGCTGCTGATTTCCTGTACTGCATCCAGGTCCACATAAACCCATTCATTGTCGGTGTAGTTGCTGCTCCATCTTGAACCGGTGCTGCCATCCGCTACGGCCCCGGCGCCGGCGCTTTCCGGTGATGACGAAGATGCTACTGCTGATTTTTTAAAAGCAAGGTTATCGATATTGAAGTTAAGATCGAAACATGGTGTGGCTGTATTGGAAGCTGCATCTACGGTTGCTTTCCGGCCGAAGGTTGGCGCCGGCGTTCCATCCATATTGTAAACGATGGCTTCCGCCTGTAAACCATTGTATTGATCCAATGTAGTGTTGATCACTTTCACGGAATTATCTGCCGCACTCCATTGAATATGCAATGGCTCACAGGCTTTTTTAACGCCCCAGTATGCACCGGTGAGGTCGTAGTAATAATCGTAGGTTTGCCACACCAGGCTTGGATAGGCGCTTTGGCTCATCCAGGTCATTACACCGGAGGCATCGTTCCACATATGGTGCAACCAGCCTTCGTATAATGCCTTGTTGGTTTCTATATTTAACAGCTGCGCTTTGCGGCAATAATCTTCAATACCGGTGGCTTTACCATAACTTTTATTAATGGCGTCGTCGTACCGGTCGGGGCCTGCGTTTGCGGCAGAGGGACCGAAGAAGTGCAGATCCCACATTTTATTGCGGGGCCACCAGCTGCTGTCGGGCATAAATTTTTTAAAGCTTTCGAAAGAGGTGAAAACGGCGGTACCTATTTCTGTGCGCATTCCCCATCCGGGTGTTCCTCCAAAGCCACCGGGATATTTTGTGAAGTACCAGGCGGGCATGAAATTGGCCCAGGGGCCGCTGCCGGTTAATCCATCCGAGTGGGAATTTGCCTGGTAAAGGCGGTCGTTGCCATCGTAGGCGCTCACATCTTCCTTTAACCAGCCATTCAGCGGCGGTAAAGGATAACCTTCGTTATCGCCGCACCAAACCGCGATGCTGGGATGATTACGGAGGCGTTTGATTTTCTCCACGGCGTTCCTGTTAAAGGCAAAAACATCTTTTGGCAGGTTAGGATGTGAGTTCAGCCAGAAGTCGTCCCATACAAGCATTCCATACTTATCGCAGGCATCATAAAACTCTTCATCAGTAACACTGCCTATCCAGTTGCGGATCATGTTAAAGTTCATTTCCTTATGCAACCGCACCTTCGTGTTGTATTCTTCACCGCGACAGCGCAGCATGTATTCAGACATGCCCCAGTTGCCGCCTTTTATAAAGATACGTTTGCCGTTCACGCTGATGTGCAGCACACCGCCGAGGGTATCATAGCTGTATTGCTTTACCCCAAAGGTTACCTGTTTGCTGTCGGATGATTTCCCACCGGATACAAACTGCAACTGGCAGGTGTACAGTGGCTGACTGCCATAGCCATTGGGCCACCACAACTGCGGGTGTTCTATTTCAGGATGAAACATTACCTGCTCCGATTGTCCTGCGGGTAGTTTTATTTTTTTAGAAAAACGGATATTGCCCGGCTGGATAATACCGGATACTTCTCCTTCCTGTATGCCGGCCGAATGATTATCCAGGTCCATACTGATGCTGAGCTTTGCGCGCGATGAATCCGGCAAAGCAGTGCGGATCCAGGGATCTGTAATTGTCACCTGGCCGGAACTGCCAAGATATACATCGTCCGTAATGCCCATGTTAAGGCCGGGCACATAAGGCATCCAATCCCAGCTGGCGCTTGAAATGTAGGTAGGACTGGAGTAATTCACTATGGGGGTACCTGGCCAATGCACTAATAACAGGAGTACATTTGGCCGGTCATATCTCAATATGTCCGTTACATCAAATTTGCCGCGATCCATAAAACCATCCAGAACGCCAATACGCTGACCATTCAGGTATACTTCCGCTTTACGGTTCACGCCTTCGAAATTCAGCCACTGCTTTTCAGCAGTATTACGTACAGGCGTAAACGTGGCCCTGTACCAGAAATCGCGGTCATATTTTGTTTTATCTACCTGGTAAATATTATCTCCGAAGTTGGGATCTTTCTCCAATCCTGCTGCTACAAATGCGCCGAATACCGTACCCGGCACCACGCCGTTCACCCAATTATGGTCGTTATAGTCCGGGGCATGGAGACCAGGCTCCTGGCCTGCTTCCGCTGCTTTTATTTTCCAGTGTACGGCTTTATTACTGCTGTTTAAGCTGAACGTCTTTTCCTGTGCTTTCATTGCCAGCCCTGAGATCATTAACAGGGCCAGCAATTTTTTTCCTTTGTTGAACATGATTATTTGCTATTGCCAATTGAATACCCGTACAAAATACGGCCTGTACCTGTCGGCACTACCGGGACTGTTGAAGTTGGTGGAAAAATCAGTGGGGTTGATATT
The DNA here is from genome assembly GCF_050434025.1 of Chitinophaga sp. W3I9. Taxonomy (NCBI): domain Bacteria; kingdom Pseudomonadati; phylum Bacteroidota; class Chitinophagia; order Chitinophagales; family Chitinophagaceae; genus Chitinophaga; species Chitinophaga sp. W3I9. The sequence goes on from NZ_JBNPWC010000001.1 coordinate 6,546,231, forward strand.
GTAAGAAATCACCAGCTCCCCTTCCCTGCTCAGTGCATGGTGCACAAATGAATTATAACTGATGAAACCTACGCTGTATTGATCCGGGATATGGTACAGTGTCCGTTTATTCGTCCACGGTCCTACCGGCGTATTTGATTCCAGAATATAGATATCCAGTCCGAAAATAATTTGCTGCGATACGAGGTAGTATTTACCATTCTTATAAAACACGTTCGGCTGACTGATGTCATTACAAACATTATATTTCACCGGTGTAGTACTCCACCCTGTTCCGTTGTAATATTCCCATGCGCCGTTAAGATCATGATTTGCTGCGCGGGCCACATACATAGAAGAGGTGAGAAAACCATTCTCCGTACTGTACATATACGTATAGCCATCCGGCGCTTTCATGCTGCCGGCGCTGTAGTTGCTGAGCGTATCCTTATCCTGGATCAGCTGGTTCAGCTGCATGGAGGGCAAATCGAAGATGGCGAGGTCTGTGCTTACGTGTGCAAAATCCCAGGTGCCGCTGCCGGTTTTCTTCACATGACTTAGCAGCATCTGTACTTTGTTATTATATACCTGTCCGGCGCCGGGCCAGTACCAGTCCTGGTCTTCGGGTGCATTGCCGTATTTGATCCAGGTTTGACTCGCACTGCCTGAACCAGGGTTTAGCTGCACAAAGCTTTGCAAAGAAGTATCCAGTTGCAGGTGTGCAGCGTTGCGCAGCATTACGTTATTGGTGCGGTTACGGTCCGCACTTACCTGCCCGAAGAAACTATCCTGGAATGACCATAGCAGGCGGCCATCCGGCAGTAACACCGAATAGCAGCCATCGCCGCCGTTCCAGCCCTGGTAGCGGGTAAGATAATCGTTGTAATCAAGATCGCTGTATACTCTTACTGCCGGGTTCCACTGTCCATTGTTTGGCAGCAGTTGCAAACGCGGACCGGCAGCTGTTGTCTTTTTCATGATGCGTACGTACCAGTACTTCTGCTCCCCGGACTCGGAAGTGACGCGGTAAGCATAACGATTGTTATTGGCAGCAAAATCCACCTTCACTCCCGGCGCGGGCAGCACAGTCGCTTTTTTGGATACCATCACCAAAGGGCTCACGGCACTCAGGTCCACATCGTCTTCTACCCATACCGTAACGGTGGCGGAATCTGTTCCGTTTATGATCTCTGAAGTACCCACCTGGCCTTCGGGTAACCGGAAGGAAATGATGGCGCGTTCCTGGCTTTGATAATCACTCAGCGGGTTCTTCACACAGGAAGTAAAAATGCCGCCGGTAATCAATAGCAATAGCATTTTGTTCATAAGATATTATTTAAAGCTGATTTGGAGACCCAGGTTGATCACGCGCTGATTGATGTAGGCATCCCCGGCGGAGTTGCTGGCTACTTCGGGATCCTGCTGGTACTTATCGTAGTTGGTCCACGTAAGCAGGTTATACGCGCTCAGGTACACACGTGTATTATTCAACCGGCCCGGCAGCCAGCGGCTGGGCAGCTGATAGCCCAGGTCCACTGTTTTCAGCCGCACATAGCGCGCATCTATCAACCAGAAATCCGACATATACGTACGCGCACTGTTTACCGTGGTAGGATTGCTCGTGAGCCGCGGGAACTGCGCCTTATCAGCATTTTCCAGCGTCCATCTCTGCTGGTGAATAGGCTGGAACTGGCTCTGGAAAGTTTCAATACCGGTGCCCACTACGCTGAAGCTGTATCCGAAGGAGCCCTGGAACAGCAGGTTAATACTGAAGCCTTTGTAATTGGCGCCGAGGGTAAGTCCCAATACCGTGCTGGCCAGGTTGGGTTTTCCAATGGGACCCTGGTCGTTGTTATCGATCACGCCATCGCCGTTGATATCTTTGTATTTGAGATCGCCTGCCTGTATAGGATATTCGCTGAGTGGTGCAGCGGGTTTATCGTGTGTATTGGCCTGGATCTTCTGGATATCTTCCGGTGTGTAGAAACCGATAAAGGTGTATCCGAATGGCTGATCGATTGGCAGTCCCGTTTCCCGCAGCCAGGGATAGGCGGGTTGCGCTTCGTCTTTAAACAGTACTTTATTTTTGAAATACTGGAATACAAGGCTGGTATTAAAATTTACCTGGCGGATATTCCCCCGGTAGTTGATCTGCCCGTCGAAGCCCTGGTTACTGGTTCTGGCCACGTTGGTAGGACTGTAACCAATTCCAATCATGTTGGGCACAGAGCCTTTCCGTACCAGCTGATCGAAGCGGATATCGTGGAAATAATCTACCGTAAAAGATAGTTTGTCTTTAAAGAGATTTACATCGACCCCTACGTCTGCTTTTTTTGCTTTTTCCCAGCTTACGTCCATGTTGCCAAGATCGCCTTCGTAGATGGAGCCGGATTGCGTATCATTCTCCCCAAAAGAATAACCGCCGCCATTGAGATATTCCTGGCGGTACAGGTAACGGTTACCTGACGTAACATCAGAACCTACTACACCGTATGATCCACGCACTTTCAGAAGGCTTACAAAGCTGTTGTTACGTTTGAAGAATGGTTCTTCCGAAATACTCCAGCCTACGCCCACGGCAGGAAAGAAGCCGTTGCGTTTCTTCGCCTGGAACCTGTCGGAGCCATTGTAGGCGCCATTGAAATCGAGCAGGTATTTCTGTTTATAGTTGTAGCCTGCCTTGAAGGAAAAGCCCCTGAAGTTGGCAGGAATATCTGCCTTCGACGTATAGCTTTGCCTGTTATACAGCGCCAACCCATTGAATGTATGATCACCGAAAATACGGTTATAGCTGAGGAAAGCCTGTGTATTTACATTCCGGCTGTAGAGGTCTGTGTTACCTGTTACCCGGTATTTCTGCAGGCGGTAGTTGCCGCGGGGATCGAGGGTGTACGACTGATCCGCCGGGTTATAATAATACGATGGCGGTTCGGCTTCGCGAAATAAATTCCTGGCATACTGTTCGATACCTCCATATGCAATGCGGCCTGTGAGCGACAGCCCCTTCGTCAGGAAATCCAGCTGTTGCGTGATGTCGTACAGCACATCGAAGTCTGTTCTTTTAGTGCGGCTGTAGCCACCGTTGGCCAGCCGTGCATTGAGCGTAGGCAAGGCATCTTTTGTATCCACGGCATAGGCGTAGCTGCCGTTGGGGTTCATTAAAGGTGCGGAGTAGGGATGTATTTTTTCAAAGTTGTATACTTCTGATACCACGTTGGCCGACCGGGGCTGGTTAATATCACCGAAACGGGTGGTGAGATTGAGCCGCATGGTTAACGTTTTGGTAGCGCGCATATCGAGGTTGGAGCGGAAATTATACCTGCGGAAGAAGTAGTTGGTATTCACTTCATTCCTGGGATCAGAGAAGTCTTTTACCAGGCCGTTCTGGGTGAGGAATCCGCCGGAGATAAAATATTTCACAGCTTCTGTACCGCCGGAAATATCCACGTTGGTATTGGCCTGGTAAGCGTGTTTTTTGAATACCGCATCATACCAGTTGATATCCGGGTGTCCGTAAGGATCGGCGCCGCTGCGGAAAAGTTCCAGATCCTGGGAGGTAAATTTCGGCGCCAGTCCATCGTTTTTGTACGCTTCATTTACAAGGGTCGCCGCATCATAGGAGTTCAAAAACTTTGGTGTTTTCACCGGCGACTGCTGGCCTGATTCCACGCGGAGGTTTACCTGCGGAAGTCCCACCTTACCACGGCGGGTGGCCACCACCAGTACGCCGTTGGCGCCTTTGATACCATATATTGCCGTGGTGGACGCATCTTTCAGGATAGAGATACTTTCGATTTCATTCACGTTGATCTGTTGCAGCTGATCATAGGAATATTCGATGTCATCTACAATGATCAGCGGTTTATTTCCATCGCTGTTGAGCGAGCTAACGCCACGGATAAAGAAATCGGAAGCATCCTTTCCCGGCTGTCCGGAGCGTTGCTGTGAAACGAATCCCGGCAGTTTCCCCATCAAGGCATTCTGCACATTAGCGGTAGGTACGTTCCTGATTTCAGCGCCGGTAATGGCACTTACAGCGCCGGTGCTGGTGATACGTTTGGCGGTGTTAAAGCCTACCACCACTACTTCGTCGATGCCCTGGGTGGAAGATTGCAGCACTACGTCAATCGCATCGCGACCGGCTATGTCAACTTCCTGCGCGGAAAACCCGATCAGTTTTACGATCAGTGTATGGGAACTGCCTTTCAGGGCGAGTTTGAACCGGCCGTTGGCATCAGCTATCACGCCGTTGGTGGGCACGCCTTTTTCCGAAATGGAAGCGCCGGGCAGTACCCCATTTACGTCTTTTACCGTACCACTTATATTTTTTTGCTGGGCTGTTGCCACAAATGGTGCAGCAACCAGCAGCAGGAGAAACAGTATAATATTTTTCATCTTCAGTCAGTTAAATTTCTTGTAAGGAATATGACTTTACCAGCCCGGATTTTGGCGCATGTTATCGTTCTTCACCACTTCATCGTATGGAATGGGATACAAATACATTTTGGGCGCAATAAACACCGGTTTAAATACTTCCGCCAGGTTGTAGCTAAAGGCAGGTCCTTCCTTGATGATGTTCATACCATGCAGTGCCTTTCCATATACCTGCTGCGCAATTTTCCAGCGGCGGATATCCCAGAAGCGGTGTTCTTCAAAGGCCAGTTCTATCCTTCTTTCGTTACGCACTACATTGCGCATTTCATCTGCTGTCATATTTTCCTTCAGACCATACATGCCGTTATCGCCGGCTGCAATCCCAGCACGGGCGCGCAGATCTTTCAGCACCTGGTATACTTCCGCAGTGGGGCCGTTGGATTCATTTTCTGCTTCGGCAAAATTGAGCAATACTTCCGTGTAGCGCAGGATGATCCAGTCGTGGCTTGTATTGCTGTACTGCGTGGCATTTTCAAAGTTGCCCATGAACTTGCGCATATAGTAAGATGTTTTCGTACCGGGTTCTGCGCCGCCGGGCCGGTGCTGACCGCCCTGAAATGTTTGCAGTTCGGTATTCAGCCAGCGGGCGCCATTGTACAGGATACTCATGGCCAGGCGTGGATCGCGGCGGGCATAGGGTTCATTGGAGTTGTAGCCTGATGCAGGATCGGTGATCGCCAGCCCGGCATTGGTAGGGAAGGCATCCACCAGTTCCTGGGTGGGATTGGTGCGCCCTCTTGCTACCGCGGCAAAACCTACCGGTCCGTTGGTACTTTCAATTTCCGTAGTGTTTCCCCCCTGGCGGAAGAAGATAACCTCACTGTTGTTTTGGGTGATGAATACATCTTTGAAATTGGGTACCAGCGCGAAAGTCTTTTCATTGATCAGTTCCCGGGCGGCATCTGCTGCCAGTTTCCAGCGTGCTTTATCATAACTGCTGTAACCTGTCAGCGGATTACTGGCCTCGATATTTTGCCCGTTGAACAAGGGACTGGCTGCATACAGCAACACCCTTGCTTTTAAAGCCAGTGCAGCGCCCCTGGTGGCACGGTGGCTGTTCAACTCCGGCGCTACAATGGGATTAGGACGCAGGCTGTCTTTGATGGCGTTGCATTCGTTTACAATATAGTTTACGCAATCTGCGAAAGAACTGCGCGGTATCTGCACATCATCTCCCAGCTCTCTTACTTTATCTCCCATAAGTGGTATACCGCCATAGCGTTTCAGCAGTTCAAAATAAAACAGCGCCCTGATAAAACGGGCTTCTGCTTTCCATGCGTAGCGGATAGAGGCGCCGTTGGGTAATTTTTCCTTTACGGGCGACACGTCGATGTTGGAAACAAAAAGACTGGCAGCGCGGATAGCGGCGTAGCAATTGTTCCAGGGCGATTCGTCTGTGATGGGTGCATAAGAGGTGAATGCACCTGTGGCAAGTTGTGATACCGCGGAGGTACCTACCAGGCCGGAGATGGCATCATCTGAGGCTGCATCGAGCAAATCGCCGCCTACACGGTTGTAGCCACCGGGAAGTTTGGAATAGATGCTGTTGAGAAATTTGTTGGCATAGGTACCCAGTGAATCATCCTGGTCAAATACATACTCGATGGTTACTTTTTCGAGTGGAATAACTTCGTAATCTTTTCTGCAGCTGATGATGACTGTCATACAGCCGGCCAGGAAGATCAATATGCGGAAATGTTTCATGGTGCGTTGTTTAGATGGCTGACTAGAATTTTATGTTGATACCGGTGTTCAGTACCCGCTGGATGGGATAGGCTCCCACTCCTACTTCGGGGTCAACGAAATCGTATGCAGCATGTGTAAACAGATTCTGTGCATTGGCAAATACCTTTACGCTGCCCAGCCTCACGCGGCTTGTCCAGCGGTAAGGGAGATTGTAAGCAACATTTATATTTTTCAGCCGGAAGTAATTACCATTACGTACCCAAAAAGAAGAGCTGAATTTATTGTAGTTGTTGTTCGCGTCGGCAGTCAAACGCGGATAGGTAGCGGTACCCGCTGTTTCCGGTGTCCAGCGGCCGGTGATCTGTTCATAAGCCTGACCGTAGGTGAAGTTCTGAAACTGGAAACCTGCTTCGGTGGCAAAATTATCTACATAGTTAATTCTGTTACCCACACCCTGTAACAATGCGCTGGCTTCTATTCCTTTCCAGGAAAAACCGATGTTAACGCCATAATAAATACGAGGCTTATGCGTACCGATAGGCGCTTCATCAAACTGGTTAATGACGCCGTCGCCGTTCAGGTCTTTGTAACGTATGTCGCCTGCCAGTGGTTTATAACCGGCGATGGTAGCGCTGCCGGCCGCTTCTTCCGCTGATGCAAAAAAGCCATCTGCTATATAACCGAAGCGCATGCCTACCGGCTGTCCTGTTCTTTTGTTCCAGTCGTAGTCGCGGCGCTGTTCATCCATAAACACCACTTTGGTGCCTTCGATACTTCCATTGGCAGTAACGAAATAGTTAAAATCCTTTATCCTGCCCTGGTAGGTTACCGTGAGTTCTCCGCCCTGGTAGAGGTTAATACCGATATTTTCCGGGGGATAGGCGGCGCCGGAGAGGGCGATACTTTTTCCGCGTATCTGCAGGAGATTTTCGTAGCGGTCGTGATAATAATCGGCCGTTACCTGCAATTTGTTATTGAATAACGACAGGTCCATTCCTACATCCATTTTCCGCGCGGTTTCCCAGGAGATATTCACATTGGCCAGGCCATTCTCCTTAAAGCCGGAACCTGCGGATCTCGCTGTCCCCTGGGAGTATATGCCGCCGCCAATGCCATTATCTTCGCTAAAGTCCTGGCGCCAGATATAATAGCCGGAATTATCGATACCGTTGCCGGTGTGTGCATAGGTACCTCTTAGTTTCAGCTGGTTTAACCAATCGTTGTTTTCTTTGAGAAAGTTTTCCTGTGCGAGGTCCCAGCCGATGCCGCCGGCGAAGAAAGTGCCATATTGTTTACCCGGCAGATAGCGGTTATAGCCGCTCCTGTTGAGGGCGCCCTCTATGAAATATTTACCTGCGTAGTTGTAAGCTACTTTACCTGATATGTTGGTAGATTTACCAGGCAGATCATAGTTAAAGATGGTTTGCCTCGTATCGGCCAGCACTACGGCATTCACGCCATGCGGACCAAACTGTCGGTCGTAGTTCAGTGATGCCTGTCCAAAGAAATACTGCGCATTAAAAACGGAAATGAAATTATTCTGCTGCGCCACTGCGTTACCTGCTTTGGTATACAGCGTGTCTTCATCTGTTATCGATACGCGGTATACCAGGTCACTTTTACTGCGGTCTATTGCATTGGCTGATTGTATAGACAGGTTGCCTTTTCCTTTTAAGGACAGGCCGGGCAGCCAGTCGCCAAGATTATACTGCAAATTTACATTTGCCATCACATCTTTGCTGTTATCCTGTATATAGCCGCTGTTAATGGTTTGCGACAGGAGGTTGCTGGTGAGGTTACTGGTACCGCCCCAGCTGCCGTTGGGATTGTAAACGGGATAAGCGCCGTTCGGTGTTCCGAGGAGGTTTCCCAATATGTTATTAGTTCCGGCGCCCGGTTGCGTTCCTTCCTGCAGGCGGCCAAAGAGCTGCATGCCCACATTGAAGTTTCGTGTAACGTCAATGTCTACGTCGGTATTGATCAGGTAGCGCTTTAATCCTGCGTTGGTGTTATAGTTATTATCAGAAGAAGTTTTGAATATACCCTGTTGACCGGTATAATTCAGTGACACGGAATACCGGGCTACATTACCGCCGCCGTTGATGTTGAGGTTGTAGCGGGACATAGGAGCGTTATCGCGCAGGATGGTGTTATACCAATTTACGTCCGGGTTGGTGTAAGGTTTTGTATGATCGCGGAAGGCGATAAAGTCGGATTCCTTGTACAGCGGCGCTTTGCCATCGTTCTGCAGGGCTTCGTTCAGCAGGTAAGCATACTGCCATGCCGGCAAAGGCTTTGGCTGGCTGAGAGATTGCTGGATGCCTGTTTGTGCAGTAAAGGATACGCGTGGTTTGCCGGCGCGGGCGCGTTTGGTGGTGACCAGTAATACCCCGCGGGAGCTGCGCTGACCGAGCATGATGGTAGACAATCCATCTTTCAGCACTGAAATCGATTCTATATTTTCAGGATCGATGGAAAACACATCCCGCTGTATTCCGTCTACGATTGTTACCGGTACCTGCCCGCGCAACGACAGATTCATTTCTGTATTATCATTGGGTTCCGATGCGCCTGGCCGGGGAATGTTCCCGATAAAGATATCTACATCGAAGTTGTTACCTGTGCCCGGGTTCCGGAAGCCGCTTACCTGCTGGGTATACAATCCTGCCAAGCGGCCTGGTAATGCGTAGGCAAACAAGGTAGCCGGTGTGGTAGACAATTGATTGGTGTATACCGTACCGATGGCGCCTACCGAACTTTTCGGGGAGGCTTCTCCATAGAGTACGGGAATACGTTGGGGTAAAGGGATAAATAGTTCGTCCATGCGCAGTGTGAGCGCGGTGGTATCGTGTATTTTTTGTTCTATTGCCTTGTAACCGGGATATTGGATAACCAGCGTGCTGTTCAGGGCCGCATGGATACTGAATGCGCCGTTGGTATTGCTGCTGGCAGTGTCGCCGGTATTTTTTACAGAGATGGCCGCCCCTGCAAGTGGCTGGCCATAGTTATCTATCAGCCGGCCGGAGATGATACCGGTTTGCTGTGCCTGTGCATTCGCGCAAACCGCAAGTACACAACAGGCAAGGGCTGAAATATATTTATTGATGTAGCTGTGAGCCATTGTTATTGACATTTGAAGGTGTACACAAAAGGGGCAGTGGTATTGCTAAATCCTACTTTCACCGTGCCGGTAGCATCTGTAAAAAAGTATTCGATCTTCTCCAGCGTTTGTCCTTCCTGCATGTTAAAATATGCGCGGGGCCAGATGGTGATAGCAGATTTATTACCGGTATAGCTTTTCAGTTTTGAGCTTTCCGTTTGCGTGCAGGCTTCGAGGATATGTCCATCGCTGGTATATCCTTTTGCGCAGAGATAAATGTTGCTTACGCCATTGAGCGCTGTAGACACTACATCCGGGTCGAAGCTCAGGGTGAGGAAGTCATTGTCGGTGGCCACGCCGGGGCTTACCGCCGCTATCTGCGGATTGCAGAAGTCGATGAGATCGCCCTGACCATCCGTGATGGAGAAGCAATCTTTGAACATGCTTTTGTATACATTGTTGGAACCAAATACATCGCTGAGTCCATCGCTGCTGGTGCCAAGGAAGTAGCCGGTTTTAAACTGTACATTTTCCGGACCTGGTTTGATCACCATGGTAACATCGATCTTATCTTTAACGCCTTGTGGTACATTATAGGCCTGATCTGTCCAGAACACTACCCATTCGAGGTTGTCTGTCATATAGTTGCCGCCCATGCCGAACCTGTTTTTCAGTGCCGCCGGCCATGACAGGCCGCCGACGAGAACAGACGAAGGCACCGGCACCATTTTACCGTTGCCATAGGAAGTGGTGGTATAGGTAATCGTTGAATTGGCTGCTGCCGCCCAGTTTTTAGGCGCCAGGAAACCAATGATCAGTCTTACGCCGGTGCGGCCGCCGTCGGCTACATCGATCCGGTTATGCATGGTGATGGTGATGTTCTCTCCTGCTTTAGCAGCAGAGGGCTCGTCCACCCCGTCGAGGAATACGCAACCAGCCAGCAGTAAGAGGAACAGGATGATACCGTATGTATATTTTTTCATAACGTGTTATGTTGTGTTGGATCAGGGATGCAATCTTTCGAGTGTGTAGTCGTATGTGTTAGCGGTGCAGCCAGGACTGAACGAAAAGTTGATGTTCCGTTTTCCGTTTACCACCGGGTAAGTGAAGGTGGTGTTGACCGGGCTGCTGACGCCCGTTTGACTGAAGCTGATCCGGAAAGGATATTTGGGATCATCCAGTGCGTAGCTGCCGTTTTTACTGACCACGAAAGGCAATGGATTTTCAATGGTATATTGAAGATCGGCGGTGAAGCGTATCCTGAACTTTGTGAAGTCCGTTAGTGTAGTGATATCCACGCCATTGCGCACTGCTTTAACGATGCGCCATTCGCCTGCAATATCTTTCACCGGCTCGGGCACCAGTATTTCACTGCGGTGACAGGAGTTGATGATGAGTACCAGTATTGGCATCAGTAAACATATCTGGAATCTTGATTTCATAATGTTGCTTTTTACCAGGATGGATTTTGTTTTAATTCAGGCGATTTCGCGGTTTCTCCCTGCGGGATGGCCCACAGGTACATGGCTTCGCGGAAATTGTGTTTGCGTACGGGGAAGATGGTATAGGTAACGTTCGCGCCGTTGCGTTTCACTTCCATGCCGGTCATTTGTTTATTTTCTGTTTGCGGGGCGATCTTCCATCTTCTTACATCCCAGAAGCGGTGGCCTTCAAATGCCAGTTCCACTCTCCTTTCCGCGTGGATGACCTCTCTCATTTGTTCTTTTGTAAGTGCTGCCGGCAATTCATACGGCGATAGTCCTGCGCGTTTACGTACCAGTTCCACCGCATTGTATACTTCCTGCACCGGGCCTGCATATTCGTTTTGTGCTTCCGCGAAGTTTAGCAGAACTTCTGCATAGCGCATCAGCGGAAAACAGCGTTGCGAGCCGTGTATAAAGTTGGCGGCAATATTTTCATCGAGCATTTTATTGGTGTAGTAACCTGTGGGTGTTCCGGCATGTACCGCATCCTGGCTTACGCCTTTGCCATCGGGGCCGAGAAAAATATTGACCGGTTCTTTCAGGCCGGTGTTTTGTATCAGTGGCGTTTGGTCGCGGATGACGGAATAGGCCAGTCGTGGATCACGATTGCTGTATGGATCGGCTGCGTTGTAACCTGATGAAGGATCGGTAATAGGTTTACCGTTTGCCATGCCGAAGGCGTCTACAAATCCCTGGTAAGGGAAGCCTCCCTGGGCGCCGTTCCGCGATGGCGGTTGCCAGGCGCTTTCGAGTTCACGGTTGCCGCCCTGCATCCTGGCGAAGATATACTCCGGGTTCACCCGAAGGGTAAATAATTTATAAAAGCCATAACCTGGAGCAGTGGTATTATCTTCATTCAAAGAATAAGCAGCGGTGTTCATTACGGCAGCAGCGGCATCGGCGGCGAGCTTCCAGCGTCCCGGAACATTGTCGGGGTACCCTGTAGGCGCCTCCTGCGGATTGATACCGCCACCATTGAAGAGCGGGCTGGCGGCATACAGCAGCACCCTTGCTTTCAGCGCCATAGCAGCGCCTCCGCTGGCGCGGCCGTAATCTTCGCGAATCCGCACGAGTGGTAATACAGCGGCGGCTGCATCGCATTCAGATATGATGTAGTCCACGCACTCTTTATAGGAGTTGCGCACCGCGGGGATCTTATCTTCCACCTTATACACAGAGTCGCCCAGCAGCGGAACACCTCCATAATGTTTCAGCAGATCGGCATAATACCATGCTCTCAGGAAGCGTGCTTCCGCGGCCATCACGTTGCGGATAAACGACGGGATGGGTGAGCCGGGCAGGTGCTTCAGCAGCTGGTTTACCCTGCGGATATTGGTATAGGGCAGGTTCCAGGCGTCGGCGCTGATGATAGAAGGATTGACGGTACCGGTGGCAAATTGAATGGAGGTGGTCACCGTGGCAGATTTCTGTGGTTCCGCTTCATCGCAGGAGGCATCGAGGCCGCCGTTGCCAAAGCGGGTAGCGTTTTCCGCAAAGCCAATGTCGACATAAATGTTGGTGAGGAAAGCGACGGTGCGGGCGCTGTCGGCAAATACCGTTTGCTCGTTCAGGTTAGTCGTTTCCGTCTGATCCAGGAAGTTCTTTTTACCGCAGGAAGCGAGGGTAAAAATTCCTATGCACAGGCATACAGGAGCAGTGAACGCAAATTTCATTTTCATAACGTTAATACGTGTTAGCATCCAGCTTTTGGTGATAAAAATTTACATACGTGGCATGACATCGCCTGTTCTGTAAAAGCGGTCTTCTACAGTGGCCTATGATGCGGGATCTTTTTTGATTGGTTACGGTTTGTCCCTATGGTATGACACCTTAAAAAGACCCTACCGCCATTCTTCCATTAATTTTTATTTAATTCCCCAGTTTTTTGCCGGCTGGTTACCCATTTCCAGTACCAGTGTGCCGCCGGCAGTGATATCTGCGTGGTTGATATAACAGTGGGCGTATGGTTTGCCGTTTAACCAGGCGCGCTGGATGTAGCGGTTGGCAGACGAATTATTGCGGGCGCTGATAGTAAACTGTTTGCCTTTGGCATAAGCCGGATCCAGGGCGATGCTAATGTTATCAAACACCGGGCTGGTGATCTCATACCGGGTACTTCCGGGGCATACCGGATGCAGTCCGCTGGCGGCCAGTACATACCAGGCAGACATCTGCCCTACATCTTCATTACCTACCAGTCCTTCCACCGAATTATGATAAGCGCGGGCGCAGATTTCGCGGGTCCATTTCTGGGTAAGCCAGGGGGCGCCCAGGCGGTTGAATAAAAACGGAACGTGATGAACCGGTTCGTTGGCATGGTTGTAATAATCGTTCCACATCATGTTTTGCGGAACTTTATCAAAGAATACGGTCAGATCTTCCAATACCTTTTCTTTTCCACCCATGAGGGCTACCATGCCGGGCACATCGTGCGGAACAAACCAGCCCTGCTGATAAGGGCTGCTTTCAATAGTGCCATATCCCTGTTGCATGCGGCCCTGTTCCGGCCAGGGTTGCCAGCTGCCATCGTCGTTGCGCGGGCGGAACCATGCTTTGGCGGTGTCAAATACATTTTTATAATTGGCGCCACGGACCAGGTATTTTTTCGCATCGTCCTTTTTGCCGAGTGCGCCGGCCAGTTTGCCGAGGCACCAGTCGAAGTACGCGTATTCCAGCGTGAGCGATACGCTTAGTCCGCCGGTGGAATATCCTTTGCTGCCGTTCCCGAATTTCTCTACGGAATTTTTGGCGAAGGCATAGCCTTTACTGATATCAAAGCCACGTATTCCTTTTGCCCAAGCATCTGCCATCACCGATACGGCGGGGTTGCCGATCATGCAACCGCTGTAGGCGTTCAGGAATTCCCAGCGTTCCAGGTATTGGTTGCCGCTTTCATCTGCCAGGGTGACCAGTGAATTCACCATGTCGTTTACTACGCGGGGATTGATGATGCTTTGGAGGGGCATCTGGCTGCGGAATACGTCCCAGCCGCTGAAGATGGTGCGTTTGGTAAAGTTTTTCACGGCGTGAACTTTTCCATCTCCCCCGATATATTTTCCATCCGCATCAGAAAAATTGCGCGGGTCTATCATGGTATGATACAGGGCTGTATAGAGTATTTTCTTCTCCTCTTCCGAGCCTCCTGTTACCGTTATTTTTCCCAGCGCTTTGTTCCAGGAGTTGAAGGTTTGCTGCCTGATACCATCAAAATTCCAGTCTTTGATCTCTGTTTCCAGGTTATTCCTGGCGCCATCGATGCTAACGAAGGAAATGCCTGCTTTCATCAGTACAGCTTCCTTTTCTGTTGTGGCAAATTCTGTATAGAAGCCGAGATGTTTACCTGCTTTTTCTTTAGTGCCGGGTATCACCGTTGCTTTTGCGATCTGTTGCTGGTAGCGGGCGCTTTCAATGTCTTCCCGTTTACGCGACCATCCGTCGGGGATGTCTGCACTCCAGACGCCGCATTTTGAAAGTGGTTTACTGAATTGTGCATAAAAGTATACCGTGTAATTACCTTTACCATCGCCGTTTCCCCAGCCGCCGCCTTCCGGTGTGCACTGCATGTACCCTGCGATGGTGCTGTCGTTGATCACTTTCACTTCCTGCCAGGTGGAGGTACCGCCTACCCGGCGGGCCAGGTCGATTTGTAGGCGTGATTGCTGATTGGCGGGAAAGGTAAAGCGCATGATGCCGCTGTGCGGAGCGGCGGTCATTTCTGCTTTGATATTATTTTCTGTGAGCAGAACGGAGTAGTACCCTGCGGTAGCCTTTTCTTCTTTTTTTGAGTAGGTAGAACGATACCCTTCTTCCGGATGTTGCCGGCTGCCGGCGGCAGTTTGCAGGGGGCCGGTGGCGGGCATCACCAGGAAGTTGCCAAGATCTCCATACCAGCCGATGCCGCTCATTTGCGTAAAGGCAAAGCCTTCTATGGTGGTATGTTCATAACTGTATCCTGAGCCGTTGTCGCCACCGGTAATGGTATTGGGGCTGAGCTGCACCATGCCAAACGGCGTGGCGGCACCGGGAAAAGTTTTGCCGAGGCCGTGGTAGCTGCCGGCGGCATCTTCACTGGTACTGGCGCCGATGAAAGGGTTTACGTAAGCAGCGGGCCCCTGGGCCTTACCAACCGTTGCAACCAGGAAGAGTGCGGAAACGAATATAGAAGCAGTGATTTTCATCTTTAAATTTTAACGATCTCAATTTTATGAAGCACCGGTTTGTTGATCGTATAGATCAGTTTAACGATGGTATCGATCTCATTCAGCCAGGCCGTACGCAGTTCTTTGTACATGGCTGTTTCATAATTTCCTTCGTGGAAGCGCAGCATACCATCTGTTTTTGCGGCGGTGCGCACACTGTCCAGTGCTGCGGCGTTATCGTGCAATAATAAATGCTTTTTATCAAAAAAGTTACCCTGTACCCAGTAGTAACTGCGTAAATGGCCTTCCAGCTCTGCACGGCGGAGATTGAGCTGCATAATGGAATACGCCTGTTTGTATTGCGGCGTTTCCGGCAGCGTGGCAAGGTTGATGCCTTCGGCGAATGCGGTAGCGGACCATCTGCCCATAGCGTGGCCGTCTATCAGCAGTGTATAATCTCCGGACGACAATCCATCTACCTGTAACATTTCCCGGTTAAAATCTTCTGTAAAAGGAATCCAGTTCAATGCATCAGATTGTTTCTGGTTATTGCCCCATATGCGGGACACCGTATCTATGGGAAAGGGCAGTGATGCGGCCAGGTAGCCGAAACTTACTTTATTACCGGAAGCTGTCAGCTGGCTGATATTACAATTCACCGCCTGCTGCAATTTACCAGCGCTCGCGTTAATCCTTACTGCTGCCACAGGTTTGCCGTTCAGTCCCTGGCTTTTCAGGAAGAGGGAAGCCATTACCAGGTGTCCTGCATTACCGGGATGGATCCTATCGGGGCCAATCATGGTAAAAGTGGAATCCTTTTGCTGCAGTTGTTCATTCAGCGCTTTCATAGGCCGGAACAGGTCTGTAAAAGGCCAGTTATTTTTCTGTGCCGCCTGCTCCTGGAACTTTATTATTTCCAGCATGGCCTGTTGTTTACCGGGAAAATAATTCCCTGGTATCTTCGCGGTTTCATCGTATGGCGGCGACGACATCATTACTTTTTGTATAGCCGGCAGTTTGAGCAGCCGTTGTTCTATTTGCTGATAACTGCTGCGGGACGCGGCAATCCGTTCAGCGGCGGTTTTAGCAGCATCGCTGCTGTTAAATTCAAAGTAGCCGGTGTCGTTCATACCGAATGTGAGCACCAGTACCGTAGGCTTTTTAGCCAGGATATCATAATCCAGGCGGCGGTATATATCCGATGCTTTGTCGCCGCCAATGCCACCGTTGAGGATCACCAGTTTTTTGCCGGGGAAATGGGTCATGTAGTAGAGATAAATATACGAGACATAGGCTCCTGCTTCGGTGATACTGTTGCCTACAAAAATCACGCGGTCATTTTGTTGAAAGGGTTTTACCTGCGCCTGCGTGAACAAGGTGGCGAGGCATAACCCGATGGAATACACGAACTTTTTCATATTGTGGTTTAGTTATTTACAATTACATTTTTCAGCCGGATGGTGCGGATACCGAAACGTGGTATCGCCAGGCGGATGATTGTTTTGCCTGCAGTCTGCCGTTGTTGCAGGGTTTCCACTGCCTGTCCATCCAGTTGTTCTATAACAGCCTGCGCCGCTTTACCGTTGAAAGACAGTTGCTGCTGACCGTTATTTCCACCCGCATTGTACAACCTGATGAGCAAATCTTTTCCATCAATCTGCAGGGCGGATACCTGCCAATGATCATCCGCTGCCAGCAGGGAAAAATCTTTTCCACCGGTGGCAGGCAATACCTGCAGTGGTTCGCACCAGCGTGCTTCCTCATTGGGGATGGCGCCCGTTTCCCAATTGCCTTTATGCGGAACGATGGCATAATTCACTTCTGTAGGGCCGGTAATATCATAATTACGTCCCCAGAGCGCCCTGCCTGCATATTGCAACGTAAGACCCAGCGGATAATCCTTTCCATGCACATAACTGGTAGTATGATCGGTAAACAGGGCCAGTCCTGCGTTGCCATCGGTTACATCCACCCAGTGGAGGATGACATTATTTTTAATGCTGTCCCAGCTGCTGAAGAAAGTATTTTCCAACCGGCTATTCGTTACATCAAACGGTGCATCTTTACTGAGTTTTTGTGAAGAGAGAGAAAGCGGGAACAGCACCTGCAGTTTGCAGCTATCGTTATAAAATGCTTTGTGATATGCTTCCGTACTATAGTTGTTAGCCTGAGAATAGGCGCCTATGCCGGGATTGCCCTTCCAGTTTATGGTTACTTTCATATCTATTCTTCGCTGACCATTGGTAAGTGTAAGCTGTTGTGTAAATGGGTGACCGGCAATAAAACCGTTGATTTCCGCCGACACGCGGGCTTTGTTATTTTCAGTAATGCGGATAACCGCTACCGTATCCATGCTGGAGCGCCAGGCGCCTTCCTGGTAAAAGTATCCCCTGAGTTCATTGAACCCGCGATTGCTTTTTGTGTCTACCATTTCTTTGCCGGTGGCTTTAACTACCAGGCTGGTGATAACGCCGCCTTTGGCGGGGTCTATTTCTACGCGGTATAAGTCTGTTTCCAGCAGATAGCGTCCTGTTTCCGGACGGGTATCTTTTTCTGTACCTGTTATTTGCTGCAACCTGTAAACGCTGAATCCCATTGGCGGCACGGAAACTTTAACGGATCCCTGCGCTGTTTGCACCTGTCTTCCTTTACTGTCTGTTACTTTCCAATTGCCACCCGGTAAATCAATCCATTCTTCGCGGCGGCGTGCAGTGGTATTCAACACGCGTATAAAAGCAGCGCCGTTATTATTTTGTTGCAAGATACTGTCACTTACAGCGATGGTGTTATCTGTCCAGTGTTGTACTTTATCGATCCAGGTATCATCCTTGCTGCCATTGTAAGGCACGATCCAGCAGTCGTGATGCTGGGCCAGCAGCAGTGATTTCCAGGCGGTATCCAGTTGTTGCTGCGGCCATGCAACATGATCACATAGCGTGGCAATGGCGGCATATTTTTCTGCTGCTATCAGTTTATTTTCTGCTGCTCTCACCTGCTGTGCAATACGCTGTAATACCTGCGCACCCCATACCAGGCTTACCTGGATGTCTTCCTGGCTAAAGCGCCATGAGGGCACATTTGTTTTGCCGGCCACGCTGCCGATATAATTCCGCCACGTTTCATACTGTGCATTATCTTTCAGCCAGGGGCCGTTGCGCCAGCCGGCATCCTGCAGGCACATGCCCACGGGATTGGCGATGCCGGCGGCCCGTGCGGATGCTAAATATTCTTTGCTGTTGTTCCAGGCGGTAGTTTGCCAGGTAGAATTGGGTAATAAGGCTTCCGAACTATATCGCGGCACGGTTAGCAGCCGGCTGCCATCGGGGCCCTGCCAGTTAACCAACTCTCCGCCAAATGCGCGGGTGTAGCCTCCCCAGCAGGTATTCGGATTTTTCAGGGATGCATATTTAAATCCGAACGAGCGGAGTACCTGTGGCAGAGCGCTGGTAAAGCAGGGTTCTTCACTTGAATAAGTAGTGAACCGGGCGCCGGGAAAATGTTCCCTTACTTTTTGTATGCCATAGCTGAACTGGCGGATCATACTTTCACCGGAGCTGGTGTAGAGATAACTCTGACCATATGCCGGGTTCACATATTCTATGCGGCCGTTGTTGGATTGATCGGCAAATAATTGTTGGAAAACCGTATATGCTTCCGGTTCACGGGTCTTCACCATATCCCAGGTTTCCGGTTCTATTTCCAGGTTAATTTTCCAGTTAGGGTTTGCCTGCAGCTGGCTGTTTATAAACCGGGTGTATCCTACGGGATAGTGCCCGTAAACGCCGCCATGATAGCCATCAATAAAGTAAGGCTGCTGGGCAAAAGATTCCTGTGCCGCAGCGGTGAGTAAAACCGCCAGGCAAATAGTCATTCGTTTCATGCTGTTGTTAAAGGGCCAAGTCCGGGTTTTTCTGAACTTCAGCTAATGGTAATGGAAATTGAAAATCAGTTTCTTCGAAGCTCCGCAGGTGGTTGGGTGCTTTGTATCCGACGAGGTTAGTCATGCGGCCGCGTGCCACATCAAAGGCTTTGCGGGTACGCAGCATATCGTACCAGGTCTGGAATTCAAAACACAGTTCCCAATATCTTTCCCTGAGAATATCATCTGTTGTTAAAGCAGCAGGCTTAGGCGCTGCCGGGAATGCCCGGTGGCGTACCGAATACCAGGCGTCGATAGCCGCGGCATCGGATGTAGTGCCACCGTCGATTACACTTTTTGCTTCTGCACATAAAAGCAAAATATCCGCGTAACGTATCAGGGGAAAGTTAGCTCCTGAGCGGCCGGTTTTTTCTGCTTCCTCATCCCAGAATTTGAAGATATAAGGTTCGGAGAAAAAGATGGTTTCGGCCGGGTTGCCATAACGCGGGTATTTCGTATAGAAGAAAGCCTTTTCCTGTTTGCGTCCGTCGTCTGCTGCATACGAATCATAAAACGCGGGCGCTGGCGCCATGGCCCCACCATAGGCGGGTTGTATAGAAACCGGCTGACCGGGATATGGAAGATAGGCCCAGTGAATGTTGCTCACCGCCACCGTAGGATGGCGCTGCAGCATAAAAATATGCTCCCGGGTATTTTGCACCGCGGGGTTACGCAGATCGCTGTATTGCTCAAACAGGGAAAACTGGTGGCTGTCGATTACTTCCATCGCCTTGTCATAGGCCTTCTGGTAATAAGGCATTCCTTTCTGCAACGGATAACCGGCCATGGTGATGTATACTTTTGCCAGCAAAGATTTTACGGCGCCCAGGCTTACATGCCCGCTCTGATCCGTCCAGGGGAGACCGGCATTTTCTGCTACGGTAAGGTCCTTCACAATCTGTTCATATACGGCTGCTTTCGGCGAGCGGCGGATTCTTACATCATTAATATCTTTTGTGGTGGTGAGTTTCAGGGGAATGTCGCCAAAAAGCCGTACTGCCTGGAAGTAATACCATGCCCGCAGGAAATGCGCTTCACCGAGGTAACGCTGCTTGGTTAATTCATCTACCACCAGTGTTACGCTTACGTTTTCAATCACGCTGTTACAGTTTTCCACCGGGTAATAAGTAGCGTTCCACCATCCCTGTAATTTTGAGTTTGCATTATCGAGCCGGTCTAACCGCAGGAACTGGTCATCTTCAAAACCTGATGGCCGTGGCCGGCGGCTATACCCTGTGATATATTCCAGTGAATACACCGGGCTAACGGCTACGCCTATATTAGCCACGAAGGGAGTAGCGAGGCCGTCGTAGGTACCGTTTACCGCAGCGCTCACCTGTTCAGGTGTTTTGTAGTAGTGTGTGAGGCTGAGAGAACCCGAGGGTTCCTCTTCCAGGAATTTGTTGCAGGAAGTAATCAATATGATCATCCCCAACAGCACCAGTTGTTTCATATTTCAATTCCTTTATTCAGAATGTAACATTTAATGTGAACGCCAGCGTTTTTGCTTTCGGGTATTGATACATATCCACTCCCTGGTTAAAGTCGCCATCGAATGAAGATGCTTCCGGATCATATCCTTTATACTTTGTGAACAGGAAATAGTTTTCTGCGCTGACGCTGATGGCGGCTGACTTTATATGATACCGTGCGAGCCAGTCTTCCTTTAGCCTATAGGCCAGTGCGATATTGCGAATGCGCAGGAATGTTCCTTTTTCTATGTAATAACTATCCATTTCATTATCGAGTCCATCCTGCGGCAGCCGCAGCGCCGGGTTCATGCCGCCCTGTTGTTCCGGCGTCCAGGCATTGAGCAGGCTGCGGTAGCTGTTGATGGTGGGTGCTGCATTTTCCATGAGCATCCTGGTAAAGTTTGCCAGGCTGTGACCATAGATCGTTTGCACATCTACCAACAGCGAAAAATTTTTATAGGTAAACGTGTTACTCAGGCTTGCTTCAAAATCGGGCATACCGTTACCAAGTACCGTCCGGTCGTTGGCATCTTTCACTTTATTATTATTCCGGTCTGCGTATTTCAGATCGCCAGGCTTTTTGCCATAGGCAGCAGCTTCCGTTGCTTCCTCTGTACCCCAGGTACCCAGGCGGCGGTAGCCATAAAATTCATTCAACGGCCGTCCTTCCATGATGCGGCCACCCCAGGGATACATGATATCGCCATTCAGTTCCAGTACGAGGGAGCGGTTCATGGAATAGATCAGGGAAGTGTTCCAGGAGAATTGTTTGCGCCGGATATTGTTGGTAACAAGCGACAGTTCAACACCCCTGTTACGGATAGAACCGATATTGTCAAACACGCCCTCATAGCCGGTGGTAGCCGGCATCAGCCGGTAATACAGCAGATCTTTTGTTACGCGGTTATAAACGTCGCCGGTAAATTGTATCCTGTTGTCCAGCAGTGAAACATCGACCCCGATATTCAGCTGATGGGCTTTTTCCCATTTAAGATTTTTGTTACCCAATGCTTCCAGCATAACTGCGGGCGCCGCCTGGCCATTGAATGCCACCTGGCCGCTCCGCAGCCTGTCTTGCGTTACATAATCGCCGATATCCGCATTGCCTACGATGCCGTAGCTGCCACGTATCTTCAGGTCGTTGATGCTGCGCACATCCCGGAGGAAAGGCTCCGACGACAACCGCCACGCGCCCGAGAAACTTGGGAAGTATCCATACACATTATTGGCTCCGAAGCGCGAAGATCCATCTGCACGGAAAGAAAATCCCAGCAGGTAACGGCTGTCGTAGTCGTAGTTGAACCGCATATAATACGAGTTCATTGCTGTATTGCTTGTTCCCGACTGCGGCCGTTGCGGTACCAGTCCTGTTTGCAGGCTGTTATACGAAAAGAAATCATCGAAGAAGCCTTCGCTTCCTGCCTGCGTGTTCATGTTCCCGAAATAGTACCAGCTGGCGCCTGCCACGGCAGTGACTTTATGTTTGCCAAACTGGTTGTTCCAGGTCAGGTAATCTTCCGAAGTCCAGGAGCCGGAATTACCATTTGCCCGTGTGGCTACTCCCTGTTGCGTATCCGAATATCCGCGGATATCCCGGCCGGAATAATACAGGTTGTAGGTGGCGCCTGTTTGTCCGCTCAAACCCGCTGTGATATGCAGTTTGCTGTTCAGGCGGATGGTAGTGATCAGGTTGCCCATGGTATACGTGCGGCCGGCCACCGATTTTACTTCCTGCATAAGTCTCACCGGGTTTTCAGAATCCTCTGCACCGGGATAATCTCCTTTGCGCGAATACGTGCCATCTGCATAGCGTACCGGCAGGAAGGGCAGAAATTCATATATCTGGCGTACGGCATTTAATCCGAATGTATTGATGTCGACATTATTCTGTTTGGCTGCCCCGCTGTTGATGACCGCCTGTACGTGCAACCATTTTGTGACGTCCCAGCCGAGGTTGATAAAGCCATTGATCTGCCGGGAGTAGCTGTTGATCAGGATTCCCTGCTGGTCGTTGTAAGACAGGTTGACCAGGGCGGAGAAGCCATCCTTTCCGGCAGACAGTGACAATGAATGTTCGTGGGACACTGCCAGGCGGCTTGCTTCCTCCTGCCAGTCTGTATGATATTTAGGCGAACCGTCTGTATTAAAAAGTTCATCCTTCCGCGGAAACTGGCGGGTAGGATCGAGATGCGGCGCGGTGCGGCCAGGCAGGTATTCATATTCCCGCTTAAACATCTCCAGTGCTTCTTCTGCATTCATCAGCTGTACTTTGCGGGCCAGTGCGCCAAAGCTGAGGGTGTTGCGGAATGAAATAGCCGGGCTGCTTTTTGTGCCTTTCCGGGTGGTGATCACGATCACGCCGTTAGATCCTCTTGCACCGTAAATGGCGGAGGCAGCGGCATCTTTGAGCACATCCACCGAAGCCACAATATTCGGATCAAGGATCAGGGGATCTGCGCCCACAATGCCGTCTACCACATACAGCGGACCGTTGTACGCGTTGATGGAACCGGTCCCCCTGATTTTTACGATAGGATTACCGCCGGGTTTTCCGGAGTTCATCATCACGCTGACACCGGCTACCTTTCCTGCCAGTCCCTGCATGAGGTTCATGGTGGTAGCACGTTCCTTTAATACATCGCCGCTCACGGTGCCTACCGCTGTGGTAAGTTTCTCCTTGCTGGAAGTGCCGTAACCGATCACCACTACTTCTTTGAGTGATGAATATTTCGCCAGCATGGAAACATAGAGCATATTGGCGCGTTCCACGGGAACTTCCTGTTCGCCGAAGCCGGGAAGGCTGAAGCGCAGGGTATCCCCCGGATCGGCATGTATGCTGAAGGAGCCATCCGGCTCTGTTACGATACGTGGCGGCGAACCTTTCTTCATGACATATACACCCGGCAAGGGGTTGCCGTTGGTATCCGTCACCTTTCCTGTTAATACCGAAGCCTGGTTCAGTGGCGGCGCTTCCTTCCGGGTGATGAGGAGGTTCCTTCCACGCAGTTCATATTGCAATACGGATGGCAATAATTTCAGCACCTGTTCCACCGGAATATTCTTTTTATTGATCGTTACTTTTCCACTTTTTGCAATTTCCGACGGGTTATATACAAACCGGAATGTGGTGGAGGCTTCCACCTGTTCAAACACTTTATCGAGTGTTTCATTCACAACATGTATATCTACCGTGGTTTGTTTCAGCTCTGTTGTTGTTCCGGATTGGGCCATCATCCGCGGCGGGTACAGGCAACACAATGCCAGCACCAGGCAGGCAAGCCACCTGGGCGTCATGTGCACGCACTCCGCTGTTTTCACTTTCATAACTTGAAATTATCACGCCACATGGCTGATCCTTCCGGATTATTTAGTTGGTTGACTTTTTTTGTAAACCAGGTATTCGTTTTTGCCCGGCGTTTGCCGGTAGCTAAACCCATAAATATCACACAACATGCCCAGTACGTTTTTAAACGGTACGTTGGCATCGAACCGGGCGGTGAGCAATGAGCTGGCAATTTGTTCGCTGGCAAACCGGATACGTACGTCGTAACGGCGTTCCAGTTTTTGTGCAATATCGCGGAACAGCGCTTTCTTAAATATCAGCTGACCCTGTGTCCAGGCGCTGACGTCTGCCGCAGCGATGTTGCTTGTTTCCAGCTGATCTTCCGCAGCATGGTATATGACCTGCTGATTGGCCCCCAGCGTGGCATGGTTGCGCTGACTGTTTCCAATGGCGACCTTTCCGCTGGCTACTGTTACCGTTACTTTTGCATCCGGCGTGTAGGCGTCGATGTTAAAGCTGGTACCAAGTACATTGATATGAAGCGTGCCGGCATGCACCAGGAAGGGAGCGCCTTGTTTGGGCGCTACTTCAAAGTAGCCTTCTCCTTCCAGCCAGATCTCCCGGCCTTTTGTTTCTTCATACCGGAGTTTACTATCTATATTCAGCCATACAATGCTGCTATCCGGCAGGCTGACCTTCTTGATGCCTTTTTTACCGGTTTGTGCTGTCACACTTGCAATGGGCATTCCCTGCTGAACCGGTTGTTTCCGGGTCAGGAAGAAGGCGCCTGCGGTAATGAGCAAAGCCA
Organism: Chitinophaga sp. W3I9; assembly: GCF_050434025.1. NCBI lineage: Bacteria > Pseudomonadati > Bacteroidota > Chitinophagia > Chitinophagales > Chitinophagaceae > Chitinophaga > Chitinophaga sp. W3I9. The sequence continues at coordinate 6,570,535 of NZ_JBNPWC010000001.1, forward strand.
CCGCGGCGGCTGCGGCCCACCAACGAACAGACCGGTAGCTAACCCGTGGCTCCGCAGCTTCCACCTGGCGGCTGATGCGCAGGAAGATCAGCTGCTCCAGCGCGGTGCGTTGCTCCGGGCTGAATTGCGCAGTGAAGGCCGGATCATTTTCGAAAGACCTGTACCAATTGTCCACCTCACTGATTTCAACATCAGTGGCTGTACCGTCCAGGTATTTATCCAATAATTCTTTTAACCGGGTGTTGTTCATATCCATAGTCTCTCTAACATTAGACACCTGAAAAATGGCTTACCGCCATCACGATTCAAAATAGTTTGACATTTGCACTCCACAGCAGCAACAGCGATACCAGGCACCAGAACAGGATGTAATGATATTGTTTCAGGTGAGCGCGTAATATTTTCAGGGCTTTCACCATATGTTTCTCTACGGTGTTCACCGAAATATTCATTTGCCGGGCGATGTGCTGGTACGACAACTGCTCTCTCCTGCTCAGGTAAAATACTTCCCTGCATTTTTCGGGCATGCTGGCGCAGGATTCATCTATATGCCGCTGCAGTTCTTTTAATTGCAGCGTGCTGGCGGCGTCTGACTGATAAAGACCGCTATCATTCAGTACATGCTGCTGATAGGTGTTGCGCACCAATTGTGAACGGATGGTATTCAGTATCCGGTTTTTCAGTGATGTATGCAGGTAATTGCGGAGCGATGTGTTAAGAGAAATGGTTTCCCTTTTCAGGTAGAGGTCTACCAGCAGGCTTTGCACCAGCTCCATGGCCGCTTCCTGTACTTTTACACGCCGGTAGGCGGCATCCAGTAACTCCTGCCAGAAGCGCCTGTACACATCCTCAAACGCTTCCTTGTGTCCCTGTTTTACAAACAGGAACAACTCTTCATCTGTATACGTGGAAAAATCTTTTCGCATCGACATGAATTCGAACTACGGGCTAATTTAATCGTTTCAGTACGAAATTCTTCATGTCGGTACGAAAATATCGGCAGCCGTATTTTCACCGGTCGCTCAGCGAGAAAGGTTTGTCGGCATCGGCGATGCCCCGGTTGACAGCCGGTTTATTACCCATTTCCAGCAGCAGCACACCGCCATTAAGGATATCTGCATGCCGGAGCCAGTTGTGCGGCCACGGTTTACCGTTGAGAACCGCCGACTGGATATATACATTCTCCGGGCTGTTGTTATGGGCTTGCACCACAAACTGCTTCCCGTTTTCAAGTGTTATTGTCACTTTCGGGAACAGCGGACTTCCGATCACGTATTGATCCGTGCCTGGGCACACGCTGTAAAAGCCCATAGCGCTCATTACGTACCAGGAGGACATCTGCCCCTGGTCTTCATCCCCGGGATACCCGTTTTCTCCTGCATTGTAAAGTTGGTCCATTACTTTCCGCACATGCGCCTGTGTTTTCCAGGGCTGGCCGGCATAGTTATAGAGATAGATCATATGTTGCACCGGCTGATTACCGTGTGCATACTGGCCCATGTTGGCGTTTACCATTTCCGTCATTTCGTGGATCGTTTGTTTGTAAGCGCCCACGTTCACTTTATTGGGGGCGCTGAAAACGGAGTCCAGTTTTGTGATGAAGGGCGTATTTCCTCCCATCAGGTTAATCAGGCCTTGTACATCATGAAATACGGACCACTGCCAGTGCCAGGCATTCCCTTCTGTATAGGGGCCGCCCCATTCATACGGATCAAAGTTTTCCTGCCAGTTGCCATCCAGTTTACGGCCGCGCATAAACCCGGAGAGGCTGTCGTACTGATTTTTATAATTATACATGGTGCGGCCAAAAACGTACTGATAAAAATTGTTGCCAGTCAGCTTGGCTAGTTGATACCCGCAGAAATCGTCGTATGCATATTCCAATGTTTGCGAGGTGCTGCCCTGTGATTCGGGGAAGCTGACATATCCCAGCTGATAGTATTCTTTCCAACCGGCGCGGCCGTTGGCGCCGCCCCAGGGGCCTTTGTTCATGGCTTCATGATAATAGACGTCCAGCGCTTGTTTGGGATCGAAGGTGCGGATCCCTTTCACCCATGCATCTGCCAGCAGGGAGATGGCGTGATTGCCGAGCATGCCGCCTGTTTCGCCGGGGAACGACCAGGCAGGGAGCCAGCCGCATTGTTGCTGCGCATCCAGCAGCGCCTGCATGTAGCGGCCTTCCATGGTGGGGTGCAGGATGGTGTTTAGCGGGAACTGCGCACGAAAGGTATCCCAGAAGCCGTTGTCAGTGTACATGTACCCGTTATGTATCTTTCCATCGTACGGACTGAAATAATAAGGGGTTCCTTTGCTGTTGTATTCAAAAAAGATATGTGAAAAAAGATTGGCGCGGAAAAGGCAGGAATAAAAAGTGGCTTTGTCTTTTTCCGTTCCGCCTTCCACCCGTACCCTGGCAAAGAGCGTGTTCCATATTTTGGCGGCCGCCGCTCTTGTTTGTTCCAGCCTGGTGAAGGGTTTCAGCTCCTGTTGCCAGGTGAGTTCCGCCTGCGCGGCGCTGATATAGGAAGAAGCTACCCTGGCCTGTACCACTGCACCATTCTTAAAACGGATAAATGCACCTGCGCCTTTCCCTTCGGCCGACAGCGTATCTGCGAAGATCCTGTTATTGGTATTTTCCCAGGTGCCGCTGGCTTCGAAAGGCTGGTCGAACACGATCACAAAATAGTTACGGAAGCCTTTGGGGATGAAGCGCCCGTTGGTGACGTACCCGGTAATTTTTCTTTCTGCCGGAAATATTTGTACGCCACTCAGCGCATCATAGCCATCCAGCACAATGTAGGCGGGTTTCTTTGCCGGGAACGAAAAGCGCAGATGTGCGCCTCTTTCAGTAGGTGATAATTCCGTGGTGATGTTATTGACGAAAGTTACCTTGTAGTAGTCGGGGCGGGCTACTTCATCCGCATGACTGAAAGCTGTGGCGCGCTCCTCTTCTCCTACTGCCAGTTTACCTGTTACCGGCATCAGGCTGAATACGGCGTAGTCGCCCACCCAGGGGCTGCACTGGTGCGTTTGCTGGAAGCCGCGGATGGTGGTGGCTTTGTACTGGTACTTCCAGCCGTCGCCGTTTTTACCTGTTTGGGCAGACCAGGCATGCATACCAAAAGGCAGCGCCGTGGAAGGATGGGTATTGCCATTACTGAGTGAGAACTCCGAATTGGTGCCCTGTAGAGTATTGGCGTAGGCCACCAGTTCTTTTTGCTGCGCTGCGGTGGCGAGGGAGAAACTGCAAAATAAACCGGTAAAAAACCGGCGTGTGTTTTTTATACGTGGTAGCTGCATTGCGTGGTAACGGCTTTTAGATTAGACACGCAATGGAACAGTTACCGCCATTTAGTACTTGTTTTTTGAAGAAATATTTTTAAAGAGCAGCGGGAAACAGCCTTCATGTACTGGAATTACAAACCCGTTTTCCCTTCCAGCCAGAAACCGGCCGTAAATATTCTGCCGCTGATATTATTATTCTTCAGTACTCTTCTAAAGGTTTGAACTGACTTTACATTTCCGGTAAGAATGTAGTTAGCCGTGAGCCAATCGCCAGCCCTAAAAATCGCCAGGTCGTTTATCCACTGCTCATTCCTGAAGTGATTGTTTTTAGGAAATACTGTGTAGTTCTCCAACCCCAACAGCCGGGGTACCTGTTCGTTTGCTTCATCCAGTTCAAAATAAAACTGAAACTCGTGATTGTTCTTTTTCAGGTACGGTTGAAAAGACACCGCCACGCCCAACGATGTTTCATCGCCAAACAACAACTGCTTTTTCACCGCCGGATCATATTGCTTTTGCCCTCTTGGCATGCTGACCCTTACCTGGTCACCAACGGTTAGGCGATCCATAAAAAGACATCCTGGTGCGGCACCGTGCAGGTGAAAAATAATTTCCAGGATACCATTTTCAACATCGCTGAATGATACCGAGTAATTTCTGTATTCCGTATCACTTACCCTGATTATAACGGCATAGCCTAACTGGAAATTCATCCCTGAAAGATTCCCTTTAAACCGTATCTTTTTTATGTTCGGATTGATATAATTTGTTTCCATTACCTTCATTAATGGAAACCTGGATCCCAGCAAGCCTTCCATTGCGTCGCCTAACCATTTTGCTGTTCTTGGCATTTTACACAGTTTATTATAGCCTGCAAAGCAAGGCTATATTTCTGCCGGGAACAATGGCAATAGAAGTGTAGTTGCTGGACTATTCGAGGTTTTTTTTCCGGAAAGCTATCGCCGTCATTCCCGTTACTTTTGTAAAAAACCGTGAAAAGTAGGCATAGTCGTTGTATCCCAGTTCGGTGGCAATTTCTTTAACAGACTTGCCGGAATGGCAGATCAGGCGTTTCGCCTCCAGTATAATGCGTTGCTGAATATGGTATGAAACGGGAAAGCCGGTGGCATTCCGGACACATTCATTCAGGTAAGGGGTGGAAATATTCAATGCGGTCGCATAGTCGGAAGGCCGTTTGACCCTGGCGAAATCGCGTTCCAGTAATAATTTAAATGCTTTTGTAATAGTATCGAAGCGTGAAAGTTTGCCGGCTGAAGCCGACTGCTCCAGGTATTGCGAAACAATCAGGGCTACCAGTGTATTGCAGGCGCCTTTAAGCAAAGATGGGTATAACTTATCCTGTTTTCTTTCAAAAATATTTATACATAGCCATATTGCCTGGCTTACAATTGAAAAGCTACTTTTGGTTAGTGACAAAGGCTGTGCAGGAACAATTTGCTCCAGCAATTCCAGGTTTTGGGAAGTCAGGTTTTCGTTAGTGATCCCCAGCAGGTAAACGTCTGTTTTCCCGGATTTTACAACCCGGTGCACCTGGTTAGGATGGACATATAACACATGAAATGCCTTGATATGATACTTTTCCAGGTCAATTTCGATATGCGCCGTTCCTTTTTCCACCAACAGGAAAAAATGTCCATCGTGCCTGTGCGGCCTGTGGGCTGCATGGTAGGACAGCAAATTGCCGGACGATATCTTTCCCACGACAACTCCGGGGTCCAATGCGGCTGCAAACGGATTTACAGGAATTGACCTTACTTTCTTACCCATTGTTTTTAAATTTACCGGGTAAAGATGATTATGCCGGTTTGGATCCACCGGAACCGGGCCTCCATCAGGCGCCGTATTCTTCCTTCAGCTTCTTTTCAAATATAAACGGCACAAACGGCAGGAACGATCCCACGAAAAAGCCGGCCACCCTCATGATGCTCCATCTGTACTTAATCCAGCAGGAAAGCAGGAGTACAATAAACAGGATAAATAATACGCCATGCAGCCACCCGAAGTACTTTACCGGTTCAGGCACAGAGAAGAGGTATTTCATGGGCATGGCCACAAATAATAATATCAGGTAAGATACTGCTTCGATTAATGCTGTTTTACGATATATGTTTATCATCTTAAAAATTTCAAAAGATCAATTAAAGTGAGGGCAAAGATAAGTGAAGATCAGATCCGGTTAATGTTATTATCGATTCGGATGTATTGGGGGCCAATATCCCGGTTATTTCCCTGATGCTTCATCAATGCCTCAGCCCTGCGTATGTCATGGACTATCCATGCACTCCTCATGCACTCACCTCGTCTCCCTAATATTAATATATTTTAAAAACACTCCTTTTACGGGGCTAAAATTGTTTGTAAGAGATCATAACAATATTTATCTTCGCGCCGTAGCCTTGAATGCAATCATTAGTATTTAACCCTTTTCAACAATAAAAAACCTTTATTATGTCTGTTTACGCACGATTCGGTTTCGTATGCGCTTTGACGATGTCATTTGCGTTAGCCTCAAATGCTCAATTGAAATTAAACACAAAAACACTGGGCGCCGGCGCCAAAGCAGTGAAAGCAGCCACCCTCACAGATGACGATGTGATCAGGTATACCAAAGAGTATATCCAGTGGATGGATGAGCACAACCCCGTTGCTCCTGCAGATGATCCGATGGCACAGCGCCTGAAAAAGCTAACCGATCATGTTACCGGCTACGAAGGCATGAATCTTAACTTCAAAGTGTACCTGGTAAGGGATATCAACGCCTTTGCCTGTGCAGATGGCAGTGTGCGTGTATGCGCCGGGTTATTACAAACCATGACAGACGACGAAGTAATGGGCGTAATAGGCCATGAAATCGGGCATGTAAAAAACAAGGATTCCAAAGATGCGTTCAAAACAGCGCTGATGACCTCCGCGCTGAAAGACGGTGTTTCTTCACAAGGCGGCGCTGCCGGCACCCTGAGCGATTCACAGCTCGGCGAGTTGGGAGAAGCGGTTGCTAATTCTGCCTATTCCCGCAACCAGGAAAGCCAGGCTGATAACTATGGTTACGAATTTCTGAAAGCGGCCAAGCTCAATCCCTGGGGCATGTCTATGGCTTTCGAAAAATTGTGGAAGGCATCACAGGAAAGCAGTGGTGATAAAAAGAAAGGCTCACAATTATTCTCTTCTCACCCTGATACAGAAAAAAGAATGAATACGATGGCGGAGAAAGCGAAGAAAGACGGGTTTGAAAAACCTGTTGTAGCAGCGAAGTAATTATTTTTTAAGAAGATATAGCCGAAGGGGATTAGTGAATCCCTTCCGGCTATATTAAAGTTCAGGATGTTGCAGTTCCCGCTGCATGGCGTTCTTAGTTGCACTGTCGATCAGCTTTTCAGGCAGCAGTGATATCAGAAAAGTTTGTATGGCATGAGGCCAATAAGGCATAATACTTTTTCTGCCACAACCCACAATGGCCAGCACGTGCTTTGCATAGGTGGCCGCGGCCGGCCGCATAAAGGTGACGGGCTTTTTATTTGTCCCGGTGTTTACACTACCTGTTATCAATGAAATCACTTCCACATTTTCTAATTCACGCGCCAGCGAAATGGAAAAGGCATTGTTATATGCCTTTGAGCCTGCATAAACCGCTAAATAAGGTGGTGGAAACAAGCCCGCATAAGAAGAAACATTTAATATAAGCCCGGGTTTTCCCAGTTGTGGCAGCAAGCTACGGGTTAGCTGTGAAGGAAAGGCCATGTTGAGCGTAATTGTTTCATCAATTTCCCCGGCGGAAAAATCAGCCAGTGCATTCATCGGTCCTATTCCTACATTATTCACCAGTACTGTTACGGGCAAATGCTCAATTTCTTCCACATTTACCCGGCTTTCCCTGCTACCATCATGTAACAGCAGTACTACCTGGCACTGCGGGTAAGCTGTTTCAAGGTCCATTTTCACTGCCTGCAATTTTGCTTCGTTTCTGCCGTGTAAAACGATATTAAAGCCTTTCCCTGCCAGTGCCACGGCGATTGCTTTCCCGATCCCATCAGTTGCGCCGGTGACCACCGCAAAGGCGCCCGGCTTCTGATATTTTCTAAGATCCGAACGGCGGATATAAGGATAAATGAATTTTATCGTCCTGTATAAAAGCCATAAGAGGCATATTATTCCAACCGTAAAAATGATTTGATTGCCCATCCGTTATTTTCCTGCAAAGTTAGTCACAGCTATGCCCTGGTAAAATGGATAGATAGAGGGAACCATTGGATTATTTGCGGCTGTTGCGGCGGAATCGCGATGGCGACTGCCCTTCTGCATGGGAAAAATAGCGGGTAAAGTAAGCATGGTCAGTAAACCCCAACTGGCTGGCTATTTCTTTAACGGATGCATTGGTAGCGTACAATAGTCTTTTTGCTTCCATGATGATAGTTTGTTGTATCCAGAAACTTACGGTAAGTCCTGTTGTTTGTTTTACGGCATCATTCAGGTATGCAGGGGTTATATTTAATGAGGTAGCGTAAGCGGAAGTAGTTTTATGTGTTTTAAACTGTTGCAAAAGCAACCGTTTAAATTGCTGTGTTAAAAGATGTGTGCGTGATAAAGGGACCTCCCTATTTTCCTGCCTGCGATAGGCAGAAGCGAACATCCCAACACAAGCGCTGATCAACGAATGTATTACCTGTGGCATAAAATCCAACGGATGGCGGTTGCGCACTATGGATGCCAGCAATTCAATGCTATCATCCAGCGGAGTACTTTCTAAAGTGGATATGGTGATGGGGGCATTCTGAAAATAGTAATCATCAAAAATGCTCCGGTAATCTTCTTCTACAAAATTAGTATCCAACGTAATCAGCCACGCTTCCGTGTCATTGTTTGCCGTAACGCCATAATGAATTTGTCCTGGCAGTACGCATAATACCGCGCTTTCGATTAACGCTACTTCCTTAAAATCTATCATGACCGTACTTCTGCCTTTTTTTTGAAAGATAAACAGGTAATGGTCATCCCGGCGGTGTGCGGCTTTCTTGTAAAAGTCCTCCTTATTCTGCGTTCCGATAAACTTGTTGATGCTAATCTCCTGGTCTGTAATATCTTTCAGCGATTGTATCAGAATGTTCCCGGTCATTGGAGGCTTTTTTCCGGCTAAAGCTATAATAAAAAAACGCAACCGGCAGGGTAAAAATAATGACGAAAGAAGACGAACCCTGCCACAGCCCAATACCCACTTCAGGGAAAAAATCCTGCAATCTGCTCAACCTGTTCCACAACACAGCATCCCATGCTTTTGGCCGTTAATGCCGGAAAAGCTGGTGATTACGATACAGGTATCATTTATGCAGTGACCTGAAAAAAGCCAGGAAGTATGTTTATAAAAGCAGCATTAAATGGTTCCAGGTCCAAAGCAGACCATCCGAATGTTCCGGTTACGACAGATGAATTGGTGGAAGCCGCTAAAAGCGCCGTTCTCGCCGGCGCAGACGCCATCCATTTCCATGTACGTGACCGCAACGGTAAAGAAACCCTGGAGCCACTCTTTGTAAATGAGCAGGTAAAAGCAGTAAAGGCCGCCGTGCCGGAAACTCCTGTGGGCATCAGTACCGGCGCCTGGATAGTACCGGATATCGATCAGCGGCTCGCGTATATCCGTGAGTGGGAAGAACTACCCAACTTTGTATCTGTGAATGGGCATGAAACCGGTTTTGAACGTATTGTACAGGCCATACTGGACAAGAAGATCGGGGTGGAAGCGGGACTTAATTCCGCGCAGGCAGCAGCGAATTTCAGCGGCAGCGGATTATTGAACGAATGTTTCCGCCTGTTAATTGAACCGCAGGAGCAGGACCTCAACGCAGCGCTGGCAATGGTGAAGGCCATTGAAGACAACCTGACCGGCAGGCAACCGCATCAAACGGTGGTATTGCATGGTTTCGACAGTACCTGCTGGGAACTCCTGAAAGTAGCCAAGTATAAAGGTTACGACCTGAGAATAGGATTTGAAGATACCTTACTCGACCCATCCGGCGCTATTGCAGAAAGCAATGAAGCTCTGGTAAAGGCAGCATTTCACTATAGTTGATTATTTCTTTTCCAGGCTCAGCACGTTGGCGCCCAGTGGTTCTTCAAACACGCGTTCCAGTTGCTGCGGATGCACTATAACAGTGATCTCCAGCGATCCGGTGCCAACGGTGCCACCTAACATATGTCCGCCGAAGGCGTTAAAATCTTTATCCGTAACCGTGCCATGCGTATGCAGTGACACTTTCCCTTTCTGCCATGCAATAGACCCGTTCATGCCGGACAGTTCCATATTACTGAATTCTTTGGGCTCGTACTTTTTCGTTTCCCTGTTAAAATACCCAAAGGTGGCGTTCACAAATCCGAAGCCGGTGAAACTGGCGGAGGGAATCTTTTCCTTTTCTGCAAAGGCCTCCAGTTGCTTAAAAATATCATCTCCCTGCCGTAATACCATGAGGTAGCCGGTATTGGTTTTGATATAGCGGGCGGTATCCTGCGCAGTAGCTGTAGCCATGACGAATAAGTTGATGATGAGTAAGGTGCATATTGTTTTCATAATAACAGGCATTGCATTTAATATGCCATCTGTACGCCCTCGGAGGTCATCACCACCCGCTTCATGGTATCATCCGGATTGTAGTAGAGGTAGTCGATGCACACTGAGCGCCGGTGGCTGCCCCCGTTTTTCAGTCCCCCGTTGTGATAAATAAAATAAGACCTGCCGTTAAAATCCAATATCGCCGGTCGGTTAGTTTCGCAATTCCCTGCCAGCTCATTTAGTATCCCCTTAAATTCCCACGGACCTTCCATGCTGCGGCTCATCGCATATGCCACTCTCTCCGGCATCCCGTAACCATAGGACAGGTAGTACCAACCATTGCGTTTATGCAGGTGCGCGCCTTCCTCAAATCCCGGCAGGTCCAGTGTTTTAATCGGTCCGTCCAGTTCCGTGAGATTGGATTTCAGCTTTGCATAAAAGCATTTCCCATTACCCCAGAAAATATATGCCTGCCCGTTGTCGTCTATCATCACCGTTGGATCGAGATTGGCTTTTTCGTGCACACCCGCTGGCAGCATATCAAGGGTAACCAGCGCTGATCCGCGGGCATCTTTAAACGGACCCTCCGGATGTGTGGCCTCTGCCACACCAATGGCTGATCCCTTAATAGTAGCGTGGGCGGTGGCTACATACCAATAAAATTTATTATTGTGCGCTATTACTTTTGAGGCGTAAGCATTGCCGCTGCCCCATGAAAAATCGGTTGCTTTTAATGGTACAGGATGTTCCGTCCATTCCGTGAGGTTGTTGGATGAGAAGCAGAGCCACTCATTCATTACATAGGCTTCCGTGCCTACCGGCGCTTCGTCGTGGCCGGTGTACAGGTATATAGTATCATTGTGGACCAGTGCGGTAGGATCGGCAGTGAATTTATGCCGGATTATTGGGTTTTGATGAGGTAGCATGATCTGCGGGTTTATTTTTCTGCAGATTTGATATCGATAACTGTGCCATGGGGAATCTTACTCGAACACAAAGTTCGTCGCCGGAAAAGCCTGACGTAAAACCCATGGAGTACATCTACCCCATTGTACCTGTTATATCAGACAGAACACTCAAAGTATGATCCGTACTGCTGAAACAGGCATCTGCGGAGCAAATAAATCAAAGTTTCAATTTTGCCGAAATTACCTCAACTTGCAGCCTTATCCAGCACTATAAACATTGGACTCAGCAAACGAAAAAAACCTTAAAAGGGGATTACAGAACAGGCATATCCAGCTGATTGCGCTGGGCGGCGCCATCGGAACAGGTTTATTCCTGGGCATAGGCCCGGCGGCGGTGCTGGCGGGACCTTCTGTTATTTTGGGCTATGCCCTGGCCGGTATTATTGCTTTCTTTATTATGCGCCAGCTGGGCGAAATGGTAGTGGAAGAACCGGTATCAGGTAGTTTTAGTCATTTTGCCTATAAATACTGGGGCTCATTTGCCGGCTTTTCTTCCGGGTGGAATTACTGGATCCTTTATATCCTGGTGAGCATGTCGGAGCTGACTGCTATTGGCGTGTATGTACATTTCTGGTGGCCGGAGATCCCGTTATGGTCTTCCAGTCTTTTTTTCTTCATTGCTATTAATGCGTTAAACCTGAGCTCAGTAAAAGTATACGGAGAAGCAGAGTTTTGGTTTTCCATCATAAAAGTAGTGGCTATCATTGCCATGATCGTTTTTGGAATTTATTTGCTGATAAGCGGAAGTGGCGGCTCACAGGCCAGCATCCGGAATCTCTGGAACGATGGCGGATTTTTCCCGCGTGGATTATTGCATGCCGATGGTAAAGGTGGTTTCCAGGGATTGTTTGCAGCCATTGCCCTGATCATGTTTTCCTTTGGCGGGCTTGAACTGATTGGTATCACTGCTGCAGAAGCAGACCAGCCGGAAAAAACAATCCCCAAGGCTACCAACCAGGTGATCTACCGTATCCTGATCTTTTATGTTGGCGCACTTGTGATCCTGTTTTCTTTATCACCATGGAAAAGTATTACTACAGACAGCAGCCCGTTTGTAATGGTATTTCAAAGCTTAAAAGGATTCCGGTTTTCCTTTTTGGGTAAAACCATCTATTTCACCAGCCTGATTGCAAATGTGTTAAATCTGATTGTTTTAACAGCGGCACTTTCCGTTTACAACAGTTGCGTATACAGTAACAGCAGGATGTTGTATGGCTTGTCGAAGCAAGGCAATGCACCCGCTTTCTTATCTCAGCTAAATAAAAACCATGTACCTGTAAAAGCAATCCTGGTATCCGGTTTATTTGCTGCTATTTGTATTGTGGTAAATAAGGTGATCCCTGAAAAAGCGCTGGAAGTACTGATGTCGCTGGTGGTATCTTCATTGATCATTAACTGGCTGATGATCACCGTAGTGCATCTTAAATTCAAAAAGAGCAAACGGGAAGCGCAGATCCTGACAAAGTTCCCTTCCTTTATTTACCCGGTGTCCAATTACATTTGCCTGGTGTTCCTGGTGGGCATCCTGATCCTGATGTGGATAACGGGAATGAAACTGCCGGTAGAACTGATCCCGGCATGGGTGGTGTTTTTGTATGTGTGCTTTTTACTGGTGAAGAGGAATAAGCGGAGAAGTTAATAGTTATCTTCCATAGAACACCTTACAAAGGATAATCTCCAGCAATCATATATTAAAAAACATAATAAATAATTCAACTAACCAATTTTGAACAAATTTATATAACTTAGTATTCTGCTTTAAAGCTTATCCTCAAAAAATTTGACCATTCTGCGTGTTTGAACCTATATCTAACATCCCTATAATTCCCAGATAATTAGACCACAAAAAACATCCTAATGATCAACAATAAATTTGGCTTCCAAAATCTGGCTAAGAAAAGTCTTGCTGTGGTAACAGCCGCGTTAAGTGTATTTTCCCATACCAAAGCCGAGGTTCCCAATAACACTAACCACGAAATTGAAAATGATAAAAACATCCCTGTTGAGAACACTCATAAAAATGTATTGAAACCTAAACTAGTGCTGAAACTCAATATAATGGATCCATCGAATAGCCTTGTTTCCATGCATAGTTCGCATAGCTCTCATCGTTCTCATTCTTCGCATAGCTCTCACAGTTCGCATTATTCCTCGTCTTATAGCTCTGGCAGTAGCTATACGCCATCCCCTACACCTGTATATGTTCCTGCGTCGTCCTCCTCTTCAGGGCATTCAACCTCAGGAGGTACTGTGAAAAGTACTCCCGGAACAAACTCTACCGGAAAAAGTTCTGGTGCGACTCCTTTCTATAACCCGGGTGCGGCACGTATTTCACCTTCAAATAGAACTACAGATGCTGTACATGTAGCAGATTCCTCCAGTCTAAAATTGGGAGATCGGGTACTATTCAAAGGATGCGAAGGAAAGGATGTGGAAGTGCTGCAAAGGATATTAATGACCTTAAAAAAAGACATGTTTATAACCGGATATTTTGGACTACAAACAGAAGCAATTATTATTCATTTTCAGCAAGAAAATGAATTAAGGCCTGATGGTAAAGTAGACGCTAAAACACTTAATGTACTAAGAAATAAAGCGAATGAAATTTCTACAAGATAATAACACGCTCTCTTTTACGGTTGCTACCGAGCTATACCCTGAAGTTGTTTTGTTTAAATGTCTCTACTGGTATACTAATGCCTTTGAAGTAGATATTATAAAGACAGATCCTCTCCAGTATAAAATAATACTAACTCGTCTCTATAACGCGGAACCTGTTGACTGGAAAACCATAATAGTAAAACTAAAGCAGGATCTCATAGATTTCAAGCTACGGCAGTGTATAACAGATGAAACAAAAACGATCAGGGAGCTTATTATTGCTAAAGCTTTCGCATATTATGAAAATGAGACAATACCCATGTCGGAGATAAGTGACCCCGTAGGCTTCAGCCCCCAATCCATACAACCATGAAATCAACACCGGTAACAACAAGGGTAAGCAGGAAATTTAAAGAATTTGAAGCTTATACCACGTCAATACCAGAATATACTTTACTTCCATTCAGATTCCACCGTATTTCCAATAAAAAAGAAGTGATTGTAAATGAAATTGGAGACTTTCTGGTAGTACCCGCAGGTACAACAGCCAGGATCGTGGCGCGGGAAATAAAAGCCGGAAATAGTGAGGACCAGGAGCTATACGCCGATTTAACAGCCAATTTCTTTATTTCGGGGAATTCCGTTCCAAATCTCATTGATGTTCTTGCGACCCGCTACCGTACAAAAAAGTCATTTCTTGATTTTTTTACATCACTACATATTTTTGTAATCAGCCTGAGATGCGAACATACCTGTCACTACTGCCAGGTATCAAGAGTTACTTCCGATAAAAGCAAATATGATATGAGTATCCCTCATATTGACGCTGGTATAGCTATGATGATGAAATCACCTAACCCACACGTGACAATGGAGTTTCAAGGTGGTGAGGCATTATTAGCCTTTGAAAGCATAATATATGCTGTTGAAAAAACAAAAGTCGAGGCAGAGAAGCATCATAAAGAGGTTACTTATGTAATCTGCACTAATCTTGCTCCACTGACAGATGAAATGCTTCAATACTGCCATGAAAACGGAATTTTAATATCGACTTCGCTTGATGGCCCTGCATTTATACACAACAAAAACAGACACAAGCCAAATGCCAACAGCCATCAGCTTGCAGTTGATGGCATTGAAAAATGCAGGCAGATTATAGGGGCAGAACATATTTCAGCATTAGTTACCACTACTAAGCTGTCGTTGGAATATCCGCATGAAATAGTGGATGAATATGTCAGATTAGGATTTAAAAACATTTTCCTGAGGCCTATAAGCCCATATGGTTTTGCGACCAGAAGCAAGGACAAGAATAAATATGAGACAGGAAAATTCCTGGAATTTTACAAAAAAGCGCTGACCAGAATTATTCAATATAATATAGACGGCTATTTTATCAGAGAAGACTATGCAAGTATCATTTTAAAGAAAATGCTAACTCCATTTCCCGTCGGATATGTCGATCTTCAATCTCCCGCCGGACTTATTAATAGCGTTATTGTGTTTAATTATGATGGGGCAGTGTATGCCTCGGACGAGTCCAGAATGCTCGCGGAAATGAATGATTTTACATCCCAACTTGGGCAGTTAGGAGAAAATACATACGAAGAAATCTTTTACGGAGAAAAAGCCCTGGCACTTAGTGATGTAATGACCAATGAATCACTGCCAGGTTGTTCTGAGTGCGCCTTCCAGACCTATTGTGGAGCTGATCCTGTTTTCAATCACACTACACAGGGCGATTTATACGGCCACAGACCGACAAGTTCTTTTTGCCAGAGAAATATGGAAATAATGCGGTATTTGATTGAGTTAATGGATGATAATAAGGAAATAGAAAAAATATTCAGAAACTGGATAACAGGTAGAAGCTAATGCTATTAAAAACAAAAGGTATTCCATCTGAAATTAATGCGCCAATAGTGGGCAGAGTAACTTTTGGCTCTGACACAAAGGGGGAAGTTTTGATTGCAAATGAGAACATCCCAATGCATCTCCAACATTATAAAGTAATCCTCTCAAGCAATCAAAAAGTCAGTTTATTTGATAAACCAAGTGTATATTCAATCCCTGATGTTTCTCACTTATGCGAAGGAGATATCGTCGTCGTCAATACGGATGGCGTGATTTCTACTTTATATAGAATAAATTCCCCACACAATTTCCTATTGTTTACGGAAAGATGCAACAGCAACTGTTTAATGTGTTCTCAGCCTCCCCGGGATAAGGACGATACAGATTACTTATACAATATCCATACTCAAACAATTCCATTAATCCCGAAAGATTGCATGGAATTAGGCATTACGGGAGGTGAACCAACCCTCTCCGGTGATAAGTTTTTTAAGCTCCTGGCACAAATACAAACGCAGCTGCCGGATACCGAAGTACACTGCTTAACCAATGGGAGGTCATTTGCGTGGCCTAACATGGCCGACAAACTTGGAGATATGTCTTTTAAGAGACTTATGCTTGGCATACCTATATACTCGGATTACCATGCGCAACATGATTATATTGTTCAAGCCAAAGGTGCATTTGATCAGACCATTCAAGGGTTATATAACCTGGCAAGAAGAAATGTCAGAATAGAATTAAGAATTGTTCTACATAAACAGACGTTACCCCGGCTTCTTAAATTGGCGAAGTTTATTTATAAAAATCTGCCGTTCGCAGAACATGTGGCCTTTATGGGATTGGAGCATCAGGGATACACGCCGTATAACCTGGATAAACTTTGGATTGATCCGATTGAATATGGAAAAGAACTTACAGAAGCGATGACTTATTTATCGGATTTTGGTATGACCACCTCCCTTTATAACTCACAACTTTGCACTACACCCCGTGAGATCTGGCAGTTCTCGAAAAAATCTATTTCCGACTGGAAAAATATCTTTCACGAAGAATGTAATCAATGTTCAATGAAAAATGATTGTGGTGGTTTTTTTGCGTCTAGTGTATTCAAGCACAGTAAAGGGATAAAAGCCTTCTCTTAATCCCACCCCGAAGGAGTTAGTTGATTCCCCCCTACTTCATCACCTGGTTAAATCCATACCGCAAATTGATGCTCGCTATAAAAGCGCTGAAAGGGTCTTTCTCTTTCAGGTAGTTATCAATGCCTGCTTCGGCCACAATCCATATACTTTTAGCAACCCTGAATTCAGTTCCAAAATTGAACAGCAGGGATTTGTCCAGGTTATCATAGTTCTGATATTTAAACTGTGTTTCCGCAAATCCCCTGAAACCGGAGGTCCCCAGGTAATAGCGGACATTCACTGTTGCGTTGACGAATGTACTGTCTTTAAATTCAGAGCGGGGTAAGCTGAAACTACCACCCAGCAGCAGCTGGCTGCTTTTCCCGATGCCAAGGGCCCAGGTGACCCAGGTATTGAAGGAGGCGAAGCCGGCGTTTTTAATCAATGAATCGCGGGATTGCCCTACCCACGCAATGGCGCCATCCAGGCGGGTAGCGTTCCAATGTTCGCTTTTAAATTGCTCTATCAGGTCGTCTACTGCCGCATAATATTTCTTTTTATCAGTGTCGTATCCTTTTTTAAAGGCGTCGTAGCTGGCCTGCAAGGTTGTATCTGGGTTTTCCCTGAGATATTCTTCTGCTTTGTTTTCCGCGAAATCCCAGAATTCTTTGTCATGCTCGGCTCCATATTGCGCGCGCTCTGCAGGTGGCACTTCCTTATGCACAATAATGATCCAGTTATTTTTAAATTCCCGGAGCGCCAGCTGCGCCTGCTGTTGTGCAAGAAAAACCGCCCTTCTTTTTGCGGCATTCAGTAACAGGTCATCTTTCTTTCTCACAATAGAAAACCGGTAGCCTACAGCCAGTTTGGAGGATACATTTCCTGAATCAACGATTGCCCCGATGCTGAAGGAGGAGTTATACCAGAACTTCCTTTTGCCATAATCTTCCAGCGTCCAGTTTTTGCTGGCCAGTTTCCCCGGGGAAAATTCCACGGCGAAATTACGCGGGATAACGCCCTGGCCGTTTGAATAAAACGGCGATAAGCTGAGCGCAAACTTTTGAATATCCGAAGGACGCAGCAGGTTGGAAGGATCTGCTCCCAGCGCTTTAAACGCCGGCATATCCGGCACAGAAAAGTTTAACAGGTAATGCTCGGTACTGTCTGTTTTAAACTGCGCAGATGTCCGGAAAGAAATAAGAGATAACAGAATGAAAATTATTTTCCGTGCTGACATACATATATTTTAAATAGGGGTAATCAATCCTGTTTTACGATCAACTGCAGTAAAATATCTTCCTGTTTGCCGGTAACATCGGTACCTAAAGTAGCAGTAGTGCCATAGCCAATCTGGCTGCTGCCTATTACTTTGGCTGTATTAAAATCATCGCCCTGCAATACGCTTACCCTTAATTTATAACCATTGTCGTCCTCGTACTTTCTTACCCTGAAAGAAATATCCAGTACTCTTTTGTCGAAATTGATTAATGGTTCACCGGGTTTATAATCGTTTTGAATAAGATAGTAATCCGGTTGGGGCAGCTCATTGCTGTTTTGCCGGAGGGGCTTTGTTAGTATAGGATGTTCATCGGCGGTAGCCGCCCACATCTGGTAGATGTAAGTAATAAAGTAAATGCCGGTCATATCTATCCTTATCCACAGTTTTCCACCATTAGGGTCATAGGCCACCTTTTTCATAATATACAGATTAGGACATAAAAATAGATATTTAAAATTTATAACTATATTCAGAAATATTCTGCCTTTCTTTTTTGCTGTTGACATAGGGTTGTCATACCCGCCTGCTACTTTTACATCAGACAATAAAAATTTCATCCTAAAACAAACCAAATGAGCAACACAAACATTTTAAGAGGATTTGCCACGCTGAGCTTTTATGCAGCAGATCACGAGGCGGCAAAAAAATGGTATACGGAGTTAACCGGTATTCCTCCTTACTTTGAAAGGCCCGGCTATGCAGAGTTCCGCCTGGGCGACTACCAGCATGAACTGGGTATTATCGACAGTAAGTATGCGCCAAAATCGCTGGGCAGCGGACCCGGCGGTGCTATTATTTACTGGCATGTAGACGATATACAGGCGGGGTTGGAAAAATTGCTGCAACTGGGAGCTACTGTTTTAGAACCCGTTACAGAACGGGGACATGGATTTGTTACCGCCTCCGTAATTGATCCTTTCGGCAACGTACTGGGCATTATGTACAATCCTCATTATGTGGAAGTGCTGAAAGCCAATGAAAAGTAATAACACCACCGGTTGGAGCATGCTTTTGCCAACCGGCTTTTTGTTACGGGTGCGCCTCTACCACCAACACCCAATCATTGCCCACGCCGGTAGCCGGGGGCACAAATGTAACAGCGGAGCTTTGTTTCACAACTCCGATGCTTGTTCTTTCCGCATTCCGCGGATTAAACCACCAACAATTTAACCGCGCGGATTTTATCACAGCAGTGTTCACCTGCAGCGATTTTCCTATGGGCAGATATACCATCAGGTAAGTACCCGCCGCATCCTGGAAAGCTTCCATATGGCCTCCTCCTTCCCCCTGACCCGACAAGATCAGGGAGCGGTCCGGTACGCGGTTTAGTGCGCCATGTATGGCTATGAGCCTGCGAAGATAACCCGCCTGGAAAGCACCGGGCCGGTCCAGTGCATTCATCCAGCCCCGATCAGGATAGTTAACGGCTTCCTCCCGCGCACTCATAAATTGCCACACCGCATGATGACCGTAGGTGACGCCGCATGCGCCGGCAAATACAGAACGGTACAATTGCTTACGCACATCGTAGTCCCTGAAATAACCATTGTCGGGATTCCATTTAGGCCAGGGATTCACGGGATGGTCTTCATAATTAGGTTCGGCGTCAAGGGTAGGTTTGGCCGGTAAAGATTGCCGGTCCCTCCGCACCAGCTCCCAACATGGTACATCATGGCCGCTGCCATGACCGCTCTGGAACATGTTGATATCCAGCCAGTTTTCCTGCTGCAGCCATTGCGACGTGGAGTTAGCTCCTCCGGAAGGATGATAAGCAATGATGCATTGCCCGGCAGTGCCTTCCTTTATACCTCTTGCCATTGCCCGCCAGATGGGTCGCCAGTCGCCGCTGTCGTTAACCGCCGGGCGATCACCACCAAGTATCCAGATGATGTTTTTATGATTACGATACCTGTTCCCTATCCATTTCCCATATCCGTAAGCGTTAGTGGTATCAAACACCACAGGGCCTTCGCCCCATAACTTTGTCACCTTATCGCCCCAGGCAGGCAGCAGCCCTATGTACATTCCTCGCTGCATTGCCCAGCTGATGGTGCTGTCTATTAACGTGAAATAAGCGTTGTTGGGAGTGGCAGGGTTTTCATTCAGCAACGGCAGTTGTCCATAGCGGTTGGGTTTGCGAAGACCATCAAATTCCGCCAGCACTACTGCCTGGATTACGGTAAAGCCTTTGCGGGCACGGTTATCGAGGTAGTATTTAATTTCTGCGGTATCCAGCCGGTGAAACAATTCCCAGCCGGTATCGCCCAACCAGAAAAAGGGTTGCCCGTTGGCATATTGAAGATAATGACCATCCGGGGTAACCTGTAAACGCTCCGGCAACTGCGCCTTGGTGCATAAACAGTAAAGGAGGCTGCTGAGAAACCATAACTTACTTTTCATAACGGGAATATGTTCCAGAGAAAAATAAAGCTTTTTAGGAATAAAAGCAGCAGTAATTGTTTTCAGAGAGATGGATAGGCAGCAGCTATTATTGTAATTCAATCACGGTGCTATCTTTCGTAAAGCGGGTATCTTTTACTGCGCCAGTGCCATTGAACCGGTATTGCACACCGACGATGCCGGAAGGCGGATTGGAAAACGTGAGCTCCGCAGCAGCGCTGTCGTTCACAAAAAACTGCAGGTGCCGGTCTTTCGCCACTACACGGAGTTTTACCCATTTTGCCAGGTCGGCGCCAAATTTCGAGAGGTCAGTGTTCCGGCTGCTGAGGGCAACGCCGGCGGCAAACAGCGACAGGTCTCCCACACATCCGGGCGCGCACAACGGGATGGAGATCAAATCATTTTTACACAGGAGCAACACCTCCACCCGCTGACAGGCAGCGGTGCCCAGTTGAAAACCGCTCTTCAGCGTGGTTTCAAAAGTAAAGTGATCCGTTTGCAGGTCGCCAAGGGGCTGTACATTATAAAAGCGTAAGGCGGGAGGAACAGGTTGCAGCGGAACGTGATATGCCGACAACAACGCTTCATTCACTTCCAGGCCGTTTCCTTTTATGACTTCATTCTTCCGGAAATACAGTGGTGTGCCAGGCTCCTGTTCTACCATGGCCAGCCAGCCACCGGAGCTGATCATCAGTTCGTGTTCTTTTACGATCTGTTTACCCACCATCAGTTTCGCCTTGAAATAACCTGGCTCATAATAAATAGCAGTGTATGTTTTTTCTTTGGCAGATACCGGCATTTTCCGCCTGATATCCCAGGTTTGCGCAATGAACACAGAATCCTTCCCTGCTGCGGCAGCATTATAGCTGAAAATAACAGAATTAGGCACGCCATCCATAACTACTTTATTGGAGCTGAACGAAAATGCAGTTGTATCAATTGGTTTGCCTGGTTTGGTATTGGATAACAGTAAGGCATATACGAGAATTCCTATTGGTACCAGGGCGAGCAGCCAGTAAGTCCATTTACTGCGTTTTGGTGGCGTTGCTGCGGGTGAATGAGTGGCAGTGGTCACACCATTGCCTGTTGCATAACCGGATACTGTCTGACTGACAGGAGTTTCCCCCGTGGCCATATTTAAAGATGTGGCATCATCAACTGGCAACGACTCAACCATCGCTTTATGGCTGGTTGCCGCAGTCGTAATATCCCCAGGCAGCAAGGTGGCAAGACGTTTAAACTCCCGCCAGTCGGCATACCCGGCAAATTGTGCCAGGGTATTCAGCGTAGTGGTGGCGGGCATATTGGTGTACTTCAGTTTTCCCCACAGCCGTTTCAGGGTAGTAACGCTCAATATCACCCCCGTAGCTTCTTCTATGGCGGCACTTAGTTTTTCAAAATCATAGCTTGTCCACTCGCTGGCGTCACCACGGTTCAACCGGGCTTCTGCCAGCTCGAGGCACTTTCGTATGTAATTAATCTCAAAACTATTATTCATTTCCTGGTAGTCTATTACAAGCTTGCACGGATTTGCACACACTTGATGCGCCAATGATTCGCCCTGAAATTAGTTATTATTCAGATTTGCTGCAGCATTTAAATTTAAAACACTGGTCATGACAAAAATCCGCACCGCATGCTTATTCCTATTGCTCCCATTATGCGCAGCAGCACAAAAAAAGAAAACCGGCCATCCCGGCAGTCAGGATATTATCAAGGTCCCCCTGGAAGCCGGACACTGGTCGTTTCAACCCGGCACGGTGGAATTTATCACGTATAAATCGGTACCGGCCATGAAGCTGTTGAACCGGAACGACACCGTAGTGCTGAAAAACCTTGACTTTACAAACGGCACCATCGAATACGATGTGCAACCTGTTTCTACTTTCACATCGTTTTATTTCAGGCGCGCCAGCCGGAAAGAGAATGAATGCTTTTATTTCCGTACGCCTTCTTCCGGTAAAGGCGATGCGGTACAGTATGCACCGCATATCGATGGCGTTAACCTCTGGGATATGCTGGACCAGTACCAGGCTGCCGCCTGGATTTCCAAAGACGACTGGAACCATGTGAAGCTGGTTATTTCCGGCAGGCAAATGCGGGTGTACGTGAACGATACCTCCCGGCCGGTGCTGGAAGTGCCGCGACTGGAAAGCAATACCTGGCATGGCGGCATTGCATTCGACGGGCAGGCGGTCATTGCCAACCTGGTGGTGAAACCGGATCAAACGGAAGGACTGCCTCCCGGTGAAGGCATCGACATTACCAACAATGACGCCGCCTACCTCCGCACCTGGCAAATCACCCAGCCAATGGCTACCCCTGATCAAATTGATTTCAGCAAAGCATGGATACCCGGAAAAGGAACACCATGGGAAACCATCCGCGCCGAAAGGCGGGGACTGATCAACGTAACCCGCAAATTTGGCGGCGCTGAAAACCGCGCCCGGCGCATCGTGTGGCTGAAAACAAATATCCGTTCTGCTGTAGCGCAAACACGACAACTGCACCTCGGCTTCAGCGACGAAGTATGGGTATTTGTGAACGATAAATTTGTGTACGTAGACAAAAACCTCTACTCCTACCCGCTGATGAAACAACCGGATGGCCGCTGCACCGTGGATAATGCGTCTTTCTCCCTTCCGCTGGTAGCTGGCGACAATGAAATACTGATCGCCCTGGCCAACGACTTTTATGGATGGGGAATCATGGCAAAACTGGATAAGTTTGAAAACATGACGTTCGACAAATAACCCCTCCTTCCGCCAAGCAGCTCCCGTGAGGGCTGCCTGGCTTTACGGGGATTACCGCACTTCCATCTCTCCCGGAAAAAAATACCCGGAAAACACCATTCCAAAAAAATATCATGCAGAAATAAGTACTTAAATAGTGGAAGTTTATTTTGTTTCCAATAACTTTAGGTACCATGAAACAAACATTGGCAGATACTGAGCTGACCGGGCCGGTACAGCAAATGAAATATGCTACCACAGACCCCGATGGCAAATATTACGGGTATGAACTCTCTTTTTTCGATGAAAAAGGATTATTGCTCAGATGGGAGGATTATACCTCCACCCACCAACTGGATAAAACCCTTACCTATACTTTCGATGAACAGGGGAACCTGCTGGAAAAAGCGCTGACCTCTGCAGCAAAGGGGCCCATCTACAAAAACCGCTACTTTGAAAACGGGGCGCTGAAAGAATGTACCGAATACTATGGGGAAGATACCTTTTACACCCGGTACGATGAAGCAGGCAACGTGCTTGAACAACTGGAAAACAACGATCCACTGCCTGTAGAAGAAGATCCGTACAACGAGCAATGGGAAACCAACACCAGCACTGATGACGACGGCTGCCGGATAGAAATTACCCGCTACTACTCTTTTGGTGCCTTGCAGGAAATCACCAAAAGTAAGTACAACAGCCGGCAGCAGCTACTGGAAGAATACAAATTCGAGGACGCTGATGGTTTTGACAGCAACCAGGCAGTGGAAACCATTATTTGCCAGTACAATGAGCAGGGACATCTTACCGCGAAAATATCCGACAGGGTTACCACCACCGATGCTGTGGAAAGAACCGTGTACCGGTATGAATTTACCTACGACCTTCATCATAACTGGATAGAAAAAGTGGAAATCATGAATAACAGGGTAACGGATTATAAAGACAAGGTCCGTTTTATCCGCCGGAGAGAAATTTTATACGCTCCATAAATTTGCGCACATGCTATCTAACCGACACCAGATCTTTATGGAAGTGGCCCATCAGAAAAGCTTTTCAAAGGCCAGCCAGGCATTGTTTATTTCACAGCCGGCAGTAAGCACACATATCAAAGGGTTGGAAGAACAGTATAAAACCAAATTATTTGAAAGAAAAGGTTTGCAGATAGAGTTGACAGAAGCCGGTCAGCTGCTGTACAACCGCCTGCTTACCGTACGTCATATACAACAGGAAACTGAGTTCGACATTTCCGTGATCCACGACCAGCAGCAGGCCACCGGCATGCTTAACCTGGGCGCCAGTACCACTGCTGCGCTGTATATACTACCCAAAGTAATGTCGGCCTTTCACCGCGAATACCCCCTGGTGGATATTTCCCTGCTCAACCGGAACAGTGAAATTGTATTGCAGGCACTGCTCGACAAAGAAATTAATATAGGCGTTACCGAAGAAAAAGGACAACTCAGCAATATTACCTACCAGTCATTTCTGAAAGACCAGATCGTAGCGGTATGCAGCCGCGACAATCCTCTTGCCCGTAAAAAGAGCTACGCGCTGAAAGATATCCTGCAGATGCCTGTAGCTATCCGCGAACGCGGCAGCGGCACCCTGGAAGCGCTCAAGAAGGGGCTACAGAAAAGCAGGATCCGGCTCAACGACCTGAAAATAAAGGTCAGGCTGGGAGGCACCGAGGCGCTGAAGAATTTCCTCCTGGAATCCGGTTGCGTAGGATTCCTCTCTACCCGCTCCATTGCTAAAGAGCTGCAACACGGCGAATTAACGATCCTTTCCTTTGAAGGCCTGCGGATAGAACGCAATTTTTACTTCATTCAACGTAAAGGCGAAACCAGCGACCTCAACAAACGTTTCATCAAAATGGCCAGATCCATTTATAATTATTAATTATAGGTCATAATATTTTCATATAGCCAGGATTATAGACGATGGGCTACATTTGAGCCATACAAAATAACCTGTTGACATGAACATGCTTTTTTATTACGACGAACTATATAAAGCGGCTGTAGAAAGAATTAACAAGCTGGTAGACATTTCTGTTACCCAGAAAAATGCGTTAATCCAGCGACTGAAAAGCCAGGCGCCGTTTATCGCCACCACTACCGAAGATATCGACCTGGTTGCCCAAAGGATGATGAATTCCCTGGGAATGGTATTATGCCCGGATGCTGCTGCAGATTTTGCAGGCGGCAGTAAGCTCCTCGAAATGGAGATGCTCAATAATGGCGAATAACGGACCGCTTCCTAAATAAATTTTTATGGAGAGGTGAATAACCCGCTGCTCCCGGATTTTACTGTACCGGCGGAAAAGGCTCCGCCATTCCCCGCTCAAAAGGAGTGAACGGCTCTCCTGCGGCCACACGTGCCGGCCAGTTTGGATTGGCGAGTGCCGCCTTTCCCAGCGAAATAAGATCCGCATGCCCTTCCGTTAAGGCCCTTCCGGCCACGGCCAGTTCTTCCATACCGCCGTTGGCAATTACCGGCCGCTGCACAATGCGTTTAGCCATACCCGTGAGCGTTTCCCCATGTTCATAAGCGCCCAGTTTTTCCCAGGTGCTGCCTTCCCCTGAAATATGGATATAATCCGGAGATACCTTTCTTACTTCTTCAAGTAGTGCTGCTGCTGTAATAGCGCCATCGGGCCAGCGATAGGTGAAGTTGTTCACTTTTCCTTCCGACAGGCGCAACCCGATAATAAAATGCGGGGGCACTGCCTGCCTGATAGCGGTAATGATTTCCGCGATAATACGGAAGCGGTTCTCAACAGACCCGCCATACTCATCATTCCGCAGATTGGTATACTCCGTTAAAAACTGATCCGGCAGGTAACCATTGGCGGCATGCACTTCTATTCCATCGAAACCGGCGGCTAGGGCATTAACCGCCGCGGCGGCATATCCTGCCACTGCGATGGCAATATCATTGCGCGTCATGGCAGCCGGAACCGGGAAGGGACCGTCGCCGCCACCATAGGAGCGCAGCTTGCGGCCCAGCGGCGTTACCACAGAAGGCGCCAGCGTGTTCGGCAAATGCTGCGATAAAGCGCCGGCATGCATCAGCTGTGCAATAAATAAGCTGCCAGGTGTTTTTACTTTGACCGCCAACTCCTGCCAACCGGCCACCTGCTGTGATGTAACCAGTCCTGGCTGATGCGGATACGCCTGGCTGGCTACTGCATCGGTATATAATCCCTCGGTGATAATGATCCCAAAACCGCCGAGGGCAAAACGTTCGTAGTAAGCGTGCATGGCTGCCGTGGGAATGCCCTGCAATGTAGCGCTGGCGCGACTCATAGGCGCCAGCACCACCCTGTTCTTAACAAATTGCTGCGCCAGTGTAACAGGCGTCAATACCGGGTGTGTGGTCATATATAAAACTTTAGCACAAAGTTGTACACTTCGGTGCGCCAAAACAATGACAAATGATAAGAAATTTAAAATGGCTCCTTTGCTATTTTTCGACGTAAACGGCTCAACGATTCGGGCGTAATGCCCAGGTAAGCCGCTACCTGGTGCTGGGGCAGCCGTGTTTCGAGGAAAGGGTAGCAGCTTACAAACCCACGGTACCGCTCTATGGCAGGCTTCTGCAGCGACAGGATACGACGTTGCAACGCGATGTAGCCTCGCTGGGAAATAATGCGGTAATACCGCTCCACCGCCGGGATATCGTTAAATAGTTGTTCCAGTTGCTGCCGGGTGATGCGCAGCACCTCGCCTCCTTCCAGCACATCAATGTTAAACCGGGATGGCTGACCGGATAGCATGCTGTCGAGGTCCGTGATCCACCAGCCTTCCACGCTGAACTGCAACACATTTTCTTTGCCGGTGGCATCTTTTTCATACTGGCGGCAACAACCTTTCAGCACAAAAAATTCGTAGCGGCAAACGTCGCCTTCCCGCAACAGGAACTGCCGGCGGCGGGTACGTAGCGATTCAAAATAGCCGGGAATACGTTTAATATCGGCATCGCGCAGCGGTACATGTTGAAGGATACTATCTGTCAGCAATTTCATGCTCCTGAAAATAATAGTTATTTTTCAAAGATAGCCCTGTGCAGGAACCCTTCAAAGAATATTCTTACTGCGGCCCCATCTTGCCAAAAAAATACTGGAAAGTGATCATGACATAACGTTGTAAAGCATTTACCTGCTTTGTTTCGGTATAGGTAGCTGTTGTTATGTTAGAAATATTGGTGTTGTTATTAAAAAGATCGTTTATCCTGCATTTTAGTTTCAGCTGCTCCTTCTTTCCAAAACTGTAAGCTACGGCACTGTTACAAATAAAATAACGGCGTTGATCCGGCGCCGTTACCTGCGAATTATAATTGTACGCCATATCGCCCGACAACTCCAGGCGCTTAACAGGAATCAGCTGCCATTGCAGGTTAAAACGTTGTGTGGTATAGTTAACATTGTCAATACCAGCCAGCGAATAAACGGTATTATTCACATCTATGTTTACAGCGGGCGATATTGTCAGCCACTCTTTGTAAATAACGGAAAAATAAACACCGGCGCCGACGGTCCACCCGTTGGAGATATTTTCCTCACCCGCTACCAGGCCAATACTCCTGTTCCGGTTCATACTCACGTTAAGGCCATTGTTAAATGTCCAGCTGTTCTTTTTTTTCTGAAGATTGATATTTCCATGTACCATCATTCTCCACGTACCATTCACGTTCTGAAAGGTACTGATTTGTCGGCCCAGGGAATCATACCGCTGATCCGCCACAATTTCATTACGGACTACTGCCCCGTTGGCGCCGAGATTGAAACTAAACCCTTTCACCGGCTGATAAATGTAAAACATCAGCGCAACGTTTTGGGTAAAGGCGCCTTTCAGCAAAGGGTTGCCGACCTTCATGAACAACGGGTTGGTGTTATCCACTACGGGCGACAACTGCTCTGCCGAAGGAGCGGAAGAAGAAATGGAATAGTTGGTGAACAATCTCCCGTATTTGCTGAGGGAATAATTCAGTTGCAGGTTAGGCGCAAATTGCTGCTGATGGATCTTAATCACGGAATCCAGCCACAACAGGCGGTTTTCCTGTTGCAGGATCCGCATACCGGTGTTCAGCGCTATGCTCAGGCGATCATTTTTCCAGGCCAGCTGCACAGATGGTGTATGGGTAAAACTGGTATTTCTACTACTGCCGGACAAAGCGCTGTCCCGCATGCCGTATTTGCCGGACACGGGATCTTCTTTAAATACTTCCCGGAGCTGCCCGTTGTACATGGTACCCAGCGTATAGTCCAACGCCACCACAAAACCATGTCCTAAGGACGCCGATAAATTAAATGTAAAATTATTATTAAAACTGTTTTCAGCAGAGCTGATATACTGATTTACAGAATCACGGTGACTAACACTATCATCTGTATAAAAGTTATTAACTGAATTATTGTATTCGTTTTCCTTTTTACTGCCGGCGTCAAACTTCCAGGTGGTATTAAGGTTGAGCCTGCGGTTTCGGCTGGTTTTATTGAAATTGATTTCGCTGCCGCCATTACGCGTATGTGCTTCCCCGTTACTCCGGGAAGAGAGTGTGTTCAGTAAAGTTCCGCCGGAGGTTTCCGACAGGGAATACATTTGTAAATTATTGCTGCTTTTCCCTATACCCGCGTTACTCCTGAAGGTCCAGGTGGTGAGTGAATCTTTTTCATAAACAAGATTCGTATACAGCTGATGCTGACTGTTCCCGGCTACAGCATCACTATTGGTTTGATTATGGAAGCTGTTATCCGGTAATAAATTGAGCCGGTCGGTGATGGTGGTCTGGCTATTTTTGGTATTGTTATAATTATAGTTCACATCCAGTGTGAGCTTTTTACCTGGTTTTGTGTTGATGTTGATACTGCCGTTGTTGTATTCCGGTAATCCTCCTCCGCCACCGACCATACCGGATGGCGACATCATTATAGCGCCGCCCGTTTCATCTGTAACATTCTTTGCCGCCGCCATCACACTGATGCGCGTAGGATTGCGCATGGAGCTGATCATTCCATCTGCAAGATAACGGCGATGGCTACCCGCACCGGCAGTGATGTTTCCCATGATGCCGGTATTTTTATCTTTTTTAAGGACGAGGTTAACGGTAACATCTTCCGCCGGGGCTTTCACTGCAAGGGAACGTTGGGCGGCAAGGTCTTTGGTGTCGGTTACTTCTATCTTATCAATGATGTCTGCAGGCAGGTATTTGGTAGCGGCCTCTTTATTATCTCCAAAAAATTCCCTGCCATCTACTTTGATCTTTGTCACGGGTTTTCCGTTTACAGTAATGCTGCCATCACTGCCTATCACCACACCGGGCAGCTTTTTCAGCAGCTGCAATACGCTGGCATTTGCAGCCAGCCTGATGGCCGAAGCATCAAATTCCAGGGTATCGTTACGAAGTGTAAAAGGCGGTTTGGCAACGGTTATCTCCACCGCTTTAAGTCCAATGATTTTGGGATGGGCAGTATCGGCTTTGGTTGCCGGCAGGCTGTCCGTAGTCCGCCCCTGCGCCGTAGCGCAGGAGACGGTTACGAAATATCCGGCAAGGAAAAATGCGATCCCGGCGTATAGTGCTTTCACGTTTATTTAATTACTTTCCGGCACCAGTATGGCGCGGATATAGTTAGCATTGTTAAAATATTTTACAGCCGTTTGCTGTAAAGTTTCCGGGGTGATTTTCTGGAGCCGGGCTTTTATATCCGGTTGTTGTAAAGGATCACCGTTAAACAGGGCGGAAGTAATATAATTCAGCCAGAAGCCGTTTTCTTTAAACGCCCGCTCCACACTGCTTTTATAGCCTGCCTTATATTTTATCACATCGTCGTCTGCCACGCCCGTTGTTTTCAGTTTCATGATTTCACTGTTAACGCTGAGGATCAGGGATTCCACGTTGCGTGGATCGCAAATAAAATTAATGCCAAACATATATTCCCCGGAAGGGACCTTGCGGGTATTGGCATTTACGTTAACGCTGTATACGCCGGCTTCCTGTTCGCGGAGCCGTTCTGTAAGACGAATATTGAGTACGCCTGCCAATGCTTTCATCTGGTCGCTGGTGCTAACATCATACGGAAACGAACCACTGAAAGCAAGGGTAACAATTGCCTGCGGTTCTTTACCGGCTATCACTTTTTTCACTACCCTGCCCTGCGGATAATTCAGCTGAAGATCCTTCACTTCCTCCCGGCGATGTAAAGCAGGCAACGATCCCAGGTACCTGGCCAGCAACGGTTTGATGCTATCCGTATTAAAATTCCCTACGAAGGCAAAGGTAAAGCCGGCGGCATCTGCAAAACGGTTTTTATAGATAGCCAGTGCCTGATCTGCATCAAGCAGGTTCAGTTGTTGCTCCGGCATCTGCATCTTACGGAAGTGGTAATTGGCCATTACAGCGCTGAGGGTATCGCTGTAAAGTTGCCGCGGCGCTTTGTTTGCATTGGCGTACGACAACCGCGCCTGTTCTGTCATATTGCTGAACATCACGGGGTCTTTACGCGGACTGGTAAAATACAGGTATACCAGTTGCAGCGCAGTTTCCAGGTCTTCATCCGCGGAACCGCCGGAAATGCCTTCTGATGTTTCGCTGATGAATGGCGCCACTGATACATTTTTCCCGGTGAGCAATTTGCGTAATTCCGCCTGGGTCATATCCGATACGCCGCTGGCGCTTATGAGTGAAGCGGCGATGCTGGCGTTATAAAAATCAGCGTCGCTTACCTGTGATAAGCCTCCAGGGTTGAAACCATTAAATAAGATTTCATCTTTTTTAAAGGTGGTTGGTTTCAGCAATACTTTTATCCCGTTACTGAATTCCAGTGAAGTAATGCCCAGGTCTTTGATCACTTCCTCGCTGGTAATCACGCCGGGTTGCGGCGCGTTGTCCAGCAACGTGGTGCGCAATACTTTTTTATCCTCATAAGCCGCGATAGGCGCTGAGGCGGCTTCGTTCATCCATTGCAGTACCATGGTTTCCGAAGGAAGGGAGTCTTTCTGTTTATCGTTGGCAACGAGGATAAGATCGCGGTCGGTATCCTTAAAGTAAGATTGTATAGCAGCATTAAAGCCCGGCAGCGTAAGTGTATCGGCGCTGGCTTTATACAGGGCTGTTTCATATGCGTTACCCGGACTTGCTTCGCCTTCCAGGAAGTGCCTTACATATTCTTTTACATATGATTCCGACGGGGTTTTGTCCCGTTCCTTGTAGCTCAGGGAAATACTGCTGAGGAACGATGTTTTTGCCCGTTGCAATTCACCCGCGGTGAAGCCATATTGCTTTATCCGTTGCAATTCTGTCCACCATGCTTTGACGCCTTTTTCCGTTTCACCGGGTTTGAGTACTACCCTGCCGCTAAGCCCGCTGATATTGGCCATCATTTTGCTGAATCCTGCGCTGCCACTGAGGAATGGCGCATTTTTTTGCCGTGCCACCTCATTTAAACGATCGCTGACCATGCTATTGAACAACGATTGGATGAGGGTATTGCTGAAATCTGTTTTTGTTTTAATGACGTTACCCTGTTGTTTGATGGAGAGTTCCAGCCGCGTGGTAGCCACTTCCGGATCTGTTACCACCAGGAACTGGTTTTTCCCGGTGAGCGGGATGGTGGTGTACTTACGTTCTTTCGGCTGCGCGGGTGAGCGCAAATCGGAGAACATAGCGCGGATCGACTTCTCTATCTGCGCCACATTTACATCTCCCACTATTATCAGCGCCTGCAGGTCGGGCCGGTACCAGTCTTTATAAAAAGCACGGATTTGTTCATGTCCGAAATTTTTCAGTACTTCTTCCGTGCCTATCGGGAGACGGGAGGCGTACAGCGATTGATTCACCGACAGTGGCATCACTTTATCCTGTATGCGTTGTGCGGAGCCCAGATGTTGTCTTTTTTCTTCCAGGATCACGCCTCTTTCATTATCTATTTCCTCATCGCTGAGCGTGAGTTCCTGTGCCCAGTCGCGCAGGATCTGCATGGCATTACGGAAAACGGTTTTATCTTCCGTAGATACCGGCAATTGGTATACAGTTTCATCGAAACCCGTGTAAGCATTGAGGTCAGCGCCAAATCGCACACCCGACTTCTGAAGATAATTTACCAGTTCATTTTTGGGATAATGGGTAGTGCCGTTAAACGCCATGTGCTCCAGGAAATGCGCCAGCCCGCGTTGTTCGTCTGTTTCCAGGATAGACCCGGCTTTGTTTACCAGGTACATTACCGCTCTTTTTTCCGGTGTGGTATTTTTCCGGATATAATAGGTAAACCCGTTAGGGAGTTTACCTATTGTTACTTCAGGGTCCATAGGCACTGACTCACCGGTTTGTTGTGCATGAGCTATGCTGCCGGTAAAGGCAGACAAAAGCATCCCCCATGCTGCAATTTTGCAACAAAATTTTATCATGATAACTGTTATTTTTTTAAGAGATGATTATGGCATCCACCAGATTTTGCTGGTGAAGATGTCGATAGGTCCCTGCGCCAGGAGGTTTTCCTTATTCTGCACCATTTCTGATAGCGGGTAAGGGCACCGGATCGGCATGGTATTACCTATCCTGGCCGGGTCGTAAGACAATGGAATGTCCGGGAACGCGCCGTTGCGGCGATAGTCCACCCATGCTTCAAAAGGTTCAATACCATTAAAGGCCATGTATTTCTGGAACATCAGCAGTTTGTATTTATCCGGCGCGGCGGCCCAGCTCACCTTTGGATTGGCGGCAGCTGTTTCCGCATTGTACCAGGTATTGAAAGCATCGTCCGACAGGGAAGGTACCGTGGTGTTGCCACCTACATTAAGCCACCGGAAGGATTCCTTTACCGCATTCTTATAGGCCGTTTCCGGATCACCGGGCAACCAGCCGCGCTGAATGGCTTCTGCCTGGAGGAACGCACTTTCTATACTGGTGATGATCCAGCAGGGCATGTCATAGCCTTTTATAATGCCGGTTGACAAAGGCGACACGGCCGTACGGAAAGTGCGCACACCGCCCACCTGCGATACGTACTCCGTGCGGTTATAAGGAAACTGCTGTTCATCTACCGGCAGGCCAAATTTATTGCCCCTGTATTCCTGCGGACCGGGTTGTGCGAATGGTTCCGGCGCATTGGCAGGCAGCGGAACACGGGCAGGCGAGTAAAAGAAACCAAGACGGGGATCGCGGTTCTCTTTCAGCATATTCATGGCGGTTACATTTGCGGATGCAATCTGCCAGTTGGGAATAGATTTATTACCCGCTAACCCATAATAGCGGACATACACATCATACTGCGAATATTTAGCGTAGTACTTGGAAGGTTTCACATCGGTAAAGCCTGGATTTACACTGGCATCTTCTCCACTGTTCAGGAAACCGGAGCCTTGTGCGGTAATCTTTGCTATTTCACCTTTGATATAATTTTCCCTGCCGGGCTTATTCGCCTGATGTATCAGCATGCGCAGTTTGAGGGTATTGATAAACCGGAACCACTTTTGTTTTTCGCCATGGAACATAATATCTGCAATGGAGATACGGAGCGCTTTGTCCTGCGGAGCATCGCGGATGAGGATGATGGCCGAATCCAGCTGCGTCATCAGGTCTTCATAAATGAACTCCCCGGTATCATACTTAGGTTTCCGGATACTGGTATTATTGGCCTCGCTATAGGGCATGTTGTTATTGTTATCTACCGCACGGCTCCATTGCAGCGCCCGGATCGCTTTCGCAATTCCTATGTAATAGGGCTGGTCATGCAACCTGGCATTGGCTTCCCAAAGGAGAATGGCCGGATCGGGGGAACTGGTTCCGAAAGAACCGTCATTTAACTGGTAATAGGTAAGTTCAGTGACGCCGGTGGCATACTCCGCATATGTCCAATAGCCCATCCATTGTGCTTCCAGCTGATTTTCCACGCCGGATATGCTGTTGAACAACATATCGGGTAACATGAGATCCGGTGTGGCATTGTTTTCTGTAAGCTGCAGCGGATTGTAGTTAATGTCTATCCAGCCTTTTTTACAACCTGCCATAAAGGTGGCGGCAGTTAGTAAGGCTCCCGCTAAAATGTGATATCTTTTGCGCATCAGTTTAATTTTTTGTTGTTAAAAACTCACGGTAGTGATTACGCCGTATTGCGCCACACCCGGAACGGTAGAAACACCGGACGCAGATCCGGAAAGGTTGTCGGGAATAGTACGGTACCCTCTGTCGCCAGGGCCTTTGATCAATTGCGGATCCCCTGTTTTATTTTTCTTTGTGTAGAAGTTAAACACGTTTCTACCGTATACACTTAAATTGAGTTTCTTAATTGTTTTTTGTTTTGAAGAACCTTTCGTATCCTATCACCACTTCGCGTATTTTGAAGAAGTCGGCTTTGGTCAGATAGCTGGCAGAAGCGTTCTGGAAGTGACTGTATAATTCCTGGTTAGCACTTTTCGTATATACATCTGTGTTAGGGACCAGTTTCCCGGTACCATCGTCATAAACGGAATTCGGATAGATAAATGGTTTACGGTCGTTGTACACAGTGAGCACGCTGAACCCGTACTGCACATCATATTGCATAAGGTCAGAGTAGTGCATGGCGCCGGTATTGAATTCTCCCAGTACGGCCAGCGTAAATCCTTTAAAGGCGAAGTTCAGGTTCATTCCACCGGAATATTTGGGTAAGGTGCGTCCGCCGTAGATCGGGTTATTAATGTCCGCGTCCGGCATACCGGTTTCTTTATTTACGATCACCCTCCCTTCGGCATCTTTTTTCAAATCATACACCTGGTATTCAAATGCACGCTGCCCGGTGCGGGCCACTACTCCGTACATGCTTCCATAATAAGGAGTTCTCAGCGGGAACAATCCATCATAGGCATCGCTGATAGAGATCACTTTATTATCGTTCATGGCTACACGTATATCTGCACTGAAAGTAAATCCGCTCCTGGTTTTAATGATGGGGTCCAGTTTCAGATCGGCTTCCCAGCCATAGTTGCGCATGATGCCCAGGTTATCGATGGTGCTGCCACCGCTCAGCCACGGGATCTTTACTTTCATGATCACACCATTATTCTGTTGGGTATACCAGGTGAAGTCCAACGCGACTCTGTTCTTCCAAAAGCCTGCGCTGACGCCGTATTCCTGGCTGAGGATCTTTTCCGGTTTCAGAAAAGGGTTGGGATTACCCTGCATATAGTTATAAGCAATTACGCCTTCATCGGATGTGCCGGGATAAGGGAAGCCGTTAGAATAGGCCATTGAAAGGGTCCGTTCAGACTGGTAAGGTTCAATGTTCATATTGGCCGTGGTGTTTACCGCGGCTCGTAACTGCAGGCGGGATAACCAGGTATAATTTTTCAGGGAAGAAATAACTTCATTCAGGATCACGGAAGTATTACCGCCCACGTAGAGATCTTTTCCCCTGCCGGCTTTTGCGCGCTTGGAATCCCAGTCGTTGCGTGCCATCAGTTCCACAAACACTTTATCTTTGTAGCCAATGCCTGACGTACCAAAAAAGGAATAGTTGCGGGTGAGCAATGATTCCTCGGCGCCATATGGCAGATCGCGGGAAAACGCGAGGTTGAATACCGGGATGATGGGATTACCACTACCGGAAACTTTCTTATAATAATTTTCTTTTACAGAGCTTCCTAACGTAGTGCGGAAATTAAAGTTGCCTGCATGGTTTAATGCTGTGATCAGCAGGTCGTTGTTAAGCGTCGTATTGGATCGGGATTCCTCTCCCAACTGGGTAAGCCTGTCGCGGAAGCGGTTATAGCCGCCATATTGTTTGGCAAAATCAGAAAAATTCATTGGCTGTGAAACGGTTTTTTCGTAGAAGCCATCATACACCACGCTGGGTTTGTCTGTTACCGTTAGCCACGGCAGTACCTTTGCGGTTAGTATCAAACCCGTCACCAATGCGTTATCGGTACTTTTCTTTCTCCGGTCTGCCGCCTGCTGATACGGACTCATCACGTCGTTATCATTCCAGTAGTGGTTTATATCTGCCCACTTATTGTTCTCATAATTTTTGTAACTGAGGATAGGGATATAGGTAGGTGTGCTCAGCATATCGTCGAACGTAGGACCTTTATCAGCGGTGGTACGGGAGTAATTGAGGTTCAGTTGCACATTCAGTTTGCCCAGTTTACGCCCCGCGCTGAAGAAGAGGTTTACGCCGTCTTGTTTATCGCCCGGTATCATGCCTGTTTGATTGACAGCGTTGAGGCCGAGATAGAAATCGGAGATAGCATCTGACTGGGAGATGGATAAATTATTCTGGATGGTGCGACCTACGTTGAAGAAGCGCCTTGCATCCTTTTTATCGGAGTAGGTTACCATCTGGTAGTCGCCGTTTTCATCGGCTCTTCCGATGGGTACCAGCCGGCCGTCGTAGGCGGGGCCCCAGCCGCTTTTATCCAGGCTGCTGTAAATACCGTTTCCTTTGTCGTCTACCAGGCCGCTACCGGTACCGAAGCGTCTTTGCTTACTGTTGTCATTCCGGAAATCGAGGCGGGAAAAATTTACGCTGTTGCGGAAATTGATAGTAGGTTTGCCTTTTTGTCCTTTTTTTGTGGTGATGATGATCACGCCATTCACACCTTCCGGTCCGTATAAAGCCGTACCGTTGGCGCCTTTCAGCACGGTTACATTTTCAATATCCGCAGGGTTGATGTTATTGATAAAGTCCATGATCATGGCGGCGGAGTTAATGTCCGACCCAAAAGATAACGGCGTGCCATTGAGGATGAACAACGGCTGGTTGTTGCTGGTGGTACTGAAAGAGCGGATACCGCGGATCAGCACCCGCATCTGCGGGTTCATGTCGGCGCTTTGTATAGCGATATTTAAACCGGATACTTTACCAGCCAGCCCCTGTAGCAGGTTGCCGGAATTGGCGCGGTTGATATCTGCCCCGCTCACTTTGGCTACG
The DNA here is from genome assembly GCF_050434025.1 of Chitinophaga sp. W3I9. NCBI lineage: Bacteria > Pseudomonadati > Bacteroidota > Chitinophagia > Chitinophagales > Chitinophagaceae > Chitinophaga > Chitinophaga sp. W3I9. The sequence goes on from NZ_JBNPWC010000001.1 coordinate 6,607,243, forward strand.
CTATAGCCTACTTCTTTCGAACTTTTTTCTATACCAAAAGCCGTTACTACCGTTTCATCCAGTTTAGATACACCGGGGTTCATCATTACCGTGAGGAAGGGTTGGTTGGGAATGATCTTCACTTCCTGTGTTTCATATTGCAGGGAGGTGATGATCAGCACATTGCCGGGCTCGGCGTTCAGGCGGAAGTTGCCTTCTCCATCGGTAATCGCTCCCCTGTTCTTTCCTTTTATTTTTACAGATGCCGATATGATTGGTTCTTTCGTGGCAGCATTCAGTACTTTACCGTTCACTTCAATAAAAGTGCTTGTGATGAAAGGCAGCTTTCCTTCCAGTGGTGGTGGCTTTTCCGCGAACGTAATCACTTTTCCGGTGATCGTATAATTCAACGGCTGATCTTTAAAAGCCGCTTCCAGGAAGGCCGTCAATGGCATATCTTCCGCTGTTACCGTGACTGGTTTCGCTGTTTTCAGCAATTCACTGTTGTAGAAAACTACATAGCCTGTTTGCTGTTCAATAGCAGTAAAAATTTTCTTCAGGGAAAGATCTTTCCCTGAAAGTGTAACACTTTGTGAAAAAGTTGACGCATGCACACTTAGAAAAGTAATAGTCAGCAGTAAAAAGGTAAGCCTCATTACGAACAAGATTTTGGTAATGTAACGATGCCTCCACCATGACAGGTGGCCACAATAAGCATTTTTTTGCATAAATTGCATTTGGTTTGGTTGATAATAGATTCTCTTACGGAAAATTTAAAACGACTGAACTACTAACCGGAAGTGGGTCCAAGCACTTTCGGTTTTCGTTTTTTTAATGATTGGTTTATTTAGGTTGTATGATCAATTTTCCTCCCGGCTCCAGTCTGAAGTGAATGCCGGCATCGGTCAATATTTTCAGTAATTGTGTGAGGCTTACATTCCGCACTATTTTGCCGCCGAACACCACATCCGGCACTTCCTGGTCGTACACCACCTCGATGTTATACCATCTGGCCAGTTGCCGCATTACCTCGCGGAGGTGTTGTCCTTCAAAATTAAACAGGCCGCTGCGCCACGCCATTACAGCGCTGGTATCTACTCCATTCACCACTTGCGGCGTTTGTGTGCCGGCCGTTAAAACAGCCTGCTGGCCCGGCGATAATACCACCGCCTGCGCAGCGCTGAAGCGGATACGCCCTTCCAGCAAGGTGGAACGGATGGCTGCTTCATCGGGGTAGGCATTTACATTAAAGTGGGTTCCCAGTACATCAATATAGTTTTCCTGGTTGCTGATCTTTACCCGGAAGGGTTTGTGTGCGTCCTTTGCCACTTCAAAGTAGGCTTCCCCGCTCACTTCCACCAGCCGTTCTTTGCCGGTAAAGGCAGTGGGATAACTAAGTGAAGATGCGGCGTTCAGCCATACTCTGGTGCCATCGGGCAGTACTACCTGGAACTGGCCTCCACGGGGCGTTGTGAGTACATTTATGCCGGCCGCTTCTCCACCGGAGGAAGGCGCATAATTCAGCTGGCCGTTTACCTGCTGGGCAGTGGCATTGCCCAGCTGTATTTGCCGTTTGGCTACGCTGTCGAGTGCTATCACAGAGCCATCGGCCAGTTTTAATACGGCTTTACTGCCACCAGGCGCCACATCGTATTTCGTTGCCAGCTGTTGTTTACCGGATGGTTGCTGCCAGCGCAAAATGCCGGTCGCCACGAGTAACAGCAGCGATGCTGCCGCTGCCCACCATGCATACTGCCTGTAATTTAAGCGGCGGGGGGGTTTACCGGTTGCTTTTAGTGGAGTGACCGGTCTAATATTGGCATACATTTCCTTCAGGGGGGCATCCTGCCCGAATGCCGAATGATCGGTTTCTGCCAGTGCTGCCAGCAAACTTTCCAGCCTGGCGGTGTTACGTTCATCCAGCAGCATCAACCGCCATCGTCGGAACTCTTCCGGTGTCATGGTATCTTCCGTATACTTGCGGAACAATTCATCAAATTCGTTATCGGCAGGTTGCATGCATTAAAATAATAATGGTTGATGTTGTTATTACCCCTTGCTACTATAGACGTAAATACATCCCGGGGGTAATGCATACTTTTTTAAAAAAAAGCAGAAAATAATGGCGTCAGGTATAAAAGGGCTACCAGTGCTATTTCCGGGAAGTTTTCCTCCAGGTATTTGCGGATAATGGCCAGTGCCCGTACCAGGTGACTTTTAGAGGTAATGGGTGAAATATTCATGCGTTGTGCGATTTCCGTATGGGTTAAACCCTGAAAACGGCTTAGCATAAAAGCGGTTTTTAGTTGAGGGGAAAGTTGGTCTACGGCCTGTAAAATGGCTCCTTCCAGCTGTTTCAGCGCCAGTTGTTCTTCTACAGAAGGTGTTGTATCGGTAAAAAAACTGGTCAGGTATTCTTCCTGCTCCGGAGCCGCTACTTTTTTTCGCAGGTAATCCATCGCCATGTTGCGGGTGATGGTATTGAGCCAGGGTCTGAATTGCTGTACAGTGAACAGTTGTGACCTTTTTACCCATATTCTTACAAAAACTTCCTGGGTAAGATCCTGTGCGATCTCCGGTGATTTCATCAGGCGCAGGGCGAGTCCATACACATGCCTGGCATAATGTTCATAAAGTATACTGAATGCCTCCTGATCGGCGTCGGCTACCTTCCGGAGCAATTCCTTCTCATCTTCTAACTGGTGCATTCCATAAAAATCTAGGCGCGGAGAGATCGGTATTTTGATTGATGTCGTAAAAATAGAAAAAAAGCTGTCATTCGTGCTTCTTTTTATTTACAGATATCTTTTCTCAGCACTTCTCCGTCCTTCATGCCGCGTGTATTAAACTCAATAGTTTCCACGGTTCTGCCACGGGGGTAATAGAGGCGGATTTCATAGTCGGTATCTTTTTCCAGTGTCAGATTAATTTCCAGGCCGGCTTCGCCGATATTCCCGTCATTGCGGGTTTACTCCAGATTTTCACGCCGGTGCGGCAAGAGTACATCCCATAATGTGACAACATAGGAATTCCACCTACAAGACAGGGGGATAACGTTACAACAGGTACAGCACCATCGCCGTAATTGCGCCAAACAACGTATTGCTGAAGTTCACCGCATCATTACCAATAATATGTTTTCGCTCCAGGGTGGCGCCCAGCAGGGAGTCTGCCAGGTTACCGGCGATACCCGCGATGGCTACAAACCATAGGGTTTCGTCCATACCAAAGCTGATACCGTACAGCAAAGCGAGGATAGCTGCGCCTGCGGCGCCCAGCAGGGTACCTTCCAGGCTGATTACGCCATCCAGTCCCCGGGTATCTTTTTTAAAGGTGAGGATATTATAAAAGTTGCGGCCGTATACCATTCCCAGTTCGGACGACAGTGTATCGGCAGTGGCAGCAGCCAGGCTGGCGGCCAGCATCATCTGGTACATATCGTCGATGTCGGGATGCATGAGTGCCAGCAATGCCATGAAAGCGGCTACTCCGCCATTGGCAAATACCTGGCCGGCCGTGCGTTGCCCCGGGTGATTTTCTCCGGGAAAAATTTTCAGATCCTTTTTATGTGAGGTGGCGATTACGCCCATGATAAAAAATGCACCGAGCAATAACAGTCCGCCGTAGCCGGCGCCTGCTGCTACCAGCAGCGCTACTGCCGCTGCCATTACGCCACCGCCCGGGGTAAGCTTACGTTTTATTACACATAGCACCGCAATGGCGATGACCGCCACCGGTACAATAATCAGTTCGGGAAAAGAAGATAGTTGCATAACAAGCCGCAAAACTATACAAATATCCCGTTCCTGGTCTTTTAAATGTAATGGGCGGTCTTTTCTTTAATAAAGGAATGGTGTGCGCTCCAGCTATCCCATACTGCCTGTGCCCATTTTTTCATGGCGGCATATAGTTCCTCCTCGGTGGTTGCTTTGAGTACATCCTTAACGGTGAGGGCGCCGGTGGTAGCGGGAGGTTCCAGCTTCTCCCATGATTGCTGCGGGATAATGCTGTGCACATGTTGTACCTGCCGCCCGGTGTAATTTTTTTCCAGCGCCAGATACAGCCCTATCAACGCGTAGGCGGTGATGATGTTCCGGCTCACGCCACCGGCATGTTGGGCGCCGTAGGCATCTACAGACAACTGATGATGAAAATCCGGATGCTGAAAAGCAAAGGTGCGGTCGGCGAGCTGATTGAAGAGATCCAGGCATTCACCGGATGCATTATATCTTTCTGAAGGGGCAAATTGCTGGTACGCAAGATGTAGTTTACAGCCCGGGCAAATGATATTGTTTTCTGTCATGTGCTGCTGAAATTAAATGCTGGTGTAAATACTAAATTTAAGGATTTTACACCAGCATTCGGGCTATTCTTCCAGCAATAAATTGCGTTGTTATTTCGCGTACCAGTCGCGCAACCTTACTTCAATCCCTTTATTACCTGCGTCTACCAGGCTTTTGAACTTATTCACATCCGCCAGTCCGCCTTTACCACGGTAGTGATAAGGGTACACTATTTTTGGCGCAAAGGCCAGCACTGCATCTGCGGCTTCGGTTACATCCATCGTATATGGCAGGTTCATGCAAACGAAAGCCACATCAATATTTTTCAGCGCCCTCATTTCCGGAATACCCTGGGTGTCGCCGGAGATATAAACCGACTTGCCTCCTACCTTCAACACATAACCGTTGCCCCTGCCTTTGGTGTGCATAGCGGTAGCGCTTTCGGGCAGGTTGTACATGGGGATGGCATGGATGGAAATTCCGGCTACTGTTTTGGACTCCCCGTTTTTCAGGGTCACGATCTGCGCGGCTGGTATCCCTTCCAGTTTAGCTGTTACTACTTCCGGGGCAACAATGATAGTATGCGCCGTTTTAACCGCGTTGATGGTAGCGGGGTCAAAATGGTCACCATGAATATCCGTTACCAAAATGATATCCGGCGCTGCCAATCCTTTATGCGGTTCGGCACCACCAGCAGGGTCCACATAAATGGTTTTGCCTGCCACCGACAATAGAAGGTCGGCATGGTTAATGGGCTGGATAGTAAGATTTCCCTTGGAGGTAGAAATCTCATCTGGTGCAACCCGTTGTGCAATGGCACTGCGGGTGGCAAAAAGCAGGAAAAGTGCGAGGAAACAGTTTCTCATAATTGCTGATTAATGTGATCGTAAAGTTAACAATTCCCGCGCTGCTTCTCCCTAAAAATACTACTTTCGTGCTCGCTCCAAAGTATTTAAACAGATGGGATTCAGGCTTACATTTCTTTTACTGGTTATTTTTTCTCCCCGTATACAGGCGCAATCGGACAGCAGCCTGCCCGTGGTGGCTGACAGCATCCGCCCGGTGATCAACGCCAGCGACACCTTAATACGGTACCGCATAAACGGCGCCTACCTGGGCAGTATCTGGCAGGACCTGAAATATACGGTAGCGCGGCCCGCCCATTGGGAGAAAAAGGATTACATCCGGCTGGGCGTAATTACCGGTGTGACCGGCATCCTGCTGGGAGGGGATTACGGCGTAAAACAATTCTTTGTACGTCACCAGTCGAATTTTGTTACCAGCGTAACCGACCAGATAGAACCCTTTGGCAATGCCTATTCCCCGTACATTGTAGCCGGTATGTATGTAGTGGGAGTGATTGCAAAGGACCGCAACCTGGAACACGGCGGATTGATGGCTGCCAAATCGCTGATCATTTCCACCGCCATTTACGCCACCCTTAAAAGTATTGTGAGACGCGGACGCCCTACCTATTACGATTCCCCGTTCAGCTTTAATGCTCCCTTCAGCAAAGATAAACAGCATACCTCTTTCCCGTCGGGGCATAGTCTCACCGTTATGACAGTAGCCACCGCGATTGCGGAACTCTACGGAAAAGATCATCCGTGGGTGCCATGGGTATCCTATGGCATTGCCGGCCTTACCGGCGCCACCCGCCTGTATGAAAACCGGCATTGGAGCAGCGATGTATGGGTGGGGCTGGCCCTGGGCCATTTTGTAACCAAAAGCGTTTTCCGGCATCACCGGAAACTGGAGCACAAGAAGGCCATGCGGCTGATGATGGCGCCGTGAATGCAGCGGATTTTGTCTTGGCTCAGGATTACGCTGATTTTGCTGATTAGTTTGATTTTTACTTTTGGATTTTATAAAGGATTACGGGAGATAGAAGCGGATATATTTGCTTTTATCTCCCTTAATTATTATTAAGAAAATCAAAAAATCTAAAAAAATCCAAAAGTAAAAATCAAACTAATCAGCAAAATCAGCGTAATCCTGAGCCAAGACAAAATCCGCATTTGGCAAATACCCCCGCCTGCTTTATCTTCCCGTAAATTTTGAATTTGCATGAAAAAGATGGTAGCAGTTCTTTTATCTGTATTTGCTTACAACGTTTGTTTTGCCCAGGAAGATGAAACATGGGTGGAGCCCAGCAAAGAAAGCCAGGCTTATCACGAGTACCGCCTGAAAATAAGCCGGCCGCCGGATGGATTGGAGAAAGTGCTGGCGCTGATTGCGAAAGCCGGTCATGATGAAGACGAGAACACCCCGTTGCCCCAGAAGGAATACATGGCGTTATCCATGCGCGAAAAGCTTACTTATCACCTCATTCATGCGGAATCGTATAGCCAGAACTGTGATGCCATGCCGCCGGTGCCGGACGAACATAAAAAGATCTTTGCGCAGTTGCCGGATGCATTCGGTGAATACAGCTGGAGCCAGCGGCAGTCGAATTTCATGACCGCTAACCGCGACTCCGCTATCGCGTTAATGAGCGCTTCCATCCAGCGCAGTAACCGCATCGGCGTTAACTATAAAAAAGCCATTATCGATATTAATGGCCGGGAAATGATCCCTTTGCTGATCAGCACTTATAACCGCGATCATAAAGATCATGATATACTCACCCTGCTGATGATATTGATGAAGAATAATGAATACGCACCTTTTTTATCTTCTGCTTCCTACAAAAAGCTGTATGCCGATGAAGGAACCAGTTACCAGGCTTACCTGAATTTCAATAGTGCCAATGAAGCATTGATCATTGAACGGGCTACTGCATTTTACAATGGGCTTCCTAAAAAAGGTTAGTACCGCGTTGCTGTTGCTGAGTGGCTATGCCGGCTCTGCACAAACGCCCGGTGGGTACGTATTGGTACCCGCCGGCAGCTACCATATAGGTGGGCATCTACATACACTTAACCCCGAAAGACAAGTAAGCGTCGATAGTTTTAACATTGCAATATATGAAACTACTAACCGGCAGTTTGCTGCATTTGTAGCAGCCACCGGTTATATAACTGATGCAGAACAACGGCACGATGCACTGGTATTTGCACCAGGGTTACGCGAGTTTGAATGGAGCAACGATTCCACTGCCTGCTGGCGTTTCCCCAACGGCGTGCGTGCCGGCGGTATTGAAAACAAAATGGAGCACCCGGTTACCTGTATCAGTTATAAGGATGCGCAGGCATACTGCAACTGGGCAGGTGTACGGCTTCCTACGCTGGAAGAATGGGAAATTGCTTCCCGTGCAGGCGCCCGCACCACTTATTTTTTTGGAGATAAGAAAACGCTCATTGGCCGCTATGCCAATATCTGGCACGGAAAGGATCACCTGCAGGCTGATAGTTCAGACGGATTCATGTATAGTGCCCCTGTTGGCAGCTTTCAACCCAATGCCTGGGGCCTATATGATATGTATGGCAACGTTTTTGAATTCTGTTCCGGCCACATAAAGCCCGGCGAAAGCCCTACCCTGGCACATGCCCGCGGTGGATCGTGGTGGTGCAGCCAGCGATCCTGCTCCTTCTTTAACTCGGTAGATATTGGCCGCGTTCACCAGCGTGCTTCCTTCAGCAACCAGGGTTTTCGGACCGTAAAATAACTATGGCTTTACTGTTACCGGCAGATCTGTTTTGATGGCTTTGGCCGTCATGCTTTGCAGCAACACAAGTGGCTTAAAAGGCACTTGCCATTCATTTCCAGTTACCTTTACGCCCTCGCAACCAGTAAGCCGGAAAGCTGGCCGTTCTGCGCCCTGTGGCAAATAGTCCTTCGTCCAGGAAATACGGTTACGCATAAACGATAAGTTGCCCGTGCTGCGGGCTGTTAACACCGGGTAGTCGTAGATACGAAATTCATTATCGGTTATCCGGATGTTATGATGCACCATAAAACCTTTCAGCAGCTGATGATTTTCCGGTGCTATTGCAATCACATAATTGTTATCAGGCGCCAGGTTATACCCGCAACCTTCAAAGGTGTTACCGCTGATCAGCACATCCTGTACCGGCCCGGATTCAAACCAGCTGGCGGCATCATCGGCAATGAGGATGGCATGCATACCTGTTCTGTAGAACCGGTTATGTTCTATCACCACTTTCTTACGGGTGGTTACCAGCAGCCCTCTTGTATTCACAGCTTCAAACACGCAGTTACGTACGGTGAGCGACGGTACCCACGTGATATTTTCGAGGCAGTCGCCGGCAATGATCCCTTCGGGTACATCGCCGCTGAGCGTTACTTCCATCTCTCTTTCACTGATCATGCGGGCGGCGGTGATGCGGCCGTTTGCATACCCCTGTAACGTAGCCGCATGTACGAAAGTGATACTGTCCCCGGCAAAGAAAGCTTGAAACCCATACGTTTGATGATGCATGAACCGCAATTTCAGTACCCGTGGCGCCACTTTTTCCGTGATCACCAGGTGCGTGCCGTGTATATTCACCGGATCGTCGTGCAGGCCTTTAAAATGCGAATCCGTAATAGTGATGTTTCCTTTGCAGCCGGAGAAATGCATGCCATCTGCAAAAGTGGCCATTACACGGCCGCTTTTTTCATCCGGCATGATCTGTATATGGCTGTAGTGAAGCTCTTCAGAGAACTGCGATACAATGCCGAGGCCGTGCATGTAACGCATGTTGATATGATCCAGCTGCACATTGCGGCAATGCCGGATAAAGGCGCCTGCCTGGTCGCGGATGCCATCCCTCACGGTAAACACGTTTCCCGGCTCACCTTTGAAGCCGGAAAAATCGCCGGTAAACTGTACCGTGTTAGGCGCAATGGTGGCGGCCCTGCTTTTCAGGAACGGCGTCCAGGAGGAATAAGTGTATATACCGTTGGCGGTATTCGCCAGCACTGCATGGAATGTGTTCATGCCCCACCTGGGACCATGCCATTCGAGGCGTCCATCAATGATGGTATATTTGGAATCGGGATGTATGGCGGCGACCACCATTTCCGGCGTCACCGTTTTCAGCGTCATTTCCGACATGGAAGGCCGTTCCGTATCTATGGTCACATGACGCATGGTAATGTTCTCGCACCGGTCAAAAACCCAGGTGGTCATCTTTCCATGAAAAACAAATTCCGCTCCATTCCCTTCGATAACAAGGTCTTTAAAGTTTTCAAAAAACAATCCGATGGTTTTTGTTTTGTCCGGCACTTCTGTTTCACTGGAGGTGTTGGAAATAAAATATACTTTCTTCACGGCGCTATCCGGGTAAAAGTCATAACGGCCGGGAGCAAATTCCAATACCGCGCCGGGCTTATCCTTACAGGCGGCAATGGCCTGCTGCACCCTGGTAGTGGCATCTGTGAAGGTATTAGGTTTAAGTCCGAAACTATTTACGTGTACGCGTTCCTGCGCGGCAACAGTGAAAGAAAAAACGATGCCGGTGCCGGTAAGTATCTTCCTGAAAATATTCATTTGTTGATGATGCTTAAAAATTCTTTACGTGGAAAAATGATAAACTCAGAACAGGAACCAGATCATAGCCACTGCGGCGGCAGTCATCAGTAATAGTGTGAGTCCGCCGAGAATATTGGATAACTTCGAATTCGTGTGCTCTTTCATGATCTTCTTATTGTTACCGATATGTATGATCATCACAATCATTACCGGCGCAGTAAGGCCATAGGCAATGGCCGTGTACAGCAGCGCTTTAATAGGACTCACGCCGAGGAAGTCGAGCGATAAGCCTACGATCAGCGAAATGATGATAGAGATATAAAACGGCTTGGCCTGGGAGAATTTCTTATCCAGTCCTGCCTCCCACCCGAGCGTTTCCGCAAGCATATACGACTGTGAACCTGCCAGTACGGGGATGGCCAGCAACCCGGTTCCCAATACGCCCGTAGCAAAAATCAGGTAGGTCAGTTTTCCTGCCAGCGGCTCCAGCGCTTTAGCTGCCTGGTCTACGGTATCTATCTGTTTCACGCCGGCGGGAAACAGCACGCTGCCCGCCGTGAGGATAATAAAGAACATCACAATATTTGAAAACAACATGCCCGTGTTTACATCTGTTTTCATTTCACTCAACACTCTTTTGTCCACCACAATTCCTTTGCCGTTATGTGCCTGGTCTTCCGCCTCCATCGTGGTTTGCCAGAAAAAAAGGTAAGGTGAAATAGTGGTACCCAGTATGGCGACAATGATAGAGAAGAAATCTTTATTGTATTGAATGGTGGGAATAAAAGTATGCCTTGCGATATCGCCCCAGTTTTGCTTTATCATAAAGGGCACTAAAATATACAGCAGCAACGACATGCAGAGCCACTTCAGGATCATGGCAATTTTTTCATAAGAGAAGCGGATGATTACGAACATCATTATCGCGGTGACGCCCACACAAAAAACGGATACCGGTACTGCGGGGAAGATCATATGGCACACCGCTCCCATGCCCTGGATATCTGCACCTATGTTCAGTGTGATGGCCGGAAAACTAAATAATAACATGAGGTAAAGCACCGGCCTGGGGTAGTTCTTCTTTAAAGTAACCGTCAGGCCCTGGCTGGTGACCAGCCCAATGCGGGCACACATACCCTGGACAGCCGCCATCAGCGGGAAAGTGAGCAGGGAGGTCCATAAAGTTGCCAACCCGAACTGCGCACCTGCCTGCGAATACGTGGCAATACCGGATGGATCATCATCGCTGGCGCCGGTAATTAATCCCGGGCCCAGTTTTTTAAAAAAAGTGGCGAGTTTATTGGGAGAGCGTTGCTTATCCATGAACCTGTTCATTAATGGGTATATGGTAAGTTAGTGGAAATCCGGGATATATCGGGTTACCTTTGCAACCCTTCATCCGGATAAGGTATGTGATAGTATTCTTTGACCGCAGGGCGCTGCGTTTCGGGCACCAGAAGATCAACCTGCATGAAAAAGGCAGGGAAATAGATCCCAAAGCGCTTGCACCCACTATGGGATCGGCGGATCTGTGCTTTATTGCAGATACGCCGGTGGAAGAAATCCTGGTGGAATTAATGACGCTGAAAATAAACATCCTGGAAGGCGGAATTGTAGAAAGGATCGGCACTACAGGCAAGATCCGATCTATCTATTTCAGGGACCCCGACGGCAACCTGCTGGAGGTAAGTAATTATATTTCAAAATAAACATCCCGGAGAATATTGTTTTTATGCAAAAAACAGTATATTTTTATGCCGCTAATGAGAATCATCCTGTTTTGTTTTCAGCCTTGACCCGCTGTAACCTGACATGGACCCTATAACCAAAATTTGAACATGCTGTACTGATTGTTTTTTGTTATTACTATTTGCTTATTGAGGACGTATTTTAATTCCAACTGGTTCTGGAAGCATAGGTATCATTGGTTGTAGTGTTGCCAACTACAAGCGGATGCTGCATTTAGCCTTTTATATAGCAAATTTGTGCGCCGGATTTAGTCCGTCCGGGGAAGCATGATCTGTAAACAACAAAATTAGCACAATGCTATAAGCCTTACCAGGCTTTAGATTCCTATAGAAAATAATAGTTGATCCATCAGAATAAATTGACTTCATCTTTAAACCAAAATCTGTATAACTATGAACAAGGCAGGCGACTGCGATTGGCAATAACCCGATGAATTAAACCAAAATCTGACACAAGGCCGCCCGCCCGCAACATTTTCTTATATATCTAAACCAAATTGAAACCGTATGAAAAAAGGTTTACTACTATGGCTTTTACTAGCCATCGGTGTGGTGCATTCCTATGCCCAGACCCGAACGATTACTGGTAAGGTAACAGATGCCCAGGACGGACAAGACCTGCCCGGCGTATCTGTAATCATCAAGGGTACCAAAACAGGCGTTGTATCAGGCCCCGACGGTAAATTTACCATCCAGGCAGATGCCAATACCATCTTACTGTTTTCTTTTGTTGGCTATGAAACGAAAGAAGAGAAACCCGGCAACCGCCAAAACATTAGTGTTGCCTTATCCGGCAGCAATAAAGTACTGAATGAAATACTTGTAACCGGTTATGGAGAGCTGAAAAGAAAAGATGTGACTTCTTCTGTGAGTCATGTATCAGCCGGACTTGTCAATAACCGCCCTGCCACCAGCTTTGACCAGGCGTTAACTGGCCGCGCTGCCGGTGTGAACATCAGTACCAACTCCGGTGTACTGGGCGACAACGTAAACATCCGCATCAGGGGCATTAACTCCATTACCAACAGCTCGCAGCCACTGGTAATAGTGGATGGTATCCCGGTAAACTCCCTCACTAACCTGAACGTTTTCAACAGTGGTAACGGTACCCGTTACAATCCGCTTGCAGACATCAACCCGAACGACATTGAATCGGTGGATGTGCTGAAAGATGCCGCTGCCAGTGCATTGTACGGTTCCCGCGCTGCTGCCGGTGTAATTATCATTACCACTAAAAGAGGTAAAAACGGCACTATCAATGTAAACTACAACGGATACGTGGGTATGAGCAAAGCCGTGAGATTACCAAAACTGCTGAACGGCGATGACTTCACTATTATCCAGAATGAAAAAGCAAAGAACGCTACTAAAACAGGCGGCGTTACTCCCATCCTGGCAAAAGACGTTGACATAAACGGCGATGGTAAAGCAGACAGAACGGACTGGCTGGATGAAGTGTTCCGCACGGGCGTTATCCAGAATCACCAGTTATCACTCGCCGGCGGCACGGAGAAAGCGAAATTTTATGCATCCGGTGAATATGCCGATCAGCAGGGTATGGTGCTTGTTAACCGTTTACGCAGAGGTAGCATCCGTATGAACCTGGATGTAACCCCTAAAAAATGGTTGAAATCAGGTATCTCTTTATACAGCTCCAAGTCTTTGAATAACGGCGTTTTATCCGACGGATACCTCGCAGGTTCCACCTTCTCTGCATACAACGCGATGCCGAATGTACCGGTGTATGACAAAAACGGCAACCTGTATATCAAATCCAGCAACGGGGATCTGGCAGATGGCAATAACATTACGACCAACAAACTGAACCGCTTCTTCCACCCGCTGTCCAATCTGCAATTCGGAAGGAATGATAATACCGCCACCCGCGTATTATCCAGCGCTTATATAGAAATTGAGCCTATCACCGGTTTGAAAATAACTTCCCGGTTTGGTGTTGATATGGTGCAGAACTTTGAAGACCAGTACAGCGGCCCTTTACAGGCAGGTTTGGGATTAGGCAACAATGGCCTGGTGCAGGAAAACCTCTTCCGCCAGAACCTTTGGAACTGGTCTAACTTTGCCACCTATACGAAAGCTATCAACAACCTGCATTTCATCAGCGCTACAATAGGTCAGGAATCCCAACATACCGAACAGAAACAGTTATATACCGGGCAGGGCAACCTGGCAGATTCTTATTTTAAAGAAATCTATGACGGTTTATTTGCCGGCTCTGAAAACAGCTATACCGGTGGTGGCCGCGTTGCCACCTCATTCGAGTCTTACTTCGGTAAGATAGGTTATAACTACGGATCAAAATACTACTTTGATGCAACCCTGAGAGCAGATGCTTATTCTGACTTCGGTTCCAATAACCGCCGTGGTTACTTCCCCGGCGTATCTGTGGGATGGAGAATTTCTGAAGAAGGCTTCTTTAAAGATAATATCTCCCTGATCAGCGACCTGAAACTCAGAGCCAGTTATGGTATGGTGGGTAACTCCAACATCCGTGCATACGCCTTCCGTTCCTTGTATGGCGGCGGACAGTATGGCGATATCAATGGATTTGGTGTTGCACAGATCGGTGATCCTAACCTGCAGTGGGAAAAATCAAAGAAACTGGATATAGGCGTGGACGTTACCCTGCTGAAAAACAAGATCACTTTTGTGGCCGACTACTTCCACAGTAATATCGACCACCTGATCCTGGATGCGCCTATCCTGGCTACCGTGGGTACGCCCTGGGACCCTGTTACCGGTGCGGTGGGTTCTATCCTCACTACCAACATCGGCACCATGTGGAATAAGGGACTGGAACTGACATTAAATACCCAGAACATTACTACCAGGGACTTTAGCTGGAATTCCAGCATTAACTTCACCATTATTAAAAACAGGGTGACGGCCACTGCTGATGGATCTGATATCATCAAAGGAAACAACCGTGTCAGCGTTGGCAAAACCCTGGGCGTGTTCAAGCTGATCGAATGGGGCGGCGTAAACCCGGACAATGGTAATCCAATGTACTACAACGCCAAAGGCGAACTGGTGATGTACAACTTAGACCCTAACGTACCTACTGCCAGGAAATGGACTTCTCCGGACGGTACCAAGCCAATGAGCGCTGTTACAGGCTCTGACGCTCAGTACCAGGATAAATCCGGTTACCCAACCTGGTATGGTGGTTTCAATAACACTTTCAACTACAAAGGCATTGACCTGAGTATCCTGCTTCAGTACAGTGGCGGTAACTATGTATACAATTCCACCAGGGCTGCCCTGATGAGCAACTATTTCCAGAACAACCTGCAGGAAATCAAAAACAGATGGACTCCCGAAAATAAAAACACGGATGTTCCCAAGCTGGTACTCTCTGACGCGCCAACCAACCAGGCATCCACCCGCTGGATGGAAAAAGGCGATTTCCTGAGAGGTCGTGAAATCAGCCTCGGTTATACTTTCCCTGGCATCAAAGATAAAATCGGTTTGAACAGCCTGCGCGTTTACGCCCTCGTTCAAAATGCCTTTATCATTACCAAATATACAGGCGCTGATCCTGAAATCAATACCAACCGTGATAGCAATATCAACTACGGAACAGATAACAGGGGTATGCCTTTACCAAGAATATTCATGCTGGGCTTAAATGTTGGATTCTAATTGTTAGCGATTAAAAAAACTGAATTATGGAATTAAAATATAAACCGAACTCCCGGAAAAAAACAAGCATAGGTTTGGCCATTGGCGCAGTAGCGATAGCATCTTCGATGCTGTTTTCCTGCTCCAAGGTAAATGACCAGATCCCCTTTTCCAAACTGACGCCGGAGGAAGCCTTCAGCACACCGGAAAGAATTGAAAAGTCCGCGATCGGTATGTACGATGCCCTGCAGAACGGAGAATTCCTGGGGGGCCGTGTACTGATCTACTCGGACGTGAGATCAGTGGATGTAAATATCTCCTCTTTATTTTGGTAATGTACCTACTTTTAATATGCTTTCCAACAATGTGTATGCGTTCAACTGCTGGTCGGGCGGATACAGGACCATTTTTGAAAGCAATTATTTCTCGCAGAACCTGAAAGATCATGAAAGTGTAGTTGGCGCAGAGGTAGCAGCAGGCTATTACGCAGAGGCAAAATTTATCCGTGCCCTCACGTACTTCTTCCTGGTAAATACCTATGCACAAACCTATACTTACCAGGCTGATGCCGGACATATGGGCGTGCCGTTGATACTCACCGCTGCAAAGGATGGTGGCGAAGCCATTGATCCGAAGAATAAAGTTCCCCGCAACACGGTGAAGGAAGTTTATGACCAGATGATCAAAGATCTCACTGAAGCAGCAGCCGTACTTCCTGTTACCACCGGTGATGATTACAATGACCGCAGCCGTGCCACCAAAGGCGCCGCCCATGCACTGCTTTCCCGCATCTACCTGTATGAAGGCAACTGGGCCAAAGCCCGTGACTATGCAGACAGCGTACTGCTGTCGTCCTTTGGTTACGACCTCGACGCCACGCCAGCCGATGTATGGTCTTCCACAAACTACCAGACTTCCCTGGAACGCATTTTCTCTGTAGCCATGAGCTCCGGTGATAACCCGAATACCAATAACGCCATCGGCCAGCATTATGGCAGTTCAGGCAGGGGTGATATCACCATCAGCCAGACCTACCTGACGCTCCCCAATTTCGATCGTTTCACCGATCTGCGGGCGAAACCACTGTTTACTTATACCATCAGTGGTGGCGATACCACCGCATTTTATACCAAGAAATTTTTTGGCGCCAGCACCGTAGATGCCTGGGTGCCCGTTGTACGCCTGGCAGAAGTGATGCTCACCAAAGCAGAAGCATTGGCCAGGCTAACTCCCGGCGTAGCTAATCCCGAAGCTATCACCCTGCTGAATGCCATCAGGACAAGGGCCAAGGCTAAGGTACTGGCCCCGTTAACACAGGCGGCGCTGATCAACGATATCCTCACCGAACGCAGAATAGAACTGGCTTTCGAAGGACATGGCGAATTCGACTTCCTGAGAACACACCGTGCAATTCCTGCCCACGGCGGCGTAGATGCACAGGAGTGGAATGATGATGCAGTGGTATTCCCGCTGCCAAACGCGGAAGTAGAACGTAATCCAAACATGAAACAGAATCCTGGCTACTAAAGCCATAACACTTATTCATAACGAAGGGGCTGGCCAGTAATCTGGCCAGCCCCTTCGTTCTTCTTTCTAAAAAAATTATTGCAGGATAATTTTTCTTACCGCTTTTCCAAACCGCTCTACTACATAAATATTCCCTTCCTTATCTGTACAAATACCATTAATGCTGTTAAAGGTGGCCTGGTTCAACGTTCCGTCATCGTTTCCTGATACCGGGTTACTACCGCCTTTCCAGCCTGTGATCCGTGTTACCTGGTCGTTGGCGATTAACCGGATGGCATTATTATCTGCCACGTACATTTCGCCGGTTACCGCGTTGCGGGCCATGCCGGAGATAATGCTGAATTGTGCGCCGGTAAGCGATCCATCGCCGTAGCCATACTGGCCGCCGGCATACAGCGTTTTAACGCCACCTGTAATTTTTGAAACAAACGGGTTATCCGAATCGCCGCCAAAAAACAGGGTTCCACTATTATCTATTACCAGTGTACCCGGTGCGCTCTGATATACATTCGGCGCCAGCGGGCTGGCATTGCCGGCGCCATCAAGGCGGTATACACCTGCGTATTGTGCGCCTATGTACACTGTTCCGTTTTTATCAATACCCACACCAATAGGCGTAAATGCCACACGGGCAAACGTAGTTACACTGCCGGCCGGCGTAATTTTGCGGATGCATCTGTTATTCTGATCACATACATAGAGATTATCCTGCGCATCTATTACGCAAGCCACCGGGTAATTGAATGCCGCGGCTGTTCCGTTGCCATCCACATTCCCTGTGGAGCCATCTGTTTTTCCTGCAAAAATGCTCACCGCCCCGCTGGCCGTTACTTTCTTTATCACGTTCAGATCCAGCACGAATATATTCCCGCGGGAATCTACTGCTACGCCTTTCGGATCATCGAAAAGGGTTTGTGACGGGCCGCCTGCAACCGTGATCACTCCTGCCCTGCGGAATACCGGGCCTGTGGCATCCAGCGTGCCTACTTTTACTTTCAGCGCGCCGGTGCTAACGCCAACGGGAGCGACTACACGCAGCGTACTGTCGGTGGCTGCGGTTACCGGCACCACTACCCCATTGAAGGTAACGATGTTCTCTGCCGCGTTGGTACTGAAGCCAATCCCTTTTATGGTTACTTCCGTACCTTCGAGACCGTTATCCGGTAATAATTGTAAAATGCCCAGCGACTGTTCTTTAAACAGCGGTCCTTCCGATTGCTGCCCGTTCACGATGAGTTGTATTTTCCCGGCGCCTGCTCCGGCAGGTACCTTTACGCTTATGCTCCTATCAGTTGTGGCAGTAACAATAGCGGCATGCCCGTTAAAGGACACCGTTACTTCATCGGGGAACGTGCTGAAGTAATCGCCTGCAATATCCACAGCAGCACCTGCCGGTGCGCTCAGGGGCGTAACCGTTCTGATTACCGGTTTGGGAACTACGGTAAACACCTGGCCAATAGTTTTCTGCCCGTTGATGCTTACGACTACCGGTCCTGTAGCTACGCCTTCCGGCGCTGTCACCACCAGTTTGCCGGCAGCAGCGCTTATAACCGCCGCCGCTTTACCATTGAACGTAACGCTGTTGCCGGCGGCCAGGGTATTAAACCCTTCCCCGTTAATGGTTACCGCCGTGCCGCTACCACCCTTCAGCGGTTTAATGCTGCTGATGACCTGGAAAGAGAAATCAGGTCCGCTTACTTCTTTTCCATCTACCATTACCACTACCTTGCCGCTGCCTGCACCTTCCGGCACAGCCGCTACCAGTAACGTATCGGATGCACCGGTGATCAGTGCGTCCTTTCCATTGATGGTTACCTTTGCCGGCGCTTCCATGCTGCTGAAGCCCGCGCCGCGGATAGAAATATTCGTACCTGCGGGACCGTTAGCCGGACTGATACCATGCAGGCTCAGTGCCTGGTAAGTGTAGGTGCCAAGTTCCATTTTACGGTCGCCGGACTTTACAGCAAGTGAACCGGTGCTGCCATTGTCCGGTGCCAGCACTATCAGCACGGAATCGCGCGCATCCAGTACCCTGGCTTCCGTGCCGTTAAAGCTTACCTGTACATCTTTGGTGAGTCCCTGTCCCTGCAGGGTAACAATGGTACCCGCATTTCCACTATTTGGCCAGAACGTTTTTACATTCATGGCCACCGTGCTATTATCCCGGTCTTTTTTGCAGCCTGCCACCAGTAACAAAATTACCGGCAGCAGGTATAAAGCATATTTCATTGTTGGATGATTAACATTGATTAAAAAGAATATCTTAATCCCAGCTGCACCTGCGCCCTGGAGTTGAGGAAATCAACGGAGTAAGGCTTACCCGGATTTTCGAAAGTATACACCGGGTATCCGCCGGGGTTTTGCCCTGCCGGGAATACCGGTGTTAAGCCGGTGCTGGCAGTGGAGTTAAATGTATTGGGAGAGAAATATACCGTGCCCCAGTTGCTGTTGATCAGGTGCGTCAGATTCACTACATCCGCAGTAAAAGTGATGAACTGCTTTCCGCCAAAATGATACTCCTGTGCAAAGTGCAGATCTGCCTGCACATTCCACGGCGTGCGGCCGGCATTACGCTCTGTGAACTGCCCGCGACGGCCGCGCAGGTATTTATCGCCATCTATATAAGCGTTAAAAGCAGCTGCCTGCTGTTCGGCAGAAATGCCTTTCCCGCGGAAGTAATTAATAGCTTCATCTGCATAAGGAATATATAACAAGCTTACCTGTTGTGGTAATCCCTGGATGCTGTTGTTAACCACACCGTAGGTAAACGGACTGCCGGATTGCGCGGTGGCGAATATAGTAACGGTGGTTAGCCAGTTGTTGCTCCAGGCTTTGTGGTAAGTAACGTTACCGACTATACGGTGACGCACGTCAAAGTTGGACCATGCCAGTCCGGGATTATTGGGACTGAGCGCCTGGTTCAGCTGCCAGTTGCTTTCCATAGAGTTACGGATACCGTTGGAGATATCTTTGGAACCGCCGTAGGTATATGCCAGCGACGCCTGGATACCTGAAGGGAAGCTACGGTTGACGCTACCGGTGAAGCTGTAGCGGTAACCCTTTTTTGTATTGCTCAACAGGTAGGCGTTAGAGAAATGCGGATCTGTAGTACCGCTGTAAATCGGTTGCTGCCGGTCTTTATCATAAGCATAATACTTTGGATCATCTTTGATATTCACCTGCTGAAATAATACGTCCTTCAGCGTTTTGGTGTACATCGCTTCCACGGTGTATTTAAATCCTGCCGGGCTCACATAACCCAGTCCCAGGCTGCTGCGCCATACCTGCGGCATCACGAAGTTATTATCAATTACATCCACCTGTGTTTTACCTGCATTCCGGTTGTTCATCTGTGCGCCGTTTTGCTCAATAAACTGCGCGATACCGTTAGGATTGGGTTGCAGCGGATCGCTGCCGGGCACAAATACTTTTGTATCTGCTTTCTGATCAAAGGAGCCGTAGTTGATGCCGTTGTTATAATAGGCATAGGCGATCCAGGCAAAAGGGATGCGGCCGGTGAACAGGCCGGTACCACCGCGGAGGATAAGGCTTTGATCGTTTTTCCAATCGTAGCGGAAGCCGAGGCGGGGCGACAATTGCACTTTGCCCAGGTAGCCATTATTGATGCGGTTCAGCGGCGTATAGGCGTAGGTGTTACCAAAAGAACCATCGGTATAGGCGTTCTGTGTTTTATCACTCAAGGCGGGTTTCTCTGGCAGCCAGGTATAATCGGCACGTATACCGGGGATCACCTTCAACTTGTCTGTTACCTGTATTTCATCCTGTGCATATACGCTGTGCATGTTTATATTAAACTGCGCTTCCGGGTGCGCGAGGATGTATTCGCGGCTGTTATTGGTATAGTTGTAACTGCCACGAACACGGTAAGGATTGTTGTTCAGATAATCTTCAATGCTCAGATAATCCACTCTCCCATTCCAGCTGTTAACAAAGCCATAGTCGATATGATACAGTTCATTGTGGGTGCCGAGTAATATGGTATGTTTTCCTTTTCTGAAGGTAAGGTTATCAGAGATTTCGATGGTACGTTGTTTCATATCAAAGATGCTCGCCTCGCGGTCAGTACCGAGATAGATGGTAGTACCGGGTGTGCGGCCGGTGATCTGCACCTGTGGCAGTGACGGATCTGAACCGGGGTTGCGCTTATCGTGTACTACGCTGAATCCTGCGATGAAACTGTTGGACCAGCGGTTGTTAAACCTCGACTTTATTTCCATTACGGTGGAGCTCTGGTTATTTACCTGTTGATAAGCCATGCTGCTGAACCGGAAATCCTGTTGATCCCGGTCCATGTTCATGGCTTTAGACAGAATGGTATTATTGCGAAAGGAGAGCTGGTGTTTATCGTTGATGTTCCAATCGATGCGGTTAAAGAATTTCTGCGAGCGGGAGTATGCCGTGTAATTACCGGCAGTACCGGGATCAAATCCTTTACCATAACGGCTCAGCGTAGCGTTGCGGATATCGTCTGCATCTTTGACGCTGAGGATCTGCGCCGTTTCCGGTTGACCGGCCAGCAGCTGTGCAGGGTCCTGGCGGGAAGTAATTTCTTCGTTGGTAAAAAAGAACAGTTTATTTTTTATGATGGGGAATCCTATCCGGACGCCGGCCTGATAGTCGTGGAAGTCGCTGTTCATTTTGCCATTGGGACCTTTACCGGTGAGGGCTGCATTGCGGCCAAAGCCGTAAACCGATCCCGTTACGGTATTGGTACCGCTGCGTGTAACAGCGTTGATACTGCCGCCGGTGAAGTTCCCGATCTTTACATCGAAGGGGGCGAGGTATACCTGCATGTCTTCGATCGCATCCAGCGATACCGCGTTGGTGCGGGTACTGGAGCCGGGCAGGCCGGAGCTGCCGGTAATGCCTCCTGCAGAGGGGCTGAAGCCAATAGCATCGTTGTTGATAGCACCATCGATGGTTACGTTGTTATAGCGGAAATTGGTACCTGCAAAGGAGTTATCACGGCTGCCCTGCGGAACCATCTTTGTCATATCCTGAAGGCTGCGCGAAATGGTAGGCATGTTTGCCAGTTGTGTGCGGCTGATGTTTTGTCCTGCGCCGGTAGTATTGGCGGAAGCGGTTTTCTTTGTGCCTTTGATAGTTACAGCAGCAAGATCTTTACCGGCAACAGCCATTACCACATTGAGTTGTACGGGTTCGCCGAGGCGGACGTTGAGCTGTTCTCTTTTCTGCGGTTGCATTCCCATCATGGTGATGCTTACCGAGTAAGGACCGCCGATACGCAGGCCGGGTAAATAGTAGCGGCCATCGGCGGTGGTGATTGCGCCGTACTTTGTACCCGAAGGCTCGTGGATGGCCAGTACCGTAACGCCGATGAGCGGTTCGTTTTTATCGCTGGTGATCTTCCCGCTTAGTGTGCCGTTTGTTTCCTGTGCGTATGCCAAGGGGCTGGTAGCCAGCAGTACGGTGAACAAGTAAGCTATGTATAAAATTTTCTTCATCACTACTGATTTTCTTTTAGTACCTGGTCTATGATGTGGAGTACGCCGTTGCCGGCCATAACGTTGGCTTTCTTCACCTGTGCGGCCGCGGTATTACCGGGTCCGGTGATGCTGATACCCGTGTATTTCACACCGGATTTCAGCAGGCTGATCTTCACGTTGTTACCGTTAAGCATGGTCTGTTCTGTTTGATCGGAGTCACCGGTGGTGAGGATATAATCGTATATGAATTTCCTGCCGGAGAACAAATGGTATTGCAATAACTCCCGCAGCACGGCAGGATCTGTTGCGTTGATACTATCTGCAGAAGAAAAACCTGCGCTGCGGAAGGCTGTGTTGGAGGGTGCAAAAAACGTGTAGGTGTTACCGGTAGTGAGCAGCTGTTTCATTCCCGCCTGTTGAAGCGCTACGTTCAGGAAGGTGAGCGTGGTGTCTGAAGATATAGCGTCCGACAATGTTTTATGTACCAATGGCTGCAGCACATTATCCAGCACCTGTATTACGCCGTTGCTGGCGGGCAGGTTGTAAGCGAGTAATGGCGTGCCGTTGATGGTGAGCAGTGTATCTGTTCCTTTCACCCAGCGGGTAACGAACATCTTCGCGCCGGTGATAGCGGCAATTTCCTGGTTGAATTTAAACGGTAGTTTGTTCAGTTCCCAGACGCCGTTCACAACATGATAAGAGACCAGGTTACCGAGGATGGTACCATCTTCTACCAGCACTGACTGATCGGTGCTGTAGCCTGCTTTTGAAAAGGCGTTGTTATCCGGTATCATCACCGTATATGGGCCGGGGCCGGCCAGTGTGGTGCGGTAACGGGTTCTGCTCAGGGCAGTGCTGAAAGCGGAGAAGTTGAATTTATTATCATCGATGACGTAGGTGAGGCGGTTGTTTTCGTCCGTACCGGCCACCTTATCATTGTCTTTTGTACAGGCCGACAGCAGCATTAACAGCACGCCGGTATACTTCAATATTTTCATGGGTACATTTGTTTAGTTAGGCCATTTGAAAAGATCATCTACTTCATGGATCACGCCGTTGAGCACACGGATATCCTTGTTTTTGAGACCGGTATATGGAGTGTTTGCAGCGTGTCTTTTTACGCCGGGTTGCCCGTTGTTGCTGATAAAATCAAGACTGATGTATACCGGCGGACTGCCATATAGCTGTCCTTTCAGGAGCATCAACCCGCTAAGCTGCTGTGCATTATCGGCGAGATCGTTGGAGAAGTATACCGGTCCTATTCTTGCATCGCCGTTGAGCTGCGAGGCGATGTATACTTCCACACCGTGTGCAAAAAGAATGGAGTCGATCGCTGTCACCGGCTGCTGGTAGTACATATTTTCATCATAGTCGCCGGGCGGCAATGGCCAGGAGCGCAGGCAATAATTCAGGATATCATCTGCATTATGAAATCCATTCTTTATAAATGCGTTGTTGTTGGGTGCGTACAAGGTGAATTGCGCAAGCGATTCTGACGATTGCAGCAGGGTCATGATACCCATATTCATCCATACCGAGTTGTAGAGGCTATCGCATATGAGCAGTGCATCGCGGTAGAGGCTGAAGCGGGGTTCTGTGCTGATGTACTCCCACATTGTTTGCTGTGGTTTGGTGATGCAATGTTCTACCGGGTAAATGAGGCCGTTGACAGCTTCCTGGTATTGGCCCCATCTAGCCTGGGCAATGCCGTTTACCAGGAGGCTGTCGCCATGTTTGCCGAGGAACAGGAAATCGATATAGTTTTTGCTGTACCAGTTGTCCCGGCCCGCCATTGAGCGCTCTGACAGGGTAGCGCCGGGCGTGTTGCCGCGGGTACTGCTGCAATGTTTTCCGGTGTGAGGCGGGCAGGCATCACATATATGGTGAGCAGTTCATCCAGTTCTTCTTTGGTGGCGGCTTTTATTTTTGCGGTGGTCCATCCGGCTTCATCAAAAGCTTTATCTGAGGGTACCAGCACCGTGTAGAAACCTGACCCGGATTGCTTTACTTTTTCATCCATGCCGGACAATTGCCATGCCTCACGGAAACGGGTATACGGAGAAGCAGCCAGCAGTTGTTGCCAGGTTTTATCCGGGCCGGCTTCATGCGGCACCGGGTTGCCCACCGGCTCCGGTTCGATATCCTGTTTGCGGCAACCGGCCGCCACCAGCAACAGTAATAAGAGTACGTGTATCTGTAATTTCATCTGATTCATTTTATTGCTTCATTAAATCCGGGTTAAACACCAGGTCGTCTATCACATGTACAATACCGTTGCTGCAGAGGTGATCAGCATTTGTGAGTCCACCTTTATATTGTACTGTGGCAGGTCCTTCTTCGTTTGAGCCCCAGTTTACGCCCATTATTTTGCCGATGTAGACCGCCGATTGTTCTGTACCGTTGTAGTTATTCCGTATATAATTGGGGGTGATACTGTAAGTATCGTTGAAGTAAATCACATTGGCGCCGTATACGTTTGTGCCAGACAGGATGTAGCCATCGGTAGAAAAAATATGCATAGGCCGCATCATGAGGGTATAGATGCCGAAGGTGAGTGGTTTGTAATCTGCTGGCTTCAGGGTGGCAATTTTCCCTGCTGTTAAGCCGTACTTCAGGAAAGCGTTGTTATCCGGTGCGAATAAGGTAAGCGGATCTTTTATTTTCAGATCATCCCAGAGATTGAACTGTTTCAAGACAGCGGCGAAGAGGGCAAGACTGGTATCTTTAGAGATATAGTCCTGTACTGTTTCCTTTTTATACTGCAATGGTTTGGCGAGGATGTGGATTACCCCGTTGGCCAGCGCGATATTGCGTTTGGCGCCGGTCATGATGTAGGCGCCATTCACAAATGTGAAGATGTCGTCTTTGATAAATTGCTCCTGTTTATCTACAGACACATAGAGTGCGTCACCGGTGAGGGAGAGATACTTATTATCCATCTGTTTGGGGAAAGTGGTAATAAAATACCGGTTGCGGATCATGTGATACCGCAGCATAAACCGCAGGCTGTCCACGTCCATACGGTCTATCTCTGCGGGTGTGCTGATACCTATCCTGTTAAAGGCCGCGTTATCCGGTGCGAAGAGCGTGGTGGCTCCCGGCTGGTTTAATGAATCCAGCAAACCGGTTTTTTTGAGGGCGGCGCTTAACAGGCTCAGGTCGTAGTTATTTTCAATGAACACCCCTATGTTACGGGGGATCGTGGTTCTATCTACCGGGGGGATGAGGTCATCTTTACTGCACCCTGCCATCAGCAACACTAACAGCAGTCCCATCATCTCCCTAAATCTTTTAAAAGTTATATTCAGCATATTCATACAATAAGATGTTAATAAACAGGCGGCGCAAACTTCCGCTGGATGGTGGTTACATAAAACTTGCGGTTGATGTATTCAATGGTATTTACCGTAGCAAAAGAGCGTGGGTTGGCAGTACCGGAATGAATACTGACGATGAGTCCTGTGCGCAGGTCTGTTCTTATTTTGAAAGGCAGGTGAGAAGTTTTGTTAGCATCCCCGTAATCGCCGAGGATAAGCGCTGAGTAGGCGCCTACCGGCAGGAAGTCGGGATAGCCGAGGTTTTCCGGGGAAAACCCTGCTCCAAAAAATCCGAACTGCTGGCTCATGTTACCTGTAAAGATTTTATTGCCGCTGGTATCTGCAAACAGCGGGAAGCTGTAATATGGCGCCACACGGGGTTCCAGGGAATGTATGATTTGCCCCATAGGTACGCCCCTGTAACCTGGTAAAGGGGTGAGAATGGCATCCTTTCTTTTATTCAGTGAATAATACACCTGCATGGTATCCTGCAGCTTCGTGCTCACCAGGTATTGGTTGGTGATTTCATTGGGCGCCAGCCGGTACCAGTTTTTCGAGCTGAGGTTGTAAAAATTTACGTACACCATAGAATCCGCAAAAGGCTGTTTGGTAAACGTTTCCTGGCGCAGGTACATAAACGGCTGCTGGCTTGTATATTCCGCAATGAGTGCATGCATGGTATATACTTCACCGGCGGTGAGATCGATAGTTGTATCGATCAGGGTAACACCTCTTTCCAGTTTATCCAGTTCGAAGTAAGGCGTGTTGTTCAGCGGCCGGGTACGGAAAACAATGTGATGTTTTCCTGACGGCACCTGCGCCCAGCTGGACAGATCATATCCATTTAATATTGGACCGGCCAGTACTCTTTTGGTACCGGGATATTCCTTTTGCCAGATCACATTGCTGGCGGCATCGGGGTAAGGCATAGCCCATTCGCTGCGGCGATCCAGGAAATCGCCGGTGATAGCGGCGTTTACCGGTACGCCTGCATCATCCATTACAGGATCTACCAGGAACACGAGGAAAGGCACCGGCACATCTTTATTATCGAGCGTGGCGTTGTACTCCAGGCAGTTGAACACGCGGAGATACGCCGGGCTGTTCAGGGTGGCATAATCCGTTTTGCGGCAGCTGTTAAAGAGCAGGGCGATGGCACATAAAAGCAGCAAAAAATATTTCGACTTCATACTTAACTCAGTTGTTGTGTTTCACAATAATCATCCGGGCTTTTTCCGTGGCATTGGCGGATGTGCTGCCAATGAGCGCTACCGTATAGATACCGGGCTCACTTTGCGGCAGCTCCGGTGTTTTATAAAGTTCAGGACGGGCAATAAACTGGCGGCTCTTCAGCGGGGTGATGGTGCGGATCCAGTTGCCAGGAAGGATGCCGGGTGCCGATGCGTATGCCAGGATCCTTTGCGGAAAATTGACAAACATCATCACGTACGGGTTGTCTGTTACCGGAGTTCCCAATTCGATATGCTGTGCCGCTGCGTTAGGGATATTCACCGGGTTGGGAAATGGAAGACCATTGTCCGTGGTGAAAGTCATTTCCTCCAGGTCGGGACAGAAGTTCATAAAACGGATCCAGAAGGGGTAGCTGTCTTTGAACATGCCGTAAGTACCGTTGTCGGTAGCTGTACCGCCATAGAATTTCCCGCTCAGGTTATTGGCAGAGAAAGTGATCGCAGGGGCGCCATCTTTATGCTGGTAGTACCATAGCGTAAGGTTATCGCCTGGCTGCAGCGGCAGGGAGCGTTCTGCCAGCACCTGTCCTTTTTCGTCTATTGCTTTTACTATATGCGTGCCCGTTATATACCGGCTATAGGTGGTTTGTTGGGTGTAGTCCAGTGTGGCTCCCATCGGTTGACCATCTACCTGCCAGGATATTTTCCTGCCGGCGGCTACATTGATGCCCTGCATGCGGGCGTAGGTCATATTCACCGGCTCGGATATATCTGCGATGATGCGGAAAGAATTATTTTCTGTGATGGTAGTTTCCCCGTTGGGGTTACCGGTAGGCACTTTGGTATCGTAGTTACATGCCACCACGATGGTATAGATACCGCCGGGCTGGAATGTTTTCAGCGGTGCATAGGTAAGCCAGGTATCCTTATTGCCACCGATGCCGGGTGTTCCCTGCTGGTCCATTAACGTGCCGGTTACGGGGTTGAGTAAATTATATTCCCCGCTTGCCGGCACTTCTTTTCCTTCGCTGCTGAGTACTTTAAACTGATAGGTACCGTAGGGCAGTTCCACATAACCGGAATAAGCGCCGGGCATGATGTTGGTCAGGCCGGGTACAGCAGTGCCATCTGCCAGCGTGAGCGTCATTGGTCCGTGGCGGAAAAGGCCCGGCATGGAATTGCCGGCCGGTATGGAACTCAGATTAAGCAGCCGCACCTTAAACCCGGCCGGATCTGATGCCGGCGAAACAGCCCGGGGAATGCGGAACAGCGAATCCGTGAAGCCGGCGGCGTTGGGCCGGAAGCGCACGAAGTAATAATCCGAAGGGTTGTTCACTTCTTCCTGCACACTAAAAGGACGCGGTGGTGGCACCGATAACTTTGGAGACAGGCTGCTGAACAGGATACTATCTGCGCGGCCATTTTTCAGTAATTCCGCTGGAATGGTGAATGTGGTACCGAGGCGGCCATTTTCCGGGAACCAGCGGGTAGCGCGGGTTTCATTGGGGCCATAATAGCCTTCATCATCCGGGGCTATAAAGCTGGTGAGCGGTTGCCCGGCAATAGTTAATTCTGTGGCGCCTACGAGGTTTACCAGGCGAACGGTGGACGCAGTAACCGGCTGTTGAATAAATCGGTTATCGTAGGTGTAGTCCAGTTTCTTGCTGCAGGCGCTGAACAAGAGCGCAGCAGCCATCCCTATATATGTAATTTTCATTTTCATCATTCAGGTTTTACAGGTTGTAAGTCAGGCCCAGCATAAATTCTGTTCCCCGGTAAAAACTTCTCCGTACATACTTTTTGCCGTAGAACTTACCACCGGTGCCGGGGTTCGCGTATACTTCCTCCACGGGCCTGTCCAGGATATTTTTGGCGAAGCCTTTTAACGTGAGGCGTTTCAGCAATTTTTGCGAGCCCACAAAATCCAGTACAGGATTTGGCCGGGAGTAGAGATCCGGCGTGCCATCGAGGTTTACCTGGATAAGCCGCTCTCCTACCATATTAAAAGTGGCCGTGAAGTCGGTACCTGATTTAGTATTGTTGTAGTTAATGAATACGTTCACGGAATACGGCGCCTGTTCAAACAGCGGGCTGTTGGCCGGTGCGCGGCGATCGATGGCACGCGAAGATTCCAGCCGTTCCTTTGTTTTCTTGATTTCACTTTGCGCCAGCAGCAGGTTGGATCCCAGGAAGAAATTTTTCATGGGTGCCCACAGCAGGCCGAGATTTTTTACTACTTCCAGTTCTATTCCGTACACCCGTCCTTTGTTGGGATCGTTCTGAAATTCTATCGCGGGAAATTCGGGGAACCGTGCTTCCAGTCCGGATGAATTTTGTTTAAACACCTTTGTTAACTGGTTATCTATCTCCTTATAAAAAACCGACGCAGACAATACCTCACCTGGCGCGGGGAACCATTCCCAGCGGAAATCGTAGTTGGTGGTTTGTTGGTTTTTCAGGTTGGGATTACCTACCACCAGTGCAAACTGGAAAGGATCAAAATCAAATACGTTAGTGAGTTCCCTCAGCTCCGGTCGGGCCAGCGTAGTGTTGTAGCCCAGGCGGAAGTTCATGTTCTTATTCAGTGTATAGGTAAGGTTAGCAGAGTAGTAAGGTTCGTAATCGGTTTTGTAGACAGAATTAGGCTCTGTATACACCAGGTTCACTTTATTGCCGGCAGCATCGGTAGCGGTAATACTGGGATCGAGGAAAACATTGGATGTATCTACAGACGCCTGGATGTCGGTCATTTCAAAACGCACGCCGCCGGTGAGGCGCAGCTGTTCCGTGAGATGCAGATCGAGCATACCATAGAAGGCGCGTGTTTCGTAGTAGCCTTTGTAGTTGTTGGGCGACTTCTGGATATTATACAGATAGCCACCATTGCGGGGAGCGCCTTCCCCGTTATACGACGACTGCGGGAGGATACCGATACGATCGTAGCCGATGAGCTGATCGAGATTGCCGCTTACTTCATATAAAGGCAGCGCGCCATTGGCTGAGTAATTTGATCCCGGAAGATAAAGTACATTTTCATTAAAGCTTCTCCTGCGGTGCAGGTAGTTGACCCCGGTTTTAAATTCCTGTTTTTTGTTGAGCACTTTAAAAGGCAGGGTCAGATCTGCTTTATAGTTATAATTATTTTCGTTGAGATGACGGAAGCGGCGGCCATTGGGATCGGCCTGGATAATGCCGTAGGGGCCATACCCATTTACATACCCCGACACCAGTGAATACAGGCTGGGCGAGAACATGTCCGGCGGCGTACCGCCTGGTTTATCCGGTACCCCGGGGTAGCTGGTACCGCCGTTAATGCGATAGTCGGCCAGGTTTACAAAACGATAATCCGGATCATCCTGTGCAGAGGAAGAGGTAGCAAGGTTGTAGCTCAGCTTTGGCGCATATTCCTTTTTTGTGAACTTATGCTCGCCCTGCAGGTTGAAGGTGTTGAGTGTGCGATAGCTTTGGCGTAAGGAATACACGAGGTTATACACCTTTCCCGGCAGGCCGGTGTATTCGTAGGCGCCGTGCAGGTTGCTGGCGCGTGTTTCCGCACCACGGCTGCCCAGGTACTGCATACTTATTTCGTGCTGAGGGCTGAAGCGATAGGTAAGTCCACCCAAAAATCCATAGTTGAGTGTTTGTGTGCCGGTATTTTCCTTATAATTTAAATACTTCCCAAGATTGATGTTGTTGGGTGTAATGTAGTTAGGGATCACCCGGGGACTGTACAATGCGCTGTTGCCGGTTAACACGCCCTGGTATACGCTGTACTGGGTCAGTTGTCCGTCGTAGATATCGTTGGTGCGGTTATAATAATTGGCGCCGGCTATTAATCCTACCTGGTGTTTCTTAAATACCGTATAGCTGTTACCGTAAGTAACCGCATAGATCTGGTTCAGCGGCGCCGATTTATACTTTGTAGTGAGCACGGGATCGAAGCCGTGCATGATACCGCTGATGCGGTTGGCTTCTGCCAGCAGGGCCGGATCGTTGCGGCTGTTGGCGATTTTGTGCTGGATATCGCCTAAGCCGTTTGGGTACTGTTTGGACAGTTCCCTGAATTCCGGCGACAATCCCTTTGATTTTACCTTTTGCCCGAGAAAGCCCATGTCGCTGTTATAGAAGCTGTTCACTTTGCTGCCGGTTTGTGAGTTCATGCCGGTTTGCACGGTGATGGTGAGCATTTCCCTATCCGGCACCGACTTTGTTTTCAGCTCCACGATACCGGCAGCGGCATCGGCAGGTTTATCGGAGGTAGTGGTTTTGTAGATGGTGATATTATCCAGCAGGCCGGCGGGCACCAGGTCCAGCGGGATGGCGCTCCTGTCGGGATCGGAAGATGCCAGGCGGATACCGTTCAGCTGCCCGATCACCGAGCGGTCACCCAGGCCACGGATGGCTACATATTTATCATCTGTAACCGTTACGCCCGATACCCTTTGCAGGGCCTGGGTGGTGGTAATGCTGGCAGTTTTTTCGATGTTCTGGGCAGAGATCCCGTCGGAGATCATGGCGGAGTTTTTACGGTCGTTCAGCAGCATTACTTCCGTATTGGAGCGCCGCCGGGCATCTACCGTTACGCCGCTCAGCGTTTTGCTGTCGGGTTTCAGTTGTACTGACAACACCGGCGCGCTGCCGGCTTTGATCATTTTAGTGGCGTAGCCTACATAATAGATCACCAGTACATCCGACGTGTCCTTTACTTCCAAGGAGAAACGACCGGATTCATCTGCCATCACCACACTACCGGTACTTTGCGCCATGATTTCCGCGCGGGCAATGGGGCTGTTTTTAGTTGCGTCTGTAACCATCCCGCTGATGGTACGTTTCCGGGGCGCTGTTGATTGTTTGATAATGATTTTTCGCACCACTACCTTCCTCCCATCTACCGCTTCAAATTCCAACCCGGTATTCTGTAATAACCAGGTGATCACTTCTGCTACGGTTTTATTATTGAGATCGACCGTGTATTTTTTATCTACCGCCTTCATATCGGCAGGATTGTAGAAGAAAGTAATGCCGCCCTTCTGTTGTAATCCTATGAAACACTTTGCGATGGGTTCATTCCTGAAACTGATGCTGATCTTTTTCTGCAGGAAGCTTTCCTGTGCCATTGCCGGCAACGTAAAGCAGAGCAGGACCCACATACATCCGTGTAAAATTTTTTCCTTCATTCGTTTGTGATTTAAAAAAAGAAGATCCGTTACCAGCAGCGGTACGCCGATGGTTGTTAGCATTTGTTCTATGTGTGGTGTTATTTTATGACGATGACGCCCTGTTTGTTTTTGTGAATGGTTAGCCGGTACGACAGCGATATCACTTTGAGGATATCGTTCATCGTATCTGTATCCTCGAATGCGCCGGTGAATTTCAGGTTGCTGACACCTGGCGTGGTTTTTATTTTTACGCCGTACAGCAATTCTATCTCCCTGAAAACATCGTTCAGCGCCGACTCATTGAACAGCAGCTTTTTGCTGGTCCAACTGGTGTTCACTTCTGCTTGTTTGTAGATATAGATGGTTTCCTTGTCGTATACCAGCTCCTCGTTTTCCGTGAGCTGCTGCACCGCCGTACCCGCAGTAACCGCTACCCTGCCCGTTTTCACACTTACCTTTGGTTTTTCGATGCTGCTGCTGTCCGCCACCACGAAGCTGGTGCCCAATACCTTTACGCTTACATGCGGACCGGTGATGACAAAAGGCGCCGTTTGCGGAGTGACCTCGAAGAATGCTTCCCCATTTACTGTAATACTTCTTTGTTTACCGCGGAAATATTTGGGATAAGTGACCGTAGTACCGCCATTCAAAATAGCCACAGAGCTATCCGGCAGGACGATCTTTTTTACCTGGTATTTCAGCGCCGTAATACTTTGCATGGGGATAGGATCTAGCCAGTCCTGCAACGCGAGGCGATAGGTGTAGGTGGCCCCGCCAGCTATAATGATAAGGACCGTAGCCGCATACCGCCATACCCTGATGCGTGGCGGCGCGATTTCCCTTTTCAGGTTATTCCATACCTCCAGGCGCTGCTCTTCCACATCGCCAGGCACCTGCTTTTCTTTCCAGGCCTTATCGAGGTAGTTGTTCAACAACGCCGCTTCCCTGCGAGTGGCATTGCCCGACAGGTAATTACTGACCAATCTTTTAAACTGTGTGATATTCATCCGGAACATTCTTCTATAGATATGTTCCTTCAGCAGGGGTGCTTGTCCCGAAGAAGTACGTTAAGGAATTATTAACTCATTATTTCTGCGAGGATCAATGCCGCCGCAATATGATGCCGGAGCGCCTTCAGCGCTATGTGCAGCTGGTTCCGGACTGTTTTTTCGGAGAGATTTAATTTCCCGGCGATTTCCGTGACAGATAAATGATGCCGGCGACTCAGCAGGAAGATTTCCCGCGTTTTTTCCGGTAAGGTGGTTAACCGGTTATCGATTTCTTTAAATACATCGGCCGTTTCCATCTTCTCCCAGATATCGTTTAACACCGGCATGATATACTCCTGTACGCGGTCCAGCTCCTCCGGCCGGTTCATGATTTCCTTTAACTTTTTAATAGACTGGAAGCGGACGGCCTGGTGGAGATAGTTTTCCAGCGGGCCACTCAGGTTTAGTTTCTCTTTCCGTGACCACAGGGAGATGTATACCCCCTGTACTACGTCTTTTGCATCGTCTTTATTGCCGAGGATTTTCAGTGCGAAGGCATAGAGGGCAGGCCAGTGCTGATTGAAACACCTTTCGAATGCTTTTGGGTCACCGGTACGGATAAGCGCTATATCATCATGAGCATGCAGCATGGCAGTGGTTTGAGCAACGGGGCGAAAATAGGGGATTTTGTTGGGGAGGTGGTTTAAGGTTGTGTTATGTTTTCTGAGATGGGTTTGCAGTGATGCTCTTTAATTTCAGGATATGATGAAAGCCAGGATTTTAATTGTGATGGTGGGCATGGCTGCGATAGCGGCTGCACTGCCAACTTATTATTACATGCCGGCGTATGAAGGTGGAGCCTGTACTGTACGAACGATTATATATAAGAGCGTGGTAGCTAATACAACGCTACCGGGTAAAAAGGTATTGCTGGCCAAAGAGCCTGGCGTATGTAAGATAAATGATGAAAGTGATCCAGGCGGACGTTATGAATGTGAGAGTACAACGCAACGTAATTGACGGCGAAGCAGAACTGCTGAAAGGCTTTGAATTCAACAGCAATTCACGTTTAGGGGCAACACTGTCCGCTCCGTATACAGCCGCAATAGATCGCGTTGCAGGTACGCTCAAAGTAGACCTGCCTGTATTCAGCCCGACTGACCTGGTGGCCAGCCCTGCCGGCGCCACGCATTTTAAAATCCTGGCAGGCGGTGCTGAAGTGGACTTCGAAGCGGAAACATTTGTGAATGGAGTCGCTACCAGCGAAGAAATTCCGATAGATGGTTCTGCCACTCCGGAACTCCACTTACAGACCAATGTTACCGGTAACAGTACCAAGCCGTTGTTTCTTGCGCTGGGTATCGCCTTTTACCAACAGGTAAACGGTGTATTCTACAAACTGAAAAATGGCGTTAACAACGCGTTATCGCTGGTGGAGGTTTCCGGTATGCCGGCCACTATACCTGCTCTTTAATCCTCAAACCGGGGTCTTAATTGGCCCCGGTATTTTTAACAATTAAAATCATACAAATGAAACTCGCCGCACGTTTAATAGCTGACACGCCGCCTTTCTTTACCAAAGCCCGCAATATAGGACTGGTATTAACGGCCATCAGCACCGCCCTGATTGGAATTCCAACAGTACCTGTTATTATTGCTAAAATAGCCACTCACCTGGCGATAGCAGAAACTGTATTTTCAACAGTAAGCCAGGCTGTAGTATATGAGGAGCCTCCAACAGAGGATTTCGAATAAAAAAACTATTCGGCATAAAGAAGGCCCTCGCAAATGCGAGGCCTTCTTTATGCCGAATAGCCGATTCGCAGCTGTAGCCCGGCTTTCACTTGAACAATCTGTTCTCTAAGGAGCAGATCCTGCCAAGATAAGGGTGAATATAAGTGGATTTTTATCCATCCATCAACTTGAGGATATCACTATACTTATAATACATCAAACCACCTACTTTTCTGTGGGCAAGCGTACCATTATTACGCATGTTTTGAAGCGTACCTTCAGAGATGCCCATCATGTCGCGTACTTCGTAGGATTTAAGCCATTGGCGGAGAGGGTTAAACATGCTACTGATATAATCTAATAGCTTTCCTAATGTCTCGATTTCCTTTAATATCTCGTTTTTAAGATTCTCCAGGTCTTGCTGAGTCACCGTGTCATTTTTCATTTTTGCATTCTAGTTGCAGGGATAACAATTTATTAAACTCTGAATTGTTGGTATATTATATATACACAGATATGGTATTAATAATACTACGTTCAATGACCTGAGTTTGGGAGAGAAGGGAATACCCTGATGGGGTATTTTGCTAAAATAAAAAAATTATAGCCCAAAGTGAATCGATGCCACGAAAAAATAAGATTATGTGGCGTTGGGATAATTAGTTTCTGCTCTTAGGTCTAGCTGGCGCCAGCCAAAACCTACTGACTTTAATTAGATGCCGATAGTCTCCAATTCAGAGCTTAGAAACCTAAATCTCTATTTGTAATATGAGTAATAAATCTATTTAACATTCAAGCCTTCCCCCGGAGCTTTAAGGTTATCATCAAGTTCTAAACCAGTATCATCTTGTTTTAACGTTTGGGTCATCCATCTGGGTGCTGGTTTGTCCATTAAATAATGGTCAAAAAACTGTTTCATACGAATGCTAAAATCTTCAGCATCTTTACCAAATAAGGTATGATTTCCTTCATACTGCAATAACCATGATCTTTTCCCCAATCGCCTGAGCGCAGTGAAGAATTCGAGAGCATTGGAAAATGCACAAAGCTCATCATCAGTCGTATGCATCATTAATAAAGGTGTAGTTACTTTATCTGCGTTTAAAACAGCAGAATTCTTAATATAAATCTCAGGTTTATCCCATAAAGTGCCTCCAACTCTTAATTGTCCATCTTCGTACATTTCCTGTGCACTAACTCTATCGGCCATCAGACTCCCATAACCACTGATCCAGTCTGAGAGTCCAGATACAGAACACGCCGCTGCGAAAAGACTAGTATGTGTAATTAAATAATTTACTTGTATCGCGCCCCAGCTACTTCCCTGCATGCCCATCTTCTTTGAATCCACAAAAGGCAACTCAGACACATAATTTGCCGCGGATATAACTGCGTCATAAGTTCCCTGCATAGGGTCGCCTCTCTTATAGTGAATATCGGGACAAAATACAGTATATCCATTACTTACATAATATGGAATATTAATCGAACTACCTCCAGTCAGAACATCAGGCTGTATGTAGGTATTCAGCCTATCAGACATTCTCTCGTAAAAACAGAAGATAACAGGATACTTTCTTGTTGTTTCGAAATTTTCAGGCTTATAAAGAATTCCTTGTAGTTCTCGGCCATCCAATGATTGCCATTTATGTAACTCTGCTGTATACCAATTGAATTCCTTTTGAGGAGCTATATCAGTAATTTGCTGAAACGACTTAAAATCACTAGTAATAAAAAAATTGGGAGCCTCAGTACTGCTCATACGTCGAACAATGTATTTACTAGCATTTGCAGCCCGAATAGGAAGGAAATTGTAGTATGAAGGCACCCAAGGATTTTCAGAAATACAATATAGATATGCTCCCATGGTTAGTGAGTCTGGGTCTCTACTTTTTCCGATAGTCGTCATATAAAATCCATTATTCTTCGTTATCGGGTCAAAAGCAGATAAAACAAGCGATTCATTCTCACTAAGAAAACGATAACAGTAATCATCCAACGCAAGAAAAAATTTCAGACCATGCTTGGCTCCATATCCATTTGTTAGTCTGATGGGGGCACGAACTCCAGCGGGGTCTACCTGCCATATATCATCCTCGCCATATATCAGCAATGCTTTATCATCAGTTAGCCATCCACATATATATCTGTACCCATAAATGCCTCTTTCGACATCTTTCCCCCACAAAACAGGTGTCTTTTTCGTAATGTTTATTAATTCTCCGGTGGTTATCTCATAAGAAAAATAGTTCTTCTGTATTTTATCATAATAAACCACATACCTACCACCCAAAGACATTAATGCAAAAGTCGCATTCTTTGTAAATTCCAATTGTCTCCTGACTCCAGTCCTGGTATTTAATAATTCCCATACTCCTTCCTTAATGTCATCATAACTGGCTAGACTATCGATTGACTTATAAATCAGACATATCGAATCTGTTAACTTCTCATAACCCGGGAAATAAACCAATTCATCCGGATATTCCAACAGTTGTATTTGTTGATCAGAAAGAGAAATAGTCGCTAAAAAATCCTTCTCGTCTATCTTCCGATGCAGCTCAGGTGGAAATCTCTTCATCCAATAGCTCCAAATGGTTAACTCCCCTTTCCACTCTGGAGCAGTAATCTTCTTCACATTTTTTACGGTAACAAATATATTTTTATTATCTCTGCTAAAGGCAATCAGTCGATTTATAGAAAAATCGTCCCGCGTACATTTTAGTTTCACCAGGTTGCGCCTCTCAAACCTATTATATATCAATACTACACCTTCAGTCAAAAAAGCAACTTGACTGCCATTTGAATCTACTATAAATAAATCAATTTTCTTTCCCTCCCAAACTTCAAATATCTTCCCATCATAGAGATTCACTAAACTCAATGATTGCACCGAACTGACAAACTGTCTCCATAAAACCAAATATCTCCCATTACCACTTATTTTAAATTGGATAACAGTGGAGAATGACTTTTCTTTTCCATTTATCAAATTAACAACAAAAAAATTTCTACTTGGCTTACTTACTCTATACAGGAGAAAATCATTACATACCCAGAAATCTTCTACATCCGCAATATATGAAAGTCCAAAATCCTTTAAATTCATTACACATAAAGTATCGGAAGACCTCATCCAAATAATTTTACGGCTATCAGAGGAAAAGTGTGGCTCGCCGTAACAAGGAGCCTCGACATAATGCTTACCTTCCAAATCTTTAATCACTAAAAGTACTCCGTATGAAAAAGGATCCTGCTTGGTAAAGTATAAATACTTACCGCTCCTACTAATATCGATCCGTGGTGATAAATGCCACTTATTCAATACTTTGAATGAAAGTATTTCTTTTGACCCATCATTTCTATCCGATTGCGCAAAGGATACGATCGTAGAAAAACAAATCAGCAAAAATAACAAATACCTCATAATAATGGTATAACTATTCTTTAAAAACATTGATCATGTGCTTTGACTTATATTTTACTTACTAGCTCTCTGCTGCTTTAGATAATAAGTAAAACTTAACATAAAAGATCGTTGCAAAACATCTACTTTGACGTCTTCGATATAGCTTGGTCCAACATTTCTACTTATACTTACATTTTGATTTAGGATATCAAATCCTTGCAGCCTTATCATTCCCTTCCTGTTGCCAAATACAGTCTTAGAAATATAAGCATTCATCATACATACACTTGAATTATATCCATTAAATCTTCCCGTATTCAAAGTGTAATTTATACTACTCCCTATCAGTAAATCTAAAGGCAACTTGAAAGTTCCCCTAAATGAAAAACCATAGCCAAAAAAATTCGTAGCTACAAAAGATGAATTAGCATAAGTAGCTCTATTATAACTACAACTTCCTGTTACATAAACATTAAGTAACTCTTTATAAGCGTAATTGTAAGAGATAGATTGCGACAATGATAGGTTCATATTACTTCCTTTGACATCATTTACATAACTCATATCTCTACTTAATCTTACAGATGTTCCCGCATTAAAAGAAGATCCATATCTACCGATAGGAAAGGAATAATCACTACTCATCTGCAAATCATAAGAACCGCTAATATTCAAAGGCCGGATGATTTGTCGCTTTAATGAATCAAGCCATATCTCGTCTATAATTTGATTAAACATAAATGAGCTGTTAAATCCCCAATTAAAAAAAAGCATTCTAGACGCATTAAAAGAACTATAATTCAGAGACAATGCATGCATACTACCTGCCTTCAGGCCCCCATTCCCCTGTTTTATAACTAGTGGATTACTATTATCAGGAATTGGGCGCAACTGCTCAGCATTTGGCAGAATTGGATTCCCAGTCAACAAAACGCGAAGACGCCGACTATTATCAAATTTATAATTCA
Organism: Chitinophaga sp. W3I9; assembly: GCF_050434025.1. Taxonomy (NCBI): domain Bacteria; kingdom Pseudomonadati; phylum Bacteroidota; class Chitinophagia; order Chitinophagales; family Chitinophagaceae; genus Chitinophaga; species Chitinophaga sp. W3I9. The sequence goes on from NZ_JBNPWC010000001.1 coordinate 6,646,069, forward strand.
AACTGCCTCTAGGAATAACTGTAATGGTTCCATACTTCAAACTATTTCCTAACAGAAGATTAAAATTAGTCAAATCAAAAGCCATAGCGTAAAATGAAATTTTATAGTCAATCCTTTCACTCTTTGATTCAATTCCAATACGAAACAAATTACCAGTCATTGCATTCTTAAAACTACCTGTCAAGGTATCAATGACGTTATCATAATGATTCTCAAACGGATCAAAATCATAAGTAATTTTAGAATACAGGCTAGTGCTATTAGTAAAAGAGTAGGAAAGTGATAACTTACCACTCCTAAAGGCCGGAAATATTTGAGTGATCATAAATTGTAGAAACTTTCCTTTATCTGCTATCTTGCTATATTGATTTAATGTATCCAATATATACTTATCATCGGGTTGCACGTATAATGTATTAGACGCATTATAGATATCCTCACGCTTATTAGCACTTGAATAGCTTAAACTCAAATTCAAGTTATAACCTGATCTTCTAAACTTCTTATCAATAGTAATTTGATTTGAAATATCTAAAAGTGATTTACTGCTGTAATTCTCAATCATTCCACTATCCAATAATTGCCTGTGATTACCATATGACCCATGCTCGTTCAATAGTTCATCTTTACTTATGGAATAGCCGAGGCTATTTGAATAAATTATGGTTAATAACGGGCCAGTTTTTAAACTCAACTGGGAATTAATAGCATTCGAATTACCTCTACTCAAATGAACAGATCTTTGATCATAAAAGTAACTCGAATCAACGCCAAATATCTCTTGGGAACTCCCTCTACGATCTTCATTCTTACTATCTTGCATGGAGTAACTACCGGTATAAGAAATTCTATCGTTAATATCCTTGGTATAACTCAGATTAGGATTCCATTTCCTGGATAAACCATTACCGGGATCTATTCCTTCCATATTTCCATTAATATTATCACCATTGACAAGTAATGCAAATTGCTCCAAATCACTAAATCGAGCAATATTCGTCCTTGCGGCAAAGCGATTATCTATTCCATGTCCCAGCATTAACTCTCCTGACCAAATATTTTTACTGCTTTTTTTCAAGGTAATATTAATGACTTTCTCTGTTCTCTCACTATCAAAAATAGCAGGGTCTCTCTCCTTAATCTTTCTATCAATTATTTGAACCTTCTCAATCATATCAGCTTGTAAATTCTTTGATGCTATACTTGGGTCCCTAGAAAAAAAAGGTCGACCATCCACCAAAATAATACTTACAACCTCCCCATTAACTCGGATCCCACCACTTTCGTCAACTTGTACTCCAGGCAATCTTTTCAATAACTCCTCCAATGCAGAATGCTCCCTTAACTTATAGCTTCCAGCATTAAATTCAATAGTATCCTTCAATATTTTGACCGGAGGTCTAGTGCCGATTACATCAACCTTTGCAAGTGTTAAACTTTTCCTTTCCATTGACAAATCACCCAGATCTACTACTTTTCCATTGGCCCTCAGATCAACAGGCTTTAAAAGCGCGTTATATCCTATATATGTTATATACAGATAATACTTTTCCTGAGACAGGCTATCCAGTCCAAAAGCGCCGTTTGAGTCCGTAAAGATCATCTGAATCATAGAGGAATCCTTCGCCAACAAGCAAACGACAGAAGCTCCCGACAGATACTCTTTACTTTGAGCATCATAGAGATGTCCAATTAGTCGAATACCGTTATTAGTCTGGGCTAAAGTATGAAAACCGTAAAATACAGTAACAAACAAAAATAGCCATTGCTTCATATGGAGAGATTACCGGTACTTGTAATTTCGGCCATCCAATTGCGATCAAACTGCAGTTATAAACAAGAAAGGAGATTTCATACAATAATTATAGAAATAAAATGTTTGCTGTGTGGTAATTGCAGTGAATGGATTTAATTTTGGATTAACAAATATGTAAGACCCTCAAAACATAACAAGCCATGTCAATTATTCACTTTGAGTTCAACAACTGCGAATCCTGTATGCTATAATTTCACTCGATTCACAGCATATAATTCAGGAAAGAAACTTAAAACCTATTAATAATAATAGAGCGTATTTGACTCAAATAACCGCTTAGCAATGAGTACAGGTAATCCACTAGAAATAGCAAATATTGAATTGAACAATACTGCGTCAACGCCGGATAAAATCAAGGTGAATATCGAAACAAGCAACTCTGACCATATTCCCGGCCAAACGCTATGGAATTATATTTTCAAAAATCCAACTAACAAGTGGTTTATACGAACTGCGATAATAGTAACCGTGCTTCAGTTTGCAGTTTTCAAATATCTTTATCCATATGCTGGATTCATCAACGGGGATTCGTATTCCTATTTAGAAACCGCCTACCACAACTTATCCATAAATACGTATCCTATTGGATATTCTATGTTCCTAAGGATCTTCAGTGTATTTACGAGGTCAGACACAGCTCTTATAGCTACACAGTACTTACTAGTACAATCAAGCCTAATGGCATTTATATTTTCGCTATTCTATTTTTACAATCCCGAAAAAGTAACTAAAATAATATTGTTTAGCTTCATGTTATTCAATCCTGTATTCCTTTATCTGGCTAACTATGTCTCAAGTGATGCCTTCTTTCTCTCTCTCAGTATGATTTGGTTCACACAGTTGCTCTGGATAATCAACAGGCCATCTAAAAGACTAATTGTAGTGAATGCGCTCATACTATTCCTAGCATTCACTGTTAGATATAATGCTTTATTCTATCCGGCAATAGCTCTAGTCGCATTATTAATTGGAAGAAACTCAGCTGGTCAAAAGATCGGCGGAATTGCGATCAGCTTTTTACTAATAGGAGTTTTCATATTCTACACCAGCAATAAATACTATACTTTGACTGGTTATAGACAATTTACACCATTCACGGGATGGCAAACCGCAAATAATGCATTATACGCCTATCGATACGTAGACAGTTCTCAAAGAAAGAATGTGCCAAAGCGATTTCAAGTGCTAGATAGAATGGTCCGGACATATTTTGATACAACAAGAGATATAAAAAAATATCCTCAAGAACAATTAGTAGCTAGCACCGTATACATGTGGGCTCCAGACTCTCCGTTGAGTATATATACAGAAACTAGATTTAAAAAAGACACGACAGCGAGTCAATTAAAAAAATGGGCTTCCGTATCATCATTCTTTGAAGATTATGGGCGATTACTTATTAGACAATATCCCGAAGAATATGTCAAATTTTACCTAATTCCTAACGCTCTAAAATATTATGCGCCGCCACTCGAATTTCTTGGTCAATATAGTACTGGGGTAGATAGTGTATCCTACATAGCTCAAGTTTGGTTTGACTATAAAACAAATAAACTTAAAACACATTTTAAAGACTACAATGTAAATGTTCTTAACTTTTTTCCCGTTCTGACAGGAACAATGAATATCGTTCTATTATTCAGCCTTATAAGCTTCTTAATATTAAGGGGGCATAAACAATATCCACGATTAAATCAAGGGATACTGCTAATCATAACCCTCTGGGTAATAAATTTCGGATTCAGTGTATTTGCGTCGCCAATTGCCCTAAGATTTCAGCTTTTTCCGATACTAGCATCCTTCTCATTTACTCTTTTCCTTTTAGAATTTCTAATAAAAGAAGCAACGAAGACTGAAGGCACAAATACCTTAAAAAATAAGAGTTTACTAAATCCAATAGGTGACACCGCTGATAATCATTACAATTATTAATAACTATAATAATATTAAAGATGATTAAAAAAGAGTTAACTAAGTATGTGGTCACATTGATTTCTGGACTATTGCTTTTCGTTGTATTAGGCAACTTAATGGGAATACCTATACTCTCCAAATCAAAAAAAATAATATTCATTCATCCCCAGCAAACAGGCAAGGAAAATCAACTATTACCGACATTCAATATAATTCTCGCCGACAGTAGTACAACAAATATCAATACTGATAACATTCCAGTAGGAAAACCTATTGTGTTATTCTATTTCAGTCCATATTGCCCTTTTTGTAAAATGGAAATGAAAGAAATAGTTAAAAACATAAACCGATTAGGGAATATTGAGTTTTATATTCTAACTCCATATTCATTCACTGAAATGAAAAATTTTTATGATGAATTTGATCTTAAAAGATTTAACAATATAAAAACAGGCATAGACAATCAACTATTTATTGGAAAATATTTCAATACTGTAAGTATTCCATACATAGCTATTTATGGGCAAGACAAGAGATTAAACGGAGCTTTTGTTGGGAATGTCAACTCTGACCAAATAATAGCAGTTTCGAAGCTATAAAATGTTGCGCAACATAGGCTAAATTTTGGACAAACGTTTAGTCGAAAAATGGAGAAGCCGAAAACCATTATAAACGAGTAGGCAAATTTATACATATCAAAGTTTAGCTTTTTGATTCTAAAAAGCATCTATCATTATGAAAAAAGCAAAATTTGCATTAACAGCAGTAGCAATTCTGGCCGTAGTAGGTGGCGCCTTAGCTTTCAAAGCATCTAGAAATTTCGATGTAGTAGTTTACACTCAAACTATATCTCAAGGTACTACCTACTGTACCTTTAAGACACTTGTTGAAAATGCAACAATTACTGGAGCTGGAGCAACTTTCACCACTAAAGCTTCACTTGCCCCAACAACAGCTCCTTGCCCTGTTATCACTTTGAGGAGCAACTTATAATCACAACACTGTAAATAGTTACAGTTCGCTTTTGGCTGAATAATTATCCGTCCAGAAGTAAATTAAAGAGTAAGGGCTATCACTTGATAGCCCCTACTTAAAGTAAGTCAAAATACAGAAAACAACATAGTAACGACAAATAAACTCATATAGTGAATAGAAAAGGTATTGCTGTATTTTTAGCATATCTGCAAGTACAAAATAAGTGGAAATGTATTAGGAAAAAGGATCTTAAAAAATACGAGCACAACGCATTTCAATTAGCAACAACCTACGATGATACCAGGTTAAACAGAAAAATTAATACCATTCCAATTCATCTACACTCCGATACTTCAACGTAAAGGCCTGAGAACATTTATAATCACCTCATAAACCAATTAGTCTTCTCTCCGAAAAGTAAATATTTTCTTACATAAACACTAAAACACACTAAAGAAAGAAAGAAAGAGATTTCCATAAATCGACTCAAAATTACGCAATACTAACAGAATAGCTGTAGCCAAAATTACCGTTCTCCAGACAACAGAAATAATTTCACTTTAAACTCATTATCATGAAAATAGCAAAAATAGCATTAACAACTGTTATCTTTCTTGCAGTAATCGGTGGAACGTTGGCCTTTAAAGCGACGAGAAATTTCGATGTGAGAGTATATACTGCAACCATAACTAATGGGCGAACTTTTTGCACTGTTCCAACAATAGTGGAAAATGCAACTATAACTGGTCCAGGCATAGCTTTCACAACTGTAGCGACACTTTTCCCTGCCACAATAGCGGCTCCGTGCCCGACTATCACTTTACGGAATAATCTATAATTAAAACCCGCGATGGTTAGAGTCTCAAATTTACTTAATCAAAAAACTAATTGGATCCGTCAATAAAACAACTCTAAATACCAGCTTCTTACAAGTAATAAATATGTAACTGAATTGACCGATTGAATTTAAGAGGAATTAACAAGGAGATAGAAAAAACTACTCAATCTAAAAATCTTCAAAATGAACAAGGCAAAACTATTGTTAACGCTGGTCACAGTTTTAACATGTATCTGCAGTACGTTAGCATATAGATCTAGGGGCTTTGACTCAGTCTTTTATATGCCTACAGTCAATAATGGTCATACATTCTGTACAGTTCCTACTGTTATCAATTCCATAGTAACTGATTTTGGACGATCGACTGTGCTTTCGACTTATCCTAAGTATGACCCCTGTCCTACAATTCAAATAACTTTCTACCTGTAGTAATAATTGGCGTCCAACGGTATTGAACTGTAGTTCGGCAATTCCAAAAATCAAACATTTTATCCCGCTGACCAATTTCATTCTCTCAGCGGGATAGCATTAACCTGATTTTACTCGTATTGATCTTCACTTGGCTTTCTAGGGCCTTCCCTTTGTCATCCAATCAGGTGCTGGTAGATTTTTTAAATAATGATCAAAAAACTGCCGCATACGCATATCGAAATCAACCCCAGATGCTCCCCGTATCGTATGGCGGCCATCGATATATTCTAAAAGCCAAACTCTTTTATTTAGGCGTCTCAAAGCCGTGAAAAATTCCAATGCCTGGGAGAAAGGGCAAATTCCATCGCCTGTCGTATGCATCATCAATAAGGGAGTAGAGACCCTATCTGCTTTAAATATAGGAGAATTCTTAATATACAAGTCTGGGATTTCCCATGGGGCACCTCCCATGCGAACCTGTCCTCCACTTTCGAAGTTCCCTTGCAAACTATATCCATTAACCGAAATCGAACCATATGCACTTATAAAATCAGATAACCCAGAAGCAGAACACGCAGCCGCAAACAAACTAGTATTTGCAACTAAATAGTTCGTCTGTACGCCTCCAAAACTAAATCCTTGAATACCAATCCTCTCCTTATTGACGAATTGGAATGTTGACAAATAGTGAGTGGCAGATGTAATGGAATTATAAGCACCTTGCATTGGATCACCTATTCTATATAGAATATCTGGTGTAAATACAAGATATCCATTACTCACATAAGTGGGAATATCAATTACTGCAGTTGAATAATTCGGGATTAAGCAAACATTAAGATTTTGCGATAATTTCTCATAATAATTAATAATTAGCGGATACTTCTTAGTAGAATCAAAATTCTCAGGCTTATATAAAATCCCTTGCAGAGTTTCGCCCTCAGAAGTTCTCCATGTACAAATTTCATTCGTATACCAATTATACGATCTTTCAGGATAAATGTGACTAACTGGAGTAAAACTTTTAAAGTCGTAAGTGATAAAATAATTAAGCGATTTAGTAGCGCTCATTCTACAGACCATATAGGTGTTTGACTTACGAGCTTTTATCGGAAAATGCCCATTTTGCCTAACATAAATATTATCCATAATATGAAATACAAACGGGCCATATGATAAAACTTTTGGATCCTCATTGCTATTAAGATCTTTTCTAAAGAATCCATTATCTTTCGATACTAATCCAGTTGCGCTTAATATTAAAGAGGCATTCTTAGAAATCGGAACGTTTGAATACTCGGACAAGCCCAAACTAAAAACGATGTCATTTTCTCGCCCATAACCATTAGTAATATTCTTTGCGGGCTCCTTACCCGTAGGATCTAATAACCAAATATCATATTTATCATAAACTAATAGGCCAGCATCCTTCCTTAGCCAGCCACCAATTCCCCGAGTAGAAGAATCTCTATCGCTTGTTTCATGATTCAACCAATCTAAATTAATGCCTTTGCTGATATTTCTATACTCTCCAGAAGCTGCTTCATAACTATAATAATCTTTACCGTCGAAGAAAATTACAAATTGAGCATCAGGCGAGACCTCTCCCTGATAGTTCCCTATTTTACTTAGATCAATTCTTTTCCCATCAATTGTTGATGTAAAGAAATAACTTAATCTAGCGGCTTTATTCCACGAATGCTCTCTGAAGTCCGCATTTGGATTCATGTGCCAAATAAAAGCAGCCTTATCATTCTTAAAATTATCGATAACGATATCTCCTTCATTACTAATAACACTAGCTTGGCGATTGCTAATATTAAACGAATGAACTACTGTCTTACTTTGTGATATACTTTTTTCTTGAACAGATTGTAGTTTTGTATCCAAATAACTCCAGACCTTCACGCCTGTGTAAATAGGCGAAAACACAGACTTTGTAGCTGAATATTCAGTGCCAAAAAATATTCTTGTTCCATCTTTGCTAAACTTCAATAGATAAGCGACGTGCTCACTTACCAAAGTACTTCCATCTCTATCATCAAATAGAATTTCTGAGGCTTTATTTCCCAATTTATAATATAAACAAATCCTACTATCTTCCTTTTCTACACTATCACCAACGAGAAAAGCAATTTGATTGCCAGTATCGTCAATTATCATTTGAAATGATTTGCTACTACCTGTCCAAATATTAAATCTCTCCCCTTGCTCCAATTTTAACCAATCCAGAGATTGAATAACTCTTCCTTCTAAAATTGAATCTCTAAATAAAATCAAGCTTTTAGCATCGGAGCTTATAACATAGTTCTTAATATTCAAAAAAGAAATCGTTCTTTTAGTGCTAAAATTTAACAATTGTAATGTAGAAAGTGAGTCATTGCCCTTATTCATAATTAACACTTCATTGTCACCATCCCCTTTTAATTCAAAAGATTTTATATCTGCCATTCCCTCAAGAACGGATTTCCCAAGTCTGACAATGAACAAGCTATCGTTAGATCTCGAAAAAACAGCAAAACCTTCATTATTTGTGAAGCATAGCTTTTCACCTCCAGGTACTTTTAACTCCCAATCTTCATGTATAGATCTTATTATTAACGTCCAACTCCCCACGGGATCATTCTTTACGATATATGATACATAAAGTCCGTTAGGGCTTATTAATGGATCGGTTATTATTGGCCACTTATTATATATGCTAGTGTCAATTAACGGCTTATGAGGGGACTGTGCGTTGCAAACTGTGAATAAAATAAATGCCAAACTGAACAAAACTGCAGCTTTAAAGCACTTTGTTAAATTCAAAACTATCATGATTTAAATATTTTAATAAGCGTATAAAAACAGAAATTATAAAAATAACTAACCTATAAAGAGAAATGTACTAAATAATACTGCTCTTATACAGCATCAATTTTGTAAAATCATCCAAAGAATCTAGCCTACCGGTCTTTCTTTAAAATCCCAAACCAATACACTTATTAAGTCCATTTAGTACCAACAATTTCATTGTCGCATTAATAAATTCACAACCTAGGGACCTAAGGATACATAATATAAATCGCTATATATAGTACTCCAAAAAAGCGCTGGTGTATTAGATATAGATGTTGATAAAAAATACTCATCTTAAACAGCTTCTGTTCTCATTAAAGCAACTCATAATAATTTTTATATGACGAAGCAATACTCATATCGGTCCAATTATGGATTAGTTATAATTTCTATGGTGACGATGTATTTGAGTTTCCCTAACACTACATTTGGGTATTTTTGTAATACCCAATCGCAAAAGATAACATACTCGGCAAAAAATATTCCTCTAAGCAACTTCTTTCACATTATTAACAAACAAACTGGGATTCTTGTCCTTAACAACACACAAGAAACGAATTTAAACGAGAACAAAAAGGTGAGTGTAAATTTTGTCCAGACAGATATTGACATTGTAATGAACTTTCTATTAACGGATAAAAAAGAGTTAGGGTTCTATTTGAAAGGGAATAAGATTGTTATCTATAGGCGTAGTAATCCTAAACCAGGTATTTCCTCCGCAACATATATTAGCGACACAATTATAAAACAGTTCCCAATATCAGGCAAAATAACCGATGACTCTGGAAACGCAATCCCAGGCGCAACTATAAAAGTAAAACGAGGAAAATATGGTACGATTTCAAACTCTGATGGATCATTCCAATTAAAGCATGTAAAAAAGGGAGAGATAATCTCAATTAGTTCTATCGGGTTTGAATCTGAGGATATTGAAGTTAAAAATAAGAGCATAATAGCCACTTTGAAATCATATACCAATAAACTAGATGAAAAAGTAGTAATTGCCTATGGAAGCACAACAAAAAGATTCAATACGGGCAATATTGGCAGCATAAAAGCTGTCGATATAGAAAAACAGCCCATAAATAATGCTCTTCTCGCTATGGAAGGGAGGATAGCCGGCGTATTCATAGAACAGGCATCTGGGTTGCCAGGGACAGGCGTAAAAATTACCATTCAAGGTCAAAACAGCATTCGACAAGGCAATGCCCCATTCTATGTAATCGACGGTGTCCCTTATATGTCACAACTAATGCAACCAACTGTCGCTGGTATCACAGCAGGCTCATCAGGAATAGCAGGAAATCCGTTAAATTTCCTTAATCCTTCTGACATTGAAAGTATTGAAATACTGAAAGATGCAGATGCAACTGCTATTTACGGATCGCGTGCTGCAAATGGGGCAGTATTGATAACTACTAAAAAAGGGAAAAGTGGTGTAATGAAGATGACTCTCAATATACAAAAAGGCTGGGGGGAAGTTAGCCACAAGTTAAAAGTTCTGAATGCTCAAGAATATCTCGCCATGAGACATGAAGCATTAAAAAATGACGGCATCAGTAATCCTTCAGCTGTCGATTACGACTTAAACGGAATCTGGGATACCACGCAAGCCAAAGACTGGCAAAAAGAGTTAATTGGGGGCTCGGCTCAATATAATGACATTCAGCTTGGATTCTCTGGCGGTACAAATCAGACACAATATTTCATCAGTGGTGGATATCATAAGGAAACCAGTGTTTTTCCTGGTGACTTCTCAGATATTAAAGGCAGTGTTCATTTCAATATCACCAGCGCCTCAACAGATCAAAAATTCCGGATACAATTATCGGGATCTTATATGAAAGACAACAATTTGTTACCTGCAGGTGACCCGACTATTGCTGCTATACAATTAGCCCCGGTCGCACCTAATCCTCTTAATTCTGACGGGAGCCTCAACTGGGAACCTACACCATCTGGAACCAGTACTAACCCGGGCAATCCGCTTACTTATCTAAAAAGAGAATATTCTAATAAAACAGATAATTTAACTAGTCAAGCCACCCTTAGTTACGACATCTATCCTTGGTTAACGATTAAGAGTAGTTTTGGATATAACAGCTTACGCTCAAATGAAATCTCGATTGACCCTTTATCCACTCTACCTCCCGAATCACAATTCTACAATGTACGATCAAGCACCTTTGGCACCACAAATATGAATTCTTGGCTTATCGAACCGGGAATAGATATCAATAGAAATATACTTCAAGGAAGAGTTAATATATATGTTGGAGCAACTCTGCAAAACAATGATGGAAGCAGGCAAGATTTGTTAGCTAGTGGATTCAGCAATGATCTTGTTCTAAAAGATATTAAATCCGCTCCCTTGATACAGGCAATACAATCGGCGGACTATATCTATAAATATAACGCCTTGTATGGGCGGCTCAATTATAATCTACTGGACAGATACATCGTAAATGTGACAGCCCGCAGAGACGGAAGTTCTCGTTTTGGACCTCAAAACCAATTTCATAATTTCGGAGCAGTAGGTGCTGCATGGATATTCTCGCAAAGTGAGGCCATTCAAAGAGGTGTTCCTTTTCTGAGTTTCGGAAAATTAAGAGCTAGTTATGGCACTACCGGAAATGATCAGATTGGCGACTATCAATTTCTTGACCTTTACGATATTATACCAGCAGAAGTCCCCTACCAACAAAACTCATTAGGCTTGGCACCAACAAGATTAACCACGCCAGATTTGCAATGGGAAGAAACAAAAAAATTCCAGGTTGGATTGGAACTAGGCTTATTCAAAGACAAAATCATAATAAATACAAATTATAACCATAATAGGTCTTCAAACCAATTGCTAGGTGTTATGATCCCCTATATCACCGGTTTCCCAGGAATAAGCAGAAACTTTGACGCAATTGTTCAGAATACGGGATGGGAATTTACTATTAATTCAACAATTATCAAGACAAGAGCCTTTAATTGGAGCAGTAATATCAATTTAACCATTCCAAAAAATAAACTAGCATCCTATCCCTATAGCAGTACAAATGAACTCTATGTTGTCGGACAGCCAATTACCTCAATTAAAGTAGGCAAGTTAGCCGGGATAAATGAAAGTAACGGGAACTTTCAGTTTTATGATGACAAAGGAAACTTAACTGATTTAGCAACCGATATAACAAAATCTGTCAACGTAGATCCTCAATTCTACGGAGGCTTTCAAAACAGTTTCAGCTATAAAGGTGTCTCGTTAGATTTTCTATTTCAATTTGTTAAAAGAACAGGGCAAGACTTAACTTATGGATATAGCTCCGGCGCAGCAGGTCTTTTTAGGGCAGGGATAAATAATCAACCTATAACGGTTCTTGATCGTTGGCGAAAAGTCGGGGACAAAGTATCCCAACCTAGATTCACGACTAGTAGATCAGGTACTCTATTTGCATTATTAGACGCAAGGGGAAGTGATGCATCATATAATGATGCATCTTTTATCCGACTTAAAAACGCTTCTCTCTCATGGCAAATACCTCAAAGCTGGATTAAAAAAATAAAGATCCAAAATATGAGAATATACTTACTGGGCCAGAATCTGTTTACAATAACTAACTATTTTGGACTAGATCCTGAATCAAGAGGGGTAGGACTTCCTCCATTAAGAGTAATAACATTTGGAGCCCAAGTTACATTATGACAAAAAAACCACAAGGCTATGCACTTCATTAATATTATAAAGTATGGCATATCTAGCAGTCTTCTAGGAATACTGCTGCTCACTAATAGTTGTAAAAAATTTGTCGAAGTTGATGGTCCAATAACAAGTATAAGTGGTAAGAATGTATATGAAAATGACGCCACATCAATTGCCGTACTTTCTGGAATTTACACAAAAATGAGCGAAAATTCAATTCAGTATGGAGGTTTTGACTTATCTAGCATAGGGTTCATAACGGGGTTGGTTTCGGATGAACTCATTTTATATATTGGAAACACCAATACAACCTTAATGAGCTATTTCCAGAATTCGATGTCTTCTAGATTGCAAGGAACTAGCTTTTGGAATACTTTATACTCAAGACTTTATATTGTCAATTCAGCAATTGAAGGATTAACGGCCTCTAAAGGATTAAATGAGAAAGTAAAATTACAATTGCTAGGTGAGGCAAAATTTATCAGAGCAATATGCTATTTCTATCTTGTAAATTTATATGGAGATGTACCATTGGTAACGAATCCAGACTATACTGTAAACCTATCCCTATCTCGATCGCCACAAAATAAAGTTTGGGAGCAAATCGTTTCAGATCTAATCGATGCGAAAAATCTACTAAGCGCTGACTTTCTAGATGCTACATTGCTCAGCAAAGACAATGAAAGAGTACGGCCTACGAAATGGGCAGCCATAGCACTATTAGCAAGAACATATCTATATATTCAAAATTGGAAAAGGGCTGAGGATGAATCGAGTATTCTAATTGACCAAGCTTCTATTTTTTCACTAGTTCCAATAAATGAAAAGTTTAAAAAAAATAACAACGAAGCAATTTGGCAATTACAACCCGTACTAAGGGGGTGGAATACAGAAGACGCTAAAGCTTATATAATCCCAAGTGACTTCGGACCGAATGGGGCGTCAGGTGTATATCTTAGCAATCACCTTCTTGACGTCTTTGAGCCAAATGATCAAAGAAAGAAAGAATGGATTGACTCAATCTCATTTGAAAATTCAATCTACTCTTTTGCCTACAAATATAAACTTCATACTCAGGGAGAGGACGTCAATGAATACAATACCGTGCTACGCTTGAGCGAACAATATCTTATACGCGCAGAGGCAAGAAACAATCAGAGAAATTTTAATGGCGCACGAGAAGATCTAAAAAAAATAAGAGAAAAAGCAGGCCTTCCAAACACAATCGCAACTGATTTCAATTCTTTGCAATCAGCCATTCTACATGAAAGACAAGTGGAGTTATTCTCCGAGTATGGACATCGTTGGTTCGATCTTAAAAGAACTAATAATGTAAATGCTATCATGAGCAAAGTAACACCCATAAAAGGTGGAAATTGGAATCCAAACTGGCAATGGTTTCCAATACCTATCTATGATACACAGGCTAACTCAAATATCCAACAAAATATAGGATACTAAAATAGATATAAATTAAATGAGCCCATAATAAAGCGCGGTCAATTCCGGAGGCTTCTTTGAAACTAGTGGCTTATCAAATAAAAATCAATTCAAAAAAAATGATATCAAAGCACCACTATTCATTATTACTACTGCTGATAGCAGGTAACTGTTTGGCAGGAAACCAAGTAGACACCTTAGGAAGAATTACAGCTGATTATCATATGAAACCCATTCACCAGAAAACACGTTGGGCTGGAAAAGTAAACTCGGTTAATGTACTTGAAGAATATCCGCGTCCACAGCTAAAAAGGGATAACTGGAAATGTCTGAATGGTCTATGGGAGTATGCAATTACTGATTCTACTACAAAAAAACCAATCTCGTATGATGGCGTTATACTGGTTCCTTATCCAATTGAATCTGCTCTATCAGGTGTTCAGAAACAATTAAAGCCAGAACAACGATTATGGTACAAAAAAAATATTAAAATTCAAAATATTAAAAATAATGATCGCTTAATATTAAATTTTGGTGCCATTGATTGGCAAGCTACGATCTATGTAAATAATGCAGAAGTAGCAACCCATACTAATGGTTATGAAGAGTTTTCAATTGACATCACCAAGTATTTGCAAGCAGGAAATAACGAATTATTAGTGAAGACATATGATCCGACTGATCAAGGTCCAAATCCTCATGGCAAACAAGTTTTGAATCCGATGAATATTTATTATACATCTTCCAGTGGCATCTGGCAAACTGTATGGTTAGAGAAAGTAGCGGAGACCCATGTGAAAAAAATAAAAATGACTCCGGATATAGACAAAGGAATATTATCTATACAAATAAATACTATTGATGCTCATTCAGATATGGTGATGGAAGTTGCTGCCATTTCCAATAATAAAATCATTAATAGCAAAAAAATTCAGTTAACAAATAATATCAATTCTACCAATATTCAGCTTCTAATCCCTGACGCACAACTATGGTCACCTGATAACCCATTCTTGTATGATCTGTCTGTCAAGATACTTAAAAGTGGCAAAATAATAGATGAAATTAAGAGTTACTTCGGGATGCGTAAAATAAGTATTCAGAAGGATGAAAAAGGAACTGACCGGATCTTTCTAAACAATAAATATACCTTCAATTTAGGAATTTTGGATCAGGGGTTTTGGCCCGAAGGTCTATACACGGCTCCTACCGATGAAGCATTGGCTTTTGATATTAAGACCATAAAATCAATGGGATTCAACACCATAAGAAAACATATTAAAATTGAACCTGCGAGATGGTATTACCATGCAGATAAAATGGGTGTACTAGTTTGGCAAGATTTTGTAAACCCACCTCAAGGACTTCCCGATGAATCCAAAACTATTTTTGAAAATGAAGTAAAAGAAATAATCGACCAATTACACAATCATCCTAGCATTATTACTTGGGTAATATTTAATGAGCGATGGGGAGTTTACGATCAACAAAGGATTACAGAATGGGTAAAAAAATACGATCCAAGTAGAGTTGTGAATGGTCATTCAGGAGAGCTACTATATGTAAATGGCGAGTTGAGAGAGCCATCTACGAATCCATGGATTAGCAGTGACATGACAGACGTGCACTCCTATCCCGAACCACGAAATCCGCCGGGCCAACCAGGAAAAGCAAAAGTTATAGGTGAGTTTGGAGGCATCGGTGTTCCTGTTCCGGGTCACCAATGGGATGACCTACATGGTTGGGGCTATGTTCAGTCTACCGCAGATGAGCTAAAAGAGAAGTATACACAAATGATTGTTACTCTTAAAAAGTTAGAGCAAGAAGGGCTAAGCGCTTCCATTTACACACAGCCCTTCGACGTAGAGGGGGAAGAAAATGGACTACTAACCTACGACAGGGAGATCATTAAAATACCTATAAATGATATTAGAAACATTAATAAAAGTTTAGTACATCTAAGCAACGGTTTTAACTTGGATCCTAATTTTTACATTGCAGCAAACATTAATACAAATGACAATGACAACAAATATGTAGAACTGTTAGATGAGTATGATAAGGGAAATCGCGATTCAACCTTTCTAAGAAGACTTACACTCATTGCTTTACGGAAAAAAGATCAACCAAGAATCACGCAAATAGGTAATAGCTATATCGCTATGCTGAAGGATCCTTTTAATAAAGAGAATTTGTATTTTATCAATAGCATTACCAATACTACAAAAGATCAAGGGTTTGTTCTTCTAAATACAAATGCCGAGAAGGCAAATGAAGTATTTGGGAGTATTCAAGCGCAATATAAAGTTAAGCAGATAATTGAGAAAGAGGAATTATCCGATTACCTGAATAATAAAATTATTCCTAATTGGGATTCATTATATCAAGAGATGAGTCTAAAATACGGACAATCAGGGGAAGAACTAATTTTAGGAAAGCGAATGATGTATTACCATGATATTACACATGATTGGGAAAACTATGGAAAATATTATATGCTCTATTTCGGGAAAGCATATAAACATCCAGATTATAAAATAAATAATCTGACATGGCAGTTATTCTTAAAAGTTGATGATCCTCTTATATTGGAATTCGCTCTTCAGGTGATGAAATATGACTTGGAAAAATGGGATCAAAATAACCCAAGTGCTTATGACACTTATGCTAATCTTCTTTATAAGTTAAATAAATCGAGCGAAGGCATAATTTGGGAGGAAAAGGCGCTTAAACTAAAAAGAACTAAAGCAGAGGAAGAATCCTTCGCTGAAACCCTTCAAAAAATGAAAGCCGGCCTCCCTACCTGGCCACAAAATAATTAAACTCTACGCGGTGTAAGTGGGTGGATGGTTTACACCCCTTACGCACTCATGTGTCGGTCGCTAGTATTCCTATTAGTGACCCATTTTTTCTCAAAATAATATTTTTTCATATTCATAGTACGTAGAGGAATTCGCATGTGTACTATATATGATTAACCTTAAAAAAGACGAAAGCAAAATATTAAGATACAAAACTGAATAGGCCAGATTGAAATAGTTTGTTGCTATCCTATAAAAACACTTCAATCAGCCCGGTCAGCAGGCAAAACAATAACAGACATTTTTACACCACTTTCACAAAAAAAATAATGTTATGAAAGCGCCCAGTAATCTCCCACGTATACCTTTAAGAATCGATGAAGATGACCAGGATTTCATCTCTATTGAAAGTTTACCCCCGGAATATCAGCACCTGGCCATGCCGGCTGCTAAAATCTCTTTCAGAAGTGATGACTATGTGGATATCATCAGCCAAACGATAAAGTTTGGCCGGTTCACACTCCGTACGCATGAAGTATTCAATAAGGAACATCCCATTATGCTGGTTCCTTATACAAAAATAGAGCTGCTGGCCCTGCACTTTATGGCTGGTGGTGAAATAGTAGCAGAGCTCACCGACCAGGGGCCGTATATGATGGCCAAAAGGGAAATGACCTTATTCAAGCTGGAACCCAGCGCACATAAAGCACCCATGAACCCCTGGGATAATATGTTCAGCTTCCATATTAATATCACACCAGAAGATTTGAAGGAGCTGGCACTGGAATACCCGGAACTGGCGGCAATAGTTAAGAAAACATCCAAAAAAGGCAGTGCGCCCATCAACGCAGAGCCGTATCATATCAACCTGGCGTGTACAGACCTTATTGATGCCATCTGCAACTGTAAGTTTGTAGGCAAACAGGCAGAAATATTCATGCACAGGTGCTGCCTGGAGCTGTACTTCAATTTTGCGGCGCAGGATAAACTGGAGGATGAGCCCATGCGGGTGTTCCCGTTATATGTATCTGAAAAATTAGAGGAATCCATTAAATACCTGGTGAACGTCACCAACGAAAAGTTTTCCATGGCTAAAATGGCAGTACTGCTGGACCTCGGCACACAGGAACTGAGAGAAGCCTTCATCAACAGCTTCTTTATGACGCCTGAGCACTTCCACTTCCAACGCCAGATGATCCAGGCATATGGCACCGTTATCACCTCTCCCGATCCCCCTGAAAAAATTTGTACTTCTATAGCAATGAACAATGCAGACGAATTCACTACCCTGTTTGAATCCTATTTTAACTGTTCCATCGCTATCATTCGAAGTAGTCAATGAAGAGATTGAATATCCCCATTAGTATGCCGGATCAATCCTGATCCGGCAATCACTTGTCCCTCAAAATAACCCTTGCTTTTTGCCGTCAGAGAAAGATTCCTTAAATTCCTTTTTCTTTTCTCACCGCTAAAAGCAAGGGTTATGTCATTTCAGCAACGTACCATCTTTATTACCGGCGCAAGCCGCGGCATAGGCAAAGCCATTGCGCTGCGACTCGCCAGCCGGGGAGCTAATATTATCATTGCCGCCAAAAGCGTGGAAGAAGATCCAAGACTGGGAGGTACCATCTACTCCGCCGCTGCAGAAGTAGAAGCTGCCGGCGGTAAAGCACTCGCCGTACAGGTAGATATCCGGGAAGAAGCACAGATAGCCGCCGCCGTACAACAAGGTGTAGAGAAATTCGGTGGAATTGATGTAGTGATCAACAACGCATCCGCCATCCAGCTCACCAATACAGAAGAAACACCTGCCAAACGCTTCGACCTCATGTACAATATCAACGTACGCGGCACCTTCCTCGTTACACAACATTGTCTCCCCTACCTGAAAAAAGGAAATAATCCGCATATCCTTACGCTGTCGCCACCGGTGAACCTCGACCCAAGATGGTTTGGACCACACGTAGCCTATACCATCAGCAAATACAATATGAGCATGCTGGCCATGGGCTGGGCCAATGAACTGGAGAAATACAACATTGCCTCCAACGCACTATGGCCCGCCACTACCATCGCTACAGCAGCAGTAAAAAACCTGCTGGGCGGCGATTCGCTGATCAACAAAAGCCGTACCCCGGAAATTATTGCCGACGCCGTAGAATATATATTACAACAGCCCTCGTCATACACAGGAAATACATTGATTGATGAAGATGTGTTGAAAGCGATGGGTATCACCAACTTCGATAAATATGCAGTAGTGCCGGGCGGCAAGCTACAGCGGGATTTGTTCCTGTCTTAAAAAAATGGCCCGGTAAAACAACTTTACCGGGCTTTTCCCCCTCCCTACTCTGGGAATATGCGGCATATCCCTGAAAATAAATTGTTTGTATAACTGATGTGCAACAGGATAAATATCATCGGGAATAGCCACCGTTTCCCCATAGTCCGACGTTTTATACAATGCGCACCGGATAGCGCGCCAGCAATGAGAAGTTTTATCATATAACAGTGTCTCCATAGTAGCCTGTTGATCCTGCATAATAGTATCCTGGAACACCAGGCTGTAATCTTTCCAGGAAGCTTTCACGGCTTCATCATCGGAGAACTTGAGCCAGTGACGCACATGCGGCGTTACCTTCTCCCACTCCCTTAAACGGATTAGTATAGCTACCAGGCTGTGTACATGATCCATCACATGCGGGTCCAGCTCAACAGCCCGGCGGGCGAACTTCGCCGCCAGATCCATCCGGGTATTCAGTATATACAGGCACCAGGCTACCCGGTTCAAATCGCGGGCCGGCAGGCGGAGATAATTGTAATTGAGCTGTTGCTCCATAAACAACAGCAGGGAAACCGCGATGGACGTTTCTCCCTGATCTACCAGGAAACGCAGGTAAGAAATTTTTGCCTGCAGCAAATCGTAGCTGCTCCCCTTCTGATCTACCGCCTGCTGGTACCAGGTATGCGCCAGCTGGTAATCCGTAAGACTTTCCGCATACAACTCCGCCAGTGCGCGCATAGGCTGGCATTGGTCGTTGCCGCGAGCCGACATGGCGGCTTTATACAGCTTTTCCGCCTCGGCATACTCTCCGGTTTCTTTATAGCAATGTCCTATCAGGAGTTGTAAGAAAGATACCTGCTGCACAGATGCCGGCGCATGTTTAAACACCGCTATCGCCGCTTCATATCGACGCTGGTCCGATAATAATTTGACCAGGTGGTGACAGGTAGTTACACAGTCGGGGACATTTTGCAGGTGTTGGCTCCAGAGAGCGGCAGCAGTGTGATAGTCTTTTGCCAGGTAGTAAATTGCTGCCAGCTCCTTATGCACATTAAACGTAATGAACTCAAATTTTCCCGCCCACTCCAAGCCATTATTCAACAAAGAAAGATCGCCCGTTTGCGCTGCCACGGCGTGCAATGCATCCAGGTAAACTTTTGCCAATATGTCGCCCTGAGGAAAATAGTCATCAGATAAGGTAAAAGCCCGCTCAAAATAATGAACAACCATCCGTTGTTCGCCCAGCGCATAATGGCTGTATGCCAGTATTAAGTAGAAGGAAATTTGTTCCTGCTGTTGCCGCTGGTTGCCCTGCACGGCTTCAAGATAGGCAATGTCCGTTTTTCCCAGCATGCCCGCTGGCCGGGGAGCCTTATGCTTTTTATTCAGCCGCTGCAGAAATGCCGGTAAATTCCTGAGGATTACCTGGAGTGATGCTTCATTCATAACGATTGGGGTTAGTATCCTTGCCGCATGTCACACGTGCAAATAATAATACACTCCCATCAGGCAGAAGGTACCATAACTTTCACCACCTATGAGGGGAATTCGCCGGGGGGCTCCTTACTGATTAACTGTTGATATACAACTTCCACCTGGCTTATTATACTTTCAGGAATCACCGATGCCCGCCCTTTAATAGTAGTTTTTAGCAACGCATATCTGATAATTATCCAAAGTCTGGAATTTTCTTCCTTTAATAATCGCTCTACCATCGTTTGTTTATTCGCTATAACAGCATCGCGGAACAATGGGAGATAGTCGTCCCAACGATCTTTCACAACATCATCGTTTGTATAGGCCACCCATTTTAGTATATGCCGTTTCGCTTCAATCCATTTATTCCTGCGGACCAATATGCAGGATAGTGTATGTACATAAAGCTCCGGATTGTCTTCCAGTTCAACAGCACGAGATGATATTTTTTCTGCCAGATCTAATTTTAAATTCAATAGGTAAAGGTGCCAGGCAGCATTATTCAGTACATCAGCAGACAATCTATGGTAACCCTCATTCAACAACTGCTCCATCAATAACACCAGTGAGGTTGCTTTCTCAGGTTGATCTGTATCCATCAGGAATTGCAGATATGATAATTTACAACATAGTGTTTCATAATTACTTCCTTTCTCCCGAATAGCCATCACAAAGCAATCTTCAGCAAGATCAGGATCATTCAGGTTATTAACATATAATTCTGCCAGCAAGCAATAAACAGCACCTTTGGCGTCGTAATCATGGTCAATAACCATGCGGTAATATTTTACCGCCTGCGTGTAGTTCTTCAGCCTTTGATAACAGCCACTTATAAGCAATTTTAGCAGAGGTCGGTCCCGGATACTTACCGGAGCCTCTTTAAAAACGGTGATAGCTGCTTCATGCTCTCCCATCCGGAAAGTCAAAGTTGTTATCAGCTCCTCATAGGTAGTAACATGCGTAGGTTCTAATTCCAGATACTTTTTCCATAAACTCACTGCCTTTTCATATTCTTTTGCGTGGTGATATACCATTGCTAACTCCCGGTACAATCCGGAAGAGGAAAGGTTAAATTTATCAATCCACTGCAAACAGTTGTTTAACATCATTAAGGAATCGGCAATAGGAAGAACTGCCAGCACTACATCCAGATAAGCTTTAGCTAACAGTTCTACTTCGGGCAAAAAATTATCAGACACCGCAAAAGCCATATCAAAGTAATACAACGCCATACGACTATCTTTAATTACATAATAGCCATAAGCCAATACGAAATATAAAATAGCCCGCTCCATAGGATACCACTCGGCGATATACAGGCTTTCCAGGAAACATAGGTCCACCCATTTCAGCTGAAGCGATTCCAGGTCTGTAAAAGATCTATTCTCCAAAAACCCGGCAAATGATTTCTCATCAGGATGAAATTCAACGACCTCCATTGCCAATTCCATTATCATCTGGCAATTTTCTCCGGTTAATACACCGGCTAAAAGTCCCTTTACCAGGTGTGGTATAACAGCAACACCACTGGTCCAGCACTTTACATTCAGAAACTGAAGGTACCAATTAAAATAATCGTTGGTTTTAAAGTTGACATCAACCCGCAGTGTTTCAATAATCTTGTCAAGCCGGGTGAGTACTTCCTGCGCGATAGGATTATGGCCTTTCTCCCAGTTGTGACGAAACAGCTTTCTGTCGGATGCGCCAACACGACCATTGCTAATAAAAGGATGCTGTGAAGACAATTCATTTAACTTCTGGGTAACATCAATACCGGGCCAGTAAAGAGCTAGTACCTTCTCATCTATTTGTAACAGCATGCTTAAAAACATCACGTCCTTTACGAGTTCCATGTTACTACTGGCATACTCAAGAAACCCTTCTGCCGATTGCATTACCGGGCGCACATTGCCTTCTGATGCCGGTATTTTGTTCCCGGCTCCGCCTGAAACCAGCTTGTGAGCCCAGGCATTCTTTACAGGCTCTTCCACGCTATTCACTACGGGCACAGGACTAAAATTAAAATACTTTGCATTTTTGCGGGGCCTTCCAGGTCTTCTGTTTTTAGCCACCAACTGTTGCAGAAACCCCGGCAGATCCTCATAACTTTCTCCATATACTATAGGTATAATATTATCCGGTAGGTCTTTCGGCTCCTCACCAGCTCTTACAAGAATAAAATGCTGCGTTTGGGAGTTCAGGAACTTCCCTTTTGCCCAGTTTAAAAATCCTTGAAAATTAGGATCGTCAATACCTGCACCAAAACCCATAAAAATAATGGAATGATGATATTCTATACTTTTCAGAAAAGTTTGTATAAAGTCATCTGCTCCAATTCGGCCATAAGATTTTAAATCCAACACAATTGTTTCCGGATGCTTCCAGCAACCGTGTACATGCAGCACTGCTGGACTTTTACCTTTTATGATCTGTGAACAAAGCTCTGGATTTTCCCATATTACCGAATCTCTACCCAGTACTTTTTCTATCAGGGTATCAAAGTTGGTAGTTAGAATAGGTAATTTTAATCCTCCAATCGCGTCAATCAGTTTCCTGTCCTTAACTGTGAGTTTCCCGATAGTCCTCTCCAGCCAGGCTTCAAAAAGTTCTTTCCCTAACTTTCCGAACCTATCCATCACCTGTGTGGCTACATTTAACTTGTCATACACATCTCCTTCTTCCAGATCGCGGTACCTTCTTTCTATCCATTTTTCATCCAGCTTATCAGAAAAATGGTTCTTACAGGTCATAACACCATGACGTAGCAACCCATTCCAACTCGATAATGGGTCATTAGTGGTGGCTATTGAAACCCCTGCGCCTGCCAAAACAATAGCTTTATTGCTACGAATGGCTTTTAATAGTCTTTTATCCATATGAGTGTTTTTCTACTGTTAATGTTCTATGTGGTTAACGGGTCAACACATAGAACTAAGGAAGGCAGGTATGAATCGGATAGCGGCCACCAATATCTAATAGTGGGTTTACTAAAGCTGGTTAACTATTATAACATTCAGCCAATATTCATCCTCCTGCTAAGAATAGCATAAGCTCTTTTAATTATGCTTGTTACTGCAACGCGAAGTAAAAACAATGCATCGGAAACATAATTATTACACACAAATGGATAAAAAAGTACCAATTAGAGTGAAGAGTATTTCAAATTAATTCCGGAAGTGGTACTTTTTAAATGAAAAAGTCATATTAAAAATGACTGAAATTGAATAGTATGGCTGCCTTTGCAGAAAATGTGTATACATATAGGCACTTTGTCGTACACGCCATGTATTACTTCGTATATGTGTAACAGTTACACATCTTTTTAACATACATCACCTCCCCGCATAACTCCCCGCCGACGAGGTCACCGGCCGCCGGTTCACCACATGCAGCAGGTATTCACCGGAACCGGTTTCCATGATATACCGGCCTTCTTTATACCCCTTCTCTATCGCTACGGCTACTCCGTTTACGGTAACATCTGAAGTGGATTCTGCGGGTGCATAAATAGTAGCGCGGCAATTGGCAGGTATCCGCACCCGCAGGGTAAACGTGTTGTCTTCCTTCTTCCAGTCGCTCACAATTTCCCCGTAAGGAGAAAGGTAGCTGGCTTTGGCGGAGGTAACATCCCCCACAGGTTCCGGGCGGATCACGATATCGCGGAAGGCAACGCTGCCGGGCGCCGGGCGGATGCCGGCAAGGCCGCTGTAAAACCATTCCATCAGGTGGCCCAGCATAAAATGATTGTTGGAAGCATCGCGATAGGCCTGCCACGATTCGGTGAGCGCAGTGGCGCCTTTGGCGAGTTGCAGCCCGTAACCGGGAACATCGCTGCGACTGTTCATATCAAAGATTACATCTGAGCGGCCTTCGTCGTCGAGCACGCGGAGCAGGTAGCGGTAACCAATGTCGCCGGCAGTGATACTGTTGTTGTGCTGACGGATATCCGCCACGATGTTTTCCACTACGCCGGCTTTATAACGGGAATCTGTTAGCTGCATGTATACCGACATGGCGTTGGCGGTTTGACTGCCCGTAGCATATTGTTTAGTGCTGTCGTTGAAAAAGGCGCGGTTATAGGCCTGCCTTACAGCTTCGCTTTGCGATTCGTACTTTTGTGCGTCTGCTGTTTTTCCTAGTACGGTGGCTACTTTCGACAGGATGCTGAGATCGTAATAGTATATAGCCGTAGCCGTTATACCCTTTGGCGTGAGCTGTGATTCGCCGGGGAACTTGGGGCCAATGTCGTACCAGTCGCCCAGGCCGTGTGACAGAATATGATGATTTGATTTTTGCGAGAGATAGCTTACGTAGCGGGTCATCATCGGGTAACTTTCTTCCAGTACCGATTTATCGCCGTACCATTGATACATGTACCAGGGGAGGATGATGCCGTTGCTGCCCCATTCCGGTGAGTCGCGGAAGCCGTCATCGAATTGCACATACTCCGGGGCGATGTCGGGGATCAGGCCATCTGCGGTTTGTGCATGGATCATATCACGCACTACTTTGCGGCAAAGTGCGGCAATGTCGTAATTATAACGGATAGAACTGCCTACCAGGTGTGCTTCTTCCAGCCATCCCAGTTTTTCGCGGTGCGGGCAATCGGTAAACACGCTTGCTGTGTTACTGCGGATGGCCCAGTCGATCAGCTTAAAAGTTTTATTAAACAATTCATTGGAGCAGCTGAATTGCCCGATGGTGGGCGCTGCGTTGCGGGTATGCAGGCTATACAGTGTTTGTATTTCCGGCAATCCTGCAGGATTGCTTTTGCCGGCAGGCACGGCGCCGTCGATTTGGATATAGCGGAAACCATAGTACATAAACTGCGGCTGCCAGGATTCTGTACCTGTTCCCTTTAAAGTATAATTAAAAAATACCGGGCTGCCTACGGCGGATTGATCTGCCAGGCCCTTTTCCGTGATCAGTTCAGCAGGCGTGATACGTACCACCATTCCTTTTTTTCCTTTCAGGGAGATGGCAGGAATGGCGGACGCATTTTGCCCCATATCGTATACCCAGGTGTTAGTACCGGTTTGTGTTATTTTAAGCGGCGTAAAGCGGTCGAATATTTTCAGGGGAGCTGCGTTTTGCGCTTCCAGCTGCGGCGGCCCGGTTACCGTTACGGCGGGCCGCCAGGAAGCATCGTCGAAGGAAGGAGTGTCCCATCCTGGTTGTTCCAGGGTGGCGTTATAATCTTCTCCGCCGTAGATGCTGGAAAAAGTTACAGGACCGGGTGCTGCTTTCCAGGTAGTATCGCTGATAATATTTTCCGTGGTGCCATCATTGTATTGCAGATGCAGCCGGCAAATGAGTTGCGGGTAGCCGAACGCGCCGGTGAGTTTACGGTATCTTTCACCGGGCACATAAAAGAAGCCGTTGCCCAGCATTACACCGAGTGCATTGGTACCGGTGTGTAGTTGTTCCGTTACATCAAAGGTAACATAGAGGGCATGTTGATCATATTTTGTCCAGCCGGGATCGAGGAAATGATCGCCTGTTTTTTTTCCATTGAGATGAAGATCAAACTGACCCAGTCCGCTGATATAAACAGTGGCCTTTTGCAGTGGTTTGGCGATATTGAATTCCTTTCTCAGCAGGGGTAGTATGTCTTTCCGGTACCGGTATTTTGGGGCGTTGTCGTTGGTAATAGCGGGAACGATGCGTGCAGTATCCGGCATTTTCTCATAACCGATCCATTGCGCCTGCTGCCAGTCGTGCGGCGAAAACAGGCCCGTATGCCACTGCGCCGTTTCACTCCATGCCGACGGCTTTCCCTGCTGATCCCATACCATTACTTTCCAGTAGTAGGTAGTAGCGGGCAGCAGTGGTTTGCCGTTGTAAAGTACCTGCACCGACTGATCCGACGGCACCTTTTTTGAATCCCAGATGCGTCCGCGGTTTTTATCCAGTGCAGTGGGATTATCCGCTACCAGTACGCGGTAGGCGGTTTGCCGGATGTTGGTGCCTTTACTTCGCAGTTGCCAGCTAAGCGCGGGGTGCGGGGCATCTATGCCCATGGGATTATCCTGGTATTCACATAGCAGGTGTTGTAATGAAACAGGTTGCGCAACAATGGTATGGGTAATACCCAGGAGCAGCAACAAGAGCCATGATTTCATCATCGTCAACTGTTTTTGATATCGGTTAAGGGATCAGATATCTATGATCGCCTTTATCACTCCGTTACGGGGATCCAGCCAGGAGGGAAAGGCGGTTTTTACGTCGCCGAATTTCACCCGGTGGGTAATGTATTTATCCGGATGCACCTGTCCTTCTTTGATACAGCGGATCACCTGTTCAAAATCTTCGCGGGTAGCGTTGCGGCTGCTCATCAGGGTGGTTTCCCTTTTATGAAATTCCGGATGGGAAAACTGGAGCAGGTCTTTCTGCAACCCGATGAGTACATACCGGCCGCCATGTGCCAGGTAATAAATGCCGTTGTTAATGGCTTTCTGGTTACCGGTGGCGTCTATTACTACTACCGGCATATCGCCGCCGGTAATATTGCGCAGCTGCGTGGCTACGTCTGCAGCGGCATTAATCGTAAAAGGAATGCCCAGCATTTGCTGTGCAAACTGCAGCCGTTTATCCTGGATGTCGGTGGCAATTACCTGTGCGCCGGCAATGCGGGCAAATTCCATGGCGGCCAGGCCGATGGGGCCAGCACCCATTACCAGTACGAACTCACCGGGTTGGACGGCTGCCCGGCGGATGCCATGTGCGCTTACCGACAGCGGTTCCACCAGTGCCAGCTGTTCGGCAGTGAGACCATTGCCATGCACCAGCAGGCGTTCCGGCACCGACAGGTACTCTGCCATGCCGCCGTCTTTATGCACGCCCAATACCGCGATATTTTCGCAGCAATTGGGTTTGCCGTTGCGGCAGGCAATACAAACGCCGCAGTTTTCATATGGAATAACCGTTACCAGCTCCCCTATGTGAAAGCTGGTAGATGTTATGCCGTCCAGGTCTACAATTTCACCAGCCAGCTCATGCCCGAGGATGCGGGGATAATTAAAATAAGGCTGGGTACCTTCAAAAGCGTGCAGATCGGTGCCGCAGATCCCTATTTTGCGGATGCGGATAATAGCATGCCCAGCCTGCACCTGGGGCATTGCCTGCAAACCATATTCAAAATTACCGGGAGTAGTACAAATGAGTGTTTTCACCATAATTAATTTAGAAAAAAAAATCCGTACCCGGACGTTTTATTTTCACCGGTGGATAACAGCATGATATTCAAAGAAACAGGATTAAAGAAGATATTTCTTATAGTATATTATCCTGTCTGTGATATATATTGATTATTCCCGGTGAAAAACCCTTCAAGGGTAAGCTATATGTCATCCGGACACTTAATATTATACACTTGCATTTTTACATAATTTGGGTATTTTTACTATCATGCGCGAAGATATCCCCGAATTGCAAAACAAAATATACACCGGTGATACACAGGCATTTAAAGAATTGTACGATGACTTTTGCGCGCCATTACTCCAATTAGCCCTGGCGATTGTTCATTCCAGGGAAATGGCGGAAGAAATAGTTGCAGATGTGTTTATTGCCGTATGGAAAAAAAGGAAAAGCCTCCACCAGGTAAGCAACCTGAAGTGGTATCTCTATGCAGCCACCCGTAACATTGCGCTTAACTATCTCCGCAAATATGCCCATAAAAAAACGCTGCATCTTGATGAAGCCTATTTATTGGAATATGAAATAAATCCCGAAGCGCAACTGATCAGCAATGAAATGATGCGGCATATTAATACGGCCATCAGCGAGCTTCCCCCGCAGTGCCGCCTCATCTTTAAACTAGTAAAAGAAGATGAGCTCAAATACAGGGAAGTAGCCATGCTGCTTAACATCTCCATAAAAACGGTAGAAAACCAGGTAGGCATCGCGTTGAAAAAACTCACTAAAATAAAGTCCTTCCTCACTACGCCGCTTCCGGGCGACCAGTAATCTTTCTCAAAAAAAAATTCCTGCCCTCTTGGGGGTATTATCTCCTTCCGGTTGTCTTATACCCCGAAGTGCCCTTCGTCAACCATTTTCAATAGTACTATGAGCAACGACCGTATATGGATATTACTCGGTAAACAGTTCAGCGGCGATATTTCACGTGAAGAACTGTCAGAACTGGAAACATTGCTGAAAGATGATCCGGAGGCTGCCGCTTCGCAGGAACTTGCTGCCACCATCTGGCAGTCGCCTATGCAGGAAGTGACTGATATGCAGCACAGTAAAGAACGTATATGGGAAACTGTGAACCCGCAACTTCCCCGCAACAATATACGCAAACTGGTAGCGATGGCAGCGGCAGCAACAGTGCTGACAGCAGCCTGGACGCTGTGGCATTTTACGCGCACCACGGCCCCTGCGGTACAACAACTCAGCTCCGCTCCCGGCGGAAAATCGAAGGTGATACTTCCCGATGGTTCCATCGTATGGCTCAACAGCAACACGCAGCTTTCTTACGAAAAAAACAGCTTTGGCCAGCAACAGCGGGAAATTACACTTACCGGTGAAGCCTTTTTTGATATCGCCAAAAGCGAAGGCGTTCCTTTTATTATTCATGCGGGGAAAGTAAACATCCGCGTACTAGGCACCGCGTTTAACGTGAAAGCCTATACGGGCGACAGCGCCGTGTCCACTACGCTGGTCCGTGGAAAAATTGCGGTATCGTTTGGCGGTAAAACCGTGGTGATGCAACCTGAAGAAAAACTAATGGTTCCGGCAACCCGGCTGGCGCCTGTCTTGCAGCAAAAACACCTGGAGAAAGACAGCAGCGGACAGCTCCGCGAAATATCCTGGCTGAATAATAAACTGGTATTTGACAACGAAACCTTTGGTGAACTGGCGGTGAAAATGCACCAGTGGTACGGGGTTACTATACACTTTGAATCTGCCCAACTGCAACAACTCCGGTTTTCCGGCATCATCGATACAGAATCAATAGACGAGACGTTGAAAATGCTGCAGCTATCGCGGCCCTTCAATTTCCGGATCAACGGGAAGGACGTCCGCATCAATAATTGATACCGTATTTATCATCTTCAAAAATAAATGCTATGACATAAAAACATTACAAACCCGTTCTTTTAACTTTCGTTCACCCTCTTACATTCCATGTTATGAAGATAATGTTCCTATGGACTTTTATTAAAAGTCTGCATGGCAGGCTGCCTGGTATACTCATCCTGGCCTTGCTGCTAACCGGTATCACGCCGGTATACGCCACCTCCGCCACCCAGGAAAAGATCAGTATCTCCCTGGAGAAAGTCAGCATTAAAACAGTGCTGAAGGCTATTCAACAAAAAAGCCGCTACCGGCTGATCTACAACGACGATATTTTACCGGAGAAACCGCCGGTATCCATTCACGCAGAAAATGCTACCGTAGAGCAACTGCTCACTGAAACCCTTTCCGGTACTACGCTTCGTTACACTGTACTGAACGACAACGCTATTGTAATTGCATCCGGAAATATCATCGCCGCCAAATTAAGCGGCATTGTAAAAAATGAACACGGCGATCCGCTGATTGGTGTTTCCGTAAAAGTAAAAGGTACCAATATTGGTACCATGACCAATGAACACGGTCGTTTTGAACTGCAGGCTGCCGCCGGCGTTACGCTGGTATTCAGCTATGTAGGTTATGAACAAACCGAAGTGGTAAGCACCGCCGATCCCATCAACATCATCCTGAAAGAAAGTGCCAGCGGATTAAATGAAGTAGTGGTGGTGGGTTACGGCACACAGAAGAAAACTTCCTCCACCGCCTCCGTGGCAGCAGTACAGGGTAAGGAGCTGGCAAAATCGCCGGTAACCAATATCTCCAATTCGCTGGCAGGAAATGTTTCCGGTATCAGCATGCGTCCCAATGGCGGCCAGCCTGGCAGGGATAATCCTGATATTCACATCAGGGGTATTGCCACCACTGGTAACAATTCACCACTGATAGTAGTGGATGGTATCATCCGCAATAACATCAACGAGATTGCGCCCAGCTCCATCGCCTCCGTGACGGTATTGAAAGATGCCGCCGCAGTAGCCCCTTACGGATTGGGTGGCGCTAATGGTGTAATCCTCATCACCACCAAACGCGGACAAACAGGTATGCCGTCGTTATCGCTCAACGCCTATTACGGTTGGCAAACGCCCACTTATTATCCTAAAATGCTGAATGCACAGGACTATATGCGCCTGCGTAATGAAGCCTATATGAATGAAAACCCCGGTGGCGCACAGCAGCCATTCTCCGAAGAGCTGATCAACACGTATGCAGACCTGAACGCCAAAGATCCCGATAAATATCCCATCAGCAATACCAAAGACCTGGTGCGCATGCGCGCGCCGATTCAAAACTATAACCTGCAACTCAGTGGCGGCACCAAAGTGGTGCGGTACTATGCCGGTATTGGTTTCCTTAAACAGGATGGTATGTTTGACCCGATCAACTACAAACGTTACGATTATAATGTAAACATGGAAGTGAGCGCCACGTCCACCACCACGGTATCACTGTCGCTTATTGGCGCCATTGAAAATACCAACAGTGTAGATGCTGCCACTACAACCCGGGCAACTGTTCCGTAGTGCATATAAACTGATCCCCATCACCAACATGTATTACAGTAATGGCCTGTGGGGCGAGTTTGCAGGCAATACGCCGGTAGGTATCCTGAAAGCAGGTTACTCCCACCGCAATGCCACTTCGCTGCTCACTACCCTCGCCGTGGAACAGCAACTGCCTTTCATTAAAGGGCTTAGTATTAAAGGTACTTTCAGCTATGATCCTAACGACTTCACCGTGAAAGGATGGCATACGCCGTTTTACTTTTATTCGCAGAATACCTCCACTAACCCCTACTCATATACGAAACAAATATCCACTTCGGAAGGAAGCGCTGCACCCTACACCTGGCTGAACCAGGAGTATTCAAAGAACCAGTTCTATACCTACCAGGGATTCCTGAACTATCATAACAGCTTTGGCAAGCACGACTTCACAGGACTGCTGGTAGCCGAAGCCCGCAAGAATGACTCTACCGGCTTCTCTGCCCGGCGGAATAATTTTGCGGTAAACATCGACGAGCTGGGAATGGGCAGTTCCAACAAAAATGATTTTGATAACAATGGCTCTACTATTACCGGTAGTCAACTTGGTTTTGTATACCGCGTAGGTTACATCTACGATCAAAAATATCTTTTTGAAGCAGCCGGCCGGTACGATGGTCACTATTATTTTGCGCCTGGCAAACGCTGGGGTTATTTCCCTGCTTTCTCCGCAGGATGGATTATCTCCGAAGAAAAATTTATGAAGGATCGTCCCTCTGTGCTGAACTATCTTAAACTCAGGGGCTCCTGGGGAAAATCGGGTAACCTGGCCGGATCTGCGTTCCAATACCTGAACGGTTATAATTTATACGGTAACGCCTATGCTTATGGCAACGGCAATATGGTACAGGGTTCCAACATCAGCAGGGAAGCCAATCCCAATATCACCTGGGAAATATCTACTAAAACAGATATTGGTATAGATGCTACTTTATGGAAAGGTTTACTTACACTGGAAGTAGATTATTTTCATGAAAGAAGAACAGGTATGTTGCTGCCGCCGGCAGTAACGGTACCGGTAGAATACGGCCTGGGGCTGTCCGACGAAAACCAGGGTATTATGGAAAACCGTGGTATTGATATTTCCGCGGGTACCAGCCACCGTTTCACCAATGGCCTGCAGGTAAACCTGAACGGCAATTTCAGCTATGCGAAGAATAAAATGATCCAGGTGTTTGAAACTGCTGCCACACATGATAATCCCAATCGCAGCAGAACAGGCCGACCCACCGGCACGCAGTTCGGCTATCATGCGCTGGGATTGTTTTCCCAGGGAGACGATAAAAACAGCGATGGTATCATCAACAGTGACGATGGCTACAACGTTACCCAGTTTGGCGTGCTACATCCCGGCGACATCCGCTATGCAGATATAGGCGGTCCCGGTGGTAAACCCGATGGTAAAATAGATTCCTATGATGAAACAGTAATCGGCAACCCCGTGTATCCTTTCATCACCTACGGTTTCACGCCCAGCGCCTCCTGGAAAGGATTTGACCTCAGCCTGTTTTTCCAGGGATCTGCGCTGGCCAGCCTGAACATCCGTGGTTTCCAGACGGTGCCGTTTAACAACAACAACAGTAATTCAGCTTATGAATACTACAACGACCACTGGACACCGGCCACGCCCAATGCAAAGTATCCGCGTGCGAACCAGTCGCCCTACGCTAATAATACACAGAACTCCGATTTCTGGATGATGAAAACGGGTTATCTCCGCTTAAAAACTGCCGTGCTGGGATACACCCTTCCTCCCAATATTTCAAAAGCTATGAAGATGCAGAGTGTCCGTTGTTATTTCTCCGGGCAAAACCTGCTCACCTTCAGCAAAATGAAATTCATGGATCCGGAAGTAGGCTACACCGACCTGGAAACAGCGTATCCTAACCAGAAAGTATTTGTGTTTGGACTCAATGTCACCTTTTAGATTCATCCTGTTAAATAAAAATATTATGATCCGCTTCATACATCTGTTGCCCGCCGTTATACTGCTGCTCAGTATCCTGTCGTGCAAAAAAGAATTCCTGGAAAATACCGACAAGTCGAAGCTCACCGACGAAACCCAATGGAGTACAGAAGGGAATGCCGATCTTTTCCTGAACGATATTTACAGCGCATTACCGAACTACTGGAACCAGCCGGAAAACCTGGATAACTTCACCGACGACAACGACGCCGGCTTTTATTACACTTCCTACAACTGGAAACAGGGCATTGTGGAACCTTCCTCCAACGACTATACTATTTGGGGAGGCATCACGGGTTCCGGCGATCTCACCAACTGGACAACCATCTTCACTAATATCCGCAAATGCAACACCTTCATTACAGAGGTACGTAATAATGCTGCCAACTTCTCGCCCGAGTGGCTGAACAAACGGCTCGATGAGGCCCGGTTTATCCGCGCCTTTTTTTACAGCGAATTGTGGATGCACATCGGCGGATTGCCTATTATTACCGTGCCCGCCGACAGGCGCACCATGGACAGCGCCGCCATTTACACGCCCCGGAATACTTTTGCGGAAACAACAGACTTCATCACCACGCAACTGGATTCCATTGCCAAAGATGGTTACCTGCCGGCTAAATACAACAAGGGCGACGCAGATGCTGGCCGTGCTACACTGGGCGCCGCGCTGGCCTTAAAAGGATGGGTGGAGTTATATGCCGCCAGTCCTGCTTTCAACGCCGCACAACCTGCCGCAGGCAACGACCCGCACAAAGTAGCCGGTTACAATAACTTCGATGCGCAGCGCTGGAGTAAGGCCGCCGCTACTTTCAAACAGTTCATCGACCTTTATGGCAACGGTAAATCATACGAACTGTTTCCCGAACCTTCCGCTATCTGGTATGAAGCCAATGAGTACCATTCGGAAGTAGTGTGGGATCGCCAGGTAGTAGCCAACACTATGGGGTCTTCCTTTGAACAATATGGCGGCCCGGTGTGGATCAATGGCGCTTATTATACCTGGGGCAACTACAACCCTACCCAGGAACTGGTAGACCAGTTCAATATGGCCAATGGCAAACCCATCACCGATCCCACTTCCGGCTATGATCCGCAACACCCTTACATAGGCCGCGAGAAGCGTTTTTACGACTGGATCGTATATGACGGCGCGCCTTATAAAATGAACTGGATGGATAAAGGCGACACCATATACACCCGCATTGATAAAGTACGTCCTTCCAAAAACCAGATTGATTTTGGCACCGATGACGTAAGCAATACCGGCTATTATTTTAAAAAGCGGCTCAACCCACTGGTGCGGCCCGGCGGTGGTGCAGTAAGCGGCGCCAACTTTATCTACTACCGCTATGCCGAAGTATTACTGGGATATGCCGAAGCGCAAAATGAATCCGCAGGCCCCGATGCCACCGTATACAATGCCATTAACCAGATCCGCAAAAGAGCTGGGTTGCCCAACCTGGCGCCGGGATTATCTCAGGCAGAGATGCGGGCTGCTATTTATCATGAAAGACGCGTGGAGCTCTGTTTTGAGAACAAACGCTTTTATGACATCATTCGCTGGAAAACCGTGAGCACGGTGATGAATGTGGATAAACATGCCATGAAGATCACGAATACGGTGCCCAATAACAACTCAGGGGTATGGAAATACGAAATTGTGCCGTTGAACCACCCGCATGTGTTTACCTCAAAAATGTACCTGAACCCGGTACCGCAGGATGTGATAGACCGTAACCCGAAGATTGTGCAGAACCCAGGATATTAAGAGATATCTATTAATAAAAAAGTTGCAGGCAGGTCCTGCAACTTTTTTATTTTATATGGCTGTGTGTAAGAATGAGGTGATTAGGAAGTATTTGTAACTTATATTTTTGCAATCGTCTTATGCACATTTTTCTTCTCTTTTTTCCTTAATTCTTTATTTGTACTGATATTATACGCCTTGCCTTTCTCGGCCAGCAAAAACCAGCTGAGTGCGGGTATTGTATTGTTTGAGTGCAGCTCCAGCCTGATAAACAACTCATCATTAGGAAATTCTTTATTATGAATAATACGGCTTAAACGGGTTTCATCGATACTGATCTCCGCGGCGAATTCCTTTTGCTTCTTTTGCACGGCCCGGATATAGGCAGAAAGGAAATAGCCGAAGTGCAATGAGCCCTGGTATTCCAGTGATTCAATTACGCTTTCCATCTGGTACTTAACTTGCAATAAGTCTGCTCTGAGGTGATCGGCTGGGGTCATTTTATTCCACTGCTGCATACGAAACGCTGCCATTTCTCTATCTGCAGCAGTTTTTTCTTCTTTGGAAAGGCCGTGAGGATAAATGTTATCCACAGATAGTTCTTCACTTATTTTCTTATTCTTCTTCATAATTAATCGTTTTCCAAATAATCTGTAATGAGAGTAATAGAAATTTCACCGTCTAACATAGAGCTGTGCTCCCATTGGAGAAAAAAAATATTTCCTCATATAATGAGATATTAATACCGTCTTAGGTATCAAAGAAACAAAACCATTAAACCCTTCTTTAAATGACAGTTTACATGCAAAAGCAATCAAACAACCTGCCAGCCTATCATACACCTTAAAATCACCTCTATTCTCCCGTGACAATTCCAACAATCTTATTTCACATCTACGCTCTGAAGAATTAATTTGAACAGACATCAGTCCAAGAATATAATCATCATTGATAAATGTGATTTTATAGGTTTCAATTTCTACTTCCCTTTCCCAATCAAAATCAAATCTCTTCTTTGTGGCGCCTGTTAACTCCACTTTTCGTAGTAAAGTTATACGAGCCTCTTTATATTTGCCCGATGCAGTATGTAGAACTCTCATAAAGTTATGTAAATTTATTCTATTTGTCAATTAATTGATAAAAATCATCAATTAAAAGAATAAATGACCCGACTTAAAAGCAACTGTATTGCGGCTGAAGCATCATTAATTATTACAAAATGGGAAGCAATATGCGTCGTTAATTAACTGATAAGAGGAAATTCCCCGGGGGTTATACAAAGTATAAAACAGCTGAATATTTAGTTTAATTAAATATACACAGATATCGCAAATCAGTACTATGCAATTAATTAAATTCAAAACAAAAAGCCATCAATAACGACAGCTTTTGGGGTTAATCTTCGGAACAGTCTCTCTCTCACTCCACCATTCTCCTCACCCCTTCCGTCATCCACACCTTCACCCCGCCCTGCGCATCCACATACACCAGGTATGCATCCAGATCTTTCCGTTGCGCCAGGAACTGTTTCGTTGCCTCTACTCCCATTACCATAAAAGCGGTATCATATCCGTCTGCGGTAATAGCATCTTCAGAAAACACCGTAACGCTCAACAGCGAATCGGGTGTGGAGTAGCCGGTTTTGGGATGAATGATATGCCCGGATACAGTACCGTTTTGCTCATAGTGATCGCGGTAATCACCTGCCGTGGTAGCAGACCTGTTATACAGCCGTATGGTAGCCAGTTGCTGATCGGGATGCAATGGGTTATCGATGCCAACGGTCCACGACTTGCCGTTTTTAAGCCCTTTACAGCGCACTTCTCCGCCTATCTCTACCATGTAATCGCTGATGCCGTTGCGGTCCAGTAATACGGCTAGAACATCCACGCTATAGCCTTGCGCAATGCCGTCGAAATCGAGGCTTACGCCTTCCTTTAATTTGCGCACGCCGGTTTCATCAAAACGGATATTGGAAAAGCCTACATATTGCAACAGGGAATCGGCCTTTTCCCACCACGGGGTATGTGTTCTTTTGCCCTGCCGGTAAGCGGTTGTGAGCGGCATGACAGTAGGGTCGAAAGCGCCGCCGGTAGCGGCGTATATCTCGGCGGATTTTTTTAATACCGGGTAAAAATAAGGCAGCTGGAATTCAAGGGAGGTAGCGCGGTTAAATAAAGAGATCTCGGAGTCTTTCCGGTAAACAGACAGGCACTGGTCGATGTCTGTTAAAATTTGTGTTATCTGCGGCGTGAAATCCCGCTGCTGCGCATCCGCATATTGAATATGCCAGGTAGTGCCCTGCGCGCTGCCTTCCAGGTGTATCATGGAAGGGGCAACGGCGGTATGCAACAGCAGCAGGATATAAACGGCGTACATGTTTAATTTTTAAGCAGGTCCATCAGTTCGGGGAGATGATCGGTGTATACACTTCTCGGGCTGCCGTGGTATTTATTGGCCACATAGGCGGCAAAGCCTACTACTTCTCCCATCATACCACAGGTGCGCATTACGCGGGTACTGCCAAAGGCTACATGCGTGGTGCTGATATTCCGTCCTGCCATAAACAGGTTGTTGATATTTTTAGAATATAAACAACGGTACGGAATGGTATACGGGGCCACCCTGATATGTTTGGTGCCGGCAAAAAATTCCTGTCCTTCAAAATACTTTTTGTTGACAGGATCCGGGAAATGCAGGTCGATGGTCCAGGTGGCGGTGACAGCGCCATCCGGGTACATTTTACCTTCCTGTATATCCATCTGGGTGAGCACATGATCACCGATGATCCTCCGGGATTCGCGCTTACCGCCGATATAGGCTACCCAGGCCAGTTGCTGTTTGCCATATTTTTCGGGCTTGCTGTTTTTAAGATAGGACCAGTTACCATAAATCGCGCGCAGGTTATGATCGCGGATTT
Source organism: Chitinophaga sp. W3I9 (assembly GCF_050434025.1). Taxonomy (NCBI): domain Bacteria; kingdom Pseudomonadati; phylum Bacteroidota; class Chitinophagia; order Chitinophagales; family Chitinophagaceae; genus Chitinophaga; species Chitinophaga sp. W3I9. Next base: position 6,683,811 of record NZ_JBNPWC010000001.1, read on the forward strand.
GTTCGGCTTCCGTGATGGTATTGAAATTACCAAAACCGGTTTCCCATTCCCAGTCCGCCTTAGACGCATCAATATGATATTCGTCTGAAAACTGCAATGCCCAGGGTGTGGCAGGGAAAGCAGTAACGCTGTCTGTTGGCAGGGAGGCCCACAAGTTAGAAGTGCCAAGTGTAAAGCTATCTGGCTTCTCTGCGGCGAGCGATTCGCCTGTTTCTTCTTTGCTTTCTCGGCCCATCCTGAAGGCGGCGCCGGCAAGATAACCTATCGTGCCATCGCCGGTACAATCAGAGAAATAAGTGCCGGTAAAACGTGTTTCCTGGTTGCTCGCAATATCACGGCCGGTAACCGCTACAATATGATCTTTCTCTTTTTCTACTTTGAATACATAGGTATTGAGGAACAGGGTAAGATTTTTTTCTGCTTTAACGATGGCTATTTTACGGGCATCGCCATATTCTTTTGCATCGGGGTTACCGTTACCGGGATCGCCGTTATCCATTTCCCTTACAATGCGACCCAGCTTGGGATAGTAATTTTTGTCGATATCGCCCATCAGGTGCACCCGTATTTCCGAGCTGTTGTTCCCGCCGAGTACGGGTCTGTCTTGTATCAACGCTACTTTCAAACCCATGCGGGAAGCGGATATAGCGGCACAGGTGCCGGCAATGCCGCCACCTACTACCACGAGATCAAACGGGCCGGCCTCTTTTGGCGCGGCCGTTAAATGCAAAAGGTTACGCCGTAATGCGCTCAGTGCGGCCGCGTCATCCGGCGGGGTAAATTTCCCGGTGGTAAACATCAGGGCATCACAACGGCCATTAAAACCGGTGAGGTCGCGCAAGGCTATTTTTGTGGCGCCGGCAGCCACGGTGATCTCGCCGCCGTCGTACCATTTCCATTTGTCGTTGCCGCTTTCCCCAAACACCGTTTTCACCGGTGCATCATTCACTACCACCTGGAATTTTCCTGGTCCCTTCGGGAAGGGCGCCCAATCTTTTGTGCGCACCCATAAATGATAAGTACCTTTCTCCGGAAAATTGACGGTAGTCACCGCATCTTTTACCGGGCGGCCCATGCCGTGCGCCATCAGGTAGGAGGAACCCATTACGGGAAACGACTGCTGGTCGATGACCCAGCCGCCTTTTTCTGTAAAGGATTCTGTTTCCACAAATACCCGCTGTTGCGCCTGCAGCCAGGGTGTACATATACACAACAACAGGATGGTGAGCCAGCTATTTTTCAGTTGGATGAAGCGTTTGTTCATATTCATGCATCTTAATTTTTACGGAATGATTCACCGGCTGCTGTTGTAACAGCAACGCATGGATAGCGGCTGCCCGTGTGGCATCGGTGTTTTTTAACTGGTTGGCCAGCAGCTGTATCGCCGCATCCCGCAAATGGGGCGTGGCCTGTAATGCGGCCAGTATTAAATGGAACTGTTCCTCATTGGCGCTGCTGCCCGCATTCGCGAGTTGCTTTGCCATTGCATCGCTCAGCGGCACGGTGGCCAGTTTACGCAGCATGGTTAACTGTAACGGGTACACGCTTTTAGTGTAAGTATCCCACAACCACGACTGTGCCTTGGCGCCGCTGATAAAACCGGGATGTACCTGTTGCAAAGTATACCTGGCAATAAAAATATTTTTGCCATTAATCAAAGTACGGATATCATTTTCAAAACCCGGCATTATCCTCCCGTTTTTATCCATCACCTTTTCAAGTGCTTTATACTGATAAGCGTGATTGGAGGAAGACAGAAAACGATGCAGCAGTGCGGGATTGATATAGGTATCTGTAATACGGGCGATTTCATCTGTCACGGTACCGTGCGCGATATGCCACAAGGTATAACAGGTGTACACGGCGCCGGAAATCACTTCATTTTTAATGGTTTTCAGCGTAGCGCCGGTACGGGCATCCACCGAATCGCTGAGACTTTCCGTTCCCGGTACAATGAGGTCGGTGATAGCCAGATCAGCCAGCAACGAATTGGGCCGGGCCAGTATGTCCTGCAGCTTTTCATAATCGTCGCGTTTAAATTCTTTGTGATCCAGCTTTGTTAATACTTCCTTTCCGGGCAGATCATAACGGATATAATTGCCCAGCAGGTCCCAGTAAAGGTTGATGTATACCGGTTTACATTCTCCCGTATAACAAACCGGCGTAAAAATATGCCGGTAATAGTACAGTGGCCTGTTATCCCGGTCCAGCGCCAGCTGCAGCTCATAAGCCGCAGTGTCACTGATACGGTATGTTTTATAGGAAGCCGCCACCGGTAACAGCGAGCGGTTACCCAGCACGTCTTTCACGGCGCCGGTATCAACGGGATTTTTCCCGTTGGCTGCCTGGCAACACCACATCAGTAAACAGACCACTGTATATTTCATGCCGCTCCTTATTTATATTCCAGCCATGCAGTAGCGTGGCAGTTTTTATTGCTGGTAAAACGGATCCATCGTGCTTCGAAGCCATCGGGGAACTGCCAGTTCAGCGTTTCTCCGGGGGCAACCGTAATGGTTTTATACTTCATCCAGGCGCCATTGCCCACCGGGTCGATGTCCAGGGTAAATTCAACCGGCGCGGCAGCATCATGCGATAATTGCAGTTGCCGCTGTGAATAAAAACCAATCAGGTAAGGATCTGATGCCTTGCCTGCTTCCACCGCCTCATCTTTCCACGGACCGCCGCGGCCCACCGGCCGGCCCAGCTGCCAGAGATCATCGATAGCGCCTGCCCATACCATCGCTTTTTTATCTTCCGATACAATGATATGTTCGCCGGCTTTGGTACCGGGAGCAATGCCTGTCATTACCAGCATACCGCGGTAAGCGGCGTAGTCGTTGATCCGGAAAGGATGCGATGCTACCGGTCGTATTTTCGCGTAGCCGTCGGCGTTTTCCGCAGGCAATTCATAGAAGGTGCCCATACAATTAAACAGGTCCCTTTCTGTTGACACCTCGCGGCAAATGCGCAGAGCGGCTTTCCCGGTAAGCCCGGCGAAGGCTTCGTCGCCTAATGGCAACCGCCATCTGCGGCCTTTGTCGTCTACAATCAATACAGCGCCGGCTTCCACTGTCACCGCCTGTTGCGGGATGGCGAATTTCTGCCGGATAAAGTCCGCCGTTTTAGGATCGTCTTTTTTTACCAGGTCCATATTAGCATCCAGTTCGTAATAGCCTTCCACTGTAGCGTCGCCATTTTTATACGACTGTGCCAGTATACCAAGTGCGCGGCGATCGTTACCTAAACCATATAATAATCCGCCGTTGGAAACGGCATCGGTTACTTTGCTTAGTCCGCTAAAAATAGCCGCCGGGGCTGTTTTGCGGGCATCAATGGCAGCATAAAAGAAATGCGCGGTGGCAACTACCGGTTGTGCGGCAGTGATGCGGATCCATTCTCCCGGCATATCTTCCGGGAAAATAATGTCACCGGTTTGCCCGGGCGCTACGGTTACTTTTTGCGCAACACTCCAGTTGCCGTCGCCTTTATCTGTTTCCAGCGTGAACTCCACGGCACGTTTGTCGTTGTGGGTGATGCGCGCGATGCGGTGAGGCCAGCCGGCAAAAAGGAAAGGCTCGGAAGGCAGTGAGGGTGTTACGGCTTCATTCAGCCATACGGCGCCTTCGGCGGTGTTGGGTCCCAGCGCATCGGGTTGTTGCAGGGAGGTAAACCAGAGATTGGAATTTGATTGTCCGGGTCCTTCAATACTTCCTTTGGCGGTACGCTTGTTGAGAAATTCTTTTTGTGCGGCATCGTCACAACCAAACACCAGTTGATCGTGCCAGCGGGTGAAGTCGCCGATCACTTTCAGGTAGGCACTACGGGGACGGATACCCGCAGTATGCCCGGTAGAAAACTGTCCGGGGAAATGCCAGAACAGGCCGTGCATGGTCATGAGGTAATCCGGTTTATTGTTGGCGCCGATATCGCGGATACGCGGCCATTCGGTGTTCCAGCCATGTGCGCCGTCGTAGCTGTGACTGGCCTTTGGCAACCGGAAAAAGCTCCATTTGCCCTGGTCGCGCAATCCGAGTAACACCGATTTATGATCCCAGCCCGTTGCCCATATGGGATCTGTGGCCGGATTTTTATTTCCGGAGATACCGCCCGGGCCGGTGATTTCCGTGAACTGGTTCCGGCGCACCACTTTCCAGTCCTTCCCATTCCATTCCGATAACGATCCGGCTTCAATATCAAACTGGGTCAATGCTTTGGGCCCGGGTTCCCCGTTGTTGGAATAGATCATTACGCCCTGCCCCGAATACAGGCCTTTACCATGCGCTCCCGGCAACAAGGCGGAAGGTGAGTTGGCGGTAGTGTCTGCGCCTTTTTTGTTTTTTACATTTCCATCTTCATATAATAAAGTAGGCTGAAGGGTTTTTACATCTACTTCATAAAAACCTTCTTCCATAGTGCCATAGTAAATTTTGCCGGCGGGATCTGTAAGATGCCTGGCGTTACCGGTATGCCGTCCGGGCATTGCCGTATAAGGGATGACGCGTACCTGGCCGTTTTCTCCAATCGCATATGGCCCTATGAACAACTGGTGGCTTTCCGGGTGGATCATGCGGTTGGCTGGTGTGCCGCCAATGCTTTCGCTGCGTACCACCTGTTTCAGGTCGGGGGTTATTTCATATAGTTTATCAGATGAACCAAAAGGCAGGTGCGGGCCATAAGTAATTACCCACAGTTTCCCCGCCCACGGCACTACTGCACCGGTACCGCATTCTCCTTCCTTGTTATACATCGCCAGTTGCGGGTAAATACCGCTGAACGATCGCGGCGCCGCTGCTTTTTCACTTTTACAGGCAGCTCCCAATATACCGATGGTTATTAATACTGCTGCCAATCTATTTCTTTGTGTCATGTGCTGGCTTAATAATTTGGGTTCTGGGTGAGGTGACTGGTCAATACTTCTGTAGATGGAATAGGCCACAGGTATTGGCGCGTGGCATCAAACTTTCGCACGGTGATCTGTTTTACCAGACCGGCATTATACATCGCGGTAAAATCTGCTATACCATCTTCATCGATAGCCGGCGTTTGCGGGAAGAACCATAATCCAGGCTGCACTATTTTTGTGCGCAGGTCCGCGGGTTCCAGCAAACCATAGTTTGCTTTGTTCAGCACTTTTTCTGCCAGCTTCCAGCGGATGATATCCATGTAGCGGATGCCTTCCAGCGCAAACTCCATTCTTCTTTCCGTACGGATAATTTTACGCAGGGCAGACTGATCTGCCGTAGTCACCGCAGGATACCCGCTGGTATTGGTGTACACGGTACCATAGGCGCGTGCCCTTACTTTGTTAATAGCATCGCGCACCAGCTGATCTGTTTCTCCCAGCTCTGTTTTGGCTTCTGCATATATCAGCAATACATCTGCAAAACGGATCACGATATTATCCGGTTCTGATTTCCAGGAGTTGAGGAGCCAGTCGCCGTCAATTCCTTTTTTCCATAACAACCCGTTGAACGATGCGTACTGTGCAATGGTGCGGGTATCTTTATTTTCTACGTATTTATTGTCTGATACGGATCTTACTTTCAGGGAGTCCGGGTGCGGCTGGAAAATATACCCCAGGTGCGGTGTCTGGAACTCCACGATGGTGGCGGCACAGCGCGGATCGCGGTTATCAAACGGGCGGCGGGGATTAAATAAAGGGGATTCATCTACCGGTAATCCATCTTTACATAAAAAACTGCAAAAGAGATCCCATGACGGATCTTTGGCAGCCCAGCCACCGGCGTTACGCGATACATAATTCTGGCAATCGTCGAAAGTAACTTTTAAGGTCACGGATCTTGGCAGGCCAAAAACTGTTTCGGTGGAGTTTTTTGTCTTCGACAGGAACAAGTTACCAAAATTATCGTGCAATTTATATACATCGAGATCGATACATGCTTTAGCGGCGTCGCGTGCAACGGCCCAGTCGCCCATATACAGGGCAATACGCGCTTTCATGGCCAGGGCAGCGCCTTTGGTGGCACGTTTCAATTCCGATGTACCGTAAGTGGTTTTCAAGGTAGCGGCAGCGGCATCAAAATCTTCATAGATCTTTTTCAGCACCGTGGCTTTGTCTGTTTGCTTCAGCTGCAATGCCTGGTCGATATCGAGCATGGAATCGGTGTAAATAATATTTCCGTAATGCGATAACAAACGGGAATACATACACGCTCTTACAAAGCGGGCCTCTGCGGTGTAGTTGTTGATCTGGTCGGCCGACAACACCTTATCGGCGCGGGAAATGCTTTGCAGGATGTTGTTGGCGCGGGCAACGGCTTTGTAGGTATCTGTCCACCACTTCTTTACAAAATCAGTTTGCCCATTGATGGTAGCGCCGGTAATAGCGGTAGTAACGTCGCGGTAGATCCAGTCGTCGGTCCACTCATCGTCGTCCTTCATCCAGAAATTGATTTTATACAATCCGTTGAGCGACATTTCAATTTCTTCCGCATTGGAATTCCAGGTTTCACTGGAGCCGTCGGACAGCGGGTTCAGATCCAGGCTGCCGCAGGCGCTGAAGAAAAAACAAGTGATGCCGGCTATGAGAATAAGTTGCTTCATGTTCGTGGAATTTAGAATTTAACAGATGCGCCAATAACATAACTGGTGGTAATAGGATAGCCCAGCGAAGGTTGTTCAGGATCCCAGCCTTTAGGGAAATTATGCACCGATAAAAGATCGCTAACGCTGCCGTATATACGAACACCTTGTATGCGGATCTTCTTTACCCAGTCGTTAGGCATGGAATACCCCACACTGATATTTTTCAGGCGGAAATAGGCGCCGTTGATCAGCCAGAAATCGGACATGGCGTAGTTATTGCCTGCGGAAGTATTGCTGTAACGCGGATACCGGACTGCTTTGTTCTGTTCCGGCGTATTATATTTGCTCCAGGAATTGCCATCGAGGATAGCCGGGAAATTGCCGAAATTTTCCATGAGGGGCCGTACCATATCCACAGTAAGCCTGGAGTTTTGTTTGCCTACGCCCTGGAATACGATACCCAGATCCCAGTTGCGGAACCCACCCTGCAAATTGATGCCATATTGGTAGCGGGGCAACGAACCACCCAGTAATACGCGGTCGTATTCGGGGGATATTTTGCCATCGGGTACGCCATTCGGACCGCTCACATCGCGGTAGCGGATATCGCCGGGCCTCACATTGGCATTGAGCTTGGCCGATTTATCTACTTCATCTTGTGTCTGGTAAATTCCATCAGATAAATAACCATACCATTCGTTAAATTCACTGCCTTGTCTTTTTATAGAATCTCCGAGGAACTGTGTACCACCCAGGTCGCCCATTTTTGATACAAAGTCTGCTACGTTCACGGATACACTATAAGTGAAATCACCGATGCGATCGTTCCAGCCCAGTTGCGCTTCCCAGCCGGTTGTAAACATTTTACCGGTATTCTGGTAAGGATTGTCGAAACCAATGTAATCAGGGATTTCCAGCTCCAGCAGGATATCGTCTGTTGTCTTCTTAAAATAATCACCGGTGAAACGTAACCTGTTATTGAGGAAGTTTACATCAGCGCCGAGATCCCATGAGTGGGTGGTTTCCCAGGAAATATCACGGATCGCATATTGCCACTGTGCGGCAGATTGCGCGGATACGGCGTTGTTGCCTTTATAGAACAGGGAGTTATTTTCAAAGCGCAGCAATGCCTGGTAAGGGTAGTTACCGATACGTTCGTTACCCAGCGAGCCCCAGGAAGCACGGAGCTTTGCAAAGGATAACCAGGGCGCCGTGGATTTCATAAATTTCTCTTCTGATATTACCCAGCCGGCAGAAAAAGAGGGGAAAGAACCCCAGCGGTAGCCTGCAGCAAAACGGGAAGACGCATCATAGCGGATATTACCCTGGAACAGGTATTTGTCTTTATAGCTATAAGTAACCCTTCCAAACCAGGAGCGGTAAGCATTTTCATATGCGCCGCCGCTGTTGTCGCGGAACTCCAGTGGTCCCAGGTTGAGATAGGGATAGTTGCTGAGGATATATTGGCCACGGGAAGCGCCCAGATCTTCATTGAACGCCTTATAAAATTCATATCCGCCCATCAGGCTGAAGCTGTGGTCTTTGATCTGTTTACTATAATTGGCAATAAACTGGGTGGTATAGCGGTAGTTATCGTTGCGGACTTCTTCCAGTTTGGTTTCCGTAGCGCCTTCAATATATCCCGAAATGATGTTGGGATTGTTGAAAGACGTATACGGCACTTTGCGGGTAAATTTCTTTCCTTTATCGAAGTTAATAAAAGGCGATACGACACCGGAAATTTTCAATCCTTCTATGGGTGTAAAATCGATGCCCACCTTTCCGCCAAGCTGGTTATACCAGTTGTTGTTAAAGCCGCCATACTTTGTTTGCACGTATATATTCGCGCCGTCTTTTCCCGCGCCGATGCGGCCGTCGGACCACATGGCCGCGTAAATAGGCGGCATGATACCCATCTTGTACATTGGGTCAACGACGGGTTGTTTAACGATAGTGCGTTTGTAATTCACGTCCACGCTGGCGGTGAGGTATTTATTGATGACGATGTCGTTATTGATACGTGTGGTGAGGCGGTCGTACGAGCGGTCGTCGTACAGTGCGCCGATTTTATCATATACCAGTGAAACCCTGGAGCGCAGTGCCTTCCCGGCGCCGGCAATGCTGAGTGCATGGGTTTCGCGGGGTGCGCTGTTGTTGAGGATCATGCCTCTAAAATCAGTATCCGGATATTGATCCGGATTTTGTGCATGCAATGTGGCGTAGTTATCCACAATATCTTTGGTATAGGTAGGATATTCGTTGGCGTTATTACCATTATCGTTCCACCGCAGCTCATTGGTAAGTTGCATATAGCGTACGGCATTGGCATAATCCGGCAATTTGGTAGGCTTTTCCACCCCGTATTCATAGCTGTAGTTCAGGTCCAGCTGCCCGCTCTTTGCGCGTTTGGTGGTGACCAGGATCACGCCGGCGGCGGCCCTGGAGCCATAAATAGAAGCAGAGGCGGCGTCTTTCAATACCGAAATATTATCGATATCATTTGGGTTGATGGAGTTGATATCATCTATGGGTACGCCATCGAGGATGATGAGCGGTGTGGCGCCGGCATCAGAAATGGTGGTGATCCCTCTTACGCGGATCTGCGCCACGGCGCCTGGTGCGTTGTTGGTACGGGTAACCATTACGCCCGGCACAGCGCCCTGGAGTGCCTGCGATACCTGCGTGGTTTTGCGGGAAGCGATGGCATCGCCTTTCACGGTAGACACAGCGCCGGTGAGGTCACTTTTCTTCATGGTGCCATAGCCGATTACCACCAGTTCGTCGAGTGCGGTGTTGGCGGCTTTGGTAAGGCGAACGTCCAGCTTATACTGCCCATTCACGGTGATCTCTTCTTTATTAAACCCGATGTAGGAAAAAACGATCACGGCGCCATCGCTGATATTGGAAAGCCGGTATTCGCCCGTTTCGCTGGTCACAACGGCGTTGCTGGTTCCTTTCTGCAATACCGTAACGCCGGGCAGCGGTGTATTGGAATCGTCGGTAACCCGGCCGGTGATGGTCATTTGCGGGATCATCAATTTCAGGAGGGGCGGAAGTGTGAGCGGCGGCCGCTGCTTCCTTACTGAAATAGTTCTGTCCAGGATGGTAAAAGTCATCCCCTGGTCTTTCAGGGCAGCATTCAGCACTACCGCCAGCGGCGCGTTTTCCACGGAGAGGGTCACCGGCTTGCTGTTTTGCAGCAGCTGGTTGTCGTAGAACACCACGTATCCCGTTTGTTTTTTGATGGCGGCAAAAACTGCTTTGAGTGATACCGACTTACCGGAAAAACTGACCGTTTGCGAAAGGCCGGCGGCACTTACGTTCAGGAGCAGTAATGTGAACACAATCGTTAACTTCATAGCTAACAGCATTTTGGTTGAGCATAGCGTGCGATGCCAGGAAACCCTGCTGCCTGTCCGGGAAATAACGCTCCGGGTAATAGCAACAGCTGTCCGGCTGCAAAGAGCGATACAATTAATTTGCATACATTTGCATTGTTTGGTTGAATGAATAAGGAGTCTTCGCCGACTTTTTTGTTTCTGTTATCCAGACGCCGCCGGAAATGTTATCAGCGTTTCCGGCTTTATTATGCATAACAGGTGAGGATACATAAACTACAGGAGCTTATGCAGTGGAATTTGTGTTTCTTAGTTTAATAGTGAATCAGTAACGTGGTTTTTTATTTCAATACAATAATATTTTTCCCCTCTATCTTAAATTTCACCCCATTTTCTTCCAGTATTCCCAACACTTCCGTTAAGGGCAAAGAGCGTTGCATACCGCCGCCAAAGCTCTTTTCAGGAACAGGTCCTTCATAAGTCACTTTAACGTCGTACCACTTCTCTATTTGCCGCATTACGGCAGGCATATCTGCGTCGGTAAACTGGAAGAACCCGTTTTTCCAGGCGATGATTTCATCGGTATCTATATTTTCAGTAACGTGTAATACTTCATCTTTGCCTACCCTCGCCTGCATGCGCGGGTGGAGTACGGTGCTGTTGCTGCCGGCAGTTACGCTTACGGCGCCATCTACCAGCGTGGTGCGGACAGCCGGTTCCTCCGTATAGGCATTTACGTTAAATCGTGTACCCAGTACCGTTATAGCGGTATTGCCGGCTGCCACCCGGAAAGGCATATTGGCATTGGCGGTTACCTCGAAATAGGCTTCCCCTTTCACGGTTACTTTTCTTTCCTTACCGGTAAATGCGGCAGGATAAGTAATCGCAGAAGCGGCGTTCAACCAAACCTGTGTGCCATCCGGTAAGGTAAGGTGGTATTGACCGCCCCGCGGGGTGGTCATTGTATTATACATGGCCTCGCCGTTGCCGTTGCCCACATAAGCCAGTTCGCCGTTGGCCTGTTTGATGATCTTTACGGCGCCCTGCCGGCCAAGTAATCCGTTGCCGGCGCTGTCCAGCGCAATCACGCTGCCATCGGCCAGGGTGAGCATGGCGCGGTTGCTGCCCGGCATCACTTCATTTTTATATCGTTGTTGTTTGCTTTCTGCTACCGGCGATGGCGACCGCTGATGCTGCCATGCCCATACGCCTATGCCACCCAGTAGAAGGATACTGGCAGCTGCCCACCATATTTTATAATACCGGGTACGCGCCTGCATCACGGGTACCTCCGGCGCACGGCCAAACATGGCTGACACAATGCGGTCCGACATTTCATCCGGCATCATGATCAGCGGCACATGTGATGCCCAGGCTTCTCCCAATACGGCTTCCAGCACGGTATCATCCGTTTGCCGGTCGATCCATGCCGCCAGCTCCAGCTTTTCTGCCGGTGTACAGGTATTATCAAAATAGCGTGTTGCCAGGTAGCTGATCCTTGCTGAAGTCATGCGGTGTTTTTACATTAATGCGGAATCTGTCGTATTATAGACACCCGGGCGGAAGGATATAACTAGTGTCCCTGAAAATATTTTTTCAGCAGAAGCCATCGATGATCATCAGGAGGCAGGAAGCGCTGGTAATGGAATGCAGGTGCGGGCCCAGCTGCTGGCGGATGGTGCGCAGGGCGGCAATCATATGATTATTAACGGTAGACGGGGAAATATTAAGCTGCCGGGCAATTTCTTCATGTTTCAGTCCCTGTTCCCGGCTCAGGGTATACACCAGTTTTTGTTTTGGGGGAAGATGATCCAGCGCGTATTGTAACTTTTCCCTCACCTCGCGGACACTCAGGTTATCCGCGGCATCGGCGGGGGCGGCATCCTTGATCGTCCTGGTGAGTTCAGCCAGGATCAGTGTTTCTTTCGCCATCCGGCGGAACGCATTCAGTGCCTGGTGTTGGGCCATCCGGTAAACATACCCGCCAAACTGTTCAATGTTCACCAGGTTTTCACGGTCCTTCCACAATTTCAGGAATACGTCCTGTATTACGTCTTCCGTCATTTCGGGAGATTCCGTTAAGCGCAGCAGGAAGCTGTACAACTTATGCCTGTACAGGAAAAAGAGTTGGGTAAACGCCTCCTCATGGCCTTCGGCAGCCCTTTGCAACAATTTCTTTTCAATGTTTACGTGCTCCATGGAACCGGATAAAGTGGAATAGTTTTACATAACGTCGTTGTATTAAAAGTAAAGAAAATGATGGAACGGGGAGAAAAAAATAAAAAAGGGCTGTCGTTTCCGGCAGCCCTCTCCTGTAAATTCGTTTTTGTTACTGTAATTCTCTTACCCAGATATTCCGGAAGCTGAGCGGCTCACTCTTATCGCCATGTGCCTGCAGCTTGATTGGGCTGGCGCCATGCGCCTGGCGGTAAGATGCCTGACCAATGTATTGGGTAGGGCCTTTCAGCTCATAGCCATTCTGTACCACTACGCCGTTAAAAGTTACGGTTACTTTTGCGGGAGATACCAACGCGCCATCTGCACCAAATACGGGCGCTGTCCAGATTACATCATACGTATTCCACTCCCCTGGCTTCAGGGTAGGGTTAGCCAGTGGCACGGACTGCTTGTAAATGCTGCCGGCCTGGCCATTGGTATACGTTTTATTGTTATAGGAGTCCAGCACCTGCAATTCATAACCGGCATCCCCTTTACCAATGGAGGCAAGGAAAACGCCGCTGTTGCCCCTGCCCTGACCAGTACCGGTGATATTGGCGGGAACGCGCCACTCGATATGTAACTGGTAGTTCTTAAAGGACTTCTTTGTTTCAATATTTCCTGACTTTTTGTTCACCGTCAGAATGCCTTTGTTCACCAGCCATTCTGCAGGTTTCTCCCGGTCGTCGGTCATTACCCACTGATCCAGGTTGCTGCCATCGAACAGGATGATCGCATCCGAAGGCGCTTCACCACATTTTTTTCCGGGTTTTACCTCCGGCGGCACCGGGGTATATACTTCTGTATCTTCAGGTTTTGCTTTCTCCTGGGCATTGGCGGCGCCAATTCCTCCGGCCAGCAGCATGGTAACTAAGATTCTCTTTTTCATAATCAATATTTAACTGGAACTAATTTATGGGTCAAAAAATGTAACCGGCGGCACAATAATATATAAAATAGTATCGGTAAGCAAGCATTTTTATGTCAGCGGCAGCCCGTTTGGTAACATACAGTTAACACTAAAAAACATTCTTTGCGGATTGATTACACTTAATTAATACGTGCTGTCATTACAAATGAAACGTTTTCTTCAGTTTATCGTAGTATGCTTATCTGTCTTCCCGGTAACCGCCACCTCTGCACAGGACACCCTGCAAATGCAGCTGGCAGCCGCAGGAAAGCTGAGCCAGGAATCACCGGATGCCGCCTTTCTTGCCCTGCGCAAAATGCACGATGCAGCTATCAGTAACAAAGATGAAGCCACTGCCGGCAAATGCCTCCGCCAGATGGGAAAAATCTGCTTTACCCTGGGGCACTACGCCAAATCGCTGGAATACTACCAGCAGGCGGCCACTCTTTTTACCGTCACCGGCCATAAAGCCGCCGAAGCGGCTGTACTCAATGATATGGGCCAGCTCTATTATCGCAATATTAATAAGCCAGGCGCCAAAAAGCAGTACGATAAAGCCCTTCAGCTGTACCGGCAGGTAAATGATCCCGCCGGCATTGCCGCCACCTATGGCCACATTGGTCACTACTACGAAAAACAGCAACAATACGACAGCGCCCGGTATTTCCAGGAACTGGCGCTGACACAATACCAGCGCGCACGCGACACGTTCGGCATGGCCGGCATCTACGAAAACCTGGGCACCATTTATGAAGACCTCGAAAAATACGATACCGCCCTCTCCTCCTTCCGCATGGCCCTGCAACTCTTTGAGGCAAGCCACGAACGGGTAGCCGGCATAGAAGTATTAAATAATATAGGTGATGTGCTCCGGAAAACCGGCGATGTAAAAAACAGCCTGCCTTATTCCAGAGCAGCACTCGCCCTGGCACAGCAAACCAATAACAAGTACCAGGAAGCCGCGGCCTGTAAAGACATTGCCAAAGCGTTTAATCTCCTCGGACGGAACGACAGCGCCTTTTATTATATGGAGTACAGCCGCAAATGCTTGCTCGACATCTACTCTGCCCAAAACAACCAGCAGATGAATTTCCTCCAGATCCTGTACGATACCAATAAAAAGAACGACGAAATCCTCCAGCTGGAAAACAGCCATAAAATAAACCGCATCATTTATACGGCGGTAGTCATTGTAGTGGCATTACTCATCCTCCTTTGCCTGCTTACCATTTCCCGCCAGAAGCTGAAGATCAGCCAGGCCCAGACCGTATCTGAACGGAATGCCGAAATAAACCGCGTGCAGAAAGACCAGCTGGAACTGAAAAGCAGGCAGCTGGCCACCCATACGCTGGACGTGATCCAACGGAACCAGTTCCTAGATGAACTGCGGAATACCCTCTCAGAGATGGTACAGGAAGATAAACGCGACCAGAAAAAACAACTGCAGCAACTGGTGCTGAAAATTAACCAGACCGTCAATCACGAGAAACAATGGAAAGAATTCACCGGCATCTTTGAACAGGTACACCAGGTGTTTTTTGATAAACTCAATGCGTTGCACAGCGATCTTACCAACAACGATATCAAATTACTGGCGCTCCATAAAATGAATATGGACTCAAAAGATATGGCTACCATTCTTGGTATTTCACCCGACAGTTTACGGGTGGCAAGATACCGTCTCCGAAAAAAATTAAACATTCCGGAAGGCGATACGCTCAACACTTTTGTGCAAAGCCTGTGAAGCATAACCTTCCGGTAACGTTGCGGTAACATAATGGTAATGGCGATTCCTGTTACAAATAAACACCTAACTACCAACAACTTACATCTTGTTTGTATACGCTGATCACGCTTTGTTTACGGTGTTGTTAACGCTGTTTACGTTTTGCTTACGCTGCTTTCTTGCATTTTTTTTTGGAGCAGCCCACATTTGCGATGCCATTCGCCACTAACACGAACGGCATCAAATTCACCAAAAGATGAAGACACTTTTAACAACGCTTTTATGTCTGCTGCTGAGCGTCACATTTGCCAGCGCCGGCAGTCTGAAAGGACATGTGTACGATCAGAAAACGGGCGAACCGCTGGTAGGCGTCACCGTTGTAATGGACCAAACCAAACTGGTAGCCCTCACGGGGCTTGATGGTTCCTTTGAATTTAAAAAGATCACCGCAGGAAAATTCACTCTGCACATTTCCCATCTTACCTACAAAACATTAACAAAAGAAGTTACCGTACAGGAAAGTGACAACCCCGCGCTCAACATCTACCTCAGTGAACGCAGCAGCAAAAACCTGAGTGAAGTAGTAATTGCCGGCGGCACCAAAGCCTCCTCTGAAAACACCGCCCGCAAACTGGAACAGAAATCCGTCCAGGTGATGAACGTAGTATCCGGTCAGGCAATAGAAGTATCACCCGACCTCACTGTGGCCAACGTGATCCAGCGCGTTTCGGGTATCTCCATAGAACGCAGCAGCAACGGCGACGGGCAATACGCCATTCTCCGTGGTATGGACAAAAGATATAACTACACACTTATCAACGGGGTGAAAATACCAAGCCCGGATAATAAATACCGCTACGTGCCGCTGGACATCTTCCCGTCGGAATTGCTGGACCGCCTCGAGGTATATAAATCCTTAACCCCCAACATGGAGGCTGACGCCGTAGGCGGCGTAGTGAACATGGTAATGAAAGACGCCCCCGGGAAACTGTCGCTCAACGCCAACGTAGCCACCGGCTACAGCCAGATGGTGCTGGATAAAGGCTTTACTTCCTTTGACGCCGGCAACATACAATCCAAATCACCTTACGAAGCGCACGGTAAAAGCTACAATGCCACTCCCGCAGATTTTGCCACCGGCACACTTGATTATAAAAACAAAAGCTTCGCCCCCAACCTGGTAGCAGGATTATCTGTTGGCCAGCGTTTCCTGCACAATAAACTGGGTGTGATCCTCGCCGGCAGTTTCCAGAACACCTATCGCGGTACTACCAGCACATTCTATAAGAATGATATGGATACGGGGCATTACTCTGTGCTTACCAGTATGCAAAACAGGCAGTACAGCGAACAACAGCAGCGCAGTGGTATTCACGGGAAGATCGACTATGTGTTCAATGAAAATAATAAGCTGTCGCTTTACAACGCCTATATGAACCTGCAAAGTTTCCAAACAAGGGAAGGTATTACCACCAACTTCTCTGATGGCGTATTTGATCCTGCAGCCGGCAATGCACAGCTGACGTTTGAAAACCGCTCCAGGAAAACCACCCAGCAGATCTACAATTCCACCTTGCATGGCGATCACCATATCATTCCGGGTAAATTAAAGTTGCAGTGGTCTGCCGTGTTTTCTTCTGCCAAAAATGAAGTGCCGGACAATACTACCATCGCATTAAACGGGGTAAGGAACAACTTCCAGGACACACGCACCACTATTGAAAACAACGGTACCTCCCGTCGCTGGGAACGTAATACAGACAATGATCTCGCGGGCTACCTCGATCTTACGTACACTGCCAGGATAGCCGGGACCAAAGTAGATTTCTCCGCAGGTGGCCTGTACCGCGACAAACAACGCAGCAGCTTCTTTAACAACTATACCTTCCGACCTGCGAATATCAATGCAGTATATGGCAAAGATTTTACCAGCTATACAGACATTGTATGGGAGATCCAGAATCCCGGAGGCGCAGTAGGCAACCCGCTTACTTACGACGCATCCGAAAAAACGACGTCAGTATATGGTATGTTTAAATTCGAAGTAGCTGAACTGGAAATAACCGGTGGTGCACGCATAGAGCATACCGACCAGGGTTATCATATGTTTTTTCCACAGGGAGAAGACCGCCCCACGGGCAACCAGGTATATACCGATGTATTGCCAAGCCTGAACCTGAAATACGAGTTATCTAAACACCAGAACTTACGCGGTTCCTACTTCCGCTCACTGAACCGTCCCGGTTTCTTTGAAATTGTTCCTTCCAAAATTATACTGGAAGACTACCAGGAACGCGGTAACCCGGACCTGAAGCGCGCTATCGCGGACAACTTCGACCTGCGTTATGAACTGTTCCCGAAACGCTCCGACCAATTGCTGGTAGGTGTATTCTACAAAAGGATCCAGGACCCGATTGAAAATACCATCCGCGCAGATGCCACCCGCCCGCAGGATCAGTATTATTCTGCCGGTAACTTTGGTACCGCCCGTAACTACGGCCTGGAAATAGATTATATCAAATTTTTCAGTAAGATAGGATTCAAAGCGAACTACACTTATACACATTCTTCTATCACCACTTCTAAAAGCGTGAGGATCCGGGATGACAAAGGCGATGTTGAGACCATCGCTGTGGATCAGACCCGCCCTTTATACGGACAGTCGGAACACATCGGTAACCTTTCCGTGCTGTACAAAGACATTCAGTATGGATGGGATGCACAGCTGGCCGGCGCTTACACCGGTCCGCGTATCAACACTGTTTCCCAGTACATCGATAATGATCTGTGGCAGAAAGGATTTATACAAATGGATCTTTCTGTAGAAAAAAGGTTCAGAAACAACTTCAGCATCTTCGTTAAAGCAGGTAACCTGCTGAACACTCCAACAGAAATATTTATCAAAGGAACAGATCCTGCCAATACCAATATGCCCGGACAGGGAAAGGCCAATGAAACCCTGATCAGGAAAGAATATTATAAACAAACCTACCTGCTCGGCGTACGTTACAAGTTATAAACTCATTCTAAAATATTCATCTCATGAAATATAAAAATATTCTCTTTTACGCTGCATTGATACTGACTATTGTCGCCGGCTGTAAAAAAGCAAACAGCGATGTAGACCTCAGCGAAGGCATCATTGGCTCCGGCACTGTTCACGGCGATGTATGGGGCATCTGGCCCAAAGGCAGTATTCAACGTGTTTCCGGCGATATCACCGTTCCTGAAGGCAAAACGCTGGTGATTGAAGAAGGCGTGCTGGTAATTATGGATACGCTTGTGAAACCCGAAGTAATTGTAAAAGGAAACCTGTATTCCATGGGAACACCTGAACAACCAGTGCGGTTTACCATTGAAGAAAACTACCGCACCGACAGCCGCAAGTTTGGTAAACAATGGGGCGGTATCCTCGCGGCTAAATCCTGTGCAGAGCTATTGTTAGACAATACCATCCTTGAATACGGCGGTGCTGTCACCACCGAATCATCTACCTCTGTAAAACTGGGTTTGTATAAAGCTGTGAGCGGCGAAGCGCTGCCCGCGCTATGGTACAGTAGTGTGAATGGCAAGCTGGTTGTTAATAACTGTATCTTCCGCAATTTTAATGAAGACTGCACCTATATTGAAGGCGGTAAGATCATCTTCTCCAATAATAAATTCTATACTACCGGTATTACCGGCGGAGAGGGTATTAACATCAAATCCGGCTGCATCGCGGATGTAAGTTATAATCTCTTCTACTCTACCAATACCAACGCCCTTAAGTTATCCAATTCCGGTGAGCGCACGCCACAGGCGCACGTGATTGCCTATAACAACACCATGCTCAACACCGGCTGGAGAAGGCCTACTGTAAAAGGCGGCTCCGTTTGGGTAGAGGCCACAGTATTCGTGGAACTGCACAATAACCTGTTTGCCAACACACGTTTTGGTATTAAGAGAGATACTAAAAAAGTAGAGGACAGTCGCTCGGTGATCAGCAACAATCTTTATTACGGATTTAATCAAACTACGGTAGATCAGTTCCAGCCCGCGAAAGATATTGTTAGCGGCGCCAACGACGTTATTGGTGCCAAAGCCGGTGAGAATGACCCGAAATTTGTAAATTACCCGCTAAGCACACCAATGGATAGCCCAAACTTTAACACCAGCTGGGACTTTCATTTACAGGCCGGTTCGCCCGCGCTGGGCAAGGGTACCACTGCTTTTACCCGTAACTTCCCGAATGGTCTGGAGCTGAATGGGAATAACTATGCTTCTCCCGCTCCTTCCTCTTTTATTGGTGCATTTAGCACTAAAAACTAAAACAGCGATCTCACAGTAATGACTACACGCAATATATTATTTTCCGCAGCAGTTCTACCCGGACTGCTGTGTTTTCTTGCCTGCGCAAGACCGGCGAGCCGGGCTAACGGGCAGGTATATACGGATACTGCCATTATTCAGCCGGCGATCATCACCGAACCTGTAAAGTTTGATTCAGATGATCCGGCGATCTGGGTAAACCCGCAAAATCCCGCGCAGAGCCTGGTGATAGGCACTGATAAATCGGCCCAGGGCGCCCTGTATGTGTTTGACCTCGAAGGGAAGATCAAACAGATAGTACCCAACCTGCAACGCCCCAATAATGTGGACATCGCATATGGGTTGCTCCTCAACGGAAAACGTATAGACTATGCCGTTACCACAGAACGCATCACGCATAAACTCCGCTTCTATTCATTACCAGACATGCAGCCCATCGATGATGGCGGCATCCCGGCATTTGAAGGCGAAACCGGCACACAGTTCCGTGATCTTATGGGGGTGGCTGTTTACACTAATAAAAAGAACGAACACTATGTTATCGCAGGCCGTAAAACCGGCCCGCAGGATGGGACCTATTTATGGCAATACCGTATCTCTGATAACGGTGCAGGAAAAATAAAAGCCACGCTGGTACGTAAGTTTGGCCACTACAGTGGCAAAAAGGAAATAGAAGCTATAGCGGTAGATAACCAAGCCGGTTATGTTTATTATTCGGATGAACAGTACGGCGTACGGCAATATTACGCTGATCCCGAAAAAGGTAATGAAGAATTAACAGTTTTCGGTACCACCGGTTTTACAGAAGATCATGAAGGCATCTCCATTTATAAAACGTCTTCCACCAAAGGATATATCCTGGTATCTGACCAGGGTGCCAACAAATTTCATATCTTCAACAGAGCAGGAACAACACATATGTTGCTGAAAACAGTGAAAGTAAGCGCCAGCCACAGCGATGGCTCTGATATGGTAAATGTGCCACTGAACAATACTTTCAAACATGGATTATTTGTAGTGATGAGCGACGACCGGACCTTCCATTATTATCGCTGGGAAGATATCGCCGGTAAAGAGCTGGAATCAGCGCCAACAAAAAAATAGTGTCCCATATATGAAATCTATCTTTCTCGCTTCCCTGTGCCTGTTGGCCGGTTTAGGCCCGGTGCAGGCACAGGATGCTGCTGTTAAAAAAGACCCCATCGCTGCAAAGCTGATCCGTGGTCCTTACCTGCAGGCAGCAGGTACACAGCAGATGCTGATCCGCTGGCGCACCGATGCATCTGCCCGCAGCCGTGTGAAATACGGCACCGCTCCGGATAAGCTGGATCAGCAGGCAGACGATGCCAACCTGGTAACAGAACATAAAGTATTGCTTACCCACCTGCAGCCCAACACCCGCTACTATTATTCCATTGGCGGCTATAAGGAGGTATTGCAGGGCAACACAGACAATTACTTTATGACCCTGCCCGAAGCCGGTAAAACAGACCTGTACCGCATTGCAGCATTGGGCGATTGCGGCGACGGCTCTCCCAACCAGCAACTGGTAAAGGAACAACTGGTAAAATACATCGGCAGCAATTACCTGAATGCATGGATATTATTAGGCGATAATGCTTATCCCAACGGCACCGATGCGGAATATCAAAGCAAGTTTTTTAATGTTTATAAAGATGACCTGCTGAAGAAATATCCCCTGTTCCCGGCGCCCGGCAATCATGACTACCATGATACCGATATCTCTGCCGCTGCCGCGCAGCAGTCGCACCAAACAAACTACTACCAGAACTTCTCCATGCCATCTGAAGGAGAATCCGGCGGATCACCTTCCCACTCGGCTTCGTTCTATTCCTTTGATATCGGGAACATTCACTTCCTGTCGCTGGACAGCTACGGCAAAGAAGACAGCGCCTACCGCCTGTACGACACCACCGGTCCGCAGGTTACCTGGATAAAGAAAGACCTCGCCGAAAATAAAAATAAAGGCTGGGTTATTGCCTACTGGCACCATCCGCCGTATACTATGGGCTCCCATAATTCCGATGAAGAAGATGAACTGGTACACATCCGGGAAAACTTTATCCGGATACTGGAGCGCAACGGGGTAGACCTGGTGCTGAACGGGCATAGTCATGATTACGAAAGATCCAGGATGATCAAGGGGCACTACGGCCCGGCTAACAGCTTTGATCCTGCCAAACATAACGTGAGCAACTCTTCCGGCCGGTACGATGGCGGCAGCAATTCCGCACCATACATCAAGGACAGCATCCATACCACCGGTACTGTATACGTAGTGAGCGGCTCCGCCGGTAAGCTGGGCGGCAAACAAACCGTTTACCCGCATAATGCCATGTATTTTGCAGATGCAGAACACGGCGGCTCCAGCATTCTTGAAATACAGGACAACCGCCTCGACCTGAAATGGATCTGCGCAGATGGCACCATCCGCGACCAGTTTTCCATGATGAAAAATGTAAACCGGAATACCAATATCCGTATCAAAAAAGGCGAAGCAGCAACATTAACCGCGTCGTTCATTGGTACTTATAAATGGAATAACCGTAAAGACACTACGCGGAGTATTACCGTAACTCCCACGGCTTCCACCACAAAATATACCGTAGTGGATGCATACAATAATGTAAAAGATACTTTCACCGTATATGTATCGAAATAAGGTCATCTGGCTGTTATTCAGCCTGCTGGTAGCTTATAGCTTTACACCATCCACGGATGACCGCGGTGTTACCCATACCATTGCCATTTTCAGGGAGGGCGCCAACGGATTTTCGGCGGCTTCCCTGGAACTGGAACAGGCCATACAGGCAATTGATAAAGATGATCCGGCCAGCCTTATGGCTGCCAAAGAAGCGCTGAAAAAATGCCGCTTACAATACAAAAGGATCGAGTTTTTTCTTGATTACTTTTTCTTCTCTTCTTCCATGGTGTATAACCGCCCGGCCAAAACGGAAATAGATGAACCGTACATGGAATACCAGGCGCCATCAGGGTTACAGCAGATAGCGGTACTGTTGTTTGAGAACGATCCTTTCTCCCGGAAAAAAGAACTGGTAACAGAAGCGCTGGTAATCCGCACTGCCGCCACCGATCTTACATCGCTGCTCTACCAGTTTACTACCAGCGACAAAGCCATTATGGAAAGTATACGGCTCGAACTGGTACGCCTATACGCAGGAGGCATCACCGGTTACGATGCACCGGAATTAAAAACAGGCATTGCAGAAACCGCGCAATCGATGCGAACTATCCAGGCAGTGATGGAACCCTGGCTCAGCAGCTCTTCTCCCGAAACAAAATCCGTAGCCCATTACCTCACCCTTTGTATACAATACCTGGAAACGCATCCGGGTTTCGATGACTTTAACCGGCTGGAATTCCTCACCACCTGCGGTTTGCCCCTGCAGGAGAGCACCGGCGCACTGATACGCGCTTTACAGCTGGACCAGCACACCCGCAGCGCGCTAAACTATAACGCTCCAAACCTTTTCAGTAAAAACGCCATAGACCTCAAAGCTTTTACTAACGGCGCCGTATATACGGAAAATGAAAAGGCACTGGGAAAACGACTATTCTTCGAAAAGGCACTCTCCGGGAACAACACCCGCCATTGTGGTACCTGTCACCGCCCGGAATTATACTTCAGCGACGGACTCCGCACCAGCAGGACGCTGGATGATAAAGCCGTGGTAAGAAGAAATGCGCCGGGCCTCACCTATACCGCATTCCAATATGCGCAGTTCTGGGATGGAAGAGCGGGTACCTTATCAAAACAAATACTCACCGTGATCAGCAACCCGCAGGAAATGAACGGCCATCCTGCCGTGATCGTCAGCCGGTTAAAAGACAGCGCGCATTACCGCGAAGCCTTTGCGGCAGCCTTCCCGGAAGACAGTACCGCTGTTACCATGCCCCACCTGGCCACCGCCATTGCTGCTTACCTCAGCACCCTCGCTCCTATGAACAGCGCAATGGATGAATATTTTGCCGGCAACAAAAACGCCATGACACCCGCGCAGATCCGGGGTTTCAACTTATTCACCGGGAAAGCGCAATGCGCTACCTGTCACTTTGCCCCGCTGTTCAACGGTCTAACGCCGCCCTTATACCAGTTCACGGAATTTGAAAACCTCGGCATGCCTGCCAACGATGATCTCCAGCATCCGCGACGCGATACGGATGCCGGCAGGTTTGAATTTTTCCCGATTGCTTATTATCAGCGAGCCTTCAAAACGCCCACCGTACGCAACAGCGCTATGACCGCTCCCTACATGCATAATGGCGCATTCCGGGATCTTGAAAAAGTAATGGAATTTTATAATGCCGGCGGCGGCAATGGAGTGGGAATGACTGATCCTTATCAAACGCTTTCTTCCACGCCGCTGAATCTCCGGGAAGCGGAGATTAAGGACCTGATAGCGTTTATTCATGCGTTGACGGATAAGATGGAAACCCGAAGATAATATAGACAAAAAAGGCGAATAACATTCCCTTGCAAACAACTAATTATCAACACTTTATAAACGGCATTCAAAATTGGCACAGTAATTTAGCATTATCCATATGACAAATATTGAATCTGAAATTGCTTTGCAGGATAGAAAATTTACTGCTACTATTGAAAAAATAAGAAAAAGAAATTTTAGCAATAACCTGCCGTTCCTGATGCTCTCTGATAAACTACCGGAGGGACAAGGTTTTTATGAATATGCAGATGGTCATATTGAAATTCAAGAAGTTTATACTATTGGTGCTGAAATAGAAACGCGGCTTGTGCGTCGTTTATCAGATCTGGAATCTAATACCATCAGGCAACAGTACCGGAGAGAAAATGGATTACTCTAAGCCAACACTACTAGTCATTTCCGGGCCAAACGGAGCAGGTAAGTCCACACACATTGAATCGATATTACCTTCACTATTTGAAGGCGTTTTACCTTTCGACAGGGACTTAACGCGGACAAATATTGAAAACAACTGGAGAAAGATGGAATGTCACCAGACCAGATCAAAAACCGCTCCGCACAAATGATGGAAGATTTTTTGATTTCTAAAATGGACGAAGCCATTCTTGCAAATCACCACTTTGTTTTGGAAACGCCCTTATCCCATCCTGATTACTGGAAGTACATAGACCGTTTTGAAAACAAAGGCTATCAAATTCAACTTAACTACCTATGTCTCGATAAAATAAAAGATTGTGAGCAAAGAGTGAAAGAAGGTGGACATGCTGTAGATGCAAGGACCATTAAAGGGCGTTTATGAGAAAAATCTGGAACACATCAACAACTATAGCAATACATTTAAGGTTATTTGCCGGTATGACGGAATGATTAAACCTACTTTACTTGTTAAACTGGAAGATAACGAAGTAGTAATGGCTAAAGAATCTTCATTGAAAAAGACCTGGTTAAAGAAAGGACTACCTTCAATTGCTAAGATGGTGGCAGATTATCTGCATGCCCAGCTTAAAACTGTGAAAAAAAATTAATATCCTGTCCCCTCATTCTTTGATTTATACAACTCTTCCTGTTATTTTCACAATTTCCGGATCAGCCGTTACCCCTACCTTTGATCCAGCAAATCATAAAAAAATGGAAAAAACACAAATATCTCCCGCCGCCACCTTTCTTTTAGGAGGCGAATTCAATATTAACCGTGTGGGTTACGGCGCTATGCAATTAACCGGCAACGGCGTATTTGGCGATGCAGCTGACCGTCCCAATGCCATTAAGGTATTACAACAAGCGGTGGCTTCCGGTGTGAACTTTATTGACACTGCGGCGGCTTATGGTCCAGGGACCAATGAACGCCTCATTGCGGATGCGCTGCATCCCTATCAAAAAGGCCTTATTATCGCTACCAAAGGTGGCTTTCAGCGCCCCGGCCCCAACCAGTGGGTACCTGATGGCCGCCCGGAATGGATTGCTAAAGACATCGACAACAGCCTCAAAAATCTGAAGACGGACATAATAGATCTCTGGCAGTTGCACCGCATTGATCCTAACATCCCGGTAGAAGAAACCCTGGCGCCGGTAGTAGCAGCAGTAAAAGCCGGTAAAATTAAACATGTGGGGCTGTCTGAAGTAACTATTGAACAGATCGAGCAAGCAGAAAAAGTAGTGCCTGTTGTGTCTGTACAAAACCTGTACAACCTCGGTAACCGCCAATGGGAATCCGTACTGGATTATACCACTGAAAGAGGCATTGCGTTTATTCCCTGGTACCCACTGGCTTCCGGTCCGCATACCCTGGAAGAAAAGATCAGCAAAATTGCTGCCCGCCACCATGCCACCACGGCGCAGATTGCACTGGCCTGGCTGCTGAAACGCGCCAGCAACATCCTGCTGATACCTGGCACCAAAAGCATTGCCCACCTGGAAGAAAACCTTAAAGCAGGATCGATCACGCTCTCTGACGAGGACTTCGATGCGCTGAGTAAATAAAACGCGGAGGTTGTCTTGAGCACTGATTACGCTGATTTTACTGATTACCCGGATTTTTACTTTTTTGATTTTCTGGATTTTATTAAAATATTCAGGGAGATACGAGCGAATATATCCGCTTATATCTCCCTGATCCTTTAAAATCAAAAAAGTAAAATCAGTAAAATCAGCGTAATCCTGAGAAAGACAAAATTCGCCGCGATCTTCGCTTACTTCTCCCCGAATCTTTTTAAAATCCAACCTGATCCAATCCTTAAAATCAGCATAATCAGCGTAATCAGCGCTCAAGACAACCCCCGCGAATTTATTTCGAAAACTACTTACCTTTGGTTACTGCTAACCCAGGGAAGTTAAAATATATGCAAATGGATAAAAGACATCATCCTTCAGCAGAAGTATGTGCTGCCTCGCTCGCAGCAGTGGGAGACGCCATGTATGCCATTGGCGGCAAGTGGAAACTGAAGATCATTGTGGCTATGATAGATCACCGCAGGCGGTTTAATGAACTGCAGCGTTTAGTGGAAGGTATTTCGGCAAAGGTATTGTCGAATGAACTGAAAGAGCTGGAGCTGAATGGTTTTGTGAAAAAAATACCGGTAGCCGGCAGTCAACTTATGGAGTATGAGCTGACCGATTACAGTGACACCCTGGGAGATGTGCTCCATTCATTAACGGTATGGGGCGCCATGCACCGGAAAAAAATCACAGGGCGCAGCCTGAAATTGCCTGCCCTGGAAACGGCATCAGTTGATTAACGTAGCTTTCACCGGCAGCTGCAGCTGGTAGCCTTTGCTGCCCATGTATACATATCTTTTCACGGCCGTAAACCGTATTTTCTTTTTGCCTTTCAGCAGGCTTTTCACTTCATCCGGAAGCCCGTCGGTATCCGTGGCAGTAGCGGTTCCCTTAAAGGTGATTACAATATCGCGGAAGTACTTTTTATCGCCCGCCGGCACCGTATACTCACTGCTCCAGCTGGATAACCCTTCCTCCGCTCCGACTTCTGTTCGTTCTGCGTTGTGAGCAGCCATTACCTGCTGATAGCCGCCATTGATTCCGGCAACCAGGAAATAATCGCCATAGTATGGACCACCTGCAGGTCCGTTGCTATGTTTAATCATAAACGCATACTGATCATCGCCTATCAGCAGTGGCTTTGGCGTGGGGCACTTAGAAAAAGCGCCGTACGCCTGGATAGCCGGTTGAAACATCCTTAGTTTCCAGCCCTCGTCGGTGAGTACAAACTTGGCAAGGCCGAGGAGTCCGCCGGTGAAACGCGAAGTCTGGAAACCTTCTTCATCAAATACCGAATGGTTAAAACTGATCACCTTATACTGTAAGCCTGTGGCATCTTTAAAATCCATTTCATTGATCAGGCGGGTGGCCACGCCTTCGGGGTAAGGAAATACAGGGTTGCCGTCTTCATTTACATCCGGGTAAGGTTTGGGTTTACAGGTTTTGCATTCCCAGTTGATCAGCTCATTCCGGTAACTATCTTTGGTGAGATTGTAATATTTTCCGGGGAACAGTTGCAGCAGCGCTTTCTGTGCATTAAAAGTACCTGCCAGTAACAGGGTGCGGTTCTGTAAAATGGTATCGGGGACATTCTTCTTTTTCAGGTACTCATCCGACTGTGCAAAACAGGCGGCTACCCATCCGGCCAGGAGGCATACCACAACAAACAAACGTTTCATCATAACTTTAAGCTATTATCTGTGCCGGCAAAGGTAGTATTCACGGCGCAAAAACGATATCCCGGGAAATCAGTAATTTAGTTACTTCAACCTACAACTGATTCCAACAATGAACCGCTTCGACCGATTAACCGCTATTCTCATTCACCTGCAATCCAAAAAACTGGTGCTGGCCCAGGAAATTGCCGACCGCTTTGATGTGAGCCTGCGTACGGTGTACCGCGATGTACGATCGCTGGAACAGGCCGGGGTGCCTGTTATCGGCGAAAAAGGACTGGGATATTCCATTATGGAAGGCTATCGCCTGCCGCCGGTAATGTTTACCGAAGAAGAAGTGATTGCCTTCCTGATGGCGGAAAAAATGCTGGAACACCATGCCGACCTGCAAAACAGCGAACGCTTTAAAGGCGCGATGTTCAAAGTAAAAGCTGTACTGCGTAATGCACAGAAAAAATTGCTGGAAGACCTGGAAGAAAACATTGCCGTTAAACATAAGGTATCTGAACATAATCACCTGCTCAACGACACCCTTCCCCTGCTCATCAGGGCAATAGGTGAAAAGAAAGTGCTGCATATCCGGTATGCCACCGAAACCGGTGTTAACGAAAGGGACATAGAGCCCATTGGTATTTTCCGGGAAAACGGCAGCTGGAATGCCATCGCCTTTTGTACCACCTCCAAAAAATATCATCCTTTCAGAACAGAGCGGATGCTTTCGGTAAAAGATACCGGCCGGCCATTTCACCAGGAACACATCTCCCTGACGGAATACCTGGCAAACAAACCTAAAAATAACGGGCAGTCGTTCCCGGTAGTGATCAACGTGCATAACGATATGGCCAGGTATCTTACGGAACAGAAATATAATTATGGCTTTAACAGCGAGAAAGCAGGCAAAACCCACACCCGCATGGAGTTTGAAGCGCCCTGTATACAAGCATTTTCCCGCTGGTATATCACCTTCGCTGACCAGGCAGATATTATTTCACCAGCTTCCCTTAAAACCCTGGTAAAAGACCGTTTGCGGGAGATGCTGAAAAAAGTTTCCTGACCCGTTTTCTCAACTGACATACCGTTGTCACACCCCACCGGTAATTTTGGGATATGAACAGCTTGCAGATCATACAACACCGGCTGCATCAGCAGCAGCTCCTCCATTCCCGGTTTACCCGGCCTGCCGACCTAGTACGCTGGATGGGCTGCATCCAGGCGCAGGATTATGCAGGCGCCAAATGGGCCATCGGGAACCGTATTAAAGGCAGCACCGACGCCTCCATTGAAAAGGACTTTAACGAAGGAAAGATCCTGCGCACTCATGTACTGCGCCCTACCTGGCACTTTGTGGCGCCGGAAGACATCCGCTGGATGCTGCAACTGACAGCGCCTAAAATAAAAGCCTTTAATAAACGGCTGCATGTAAAACTGGGCATCTCCGACAAAGACCTGAAACGCAGCAGCGCCATTATTACCAAAGCGCTCAGCGATCATACCTACCTTCCCCGCACAGCCCTTCTTCCGCTGCTCGCCAAAGCAAAGATCAACACCGATGATATCCGGCTCGGATTTCTCCTGATGGATGCGGAGCTGGATGGACTTATCTGCAGCGGCCCAAGGCAGGGAAAACAATTCACCTATGCCTTGCTTGCCGACCGTGTACCCGCCACCGCGGCGCCCGGCCGGGAAGAAGCCATCGCCCGCCTCACCCTGTGCTACTTCAGCAGCAGGGGACCTGCTACTATCCAGGACTTCCAGTGGTGGAGCGGGTTAAATATATCCGATATCAAAACAGGACTGCAGCTCAACAAAGCACAGCTCACTCATACGGTCGTCAACGGCCAGGCCTATTGGTTTACCGGCGGCACGCCACTGACTAAACGCACCACTCCCTCTACCTTGCTCCTGCCCTGGTACGATGAATACGCCGTGGCCTACAAAGACCGCAGCGATATCCTCCCGGCCGAACATCAATCCACCGCCGGTTATGGCATCTTTAAGCCCGTAGTAGTGATCAATGGAAAAATTGGTGGTATCTGGAACCGGAAAGAAGGGAACCGGCATATTGCACTTACCACACAACTGGTTTCTCCCGGCAAGAAAACAACAGTAGACACCGCAGCGGCTGCCTATGCGGCTTTTATGGGAAAGGAGCTGCAAAGCGTAACCGCTATATAAAAGCCCTGTGGCAAAAGTGCCTGATATTTGGTTACTTTGTTTGACTATAGACTCATATTAGAAAACGATAACCA
Organism: Chitinophaga sp. W3I9; assembly: GCF_050434025.1. NCBI lineage: Bacteria > Pseudomonadati > Bacteroidota > Chitinophagia > Chitinophagales > Chitinophagaceae > Chitinophaga > Chitinophaga sp. W3I9. The sequence continues at coordinate 6,713,269 of NZ_JBNPWC010000001.1, forward strand.
GATTATCAGATGATAGACGATATTCAACTTCAGCTAAGAACGGTGAATGTAACCCGCTACGTAACGCCGTTACGTGAAGGGGGTTCGCTGCCGGCCATCGCCGAAGCAGACGACGGATTCCTGTATGCCCTGAAGTTCAGAGGTGCCGGACAAGGCGTAAAAGCGCTCATCGCTGAACTAATAGGCGGTGAACTGGCCAGGATACTCAAACTGAAAATACCGGAACTTGTATTTGCCCATCTCGACGCCGCCTTTGGCCGTACAGAACCCGACGAGGAAATACAGGACCTCCTGAAAAAAAGCGTGGGCCTCAATCTTGCCCTGCACTATTTATCCGGCGCCACCACATACGACCCTACGGTAAATACCATCGATGCTTTAACTGCATCGAAGATCGTGTGGCTCGACTGCCTCCTGACCAATGTAGACCGTACTGCCCGCAACACCAACATGCTCATGTGGCGCAATGAACTATGGCTTATTGATCACGGGGCCTCGCTCTATTTTCATCACTCCTGGCAAAACTGGCAGGAACAGTCCCTCCGTCCCTTTGTACAGGTAAAGGATCATGTGCTGCTGCCACAGGCAAGTGAACTGGAACAAGTAGATGCTGCCTTCAACCTGATCCTCACACCGGAACGGATACGCGCCGTTGTAAACATCATTCCCGAAGAATGGCTGCGCAGCGACGACAGCAACGATGTTACACCGGAAGAAAGACGCCAGGTATATTTTGAATTTTTAACAAACCGGATCAGCCACTCCGGCATTTTTGTAAAAGAAGCACAACATGCAAGACAATCACTTATATGAATACGCTGTAATACGGGTGGTGCCAAGCGTAGAGCGGGAAGAGTTTCTGAATGTTGGTGTTATCCTCTATTGCAGGCAACAAAAATTTTTACGGGCGGTATATGCATTAAACGAAGAAAAATTACACGCACTTTCTCCTGAAACAGATGTCAACACCATCCGCCCCTACCTGGATGCCTTTGTGGAAATTTCCAACGGCAGCAAAGCAGGCGGCCCGATCGGGGCACTGGATATTGCCAGCCGCTTCCGCTGGCTAACTGCCACGCGCAGCAGCGTGGTGCAAACATCGAGGGTACATCCCGGTTTTTGCAGCGCCAATGCGGAAGATACGCTGATGCGGTTGCACCGGCAGCTGGTGCTTTGAGCGGATTTTGTCTTTCCCGCTGATTACACTGATTATACTGATTCAGGGGATTTGATCACTTTTGATTTAAAAGATTTGGGGAGATATAAGTGGATATATTCGCTTATATCTCCCCAAATCTTTTAAAATCCTTTATAAAATCCAAAAAGTAAAATCAAGCAAATCAGTATAATCAGCGTAATCAGCGAGGAAAGACAACATACGCGCTTATTGCCTTACAAAAGTATACGTCTTTCCTGCCTGTGTATCCAGGTCGTATAATATTGTCTGGGGCAACGGCAGTTCTTCTACCTTAGCTTTTTCACTCACCAGGGCCGGAGCTGTTGGTGTTACTTCAAAGAAAGGATTGGTTTGATCACCACCGGCTGCTTTCAACTGTCCGTTTTCCCGGAGCGCATTGGGTACGCGGAGACGGCAATTGCCACCCAGCGTGGAACGGATGGTGATTTTACTGAGCTGACCATTTTCCCATACCATCTCCCGGATTTCAAAACCGCCCCGGGCACGCAGGCCGCTCACACGCCCGTTCTTCCAATCGTCCGGAAGCGCCGGCAACAAGTGGATGGAGCCATCCTGGCTTTGCAGCAGCATTTCACAGATCCCTGCGGTGCAGCCATAGTTCCCGTCGATCTGGAAAGGAGGATGCGCATCAAAAAGATTGGGGTAAGTACCGCCGCCACCATACTTTACATTACTTACGTCCACCGGGGTAAGCTGGTCTTTGATCAGCTTCCAGGCATGATTGCCATCCAGCAAACGCGCCCAGAGGTTTACCTTCCAGCCCATCGACCAACCCGTGGACACATCACCACGTTGCAGCAGCGAAGTACGTGCAGCGCTGAACAAAACAGGCGTGCGGTAGGGAGAGATCTGGTTGGCAGGATACAAGCCAAATAAATGCGACACGTGACGGTGCTTGTCGTCCGGATTATCCAGGTCCTGCAACCATTCCTGCAACTGGTTATGCTGGCCCACCTGCATAGGCGGTAAGCGTTTCCGGGCGGCTTTCATTTTTTCCACCAGCACTTTATCAGTTTGTAAGATTTCAGCAGCATGGATGGTATTGGTAAACAGATCAAATACCAGTTGATTATCCATGGTGGCGCCTGCCGCAATGGATATGCCGGGGTAGGCTTTTGGGCTATTTTCCGGCGACATGGAAGGCGATACCACCAGCCACTTATGCACCGGCTCTTCTACCAGAAAGTCCAGGTAAAACTGCGCCGCGCCTTTCAATGCGGGATATACTGTTTGCAGATATTTCTTGTCCCCGTTAAACAAATACCTTTCCCATGTGTGCCGGCTTAACCAGGCGCCTCCCATTGGCCACATAGCAGAATAAATCCCGTCTACCGGGCCTGTAATACGCCACAGGTCAGTGTTATGATGAGCCACCCATCCGCCGGCGCCATACATCACTTTTGCCGTTTCCCGCCCGGTAACAGATAGGTCCTTCACCATTTCTATCAGTGGCTCATGCATTTCAGAAAGGTTTGTTTCTTCCGCAGGCCAGTAATTCATTTCTGTATTGATGTTGATCGTATACTTACTTCCCCAGGGTGGATTCATGAGCGGGTTCCAGATGCCCTGCAGGTTTGCCGGCTGGCCACCCGGTTGAGAAGCAGCTATCAGCAGGTACCTGCCAAACTGGAAATACAATGTTACCAGCTGCGGATCGTTGCCGTTCCTGAAATCCCTTAACCGGATATCTGTTGTATTTTTGATAGAATCGGTAGTTCCTAAATCCAGTTGTACGCGGTTAAAAAAGTGCTGGTAAGCCGCTATATGATCTTTCAGCAGACCTGCGAAATTCTTTGGCCATACCTTCGACATATACGCCGTGGTGCGCTTTACTTCATCGCCGCTAATGTCGGCGTAGTTTACAAAGTTGGTGGCAACAGACACATAGATGGTTACCGCATCAGCGCTGGCAACACTAATGGCGCTACCATTGGCGGAGGCTTTACCACCGCTGGTTTTAAACCTTACCTGCGACTGGAATTTCACTTTTCCCGGTACACCTTCTCTGTCTCCGCTGATACCGGATAACACCAGTTCATTATTCCCGCTGGTAACTACATTCGATTTTTGCTGGCTCTTCATGCCGGCGTTAAAAGTAATGCTGCCGGGCTTACTGGCAGTAAGCTGAATAATTATCGCCTGATCCGGTATAGAAGCAAATACCTGCCTGGTATACTTTACGCCGTTTACCGTGTAGCTGGTAGCGGTTACCGCTGTTTGCAGATCCAGTTCCCGCGCATAACCGGTGTATTGCTCATGACCGGGAAAAACCAGTTCCAGGTCTCCCACCGGCTGATAACACATGCCGTTGATTTTTTCTGACTGGATATTTTTTGCCGCCATCTCGCTGGCCTCTTTCATTTTACCATCGAAGATCAGTTGCCTGATTTCCGGCAGTGCAGCCAGTGCATGGGGGTTATCATTGCGGTTGGGACTTCCGCTCCAAACCGTATTTTCGTTTAGCCGTATCAGTTCGCTTCCGGGATTGCCATACACCATAGCGGCCAGGCGACCATTGCCCACTGGTAATGCGGCTTCCCATATTTTGCCCGAAGGCTTGTCGTACCTGAGTTTCAGTTCTGTGCGCTGCGCCAATGCAGGCAGCGATGTTAGCAATGCTATAACGCAAACGGCTATAGTGTGTTTGTTCCTTCGCATGAGTTTTTGTAATTAAGTGGAATTTTAGCTACTCCGGACTGTTTTCTTTCAAAACGCCGGACTGATCATTGGGGCAGACGCATTTTTTGAAAAATGCGGCGGCAAGGAACAAAATACAAATTATAATTGGCTGTGCACCATCGAAAATAATGGCAATTTTCTTCGCCTTTGTTTTGCCTTCAGGGGGCATTTCCAAACGCGTTAATTTCCCAGGAGCAGGGCGCTCATGATAAGATGATAAAAATTTTCCGGAACTGCCGGTATGGGGATGCTATTCTGCCCGCATGCTTTTCACCGGATCTGCCAACGCGGCTTTCAGCGCCTGGTAGCTGATTGTGCCAATGGCAATGATACCTGCAATGATGCCCGATACGGCGAATACCCACCAACCAATACTGATCCGGTAGGCAAACTCCTGCAGCCATTTGTGCATAAAATACCAGGCTACCGGTGTGGCTATAACAAAGGAGATTAATACCAGTTTAAGAAATTCTTTTGATAACAGGTTCACGATATCTGTAACAGATGCTCCCATTACTTTGCGGATACCCATTTCGCGGGTACGTTGTATGGCGCTGTAAGAAGCCAGTCCTAGTAAACCAAGACAAGAAATAATAATCGCCAGCAGGGCGAAGTCGAAAAAGAGTTTACCAAAACGTTCTTCGGCGCGGTATTGCCTGTCGAAGAATTCGTCCAGGAAATAATAACTGAAAGGCCGGTTAGGGATCAGCGTTTTCCACTTCCGTTCAATAGCGGCGATGGTACCTGACAGATCACCGGGGGCTACATTCACAGACACCACTTCGCAATCCTGCGGCTCCATCCGGATGGTAAGCGGCTTAATATCCTGCTGCAGTGAGCGGAAATGAAAATCCTTTACCACACCTATAATAGTGCCTTCATGGCCCCATTGCCGGTAGCCCCTGCCAATAGCTTCATCGGGAGTGGCGTAGCCAAACAGCTTTGCGGCCGCTTCATTGATCACCAGGGCATGGGCAGAGTCGCTGCCATAGTCGCGGGAAAATCCGCGTCCGGCAACTATCTTCATTTTATATTGCTGCAAAAAATTATAATCCACGGAATACAGGTCCAGGTTGGCCACCTGCATATCGCCTTGTTTGTTCTGAATTTCTGAGTAAGCGCCATTGGTTTCCCCGCCAGGGATACCTGATGAAATGGTAACGGAATTTACTTTTGGAATATCTTCAATAGATGTCCTGAAAGTGTGTTTCGCCGGGTCGCCATGTGTATCGATCACCAGCACCTGGTCTTTGTTAAAGCCCAGGTCTTTACTGTGTATATAATGCATTTGCAGGTACACCACAATAGTGCCTGTGATCAGTGCAATGGAAATAGCAAATTGTGTTACCACCAGTCCTTTGCGGAGAAAAATGCCTCTGGTACCGGTAGAGAACCGGCCCTTCAATACCGTTACCGGTTTAAAGGACGACAGCACCAGCGCCGGGTATACACCCGCCAGCAAACCTATCCCTATGGCTGCCGCCAGCAATGCCCCGATGTACCAGGCATTGGCAAACAAACCGGTGCTGATCGTTTTACCCGCCAGCAGGTTAAAGGATGGCAGCAATACTGCAAACAATATAATAGTGAATACAAATGCCATTAAACACAACAACACGCATTCGCCGATAAACTGCCGGATTAGCTCCGCACGGGTGGCGCCTACTACTTTACGTACACCAATCTCTTTCGCCCGCTCTACCGACCTCGCAGTGGTAAGATTGATGAAGTTAATACAGGCAATAAACAATATAAAAATGGCAATAACGGAAAAAATGTACACATTGGTTATACTGCCATTCTCAAAAGAGGACCGGTCGGAATGCAGGTAGATCTGCTCCAGCGGTTGCAGTAAAACGGTATAGAGCATTTTGGCCTTTCTTCTCTCGTCGCCATTATGCCGCTCTATAAAATCCGGGAACTTTGCCGCAAGCGCAGCAGCGTCTGTATTAGGTTTCAGCAGCAGGAAAGTAGTTGCGCCGAAATTGCCCCACGAGTCATCGAGGCGCGGATTTCTACTCACCAAAAAAGACATCGACACCAGCATATCTGCTTTGATCAGCGAATTCTGTGGCATGTCTTCCATCACGCCGGTGACTGTGACCGGTACCAGCTCGCCGGTGAGCTGCACGGTTTGTCCTACCGGATCTGTATTCCCGAAATATTTCTTAGCAGCTGTTTTACTAAGTACCACAGCGTTCACATCTCTCAGCGCTGTAGCCGGGTTACCATAAATAAGTTTGAAATCAAATACCCGGAAGATCGACGAATCCGCAAACATGGAATGCTCTTCCTGGAAACTCAGGTTACCTTTCTTCACCAGCAAATTAGCGCGGTTTAGCCGCGTAAATGCTTCTACCTCCGGAAAGTCGTGCTGCATGTTCGGCCCAAACGTCCATGGCGTACTTCCGCTTTTTATCATTTCGCTGGGCGTTTTTATGTCACAGATAACGCGGTAGATACGGTCTCCCTTACTATGAAACTTATCATAGCTAAGTTCAAAATGTACATACAGGAAAATGAAGAAGCAGGCAGTAAGACCAATAGTGAGGCCCATTACATTGATAAAAGAAAAAACTTTATTTCTCCAGAGATTGCGCCAGGCAATTTTGAGATAGTTTTTAAACATCAGCAGGAAATTGGATTTTGAAAGATATCTATCTCACGGGACCGCGGACTTGACTGCGAAGAAAATGCCAGTGACGAGGGGTATTAGAATCAGGCGGAATTGAATGTATTAAAAATATAATTTGTCCGGATTTAAGACAGGGGGTGTTCGGAAATGGACACAGGTAGGAATATGCTCTAATCTGAAGAAAGTTGCATTATTTAACGTATAATTCTTTGGGAAGCCCCCATTTAATAATGGCAATTCTTGCGGCTTCCAATTTTTTGATAAAAAAGTCTTCTTTGCTGTAATCTCTCATAGCAGTACAAACCCTGATATTTGAAGGTATATTTTTCTTCTTTCTTACATACTTTAAAAACATAATCAAACATTTGTTATCAACAAAAATAAGACTATTTCCGAATTACCAGAAATGCCTCAAAATTAACCCCTGATTCAAATACTTCCCATTCTCCTTCAATGCGGCCATAAATCCAAAACAATGATTTAATTGTATCCAGGCGGGCATTGATCCCCATTTGATACAGTCTCGTTTTCGCCGGAGAACTGCCCTCTGCATAGACAGGTATTTTTCCATGCTTTCTGTAAACGAAATAATTGTGGAAGCAACGGTTGCAAGCACTTTATCCCTGTCATTATTATTAGAAACAATGCCGTCATCAATTCTTTCCTCCACTTCGTTCCAGTCACCAAATGCCAAATTCCTTACAGCAGAACCATCGGGTAAAAAAATACCAGGAATCTGCTCATAATTTACAACCTTTCTAATGGTTCTGTTCGGACCTATGCTATCAAACGTAAAACTACTGAATTGAGAATCAGCAGTACATTCATACCTCTCCAAATTCATTCAATTTAATGACATCCCTTAGTAAATTTCAAACAGTTCGACCGCCGCCCGGCGCAGATCCAATAGCTCCCGCCTTTCACAGGTTCTTATGGGTTAAACAATATGCCAACAAATATATCTTTCCAATACAAAACATCCGTAAAGAACAGGTTAAAAGAAAATGATTAACAAAAAAAAATGACCAGTAAAAACTGATCATCTTTCATAACTCCGAAAAAAAAATTACCACACAAAAGTAGCCACACTACCGGCAGGCAAAACAGGTACCACCTGCTTCCCCTGGTACTTCAGGTTAAAAGAAGCAGCTGCATTATTATCATTCAATACAATCAGCGCCTTTTTTCCATCTGGGCGTTTAAAGGCCACACTGTATAAATTCCCGCCATTGTTGCTGCTAATCCGTACGGAACCCGCAGGTACAAATTTGGATGCATGTGCAATGATATAGTAGGCCACATTCCGCGTAACATTGCTGCCGCTGACGGTAAGCGCACCTTTGCATTCGGTGCAGCCGCCGGGGGTATGCGGACCGTAATTAGGATCGTTGGCCAGGTTCCATTCCAGCGCAGTACGACTGTAATTACGCATGCTCCCGATGATCACATTTTTTATATGCCATTTCAGGTCGCCGTCGAAACCGCCGGTAGCACTGGTCCATTGCTCGGTAAAATACAAGGCCTTATCAGGCGCCGCAGCATGAACAGTAGATAACGCGCTGATGTCGCCTGCATAGAGGTGAAAGGCACTGCCATGCACAAACTTCGCGGCCGCTGCGTCGGCGAGGATGGTCAGCGGATAATCCGGGTGATCGCAGTTGTGATCGTATATAATAATTTTGGTGGCGATTCCCGCCGCCGCAAAGGCCGGCCCCAGGTTATTTTTGATAAAGTCGCGCTGCGCTTCCGCCACCATTTTCAGACTGGGATTATTGTCGGGATTCAATGGTTCATTTTGTGGTGTGATGGCATCAATAGTAATACCGGCTGCTTTCATCTGCTGCAGGTATTTCACCAGGTATTGTGCATACACTTCGTAGTACTTTGTTTGCAGGACGCCTCCTTTAAAAGAAGCATTGTCCTTCATCCATACCGGTGGGCTCCATGGCGTTGCGAGTATTTTCAGCTGCGGATTGATCAGCAGTATTTCTTTCAGCAAAGGGATCAAACCTGTGCCTGCGGACATATCTGCCTCCAGTGAAAAACGTGTCAATGATAAATCGGTTTGTCCTGCCGGTACATCATTATAGGTAAAAGGCGTGGCATTCAGATCAGAGGCGCCTATGCTGATGCGCAGGTAACTGATGCCAATGCTGTTAGCGGTATTACCAAACAGCTCCTGCAACAGTTGCTGCTTCGCGGTGGCATTCATGGCATTGATCAGTTGCGCGCTGCCGCCGGTAAGAGTATAGCCAAAGCCATCTACTTCCTGGAAAGCTGTGCTGCTGTCCACTTCAATAGTCGTATAACCGTTGGCGTTGGGGCTACTGAATACCGGCTGCCCGTTTCCAGGTTTCAACAGGCTTTGCTGATCCCCGGTGGTAACCCACCAGTTAACTGTGGCGCCGTTAGCACCATTGGTGTCTACCGGTGTTAAGGGTTGTGTAATGCCTTTACTGCCGGAGCAGGCGAAGAGTGCCAGCGCAAGGCCGCCGGCAAATAATATAGGGCGAAATATTTTTTGCATATGGAAAGGGTATTTAAACAAAGAGCCTGGTGTTATCCAGGCTCCTGTTCCGTTTTCATTTTTATAATTGCACTTACTTATTAATGTTAGGATTGCTGTCTATTTCGTCCTGCGAAATAGGGAAGTATAATTTATCCGTAGTTACGTTGTAGTTCAGGTTGTTGCCATTGCCATCTTTCTGTGCATTCATTACCGGGATGGCGCGGTTAGTGCGGAGCAAATCATACCAGCGATGGCCTTCAAACGCCAGTTCCAGCTGTCTTTCCTTTTCCACTGCCAGGCGCAGTGCTGCCTGTGTTTTGGCAGGGGTGTCGCCCAGCTTTGCACGATGCCTGATTTTATTGATGTAGTATTGCGCGCCGTTGGCAGTGTTATCCAGCTTGTTCAGCTCTGTTAACGCTTCCGCTTTCAGCAACAGGATGTCGGCATAACGCAGACGGTAAATATTGCTTTTACCATCGGCGTCGTTGTATTTATAGATCACCGGGACCGGTTGTTTCCAATAGTCGTCCGTCCAGGAAACATTCACAAATTTAATGCTGGCCGCTTTCCGCACCGCGTCGCCTTCCGCATCAAAAGCAGCTACGATTGTATGCGAAGGAATATTGAACTTTTTCCAGTCGCCCCACATAAACGGTGTATTCATACCCGTTACCCAGTTCTGGTGCAAAACACCATCAAATTGTGTTTCCCAGATGGACTCAATATTATTCTTTCCCGCTACGGTAAACAGGGTAGCAAAATCCGGCACCAGGTCGTAACCACTGGCGGTTACTGCATCACAGTAGGCAACTACTTTGTTCCAGTCGGGGTTGGGTTTCTGTGCATATACTTTTGCCAGCAACGCATTTACGGCTCCTTTCGCCACAATCCCTTTGTTACCTGCAGGTGGATTATCACGTACACGGGTCAACGCATATTCCAGGTCCTGTATGATCAGCGCATATACTTCTTCCGCAGGCTTTTTAGCCACGTACATACTTTGCAGGTCTGTTGGAATAGCAGTGATGATCGGGATTTCCTTCCAGCTTCTGATCAGGTTGAAGTAATGCCATGCGCGCAGGAAGGATGCTTCTCCCATGATCTCCTCACGACGTTCGGGCGTTAATCCTTTATCATCCGTGGTGGGCGTGATGCTGAGGATCAGGTTACAGTTTTTTATATCGGTGTACAGGTATTTCCAGTCTCTTTTCACGTTACCGTTGATGGAATTAACGGTGAACTTATCAATGGAAAAGTTTGCCGCGTTGTCACCACCTGCATAACCATTATCTGCAGATACATCTCCGTTGGTCAGGAAATCGGAGGTGTAGTACTCATCATACATATTATCGTAGGCGCCCAGCAGCAGCGACTCTGCAGTGGCAGTTTCCGACTGGGAAATTGGCTTCTTGTCCAGCAGATCCTTTGTGCAGGATGACAATAAAGACACGCTGAGAAAACCGGTAGCTATATAAGAAGTGAATTGTTTCATACTTGGAATAATTAATTGTTAAGACTAAAACTCAGCATTCAAACCAAAGATAAAGGCGCGTGACTGTGGATAGGTTCCATAATCGATACCCATAGCCGGACCGTTGGCTGCATCCTTGCTCACCTCCGGATCCAGTCCTTTGTACCTGGTAAATGTCAGCAGGTTTTGTCCTGTCACATACACATTCAAACGGCCAACGCCGATATGTTTCAACAGATCATTTGAAAATTTATAGCTCAGCGTAGCTGATTTCAGGCGCAGGTAAGAACCGTTTTCCACGAAGCGGGAAGACGATGCACTGTTGATGGTATTTCCTTTTTCAGCTTTTGGGATATCTGTAACATCCCCTGCCTGTTTCCAGCGGCGCAATACTGCGGTACTCTGGTTCTTGGAGTCGTACAAACCTTCCAGTTCCATACGGGTGGCGTTGAATATCTCGTTGCCCTGGATACCCTGGAAGAAAAGATTCAGGTCAAAGCCTTTGTAACTGATGCTATTTGTGAAACCATAGATAAAGTCGGGTTGCGCATTGCCGATCCAGGTGCGGTCACCATCAGATAACTTCTTGTCGCCATCCAGGTCTGCGTAAATCATGTTACCGGTAGCAGGATCAACGCCCTGTGCCACGTAACCATAAAATGCACCGAGGGGATGACCCGGTTCTACACGGATAGCGTTACCTCTTTCATATACATCTCCATAACCTAAACTTGGTGTAGGACCGAGGTTCAAGACCTTATTGCGGTTCATGGAAATATTACCATTGGCATTCCATTTCACTTCTTTATCGATGATCAGTGCATTCACACTCAGTTCTACTCCTTTATTTTCTATGCTGCCCACATTGTAACGTTGAGTACCAAAGCCGGAACTGGCAGGTGGCTGGATATCCACCAGCAGGTCATTCGTTTTCTTGATATAGGCATCAGCGGTAATATTGATGCGGCTGTTCAGGATACTCAGGTCCACACCCACGTTGCTCTGCGTAGTTTTTTCCCAGGTCAGGTCGTTCTTTGGCAGGTTGGTGAAGTTTAAACCACCGGTGCCATTGCTGCTGAACAGCCGGCGCCAGTCGTAATCGCCGATACCGTCGTTTCCGGTTTTACCCCAGCCTGCACGGATTTTCAGGTCATTTACGATACCGTCTTTGCTGAAGAAGTCTTCATTGGAAATACGCCATGCTGCTGATACAGACGGAAACCATCCGTAACGTGCATCCGGTGCAAACCTCGACGAGCCATCATAACGCATGGTAGCGGTGAACAGGTATTTATCAGCATAGCCATAATTCAGGCGGCCCAGGTAAGAACGTTTGCCCCATTGACTTTTCGTTACTTCCTGTTTTTCACGGATAGTGGAACCTGTCAGCGTAGGTATCTTATCACTGGTATATCCTTTGGCAATATCATCGGTGAAATTATAATCAGATTCCTGCATGGTATGACCAACCATAGCGCCCACATTGTGTTTGCCAAACTGTTTGTTATAGCTCACGGTGTTTTCCCATAACCATACAAAACGTTCGATCGACTGGGATTTACCATAACCAATTTTTTCCTTCGCGCCGTAATCAGTAGAATAAGGGTCCAGGAAATAATCATACCGGTAGCCTTCCGATTCCGCACCGAGGTTAGAACGGAAATGCAGTTCCGGCAGGATGGTGAAGTCTGCACTTACATTTCCCAGGAAACGGTTGTTGATGGCTTTCTGCTGTGGTGCAAAAGCATAGGCGATAGGATTCTGCCAGCTTTTGTTATTTGGGTTAGATGTATAGGTGCCATCTGCGTTATAAATACCGATGGTTGGCGGTGATGTTAAGGCCGACAGGATGGTGCCTCCTCTCGCTACGCCGCTGTTATCCGGCACATCTACGTAAACGGATCTGTTGAACGACAGGTTAGAGGCCAGTGTCAGCCAGTCTTTCACTTTATTATCGATGTTAGCCCTAACAGAATAACGGTCATAATCTGCCGGCGCCACCACTCCTTTTTGTTTCTGGTAACCGCCGGACACATAGTAATGTCCTTTCTCGGTACCACCGGAAACACCTACCTGGATATTCTGCTCACGGCCGGTTTTAAATGTTTCTTTCTGCCAGTCGGTGTTCAGGTTATTGGGATCGGTGATGCCCAGTTCGCCCATCAGCGTTTGATATTGAGCTGTATTTAGTACATCCATTTTCTTAGCGAAATTGGACATGCCGGTATAGGCGTTTACAAATACTTTCGACTGGCTGGTTCCTTTTTTAGTGGTAACGAGCACCACGCCATTCGCTCCGCTGGCGCCATAGATAGCGGCGGAAGACGCATCTTTCAGCACAGAGAAACTTTCAATATCGCTCGGATTCAGGAAATCAATGTTTGGTACAATCACCCCGTCTACTACAAACAGTGGGTTATTGCTGGCATTCAGGGAGGTATTACCACGGATGCTCACGTTCAGTCCTGCACCGGGTTTGCCGGAAGGCGCGGTAACGGTTACACCGGCGGCCTGGCCCTGTAAGCCTGCTGCGGCGCTTACAATCGGTCTGCTTTCAAAAGCGTCTGCTTTCACAACAGATACTGCACCAGTAATATCTTTCCTCCGCTGAGTACCATAACCCACTACCACCACTTCATTCAGCTTACTGTTTTCTGCAGTCAGCTTTACGGTGATATGCGTTTGTTCTCCTACCACTACTTCCTGCGGCTGATAACCAATAAACGAAATCACCAGCACCGCCTGTTTGTCGGGAACCGGCAGGGTGAATTTACCATCCGGGGAGGTGGTGGTGCCTGTGGTGCTGCCCTTTATTCTCACGGTAGCGCCGGGCACCGGTAAACCGTCTTCACCGGTTACCACACCGGTTACCACTATATTCTGACGGCCATCGGCAGGTGTGAGGAACAGCAGGACCTGCTGGTTGTCTATCACCTTAAAGCCGATGCCCATAGGCTTTAAAATATCATCAAAAAACTCCTTCAGCTGTCTGGATTTCAGCTCTACGGATACCTTCCGGTTTACATCCACCATATCGCTGCTATAGGTGAAATTCACGCCCGTCTGGGTCCGGATCTGGTTCAGCAGCTTCCTCACGGAAGTTTGCTCTGCCGAAATGGAGATCGGTTTTTCCAGCACAGACTGTGAGTTCACCTTATTGGCGTACAGCGACAGTGAAAAAACGGAAGCAAGAATAAGTTGAACAGCAGTTAATCTCATAACGTAGTAGATTACGGCAGCGAATCGCTTTTTTTTCATAACTTGTGTGGCTTTGTTTCGTTAATTGAAAGTTTGCGGACATAGCGCATTTTAACCGCGGCAAACGGTTAATTTTACTAAACTGGTAATGCCCCACATTACCAGTTTTTTCTTTTGGTGACTTTTATAGTATCTTCATTAATTACATCCTTTCCCTTTTATATAAATGGTGGTACCCTTTACTTCATATGAAGCCTGAACAGATTGGCAAATAATGTCCAGCTTCTCGTATAGATGTTGTTTCGTGATATCTCCTGTAAAATGACAACGGCTGAATTGCCCGTTATCTGTTTCAATGGTAATGGCATAAGTATCTTCCAAAGCCTTTAATACCTCTTCCAGCGAAGCATCTTCATAACTGAACGTGGGCTGCTTTTCCGGTGCTGTTACCGGCTTTGGATCGTCTACTAACGAGGTGGTGAACTGGTTATTTTCTGTTTTATATGTAACCTTCTGGTTGGGTGTAATAATAATGCTGTTGGCAGATGCTGTAAATAAAGTATCATTCTTTTTCTTCCGTTCATAAACAGATACTTTCCCGGTTACCACGGCTACTTCTACTTTATGACTTACTTTGTCATGGCTCACATAAAAACTGGTTCCCAATACCTCTGCCAGCACTCCTTCGCTGGTGTGTACGATAAAATGCCTGCTGGCATCGTGCGCTATCCGGAAAAATGCGTTTCCGCTGAGGTACACATCTCTTGTATGACCACTGAATGCAGGCGGATAATACACTATGCTTCCCGGTTCCAGCCTCACCTCCGATCCGTCACTCAGTGCCACTTCCCGGTTGTTGTCCGTTTCATTGAAAACGGATACGTATCCTCCCGGGATAGGCTCCTGCGTAAATATGTTCCTTGGCGTAATGGTCCGTTGCTGCGACCACCAATACCAGGCGCCTGTAACGGCCAGTACGAGGCAGCCCGCAATAGCTAACCGCGCTACCTGCCGGGGCCACATCCGCACTACCGGTGTTTCCGGTTCCCCACTGCCAACAGTGGCAGTTACATTGGACCAGATCCGGCTTTCAATGCGCTGCTTTTCTTCTGCAGATATCTCTATTTCACTTTCGTTGATAAATGAACGGTACCAGGCCAATACCAGTTTTTCCTCCTGCGGGGTGCATTGCCCCGAAAGATATTTTTCAAGCAGGTCGTCGAATTCATATTGGCTCATGGAATCAGTTTATCTGATTACATTGACGCATAACTGAATTAAACCCCTAAAAAAAATTTAAAGAATTTTACAGGAAGGAAGACATATAGCCGCGGAGCCGCTGCCGCAGCAGTTTTATAGCCTTTGTGATATGATATTCCACGGCCTTTTCGGTGAGATCGAGGTTGCCTGCTATTTCGCGGACCGACTTATTTTCAAAACGGCTCAACCGGAAAACGGCCTGGGTTTTCTCCGGCAGCTCCCGCAACGTTTTTTCGATGTCTTTCAGGAGAAGCTCCCTGTTTACATCTTCTTCTGTTGTATTTACCAATGGATCGGTGTCCAGTGTTTCCATGTATTTTTCTGCCGTCATCTTCCTGCGCTGGGAATCGTGCAGGCTATTTCTGAGCGAAACAGCCAGGTAAGCGCCTATATTATGGATCACCACCTTGCGCCGGTTGGTCCACAACCGCTCAAAAATGGTCTGGATCAGCTCTTCCGCCTCGTGCTGGGAACTCGTGCGCTTCACAGCAGCGCTGTACAGCTTGAACCAAAATCTTTTATAGATTTCTTCAAACGCACGCATATCCTCACTCACCTGGAAAGCTGTCACCAAATCCTCCTCATCATACAGGGAATAATTGCTGCTATCTTCTTTCATGTTGCTCTACCAAACCTAACCGGCAAAATAAGCGCTTTTATCCCGGATGCCCAAAATACCTTTCCATTTATCAGCGCATTCCCGCCACCGCGCGATATATACGCATTTGGCATTTCCCGCACTTATCCTCTTGATAACGAAGGAATTTAGGTGGAGATTTGTTAAAGAGGCAGGGGCCATTATAACAGCACAAACAGTCCCCAAAAAATTCTAGTGAAGAACACCCCAAAAGCACCTGCTTCCGATTTAAAATAACCCCAAAAAATAATGTCATGAGCTACCAGTTCAAAGGCAATTTAAAGGGCCTCCTGTGCGATAAATATTGCATAGAAGCCATTGCCAATGTTAAGATCCGGCTTTACCGGGCCGCCGTTTCCCGGGAAGTTGTCCTGCAGGCTACTGCTGCAGAGAAGGAAACCTTCCATGAAGTATCTGCAGAAGAAGCCAAAAAGAAAGCCGGCAACCTGCTGGCAGAAGCCCTCACCGATGCGGAAGGCAACTTCGCCTTTTCTCTTGGAAGGGAAAGTAAATATGAAGGCGAAGCCTTCGAAATCGACTTCGAATGCGGCAATGTGCCACGGCCCAAACCTTACCCGGGCAAACTGCCTACCCTGCAGTTTCACATCACTACCCTCCAGCCACGGTGGCGCGGACAGGAAAATGATTTCTTCGCCTCCTGGGAATATGTAATCCCCAACCGCTGGTGGTGTCTTATCCGCGCTAAATACGATGCATGGGTCATCTGCGGCCGCGTGATCAACTGTAAAACCCAGAAACCCCTTGAAGGCCTGCGCGTAGCCGCTTTTGATGTAGACTGGCTCCAGGATGATCCGCTTGGCAGTCAGCTCACCGATGCCACCGGGCATTTCCGGATAGATTATACGATGGCCGACTTCAGCCAAACGCTGTTGTCGCCCTGGCTCAACGTGGAATGGCCGGCAGGTCCCGATCTCTATTTCAGCATCACCGAACCCGTATCCGGCGCGGTATTGCTGAAAGAAGACCGCAGCGTGGGCCATCGCGCCGACCGTACCAACCGCGGCCCCTGCTTCTGCATAGAACTCTGCGTACCGGATGATATCACACCTAATAATGAAGTACCCGCCCTCTTTGAAAGAGTAGGCGCCTACGACATAGGCCCCACCGGCGCCCAGTTTGATGCACAGGGTTATACTACCGATGTGCCGCGTCTTTCTTTCTACGGTGCGCTTGATCTTAACGGCACCCTGCCCAGCGGCACCAACTCCAATGAAATGGAATACCGCTTCCGCATCATCAACGCCGACACCAGCTACGAACTCAGCGCCACACAGGTACTCAGCGCCCTGCTGCCATTCAAGATCGGTGAACTGCTGAAACAAACCGGCCCCACCACCTGGACGCACGACGCGGTCATTGTTACCCCGGCCATCAACGGCGCCGGAGAAGTGTGGATCCCGGTACCACGCGGCAATAACTTAACCACTGGTATCTTCACCCCTACTAATGGTGTACTGGCTATCCTCAACACTTCCCAGCTGGTACTCAATGCCACCGGCACCACCTTCGCAAGGGATAATTTCGATCTCACCGCCCCCGCTGTGCTCGTAGCCGGCAACGCCGTACCACCTACGCAAAGGGCAGGCATCCATACTTTCAAAATTATCTTCGAAGCAAGAAAAGTTGGTACCACTACACTCACCGCTATCAACACCTTGGAGAAAATAGTCGTGTCCAATGTGAATTATAAACAAAGAAGACACCCCGGATGGGGCTATACCGGCGATGAAAATATTCTCGCAGCAGCCATGCTGGAAATCGGAGAAACTACCGGCAGCGGCCATGGTTGCGGAGGCATCACCACCACCGTTACCGCGCAATACACCATTGCCCACCCGCACATCGAGGCATTCACCATCCGCTTTGAAGGCAACCCGGTACTCCCGGCGTCCTTCCACGGCGGACCACCACCGACAGCGGCGGAATACCATAACAACAGCCTGGTATTCTCTACCGCCGGAATGGAACCCTGCGCGTATATTCTCTGGCTGGATCTGCAATTAGGTCTTACCAACGGCTACCAGAAAATACCACAGGTACATGATCATATTGCTTTCTGCAAAACAGCTTAACATAAAAAAGCAGCGAAGGAAATCTTCGCTGCTTTTTTTATCCATTAATTCCAGCTTTCAGGCCCGTTTTAAAACGTAAAGGATCAGGAGTAAAGTGAAGTCGCCAAACTGTTCGCGCAAACTTTCGAGCGCACTATATATCAGCTTGTAGGCGCCCACTACATTCATGTGCATAATGTCAGCGATCTCTTCGTAAGAAAGATCCTCATAGTATTTCAGGAATACCGCCTCCCGTTGCCGGTTAGTAAGAATAGAGAGCAACATATCTACTTTGGCGGTAAGTTCCTCCATACGCTCTTTCCTCACCATCGGATGTCCGCCGATAAGTTCCAGTTGAAAAGGAATATGTTCTCCACTCAGCTCTTCCTCATGCCGCGAAGGATTATAATCCAGCTTCCGAAGCAGGATACGCCGGAAAGAAAGATACATGTACTGTTTCACCACTGCCGGACTTTCAATACGCTCCCTGTTTTGCCATAGCTTCAGGAAAAGATCCTGCATGCTTTCTTCTATGCATACATTATCGGGCGTAAATTTAAATCCGTAGTTCGTGAGCGGGGAATAATACAATTCATATAATCCTTCCAGGGCTTTTACATCTCCTTCTTTATAGGAGTACCATAATTCATTATCATGCATGACGTTGGAATAATGGGATTAGTTTCATAAGAAGGGGCAAAATACAGCAAAAATCGTTTACGGCAAAATGCGCAACCGTTGCCGGGACGAAATTAACCGTTCCTGTTTTTTTGCTCCTGATGGTATAATAATTTTAGTTAAATTAGCCTTATACACTATGATAAAGTACTGAAGAAGATAAGATACCCGGTAAGTTTTTGCTTTATTTATCAAGTCGGAGCCATCATCAATACTGCCGGGAAGCGATAGTGATATCAACCAGAATGTAATATTAAACCCTTATTGCCTCATATGCATTCAACCAAAAGATGTAGAAAGCTGGGTGCGTTTCCCTACCCTACATTGCCCGGATTATATTCAATTAAATCGCTGTTAACTATGAAGCTACTGTCCCTTTTTCTGCTCGCGCTTTCTTTGCAGGCAAGCGCCAGGGATTCCCTGGAAAAACTCCCTCCCGGCGTACTGCGGCAAACCGTCAAAGCTGCGGCACCTGTGCACGGCATTATCCGCAACAACAAAGGAGAACCATTACCTGGCGCCTCGGTAAAAGTAAAAGGCACTACGAGGGGCGCTATTACCAACACCGCAGGTGCATTTGACCTCGAAGTACCGGATGGCGCCACGCTCGTGATATCTGCCGTGGGCTATAAAACCCGCGAAGTAAGAGCCACCAACAACCTGATAATTTCCCTCGAAGAAGATGTAACAGAACTGGGAGGCGTAGTAGTAACCGGTTTCCAGAATATCGACCGTAAGAAATTTGCCGGCGCTGCCGTTACCCTCAAAGGGGATAATGTGAAAATAGACGGCGTACAGGACGTAAGCCGTATGCTGGAGGGCCGTGCTGCCGGGGTAAGCGTGCAAAACGTTTCCGGTACATTCGGTTCTGCGCCTAAAGTGCGTATCCGCGGCGCTACTTCTATCTCCGGTGAAAACAAGCCACTGTGGGTGGTGGACGGCGTGGTACTGGAAGATATCGTAAACGTTTCCAACGAACAGCTCACCAGCGGTAATATCAATACGCTCCTGGGGTCTGCCGTAGCCGGATTGAATGCTAACGATATTGAAACGTTCGATATCCTGAAAGATGCGGCGGCTACCGCGCTCTATGGCGCCCGCGCCATGAACGGCGTAATCGTTATCACCACCAAAAAAGGTAAGGCAGGCAGGGCGGCAGTGGCGTATACCGGCAACTTCGGCGTACAACTGAAACCCTCCTACGAAAACTACGATATCATGAACTCCGCCGACCAGATGTCGGTATATGCTGAACTGGAACGTAAACAACTGCTCCAGTATTCAGAACAGATCAACGAACGTACGTCGGGCATCTACGGAAAACTGGGGCGCCTGCTCCAATATCCCGATGGCAGCGATAAATTTTCGGTACTGAACACCCCGGAAGCACGGCAGCAATGGCTCATGCAATATGCCAACGCAAACACCGACTGGTTCGATATCCTGTTCCGTAATTCCCTCACCCAGGAACACTCACTGAGCCTGTCCACCGGCAACGAAAAATCACAACTGTATCTTTCCACCAGCTTCTATAACGACGCCGGATGGACCATTGCAGATAATGTGAAGCGATATACGGTGAATATGCGCGCCAACTATACACCTAATAATAAGCTAAGCTACGGCCTCCAGATCAACGGTAACGTACGCCAGCAACGCGCACCAGGCACAGAAGACCGCGTATCTGACAAAGTACAGGGCACCTATACCAGGGACTTCGATATCAATCCTTTCTCCTACGCACTCAGCACCAGCAGGGCACTCAGGGCGTACGATGAAAACGGTCAGCTCGAATACTTTACGCGAAACTTTGCCCCCTTCAACATCATTGAAGAAACCAGGAATAATTTTACAGACCTTAACGTCATCGATTTCAGATTACAGGGTAACCTGAATTATAAATTCAGTCCCCACTTTAATTATGATTTTACCGGCGCCATCCGTTATGCACGGACAAGTGCGGAGCATAAATCAAATGAAAACTCCAATGAAGCCAATTCCTACCGCGCCA
This sequence comes from Chitinophaga sp. W3I9, assembly GCF_050434025.1. Classification (NCBI taxonomy): domain Bacteria; kingdom Pseudomonadati; phylum Bacteroidota; class Chitinophagia; order Chitinophagales; family Chitinophagaceae; genus Chitinophaga; species Chitinophaga sp. W3I9. Next base: position 6,733,617 of record NZ_JBNPWC010000001.1, read on the forward strand.
ATGGCAACAGCATCATCAATCAGCGGAATCCATTTCTCTACAAAAACCCCGACTTCCCCAACGACCCGGCTGTAGTAGTACTGCCCTACGGAGGATTTTACCGGAGAAATGATGTGGAACTGAAAAACTATACCTTCCGTAACCAGTTCAACTATAACCAGTCGTTCAACGACGATGAACACCAGGTATCCGCACTGGTTGGCCAGGAAGTAAAATATGCCGACCGCCAGACGTCCAACAACGTAGGCGTGGGTTATCAATACAACAGCGGCGGAACACCGTTTGTAGATTATCTCTTCATCAAAAAAATGACAGAGAAAAACCAAACCTACTATGGTGTGAGCAACGACTTCGACCGGTTCATCGCCTTTTACGCCAATGCCAGTTATACCTATAAAAGTAAATACACCCTGCAGGCCACCGTCCGTGAAGATGGTTCCAACAGGCTTGGCAGCTCTCCCAGTGCACGCTGGCTGCCTACCTGGACCGTTGCCGGTAACTGGAATGTGGACCAGGAAGCATTCCTTAAAAACTCTTCCGCGGTCAGTCACCTGATGCTCAAAGCCAGCTATGGCCTGAACGCCAGCACCGGCGCCGCTACCAATACCACCGCTATCCTGCGGTCGTTTGTTACCGCCCGGCCATATCTCGTAGATCAGCAAACCGCTATCCTCATACAGGCGCTCGAAAACTCGGATCTTACCTGGGAGAAAAAATATGAACTGGACCTCGGAGCGGATATGGGATTTTTTGATGAAAGACTCGGACTTACCTTCGACTACTACCGGAGAAAAAGTTTTGACCTGATCGGTCTTATTAAAACTTCCGGCGTAGGCGGACAGGTAAATCAATTCGCCAACTATGCCGATATGAAATCACATGGCGTGGATGTAGCCCTTACCGGCAAAATCATCGCGCAAAAAAATGTAGGCCTTACGAGTACGTTCATCTTCAGTTATAATAATACCCTTATCACCAATGCCAGAAACAACCCGGTCATCTTCGACCTGGTAGGTGAAGGTGGCGGCGCACTGGAAGGCTACCCTGTACGTGGACTGTTCTCCCTGCAAAACGCAGGACTGGACCCATACACCGGCGTGGCACGCTTTATCAACGACACCGGCACGGTATCGTCCGGCGTGTACCTGCAAAGCCATAATGTGAAATACCTGAAGTACGAAGGCCCCGCCGATCCGACCATTACCGGCGGCTGGAGCAACACCTTCCGGTATAAGGATTTCTCCCTCAGCGCACTCATTACTTACCAGGCAGGAAATAAGATCAGGCTTACACCGGTATACACTACCGATTACACCGATTTTAACTCGCTGCCAAATGAATTTAAAGGAAGATGGAGTTTACCCGGAGATGAGAAGAAAACAAATATCCCCTCCGTGGCAGACATCTATACACAAACAGATCTGCTGTCAAATACAGCCTATCCGTATAACAACTATAATTTTTCCAGCGACCGCATAGCAGATGGTGGATTTGTAAGATTAAAATCAGTGACCCTCAGTTACCAGATCCCCGCGCCATTGCTGGCCCGCATAGGATTAAAAGGCGGATCACTCACGGCTACAGGAAACAACTTATGGCTTATCTACGCCGACGAACGCCTGCATGGGCAGGACCCGGAATTTTATAATACCGGCGGGGTAGCAATGCCTGTCAACAAACAGGTAACCGTTTCACTGAAAGTAAGCCTCTAATCCAAAAAGTATTCATTATGAAAAAACTACTGATCTATATAGGCTTATTTGCCGCCGTACTAACATTACCCGGCTGTAAGAAGTACCTCGAAACACTGCCCGATAACAGGACGGTGATCACCTCACCGGAGCAGGTAACCCAGCTGCTCACGACCGCCTATCCGCATGCGAGTTACATGTTGTTTTGTGAAGCGCTGAGCGATAATGTGGAAGACAAAGGCAACACCGGCGTAGGTATTGATCCGCAAACTTTCCAGATCAATACGCAAACTTTTAAATACCAGGATGCAGATGATATTTCTGCCGATGGCCCCATTGCCTACTGGGATTCCTGCTATGCCGCTATTGCGGTGGCTAACCAGGCATTGTCTTACTGCAACGGTCCGGACTCAGCGAATTATTCCGCGCAAAAAGGAGAAGCCCTGGTATGCAGGGCCTATGCACACTTTATGCTGGTAACCCTGTTTGCCAAAGCATATAACCCGGCTACTGCCGCCAACGATCCGGGTGTGCCCTACATGACCACCATCAGCACCTCCGTTTTCAATAAATACGACAGGAGCAATGTAGCGGCGGTATACCAGAAAATTGAAAGTGATCTCACCACTGGTTTACCCCTGCTGAAAGATGAGCTGTATGCCAATGCGCCTAAATACCATTTCACGCGCCAGGCTGCAAATGCTTTCGCCGCAAGGTTTTATCTATTCAAAAGGGATTATGCCAAAGTGGTTGCACATGCCACCGCTGTTTTTGGCAGCGTCAACCCGGCTAACCTGATCCGTGACCAGGATGCATTCTATGGCATGTCGTACGATGACATGGTGGTATACTACAACCACGCATCCAATCCTGCTAATATTTTACTGCAGGAAGCGCCCGGCACAAAATATCCTGATAACTACTACAGCTACCGCTATGGCATAGGTACCGAAATTAACCAGGAATATTTCCTGTCGGACAATGTGACCGGCGGCAACCTGGCGATGTCTATATATGGCTCCGGCCCGCAGTATTTTAACTTCCCGAAATTTAAGTCGGATGTTACTGTGATGTCGCTCCTCAGCATGGATGAAGTACTGCTGAACAGGATTGAAGCGAATATCCGCTTAAAGAATTACACCGCCGCTGTTACGGATATGAATACCTGGGTGAGCAAAAATATTTCTGGCTACAGTCCATCCCGGCACAACGTCACCATCGCAAAAATGATGTCGTTCTATGGCCTGCCTCAGGACGCATCCATGATTGAAACTACACTCTATATGAAAAGGGTTACTTACATGCAGGAAGGTCTACGCTGGTTCGATATCCTCCGGCTTGATATCCCGGTAGTACATACCGGTTCGCCTAATTTTAACACGACACTGGCGCCCGGCGATAAACGAAGATTGTTACAGCTGCCGCCGGAAGCAGTTAACGACGGTATGGCATTGAACCCGAGATAATTCATCTGTTGTAAACCTTTTAAAATGAAACCAATGAAACTACAGATAATCACCGGCATCTTCCTGCTACTACTAATGGGAAGCGCCTGTAAGAAAGAGAAGGTGAGCCTCACCACTCCCCCGGTTGGACTCGGCGGCGACTCTACCGCCAACACACCGGAAGATATTTTTATACATGATAGCCTCACGGTACCTTATAACATCGCCGTTTACTATAAATGGCTGCCCGGCCAGCTGGACTTTCCTTACGAAATTGTACCACCCAAGGCAGAGAAAATGATCCCGGCATTAAAAGCTTTGCTGGCCGTTACTTTCAGACCTTACAACGAACAAACCGGCAGCAACGTTTTCCTGAGAAGATACCTGCCGAAAACATTTAAAGTAGCAGGGTCCGCACAATACCTGAGCAACGGTTCCATCATTCTCGGCCAGGCGGAAGGCGGCACTTCCATGGTGCTGTTCGAGTTTAATAACTTCACGGCCCAGGCAAAAGACTCCAATACGCTGAAACGGATGGGACATACCATGCACCACGAGTTTGGACACATCCTGAATCAGAATATCGTGGTTCCTCCTTCATTTAAACAGATCACACCACGATACACCGGCAACTGGTATAATATCGCCGATCAGGAAGCGCGGATGGACGGATTTATTACCGCTTATGCAGAGTCGGACCCCAACGAAGACTTCGTGGAAATGGTCGCTTCCCTGCTGATAGGCGCCGACAATGGCAACGATGGGTATGATGACTATGAGAAAATACTGGCCGATCAGACAGATGGTCCGGGAACACCCGGGTATGAGGCCATCAAAGCAAAAGAAGCAGCGGTAGTGGATTATTTCGCCCGGTCGTGGTCCATCGACTTTTACGCCCTGCAACGCAAATGCCGCAGAGCACTGGCCGCCTATTATCAATAATTGTTGATCACCCTGAATTATTATTTATGAAAAAGATATGGATATATTATTTCCTCGGCCTGGCAGTGATGCTCTCTGCGTGCGACAGGAAATCTGACCTTAATATTGACGGGATACCAACAGATGTAAGGATAGCACAGGCCCTGGCCACCTATCAGCAAAAACTTACAGACGCTCCCTATGGATGGGTGGTTACCCAATTCACCAACGGTACCTCCACCAATGGCGGCGTTACCCGCAACGGGCCTAAAGCGGTATTCTCCTACTATATGAAATTCGACAAAAACAGCCAGGTATCGATGTTGTCGGATTTTAACATGGGAGCTGCCACCGTTTTTAACAATACCGGCTACCGCATCAAAGCTAACCAGCGTCCTACGCTGATCTTTGATACCTACAGCTATGTTCATCTGCCCTGCGATCCGGATGCCGCTATATCTAACAGTCCCTTTGGATCAGGGTTCGGATGGGGAACCGATTTTGAATTTGCTTTTGCAGATAACGTTGCCGCAGCGGAACTGGGCGACACCATCCGTTTGAAAGGTAACCTGAATCAGGCGGAAGCGGTGATGGTAAAAGCCACACAAGCCGAGCAAACCTTGTTTAATACCAATGGATTCGGTTCTTACAGCACCTTCAATAAAATCCTCGAATATTTCAAGCGGGTGAATGCCGGTGGCGTTGTCTTCGAAATAACTCCCGGTGTTGGCGGCAGATCATTTGATATTAAAACAGCCGGCAGTCAAAACATTACCAATGTGGGCTGCCAGTTTGCACCGCACAGCATCATACTGCAGGAACCCGTTACCATCGGCGGACTCACGGTCAAATCCCTCGACAACCTCGTCTGGAACCCTGGTACGCGTACTATCAGCGCGAGCGTCAACGGTACGCCGGCTACCATTTCGCCGGCACTGGCGCCCATATCGCCGGAACCAGGCGTTGCACTGGCTTTCTACAACGAAGGCCTCGATAACCCCTGGCTCACCGTTCCGGGCTTCCATATCAGCGGAGTGGATGATGCTTACAATATCCGGGGACTAACCTTTCCCGGCCGTACCTATTACCGGTATGTATACTACCCCGGCCTGGTAGACGCAGGTGGTGGCGATTTCTATGATGTGTTGTCGCCCTTCTTCGTAGGAGCCACCAACGGTTATCCTTACCTGTTTGCAGGCGGAGTGGCATACCCCTATTTACAGAGCGGCGGCCGCCTCACTTTCGAAATGCTCGACGGCGGCGATCCGATCGTGAATCCGCCAAGCATTATCGCTACCAACAATGTTTTTAATACTGGGAAAACAGCACCCCCTTATTTCGCTAACTCCGCAGGTTTTTACATTGTTCGTAAAGCAGATGGAACTACCATGGATATGGTAACTGCCGGCGATGCCCTGGGATGGATAACATGGAACCACCAGTAATTTTATTATTTAAATTTTATCAGATGAAAAAGATATTCTTCATAGCTGTTATAACTCTACTGGGCGGCAAATTAGCGCAGGCCCAACAGAGTAACCTGTCGCCGGTGAACCAGGTAAAACAAGGCTATAATCAAACAAGGGCCAATACCGATTATAGCATGATCTACCTGAAAAACATTTCAGTAACCGATACACAAAAACCACAGGTAAATAAAATAATCCTGAACTACCTCGACGCCAAAAGAACATTGGCGCTGGCAAACAAACAAGACCTCAGCGTTTACAGGCAGCAGCAGCCCGCCCTGTTCAACGACTTTAAAACAAAACTTGCCACAGTGCTGAGCAGCCAGCAAATGTCTGCGTTCCTGGCGTCAAAGCCACCACTGGACGACAAGAAAAATTTATTACGAGGATTATTTTATTAGGGTGATCGCAGCGGATTTTGTCTTGGCTCAGGATTACGCTGATTTTACTGATTACCCGGATTTTTACTTTTGATTTTATAAAGGATTAAGGGAGATAGAAGCGGATATTCGCTTTTATCTCCCTTATTTATCTTAATCAAATAAAATCCAAAAGTAAAAATCAAACTAATCAGTATAATCAGCGTAATCAGTGAGAAAGACAAAATCCGCGCAATCCTTTACAAAATAAAATGTTAAAGTATCAACCCCTTCCACTTTCCACCAACAGCTTCCAAAATGTCTCTCACAGCCATCCCGGCTGATCTGCATTCCCTTTTGCTTAAATGTTCCCCGTCACTATCCTTTTTGTAACCAGTTACACGAAGCAAACGTAACCATTCCGGTACTATTTTCGCTCCACGGATGCCATCCAATTGCATACATGAAAATACTTTGCCAGCTACTTTCGGTTTTACTGATTGCCCTTATTCTTATTGCCGCAGGCGTACCTCATACGGCCCTCATTGTTTCACCGGATGCATTGGACAGCCTCCCTGCCGATACTTTGCCCATTGCCTCACCCGATAGCATGGATGCCCCTATCCATTACAAGGCGAAAGACTCTATCGTAATGCAGATACCCAAAAAACGTATACTCCTGTACGGTAGCGGCGATACCAAATATAAAGAAACCAACATCACCGCGGAGCGTATCAGCTTCGACCAGGAAAACGGGATGGTGGAAGCCACCAAAATGACCGATACCGCCGGCAAAGCCATTGGCCGCCCCGTAATGACAGACAACGGCCAGAGCTTCGAATCTGATACCATGCAGTTTAATATTACCTCCCGGAAAGCAAAAATTTATAATACCAGGTCGGTATACGGAGAAGGATTTATCACCAGCCAGCAATCCAAACGGATGCCGGACAATACCATCTTCGGTTTTAAAAATACTTTTACCACCTGCGATCTCGATACCCCACACTTCCAATTCCGCGCCCGCAAAATAAAAGTGATCCCCGATAAGCTGGTGATCTCCGGCCCGGCTAACCTGGAAATTGAAGGCATTCCCACACCGTTGTATATACCCTTCGCCATTTTCCCCATCACCCACGGTCAGCGCTCCGGGATACTGCCGCCGCAGTACGTGGTGAACCAGCAAAAGGGAATTGGCCTGGAAAACGGCGGGTACTATCTCGGCCTGGGCGACAACTTCGACCTCACCACGCGCATAGACCTCTACTCGTACGGCAGCTGGGGCATCAAAGCCAGTCCCACTTACCGGAAACGCTATAAATACAACGGCGGCTTTAACTTCGACTTTGCCAACACCCGCTTCGGCGATCCGGAAGTGAAATCAGAGTTCAGTACCTCCAAAGATTTCCGGGTCACCTGGAACCATAGCATGGACAGCAAAGCACGTCCCGGTGTAAACTTCGGTGCTGCCGTGAACTTTGGCACCTCTTCCTATAACAAGTACAACGTGTATGATTACAACACACGTGTAAATAATAACATCGGGTCGTCTATCACGTTCTCCAAAACCTGGCAGGGGAAGCCCTACAACCTCACCATGGGGTTGAACCACTCGCAGAACCTGAGCACCCGTGATGTGTCTATCTCCTTCCCGGACGCCACTTTCACGGTGAACACGATCTATCCTTTCCAGCCAAAGGAAATGGTGGGCGCACCAAAGTGGTACGAAAAGATCGGGATCTCCTATAATACTATCCTGCGCAACCAGGCTAACTTCAAGGATTCCCTGTTTGGTAAACAAGCCATGTTTGACGCCATGCAAACCGGCATGCAGCACAGTATCCCGATCTCATTCTCTATCCCGGTGTTTAAAAAAACCTTTACGTTATCACCAGGGATTAACTATACAGAATACTGGTATACCAAGAAATTCGTCCGCAAATGGGATCCCAATAAAAAGAACCCTGGATCGGATACCGCGGGTGGCGCTATCGATACCACCTACATTCCCGGATTTTACAGTGCCCGCGACATCAGCGCCAGCATGTCACTGTCTACTGCCATGTACGGTATGTACACCTTTAACAAAAACTCGAAGATCAAAGCCATCCGCCATGTGATGCGGCCCACCATGAGTGTGAGCTACCGCCCGGACCTTTCCAGTCAATATTACCATGAGCTGCAATACAACAAGGAAGGCGATAAACAAATGGTATCCGACTTCGACGGAGCCATCATCGGGGTACCTTCCCCTGGTGCTTTTGGAGGTATTAACTTCGGGCTGGATAATAACCTGGAGATGAAAGTATTCTCTAAAAAAGATACCACCGGGCACCATGAAAAGAAAATAAAACTACTGGATGGTTTTGGCATCAACGGCAGCTACAACCTGGTGGCCGACTCCTTTAAGTTGTCGACTTTCAGCTTATACGCCCGTACCAACCTGTTCGATAAACTGAACATCTCCGCCAGCGGCAATCTCGACCCCTACCAGGTAGATGCCCGCGGCCGCCGCATCGATAAATACGTGTGGCAGCAGGGAAAAATCAGCCTGGGTCGTTTAACCAACGCCAGCATTTCCATGAGCACCTCCTTCCAATCGAAAGATAAAAAGGGCGCCGCCAAAGAACAAACAATGGATTCCCTCCAAAACGTCCAGGGTGGCGACGCCGCCTTTGCCGCGCAACAACGCCAGCTGGCGCAAATACGCAACAATCCCGGTGAATACGTGGACTTCGATATCCCCTGGCGCATAGATCTTTCTTATAGCCTATCGTATACCAACACCATCATCCCCGACTCCGGCGGCGTAGTAAAACGTATCACGCAATATGTAAGTTTTAACGGCGACTTCAGTCTCACGCCCAAATGGAAGATTGGCCTGAACAGCGGCTTCGATTTTACCAACATGGAAATCGCCTACACCAACATGTATATCTCGCGGGATCTGCACGACTTCAATCTCTCCATCAACCTCATTCCCTTCGGTACCTACCGGCAGTTCAGCTTTACGATCAGCGCCAAAGCCAGCCTGCTGAAAGATCTCCGGCTTAACCGCACCAGGCAGTTCTTCGACCAGTAAGCGAATTTTGTCTTTCTCGCTGATTACGCTGATTTTACTGATTAATTTGATTTTAACTTTTTTGATTTTATAAAGGATTAAGGGAGATATAAGCGGAAATATTCGCTTATATCTTCCATTATTATAAATCTAGAAATCAGAAAAAAAATCCAAAAGATAAAATCAAATTAATCAGTAAAATCAGCGTAATCCTGAGCCAAGACAAAATTCGCACACCTCTTCGAGCACCCCCACCACCGCAGCAATTTCTTTATTGTTGAGGGAAGCGAAGCCGAAGCGTAGTGCATTCTGCGATGCAGCGCCATAGTGGTATTGCCCGCCGCTTGTCATGTGCAGGCCGAGTTCCCCTGCCTTTGCAGCGATTTTTTTGAGCGGGTATTTTTTGGAGAAGCGCAACCAGATAGCCATTCCGCCGGAAGGAACCGTAAACTTTACTGCGTCGCCCAGTTTGGTGCTCAGTAAATGACAAAGCAGGTCCCGCCTTTCTTTATAAATTTTATTTGATTTTTTAAGATGCCGCTCTATGGTACCATCCGCAAGCAGGTTGGCTAATGCCTGCTCAGAAAGATTATCCCCGCGCAGGTCCATCAGCCGACGCAGGTTGGCAGCGGCTTCAATGAAATCCGCAGGAGCAATCATAAACCCGATTCGGATTGATAGTCCCAGCGATTTGGTAAACGACCCGATGTAAATGACGTTACCTCCATGATCTGCACTGGCTAGCGGTAAAATGGGCGCCGAGCTGTAGTGGAAATCATAGTCGTAATCGTCTTCTATCACAGGCAGTTTGTATTTCCGGATCACAGCCAGCAGCTTCATTCGCCGCGCTGCGCTCAGCGTAACCGTGGTAGGATGGTGATGATGCGTAACCAGGTACAGCATCTTTATTTTCCGCTTGCCGCAAAGTTGTTCAATCATATCCACATCAATACCTTCTTCATCTACCGGCACCCGCAGCAGCTTTGCGCCGAGCTGTTCGAAACAGAGGTCTGCAAAAAAATAGTTCGGACTACCAACAATTACCAGGTCATCTTTTTTAATGAGCAACGCGGCAGCCAGGTAGATAGCCATTTGCGCACCACGGGTAATCATGATGTGCGGCATACTGATGTTTAATCCGCGTGTATCAGAAAGGTACTCCAGCATCTGCTTCCGCAGCGATTCCAGCCCGGTAGCGCCACCATACATCAGCAGCTTGGCATACCGGGGACTTTCAATCACCGAGCGGCATTCCTTTACCCAGTCGGCCAGCGGCGCCAACCGCGCATCCGGAAAACCATCGTTGATGATCAGCGTACCGGCAGCCGGCGGCACACCTGCCAATGTGATGGTAGGAACCTCGTGAAATGGAAAGGCTGCTGCATCCTCATAGGGAGAGGCAGCGTCCCGGTAGGTCCTGGGCTTCATCACCGGCAAATTGGCCGCCACCATCACACCCTTGCGCGGCATTGCCACCAGCCAATCCTGGCTCACCAGCTCATCATAAGCCGCAATCACCGTTTTCCGGTGCACCTCCAGCTGCAACGCCAATACCCGGCTGCCCGGCAGGAACAGCCCGGGTTTCAGTATCCCTTCCTGGATAAGCCCGATGAGCCGGTTGGCAATTTGCTGGTACACCGGCAATTTCAGCGTTTTATCTGTTTGTATGAGCGTTTTAAATGGCAGCATCTGGACTACTTAACAATTACAAAGTGGACTACTAAGATACTCCAGTTGATGGTAAATTTGTGGATCATTTTTAATACAAAACAATTGACGATGACAACCAGATTTTTGATGAACGAAACGGAACCAGGCGCCTACGCCGCTATGCTCGGACTGGAAAAATATCTCGCTACTACCGGCATTGCCCCGCTCCATCATGAGCTGATAAGAATACGTGCCTCTCAGATTAATGGCTGCGCCTTTTGTGTAAATAAACATAGCAAGGATGCGCTTAATTTAGGTGAAACCACGCAGCGGTTGCTGCTGCTCCCCGTATGGCGTGAATCACCGCAATTCACCGAAGAAGAAAGGATTATCCTGGCTATGACGGAAGAAATTACGCTCATCAGCGAAAAAGGTCTTACTGATGAAACCTATGAAAAAGCGCTGGCCGCATTTGGCCTGAATGGTACTGCCCAGCTGATCATGGCGGTGAATATTATTAACGCGTGGGACCGTATCGGGATTACCACCCGGCGCATTCCTCAATAAGCCCATTTAAACCAAGCGATATGGTGTCTGTAAAAACTGCCCGCAGTGAAGCCGACCTGCAGGCCTGCAGTGAAGTCATTCTTTTTCTCCGTCCCTTCCTGGAACGGGAACAGCTGTTACCCCAGCTGAAAGAAATGCAATCTGAAAAATATGAAATTGTGTATATCACGGCAGAAGAAGATCCTTCCAAAGTGGCGGCCTTTGCAGGCTTCCGTCATATGAACAAGCTATTTACCGGGAAAACAATTTATATAGATGATCTGGCCTGCCTTCCTGAATACCAGGGCCGGGGTTATGCTGCCCTGTTGCTGGATCATATAAAAGCGCTGGCGAAAAGTGAAGGATTGCGTTCTGTACAGCTGGACTCCGGACACGGGCTGTATCCTGCGCACCGGCTGTATCACCGGCAGGGATTCCGTATCTCCGCCCATCATTTTTCGCAACCGTTGTAATGGCTGCCGGTAACGATGATACCCGTGTACGGGCACACGGCGTATCACCGTTACTGTTTTTTTGCCTGTACGTTCAGCGTTACTGTGAGCTTATCATCGATGGCATTATCCGGCCCCACCTGGAAGTCCTTCCGGTTAATAGTAAACTTACCGGTCAGTTGCACCGCTTCCGCAGATACTACTGCTGTAAACGGAAAGGTGATGGTCCGAGTAATTCCCTTGATGGTAAGCGCTGCAGTGAGCTGGTACGTAGAGGGCTTGTCTGTAGCTGCAATGGCGGAAGAAACGATCTTCATCACCGGGTATTTTGCCGCATTAAAATATTTCTCCTCCAGCAGGTCCCTGTCGCGCTTACCAATACCGGTGCTGATGGTATTTACATCCACGGTAGCGTTTATTGATGACGACTTCAGATCACGCGGATCAAAACGGATACTCCCTTTTAATCCTTTGAAATAGCCATTCACCGTAGACGTAAAAACCAGGTGATTGATAATGGTAAACTGTACTTTGGAACCAGCGTCTGTGGGAACATAATGCTGCGCGTGTGCAGATACACTGCAAAATGCCAGGAGGCATAACAGCCATATACGCCATGCGTTTTTGGGTGCTTTCATACCTGCTAAGTTGGCCAATTCCCCGCTTATTACCAAATCATAAAAAAAACAGCAGGCAGCCCTTGCAATGCCACCTGCCGTACATCTATCATTATGAAAAAAAGCTACTTTTTACCGGTTTCTTCTTTATATGCGCTCACATATTCGTGCATAATTTCAGTGAGGCTCTCTCCTATCAATGTATAAGCATCGGTAGGTAAATTGGCCAGTGATACCCTTACCGACCATTCGGGGCCCGCAAAACCGCCGCCATTCAGTAATACGATCGCTGTTTTTTCTGCCAGCCGGAAAAGAATGTCGGTGGGCTGCATTTTTTTCTGCAACCATTTCAGGAAATCATCTCCATAAATTTTCGATGCCCAGGATGCAATATCTATTTCAGAATAATAACCGGTATTAAGCGGATCTTCCAGCTGCTGTTGTTCCAGCTTATCCCACAATAGCTTCAGCCGTTTATGCACCAGCGTTTGCGCTACCTGTTTATAATTGTTTTCTTTGTCGAGCAACGCAAACAGGCTGAATAAAGTCATTTGCGTTTGCTGCGGCAACGACAATCCCGCCGTATGGTTCAGCGCCACCTGGCGGCTGTCGGCCACCATGCGGTCAATGAACTTCATTTTTTCCGGGTGCAATGTAGTGGTACTATACCGCTTTGCCAGATCTTTTTTTGCAGTAGCCGGTAAAGCGGCGATCTGTTCATCAAAGATATTATCTTCATGAATAGCGATCACGCCTAAACGCCAGCCGGTACAACCAAAATATTTGGAGAAGGAGTATACGCAAATGGTGTTGTAGGGAATTTTTGCCAGCAACGACTGGAACCCGTTCACAAACGTGCCATATACATCATCCGTTACAATCATCAAACGGGGGTTATCTTTCTTTACAATCTTTGACAGCTTATCCAGCGCATCAGGCGCCAGCGCCCTTGATGGCGGATTGCTGGGGTTTACGCAAAACAATACTTTGATGCCGGGATCCTTTAATTTTTCCAGTTCTTCATCCGGGTACTGCCAGGTATGCCGGCCTTCTTTGGTTTCGCCCTTTGCATTGATATACACCACTTCAAACTGGTACCGGTCCAGTTCCGGTATTTCCAGGTAAGGCGTAAAAACAGGCACCATCAATGCAATCTTTGATCCCTGTTTCAGCAGTTTATTCTGCATCAGTGAATCGAAAATATAACACATCGCCGCGGTGCCGCCTTCTACGGCAAACAGGTCGAATTTGCCTTTCTGCTTTTCCCCCCCGCACATCTCCTGAACAATATAATCATGCACAATTGGTTCCATGTGCGCCAGCATGCGGCCGGGCACCGGGTATTCATTGCCGATCACGCTTTCCGCCAGTTCAAATACAAAGGCATCGTCGTTAAACTGGTGTACGTTTTGTCCGTATAAATAGGCCTGTTGCAGCAGCGCTGCGCCAGGCGCATTTTTATGCAGGGCCAGAAAACTCTTGAAACGATCGGCAATACCGCTTTTCTCCGGCACACCGGTAAATCCATGCTCTTCGGGCATATTACGACGGCATTCTGCAATACCGAATTGCCCCAGCAGGAAGAAGGCTTCCCGTGGTGTGGCGGCCGTCCAGTTGGGATTACCACGCCCTGCATTCAGCATTACTTCAATACTTTTTTGTGCGGTGTTCTGTGCCAGTGAAATCAGCGTGTCCTTCAGTTCAAAAGGGCTTAATTTCTGCAAGGCACGTTGTTCTGCAACGGTAGTTTTGATATAAGACAGTCCCATAAAATGATATTTTCGGGTCAATAGGTGAAAAAGTAACTCTGCAACATATCCTTATTGCTTGTTTTGGTAAGTCCGAGCATCAGGAGGATCCTGGCTTTCTGCGGGTTGAGGTCATCACTCACAATGGTACCCAGCGCTTTGTCGTCTACTTCATCATATTGCGTAACGCGTCCGGAGCCAACATGACTGGAACGCACTACCACCACGCCTTTCTTTATGGCTTCGTCGATAGCGTTGTAAAAGGCTTTGTTGAAATTACCGTTGCCCACACCTGCAATAACAATTCCCTTGTAACCGTCTTTTACAAAATTATTAATGGCTACCGGATCCGCATCGGCATACATATAGGCGATGCCTACTTTGGGTAGTGAGGTAACGCCGGCAATATCAAAAGGTGTTGCTTTATTTGCTTTCCGCATGGCGTTCTGGTAATAGGCCACCCTGCCATCGTACACCTGGCCCAATGGCCCGAGGTTGGGGGCATAGAAGGCATCTACTTTGGTCGTATTTCCTTTTGATACATCACGGCCGTCAAAAATGCTTTCATTAAATACCAGCAGTACACCCCGACCGGCAGATTTGGGGCTGGCAGCCACGGTAACGGCATCAAATAAATTTTTGGGGCCATCCGCGCTGATAGCGGTAGAAGGCCGCATGGAGCCGGTGAGCACCACCGGCTTATCCGAACGTTCGGTGAGGTTCAGGAAATACGCCGTTTCTTCCTGCGTATCGGTACCGTGCGTGATCACAATACCATCGGCTTCGTTGTTCGCATATATTTCGTTGATCCGTTTATTCAGCTTCATCCAGATATCAATGGTCATATCCTGGCTGCCTACATTCGCTACCTGTTCACCGGTAATGTCTGCAATTTTCTCAATGCCCGGCACCGCTTTCAGTAAAGATGCAATGGGCACCTTACCTGCCGTGTAAGCCGCCCTGTCGGCAGAAGCGCCTTCCCCGGCAATAGTGCCGCCGGTAGCCAGGATGATCACACGTGGTTTCTGGGCAATGGAGGATATGCAAACAAATAATACAATGATTAAAGTACTTAAGATTTTCATACGTAATACCTTTAGATTGTTTGGCGGAGTTGTCAGGATATTAGAACAACGGAAGTCCGCAGATTGTTCATGCGGATTTTGTCTTGGAACACTGATTACGCTGATTATACTGATTTGCTTGATTTTTACTTTCTGGACTTTATAAAGGATTAAGGGAGATAGAAGTGGATATATCCGCTTCTATCTCCCTTAATTATTATTTAAAGAAATCTAAAAATCCAAAAGTAAAAATCCGGGTAATCAGTATAATCAGCGTAATCAGCGAAAAAGACAAAATCCGCATCACACGCTCTCTGCGACCTTCTTCAGGCCGGCCAGCACCTGCCGCCAGTTGTCGCGCGAATGATCGCAGGCTTCCTGGTTTTCAAAATTTTCCTGGGTGATGGTAAAGCCGGTAGCGCCGTTACCGTTGCTGTTCAGGGTATAAACGATGACGGAATAGTTTTCCGGTTTATCTTCTTTGCCGGAACTCAGGTAGGTGAAAGATAGTTTTTTGTCCGGCTCCATCGCCAGTACTTCGCCTTTTTCTTCGTAGTGTTGTCCTTCCCATTCACCGGACCAGATCACAGGACTGCCCACTTTCCAGTCGCTGGTAACATCTGTTCCAAAAAAATATTGTTTGATCAGGGTCTTATCAGTGATGGCGGCCCATACTTTTGAAACGGGGGCGTTGATACTGGTACTTTCCGAAAGTTTTAACTGCTTGTCCATAATACATTGTTTTTGATAGTACAATATTAAGCAACGGCTGTTCCGCCCGATTGCATTTTACGGATTAATTCTAACGGAATTGGGAGTGACCCCGAACTTCTTTTTAAAAGCATTATTAAAATGCTGGGGCGTGGAATAGCCCAGCTCATAGGCTATTTCAGCGGATGTTTTCTGTGTTCCCTGCAGGTACTGGTTAGCCAGCTCCAGACGTTGCCCGGTGAGATAATCGAACACGGTGGAATTAAATGTTTCTTTAAAACCGCGTTTGAGTTTATATTCGTTCAGTCCTACGAGTTGCGCTATTTCACTGAGGCCAGGCGGGTTACTAAGCCGGTCGTTGATCAGGTCTCTGACAGCAATGATCTTTTCTTTATCTGTTTTATTTTTTATAAAGATGTCTTTCTTCGCGGTGTAATTATATGCTTCGGCCGATAGCACCAGCAATTCAATACTCTTTGACAGGAGGAATAATTTTTTCAGCTGACCCGTAAAACGGCAGTTCAGTATCTGGCTGATTACCTGTTGAATACCCGCATCAATAGGGCCCCAGTTTTCAGACAGCAATACGCTTTTTCCACTCAGCACGGCTTCACAAAACCGTTGCAGGTGTTCATTCCCGTTTTCGGTAAATTCCAGGAATTGTTTTTTGGAGAACTGGATCCCGAATGTTTCTATCTCAGTGGCTTTGGGCATTATTTCGATCTCAAAGCCATTTGAATACATAATATTATGATGCCCGCCGATGAGGTCAAAAGAACGGTCCAGTTGTTTATACGAAAAAGCATAATCGCCTTTCATACCAAAATGGAGGCGTACCACATCGGTATCGTTGCTGGCACGGATTTTATCGGGCTTTGTGTAACGGGAAACGGTATGCGTTAACCGGATATCATCGCAAAACCAGTCGGTGATATCGGTAACGCTGAATGCGGTAACTAACTGATGTTGTTTATCGTGGTTCATAATGGGCCTTAAAAATACGAATATTCGGTACCTTTCGTACAGAGGGTATCTTTGATTTGCACAATTAATACTGTCATAATTACAACTATACAAGTATTACGCCGCCTATCTTTGCCTCATTGTATTACAGCAACCCGAAATTACATTATATGAAGTACAGAACACTCGGAACAACAGACGTACAATTGTCAGCCATTGGACTGGGCTGCATGGGAATGAGCCATGCCTATGGCACACCGGACGACGTGGAATCCATTGCCACGCTGGAAAAAGCCCTGGAAATCGGGATCAATTTCTGGGACACCGCGGATGTGTATGCTGCCGGTAAAAATGAAGAGCTGATTGCGAAAGTATTGAAGCCTAACCGCAGCAAAATATTCCTGGCCACCAAATTTGGATTCACTTCTTCGCCTGCTTCGCCCGGCGCCGTGCAGTTCGATGGTTCACCCGCGTACATGAAGAAAGCCGTGGAAGCCAGCTTAAAAAGATTACAAACGGATGTGATTGATTTATATTATGCCCACCGCATCGATCCGAATGTGCCGGTGGAAGAAATGGTAGGCGCCATGGCAGACCTGGTGAAGGAAGGAAAGGTACGCTACCTCGGCCTCTCTGAAGCTTCTGTTACCAGCCTGCGTAAAGCGCATGCCGTACATCCCATCAGCGCATTACAGAGTGAATACTCTTTGTTAACAAGGGATGTGGAGAAAGAGATCCTGCCGGCCTGCAAAGAGATGGGCATCAGCTTTGTGCCATTCAGTCCGCTTGCGCGGGGCCTTGTTACCAACGACCTCGATATATCCAATCTTGCTGACAACGACTTCCGGAAATCTCTCCCCCGCTACCAGGGCGAACATGCGGAAAACAACCGCCTGCTGGCCGCCGGATTTGCGGAACTGGCTGCCGGTAAAAACTGTACCCCTGCTCAACTGGCACTGGCATGGGTATTAGCACAGGGCGAAAATATCATCCCGATTCCGGGCACCAAAAGAAGAAAATACCTCCTCGATAACGCCGGCGCAGTAGACGTGAGTTTAACACCTGCTGATCTGCAAAACCTGGAAGACTTACTGCGGAAGTATCCCAACACCGGGGAAAGGTATAGTGAAGCAATGAACAAACTGGTGGATCGGAGCTAGTAGCGCGAATTTTGTCTTTCTCGCTGATTACGCTGATTTTGCTGATTACTCGGATTTTTACTTTTGGATTTTGTAAAGGATTAAGGAGATAAAAGCGGATGTATCGCTTTTATCTCCCTTTTTTTATATCCTAAGAAAATCAAAAAAATCAAAAAGTAAAAATTCGAGTAATCAGCAAAATCAGCGTAATCAGCGAGAAAGACAAAATCCGCTTACTTCTCCTGGAAAGGATACAACGCCGTCTCCACGTGTGCTTCGCGCATGTAGGCGGCCAGTTTGCGCGTAATATCGGGATGGGCGGCGGCTATGTTCTTTGTTTCTCCGGGGTCGGTGGAAAGGTCGTATAATTCCAATGCTCCATCGGGGTGTTGAGCGGCGTGGAGGCGCACGGCTTTCCAATTTCCCTGCCGCACGGCCTGGCGGCCGCCGTCTTCGTGGAATTCCCAGTAGAGATAGTTATGTGGTTGCTGTCCTTTTTTACCGGTGAGGGTGGGTAGTAGTGACACGCCATCTGTATAGGGTACTGCGGGTGCGTTGGTGAGTTGCGCCAGTGTGGGCATGATGTCCCAGAAAGCGCCCTGGAAGCTGTTGGTACTGCCGGCTTTGATGTTGCCGGGCCAGCGTGCAATAAATGGTTCACGGATACCGCCTTCGTACAGGTCGCGTTTAACGCCGCGGAAACCTCCGCTGCTGTTGAAGAATGCCGGATCGGCGCCGCCTTCTTTATGCGGACCGTTGTCGCTCGTAAAAATTACCAGGGTATTTTTATCCAGGCCCAGTTCTTTTAAGCGCGCCATCACCTCTCCTACATAATTATCCAGCCTCGTAACCATGGTGGCAAAGGCAGCATGCGGATATTGCTGTGAAGCGTAACCGGGCACGGTGGCGTTAGGACCGTAGTCGTTGCCTTTATAGGGCTTCTCTTCAAACTTGCCTTTAAAATGCCGGAAGAGGCTATCATCCGGCACCTGCAGCTCTGCATGTGGCAGGGTGTAGGTGAGGTATAAAAAGAAAGGTTTGTTTTTATTATCATCCAGGAAGCGGAGCGCCTGCTGCTGGATGAGATCCGGCGCATAAGTGTTCATGTGCTCCAGCCGGCCGTTTTGTTCCAGTACAACTTTGGTATCGTTGTCCCACAGGTGTGTTGGGAAAAAGCGGTGCGATTCGCGCTGGCAGTTATAGCCATAAAACCGGTCTGTCCCTTGCTTCATCGGATCACCTTCCGAGCCTACCGGGCCCAGTCCCCACTTACCAAAGATGCCGGAAGTATACCCGGCTTTTTTCAGTACTTCCATTAGCGTGATAACAGTGTCGGCTATAGGCTGTTGTCCTTCGGGTTGTATTTCTTTATTGCCGCGGATAAAAGTATGACCTGTATGCAGGCCGGTAACCAGCGACGCACGGGAGGGTGCGCATACCGACGTGCCGGCATAGAATTGTGTAAACCGCATGCCCTGCTTTGCCAGCTGATCGATATGGGGCGTATTGAATTTTCGTTGACCATATGCACTCAGGTCGCCATAACCCAGGTCGTCGGCCAGAATAAAAACAATATTGGGAGAGGGTGTTTTCTTTTGCTGTGCCGCTACGGGTGCGGTTAACAGGGTAAATCCTGCTGCAATGGGCAGCAATGTGTTAAAAATTTTCATGTTCATGTTGCTATACCTTGCAATTACTTCGCTGATCCAAAATACAAAGTATTCCCGTCTTTTTTCAACAATGGGGTAACGCGCAGACTAATGGGGACAAACTGATTATTAAAGCGGAGGGAATGTCTTCCCTCCGCCTCGTGTTTTACATTTTAAATACTTTACCTCCCACCATTACTTCCTGGGTGGCTTCATCAAAGGTGGCTTTCATACCGGTGCGGTAGGCCGCATTACCCATGATGAGTGCAATAGAATGTGAGTAGGCCGCTTCGATCGGCGCATTGGGTTGCTTACGTTCACGTACCGATGTCATCCAGTTGCGTACATGCGCGTTGGTGAGCGGGTCGCCGCCGGTGTTGGCGCTGGTGGTGGCAGCTTCGTCATTGCTGAGCGTTTGAGGCGTCAGCAGGTTGGCGTGCATCCCCATTTCCTGGGCTTCTCTTTCTGTGAGACCACCGGTAGCGCTTATTTTGTTGGTAGACATATCAATAGTGCCACCATTGGAGTAATAAATTTCTTTGGTACCGCCGGCGGAGTTGTGGAAACGGCTGCTGTACATTACCTGGAAACCGTTGGTAGGATCATTCTCCGGACCGTAGTCGAAAACTGCGGTGAGGGTATCCGGATTTTTACGACCGTCTTTCCACATATAAATGCCGCCGTTGGCGACCGCGCTGCGTGGATGTTTCAATCCGCTGAACCAATGCACGGTGTCTATCTGGTGTGTCATCCACTGTCCGAAGATACCGGAAGAGTAGGGCCAGAAGAGGCGGTATTCGAGATATTTACGCGGGTCCCAGCTATCCTGCGGGCGACCTGCCAGGAAGCGTTTCCAGTCGGTATCTGATTCTTTAATGGAATTTACCAGGTCCGGGCGGCGCCAGCGGCCTGGCTGGTTAACGTTCCAGGTCATTTCCACCATCGTAATGGGACCAAATTTTCCCTGCTGGATAAAGTTGGCGGCTGCATGATAGCTTGGACCACTGCGGCGCTGTGTACCCACCTGCATAATGCGGCCCGAGTCTTTCACGGCTTTGAGAGCACTGCGGGCATCTTCCATTGTTTCCGCGAAAGGTTTTTCACTGTATACGTCGCACTTGTTTTTTACTGCTTCAATGGTATGATAAGCATGCTGAAAATCGGCGGAGGCGATGAATACCGCATCCAGTCCTTTGATATTGTACAGCTCATCGTTATTCATACAGGCCTGTACATTATGCCCGGTTTTCTGCTGCAGGAAAGCCTTTCCTTCGTCCCTGCGGCGGTTCCATATATCAGATACAGCCACCAGGTCGAAGTTCAGTTCCTTGTTGTTATTAAAGAAAGATGGCAACAGGGCCTGGCGTGCGCGATCGGAGAATCCTACCAGTCCCACATTTACACGGTCGTTGGCGCCCATGATGCGGGCGTAGCTGCTGGCGGGCATTCCCATAGCACTGATCGTGAGGCCGGCTCCTGCCAGTAACGACTGTTGCAGGAATTCCCGTCTTGTTTTTTTTGATTCAGACATATAAAGGCGTTTTTTATAGTGTGTTGTTTATTTGGCGTAAGCTTCTTTCAGTTGTCCTTCGAGGTAGTCGAAGGCTGGTTTGTACTGCGTAGCAGGGTCGTCCCAGCGGCATTCCATCATAATATGACCGGTATATCCGATTTTATGCAGGGCGGCAAAATAGGGCCGGAAATCGTCGCCGGCTACACCGGGAGGTGTACGTTTATCCCTTTCCGCGATATGGCAATGTACCAGTACTGCTTTGGCATTTTCGATGCTGGCAGGAGATTCATGCTCTTTAAGCATATGATAGATATCTGCCGTAAGCCGGAAGTTAGGATGTTGTATGGCGGTAACGATCTCATTGCCTTCTGACAGGGTATTCACAAAATTAGTCTCGGTGGAATTGAGGTTTTCCATAGCAATGGTCACGTTATATTTTGCCGCCACCACTGCCATTTTACGGCACAGTTGAATGAATTGTTGTTTACATTTGGCCCGGTCCGCGCCCTCCGGTATTTTCCTGGCTTCCCCGCTGCCCAGTACAATGATCTTTATTCCGGCGATTTTTGCCCGTTGCATCACGGAGTCCACATAACCCAGCACTTTAGCTTCGTCTACTTCGTTGCCGGTTAGTTTCATGGTTCCGGGAATAAATACGTTACAACTCTGGATCTTGCATTTACTGCTGCGGATGGCATGCAGCTGTTCCCTGAACTGGGCCTCGCTCAGTGCAGGTGAAAGGATCTTCCGCACGGTTTCTTCCATGAAAGTAAACCCGTTGGCAGCAGCGAGACTGTCGTTGGAAAAAGAAGAACAGATGCCGATGGCAGGCAACGACTGTGCATTCGATTGCAAAAACGGGGAGAAGACAACGGCTAAAAGGAGTAGCAACCAAGTTTTCATAACGTCTGGTAAGTTTATGTGGAAAAAGGAACAGCTTTAAGATAATATCTAATTCCGGAAAAACAAAACAAAAAGACGGGGGCGGGAAAATGGAGGGCTATATGGTTCGCCTGGACCTGGCCGTGAACCGGGGACACCGTAGCTAAAAACACGCTTCCCGGTCGTGCCGTGACTACTTCACCGATACTTCTGAGTTGCCTCATCCATGGGTATACCATGGATCTTCCATACAGTACTAATACTGTTCGCATGCACTCCCCATGCACTCCTCATGCACTAAGCATGCACTCCCCATGCACTATCTCCCCTTTTTACCCGCCGAAAAACAACACAGGCTATGATTGGTAAAACACTGGTAGGTACCCAGCGATTGACAAATCATAGCCTGTATTCTGCGTTCATCGGGATAGCCTGACGAAATAAAAGGTAATTTTTGAATTTATATGGGAAGGAAAAGCAGAAAGAAGTGCTGACTAATTATATTCCTTTTTTAAAAAGGCACTTAATTCCTGTTCGAGTTTTTGCTGTTCTGAATGGAATGGCGAAAGCCGGTACAATACATTGCCGCTACCCGTAACAATAAGATCCACTAAAAAGAAAACCGCCGTGAAAATAGATGGTTTTGCAATTCTCTCTATCATAATTTCATTTTCTTCTCTTGTTACCTGGATCGATACAAAAGCAGACTTCTCCACAAAAATACTTTGCTTGTTACCGAAATCAAATAGTTCATATGAATACCTGTCGGAAAACTTTTGCTTTAAAGTCTCCGCTAATTCGTTAATGGAAGGAAGTATTTTTGAGGCGGCAATTTTCATCTTTTTATATTTTCTATATTAATATAACTATAAATTCCGACAAACCCTCAATAAAAAAACTGTTGTTACAAATTTCCCTTCTTCATTTCACTCACCGCATAGCTCGCAGCCCTTGCCGTGAGCGCCATATATAAAAGCGAAGGGCTTTGATTGCCGGTACTCGCCATGGCAGCGCCATCTGTTACAAATACATTTTTACAATGATGCAGCTGGTTCCATTCGTTCAGCAACGAAGTACGGGCATCCTTCCCCATGCGGCAACCTCCCATTTCGTGTATGTCCAGACCCGGGGCCTGCTTGTTATCATGCTGCTGAATATTTTTACACCCTGCCTTCTCCAGCATCTCTGCACTTTGCGTCAGGAAGTCACGGATCATCTTTTCGTCATTATCATCATAATCAACAGACATCACCAACAGTGGTATGCCCCACTGATCCTTTTGATCGGTACTTAATCTCACCTGGTTGGTTTCTTTCTGAATAGTTTCTCCCTGCATATACATATAAGTGCTCCAGGCGCCCGGTTCGGATAACGCTTCCTTACACGCAGCGCCTATGCCCTCCCCGTTTCCCCGCCCGCGATGCGCGCCCATAAAAGTGGTGAACCCACCTACATAATCAGTGTCCTGGCGGTGCAGGTTCCGGTAGTTGGCAATGATAGGCTCCGTAGGATTACGCCCATAGTAGTATTGATCTTCCATTCCTTCTATACCGGCACTCACCGACGCCCTGTAATTATGAAACGCTACATACTTACCCAGCAACCCGCTGTCGTTACCAAGACCGTCAGGGAAACGACGGCTGGTAGAGTTGAGCAACACCAGGTTGCTGTTCAGCGCCGAGGCATTTACAAAAATGATCCGTGCAAAAAAATCGGTGACCTGTTTTGTGTTGGTATCAATTACCCGCACACCCGTAGCTTTGCCTTTTTGTTCGTCGTAAATGATGGAATGCACAACAGAAAAAGGCCGTATCGTAAGGTTCCCGGTTTTCTTTGCCCACGGCAGCGTAGAAGAAACGGAGCTGAAGTAGCCGCCGAAAGGACATCCCCGCATACATAAATTCCTGGCCTGGCATTTTACACGGCCCTGCTGGAAATGTATTTCTTTTGGCTCGGTAAGATGCGCCCACCTCGCATGTACAAGGTGACGGTCTTTGTAATTTGCATGGATCTTTTGCTGTATCGCTGCTTCTGCGCAGTTAAGATCAAATGGCGGCAGAAATTCGCCATCCGGCATGGCTTCAATGCCATCTCGGGTACCGCATACGCCAATGAACTTTTCAACATGCGAATACCAGGGCGCAACCGTTTCATAATTAATGGGCCAGCCGGGGCCATATCCATACCGCTCGGGGGCCGTAAATTCAAAATCACTCCAACGCTGGCAGGCACGCCCCCAGGTGAGCGACTTCCCTCCTACCTGGTAGCCGCGTATCCAATCAAACGGCTTTTCCTGTATATAAGGATGATCTTTATCTTTGATAAAAAAATGTGCAGTATCTTCTCCAAACCCCGCAGCCTTGGAGATCAAAGGATTCTCCTGTAAAAACTCCTTCGTCATTTGCCCGCGATGCTTAAATTCCCACGGCGCTTTAGTCGCAGTCGGATAATCTTTTACATGCTCCACATTTTTTCCCCGCTCCAGCACCAGCGTTTTTAATCCCTGTTCACATAACTCTTTCGCAGCCCACCCGCCGCTGATCCCCGAGCCGATCACAATAGCGTCAAATGTATTTTGCTGAATGCCTGTTGCATTGATGAAGAAGGAACGCTCTTTCATAACATGGATTGTGGAAATGAATTGCTAAAATAGGGAAACACGGGCTATCCGCGTCACCTAAAATTTTTTCAGCAACCGTTCCAGATTAATCCCCCTTCCCAATACCGGTTTAAAAAGATCCCCTTCCGATTTGACACGTGCCAATGCGTTCTCAATGGTAAAATCGGTCATCTTTAATCCTTTCCGCACTTCCTCCCAATACAGGGGCATGGAAACCGTGGCTCCTGGCTTGGGCCGCAATGAATAAGGTGCGGCAAGCGTAGCTTTGGGCCGGTTCTGCAAATAATCGATGTAGATCTTTCCCTTCCGGTTGCGGGTCATCCGCTCAATACTGGTAAATGTTGGTAACTGCTCCTGTGCTTTGGTGGCAACCAGCTTTCCGAAAAGCTGGCACTGATCATAGGAATATTTTGCGTTCAGAGGAATATAAATGTGAATGCCCGTAGAGCCGGAAGTTTTAGGATAACTTTTAATTCCTAATCCCTCCAGTACCTCATGCACCACCTGCGCAGTTTGAATCACCTGCGCGAAAGTATTACCCTTATCGGGATCCAGGTCAATCAGACACCAGTCGGGATTATCCGGGTTATGAATGGTGCTGTTCCAGGGATTCATTTCAATGGCTCCCAGGTTAGCCATCCAGAGTAAACTCGCTTCATCTTCTACTACCAGGAAATTTTTGTCTTCCCCTTCGCTGGTGCGGTAGGGAAACTGTTTGACCCATTCAGGCGCTACAGCGGTCACATCTTTCTGGTAAAAACTTTTACCTTCTATCCCATTGGGAAAACGGTTAAGCGACTGGGGGCGGTGTTGAAGATAAGGAAGGATGTAAGGCGCCATCTGGTAATAGTAATTCAGCATATCCCGTTTAGTGTATCCTTCTTTAGGCCAGAATTTTTTTCCAAGGTTACTGAACTTCAACTGATGCTGGCTCACCTGTTTTACCTGTGTTGCCTCTGTTGGATTCAACAACGATTTGCGGCTGCGCGTACCAACCGGTTTGGTTAACCGCACGGTTTTCGTCTTTTCTTTTTGAGGGAGTATATCCACTAATTCAGCGGGTTCTTCGGCGGTAACAGCTTTGGCTGGCTTGTCGGTCCGCATGCCTTCAAAGCTTGGATGCCGCATGACGCCGTCGCCCGTGATTTCTGCATAGCTCACTTCACAAACCAATTCGGGCTTCAACCAGGTAGCGGTTGCCACCGGCGGGTTTGGCCGGAAGCGGGAAGGCTGGTTTACATCAGGCGTTTCTATAAAAGGACATTTCTTTATTTTCAATGGCTGAAAGCGCTGCATCAATTCTTGCTGCTGCCTGGTATTAAACCCGGTGCCGATTTTACCGGTATACCGCAGCTTCCCGTTTTCATACACGCCTACCAGCAGGGAGCTGAATGCCTTGGGAGAACCTTCGTTATTAGTAAACCCGCCGATCACTACTTCGTGCCTTTTATTGGATTTTATTTTTAGCCAGTCCCTGCTCCTGTCCTGGATATAAAAACTGTCTGCTTTCTTCGCCATAATCCCTTCCATTCCCATTTTCTTTGTAGCTGCCAGGAGATCAGTGGCGGACGTATTAAAAGATTCGCTGTAACGGATGATGTCTGTTCCCGGGATAAGGGCCTCCAGCAGCCCCCTTCTGCTGGTAAGCGGCAAGCCGGTAAGATCCTTTCCGTCGTACCATAACAGGTCAAAAATATAATAGATCAGTTCCCCATCCGCCTCGCTCCGCCAGTTTTGCAGCGCGCCAAAATGAGCGATTCCCTTTTCATTGAGTACACAAATTTCACCATCAATCACTGCATTTTTATTCAACTGCAGCAATGCCTGGTGAACAGGATAAAATTTATCATTAAAAGATTTGTTATTCCTTGATATCAGGTTTACGTCACCATTTTTACATAAGGCAACAGCACGATAACCATCCCACTTCACTTCGTACAGCCAGCCTTCTCCACCGGGGGGCTGGTCTACCAGCGTTGCCAGCATGGGCTTCACTGTTTTGGGGAAAGGCTTCTCCGGTGCATCTGTAAAACCATACTTCCGGAGTAGTGTTTGCAGTTTTCCGGACACCTTGCCGGCCTTTGCCGGGGGAGAAGATCTTTTCTTTTTAACCGTTGATGTTCGCATACTTTCTTAATAGTAATTCTTATGCCAAAAGTAACCGTTAATTAAAGCGAAGCCTGCGTGATAACCGCGCCAGATGAGCCTGTAACAAATCCTTCAGGCTGTTTACCCACTGCGGCATTATTACACAATTGAGTGATATTATCCCCACTTATAAAAAAAGACAGATCCCGATAACCGGCCACCACAGCCATTTTATAATCATATCATCATCCGGCACCTGATTTGTTTCCGGATTAAAATGTAACCAGATCCCAATATTGTGTCGTATGAAAAAGAAAATTACCAGCCTTCTCATTGAAGAAAAAGCAGATCAACGCATCCAGTTTTACCTGTCCTTAGACCTGCTGAAAGTTAACCAGGCCTGTATTTGCCAGGACAACACCTTTGAGGCGCTTGCCTATCTGAAACTACAACCCGGTTTCGTCCCCGATTATATATTTATTAGTTCGGGGGTACCAGTTGCACATGCTGCCTTGTTTATTCAGCAAATCCGCAGGTTAAAAAGGCTGGCCACTGTACCTGTGATACATTTTGCAGCGGCCGCAGAGCAGCTACCCCTTGATAACCTCAGCACGCATGGCTTCTCGGACTGTTTGCCCAAGCAGCCTGATATTTATTGTTTAAGAGATGCACTGAAAATCATCTTTGAAAAAGATTACAGCAGGACAGTTATCGCAGAACCTGTTCCGGTGCTGAGCAACGTGGCTTCACTGATAAAGGAAATGATGCACGGAAATCAAACAACACAGGAAGCGCCCCGTCGATTATCTGCCTGATCCGTTATTTTAAATACAACATATGGCGTTACAACCTTCCGGCAATATAGCAAGGAAGGCAGGGATACTCCTGCATATTACTTCATTGCCCGGCCCTTTTGGAATAGGAGATATGGGGCCTGCTGCACGGAAGTTTGCTGACCAGCTGCACAACAGTGGCCAGCAGATATGGCAGGTGCTGCCTGTAAATCCTGTTGATATTTCCAATGCATCCCCGTACAGTGCGTTATCCGCTATGGCGGGAAACATTTTGCTGATCAGCCCGG
Source organism: Chitinophaga sp. W3I9 (assembly GCF_050434025.1). Taxonomy (NCBI): domain Bacteria; kingdom Pseudomonadati; phylum Bacteroidota; class Chitinophagia; order Chitinophagales; family Chitinophagaceae; genus Chitinophaga; species Chitinophaga sp. W3I9. The sequence continues at coordinate 6,761,286 of NZ_JBNPWC010000001.1, forward strand.
AATTGCTGATGGAAGACGGATTGCTGGATAAAGAGATGTTGGTAAAATTTACTTTGCCTTCGGCAGATACGGTGGATTTCAATGTGGCCGCGCGGTATAAAATGGCCATCCTGGAATCGGCCTGGTTAAATTACAGCAACGGCGTTTATCCTGCAATAGCGGCCGACTTTGACGCCTTCTGCAATCGTGAGGCAACATGGCTGAAAAGCTATGCCACGCACAAAGCGCTGTCTGTCAAATACGGCGGCAAACCCTGGCAGGAATGGGATGCGCCCGACCGTAAGAAAGATGCCCGTCTCAGCACTGAATACGCCGCCATCAGTTTAAAGGAACAGTGGTGGCAGTTCATCTTCGACCGGCAGTGGCAGCAACTAAAAACATATTGCCACCAGCGGAACATTCAATTGTTCGGAGACCTGCCTTTTTATATCAGCCACGCGGCAGCAGACGTATGGAGCCACCGCGAACTTTTCCTGCTGGACGATAAAGGTAACATGACCAGCGTAGCGGGCGTACCGCCGGATTATTTTAACGAAAACGGTCAACGGTGGAATATGCCCATCTATCACTGGCCACAACTTAAAAGTACCGGCTACGAGTGGTGGATGCAAAGGATTAAACGGAACATGCATTGGTTCGACCTTCTCCGGCTCGACCACTTCAGGGCCTTTGCCGCTTTCTGGCAGGTGCCCGCCACGGCCCCCACTGCAAAGACCGGCGAATGGCAACCAGGTCCGGGTGGCGACCTGCTGAAAGCGATGATCAGCGCTTTTCCCGGCAATCCTTTTGTAGCAGAAGACCTCGGCGACATCGATAAAGCGGTGACAGACCTCCGGGACCAGTTCCGGTTACCAGGTATGAAAGTATTACAGTTCGCCTTCGGCGATGATATGCCCGTAAGTGTGCATATCCCCCATCACTATCCGCAAAACTGCTACGCATATACCGGCACACACGATAACAATACCATTGCCGGATGGCTGGAGGAAGAGGCATCGCCGGCAGCATGCAATCGCCTGAAACAATACGCCGGCATTACGCCCGGTAAAAAGAAAAAACACCTCCTGCCTGCCCGCATGATATATGCTTCTGTTGCGGCCAATGCCATACTGCCCATGCAGGATGTACTTGGGCTCGGCGCTGCCGCCAGGATGAACAAACCCGCAGCAGAAGGGCAACATTGGGCATGGCGAATGCTGCCGGGGCAGTTCGACAAAAAGACGATCACGAGATTAAAAAAATGGACACAGCTATATAACCGGTAATTTTATGAGCAGATACGATTTGGCAGGAATATTCACCAACGCAGATGGAGCTACCACCTTCCGGCTGTGGGCGCCTTTCCGTAAGGAAGTGGCGTTGCAACTGCACGACCGCCTCTTACCAATGGAACGTTCAGCGGAAGGGTATTGGGAACTAACGCTAACGGACATACGCCCCGGAACACGGTACACCTACCTGCTGGATAGCCACCTGCAACGCCCCGACCCGGCTTCCCGCTGGCAGCCGGAAGGCGTACACGGCCCATCCGCTGTTCCTGAAACGTCGTTCACATTTACAGATGATCACTGGACCGGTATTGACCCCGAAAAAATGATCATCTATGAAATACATACAGGCACATTCTCTGCCGGAGGCAACTTCCGGGGCATCATCCAACACCTGCATTATCTCAAAGAACTTGGCATTACAGCCATTGAAATAATGCCCATCGCGCAATTTCCGGGTAACCGCAACTGGGGATACGATGGCGTATATCCGTTCGCGGTACACAACAGCTATGGCACACCGGATGAACTGAAAACGCTTGTTAATGCAGCCCATGCATTGGACATCGCTGTGATCCTGGATGTGGTATATAATCACCAGGGCCCGGAAGGCAACTACCTCTCCGACTTCGCGCCCTGGTTCACCGATAAGTATAAAACACCCTGGGGCGATGCCGTTAACTTCGACGGCCCCTGGTGCGATGGCGTCCGTAACTTTTATATACAAAACGCCTTAATGTGGCTGGAGGAGTTTCATATCGATGGCCTCCGTCTCGATGCGGTGCACGCGTTCTCCGACAACAGCGCTGTGCATTTCACAGAAGAGCTGTCGGCAGCCGTAAAAGACCTGCAGGAGCGCACCGGCAAGCGGAAACTGTTGATCGGTGAAATAGACCTCAACGATCCACGCTTTATCAACTCCGCATCATCAGGAGGTTACGGCCTTGATGCGCAGTGGGTGGATGAATTCCATCATGCCTTGCATAGCCTCCTAACCGGTGAGCAGCAAGGATATTACGAAGACTTTGGCGCCGTGTCACATCTCGCCCGCTCCTTTGAAAACGCCTACGTTTATACCGGCCAGTATTCCGTTCACCGCAAAAGAAAATTCGGCAGGGAACCTTCCGGTAACCCGTTCCACCAGTTCGTTGTTTTTTCACAAAACCACGACCAAACCGGCAACAGGATGCTGGGTGAACGGCTGTCGTCACTGGTTCCGTTTGAAGCGCTCAAACTGGCTGCTGCCACCGTCATATTATCTCCCTTTATTCCCTTATTATTTATGGGAGAAGAATATGGAGAAAAAAATCCGTTCCTGTTTTTCACCTCTCATACAGACCCCGCACTCATGAAGGCAGTAAAGGAAGGACGGCAGCGGGAATTTGCACACGCCGGCGAAGCGCCCGATCCGCAGGATGCTGCTACTTTTCAGCGAAGTAAATTAAGCTGGAATACCACTGGTGATAATAACACGGCCCTGCTCAACTGCTATAAAGCATTGCTGGCGCTGCGTAAACAACAACCGGCTCATTACAACACCGCCCGGGAAGGCACCCGTGTGCACCGTGCAGAAAATGAACGCCTGCTGATACTGGAGCGCCGCATGAACGCTGATACGCTGCTGATCATATTTAATTTCGATTCCAATACGCAAACAGTACCCTACACCACCCACGGCAAACTGCGGCAGATATTTGATTCTGCCAGTACGCGGTTCAACGGACCAGGTACATTACCTCCAGCTGAAAACGAAAACCAACTGGTAATACCACCTTTATCTGCTGTTGTTTATGAAATAATTGCTTATGAAAACTGATACTACTTACCCTCTTTCCACGTACCGCATACAGTTCAATGATGCATTCACCTTTGCACACCTGGAAGAAATACTCGACTACCTGCAACAACTGGGCATCACCACCATTTATGCATCTCCCATATTCGATGCAGTACCCGGCAGTTTACACGGATACGATGGCATTCATCCCCATCGCATCAACCCTGCCATTGGCACACTGGACGACCTCCGCAGGATCAGCGCTGCACTCAAACAACGCGGCATGACCTGGATACAGGACATTGTACCCAATCACATGGCGCTGCATCCCGGCAATGCCTGGCTGATGGACACATTGGAAAGAGGCCCTTCCTCTCCCTGGTATCATTTCTTTGATATCGATTGGGAGTACCGCGATCCGCAACTCCACGGCCGGCTGATGGTTCCTTTCCTCGACCGGCCATTGCCGCAGGCCATCACTGAAAAACAGATCGCCTTTACAGCTGATACGGAAGGCTTTAAATTCGATACCGGCGGACTGCAATTCCCGCTGTCGGCTACCGCCTATGATATTCTCCTCGATGCCTTCGACGATTTACATCCGCAGATATACGAATGCCTGCTTACCCTCAAACAAAACAGCCGGCTGCCATTATCGCCGGAAGATTGGTCTGCACAGAAGCAACGGCTGTTTACCGGTTTGCTGCAAACAACCATACTCAACACATTCCTGGAACAGGTGAACAACCACGAAGCGCTGCTCACCCTGTTGCTGGAACAACAATACTATCTTTTTACCTACTGGCGCGAAGTGGAGCAACGGATCAACTACCGCCGCTTCTTTACCGTAAATGGACTCCTCACCCTGCGGATGGAAGACAAACAGGTATTTGACACCTGGCACAAATTCCTGCACGAGCTATACCAGGAAGGTCTTATCCAGGGACTACGCATCGATCATATCGACGGCCTGATGGAACCGGCTATGTATGTACGCAGGCTCCGCGAACGCTTTGGGGACAACTGTTACATTATAGCAGAAAAGATCCTGGCAGAAGGAGAGTCATTGCCGGAGAACTGGCACCTGGATGGCACCACCGGCTATGAATTTTTGTCGGATGTAAACCATCTGCTCACCAATCACTGGGGCGATGAAAAGATCAGCCGCTTTTACCGGGCCCTGTTCCCCGGACTCGCCAAATACCGTCAGCTGGTGCAGAATAAAAAAACAATGATCCTCCAAACACAACTCAGCGCCGAATGGGATAACCTGGTGCACCTGTTGTTCCAATACCAGCTGGCGCCAAAAAACACCGACCGCCAGAAGCTGAAAGCGGCGCTGGGATTATGGATGGTATGCATGCCTGTATACCGTGTTTATCCTGAAATATGGCCACTGCCTGAAAACGACATACATATTCTTGAAGAAGCGCTTACCGCTGCCACACAACGTGTGCCTGCATTAACAGAGGAGTTTACCCTGATCCGCTCCTGGTGGGAGGAAGATTTCGAAAAACCTGCTGTTGCTTTAAAGTTTTTAAAAAGACTGATGCAGTTCACCGGCCCGCTCACCGCAAAGGGCGTGGAAGACACCGTATTTTATGTGTATAATGCCCTGCTTTCGCACAACGAAGTAGGAGATTCACCCGCAGGTTATAAATGCACACCGGCGACTTTTCACGAACGCAGTATCAAACGGCAGGAATTATTTCCGGGATCACTGAATGCTACAGCCACGCACGACACCAAACGTGGCGAAGATGCGCGCATCCGCTTAAATGTACTCACCCTGCTTCCCGACCTTTGGATTCAGCAGGTACAGCAATGGCATGCCATGAACAGCATTTTCCGCGAAGAAACCGCACCGGCGCAAAATGATGAATACTTCATCTACCAATCCATCATCGCAGGCTTTCCTGAAAATAATGATCCCGGAGAAGATTTTATCACACGGCTTTCCGATTATCTCATCAAAGCGCTGCGCGAATCAAAAGAACACAGCAACTGGACTGCGCCGGACGAAGCTTATGAAAACAGCTGCCTGCGTTTTATCCAACAGTTGTTTTCCCCGGATCATGGCTTCCTGGAAAGCCTCCGCATTTTTATGGAAAAGATCAACCAGCATGCGCCTATATATTCACTCAGCCAGCTGCTGCTGAAAATTACGGCGCCGGGCATACCGGATATCTACCAGGGCTGCGAACTGTGGGACTTCAGCTTTGTAGATCCCGATAACCGCCGCCCGGTAAATTATCTCAGCCGCATCAATATGCTGTCACTGATGCAGCAGCTGGAAGAAGATGATCCGGCCGCGTTAATAAAACTGCTGAAGGAAAACCGCCACTTTGCCTGGGAGAAATTATTTGTTGCTGCCAAAGCTTTACAATTCAGGAAAGCACATGCTGCACTTTTTCAGCAAGGCGACTATCTCCCGCTCAGCGGCGACCAGGATCCGCTGATAGCCTATGCCCGGCAACATGAACAGAATATCTGCCTGGTAATAGCGCCGCTATTAAATGCGGATAATAATATTGGCCAGCGGTGGTTGGTGCTGGATAACAATATGCCACAGCAATGGCGTAATATATTTACGGGAGAAAGGATAACAACGGAAAACGGGAAGCTTCCGCTGGCATTATTGGATCGCTTCCCGGTTGCCCTGCTGGAAATGGTATCAGGCTGATTTATCTTCTTCCTTCATTAATAAAATAAGCGATCTGCCCGCTGCCATCAACTGGCTGCCGGCGGTATATTCATCGCCTTCCTCATTGGTGGCAGTGTTCACCACCATCTTCCAACGGTCGCCATATGCTGCGGGAGGCAGCTGAAAACCCAGTTCATCATGATGTGCGTTAAAGATGATATAAAAGCTGTCGTCCAGGATTTTGTTTCCTTTTTCATCGCGGGTGCGTAAACTGAGTCCATTGAGATAAACACCCAGGGAACGGGCAAAGTCGGTATCCCAGTGCTCTTCAGACATAGGCGTACCTTCCGGCAGGAACCAGGCGATATCCTCTACGCCCACACTCTCCACCGGCTCGCCCCGGAACCAGCGCTTGCGGCAGAATACCGGGTGCTGCCGGCGAAGCGCAATCATCTTTTTTGTAAAGGCAAGTAGTTCTTCATCTATGCCTGCCCAGTTCAGCCAGCTCACTTCATTATCCTGGCAATAGGCATTATTGTTTCCCTGCTGTGTTCTTCCTGCTTCGTCGCCGGCCAGCAACATCGGAACGCCTTGTGATAAGAACAGGGTGGCGATGAAGTTTCTCTTCTGCCGGAGTCGTAATGTATTCACCAGCGGATCATGCGAGGGTCCTTCATTGCCGCAGTTCCAGGAGCGGTTATGACTTTCTCCGTCTTTATTGTCTTCCCCGTTGGCTTCATTATGTTTCTCATTATAAGATACCAGGTCGTGCAAGGTGAATCCATCATGCGCGGTAATGAAATTAACGCTGGCAGTGGGGCGGCGATAATCTTCTTTATAAAGATCCGCACTGCCGGTGATCCGGGAAGCAAATTCCGCGAGCGTGCTGTCGGCTCCCCGCCAGTAATCACGGATACTGTCGCGGTATTTGCCGTTCCACTCTGCCCAGCCGGGCGGAAACTTACCTACCTGGTAGCCGCCTTCGCCCACATCCCAGGGTTCTGCAATAAGTTTTACCTGTGAAATAACCGGGTCCTGGTGGATGATGTCGAAGAAGGCGCTGAGCCGGTCTACTTCATGCAGCTCACGCGCCAGCGTAGCCGCCAGGTCGAAGCGAAAACCATCCACATGCATGTCTGTAATCCAGTAACGCAGGCTGTCCATGATCAGGCGCAGTACATTCGGTAATCTTGCATTCAGCGTATTGCCGGTACCGGTATAATCCATGTAATACCTTTTATCCTCTGTAAGGCGGTAATACACCGCGTTGTCCACGCCTTTGAAGGAAAGGGTGGGGCCCAGGTGATTGCCTTCGGCGGTGTGGTTGTATACTACATCCAGTATTACCTCAATACCGGCGGCATGCAGCGCTTTTACCATCGCCTTAAATTCCGTGACCTGTTCACCACAACAGCCGGAAGCGGCATATCGTGCATCCGGCGCAAAAAAACCAATGCTGTTATATCCCCAGTAATTCGTTAATCCTTTATCTACCAGGTAACGGTCGGCCACAAAATGATGTACCGGCATCAACTCCACCGCGGTAACACCTAGCTGTTTTATATATTCAATAGTGGCCGGATGCGCCATGCCCCTGTAAGTGCCGCGTATTTCATCCGGAATACCGGGATGCAGTTTGGTGAAACCCTTTACATGCGTTTCATAAATAATGCTTTGCTGATAAGGTGTTTTAGGCGGCTTATCATCACCCCAGTTGAACTGTTGATCTATCACCACACTTTTGGGAATAAAAGGAGCGCTGTCTGTTTCACTGTAGCTCAGGTCTTGATCCGGATGCCCCGGTTCATATCCGAACAGCGAATTATGCCAGTTGATAGTTCCGCTCACCGCTTTCGCATAAGGATCTATCAGCAGTTTATTGGGGTTAAAACGGTGTCCTTCCGCCGGTTCATACGGGCCATGTACCCGGTAGCCATACAAAAGACCAGGCTTCGCCCCCGGAAGATAGACATGCCATACATTACTGCTGCGGTCCGAAAGACGGACAGTATCGTATGCGCTTCCTGCAGGATCATTAAACAGGCACAGCTCCACCCGGGTAGCATTTTCTGCATACAACGCAAAGTTTACCCCCTGGCCGTCCCAGGTGGCGCCCAATGGGAACGGGCTTCCGGGATATGTTGTTGTTTCCATATATCAGGTTACTACTTTTAGCATATGGTTATTCAAAAGGACCTACCTCTCATCAAAGCCGATGCCATACATAGGAAACGTTTTCCTTGACCGCCCCTGTAAACAGATTAAATTATCCATATATTTGCTTAGACCAGCATTTGAATAATGGACCCACTATCTACCCTGCATATCCGGATCATTAACCAGGTTTTTGAACTGGACAAGAAAACAAGTACCAAACCGGAGCTGCTATCCCTGCAACGTAATATAGACCGGATCAAACAGCATTTTGAAGAAGCCGGATATACCATTCTTAATCCATTGGGTGAACCGTACCGGGAAACACGGGTGGATTACGAAGCCAGTATCACCGGTGATATGTCGCCGGACATGGAAATAGTAAATGTGATCAAACCTGTTGTATATTATACTGCCGGGGGACAAAAGTCCATTTTACAAAAAGGGGTAGTCATTGCCGCCGCAAAATAAACCTATGAACAACCAAATTAATTTCGGTATCGACCTGGGCACCACCAACTCCCTGATCGCCAGGTTCCAGAACGGCGCCGTGGAAATCTTCAAAAACCCGTTTGGCCAGAAAGAAACACTGCCTTCGGTGGTGGCCTTCCGGAAAGACAGGATCATTGTTGGCGACAAAGCCCGTGAACTGATAGAGAAAGATCCGGAAAATGTATTCTCTTCTTTCAAAAGAAAAATGGGAACATCGGAATCTTTTTTTGTGCCCAATACCAGCGACTTTAAAACACCGGTAGAACTCTCTGCCCTTGTACTCCGCGAACTCAAAAACTTTATCTATACCGGTGAAAAACCGGAAGCAGTGATCATCACGATCCCCGCTTCTTTTGATACGATCCAGTCGAACGCTACCAAGAAAGCAGGTAACGATGCAGGCTTCAGTGAAGTACTGCTGTTGCAGGAGCCCATTGCCGCCAGCCTGGCTTTTGCCAACAAACAGGCCAACGCTACCTCCCTGCAGGGCCAATGGCTGGTGTATGATCTTGGCGGTGGCACTTTCGACGTGGCCCTCGTGAAAATTGTGGACGGTGAAATGCGTGTTACCGATCATGAAGGAGATAACTATCTTGGCGGCGTTGACTTCGACATCGCCATCATAGAGCAACTGGTGATCCCTGCCCTGCAACAACAACACGCCTTCCCCGACCTGCTCAACGAGATGCGCAGCGCACGCGGTAAATACAATACCCTGTATCATATCCTGCTAAAAAAGGCAGAAGAAGTAAAAGTGCAGCTCACCGCCAGTTCTTCTGCAGAAATAGAATTCGAGATCACTGATGCCGGCGGACAGACACAGGATATTTATCTCACCATCACCCGCGAACAATTTGAAACCGTTATATACGACCGCATACAATATTCCGTTGATCTGGTAAAAAGGATTATCAGCCGTAACCACCTCACCGCTGCCGATATCAAAGAAGTAGTGATGATCGGCGGCAGTACCTACATCCCGCTGGTAAAAAACCTGGTTACTGCACAACTGGGCATCCCGGTTAACTGCAGCGTAGATCCTACCACCGCGGTGGCCGCAGGCGCAGCATGGTATGCCGGCACCAAAACAATTACTCCGTCCAAATCCGCGGCCAGCAAACCTTTGGCGGCAGGCATACCGGACATCCGGTTTAAAACTGCCTACCAGAAAAACACTGCCGATAAAGAAGAATATTTCACTGCCATCGTAACCGGTCCTGTAGCCGGACTAAGCTATCGCATTGTGCGTACCGACGGCGGCTACGACAGCGGCATCAAACCACTGCAGGAACGCATATCCGAAATGTTGCTGCTCGCCGAAAATACCAGCAACGCATTTAATATCCTGGTATTCGATGCCGCCCACAACGAACTGCCGGTACAGGCACCGGTGATCGCTATTTCCCAGGGCAAGTTCAACATTCATGGTCAGCCACTGCCCAACGATATCTGCATTGAAATAGATGACCTGGAAAATAATACGACCAAGCTGGAACTTATCTTTGAAAAGAACGCCATCCTCCCGCTGAGGAAAACGATCATCAAAGAAGTGATGAAAACCATCCTGCGCACCGGCCAGGACAGCCTGCTGATCAACGTACTGGAAGGCAGTCGCTATGCCATCCCGGGCAGTTGTATCCCTCTCGGCATGATTGAAATAAAAAGCACAGACCTCATCACCGACCTTGTAAAAGGCTCCGATGTGGAAATTACTTTGCAGATCAGCGAAAGCAGGGACCTGTCCGTGAAAGCAGTATTGCTCATGAACGAACAGGAATTCTCCGAAGTATTTAACCCGATGGTCAGGAAAATAAACACTGGTAAACTGCTCGACGATATCCGGCAGCTGCGCCTGAGTGCATCTGAAAAAATAAAATCATTCAGGAGAAGCCAGCAATATGAACTGGCTGCCACGGTACAAGATATCATGGTGGATCTTGATCATATCAGCAACCGCCTGGAACTGCTCAGCACAGACGATGTGACCGATGAAAAATATCAGCTGGAAGAAAAGAAACGTAAACTCGCGCAACACCTCGACAGCACCGGGAAAGACCAGCTGATCGTAGAAATTACCGAACTCTATTTTAAACGGAAAGAATATTGTTTGTATAATATCCGGGAAGAAGAAGACAGCGCCCGCATGATCCGTTTTGAAAAGGTCATTGCCGATGAAAGCGCCTGTCTTTCTTCACAAAGCTACTATGCAATCAAAGCAAAAATTGATGAGCTGAATGACCTCACCTGGGAAATAAGACGCAATAAACCCGAAACCTGGATCAATGCGTATTATTACTATGCCAATGTAAGTACAGAAGATTATACTGACCCGCAAACAGCTGCCCGTTTCAAGGAAATCGGAGAAAGAGCGCTGGAACGGAAAAATTATGAAGAACTGAAAGTAGCCGTGAATCAACTGTACAACCTCATGCCGGATACCAAAAAAGAAGCCGATCAGCTGAAAGGAACCGGGATCGGCTAATTGGCGATTTCCAGCTCTATGCCTGCGGCATTATTTTCCAGCAGGTTGAAGTGGAGACTGGTACTGTCTGTGAGTCCGATTTCAATAGGGATATTCCGGTTGGAAGTGGCCCAGTAATTGGGATCCAGTTTGAAAATAAGGCTGCTTTCTTTGAGGAAGTCTTTGGAATTTTTATAAGGCAGGAGGAAAAAGCCTTTTGTGCGGTATGCATGTACATCGCTCATCGGGTATTTAGCCTCCTTTGTTCCATCCCAGTATTGCCCTGCATAAATATACAGCTGGTTAACCGAGAGCTGTAATGGTACAAAGGCACTGTCGGCCGGCGCAATATAACAGGAATAAAAAGTATCCGGCGTCTGGATCATGGCGATGAAAGGAACTGTTAAACGGTTATAAAGGTGCAGGCTTTGACGGAAAATAGTGTTTGCTTTTGTGGTTGGTATAGTAATTCCAGGCTCCCGGTTTATAAAACGATCTTCCTCCTTTTTCAATCCAGCCGGATCATTGGTATTTTTGAACAGGTATTTATCCAGCGCAGCCATAAAATCGGGGCCATATACATCTGCGCCCGTTTTCGGCATTATGGCCATATCGCTTCTGCCGGAATCAAATGCGGCAACCTGCATATTGTCTAGCAGGTATTTCACCGCCGCTTCCGTGCGGCTGCCGGCAAAATAATTTGTAGATGCAGGTAACGTGGGGTTGTGCCTGGTAAACATCGGTCTTACGTTGATAACAAAAAAAAGTATCAGCGCAATACCAATGATCAGGGAACCTGCACCCTGTTCACTTAACCATTTCGGCCGGATAGGCGCTACCCAACGCCCAATCCGCTGTGTAAGCGACATCTTTTTCTCCTGCTCCTTCCAGTACCCTTTCATCTTCGCTTTCCATCGTTGCATTTCCTCCTGCACATATTCCGAGGTCAGTAATTTCCCTACCAGTCCAAGTGTAGCCATGCCATTTGTAAAATCATTCCGGTAAATAGCCAGGCCCAGGTTAATCATGCAGATACCGTAATCACTTCTCCACTCATGAAACACTTGCGGCAGCTGATTCAGTTGTTTCACCAGGAGAATATTGGCGAATCCCCACAGCTCTTTCCATGGCATCACTTCGCCGGCCCGGAGTTTCGTTATAACAATTTTCGCCTGTTCTTCCAGCACTCTCAAATAACGGAATATCCGCCCATAACTGGTAGTAGTATGTTCCCCATCCAGCAGCCAGGGATTGGCAAAAAGATGGGAGGTATTTTGCAGCCGCTGATGTTTCAAACTATCCAGTACCGCATTTGTAAACAGCGGTTCATAATAAGGAGAGATAAATTTCAGGAACGCATGCTCTTCGTAAAGCGGGTTATTGGCAAACCGGCCGGTGATATCACCCGTTTCCAGGAAATGCAGCAGTACGGGGTCGGCGGCGATTTGCGCATGATAGCGCAGCTCATTGCCTGCCGACAGCTGGTCAAAAAACTGCAGGAGCTGGTGCTTATTGAATACCCAATCATTTACTTTAAGTTGCTTATCATCGGACAGTTCCAGTTCTGCCAGCATTTTTTTCCGGAGAAGGGATAACGCAGCACTGTTCCCGGTATCTACGGGTCCACCATGAACGGCTTCCAGGAAACTAAGGGGATTCACATATTTCATAAGAAAGCAAAATAAATAAAAAAGCGGCTACTCCATCGGAATCAGGTCTACGCCGTTGAAATTATTGGTCAGCTGCCGGAGTTGCAATTGCTGTTGCAGTTGGTTCTTTTCGGATAAGAAAACTTCTACCGGGATATAACGGTTGGAGTGCTGCCAGTAGCTGCTATCCAGGTTGAGCTGCAGGCACGACGTTTTCAGGAACGAAAGCGCATCATAAACAGGCATAAGAAAAAAACCTTTAGCACGATAAGATGCTACGTAGTCCATTGCATACTCCGCCTTCCATTCCGGGTCCCAGCCTGTGCCGGCGTAAAAGTATACCCTGCATATGGAAAGCGGCAGGGGCACAAAGGCGCTGTCGAACGGCGCTATGTAACACGAGTTAAAAAGAGTCGGGCGTTTGCACCATCGTAATCAGCGCTCCATCCTGGTGGTTAACCACTTGCATGCTTTGCCGGTGCCCGGCATCGTTCCGGGAGCTGTCTTCCGGCGCCCACTTCCTCGACCGGCCAAAAGGCGGACGCACAAAGCCGGCGCCGTAATCTCCCTGCATCCGTACGGCTTTCATAAAATCGGCGCCATACACATCTGCGCCTGTGGCAGGAACTGGCAGCCTGGTACCTTCCAATAGCTTCTTCGCACGCTTTTCATTGTCCATCAGTAACTGTGATAAAAGATACTGCATGGTCAGCGATGTACGGGCGCCGGTAAAAATGCTGTTCGCGCTTTCCCGGACCTTTATACGGGGTACCTGTTCCTGTTCAAAGCGTGCGCCGATAATGATGGCCACGATAATGGCCAGCGCAACTCCTCCTTTCAGCAAGGTATCGCGGAGCAGTTTCCGGCGTTGTTGTTTCGTTTTATACTCTCTCCCGAAAAACCTGCCCAGCAATGATTTGCGGCTGGCAGCTTTTTCTTCCAGTTGCTGTAAATATTTGGCTGTTTCTTCTCTCACATACGCGCCGCATTTCAACGCTTTTACGGCATACAGGATTTCCAGCGCTTTTTTATTTTCACGGGTACCATCCAGCGCCAGTGCGAAGTTGATCATGAGGATACCAGAGTCGTTTCTGAACTCCTGGAAAATTTCCGGCAATGCATTCAACACCTGTACCTGTTGCAAATTCACATACGGCGCTGCGTCCTTCCACCCCGAGCGGGGATCCGCCCTCCTGCGTTGTTCTGCTGCTTCCAGTATTTTATAGGATTCCTGTAATGCCCGGAATATTTTATCATAACTCCGGTGCTGGTGTTCGCCGTCCATTAGCAGCGGGTTCGCATACAGTTGCTGTACTTCCGGCGCCTGCTGTTGTTTCAGGCTATCGAGTACCGCAGTGGTAAACACCGGCTCATAAAACGGAGCTATAAAAGTGAGGAAGGCAGGCGTATTGTAAAGCGGGTTATGATTAAAAAATCCTGTCAGCTTACCTGTTTCCAGGAAAACCAACAGGACGTTATCATCCCTGATCTGTTGATGTAGGTGTAATTTGCCGGGCGACTGCAGTTCATCAAAAAAAAGCAGCAGGTCGTTTTTACTGAACCATTGCGCTCCTGCCCGTAATACCTTTTCTTCCGATAATTCCAGCTCTGCCATCATTTTTTTCCGGAGAAGGGATATCGCAGCAGTATCCTCTGTTGATACGGGTCCGCCATTCATCTTCTCCAGGAAAGCAAAGGGATTCAGGTATTTCATATACCGGCAAAATACTAAAAAAAGTAATCAGCCGGTTCAGGAAAACAGCAGGTAAGCCAATATCAGTGTAACAATTACATTAAACGTTTGGGCTATCAGGAACGCATATACCGGTTTCCTGCTTTCTGTGCCGATCAGGTCCTTGAAATTTGTTTCCAGCCCGATACTGGTAAATGCCAGCGCAAACCACAGTCCCTGTAAACTTTTCAGCGATCCTTTCACCGGCGCAATAGCAGCGGGCGACAACAAAAAGGAGAACACCAGCGACGCAATGATAAAGCCGATCACAAATTTTGGAAACCTGTCCCAGATCACCTTCAGCGTGGGCTTTTGCTCCTTGTCGGCCGCATTCGGATGTTTGGTATATGTCCAGTATACGGAAATCGCAAAAGCGGCAATACCCAGTAACACATTCTGCGAAAATTTCACGATAGTGCTGATCTTCAGTGCAGTTTCACCTACCAGTGATCCGGATGCTACCACTGCCCCGGTAGTATCTATACTGCCGCCCAGCCAGGCCCCTGTTACTTCTTCGGGGAACTGGAAATGGTGGGCTATCATCGGCATAAAGATCATCATCGGGATGGCCGTGATCAATACCAGTGAAATCACCAGCGATAACTTCTTTGAATCGCCTTTAATAGCGCCGGAAGTAGCGATGGCGGCAGACACCCCGCAAATAGACACCGCGCTGGACAACATCATGGTCAGCTCTTTATCTATTTTCAGTTGTTTACATACCCAATAGGAAAAATACCAAACAGAAATAACGACCACCAATGCCTGTATCAGTCCAAGGGAACCGGCTTTCAGCACATCTGAAAAAATAACGGTGGTACCGAGCAATACCAGGCCTATCTTCACAAAAAACTCCGACGTAAGGGATTCCCGGAACCAGGCAGGCAGTTTAAACAGGTTACCGATCAGCAACCCGATGATGAGGCTGAAAATTACCGCTTCCAGTCCCAGTTCATTCAACGCGGCATTACCCGCTACAATCAGCGCCAATGTGGTTAATATAAACACTGCCGGGAATACCAGCAGGGTATTTTTTAATGATCTGCCGGTAAGAAAGGATCCCAGCAGGGCCACCAGCAACACGTAAATAAACTGTGCGCCGATCTTTAAAAAGTTGGCGCCGGTCAGCACCTTCATGGTAAGGTCACCGGCGGTGCTCCATTTGTAATCCGGTAAAGCAACATGTACTCCGGCCAGCGAAAGCAGGATGATCAGGAACCCCAATACAACAATGGCCCAATCTTCCTGTAAATAAGACTTAACTCCAGGCATATTTATTCATTAAGATAGTGACGGTTTAAAAAAAATCTTTCAGCACAGTGTTGGCAGCATGGTAGCCACACATGCCATGAACGCCGCCCCCCGGCGGTGTGGCAGAGGAACAGATATAGATTCCTTTGGCAGAAGTCCGATAGGGTGAAATGCGGCAGGCAGGGCGCGTGTACAACTGCCTGATGTCGATGATGCCGCCGTTGATATCACCGCCTACATAGTTTGGATTATATATTTCCATCTGTTGTGCATTCATAGTATGTTTTGCCAGGATCAGGTCGCGGAACCCCGGTGCAAAGCGTTCTATCTGCTGCTCAATGATCTGGGTCATATCCGCATCGCTGCCGTTGGGCACGTGACAATACGCCCATGCTGTATGCTTTCCGGCGGGCGCCCTTTCATCAAACAGGCTTTGCTGCGATAACAATACAAAAGGGGCCTTACAGATCTTACCATCGTATGCCTGTTGCTCCGAGAACGCAATTTCCTCAAAGGTGCCTCCCAGGTGTACCGTGATGGCCTGCCTGCATTCGGGCGCTGTAAAAGGAATGGGGCCGCTGAGCGCCCAGTCCATTTTAAACACGCCCGGACCGTAACGATAGCGCGACAGTTGCCGTTTATAGAATGGTGAAAAGTGATCACCGGCAATGGTAAGCAGTTGTTTTGGCGTGAGATCAAACACCACTGCATGATGCGATGGCAATTGCGACAGTGAACTAACGTGCACGCCTGTTTGAATTTCCCCGCCTAACGAAACAAAGTATTGGGCCAGGGCATTGCCAATGGCTTGTGAACCGCCTTTGGGAACCGGCCATCCGTAACGATGGCCTACCGCCGACAATACGATGCCGATGGCCGCAGAAGCCACATTGGTCAAGGGCTGTATGGAGTGTGCTGTCATGCCGGCCCATAAACCCCTGGCTGCCGTAGTGGAAAACCTGTTGGCAACAGCCGATGCTGAGCGCAGCGCATTCAACCCAAAACGGGCCATGATCAAAGGATGCCGCGGAAACGAAAAGGGTCCCAGGCTATCTTCCGCTACTGCCTCCCAATTGTCGGCCACCGGTTTTATCAGTTCCCGGTACACTTTTTTATCTGCTCCCAGCGCACGGGCGGTATCGTCCAGCGAGCGCGCCAGGAAGGCCGCCGTGCCGTCGTCAAACGGGTGGGCCGCTTCCAGCGGGGAATAGGCGAACTCCAAACCGTAATCTGCCAGCGGCAATTTGGAAAAAAAAGGAGACCCCATCGCCATCGGGTGCACCGCAGAACATACGTCGTGGTAAAACCCCGGCAACGTAAGCTCGGCAGTACGCATGCCCCCGCCAATGATGTCCTTTGCTTCCAGCAGTAATACCGATACCCCTTGCTGTTGCAGCCTGATGGCGGCAGATAAGCCATTGGGTCCGGACCCTACCACTATTACATCGTAATCTTTTTTCTCCATGAGCTGCTTGCCGCGGTTGAGAGGTACTACCCCCGCGCTGATTTATTAGTCTACAAACTTAGTATACTATTAACGGGAATGCAAATTATTTTTGAGAAAGATAATATTTTATTTCGCGTCTTCCACCACCACGCCCAGGCGCAGGGCTTTCAAACCGCTGAGGCCCTGCAGGTCTTCCAGTTCCAGTTCCTCCAGCTCCGGCTCCAGTACACCGGTTTCCTGTAAATAGCGGATAAACGGCAGGTAATCATCTACGTCGTCTTTGTCGGAATAGATCAACGCAATTTTATCAGGCTGGGTTAACCGCTCTTCGGTATTCCGGATATGTACTTTATCGATCCGCTTCTTGATCATCTGGTAACGGATGTTATATGCACCCTCCACATCAAACTTCCGTTCATCTGCCCGGAAGCTGATATCGATAGGATGGTTATGCACAAAAATAAGCTGGGTGGTAAACAACTCCTTCTCCATTTGCGCGATCAGCGAGTGGGTTAGTTTGGTGATGGCTACCATGGAAGATAACTGCCATAACCGGAGGTTTTTGAGATGAAAATGATTGAACGGTCGCGCCGGTGCAATAGACTGACCAATGTAAATATCATACTCCACGCCATCCGTTCTGAACTTTTCAAAATAACAGGGATAAGAATCCTGCAACTTGGCTTTCTCTGACTCCAGGTAGTTGTTCGCCGCCTGGGTAATCAGCTGCATAGATGTTTCCAGCGCATCTTTATTCACATTACCCGCCATGCTTTGCAGGCAGGTGTTAATCGTTTCGCGGGTATCAGGATATTGCGCCGCAATATGTTGCAGGTAATTCACCGATTCCTCTTCCAGGAACCTGTTCAGCGCGTTTTCATCGGAAGGGCTCAGCTGTTGATGCAACAGGGCCTGCTGCCACCGCTGGCTATGATAGATCATTTCCTGCAGCAGGTCATTCTGCTGGTACTTGCGCAGCAAGTCCAGGGTATTGGCAAGGATGCTTAAATGACTGTCCAGGTCAGCGATGATAGCCTTATTTCTTTCTATAGTAGAATTCCGGATATCAATAGCGCCATACAAAGGGTATACTTCTTTAAACAATATATTGGTGATGACAGCCGGCCGGTTCTTTTTCAGCCTGTACAGGTAATGCCAGGCGGCCTCATTAAATTTCCACTGCACGGCCGGTTGTATGGAAGTAAATTTCTCTTTGATCACCTGCTCTATCTCCCCGTTAAATTCGTCTATATAGATCTGTAGTAGCTGGCCTATTGCGCCTATGGCAGGTTCCAGCAGCGACAACGTTTTCTCGTCAAAACTATGATCGCTCCAGGTATGTGCCGCAAATGCCCCTACCGGTTCACCCATATGGAAAATGGGCATAATAGCCAGCGACTTTACTCCCTGCTGACGGAAATGTTCCAGGAAGGAATATTCTTCCCGCGTTTCTTTTACGATATCCCCGGAAAAAAAGAAAAGTGGTTTCGACATAAAGGCCTTCGCATTCCTGCTGAATTCTTCCGGCGACAGGCGGCTTTCACCCCACACGGCAAACAATACACCCGTTCCACCTTTTTCAAAACTATATACGGGATTATCATTTACGCGCAGGAAAGGAAACAGGTCGAATTCAATCCTGCTGTCACGCACCAGCGATTTAAGCGATAAGATCACCCGTTCGTAATTCTGTTCATCAATCAATGTAGTACGCGATAACCGCATACCGGCAATATTCTCCACCGCTTTCTCCGCCGTTACATCTGTTACGGTGATCACACAAAATCCACGGAAGCTGAACAGGTCCAGCGGCAACATATCTTCCAGTATCTCTTCACCACCGCCTTCACTGAAATGCGTGTACAGCTGCACAAAATCAATGTCCGGCAGCTCACCCTTCGCCGTCACGTCAACAAAGTCGGTGCTGATGGCCACCGCATAATATTGCAGCAAACCGGTAGCTGTATTTACTCCTGCATGGTGTTGCTCCGTTTTTACCGGCGCCTGGAAATTATACAGCCGTTGCAGGATCAGTGAATACACCAGCTGCAGGCGCTCCCGGTGGTAATCTGCCGGTGTGCGGGTTACTTCGTAATTATACTCCGGCGAATTATTTGCCAGCAGTTGATAGATCAGGTCTGTACCATAAAAAGTAGTGGGAAGGAACGGGAAGCTAAGTCCCCAGGCCAGCTGATATTCCGGGCTCATGGCCGGAGAAAGGCAGGCATATACATATTCCAGCAGGCCGGAATACTGAGGGGTTTCTTCCAGGGGAATATCCCGCCGGCCAATATCCGATGCTTCAAACGCGGCCAGCGCTTCTTTATACAACCGGGCTTTCACGGTGGGTTCTTCGTGGATCCGCTGCCTGAGATAGGCGATAAATGGTTCAAAGGAAATGGCTGCATCTATGGCCAGTGGCTGCGCCTTATTTCCTGACACATCCAAGATGGTTGTTTGCATAAAGGGGAAAATTCTTTTTCAGGATCAAAGGTAGGGGAAATCCTGGCTATTTACGAGGTGTAACACGCATGCGATCGCGGAAAGCAATAAATATCTTACCTTGTTGGACTGTAATTTCACCCCATTACGAACATCTCTTAAACAGCTGCAAATCATGAAAACAATTTACCTGTTAACAGCTGCGTTATGCCTGTTAATTAACTCCGCAACCTTTGCCCAGCAAGACTCTGCCGCCATGATGAAAGCGTGGGCAGACTACATGACACCAGGCCCCGCACACCAGAAAATGGCAGAAACCGATGGCGAATGGACAGCCGACATGACCTTCTGGGAAAAACCGGATGCACCGCCCAGCAAATCAACCGGCACCGCCACTTACAAGATGATCCTTGGCGGCCGCTATTGTGAAGGCCGTTACACTGCCAACATGATGGGCATGAACTTCGAAGGCATTAGTACCATGGCGTACGACAATGCAAAGAAAAAATACTTCTCCACCTGGGTGGATAACATGGGCACCGGCATCATGGTGATGGAAGGTGAACCCCTCAAATCCGGCGATGGACTTGAATTTACCGGCAAAGGCCTGGACCCTGCCACCGGCAAAGAACACAACGTACGCCAGGTATTAAAATGGCAGGATAAAGACCATCACACCATGGAAATGTACCGGTTAACCGACGGGAAAGAAACAAAAGACATGGAAATCAAATACACCCGCAAATAACACCAGATCTGGCAGGGGAATTAACTTCCGGGTGGAAGCTATTTCCTCTGCTTTAAAATATCATTCACCTCATAGTCCGGTGCACCTCCCGCATAAGATGCCACCAGCGCTCCGAGGGCATTGGCAAACACCAGGCACTCCCGCGCCGCACGCCCACGGATCACACTATGCAGGAACCCCGCCAGGAACGCATCCCCGCTTCCGATGGTATCTGCCACCTTCACCACAATACCAGGTTCCACATAAAAAATATCGTTCATAAACAACAACGCACCCTCACCGCCCATCGTTACCACGATAGTCGCAATCCCAAAACGCTCCGATAACATACGCACGGCCTGCTCCTTATCCACATAAGGATGATACCATCCGCTGATCAGCGCCAGTTCATCCGTATTCAGCTTCAGGATATCACACTCCGCCAGTAACCATTCCACATGCGCCTGCGTATAATGCGGCTCCCTTAAATTAATATCCAGCACCTTCACCACTTCCTCCTTCAATGCCTGCTGCAACGTATGCAATGATACCTTGTCGCGCGAACAAAGACTTCCGAATACAAAATAACGTGTAGCCGTATCCTTTAGCCGCGCCGCCAATGCCGGTGTGTAATCAATAAAATCCCATGCCGCCGGGTATACGATATCATAATGCACATTATGCGGATCAGTCATATCCGCATATACTTTCCCCGTTTCCTGCTGTTCATCGGTCTGAACCAGGCTGGTATCCAGCCCATACCGGTGCAGCATGTCCAGCAACCCCTGCCCGCGGGCATCCCGTCCCACACGGGATACCAGCGACACCTGCTCTCCCAGCTTCTGCAGGTGGTAAGCTACATTCATCACCGCGCCACCGGGTAATTCTTTCTCTGGTAAAATATCCCAGAGCATTTCACCAAAACATACAATCCCGTTTGCCATAACTTTCCAATTTTGATTAAAGGTGATGATCGCTTACATTGTTCAGACAAAATACGATAAAGCACTTATATTTATAACGTGAAGCCCTCTAAACCCGGAAAAAGATGCACCAGGAAGAACACTTAAAAAGCTCAGATTTTATCACAGACATGGTCATTGGCATGAGCGACGGATTAACCGTGCCCTTTGCCCTGGCCGCAGGACTCAGCGGCGCCGTGAGCAGCAACAACATCATCCTCACCGCCGGTATCGCCGAAATTGTAGCCGGCTGTATCGCCATGGGCCTCGGCGGATACCTCGCCGGGAAAACAGAACTGGAACACTATGAAAGCGAATTAAGAAGAGAATATACAGAAGTGGAAACCGTACCCGACAAAGAAATGGAAGAAGTGAAGGAAGTGTTTGCGGAATATGGCCTCAGTCCCGAAGTACAACACCTGATTGCCACTGAACTGTCGAAAGACAAAACCAAATGGGTGAACTTCATGATGAAATTTGAACTGGGACTGGAAGCACCCAACCCAAACAGGGCGCGGCAAAGCGCGCTCACCATCGGCGCCTCCTATTTTGTAGGAGGACTGCTGCCACTATCGGCTTATCTTTTCACGGACACGCCTCAACGCGGTTTGATAGGTTCTACCGCGCTCACCATCATCTGCCTGTTTGTATTCGGCTATTTTAAAAGTAAAGTAACCGGTCAACCTCCCGTGCAGGGAGCCCTGAAAGTAACCATGATAGGCGTGCTTGCTGCAGCAGCCGCTTTTGCCATCGCAAAATTGGTTTCCTGAAAAATGAACATATACAAGGCCCGGCTGTTTGTAATCAGATCATTCGCATACCAGGAATATGAAGATATCGCCCAAAGCAAAAATATGGCTGAAAGTATTGGTGGTCCTGCTCATCCTCAGGATAGCCATTGGTGTGCTGTTATATTATCTTGTAGAACATAAGTTCGTAAACATCATACAATACATCGTCAGCAAAGAATCCGGGAATGCCTATAGGTTCGACGCGGATGATATTGACTTCTCCCTTTTCAAAAGAAATATTGTGATCAGCGGCGCACGGCTCACCGGGAAAGACACCGTTAACGTGGCCGCTCATTTCGATGTGTCCATTCCCAGGGTGTATCTTTCCATACAATCCTGGCGCGCGCTGATATTGCATAAAAAACTGCTGGTCGACAGCCTCTCCGTGATCAGCCCTGCGCTCATTATCCATGAACATGTGGCGCGCGGCTCCCGCCAGGAAGGATTCCAGCTTTCATCTTTAGTACAGCACCTGGAACAAACCCTGCAATATGTAAATGCCCGCATCGTTCACCTGCAAAACGGTTCCCTGGTATACAGCAAGGTAAATGGGCCGCCACCCCTGCGCGTCGATCATTTTAATTTCTCTATCCTCAACTTCTCCAAGGTTACCAACTCCGATAATCACATCCTTGGATCGGATGATGTGGACTTCTCATTCGACCGCCAACACTGGATCCTCCCGGATGGCAGGAATACTATCAGCTTCAGGCGGCTGCACTTCTCCGGTAAAAAACAGATTTTTGAACTCGACTCGGCCACCATCTTCAGTGCCGCCACTGCCACAAAAGGGGAAATGTCGCTGCAGGCAGATAAGTTCTACTTTAACGCCCGGCATCTTCCCGCTATTTATATGCGGGAAGAATTACTGATTGATACGCTCGTATGTATCCGTCCTGTATTAAAACTCCCTGGCAAGAAGGTGAGCACCAAAGATAAAAAGATAGCGCTGGACAGCCTGCCCAATACCCTGTTCAAACGAATGAACTTCCGGTACATCGAAGTAAAAGACGGCGAACTGCTGCTTCGTGGAAATGTGTCTACCGGCACCACCCAAACGTACCAACCTGAATATTTATAACCTCAATATTGCACATGATTCCACACCAGCCATCACCGCCGACAGCATCGCACTCAACCTCGATAAAATAAAGTTCTATTCGCTCGACAGCATGTTCCAGCTCAGTGTGGACGAATTTATCCTGCAACGGAACGATGTGATCTTTAACAACGTGGAATACAGCCCCACGCCGATGAACCATTCCGGCAAAGGATTAACATTCCGCGCTCCCTCCCTGCGGCTCAACAACGTAAGCCTGGAACACCTGCTGAGAAAGCGTTTAAAAGCCACCAGCGCAGTGCTCTATCAACCGGGTATTACCTTTCTTACCAAAGCAAAGAAACGGGTTAAAGGCAAAGTTCCTATAGACAGCACCGCTATTAAAATGCCGGCCTTCTACCAAACGCTGCATGGTCTCAGTGAACTGATACAGGTGAACACCTTCCGGATAGTAGATGGCAATATCAATTTTACTTCCAACGGCAAATCAAAGGTAACGCTGATGGTAAAAAACCTGAACACCGATATCCTGCTGCATAACTTCCTGCTCAGCGATTCGCTGGTAGATATCAAACATTCCATGCCCAACCTGCATATTTTGCAGGTGAATGTGATCTCCGATAAAGCTAATATCACCATGGATAACTACAGCTTCGATGGTACGCACCGGCATAATAAAGCCACGAAAGTAGCCGTGGCACTGGAAAACGGCACCCGCATAGCGGCACGGGATCTTTACTGGGAAGTATTCGACTGGGACGTATTTCAGCAATCAAAGGACATACAGGTAGATGTGTTAAGGATCGGGGCTATCGATATACAGGCACATCACAATGGCGCTAAAAAAGAAGGTCCTGCAAAGGATTTGCCGGTAATACGGGTTGCCCGGCTGGATATAGGCAAGGTGCAGTTCAACAGCGAAGGCGCCGGTGAGCACAGTAGTTTTAATGCGGATAAAATAGCTTTGAAAGATATGCGCACTCGGCAGCACTTCTTTACCTGGGCATCCGCCACAGGCCAGCTTAACCACATCAGCCATCACAGTAAAAAAATGGATGCTACCATTGGCAGCGTACGGTTTAACAGCAACGGTTATACGTACATTACCGATGCCGCAGCCACACTGCATAACAGTAACGGGCATACTAAAATAACCACCCCTTCTCTCGATATACAAACCAACATCCATAACACTGACTTCAGCAGGATAGCCATTAGTAAACTGGCTACGGGCAATGCCGCTGTTTCGCATACCAGCATCAAAGAACACGACACCACCCACCTGGAAACACAGGCCCGGCTAACGGGGAACCAACTGGAAGTAAATACCGGCAGTCAACAGTTGTTGCAATATGGCGATATGAACATGCAGTTATCGGCGCTCTCCTACAGTCATACCGGTACAATTGCTTCCGTTCCGCAGCTATCCCTGCAACTCAGTAAAGGTTCGTTGCATAAGGAGAAGTCCGGTCACCTGTCGCTCCGCTCAGGTGTGGACCTCACCTGGCAGGAGGCACAGTTCTCCCTGCACCAGGCCGATACGCTTGAACTGGTATTACAAAAATTATCGGGCATGTTTAAAGATGCATCCTTCTCCTGGAGCCAGGGTCATAAAATAAAGTGGCCCTCATTCATCAACAATACCACGCTCAGTGAAGGCGGATTGCACTATCGCAATAAACAGGTTCATGTCAACGCGGACAACTTTAAACTGGATCCGGCCACCCAAACATTTCAGGTGCGTAACTTTGAAGTGACGCCCAACCTTTCGGCAGAGGAAACTTTCCGCACTGCCCGCTGGCAACGCGATTACATTACAGTGAAAGGAGATGCATTGCAGATCAGCGGTATCAATATGCATCACCAACCCGGCGACACCACCATTGCTATCCGTAAAATTACGGTGGACAATACACAGCTGACAACGGCGAGGGATAAACGAATTCCGTTTGAACACGGCATTGAAAAATGGATGCCCACAAAATTAATTCATACCATTCCATTTGCGCTCCGGGTAGATTCCATTGTGGTACAACAATCTGCGGTAACGGTCAATGAATCGTCGAAGTCCACGAACAAATGGTCAGCCGTACCCATTACGGATATCAACGCCCTGATTACCCATTTCGGCAACACCTACAGCAACGCCGACAGCCTCCTGGTACAGGCTACCGGCAGGCTCCTGGGAAATCCTATCCGTTACTTTTCCTATCATGAATCCTATGGAGATTCCCTTTCCGGCTTTACAGCAGAAAGCTATCTTGCTCCAATGGACCTGAAAGATTTTAATGCCGTAGCCATCCCGATGGCAGCTGTAAAGGTAAGACGCGGTTATGCGGATACGATCTTCTCACAATGGTCCGGAAATAAATACGCTACACTTGGCGCCATGAATTTTTATTATCACAACCTGAACGTACAGGTGCTGAATAAAAAGGATTCCACGCGGCAGGGTTTCATGGCTAACCTGGAAACGTTCCTGGCCAACCTCTTCCTGAAAAACCGCAATCAACGGCCCACCCGGATGTTCTTTATCCGCGACCGGGAAAAGTTCATCTTCAACTATTGGGTAAAAGCAGAAACTTCCGGTATCATAACAGCCGTAGGCGTTAAAAAAGACCGGAAGTACCTGAAGAAATATAATAAAGCAGCAAAGAAATATTCTTTACCAAAAAAGTAACTTATTCCCTGATAATAGCCAGGGCCTTGTCCAGCAGCTCGTCCCTGTTTTCACGTATACCCTTCACCGTTGGCTCCATTACAATATCCGGCACAATCCCCACCCGTTGCGTTTCCCGTCCATCAGGATAGTACACGCCAATGCCGGTGATGAGCGTTTGCACGCCACCGGGAAGTGCGAAATAAGAAACATTTCCATCTGCACCGGCGGTAGTACTGCCCAGCACCACAGCACGCGGCGCCAGCCGGAGCGCCATGGTTACAAACTCGGCGTTGCTTTGCGTGGTGGCATCCACCAGGATAACTATCTTGCCTCTGTAATAATCTTTGTTCTTTGCGCCGGCCTTCATTTCACCTGTCACGCCAAACAACCCTGGCTGCTGTACACTGCCAACAGTAAACTTAGCAAAAGGTACAGGCGACGGCAGCACATACTTCACAAGTGAAGCCAGGAGGTTGTCTGCGGGATAAGAACGCATATCTATCACCATTCCTTTGGTGTTTTTAAAAGCTTCCCCTACCGAATCCATTTGTGTATTCTTAAAATAACCGGGATATACATATCCTACGTCTTCCCCGATCATCTTCCAGGAAACAGATGGGCGGTCGCCCGCTATGATGGCCTGTTTATAAGTAGTGGTAGCCAGCGTTACACTGCTGATCTTACCCTCTCTTTCGTATTCCAGCTGCAGGGTACTGTCCTGCGTTTGAAACAGGATCCGTTCAATCCTGTTCAGTTGCGTGGCATAGTTGGAAGCAGAAGCAAGCGGCAATAATCGTTGTACCATAGCCGTCACCGGCTCTTTATTAACAGCGGTAATCACATCACCAACCTGCAATCCGTATTTTTCATCACCCACTTTCACCAGCACCGCCTTGTTTTCCACAAACCGTGCCCGCAGTGGCAACGTTCTAAACCTGTCTGTATTGCGAATCACCACATTGGCGCCATATATACCTGCATGCGAATCGTGGATACCTGCAATCAGCCGCAGCAGCGCAGTTTGGTATGCCGCAGTATCTGCCGCGTTAATCATTGCCGGTATATACTCCGCCAGTTTATTATTCCAGCCTTCGGTGATCAGGTGCTTATAAGGAAAACAATACTGTATGATATTCCAGTAGCGGTATAATGCCAGCAGGCGGAAACCGGCGTCAGGATAGGCCATGGTGTTATAGGCCTGCTCATTTTTAAATGCCGGATTACCAGCAGGCTCCAGTCCGAGGTAATAACTGGCATCATCGCGGTTCATGGCGGCCACTGTCTTCAGGGCTGCCGATAATGCCGTACCTAATGTTTTCTCATCTGAAATCCAGTCGAGATCAGGGGTGAATTTAATCACCATTTTACCGGTGTGCATACGCCGGAACTCCTGCGGCGCCGTAAGCTGGTTGGTCCACCGAAGCAGGACCTCATTCCTGGCCGTTTCGCTGGTACTGCTCAATACCTCCGGTAAGATCCGGAATAATTCATAGTCCCAGTTGTACTCCCCGGCCATTATTGCAGGATGATAATATTTCAGGAAGCCCCAAACCTTTCCAAGTACTTCCAGGTGTGTTGCCTGCAGCGGGGTAAGACTGGAAATACTGATACCCGAGCCTTTGTCAAACGCATGATCACTGTCGGCTTTATACACGTGGAGCGGTGGTGCGTCCTTCAATGGTTTGCCATCAATCAATACTTCCAGGTTATCCGCCCATACGTTACCATTGCTGTGATTAATGGCGCCGGCGTATACTGTGCCGCCACCGGACGGGAGGGAAAGGGTAATGTTGTATTGCTGCCAGCCGGTAGTTCCCTGCAGCCGCCGCTTCTGCATATTATCCATTTTGTATACGGCACCCGATTTATCGTCTACCCGCATAAACAGGCCGGCATAACCATCGGTAACTGCATCCAGCTTCAGGTAGCCTTTGAGCGAAATGGTTTTCCCGGCAAAAGTAACGGGTATACGTATCACGGTACAACCATAATCATTCATTCCTCTTTTTTCAAATGGTGTAATGCGCAATGCTCCATGTCCTTCGTAATAGGTGCTGTCGTCGACGGCCAGGCGGTATTTACCGCCCCAGTCGACCCACCCGTCAGGCAACGCGCCTCCCGGTTTTTTACTTTCGAAGCTTCCGTCAAAAGATGCAGGGTATTGTGCTACAGCGGGAAGCGATAAGGCACACGATAATACAAGGGCAGGAAAGCGCATAAGGAAAAGATGTTAGTTTCAAATCTTCCTTAAAATAACAGGTATTTTTGGAGACTAAAAGTTAAAGTGTGTACTTGATTATTTTAAGATTTTTGGCGTATTTTAACCTTCTTTCATTTACAACTTTTTATCCGACATTTGTTACCCAATTTTAAACGAATATGAAAGTTTGCATTGCTGAAAAACCAAGCGTGGCAAGGGATATTGCAGAAGTGATCGGTGCGAAACAACGCAAAGATGGCTACTATGAGGGCAATGGCTACCAGGTAACCTGGACTTTCGGACATTTCTGTACTCTAAAGGAGCCGCACGATTATTACGAACAATGGAAGTTCTGGCGACTGGAAGATCTGCCCATGATCCCTCCCAGCTTCGGTATCAAACTAATTGAAAATTCAGGTGTACAAAAACAGTTTAAAATTATAGAAAGCCTGGTGCAGGCCTGTGAAGAAGTGATAAATTGCGGGGATGCCGGGCAGGAAGGAGAACTAATCCAGCGCTGGGTGCTGCTGAAAGCGAAATGCGCCGCCCCCATTAAAAGGCTCTGGATTTCATCTCTGACAGTGGAGGCTATCCGCGATGGCTTTCAAAACCTGAAAGCATCCGAGCAATATAACAACCTGTACGCCGCAGGCAGCGCACGCGCTATCGGCGACTGGCTGCTGGGCATGAACGCCACCCGGCTGTTCACTAAAAAATTTGCACAGGGTAAGGTAGTACTGTCCATCGGAAGGGTGCAAACACCTACCCTGGCCATGATTGTGCAGCGGCAAAAGGAAATCAATGCCTTTGTGTCGGAAGACTACTGGGAACTGAAAACCATTTACCGGGAAACAGAATTCACCGCGGCCATCGACCGCCTGAAAACACCGGATAAAGCCGCCAAAGGGCTCGCCTATCTCAAAGAACACCCGTTTGAGGTGACTTCCTTCGAAAAGAAAGACGGAAAAGAAGGCAATCCGCGCCTGTTTGACCTCACCGCCCTGCAGGTGGAAGCCAATAAAAAATTCGGCTTCTCTGCAGATGATACGCTCAAATATATTCAGAACCTTTACGAGAAAAAGCTGACTACCTACCCCAGGGTGGATACCACTTATCTCTCGGAAGACCTGCATCCGAAAATTGCCGGTATCCTGCAGGATATGACGCCCTACAACGCGCTCACTGCACCACTGCTGGCTGCTCCTATCCCAAAGCTAAAGACTGTTTTCGACGATAAAAAAGTAACAGATCACCATGCCATCATACCGACCGGTCAGCATCCCGGTGGTCTTCCCCTGGAAGAAAAAAGGATCTACGACCTGGTAGCCCGCCGCTTTATTGCCGCTTTCTACCCGGAATGTAAGATCTCCAATACCACCGTACTCGGTAAAGTAGGACAGGTACCTTTCAAAGTAACCGGTAAACAGATTATAGAACCGGGATGGAAAGAAGTATATGCCAACGATGTAAAAGAGAAAAAGGAAGGGGAAGAAGAAGAGAAAATACTCCCTCACTTTGAAGTGGGTGAAAGCGGACCACATACCCCACGCATCCACCAGGGCAAAACCTCTCCGCCCAAAGCCTTTACAGAAGCGACCTTGCTGAGAGCAATGGAAACTGCCGGCAAGCAGGTAGATGATGAGGAAATGAGGGAACTGCTGAAAGACAATGGCATCGGCCGGCCTTCCACCCGCGCCAATATCATCGAAACCCTGTTCCGCAGAAAATATATCGAGAAGAAAAAGAAAAATATCTATGCCACCCAAACCGGCATGGATCTCATTGACACCATCCAAACAGAGCTGCTGAAAAGCGCCGAACTAACCGGTCAGTGGGAACGTAAACTACGCCTCATAGAAAAAGGCGAGTACGCGATGGACACCTTCAAAGATGAACTGATCCAGATGGTAGTTGACCTTACCAAAGAAGTAAAAACATCCAGCTACAAGTTCATCACCATTGCCCCTGATCCCCCGCCTGTACCGGAAGAAAAAGAGAAACCCAAAAAGGAACCTAAGCCCAAAAAGGCCGTAGTGATAGCGGAAATGCAATGCCCGAAATGCAAAACGCATCCGCTCAAAAAAGGCAACACCGCCTATGGCTGCGCCAATTTTAAAGAATGCGGCTTCAAACTTCCGTTCGAAATACTGGGCAAAAAATTAACCGACAAACACATTGCGGACCTGCTGACCAAAGGCAAAACCGCCAAAATAAAAGGGCTCCAGGTTCCTGGCAGCACGGAGGAGCGCGAAGGGAGGCTCGAGCTGGGGGCGGACTTTAATGTCACGTTGACTTAGTGCAGGGGACCGGCGCGTATTTTGTCTTTCTCGCTGATTACGCTGATTATACTGATTACCCGGATTTTTACTTTTGGATTTTATTTGATTAACATAATTAAGGGAGATAAAAGCGAATATCCGCTGCTATCTCCCTTAATCCTTTATAAAATCAAAAAAGTAAAAATCCGGGTAATCAGTATAATCAGCGTAATCAGCGAGAAAGACAAAATACGCTGTGATCCATCCTACACAATCGCCGTTCCCACTGTTACATCCTTCCACTGCTCCAGGTCAGCTTCCAACGTGGCTATTTTTTGATTCGCGAGATTGTAGGCGTCTTCTCCGAGGAAGAGATGCAGCGGTGCATTGTCTGCAGCGGCTACGTCGATAATGGCGGCTACTGCTTTTTCGGGATCACCTGGCTGGTTGCCGTTAATCTCCTCCTGATGCGCGTGCTGGGCAGCACGAACCGACTCGTATGCGGCCAGTTGGTTCACAGGCAGGCCCAGGGAGCCGGAAGAGAGGAAATCGGTTCTGAAATAACCAGGGGAAACGATGGTTACAGAGATGCCAAAAGGTTTCACTTCAACCGCCAACGATTCAGATAAACCGTTTACCGCGAACTTGGTAGCGCAATAGATACCGAAGCCGGGGAAGCTACCGGTAAGACCAGCGATAGAGGAAATGTTGATGATGTGTCCGGACTGCTGCGTTCTCATTTGGGGCAGGATACTGCGGGTTACATTCAGGAGGCCAAATACATTCACATCAAAATTGCTTCGTGATTCTGCATCCGACAGTTCTTCAATGCTGCCTAATTGTCCGTACCCGGCGTTGTTCACCAGTACGTCGATGCGACCGAAGCGGCTGATAGTTTCCTTTACTGCTGCCTGTATGCTATTTTCATTATTAAGGTCAACGGCCAGGGGCAGGAAATCCGCGTCCGTTGCAATTTTGCGCAGGTCGTCGATACTACGTGAGGTGGCGGCTACTTTATATCCTTTGTTTAATAATTGTTTTACGAGGGAGCGGCCTAATCCTTTGGAGGCGCCGGTTACAAACCATACTTTTTTGTTGTCCATGATCTTGTGTTTTTTGTTAACACAAAAGTAGAACAGGGAATGCTGCAGCGTGTTACGCTATTCAAACCAATAATTGCAAAAATCAAACAACGCGGAAAGCGCCGGGAGGGATACTGGTTTGTTTTTTGAAAAAGTTGCTGAAGTGAGCAGGTTCCTCAAATCCAAGGGCATAGCTGATTTCTGCCACATTCCAGTTAGTATGCTTTAATAAAGCCTTTGCTTCTGCCGTTACGCGCTCCGCAATGTGTGCCGTGGTGGTTTTTCCTGTGGTTTCGCGGATGGCCCGGTTCAGGTGATTCACGTGCACAGACAACTGCTTTGCGAAATCGTTGGCAGAACGCAATGCAAACCGCTGTGCCGGCGATTCAATGGGGAATTGCCGCTCCAGCAGGTCCGTAAATACCGCCGTGATACGCGACTTCGCATCTGCATGCTGGTACAGGGTTTCAGAGGGCTGCATCTTTAAGGCATAATGGATGATTTCTGTAAGGTAGCTACGCAGCAGGTCGTATTTATAAACGTAGTCCGTATTGATTTCTGTGAGCATCTTTTTAAAGAGCTGTGATACTTCTTTGTCCTGGGCCTTTGTCAGTATATAAGAAGGAATACCCCCCGGCATCATCATGGGCAGGTCGTGGATGTTGCCACGGGTGGCGCCTGTAAAAAAGGACTCCCGGAATATGCAGAAATAGCCGCTGATGTCGTTCGTCAGGGGCTCCCATCCGTAAGGAACCTGCGGGTTAAAGAAAATCAGGGTGCTGCCTTTTACTTCAATGGTTTTATCTGCATAGTGATAAAGGTTGGCTCCCCTTAGCAGGCTTACTTTGTAAAAGTCACGGCGACTGTATTTCACCGTTGAAGCGCCGTCTACAATGCAGTCCTCCAGCCGGAATACATTAAAGTGACCTATATCCTGCTGTAACTTATCAGGAACTGCCTGGAACTTATGTTCGTAAAACTCCTGGAGTGTTTCTGTTTTGTTCATTCAGCGAAGTTACAAAATTCACACTATAATTAGTAGTGATTATTATGATTTCCCGGGTAACCATAATAATCACATCTCTTTAACAGGCCAGTATTAAATCTTCCGGTTCGCGGAATTTCCGTTCACTGCTTTTAATAGGCACATCGTTGATGGCGGCCAGCCTGCGTTGCATGAATCCATCGGCATTAAACTCCCACAGTTCATTGCCGTACGACCGGAACCAGTTACCGGCATGATCATGCCATTCATACTCAAAGCATACGGCGATGTGGTTGTCGGTAAAGCTCCAGAGTTCTTTTTTCAGGCGGTAGTCCAGCTCCCGCTGCCATTTCTTTGTAAGAAAGGCCACTACTTCTTCCCGGCCGTTGATAAACTGGTCGCGGTTGCGCCATACGGTGTCGGGCGTATATACCAATGATACCTTTTGCGGATCACGGCTGTTCCAGGCGTCTTCTGCCATCTGCACTTTTTGCAGGGCGGTTTCATGCGTAAATGGAGGAAGGGGGAATTTCTGTTCCATGAGATAATTGTTTAAAAGTGATCAGTATAATATTACAGATAGATCGATCTGTCTATTTTAAAAGATTAAAAAAAAGATGCCGGGCATCTTTAAATTTATAGAGATGAAATATGCACCTGGTCCGCATTACAACAATCCCAATGCCATTTTTCTCGCTTCCTGCACCGGCCACTGGTTCCGGTAAAGCTGACTTTCCACGATCGCGGATTCAAACAACAGGTATACATGATCCTTTACCAATTGCTTCTCATTGGTGAGGATCTCACCTAAAAAAGCGCGCAGGTCTTTTTTATGATCCTGTATGACCGTCAACACCACTGTGTCCTTCTCCGTAGTTTCCGACAGGATATTCAAAAAGGCGCAGCCCCTGAAATGCTCCCTTTCATTATTATCAAACAGGAAGTCAAACGCTGCCGCAATTTTATCCTTCGGCTTGCCGGCCTCGTCTGTAAAGCTTTTCAGCCCGGCCATCCAGTCGATATGACGCTGATGTAAAAACGCCAGGAGCAAAGATTCCTTCGATTCATAATGCAGGTATAAACTGGCTCTCGCCACACCAGCTTCCTCAATCACCTGGTTAATGCCCGTGGCGTGATATCCCTGGTTATAGAAAAGTGCTGTGGCAGTATCCAGCAAACGCTGCTTTGGATCTCCTGTTTTCTTCTTCATGGAACAAAGATAGTACAAAATAGACAGATCGATCTATCTTTTTTCCATTTACATAAAACAATTAAAAAAAAGTACGGCTTACTTTATCTTGTTGGCAAAATAATCAAGCATTTAGCATGTATTCAACATTCCGGAAACTATTTCTGTATCTTTTAATTTTATGGTGTGCAGTATCAACGGTGTACGCCGGTGCAAAAGCCACTCCCTGTGAAGCTTCCCACCTGAAATGCGAACACCTGGTAATGCCGCTCGGTGTAGACGCTGCTCATCCGCGGCTGTCGTGGCAACTGGAAGATGCGCGCCCGGGCGCGCGCCAAACGGCCTACCAGATCCGCATATCCACCGATTCACTGACCCTGGACACCCACCCGTTGTGGACTTCCGGCAAAATTAACCGCGCAGATATACTTACCAGCTACTCCGGGAAACCGCTGCAACCATTTACCCGCTACTACTGGAGCGTGGAAGTATGGGATAAAGACGGCGTAAAATCCACTCCACGCCGCTCCTGGTTTGAAACAGGCATGTTGCAGCAAAGCAACTGGAAAGGCGCCTGGATCAGCGACGGTGAGGACACCCGCCTGAAACCCGCCGCCAACTTCAGAAAAATTTTCACCGCTACGAAATCTATAAAGTCTGCCCGCGCCTATATCGCCGTAGCGGGCCTGTATGAACTGTATATCAACGGGGAAAAAGCAGGCAACCATCGCCTCGATCCCATGTACACCCGCTTCGACCGCCGCACGCTATACGTTACCTACGATGTTACCTCCCTGCTGCAATCCGGTAAAAACGCCATCGGCGTAATGCTTGGTAATGGCTGGTATAATCACCAGTCCACCGCCGTATGGAACTTTCATGAAGCGCCGTGGCGCGGCCGGCCGGCATTCTGCCTCGATCTGCGGGTAACCTATACCGATGGCACCGTGGAAACTGTTACCTCTGGGAAAGACTGGAAAACGGCATTGGGACCTATCGTATTTAACAGCATTTATACCGCAGAACATTATGACGCCCGCAAAGAACAACCAGGATGGAACACCGTTAATTTCGACGACAACAAATGGAAAGAGGTTATTTACCGTGCCGCGCCTTCCCAAAACATTGTATCGCAACAATTATATCCCATCGAAAATGTGGAGGAAATTCCTGCTACCGCCGTTACCCATCCCAACGACAGCACCTGGATATATGACCTGGGCAGAAATATTGCCGGCGTAAGTAAGATCCGCGTAAGCGGTGCAGCCGGTACTATCATTAAGCTGAAGCACGGCGAGCAACTGGATAAAAAAGGATTTGTAGACCTCTCCAATATTATAGTGCATTACCGCCCCACAGATGACACCGATCCTTTCCAGACAGATATTTTTATCCTCGGCGGCAAAGGAGAAGAAACCTTTATGCCCCGCTTCAACTATAAAGGCTTTCAATATGTGGAAGTGACCAGCAGTAAACCGGTACAGCTCAATAAGGAAAGTCTCACCGGCTATTTCATGCACAGCAATGTACCTCCGGCAGGCCACATTCATGGCTCCGATACCATGATCAATAAATTATTCACGGCCACCAATAATGCCTATCTCTCCAACCTGTTCGGTTATCCAACGGATTGCCCGCAGCGCGAAAAGAACGGCTGGACAGGAGATGCACAGATTGCCATTGAAACCGGGTTGTATAGTTACGATGGCATCACCATCTATGAAAAATGGCTGGCAGACCACCGCGACGAGCAGCAGCCCAACGGGGTGCTGCCCTCTATCATTCCCACCAGCGGCTGGGGATATGAATGGGGCAATGGCCCGGACTGGACCAGCACCATCGCCATCATTCCGTGGAACATCTACCTGTTTTACGGAGATACTACACTGCTCTCGGCCTCCTATGATAACATGCGCCGTTATGTGGACCGGATCACGGCGATCAGTCCGTCCGGACTAACCACCTGGGGCCTCGGCGACTGGGTGCCGGTAAAATCAAAATCACCCGTGGAATTCACATCCTCGGCTTACTACTATGCCGACGCGCTGATCCTGGCCAAAGCGGCGAAATTGTTTGGCAGAACATCAGACCATAGTAAATACAGCGCACTGGCAGAGAAGATCAAAACCGCTTTTAATGCCAAATACCTGAACCGTGAAACCGGTATCTATGGAGAAGGCGTACAAACAGAGCAAAGCGTTGCCCTGTACTGGGGATTAGTGCCCGATGCCATGAAAAGCAAGGTAGCCGCCAATCTCGCAAAGAGAGTAGCCGCAGATAACTTTCACCTCGACGTGGGTTTGCTGGGCACCAAAAGTATCCTGAATGCGCTGAGCGAAAACGGCTATGCAGATGTAGCCTGGAAACTGGCCGCGCAACGCACTTTTCCATCGTGGGGCTGGTGGATCATGAACGGCGCTACTACCCTCTTCGAAAACTGGGATATCAATGCCTCTTCAGATCTTTCGCGCAATCACATCATGTTTGGTGAAATAGGCGCCTGGCTGTACAAGGGACTCGCTGGTATTAAGCCGGATGAAAATGCGCCCGGGTTTAAAAACATCCTGTTATCTCCTAATTTCGTAGAAGGACTGGATCATTTTGAAGGAAGTCATGACAGCCCTTACGGAACCGTGGTTTCTTCCTGGAAAAGAAACGGTACGGTCATCACCTACCGTGTGACAGTGCCCGCAAATGCCGGTGCAGACATCTTTTTTCACATCTCACCCACACAAAAAATATATGAAAACGATAAACCGGTAATTACAGAAAACACTGGTAAAGGGTTACGTTATCATGTAACCGCAGGTACGAAAGAGTTTCAGATCAGGTAAGCAGGATCTTTCTGAATAATTTCTACTCCCTTCTTTCCCGCTATGATGGCAGCATGCGCCATATTATAGAAAAGCGATGTTTCGAGAATACCCGGAATGTCCTTTAAACGATAATTGAGGCTGTCTAATGGCGGGAAGGAACGGAACCAGATATCAACAAGCAGGTTGCCATTCTCGGTAATCACGGCTCCATCTTTTTTATTACTAAGCCGGATCACCGGGTTAGCCAGTGAAAATATTTTCTTCAGCTGCTTCAGCACAAAGGGAACTGCTTCCGGGATCACTTCTATCACTACGGGAAAAGTAGTGTACAACTGCGCCACATACTTGGAGCCATCGCCGATAAGGATGAATTTATCTGCCATTGCGGCCAGCAATTTTTCCCGTGTATGAATACCACCACCGCTCTTCAGGGCATTCAGCTGATGATCAAACTGATCGCATCCGTCAAAATAAATATCCAGCCGGGATACGTCTCCTGGTTGTTTAGTGTTGAATCCGTGTTCCTGCAGTAGTTGCTGTGTGTTAAAGGAAGAGGTAACCGTGGTAATGCTTTTAAATAACGTTTCCTCCGTTTTCAGGTAGTTCACCAGGTGTGCAATGGTACTGCCTGCACCCAGTCCGATGGTATGGCCGGGTTTTATATAATCCAACGCTGCCTTTGCAGCCACTTGTTTCAGATCTTCCATATGGGTTGTTATGAAAGGTAAAGATGCGATTTTTTTGTCTTACTCAGGTTAGACTGAGTAAGACAAAACTCCGCCACTTTATACTGCTATATGATACTTCATTCCTTTCTTTGTAGTGAAGCGCAATACGCCGTCACTATACTGATGCGGTATCACTGCTCCGCTTCGATCCTTTACCACAGCGCTTTCCGGCAGCAACAGGCGGCACTCCGCACCGGTATTGGAGAGCAGGTTGAGTTCCTGCACTGTTTTATTTTTCCAGCTGAAATCCACTACAAAACCATTGATAGCGCAAAGTCCCTTTACCTGGCCGGCAGCAAATTCCTCCTTGTCCGGCAGGGCGGGTAGCAGGCGGATTACGTTATCGCCCCCATGGCTTTGCAGCAGCATTTCCGCGATACCGGCCACGGCGCCTAAGTTACCATCAATCTGGAACGGCGGATGTGAGCAGAACAGGTTGGCGTAAGTACCTGCCCCGGAGTGCATACTGATTTCGCTGGTAGCGGCGGCAGGCGCCAATAATTCCTGCAACATGGTATAGGCGTGATTACCGTTGCCTAAGCGGGCCCAGAAAGCAATTTTCCAGGCGCGCGACCAGCCGGTGCCACCATCGCCTCTTCTGAGCAGTGTTTTTTCTGCTGCCGCAGCTAATTCCGGTGTATCCCACGGTGTAATTTCGTCATACGGATACAAACCATATAATGGTGATACGTGCCGGTGATGCGGATCTGCTTCTTTATAATCTTCCAGCCATTCCTGCACACCGCCGGTACTGGGGCTCACCTGGTTTGGCGCCAGTTTGGCCAGTACTCCCTGCAGCGTATCTGCCCAGCCTTTATCCGTTTGCAGGATGCGGGCCGCTTCCTGGTTGGCTTTGAGTAAATCCCTTCCGATCTGCATATCCATGGTTGGTCCCATGCAGGTTTGTCCTTGCTGCCCGTTGGGCAGGATGTACGCATTTTCCGGCGAGTTGGATGGCGCAGTCACCAGCCACTGATGCGATGGTTCTGTGATCAGGATATCTTTATAAAAAACAGCGGCGCCTTTCAGTACCGGGTATATTTCTTTCAGGAACTTTTTATCGTTGGTATACTGGTAATGTTTCCAGAGATGGGTAGCTACCCAGGCGCCACCGGTTAACGTAGAACCCCAGTCGGCCCCTTCACCGGGAGAAGTAAAGCCCCATGGGTTGTTGATCACATGCGCCACCCAGCCATCTGCTTTATAGTAGGTGCGGGCGGTGCGCTGACCGTATTTCGCCATTTGCCTGGCCAGTGTAAACAGTGGCTGGTGGCAATCCGACAGGTTTGTTACTTCTGCTGGCCAATAGTTCATCTGTACATTAATGTTGAGATGATAATCGGCGTTCCATGGTGTCTGGTATTCTTCTGCCCAAAGCCCCTGTAAGTTGGCCGGCATGCCGCCATTGCGGGAGGAGCTGATCAGCAGGTACCGTCCGAAATTAAAATACAGGGAGGCCAGGGAAGCGTCCTTTTTACCATCGTGCAGGCGTTGCAGCCGGTCGATGGTAGCGAGGGTCTTCACCTCATCATTGCTGTTATCAGTAAAGGATATACGACAACGGTTAAAGAACGACGTATAGTCCTTTACGTGCGACTGTAATAACGCCTGCCAGGAAGATGTGGTGGCTTTATTGATATCTGCCAGCGTTTTCGACAGCGGGGCCGGACCTGGTGTTTCCACCTCCGGCCAGTTCATATTGGTACGGGCGGCTACCAGTAATAAACATTCAGTAGCGCCGGTAATGATGATCTGGTCATTGCTTTGTGTACGGGTACCGCCTTTGGGTATTACTTTCAGTACGGCTGCATACTGAACACCGGGGTCGTTGTTGCCGCCATTGAGCGTACCGCTCATTTCCAGGTTGCCGTTTACCACTTTCAGGGCGGCGCGTTCCTTCCGGTATAAGCCGGTACTGAAAGAAAGACTGCCAGGTTTGCTGGCGCTGAGGCGTACTACGGCCACCTGCCCTGGAGCTGATACCAGTACTTCTTCTTTAAAAGTAACCCCGTTCTTTTCCCAGCTTACGGCGCTGATGGCGCTATCCAGCCGTAGTTGCCGCTGGTAGTTGCTTACCGCCGACGTGGTATCTTCCCACTGGATAAAAAGGTCGCCCAGGGTTTGATAGCAACCAAACTTCACATTGGCGCCACCACTGCTTCCGGGGCCTTTGCACACAAAATATTGCTGCAGCATTTTCTGTGCTTCAATATTTTTCCCTGCCAGCAGTAATGTCCTTATCTGTGGCAGGTAATTGCCTGCTTCTTTGCTGTCGGCATCCTGCACACCGCCAGCCCACATCGATATTTCGTTTAATACAATCCGTTCCCTGTTGGTGTTGCCAAATACCATAGCTCCCATACGCCCGTTTCCCAACGGGGCAGATGCCGTGAAATGCCGGGCTGGTTCACTGAACCGTACCGTTACATCAGATTGCGCCGACAACGTAAGGGCGCCCAATAAAAATGCAGCTTGCAGCGTGGAATATATCTTGCAGTTCATATGCTTCAAGATATATAAAATAGTTATGCGGCGGAAGCGGGTGAGGGGTAATTGCTAATTACAAATTAAAAAATGCGAATTCTGTATTGGTGCCGCGAAGGTTGTCTTGGCTCAGGATTACGCTGATTATACTGATTACCTTGATTTTTACTTTTTTGATTTTATAAAGGATTTAGGGAGATATAAGCGGATATTTTCGCTTATATCTCCCTAAAATCATCTAAAATCCTTTATAAAATCAAAAAAGTAAAAATCAAGGTAATCAGTATAATCAGCGTAATCAGCGGGAAAGACAACCTTCGCATAACCGCTTTATTCCTTCCATGCACGCCCGCGCATTGTGGTAAGGACACTTCCATAGTCCGGCTTTGTCTTCCGGGATGATGCTGTAATCCGCGTACACGCCCCAGAACCATTCGCCGTTGGTTTTGTCGATGATGTGTTGCGTTATAAAGTTCCAGGTGTTTTGTGCGTGTTGCAGGTAACGGCCATGTGGTTGCAGTTGCCAGGCGTTGATAAAGCCCACCAGCGCTTCGGCTTGTGGCCACCAGTGTTTCTCTGTATTCATGTGGCGCCGGGAGGTCTCATATTCGTACCAGAGCCCACCATCCTTATCTATGCCGCCCTGCAGGGTGGCATTGGTGATCAACAGCGCCAGTTTGCGGTATTGTTCAGTGAGTGTGGGATCGCCGATTATTTCAGCGGCTTCCAGCAGGAGCCAGCTGGCTTCAATGTCATGTCCGTATGATACATGATTACCTTTTACCTGCCATTGTTCATCAAAAAACAAATGCAGATGCCCGCTTTTTTTATCGATGATCTTATCGTGAAATACCTGCAATAACCGTTGTATTTGTATACGTAGTTTCTCGTCCGGCCAAACGGTGTATAGATTTGCATACGCTTCCACTACATGCAGGTGGGTATTCATGGTTTTCTTTTCATTGGCATCTTTTGCACTGAGACGCAGATCCGCTATTTCCTGCCACTCCCGTGTGAATGCTTCAAAGTAACCGTCATGAACCGGATCATAACTGTGCTGTTCTATGTTGTTGTACAGGGAAATGGCGGTAGACAGCACCTCCGGGTGTGGCGCCGCTTTGTAGTATTCACTGTATGCGTAAAGGGCAAATGCAATGGCATATACCTGTTTCTTTGTTTCGGCCGGCCGGCCGGTATAGTCTACCGTCCAGTATACGCCCCCGTAAGCAGGATCAATAAAGTGTGTATTAAAATACCGGTATGCACGATCTGCTATTGCCAGGTAGGCCGGGTTGGGGGTAGTGTTGTAGGCGGCTGCAAATGTCCACAGGATGCGGGCATTTAATACCGCACCCTTTGCCGCTCCGGGTACGGGAACATTATCATTTCCCAGCTTGCCAAAGAAGCCGCCATATGTTTCGTCCGGCGTATATTTCATCCAGTAGTCCAGGATGGCGGTAAGTTCTTTTTCCAGTGATGTCTTTAATTCCTGTTGCATTATTTCCTTCTTTGTTCCAGTTCAGCAGAGATAGTAGCGATGCGCTCTTCAGAGAGCGGGTACATGGCGATAAATATGATAGACAATACCGACCCGATGGCCGGTAAAAAACTAAGCATTAACAGGATGCCGTTTTGTGCAGCATCGGCCTGTACTTCGTTGGCTTTAAAACCAAAGGCGCCCAGCAGCCAGCCGGTGAGCGCTCCGCCGATCGTCCAGCCAAACTTCTGCGACATCGACGAGGAAGAGAAGATCAGGCCAGTGGCACGGCGACCGTTTTTCCACTCGGAATAGTCCGCGATATCTGCGTACATCGACCATAACAATGGGAAAATAATACCTGCACAAATACTAATCAGGAACTGGAATATAAAGATCAGGGTGAGTTGTCCGCGGCCCAGCCAGTAAAACCCGATACTCAGGACAGAAGCTATCAGCATAGCGCCCAGGTAAGTATTCTTCTTACCTATTTTATTACCAATGGGAGAAGCCAGGATTACGCCTGCTATATTTGCCGCCTGGCCAAGTACCAGGTACAGCGTGGAATAGGTAATGCTGACACCGCCCAGTTTAAAGGCCTGCGCATTCTGTATATAATATTTGAAATAGTACAGGGTGGCGCCGTCGCGGATAGAGTTGAAGATCAGTGCGGCAATACCCGCTCCCAGCAATATCCACCAGGGCTTATTTTTCCAGAGATCCTTTACGTCTTCTTTCAGTGACGACTGCTCCTCTTTTATAGGCTGCACTCTTTCTTTTACCCAGGCAAAGCATAGCAGAAATAAGATCACACAAATTACGGCGATCACTGCCACGCCCAGCTGCCAGCCCATTTGCAGGTTATTTTCTCCTCCGGCTTTACTAAAAAAATTTACCAGCGGCTCTATCAACGCCAGCGCAATAAGACTGCCACCAAAAGCAAAGGCCATCCTGAAAGAGGCCAGCGTATTCCTTTCCTTTCCGTCGGCAGAGATCACGCCCAGTAACGATGCATAAGGCACGTTAATCAGGGAATAGATCATCATCATGGCGGAATAGGTAATGTAAGCGTATACCAGTTTTCCGGTGGCGCCGTAATCCGGCGTAGTGAAAGTAAGTACGCCTATAACGCCAAAAGGCACTCCCATATATAAAATGTAGGGTCTGAACTTCCCCCACCTGGAATGGGTTCTGTCAGACAAAGTACCTACTACCGGGTCAAAGAAAGTATCCCATATACGGGTAATCAGGAACATAGTGCCTACAGCAGCAGCAGCGATGCCCATCACATCTGTATAAAAAAACAACAGGTACATACCAAACAACTTCCAGAACATGGAAGAAGCCATATCTCCAAAGCCATACCCTATTTTTTCCTTTAAAGAAATTGTGTTGCCCATAGGTGGAATTCTGCTTAAAAATTACTTTATACAATCAGCAAATCTATCTCTATAAAAGATCATTTTTGTAATACTTATTTATCTATTCAGGGTGCTTTGTTATCCATTGAGGAGATTAGTCTTCCGCAGGAGTAATTTCAAACCTGCCGGCGTAATGCAATGGTTCCACGGGTCTGCCGGTAAGAGCGCCCCAGGCATAGGTAAAGCAGGCGCCGAAATAAAAGATCAGGGAAGAATAAAACATAAACAACAGCACCAGCACAGTAGACGCAGAAGCCCCATAAATGCTGTTAATACTGCTGTAGGTGAGCATTACTTTCAACACCATTTTCCCGATGTTAAACAGGATGCTGGTTACCAGTGCGCCGGTAATCCCTACCCTCCATCGCGGGCGGCCGTCCGGCAGGAAATGGAACACCAGGAAAAACCAGATGGTAACAATGATCACAGAAATAACATAGTTGAGCGTGCTGTTATAATAACTGCCCAGGGCAGGCAGATACAGGTCTATATACTTTCCAAGAAAGATGCGCGCAGTTTCTGCCACCAGGTCGATGATAAACAAAACTCCTGCGAAAACGATCACCAATACTGCTTTCAGCCGGGATACCATAATTTCTCCAAAACTGCTTTTATGGATCAATCTTATTTTCCACAGTTCATTCAGCGAGCCTTTAATAATTTTGAAGAGCGTAGTGGCCACAAACAACAGGAAAATAAAGCCGGCGATGGCGATGATCCAGTTCTGCGCAATGCTCCGGAAG
The DNA here is from genome assembly GCF_050434025.1 of Chitinophaga sp. W3I9. Lineage (NCBI taxonomy): Bacteria > Pseudomonadati > Bacteroidota > Chitinophagia > Chitinophagales > Chitinophagaceae > Chitinophaga > Chitinophaga sp. W3I9. The sequence goes on from NZ_JBNPWC010000001.1 coordinate 6,804,188, forward strand.
GCTCTCAGTGTTCCCAGGATGGCTTCGGTTGTTTCCTTTCCAAACATTCCTTCCAGCTGGATCATAAGACGCTGACCGGCATGTTGTATCCGGAAAATAATACGTAACAACTGGATAATAATGATCAGGATAGCTGGTAAGGCAAAAGTGGTGAAAAAGGCAGTGGCGCCCGCCATCCGCAGCGGATCGCTGGCCTGCAGTGCCTTGTATGCTTCTTTGAAGGAAAGCAGGAAAAGCTGCCAGCGCGGCAATTGTTTTTCTGTTGTAACAGTGTCCATACCTGCGCCCAATTTACCGATAAATTTGCTTTGCCGGTTAAATGGTTGCAGGAAATTAAAACCGGCGATATTGCTATTTCTTCACCATCTGCGCAATACCGCGGCCGAAAGACCAATCCGCCAGGTCATTTTCCACGAAGATGATGATAACGTCATCTGCACTCACTGGTGTAGCGGCTGCTATACGGCTGGCTATCTTTTCATACAGCGCCTGTTTCATATCCGGTGTTCTGCCGGCCCTGGCGGTGATACGGATAAAGAGCAGGTTTTCGGTGTGCGGTACCTCAAAGTAGCTTTCCGGGTAAAGAATATCGCCGGGTTCCATGGCATGGATCACTTGGAAATAATCCGTTACAGGAATACTGAAGATATCCACGAGACTCTGATGAACAGCGAGGGAAATGTCTTTTTTATTTTGTTGGGAAAGATGTTTTCCCAGGTAGATCTGTACAAAAGGCATGGCTTATTTATTTATGATGATAGTAGGCTGCTCCGACGCCAAAGTGGCCTGGTCCATCTTTACTGTTTCTACAGTCAGGCCAGTCAGGTCCTGCTGCAACAATGTTTTCCGGGCAGTTGGCATTTGTGCGGCCGCTGCCCCGGTAGTTAGCATGCTCATGATCAGTAATATGTTTTTCATGAATCAAATTTACTATGGTTTCATACATTTGCAATATTGAAACATTTAACATTATACTTTAATAAAACTAAACTATGATAACAGACCTCCTGGAGATGGACCTGCTCCGTACTTTTGTGCTGGCAGTGGATCTGGATAGTTTTGCGCGGGCGGCCGACCAGGTAGCGAGGTCGCAATCGGCTGTAAGTTTGCAGATGCAGCGGCTGGAGGAAATTACCGGCCAACAGTTATTTATCAGGCAGGGACGAGGCTGGCAGCTCACTCCTGCCGGCGAAATATTGCTGGGATATGCCCGGCAACTGCTGGATATTAACCAGCAGGCGATCAATGCCCTAACGGCCACGCATATAGCAGGGAAGGTAAAACTGGGATTGCCGGCAGACTTTGCGGAAAGTGGTCTTCCGGTGGTGCTGGCACGGTTTGCCGCTGTACATCCGCACATGGAAGTGGAGGTGACGATCGACCGGCAGGCGGTGCTGCAACAGCAGCTGCAACGCGGTAAACTGGATGTGGTACTTTCCTTTGGAAAAGATATACCAGATGATGCCATCCTGATAGGGCATGTACCTATACGATGGATTGGTAACACGCAAAAGCACATCGCGCAGCTGCGGCCGTTGCCGCTGCTGCTGTTTGAAGCGCCATGCCTGTTCCGCAGTGCGGGGCTGGCAGCGCTGGAAAAAGCTAAACGTACATGGCGGCCGGCGCTCACCAGCAGCAGCGTAGCAGGGATGTGGGCTGCAGCCCAGGCCGGATTGGGTATCACCATCCGCACAGAAATGGGACTGCCTGCAGGCTGTGTAGCACTCACAAAGACCAGTGGTTTGCCAGCACTACCTGATGTTGCCGTGTTTATGCTCATCCGTAAAAAAACGCCCTCCCCAGCTGTAAAACGGCTTACCGATATCCTCTTTGAAACCATCACTGCACAGGTGAATGAGCTTCGGAAACGAGCGAAGAAAAAATAAAAAGCCCTCCGGAAAACCGGAGGGCATGTGAATGTTTGTTCATCATTCTCTACAGTGCAATCTCCTGTACGGGGGAGAAAAGCATATCTTCTACGCCTGCTATCTTTAAACCAATCCGCGCAAATACGGAAGGCTGTGCCGGCACCACGTCCGGTATATCCAGCTGCAGACTGATATTCGCAGGATTAACGATATCGCCACCGGCCATATCGGCTGTTTGAATGCTATTGCGACCATCCACAAACTGCGTTTTACACACATACAGGAATACCCGCTCAATATCCCGCGCATTAACATCCTTAATGATCTTTTCCGCACTAAAGGTAGCCGTGAGCTTTTTCGCCACTGCTGTAAATTTCGGAGAGCGGATCATGTAATACGGCATTACCTCGATATCCTGTTGCAGGCTGCCGGAGATCGTCAACGGAATGGTATCTGTATTGGTTGTTTTGTCCGGAATGGACCTGAAAGGGCCCTGTGAAGCGGGAATCACCAGCTTATAGGCAGCATTGAACAACAGTGCGGAAAATGAACCATCCTGGCTTACATTAACGTTGATGGGTATACTTTTTCCCCAACCAGGTTCCCAGAGTTCAAAATATACATCGTTGTAACTAACATTTACCGGCTCTCCCTGGTATACCAGTCTTCCATTAAAAGTACTGGAGGGCGCCTTGTAGTTATCTTTCTTACAGGAGGCAGAAAATATACCTAATGCAATGAGTATGATATACTGAATTTTAGTTCTCATAATAATTCGCTTTACTGGTTAGGATTCTTTACTATTTTAGGATTATTATTCCGGATATCGTCATCGATATACCCATAATAATTTCCCATCCGGAACAGATGCGCGGAAGTAACCGCTCCCGGCAATACCTGTTTAAATATATACTTACCATTATTGGCGCTTCCCGGATCGTATACCTTGTAAGGCCACAGGGCAAATACCCGGTTACTTACCGCAGTTGCAGTGCCAGGTGTAGTAGTCAATGGTGTTTTCACACCATTCCATACCTTATGTGCCAGGCGCCAGCGTTTCATATCCCAGAATTCGTGGCCTTCAAATGCCAGTTCCACTTTCCTTTCATGCACAATCCGGTCGAAGGTGATTTGCCCAGCCGTCAGCGGGGTTTTGAACCCAGCCCTTTCACGTACTTCGTTGATATAACCGGCTGCCACACCTGCCTGCCCCAGTTCAAACGCTGCTTCCGCAGCATTGAGCAACACTTCTGCATAACGGTAACGGATCCACCATACTTCGCTTTGAGTGCCTATACGGCCCGATCCAACAGTGGGATCCATATACTTGCGGATAATAAAACCGGATTGGGCGCTGAACTCCAGGTTATTTACCGGCCCGTCAAATCCAACTACCTGCACATCCGGTCCATTCGGCTCCAGCTTGGCTTTTGCCCCGAAGTTGTCACCCGTAACAATGCTGCCATCCTTCTTAATATAACCGGCCCATATATCTACTTTCTTGTCCTTAAATTCAGATCCGGGTAACATAACAGTAGCGGCTAAACGAGGGTCTCTGTTGGCAAACAAATCCATCGGATCACTATAGTACATATAACCGCCACCTGCCGCATTGATGGGAAGCGGGGCAAAAGTATTATCCAGTAACTCGAACGACTGTACGAGATTCAGCGACGGGTTTAAACGGCCGCCCTGCTGCTCTTCTGCATTGGAACGTGGCTGGCTCCACAAGGTCCAGGGTTGCACACGTCCGCTCTGCAATTTGTAATCCTTTGCAAAAATCACTTCCGGATTGGAACCTTTGTCGATAAACAGACTGACAAAATTCTGCGTGATGTTATCCGAATTCTTTTTGTACAAAGAATAACTGCCGGTGGCAATCAGTTCCCGTGCTGCCTGCAGGGCAGTAGTATAATAAGCATTTGCTTTTGAAACGGGGATACCTACTTCTCCACCGGGCAATGACACCTGCGGTGTTTCTGCGCCGTGTTTTGCAATAGAACCGGCATACAATGCCGCCCTGACTTTGGTAGCCAGCGCCAGCCCTACAGTTACACGGGTTTTACTCACGGGGCTTGCAGGCACATATTTCTTTACCGTATCCATTTCGCTGATCACAAAATCATAGATCTCTGATTCTTTCGCACGCGGATGTTGCAGATAAGCAGGATCGTTTTTGTAGTCATACTCCATTGCCTGCAATATCAACGGCACACCGCCCACCCTTTTTACTTCTTCAAAATATACCACCGCTCTCAGGTAACGGGCTTCGGCAACAAACCTGTCTTTTACCTCCTGTTTCAGTTTTGTGGAGGCTCCACACTTTTCGATGAATATATTCAACTCCCTGATATACGCATAATCCCAATAGGTCACTTCGCGTCCACCTTTTACAATCATACCGGGAAATACATAAGGATAGTCGCTGGCGCTATGCCGCCAGTACTGGCCGCTTTCAGATGCGAAGGCCTCATCAAAGCGGGCAAACTCGCCCCAGTTATCTATGGTTTGTACCACCATTGAAGGTATCGGCGAATTCTCAACATCCGTTTGCCTGTCCGGGTAACGGTCGTACAGATCGGCGAGTACAGAAAGGATGAGCCCTTCATCATTCCATAACTGCTCATTCTGCAGGATGTTGGACGGTGGCACGTCCAGGAAGTCTTTGTCCCTGCTGCAACCCGTATTCAAAGCGAGTACACAAAGACCTATATATAACAAACTTTTTTTCATAACGAATCTTATTAATTACTTAGAAAGTAAAGTTCAAACCAATGTTTACCAGCTTATTCTGCGGATATTGCAACCCGTTCTCGTCTGCTATTTCCGGTTCTATTCCAAGGTCTTTTACGTTATCGAAGGAGAATAGGTTGTAGGTATTTACGTATACCCTTACCTTCTTAAACCTAATTCTGTCCAGTATTTGCTGAGGAATAGAATAGCCAATTTCCATTGTTCTCAAGCGCAGGTAACGTACATTATGCAACCAGAAAGTAGATGCCTTGTTATAGTTACTATGACCGCCCTTGTTGAATCGCAGTGGTGGGTTTTTACCGGGAATCCATTTGCTGTTCAGGTCAAAAGGATCTTCACGGTGCCAGCGATCGTCGTAGAACTGTTTGAGCAGGTTGCCGCCATTCTGATAGGGCCATCTCATTTCCCAGTTCTGATTGTAGGAATACATGGAACCACCGGAGAAGTCGGCTGCAAAATCAAAACCATTCCATCTTACGCCGAAGTTTAAACCAAAGTTAACGGTAGGGTTACCTGTTGTTTGATAGCCAATAGGCCTTTCATCCAGGTTATTGATCACGTTATCACCGTTCATGTCTTTATAGATGATATCTCCCGGTAACAAAGTTTTGTTGCCTTGTCCGTCCACATTCACAGGGTATTTATTGATTTCATCCTGCGACTGGAATTGGCCGATGGCTTCATATCCCCAGTAGATCCCATTCCAGCGGTCTTCAATGGAATTCCGGTAATGATCCCAGGAGTTGCCCCATATCGGCTTATAGGTTTCGAGCAGCCTGCTTCTGGAATAAGATACGTTACCGCCAATCATAAAGCTCACTTTACCTGCCTGGCCGTTATAGGCAGCAGAGAATTCGCCGCCCCGCTGTGAATCGCTGTTCACGTTTTCATCCGGCAGGTTGTAGCCAATTTCACTTGGCACCAGTACATCGTACTTGCGGCCACGTAACCCGGAACGTTTACGGTTGAAGAAATCGAGCGAGCCGGATATTTTTCCATTCCACAACTGGTAATCCAGCCCTACGTCAGCAATTTTACTGGTAAACCAGGAGAGACGGTCGTTTGGAACACCTTTATCGCGGGAGCCCCTGATAATGGTGCCATCCAGGATTACAGTAGACGTGCCGTACGTATAGCCGGGCAGGTAGTCGTAGGCACCGATACCAATATCATCGTCACCCAGTTCTCCATAGGAAGCCCTTAATTTCAATTCTGTGAGAATAGAATTCCCTCCCAGCAGGTTTTTAACAAAAGGTTCCTCTGTTAACCTCCATCCTCCGGAGATAGATGGAAAGAAGCCCCATCTTTTATCTGGTGTAAACTTCCAGGAGCCATCGTAACGGCCGGCTACTTCCAGGAAATATTTGTCACTGAAACTATAGTTTAAACGACCTATATAACCCACACGGGCTTCTGTCCAGTCGTTGTCATTGTAAGTATCCATATCGGAAAACTGGATCAGTGGCAGCAGGTTGCTTTTAGGCACTGCATGCACCCACACATCCAGCTCCCGGCGTTTGATGCGCTCAGACACCAATGTAGCGCCGATGGTATGTTTACCAAAAGTGTTGTTATAGTTGATCTGGCCCTGCAATACGTTTTCCAGCACTTTATGCGTGCCGCGTTCCCTCCAGGGATTGGAGCTTCCGCCGGTACGCAGGTAAGTATCCGTAGCCTCCTGGTAGGTGTAGGTATCGTACGTATATTCGTGACCGTTCATCAGCTTGTCAGCGAAATAGTAGGAATACATTCCTTTCAGTGTGAGCCCTTTGATAGGTGTTTCGTAAGTAGCGTTGAAGTTGGTTTGCAGCACGCGCCAGTCTTCCGTCCAATAGCCGGAGATGGCTTTTGACTGTACCGCCCAGTTCTCCGTGTTGTGGCCGATATCATTCGGGTACAACGGGTTATCATTGGCGTATGCTCTTTCTGTAGGCCTGTTGCGGAACAGTGCGAAGCGGGGCGCCCAATAGTCGTCGCCGCCGGGAACGCCGGGGTTATCGCGTTGCTCAATACGACCGTTGATCTGTACGCCTACTTTTACACGCTTCGCCACTTTGGCATCCACGTTACTCTGGATATTGGTACGGTTAAAATCAAATTCTCTTCCCAGCACCGATTTTTGATCCAGGCGTGTGAGGGAAAGATAGTAGTTGATATTTTCAGAACCGCCCGTAGCATTCACATTAATAGAATTCTGCGGGGCATTTTTCTTGATAATAAAATCGTACCAGTCGAAACTCCTGTATCCCTTTTCTGTTCCCGCTTTCCACTTCTCCAGTTCCTCTCTTGTGATATCTGTATGCGGGTTTTCGTCATTCATTTCGGCATCGGCTTTACCGAGCATCCACTCATAGGCATTTACCGTTTTGGGGAATCTCGACCAGTTCTGCCATCCCGTATAGGCATCTACGTTAATGGTATTTCCCGCGCCCATTTTACCTCTTTTGGTGGTTACCACTACTACCCCATTTGCGGCCCTTACGCCATAAATTGCGGCGGAAGCATCTTTGAGTACAGTGATGCTTTCAATGTCGTTGGGGGAAATGTTGTTGAACTGGCCGGCATCTTTCTGAATACCGTCAATTACATACAGGGCATTTCCGAAATTACGGATCTGGATGTTGGCGCCTGCGCCGGGTCTGCCGTCGGGCATACGGAAAGACACGCCCGGTATTTTACCCGCCAGCGTGGCGCTCACGGTAGAAGCGTGTACCCTTTCCAGGTCTTTGCTGGTTACGCCGGAGATAGCGCCTGTCAGGGATTCCTTTTTTTGTGTACCATACCCTACCACTACCACTTCTCCCAATCCTTTGCTATCCGTTTCCAGTTGTACGTTTACTACTTTTTTGCCCGATAATGGTACTTCCTGTTTCAGAAATCCTACATAGGAAAATACCAGTATGGCGTTGTTTTCCGGAACAGAGAGCGAGTAATTTCCGCCGCCATCTGTGGCGGTTCCTTTATTGGTGCCTTTTATATTCACTGTCACTCCTACCAGTGGTATTCCTTTATCGTCTGTTACCTTACCGGTAATCACCATGTCTGCAGGCGCAGCATGGGCCATCAGGCCCAAGGAAAGCAACAATACCGTGAATAGCCGGCAATAGCCGCCCGGTATCACCTTCCGGATTAAATTGCGGAAACGTAATCGTTTTTTCATAACAAATGTTTGTGTGGTCTTATTAAATTATCAGTCTTACATGCTGTCTTTTTGGTTGAAATATGCTACGCTATTGTTTATTTCACTACCGGGAATGCTACAATTCTCACTTTGGTGCAACCATAGGGCACCAGTGTAATACTGGTTTCTTTGTCGTTTACTTTACCTTTATAAATACCGTTCCGGTCTGTTACGGGTTGGGGCGCCACATCATCCACCAGTTTCCACTCAGGGAGTTGTTTACCGGTGGTGGTGATCGTTACCGGCGCATGTGCCAGGTTCCATACGAATGTGTCTGTTACCGGTTTCACGGTGCTCACCTTCAGGTACTTTGCCGGCTCGCGGATGATCTTTTCAGGCAGGCCGTAGTTCCATTCACCTTTGGGGTAAACACTGAAATAATCGCCTTCCACTTCATCATGTCCTTTCTCCCACTGCTCTTCTAACTTTAACGCATATACGAGTGGTCCTCTTTCCACGGTGCGTGAATTACGGCCCCAGTTGGAAGTGCGTATCTGCATGGGCAGTTGCAGTACCAGCTGATCATCGTTATTCCAGCTGCGGTTCACAGTAATGATCTGGCCGCCTTTTTCGGAACGTAGTTTCCGGCCGTTGAGCAGTATTGTTGCTTCATCGCACCAGGCGGGGATACGCAGTTGGAGGGGAAAGGCAACTGCCTCCCGCATGTTCATCCGGAAACGGATCTGATCTTCAAACGGGTAGCCGGTTTCTTCGTGAATGGTAACAGGGGTATGATTCTTTCCTACTTCAGCAGTTACTTCATTGGGGCTGTAAGTAAGTGCCGCGAGGCCGTTACCGGCAGCGCCATACCACAGGTGCGAGGCGAACTTCGTCCAGCCCTGGTGCATATTGGCCAGGCAACAGGTATAGCCGCTGCGCATGCCCAGAACATTATTCATTTCCCGGTCGAATGGCAGGGAGAAATTGAAAACGCCTCTTTTGATATTCACCTGGTTGGCTACCTGGAAATATTGTTTGTTGTTATAATCGTCGGTTGTTTGTGTAGGCAGTGCGTTAAAGGTCATGCGCTCCAATGCTTCCATGTACAACGGATCGCCGGTGATACCGATAATTTCCTCCAGGGAAAACATGGCTTCCACAATGGCGCACAGTTCAGTTCCCTGCGTAGGTGCGTTACCGTGAAGGTCTTCATCGGCGGAAAAGATGCCCATCGGCAAGCCGTGGAGGTTCATGAGGTCGGTAAAGCCGGTGTGCAGGTCCTGCAGGTATTTTTTGTCGCCGGTGCGCTGGTAGTTCATCACGGGATCTTTCAGTCCCATACCTACATTTACACCGTGGCGGCGCATCCAGTGCTGGTCATTTTGCTGTGCAGCAGCATCTATTACCCAGCTGCGGTTGCCGAGCCAGCTGCTCCAGGTAAATGCCTGTGATTGCAGCAGTGCTGCCAGTTCCAGCAGTTGTTTGTCTTTATTGATACTGTACAGCCATTGTGCTACCATTACGTTTTCAGCGCCACGGGAGGTGGCCCATTCTGTCCATTTGCCCAGCGGGCAGGATTTCAATACCTGCAACTGGTAGTGAAAATACCGCGTCATAAAAGGTAAAACACGGGGATCATTTGTGGCCGTATAATATTGTTGCAGTACTTTCAACATCACCATCTTTGGCCACCAGTCGTCGCCATCAGCGGCATTACTAACGCCAATGGCTATATTCTTTTCTCGCTCGGTTTTGGTGAGCGGACCAAAATAACCGGAAGGCCGCTGGTGATCGAGGGTCCAGTTGATATAGCGGAGTACTTTACTTTTCAGTTCTTTGTCGTTGAGCAGCCAGGCCAGGGGTACTGCGCCATCCAGCCAGTAGGGTGTTTCCTCCCAGCCGTCGCCTTTTCCGCCCAGCCAGCCGTTGTCGTTCTTCACTTTACCATATACTTCATCGAGATGGCCGCTGGTTCCGTTGCGCATGATTTGCAACTGGTGCAGCAGCCAGCCCTGTGGCTTTACTGCGCCGAGTGGAAGGGCCTGGTAAACGGGGGCCACAAAGGCATTGGTGTCAGCCCTGGCACCCGGCGGATGCGCTGCATCCGCCGGAATAAGACCAACAAAAAAAGCAGAAAGCATCAATAAGCCAAACAACTTTCGCTTTTCCATCATTATGGTTTTATAGTTACCAAGGCCGGGTTATACAATTTCTGATGAATCAGTTTCAGTTTGTCCAGTGGCATCTTCTGCACTTTCCGGTCGTAGGTCATCAGGCCGTTTGTCTCCACTTCCACATCGGTGGTTTGTGTGTATACGGCGGCTGATAGTCCTTGTTTGATCAGTGCTTCCAATCTGTCGGTGAACCCGCTGTAGCGTTTAAAAAGATCTTCCTCGTTTTTAAAGCTCTGGTATCCCCAGTTATCTTTTTGCTGCCATACATGTCCGTTCACCGGCAATCCCAGTCCGCCGAATTCACCCAGCACGATGGCACGTTTATCGCCATATATGGCCGGATCCGGCATTGCTGGCTCGGGGTAGTTATGCAGGTCGATGATATGTCCTACCGGGTAAAAGTTACCGCCGCTGGCAGTATTCACGAGGCGGGACGGATCTTTCTTCATAGTCCATTCTGCAATCTCTACTGTTTTGAATTGTCCCCATGCTTCGTTGAATGGCGTCCATACTACAATAGAGGGATAGTTATATAATTCATCAATGATGGTGTTCCACTCTTTCCGGTAGTAGCTTTCTGATTCAGCTGAGCGATGCTGATCGGTGCCGCGTCCGATAATACCGGGGCGTGGCTCCCAGCCGTTTCCGAGATCGCCGCTCGGCATGTCCTGCCATACCAGCATACCCAGCTGATCACAGTAATAGTACCAGCGTGCAGGTTCAACTTTAATATGTTTCCTGATCATATTAAAACCCATTGCTTTGGTTTGTGCGATATCAAACTTCAGGGCCTCATCTGTGGGGGCGGTATATAATCCGTCGGGCCACCAGCCCTGATCCAGCGGGCCATATTGGAATACGAATTTATTGTTCAGCAGCATGCGTTCTACGCCATTGGCATCTTTTCCAATGGAAGATTTACGCATGGCGAAATAGCTTTTCACTTCGTCTACTACCTTGCCTTTTCGTGTAACCGTGAGGGTGAGGTTGTAGAGGAAAGGGGATTCAGGCGACCATAACTTTGGCGAAGCTATTCTCAATACAGCATTTTCTCCGTTGATGGCGCTTTCTGCTACTTTGGTACCGCCATCGAATGCGGTTACTTTTACTACATCACCTGCTTTTAAGTTTTCCACATTAGCTGCTACCGTAAGTGTTTCCTGGTCGATATCGGGTGTTTGTTTGGTAGAAGTGATGTAAGTATCTGCTACGGCTTCCACCCATACTGTTTGCCAGATACCGGTTACCGGGGTATACCAGATTCCTTCCGGACGCTTCACCTGCTTACCTCTTGGCTGATCGCCATCGTCGGTGGGGTCCCATACTTTTACTGCAATTTCCTGTTTACCCTTTTTTACTAATGACGTGATATCGAAGGTAAATGGATCAAAGCCGCCTTCATGGCTGCCGGCTTCTTTGCCATTAACGTATACGGTAGTACGCCAGTCGGATGCACCAAAGTGCAGCAATATCTTTTTACCCTGCATACCGGAAGGCAGCGTGAGCGTGGTGTTATACCACAGTATGCTGTCTTTCCCCACAGTACGGCCTACGCCGGAAAGTGCTGATTCAACAGCAAAGGGTACCAGTATTTTGCCGTCCCAGGTGGTAGGTTGACTTTCCTCTTTTGCTTTGATGGCATAATTCCACAATCCGTTCAGATTTTTCCAGTTGCCGCGAACCAGCTGCGGGCGCGGATATTCCGGCAACGTAGCTGCCGGCGATACCTGTTCGCTCCAGGAAGTAGCGATCTTACCTCCCACTATTTTCCAATCCTGTTGTTGTGCTATTGCTGTACTGCTGCCCAATCCAAGTGCCAGTGCAAAAAATAGGTACTTCTTTTTCATATATTTTCTTAAAGTGATTTACTCTCCTGAAGGCTTAGTGACCCATGTATTTATTTTCACCGGTTCACCAAAAAATGGCGTGCCGTCTGTATTCCAGGTGATCTTTTGTATGCGGGGATTACGTTGATTGCCACATCCCTGTCCGGCTTTTGAGTTGGCGTGATAAATGATCCAGTCTTCTTTTCCGTCCGGCGATTTAAAGAAACCGTTATGTCCTGGTGCATAAGCGCCGTTCTCCGGCTTGCTTTGCAATACGGGATCAGGCGATTTAGTCCAACTGGCCGGCAGCAGCGGATCTGCGCCAGGCTTTAATTTCATGATACCGAGTATATAATTTTCTGTCCAACACCCGCATGCGGAGAAGAACAGGAAGATTTCTCCTTTGGCATTCCGGAGGATTTCGGGGCCTTCATTTATCCCGTTTTGTTCCCATGGATATTGAGGCGCAGCTATTTCTACTTTTGAAGAGGCCAGTGTCCAGGGATCTTTCATGCGGGCGATATACAGGCGTTGCACCGCATCTTTTCCGTTATGCCCGCTCCAGATAAAATAGTTATTGCCGTTATATTGTAAGAGGGTGCCATCAATGGCGAAGTGCTCCGGATGGGCGGGATCGGTGATCTGTCCCTTATCAGTCCAGCTGCCGGTGGTTGGATCGGCGGCCGTATTTTCCAGCACAAATGTGTGTTGCGGATGAATGCTATCAGACGATCCGGCGGTATAATACACATACCATTTCCCATTTAAACGGTGCAGTTCGGGCGCCCAGATATCCCTCGCATTAGGTCCTTTGGCTGGTGGTGTCCATATAACTTTTTGAGTGGATTGCGCCAACGCCGACATGCTTTTTGTTTTCCGCATCACCAGGTTATGACCTGTGGTATGCATATAATAGTACATACCGTTGTGTTTTACAACCCAGGGATCGGGGCCGGAGGTCAGCAAAGGATTTTTGAACATACCGGTGGTATCCTCAGAAGTGGCGCGGCATATACCGCTGATAAAAAGTAAAAATACCAGTGAAAGTAGTTGGCTACTTTTCATAACATGGATTTAGAAGATGGCTTATTTAAGTGTATATTTCACGCTTAACACACTTCTCCAAAGAAAGACTATCCGCTGAATACTTGTTTGCCCATTTATCTCAATTTTTATCTCTTTTGTATCATTTTAGCTTTTAGCCGGATGGTGGTGGGTTTTAGCGGAAAAACCATTAGTTTTAAGCTTTCCACTAAACGAACACATGCCAAAAATCCGCTATTATATCCTGTTCATGTTGCTGCTGCTAAGCGGGGCGCTATATAGCCAGTCGCCCGGTTTTGTACATTACCAGGTAGAGAACGGTTTGTCGCACAACGCCGTTATCTGCACGCTGCAGGACAAACAGGGGTTTATGTGGTTTGGAACGATGTATGGCTTGAACCGGTTCGATGGTTACACCTTCCGGGTATTCAGGCGAACAGAGCAGCCGGGAAGTATTGGTGGCAACTACATCCTCTGCCTGTTCCAGGACGATAACGGCTTGTTATATGTAGGATCAGACAAAGGGGTATTTATATATAATCCGCGTAATGAACAGTTCCGCGAGCTGAGTAAAAAAACGGAGGGAGAAGTACGGTCCATCACAAAAGACAGGCAGGGAAATATCTGGATTATATCCGCAGGCCGCCTGTTTCGCTACCAGGCAGCTACCGACCGTCTGACAGAAGTCCCCGGCTTCCGGGACGCCTCCTCCGTTTGCCTGGATGGCGAAGGGCGCCTCTGGTTGTGCTCTTCGGCGGGCAATATGGCGGTCTATCATTACGACAAAAACAATTTTACCACTTATTCCCTCTTCACACATTCTGCCAAACCCAATTCCTATGCTATCCAGAAAATTGTACCAATGGGCAGGGATACCATCTGGGCATGTACCGCAGGGCAGGGCTTAAAACTGTTTAATACACGGACACGTGCCTACGAAGATTTCCTTTCCAGGGATACAGCCGGTATTGAATTGTATGTGAGGGACATTATCCGCCGGAACGATGATGAATACTGGATTGCATCGGAATCCGGTATCTATATCTATAATATTAAAAGCAGTAAGATCATCAACCTGAAAAAAAATTATGATGATCCTTACTCTGTTTCTGATAATGCCATTTATAATATTTGTAAAGATAAAGAAGGCGGCATATGGGTAGGTACTTACTTTGGCGGCACCAATTATTTTCCACAGCCTTATACGTATTTCGAAAAGCTATTTCCGAAAACAGGTTCTTCTTCTCTCAGTGGTAACGCAGTGAGAGAGATTCATCCCGATAAATATGGTCATTTGTGGATAGGTACCGAAGATGGGGGGCTGAATAAGTTCATCCCATCGGATGGCAGTTTTTCGGCCATCCGGCCTTTGGATAAACATGCACCTGGTTTATCGCATACCAATCTTCATGGTTTACTGGTTACCGGGGATTCCCTCTGGATAGGCACTTTCGAGCATGGCCTGGATGTCATGGATATCCCCAGCGGAAAATTTATCCGGCACTATGCACCGGGTGACGGGCCACATCAGCTGCACAGTGGTTTTATCTATAGCTTGCTGCGTACCAGCAACGATAATATACTGATATGTACTACCTGGGGATTATATGAGTATAGCCGTTCCCGTGATGAATTTAATACCGTAAAAGAAGCACCTCATTATATTTTTTATACCGCTGTTTTTGAAGACAGGGAGGGCACTATCTGGTTAGGCACGGTGAGGGACGGATTATATTTCTATAACCGCCGCACGGGGAAGAAAGGGCTTTACCTGCATGATGCACATGACAGCACCAGTTTGAGCAACAACCGCGTGAACAGAATTTTTGAAGACAGCCAGCAGCGTTTATGGCTGGCCACAGATGATGGCCTTTGTTTGTACAACCGGCAGCGTAATAATTTTACGACTTACAACACCCGGCATGGTTTCCTTAGTAATATGATGTTTTCTATCCTGGAAGACAAGAGCGACCGCCTGTGGGTAACTACTTCCAAAGGGCTGGCGTGTTTTACACCCGCCACTGAAAATGCAGTGGTATATACTAAAGCCAGTGGTTTATTAAATGATCAGTTTAATTATAATTCCGCTTATAAAGATAGTTGTGGCAATATGTATTTTGGCAGTGTAAAAGGATTGATCCGTTTCAACCCCGAGTCGTTTGTGCGTAACAGTTATCTGCCACCCGTATATATTACCGGCTTCCAGGTGTATAATAAAGAAGCCCAGGTGGGTGACATCCTTAAACAATCTATTTTCCTGACGGATACGATTGTCTTATCGCACGACCAATCTTCTTTTAGCATCAACTTTGCGGCGCTGAGCTACACTTCCCCGGAGATGACGGCTTACACATATAAAATGGAAGGGCTTGACCGTGACTGGACTTACCTGGAAACTAACCGGAAGGCGTTCTTTACCAAATTACCACCCGGTACTTACCGGTTTATGGTGAAGTCGGCCAGCAGTGGCGGCAGCTGGAGCATTACGCCGCGTGTGCTTACTATTGTTATCCTCCCACCCTTCTGGGCCAGCTATTGGGCATATGCCGCCTACATCGTCCTGCTATGCAGCCTGGCTTATTTTATTATCCGGTGGTATCATCAGCGTGCGCAGCAAAAGCAGAAACGGCAGCTTGAATTGCTGGAGCATGAAAAAGAAAAAGAGTTATACCAGGCGAAAATTGAATTCTTTACACATCTCGCGCATGAGATCCGGACACCACTTACGCTGATCAAGGGGCCGATGGAAAAGGTGATCCGCAAATCCGATGAGGTACCACTGATCCAGAAAAACCTGCGCATCATGGAACGCAATACCGACCGGCTGCTGGAGTTAACCAACCAGTTGCTCGACTTCCGCAAAACAGAGATCAATGGTTTCAGCCTGAATTTTGTGCGTACTGATATTTCTGAGCTGCTGAAAGAAAACCATCTGCGATTTACGCCAGCAGCGGAGCAGCAGGATATCCGGTTTAAAATAGAGTTATCAAGCCTTCATTTTTTTGCTTATGTAGATGCGGAAGCTCTACATAAGATACTGGGCAATCTGATCAACAATGCTATCCGGTATGCCGCTACCAAAGCATCCATACACCTGCAGCCGGTGGATGAAAACGATGCAACTTTTACTATCCTGGTGAAGAACGACGGATACATTATTCCTGCTGAAATGAAGGACAAAATATTTGAGCCATTCTTCCGTGCGAAGGCCACGGCCGATAAATCCGGTACAGGTATCGGGTTATCCCTTTCAAGATCATTAACGCTGCTGCACAAAGGTAGCCTCGAGTTGCTGCCGACCGATGGGACACTAAATGTTTTTTCACTTACTTTGCCTGTTCACCAGGAAATAGAATTTAACCTGAGCAAATGGAAAACAAGCCGCTGATACTGTTAGTAGATGATAATGAAGAAATACTTTCTTTCATTGCAGACGACCTGGAAGATAAATATAAAGTAATCACTGCGCGCGACGGGCAGGCCGCCTTGCTATTATTGCAGGAGCAGCCCGTGCAGCTGGTGATCAGTGATGTGATGATGCCGGTAATGGATGGCTTTGAACTTTGCCGTATTATTAAGTCGGATTTTGTATCCAGTCATATTCCGGTGATCCTGCTTACGGCACGCAATACAATGCAATCGAAAATAGAAGGGCTTGAACTCGGCGCCGATGCTTATATTGAAAAACCATTCTCACCTGAATTCCTGCAGGCGCAAATTGCGAGCCTGCTCAGCAACCGTCATAAAATAAAATCCTATTATGCCAGTACTCCGCTGGTGCATCTGCGCAGCATGGCCTATACCAGCGCCGATGAACAATTCCTGGAAAAGCTGAATGACCTGATCAACCAGCATCTCAATAACATTGATCTCGATGTGGAACAGCTGGCAGATTTTATGAACATGAGCCGCCCTACTTTCTATCGTAAAATAAAAGCGATATCCGATCTTACGCCTCATGAGCTGATCAATATCGCACGTTTGAAAAAAGCAGCGTCTTTATTATCCACCGGATCATACAAAGTGAATGAAGTAGCGGAGCTTTGCGGCTTTGCTTCCCTGACCAATTTTGGAAAGAATTTTCAGAAACAGTTCGGGATACTACCGTCGAGATATGTAGCGCAGATACAGGCAGAGAAGGAGCGGTAGCCAAACTTAATCTTGCTTCCCCGCCGGAAAAATAATATATTAGCAATATTCAAAGGTCCGGAAACTGGCATCTGACACATATGTGCGCTGATTTCTCAACGCCATAAAAGTACATCACACGAAACATTAAATCGATTATTACTGTATGCATCTACCATCATTGATCATTGACCTGGCATTAATATTAGGAGCGGCGGGAGTTATTACATTACTATTTAAACGGCTGAAACAGCCGATGGTGCTGGGGTATATCATCGCTGGATTTATAGTGGGCCCCAATTTCAAACTGTTTCCTACTATCGGGGATGCAGAAGGGATAAAAACCTGGTCTGAAATCGGTGTTATCTTCCTTTTATTTTCATTGGGACTGGAATTTAGTTTTAAAAAGCTAATGCGGGTGGGGGGTACCGCCACCATTACCGCATTTGTAGAAATAGCGCTGATCACTGTTGCCGGTTATTTTACCGGTAAACTGATGGGCTGGGGTTTTATGGACAGCCTGTTCCTCGGAGGTTTGCTGGCCAGTTCCTCTACCACTATCATTATCCGTGCCTTTGAAGAATTAGGTATCAAGAAAAAGTCATTTACCAAAATAGTTTTCGGCGTGTTGGTGATAGAGGATATTGTGGTGATCCTCATGATGGTATTATTATCTACGATGGCGGTGAGCCGGAAATTTGAAGGAACGGAGATGCTGTTTACCATTGCCAAGCTGATGTTCTTCCTGGCGGTTTGGTTCCTGGCAGGGATTTTTCTTTTACCCACCGCACTGAAGAAAATAGAACGCTACCTCAATGGAGAAACCCTGCTGATACTGAGTATAGCGCTCTGTTTGGGCATGGTGATCCTGGCCACCAAAGTGGGCTTCTCCGCGGAACTGGGCGCCTTTATCATGGGTTCCATCATAGCGGAAACCACCTCCTCTGAAAAAGTGGAACACCTCATACAACCGGTAAAAGATCTTTTTGGCGCTATCTTTTTCGTATCGGTAGGTATGCTTATCAACCCGGAGATGATTGTAGAATACCGGTGGCCGGTACTGTGGATAACGTTGTTAACCATCACCGGGAAATTTTTCACCACCACAATGGGAGCGTTGTTATCCGGTCAGCCGCTGAAACAGGCTGTCCAGGTGGGTATGAGTATGGCGCAGGTAGGTGAATTTGCCTTTATTATTGCAACACTGGGGCTTTCCCTAGGAGTAACCAGCGAGTTCCTTTTCCCGGTAGCAGTGGGCGTTTCGGCCATTACCACCTTCACTACACCTTACATGATCAAGTTTTCCGTGCCATTTTATAACTGGTTGGAGAAGATCATCCCTGGTCGCTGGCTAACTACTCTTAACCGGTACAGTGCCAGTTCACAAACCTTACAGGCGGAAAGCGACTGGCGTATTGTATTGCGCAGTTATGTAAAAGTGATTGTACTGAATGCAGTGATCATGTTCGCCGTGATCTTACTCAACACCTATTATATCGGTCCGTTTGTGATTAAATATGTGAAGAACCTGTTCCTGGCGGAATTACTGAGCGTGATCATCGGTATTGCCATGATGTCGCCATTTATCTGGGCCTTGATGGTGCAGAAAATTTCGAGCAATTCCTATAAGGCGTTATGGCTGGATTCCAAATACAATCACGGTCCGCTGGTAGTGGTGGAAGTAGTGCGTAATGTGGTGGCCGTACTGCTGGTAGGTTTCCTGGTAAACCAGTACTTTCCGTTCTGGCAGGCGTTAATGGGTACTGCCGTTATATTGGCATGCGTGCTACTGGTGTTGCGTTCACAACTACAGAAATATTATAACCGTATTGAAAGCCGTTTCCTGACCAATCTGAATGCCCGTGAAACTGCCGATGCAGCCAATAATAAGGCTACAGCAGCAGATTTACTGCCCTGGGATGCGCAGGTATCTGAAGTAGAAATTGATCCCTGGTCTACCCTGGTGGATAAACCGCTGATAGATCTGCAGCTGCGGGAAAAGTACGGCATTAACGTAGGCGCCATTAAAAGAGGCAATGTGACGATCTACGCACCCACCCGCGATGAGAAATTATTTCCGCACGACATCCTTACCGCCATTGGTACGGAAGCGCAACTGGAGGAATTTAACCGCGTGGTTAACACCCTCAATGTAGAAAGAAGCGACGATGTAGCGGACGAAAACATCGGCCTGACCAGCATCGTAGTGGATGAACACAATGGCCTCAAAGGTCAGACCATCCGCGGTTCCGGCATCCGGGAAAAAACGCAGGCACTCGTAGTAGGCATTGCCCGCGGCGGCGAGAAAATCCTCAACCCCGCTTCCGAAACCGCATTTGAATGGGAAGATGTAGTGTGGCTGGTAGGCAACCGCCGGAAGATCCTGGAATTTTCGCGGGGCAGGTAGCGCGAGTTTTGTCTTTCTCGCTTAAGCCTTCTCAAGAAACGCCCGCAGCACATACTGTAAAATGCCTCCGTGGCGATAATACTCGATTTCTATCAGGGAGTTCAGCTTTGATTTTACTTTGAAAATAATGGGCGGCCCTTCAGCCGGGATAGCCGTTACAGTTAGTATTTTGTTGGGAACAAGACCGGTGGAGATATCGCTGATGGTATATGATTCTGTTCCGGTTAGATTTAAAATGGCTGCATTTTCTCCTTCCAGGTACTCGAGCGGGAGGATACCCATGCCTACCAGGTTGCTGCGGTGAATACGTTCATAGCTTTCCGCAATTACTGCTTTTACGCCGAGGAGATTGGTGCCCTTTGCTGCCCAGTCGCGCGAAGAACCGCTGCCATACTCCTTTCCGGCCAGTATGATCAGCGGCACTTTTGTGGCCGCATATTGCTGTGCCGCATCATAAATGGGCAACACCATTCCGGATGGAATGATAGTGGTAAAGCCACCTTCTTTGGGCGACAACTCATTTTTAATACGCACATTGGCAAAGGTGCCGCGGATCATCACTTCGTGATTTCCCCTCCGGGAGCCATAAGAATTAAAGAGACGCGGATCAATGCCCCGGTCCAGCAGGTATTTACCGGCTGGCGTGTCTTGTTTAAACGAGCCTGCAGGGGAGATATGGTCTGTAGTAACAGAGTCTCCCAGCTTCAGTAACACGCGTGCGTCTTTTACATCTTCCACGGAAGACGGAAATTCAGAGAGCCCTTTAAAGAACGGCGCTTCCCGGATGTAGGTGGAGTCGTTACTCCAGTGATAATCTTTGCCCGAGGGCGCCAGTAAACCGCGCCATTGTTCGTCGCCGTCGAATATTACCTTATAGATGTTTTCAAAGTCTTCCTGCTTTACTGCGGCCGCTACGGTATCATTGATTTCCTGTTGTGTAGGCCAGATGTCGCGGAGGTATACCGGTTCGCCGTTAGGGTCATAGCCCAGCGGGGCGGTAAGTATATCTACATCGATGCGGCCGGCAATGGCGTAAGCTACTACCAGCAACGGCGAAGCAAGGAAATTCATCTTTACCTGAGGATGTACCCTTGCCTCAAAATTACGGTTACCGGAAAGTACCGATGCCACCACCAGGTTACCTTTTTCCACCGCTTCCGCAATGGCAGGAGGCAGCGGACCACTGTTACCAATACACGAAGTACAACCATAGCCAACAATATGAAAACGCAATGCTTCAAGTTCAGCCAGTAAACCCGAGCGCATCAGGTATTCGGTTACCACCCGTGAACCCGGCGCCAGGCTGGTTTTCACCCAGGGTTTCACATATAACCCGCGACTGATCGCTTTCTTTGCTACCAGCCCCGCCCCTATCATTACACTTGGATTGGAAGTATTGGTGCAACTGGTGATGGCGGCGATGGTGATGGCGCCGTCGCTCAGCACATATTCTTCATTTTTCAGTTTAATACGTACGGATTTAAGATAGTCGAGTTCCACCGCTACTTCTTCCACATGCTTCTGTATTTCGTAGGTAAAGGCGGTGCCGGAACCGCCTTCCGCCAGCCAGGCGGTATCACGCCGTTTGCCTTCAGGCGTGTACATGCGCTTGAATTCCTTGCTGAGCAGGGTTTCAAACTCATTGTGCAGATCACGGACCAGGATACGGTCCTGCGGGCGCTTAGGCCCGGCCACAGCGGATTGTATTTGCCCGAGGTCCACTTCAATGATATCCGTATAGGTGATTTCTTCGCTGCCATGGCGCCAGAGCATATTTTCTTTGCAATAGTTTTCTACCTGCGCAATATCCTCTTTGGAGCGGTTGGTACGATGCATATATTGCAACGTTTGTGCATCTATCGGGAAATAGGTAACGGTGCAGCCAAACTCCGGCGACATATTGGAGATAGTAGCGCGATCAGGCACGGAGAGGAAGTCCAGACCGTCGCCGAATACTTCCACGAATTTGTCGACCACCCCATATTTACGCAGCAACTGCGTGATGGCAAGCACCATATCCGTAGCAGTAACGCCTTCCGTCAACCGGCCGGTGAGCCGCAGCCCAATCACCTGGGGGCAGGAGAAATAGATAGGCTGGCCTAAGATAGCTGCTTCGGCTTCAATACCACCTACGCCCCAGCCCAATACGCCGATACCGTTAACCATGGGAGTATGAGAGTCTGTGCCCACCAATGTATCGGGAAACAGCCAACCATCACGGTTAATAACGCCTTTGGCGAGGTATTCCAGGTTTACCTGGTGACAAATACCCATGCCCGGAGGCACTACTGTAAAATTATCGAAGGCCTGTTGCGCCCATTTGAGCAACTGGTAACGCTCTTTATTACGTTCATATTCATAGGCCACATTTTTTGTGTAGGAGTAGTCTGTTCCGAAAAAATCTACCTGCACGGAGTGATCTACCACCAGGTCAACCGGTATGGCCGGGTTAATTTTAGCGCCGTCTTTCCCTTTGCGGATCACTTCCGCACGGATGGAAGCGATATCCACCACAGCGGCAACGCCTGTAAAGTCCTGCATCAGTACGCGGGCCGGTTTAAAAGGTATTTCGTTGTCTGTTCCCGCAGGATCCCAGTTCACCAGTGTTTCCACGTGTTCATCAGTGATGGCGAAGTTGTCGTGGTTCCGCAATACATTTTCCAGTAAGATCCTGATCGAGAAAGGCAACCGGGAGATTTTTCTTCCGTCCTGTTCCAGTTTGCTGAGTGATGCGATACGTGGCTGCATAAGCTGAGTTGTTGACATTTTTAATGAAACAATGATGCTACCATTTTGTTTATTAAAGATACCTTATTATGAATCGTTTATAAACGGTTCATATTAAAATAACCCTGCCGTACCTATGCATTGCGCTATATTAGCTTTATTGTAAATGCACCTCAAAATGACCGGAAAACTAAAAGTACCCTCCACTTCGCGCCTGGTGCTGGAAGCAGCCATGCAATTGTACACCTCTCCACTGCAGCAACAATATATGGAAGCGATCGATTTCAGTGAAACCAGTGGTTTATATGATGAGCTGAAACGACAATATCCATTTGTTACAGATATGATCTGCCTGCGCAAACAGAGCATCCGCAGGATGTTGCACAGGCGCATCCCTGAATTTGCAGGACAACAGGTGATTATGCTCGGCGCCGGACTGGACCCTTTATCTTTATATCTCCTGGAAAACTACCCGCAGCAGATCAGCCGGATCATAGAAGTAGACAATGGATATATTGAAGAAAAGCAACGGCTATACGAAGAAATTATTCCTGGCAATCCGCTGATCGCTTTCATCAAATGTGATATAACAGATACGGCGCTGCTATGGAATAAATTATTGAAAAATGGCTACCGGGAGGAGATTCCGGCCATCATCATTTTTGAGGGTGTGCTTCACTACATCCCCAACCAGGCGTTTGTGCAGGTGATGCAACTATTTAAAACGCAGTTTCGGCACAACCAGGTAATGCTGGATTATTCTTTATCTGAGGAAGAGGTGCCTGTAAATTTTTTGTCTCATCACAAAGCGGTAAAAGAGGTGCTGGAAAGCTATATTGGCCGGCCCATCAATGTGAATAACCGTGCAGACATAGCAGGATTGCTGTATCAGCTGGATGGCATACTTGAAACAGTGGAGCCTTTGTGCGAAACGGAAAAAAGACTCACCGGGGGCAATCAGCTGTTTCATGCACCCGGTGAAGGCATTGTGGAAATGGTGAGTTTCCGGATATAGGTATTACTCCCACCAGTGTTCCTGCGGATAATGTGCGCCTACGACTACCGGCTCTCCTATGCGGGGAGTAGTAACCAGCAATCCTCTTTGTGCACCGGCAGCGGTCACTCTTTTCGGGGAATCATTCCAGGCGTGCATGGCCAGCACAAATTTGCCCCAGTGCACCGGCAGCAGGGCTTTTGCCTGCAGGTCGACAGCCGCCTGCACGGTTTCTTCCGGTTTCATATGGATGAAAGGCCAGTAATCATTGTATTGTCCGCATTCCAGTATCACGAGATCGAAGGGACCGAATTTATCACCGATGGCTTTGAAATGCGTGTCGTATCCTGAGTCTCCCCCGATAAAAATCTTATACCCAAAAATTTCCAGTACAAAAGAAGACCACAGGCTGCCACCTCTTTTAAAGCCGCGGCCGGAGAAATGCCGTGCAGGCGTAGCCGTTAGGGTGATGTCTGTAGCAATTTCACGGGTTTCCCACCAGTCCATTTCCGTAACGTTGTTGCCTGTTGCCACGCAGCGCTGCAAATCGTGACCAACACCCAGGCTGGTATAGATGCGCTTTGTATGTGGCTTCAGCTGCGCTAATGTTTTTTTATCAAGATGATCATAGTGATTGTGAGTGACGATCAAAAGATCTATTTCCGGCATATCAGCGGGCGTATAGGCATCTGCTCCCGGGAAAGCTTTTACCATAAATGACATGGGGGATGCGCTGCCGCTGAAAACCGGGTCTACCAATATATTAAAGCCCTTTACATGGATGAGGTACGACGAATGACCAAACCAGATGACCACCGGTTTCTCCGAGTATAATGTTTTCAGGTTGGTGTGTACGGAAGGCATCGCTCCCGGGGGGCGAACATCTGCCGGGCGTCGCAGCACTTTGCGGAGCATGGTGAAGTAGGTAACATCGTCAGGTTTCATCGGCGTAACGGACAGGTTTTGAAACGCCCCGTTCCGGAAGTTCTGCGAGTGTTGTATTCTTTCTTCTATGGAAGGTAATTTCCGCTGCATGTATTAAAGTTAAGAAGCTTTTATACGAAGACGGACAGTGCGGAGGAATATTTTACCCGGTATAAAAAAAGGTCCGCTCAAAAGAGCGGACCCGTATTTCAACCTTTAATGCCGGCAGGTTAAGATCGTGCCAGCAGTCGTTTTCCCCGGGCCATTAACCGCAGCAGGCGGGTATTGCCATAGAAAGCAGAGTGATACTTTGCGGTGGCCTTGCGGCGTTCACCATAGGTTCTCAGCACGCCATCGGCAGTAACGATGCCTGTCAATTTCTTTCCTTTGTCGAGTACCGCCAGGATATCCGGCGGGTAGCTATCGAAGAGTTCTGTAACGAGATTGATATTATCGGCGGGATACAGGTATGGTGCAGATGACTCCAGGAGCTCGCGGACAGGCGTATTGCTTCCGGCCGACAACTGCTGCCTGTTAACATAGCCTTTAAACTGCCCGGCGCTATCTGTTACCGGCAGGTAGCGGTAGTGATAAAAGACGGTTTGCAATAACTGGTCTGCCTGCGCTTGCGTCATTTGCTCCTGCAATGTAACAGGAGGTTGTGTAGCAACGGCCGCCACATTAATCAGCTGCATCATATCAGGGGTATATTCTTCCGGGGTGGCAACACCTCTGCGGCGGATCTTTTCCGTCATAATGCTGCCTTTCATGAGGAAGAACGATACGAAATAAGCGGCTGTGCAGGCGGCTATCAGCGGCAGGAGGCCATGTGTTTGCCCGGTTGTTTCCAGTGAAAATACGATGGCGGTGAGCAATGCGCGGGAAGCGCCGGCAAACATAGCGGCCATACCGATCAGTGCCGCCGTGGCGATATTGATGCCGCTGCCGGGGAATAATTGTATTACGGCCACGCCCAGTAAGGCGCCAAAGGCGCCACCAATGGTAAACAGGGGCGCCAGCGTTCCACCGGAAGTGCCGCTACCTAGGGAAATCACCCATGAAAGATATTTAAGGATACAAAGTGATACGAGCAGTGCCAGCGGTGCGGTGCCGGTTAGCAATGTTTTGATGTTATCGTAGCCCACTCCCATGGTGTGCGGGGCGAAGTAGCCGATCACGCCCACCGCGATGGCGCCGAGTGCCGGCCACCACATCCAGTGGATGGGTAATTTCTCGAACAGGTCCTCCACGAAATAAACAGATTTTGACACGTAAGCGGCGACTACACCTATTACGGCACCCATTAGCACATAGGTGACCAGGGCAATATCGGTTACGGCAGGGATGGGGGGCATGGCAAAAACCGGGTTGCTGTCGAACAACAGGATGTGCATACCGGCGCCGGCGATACAGCCTATGGCCACGGGAATCACTGAGCGGGGAGAGAATTCGAACAATAATAATTCAATGGCCAGCAGGATAGCGGCCAGCGGGCTGCCGAAAATAGCGGCCATACCGGCACAAGCGCCGGCTGCCAGTAATACTTTTCTTTCTGCAGAAGAAATGTGAATCACCTGGCCGGTGAAGGAGCCAATGGCGCCACCGGTGGCGATGATAGGGCCTTCGGCACCAAAGGGACCACCCGTACCGATAGAAATAGCAGCGGATATGGGTTTCAGCAAGGTAATCACCGGCGGGATCTTGCTTTCATTGCCGATGATGTTCTCCATGGCTTCCGGGATACCATGACCGCGGATGGCTTTACTGCCAAAACGCGCCATCACGCCTACTATCAGGCTACCTATGATAGGAACTATTATTACGATCATACCCAGGTGGTTTCCGGCGGGCCCTGCTTCTTCAAATGAAAATTTACCGTAAAACGACAGGTTGGTAATAAGACTGATCAGCAACACCAGTGCTTTTGCTACTACGCCTATAACCAGGGCGTTGATACATGCCTGCAGGCTCAGGTAAAATACCCTCCTTGACATATTTCCGGCAAACTTTTGCTCTTTTTTATGATTCATACTATACAAAATGACAATTATATCTTTAAAACAATGCAAAAATATGATTCAAATCATATTAAAACCTATTTTTTCTTCCAAAAACACAAAAAAACACTAGTATTGCAGTCATGAAAAAAGCCGGAACCTGCGATCTGAACACCTGTTTTTTATGCCAGTACAGCATTCCCGAATGGATTGCGGCGGTATCGGATCACAGGCAGCATCTTTTTTATAAGAAGAATGAAACAATTTTCCAGGAGGGCAGCCCGGTAAAAGGGATCTTTTTTTTGTATGACGGCAACGTAAAGGTGCACAAGCAATGGGGCTCTGAAAAAGAACTCATTGTCCGCTTTGCACAAAAGGGGGATATCCTCGGGCACCGGGGGTTAGGCAGCGGTGAGCGGCTGTATACGGTTTCCGCCACTGCGCTGGAAGATACCACGGTATGTTATACGGAGCTGTCGTTTTTTGAGGCATCGCTGAAAGTGAACCCCAACCTGGCATTGAAGCTGATGCAATTTTATGCCGATGAATTACAGGAGGCAGAACGGAAGATGCGCAACCTGGTGCATATGGATGTAAAAGGCAGGCTGGCGGATGCTTTGCTGGAACTCAGCCGGTTGCATAAGGCGCTTCATTTTACGATCAGCCGCCAGGATCTCGCCGCTTTTGCAGGAACCACCTATGAAACGATTTACCGCAATTTGCAGGAATTTATGGCAGAGAAACTGATTACCGCGGAGGGAAGGGCGATTACGATATTAAATGAGAAGAAACTGCGGAAGTATATTGTTTAATGGGGATTGAGGGGAAGTAAGCCCGGCGTTGATACGACGATGAGGTGGACTTGATCCGGGAATGCCCTCAGGCACTGGTTTCTGTGAGCCTGAGCAACTTGTTTTCATTCAGGATGGTGATACTTTTTCCTGAAACTGCTACCAACCGCTCCTCTATTAATTCATTTAACACCCGGAAAGTGGTTTCATAAGTAGCCCCGATGTAGGAGGCCAGGTCTTGCTTACTCAATGCAAGATCAATAAACCCATCTTTGTTAAAGCCAAACTTTTGTTGTAACAGTATCAGTGCATTGGCCATGCGGCCTTTAACGGACATATGTGCGAGGTTGCGCATCTGCTTTTCGGACGTTTGCAGTTCCTGCGCATAAAACAGCATCAGTTCATACAGCAGGTCGTGATTGATTTTAAGAGATGCCTGAAAAAAGTCCATCTCTATAAAACAAACTTTTACCGGTTCCAGGGCAGTGGCAGATATGGGATAATGGTGTTCCGTACCGCCTATGCCGCGGTGACCAACGATATCGCCTTTTTGTGCAAAGCGGACAATAAGTTCTTTTTCAGAGCCCCAGTGTTTATGCACTTTCATGCGGCCTTCATAAATAAAGTAGATACCTTCTACTTTATCACCTTCTTTAAACAGGGTTTCTCCTTTGTTCAACGAAAAATTTTTCCGGTACAACGCTGTTGCCGGAGCCCACTCTTTCAGGGATAACCGGCAAAGGAGACAAGTTTTACCATCACAGCCCTGTTTATCTTTCTTCATGTATCGTATTACTGTTTTGTAATTGTTGTAATGTTTCATCTGCCAGCAGGGATTGCAGCTTTACTACCTCTCCTACTACTATAATAGCAGGATTTCCCATACCAGCCGCCTGTGCACGCCAGGTGATATCCTTTACGGTGCCGGTCACCATTTTTTGCCGCGGCGTGGTGCCATCCTGGATAATGGCTACCGGCGTGGCTGCTTTGCCATGTGCCTGGAAAATATCCATGATCGCTTCCAGTTTGCTCATGGCCATTAATATCACTACGGTGGCGGTGGACTGTGCCGCCAGGGCAATGTCTTTCGAAATATTGCCGCTTTGGGTAGTGCCGGTGGTTACCCAGAAGCTTTCCGCCGTGCCCCTGCAGGTAAGCGGTATCATTTGAGATGCCGGTACTGCTACTGCACTGGAAATCCCTGGTATAATAGCCACTTTGATCCCATGTTTCCTAGCGGTTTCAATTTCCTCCACCGCCCTGCCGAATATGAACGGATCGCCACCTTTGAGCCGGACCACATGGCCATGGGCCAATGCCATTTCCACGATCAGGTGGTTTATTTCCTGTTGGGAGAGCGCATGGCAGCCATATCTTTTACCTACAAACTTTATTACCGCGCCTGGCGAAGCATAAGTGAGCAGCGATTCGTTTACCAATGCATCATATAATATAACGTTGGCCTGGCGGATGGTATTAATCGCTTTCAGCGTGATCATTTCAGGATCTCCGGGCCCTGCTCCTACTAAAGATAGAAATGGATTTGACACCTGCATACATATGATATTTAAAATTATGTGATTATTTAACAGCTATGCATGCCTAAAATTAAAACAAAAACGCTTAATTTTATAATTAACATCATACACCTACCTTAAAAATCATCTTCAAAGCAAAAAATACTATTATATTAATTAATTTATAATATAACTCAAGATTTCTGATCCTTAAATATAATCGAATGAAAATAGTAGTAATAGGAAACGGTATGGTGGGATACAAATTTTGTGAGAAGATCATTTCCAAATCTGCCGACACCCCGATTGAACTCGTTGTATTTGGAGAAGAGCCCCGTCCCGCCTACGATCGCGTACATCTCACCTCCTGGTTTGACGGCAAAACAGCCGACGACCTGCTACTTGCTACCGCCGACTGGTACGTAGAGCAAGGCATCCGCCTGCACCTGGGCGACCCGGTATTGCAGATTGACCGTATTAATAAAACAGTGCAGTCATATAAAGGTATCGTGGAAACCTACGATTACCTCGTAATGGCCACCGGCTCAGCCGCATTTGTACCGCCGGTACCCGGCATGGATAAAAAAGGCGTATTCATTTACCGCACGATAGAAGACCTGGAAATGATGAAGGCTTATGCCCCGGGAGCCAGCAGCGGCGCCGTAATAGGCGGTGGGTTGCTGGGACTGGAAGCCGCCAAAGCCCTCCTGGACCTCGGTATTAACAATACGCATGTGGTGGAGTTTTCCTCCCGCCTCATGCCACGCCAGATAGATGAACAAGGCTCCTCTATCCTGCAGAACAAGCTGGCCAGTCTGGGACTGAAAGTGCTTACCGGCAAAAACACCCGTGAAATACTGGGTGAAGAGGCCATAACAGGATTACAGTTTTCCGATGATACCATCCTGGAAGCAGACATTCTGGTAGTGTCTGCGGGCATTAAACCCCGGGATGAGCTGGCACGCGCTGCCGGCATCACCGTTGGTCCGCGCGGGGGGATTGTGGTAAACGAACAGATGCAGACAAGTGACTCCTTTATATATTCCATCGGTGAGTGCGCACTTTACAACAACATGATCTATGGCCTGGTGGCCCCGGGTTATGAAATGGCAGAAGTGGCCGCCTCTCATATCACCGGTGAAGCCAAAGCCTTCACCGGTTTCGATATGAGTACCAAACTAAAACTCATCGGGGTGGATGTAGCCAGCTTCGGCGATCCGTTCCCGGCTCCGGAAAGCTGTCACAGTATAGTATTTGAAGATAAATTTAAAGGCACCTACAAAAGGATCAACATTACGCATGATGGCCAGTTCCTGCTGGGAGGTATATTAATAGGAGATGCAGCTGCCTATAACATGCTGCTGCAAACCACCAAAAACAAACTGGCCCTGCCGGCTAACCCGGAAGATCTATTGCTGGGCAACAGAAGCGGCAGTGCCGATACCGGCGCCGGCGTTACGGCCCTTCCGGATGAAGCGATTATCTGCAGCTGTGAAAGCGTCAGCAAAGGCGCCATCTGCCAGGTGGTAACCGATGGTTTTGAAACGCTGGACGAAGTAAAGAAATGTACTAAAGCCGGTACCTGCTGTGGTGGCTGTACGCCGATGGTAAAAGACCTGATCACCGCCACCATGAAGTCACAGGGCAAATATATCCGCAACGTGGTTTGCGAACACTTCCAGTACTCCCGCCAGGAAATGCTGGATCTGATCAAAGTAAAATCACTCCGTTCCTTTGATGAAGTACTGGATCACTACGGCAACGGCGAAGGCTGCGAAGTATGTAAACCGGTAGTTGCCTCCATCCTCGCCAGTTTGTGGAACGACATGATCCTTGACAAAGGCAACGACACTGCGCAGGATTCCAACGACCGCTACCTCGCCAATATCCAGAAAGGTGGTACTTACTCCGTGGTACCGAGAATTCCCGGCGGCGAAATTACGCCGGAAAAGCTGGTAGTGATTGGTCAGATTGGTACTAAATATAACCTCTATACGAAAATCACCGGAGGACAGCGTATCGATTTGTTTGGTGCGCATCTCAGCGATCTGCCCAATATCTGGGAAGAATTGATT
Organism: Chitinophaga sp. W3I9; assembly: GCF_050434025.1. Classification (NCBI taxonomy): domain Bacteria; kingdom Pseudomonadati; phylum Bacteroidota; class Chitinophagia; order Chitinophagales; family Chitinophagaceae; genus Chitinophaga; species Chitinophaga sp. W3I9. The sequence goes on from NZ_JBNPWC010000001.1 coordinate 6,834,535, forward strand.
GCGGCGGGTTTTGAAAGCGGTCATGCTTACGGTAAAGCACTCCGCACGGTAAAAAGCTGTGTAGGCTCTACCTGGTGCCGCTTCGGACTGCACGACAGCGTGAGTTTCGCTATCCGGATAGAAGAACGCTACCGCGGATTGCGGGCGCCGCATAAAATTAAATCGGCGGTTTCCGGTTGTATCCGGGAATGTGCAGAGGCACAGTCGAAGGACTTTGGCATCATCGCCACAGAAAGAGGCTGGAACCTGTATGTATGCGGTAATGGCGGCTCCAAACCGCAGCATGCGCAATTACTCGCATCAGATATCGACAGTGAAACCTGTATCCAATACATCGATCGCTTCCTGATGTTTTACATCAAAACTGCCGATCCGCTGACCCGTACAGCTACCTGGCTCAACAAGCTGGATGGTGGCATGGATTATTTACGCAATGTGGTGTTGAATGACAGTCTTGGTATTGCCGCCCAGCTCGAATCAGAAATGCAGTTGCTGGTCGACAACTACAAATGCGAGTGGCGCGAAGTGGTGGAAAATCCTGAGTTGCGTAAACGTTTCTCGCACTTCGTAAATGCACCGGCTGATAAAGACCCTACTGTAAAATTTGAAACGATGCGCGCCCAGAAGAAAGCCGCAGAATGGAAATAATCTCTTTACACAAAAAATATACTGCTATGTCTACTACTCACACAACTACTACCAGCTGGTTCCTCGCCTGCAAAACATCAGATGTACCTACCAATGGCGGCGTTTGCGTAAAGTATAAGGAGGAGCAGATAGCGCTGTTCTTTTTTGCCCGCAGAAATGAATGGTACGCCACTCAGAACCTTTGCCCCCACCGCCAGCAGATGGCGCTCAGCCGCGGCATGACCGGCACTGTACAAGACGAGCCTAAAGTAGCCTGTCCTTTTCATAAAAAAACATTCTCCCTGAAAGATGGCCGTTGCCTGTCTGATGAACACGAATGTTCCCTCACTACCTACCCTGTAAAGATCGTGGACGACATGGTGTATATAGGCGTAGAAGCTGAGATGGAGATGGCAGGTGTATAATAAAAAAACGAAACCCGGTAGCTGGCAGGCTAACCGGGTTTCTGATCCGGAAATGATTGGCTCATTCAAAATCAACCAAAGTTACATGAAAAAATGGTTTCCAGGCAAGGTATCATTGATACTTCCCGGACTGCTGTTATCGCAGTACGGCTATGCCCAGCTCTCACTCGGTGCGCAACTCAGGACCCGCACCGAACTACGTAACGGACAAGGCGCTCCGCAGCCTGAAGGCGCCGCACCAGCTTTTTTTACTTCCCAGCGCACCCGGTTAATGGCCGGATTCAGCGCTTACCGGATCAAGCTGGGATTGACAGTACAGGATGTACGCGTATGGGGACAAGACGGATCCACCATTAACCGTACTACCACTCCGGATAATAACGGGTTTATGCTGCATGAAGCCTGGGCGGAAATATTGCTGACAGATACTGTGGTGAAGAATAAGAGCCTTTCTCTGAAGATCGGCCGCCAGGAACTGGTGTATGACGACAGCCGTTTGCTGGGTAATCTCGACTGGCTGCAGCAGGGCCGCCGGCACGATGCAGCGGTATTAAAGTATGAAAGTAATGCGTGGACCCTGCATGTGGGCGCCGCGTTTAACCAGAATAAAGAAAATGCCAGCGGCAGTGTGTACAATGCCACGCCTCCCGGTAATTATACCGCAAATACCAATGGCGGCAACATGTACAAAAGCCTGGAGTTTGCTTATGTATCCAGGAAGCTGAACAAAGGCAACTTATCTTTTCTTTTCCTGACGGATCAGTTTTCAAAATACCACATCGACAGTGTAGAGCATGTGGCCGTAAAAGTATATGAAGGCGCGGTAAATACCCGTATGACCACCGGGTTGTTTTACACACAGGCATTTAACAAATTTACCTATACAGCTGCCGCGTATCATCAGTTTGGTACCAACGGGAACGGACAAACGGTGAGCGGCAGTTTACTTTCCGGTTCTTTCTTTTATAGTGTAAATAAAACTTTCAGCGCCGGCGCCGGGGCAGATTATACCAGTCCTGATTTTGATCCGCTGTATGGCACCCCGCATAAGTTCTGGGGTAATATGGATTATTTCTATGTGGCCAGCGGATTTGGGAATAAGGGATTACAGGACTATTACGTAAAAACAAAACTAAAGCCGGGACCGCGTTGGGCATTGACCGGCGACGTACACGAGTTTTTCAGTGCAGCCGATGTAACGGGCATGAATAAACAGTTTGGAACAGAAGCAGATGTAACAGCAAATTACACACTTACCAAAATGATAGGCCTGGAAGCAGGTTACAGTCACTTCTGGAGTACTGCTACCCTGTCTTCTCCTACTGTTAAAAATGTAAAAAACGCTGCTCCAAACAGTAACTGGGCATACATATCGGTGAATATCCGGCCCGAATTCCTGATTAAATAACCTGTAAAAACACAACACATGGCTGCTCCTTTAGAAAAATTAAAAATATTCAGTCTTGATACCATACAGATGCGCACGTTCCATATTACGTGGCTCATGTTTTTCGTTTGCTTTTTTGGCTGGTTCGGGTTGGCGCCGCTGATGCCTACCATCCGCACGGATCTTGGTTTAACCAAATCGCAGGTGGGTAATATCATCATTGCTTCCGTATCCGGCACTATCATAGCGCGGCTGATCATTGGCCGGCTCTGTGATACCTGGGGGCCACGCAAAACCGCCATCCGGCTGCTGCTGATAGGTTCGTTGCCGGTATTCCTGGTAGGGTTATCAAAAGACTATACTTCCTTTATGCTGTTCCGTTTAGCCATCAGCGTTATAGGCGGTTCTTTTGTTATTACGCAGTTTCACACCTCCCTTATGTTCGCCCCTGCCATCAAAGGCACCGCCAATGCTATTACCGGCGGCTGGGGCAACCTGGGCGGGGGCGTTACCAACATGGTGATGCCGGTGATATTTGCCGCAATTGTTGGTTTTGGTTATACCAAGCCCGAAGCGTGGCGCTATGCGATGATACTGCCGGGAGTGATGATGCTCGGTGTAGCGTATCTGTATTACCGTTATACAAAAGATACGCCTAACGGAAATTTTGATGAGATTGGTTATAATAAAAAAGATAATAAAACGGATTGGTCGGTGTTGGCCGACTGGCGCATCTGGGCGCTGACAATGGCATACGGAATGTGTTTTGGCATGGAGATCACTTTTGATAACGTTGCCTCTTTACATTTTGTGGATACATTTCAACTTTCGCAGGGCAGCGCAGGGTTCTGGGCCGGCATCTTTGGTTTTATGAACCTGTTTGCGCGCGCATTGGGAGGCATTATTTCAGACAAGGCAGGCGCCAGATTTGGCATGAAAGGGAAAGGATGGTTATTGGCCCTGATGCTGCTGGCGGAAGGAATCGGATTATTGTTATTTGCGCAGGCAGGATCACTGGTAGTAGCTATCATAGCGATGCTGAGCTTTGCACTGTTCCTGAAAATGGCCAATGGCGCCACTTATGGGATTGTGCCTTTTATTAACGAAAAAAATGCCGGGCTGGTAAGCGGTATTGTTGGCGCCGGGGGAAACCTGGGCGGGATGATGTTCGGCTTCCTGTTTAAATCAGACAGCATCAGCTACGTACAGGCGTTCACGTATATCGGTTATGTGGTGATTGGTATTTCCTGTATTGTAATGCTCACACGCTTTACCCGGCAGCCTGCCAGCGAGGAAGCACCGGTAAGAACACCGGTAGCGGTATCATAAATCATTGTAAAACCTTTAGCATGCAAGCATCATTCAAAACCACCTGTTGTTACTGCGGCGTAGGCTGTGGAATAGTGGTACATAAAGACCGGCAGGGCAAGCTGCATGTGGAAGGTGATAAAACACACCCGGTTAACAAGGGCATGCTTTGTTCCAAAGGTATGAATCTGCATTATACCGTGATGGATACATCAGACAGGTTGCTGTATCCCGAAATGCGGTATCACCGTAACCTTCCACGGCAAAGGGTTACATGGGACCAGGCACTGGAAAGAACTGCTGCTGTATTTGCAGCCATCATCAAAAAACATGGTCCGGATGCCGTAGCCTTCTACGCATCCGGGCAATGCCTTACGGAAGAATACTATGTAGTAAATAAGCTAATCAAAGGATTTATTGGCAGCAACAATATAGATACCAATTCGCGGTTGTGTATGAGCAGTGCAGTAGCTGCTTATAAAATGGCTTTGGGAGAAGATGCAGTGCCTGGCACCTATGATGATATAGAGCAGGCCGACTGCATCTTTGTGGCAGGTGCTAATCCTGCCTGGTGCCATCCTATTTTATGGCGCAGGGTAGAAGCCGCAAAGGCAGCCAACCCCGCCATGAAGATCATTGTAAGTGATCCAAGGGTTACACAGAGCTGCGCGCTGGCCGATCTGCACCTGCAGGTGAACCCGGGTACCGATATTGTATTGCATCATGCCATAGGCAGGGCGCTCATCACTGCCGGCTTTACCGACAGCTCCTTTGTAGAGGCGCATACCAATGGTTTTGATAAGTACAAGGATACCGTGATGGAACGCACCATAGAAGAAGCGGCAGCCATTTGCGGTGTTGCAGCAGAAAATATTCACCGGGCAGCAGATTACATTGGCAATGCCACTGGTTTCATGACGTTCTGGACAATGGGGCTGAATCAAAGCTCGGTGGGTGTGCATAAAAATCTTAGTCTTATTAACCTGCACCTGATCACCGGGCATATCGGCAAGCCCGGCAGCGGTCCTTTTTCCCTGACCGGTCAGCCTAACGCAATGGGCGGCCGTGAAGTTGGCGGTTTATCCAATCTTCTGCCTGCGCACCGGGTGCTGAACAACCCGGCGCACCGCAAAGAGGTACAGGCTTTCTGGGGAGGCACAGAGCTTTCTGATAAGCCGGGTCTTACTGCCACCGAGATGTTCACCGCACTGAACGACGGACGGTTGAAAGCCATATGGATCATGTGTACCAATCCGCTGGTGAGTTTACCCGACGCACGCTTTGCCGAAGCAGCACTGCAAAAGGCGAAGTACGTGGTGGTGCAGGAAATTTCCAGTAAACCGGAAACACTGCGCTACGCAGATGTGGTATTGCCCGCCGCAGCCTGGACGGAAAAAGAAGGCACCATGACCAATGCAGAACGCCGCATCAGTTATCTCTCCAAAGTAAATGATGCACCTGGCGAAGCGTTGCCGGATGCCGAAATTATTTGCCGCTTTGCGCAAAAAATGGGGTATCACGGGTTCGACTATACGAATGTATCAGAAATATACGACGAACATTGCCGGCTTACTGCCGGTACCAATATTGATGTAAGTGAACTGAACTATGATATTATAAAGGCGCAGCGCAGCGTGCAGTGGCCCTATCAATCGGGCAACGGCACGCCGCGCCTGTTCCGCGACCACCGGTTTTACACCCCTGATGAAAAGGCGGTGATACATAGTTTTGACGATGACAACAGGTCAGAGCCGCTCAGCCATGAGCTGCCGCTGATACTGACTACCGGCCGCATACGCGACCAGTGGCATACCATGAGTAAAACAGGTAAGGTAAGTAAGCTGAAGCAGCATATTTCCTCCTCCTTCCTTGAAATACATCCCGAAGATGCGCGGCAACGTGGCATTTCGGCAGACGATATTGTTACCGTTACCAATGGACGCGGTACGGTACGGGTGAAAGCCCAGCTTAGCACCACCATCAAAAAAGGAGTTGTCTTCCTCCCGATGCACTGGGGAAAAATCCTTCAAAACGATCTTCACCGCGCCAATAACCTGACTAGTCCGCTGCTTGATCCGATTTCCAAACAGCCGGATTTTAAATACGCAGCGGTACAGGTAGCACGCTACCGGAAGCCGGTGCAAAAAATTGTGCTAATAGGCGCCGGAGCCGGCGCCTGCGGATTTGTAAAGTCGTACCGGGAATTAAACACCTCAGATGAAATAGTGGTGTTCAGTAAAGAGGACCTGCCGTTTTACAACCGGGTAATGCTTCCGGATTACATCAGCGGCACGCAGCAATGGAAACAACTGGTAAAAATGACCCGTGCAGAAGAAAAAGCCTATAATATTACCTTGCACAGAGGCGTCAGCATTACGCATATCGACCGTACCAATAAGTTGCTCACTGACAGTAACGGGAACGTGCATACGTATGATATCCTGCTGATGGCCACCGGCAGCCGGGCAGCCACGCTGCGTGATATTCCGCCTATACCCGGCATTTTCACCATGCGCACGCGGATGGATGCAGATGCCTTCAAACAACATATAGATCCTTCCAAAGGGAAAGTAATGATAGCAGGAGGTGGATTATTGGGGATAGAGCTGGCAGCATCTCTCAAAGAAATTAATATAGACGTTGGCGTTATACAACGCACTTCCCGGTTAATGGACCGCCAACTGGATACACTGGGCGGGCAGCTTCTTTATGAAGAACTTACCGACAGGGGTATTGAGATTTATTACAATGATGAAATTAACCGTTTCTCCGGGCAGGATCAACTGGAAGGCATCCAGCTGAAAAGTGGTTTGTACATTCCCTGCCAGGCGGTGGTAATGTCCATAGGAACGGTGCCTAATATAGAACTGGCCCAGGCGGCGCAACTGGAGTGCAACCGCGGTGTAGTGGTGAATGAATATCTTCAGACCAGTGATCCGGAAATTTATGCTATTGGCGAGATTGCTGCTTTCAATGGCACCCTGTACGGCATCACTGCCGCTGCAGAGCAGCAGGCGGAAGTAGTGGCCCGTTATCTTAACGGCGACATCAGCAATTATTACCAGGGTTCCCTGTTTATGAACATCCTGAAGATGCATGGCACTGATCTTTGTTCGCTTGGTATGGTAGAAACACCGAAAGACCCGGCTTATGAAGAGGTTGTTTTTATTGACAAGGCGAAACGTTATTATAAGAAATGTATTATTCACCAGGACCGGCTGGTGGGCGCCATCCTGATTGGCGACAAATCGGAGTTTGCAGAATTCAGGGATCTGATCCAGCAAAAGATCGAGTTATCAGATAAGCGGCTGGAGTTACTTCGTTCAGGTAAGAAAGGAACACCGGTAATTGGCAGGCTGATATGTTCCTGCGGCAATGTGGGCGAAGGAAATATTACGGAGAAGATAGCAGGAGGTTGCGATAACCTGCAACAGCTTTGCCAGGCCTCCGGCGCCGGTTTGGGCTGTGGCAGCTGCAAATCAGAAATAAAGACCTTGCTGGAAAAATCGATTCAGAAAACCGTGGCAGCACTTGTATAATTATGGCTAAACACACGCATACTTTACCCGTTAATTTCACCGGTGGCATTATTTCACCGGGATACCTGCTGGAACTGCTGGAAACAGCTGCAGCAGCGCAGGCTACACATGTGCGCTTTGGCTTACGGCAACAATTACTGGTGGATATACCGGATAAAAATTTAGCGGCCTTTAAAAAGAACTGCGCAGATAAACAGTTGCCCATAGCAGACCAGCCTAATATCATGAGCTCCTATCCTGCTGCCGGTATCTTTATCCACGACAGCTGGCTGAGTGAAGGAATTTATAAAGATGTATTTAACGGCTTCGACTATACGCCCACACTGAAAATCAATATCTGCGATAGTCAGCAAACATTTGTACCGTTGTTCACCGGGCATATCAACTGGATCTCTTCAGGCAGCCTGCATTACTGGTACCTGTATATCCGCATGCCGGGAAGCCAGCAGCTGTACGCCTGGCCGGAGCTGATCTATACCAATAACATTGCTGCCATGAGCAAGCAACTGGAGCAGAGTATCAACGAAGGCGATACTCCCGAGGAAGTATACCAGCAGGTGAAACAAGTAGCGAGCTATATTGGCCGCCCGAAGGAGAAGGAACCTGATCTGCCGGCTTTCCATTTACCATACTACGAAGGTTTTAATAAGTTCGAAAATAGTTACTGGTTAGGTATTTACCGGCGGGATGAAGATTTCCCGATAGCTTTTTTGAAAGAAGTATGTACCATTTGCCTGGAAACACGCATCGGGCAATTGTATGCCACACCGTGGAAGTCGCTGATCATAAAAAATATTGAACCGGCCCACCGCAAGCTATGGGATTATGTGTTAGGGAAATATGGCATCAATGTGCGCCATGCGGCGAATGAATTAAACTGGCAGGTGGAAGACAACTGTGAAGACGGGCTTGTGCTGAAACGTCATATCATCCGTTACTTTGATACGGCCGATGTACGCACCTATGGTTTGTGCTTCAGTGTAAGGATTAACCGCCCGGCAAGTCTTTTTGGAACGGTGGTGATCCGTAAGCAGGAAAACAAACATGGCAGCAAGCTGAAGTATATGCAGCGTTACGACATTCTGTATACGGCCGGTTACAACGCCAACTCCGCGCAGTTGTTGTTATACCGCGAAGGTGTTTCCAAAGAGCACCTGGGGCCTTACATTGTAGCGCTGTGCAGAACTTTTTACGAACGGGAAAGCGAGGCGGATGTATTACAGCATTATGTAACCGAGCAACAATCGCTGGCGCCTGTTGCCGCTGTTGAACGGATAGTACATCAATGCCAGGTGTGCTTAACGGTGTATGATGATGATGCCGGTGATCCGGAACAGCAAATCCCTGCGGGTACTGCTTTCAGTGAGTTACCGGAAGATTATTGCTGTTCCGTATGTTCATCCCCGTTGGACGAATTTAAAGCGATCAACGAAGCGGATTTACATCCCGCTACTTTATCCACACACACTGTGTAAATGCGCCGTTGGCGGCAACGTCCCATAATTCAAACCGTACCCATTTACGGTTTTCCAGATTGGTATTAAATGTAAATGTGGTGGACCCGAAAGATTGTGTCTGATGCAGTGAGATTTTTTCCCGGTAAACCTCTTTTCCATCACCTGAGATGATTACCGCATAGTTAAGCGGGAAAGTCCAGCTGGCAGTTACTTTCACAATTCCTTTCTCTGCAGCGGCAATGGTATTGCCGGAAGATTTCCCATTTACCGTAAAAGCGGGTAACAGTATTTCACCGGTGGTTACAAAAAACTTTCCCTGCTGCATGGCATCCAGCACAGGCTGCCAACCCTCTTTAAAAGCAGGCAGGCGATCCAGTTGAAGATAGTTTACGTTGAGGTGTCCGTACAGTTCATCTTCCGGCGTGATACGGAAAAGATCTGCTTCCGCAATCATTGTTTTGTGCAGGCCCCAGTTGGCCATATCATCCAACAGATCCAGTGCCCGCTTGCCGAGATAAGGCTGTGAAAGATCGCCAGGCAAAGCCTTCCAGGCGGCGCCCATAAATTTGGACGAGGTAAAAAATGCTTCCTCCTTATATTTATCAGGGAACCCGGTTGATCCTTTGGTGCGTGCGTGGGCAGTCCAGGCCATGCCTTTTTCCGTTTGCAGCAGTTGCAGCATTTCTTCTTTATTGCCTACACGGTATACCTTCCCGTAAGTTGGATCATTGGTTACAAAAGGCTGTGCCGGTTTACGATCCATCACCCAATAAACCGGTTTGGGAAAGATGTTCATCCAATGGCCACCGAAGAAGTTGTTAGGTTCTTCGCCTGGGAGCAATAAAAAATTTCCTGCAGACAATCGCTCGCACTCTTTGAATAGTGTTTGCTGTTCCAGGAAGCGTTCACCTTCCGGACCACGCGGATGGCCGGGGCCGTGGAATTCGCCCAGGTGGACAATATTCACACCCGTTTCACGAAAAGCTTTTATGAAAGCCGGAATTTCGGGCATCGGCAGCTTATTTAACACATCGGCGGTATGCTCCTGGTGAAAATGGCTGCTCATCGTATAGTATCCGGGAAGCGGCGCATAAACGTCACTGTGAGTATAGCGGCGAACATACTGCAGCGTTTGCCCTGCTGGGGTGTTACTGAGCAAACAAAAGAAATGAAGGCGCTGCGCCGTGCCTGGAGGCGCGTTAAACCAGGGCACCCATCTTTTATCTCCTCCCGGTTCCTGCCGGATACCGATACCATAGCCGGGTGCATCTTTATTATAATTATTTCCGTACCAGGTGAAGGACTGGTTGAAACAATTATCCAGCGGGTAAAAGAACTGGTGCGGCGCGGGGAATAATGCCAGGCTGCCGGCTTTGCTTTCACCGATGATGGTGCGGTATTTAACGGCGACGTTGGTGCTTTGTGTGCCCGCTACTGCCGGCACTGACTTCATCATGCCTTTGGGATCGGACCAGTGAATTTGCTGCCAGGGTATATCTGTAGCCGTTAGTCCGGCATCGTATAATATTGCAGTGGAATCTTTTTGGGTGGTCATCACGGCGGCTATATTCATTAGTCCGCTGCCATTGTAAAGGGTTATTTCTACCACGCCGTTAAAGGGACCGGCCGTAGCACCTGCCACCCGTAATACCGTGCGGGAGCCATCTGTAATAACGGCTATACTGTCTTTCTGCAATTGTACCGGATAAGTGGTACGTGGTAATTTATCCGTTTTATCAAAGAAGATATTCCATCCGTTTTGTGAAATCAGGTCGCGCTTACCGGTAGTAAGGAAAAATACAGGCTGTAACCCTGACGCCACCTGCTGCCATTCTTTTTTGCCGGCGTTCCAGCTGAGGCTGCGGATAAGCGGATTTTGCTGTTCCATGTTCAGTACAATACGCGCTTGTGTATTAGTGCCTGCATTCCACACGGCGGTGAGCTGTTGATCAGCTACGCTTACCTTTACTTCTTCGGAGGGCTTGAACGCATGGAGGTCAACCGGCACCTGCGCCGCTACAGGCAGGTAAAAAAAACAACAGCAGGCAATATATTTAAAGAAGGACATAACACGTGGACGTTTAAATACAGAAAAAGGGAGAAATCATTACCTCGACGGTAATCATCTCTCCCCTACAAAATATATAATTGTCCTGAAAACAACCTGCTATTTTTTATAAACAGCGGTTGCTTGTAACTGGTTCAGTAAAATGACCGGTGGTTGTGTGGCAAACTTAATAAAATCTGCTGCGCTCACCTGACCTTCGTAAGGTATGAAAGCGCCTTCCTTTGGCCCGTTGCGCCAGAAGAGCGCATAAGACATCTGATACTTTTGCAGTACGGGCAGGAATGTTTTTGTCCACCACTCCGCCTGTGGCGTATTGATGTTGCCCACTTCCGTGAGTGCCGGTACTTTGTGGTGTTTTGCGGCTATTTGCTGAAGGATACTTAACCGGTTGTTAAGATCTTTTACAAAATAGGCTACGTCTTTATTACAATAAGCATCAAAGCCCAGCACATCCACATAGGCATCACCGGGATAGCGTTCCAGGTATTCTTTTTCTGTAGCAAAATCCGCGGCGGAATAAACATACAGCAGGTTATGCAATTGTTTCACATCGCGCAGGTAGTTGACGGTGAACTGCCAGATGTCTTTAAATTCTTCCGGTGTGCAGGACGATTTGCCCCACCAGAACCAGTTACCGGTATGTTCATGAAACGGACGGAACAATAAAGGAATTTCTTCTCCCTTATTATTTTTTATTTTATGAAGATAAACGGCCAGTTTATCCAGGTAAGCTTTGTAAGCCGCGTGATGCGCACCACCGGGGATAATACTTTTCACCGTGTTCGGATCAGTACTCCAGGCGGTGGCTTTTGTAACCGGGTCGTTGAAATGCCAGCTGAAAGTATTGATGCCGCCGTTTTCGTATACCCATTTCATATATACCACAATAGAATCGAAAGGAACACCGTCCAGGTTATGGGTGCTGTCTTTCTCCAGACGACCCAGTTCCCAGCCGAACACGCCGGGGTACTGCCCCGTTAACCTTTTCACATCAGACTCGCCTGTTTTGTAGGCCCATTGCATGCCGTAGGCCAGGTCGTCCTGGTGGCCGAGGATGACGCCCTTATCCAGCAGCGCCGACATGTTATGCAGCAGCTGCCTGGTTTCCGGCGTCGCCTTTTTATCGACAGGCTGCTGCTGGGCGAGCGCCGGTATGGCGCCCATCAATGCAGCAGTGATGATGGTTCTTAACTTCATGTTGTTCATTTAAACATTACAGAAATGACTGGTTCTTACTCACCTGGTCGCATATACGTTGTACGGTACTATCGGACGTAAAACCATCTGCCGGTGTATTGATGGCGTAGTCCAGCATTTTATCCACCGTGGTAACGGCAACGTGCATACGCGTATCTGACGAAGCATAATATACAAAGATATTTCCTTCTTCGTCTGTTACCCAACCGTTGGAAAATAAAACGTTGGATACGTCTCCCACACGCTCCTCGCCTTCCGGCGCCATGAAATAGCCGGCAGGTTTATGTATTACCTCGGTGGGTTTTTCCAGCGAGGTGATAAATACATAGAGTGTGTAACGCAGGCCTGCGGCGGTGTTGCGAACACCATGGGCTAAATGTAACCAGCCTTTACTTGTTTTAATAGGCGCTGGTCCCAAACCGTTCTTTGCTTCATATACGGTGTGGTATACTTTTTTATCCAGCAGTTGTTCTTCGTGAATAACAGCGTTGGTAATATCGTCTGCTAGTCCGAAGCCGATGCCACCGCCATTTCCGGCTTCAATAAATCCATCCTGCGGACGGGTATAAAAAGCGTATCTGCCGTTTACAAATTCCGGATGCAGTACTACATTCCGTTGTTGCGGGGAAGGTGTTTGCAGATCCGGCAACCGCTGCCAGGAGCGGAGATCTTTGGTGCGGACAATGCCGCATTGCGCCACCGCAGCAGATTGATCGCCCGGTGCTGCAGCCGGATCCCTGCGTTCCACGCAAAACAGTCCGTAGATCCATCCGTCTTCATGCTGTGTTAAACGCATATCGTATACGTTGGTTTCCTGGTCGGCCACCTGTGGCAGCGCAATGGGATAATCCCAGAAGCGGAATTGATCGATACCGTTTGGACTTTCAGCTACGGCAAAGAAAGATTTACGGTCGCTGCCTTCCACCCTGGCCACGAGGTAAAACTTATCATTCAGCCGGATAGCGCCGGCATTGAACACCGCGTTGATGCCGATACGTTCCTGCAGGAATGGATTGGTATCCGGATTCAGGTCAAATTTCCAGAAATAAGGTATATGCGCTGCCGTTAGTACGGGGTACTTATACCGGTTATAGATACCATTGTATGTTCCTGAAGGTTCATTGGTGCGTTGTACCAGTTGCTCATATTGCGCCTGCAGCTGTTCTACCTGCAGGGTCGTGTTTTTCATTGTATACTCCATAAACATGATTTAATATCCACTGGTCTGTTTCAGGTTGCCCTGCGACAGGTCAATTTCTTTTTGAGGAATGGGGAAGGTGGGATATTTACCACCGGCAAATTTGCTGATCCAGGTACCATAGAATTTTCCTTTCAGATCGCCCCTTGCTTCATATCCGTTGGCGCCCCATTTTTTGTAGTAAGCATCCAGTGCAACGGTATTATCCGTACGGATAAGATCCCAGAGACGAACGCCTTCCATGCCCAGTTCTACGCGACGTTCATGTGCAATATCTTTCAGCAGTTGTACATCGTTGGTATACACACGCATTGGCAAGAGGTTGGCAGCAACGGTAAACTGTTGCTTTACACGCACCGGGTCTGTTTTAGGTGTGTTGTTGGCACGTTTGCGTACTTCGTTGAGATAAAATACGGCGGTATTTACATCTTTAGCGGCAGTTGACCGCACGAGTGCTTCTGCATACAACAGGTACATATCTGCCAGGCGGACAATTTTTTCGTTCATGCCGGCGCCGCCGGTGGTCATGCCGTCGCGTTCGGCCTGCAACATCATCACTTTATAGGAATGGTACTGATATACGTTGTTGATGGAATTCTTTTCTTCCACCTGTTCCGCCGGTGTTTTTGCCTGGAAAATATCTTTGGAATAGGTAAGCGTATAAATGATACGTGGGTCGCCTGCTTCAAACTCATTGGCCAGGTCTTGTGTTGGCTGGTTAAAGCCCCAGCCCCAGGTGTTGCGGGATGATTCGTATACATTGCGGATAGCGCCTTCTCCATCGCTGGACCAGTTCCAGGTATTGGTATAGTTGATTTCAAAAATATTTTCGGCGTTGAAATCGCCCGTACCCGGACGCCACAGCGAATTGAAAGTTGGCGACAGCTGGTAGCCTCCGTTCTTTACCAGGTCTGATAATACAGGCACGGCTGCATCATACTTCTTCTGAAACATCAGTGACTTTGCGAGAATAGCCTGTGCGGCGCCTTTCGTAGCACGCCCTAACTCCGAAGAAGGAATGGTTTGTTTTGTATAAAGTGCGGGAATAGCTTCCGTCAGGTCTTTTTCCACCTGCGCCCATACATCTGCCACCGGTTTCCTGATCATCATTTTCGGATCTACCTGTGTGTAGTTGGTAACGCCGTTGGTGAACAGGGGCACATCGCCGTAGGCCATTGCCAGGTAATAGTAGCCCAGGGCGCGGAGGAACTGTGCTTCTGCGCGGTAGCGGTTCTTCGTGGTTTCATCTCCTTTAAAATCCGCTTTGGTATCAATACTCTCCACCAGGATATTTGCTTTCGTGACGGCTTTGTAACATTGTGTCCACAGCTTATAGGACCAGTCGTTGGTAGACAGTGGCCGGCATTCCACCAGGGCTTCCATATCCGGGCCGTCGCCAATGGTTTCACCGCCTTTCAGGGCGTCGTCGCTGGCCATATCGCCATATACGAAGCGGGCCAGTTGTGATTCTTCTTCCTGGAAAGCATCATAGGCGTCCATCAGGCCCATGTTTACTTCCTTTGCATTGCTATAGAACTGGTTGACGTCTGTTTTGGCAGGCACGTCGCCTTTGATAAAATCTTTTGAACAGCTGCCCAGTAAGAGTGCTGCCGGTAATGCTATACATATCAGCCTTTTCATTTCTTGTCAGTTAAAAAGTTATTAGAATTTCAAACTTGCACCTACCTGCATCGTGCGCACCTGTGGATAAGTGTAGTTATCCACCCCCATCAAACGCGACATTTTATTCTGGTCGCTGCTGTTTAACTGGTAAGCGCCTACTTCAGGATCCAGACCGGTATACTTTGTGAAGGTGAACAGGTTTTGTGCAGCTACGTATATCCGTAACTGTTGTAGTCCCATGCGTTTGATCAATGCTTCCGGCAAAGTGTATCCCAGCTGGATATTTTTGATGCGCAGGTAGCTGCCGTTTTCCACATACCAGTCGGATGCGCGGTAGTTATCGTTCGGATCGTTCACCGACATTTTCGGATATTCGTTGGAGTGATTTTCCGGTGTCCAGGCATTGTAGGCAGCGCCGGCCTCCACGTTGTTAAAGCCAAGCGGATGCTTTGTTAAATATTTGGTGGCATTGAACAGTTTATTTCCGGAAACGCCCTGCAGGAAAAGCGAAAAGTCAAATGCTTTGTACGACAGGTTGATATTGGCACCGTATGTAAATTTGGGGTGCGGGCTGCCGATGGCGGTTTTATCTGCATCGTTGATCACGCCGTCGCCGTTCAGGTCTTTGAAGCGGAAATCGCCGGGGCCTGCATTGGGCTGGATTACTTCGCCTTTGCTGCTCTTGTAGTTGTCCACATCAGCCTGCGACTGGAAGACACCATCTGTTTTCCAGCCATAGAATTCACCGATGGGATGGCCTTCTGCTGTTCTGGAGAAACTGAGTACACGCAGTTGCCAGCCTACGTCTTCCACATATGGCTGACCACCGCCGAGGCTCAGCACTTCATTTTTATAGGTAGAAATATTACCACCAACAGCATAGTGTATTGCACCAGCATCGCCTTCATAATTCGCGGAAAGCTCAAAGCCTTTGTTGCTTACGTTACCGGCATTCACCCAGGGATAAGGCACGCCAAACATGGAGGCAGTTGGCATAGCGATGAGCATATCCCTTGTTTTGCGGTTAAAATATTCCGCTTCAATTTTCAGGCTGTTTTTAAATAATCCGAGTTCCAGTCCTACGTTCGACTGCTCCGCTGTTTCCCATTTGATATTCCCGTTGCCAAGATTATCCATAGAGTAGCCCGGCATTACCACGGATGTACCGTTACCAAGCAGGTAGTTACGACCCAGGCTGTTGGCTACAAACGTGGTGTAGGCGCCGTTGGGAATGTTCTGGTTACCTACTTGTCCCCATCCTGCGCGCAACTTTACATTGGTCAGCCAGGCAAGGTCGATGTCCTTAAAAAACTGTTCCCTGCTGATCACCCAACCACCGGAAACGGCAGGGAAAACACCAAACTGTTTATCTGTACCGAAGTTAGAGGAGCCATCGCGGCGCACACTTGCGGAGAACAAATATTTATCGGCGTAGCTGTAGTTGGCACGTGCAAACTGTGACATCAGCGACCAGCGCGCTGCGCCGCCGCCGCTTTTGTCGTTCATGTTACCGGCATCGAGGAACCAGTAGTTTTCTTCGTTGCCCAGCTGGCCTTGTTTGCTGCCATTAAGATAGGTGTCACGGCTGCGTTCCGCGCTGATACCGGCCAGTACATTCAGGCGATGCTGGCCGAATGTCTCCGGCCAGTTCAACGTGTTTGTCCAGTTGTAATAATTATTAGATGCCTTTGAAGAATTGGCCTGCGGCGTTTCCAGCAGGTCGCTCGGCTTCATATAATAAGTAGGGCTGAAAGTCCATTCATCTGCGCGGGAAATGTTCAATCCGAAGCGGGTAGTAAACACGAGGCTTTTGAGGATGTTTACGTTGGCGAAAACATCTCCTACCATCCGCAATGTATTTCGTTTGCCTACTTCCCTTGCCAGGATCGCTTTAGGGCTGCTGCCGAATACGGTGGCAGAGGTAGCCCATTTGCTGTATGGATCGCTCTGGTCTTTTGATGGGTCCAGCACGGGGATCAGCGGATCGTAGGGAATGATGTTGCCCATGATACCGGGGATTTCATCACCGATTACATTTGTTTGTTCGTTGGAGATGCTGAGGTTTTGACCGATAGTAAGCCATTCTTTTGCTTTCGCAGAAGTGTTGGCGCGGAAAGAGATGCGGTTAAAATCAGAGGGATCGATAATACCTTTCTGATCGAAGTAACCGCCGCTGATGGCATAGGTTACTTTGTCGGTGCCACCGTATACACCGAGGTTATAGCTTTGCACAGGAGCGTTCTTCTTCACCGTTTCTTTCCACCAGTTAGTATTATATCCTTTGTTATACTGTGTCAGTGCATCTTTATACTGATCGGTAGTTTCGCCGTACACATTTTTTACCATGTAGAGGTATTCATCGCGGCCGGCTGGTTTATAATCTTTCCACGGACTGTTGAGACCATAATATGCATCCAGCGTGATCTGTGATTTACCGGCTTTACCTTTCCGGGTGGTGATGAGCACAACGCCGTTGGCAGCGCGGGAGCCATAGATGGCGGT
Organism: Chitinophaga sp. W3I9; assembly: GCF_050434025.1. Taxonomy (NCBI): domain Bacteria; kingdom Pseudomonadati; phylum Bacteroidota; class Chitinophagia; order Chitinophagales; family Chitinophagaceae; genus Chitinophaga; species Chitinophaga sp. W3I9. The sequence continues at coordinate 6,851,866 of NZ_JBNPWC010000001.1, forward strand.
AGCAGAAGCATCTTTCAGGATTTCCATGCTTTCTATGTCAGCAGGGTTGAGATAGTTCATACCACTTACCGGCACACCGTCTACCACGTAGAGAGGGTCGTTATTATTTACCGTTCCTATTCCACGAATGCGGACCATTACCGGTGAGCCGGGGACGCCGGATGCAGACGTAACAGTTACGCCGGCGGCGCGGCCCTGTAATGCCTGTTCCACGCCTGTTACCGGTGCGCTTTTTACACCGGCAAGATCTACTTTGGTAATAGAAGAGGTAAGATCGGATTTGCGTTGCGTACCATATCCTACCACGATAACTTCACCAAGCGCTTTGGTATCCGGTTGCAGTTGAATGTCGATCGTATGGCGACCAGCAAAGGGTTCCTGTTTGGCCAGGTATCCCATGAAAGTAAAGCTGAGTTGCGTGCCATTAGCGGGGATATTCAGCTGGTATTTACCAGTGGCATCTGTTACCGCGCCGGCAGTAGTGCCGGTCACCTGTACGCTTACGCCCGGCAAAGCTATGCCGGTGGTGGCATCCCGTACCACTCCTGTTACTGTTTGCTGTTGTGCATAAGTACCCAGTGGTACTATCAGCGTGAGAAAGAAAATAAAAAGAAGGCATCGTTTCATAACGGTCATATTAAATTGTGTAGTACAGATAGGCAAAAAGATTCCCTTTCCGGAAACGGGTGTTTCCGGTGAACTGTTTTTATATGTGAATAATGGCTTGGTTGCCGGCTGACTTCAGGAGATATTTAAACCGGTACTTTTTTAATCCGCAGCTTATGCTTACCTGTAATACCTGTTAAGCCCGGCTGATATAATATCAAATGATGCAGTGCTGATCCGGATTGCTTTTTTCTTTGGCAAAGAAGGCTGGAAGTCCCGTAAGTACTGCTTGTAAAAGTAGTTTTGTTCATAACGTTCGTACGAGTGTTATCAGGACACTAAAAGTACGGACGTATAAAATACTTTAATGACACTTTCTTTTCCAAATGTTGTACTATTTCAATCAAATAATGATGTTAAGCATACGCGGAAGAAAAACATCCTTGATAAGAAGCGCCTTTTTTTCTCCAGGAAAAGAACTTTTAATATTTACTTTTATTCCGCAGCGCTTACAATGCGCTGGATTTAAACCTATTCCCGTATGAAGATAAATTTATACTGTAGCATGAGTGTCCAAAAATTACTTATTTCAACCTGCGTAATACTACTATCAGTTCTTCAGGTGACTGCACAACACAAACCCTTCACGTTTGGAGTAAACGCCGGGTTTAACCTGTCGAATGCCCATGAAACAGTGAACTATATTATTGGAGACAAAAAGAGTAAGCCCGGATTCCAGGTGGGATTTATTACAGACTACAACCTGTCGGATGCGGTTTATTTACGATCCGGTGTTTCACTCACCGTCAAAGGGACCATACACGAAAGTGCTGAAAGGTGGATTGGCGGCAGCAATGCGCCGATCACCTATAGCAAAATAATAACCAATCAAACTTATCTTCAGTTGCCTCTTCTTATCGGGTATAAACTCCCGCTTACTTCCAGTACCCGGCTGTTTATAAATGCAGGACCTTATATTGCTTATGGTATCGGGGGAAAAGAGGTAACAAAGAACAAAACAGTTCACTCGTCCGGGAAAACCGATTATGAAAAAACCTCAACGGATACATTCGGGGATACACGACACCCTTTATCAAGAACGGATTTCGGGATAAGCTCCGGTGTGGGGGTGGAATATAAAAGGTTTTCTCTGGGGGTAAACTATGAGCCGGGTTTGATAAATATCGGGGAGATTAAGGAAGAGGGTACTTATTCCGAACGGGATTATAAAAACAGGAATTTATCTGTTACTGTGGGGTATAGGTTGTGATCTCTTATCAATGAAGATAAACAGTATTTAAGTACCTGTTGCCGAGATAATGCTTCATTCAAAGCCGCCATGGAGGAACAGGCAACAGCGGCTCCCGGCCACTCCCACATCCTGGCGGAAAAAACAGCATCTTAGCAGTTATGGCTGCGGATATATTTTGATCTGCAGCCATAAGTATGTATATTTGTATAGTTATGGCTGCGGATAAAGATACTGGATTAGAAAACAAATTGCACGTCTTTAAGGAAAAGACGGGTACAAAAAAGACTTTGTTCCTTACAATGGTGACTACTTACGGTACCAAAGACAATGTATATAAAACAGGAATCATTCAGAACGAAGTAACGATGGAAGACTTGTTTAAACGGTAAAATACAATCCCCTGCATTTCCAAGGCCATTTCTCCCCGGATTTGCCTAATTTTGCGTCGTCAAATGCCACAAACAGGTGTGTGAGCGCAGATCATGTTAGCAAATATTCAAAATGAAACCGATGCCAGGCAATACCGCATCGCTATCTCCGTCTTCTTTTTCATCTCCGGATTAGGTTATTCCTCCTGGGCTTCCAGGATACCCTCTATCAAACAACAATTGCATTTAAACGAGGCGCAGTTCGGATTGGTATTATTAGCCCTCCCTATCGGGCTGATGCTTACAATGCCCATTACCGGCAGGCTGCTGGGGCTATTCAGCGCCAGGAAGATCATGGTATTTGGCGCGATGGTGTTTAACCTGATACTAAGCCTGCCGGGTTTCACCACCAGTATCTGGCAGCTGGCGCTGGTATTATTTTGTTTTGGCTCTGCCCGTAACCTGCTGAACCTTTCCATGAACTCGCAGGCGGTACAGGTACAGCACCTGTTCCCGCAATCTATTATGACCACCTTTCACGGCATCTGGAGCGTGGCGGGCTTCGCAGGGGCGGCTATTGGATACCTGATGGTGACCATGAACGTGGCGCCTTCCTATCATTTGCTGATGATCAGTGTTTTATTACTGGTATTCACCATCTATTACTATCCAAAAACATTACCGGACCAACCGGTGAGGGAAACAGTAAAAAGAGCGGCCTTTGCGCTTCCTGATAAATCATTATTGAAATATTCTTTGATCTGCTTCGCGTGTATGGCTACGGAGAACACCATGTATGACTGGAGCGGGCTATACTTTGAAAAAATTGTTGGCAGCACTAAATCCACTGCCGTGGCTGCATTTGGTATATACATGGTAGCCATGACCACCGGGCGTTTTATCGGCGACAGGCTCGTCAACAGGCTGGGTATTAAATCAATGCTGCTGTACAGTGGCTGGTTCATCCTCAGCGGGCTATTGCTGGCTATTTTGCTGCCTTATCCGGTTACTGCCGGTATCGGGTTTATTTTTGCCGGACTGGGCGTGGCATGTGTAGTGCCACTCGTATTTAGTTTGGCTGGACGCTCGAAGAGCACCAACAGCGGGCAAACGCTGGCCTCTATTTCCACCATCGGCTATCTTGGATTCATGATAGTGCCGCCACTGGTGGGATTAGTGGCCCAGGCGACCAGTTTACGCTGGTCGTTTGCCATTATGGCGATGTGCGGTTTAGCGATTGTGGCCCTTGTAAAAGGAATGAAGGAATAAGTAAAAGCGGAGAGAATTCCCCTCCGCTTTTACTGCTAAATAGTATACTTCTCTTTCAGGATCGCCCGCTCCTTTTCCCCGATACCTAATTCTTTCTCAAAGAAATTTTCCACTGTGCCGTACTTGCCTTTAATAGCATTAAAAAGGCTGTGCAGCAGCTCCGGTTTCAGTTCCAATGCTTTACGGATGGTTTCTTCATCCATACCTGTACTTTGCTGCATACCCTGGAACATCCGCTTATTCATGGGCAATAGGTATACGTTACTGGCGGTGAAGTCGGCTTCAATTGTTTGTTGCGGTACACCTAATGCATAAAGGAACAAAGCGGTAGCCATACCGGTTCTGTCGCGGCCACCGGTGCAATGGTACATGATGGATTCATTGGCCGGTAACACCAGCAGTTTCTGGAACAGTGGTTTATAACGATCGCCCAGGTATTGGGTGTTGCCATAAAACTTCTCCAGGAAATTACCCTTCTTAATAATTTCGCCCATTTGTGCAGCACCTGGCAAACTATCGCTGCCAGCGGGACATAACAGGTAATCCGTTTTTGGCAGCAAATGATCCGGCGCCGCAGCGGCTTCTTTTACCCCACGGAAATCTATGACGGTATGAATATGTTTCTGCTCCAGTACGGTGAGGTCCTGGTCTGTCAGGTGGCTTACATCAGCAGAGCGGAATACTTTACCCCACACTACTTCTTTACCATCTGTTGTTTTATATCCGCCTACATCGCGGAAGTTAACCGCTCCCTGCATGCGCACAACTCTTTGTGCACTATCGGTCAATTGGGCAAAGGTTGCCATGGGTAAGGCTATAGCCAGTACCAGCATTATTCTTTTCATATTGTATTTGTTATTTTTTTTGAGAGATGATGTTATTTGATGATGTCCCACCGGATACCAGCCTGACCACGACTGCCATACCATTCTTCGGCGGCAACACGGCGCTTGTCACCCATATAGGTTTTCAGTGGTTCGTTGGTGATATTGTTCAGCTCTGCAAACACCCGTATTTTGGAGGTGATGTTTACAGTAGCGGAAGCATCTACGGTAAAGTTCTTATCTGTCCAGATATAAAAATCCTTACCCAGCTGCTGGTTGATCGTTTCCACAGATGCGCCGCGGTAATTGCCTGCAATACGGATCATAAGACCATTGCGTTCATAAAAGAGGATGCTGTTAAAAAGGTGACGCGATTGGTTGGGCAAACTGGTTTTATCGGTGATCTTATTTCCGCTCACGGTTCTGGGTACTTCTACCGAAGAACTGATAAACGTGTAGTTCAGCTCAGCGCCCAATCCACCGAGGATGCCTGGTAAAAAATCGAAGCGTTTGTTGATCCCTGCTTCCAGCCCGGTGAGCGTTGCATTGTTCAGGTTCTTTGCCTGTGCCACCACATAGTTCACGCCATTCTCCGTGTAATAATTTTTATTGGCAAAAATTACATTGCTGATCTGTTTATAAAAAACACCACCGGAAATGAGACCAATATTTTTGAAATAGTATTCGCCCATCAGGTCGAAGTTATTGGAGAAGGTTGGCTTCAGATCAGGATTTCCTTTGGTGATGGTCACGTTGGAGCCGGTGTTGTCCACAGATTCGCCGGGTGTGAGATCCGTGAAATTCGGACGGATGAAAGTACGGGTATAAGCGGCGCGCAGGTTTGCCTGGTCGTTGATACTGTATTTCAGGTGCATCATGGGCAGCAGCGCGTTGTAATTGTTTTTGACGGTGGCTGGTGTAATGGTGGTTACTTTTGGAGTGCCTTCAGCAGTGGCTTTGGAGCCATGCAATGTAAATGCCGTGTATTCATTTCTGACACCGGCAATCATTTTCAATTTATCTGTGAGATCGATTTCTGCCATGGCATAAGCGGCTGCTACATTTTCCGTACCCGTATAAATGTTGGTGGCATTGGTTTTAGATGTGTAGTCGGCAAAGCCGTTCTTGCGCAGGGTGGCAGTATCATACAAATCAAACAGCTGTTGTTTGGTGATGGGATCTATCATGAACTGATCATAGTTACCTTTCAGTCCCTGGAAGAAGCCGCCACGCACCGGGAAATCGGTGCGCTGGAGTGTGTTCAGCGGCAGCAGGTCCGGCGATTTGGGGATGCCCAGTGCGGCGCCGGGGAGGTATACGATGTTGGAGCCATACATACCGGCGCGATCTTTATGCCTGTATTTGGCGCCGAACTTCAGGTTTACCCGCGAAGAGGCGCTCACTTTGAAGTTCAGCTGTGCTGTTTTATCTTCTTCTTTTGTATCCAGTTGCGCAATTACTAACTGCTGCAAAGTGAGTTTCGACGGGTCCATTACTTCCCCGCTGTTTTTGATGCCGGCATCAAAGTGCAGCGGATCACCGCCCACACCTTCCGGTGAATCGAAACCCCAGTACCGTTTCCCATCTGCAGAAAGATTATTAAACCCGCCGGTTATTTTCTGACGGAAAGTAGCGATGGGTAATCCTTTATTATTGTTGGTAGGTGGTGTTTCCAGGAAATATTTTGTGTAGTAGTCGCTGACGGTCCAGTCCATTTTCACTTTGGAAGACAGCTGATGTTCGCCCCCCAGTTCACCGCCGTTGAGCACGGTCTGGTAATAAGAGTAGCGGTAGTTGTACTGATAGCGGCTGTTATTGTAATCCACATAGGATTCATATACCGGGCGGATATCGTTGAATTTATCCATCAGGCCACGAAAGAATATTTTATTGGAGGAATTGAATTTATATTCAAGTCCGACGTTGGCGCCATAGGTCTGGCGCTTACCCATATATCGTTTCAGCATGACGGTGCTGATAGATTTTTGTTGTGCGGGATTGGTCAGGCCGGTATTGTAGGCCACTTCATACGCATCTGTTCCCCACTGGCGGTCCCAGATGGCGCCGGCAATCATGACGCCCAGTTTATCTTTAAAAAAGCGATCTCCGTAGACCAGGGATGCGTTGTAGGTAGCGTCTTTTGAAAAAGTATTGTAACCGCCTGCCGCGCTAACATTGAGTGTTCTTTTAGCGGGGGCGGTGCGGGTGATGAAATTAATGGAACCGCCAATGGCGTCGCCTTCCATGTCTGGTGTGATGGCTTTGGCCACCTGTACATACTGGATAATTTCTGAGGGTACCGCGTCCAGCACCGAGTTACGGTTACCGAGTACGTTGGCGCTTGGCAGGCGGCTGCCATTGAAAAGGGTGGATGTCCATGCGAAGGGCGTACCTCTCACGGTGGCGGCATCGGCTTCTCCGTGATAGCGGGCTACCGCCACACCCTGTACACGTTGTACCGCTTCGGCGGCATTGCGGTCCGGTAATTTACCAATGGCATCGGCCGCGATTACATCCATGATGGCGAGGGAATTCTTTTTAATGCTGAGGGCCTTCACCGTGGAAGGCGCCATGGTTCCCTTTACCAGTACTTCTCCCAGTTTACCGCCGGTGGGCGACAACGTGATATTACCGGCGTCGTTGATACCGGGTTTTACGGTTAGTTCCAGTCGTTGCGTTTCGTGTCCTATATAAGATACCAGCAATGTTACTTTACCGGTGGTGTGTAGGTTGATGGTGAAGGCGCCATTCAGATCGGTGGAGGTGCCTTGTCTGGTTCCGGCGGTTTGTACAGAAGCGCCGGGCAGGTGTCCTTCCCTGCCGTTAATAATTCCCTTGATGGTTTGTGCCTTTGCCGTGCCGGCCATTACCAGTAAAACCAGTAATGTGCAGTAACGGGAGCGTTTTAATGGTATAAAAATGCGATCCATATGAAGGTATTTTTCAACAAAAGTGAGGCTTGCTGATGATGACTACGACCGCATCCAACTACTGCTACGCGCAGGCGTATTTTCTGTTTTAAACGTACTCACTTTTATTGAAAACCAATACATTAACATGTGTTACGAAATCATTACCAAATGGATCACCAGCCATCCGATGCAGCAGGTTTAACATTCCGGTAATATTGGTTTTATACTTTCGGTGCATATCCGCACTATGATATATGTTATTGCCATCGGAGCATTTCAGGCACTTACCGCAGTTGCTTTACTAGGCAGCAGTAAGTTGCGCAGTAAAGCAGATTTTCTGCTGATCCTGTTGCTGTGTAGTATTGCTGCGCATCTCGCTATCAAGTTTTGCATTTATTCATTTGTGAACGACCCCGAAGTGCGTACGCAGATGAATACATTTATCGGTTTTTGCTACGGTCCGTTGCTGTATTTATATGCCTGTCAGCGGCGGGATACCGCGTTTATTCCTGCTTCGCGGTGGTATGTTTTCCTGCCGTTTATGCTTGGCGCAGTGGGCTATCTTACGGTGGTATGCGTATTGATGTGGTCCGCGGATGCCGGTCATGCTGTATTGTATTACTACAATGAAACCACCACATGGCTAATGATGGTGTTGGGTTTCCTGTTTCCGGTATTATCACTCCGCATTGCGAAACAATTACCTGATATGCCGCAGGAGAAGAAGCTGATCAACAGTATCAGTTACCTGCTGGGCATTATCAGTATTATTTCATTGGGATTTAAAACCGCGCAATCGGCGCATATGCTGGATGGCTCGTATAATATTATCTGCAGAGATATCGTATATTCCTTACTGTTAGTGGTGTGCCTGGTGATTATCAGGTACAAGTATGTGGGGATCATGGGCACGCAGCCGGTGAAAGTAATAGCCGGACCAGCAGCGGAGGTATTGCCTTCCCGCAAAATGCATCTCAGTACTGATGAGCAGCGGCTGCTGTTACAATCGCTGGAAGCTTATCTTCATAAAACAAAAATATTTACGGATGCGGAGCTGAACCTCGATAAACTCGCGCAGGGCGCCGGGATCAGCAAGTATCATATTTCAGAAACGCTGAACAGTTATGCCGGCAAGTCGTTTTACCAGTATATCAATGAATGGCGTATCCGGCGGGCGATGGAACAGATCCGTTTCATGAATGAAAAAGCGTTGCCGGTGAACGTGTTAACACTGGCGTATGATTGCGGCTTTAAAGCCAAGTCATCTTTCAACCAGTATTTTAAAAAGATAACCGGCCTTACACCTACTGAATATATTAAATCACTGGTGGCTGCCAGCGTAACTATTCACGACTGAAGGACTATATAGTTCTGTAGAAAATATCCGTTGTACTTTATCTATTTCTGCCGCATACATTGTTTTCTTCCGTGTACCGAAATACAGGGTATTTTCCATGATCGATTCTCCTTCCCACGCCAGTTTCATGCTGCCTGTTTCAATTTCGCGGGCGCACAAAAAGTCGGGTACTACTGAAAAACCGGTTTCTCCACTGAGACAGCGCACAATAGAGCAGATATTTGGAACAATGTAGTTGGGTTTAAAATCCATTTGATGATGGAAGTTGAACTGCCAGAATCGTTTCAGGTGCTCCATGTCCGCCGCGGTGCTGTACCACAGCTGTTCTTTCAGCCAGTTCTCCGCTGCTTTGAGATCTTTTTTCTTCAGTAAAGCGTTCAGTGGTTTGATATCTGTTTTGCCACCGGCCACCAGTACAATTCTTTCTTTTGAAAAAGGTTTAAACTCCAGGTTTTTCTGATCCCCTTTTTGCGGTGTGATAATAAGATCCAGCAATCCTTTATCGAGGTCGTTGATCATTTGCGGGTAGTCGCCGAATTTGATGATGACGTTAAAGGGCAGGGTGGCAATATATTTCTCCAGTGTATATTGAAATGTTTCAAAGCACATACCAATGCTGATGGTGGCTCTGTCGGCCCTGGTACTTTTATGAAAAAGCTGTTCTGCATTTTCCAGTTTGAGTAAAGGTTCCTCGATAAAATTATAGATCACTTTTCCTCTTTCGGTAGGCACCAGTTTTTTGGCCGAGCGATCAAATAATTTATAGCCGGTATATGCCTCGAGGGAATTGAGGTGCAGGCTTACGCCTGGTTGCGAAATAAAAAGCTCCTGTGCCGCCCCGGTGAGGGTGCCCTGTTCATAGATGGATTTGAAGGTACGGAGCCATTCCAGGTTGAGTCCCATATAATATCATTTTTCTGATACAAAGGTATAAGTTAAATAATTATGATAATAATAAATTTTGGAAGAATTTTGCCTTATCAAAATACGAAGACGATGCTTTTTACAGAATATACGCTAGGCGGACTTCACCTGAAAAACAGGATTGTAATGCCGCCAATGACCAGATCCAGAGCGGCCCGCGGCGATGTAGCCACCGCATTGATGGCAGAATATTACAGTCAGCGTACCGGGGCGGGCCTGCTGATATCAGAAGGCACACAAATCAGCCGCCAGGGCCAGGGCTACGCCTGGACCCCGGGTATTTACAGCCCGGAGCAAATAGCGGGCTGGAAACAGGTAACAGACGCCGTGCATGCCAATAATGGCCTCATCTTCGCCCAGTTGTGGCATGTGGGGCGGGTTTCGCATATCTCCATACAGGAAAACGGCGCCGCGCCGGTAGCGCCTTCCCCTATCCTGGCAGAAGGCGTGAAAGTATTTGCCGATCCCACAGGAAAAGGAGCCGAAAACGGCGCCGGGGAAATGATCCAGCACTCTATGCCCCGCGAGCTTACCAAAGCCGAAATACAGGCTATTATCAGTGATTTTGCGCAAGCCGCTAAAAATGCGGTGGCAGCTGGCTTCGACGGCGTGGAATTGCATGGCGCCAATGGCTACCTGATTGAGCAGTTCATCGATTCACAAACCAATCACAGAACAGATGAATACGGCGGTTCGCTGGAAAACCGCTTGCGCTTCCTGAAAGAAGTGGTAACCGCAGTAGCAGATGCCATCGGAAAGCACCGTGTAGGCGTGCGCCAGGCCCCGTTGACCACGTTGATGGGCGCTATGGACGATCATCCGGAAGAAACTTATATCGCGGCAGCCAAGGTATTGAACGACATAGGCATTGCCTATATCCACATCGCGGAAGCCGACTGGGACAATGCACCCGTGATGCCGGTGGCTTTTAAGGAAGCTTACAGGGAAGCCTTCTCCGGTACCCTTATTTACGCCGGCAAGTATACTGTTGCCAGGGCGGAAGAAGCGCTGCAGAAAGGATGGGCAGACCTCATCGCTTTTGGCCGCCCTTTTATTGCCAATCCCGATCTCCCTTACCGCCTGCAACACCAGTTGCCGCTGAATGAGCCTGACAGGTCGAAATTTTTTGGTGGCAGTGCGGCAGGTTATACCGATTATCCGATTATTAAAAAAACAACCAATGCTATTATTTGAACCATATACCGGCAAAGGCCTGACATTAAAGAACAGGATCGTGATGGCGCCCATGACACGCGCACGGAATCCTAACGGAATACCCAATGAAATGAATGCGTTGTACTACCGGCAACGTACCAACGCAGGACTCATCATCACGGAGGGCACTTCCATCTCCCCTACAGCATCGGGCGTATTGCATATTCCCGGTTTGTTTACACCGGCGCAGGTGGAAGGCTGGAAACTGGTTACCAGCGCTGTTCACGCAGCAGGCAGTAAAATATTCACGCAGTTGTGGCATGTGGGCCGCGTATCGCATACCACCAATCAACCTGGCGGCGCTGCACCGGTAGGCGCTTCCAATATCCAGGCCGCCAACTCGCATGCATGGGGCTACAATGAAAACGGCCAGGAAGCTTTTGTTCCCTGCGCTGTTCCGGTAGCCTTAACTACCGAAGGTGTAAAAGCAGTGGTACAGGATTTTGCCAATGCCGCTGCCAATGCAGTAAAAGCGGGCTTCGACGGAGTAGAACTCCACGGCGCCAACGGTTACCTGATTGAGCAGTTCCTGAATCCTTTTGTGAATAACCGCACGGATGAATATGGCGGCAGCATCGTTAATCGCAGCCGCTTTTTGCTGGAAGCCATCGATGCCTGCATTGCCAATATTAGTGCGGCAAAAGTAGCGATCCGTCTTACGCCGTATGGAGGCCTGCATGAAATGCCGCACTATGATGAATTGGAGACTACCTATAATTATCTCGCTGCGGAACTTGGCAAGCGGAACATTGCCTATATCCATATCATGGACCAGCAGTCGAGAGGCAGCTTTGCTTTACCCGACGGCTTCCTGGAACGGTTCAGACAACAATACAACGGCGTGATCATACTGGCAGGTGGTATGAACCGGGAAAAAGCGGAGCAGTACTTAACTGACGGCATCATCGACCTGGCTGCATGGGGAGAACCTTTTATTGCCAACCCTGATCTCGCTGACCGACTAAAAAACGACTGGCCATTAAATAAACCCGAACGGAATTTACACTATGGAGGGGCCGCACACGGGTATACAGACTACCCGGTGTACGAAGCAACACGATAAAAAGAAAGCATTACGATTCATACCGTAATGCTTTTTTTATGGAATTGATTTTTCTTAGCTGAAGATAAAACCGTTGTAAAATACTGAACCCGCCTGTGACAGCGGGTTCAAGTCAACTAAAACAAACTTTAGCCATTGGGCATCCGGCTATTAGCATACCCAAAAAGTTTCCCCGCAGGAGATAAACTGTGTGGTGGGCAAAGTACGTTCTTTGCTTTTCTCCTGTGGCGCTTTACTAAGGCTGGCAACGGTAATTTTTGTGAGCTTCAGCTTTGAAGTGATTTTCTTTTTCATATTGATACAGATTTAGGTTACTTCAATCTACGATAAGAATCTGTTACCATCAATCACGTAAAAAGGGGATTTATCACTGCTGTGCTCCTTTGCTGATCTTGTTATTAACGATACGGGCGTTGCCGTCGATATCCAGACTACCATTCACTGCTTCAGAGATCACTGCACCGGTATTGCGGGCGGGTGAATTGGGAGCAATGTGCAGGTCCGGTATTGTTGTACTGATAAGCAAAGGATCTGTACCATACACGGAGCTGGCATCGGTGCCGGAAGTGCTTTTCCAGGTATTGAAATCCGTAATGATATTTGTATTGGTACCATTCCAGATCCATTGCGGCGTACCGGTAGTGAAGTAAAGGTTGTTATCGATGACATTACCGGAGCCGGTACCGGTATATTTATGCACAAAGATATCTACCGGCCTCGCATATACGATATTATTACGGATCACGTTATCAAAGCATTGTTCCGTGAGACGGATCTCTCCTTCTATTTCGCCAAAAGCGCCCGGCTCGCGGTCGTTGAACAACAGGGTATTGTTTACCACGTAGCAATTGCGTGTACCGCCGGATGTATAACCGAGGTAGCCGCCGAGATAGATGCCGGTGCGCCAGCAGTTAGACACAAAATTATTCCTGACGATGCAATTGCTGGTGGGATATGCATCATTTTCACTTACGATACCGATGCCGCGGTCGGCTTCATGGATGCGGTTTCTTTCCACGGTAATATTCCGGGCGCCGTCTACATAAATAGCGATAGCGCCGTGACCATGCGTTCCGCCAACGGGGCCGCGTGTCATGTCAATGTTATACAATTCATTTTCGGTGATAAGGCCATTTCTTGCATAGTTCAATGCAGGGTTGGTATTGGCCGCGTAGCCACCGGCTGCATCGATACCAATGTTTTCGGTGTTGTAGATCGTGTTTCTCCTGATCGTAAATCCATCTACATAACCATTGATGGTGAGGTTTTCGCTGTACCCGGTTTTAGTGTCATGAATGATATTATCTTCCACGAGGATGTTCTTCATCACATCGGCGGTGTTGCCGATAATTTCGATGCCATGACCGCTCCTGCCCTGCGATGGTTCCACGTTATGTTCTATGTTATAAATTTTATTTTTCCGGATGATGATATTACTGGCACCTGCGTCTGCTGTAATCCCATTCACATTTGCCCATGCTGCAGTACTTTTTAAATTGCAGATATCAAATCCCTCCAGCACCACATAGCTTGTATTACTGATAGTAACCAGCGCTTCCCTCCCGGTAACGATCATGCCGGTGCCATCAATCACCGCCTTTTCACCGGGATAGGCTTTGAGTGTGATGAGTTTTTCCAGCCGGCCGGCGCGTGGAAAAACCACCCTTTCCCCGTAAGTACCGGCTCTCACCATCACGGTATCGCCGGGAAGCGCCTTTGCCAAAGCGATGTTGATGCTGCGTACCGGTTTGCTGATAGTTCCTGCAGCCGAGTTATCGCCATTAGCGGCAACGTAGTAAGTGTGGGTTTGTGCGGCATCAACGGTAGTAACAGCGGTAGATCCTTTACTACAGGCGCCGGCCAGCATAGCGAATAGAAAAAAATACATGTTCCTGTTTAACATCTTTTTAAAAATAAACGGCGGCAGTAAGTGACCGCCGCCGTGGGTTTGCATATAGTTTATTCTGAAATTATTTTCCTGACCCTGTTATTATTCTTATCCAACACATATACGATCCCATCTTTGTCCACTGCTACGCCCATTGGTGCATTAAACGAGGCGGCAGCGCCGATACCATCTTTAAAACCAGCGCTGTTGCTACCGGCATAGGTAGTCACGTTCCAGGTGTTAGCGGAAATAGCGCGGATACTTTCATCGGCATTAGCGCCGTAACTGCCATTACCAGCCACATATATATTGCCGGTAATGTCTACTGCTAGTCCCCATGGATTTGCAAATCGTGCAGCCGTACCCGTGCCGTTTTCATAACCTGCCACGCCGGTAGCGCCGGCAATAACAGTAGGCTGCCACGTATCCGCTTTAAACTGGATAATAGTATTGCCCGTGTTACTGGATATGTAAAGATTGCCGGCTTTGTCGAAGTCCATACCACCTGGCGCCGTAACGCCATTAATAATAGCCACACTGCTGCCATCCGGCTTCATTTCAAAAACGCCGCCGCCGCCGGTACTGCAATAATATATTTTGCCGGATGTTTTATCTACTGCAACATTCCAGGGTTCCTGTACTGTACCTCCCAGGGTAGTGGTAGTACCATCCGGTGTAATTTTGCGGATGCTCCAGGTGCCCGGATCCGCGGTATACACATTTCCCTGTGCATCCAGTGCCAGGCCGTATGGAATCTGGAAACGCGCCGCAGCACCTTTGCCATCATCGCTTCCGCTGTTACCGGGACTGCCGGCCAATACAGTCGCATTTCCTTCGCTGTCTATTTTACGGATACAGGCGTTGCCCGGATCTGCCACATATACGTTCCCGTTATCATCCGCACCAATCCCCATCATCCGGTACCAGCTTTGCCCGTTAAAACTAAACAGTGCGTCAGCGCCTTTTCCGTTGGCAAATCCGGCGGTACCGTTGCCGGCAAGTGTGGTGACTGTTCTGGAAAACACGTAGGTAAACGGCGTACTGCTCACCACACTGTCTTTTCCAACTTTCACCACGAGGTTGCCGGTGCCGCATTTCTTTGGCACTATTACCATAATCTGTTTCGTATTGGCGTTCACGATAGCACAACGTTTACCATTGATCGTAACAGTGATATCGGATGTATCGGCAGAGAAATTATCACCTGTAATCAGTACTTCCGTGGTACTGCCGCCGGTAGCGGGAATGAAGTCGGTAAGCAGCACCGGTTGCCCTTCCGCGTGTTTCAGATCGTCGTCTTTTGAACATCCCGCCAACAGGGCAGACATCAGTAAACAACCTTTCAGTATATATGAATTCAGTGGCCTGATCATAGCAGTTAGTTAAGAATTAAATAAAGAAAAAATTACCAGCCCGGGTTTTGCACTAATGCGCGGTCCCTTTCCAGGTCCTGTTGCTGGATAGGGAACATATACATCTTATTATCCCAGTATCTTTTCTGGAAAAGTGTGCGGGTATAAAAACCGGTGAAAGAAAATCCCTGGTCATTATCTTTCGCATTTATATTCATGCCGTAAATCGCCTGGTTTTCCGGTTTACTCATCAGCAACCGGCGGATGAGCGTGTAATAACGATCGCCTTCAAAGCAAAATTCTACTTGTCTTTCTCTCAAAATATATTTCCTCATTTCTTCCTGGTTACCTATGGCACCCGGATATACGGTTTCAATGCCCGGCAGGCCTGCGCGTGTTCTTACCTGGTTAAGGTATTTCACGATATCCGGATTAACCGGATCATACTCATTTAATGCCTCTACATAGTCGAGTAAAATTTCTGAGTAACGGATAAGGATATACGGAGAACGGTAGGCGTCGGTAGACATGCTGCGGAGGTTATCGTTCGGGCTCAGTAATTTAGCGGGAAGGTAGCCGGTGATGATGTTGCTGCCCATTCCCTGCATGCCTGATTTACCACTGTAGTAAAACTCCTGGCGGCCGGTACCATCTTTATTTTTTTCAGAAGAGAAATAGTTTTTATCATCTACTGATACCGCTGCAATCACCGGGCGGCGGTTGTAAGCGATGTAAGCATAGAACCTTGGTTCACGCTTTGCGTACATGTTCCAGTCGCCTTCCTTATTTTCCCAGTAATGCTCACCATCCTGTGCAGCAAAGCCTGTTTCTACATAGTTGGAAGTAGGGTCCGTAATGGTTTTACCATTGTTCATATAAAAGGCATCCACCACGTTTTGTGTAGCGTTGTACAGGTTGTACCCTGCAGGGCCGGGAGAGGAACAGATGGTATATCCCCAGCGTTGCCAGTTCATGGAAGCAAGGATAATTTCATCATTCCAGGAAGTAAGGAATACATCTCTTACAGAAAGAAACGGATCGAAGGTAGTACCGCCGTTATCGAGGTTGGTAAACAGTTTATACTTGTTGGAATCGATGATCGCTTTTGCTGCCTGTGCGGCGATGCGCCATTTATTTACATCGAAGCCGGCGGGCGCCAGTGGTGTACCATCCTGGTTTTTGAACGCAGCAAGAGCGGGATTACCGTTCCACAAGGGGCTTGCCGCCCACTGTGCAACTTTTGCTTTTACAGCGAGACAAGCGCCACGGGTAGCACGGCCATTATTACCTGAGGAGCTCCATACGAAAGGAAGTCCGGCTGCCGCGCCGTCCATCATTTCATTGATGAACTTTACGCAGGTGTCGAAAGGCGCTCTCGGGTATTTGTTCATGTCTTCATCCTGGCTAACAGTACCGGTGAGCTTCACGAATGGTCCGTATTGTCTTAGCAGCATCCAATAAAAGTAACCGCGCAGGAAAAGGTTTTCCGACTTGTATTGCGCTTTCAGTTCGTTGCTCAACTGATCGGCAGGTACTTTATCGATATTTTGCTCGAAGATGAAAGATTTCCGGATGGCAGTATAGTAGCCGCCCCAATTATAGAAGTACCAATCGGACGCGCTCCAGTTGCCACCCACCATGTACCTTACCGTAGTACCGGGAATGGAAACAGAGAGTTCATCCGCGGCGCCGATGCCGGCATAGTCGCCGCCGGCCTGGCGGGCGCTGTAGATATTACTCAGGTATGCTTCCGCGTTAGCCCTGGTTTGCCAGATCTGATCTTCAGTGAGAAGGTTATCCGGCTTTTTGTCCAGGTACTTGCTGCAGGATACCAGTGTGATGGCAATGATACCGATGAAAAAAAGTAACAGGTATTTATATCTGGTCATAACAATAATCTTTTTGATCTTGATTAAAACTGTGCTCTTACACCCAGGGTAACGGTTTTCGGATAAGGATACCTTGCCGCGAAATTGCCCAGTTCCGGATCCCATAATTTGAACTTCGTGAACGTGAGCATGTTGGTAGCAGTGGTGTATACCTGCAGACTGCTGATGCCTTTGCGTTTCATATCCGGTGTGATAAAGGAGTAGCTGAAAGTGGCCTGTTTCAGACGCATGAAACTACCGTCTTTAATCCACCAGCTGCTACTTAAATAGTTATTGTCGTTGGTATTAGCTACGGTAAGACGTGGATAGCGCACATTCTGACTGGGATTTTCCGGTGTCCACCTGTTCATCATATCTTCCAGTACACTGGCGGAATATTGCCCCATGCCGGCGAAAGGAATAACACCTACGCCATCGGCCCCGGCGCCATTGCCGCGTACATCTATGCCATTGGCCATAATGCCTACATCTGCCACGCCTGCAAAAACGGCAGAGAGTTCAAATTTCTTATAGCCAAAATTAAAGCCGTAACCGTATGACCAGGTAGGGAAACTGGATTTACCTAGATAGGTTTGGTCGTTACCATCGATCCTGCCATCGTTATTGAGATCTGCATACTTTATATCACCGGGATGCACTACCCTGAACTGTTGCGGGCTTTTCTCCACATCATCCTGACTGGTGAATAACCCGAGGCTCTGGTAGCCTTTGAATTCGCCAAACTTATGTCCTTCCTGTTGTGCATATGCATACAGGGCTATGGGATTATCTGCGTAGATGATCTTGTTTTTGGCGTAGGTAATATTGCCGAATAAACGAATCGAAATATCTTTTCCGATATGACCGGTATACTCCATGCTGCCATCTATTCCTTTATTCACCATTTCACCGATGTTACCATAGATACTGCTGGAGCCGTATCCTGCAATGGGTGAAATGGATTTGCGGGCAACCAGGATCGCACTTCTTTTATCCTGGAATCCATCTATGATAATATTCAGTTTATTCCACAAACCCACTTCCAGGCCGATATCGGTTTTAGCAGATTTCTCCCAGGTGAGGTTTTCTGTACCGATTACATCTGCATTAACGCCTCCATTATAGGAAGGCGTACCGGAGCTGCCGAAAGACACTCCAGGCGCACCGCTATTATAATAAGTGAGATAACCAAAACGGTTCCCGTCGATCTGGTCATTACCTGTCATCCCGTAAGACCCGCGGATCTTCAGGAGATTGATCACTTTGGTATAAGGCAGGAAAAAGTTTTCTTTGGAAATCACCCAGCCAACGGAACCCGCCGGAAAGTAACCCCATCTTTTTCCCTGTTCAAAGTTTTCAGATCCGGTGGCGCCCATATTCATTTCTGCCAGGTATTTATCCATATAGGAATAAGTGACCCTGGCTGCAGCGCTCTGGTTACGGTAAGGAATGGCTCCTTTTACATCTCCGGCAGAACCCACCAACCTGTTACGGATACTACCTACCAGTAATCCACCGAAATTATGTTTACCAAAGCTATGATCATAGGTGAGGTTACCTTCCAGGTACATCATGCGTTCGCCGGTGGAAGAGGCTCCATAGCCCAGGTAAGTACTGCCTATCCTGGTTTGATTATAAAAGAGACTACCATCTTCGTTTCTGCCGGGCGCATAAAACAGGTCATTTACACCGGTTCTGCTGTTATCAAATTCGCTGTAAGTATCAAAAGAAAACCGGGCATTGGCGCTCAGTCCTTCTGTAATTACATCCAGTTTCTGATTAAGGGATAACACGGATTGGATGGAAGGTCTGAATTCTGTGGAGTAGCCAGCGTTTTGTACCAGGTTAAACGGGTTGGCACCACCGTTGTTAACCGGGCCTGCCCATTTACCATCCGGGTAGGATACCGGGAAAGAGATGGGATTGGTAGCGTAAGTGGAATACCAGATAGAACCGGCGGAGTTACCCGGGTAGCGGGTGTTTACCAGCATGGAAGCCAGGTTGAGGGAAAGCAGTGTTGTTTTGGTGACGTTCAGGTCCACGTTGCTCCTGAAATCATATCTTTTGAAATTGAGGTTGGGATTGTAGCCGATGTTATTCACTTTGTATTGTCCGTCCTGGTTGTAAAACGACATAGACACATAGTAGCGCATGGCTTCTCCGCCGCCGCTTACATTCACATTGGCGTTTGCCATAGTGGCCCAGTCCTTATAAATAGTTTTGATCCAGTTTACATTTGGATAGATATATGGATCGAGTCCGCTGGCTGTTTTACGGATCAATTCATCAGAGTATACCGGTTCATCGCCGGCATTGGTACGGGCTTCGTTATACAACTTCATATAATTCACGCCGTCCAGCATTTTCGGCATCTGGGTTAGCCCGCTGAAACCCGTTTCTGCTTTAGCGGATACCTTTGGTTTACCGGCCACCCCTCTGCGGGTGGTGATGATCAGTACGCCGTTGGCGCCTTTCGCGCCATACACTGCGGTAGCGGAAGCATCTTTCAGCAGCGAAATACTCTGGATATCTTCCGGATCAATGTTATTAAAAGCGCCGCCGTAGGTGCTGTTTACATCTTCCCTTTGCACGCCATCAACAATGATGAGCGGGGAAACGCTTCCCTGGAAAGTACCGATACCGCGGATGGTGAAGTTGGGATTGTCATAACCCGGTTCCCCTCCGGCGCTCTGCATGGATATTATGCCAGCTACCTTGCCCACCAATGCGTTAGTTAAGGAGCGCACCGGCGTTTGCATATCGGCCATATTTACGGTGGATACGGCGCCCGTTACCGTTACTTTTTTCTGGCTGCCAAAACCTACTACCACCACTTCGTTCAGCTTATCCACCTTTGCGGTTAAGCTCACTTTGAGTGTTTTCTGATTCACCACTTTTACTTCTTCGGGATTCATGCCCATCATCGCCACTTTGATGATATCATCTTTGTTGGCCGCAATGGAAAATACGCCCATTACATCGGTAACAGTTCCTTTCTTACTGTCTTTTACCGTAATAGTGGCGCCAGGCAGGGGATTTCCATCTACATCCATTACCTGCCCGCGCACCAGCCACTCCGATTGTTTCTCTGCCGCCGCGGTGACCGTGGTTTCCGGCACCGCTGCTTTCTTGTCGAGTACAATGCGGTTACGCTGCAATACGTAGCTGATATTTTTATCTTTAAAAATAAAAGCCAGTACTTCCTCCAGTTTTGCCTGCTGGAAGTTGAGCGACATTTTTTCCCCATCGTTCAGCAGTTGATTGCTGTACACCAGGGTAAGCCCTGTTTGTTTTTTGATGGCCCGGAAGATCTGCAGGAGGGTTACCTCATTACCGGTAACCGTGACGATTGACTGCAGTGAAGGCGGCGGTGTTTGCGCCTTCACGCTCGAAAAGGAAGTGCATATAAGGGTACAGAGCACCAACATGCGCACTACGTTTCGCATAGCCAGCTGGCAGTGGCGTATACTTTTTCTCATTCGGGAATGTTTACAAGTTAAAATGATGGTACAGCAAATCACCGTAGCAAATGCTTTCATCACAACTACATCGTTTTTCAGAAAACGGGTGACAAGGAGTAGTAAAAATATTTTTTGAGAGAAGAAAAATCTATCTCAGGGTAATTTCATTACCTGATAAATGGTATTCGATATGGGCAGTTGTTTTAAGATCGGATAAGAAATCCTCCAGCCGGTTACGGTCCATCAGGCCCGTTACCACCTGTCCGGCTTCTTTATTTTTGTCTAATACAAAGCGCATCCCGTAGAAGCGGGAAGCGGCGGCGATCAGGGTTGTAAGCGGCATGCGGTGGTAATAGTAAACCCCGTTGCGCCAGGATAACACTTCTTCTTCATCAAAGTGGCTGGTAACAAATCCCTGTCCGGCGTTGTAGTCGGCCTGGATACCCGGTTGCAGGGTTTGGCGTTCGCCCGTTTTCCCTTTGGTGATAACGCTGCCCTGTACGAGGGCCGTTTTTACTGTTCCCGGCTGATAGGTGTTAATATTAAAAGCTGTTCCCAGTACTTGTACGCTGGTAAGTGCTGTGTGTACAATAAAAGGCTTTTCCGCATTGGCGGCCACCTTAAAATAGGCTTCCCCTTCTACATATATTTCTCTTGCCGCCCTGCCGAAATGAAAAGGAAAACGCAGCCTGGTGGCGGCATTCAGCCACACTTCCGTGCCGTCCGACAAGGTAAGCTTGTAGCTTTCGCCGGCAGGAACGTCGAGGGTATTTAATACGGTGTCGGCAGAAGTATATTGCAGGGCGCCGTTGCTGGTGTTCAGCGTGGCGTTGCTAAGTGCGATGGTTTTGGCGCTGCTGTCTTTGCTCAGCTCTACTTTTTCGCCGTTACTCAGCAACAGGCGAACCGGTTGCTTTTGCTGCTGCATGGCCACCGATGGCGAAGTTACCGGTGCTGTGCGGGTAAAGAAATAGTACGTACCGCTGCCTGCCAATAGCAGTATAGCGGCTGCGGCCAGCCACTTTTTCAGGTGTATGACCGGGCGGCGTGTTGTTCTTTCTTCCTTAATGCGGTGCAGGGCCGCATCAGAGTCAATCTGCTGAAGATACCTGTCTGTATGAAGGGTCATGCTCTCCTGTTCCAGCTGATCCCACTGCGCTTTGAAGCCGGCATCATGCTGCAGCATTTCCTGGACATACTCCTCCTCTTCTGCGGAGAGTGTTCCCGACAAACGTTGTAGATATAATTCAAATATTTTTTCCTGTGCCTGCTCCATTGTTAACAAAACGCGGGCTAATACCCCTTATTAGTAATTGCATGACGTAATACTTTCAGCCCTCTTTTCAGGTGGGTTTTGAAAGAATTGATACTGATGCCCATTTCATCCGCTGCTTCCTGGTACCGTTTTCCCTGGATATACACCATTTGTATAGCCGATCTTTTTTGTACCGCCATATCGTTGATGGCCGTTAATACCTGTTTATAATAATCCGGTGAAACTTCGGTGTTTACCATACAGGTTTCATCCTGTAACTGGGTGAATGCCACTTTATTTTCCAGTTCCGCCTTTTGCTTTTTAAGATACGTGAGGCAACGGTTTTTGACAGCCTGATGCAGGTATCCCTTGATATCACCTGAAAAATGAAGGTATAATTTTTTGTCCCAAATGTCCAGGAAGAAAGTCTGTACAAGATCATTGGCTTCTGCCTCATTCCGCAGGAACCAATAGGCATTCAGGCAAAGCAGCTTGTGATACTTCATAAATAAAGCATCATATGCTGAAGCATCGCCTTCCTTTAACCGCTGCACCAATACTATGTCTGAAGAATGACTCATGTAACCGGAACCTTATTGGTAATTATTCATTACAGGTAGCTTAAACACATAACATATCTGTAACGCTGCCAATTGGCAACCTTATTACAGTGACTTTGATTAAATGATCCGGAAGAAATTTAATTCTTCCATTGTTCACGTTGATACTAAAGATTTTGGCTAATTGACTATTAAACTGGAATCAAGGTAAATAATAAAATCGGAAAATTATACGGGCGCGGTAAAAAAATTAAAAGCCCCGGTAAAGGATACCGGAGCTTTGTTTTCATGGGGGTTTCAGTAGATAGCCTATAATTTAAAGAAGATCTTCTTTTTAAACAGCCAGTAGCACAGGCCCCATTCCAGCGCCAGTACTGCAAAGGCGGATAATATTTCCCGGATGCTTTCCGGGATTCCGGCCAGCGCGGTAAATCCTTTTACAAAGATGCCGGTGGTGGGATTTACCCATTGAGCGCCTACCGTTTCAAAGAAGAGGTAAATAAAAATAGCGTTCATACCCACTACGGTGGCTATCCAGGCGTAACGCACATTTTGTTTTACATCTATAATCCAATACAGCAGGGCCATTACCAGCATTTACCCATCCCCCGGAAGCCAGTGTAAAAGAGGCAGTGGCAATCCGTTTGATGATCGGCGTGATGCCTGCCAGGTCCAGTCCGAACCCGGTGACAAGCCCTATCAGCCCTGCGATCACCAGGATCTTTATTTTCTGCGCCCGCGGCCGGTCGCTGATCAGTAACTTCCCGGCCAGCGCGCCCCAGATGGTATGCGCGGCGGTGGGGATAAAGTTAATGGTCACCCATCCGTCAGGGTTGATCTTACCCATCAGCACAGTATCCATAAAAGCTCCGAAGTTATGACCTTGTATAAATGGCTCTTCGAAACCGGGCAATAAAACAAACCGGTACATTAAATCAGTTGCCAGCAACAGTAAAAGGCTTATGGCCAGCTGGAAACCAAAGGAACGGCGTATGATAAGGTAAGCGATCAGGGTGGTTACAGATAACTGCGTGAGCACATTCCATAACTCCCATACTAACCTTCCTGCATATACGCAATGGAGGGCAGTACCAAATATAAACAACTTTAAACAACGCAGGGCAATATGCCGGAAATTTTGTGACCAGGTAATACCCTTTTGCGTTTTATAATAGTAAGAGATGAACATCGCAGCACCGGCCATTGTCATAAAAGCAGGTTGCACCAGGTCCCAGGCCCGTAGCCCGTTCCAGGGGTGGTGAAAAAACTGCGTTATTAGACTGCCGGCTACCCCCGTGGGGTGTAAATGTGCTATCGACTCATAGATGCGGGCGCTTTCTCCGGCCAGGAGAATCATAATAAGGCCACGCATCACATCCAGGGAAATCAATCGTTGACTGACATTGGTTGTTTGGCTCATTGTCCTGTTTGTAGGCTTAAATTAATAATTTATTCCGGCATATTTAATAAAAAAGCGGCAGCGCCTTCATCGGGGATGGTGCCCAGCTGTGTGGACCAATCGCTGGAAGTGGCCACCATGCCCAGCCGTATAGCCGTTCCCGTAAAGCCCTTTATTTTTGAGCGGTCCAGTTTTCCTTCAAAACGGATGGTCCCCCCTTCTTCTTTAATGGTGCCCATCGTAAAGAAATCCGTTCCTGATTGCACATCGAAACTGAAGCTGGTTTGCGGTCCGTTATGATAATACATCGCCATCGGGATAGGCGCCGTGTTCTGATTGAGCAGCAGCTGCCCCTCCAGCAATACATCGTAAGCCGCGCCGGTAAACAGGGAAGTGATCAGGCCCGTGGCGTCGCTGTTGTCGCTGTCGATATACACGTCGAAAATAGCGCCATCGGCCAGTTTACCGCTCATCTCTCCATAGAAATACATAAACTGTCCGTCGTAATCGAATTTCAGCTTTTTGAAAACGCCGCCTGCCGGACCGGCAGTGATCACATTCTGGCTGATGGTATCCCAGTCGGCCAGGCTGTTATCAGTGAGTTTCACCGGTGAGGTTTTGGAGATCCGGATCACGGTAGACCCTTCCGCAGTAACCCCTGCAGCGGAAGTGGCGTACAGGGTTGGCACATATTTACCCTTACCCTGGTAGGTATGCACCGGGCTTTGCTCGGTGGAATTAGTACCATCGCCGAAGTCCCATTTCCAGGAGGTAGCACCGGTAGTAGTGTTATTAAAAGATACCTGGTTCCCTTCTACTTCAATGGTATATACTACCAGCGGCGCCGGGTTGGTATCGTCTTTTTTACAGGCGGAAGCTGCGCACAGCAGCATAAATATATAGAGCAGTTGCTTTTGCATAATCAGGTGGTTTTAAGGATTCTGTACGCACAGTTTATTGGTTTCTATTTCATCGATGGGGATGTAATAGATGATCTTCGGATTATCAGGCTGCACTACCATGCCGGCATAACCGGAAGGATTTACTGCCGGGTTGATATCCGATTCTTTCAGGCCCGGTAAATGATAACCCCAGTAGGTTCTGTTCATGGGCTTCTTATTGCGGTACACATCATAGGCGCGGTGACCTTCAAAGGCGAGTTCCAGTCTCCTTTCCTTTAGCACCACATCCAGTGCGGTTTTCCCGGCAGGCAACTGTTGATGATACAATGCACCCGACAAGCCGCGGTTGGTGCGGATCATATCCAGGTCGTCGAGCGCCGCGGCTGTTTTGCCCGCTTTGGCTTCGGCTTCCGCCCTGTTCAGGTACATTTCCGCAAGGCGGAAAAGAATGGGTGAGCTCAGCGTAGGACTTCCCCCCTGACCAGAGAATTTGGAGATATAGTAGATATCGATGCCATTCTTTTGCTGCAATACGCCATTGTCATCTTTCAGGGGTATAATATATTTCCAGCGTACATCTTCCGGGTTAGCGGACATGGTATCCCTCAGCGACGCGGACGCAAATTCTTCTCCCCAGCCGGAGTTACCGTTGGAATAGATCATAGAGGCGATAGAACCAAACTTACCGTAGTCGTCCAGTTGCGTAAAGGCCACACAGAAAATGGTTTCAGTACCGGCGGCTGCGTTGGCAAACAGATCGGGATAAGTAGCGGAGGTAGCCAGTGAATAGCGGCCGGATGAAATTACCTGCGATGCGAAGTAAGTGGTGCTGTCATTGTTCCCTTCATACAGGTATGCCCTGGAAAGCAGTGCCCATGCCGCTTCGCGGGAAGCGTACTGTGATCCCCTGCTTTGCGACATCAGTTCCGCTCCTTTCCTGGCGTCTGCAATGATCTGTGCATATACTTCTCCTACGCTGGCCCGTGCCTTTTGTGCAGGATCGCTGGTAGAAGTACGCAGGATTACACCGGGAGCGCCGGGGTTCTGTGCGTATGGCATGGCGAATAATTTCACCAGGTTAAAATGACTGAAAGCTCGCAGAAAGTAGCATTCACCCAACATCTGTTGCGTGGTAGCATCAGGATTGGCCTGCTTTTCCACCGCTTCAATAACGGTGTTGGCGTCGTTGATAATTTTATAGGAGATATACCAGAAATAGCGTGTATTCGTTTGCGTTGGCGAGTGGCCAAGTGAGAAACTATAAAACAGGGGATCTTCTGTTGTTTGTCCGCATACAATATCATCGCTGGCAAAATCCGACAACTGGAAATACTGCCGCAGGTACATGTTGTTATCATCGGTGGTACCATTAAACGGCACGTGATCTTTCAGCAGTGAATATGCTCCGTTCACGGCATTTTTCAGCCCTTCGGGAGAACCTGTAATGGTTTCTGTGGTGAGGGCATCGCTTGGATTCACATCTTTCATACAACCTGTTTGCCATAACAACACAGGCAGTAGTATTAATATTATAATCGCTGATCTCATGACAGGCATTTTAGAATCTGAAATTAATGTTGAACAGGTACTGGCGGTTGTTGGGATACTTGAAATCCGAAACGCCCGGCATCACCTGTGATCCGGGTGTGATGGTAGTTTGCGGATCCTGTCCCAGGAAATTGGTGAACGTATGCACATTATCGGCGGTGAAGCCAACGGTTACACCATCGAGGCGCCACCTGTTTACCAATGCTTTTGGCAGTTCATAACTCATACTGATGTTACGCAATGCCCAGAAACTGCCGTCTTTCAAAAAGCGTGTAGACGTTTGCGTGCTGTTGGCAGAATTCTGCGGACTGGGCTCCGTGGCATTGTCGCCGGGCTTTGCCCAGGTACTGCTGCCTTTGGGCAGGTTCACCTGGTTATAGTAAGGTTCGTTGCCATCATTTTCCACAAAGCGAAGGTTATTACTGTATACTTTGTTGCCGGAAAGGAAATAGATATTTGCGCTTAAAGAGATACCGCTATAGGTAAAGGTGTTGGTCATACCTCCCTGGAACCTTGGCAGTGCGGAGCCTACTTCCTGGTAGGTGGCGCTGGCATAATCTGAGGTAGATGACCTGCTGCCATCTTTATCCACCACTTCCCATAAAGGTGCACCGGTTTGTTTATCTACCCCTAACCACTTGGGCATATAAAATTCATACAGGTTACCGCCATTGCGGTAGATCTGTGAAATACTCCAGGTAGATTGTGTGTTAATGATACTGGCCGGGAATTTTTGCAGCTTGTTGGTGTTGAAGTTGATATTAAAATCGGTGCTCCATTGGAATTTCCGGCCGCGGATATTCACCGAGCTGATGCCCAGTTCCACACCGTTATTCACCAGTTCCCCTACGTTCTGCCACCGTGTTTCAAAGCCAACCGACAGTGGTTGTGATACCTGCAGCAGCAGGTTTTTGGTGATGTTGTTATACACATCCACACTCAGGTCAATGCGCTTAAACAACCCGATATCGATACCGCCGTTCCACTGGTATTTGCTTTCCCACGTGAGATCCGGGCTGGGCAGCTGTGATGGTGTTGCCGCTATTTGTCCGTTGTACTGACTAGCCAGTGAAAACAACGCCAGGTAGCGCGATGACCCTATGTCCTGTGTACCGGTAACGCCGTAACTGGCGCGGAGTTTCAGATTAGTGAACACCGCATTATCTTTCAGAAAATCTTCATTACTCATTAACCATGCGGCAGAAACAGATGGGAAAGATGCCCAGCGGTTACCGGATGGGAAATTGGAAGAGCCATCCACACGGAATGATCCTGTGAGGAAATATTTATCCAGGTAACTGTAGTTTACCTGTGAGATGAACGACTGTATAATGGCTTCATTGATACTACCATTTACGATCTGGCTGTTGGCTACTACGTTCAGCACTTTTAACCCGGCGGGCAGTCCTTTCCCGGAGGCGCCCAGCACGTCGGTATTGCTGCCTTCAAACGCCACGCCCGCGAGGCCGCTGATGCGGTGATCGCCCATACGGAAATCTACTTTCAGCAGGTTGTTGGAGATGTATCCATAGTTAAGTGTACTGAATTCACTGAGGTAACCGGTACTATGGTATTGCCCGGCCACATCCGGCGAATACCAGGTTTTATTTTTATTGTATCCCAGCGAAAGCCGGTTAGTACTGGTAAAGGTGAGCCAGTCGGTGATACCGATGTTAAGCCCCATGTCATAATTCACATCAAAATTTTTGTAGGGATGCTCTGAATTATTAATGGTGTGAATAGGATTTACCTTATCGCGTGACCACCATTTGAAGGGCGAGTTACCATCTACATACAATGCTTTACCGGAGCTGTCGTACGGGTTATCCCAGGGCATGTTGAGATAAGCATAATACATATCGTTGTAGTCGTATGTTTTACCAAAGGAGCCGCTGAGGTTGATGTTGTTGGTTAAGCTGATACGTTTAGTGAAGTGGTAGGTAGAATTGGCTCTCAGGTTTACGCGCTGGTAGTTGGTATTCATAAAAGTTCCTTTCTCGTTGTAGTAAGAGAGGCCCAGGTAGTAGTCTGATTTTTCCGACTTGCCACTGGCAGAGAGATATATGTTCTGCATGGGTGCACGTTGGAACATATCGGTTAACCAGTTGTAGTTCTGGTTGCGCAGGTCGAGCGGCCGCTCATTGTAAAATTTCAGCAGGTCTATTTTATAGGAGTTGTTGGAAGCGCCGGGAATATAGTCGCGGTAATATTCTTTCTGGCGTTCATACAATTCACTGCCGTTCATCATATCCATGGTGCCAAAGTCGGGCGTGCGGAAGCCGGTGGTTACTTTTGCCTGGAACTGTATTTTACCCGAGGCGGCTCTTTTGGTGGTGATGATGATCACACCTGCGTTGGCCTGCGAGCCATACATGGCAGTGGCGCCGGCATCTTTAAGCACCGTTACGCTTTCAATATCGTTGGGGTCGTAGTTGCCGCCAATGATACCATCCACTACTACGAGCGGGCTTTGCGACGCGTTGACCGAAGAAATGCCGCGCATGCGAATTTCTGCCGCGGCGCCGGGCACTCCGGAACTGCTTACCACCTGGAGACCAGCTACTTTACCTTGCAGCATAGTACCTACGTCGTTGGTGGTAACGTCTTTCAGTTTTGCGGCGTCTACAACGGTAACGGCGCTGGTTAATTCGCTTTTCTTTTTATCGGAGTAGCCTACTACCACTACCTGGTCCAGCTGACTGTTGGCGGTTCGCAGGGTTACCTGCATGCCGTTGCGGGCGGGCAGTTCCTGTTTATCATAGCCGGTGAAAGTGAATACCAGTATTTCGCCGGCGTTGGCGGCTACGGTAAATTGCCCGCCTGCATTAGTGGCGTTGCCCCTGCTGGTGCCTTTTACGATTACGGTAGCGCCGGGGAGCAGTGTGCCGTCAGGGCCACGTACTATACCGGTAATACGGCCAGTGGTATCCACTGGCGGTGGCGGGGGATCGGACTTTGGGCGGATAACGAATACGCCGTTGTTGATAGAAAACGTTACCGGCTGGTGTTGCAGGCATTGCTCCAATACCGATTGCACGGAGGCGCTGCTTACCTGTAAGGTAACCGGGGTGGTATTTTTGAGGGCGGATTCATTGTATACGATGGTAGCCCCCGATTGCAGGATTATTTCTGCAAATACTTTCTGTAACGGCATATTTTTCACAGAGAGGGTAACCTGTTGTGAAAAACTCCTGGCGCTTACATGTAGGCAGGCGATCAGGATAAGCCAGGTGGTCATTTTCATAACCCGCAAAATTTTGGTTAATAAAAGTCCCTTTGGGAGAAATGGTATCTCCTTAAATTTTAAATGCATACTTTTAATAAGGTTTAGAATTCTTAAATGATCGTCGCTGATCTTACAGGATGCTGAGCTGCTGCCGGGGGTGTGTCACCACCTCCGGCTTTTTTCATTGTTCAATGTGTTACTTCATATGCTTTTTTTACAGGTTTTACGGTAATACCACTACTTTATTTCCATCTGTTTTAAAGTGATTAGTTCCGTTTTCTTCTAACACGCGCAATACGGCTGACAAATTAAGATTCCGGCTGATTCCGCCACCATACAGTTCTTTACCGGGTGGGGACTGATACACAATTTCCACATCATACCAGCGGGCAATTTCCCGCAGTATGGTTGGCAGGTCCATATTATTAAATACAAAGAGTCCGTTTTTCCAGGCCATAATTTTATTGACGTCGGCATCGCGAACGGTGAGCTGGTGGCCTGACAGGGCCAGCACGGCCTGCTGACCGGGATGCAGGATCTTATCCTGTACTTTTATTTTTCCATCCACCAGGGTAGCGTTGATCGTAGGTTCATCGGGGTAGGCCATCATATCGAAGCGGGTGCCCAGCACCAGCACTTCCATTTCATTGGCCTGTACTTTAAAGGGTTGTGCGGCGTCGGCGGCAATTTCAAAGTAGGCTTGTCCTTGCAGGATCACTTTCCGTTCTGCTCCCTGGAAACTTGTAGGGTAACGCAGGGAAGTGGCGGAGTTGAGCCATACCCTGGTACCGTCCGGCAATACCAGCTGGAATTGGCCACCACGGGGCACGGTGAGGGTATTATACACCACTTCGCCGGTGGCATCACCTGCCTGGTAGGACAGTTGTCCTTTTTCTTTTTTAATGATGTTTGCGCCGCCTTGTTTACCGAGGGCGCCATTGGCTGCGTCATCGAGCGTGATAGTGCTGCCATCGGCCAGGGTAAGCATGGCTTTTTGGTTGGCCGGCGCTTTATCTGTTGCGGTGGCGTTATCCGCCATAATATTTTTTTGTGGAGATGGATACCGGTGCTGCCACCCTATTTTCCCGGCTACTGCTACCAGCGCCAGCAGGGCCGCCGCAGCGGCATAACGCCAGAAGGGGATCTTTTTCACTTTGGGCGCCTGCATCACTGGCTTCAACCTGTTCAGCAGCCGCTGTTCCAGCATCCGTCGGTCTTCCCCTGGCTCCACTGGCAGCTGCACTTCGCTATCGTCGAAGCTATCATACCACTCGTGAAGCGCTTCCACTTCTTCGGGTGAAGCATTGCCTTTCAGGTAACGTTGGATCAGGTCTTTTAGGTGCTGCATAATAACAGAGTACAGAAATTCTGCTGTTACCCTTAGTTGTTTTTAGATTTTTTTTCAGAAGAAGAAAGAAAGATAGGGATACACGTCTTTCAGGCGAACGCGCAGGTGTTTCAGGGCCTTTGTCAGATGGGCTTCCACCGTTTTTTCCGACAGTTGCAGCGCGGCGGCGATTTCTTTATTGCTGTACTGATCGCGGCGGCTGTATAAAAATACGAGGCGGCATTTTTCGGGGAGGTGGGCGATTTCCTGTCCCAGCCGCTCCTGGAGGCGGCAATAATCCAGGTGGTCCATATCGGGGTTTTGCACCAGTTGCTGCGCCATATCAGCCGTATCCAGCGGATGATCCGGCAATAAACGGCTGATCTGCCGGAACACGGCATACCGGGTAGCTGTAGCCAGGTACCCGGAAAGATGGCGGATATCCAGCTCCCCTTTTCGTACCCACAGGCTGGCCAGTACTTCCTGCACTACATCTTCCGCTGCAGCGCGGGTACGCAGGCGGTTGTATGCAATAGCATACAGTTTCTCCCAATAACGATGAAATATTTCGGTATACGCCGATTCATCGGATTGCCGTAGTCTTTGTAATAGCGCTATGTCACTTTGTTCCTCCACGTGTGGTAATTGGTTGATATCCGGGTGCGCTATAAAAATAAGTAAAATGCGGCGGATTTTGTCTTTCTCAGGATTACGCTGATTATACTGATTAGTTTGATTTTTACTTTTGGATTTTTTTTAGATTTTTAGATTAATAACATTAAGGGAGATAAAAGCGAATATATCCGCTTATATCTCCCTTAATCCTTTATAAAATCACAAAAGTAAAAATCAAACTAATCAGTATAATCAGCGTAATCCTGAGAAAGACAACCTCCACGTGATCGCCGAAGGCGATCCTCGCTAGAGGGCGTGTACGCTCGCTCCCCAGCGGCGATCGGGCGAGGGGCCCATTTCCAGCTCCAGTGTACCGCCTTGCGTGAGTTGCTGGTGGGTGAAAAAGGGAGAGGTAAGTACTTCTCCGTTCAGGCGGGCGCTTTGGATATATTTATTGGTATCCGAACAGTGGTTGGCAATAATGGTGAAGCGGCGGTTTTCCGGAAGGGTAATGGTGATCCTGCTGAATATGGGGCTGCCGATGGTATAGATGGGGATACCGGGCGTAACGGGGTAAAAGCCCATAGAGGCAAACACTACAAAGGCGCTCATGCCGCCGCCATCTTCGTCGCCGGGGATGCCGAATACATTGTCTTTAAACCAGAGGTCCAGTAAAAAGCGGACGCGCTTCTGCGTTTTCCAGGGGGCGCCGGCATAATTATACAGCCAGGGAATGTGAAAGCCGGGTTCGTTGCCCATAGAAAATTGTCCCACGAGGCCAGTGGCATCTGGGAACTTGTGCCATAGTTCATAACGGGGCATGCCGGGATCTTTGCGGAACAGTTCATCCAACCTGGCTTCAAAACGTTTTTCGCCGCCCATTAAACTGATGAGCGCAGGGAGGTTATGTTGCACCTGCCAGAGATAGGTCCAGCCGTTGTTTTCATCGTAATAGTCGCGGCCACCAGGCCCGCCGTCGAAAGCGGGATCTATATTGATCCAGTTGCCGGCAGCATCTTTTGGCATAAAAAAGCCATTGCCTGGGTTCCAGAGGTGGCGGTAATTTTCGCCGCGCGCAGCAAACAGCCGGGCATCGGCATCCTGCTTTAATGCCGCTGCGAATTGCGACAAGGCCCAGTCATCGTAACTATGCCCTAACGTAACGGCTACCGCCTGCCGTTTTTCAAAAGGATGTACGGTGCTGACGGTTTCAGTGTCGCCGGGTGATAAAGCAGGATAATATCCGTGGGTGTAATAAAAAGAATCGAGCGGACCATTGGGTCCATTGCGCCAGGGCAGCATGGTAGCCATCAATGCGTTCTTCTTCATCCCGGCGTATGCTGTATCCGGGTCTGTTAACGGAATGCCTTTGCGCAGGGCATCGAGGAAAACAATGGTGCTGTGAAACCCGTTCATACAGGGATGATCGCCATACAACCGGGGAAAGGTCGGCATCCAGCCACTTTGCCGGTACATTTCCGTATAGGACTGCAGCATGTCGGCTTCCTGCTGCGGGTGGAGGATCATGCGAAGGGGATGCAGCGCCTGGTAGGTATCCCAGGTGGCGTCATCTACATAAAACGGGCGGGTAGTATGATTTACTTTTTTATTATACCCGCTGTAGTAAAGCGTATCTTCTGCGATATCCACCATCCGCTCGTAGCAGCGGTAAAGGGCTGTATAAAAAGAGCGGCGCTGCGCTGTGGTGCCCCCTTCTACCCTGATCTGATCGGTTATTTCCTTCCATCGCTGCTGAGCATTATTTTGTACTGCGGTGAAATTCCTGTTACCTATCTCCCGTTTAAAACTATTTTCCGCACTCGCCATGCTAACATAAGAAATGGCGTACTTCAGGGTAATGATGTTAGTGGTGGTATCGGGGAATGAAAGGTATTGCAGTGTATCCGTGAGCGTTATAACGTTAACGGGCGTATTAAATTCTCCATACAAGTATACCGGTACATCATCATGATAAAATGTTTGTGCAGTAAGGGAGGTTCCGTTGGTGTGATACCCGGCGCTGTCGAGCAATAAATATTTCCGCATGCCGGCAGGATAGGTAAAACGATAGATCCCTGTTTTACTTCCTGGCGTAAACTCCACGGTGGTATTGCTTTCCAGCAAATCGGCGTGATAATACCAGGGGTGAATAATTTCCCGATCGTAGGTTTGTTTTTGTTGCCAGGCGGCGGGTGTAAGTTTACCGGTGGCAGGTTGCACAACAAACAAAGTCCCGCTGTTGTGTGCGGCCACCTGCAACGGAAACCCGCTGACCTGATCATCGGTGTGATCTTTCCTCAACGGGTATACGCGGATCATTTGATTGGGCAGCTGCATCACAGGCCTGGTCGGCTGCAATAACGTGGAAATATTGCCGATAGTAGGGTCGATATACTGTTCTGTACTAATTTGCGGGTTGGTGCTGCAACCATATAGAAACAGTAAGGCGATTACCGGCAGGTAACAGAAAGGTGACTGCATAGAATGCCTGTTCATAACACGGGCCCGCATCAGCAGGCCCGTGTTGATAAAAAAGAGGTGATTATTTACGGTATTCCACCGTAGCCATTACGGGGAAGTGATCTGACGGCTCCCTGGCAATATATTTTGACATACGCACTTCTTTGGGGAAGTTGGCGTTTGCCTCAGGAGTGGCGCCCTCCGGGCGTTTGCTGCGATAGGTATCGGTAAGGATACCATAACGGCTCACTTTAAACTGTTTGGTCAGAAAAATATGATCGATACGGCTGTCCGTTTTGCTGTCGGTTTTAAAGCTGTTGAAGGTACCGTTCAGCGCGTAGCGGATGGCGGTGGTTTCATATGCGTCTTCCAAAACACCGGAGGTGTGCAGTACTGCATACGAATCACTGGTTTGGTCTACGTTGAAATCGCCGGTAAGGATCACCGGTTTGTTACCAGTCATCTCTTTTATTTTTGCAAGGATCAGTTTTGCACTTTCTGAGCGGGCAACCACACCCACATGATCCATGTGGAGGTTAAAGAAATAAAAGGTAAATCCTGTTTTAATTTCTTTAAACTCGCCCCAGGAGCAAATCCTGGGCAGCACAGCATCCCATCCTTTATTGGGCCGGTCGGTAATGGTGGACATCCAGAAATCACCTTTTTTCAGCAGTTTGAATTTCGATGTTTTATAGAAGATAGCTGAGTATTCTCCTTTTGTTTTGCCATCGTCGCGGCCTATGCCGATATAATCGTAACCGGGCAGGCTGTTTTTCACATCTTCCAGCTGGTGGTATAAACATTCCTGGGTACCAAAAATGTCAAAGTCGTGGAACGCAATCAGCGAGGCGATCACCGGGAACCGCTGTTTCCAGCCATTGCCTGCAATGGAATCATCTTTGTTGTTATCATTGCGCATATTGTAGGTGGCTACATTAAACTTTTGCGCTTTTACTCCATAGGAGAAAATGACTACACAGGCCATTACCAGCATTACGCTTTTCTTCATCTGTTGTTATTTATACGGTTATCAATACTACTCTTCCCAGCCTGGATTCTGCAGCAGGTTTGGATTGAGCTGAAGGTCGTTGTAAGGAATGGGATACAGGTACTTGCGTTCCAGCCATTCTTTTGGCACGTTATCCAGCCAATGCAGTTCGCCGTAAGTGCCATGCGACAACTGCTGCGGATTTACTCCGCTACCCAGCTGAGGAGATACGTTGATATAGGTAACTCCCTTTACAGGATTGGCCGGCATCGTTTGATAGAAGCAAACATCCAATACGCCATCGCTGTCGAGATCCATCGGCACATTCAGCGCCGGCACGTACATACCGTTCCAGGAACCAGTGAGCAACGGCGCCTGTCTCCATCTTACCAGGTCATAAAAACGGAAGCCTTCCAGTACCAGCTCTATGCCTCTTTCCCGCCTGATTTCCAGCAGGGAAGGATCGGTAATATCGTTAAAATAATTGCTTTTTAAATAGCTATCAATGACCACCGGTTTACTGGCAATACCACCGGTAATACCGGCACGGGCACGCAGTGCGCCTACGGTTATTTTCCAGTCATCGTCGCTGAGCAGCTTCAGTTCTGCGCGGGCCTCCGCATAGTTCAGCAGGATTTCCGCATAGCGCATGAGGGTAATAGCGTTGATGTTGTTGGTACCATTATCGTAATAAGTGTCGTCCAGGCACCATTTAATAGGCATATAACCTGTATAGGTATACGAAAATACCGGCGGTGCAGACACCACAGTTCCGTTGCTGGTGCGCTTGTATCCCGGCGTGCGGATGGTTTGCTGGAGGCGGTTATCGCGGCCCAGTGTTTCTTTATTAAACGGCAGCGTATCATATCCCGGTGTGCTGGTAAAAGGCGTACCATCCACATTGAGATAAGTGTTCACAAATTTGCGGGTGAAGCTAAGCCGGGAGCCATAGGTTGCGCTGGTATACCACCAGTTGGCGTCGTTAAAGGCGCCGAGACTGGCATTAGCAATATTGGCCAGCATCACTTCGGCGGTAACCGGCGCCGTGCTGGTAAATAATTGCCGGTATGACGCCGTGGCGCCACCGATCTGGTTCAAACTAAACGCCTTACTATCGATCACCGTTTTAGCGGCGGCGGCAGCGGCGGTCAGGAGACTGTCGGCCCCACCCGCCAGGCCCAGCTGCGTCTGGTATTTGCGGAAGGTGCCTTCAAACAGGCATACGCGCGATTTAAATCCGTACACCACATTTTTAGTGATCTGGCTGCAGGTAGGATCATTGGTGAGCGTAATATTGGCAGCGGCGTAGTCCAGGTCGGCGATCACGGAGTCCATGATCTTTGTACGCGGATCACGGCCTGCATATAACGCGGGATCATCTACTTCAAAGGGTTTACCAATCCAGGGTACATTGCCGAAACGTTTTACTTTATCGAAGTAAAAGTATGCCCTGAAAAAACGGGCCAGTCCGAGGTAGTTATTTCTTATTGCTTCCGGTACGCGCTGATCAGTACAGTTGGCGATAAAATAATTGATGTTGCGCAAATTTTTCCAGTCCCATCCCGTGGCAGTCCTGGAAGTATATCCGCCCTGTCTTAAAAAATCGGGAACGGAATTCACGGCGCTGTAATCGGCCATTCCGTCTGCTTTATAGATATCATTGATACCGGGCAGTACGTCGTAGAAAGAGTTAGCATAGAGTTTCAGACCATCGGCACTTCCAAACACGGCGTCTTTAGTGGCGGTGGATACCGGTGATTGATCCAGGTTCTTTGCACAACCGGTCATAAACATCCCTGCTGCCAGTATCAATGCCGCCCTTTTCCGGAGTAATGCAGTTATATATTGTTGCATAGCTTTTCCTTTTTATTTATCAGAGTGTGATGTTGATCCCGATCGTATAGCTTTTCAGAATGGGATAGTTATTACCATTACCGGAACTGTTCTGATCCGTTACAGCATCGGAACGGCGGATACTTTCCACATCAAGGTCGCGGGTAACTTTATACAGCGGCGACCACGACCAGAGGTTTTCCGCGGAGAGATAAACGCGTGCGGACGTCATCCTGGCACGCGATACCAGCGAGTGTGGGAGGTTATAACCCAGCTGCAGGTTTTTGAGCCGTATGTATGCCACATTTTGCAGGTATTTTGATTGCGGCGGGTTTAATTCACCCGCGCCGTTTTGCGCCACATACCCGCGATAGCGTGGGAAGTATGCATCCGGGTTGTCTTCCGACCAGATCTTTCCCTGCTGTGATTTAGGCATAAAGTTATAGGGCCTGTTATACTGTCCCCAGAATACATCTGACTCTGATCCCGGCCACCAATCCTGTTGTAATACACCCTGGAAGAAGGCGCCGATAAAGAAGTTATTCCAGTCGGCGCTCAGGTTGATTCCATAGGTATACCGCGGCAGGGTGTCACCGATGATGGTAAGATCTCCATGCTGGCTAAGTGTATTTGCACCATTATTAATATTAGGATCGCCGTCCAGGTTTTTAAACCGGATATCGCCTGGCAGCCATTGTCCGCTGTTGGAGGCTTTAAAGAGCGCCTGTGTTTTGGCGGCCTGGGATACGTTATCTTTTGTCCAGTAGCCATCGTTGGTATAACCCCATATTTCACCGAAGCGCTGCCCTACATAATAATCCGTGAGTTTATTATTGGTGTTGTTGTATTTGGTGATGGTGGCTTTATAATCGGCCATAGAAACGCTTACTGCGTAGTGCAGTGACTTTGCTGCTACATTAAACTGGTCTTTCCACCCCACAGTAACTTCCCATCCTACTGTTTTCAGGTCGGCATAGTTTCCTTTGGGTACATCTGTACCAAATACAGCGGGAAGTGTTTGTCCTACGGTGAACATATTTTTGGTGATTCTCGTATAGGCGTCCCCGCTAATGGTGAGATGGTCATTGATAGCAGAGAGGTCCAGTCCGAGATCGCGGGTAGTGGAGGTTTCCCAGGTAAGGCCATCCGGCAGCACCACAGGTTGTGATGTTTGTTGCTGCTTTACGCCGTTGATCACGCGGGATGATTGTGTGATGGCCAGTTTTTCCTGGTAGGCGTAGGATGCCACATTACCATTACCCAGGGAACCATAGGATCCTCTTATTTTCAGATCGGAAATAATTTTTGGCGATACTTTCCAGAAAGGTTCCTGTGCTACCCGCCAGCCTGCGGATACGGAGGGGAAGAAAGCATAGCGCTGATCGGAAGGAAATTTCGACGAACCGTCGTAGCGGCCGTTCACTTCCACGAGGTAGCGGTCTTTATATGCATAGTTCAACCGGAAGAATTCACCCATGATGGCCCAGCGGTCGTAGCCGCCGGTGGTGTTTACATTGGTGCCGAGCGCGAGACTGAGATCTTTGGCATCGCTGTACACCAGGCCGTTGCGGGTGGTAGCGAATCCTTTGTAGGTCGACTGCTCATAGTTGAACCCAACGAGGGCTTTAAAGTAATGCACATCTCCCCCAAAACGGTTTTCATATTCACCATACAGATTAGAGGCGAGGTAGAGGGTATTGTAATTGCTCATCATAAGATCGTTGTAGGCGTTGCCCACATAAGCAATTACACCTGGCGCTGCGCTGTAAGGTACGGGTACGCGTAAACGTTTCTGGTTATCGGCGGTATTCTGGAAGGTAAAGTCGCCTTTCAGCCTGAATTTATCTTTATAAATATTTGCTACAAAGCCGGTGGTGTTCCTGAATACCTGTTTGTTCCAGTCGAGTCCGTTTTTACCATAATACATATCCCCTACCGTGTAAGCGGCAGAGGCGGTGAGGGTACCATCCGGGTTGAGCAGCATGGAAGAAGGATGCGCTTCATCGGCCATATTGCGCCAGATACCACCCCCTTCGCCTACGTTGAGCGGGTTATGATAATCCCTGTTGGAAAATTCTGTATTGTTATACACCTGTAAAAAGGGGAACAGCTGGATGTTTCCTTTTGCGCGCAGGTTATACATTTTATAATCGTCGGTGTTAAAGCGGAACAACCCATCCTGGCCATAATAACGACCCGTGAGGTAGTAGCTGGCTTTACCGCTGCTGCCGGAAACGGTGAGGTTCTGGTCTGTAGCGGTGGTATGGTTTTTATATAGCAGGCCGTACCAGTCGGTATTGCCATAATACTCATAGTTACCTGCGGCATTCACGATTGTTTTTGGCAGGGAGGGATCATCCTCATGCGCTTTCAGGGCATCCAGGTATGCTTTAGAGAAGGGTTGTGTTTTATTAATGTTTTGCGGCGACTGGGAATAATCATTCCAGGCGCTCCAGGCTTCATTGAAGTTTTTGGCATATTCGTAACCGTTAGTCACCATATCGGGAACGGTAGTAGGCTTTTTAATAGAGTAATTAGAGGAGTAGCTTACACTCAGCCTGTCTTTCACCGGTGTTTTTGTGGTGATGAGTACTACGCCGAATGCGGCTCTTGCGCCATAGATGGCGGCAGAAGATGCATCTTTTAATACAGTGACGCTGGCCACGTCGGCGGGGTTGAGCATAGCCGGATCCCCTTCTACCCCATCGATAAGGATAAGGGCACTTCCTCCCTGTCCGATAGATGTTGTACCGCGGATATTATAGGCGGGCGACTGGATCGGTTTTCCATCGCCGGGTACCAGGTTGAGGTTGGGGATCATGCCCTGTAACCCCTGACTGAGGTTTGGAAGCGGGCGGTTTTCCAGTACTTTACCGGATACCTGTGCAACGGCCCCGGTAAGATTTGCTTTCTTCTGCGTACCATATCCTACCACTACCACGTCGTTGAGGTTGGATATATTATCTTTTAATACTACCTGGATATTAGTTTGATTACCTACGGCGAGGGTATCCGGTTTGTATCCGACAAAACTGAATATCAGGCGGTCGCCGGCAGTAGCATTGATACTGAAATTACCCTTGGTATCGGTGTTGGTGCCGGTGCCCGTGCCCGACAGTTTAATAGACACCCCCAGCAACGGCTGGCCGGCGTCGTCGACCACCCTGCCCTTTACCGGGTGCGATTGCGCAGTGCTTCTGAATGCGTAGCCTAGCAGCAGTAGAATGCATAACCATCTCTTCATGGTGATTCTTTGATTTTGTAGATCAGGAATAATAAAATGTCTGCTGCAAATAAGGAAGTGCGGGTTAACGGGCGGGTTAACTGGTGATTAACGGCGTGAATTAACCCAAAATAAATTATGAAATGCGTGTATAATCGCCTAAATTAACACTAGAAAAGTTTCTTAAACTAAAGTTAACTTTCAGATCGGAGATAATACTTATTTAGCGAGTAATTTGCCACGTTATTGAAAGCCGGTGACCCGCTTTTACCATAGGATAATTGAAAAATTCTTACAGCAATAATTGTAAGGCCGCCAATGTACAGATCTACTCTTTTGTTATTAACGTTACTGACTATTACTATCATCAGCAAAGCCCAGGAAGCTTACGGACTGGAGTTTGCGTGCAAGAATATCCCGCAGGAATCGCGCACTTCCCTTGATCTTTTCCCCGGGCAACCTTTGGTTGTGAAAGATAAATATGCCCTTTCGTTTGACCTGTCTTTCCTTCCTTTTTCTTCTTCTTATTTCGGGTATATTTTCCGGATAACCGATGAAAAGAAACAAAATATTGACCTGATATATAATGTACATACGTATGCGTTTAATGTGGTTACCGGTAATGAATTTTCCGGGATTTCTTTTAAGATAGACCGGGATTCCCTGTACCATCAATGGAATAACATCCGGCTGGACATTAACACCCGTGCGCATACGCTGCTCGTTACTGTAAACGGGAAAGCAGTAAAGAGTATCCGTCACCCGGTTATTTCCGGACACCAGCTGAATATTTGCTTCGGCGCCAATTACCGCAAAACATTCAAAACCTTTGATGTAGCGCCCATGCGGCTCAAGGATGTGAAAATTTCCGCCGGGCAGGAGTTGCTGCACCACTGGCCGCTAGACCAGGTAAGCGGTACGGTTACAAAAGATGGGTTCACCGGGCAAACTGCCACCATTAAAAACCCCATTTGGCTGCGGCCACAATTCACCGGATGGCAGCTGGCCGATTCCTTTTCTATTAACAGCAATGCCAGTGTAGCGATGAACCCCGCTACTGAAAATGTGTATATCACGGGGAGGGATTCCATATATCAATACAGTTGCAGTTCGCACACATTGGCTGCCAGTACGCTCGGGCAGCCGCAAGGCACTCCCGCCGGGATCCGGTCGGCATACGACATTGCGCGGCATCAACTGTACAATTTATTTCCCGACAGGCAACAGGTGGCCCGGTTTGATTCGGGTACCGCCAGCTGGAGTCAGTCTATTGATGCGGATGCAGTAACCAACTACTGGCATTCCAATATTTTCTTCTCCTTATACGACAGCGCCATTTATTCACTGGGCGGATATGGCGACTTCCGCTATAAAAATGAGGTACACCGGTATGATCCCGGTCATCAGAACTGGGATACCGTACATGTAACCGGCGACTTTTTCACGCCACGCTACTTAGCCGCCGCCGGCGCCAACAACGCGGGGGATTCTGTTTATATACTGGGTGGCTACGGCAGTATTACCGGTGACCAGCTGCTGAATCCACATGCACTGTACGACCTCATGCTGTTTGATGTAAAGCGCAGGACCTTCAAAACTATTTATAAGCTGAAGGAACCGGAAGAACCTTTTGCTTTGGCCGGTAACATGATCATCAACAGCGCGCACCAGGAATATTTTGCACTGACATTTCCCAACGACCGCATGAATTCTTCCCTGCAGCTGATCCGGGGTTCGCTGAAAAACCCTACATATGTTAAAATGGCGGCCAGTTTGCCGTACAATTTCTACGATACCAAATCAGCTGCCTACCTGTTCTATTGCCCACAAAATGATAAGCTGGTAGCCGTTACCTTCTTCTCCCCAAAAAATAACATTACAAAGGCAAAAATATATACGCTTAGTTTTTCGCCTTACGGCCTTGCTGTAAAAGCCCCCGCCAATGAGCGTATACCCGAATACGTTATGAGGCTGCTGCTGGCAATAGCCATTGGGTTTTCCCTGTTTTTGCTGGCGGCTGGAATTTCTGCTGTAAAAATTAATAAAACAGTAAAGGAAGATGATGAGCCGGTAATGCCCACTGAGCCACGGCAGGAAGCGCCAGCGCCGCCGGTACCGGCAACAACTATCCTTCCTGCGCAACCAGCAACGGCTGTTTATTTATTCGGGCATTTCACGGTACTCGACAAAGAAGGCAACGATATCACCCGGTTATTCAGCCCGCTGCTAAAAGAACTGTTCCTGTTATTATTCCTGCATTCCTTACCGGGTAAAACGGGTATATCTTCCGAAAAAATCAATGAAATACTATGGCCGGGGCGCTCTGTGAAAGATGCCAAAAATAACCGCTCTGTAAATATTGTAAAGCTGAAAAGTATCCTTGATAAAACCGGCATCTATACACTCGCGAAAGAAAACGATAAATGGATCTTTCATTTTGACGATCCGCAGATAAAGGTTGATCTGGCCGAGTACCTGCACTTATTGTCCGTTATTACAATCGATGGAAGCAATATTCACCGGGTTGCAGACATTGTAAAAAGAGGCGCTTTTTTGCAGGAAACAGAATACCCGTGGCTGGACAAATTCAAAGCGGATATTTCCGCGCAGGCAATTCCGCTGCTGATCCACCACCTGGAGGAACATGCAGCGGAGCCAGAAGAGGTGATCAGTATCTGTGATTGTATTCTCACCTTTGATTCGCTGTGTGAAGAAGCGGTGATGCTAAAATGCAAGGCATTGGTAACACTGCGGCAGCATGCGTCTGCGAAGAAAATATACACTTCATTTATTGCCGAGTATGAAAGGATTTACGGAGAAACGTTTGAGATAGAATATACGAAGGCGATAGAGCAATATTAAATTAAGAAGGTGTACCATCCGATACACCTTCTTCTTACAACCGTTGGCGGATCACTTTCACCGCATCCCCTCTTTCCAGTTCATTATGCTCCTGCCAGCGGTCCTGCTGCTGTTTTACCAGCTCGTCCGTTTGCCAGGCGAGGAACTTTGCTTCCAGCCGTTCCAGGCATAGCTGTTTATTCTGCAGTTGTGAGCGGCTGTCCATTGCCAGCACCTGTAATCTGCTGGGGCGGTGAATACCACGAACGGCGGTTTCCACTTTATTCACATGCTGACCGCCCGGACCCGCGGCCCGGCAGGTTTCCAGCGTTACGTCTTTCGGATTCCACTGCACCTGTTTTTTGATATCGAATACAGATACGCCCACGAACCAGTTTTTACGTTTGTGAAATTTACGGTAGGGACTTTGTGCAATCCACTGCACCGTACCTTCCCACGATCCGCAAAAAGCCGTTATATTTTTCCCCTTGAGCAGCAGCGTAGCAGAAAGCAGGGTACCGTTAATATCTCCTTTGATATTTTCCAATACCTGTATGCTGATGCCTGCTGCGCGG
The DNA here is from genome assembly GCF_050434025.1 of Chitinophaga sp. W3I9. Lineage (NCBI taxonomy): Bacteria > Pseudomonadati > Bacteroidota > Chitinophagia > Chitinophagales > Chitinophagaceae > Chitinophaga > Chitinophaga sp. W3I9. Next base: position 6,894,977 of record NZ_JBNPWC010000001.1, read on the forward strand.
CCTTCCTTTATCATTATTTCCTGCACCTTTGCCACTACCCTGCAACATTCTGCAGGGCCGCGGCCCGAGGTGATCTGTATAATCAGTTGTTCCATGTTGTTAGTCTTTATTCATTCTTACAATGGCGGGCATAAACCGGCCCTGTATGTCTACTAATTCCTGCTGTGCGCTGATAACATCTTCAATGTCTTTATACGCCAGCGGGTTTTCTTCCACGCTGCCGCCGATGAGGGTAACACCTGCAGCGGCCAGCATTTTTTTCAAACCGGATACGGTCATGCTTTCTTTGGCTCTTTTGCGGCTCATAGCTCTTCCTGCGCCGTGGGAGGCAGAGTATAAAGCATTGTCCACGCCCTTTCCTATTACGAGGTAGGCCGCAGTGCACATACTGCCGGGAATGATGCCCATTTCGCCGGCATGAGCCGGGGTAGCGCCTTTGCGGTGAATAATCACGGACTGACCGTTTGCCAGGGTATCTTTCCAGGCAAAGTTGTGGTGATTTTCCACTTTTGCGAGCGACTGCAAACCTAGTGCCTTCATGAGGTTGAGGTGAATGCGGTCGTGACACGCTTTGGCATAATCACCTGCCAGGTTCATGGCCAGCCAGTATTCCTGACCCGCTTCACTGTTGAGATCCAGCCAGGCCAGCTGTTGCGCCGACTTTGGCAGCTTGCAGGTATCCATAGCGATGCGGGTGTAATGCTGCGCGATGTTAGCGCCCAGGCCACGGCTGCCGGAATGCGACAGCAATGCCAGGTACTTTTTGGGTGGTAGCTGCAAGGCATTGTCTTCCTTCAGTTCTATTAAACCGAATTCCACAAAATGGTTGCCGCTGCCGGAAGAACCTAACTGCCGCGCAGCTTTGGCCTGTAATTTCCGCAACAGTTCTGTCGACTGGAACGCTGTGCTGTCGAGCACTTCATGTTCCTGTGGAAATCCCAGTCCGCCTTCCATCCCAAAGTGCGTGTATTCTTTCAACGCCACTTTTACCTGGTGAGAGAAGCGTTTTAAAAAGCTTTCGCCTTCATCAAAGATGGTGAGCGCCATGCGGCAGCCAATATCCACGCCTACTGCAAACGGCAGCACGGCATTATCGGTAGCCAGTACCCCGCCGATAGGCAAGCCGTAGCCCGTATGTGCATCCGGCATGAGGGCGCCCTGTATGGTAACAGGCAAAGACATCGCCGTTTCCATTTGCTGTTTGGCGGAGCGTTCTATTTCTTTGGCGCCGTATACTTTCAGCTGGCCTGTTTTTTCCAGCAGGTCGTACGACTGAAAATTGCATTCCACCGGTTCATCCATAAAGGTGTCCGCTATTTTTCCCAGTATCCCGTGAGAGCGATAGCTGGCCGGATCTGCTTTGATGGCGGTTAACAGCGCCATAAGATCTGCCTTCGCTTCGTGTTTGAAATGCTTTGATATAATATTAATGACGAGGCTTCTGGCCTGGTCGTTTGTATAACCTATTTTACTAAGTTCTTTTGTTTTTATACTGCCCATAAAAGGTGATGTATGTGCGGTGATGCGGCCTTTAAAGGCACACCACAGCGGCGCCGGTAACCCGGTGCGGTATTAAATATAAATGAATGTAAATGTTGTTCCGTGCAGGAACACACCTTCCGTTGAAAGGAAAGATAAAGCAAACGGGGGCACTAACGTATCCGTATATACGAAATGTATTTATACAAAAAGTATAAGATCCATGCAAGTATTATTCCGGCTTATGTAAAAGGTAAGCAGCAACGTTTGCCTGATCAGGCAAGGAGCGAAAGGAGCGATATGTGGGTACGTTCTGTCATGATTCCTTGTATTTTAAAAAGATGAAGAATAAGGAATTCGGGTGCAAAGATATAGCTATTTTATAAATACAGCCGCATTTTTTTCACATAATAATTTTAGCGCAGATAGTCGCAGATTTTAACATTTCTCCAGCCTATAAAAAAGGGTTTATAACTGTGCATGACGTAAATTTGTATGTACCCGCATTTTTAACCTCCGGAACCCGCTCCGGACGGGCTACATCAACATTATAAAACTTTTTCTTATGGACAAACAGCTCATCCGCAACGCCTATAAAGTGTACTGGCTGGAAAACGGCAAAGCGCCCGTTTCTGTTTATGCGCTCTGCAAACTTGTAGACGTTTCTGAAACCGAATTCTATGAACAATACAGTTCACTGGAAGCGGTAGAAAAAGACATCTGGTTAGCTATCTTCCAACAAACATTGGATCAACTGCATGCAGATGAAATTTATCAGCAATATAATGCGCAGGAAAAATTGCTGGCCTTTTATTTTCTCTGGGTACAGAAGCTAAAGGAAGACCGGAGTTACCTGTTATTACAGCGCAAACACTTCCGGTTACCGGACCTGTACCGCAACAAACTGGAAACTTTCCGTCACGCGTTTAGCAAGTATGTAAGCGACCTGGTGAAAGAAGGTTATCAATCCAGCGAAATCAAGGAAAGGAAATATATCTCCGACCAGTATGTACATGGTTTCTGGTTACAGGCCCTGTTTGTGCTGAAATACTGGCTGGATGATACCAGCAACCAGTTTGAAATGACCGATGCCGCCATTGAAAAAGCGGTTAACCTGAGCTTCCAGCTGATCAAATCCAATACACTGGATAGTTTGCTGGACTTCGGGAAATTTATTTTTACGCGGAAATAAGCATCATGAAAGAACAATCCAATATTCCCACTTCCAAAGTGGAAAGGGCAGGCAAATTCGTTACGACAGGACTTAAGGTAGGTACCAACTATATCAAACACTACACCCGCAAACTGATGGATCCTTCTACCACCAAAGAAGAGCTTCACCAGGACAATGCCGCGGATATTTACGATACGCTGAGTAACCTGAAAGGCAGCGCACTGAAAGTGGCGCAGATGCTGAGTATGGATAAAGGCATGCTGCCGAAAGCCTATACCGAAAAATTCGCCATGTCGCAATACAGCGCTCCCCCGCTGAGCGGCCCGCTGGTAGTAAATACTTTTGTAAAGACATTGGGGAAATCGCCTTCACAGCTGTACGACCAGTTTGACCTGCAGGCTTCTAACGCTGCCTCCATAGGGCAGGTGCATAAAGCCACCAAAGATGGTAAAAAGCTGGCCGTTAAGATCCAGTATCCCGGCGTAGCCAATAGCGTAAAGTCAGACCTCCGTATTGTGAAACCCTTTGCCATCCGCATTGTGGGCATGAACGAGGTAGACATGGACAAATATTTTGACGAAATAGAAAGTAAGCTGCTGGAGGAAACCGACTACAAACTGGAACTCCGCCGTTCTATGGACCTTTCCAGGGAATGCGCGCATATTCCTAACCTGAAATTTCCCGATTACTACCCTGAAATGTCGTCGGACCGGATCATTACCATGGACTGGCTGGATGGTCAGCATCTGAAAGAATTCCTGCTGACCAACCCCTCGCAGGAAGTGCGGGATAAAATTGGCCAGGCCCTCTGGGACTTTTACCAGTTCCAGGTACACAGCCTGAAACAGGTGCATGCAGACCCGCATCCCGGCAACTTCCTGATGCGCCCGGATGGCACTGTCGGCATTTTTGATTTTGGTTGTGTAAAGGAAATACCGGAAGATTTCTATGAGAATTACTTCCTGCTGGTTGACAAAGAGGTGTTAAAAGACGAGAAACGCCGGCACCAGATCTATACCAACCTGGAAATGATTCATCCGTCGGACAGCCCCAAAGAGGTGGAATTCTTCTCCGGCCTTTTCCAGCATATGATCGATTTGCTGACCCTTCCCTTTACGCTGGACAACTTTGATTTCGGCAACGAAGTTTATTTTAATGAAATATATGCCTACATGGATGAACTCTACAATATGAAAGAGATCCGTGATTCAAAGGTAGCGCGTGGCTCCAGGCATAGTCTTTATATTAACCGTACCTATTTTGGGTTATACTCCATTCTGAGCGACCTGAAGGCGAATGTAGTCACCGGCCCCGCCAGGATACAGGAACTGATGACCGCCAGGAAAACTGCTTAACAAGCTTTCCGGGAAAAATCCCGGAAAGCTTTGTTCTTTTCCGTGTTAGTCGTAGAATTATTACAATTGGTCGCAACTCTGCCTTGATAATTATACAAATCCCCTAATTTGCCGCCATGAAACAGGAATGGTACCAGCAGAAATGGGCAATAGTAGCCAGGCATATACTCGCATGGCTGATATTCTTCTCTCTTCCCTATTTGTTACATCCTACCAACGAAAAATATGACAGGGATCTCATGAATGAAAAACAGGCGTGGACCCTGTATATGTATTTTACCTACCTGGTATTGGTCGTGTTTTTTTACCTGAACGCCTGGGTATTTATTCCGAAACTGGTTTATAAAAAGAAAATTTTCGATTATACCCTTTACATAATAGGGGTATTTATTTTCATGTGCACCATGCGGTATGGTTTTGAAAAGATATTCCTGAAACCGCATCATATAGATATTAAACCCGCCATCCTGTTCACTTTCTTCACTTTTTTCTTTGTACTATCGGCTAGTACCGCCTTTCAGATGATTGTAGATAAAATGAAGCTGGAAAGACAAAGCAGTGCAAGGGAAAATGAGTTGCTGAAAACGGAATTGTCGCTGCTCCGTTCGCAGGTAAGTCCGCATTTTATGTTTAATGTGCTCAACAACATGGTGTCGCTGGCGCGTAAAAAGTCGGATGTGCTGGAACCTTCCCTCATCAAGCTTTCGTCGCTGATGCGTTATATGCTGTACGAAGCGGATGAGGACAAAGTTCCGTTGCAAAAAGAAACCGAATACCTGCAAAGTTACATCGACCTGCAGCAGCAACGTTTCGGGAAAAATGTAACTATCCAGGTGTCGTTGGAAACGGGCAACACTTGTTATGAAATAGAGCCGATGCTGCTGATTCCCTTTGTGGAAAATGCTTTTAAGCATGGTACCGGCATGATCACCGATGCTACGATAGATATCCGGCTATATACGCGGGATGACAAATTATTTTTCTCTGTGCAGAACCGTTTCAATAAAGATTCTTCCGAAATAAAAGATAAAACCAGTGGCATAGGTCTTACCAATGTAAAAAGACGTTTGAATTTGTTATATGGAGATAATTATGTTTTGCATATAGATAAAAAAGATGACTGGTTTATAGTATCCTTGCAATTAAATCTCCACTGATGATGAAATGTATCGCCATAGACGATGAACCGTTAGCGCTGGACCTGCTGGAAGACAATATCAGCATGGTTCCATACCTGCAGCTCACCGGCAAATGCAACAACGCATTTGAGGCGATGGAGATTTTGCGGCATCAGCCGGTGGACCTCATCTTCCTGGACATCCAGATGCCGGGACTTACGGGGTTACAGTTCCTGGAATCACTGCCCAATAAACCACTGGTGATACTGATTACGGCCTATGAAAAATATGCCTTGCAAGGCTTCAATCTCGCAGTAACGGATTATCTTGTAAAACCGGTGTCCCTGGAGCGTTTTATCAAAGCCTGTAATAAAGCACAGGAGCTTTTCCTGCTCAAAACAGGTGGAAAAACAGCCCGGGAAGAGGCTGATTTCTTTTTTGTAAATGTAGATTACAGCCTGCTGAAAGTAGTATACTCCGATATCCGGTGGATAGAAGGACTAAAAGACTATGTAAAAATCCACCTGAACAGCAATCCCAAACCGATCATTACACGCATGAGTATCAAGGGATTAGAGGAGCAGTTGCCCAACTCCAGGTTTGTGCGTGTGCACAAGTCGTATATCGTTTCCATTGCCGCCATCACTGCTATCCGGAAAAACAGTGTATTCCTCGATACGCTGGAATTCCCGGTGGGCGACACCTATCGTGATGCGGTATATGCTATTGCCGGAAAGGCCGGTCAGTGATCCGACAGTTCGTAGCAGTTTTTTCCCCACTCATCTCATTTAATTTATTTTATCCATCTGGTGGGTATACTTTTGCATGATCTGAATTTATATAAAATGCAAAAGATTTATTTGTTTATCACCCTGTTTTTGCTTTCAATGAGTGCTGTAGCTCAGCCTCCCGCAGGCGCCAAAATGCCGATGGGTATGGGCATGAGCGGCCATGTATATGGCAAAATTATTGACCCCGATGGTAAAGCCGTTCCTTATGCTTCCGTAATTATCCTGCAGAACCGTATGGATAGCGCCACAAAAAAAATGAAGGAAAAACTGCTGAAAGGCGTGCTGACCAAAGGTAATGGTGAGTTCAGCCTGGAGGACCTTCCCGCCAGAGGCCCGCTGAAACTGCGGATCACTGCCACCGGGTACAAAACTGTGGAACAACCGGTGACCTTTCCTCCTTTTGAAAAGGATCTCGGCAATATTAAGCTGGCAGTAAGCACCACCCAGCTGCAAGGCGTTACTGTAGCCGGCACCAAACCGCTGATGCAGATGGATATCGATAAAAAGGTATTTAACGTGGAGAAAAACATCGTCAGCGCCGGTGGTACCGCGCTGGATGTGATGAAAAACGTGCCTTCTGTAAATGTGGACATCGACGGAAATGTAACCCTGCGTAACAGCGCCCCGCAGCTGTATATCGACGGGCGCCCGACCACCCTTACCCTGGAACAGATTCCGGCAGATGCGATTGAAAACGTAGAGGTGATCACCAATCCTTCCGCCAAATACGATGCGTCCGGTGGTAGCGCCGGTATCCTGAACATTGTGCTGAAAAAGAATCGCAAAACGGGTTACAACGGTAACCTGCGCGCCGGTGTGGATAAACGCGGCGCTGTAAACGGCGGAGCGGACTTTAACCTGCGCCAGGATAAGGTAAATATTTCCGCCAGCGTAATGGGCAACCAGATGAAAGGACGTACCAATGGTACCACCGAGCGTAACAACTTTGCAGATGAACCGGCTACCAACATCAACCAATACAACGCCAACAAAACAGATGGCGGTTTCGTTTTTGGTAAACTTGGACTGGACTGGTTTGTTACCAACCGTACCACCTTGTCTGTGGCCGGGATCAAGGTGCATGGCTCCATGAACCCTTCTGAAAGGATCGATATTAATACCGACACCCTGAATAAAGCCGGTGATATAAGGTCCTTCAGTCAGCGTAACTCCAGTTCCCATAACAAGTTCAACGCTAACGGCGTGGTATTGGGCATGAAACACCTGTTCCCTAAAGAAGGGGAAGAACTGACCGCCGACTTCAACTATTTTGGCGGAAAGAGCGATAATAACTCCGACTACCGGACCGACCGTTATGCCGGCAGCAACATCAGCGGCAGCGATATACAACAGATCCTGGGTAATGGCGCCATGAGCTTTATGACCATCCAAACGGATTATGTAAAGCCCTTCAATGGTAAATTAAAGCTGGAAACCGGGTTAAGAGCCTCTGTCCGTAAAATTAAGAGCAACTTCAACAACTATATGCTGGACCCGGAAACAAAGGAATATGTACTGATACCGGCCGCCTCCAATAATTATAAAAACAGTGATAATGTATACGCCGCTTATGTAAGCATATCCAACACCATTGGTAATTTTGGTTATAAAGTAGGTGTACGTGCAGAAAGTTCCAACTACACGGGTGATTTGCTCAACAACGGACAGCATTTCTCCAACAACTACCCGGTAAGCCTGTTCCCATCCCTGTTTTTAAGCCAGAAGCTGAAACACGACCAGGAACTGCAGGTGAGCTACACCCGTCGTATTAACCGGCCTAACTTCTTCCAGCTGATTCCGTTCACCGACTCTACCGATAAGCTGAACATTACCAAAGGTAACCCCGGGCTGGTGCCGGAGTTCACCACTTCACTGGAAATGTCGTACCTGAAAACGCTGAAAGGAAACAATACCATATTGGCATCTCTCTACTACAGGCATACCAACAACCTGATCACCCGTTACCTCACAAAGGAAACCGATCCGGTAAATGGCCAGGAACTGCTGGTGAACACTTATATCAATGCGAATTCCAGCTATTCTGCCGGTGCGGAAGTGACTGTCATGTATAATTTCACCAAATGGTGGAGTGCTACCGCGAATGTGAATCTCTACAATTCGAAGATCAATACAGATAATGTAACGCAATCGCAGGATGCGCTCTGGAGCTGGTTTGGTAAGCTCAACAGCACCTTTAAGCTGCCGGCAAATTTTGAAGTGCAGCTCACAGGCACTTACCAGTCGAAAACCAATCTGCCGGTGAATGACAACAAGAACGTGCAGGCCGGTCCGCCTATGCAGCAGTCGCAGAATGCTTCACAGGGCTACATCGCCTCTTTTTATGGTGTAGATGCCGCCATCAAAAAAAGCTTCCTGAAAAACAATGCGGCTTCGGTGACCTTTAGTATAAATGATATCTTCAGGACACGCTGGTCTGACCAATATTCACAAAGCGATTATTTCACGCAGTATTACAGCCGCCTCCGCGACCCGCAGATGATGCGCCTGACATTTGCTTACCGGTTTGGTAAAATTGACGCCAGCCTGTTTAAGAGAAAGAACATGGGTGCAGGCATGCAGGGAATGCAGGAAGTGATTCAGTAAGAAGTTGCTTTAAAGTTTAAAGCACCGGAATGCCCTCGCATTCCGGTGCTTTTTTTTTATGGATTCCGGCCGTTCTCCCCCGGATATAGCAAATACACGGCATCACTTTGCCACACTTCCTTCGTATCCACATTCATGGCGGATATTTTGCCTTTGAAGGCCGCGCCGGTGTCGATGTTATGCACGTTGCAGGCGATCATGGGGAGTTCCTCACCGTAATTAAGACTAGGGGTATGACCGATATAGATTTCTTTGAACTGCAGCAGTCGTTTTGGATAAAACATAGAGTTCTTCGGAATGCTGCGGTCCATTGCCAGGGCGAGTTCCCACAGGCTTCGGTCCCAATAGAGCATGGGTTCAAACCTTTCATGGGCGGGGCCGTGGGTGGAAGTGAACCCGGCGTGTATATACAACCTGTTTTGGTCATCGATGTAATACATGCGCATGCGGTTCAGAAATTCCTTGTGGCCTTCCAGCGCTGCGGGCGATAATTTATTGAAGCTGTCTACCGTAGCTTTGCCGCCGTTGCGTTGCCATGAGGCTTCGGGCATTATGCCATTCAGCCAGGATTCGCACCAGGCATCGTGGTTTCCTTTTATAAAAATACAGGTGTGTTGTGATGCCAGTTCCATGAGCCAGGTGATGGTTTCGGCAGACTCAGACCATCCATCTACATAATCACCTAAAAAAATCAGTGTATCGGTTGTTTTCGGCGCGATACGCTCTACCAGCTGTTTGAGGGCTTTCAGCGCACCGTGTATATCACCTATTACGTAGGTTGCGGGCATGTTTTGTTTTATTTGTACATAATGTCTGTTCGCAGCACATATTTCACACCGGCGGTAAGCAATGCACCTTCATGCCGCAGCGGATGGTGAAATATCAGGGCGGTACCTGTTTCCGGGCGGATAATTTCGCCGGAAGCAAAAATGGTTTCCCCGCCGGTATATGCTTCGTTCAGATAGATCATAAAAGTATACTGGCTGGCTTCAAACCTGTTCCGCTCAAAGCTGCCGTCCTTGTGCATTTTGAAGCGTTGTCCCGGGCTGTATTTATAGAACCGGAACAACTCATTCACACCGGAGGCCGTTCTGTTTTCTTTTCCTTCCGGAGCAAAATTTTTCAGCCGTTCCCAGATAAAGGTAGCATAAGCCAGGTCTTTATACAAGACCCGTTCATTATTTCGTACACCTTTTATCATCCGTTGTACACCGCCGCCTACGTCTACGGTGGCTTCCTCGTAGCCCATTGCTTCACTTTTTTCTATGAGCTGGGCGCATTCTTCCGTGCTGAGGAAATTTTTGACGGTCAAAATTTCGGAGGTGTAAGTGATTTTTTCCATAACATCAGGTTTCAGTGGGAATATTGATCTGGAAACTATTTTTCTTCAGTTGTTTATTGAACTTGTACAGTTCAGGATGCCTGTTCTTCAACCCTTCGCGTTTCAGGCCGGTGTTGATCACGTAGGCGGCGTCCAATATTTTGCGGCGGAAGTTGCGCCGGTCGATGGTTGTTTGCAGGATACACTCATACAGTTCATGCAACTCCGTAATGGTAAACAGTTCATCCAGCAATTCAAATCCTACGGGGTAATACTGGATCTTTGACCGGAGCCTTTGCAGCGCCTGTTTAAAAATATGTTTATGGTCGAAGCCCAGGGCAGGCATTTTCCTGACATTGAACCATTTTACATCGTTGGCCATACTACCAGCCACCACATCGAATTTAGCGGGGTTAATGAGTGCGTAATATCCCACAGCTATTACGCGGCCACGCGGATCCCTGTCGGGTGCGTCAAAGGAATAAAGCTGTTCGAGAAATACTTCCTTCATGCCCAGCTTCGTTTGCAGGATGCGGGAACAGGTGTCCAGGAAGGTCTCTTCCATTTGCAGGAAGCCGCCCGGTAAGGTCCAGCAGTCTTTGAACGGCTCCTCCTTACGGTTCAGCAACAATACCGACAAGGTATTGTTGTGGTAACCAAATACCACCAGGTCTACCGCCAGGGAGGGGTTCTTATACTCGTGGAAAGACTTCATACTCTGTTTGCGTCATTTTAACGTGAAGTAAAGATTTTTTAGGGAGATAACCTAAAAATGAGGGGATTTTATCTGTAAACAAAAAGGCGGCGCCGAAGCACCGCCTTTTTTATTTGGACCCGGGATAGGATTATTCCAGTCATCTCATAACCTACAACTGTTACACTGTTAAAGTAACAAGATGCAAATATACACCCCGGTATCTATATAAAGTAGACCGCTATCCCGAAGGTTACCAGTATTTATGGATGATGGGCCAAAGTCAGGATATCTTTTACTTCCAGCACCGGTTTCTTGTAGCCAAAACGGGTAACATTGATCATTGCCTGCCCTACTTCTGCCAGCGTGGACACCCACTGTGGAAAAACCCGCCGGAAGAACGGGTAAGCCCAGGTCATATACTTATAGTATTTCTGGGTATACCTCAGCCCATCTGTAGGCAGCATGAACCCCGGCCTGAACATATACGCCGCCTTGAACGGCTGCTTCAGCAGGTCGTTCTCGGTTTTGCCCTTTACCCGCGCCCACATGCTGCGCCCTTTCCCCGAGCTGTCGGTGCCCGCACCGGAAACATAGCAAAAGGTCATATCTGAATTGAGCGCGGCCAGTGTTTTAGCCACTTCCATCGTAAGATCATACGTGACCCGCTTATACCGGTCCTCCTTCATTCCCACAGAAGAAACACCCAGGCAGAAGTAGCAGGCATTATATCCATGCAGCTTTGTAGCGATAGGCAGCATGTCATAAAAATTTTCATGAATGATTTCCTTTAGCTTGGGATGCTGCACGCCGCAGGGCCTGCGGTTAATCACCAACACCTCCTTTACATCCGGATGAAGTAAACATTCGTGCAGCACCCCTTCTCCTACCATCCCGGTACTTCCTGTAATAATGGCTCTTATCTCCATAGGAATATTTTAATTTCAGATATCCCTGAATTTAAACCTTTCATTTAACTTAATAAAATATCTATGCCGGGATGCTGTCATTGACTTCTCTTTCCCAGAAACGATGCTGTGCAATGGCGTTTATAAAGTCATTACTACTTTTGTTCAGCAACAGACCAGGTTCATTATTTTCTGTTTGCAGATAGGTTTTCTTCAGCACTTCTACGCCTTCACCACTTACCGCAATCGCCTTGCAATGTTTATAGGCTTCGTTGATAAAATGCAGCGCTGCCGGCTCTTTGGCTAAGACGGATGCACTAGCCTTGCCTCCTGGTACATATACCGCATCAAACAATACAGATGCCGCCATAAGAAAGCTCTGATCGGCTTCGAGGTCTGCGCCGCCATCTACCTTTATGATACCCAGCTTTGGCGCAATCAACTGCACCTGCGCTTCTGCGGCCTCCAGATCTGCTTTCATCTGAGCGATGTCTTTGCCGGAAACGCCGTCTGCTACCAGGAAAGCCACCTGCCTCGACTTCACCGTATTTTTCACGGTATTGGCCATGCTCAACGCCGGAGAAGTATCTACCTGCTGTTTTACGGTTCTCGGCTCATAACTTTCCACATCCGCATCCGCAGGCCGTATGTGGTTAACAGGATACTCCGGTTTCTCCGGGACTGGTAATCCCAGGCCTTCAGCCACCTGCGCGGCAAGTGACCGGTCGACCTGTGTCAAGACCCCGACCATCCGCTCGCGTATATCCGTACGGGTTACTTTGCCAAGTTCAAAACGCAGGGCGTTGATCAAATGCCTTTTCTCTGCTTCCGACTGGCTGTTATAAAATAAAGCAGCCTGGCTGAAATGATCAAAGAAACTTTCGCTGCGGCCACGGATCTTTTTAGCATCTATTCTTTCTTCGTAAGAAGTAAAACCACCGTCTTTCATTTTTGCCTGGAAAGGGCATCCATTGCTGATCGTATTAGGCTCATAAGCGGTTTCACCCCGGTTGATGGTTTGCCGCATGTGACCATCGCGCTGATTATTATGCACAGGCGCTATCGGGCGGTTGATGGGGATTTCGTGGAAATTCGGACTCCCCAGTCTCGACAACTGCGTATCCGTATAGGAAAATAACCTTCCCTGCAACAGCGGATCATTGGTGAAGTCTATCCCCGGCACGAGGTGCCCGGGGTGAAAGGCCACCTGCTCTGTTTCCGCAAAAAAATTATCCGGGTTACGGTTCAATACCATTTTACCGATACGCATCACCGGTACTACTTCTTCAGGAATTATTTTGGTAGGATCCAGCAGGTCGAAGGGAAATTTATGTTCATCATCCTCCGCCACTATCTGCACGCCTAATTCCCATTCGGGATAAGCTCCGGATTCAATGGCATTCCACAGGTCGCGGCGATGAAAGTCCGGGTCCTTCCCGGAGATCTTCTGCGCTTCATCCCATGCCACGGAATGAACGCCCAGCAAAGGCTTCCAGTGGAATTTCACAAAGCTGCCCTCGCCTGCCGCGTTGATAAAACGGAAAGTATGCACCCCAAATCCTTCCATCATGCGCAAACTACGGGGAATAGCGCGATCACTCATTGCCCACATGATCATATGCATGCTTTCCGGCGCAAGGGATATAAAATCCCAGAAAGTATCATGCGCGGAAGCAGCCTGGGGCATTTCGTTGTGTGGTTCCGGTTTAACGGCGTGCACAAAATCCGGGAACTTCATGGCATCCTGTATAAAAAACACCGGCATATTATTACCTACAAGATCATAATTCCCTTCATCTGTATAAAATTTCACCGCAAAGCCGCGCACATCACGGGCCAGATCAGTAGAGCCGCGTGAGCCCGCTACTGTGGAAAAGCGGACAAATACCGGCGTTTGTTTCGACGGATCCTGCAGGAAACCGGCCTTTGTATACTTCGCCATAGACTCATACACCTGGAAATAGCCGTGAGCGGCCTCTCCCCGTGCATGCACAATTCTTTCGGGGATGCGTTCGTGGTCAAAGTGTGTAATTTTCTCCCTTAAAATAAAATCTTCCAGTAACGACGCACCACGTTCGCCCGCTTTCAGCGAGTTCTGGTTATCATTAATGCGCACTCCCTGGTTAGTTGTCAGGAATTGGTCCACCCCTTCTTCTGTATGCGGGGTAAGACTATCCACTTTCCTGTTTGACGTTCCGATAATAGGATTTTTTTTCTTTGCCATGGTTTTGGTGATTTTAATGATGAGGCAGGACCCTATCATTCACACAAACCATACCTATTCAAAACGCATTTTCATCTCCCTTAATCGTATTCCTGATCGTTAAAAATATAATACGGAGATCGAGATATACAGACCAGTTTTCCATGTACCAGATATCATGTTCAATCCTTTTGCGCAGATGCGATTCTTCTGTAATTTCCCCACGCAGACCGCAAACCTGCGCCCATCCTGTAATACCGGGCTTCAGAAAATGACGGATCATGTATTGCTGGATCACCCGGGAAAATTCTTCGGTATGACGAAGCATATGTGGACGGGGACCTACAATAGACATATCACCCATAAAAACATTGAGGAACTGCGGCATTTCATCCAGGTTTGTTTTACGCAGGATACGCCCGATCCGCGTAAACCGGCTATCATGCCGCGTAGCTTGCTTCGCGTTCGCCTCGTTATTCACATACATGCTCCGCAGTTTCAAACAGGGGAAGTTCAGGTTATTACGGCCTGTACGATATTGAATAAAAAACACCGGTCCCCGCGACTCCAGCTTGATCAGCAGCGCCAGCAAAGGGATCAGCCAGGTAAGAATAAAAACAATCACAAGACTGCTGAAGATAATATCAAACACCCGCTTACGGATGCGGTTGGCAATATCATCCAACGGCTCAGAACGCAATGAAATAATGGGAATGTTATTAAAGTAATCCACAAAGATCTGCCTGTTTACAAACAACTTGAAATCGGGCACAAAGCGGAAATGAATCAGGTTTAATTCTGCTTCCCTTGCCAAAGTATACAGGTAAGGAAATTTTTCGGGAGATAATGTAGAATATATTTCACGGATGTTGTTAGACTGTGCATAAGGCACGCAAGCCTCCAGGTTGCCTATCACCGGGTAGTAAGACAACTCATGCACGTTGCTGTATTCTTCAAAATAACCTTCAAACTTGAGATTGCTGTTATCCCCTATCAACTGATCCGCCAGTTGCTTGGAAAGATCATTATACCCGAGGATCACCACTTTCTTTTCCACGCCGCTGCGATGCAGGATATGCCGGGTAACCTTGTAAAAAAGCCACCGGCCCAGCAATACCATGCACAGGAAGCTGGAGCAATAGCTCAGGATAAACAACCGGGAATATAACTGCTTGGTCAGAAACAAGGACAACAACAACAGCAACAGGTACAACAATATGCTCTGTATGGTTTTGCGGGCGATTCGGTCAAACGACAACTGCTGACTGAGGAAATAAATACCGGTAGTGTATAAAGCAACCAGCCAGGAGAGATTTGATACCACGAGGAAAATATCCACATTAATATCCTGCATGCGGTCGTACCGCTGCAACCAGGAGCTGGTTAAAAAAAACAATACATTCAGCCAGATAAAATCCAGCACAATCAACTGGATACTGCAAATTTTGAGATACCGGTTCAGCATAAAATAGAATATGGTTGATCAATAAAAGAAAGCGCTACGCCACCTGTTCTTTAAAGCGCGTCATCACACCCGAAATAGAAAGATGGCTGGCTGCAAATTCACGGGCATTCCTTGCAATGTCGGCAGTATTTTCCCATACGGCCCTGCCTATTCCTGTTTGAAGGGCTTCCTGGTTTTCCGCCTCTACGAGGATGCCCATCTGATGCCGGCTTACCAGCTCATGCAGGCCGGTACCCTCATTGGCCGTAATCAGTGCAATACCGCCCACTGCAAGTATGGTCGTTAGTTTGGATGGCATCACGAGATCGCTGGCGTGTGATTTTTGTATGACCAGGTGTACGTCTGCCATGTTCAAAAAGTTATTAAACTGTGCAAGCGGTTGCAATGGAAAAAAGATCGTGTTCTTTAACTGCAGTTGCGATGCTACCTGTTCCAGCTTGGCTTTATATGGGCCGGAACCACAGATCAGGAATTTCATTTCTTCCCGGTGCTGCCAGGACGCAGCAGCATGCAGCAGGGCTTCCAGCCCTTGTTTTTCACCGATGGCGCCGGAGTACAATATAATTTTATCAGTGGGCAAAAAACCGAACGACTGCTTTAATATAGCCTTATCCGTTAGCGGATGAAATTGTGTTACATCCACCCAGTTTGGAAAATAAAATACTTCCCTGCCCGCCTTGTCACTTATTTTACGGATCATCCCGTCTGCTATGCTGCTTACATGATCCGCCTGCCGGAGAATCATCTTTTCCAGTTTCAGCAGCGTGTTAATCAGCCGCGGGGAGCGGATCATCTGTAAATCGCGCGCGGCCTCTATTTGCAGATCCTGCACATGATACACGAAGCTGGCGCCCCGCAGTTTTTTATAGAGGACCGCCAGCAATCCCAGGTGAAACGGCGGCGCCACTGTAATTACTATATCATATTTCTTTTTCCATACCAGCTGCATCACTTTTACGAATGCAGCGGCTGCAAAAGAAAAATCCTGCAACATTCTTTTCTTACCGGAAGGCTCTGCAGGCACATATTGCGGACAACGGTATACCGTCAGTTTTCCCTTCCCCTGCGGATGTACTTCTTTTTTAAACCAGTTCTTGGAGCGCTCATAGGGCGGTTGCACCTGCCATTGCGGATAATAGGGATAAGTAGTTATTACCGTGCAGTCGTACCCGTTATCTGCCAGCCAACTGATCATTTCTCCGTTGTACTTTCCTATTCCCGTTGGCTCTGGTGAAAAATTGCCGCCTATCAGTAATATTCGTTTGCCCATATACGTTATATTTAAATATTATTTCCGCCAACTCCACAATACCCCTAACATAAATCCCATGTTATCGGAGAGCTGTCCCTGGTCCACTGCTATGGATGCTTTCAGGGCAAGTCCTTTCGACGACACCTGGTACTGGAACTCCTGTAGTGTATACCATTGCCGTTTCATTGGTTTGAAAAGGGCGGTATTGGTGTAGGTACCATAATTCTGTGTGTAGGTAATTAATGTTCTGCCGGTAATTTTTTTCGGGAGATGATAAAGTGCGCCAATATGCACTCCCATTACACGATTGTTAATAATATTCCCTCCTTTTGCTCTCAGCGAATCCTTGGGATCATTCCAATTGAACGGTTTCATGCTGGGGAAGTAATGCTGTCCGCGATCCCGGTCGATGAACAACGGCGTGCCGATCACGCGCTCATGATAATCCCAGCCGGTAAGGTATACGCCGTTGTTGTAGTAGCTTTCGCGCTGGTGCAACGGGAAGAAATCATTCATCTGTTTCGTATAAAGAAACTCTGCCGTAATCTTCTCCAGCCAGCTGCCGGCTTGCTTATTGGTATACACAACGCCCAGGAGCCGGTCGATGTTCCGGATATCAATGCCCTGCCCGGATTCAAAAGGAGTTTGATTATACAGGCGAAGCGACAACTGGTCATTTTCCCACTCAATCCCCCCTTCTATAATACCGCGGTGATCGCCGGGACGGTTAGGCTGTATATCGGTCGTGCCAACGGTCCCATCATCTTTTGTTTTTACAAGCAGCACATCCATAAATCCCTGCCAGTCAGCGGTGATCTTTGGCAGATCTTTCCGGTTACCACCCCATACCGCATAATGCTGTATGCCGCCAAATAACTTTAGTTTTCTTTTCCCTATGCGGAGGTAGAAATTTTTCTCATGCAGCCACGCGTTCTTGATGTACTGGTCGTTTCCCATCCAGCCATGGCTGATGAGCCCTTTGAACTGCAGCCAACCATTCGTATAGGGAATATCGGTATACTGTGTTACCGCGATGCCTACTTTTGGGATGGGAAGCGCATTGCCGCTGATTCCCATAGAGCCGCTGCTGAGGTCCTTGTCTGTTTCCCCGACGATTTCCTCATACCGCCCTGCCCTGATTTCCCAGTGTTTATAACCGGCTTTTACATATCCCTGCTCTATAAATGTCTGATGAAACTGGTCGTTATTATATACATCCAGCCCATACCTGACGTAATAATCCTCCTTCCATACATGCCCGTTGCTGAAGCCTACATGGGTAGATACATCTCCTTTACGATCGCTGATAGTGCCAAAATGATTCGCCATGAGCCAGAGCGGCTGGTAGTCTTTCGAAGCAACAGTTCCTACTGCACCGGCATGCACCTCCAACGAATCCGTAAAGTGAACCTGCGCCACTGCCGTGGCAGGGCCCATTATTAACGCGATATGTAAGCACCATTTCTTCATATAGCCGCTGTATTTAGCAGGGTTACTGTATGTCCCTTCATTTCCCGTTTGCGAACTGCCACTGCAGGATTCCCGGAATAAATCAGCCAGGGTTCCATCTCTTTTGATGCCACACTATTCACCGTAAGTACCGCATGGCTGCCACAGGTAACACCTGCACAGACCACCGCCATAGCGCCTATCCAGGCGCCATTTTCAATATGAATAGGACCAAGCCGGTAAGGAAAATCCGGTTGTTTGTAGTCGTGGTTGCCGGTAAGCAACAAGGCGCCCTGCGAGAGACAAACATGATCTCCCAGCGTTACCGCAGCCAGGTTGTCGATCCACACCGATTCCCCTATCCAGCAATGATCGCCGATGGTCAGCAACCATGGATACTTGATACGCACTTTTGTTTTTATGACAAGTCCCTTCCCTACACGGGCGCCAAACAGCTTCAGCAGCTTACTTTTGAACCCATAAGGCCAGGGGAAAGCACTGTTGAAAATATAGTAGTTACAGAAGTACCATAACAGCACTTTCCACTTAGGGCCGGCATAATAACTGCCTGTATTAAATGCAGCAAGATTAGTGGTCATGTGATATCAGATATGAATGTTATAATCCTGTTTTAGCAACGCCATAATATCTTCCCGGCTTTCGTTTCCATCGAGCTTTTGCTGAAATTCCTGCACATTAACGTCTACGAGCAAACGATACCAGTACCCCTGCATGAAATGGAACAGAAAGCCTTTGTAGCCATCAAGGAAACCGTAACGTAGCACATAGCGGAACAGAAAGTACAGCGAGGCCCGCATTCCAGGCGACATAGAAGCGTATACCTTCTCTTTCAGGAACCGCTTGCGTTTGGCTTGTGTTCCACTCTCCCGCAGCAGCCTTTCATCGGTTTGCCAGAAACCATAGCGGATGTTCAGCAGATCTACCATTTCACGGATGGCGTAGTTGTTATGTTTGTTTACCCACCAGTGAATGGAGTTCAGGTTATCGTCTACAATATGTTCTTTAAACAGCATCGTAGCGCCGTCGGACAATACAATATGTTCATCCATCCAGCGCTGTTCGATGCTGCCTACCCCGTTGCGCCATATCCGCAACAGGGTATGCGGGTAGAAACCACCGAAGCGGATCCATTTACCTTTGAATAACACCTTGCGGCGTATATATATGCCTGTTATACCGTCCGGCACTTTATCCATCCGTTGCCGGATTTCTTTTACCAGTCCGGGTTCCAGGTATTCATCTGCATCCATGCGCATGATCCAGGGTGTTTCAATGCCGCAATGGTCCAATGCCCACTGAAACTGGTTGGCATAGTTCACCCATTTACGCTGAAAAACCTTTGCGCCATATCTTTCCGCTATCGCTACAGTATCATCTGTTGAAAAAGCATCTATTACGTACAGCTCATCCGTTATTTGCCGGAGATTCTCCAGGCAGCGTGCCAGGTGCAACGATTCATTAAATGTGAGTATAACTACCGCGATCTTCATCTAGCTACATTTTTCATACAGTTCTACATAAGACGATGCCAGCGTGGCATCATTGAAATCATTACGGATCTGTAAAGGGGCAGACCGTGTAATCCTTTGCCGTTGCCCCTTTTCCTGGTAAGCAGCAGTGAGCTGCGCTGTAATCATCTCCACGCTATCGATTCCGGTAATCCAGCCCAGATCATGCTGCTGCACATAGGTTGCCAGTCCCACCTGATCGCTGATCAGCACCGGGGTACCGGCATACAACGATTCAATTACTACAATGGCAAAGTTTTCATTACGGGAGGTTAGCGCAAAAAGGTCGGTGGCAGCGAGGAAATGAAATTTATCCTCACTGCCTTTCCAACCTACCCATTCGACGCTATTATCCATATCGAGCGACGCAATTAAATCCTTTAATATTGCTACATACTGCGCATCACCACTGCCGGCGATCTGCAGCCGGTAGGGAAATGTTACCTTCGCTAATGCACGGATCAGCAGATCCAATCCCTTCTTGGGATCTACCCGGGAAAGAAAGCTGATGGTAAATACCTCGTTCTCTTTCCGCACAAAACTCCCCTCCGGTAAATCCACGAGGTTAAACACCTGTCCGCCCTCCCAGTGAGTATTCACCTGCCGGCATTCCTTCCACTCCAGTTCCGATGATACATGCAGGTAAGTATTTTTTAGCAAACGTTTACCCATTACCGTGTGCAGCAGTTTCTTCTTACGGTTGTTCCGCGCCGTCAGCACATAGTCGCAAAACATGCCATGCGGAGACAACAGTGGTTTTAGCTTTCTCCATTTACAGATAAAGGAAGCGCCCATCACCAGGAAATTCCACCAGGAGTGAATATGTACTTTATCAAACTGTTTTGCATTAGACCAAACTGCTTTCCACAATGCCGGCGACACATGCGTGTGATCACCGGTGATCCTTTTGAAATAGGTTACCTTCACCCCATCCATGATCACCGTGGTGTTAGCCGCTATATCCAGTTCCCTGGCGCCGTTGGCCGTGGTAGTATATACTTCCACCTGGTGCCCCATTAACACCAGTTGCTCCGCCAGCCGCGCTATCACTACAATAGGACCTCCGTACACGTAGGCCGGTTTGTAGGAAGGAACAATAAAAAGTATCTTCATAAACAAGGGTTATTTATTCATTGAATCCAGCGAGTGAAAAGCATTATCCACCATAGCCGTCATGGTCAGATTTTCTCCCACAAATTGTTTGGCATGTTGCCCCAGCCTGATGATCTCTTCATCTGACAACTGATCCAGCACATACAAACACTCGTCCATGCTATCGAAGATCAGCCCGTTGTAGCCATCGCGGACATAACTATACTCCACGCACTGCAGCACTTCCTCACTGCGCCTAAAAGTGCATACCGGCTTGCCATAAGCCATTGCTTCCACCGCCGACAATCCCACCCATCCCGGCTGAAAATACAGGTCGGCGATACCAAACAGCTCCTGTTTTATAATCGGATCATACACCGCCCCAAAGTCATGTACATGTGGATAACTGCTGAAATCGGGCTTGTATTTACCTGCCCCAATGATGATAAATCCATACTGCTCCGGATCAGTTTCCTGCATCAGCTTCTCCAGCAAATCAATACGACGGCCGGTTTCATTAAAGCGGGCGCAATAGATCAGTATCCGTTTTGAGCGGATATTATACTTTTCACGGAGCGCTGCTTTATCGGGCGCCTCCCGTTGCATAATCTTTTCCACTTCAGAAATCGTATTGTTCAAAGCCACTGCCTTTAACCCCGGCATTTCCTGTTGCCAGAGCGCCATCTCTTTTGGTGTGTAAAACCAGGTAGCATCGGCCAGTTGTATCATCCATTTCAACAGGCGGCTGGGTCGTTGTTCTTCCTGCACATATCTCTTCACCGAAATACCATGTCCCCAAAGGATAACTTTTTGTTTCAGCAAGGGTTTCAGCAACAGGATCATCCAGGTAGACAGATGCGCGAAATTGAGCATCAACACCAGTACCTTATAGTCTTTATTAAAAAAACGTAACGGGTTATATAACACAAACGGGCCTACGCTCCAGGCAGGCAATTGCTTCACTGCGGTGTTGCCGGCAGACAGGTTTTGCTGTTTGATAGCATCTGCCTGATCATAACAATACAGATCGAAAGGCGCCTGCTCATTGAGCCGGTTAAAAAAATGTTCGCGGTAATGCGGCACCAGTGGCTGCAGAATGGCAATCATACCAGTACATTTTTATGTGCATGAATAATACTGCTCACATCATAACCATAGATCATGCGGCGGCCTTCGTGGATGGAGTCGAACGCCACCACGTTACCATCACGCTTCCAGCGTGGGTGTAAATCGCAGTGGAGACCGCTGCGTGTAAAGGCCATCTGTTCCAGCGAAAACGCTTTTAACACTCCTTCTTCCACGCCGGCCAGTAAAGGGTGCGCCTGCTTCAGATCAGGTTTATCGTCAATCATACGGTAAGTACCCAACGTCACTTTCTTTTGCGTGCTGTACTGGAAAAGGAACAGCGTCCGGATTCCCTGTTGATTGGGATAAGTATCACAAATCATCCAGTCGCGGTCAGCCGGGCAAAACATCGGGTGCCCGTCTTCCGTAATAATATCTTTCGCTAACATAGCCGGAGCCCCGTTATCCACATCCTCCAGTAACAACCAGTTGAAGGGCGCTACCGCTTTTGCACCTTTCTCTTTTGTATACAATAATTTCTTCAGCACTTTCTTTCCCCCGGAAATCAATCCGGAAGGCATCATTTTATACAACAGGGAACCACGCAGTTTTTCGATGTTACTGCCTGTTCTGCCCCAGATAGCGATGTGTGAATCATCTTTCCAGTCGAAATGACTGAGAAAGCCTGTAGCCAGGCATTTCAGGTCGCTGCCATCCACACCGATCGTCATGAGCCGCGTGGTTTCACCTCCGTCTTTTAACTTATAGCGGTGCAGGAAGGCCAGCCGTTGCTGCGAGGGATTCAGCAGCAGGTGCGTGATATAATGATGTTGTCCCAAAGCGGGATTCATTTTATAATTAGCGGCAGCAGCAATAGACAGCAATAATGTTTGCTCACCGGTATATACATTGTGTTTTACAATACCGGAGTTATCAGGTACGTGAACGTGCGCATACTTATCAGCAATACCGGTGTATCCATATCCTCCTACACGATACAGCCTTGCGTAGTCGATACCAAAGGCAACGCCTTCATCTGTGATCACATGGGCGGGCTGATGCAACACACTCACACATTTGCCGGCATTTGTATCATATATCCGGGAACCCCATACATCATCAACCCGGTCATTCACGATAAAAGTATCTGTATCGCCGATCCATTGCTGGCGGGCTCCCTGTGGATAATTATAAGCGTAGGTATCTCCCATCCGGCGGAATTGCTGCGCTGCATCGAAATAGCCAATGCCGCAGGGAATGCGCGGATCCGGGGGAACAGTAATGTCGGGTGTTTGTAATGCAAGCAATTTATCACCTGCAGCATTCCAAGCTACCAGGTCATGAAAACCAAAAAAGAAATGTCCTGTTCCTGCTGATAAAATAAATTCCTGCTGCATATATTAATGTGTTGTGATGAAAGATGATTTATCCATGCACTTTTCTTTTCTCAATAAAAAAGTCTGATCATGAATCTTATTATCAATACGTCTGATAACATCTTCTTCAGATAAATAGAAACCGTTCACACCCTGCAGTGTTTTTAACAGGTCCGTTTTTACAATATCCCTGGCCATAAATTCTGCGCTGATGCGATTGCCGGAGAGGGTTTTAATTTTCTGGTGAAGAAATGATTTGCGGTAAAGTTTTACCGGTGTAGCATTGATATTATATAGTTGAATCGCAGCCTGCCAGTCCATCCATTTAAACTCAGCCACACCACTGCCCTCTGTGTGCGGTGTAGATAATATAAAGCGGTGCCAGGGCACGCGTAGCGCATCGGCGAGGATGGCGCCGTGCATGGCTTCCGCAATCACATACTCCGATGCGGCGATTTCCTGCAACGTATGTTCTACGCCTTGCTCCGAACGTGGTGAGATATAATTATAACCCAGTTTATTACAAAGTGCTTCCCAATCGAAAAACGGGACTGATTTAAAATAAGGAATCACGCTCACCTTGTGCTTTTTCTTCATCTTCAGGAATTTATCAAACTCCGGCAGCTGGCGAATGGCGTAGGCAGCATCTGCGATGTACGGGAACTGGTTATTAAACGCATAGGCCGACAATGGCCCCCGCAGGAAACGGATATCCCAACTGCTGTCGAGACTGAAGGTTTGATGAGAAGGCCTCACGCCTGTGCCGAAAACAATCTTGCATTTGTCCGGTATATCCCTGAATAGCGGAGAGCCGTCGAACAGGATAGAACCAATGCCCAGGAATGCCTCGGGATCACCGATATTGCCTTCGCCAAACAACTTGGGCCAGAGCCACCCGTTCAGGTCATCACCAAAATTCCCTTTGGGATCTTTATAATAAACATAATTCACGTTGTAGTCATTTACAGGTTAGCAATACGTAGTACTTTTACTGCATCGTTACTGTTGATCCATGCTGTAAAGTCAACTGCCCGTCGTTCCCAGCTGTGGGCTTCGCTATTCACCGTTGCCAGCGCCAGCTTGCCATTAGCCAGTTTGCTGATCAATACCGCCAGTGATGCCGGTGCATTGTTGTTGAAATAATATCCCTCGTGCCCGAATATTTCCAATGGCTCGCCAATAGCACAGGTAAACACCGGCTTGCCAAATGGCAGGTACATGTAAATCTTACTGGGACAACGCGCCCAGTCCTGCACAGTATCATTCAGCGGGGAAATAAATGCATCGGCCGCGGTGAACCAGGAACTGAGATCTTCTTCGGGTGCATAGCCCAGGAATTCAACCTGTGCATCCAGCTGCTTTTCCTTGACAAAAGCTTTTGCTTCCACCATATGCCGGCCCTGTCCCAATAACATTAATACCACATCACTTCTTTCCTTGCTTACCATTTCCATTGCCTGCAACATCGTAAAGAGGCCATAGTTGCGGGTAAGCGTGCCCATATAGATCAGTATCGTTTTGCCTTTATAAGCATCCTGCAATTCATCCAGGCGGATCCGCGGCGACGCTATCACATCATTATTGAAGGCGTAAGGCGAGTACAACACCGGAAGTTGTTTACGAAACAGCTGCGCTGCCCTTTTCGTATATACGTTACAGAGATACTTGCTGGCGCACAGCAATCCGTCCGCATACAACACCGACCAATACTCCAGCGCCAACATCGCCAGTTTGCGGATGCCTTTATTATCCGGGATACCGGAAGGCAGCTCCGAATGTTCGATAAGTATTTTGGGTTTTACGTTGAGCTTACCTTTGGAAATACGGTTACGGAAACTGAAAGAACAGAATAACACATAGTCTGGTGCAATCTGGTTTACCAGCTCTGTTTTTACCCTGACTTCTTCTCCTGCGGAGCCAGGCTGATAGTAGTATACCTTCACTGCCTCACTACACTCCATGGCTATACGTTTCCGGTTCTCTTCACTGTCCTGCGCAATGATAGACACTTCCCAGCCTAGCGACAGCAGCGGTCCGGCCATGCCTATCGCCCGTTTCATGGTGGCAATGAATTTAATATCCCCTAGTGTAATGAAGCATATTTTCATAGCTGATGTTTTTTTACCGTTTATATTTTCCCTTCGGGAGATAGCATATCGATCGTTTCATTTATTTGTACGGGTACTTCCTCCGTGGCAGATTCTTCCATAAAATCATAGTAGGCACGCAACAGCACTGCACCGATGGCAGGTATGTTAAACCTTAGTTGTTGGATGGGGGAAAAAAGAAAAGTCCATATTACCCCAATCGTCATCAGTACCAGTACCGGGTACAATGCTGTATCCGCAGCGTTGCGAATGAGGTAAAATCCCATTCTCAGCAGGAATATGAATATCAGCAGTACCGCAATAAATCCACCCAGCCCGCAGTTTACCCAGGCCCCCAACAGGATCGAGTGACTGGGGATCAGGTGGTCTGTTGAGGTAGCCAGTTGTTCATTCATTTCTTCATTCTGGTACAGCAACAGGATCCGGTAATATTGCAGGTTGTCGTCTTTTGCCCAGGAACCATGACCGAACAGCGGTGCATCGGCAATGGCTGCCATTGCAGCAAAGGTTTCGCCCCTGCCTGTCATCAGTAATGACAACGGATTATAAGGATTATCGAGCCGGTCGATTTGCTCGGAAGCATGATCTCCTCCTATTTCATGATTCATCACTGCATTTACATAACATACATAGGCAAACTGGAACAGGATAGCGCCTGCAATCCCAAACACCAGCAACCGGTCGCGGGTGAGGTACATACCACTGTTAAAGCAGTAAATGATAATGGCGCCCAGGAAAAAGACCATGCCTGTTGAGCGCGAGTCGCGGGCAAAACATAACAGGCTGTAGCCTAATAGCAGCGCCAGCACTGCCTTCCATTGTCCTCTGCGATATAAAAGGAAAGAACAGATATAAACAGCGTACGACAGGATAGGTACCATCTTAAACTTGAAGTACGACATATCCGTATCGGCATTATCATCTGTCCAGATAATATTTTTGATAAGGGTCATGCAAAGGAAGAAGAAGATGGCCTGATCATCTTCCAAAGTTTTAAACAGGAAAATAAAAGAGAGGATAGACATAATGATGGCCGCCCAGCCCCGCATGAAATTCTCTGAAGAGCTGTGTACAATAAACAGATCAGTAATAGCCTGGAACACGAAGAGCGCTACCAATGCAAAGATGATCTTGCGGAACATGGGGTATGCTTTAAAGTCCCGCAGGTCAAATACAAAGGGGGTAGACAGCAGCACCATGATCTCATTGAGCTTCAACTGCCCCACCAGTGCTACATTCACGCCACTCAACAAAGTGTACATGGCTATTTTGATCCGGTTAAACATAGGCAGGCATTTTACCGCGAACCGCGTAGTGAACAATTTGCTGTAGCCGTTCCCGGTTTACGTCCAGGCTGTATTCCTGTAAAAAATCTTCCCGTAACCGCGCACCCTTATCCGTTTCCGGATCAAAAGCCAGCAGGGATTGCTTAAACGCTTCAGGTTCATCAGACACAATAAAGTGATGACTCTTCACGCCTTCCACTCCCTTCCGGGTACTGATAATCGGTGTACTGAGTGCCATTGCTTCCAGGCATTTCAGGCGTGTACCGCTGCCATGCACCAACGGAATGATCACTGCGCTGGCCACGGAGATATACCACTTCACATCATCCACCTTTCCAAAGGCTACAATATTGCGATATTCTTCTTTGCCGGTAATTTGTTTCAACGCTTCTTTAGAACCTCTGCCTACGAGCCACAGGTCGTACTTTCCGGCCAGATCATCATCCCACACGTTTTCGATAAACCACTTGAGGCCGGCGAAATTCATATATACGCCGAAGTTAGCCGTCATCACCAGCACACGCTGCTGCTTCTTCCCGGTGAAGTGATAATCCTTCGCATCCAGGAAGTTGGGAACCGTAAAAACTTTCTGTTTAGGCAGGAAGCGTGTGTGATAGGCATTATCATCTTCACTAACTACCAGTACCGCAGCAGCTTTGTTAAAGTACATGCGCTCATGCAGTTTTTCCATACTAAACAGCTGCCACTTGCGCAGCTTATCCACAATATTTTTTGAGGGCAGCTGCCAGGTGATCATGGGCTGTGCGTTGTGTGTGCCCAGGATAACGGGGATCTGCTTCTGCCTGAAATAAGAAATATAATGACCTACATAGCCATAGTCCAGGATAGCTGCTGCCAGCGGATATTCGCGGCAAACCTCTTCAAAAATGCTCATAACGGTGGCAGAGCGCTGGAAGTATTGTTTACCCGTAATACGGGTCAGCAGATCGAAAGGTTTTGTTTCATAAGTATAAAAAGTGACGTTAGGGAGATGGTATTTTTGCAGGTCCACCTTCTCCACATTCTGTACCACGGCAATCACCTCATAACCGAGCTGCGACAAAGCTTTGATCAGGTAGTAGCTCCTGATGCGTTCTCCCCCGTTTTGCGGGAAGGGAGATATGTCTGTGAAGAAAAGAATGTTCATATCTTAATTCGCTTTTAATACCACTAGCCGTGCCTGTAGTTTTGTGAAAATCCTGTTGAGTAATTGTTCCACTTTCGCGGTTTCATCGGTGGTTAGCCCGATGAGCCGGATGAGGAATACGATGCTGATGATACTTATTGTTGTGGTAACGCCCAGCCGCATAAATCCTTCTCCCATGAATAGTTGCGGGATGCAGGCCAGTCCGGCTGCCAGCAATGCCGGCACTATTGATTTGATGATCACCTGCCGGGTAAACACTGCCGGCGATAAGCCCGTAATAGTTTTCGCCGCCATCATGCGGTAAATGCCGCTTACTACTTCTATGGCGATGGCACTGATCAATACCGTAGCCGCGGGATATCCTGCCTTCAGCAGCAACCAGGCAATGGGTAAATTGAACAGTACCATTGTGCTGACTACCACCTGGTACTTTCTTATTTTCCCTACCGACTGTACCGCTACCTGTATGCCCGACGACAGCTGGTTAATTAATGTAGCGATGATAATCAGGCGGCACATCATGACGGTAAAATCAGGTACTTGTTTCAGCCAGCATTGCAATACAAATGGCATTTCTATCATCATGGGGATGGCGAAAAAACTCAGCAGGAAAAAGGAAAACTTGCTGGCAATCATGGCCAGCCGCAGCATCCTCGGACGGTCGCCGCTGCCTTCACTTTTAATGATCTGCGGATTTAATGCCCGCAGCATGGTAACAGAAAAGTAGCTGAGCTGTGCATTCACCTGGTTAGCGATGCCATAAGCTGCATTAACGATGGTGCCAAAGAAAACATTCAGCAGAAGAGCGATGCCCTGGTTACGTGCCACAAAACTGCCGGCGCCAAACATATTCCACCCTGCGTAGGCAAACATTTCTTTCAAAAGGCTTTTGTCGAAATACTGCCGGATGCGGATGCGGCTTTCTTCATACTTCACCGCGCAATACACCTGCTTAAACACCAGCAGTAATACGGTGAGCAATGCCATAAGACCGCCATACACAATGAGCCGGTCGTATGAAGTGTATTGCAGGCTGAGTGCTATCAGCAGTTTGCCTACGGATTCCACTATTCCCATTATAGCTACCATCACCATATTTTCCTGTGCAATCAATGTAGCATCGTAAGGCACAGAGATGATCGTAAAGAACGCGCTGACCACCATGAACTGAAAAATAAGTTTGGCAGCCATGGTGCGGGATGCAGGATAATTGAGCACATGATCAAAAAGATAGCTGCCTATCACTTCAAACAGCAGCACCAATGCCAGGCCCAGTACAAAATGCAGCAATACGCTGGAGTTAAACACCACTTTCAGTTTGTGTGCGTCTTTGGTGCCAAGGTGAAAAGACATATACCGCTGCGTGCTGATGGTCATTGCCATGTTCAGGAAAGACAACATGGCAATGACCCCGCTGATCAGGTTAAACAATCCGTAGTCTGCCGCGCCCAACAGGTTGAGTACCAGCCGGGTGGCATATAAGGAAATAAAAACGGTGATCAGCATCCGTCCGTAAAGCGCGCCTGTATTTAATATCACCCTGTTCGCTACCTGCATGTTGATTTAATTATCCGATTAAGTGTTCCAGTTGTGTCACTTCTTTTTTTGCAAACAATGCCACGTCGCTGGCCATCATTTCCTTTACCAGTGCAGCCAGGTCGTAGGCTGGTTCCCATCCGAGTACTGTTTTGGATTTGGTAGGGTCGCCTATCAGCAGCTCTACTTCCGTAGGGCGGAAATAACGCGGATCAATAGCGACTACCTGCTTTCCTAACGGCAACGCATATACTTCGTTTGTGCAGGCGGCTACGGTACCCACTTCCTCAGCACCGGTGCCGGTGAAGGCGATTTCGATACCCAGTTCTGCAAAGGACATGCGTACAAACTCTCTCACGGTAGTGGTAATACCGGTAGCAATTACGTAGTCATCTGGTGTTTCCTGTTGAAGGATGCGCCACATGGCTTCTACATAATCTTTTGCGTGGCCCCAGTCGCGTTGTGCATCCAGGTTACCGAGGTACAGTTTATCCTGCAGTCCGAGTGCGATCGCAGCAGCGCCCCTGGTGATCTTCCGGGTTACGAAAGTCTCTCCGCGCAGCGGGCTTTCGTGGTTAAAGAGGATACCGTTGCAGGCATACATTCCATAAGCCTCGCGGTAGTTTACCGTAATCCAGTAGGCGTATAACTTCGCCACAGCATATGGGCTGCGCGGGTAGAAAGGCGTTGTTTCACGTTGTGGTACTTCCTGTACCAGTCCGTACAACTCGGAGGTGCTGGCCTGGTAGATGCGTGTTTTCTTTTCCATTTTCAGGATGCGCAGTGCTTCCAGCAGGCGCAGCGTGCCTATACCATCTGCGTTGGCAGTATATTCCGGGGTATCAAAACTTACCCGTACATGGCTCATGGCAGCCAGGTTATAAATTTCATCCGGTTGGGTTTCCTGTATAATGCGTATGAGGTTGGTGCTGTCGGTCATATCGCCGTAATGCAAACGGAAGCGCACATTTTCACTGTGCATATCCTGGTAGAGGTGATCAATTCTTTCGGTGTTGATCAGCGAAGCGCGGCGTTTTACACCATGCACCATATATCCCTTTCCCAGCAGCAGTTCTGCCAGATAAGCGCCATCCTGGCCGGTAATACCTGTTATCAGGGCTACTTTCATACGATCGTTATTTTTTAGTGATAAAAAGAAATAAGTTATTGCATAAGGGCATTTACCGGGGTAGCAGCTGTATTGCCGATACCATAGTAAGTGAACCCATGTTTTACCAGTTGTACGTCATCATAGATGTTCCTCCCATCGAACAGCAGTGGCGTTTGCAGCAGGCTGCGCAGTCGTGGCCAGTCGGGCATCCGGAAGGCATTCCATTCCGTTACCAGCAATACGGCGTCTGCATTTGCAGCGGCGGCATACATATCATCCGCAAAGGTGACGCTGTCGCCCAGCAGGTGAAGCGCCTCTTCCATGGCAACGGGATCGTATACACGCACTTGTGCGCCGGCTTCCAGCAGGCTGCTGATCAGCACCAGCGAAGGCGCTTCGCGCATGTCGTCGGTGTTAGGTTTGAAAGACAGTCCCCATACGGCGAACGTGCGACCTTTGATGTCGCCGTCGAAGTGACGGAGCACTTTATCGGATAATATTTTCTTCTGATCTTCATTCACGGCTTCCACTGCTTCCAGGATACGAAGCTGATAGCCATATTCGCGGCCGGTTTGGATCAGGGCCTTTACATCTTTTGGGAAACAGGAACCACCGTAGCCGATGCCGGGATACAGGAAGTGTTTCCCGATGCGGGGATCGCTGCCGATACCTTTACGCACCTGGTTGATATCTGCACCCACGAGCGTGCATACGTTGGCGATATCGTTCATATAGGAAATCCTGGTAGCCAGCATGGCATTGGCTGCGTACTTAGTCATCTCCGCAGAAGCGATGTCCATAAAAAGCAGCGGGTGTCCGTTTAACACAAATGGCCGGTATAATTGTTCCAGCACTTCGCGGGCATGGGTAGTACTTACGCCGGCGACAATACGATCAGGTTTCAGGAAATCATTTACGGCGGCGCCCTCTTTCAGGAACTCCGGGTTGGAAGCCACATCATAATCGATGATCAGCTGGCGGGCCGACAGGCTCTCCTTTACTGCGCGGTTCACGCGGGCGGCGGTGCCAACGGGCACGGTGCTTTTGGTTACCAGCAGCAGGTAATGCTCCATGTATTGTCCTACCTCATGCGCTACCTGTAATACATACTTCAGGTCTGCACTGCCATCTTCTCCCGGTGGTGTGCCTACGGCAATAAATACCACTTCAGCTCCGGGCAATGCGCTGGCCAGCGAGGTAGTGAAAGAAAGACGGCCGCTTGCCTGATTACGCATCACCATTTCAGGCAAACCAGGTTCATAAATGGGTAATACCCCTTTCTGAAGCCGTGCTATCTTTGCTGCGTCCACATCCACGCAGGTAACACTGGTTCCCACTTCAGCCAGGCAGGCGCCGGTAACCAGTCCAACATATCCTGTTCCTACAATGACTACTTTCATACCACTGGTTTTAAGGTTGTAATTTGAACTGATCCTGTTGCAGAAAATCCCTGTAAGCCATTACCAGTCCTTCTTTCAGGCTGATACTATGTTTCCATCCCAGGCGATGCAGTTTGGATACATCCATCAGCTTGCGCGGCGTACCATCGGGTTTGGTAGCGTCAAAAATGATTTCCCCTTCATAACAAACCACTTCCCGGATGTACTCTGCCAGTTGCTTAATGGTGAGATCTTCTCCTATCCCGATGTTCACCGGTTCTTTATCATTGTAATGCTGCATGAGATATACGCAGGCATCTGCCAGGTCATCTGCAAATAAAAACTCCCGTTTAGGCATGCCCGTGCCCCATACTGTTACGGATGGTTTCTGATTTACTTTCGCTTCATGAAACCGGCGGATCAGCGCCGGTAAAACATGTGCATTTTCCGGGTGATAGTTATCGCCAATGCCGAACAGGTTAGTAGGCATTACGCTGGTAAAGTTGCAGCCATACTGATCGCGGTAAGCCTCGCATAATTTGATGCCGGCAATTTTTGCAATTGCGTAGGGTTCATTGGTTTGTTCCAGCGTGCCTGTCAGCAGAAAGCTTTCTTTAATTGGCTGCGGCGCCATGCGCGGGTAGATACAGGAACTTCCCAGGAACTGCAACTTGGTAACGTTATGCTTCCACGCCGAATGAATAACGTTGGCGGCAATCATGAGGTTATCGTACAGGAACTCTGCGCGGTAGGTATTATTAGCGTGTATACCGCCTACTTTGGCGGCTGCCAGGAATACATATGCCGGCTTTTCTTTTGCAAAGAATTCATCCACTGCGGCGGCATTGCGTAAATCCAGGCTGCCGGATGTGCGGGTAATAATGTTCTGGTAACCTAAAGTTTCCAGTCTCCTTTTAATAGCACTTCCTACCATTCCGCGGTGGCCGGCTACATATATAAGATCGTTTGCCTCCATACGTGTTGATTGATTGTGTTTATGTTTAGAGCAGCTCCGGGCGGTTTTCCCTTACCCATTGATGCAGTTGCTTAATATCCTGTCCACTTCCTTTCTGCATGATCAGCAGTGCGCTTTCTGTATTAACCACCACCATGTTTTCCACGCCCACCAATGCGACCAATTTATCTTTTCCGATTACCATACTTTTATGCGGATCGCTTTGAATAAAAACCGCCTGGTGATTCCTGTACTGGTAGTGTTGCGACAATGCGTCTGCCAGTGCTTCGTAGCTGCCTACATCGCTCCAGTCCATTTTGCTGGGCACTACTTTTACGATGTCACTTTTTTCCAGCACGGCATAGTCGATGCTATCTGAAGGAATGGCTTCCATACTTTCTTTCGATAACACACCGGTTTGTTTCCATTCTTCCGCGGCGATGGCAGCGGCTTCATAGATAGCAGGTGCATGTTTTTGCAGCTCCTGCAGCATGATGCGTGCTTTACAGCAGAAAATGCCGCTGTTCCAGAGGAAGCCGCCGGCGGCCAGCATGGCTTCTGCTACGGCGCGGTCGGGTTTTTCCACGAAGCGGAGCACATCATGACCGGAGTAGCTGATGTAGCCGAATCCGGTGTCCGGGCGTGTGGGCACCAGGCCGATGGTAACGATATGATTTCCCGCAGCCAGCAGGCCGGCCGTTTCAATGGCCATGGCATAGCGGTCGGGCGTACCAATCAGGTGATCGGCCGGAGTGATGAGTAGTATGGTTTCCGGCTCCGCTGTAAAGGCAGCCAGGGCAATGGCAGCAGCAGTATTACGGCCTACCGGTTCGGCCAGGCATACCGGGGCAGCTGCGCCTGCCTGCATCAGTTGCTCCTGAACAATTTCGGACTGTTGTTCATTAACAATCGCCATTACTTTATTACAGGCAAAACGGTTTCGCCGGAAAGCGAGTTGTAAAAGACTATAGCCGTCGAACAGGGTGAGTAACTGCTTGGGCGTTTGTTGGTTGGACAAAGGCCATAACCGGGTGCCGGAGCCACCGCAAAGGAGAATATGCTGCATCATAGGATGATTGGTTTATGGTCAGTAATGATGTCCGTTCACCGTTTTATGGCCGGTGACCACCGTTATTTCCCTGGATGGCACTGTTGCTACGAGCATGCAGCCCAGGCTATTCAGTTCCACTTTCACGCGGTTACGGCTGATCTGTAAGATCCTGGCCGTGGAAGGAGAACGGTTTTCTTCTTCCTCTGCCCGGATAGGAAATTTTTCTACAGATACATCTTCATAATCACGGAGAAAATGGCGGATGAGCGCTATTTCGTGGTCTGGTATCACGGCCGGTTGCCCCAGCCAGTATACGAAGTTGACCACGTTGTCTGTTTCCTTTACCACCCAACTCCTGCTTTCAGGAATGTGTACGAATACGTAGGATGGAAAAAGAGGTTCCTGGATGATCTTACGGGCACGCACCAATGGTTTAGCGGGGACGTAGTGTTCCACCTTTTTACGGGTGAAAAGGTCTGCCACTTTTTTTTCGCATTTGGGCCGGGTATATACCGCATACCAGACCGGAGGCTGTTCATTAAACATAGTAGCCGGTTTTTAGGTGATCGGATAGTTTTGTGTAGAATTTATAAAGGCAGGAACGGGCGTGACTTCGCCCTTTGTTATTTAATTCGACTATAGCGGGCTGCATTTACTTTACGGTGCGCCTGAATAATCCGGGTTTCTTTGTTATTTCCGTGTAACCGTATCCGTTAATATCACCATATCCGGATCCGTATCCGTATCCTGCCACACCTTGCCGCTTGATACCGTTAAACACAATGTTCAGCTTTCCTAATTCTTTATTCTGATACAACTCTTCAATCAGTTTAAGATAATTTTTCGGGGTACGCTGGTGACGCACCACATACAGGGTAGCATCGCAATAGGGCGCTATCAGGCGGGCGTCTGTTACCAGTCCAACAGGGGCAGAATCAATGATGATATAATCGAAACGTTCTTTCAGTTCACTCAGCAACCTTTCCAGTTCACCATTCAGAATAAGTTCACTCGGGTTTGGCGGCATAATACCGGCAGACAGTAAATACAGGTACTCGTTGTCTCCAACAGGTTGCAATATCTGCTGCAGTGATGCTTTTCCAACGAGGTAGTTCGTAATACCCGGATCCGCGCGCATGTTCAGCATCTTGCTGACCATTGGCTTTCTCAGGTCAAACTCCAGCAGGGCTACTTTCTTTTTGGCAAGTGACAAACTCATGGCCAGGTTAACGGATATAAAGCTCTTTCCTTCGCCAGATATGGAAGAGGTTATCAACAATGTTTTGCGATCGCCGTTTAATCCTATATAAGACAAAGATGTTCTCAACGCCCTGAACTGTTCTGCCACGGCTGTTCTGCTGTTATTAGACATCACGATCGCCTCTTTGCTGTCGTGGTACATAATTTCTGCTGCAATCGGCGCCGTCGTTATTTTTTCAATATCTGCCCGGAACATCACCTCACGGTTCATCATATCTTTCAGCGATACAAATCCTGCTACCAGTGCAAGTGCCGCCAGTACGGAGATACCGTACACCATTGGTTTCTGCGGACTGAAAGCATAGGCTGCTGCTTCCCCCGCATCTACCACGCGGCTGTCGGATACGGCGGCCGCGTATGCCAGTGCGGTTTCTTCTCTTTTCTCCAGCAGGAAGGTGTAAATATTATTTTTGATCACCTGCTGCCGGCTTACTTCCAGCAATGCTTTTTCTTTTCCAGGTACACTGCGGATGATACCCATGTTGCGGCTGTTCTCCGCCTGAAGGCGTGCTAAGCCAGCCTGCAGATTGGCGCGCAGGCTCCCGATGTTCTCCATGATAGCAGGTTTCAGGCGTTCTACCTGCCGTGTGAGGCTTGCCAGCAGCGGGCTGTTTTCGCCGGTGGTTTTGCGGAGTCTTTCCAGTTGTAATTCTGTTTCAGACAACTTGCTCACCAACTCCAGCAGCACCGGATCAGAAAGTCCTAATGTACCGGGTACAATGTTACCTCCCGGATTCTGGCTGGTAACATATCTTTCAATGGCATCCAATACGGAGATCTGCATATTGGCTTCACTGATCTTCCGGTCATTTTCCTGCACGCCTGCCAGGAATATTTTACTTTGTTCGCTGATATCCACAATGCCCTGGGAGGTTTTGAAGTGTTCCACTTCTGTTTCAGCCTGGCCCAGTTCTGTGCTCACGATGCGCAGGCGTTCTTCCACGAAGCGCATGGTGTTTGCGGAAGTCCTGTTCTTATCTTCCACGGCAGCCTGGCTATATACCCGGATGAGTTCATTCACAATATCTTCCCCACGTTCCGGCGCTTCGTCTGTATATTCAAGATCCACTACACTGCCGGCTTTCGCGGCAGGCATAATTTTCATGGTACCGAGGATGATCTGCATCCATGTTTTTTCGTTCATGATATGCAGTACATAACCAGCGGTGGTATCTGTATGCCGGGCTTTTGCCTGGATGAGCATTTTTCCCCAACGGGTTTGTACCGTATCATTCAGCGGATATTTTTTACCGTCGATGGTTATACGCTTTTGCACGGGATCATAAGTGAAAGGCCAGTTGCCGGTAGAAGCCATCTGGATAGACTCCGGTTCCAGGAAGGTAAATTTCACCGGGCTATCTTTATAAAGTACAACGTCTCTTATTTTTCCTTTTTCTATTACTTCTCCATAAAGATTCAGGTTCCTTACCACTTCTTTTGTGAGCGTGCGTGATTTCAGGATTTCTATTTCATTTTCCATCACGGTTTTGCTGCCACCCATCAGGTCGAGCGATTGCAACATATCGCTGGCGCCGAGCCCGTTGGTGGCTTCCTGTACCAGGAGCACGCCGGATATTTTATACAGCGGAGTGGCATAACGGAGATAAAGGAAAGCAGCTATCAGTGCGGCTACTACGGCTCCTGCAAAGAAAGGCCAGTATGGCAGATAGCGGGAGCGAATGATAGTAAGCAAACTCTGAGGCGCTTCCGTGTGCTGGGTTTTATGTCCGTTAACTTTTTGCATAACCTAATTATTTATAACTAACCGGTCCAGGATAATAACAAGTAGTGAAAGACTGCTGAGAATAATTGGCAGGATTTGCCGCGAACGATCAGCCGTCGCCACTTTTGACTTATTGGGTTCTACATATAGGATATCATTGGGTTGCAGAAAATAGTAGGGTGAGTTCAGAATGCTCTTGTCGTTCAGATCGATGCGTCGTATAATCCGCTGCCCGTCTATCTCCCGGATCAACAGAATATTATTCCGTTTACCGAACACCGTTATATCTCCCGCCATTCCCAATGCTTCAAGGACCGATATCTTTTCGTTGGTTACGTTTACTACGGTTGGTTTACTTACCTCTCCCAGTATGGTTACACGGTAGTTGAGGAACCGTATGCTCACTACCGGATCTACCAGGAGCTTTCGTTCAATGAGCTGATCATGCAGGTATACGGTGAGTGCTTTTTTGGTGAGGCCTGTTACTTTTACGGGACCCAGTACGGGGTACTGTATAAATCCCTGTTCATCTACCAGGAAGCCTCCCAGCATGGCACCGGCTCCTGCATTGGCGCCTCCTGCGCCGGAAGCGGAGGTCATGTTTGATACATTATAAATGATCACATCCTCTGGATTAAGACTGCTTACGTTGATCTGTAATATGTCGTTCTTTTGGATACGGGGGTCGAAACTGCTATCTGACGGCATTAGCACCGTATCCCTTACATCATTGAAATAAACAGCATTTTTGGTTGACACGCACGAAGTAAACAAACAACTCAAGCATAGCAATCCCAATCCTATCCAGGTTAAGCAGGCTTTCAATATCATCGATATGGCATTTAACATCATCACTTACACTGACCGTTCCTCTCAATACAATATTACTTCAGAACGGGGTGGGATTCAATTACTCACTACAGTATAAATTGAGACGATTAGTTTGGGGTCCTTACTTATTAAAGTAACTTACCGTTCACAGCCATTGACATATTACCAAAAACGAAAATTTGATTATTTTATCTGAAGAAGGGCAAAAAACAGGGCAATGAATAAATTATTTGATAAAATTTTTGAGATTAACTCAGATTTGGTTGAAACATTCAATTTAAAATATACTTTTTTCAGATGTTGGTTTACAGTGAACACGGTTACAAACAACTTTGCTGCCATTTCCTTATATGAGTAGCCTTCCTTGAGCAAGGCCACCAGTTCATACTCCCTGCGGGTAAGTTTGTCTTTAATACTTTCCAGCGGATCTTTATTGATATGAGTAATGAGCAGATGGGCAGCACGGGGAGATAAAGAAGCGCCGCTTTGCACGGTGTCCATCACCGACTGATAGATATCACTAAGGCGGCTGGATTTAATCACATATCCACTCGCACCATTTTTAATGGCCTCAATAATATATTGCTGCTCCTCATGACCGGATAATACAATCACCTTTGTATCGGGATACACCCGCTTTACTTCGCGGAGCCCTTCAATACCGGATATACCTGGCAAGGTGATATCCAACAGGATTACTTTTACATCCGGGTAAGTAACCGGCAAGTCCATAAATTCCTCTATCGATTTGCAGGCAAACATGACCTTACACTCCTGGAAGTCCTCCAGGAACTCGCGGTAATTACTTAGCAGAAAATGGTTGTCTTCAATGATTCCAATGTTGATCATGGCTAAACGGGGGTATGGTACTCGAAATGATATGGTTTATTAAAATAATCTGATAGTAAATATAGTCGGAAAAATGATAGTTATCTAGTATAATTTTTTATGAATATGTTAAAGGCTTATATACAGATGAAAGAAAAATCAGTCCGCTCAAATAGTTATATTATAATAAATTCTATGTAAACAAATTCTCACTACATGTTAAATAAATGTAACCAAATGCTACTTTTTTAATAATATGAATAAGTTTCGTATATTGTGTACAGAACCATTTACGCTCCTAACCCGGTATCCTTCGAAATAGAAAACCTTTTTAAGAATCAACCAAAAAAAGAAGTATGCTGAACCATATCAAAAGGCATGCAGTTGGCCAAAAATCAATACTGGAAATGCGATCGGATTTCATTGCCATGGCTACCCATGAATTTAAAAC
The DNA here is from genome assembly GCF_050434025.1 of Chitinophaga sp. W3I9. Taxonomy (NCBI): domain Bacteria; kingdom Pseudomonadati; phylum Bacteroidota; class Chitinophagia; order Chitinophagales; family Chitinophagaceae; genus Chitinophaga; species Chitinophaga sp. W3I9. The sequence continues at coordinate 6,933,518 of NZ_JBNPWC010000001.1, forward strand.
ACCGATCAGTGCCATCTCGTCTTCCATAGAATTGCTGGAAACCAAAATGCAGAGAGATGAATTGATGTTGCCGTTTTACGAACGCAATTTATCCCGCATTAAGGAAGAAATAGACATTTTGAGTAGCATGGTAGACGACATCCTCACCACTGGCAGCATGGTAGCCGGCAATCCTGTAACACAACCGGAAGAAACGGAGCTACCTATTTTTGCCAGTATGATCCGGCAACAGTATTTCAGCAACCGTGCCGACCAGCGCCAACTCCGCATCAAAGTATCCGGGCGCCCGCGGAATATCTACATCGACAGGAGCCACCTGGCCGGGATATTCACTAATCTCATCAGCAATGCGTTTAAATACTCTTCCGGCGATCCGCTACTCGGCCTGCATTTCCGGAAAAATCACCTCTGCATTAAAGTAAAAGACAATGGCATCGGTATACCGGAGGCGGATATACGTTTTTTATTCACGCCTTTTTTCCGGGCAACAAACGCTCACGGTAAAGAGGGCACCGGCCTGGGCCTGGCCATTGTAAAATCCTATGTTGCCGCCAACAACGGGCATATCAGCGTTACCAGCGGCAAAAATGGTTCTGTTTTCTCGGTTACCTTTAACTACTAACGAACCAACATCACCGTTCCCTTCAATAAATGCTGCTCATTGCGGCTGTCTGTAAACGTACATATATATACATAGGCCTGCACACCCGCCGGCGTGCCTTTAAAATTCCCGTCCCACCCCACCTCGGATGCATTACTCATAAATACCAAGGCCCCCCACCGGTCGTATACCCGTAACCGGTAGTCATGAATCACATCATATACTTTCGGACGGAACAAATCATTTAGGCCGTCGTTATTAGGACTGAAAGCACCGGGCATCACCACCAGGCAGTTTTTCCAGGGAGATTCCACCTTAACGGTTACACCGGCGCTGTAGTCATGTGCATCCATAATTTCCGCTACATGGCTACCCGCTGCAAGCCCGGGAAACACGCTATCGGTTTGCCATTGCCCATTGTCCAGCCGGTAACGGTAAGGCGGCGCACCACCGGTTACATGCAGCATAATCCTGCCGTCGGCTACTTCCCCGCAACTGCAGGGCTTTACACTAGCCTGCACAGCAGGCGGTATTAATGGGTCAATAGCCGAAAGATTGTCCATCAGCAGCGCTATTCCATACATACTTTTATTACAGGCCGCTGTTGGATAAGCCCAGCAGGAAATATAAGCATAGCTGCGATGCGGCCTGAATATGGCATGATACCTTTGCCAGTTTTCATGGGTAAAATTACCAGATGTCCATAACAGCTCGGCGGTATCTCCCGGGGCATTACCCCCGAAGATCGCCAGGTTGCCATAACAGGCGGGATACAAATAATAAAGTGTAAACGCCAGATCCAAACTCAATACATAAGTGCTGTCCTGTTTCAACGAGGCAGGCAACTTTTGGGCAATGCCTTCCAGGAATCCTTTACCACTATGCACCCCTACATAACTCTTACCTGCTGAAGGAGCCAGCAGGATTTCAAAAACACCGGGCTGTGTGTCCGGCGTACCATTAGCCACCAGCCAGCCAGAAGGAACCAAACCTTTCCCGGTACGGCCTTCCAGCGAAGGGTTACTTAAGGGTATCTGCTGTGCCTCCGCAGGCACACACAACGCCAAAAACAGCCAGCAGCATAGTATTCCGTATATAACTGTGAGATCTGAAAACATGCCGCTCATTTACCGGATTAAAATTACCGGTTATATAAATGATGACATATACTCATACCAGTAGTTTGTCGTCTTACTTTTCTTTTGTTTTGTTTGCCTGAAAAAATATCTTTGCCCACAAAATACCCCGGCACGCGATTGTGCCATAGCTTAATCCGAAAAAAACTTATCATGAAAAGATCCGTACTGTACTTAGCCCTGGGAACCGCCCTTCTCACCACGTTTACGTCATGTAATGAAACTGGTAAAAAAGACAGCAACGCTGCGTACGAAGATAAATCTGCATCTTCCGCAAATGATGTAATTGAGTACACCAACCTGATTGTAGACCTTTCTAACAAGAACTCCGACTACGTAGTACGGCTGGTTAATAATGCCGACCGTGTAACCGAATTACTGTCTGGCAAAGGTAATCCCGCCTTCCTCAGCAGTATCATCAAACCTATTATGATTAATATGATCAGTCATGGTAAGGTGAAAGTGGAAGAACCGGTAGATGCCTTAAATAAGGCAGACCAGCAGTTTTTTAAAGAAAAGGTAACCAGCTTTAAAGGCTCGTTCGACAAGTTGAAAACTACTTACACGCAACTGGATGATTACCTGAAAGCACAGGACTACAAAGACGACAAAGGCGCAAAAGGCCTGGCACTGGCAGATTCTATCCGCAGCAGCGCCCAGGTATTTTTTGAGCAGAAAGCTATCCTGATGAAAAGAGTGAACGAAGTAGCAGATGCCAGTGAGGCCATCATCCTGAAAGACAGCCCCATAAAAGATTACGTATTGGCCATGAAAGCCGATATGCAGTCGGTACGTGATTACATTACCCTGCTGGGAGAAGGCGGCGCCGATTTCGCGAAGATCAGTGACAAAGCACAGGCAGCTTACGACGCCCTGGAAAAAAACCAGGCGGCACATGCGGGCATGGATATGGCCAATGCCGCGAAAGAAAACAAAGATTCATATTATAAGAGCTTCTATGACAGCTTTCACCAGTTCCTGCTGACAGCCAAAAGGATCATGCGTGACGCCAAAGAAAAAGGCGAAATGACCGACAGCCAACTCGAAACCCTCGATAACGCGCTGGATACCATGATCGGCAGATACAACAGCTTCACAAAATAAATTAACAATGGGTAGATATCCATCGCGGATATCTACCCATTTATCTTAGCCGTAACTATTTCTTAAATACTTCTTCCAGCTTCTTCTCTAATTCTTCTCCGCGTAAATTCTGCGCTATTATTTTTCCGCTGCCATCTATGATAAAGTTGGCAGGAATGCCTGAAATTCCAAACTCCAATACAGGATTACTTTTCCAACCCTTCAGATCAGATACATGCGTCCAGGTGAGTCCATCTTTTCCTACAGCTTTCAGCCATGCTTTTTTATCGGTATCCAGTGATACACCGAGGATATCAAAACCCTGATCATGGAAGCGCTGATATGCTTTTACCACGTTAGGATTTTCTGCACGGCAGGGACCACACCAGCTGGCCCAGAAATCTACCAGTACAACTTTTCCTTTGTAGTCGGTCAATTTCACCAGTTTGCCGGTGCTATCAGGCAGCGACATTGCCGGCCGGGCGCCCACGCTCATTTTAGCATGTTTATCCATCGAGGCTTTGATAGCCAGTCCGTAGTCCGTTTTCCTTGCGGGATCTGCGAGTAGCTGATAGGCGGCCGCCGCTTTTTCCGGGTAGGAATAATTGATATACCTGTCCAGGATCACAAATGCGGCTACCGCGGAACCGGGTGAACGCTTTACAAAAGCGGTAATGGAGCTATCCAGTTCTTTATCCAGATCGGCAAAACCGGCTGCTACCACCTTTCGCTCCACGCTGTCTTTGTTTTTTTCTGCTGCATCTGCACGCTGATATAATTTACCGGCTTTCTGGCGTATCGCTTCCCATGTTTCCGCCCACCCGGCATATAAAGGCTGATTTCCCGAGCCTGCTATTTTTGCGGCTCCCATGGAATCCTTATGAGCGGTAATGGTAATAGTGCTATTTTCCAGGAAAAATGATATCCCGTTATATTTATCAGCGGCAGTCCATATCGAATACAGTTGCGGTGAGCCTACTTTTCCTTTAAACGTAAACTTTCCATTCTTCAGCATGGTGGAATCCGGCTTATGGTCTGGCAACATGAAAGTATTCAGGTATACCTTACCGGTATCCTCGCCGTGGATAACGCCATTAATCGTATAGCCCTTACCGTTTTGTGCCTGTGCCGACAGCATACCAACAGTGGCTGCCAACAGGACGATTGATTTCTTCATATTAATAGTGGGTTTTGATGGTTATGCTGCTTTATAGGTCATACTTACAATTTTGCCGAAACCGGTGAACACCTTTACATCCTGGAAATCGCCCAAAGGACTGATCTTATAGCGGTACAATTTTCCTGCTGTACCGTTCCAGGTACCTACCATTACGTCGTCGCCCGTACACTGGAAGTAAGTTACCTGCTCTCCTGCTGCAATAGTCTTAATGGTCCTTGCTTTACCGGAGGGGATATCATACAGGTAGATGTTGCCGTTAACGAGAAAATAGATCTGTTGCAGTTTTTTGGAGCTGGTCATTTTAGTGAAGGCCGCCAATTCAGGAGCATCGCCTGTGATCAGTTTTTTTGCGACGGCGGGGTCCGAGCGGTTGCCATCTATCTGGTACAAATAATAATTACCATTATCCTTGAAGATAGCGTTGTTCAGGAAAGGCGCATTTCCCTGGTCCATAGCAAGAAGATCCATCCCGATGTTACGCATATCAAAGTAACTGCCCGGCTCGGGTGCGCTGAAAGCCACCAGGGAAGGGATCAGGGAAGCGCCTGACAGGTACACAAAGCCTTTGGTTTTTGTATCAAAAAAGAAAGCGGTATAGGGTGTTTTCTCACCAGTATAGGGTTGCGGACCGACTCCTGTATAAGAAGAAAAATAATAGTCATCACCCTTACCTCCCGGAAAAGGAAGGGTATTGAGATATTTTACATCTCCCGGAAAACCTCCGGCAACACGTACCTGCAGATGACCGTCGTTAATCAGGATATTCATGCCGGTATTGATTTGCCCGAACTTCTGCGGATGGAACACGGCCGGTGTTTCCCAGAACCAGCTGGTGTAGTCTGTTAGCTTCGTCATTTCTGTATACTCCAGTTCTATGGCGTTGTCAGTGCCAAACATCCATACCGATTTAGCACCGTAATAGTTAGTGGTAGCTACCTGCAGCGGTTCATTCAGTACATAGTCCTTATTCAGCTCTGTGAAAATATGATGGAAGAAGGTATCTGTTTTCAGGATGATGGTCATATCTGTTTTGCCAGCCACATCTTCCATCACGAGCCATCCTTCGCTGAAGCGGTTGATTACCTTCAGGTTGAAGAACTTAAAGTAAGAAACGCCGGAAGCTTTCACGGTTACTTTATAAATGAGCCTGTAAATGCCAGGTTTCACACGGATAGCCTGGTGAAGGTAACGGGTGCTGTCGAGGATATATACCGGATAAGCATCTTCAGAATCATTCTGGTGAATGCTCCATTCATATACCAGGCCATTATCGCCTGCAGGCACGGCCTCTTTAATATCGGGCTTCACAGTTAATGTGTCAAACTGCAGCACGGCGTCAACTGCCGTAGTATCGGAGATACTGAGCACGTTAATAGGGATAATATCTTTATTGCTGTTGTCTTTCAGGCAACCGGACAGCGTGAGCATCACCAGCATTGAAACACACAACCAATTATATACTGACAATTTCATATTGCAACTTTTAGGATAAAGAAATAAGAGTGCAGGTTAAATAGCAGGGAAAGTGACCCGGTTGCCATTTTCATCTATCAGCGGCCCGTTTGTATTTTCGTAACGGATCAGTTCTACCCGCATCTTTTGCAGGATAGACATGATCTCCGAAAATTGTGCGCCTGTTCCCATTGTGATAGCGGTGGTACCTAACCGTGATACCATGAACTGATGCTTGGTAAGTGAATATGCGCCATAGAAGAAGTCGCTCCAATCAGCGGGTTTCAGCAACATATCCGTTATCCTTATCTGGTAATTAAGGCTATTAGCGAATCCTGCGGCAAAGTCATCGGAGGAGGCTATACGAAAATAAACAGAGAACACTTTATTCTTCATGTCCGGGGTGCGGAACAGGTATACCGGAAACTTTATGGCATATTCGCCTGCCTTTATAACGGCAGGGCCTATATCAAAATGTGTTCCTTTTACAGCGGTGGAGCTGTCTGTTATTACGAGGTTGAACTTCCTGTCGGTAGCAGTAGCCAGCCCGGTGATCCGCATATTAAGGTACACGGTATCTTTCAATACGGTATCCGGTTTTACCACAAATGTATAATTGATACTGTCGGGTAGTACAAAATCCCTGGAAAAGTAGATCGCAGGCAATTCTTTGTACATCAGCCGCTCTTCCTTGCCACATGCACTTACCAGCAGGTATAATATGGCTGTTGCTATCAGCCTGTTAATATTCTTCATGTTTGATGATTTAAAGAGATGCAGAGATGATTACTTTCCAAACTCGATTTCCTGGTTTGGCAATGGCAGTACGTACTGCGTATTATTGATGGTGCCATTAAGGGCGCCCTCAATTTTAGCCAGGTTTAACCGTTTGTAATAATAGAAGAGTTGTCCCACGCAGATAAAGTCCCTGCGATACTCTTTAAATATTTCATTCTGTAAAGTAGTTGCGTCCAGTCCTGCAGGCAGTTCTATAATATTCCTGGCAGCGCGGACTTTGTTCAGCCATTTAAGCCCTTCAGCAGGAGCCGGTTCACTTTCTGCGGCGATGTAATACATCTCTGAGAGAGAAAGCACCGGTATTCTCTTCTTTAGTGATTCCCTGTTTTCATCTACCTGCCAGAGCTTACTGGGGAAGATAATACCATTGCTTACGCCCCACAAGCTGTTACTTACAAAGCGGATGTCGGTACTGCCGCCTGCTGCCGTTTCAAACACTGCCTTTCTGCGTTCTTCAGTGATGGTAAATTTCTTATACATCTTATCACCGGTAGCCATCATAAAATAGCTGCTCACGGGATCTTTCAGCTTGGATACATAAATGGAGAAAATGTGTTCCGGTGTAAAGGTCCTGTTGAGATCAACGGCATTGGTAGTTAATTCACCGGAAGTAATAAAGCGGAAATTATTGCTGGCAATTACTTCTTTTGCATAGGCGAGTGCCTGTACTTTATCGTTGTTATAGAGATACAGTCTTGCCAGTAATGCTTTTACCGCCCAATAGTTCATCCGGTTGTTGCGAAAGGCGAGGAAGTCGTCGTTGCCACCGGGGTTGTTCATTCGCGGATATACTTTCAGTAATGCTTCTGCTTCTTTCAGATCTTTCTCACATAAGGTAATCACCTCGCTTACTTTTAAGCGCGCCTGTGGTGTTACCGTAAAGGAAGTCATATAAGGAATGGCGGTAGCAGTAGCATCTGATTTAGGAGAAGGTGCATATAAACGCAGCAGATCGAAGTGTATAAAAGCCCGCAGTGCCAGCGCTTCGCCTTTGATAATATTATAGTTATCCGCTGTAAAGATTGATTTTTTGTTGTCGATATTTTTCAGGATATAATTTGTTTGCGCGATGGTGGCATACATATTACCCCAGATACTATTGATGATGCCTGTTATACCGGCATTGCTATACTGGTAGGTGGCGGCATAAAAAAAGTCGTGATCTATTTTCGTGGTGTTGTCGTATCCCTGCGATAAGACTTCCAGGAAACTGAAAGTCAGGTAGCCACCGTATAGTTGCCCGTCGGCCGCTTTCTGATAGCTGCCATACAGTGCATCTTTGAAACCCTGTTCAGTAGAAAACTGTTCTGATTCCTTGATTTCTGTCTTGGGTCTTACATCCAGCCATTTCTTGCAGGAGGTAAGTGTGAGTGAGGTGATGGAAGCTACCAGGAAAAGTATATTGCGTAGATGTTTCATGTTCAGATCCTCTTAAAATTAAAAAGTGGTTTGTAACTGTAAAGTGAAGCTGCGGCTGAAAGGATAATCCAGGCCTCTTTCCCGCTTAATGCTGGACCACCAGAACAGCTGGTTGGTGAAGAGGGTGAGCTTGGTATCGTGCAGGCGTAACCGTACGTTCTGCGCGTCACTTAAGCGGTAATACAGCGAGGCGCTTTCGAGGCTCAGCCAGTCGTCTTTCTGTACAAAGCGGGAAGTGGCGTAGGTGATGGTGTTAATGGTGTACCCGTTATTATCCACAATTCCCTTATAAAAAGTTATGTCACCTGGCTTTTTCCAGCGCTCTTCAAATACACGGCGGTCCACATTAAATCTCATGTCAGCGCTTTCTACTCTGTCAACCAGTGTTTGGTTATAGGTATAGCCACCAAACCGGTACCGGAAGTAGAGGTTCACACCGATGCCTCTTTTTTCAAAATTGGTTCCGAAGGTTCCTTCCAGTGTAGAGCGGGCGTCTCCTACTATTACCTGGTCCAGCGGATCATACACAGTAGTAGTGGTACCGTTGCGGGTACGAAAAATTTCTCTCCCAGTAGAAGGGTCGATGCCCAGCGAAGGCACTGCCCAGATAGCGGTGGTACTACGGCCTTCAGCAAAGCGGGCCAGCGGTGTGGTGCTGAGTGAATCAGTATTTCTTTTGTTTAGTTGTTCGAGGGTATTGGAGATTTTCTCAATTTTATTCTGCACATGAAATCCGTTGGCAAAAACGGACCAGCTGTCGCGGTTCCGCGAATTAGAGAAAATGGTGTAGCGTAAATTTACTTCATACCCTTTGCTTACTACGTCGCCCATGTTATCCATATACATGGAAAAGCCGGTAGATGGGGCGGTGGTGATAGACACAACAGAACCTTTTGTCTTCTCTTCAAAATAGTTGGCGGTAATATCCAGTCGTCTGAAAAAAGTACCGTCAATACCAAAGTTGCTTTTGGCGGTCTGCTGCCAGGCAAGATTGGGGTTACCAAAGCCAAGCAGGGAGGTGCCGAGGTGGTATAAATAATCCTGGTCGGTATAGTACCTGCTGGTGGTAAGACCGAGGTAGCTGGCAAAATTGGAAGAGCCGGTATATCCGTATGAATAGCGGAGTTTCAGCCGGTTGATAGCGGTACTGTTTTCCAGGAATTTTTCTTTATGAATATTCCATCCGCCGCCTACGCTCCAGAAAGAGGCAAACCGTTTATTGGCGCCAAACTGGGAAGATCCATCCAACCGGTATGAAACATCCAGCAGGTAACGGTTATCGTATGCGTAACTCACATTGGCGAAGTATCCCAGCAAACGGGTAAGCCCTTCTGTGCCGAATGGCCGTGCACCTGTTTTGTATCCGTTTCCCAGTGTCACCTGGTCCAGTTTATCATTTGGGAACCCGTTGATGGTATAGGATTCTGAAGTCAGTTTTTCCTGGCGCAGGGTGGTACCCAGTGAACCAAAAAACATGTGTGATCCGAACGATTTGTTTAAGTCGATGGTGAAAGCCCCATCGATTGTATTCCTTAAACCGTAACCTTTCGTGTAAGATCCTTTTTCATAATATCGTTCCACAGGGATGCTGTCGAAGGCAGTGTGTTGCGCCGGCAGGAACTGATCTCCGCCGTTGGTGGTGCGCTGATAGGCAAAGCGGCCGGTAAAGCGCAGCCATTCTTTTGCCTGCCATTGCGCAAAAAAGTTGTTAGTGATATTTTGCTGTGTATACTGATCTACTGTGTGCAGGGATACATTATAAACCGGGTTCAGTTGTGAAGCCAGCCGGGTGTCATCAAAGAAGCGGATATCTTCCAGGTAGTATTTGGGATTTCCGTTTGCATCGTAAGGCGACCAGTAAGGATTTAATTTAGTATAAGTATAAAATGAGCCATAGGGTGAGTTAACTGCCTTGTTGAAATTGAGGGTAAGATCATTTCTGAATAAAAAGTTTTTATATCGATAAGACAAATACGTGTTACCGGAGATATTCTGCCGGCTGGAGCCTTTCATGACTCCCTCTGTAGTGTTGTAGGTACCATTGAGGCCGTACATCACCGATTCCGAGCCACCTTCCAGGTAGAGGTTATGGGTACTGCCAATGCCGTTGCGCAGGGGTACATTGAGCCAATCGGTATTGATACCTTTGGCTACTTCCGCCAGGCGGTAGTTATACTGGAAATCTTTTTCTTCCTGCCAAACGGGGATGGGATAGCCGTTATAAAGACCTGCTTCTTTTTCCAGCTGGAGTTTCTCTTTGGAGTTTACCAGGTCATAGCCTTTGAGGTCGGGCAGTTCTGCCACCACACTACCGGTATAGGTTACACGTAAACTGCCTTCACGGGGTCTTACGGTTTCAATAACAATTACGCCGTTAGCTGCACGGGAACCATAAATAGAGGTAGCTGCCGCATCTTTCAGGATAGTGACCTTTGCGATGCGGTTCATGTCAAAATCGTTTACCCGTTGTAGTGATACTTCAAAGCCATCCATAATAAAGAGTGGTGTATTGGGGCTGGTGGTAAAGTCGTATACGTTGCTTTGATTAGTGCCATTCAGATTACCGAGGCTGTTGCCGCCTCTCACCACTACACCGGGCACTGCGTTGGGGTTGGAGCCGGCAGCGATATTTTCCGGCATCTGGAAAGAGGGATCGAGTGCGCGCAGTGCGCTTAATACGCTGTTACCCGATACCTTGTTCAGCTCTTCTTTTGTATAGGAAGATGCTGCACCGGTGAAGTTTTCCGCCGGCCTGGAAAACAGTCCGGTTACCACTACTGCGTTCAGTGACTTGGAACTGGTACTGAGTTTAACCGTGAGGTTAGCGGATCTGCGTACTTCCACTTCCTTTGTTTCATAGCCAACATAACTGATAAGCAGGGTGGCTTTACCGGCTGATACATCCACCGGTATTTTAAAGGCGCCTACTTCGTTTGAGGTGGTGCCGTTCAGTACTTTAGTTCCTTTCTCAATAACAGTGGCGCCCACAATGTGGTCGCCGCTTTTTTCATCGAGGATACGGCCGGTAATAACTGCCTGTTGCTGGAATAGTTCTGCTGCTTCATTGTCCGAAATGCCGGGATTGGCAATAGGTTTTACATACAATACCACGCTGCTGTCGACCTCCCGGTAGGCGAGATTAGTATTCTCCAGTACTGCATTCAGCGTAGCGCTTACGGAACGGCTGGCAGTGGGGAGCGTGATATGTTTGTACTTCGCTACTGCTGTAGGGGGATAAGCAAAAAGAAATCCGCTGGCCTGCTCAATTTTCTTAATAGCGCTGTGGAGCGTTTCATCTCTGAGGCCGAGTGTAATTGTTCTCTTTCCCAATTCCTGGCCCCACACCGGTGAGGCTATCAGTAGCTGAACAGACAATGCCAGCAGAAAAGAATACAAGAAAATTATCTTCATAATAAAACCTGTTTTGCCCTTTTCCCTAATGTATGGTTGGTTGATTCGCATAGGGACATAGCGATCCCTCATGGAGATTAGATCCATAATTCTGATGGTTGATTTAGATAATTACAATTAAAAAAAATAGCAGCTACACGCGGTGCACAACGCGCTTTACCGGATGAAGATCTTCACCGATATTATATTCCGTTTATTGATTGACTACCGTTTATAAGCGTTTATTTATTGATTGGCACATCCTTCACCGTTCAGTACTACTTTATCGTTGGGATAAATGGTATACCCGGCATTTGCCACACTGCAAATAATGGTCAGCACTTTCTCCAAAGGCTGGTTATGAAAAAATGTTCCTGCAATACGGCAATTTTTTAATGCCTCATTGGCAAATAATATTTTCACATGGTACTTATCTCCTATCATAACAGCTGCTTCCTCCATACTTACATCGTCCAGCACCAGGAATTCGTCTTTCCATTTTACCACTTCCATACTTTTCACCTGCGCCCTTACTACTGTGCTGGTAAGCATATTTACTGATAGCTGCTGATCTGCTACCAGTACGCCATAGCTGCTTTTCTCATCATTTACCTTTACCTTACCCCTGGTTACGGTAACCACTACACGCTGCTGATCGGTTGATGCTTTTACATTAAAAGCGGTCCCAAGTACCTGCGTGCTGAGCTTACCGGTTTTCACGATAAAGGGTTTATCCGGCACTTCTTTAACATCAAAATATCCTTCTCCCCATAACCGCACTTCTCTTTTATTCCCTTTGAAGTCGCGATTGTATTCCAGGCGGCTGTTATCCGCGAGTAACACTGTACTTCCATCGGGCAGGCGTACAAACTTCGTTTGTACTTCCACTATTTCTTCCACGGCAGGTGTAGCTGCGGGTAGGCTAATGGCTACCAGCGGCTGTTTTTCGACTGCATGCCACCACCACCAGCCGGCGAAAGGCAGCACCAGCAAGCCAGTTACAATGGCAGCCAGCGCCAGCCTCCGCATGCCGCGGCGACGGTTCCGTTTAAGCGGGATAATGCTGGCAATGTGTGATTCGGCCGACATGATATTGCCGATCATCTCATGATAGCGCTCAAATGAAACATCTGGTTCCATGATGCCGCTATCCCATTCCGCATCTATCCGGTTCTTTATTTCTTCATCAAAGTTGCCTTTGTTGATCAATCCCCTCAATTCATTCCACTCTGCCTCGCTGGCTTTCCCGGCAAGGTATTTATCCATTAATCCATTGAATCCAGGGTCGTTCGTCATAACGATTACAATAACTTTACAGGAACTTACAGGTAGTTTTTCAAAACTTATATAATAACAGACACCTGGCAAATTCCGATGGTGGAGGGTGAATAAATATATTTTTTATTGTTATTTAACAAGAGTGATCATCAGGAGGATACTGATGCTGCCGTTCAGGTAACGGCGGATCGACTGTAACGCCCTGGCCATATGGGATTTCACGGTAACGGCGGAGATATGCATGCGGCTGGCGATGGCTTCATGGCTTAGTCCTTCTTCTTTGGCAAGGCGGTATACTTCCCGTTGCTGGGGCGGCAACTGTCCGAGGGCGGTCTGGATAATTTCCCGGTATTGGTGTTCCTGGATCCGGTGGTCAGTATCGTTTACCATTACCTCCCGGCGGCCAAGCTCTTCCTGGGCGGCGGCCTCATTGGCCCGTTTGCGGAAACGGTTCAGGACCAGGTTCCTGGTCACAACTTTCAGATAGGCATCCAGATTTTTTACTTCCGGCAGGGTTTCACGCTTCAGCCAACACTTCAGGAACACATCCTGCACCACTTCTTCAGCGGCTGCCTGCGACCGGAGAAACCGGAACGCCACAGAAAACACCTTCGTACGGTAGCGGCTAAACAGCTCCGTAAAAGCATACTCACTGCCCTGTGATAACAGTTCCAGCATTGTGTTCTCATCGTAATTACTCGGGGAAGGCATATCCACGTAATATATGATTGCCCGACAAAATAGTTCAAAATATTTTAGCAAAACAAAAAAACCGCAGCCAGGAATGACTGCGGTACTTTTCTTATCCACTCGTTTATCGTTGTAAACTCAACGCTGTATTATGCGAAAACTGTTGTAATGTAGCCGTTACAGTCCTTTCCAGTTCGGCGCCGGCCAGCTCTTTGCGGAAAGCTTTTTCCTCCAGTGCGGACATCACCTTGTATAGCGGTTCATCATTTACTTTCTTCTGCAGGTTAATTTCGCTGCTCTCTCCATAGATCTTATCCCAGCTTTTACGGACTACCGCCCAGAAAGCTTTATGCTGCTCCCACCATTCCTTAGCCTGCTGACATTTACTTTCACTGGTGCGGTTATAGGTATTTAATCCCTTTTCCCCCACAATCACCTTATCAATGCCATTTGCACGGATCACCTTCTGGTTATCCTGCTCGTGCACAGAGCCGGTAGCGGTGATTTCATGATGATTTACCCGGTGCAATACGTTATAGTCCTTACGGGTTGTGTATTCCCTGCGGGGTAACGGCGCATCTGAGGCGGCTTCCCAGTAGTGGCGGCCGTCTGCATGTACCCAGGTAGCGGAACCTTCATAGCGCGGTTCATCGTCCACGCCATATACTTTCTGTGACCACTGATCTTTTACCTGTGCGGCGGGCAGCGTGACCTTCTTCCACTGGTTATCCTGCGTATAGGTCAGCAACTGTTGGTTTTCATACTGCCAGTCCTCTGTCCAGTGTTTAATCACGTTGCTATCTGCAATCAGCAGATGTTGCAATACAATGCGGTGCGGATCTTCTGAGGCCACCGTTACATATTCAATGGCGTCAATAATCTTATGATATCCTTTAGGCTTATAGCTGCTATCTGCCGGGAATGTTTCTGTGTATTCAAAGGTCACGTCCTGGCAGCCACACATACTTTTGATCGCTGCTTTATCCTGCGATAATTTATCGCCGCCCTTTTGCTGGGCGGTTGCTGCCAGCGTTATGAATGTGCTGATGGCTAAAATGGAAATATGTTTCATAAAAATAATAATGAGTGGTTAGTTGAATTGGCGTGTGCCATTTGGCTGATAAGCAAACCGGAAATTATAATAACGGCTTACTGAATTCTGGTCCGGTGCAGCCGGCGCATCCTTATAATAGCTGGTCACTTCCAGTTTGGCATAATTACCATCCGCGGTTTTCAGTACAATCACAGCGCCTGTTACCGGTGAAATTACGTGTGTGGTCATGTTGTAAGCATACCAGCCGGTGATGGCTTTCTTTGCAGCAGCATCGGTAGTATAGCCTGTTTCCGGCGCTGTTGCCAATTGACTGAATACACCGGTAATCACCTGGGCTTCGGCTTTACCAGGTCCGCTGGTGCCGCCATTGATGATAATGGTAGTGGCTTTGAAACCAATGTCCCATTTGGTGGTGGCGGAATCGCTGTTCGGAATTACTTTATTATCTGCGAGGCTGTATAAAGTAAAGCTGCCTTTATTGGCTGCATCTGCATCAATGTTTGCTACCGTTCTGGTTTCCACTGCAACCACCGGCGGTGTAACGGCATCATCATCCTTACTGCAGGATCCCAGTGTAAAAAGCGACAGTGACAGCATACCAGCTGTGAGTATTTGTTTCATATAGTATTTGGTTAATGGTTTACGTGATGATAAAAATTCCAGGTGGCGCCAACGGAATAGATCCTGCCTGGCATGGTGCTGATATGCTGTGCATCCGTGTAGTTAAACACGTTTTCCAGCGTGGCCTGCATACGCAGCTGCCGTTTGAACAGGTATTTAGCTGCCGCAAGATTTACCGTAGCATAACCGGGTACAAACTCACTGTCCTTATCCGGTGTGTTATTCCCGTTCTCGTCGGTGATGCCGTATTTACTTCGGTACAGCATTCGTGCATTCGCATCGATACCCAAACGGTACAGGCTATACGCTATTTTCAGGTTGGCTGAATGATGTGAGCGGTTAAATAATCCGAAGTATTCGCGGCGGGTAAGTGCGCGTGTTTCCCCGGTGGTTTCATCTTTCGTATATACTTCCCCGTTTTTCACCTTTTTGAAAAGATCATTATCTTTTGAGCGAAGGTATTGGTAGCCGGCGGACAGCTGCAAATGCCTGCCTACAGCTTGTCCGAGCTCCGCTTCTGCGCCGGCAGTAGTAATGCTGTTGATGTTTACATAGCTATATACTGCCAGGTCGTTTGTTTTTACGGCAATAGCGCGGGTGTCTATCAGGTTTTTTACACTGTTATAAAAGATATTTACCTTGGTGGTGGTATGGGGAAATGGTTTCCCTTCCACTCCCAGGTTATAGGACCAGGAGCTTTCGGCATCCAGGTTTTTCAATTGTTCCGGATCGATGTTCACCTGTTTGATCTGCCCCTGTTGCTCCATTTCTTTCAGGATATCCGCTGCCAGTTTGGTACCTACCACGGTGTAACCAACTGCTGCGTTATTAAAATGCAGGTATAGCTGCCTGAAATCAGGCGCACGGTAGCCGCGGCCGATGGCGCCCAGCAGGCGCCAGTTGGTCGTTAGCTGATACGACACCGATAACTTCGGACTGAACTGAGATGGGTATTGGTTATGCGTATCAAAGCGGCCGCCGAGTAATACATTCCATGCATTTGCCGGTTTCCAGTTTTCCTGTATAAATACATACCCGGTATTAAAGGCCATCCGTTCCTCATAGCGGGTGGCTTCGAGCGATTCATGCACATATCCCACACCCGCGGTGAGCTGATGTTTCGGATGCAGCTGCCAGTCGGCCTGATATTCCGGTTTCAGATATTGCTGGGTAAAAAATGATGCATCATACAAACTTTTGTCCTCCCGGTAATGCATATCTTCATTGGTGGAATACCGCGAATAATACACCCGCCACGTTTGTTTGAAACGCTGTACCGGCGTATGAATCAGCTGTAACGATCCGTTCATGTCCTTCTCCTTTCCGATATCATCCACCATTCCTTTGGCATCCGGGAAATAACTGTTATACTTTTGTTCATAGTAGCGCCCGGAGAGGATGGTGCTCCATTTGCTGGACCAGTTGTGCTGCCAGCGCGACTGTGCCGTATATGCTTTAAATGGCGATACAGTAGGCGCAGTGCTTTGGTTACCAAGCGTGTAGCCGTCACTGTTATAAGCATTTACACTGGCGGAGAAAGAGCCTTTCTTATAAGGAATACGTGTACTGCCATCGAGGGCATAGGTATTATTGGAACCATACCGCGCGCTGATACTGCTTATTCCCTCCTTGCTGTTGTTGCTGGTAATGATGTTAATAACGCCGGCCAATGCATCACTCCCGTAGAGTGAAGAAACAGGCCCTTTAATGATTTCAATTCTTTCTATATTACTCACCACAATCCTCGACAGGTCGAACGTGCCGGCAGTTCTGCCTATGAGCGGTTCTCCATCCAGCAGTATCAGTGTGTACTCTGCCTCCAGTCCCTGCATCTGCACACCTGTTCCATGATTGGAGGTGATGAACAGGCCGGTTTGTTCTGCCAGCACCTGTTGCAGCAATACCGCTCCCATGGCCTGTATCTGTTGTTTATGGATAACGGTAACCGGTACCGGCACTTTGCTTAGCAGTTGTTCATTCCTGGTAGCGGTAACCACTACTTCCTGTAACACTTTACTGCCGGAAGTAGTGTCGGTTTGGGCAAAAAGGGTCCCTACCCGCATGATGCAGGTGAGCAGGAATAAATATTTATACATCTTAAGGTTTATCTGAAATTGTGAAGCAAAAGTACGGGCATAAACAACAGCACCTTTACGAGTTTGGGAAAGTTATTTACGAGATCCGGAAATTTGCTGTTAACTTAGTTAGTCCGGAAAACTAACCGTTACCGGAACAATTTTAAATCATTACCTGTTCATTAATATATGAAAACACAATACTTCCCGGCGGCCGACAGAGGCGTTAAAGACATAGGCTGGCTGAAAAGTAATTTCTTTTTCAGCTTCAGCGATTTTTATCATCCCATGCGCAGCGCTTTCGGTACGCTGATCGCCTTCAACGACGACTATGTAGCAGCCGGCAAAGGCTTTGGTACACATCCGCATGTGAATATGGAAATCATTTCCGTTTTACTGAAAGGAAAGATGAACCATAAAGATTCCATGGGATACAGTACCGAGATAGAAGCACCTGCGGTGCAAATCATGAGTGCCGGCAGCGGGTTAAGGCATGAAGAGTATAATATAGGTACGGAAGAAGTTAACTTCTTACAGATCTGGATTCTTCCCAAACAACAAAACATTTCACCGAGGTATCAGCAACGGAGTTTCCCGCAGGAAAAAAGAAAGAATAAACTGGTGACGATCGTATCCGGCGAAGAAGGGATGGAACACTGCTGGATCAATCAGAATGCGAAGCTGTCGCTCGGATACTATGAGCAACCGGCCAGTGTTACCTATACCTTCAACCCCTTGAATAAGTGCCTGTTTATCTTTTCTATTGACGGCAGCCTCAGGTTGCAGGACCAGGTATTACAGCCACGTGATGCGATAGGGATATGGGAAACCGGTGAGGTGACATTGCAGTGCGGCGAAAAAACAACATTCCTGGTTATCGAAACGCCTGTCAATCAGAAGTAAATCCCTTCTTAATACATATTAAATACAGACATGTTATTACTTTTCTAAAATAATAACATCCAATTTATTCATACAGGTAATTTATTCCACCGGGAATCATTAAATTTATATTGCACCGCTTCAAAGGCTCAATTACCTGTATGATTAATACCTCCCAAAATAATTACATAGGTTTCGAGGTACTCTTTAACCATGCCACCATCAGCATACTGGTTGCCGACAATCAGCAGCGGATCGTGATGGCCAATCCCTTTCTGCTTAACCAGTTTGGCTATACGAAAGAAGAAGTGACAGGTCAGCTGGTGAGCCTGCTGCTTGTCAGCGATCATAAAGAACAGTATGCGGTAAGGAAAAACGGCAGCCAGTTCCCGGCAGAGATCAGCCAGGCTAACCACTCCACCCCGGAAGGAATACTAACCATTATTTACATCACCGACACCACCGATCGCCGGAATGCGGAGATGACCCTGCGGGAACTTTCGCAGCAACGCAAAGAAGCAGCTGTGAAAGACGGCTCGCTCCAGCGCATGAACAGCTTCCTTAACAGCTTATGGACCAGTACCGGCGCCATGATCATCGTAATCAATAACGATGGTTTCATCCGGTGGTTCAACCCTGCAGCAGAGAGGATTCTGGGCTATAAAGCCAGTGAAGTGGTGGATGTATATACCCCGATGCTGCTGCACGATCCGGAGGAAGTAGCCCTGCGGGCAGAAGAATTTTCACAGCAGCTGAACCAGCCGGTGGCTCCCGGTATGGAAACGCTCACCATTAAAGCCAGGCTAAACCTCTATAACGAATATGAATGGCAGTACATCCGGAAAGATGGTAGCACGCTGCCGGTTTCCCTGACGGTATCCGCCATACGGGATGCGGCCGATATTACCGGGTACATTGGTATTGCCATCGACCTCTCCCGCATTAAACAGGCGGAATCTGAGCTGAGAACTTCCCTGGAAAAAGAACGGGAGCTTAATGAACTTAAATCAAGGTTTGTATCCCTCGCTTCCCATGAATTCAGGACGCCCCTCAGCGCCATCCTTTCTTCCATCTACCTGGTGTCCAAATATGAAGCAGATGATGACGTAGCCAAACGGAGCAAACACATTCAACGTATTATTTCCGCGGTAAATATGCTGACGGATATACTAAACGACTTCCTCTCGGTAGGAAAAATAGAAGAAGGAAAGATCCAGGTACGCCACAGCACCTTCGACGCCGGTAAACACATCAGCAACATCCTGGGCGAAATGGACGGACTCAAAAAAACCAAACAGAATATTTACTATGCGCACCACGGCGCCGCCCATGCCTGCATGGACCCTACACTATTAAAACACATTGTCATGAATCTTGTATCCAATGCCATCAAGTTTTCTCCGGAGGGAGCCATTATTTCCATCCGGTCACAATGTAGCGACAACAGCTTCCAGCTATCCGTAAAAGACAAGGGAATAGGTATTTCAGAAGAAGACAGGCAGCATCTTTTTGAGCGGTTTTTCCGCAGCCAGCATGTGTCCAATATTCAGGGCACTGGACTTGGACTGCACATTGTAGCCAAATATGCGGAATTGATGAATGGTACAGTTTCCTGTAACAGCGGTCCGGAAAAAGGCACAGAGTTCCTTGTTACGGTTCCCTTCCCCCAAAACTGAGGCTCATGGAAAAAATACTGCTGATTGAAGATAATGTTGCCATCTGTGAAAACGTGGCGGAAATCCTTGAACTGGCCAATTACCAGGTGCTCACTGCCACCAATGGCAAAGAAGGCGTGGCCATGGCGCTCGAACACCTGCCCGACCTTATTGTATGCGATATCATGATGCCCGTGCTGGATGGCTATGGCGTTTTACACATGCTGCATAAAAACAAGGCCCTCCAGAAAACGCCTTTTATCTTCCTGACAGCCAAAGCAGAAAGAACAGATATACGGAAAGGAATGGAGCTGGGTGCAGATGATTATATTACCAAGCCCTTTGAAGGCACAGAGTTGCTCAGCGCGATAGAAAGCCGGCTGAAAAGATGCGCTGAGATCAAACAGGACACGGTTACCGGCTTGCACGGGCTCCAGGTACTGCTGTCGGCCAGTACCGGCAAAGATCAGCTCACCCTACTCAAAGAAAACCGCAATACCAATCACTATAAGAAGAAACAACGCATTTACGCTGCCGGCAACCGCCCGGATCATTTATATTACCTGCTCCAGGGAAAAGTAAAAACCTATAAACGTAACGATGAAGGAAAAGAACTGATCATAGGTTTATATAACGAAGGGGATTTTCTTGGATATAATGCCCTGCTCGAAGGCGGCAACTACCAGGAATATGCGGAAGCGATGGAAGACACACTGGTAGCAGTGATCCCGCAAAAAGATTTTGAACAGCTGATCAGCAGTAACCCGGAAGTGCTGGGGAAATTTATCCAGCTGTTATCAAAAGAAATGGCGGAAAAAGAACAACAACTGATCGGGTTGGCGTATAACTCGCTCCGTAAGAAAGTAGCGGAAGCATTGCTGATGCTCGACAAAAAATACAATACAGCCGGCAGTAAACATTTTACGATCGATATCAGCCGGGAAAACCTTGCCGCAGTAGCGGGAGTCGCAAAAGAATCATTGATACGCACGTTGGGCGATTTCAGGGATGAACAGCTGATTGCCCTGAAAGAGGGGCAGATCGCATTTTTATCTCTCAAAAAACTGGCGGCGCTGGTAAACTGATGCCTATACTTTTTCTGCCGCTATAAAAATGAGGAATGCCAACTTTAAACGCTCGTACTCCTGCATCATTCCCTCCATATCATTTTTCAGCACCGCATAAAGATGCGGCGAAGGCACGCCAGCCGGCTGCTTATTCAGCCAGTCGAGCTGCTCCCCTATTTCATGCCGTAACAGGATCAGCGACTCTTCCCGGTCCAGCATCGTGAGCTGAAATTCTTCTGCCTCCTCAATAAACGACCGCCGCGTAGTTTCTTTCAACGCAGCCGCCAGCCGGTTAATCAGCGAAGCATTATCTTCTCTTAAAGCTTTCAGGGTTCTGATCCAGTTGTTACATGCCTCCCGGTAGGCCGCAATATCTGTTTCAGTGCTAGGATCATACGGCATATTGATAGTTGCTAATTATAATAGGTTTGCTGCATGTGCAGATTTTTATCTGCACCCCATTTCTTTAATAGCTGACATAGATGTTGCTGGTGATGATTCATTTGCCGGATACCTGACATTAACTCCATAATATGACGGAGATATTGTTCGCCCGGTAAATAGTTTTCCTTTCTTGCCGCGTCTTCCAATACAGACAACATCGTTTTGCTTTGCAAAACAAATTCCTTCACTACCTTATAAAGTTTATTGATGTGTTCCTGTGCGGGCTCCCCTTCCGGTTCCCGTTTTTTAGACCTTCCGGCCGGCTGCAATTCCTGCTTCATATTACGCAGGATTACATTGTGGTAAATAGATACCTCCCGGTAGAAATGAATGATGAGATCACTGAAATCCAGGTAAAGCCCCGGTAAACTACCGGCTGATGCCTGTACCTGTGTATAAAATTCTTCCAGTTTCAGCATCACCTTTGCCGTTTCAGGCGCCGCTTTATCTGCGATACAGCGTTGTATTTCTTCTGCGTACCGGTCGTTGTTACCCGGCATACCCAGTTGCATATCCAGCAATGTTTTCACACCGGCATGACGTCCGTATTGTCTGAAAATATGATTCCCATATTTACGTAAATGCCTGATGGGAAAAAAAAGAAAACCTTCACAAAATTTCCGCTGACGGGATGTAGGAGTTAATCCGCTGAACATGATTTGCATTTTTTTAACAGTAGGTAAAAGTACCACCGCTGATAGAACGGTGATACCTTCTCAACAGCACATCTTCGCTTTTTGTTTACGCCAAGGAATCCAGGTGGATGTCCAAATGCTGCCGTAAAACTAAACCGGAATTCGTTGCTGAACAATGACGGGCATTACTCCTTCTGTTGACAGTCATCATTTTTTTAGATGACCGGGATCATTAGCGGACTGATGAGGCTGGTAATTTATACAGCGGAAAACGAGGAATTTCCTTACTACGCGGCCTTGCTGGGTAACAACAATAGGAGGCAGCGACCGCACGGAGCTAAAGAACGGCGCCAGTTCTTCTGTTACAAATTCCTGTTCATCCACATCATCATTTACGTCGGTCAGTGAATTGATAAACAGGGCATTTTTTCCTTTTAATGCGTTTATATTGGTTCCGATAAAATCGAACTGCAGTGCATTCTCACCAATAATATTACGGGAGTATACCATGCGCCCCAGGTAAAGATTGAGCATCGCACTGGTTTTATAATCATCGGCAGAAAAAATAAAATCATCGGGGTATTCTTTCGACAATGCCTTCACACCATCGCCCAGTCCTTTCCAGCCGATCATGGTATCATCTGAATGAATGGGTACAGGATAAAAAATGATTTCCACTGCCAGCGCCAGGTGTATCACCAATGAACAGATCCATTGCCAGCGTACATACTTAAAGGTGATCCAGGTGCTTATCCATATAGTGCCCGTTATATAAGCAGGCATCATCCAGTTTATCTTTACCCAGTAAATGGGAGAAATCACCAGGAAAATACCAAAAACAGGAATAAAAAAACATAAGAGGAAAAGCTGACGGGCAGAGATCCGCGTAATATGCCATCTGTATTTACGAACCAGTTTATACACATAATATAGCAATGCAAAAAATAATACCGGCAGCAGAATAGCCGCCTGGTGACCAATGACACCGAAAAAGTCCAGCGGACGGAACTCCACGCCCTCTACCCGGTCGGACGACTGGAACCGGAAAGACGCAAAGTCGTTATCCACATTCCAGATCACCACGGGCAAAATGGTGATGCAGAAAAACACGACACTGGCCAGGAACCAGGGGGACCACAAATACCGCCGGTGTTCTTTCGACAGTAATAAATAAAGCACCGCTCCCGCCGGCAGGAAAACAGCCGTGTATTTGCTGTCGAATGCCAGCCCCATGGCAATCCCTGCCCATATCCAATAGGCTTTACGCTGCTCAAATACCGCCCGGTACACCGCTATCAGCGATAAAGTCCAGAACAATAGCAACGGCACATCGGGTGTGGATACCAGTGATAAGATAGTGACCATCAGCGTAGCGCTCAGCAGCAACAAGCTATTCCAGGCACGCTCCAGTGGCAGGAAGCACCTCGATAAACTGTAAAAGGCCAGCAGCGTACCAATGGTAACCAGGGTATCTGCCAGCTTGATCACAAATACATGCCGGCCAAATAAGTCTGTAAAAGCACGCAGGATCCAGGCAATAGCCGGAGGGTGATCGAAATATGACAGGGCGAAGTGTTGTCCGTAGAAATAATAATAGGCGTCCTGGGGCATGGCACCCATAACACCTATAAACGAAAATCTTAGCAGCACAATCATTCCGATGGCGATAGCCATCCATTTATGCGCTGTGATATAAGCAATGAAACGATTACTCCCCGGTAGATCCTGCATATGATAGGCTGACAGTTGTAATTATAACAGATGATGTGGTCAGATGCCCTCCTTCCACAATCTCTGTGCCGCTTGGTAATTTCATACCTGCTGCTTAACTATAATTAACATTACTGTACCCCTTCGTTCAGCTTCAATAAGGGATTATTCCGCCTTCAGACTATTTACAGGATTAGCCCTTGCTGCCCGTAGCGACTGCAGTCCCACGGTAGCAAAAGCAATGAGTAATGCGCCGGCTGCTGCTATCGCAAACAGGTACCAGCTGATGCCTGTCCGGTAGGCAAAATCCCTCAGCCAGCGTTCCAGTAGATACCAGGCTACAGGTGTGGCAATCAATACAGAAAAGATCACCAGTTTGAGGAAATCTTTTGACAACAACGCTACAATCCCACCTACACTGGCTCCCAATACTTTCCGGATGCCTATTTCCCGGGTACGTTGCTCCGTCATGTATACCGTCAGCGCCAGCAAGCCCATTACAGAAATGAAAACGGAGATGAAGGTGAACACATGAATGATATATTGTACCCGCGTGTAGCTGCTGAATACCTGTTGAAAATTATCATCCAGGAATGAATAGCGCAGCGGAAATCCCGGCTCTATCGTTTCCCATAGGGCACTGATACCTGCCAGCGTTTTATCCAGGTTGGCCGTATTCACCTTCACCAGGAGCGCTCCTCCCGACTGATAAGTGCAATGTGCATTGGAAATACTGTACAGGGTGGGACGTACATAACTATCAAAACCCTGCACCTGGAAATCTTTCACTACCCCCACTATCTGGTAGGGCACACTGTCGCAGGAGGCATAGCGGATCTGTGTACCCACAGGATCAACCACGCCAAGCGATTTGGCCGCCGATTCGTTGATGATGGCCGTGTTGTCCTGGTCCTCCGGGTGTGCATCCGAAAACATCCTGCCAGCCAGGACTGCAATACCGAGCGTGGCAAAAAAATCGGTACTTACCCGCACGGAAGAGAGTGCCCTGCTGCTGCCTGCATAATTGAAAGTGCTGAAAGAAGTATCTATATCGCCGCCGGGAACCGCCGTGGTTTTGGATACCAGTTGCACCCCGGGAATACGTAGCAGCTTTGCTCTTGTTTGCTCAAAATTCTTTTCACGGGTTGGCTGCATCGCTTCTATCTGTACTACCTGCTCAGGATTAAAACCAATATCCCGGTGTTTCATAAAATTCATCTGGTGCGCCATCACCAACACACTCACCATAAAAAATACAGATACGGCAAACTGCACCACGATCAGCGAATGGCTGAAACGCTTGCCGGTATTGCCCATGCTGAAATTACCCTTCATCACATGTACTACGCTCCTGCGCGCAAATACCAGCGCCGGGTACAAGCCCGAAATAAGTATAATAGCCAACAAAGCAGCACCGCCCTGGAGGATCATTTTATAGGAATACAGCTGACCGGAGAAAGACAACGACAACCCAAACGTTTGGTTAAACAAAGGCAGCATGATAATACACAGGCACATGGCCAGTAACAGGCTGATACCGCATTGAATGGTTACTTCCATCATAAACTGTCCAAGTATCTGGGAGCGGCTGGAACCCATCACTTTTCGTACTCCCACTTCCCGTGAGCGTTTCAACGTTTTTACCAGCGACAGGTTGCTGGAATTCAGCGCGCCGCTCAGCAATAGTAAACCTGCCAGCAGGAACAGAATCATGGTTGTTTTAAAAGGGCTGCTTCCCAAACGTGGGAAATTATGAATATCCGGTACGGCTTCCGTAAACAGCGAAGGCGCATGTCCCGCTTTAATATAGGCTGCGTAAGATTCATTACCTGTTTTCAGGCGATGCTCATAAAAAATACGGTTCACTTTATCTTCCAATATTCCCGGTGTTAATGGCTCTCTTAAACGGATATACGAAATATAGGAAATATTACCCCAGCCACTATTAGCAGCCATATATGGGTCTCTCAAAATAATGGAAGCGTTTATATGCGAAGGCGTGGCCGGTTCCGCAATAACCCCGGATACAGTGAAAGCCATCCGGTTATACACCTTTATCACTTTCCCCATGGGATCTTCTTTACCAAACAATTTTTCGCTGACCGCTTTTGTAATCAATGCAGAAGCAGGTGCATTGAAAGCCGTAGCTGCATTTCCTGCCAGTAGCTGCAAAGGAAATACCTGCAAAAATCCGCTGTCAGCCATCACCACGTTTTGCTGATATATTTTGCGATCATCTACACTGATCAGTATTTCATGTTTACCCGAGGGTATTATACGGGTGTATGCCTCCACTTCCTTCATATGTTCCTGCAGCAAAGGCGCCAGGGGAGCCGGCACAGGATTGTTGGCGAAATTACTTTCCGTTTGCCGTGACACACGGTATACCTGTTTCAGGGAAGGATCCCAGCGATCATAACTGAGTTCATAGTTAAGATATAGTAAGATAATGAGAAAACTTGCCAGGCTTATTGCCAAACCACCGATGTTAACAAATGAGGTGAATTTGCTTTTCATCAGGCTTCTGAAAGCGATCTTACAATAGTTGCGGAACATTGCGGTGAGATTTGAAACATACTTATAAAAAAGGTGCCGGAATCCGGCACCTTTGGTTATCAGTTCCTTATAATTAAGCACTCGATAGACAATGTTCACTTTCGTATGGAATATGTTCATTTTCGAACGCCGGCAAATACGCTATGGCTGCATCGTCCATTGTTTTTCCCACTGGAAGAAATCAGGCGCGGTGGCCGGCTTCCCTTCTAACTGCGCAGTGAGATAAGTAATATACATTTTCCAGCGGGGGAGATAAAAATTCCGCATCAAACCACCCCATTCCTTGTTGGCATAATCATGCAGATCTGTTTCCGGGTTGTCCGGCCCCCAATAAGTAATCTGTGTTTTGGCATTCTTTACCAGCAGGGCTTTTTCAGCGGGTGTTTGTCCCATACTCTGCGCTGCGGTTATCCAGGTATCCAGCCTGAAATGACGGCTGCCACTCAGCAACAGGTCTTGCTGCTTTATGAGCGCGAAGAAAGCGTTGGATGTTTGTTTAAATGCTGCCAGGTCTTTTTTCCGGTAGGCAGCCACCATACCGGCAAATACCTCTTCGCCCTGGTTGGCGGTTACCTGGCGCTGGAAATCAATGGCGTCAATTTCATAGGTAGCGTTATCCTTCATTTTGGGCGCTGCCTTCATGAACTCCGCTACCGCTTCGGTAAATTGCCGGGTATCATAGTTCCGCTTGCGCGTTCCCCAGGATGACACGGGTTTATCTTCCAGTGTGGGCCTTGCACAGAATACCGACTCATTGGGGCCTTCCTGGTATTGCGGAAAGCTGC
This sequence comes from Chitinophaga sp. W3I9, assembly GCF_050434025.1. NCBI lineage: Bacteria > Pseudomonadati > Bacteroidota > Chitinophagia > Chitinophagales > Chitinophagaceae > Chitinophaga > Chitinophaga sp. W3I9. Next base: position 6,960,029 of record NZ_JBNPWC010000001.1, read on the forward strand.
TGTAAGCGGTAGCAATCAATCCCTGCCACGCAGCCTGCAACTGCGCATTATCGCTGCCATAACGGTAACGTACATATGATTTTATCCATTCCTTTATGTCTGTTTTCTCCGAATGCCAGGCCAGTTCGAGCATTAGGTCGTAGATCACCGGGTTGTTGTGGATTCCTTCCGGCATAATACCTATGCCTTTGAACTTGGCAGCATACGGACTGTGCGCCGCGCGCCATGTTTCATCTGCAAAGCGCTGCAGCTTACCATAGAGCCCGGACTTTTCCCCAAAGTTGGTGACACTGCACCAGATAAAGGGCGTGCCTTCATATCCTTTGCGGGTTTCCCAGTTGGCCGTATTTTCTCCAAAAAGTTCCTGCACCAGCACTTTCGATTTATCAAGTCCCGCCAGCAGTGCGCCCGAGGGATTGGCCTGCCATCCCTGCAACACCCAGGTGCTACCCGGGAAATGCTGTAACATGGTTTGCTGAATAGTACGGGCGGCGGCGGTTACATCTACCCCTTTACTGATCCCTCCTTCATGAAAGGGATCACCGGCAAAGAAGCGGATATAGCTGCCGTAGAGCTTTTTCATCTCTTCATAATAAATACCGGCTATTTTGGTAAAGGCACTATCTCCGGGCACCAGGAAATCCGGGCGTTGGAAGTCACCCGCCCATTTGCCTTGTTCCACTACCCTGATCTTCATTTTCTCCTTCAGGCTTACAGGGATCATTCCATAAAAGCCCTGCATCACAGGGGCAATACCGAGTCCCTGCATATGGGCAAGCACCTGCTTTTCCAATGTTGTTTGCTGATCGATCATTTGCTGGGTAACCGGCCCGCCCCATCCTTCGAGGTTGCCCATGAGCCACCACGCAGTGAATCCAGGACCTGCCACAAACTTACGGGCCTCGTCGCTGCTGTATCCTAGCCGCTCCAGCGTATGCTGCCACACCGCTTCCGTACCCATGGTAGCGAGCATTACGTTTACGCCATTAAGCGCCATCCAGTCCAGTTCATGTTCCCAGTCCTTCCAGCTGTAGAAGCTCATCGTATAGCTGATGGTGCAATAATTGAGCGCATAACGGTAATCGTAGGAGGTATTGATGTGTACTTTGTCCTTTATGGAGGGCAGCGGGGATACCGGCGCCAGGTTATCGCCCATGTGCGACATGGAACGGTGACAATAATACTTCAGGTACCAGTTGAGGCCTGCTGCAGCGGCGCTGGGGCTGGAAGCCATGATCCTTACTTCTTTGCCGGGGGTGGTGATTTCAAATACATCTTTGCCGTTTTCTGCGGGGATACTTTTCAATACCAGCTTATCAGCCAGCCACGGTACTCGGCGTTGTGCCAGTTGTTTCACAGCGGGATAATCCTGCGCAAAAACAGACGCAGACAAGCATAGCAGCAGTGCTGCCAGCAGTTTCTTATTTTTCATTGGTTCACTGTTAGATCAATCAATCTTTAAAGATGGTAAAAAATTATGAATTCCAGATCCTTAATTCATAATTCGTAAATTTAACAGACCTCTTTCACCAAAACAACCCTGCATGGCTGGACAGATCAATTTACCGGAGCATATCAAAGGTTTAGATGAAGCAGCCGTTACCGCTTCAAGACAACAATATGGCAGTAATAATCCTCCGGAACCTGTTACCAGTCCGTTGAAAGCCGTATTAAAAGAAATCATGGAAGAACCCATGCTGGTATTGCTGATAGCAGTAACGGCTATCTACTTTGTGATGGGTGAACTTGGCGAAGCCTATTTTATGCTGGCGGCCATTGCGCTGGTATCAGGCATTTCATTTTACCAGGATAGTCGCAGCCGCAAAGCGCTGGAGGCGCTGGAGAAAATGAATGAGCCCCTCAGCAAGGTTATCCGCAACGGAGAATTGAAAAGTTTACCCACCAGCGAAATTGTAAAGGGAGATATGATGCTGGTATCTGAAGGTAATACGATCAATGCCGATGGTATGATTGTGCACAGCAATGACTTTTCCGTCAACGAATCCGTGCTCACCGGCGAGGCTTACGCCGTATTCAAGCAAAGCGACAGTGAAGATAACAAAGTGTACAGCGGCACGGTAGTGGCATCCGGACTGGCCATCTGTGAAGTACAGGAAGTAGGCGCGCAAACAAAAATCGGCCAGCTGGGGGAAGCCATCCTTAATATCAAAGAAGAAACAACACCACTGCAATTACAAATCCGGCAGTTTGTAAAATGGATGGCCGTGGCCGGCGCCATCGTTTTCCTGGCGGTATGGTTGTTTAATTATATCCGCAGTGGCAGTCTTACCGACAGCTTGCTGAAAGGATTAACCCTGGCTATGTCGGTTTTACCGGAAGAAATACCGGTAGCATTCACCACCTTTATGGCACTGGGTTCCAGGCGACTCATGCAGATGGGAATCATTGTAAAAAAGATCCGTACGGTAGAAGCGCTGGGCAGTGCTACCGTTATCTGCACCGATAAAACAGGTACCATTACTGAAAACAAAATGAGTTTGCAGGCGGTATATAACGGCGCCGACTATACGCTATATGAAAAAGGCCATTTTCCGTCAGTGCTGATCAGCACGGCGATGTGGGCCAGTGAGCCCGTACCTTTTGACCCGATGGAGAAAACACTGCACCGGCTATACGAAGAAATGACGCCGCTGGATGAGCGTACCAATTACACCATGGTACATGAATACCCACTGGAAGGCAAGCCGCCTATGATGACGCATATTTTTGAGAATGCTGCCGGCAAACGCCTCGTGGCAGCAAAAGGAGCGCCGGAAGCAATATTGCAGGTTTCCCATCTCCCGGAAAAAGAAAAACAAATGATCCTCGACCAGGTAAATATATTGGCGGCAAAAGGCTACCGGGTATTGGGAGTAGCCACTTCTGATTTTACCGGCAACAATTACCCCGCCACTCAACAGGAGCTGCCGTTTGTTTTTACCGGTTTGCTGGCTTTTTACGATCCTCCCAAAAGCAATATCAGTGAGGTGTTCCGCCAGTTTTACCAGGCCGGTATTAAGGTGAAGATTATTACCGGTGATAACGCCGTTACCACCCGCGCCATTGCAAGGCAAGCCGGCCTGCAGCAGTCAGATGAAGCCGTGAACGGTGATACCCTGATGCAGATGAATGAAAAAAAGATGCAGCAAACATTGCAGTCCGTCAACATTTTCACCCGCATGTTCCCGGAAGCAAAACTGGCGGCTATCAATGCCTTAAAGACAGATAATGAAGTGGTGGCCATGACCGGCGACGGCGTAAACGACGGCCCTGCGCTGAAGGCCGCTCACATCGGTATTGCCATGGGCAAAAAGGGAACAGAAATTGCCAAACAGGCAGCAGCGCTCATCCTGGTAAATGACGACCTCAGCAACATGGTGGATGCTATCGCAATGGGACGGAGAATTTATACCAATATAAAAAAGGCGGTGCAGTATATCATCTCTATTCATATTCCTATCATACTCACGGTATCGCTCCCGCTGTTCCTCGGCTGGATTTATCCCAATATATTTACACCTGTGCATGTCATCTTCCTGGAAGTAATTATGGGCCCCACCTGTTCTATTGTGTATGAAAATGAACCGATAGAGGAAAACGCGATGTTGCAACCACCCCGGCCCATTACCCAAACTTTTCTCTCTTTCCGGGAAATGAATATCAGCATCCTGCAGGGCCTGATCATTACCGCAGGCGTGTTATCAGCCTACCAGTGGAGCGTGGCGCAGGATGCGGGAGAACTGCTCACCCGCAGCATGGTGTTTACCACACTGGTGCTCGCAAATATTTTTCTTACCTTAGTTAACCGTTCGTTCTATTATTCTTTTATACACAGCATGCGCAACCGGAACAAACTGATGGTTGCCGTAATTGGTATCACCCTGCTGCTGCTGGCAGCAATGCTATATATTCCGCCGGTGGCAAGGTTCTTCAGTATTACCGGTCTTTCACTGTATGAACTGCTGCTGTGCACCGCTATCAGCGCAGCATCGGTACTATGGTTTGAAATATGGAAACTGGGGAAGAGAAAATTTCAGCGCAATTTAAACTGATGATATGATGAAGGTATTCACAACAAGGATTATTCCGGAAGAAGGATTATCACTCCTGCAACGTGCAGGCTTTACCGTTACACAGTGGTCGGAAGAAAAGGAGATGACAGCTGCGCAAAGAGTGCAGTATTGCAAAAACAGTGACGCCTTGCTTTTCGCTGGTGGCGAAAAACTGGACCGGGCATTTTTAGAACAATGCCGGCACCTGAAAGTGATCAGTCTTTTATCCGTAGGGTACGACAACGTAGATCTGAAAGCCGCTACAGAGCTAGGCTTACAGATCACCAACACACCCGGCGTATTAAGTAATGCCACCGCCGACACCGCTTTTTTACTGATGCTCTCCGTGGCTCGTAAAGCGTTTTATCAGCATAAAAGAATTTTAAAAGGCGAATGGGGATTTTCTACTCCTACCGCCAATCTCGGTACCGACATAGAAGGGAAAACACTGGGCATATGGGGCCTGGGCAATATAGGCACGGTAATGGCCAAACGCTGCAAGGCTGCTTTTGGCATGAAAATAATTTACTGTAACCGGCACCGCAATGAAGCCGCCGAAAAAGAACTGGATGCCACCTTTGTAACTTTTGATGAGCTGTTGCAACAAAGCGATGTTATCAGCATACATACCTCTCTTACACCGGAAACAAAAGAAAAATTTAACCGGGAAGCCTTCCGCAAAATGAAGTCCACTGCCATTTTCATTAATGCGGCGCGTGGAGGCATCCACAATGAAACAGACCTCATTGCCGCTTTACGCGAAGGAGAAATATGGGGCGCCGGACTGGATGTTACCAATCCCGAACCCATGCAACCGGATAATCCACTGCTGGAAATGCCTACCGTAGCAGTACTGCCGCACATCGGCTCCGCCACACTGGAAACCCGGAACGCCATGTCCAGGATCGCTGCACAGAATGTAATTGCTGCGTTAACCGGCCAGCCGGTGCCGAACCCGGTGAATCATATTTATGACCTGTAAACAAATACCGCGGTTGATTGTTGGGCTGGTACAATTCAGTAACTTTAGTTAAAGCACAGCAGCATGAAAAAGGTCGCTATCATTGGCGGATTACGTATCCCTTTCGTAAGATCCTTTAAAGAGTATAACCATATCAGCAACCAGGAAATGTTGACCACGGTACTGAGTGCATTGGTGGACAAATATCAGCTTTCCGGGAAACGGCTTGGAGAAGTGGCGCTGGGCGCATTACTGAACCGCTCCACAGATTGGAACTTCGCCAGGGAATGTGTACTGGGCACTTCCCTGGACCCGCATACGCCCGCCTATGGCGTACTAAGAGCCTGTGGCACCAGCCTGGATACCACTATACAGCTGGGACTCCGTATTGGCTGCGGACAAATAGATACCGCCATCAGCGGCGGCAGCGATACCAACAGTGATATCCCATTGCTGTTTCAACAACAGCTCGCATGGAAGCTGGCTGACCTGCGCGCTGCCAAAACCTTTTCCCAACGGTTAAAAATACTCGCCTCCATCCGCTTCAAGGACCTGAAACCATTATACCCTTCCATCGTAGAACCCAGAACGGGATTATCGATGGGCCAACATACTGAAAAGATGGTGAAAGAATGGGGAATTACACGGGAAGAACAGGACGCGTTGGCCTACCAAAGCCATATGAATGCCGCAAAGGCGTATGAGGAAGGCTTCTTCAATGACCTCATTATTCCTTACAAAGGCGTGAAGAGAGACACTATTGTACGGGCAGATACCACGCCGGAGAAACTGGCTGCACTGAAGCCGGCTTTCGACTTCAGCGGCAAAGGTTCCTTAACAGCGGGTAACAGCACTTTATACACCGATGGCGCGGCTGCTTTATTGATGGCCTCCGAAGAGTTTGCCCAGCAGCAGAACTGGCCGGTACTGGCGCACCTCGTGGATGCAGAAACTGCCGCCGTGGATTATGTGAACGGTGAAGGCCTGCTAATGGCGCCCACCTATGCTGTGGCACGCATGCTGAAACGCAATCACCTGAAGCTCCAGGATTTTGATGTTTATGAAATCCATGAAGCCTTCAGCGGGCAGGTACTTTGCACGCTGAAGGCATGGGAAGATGCCGCCTATTGCAAAAAACTCGGATGGGATACGCCGCTCGGAAGCATCGATCGAAACAAATTAAATACCAAAGGCGGCAGCGTAGCTATTGGCCATCCCTTTGCAGCCACCGGCGCCCGCATAGTTGCCCAAACCGCTAAGATATTGCAACAACGGGGCAGTGGCCGGGCATTGATTTCTATCTGCACCGCCGGCGGCATGGGCGTAACGGCTATCCTGGAAAGATAAGCATCAATTCCTCCTTACTTTTTTAACGATGCCAGGTAGGTAACCAGGTCCACCAGTTCCTGCTGCGGCATGGCCGTAGCAAGGCCGGTAGGCATCAGGGAGTGTTCATATGCTTTCCGCGATACGATGCTGCTCTTCTGCAGTTTTACACCCTGGCCACCCGCCGTACGCACATCCACTTCGTCTTTTGTTTCCCCTGCAACATAGCCCAACACCTGTGAGCCATCTTTCAGTTTAAAGAAATAGCCTTCAAAGCCAAAGCTGATGCCGGCATCCGGTTCAATGATGGCGTCGTAGATAGCGCTTTGGGTAAGCTTGCTGCCAATTTCTGTTAAAGCAGGACCAAAGTTCACACCGGAGTTTCCATCCAGGTGACAGGTAGCACAATAATTATTAAATACTTTTTTTCCTCCGGAGATGTTGCCCGGCAAGGCTACCAGCTTATCTACAGGCGGCAGCACGTGGTGTACCGCTGCAGGCTCATAATAGGCTACAGCTTTGGCCTTGATGTCTTGCCGCCATGCGTTGGTGAGTACTGCCCTGGCCACCGTATCCAGGTCGGCAGGAAGTGATTTGCCTTCTACCATATTCCACAGATCTGCAAATCCGTCCCATCCATGACCGAGGTTGCGGGTCGCCTGCTGCCGTAACGTTAAAGAATATACGTTGTTGCGCATCAGTGAAGCAAGCAATGCGCGGTTGGTGCGATCCTGCGCTTTGCCAATGGCGTTTATCAATATAACGCCGGATACTGAATCCTTTTTTGAAATGGCTTTGATTACCAGCGGCTGGCCGCCGCATTGCAGGAGGGTTTTCATGGCGTATCCCTGAATGTCGTCGCGTTTTGACTCCAGCACCATCTGCAAAAGCGCTTCATTCTGATCACGGACATGATACTTTAACACGAGGTCGATGAACTCCATATGTCCTTTAAATGCACTCAGGCTGTTGCGGAGCAGGACTTCAATATCCCGTGTTTTGGGCACTGCTTTCGCATCCAGTTGTATAAATGCCAGTGCATTGATATAGGCTTGTTGCGGGTGCTGGCCTTTCAGTAATCCCAGCAGCACCGGCGTGCTTTCTGCGGCGGGATAGAAATCGAATGCGCGGAAATAACGTTTGTTTTGCAGGGGATCTGTACCCGGTTCCAGGATCAGCGCCGCTAACAACGGTAGTGCTGCCGGTGTTCTGGCGCGCCAGATAATATCGTGGTCTGCTGCGGGATTTTTTGTATTCGGTGGCAATTTCCGCCACTCGTTGAAGCAGGCGTCCCAGTTGCCATCTGCCGCGATGCCCAGTGCTTCCAGGTACCACCGGTCTTTCCCGTTGTATTGTGCAGCGAGCAGTGCCCAGTTGGCCGGCATGTCTTTTTCGCGGCTATGATGCATGGCCAGCAATAACTGGCGGCGCACAGCGGCAGAAGTATCTGCCACCAGCAGATTGCCATAGGATACACCGGTTTCTTTGGCAGCGCGGATGGCGGTAATGCGGATATCTTCATCTTTATCTTTCAGCGCTGTTTGCACATACCCGTTGCCGTTAGGCAGCCTGCTGAGCAGCCACAGGGCGCGGGCGCGGTAGCGGGAGTTATCACTGGCATACAGTTGCTGCAACTCCTTTTCTGCGGCTGCACCCATGCCGGACAGTTTCGTCCAGGCAAGATAACGGGTACTGAGATTAGGATTCTTCAATGCAGTAATGGCATCGGCCGCGGTGTTGAGCACCGGTGGCTTTACTTTATACTGGCTACCGGGCGGGGCTATACGAAATACCCGTCCCCTGTTCAGGTCGCCTACCTGGTGACCACCAACACCGGGATCATACCAATCGGCTACAAACAGGGAACCATCCGGTGCCACACATACATCTGATGGCCGGAACCACTGATCGGAACCGCTTTCCAGGATATTTTCAATGGTGGCCGTATAGCCGGCACCGTATTTTTTTACAGGATAGGATCTTACCACATTATGGCCGGGCTCTCCGTGGATCATCTGGTTACGGAAAGGAGCGGGCAACAGGTCGCCTTCATAGATCACCATACCGGTAGGTGAACCTGAACCGGTTTGCAGCAGGTTAGGCACTACACCCGGATCATTGAGATGCCAGTGCCGGTAAGGAATAGAATCTTCCATATTCATACGGCGGGATGACCAGCCAGCGCCGGTCATCTCATCCGTATAACCATAGTTGCCGTATTCAAGAATATAATTGATGCGAACACCCCTGTTACCATCGTCGTCGTTATCACTCTGCCACATGTTACCAAAAGCATCCACCGCCACTTCGTAGTTGTTGCGGAAATTATGTGCCATTACTTCCAGGTTGCTGCCATCTTCATTACAGCGGAAAATCATTCCCTGCCGGTAAGGCTTTCCCTTGTTGGCGATAAGGTTACCCTCTGCATCACGGATAACGTTTCCATTTTTATCAAGTATGCTGTCGCCGGCATTACCGAAATTAAAATACAGTTTTCCATCAGGACCAAAAGTAAATGAATGGATGGCATGATCATGCTGTATGCCGCCAATACCGCGGAAAAGCAATTCCTTCTTATCCGCTTTATCATCTCCGTTGGTATCTGTAAAAATAAAAACGTTCGGGCTGCAAGACACAATCACTTTATTTCCCAGCACGCAAATACCTAATGCTGCATTAATGCAGGTATCCTGGTAAAACACTTTGGCAGTGTCTGCCTTACCATCGCCGTTAAGATCTTCCAGGATCATAATACGGTCACCGGCAGCCTTGTAGGGATGACCGGGATTTAATTCATTGCGGTAATTATAGGCCTCGGTGATCCATACCCGCCCCTTTTCATCAATATCCATGTTGGTGGGATTCATGATGTTGGGTTCACTGGCAAACAGGGTTGTTTCCAGGCCGGAAAGTGTTTTCAGCCCGTGTACGGCATTTTCAGGCAAGCGTTGCTGCGCTTCCGTTAGTACAGGCGGGATAGCCGCAGGTTTATTGGATTGGCATGCGCTGATAGCAACGGATACCATAAATAACAATCGGTGAATGTATTTCATATACGTGGAAATAATTAAATGTCAATATAACACGTATTAAAAGTAATAAAATAATTCACATTTTTTCATAAAAAAACCCGTCCCGGGAAACCGGGACGGGTGGTCCATTGTCATCCATTTCACCGAATAAATAATTCGTTGCAGGTATAGTGCAGATACCATGCCGGAAATGAATAAACAGATGAGGATTAAAAACTTAGTGCAGTATTTTTTCCAGTTCTTTTTCCAATGCTTCCCCCCTCAGATTAGTAGCAATAATGCGCCCCTGCGGATCGAGCAGGAAATTCTGCGGAATGGAATGAATCATATACAATTTCGCGATATCACTTTTCCACCATTTCAGATCGCTCACATGATGCCATACAAGACCATCCTTTTCAATAGCAGCAGTCCATTTTGCTTCATCACCAGTTCTGTCGAGTGAAACGCCCAGGATATCAAAGTTCTTATCTTTAAATTTATTGTATGCTTTTACCACGTTAGGATTTTCAGCGCGGCAGGGGCCACACCAGCTCGCCCAGAAATCAAGCAATACATATTTACCTCTCAGGTCAGATAACTTCAGCGTTTTACCATCAGGAGTAGCAGCAGAAAAATCAGGAGCTACCTGGTTCTTTCCCAGTAATGCAGAAGCTTTCAGCAGTTCGGCTGCTTTTTGCCCGAGGCTTGACTGCCGCAATGCCGCTGGAAATTTATTAAACAGTTGCTGCGTACCTTCCACGTCTTCCACGCGGCCACCCATGTTTTCATAAAGGGTCGCCAGGCTCACATAATAATCGGTGTGTGCGAGCATAAACTTTTCCTGCAATGCATCTTTCTCTGTTGCCAGTTTTCTGAAAGCCATGCTCAGCGCATAATAACCGGTAGTATCTCTCTCGGCCTGCGTCATCATTTTCTGACCGATAGCGCGAAGGGAATCCATACCTTTTGTAACAGGCGCCAGCGCCGCCTCCATTTCCTGCTGTTGTTTGGTAATGGCGGAACCTTTGATCACTGCACCGGACAATGCGTTGGTCTCACCAAGCGTTTTGAGTGTGAAGGTCATCTTGTCGTTCGGCGTAATGTACAGGGCCTGGTTGCCACGCAGTGGTTTATCTGCCGCTTTGGTCGCTACGCTTAGCATCGCCGCTAAAGTATCGGTTACTTCATACTGCAGTTTGAAAGCGCCTTTTTCTATCAGGGCAGAATCCAGCTTTTTGTAGCCGTTACCGGATACATTGAAGAGGTAGATGTACTCCTTGTCAAAAGCCGCGGGTATTTTACCGGTAATGACAGACTTCTTTTGTGCAAATGCACCTGAAACGGCTACTGTTGCCAGGCAGCCGAGAATCATTTTTTTCATACGATGAATGATTGGTTGGTTTTGCCCGAAAGTATAAAAATGCGGCAGCCCCTTCAAATGCTTAATGACAGGCGGTCGATGAACCATGTTTACCGGCGTGACTCAGGGAATGAGTACCAGCCTGCTGCCGCCGGGTACTTCCCGCGTCCAGGCAGCGGATATTTCACTGAGAGGCATCTCTATAGTATTAATCTGCAGTTTCCCTTCGGCGGCATTCTTCATAATTTCGGGAAGCATTTTAAAGATGGCTTCTATAGATACGCTGCCAATACCACTTCCCAGGATCTCCAGCCGCGAACTGCGCAATGCGCCGGAAGGGAGCGAAATAGGATCTCCTGCCATAGCACCCACCTGTATGAGGCGTGTACGCGGTGTTTCCTTCGCCATACTTTTAGTCATTAGTGCCGTGATAAGCGCCATTACCGGCTCGCCCCACAGGTAATCCAATACCACATCATAAGGCTGGGTGGCAAAAGCTTTTACCAGGTTTTCGGGAGATTGATCCAACGCGATGCACTCATCTGCTCCAAGCCCGCGCAATTTTTCCAGTACGGCTTTATTGCGACCGGCGGCAATTACTTTGCCTGCCCCAAGCAATTTTGCCACCTGTACTGCCAGTTGACCGGATGTGCCGGTAGCGCCTAGCACCAACACCGTTTCCCCTTGTTGCAACTGGGCCCGGTAGGTTAATGCCATCCACGACGACATAGCGGGATTAAAAATAGCGGCGGCAGTGGCATCAGTAAGGTTGTCCGGCACCGGGATATGCCAGCCGGGAGTGGTAATGCTTAATTCTGCGAAAGTGCCATAAGGCTTACGTACGGCGCCGAAATATACCCGGGAGCCGTCTGCCAGCAGCCCTATACCATCCACACCAGGAATAAAGGGCTGATCGCCACCCGCAGAATAATGCTTTCCCGCTGCAATAGACTTTACTACATGATGTATGGCCGCGGCCTTTACCTGTATGATTTGTTCTTTATCTCCGGCGGCAGGATCGGCGAAATATCCATATTGAGGAGCCTGACCGGGTGTTACAATTGCTGCATTCATCTTCTTTGCGTTTTTATGTTACAAAGGTGCACGACGAAAAAACAGGATCACTTTACATTTGTTAAGAAATTACCGCTGGAGTTTATTCCTGATCCGGCTAAGGGATACAGGGGTAATGCCAAGATAGGAAGCTATGTATTGCAGGGGAACCCTTTGCAGGATGTGCGGTTGCTCACGTATCAGCGCCTCATAGCGCTCCTGTGGCGTGTCACGGATCTGGGATATGAACATTTTAGCGTAACGCAGCAAACGCTGGAAAGTAATTTCTTCCATCTTCGACCTGAAACCCGGCATACTATCAATTACCAGGTCCATGTTTTCTTTCGAGATCTTATAGAGCCGGGCGGCAGTAATAGTTTCTATTGTACACATACTTGGCTGGCCGGTACGAAAACTTTCAATAGAAGACACCCCTTCTCCCTCAAAGAAAAACTGGAAGGTGGTATCTTTCCCTTTATTGTTAAACCACACGCGCACCGCTCCTTCTATGATGAAATAAGCATACCGGGATATTTTGCCTTCCTCCAGCAAAACAGACTTAGCAGGTACGCGGATATCTTCATAGAGGTGCTGGTACCGCGACCAATCAATGTATTCAGATCCATTCATAAGTGTTGCAGCTGAAAATATCCGAGATAAATGGGATCTGCTGCCACACCATTTGCCGGGCTGATCTCCAGTGTATACCTTTCTTTGAGATGCGCCGGTAAAATATCCTTTACGGTATGCACATCATCCACATCTACGCCATACTTATCATCCACATGTGAAGTGGCTTCTCCAAATGAAGTATGCTTGTAAAAGGCCGTTTGTTTGGATGCCCGTATTGATGCACCGATGTCTTTTTGCACGCTGAGGATCTTGTAATGAAATTCTTCCATTTCATCAGGCTTGTAACCGCCCAGGTTCAGGAAAAATAATTGCATCTCCTGGCGCAGAGGCTCCTTTTTCTCCACTACCCTGATCCGGTGGTTATCCACCATATTCACTTCCCGGTACCCATCAATGTGAAGTTTATCTTTGGCCTCCGGCCAGAAGGCCTTCATATCAGGAATCAGGTCACGCAGGTGATGACCGATTCCAAAAAAAACATCGTGTTGTTCGGTATGACGCCCTTCCAGCGAACATCCCAACACCACCATGAACAATTTTAACTCTGCCATTTTTTTACAGTTTGCAGTAAGAAAGGTACAGCATTTTTAGTTCCTGTTCATGGCTTCCCGGAGCTGTTTTTCTTTGTCTGCGCTCCAGTATTTGCAATCAAGGCTCATAAAAACGGAAGAATAGGCCAGTGTGCTGTTTGTTTTCAGCACCACCACTTTAAACAGTCCCGCTGTTTTATCCATCTTAGAAAAAACGGAATCATGCAGTAAGGTTTGTACGGACTGTCCTTTAAAAATCTGTTGCAGCGTATCGCGGTAAGCAGCGGCGCCCGGTACATATAACAACTCTTTATCCATGTAAAGGGTTGGCTGAACATGAGTACTGCGATCCAGCCCTTGAACCGTATAACGTGCCACTTCCGGCATCGCTGCACCGGTATTGATATACACCATTCCGGGCGACGACTGCAGCGGGAACGCCTCATCGGCAATAATAATCCAGTTACGGTGCCCCAGCAGCGGCAACAAGCTATCCAGCTGCAGTTGCCACGATGGCTTTGCCACAGCAGCTACTGGTCCGTTTTCCATCTTACAGGAAAACAGCAATATAACTGCTATGGCCAAACGAAAATATGATTTCATAAATTATACGATAGTAAGATGAAAATGCTGGCCCGCCTTCAACAGCAGTGGTGCGGACAGTTGAATAGTTACAGCGCCGTTTTCTTCTTTGAAAGTGGCGGGTATTTTCTTATCTCCCAGCAATACCTGCTTCGCGCCGGTATGCTGCAAGCACAGTGTATTTATTTGCAGTTGACCATACTTCAACTGCAGTGTATGCCTGCTCCCTTGTTGTGTATAAGTTCCCCAGCCTTCGGCGGTGACAAAAGGCGCTTTGAAATGCTCCTTGTTCATAGCAGGTGCAAAGGCGATAAAACCTTTAGGACCATGATAGCGGAATCCGCTGGCAGTAATAAAAGTACCATAGCTGGCCATCGCCCGCGCATAGTGATCACTGCATTCAATTTCGTTAAACGGATTACGCTTTGCTGCATGGTACCGGTCGTGTACGGCGCGGGTAAGTGTAAGCGCTTCATCTGTCATCCCTTCCGCCATCATATGCGCCGCTACCTGGTGTTCAAAGCCGCTCATGCATTCATTAAAGTAACCGAGCTGCCAGGCATTCTTTACGCCGAATGGAAATTCTTCATTGCGGGGATTCGTATTCAGGATCATACCTCCTTCGCCTGCGAGGGCATAGGGCCGGCCTCCGGGATGAGCGGCGATATAAGGTCCCACGTCTGCCTTAAAATTATATTTATACAGCGCCTTTAAAGCCGACAATGTTTTTTCACGGTCAATTACCCGGTCCATGCCTACCTGGAAAGCCCAGCTCTGGCCATATACCTGGTCGATATGACAGGTATTGTAAGAGCCGATCACCGACCTACCCTTTACCTTATCCGGCTGATGAATAAAATATTCGCCGTTGAATAACTGCGTTTCCATGTTCCGTTTCCCTTTCTCCGTATAGTCGTTGCAGATAGCAGCGAAGGTGGTGTCATTTACTTCTGCGGCCATGAGTGCGGCGGCTTTAACAGCGGCGATACACAGGCCTACTATCCAGGCAATTTCCCCGTCCCAAACGGCATCCAGTGTATTCTCCATCGGTGTGTCTTCCATGCCGTCGTTATTACGGTCCTGGCGGATCAGGAACAGGGTGGCCTTCTTTATATTCGGCCAGTTTTGTTTCAGGAAAGAATGATCCCTGCTCATCTGGTGCTCGCGGTAAATACGCAATATGGTGCCTGCTTGTCCGTCGATAGCCGGGCGCTTTTCTGCTTCTCCACGGAACAGGATGCCGCCATCAGGCATCTGGCCGATGCCGAGGTCTACCCGTTGCCGCGTGTCGCGCTCCAGCGCCGGGAAGATACGTCCAACAGCCTGCGCATACTGCCATACGTGCGTGCAGGTACCTTCGCAGGCGCCAACGCCTTCCCAGGCATAAAAACGTCCAGAACGGAAACGGTGTGCCGTGGTGGTTGCCAATGTTGATATGTTGAGAAAAGTACGTTCCATAAACCACCATGGCAGTGATGCATCGTACCAGGTATCTTTCCACAAGCGGCTTTCACCGGCCAGGCGCGCATAATTTCCCTGCACGTATTTCATTACTGCCGATGCATCGGTAAATTTATTGGCATAATAACGTCCCTCACCCTGGATATCTTTAAAATGCAGATTGGCCGCATACCAGGAGATCGCAAAATCAGTACGTATACTCTTGCCCGGTAGTATGGTATGCCTGGTAGCAACGGTACCGGTCAGCTTCTCCCCAACTCCTTTTACTGCCTGCTTTGCAGACATCAGGGAAAAATGTGCGGCCGTTAATTCACCAGGGGGCATCGCCGGGTTTACCATTACTTTACTACCTGCTGCAGCAATACAAAAATTTCCATAGTCGTACTGTTTTTGAAAATCCTCCTCATTGCCGCTTTTAGTACGTACTGTTTCATAAATGCCCTGCCAGTTCTTTCCTTTCACAGTAGTATTTACGCGTTCATGGGCATCCCCGACAGAATAAATAGCCGTCTTATTTTCCAGCCATCCGAGAACGGTTGCAGTAACAGGTACGGTATCTTTGTTCTCTATTTTATAAGATAGAATGGTTACAGGCAACCCGGAATCATCTTCATTCAAAGGAATAAAAGGTGAAAATGCTTCCAGCGTTACAACAACCGGCAGCGCGGGATCTGTATAACGGATAGTGGCCATCGGGTAAGTGGCTTCAAAACTGATTTCAGGCCAGCTTTCTTCATCGAACCGGCGGATAATGGTTTGTTTGCCCCAGGTAAGCTGCAACGCAAATCCCTGGTCGAGCGGCCGGATATTTTTCGATGGCTCAATATAGCAGGCGCCATCCCTGGAGCGTACTTTTTTGCCACCATCCAACACATTGGCGCTATAGTTAACCACTTTGGGTTCTATTCCTTCCTGGTTTTTATTAAAAATGTCCCAGAGCCACAGGCGGCCATCACCGCCGAGGTACACCGTGCCACACATAATACCTCCCACCGGCATACCGATGTATTGCAGTTCATTTTTGCTTTTAAGATAAGTGGTAGCGTTGCCACGTTCATACAGGGAAGCGATCCAGGCGGCATCCGGTTGCCGGGTGAACAATAAGCGGCCACTTTCTGCCATAGCGCTGCCTAACACCGGCAGGCGCACCGTTAATGCGCCAGCCATTGTTAAACCAATATTTCTTAGAAATTTCCTGCGTTCAATACCCATAAAAAAGTGTTTTATTTCCAGGCAGCTGTTTGTACCAGGTTTTTATTTTTATCGAGGGCCGATTGTGGAATTGGCCATGTGTAATGCTTTAGTGGATTAAAGGTTCTGTCCTGTGCTTTGAAAGCAGGTTGCGTCCAGTCGCCAACAGGCGCTTTTTCATCCTGGTTAATACCATAAGCAGGCTTATTCAATACCAGTTCCGCAGTTTTCCAGCGTAAAATATCAAAATACCTTTTATGTTCTGCCACAAATTCGTGGCGACGCTCGTTACGGATTTTTTCACGCATAGCATCCTGGTTGCCCAGTAGTGCATCTACACCTGGTAAGCCAGCGCGGCTCCTTACTTTATTCATGGCGGTAACGATCGCAGGATTAGCCGGATCATATTCGTTCAGCGCTTCCGCCAGGATCAACAGGGTTTCGGCATACCGGTAGATCGGGAAATTCATATAGGCCCTTTCCGGGTCCGGATTACCGGGTTCTGCAAATTTCAGGTACATAAACCCGGTTAATCCGCCACCTTCGTTATTCATTTTCTCCGGCTTATTATAGGCAGGATGCGGCTGATAGGCGGAATAGCTGCCATCAGGCCGCAGGCAGGGCACACCAGGTAACAGGAAAGTTTTCTTCAAGCGTGCATCACGGTTATCCCAGGGGCTGCTTTTATTGTATAACGTAGACGACTGTATGCTTTTCCCATCTGTACATTCATAGGAGTCTACCAGGTCACGTGCCGGGCAAAAACTCGCCCAGCCTTCACCGGTAATAGAACATCCTGTAGGCAGGGCCAACACCGGCAACATATTGGTGATTTCATTCTGGATATACTGATAGGCCAGGATCACCTCTTTGTTGGCGTTGTTGGATTCGTGTGTGAACAGGTAAGCATAATCTTTTTCAAGGTCATAAGCGCCGGTGCTCACTACATTTTGTGCAGAGGTTGCCGCTTCCTTCCATAACGTAACATCATTGGTACCGGTATGAAATTTTTTATAGCTGGCCATGTACAGGTATACATTTGCCCGCAGCATCATGCCAGCAGCCTTATTGATCCTGCCGGTATTGGCGCCGGAATAGGCATCAGGCAACATGGATATGGCGGCATCAACGTTAGTGATCACGTAATCCAACACTTCTTGTTTGGGGCTCCTGGAGATATTCGATTCTTCAATCGTCAAAGGTTTTTCTTTTATCAGTGGAATATCGCCATAGAGCTGCGCCATACGGAAGTAGCGCAGGGCCAGTATAAAACGGGCTTCACCCAGGTATTGCTTTTTCTTTGATTCGTCGATAGTCATACCACTTAGCTTATCGATGCAGGTGAGTGCACGGTTGATATAGTCGTATTTCCATTCTTCTGCGATATAACCATCTGCTGCCGACTGGCTGCCCTGGCAGATATACCCCATTCCGCCTTCGCCCCATGCATTGGTCATTACAGAATTATCGCTGTGGCAGTCGCGCCAGAAGTCGCGGCTATCAGGCAGAGTGGCATATAAGGCATTTACGCCTTGCTCTGCATCTGCAGCGGTTTTCCAGAAGTCGTCCACAGTGGGCTCCGACAATGGCGACCGGTCTAAATATTTGGAACAGCTTTGCAGGAATCCTGCTATTGTGATCAATATATATATGCTAATCTTTTTCATAATTATCAGAATTTTAAGTTCACACCAAAAGCCCATGTTCTTGATAACGGGTAGTATCCCCCTTCCGGATCAAATCCGTCGTAACCGCTGACAGTAGCGATATTCTGACCGGACACAAATACCCGCAGGTAGTTCATCTTCCATTGTTGCAGGATCCGTTTGGGTAACGTATAGCCTACCTGTATATTCTGCAGTTTCAGGTAGTCGGCTTTACGCAGCCAGTAGCTGGAATACTTAGTATCATTAGATGTATACTGGATAGAAAGACGCGGATAGCTGGCCTTTGGATTGTCCGGCGTCCATGCGTCCAGGTGCATCGGTCTTGCGTTTTGCGAAAGGAAAAATGCCCAGCCTTCGTAACTGCTGATATAACGGAAAGTATTCAGGGTGCCGTACATGCTGGCAGAAAAATCAAAGTTCTTCCATCCGGCATTTAGGTTGAGGGCAAAACGAAGTGGCACCTTTGTATTCAATACTATGCGGTCACCTCCATCAATTTTTCCATCGTTATTCTGATCTTTATATTTAATATTTCCCGGGAAAATATTGGGACCCTGATCGGGACTTTTTGCAATTTCATCTGCATTCTGAAAAAGGCCAATGGCCTGTAACCCGTATGGCAAACGGTATTGGGCGCCCTGAGAAGTATAGTAGGTGTTGGCGTCCGGCGTTTCAATCCATGGTCCTGTACCGGCCATGTTGGATACCTTATTCTTTGCATAGCTGGCATTGGCGGTAATGCCCCAGTTGAAACCGCCTTGGCTGTCTTTGTAATATACCAATGCCTCGAGACCGCGGCTCTGCATTCCCAGCAGGTTGGTATAAGGCGCCTGTAATCCAAACTCCATTGACACGGGTGCCTGGTAGAGGATTTTATCACGGTTATTAACAAAATAGTCGATTGTAAACGCTACCTTATTATCGAGGAAACCTGCATCCAGTCCAATGTTACCTAATTTGGCTTCTTCCCAGGAAAGATCCTTATTTACAGCTACGCTGGTATAAGCGCCGGGAACGATAGCATTATTAAATCCATAGATATTCGGCTCAAAATCCAGGATAGCTGCCGTAGCATAGTAGCCAACCTTTTCTGCATCTCCCAAAATACCCCACGACGCCCTTACTTTTAATTCGGATAACCAGCTGAAGTGATCTGCTATAAAATGTTCACGATGAATATTCCAGCCCGCAGAGAAGGAAGGGAATATACCCCAGCGGTGGCCCGGTGCAAACCGGGAAGATCCATCACCACGCATATTTGCTTCCAGCAGGTATTTACCGTCGTAGTCGTAGTTGACCCGTCCAAATACCGACTGGATCGCTACTTCACTGGCGTTGCCACCATTTTGTTTATTAAGGGTGCCTATATCCAGCACATTCACCTGGGCGAAAGGAAGTCCATCCCGGGAGGCATAAAAATTAGTAAGGTTATATAACTCCTGTGAATAGCCCAGGAGTCCTTTGAAGTGATGCAGTCCCAGGTGAAGGGTGTAATCCGTGGTCAGCTGGAGTGTATTCCGGAAATTGGAATTAGTGGTATTCTGCAGGCTGTTCACCTGGTTTTTTACTGCTGCCACGTTGCCATTATCATCATACAGGTTGTAGGTATTCAGCCGGCTGGTTACCCAGTTATCATAACTGTATTTCGCATAACTTCCTTTGATGTTCCAGTTGGTGAGCGGGGTGTAAGTGATATCGAAGATGCCCATCAACTCTTTCACTTTATTCTTATTCACACCGCCCTCATTAACGCCTGCAATGGGGTTGCCTGCCATGGAGGAACCGGTGCCGTATTGTCCTGTTGCCGAGGTGACAGGAGATATAGGAGATACCCGGGCTGCCTGGGTTTGCCAGATGGTGGTTCCACCCTGCGGTTCCGTGATCTGCGTTTCAGTGTACTGAATGTTGGCGGACACCGATAAATGGCGGGAAAGCTTAATAGTCATATCCGGCCGGATAATGTAACGGCGGTAGTCGTTATTCGGTAACGTACCATCCTGGTAATCGTAAGAGCCGGACAAGCGGTAGGTGATATTATCCTTCTGCCCGGAAACAGCAGCATAGTTGTTGTTGATAACCGTATTGCGCTTATAAATCTCTTTATACCATTTGTTATTCGGCAGCTTACCTGCCTTCAGATCGTCCTGCCCTTTCTGACCGTATATGGGCGTTTTCCCATCATTTGCCAACGCTTCGTCCCATAATTTCATATAATCAGCGGCGCCTACAAAGTCGAGACGGAACTGCGGCTGTTGCACGCCAATGCTGGAGGAAATATCTACTACCGGCTGACTTCCGGCCTGTCCTTTTTTCGTGGTAATGAGAATAACGCCATTCGCTGCGCGTGAGCCGTAAATAGATGCACTGGCGGCATCTTTCAATACTGATACGCTGGCGATATCGTTGGGATTGAGGGTATTGATGTTACCCGGGATACCATCTATCAGCGTGAGCACACCGGAGCTGTTACCGATGGTGGAAGTTCCCCGGATATTAATTGCTGCACCGGAGCCCACGGCGCCGGAGCTTTTGCTCACATTTAATCCCGGAACGGTGCCTGCGAGTAATTCCTGTGCATTGGTAACGGGCCGGGATTTAAAGGCCTGCGCTACATTTACGGTGCCTACTGCGCCGGTGAGATTCGCTTTTTTCTGCGTACCATATCCAACTACGATTACCTGGTCGAGATTACTGGTAGATGTAAGCAATACTACATCTAATGTAGTACGGTTATTTACCGGTATTTCCTGTGAGGTGAAGCCGATCAGTGAAAAAGTAAGTACCGCATCGCCGGGAACACTAACGGTATAGTTACCTTTTTCATCCGTGAGCGCGCCTTTGCCGGTGCTTTTGTGCAGCACCGTTACGCCCGGCAGCGGAACGCCTGTTCCATCCGTTATCCGGCCGGATACGGTGATGAGCGCCTGCTCAGGCGCTCCCGGTTCCAGGAGCACCAGCCCTGACGACCGGATTTCATATTTGAAACCGGTGCCCGCCAGCGCTGCGTCCAATATTTCTTTCAGGGAGGCGTTCCTGGCGCTGATGGTCACATTTTTACTCTCCGGCAACGTATTATCGTTATAGAACAAACGATAATCCGACTGGGCCATAATCAAGCGCAGTACTTCTTTCAGCGGAACATTTTTCACTTCCACATTCAGTTTCTTTTGCGAGAAGACAACAGACGCCTGCACCTGTAAGAGTGCAACCATGATTAATACAGTTGTAATTTTCATAATTCGCAAGCACTTGCGGAAAAAAAGCCGGCACACCCGCTTTTGTTTCCTGTAGTCATTTTTCATAAGTTTGTATTGGATTGTTGAGGCAATAGACACCCCTTTCCTTACCAAGCAAGGATGTCTGTTTCTGATAACATATTCGGGGGGGATGGCGCAATCATCTTCCCCTTTTTTATGATCCTGTTCTGATTAATACAACGGCATAACTTCGCTGATTTTGGTTTGAAACTATTTAGTGCTGATTTTTAAAACTCTGCTGGCCTGGTTGTAATGCCACGAAAACTGCCCGGAAGAGCGACTTAATACGGTCATTACTTCATTCATCTGTTCACCTTTTATACTACCGGAAAATTCCAGTGCTTTTAATTGTGGCTGTTCAAATACAACGGTGATATTGTACCACCTTTCCAACCGGGTTGCCAGGCTGGAAAATTTCTCTTTGTCAAAGGAAAGGGTATTGTCTTTCCACGCTATTTCTGTAACGGCTTGTTGTTGGTTGTGCCAGAGCGAATCCCATCTGGCGGTGAAGATGGCAGTTCCTTCTCTCCGGATAAGTGTAATTTTTTGTCCCGGTTTCACCAAAGCTTTGTGCAGAGCGTCTTCCTGCTGGTATTCCAGTTGTACACTTCCGCTAATAAGCGATGTTTCAATGTTGGGTTCATCCCTGTAGGCACGTACATTAAAAACAGTGCCCAGCACCTTTATGGTGGCATCTTTCACCTGTATTTCAAAAGGGATATCCGCCTGACGGGCTACATCGAAACAGGCTTCTCCTTCCAGTTGAAGGAAACGCCGGTGTACGCCATACTCATCGTTATAAACCAATTTACTGCCGGCGTTGAGCCATACCAGTGTGCCGTCAGGCAGCGTAACCTGGCTGCGGGTACCACGACTGGCAACTATTTCATGTATCCCGTTTTTTTTATGAGGATGGGCAAAGAAAAAATATCCTATGGTGATCAGCAAAGTCAGTACCGTGGCTGTCAGGGTCAGGTATCTGCGCCGGGGAAAAGGTACGTTGGATGGCGTCTCCGCCAGTTCCGGAATATGGGTTTCCAGCAATGCCAGCAGGCGTTGTTCTTCTGTTACGGATATACCGGGAGTTTCCTGTTGCCATATCTGTTCCAGTGCAGCAGCGGTTCGCTGCTCCTCCTCCTGCTGCGCAGATAAAGCCGCCAACTCCGACAATTCTTCCGGAGTAGCTTCACCGTTAAGCTTACGTGCTGTTAATATCCAATATCGCTGAATAGGCATTAAAATATGGTTCGTCCTGTTAATAAGACAAGCCACACCGTTAAATCACCTAAAAGAAATAAAATTATTTTACAAGATGGGCATTTACTGCTGTATGAATGCGTTGCAGCGCAATAGCCAGCTGGCTATCGATAGTGCGAACAGAAATGCTCAGGATGGCAGCGATTTCCTTATATTTCAGCTTTTCTTCTTTTGCCAGCCGGAAAATCAGCCGGCATTTGGGAGGCAGGTTGTCGATAGCAGCCTGCATTGCCTGGGTCATTTCCAGTGTAATCAGCTGCTGTTCGGGGTTTAGTGGTTGTTCCAGCGGCTCCAGTAATACCTCCATCTCTTCAAACGCATAAAAAGTGATCCTGTCGCGGCGCTGCAGATAATTCATACAGGCATTGCGTACGCTGGTAAACAGGTATACCCTGAGCTGTGTTATCTTCAGAAGATTACTGCGATTACTCCATAACCCTGCAAATATGTCTGCTACTATATCTTCGGCAGCCAGCGGATCTTTTATGAAAGAATTGGCAAATTTGGAGAGTCCCGGCATCAGATGCAGGTATAATGCCTTAAAGGCATTACTATCATTGTTCAATGCTATATTTTCCTGCCAGGTGCTGATCATAACGAGTGTCAAGCAATATATATAACCTTCGGGAAGGATTATACCGGATGTTAACAGAGCGTCAGGAAATGTGAAAAAATCATCAGGCGGGGATCGCCTTCGGCGATTACGCGGAGGTTGTCTTTCTCAGGATTATACTGAGTAAGACAAAATCCGCGCTACCATACAAACGTAGCCACTTCTCCCCCGCGAAGGGATGCAGCCGCCACTTTGCCTTTTGCTTTGATCTGGAAGTCCTGCGCCGCCGCATCGGTGTTTACCACAATCAGTACGGTTTTGCCGCCAGGCGTTAAAAAGGCGACGTTATCAAGCGGACCGGCAATATTGGAAGCGATTCTTATGGAACCGGCAGGAACAAATTTAGATGCATGGCCTATTACGTAGTAGGAGGAGTTGCGTGAAATAGCCTGTCCATCAATGGTAATGCCACCGAGGCATTGGGAGCATCCACCCTGATCGGTATGCGGATTCCAATGCGCATCAGCGGCGAGATTCCATTGCAATACATTGCGGCTCCAGTTACGGGTGGCGCCTACAATCAGTTTGCTGACATTATTTTTCAACTCGCCGGAAAAACTGCCTTTTCCATCAGACCATTGCTCTGTGAAGTAAAGGTGCTTTTCCGGGAACTCATCATGTACTTTACTCAGTGCATCAATAGTGCCGCCATACAGGTGAAATGCAGAGCCATCCACGTAAGGATAAGCGGCTTTGTCTCTCAGAATAGTGAGCGGGTATTCCGGTTTATCACAGTTGTGATCATACAGGATAATTTTTGTTTTGACGCCGGCCTTTTTAAAAGCGGGGCCCAGGTGATCTTTGATAAAGATGGCCTGGTCTTCCGCCAGCATCAGCATGCTCGGATTATTTTTAGGATGTAAAGGTTCATTCTGGATGGTGATGGCATCGATGGTGATGCCAGCGGCTTTCATCGCCTTTACATATTTTACAAAATATTGGGCATAAGCGCCGTAGTATTGCGGTTTCAGGCTGCCTCCAATAAACGAGTTGTTTGTTTTCATCCAGGCTGGCGGCGTCCAGGGAGAGCCTAAGATTTTAATACCCGGATTTAGTGCGGTAATTTTTTTCAGCACAGGGATCAGGTCTTTTTTCTCTTCGTTGATATTGAAATGCTTCAGTTCCGGGTCTGTTTGTCCTTCGGGCATATCGTCATAGGTAAATACAGAGGCGCTCAGGTCGGAAGCGCCGATGCTGAGACGCAGGTAGCTGATGCCAATGCCATTTCCCTTTGTGAGGAACAGTTCTTTCAACAACGCATCCTGTTGCGCAGCAGGCAGCTGGTTGATCAGCGTGGCGCTGCCACCGGTGAGGGTAAATCCGAAGCCGTCTATCGACTGGAATTTCTTTGCGGCATCTACCTCAATGGTGGCGATACCTTTATCCTGCGCGGTAAAAGGCAATGTAGTTGTTTGTTGCTGCAGCGCGATGGATTTGTCGGGAGATGTTAACCAGTAACTGATCTCTTTATTTTTTTTCTGCTGACTTTTTACTGGCTGTATACTTCCTGTCAGCAAGGCGAGGCAACATAGGAGTTGTCCGGTTCTCTTCATCATAGCAAAACAAATTATTAATCGGTAAAAGTATTCAGGAAATTCCGGATTTTCTTATTTGGAGCAATTGTTTCGTTAGAAAATATCAACCTGAATTTTATTGCTCAGGCGTACGGTCTATACTTCCAGTATAAATGCCAGCGCCCTTTTTTCTGACCAGTAAAAATCTTCTCCAAACTTCACAAAGCCTACATGGCCTCCCTGGTGCGGAGTTTCCAGGAAAAGGTAGGGACTATCGGCCGCTATCTCATAAGGGTAACACTCCTTTCCCAGGAACGGATCATCTTTGGCGTTGATCACCAATACCGGTATCCGGATAGAGGACAGCAACGGCCGGGAACTGCATTGTTCCCAATAGGTAAGGGCGTCTTTAAACCCATGCATGGGCGCCGTATAGCGGTCGTCGAACTGCCGGAAAGAACGGATGTCCGCATACCGGTCGAGGCTGATGCTTCCCGGAAACTGCAGCTCTTTCAACCGCAGCTTTTCCCCCAGGTCGCGGATGAACCGCTGCATATAGATGATATTGTGTCTTTTCTCTAACTCCGCAGAGCCGCTTTTCAGGTCACACGGCACAGAAATAGCCACGGCCGACTTTATAGCACTGTCCAGCGATGCGCCCCTTTCTCCCAGATACTTTAATGTTACATTCCCTCCCAGGGAAAAGCCCACAAGGTGGATGGCCTTATATTTTTCCAGCGATACCAGGTATTGGATCACGGTATGCAGGTCCTCCGTTTCACCGCTATGGTAAAAACGCAGATTTTTATTCGGTTCGCCACTACACCCCCTGAAATTCATGGATACCGTGTCAAACCCTGCACCATTGAAGATATGCACCATTCCCAGCACATACTTGCGGGTGGCGTTACCTTCCAGTCCATGCAGGATCACTACAATACGCTCATTCCCCTTTTCACTAAAATCCAGGTCCAGGAAATCGGCATCTGGCGTAGCAATCCTCTCCCTCCTGTAAACCGCCGGCCGGATGCTGCGGAATAAAGAGGGATAAATGGTAAGCATATGGCGATTCTGCAATAAAAAAGGCGCCTGGTAATCTGAGTTATGTAATACGGGCATCCTGCAAATTTACGGATTCAAACACCTTAATCCGTATTTTCGCGGCATGTCACTTCCCGTTTTTGGTATAGAGAAAATATTTAATCTCCCTTACAAAAAGGAAGATTTTAAAATAGTATATCATGCACCGATCAATATGACGGTGATACCGGAAGCGCATAAACATGACTTTTTCATGCTGCTGGTGATTAGCCAGGGAAGCGGTGTTCATACCATCGACTTCAACGACTACAAAGTGAGCGCCCGCAGCGTTTTTTTCCTGGCACCGGGCCAGGCGCACCACTGGCAGCTGTCGAAGAACACCAGCGGCTACCAGGTGATGTTTTCTGCGGAGTTCATGTTACAGAAAGGGCCCCTGTGGCCTTTTTTCACACCATCGTCCAAACCGGTATTAAAGCTGGACAACGCACCATACGACCAGCTTTTCCGGGAACTGCAGCTGATGGAGCAGGAAACCGCCGCCATTATTACGCAACACCGGCTGCAGATTGTGCTGCTGTTGCTGCAGCGCTGGTACGCCGCCATCCACCCGGAAGAAGTGGCTGCCGCGGGGAATCACCTGGTCAACCGCTTCCTGCTGCTGCTGGAGAAACATTATGCGCAATATCATGAAGTGGCCTACTATGCTGCCAAACTGCATGTTACAGCCAGTTACCTGAACCAGGTATGTAAGAAGGAAACCGGCAAAACCGCCGGCGCCTACATCCGGGAACGGCTGCTGCTGGAATCCAAACGCATGCTCACACTCACCGATATGGATATAAAAGAAATCGCCTTTACGCTGGGCTTTAATGATACTTCTTACTTCTCCCGGTTCTTCAGAAAATATACGCTCCTTACCCCCATGGATTTTCGGCGCCAGTTATAAAATGTACCCGTGATATTATAACCAGTACCATTTTCCACCTCCATACGGGGATACCTTTGCAGCTATAGCATAACATTCGTATGAAAAAAATACTGTTCTCTTCGCTGATACTGCTTTGCGGGATATCCGCATTCAGCCAGCAAAAAAAAGCCGACCTGCTGATCAGGTCTGTACGCATCATTGATGTAAAAACCGGTAAAATCACTGCCAACCAGGCCATCGCGGTGCGCAACGACAGTATCATTGCTGTGATGAATAACAAACAGGCCACGCAATACAAGGCCACGCAAATGGTAGATGGGCAGGGTAAATATGCCATGCCCGGCTTATGGGATATGCATATGCACTTTGGTGGCGGCGACACACTGGCCGAAGAAAATAAAAACTTCCTGCCGCTATATCTCGCCCACGGTATTACTACCATCCGCGATTGTGCCGCAGATATCAGCACAGACGTTTTAAAATGGCGCGATGCCATCAACAACGGCCAGTTACAGGGTCCTACCATTTTCACCTCCGGTCCAAAGCTGGAAGGTTACAAATCCGTTTGGCTCGGCGACCTGGAAATAGGCACTTCCGCAGAACTACAACAGGCGCTGGATTCCCTGCAGAAACTGAAAGTCGACTTTGTAAAAATTACAGAGAATACCATTAAGCCGGAGATCTACCTCGAAGCATTAAAAGAAGCCAGGAAGAGAGGGATGTTCATTTCCGGACACGTACCTTATGTACTCACCATGCAACAGGTAACAGACGCAGGACTCAGCTCCGTAGAACACCTGACCTATGCCTGGAAAGCCGGCGTAAAAGATGATGCGGCTTTTGCGCGTGCCATCGCCAATGGTGAAATCAAAGGAAAAGATATCAATAAATATATCCTCAACAACTTTGATACCGCCGCTGCTATGAACACCTACCGTCACATGGCAGAAAAAGGTACCTTCATAACGCCAACGCTTACACTGGGAAATGTAATGGCGTACTTTGACCAGGATAACCACGCACACGATCCCTACCTGCAATATATTGGCAAAGGTATTCAACGCACTTATGAAATGCGCGTGAAGCGCGTAATAGCAGATGATAGCGCTGCCATTGCCTGGCGCAAGATGATCTATGAAAAATCATCTTCTATCCTGCCGCTGCTGCAGAAAGCCGGCGTTACCATTATGGCCGGCACCGATGCTGGCTACCTGAACTCATTTGATTATCCGGGCAACGGTCTTCACCAGGAACTGGCACTAATGGTAAAGTTCGGATTAACTCCGTTACAGGCACTACAGGCCTCCGTGATCAACTCACCCGCTTACCTGCATAAAACCAATTATGGCGCTATCGCTCCCGGCAAAAAAGCAGACATCCTGCTGCTGGATGCCAACCCGTTAGCGGATATCCACAACACACAGAAAATCCACGCCCTCGTAGTAAAAGGCAAATTCCTCAACAGATCCGCACTCGACGGCCTGCTGGAGCAGGTAAAAGCCAACGTCGCGCGTACGAAGTAGAGCGCGGATTTTGTCTTGGCTCAGGATTACGCTGATTATACTGATTAGTTTGATTTTATTCTTTTGGATTTTATAAAGGATTAAGGGAGATAGAAGCGAATATATTCGCTCTTATCTCCCTTAATTATAAATCTAAAAATCCAAAAGTAAAAATCAAACTAATCAGTATAATCAGCGTAATCCTGAGCCAAGACAATTTAAAAGCGCCGAAGGCGCCCTACTCTATCGCCGAGAACAGCCGCCCCCAACGAATACGGTTATGATGAATGCTCATCCAGATGATCCAGGCTTTGCCCACTACATGGTCTTCCGGAACATAGCCCCAGAAGCGCGAATCCATCGACTCGCGGCGGTTATCCCCCATCATCCAGTAATAATCCATTTTGAAGGTATAGGTATTGGTTTCCTGGTTGTTGATATAAATTTTTCCGTTTACTACGCGCAGCGTGTTATGTTCATAGGTATCTATAATGCGGCTGTAAAAGGGCAGTGTAAGCGTGTCCAGCGTTACGGTGGAACCTTTCCGCGGGATATATAAAGGGCCAAAGCAATCTTCATTCCACTCGTAGTGTTTTGTAGCAAAGGGAAACACCCTGGAATCCGCGAAGGCGTCATATACATAACGTTTTACGGTAGCGCCCATCGACTTCAGGGTATCTATATTGGCGGTGGTGAGGTTGTAAATAAACATACCTGAATCGCGGGTAGCCCGTTGGATATGGTCTGTTCCCAGCACATCCCGCATAGAGTCGCTGAGTTCTTTCTTATCCGGCATGGTAACATAATACCTCGCTTCAAAATGTTCCGGTGAAGCGGTAGGTATATGATTGATATACACGATGCCATCGATGATCTGCAGCGTATCACCGGGAATGGCAATGCATCGCTTGATCCAGTTTTCTCTTTTGTCGACCGGCCGGGTTATAGCAGGAGGATAATTTTTATGAACGTATTCCGCACCAAGCGACCGCATATTCGTGTAGTAATCCTCATCATCGCCGGTAATGGTTTTCAGTACGGTATCCCCGCAGGGATAATTAAATACTACCACGTCGTTTCGTTGAATACTGCTGAAACCCGGTAACCGTGTATAAGGCCATTGAACAGCTGTGGAAAAGGGTGGGGTGTTTCTGGTAAACGGAAGGGTGTGATGGGTAAAAGGCCAGGCCAGTGGTGTGATGGGGATACGCGGACCGTAACTGATTTTGCTGACAAAAATAAAATCGTTGATCAGCAACGTTTTTTCCATAGAAGCGCTGGGGATAACAAAAGCTTCAAAGATAAAGGTACGGATAAGGGTAGCGGCAACCACAGCAAAAAGAGCAGCTTCTATCCATTCTCTCACCTTCGATTTCTTCCGGGTACCTTCCTCCGGCTGCTTTACATCGCTGAAAGAAAAATTCATTTTACACGTGGTTTTGGATAAGTAACTACTAACAATTTAATTAATTATACCCACATCTTTTCAAAATTTACAGGAACAAAAAAGGCTGCTGCAATGACGCAGCAAGCAAGGCGTACAAACCTTTACAGCAGTATCATACAGCTGAAAACAAGGGTTGCTGCAGCGAGGTATCTGTGTTATTGAAGCCAGTACATCCTGTTGTACTATTCTACCCGTTTCCGCAAAAAAGTATTACCTCCCGTTATCCTTTTTAAAAAATTTCAACAAGATAAAATCGTTTTATTAAATTGCTCTGCGTAACCACTTCAGTAGTTGCACATTTACCCACGTTCCAAACATAATTACCATGCATACGTCGAGACGTTCTTTCATACAACAAACCGGGCTGATAGCCGCAGGTATGATGTTACCCGGTGCGCTGGCCGCCATGAACGGCAACAAAGCGCTGCCAAAGAAAATAGGTTTACAGCTGTATACCCTCCGCGACCAGCTGGCCAAAGACCCCAAAGGCACGCTGGCCAAAGTAGCAGGCATCGGCTACAAAGAAGTGGAAACGTTTTACGGCTACCAGGGAGCGGGCGACAAAGCTGAGTTCTGGGGACTGAAACCCGCCGAACTAAATGCCGTGCTGAAACAACACCAGCTCAGTACGCCCAGTGGCCATTACCAGCTTAACGACTACCTCACCAAAGGCAATGGCAACGCAGATGCACTGCAGCCACAAATTGACCTGGCCGCCGCGCTCGGACAACAATATTTTATCGTTCCTGTACTGCCCCTCTCCCTCTGGGATAAAAAGCTGGGCGTAGATGATTATAAGTTCATGGCCGAACAATTGAATAAAGCCGGCGAACAATGTAAAAAAGCCAACCTGAAAATCGGTTATCATAACCATTATTGGGAGTTCAAACCACTGGCAGACAACCCCGGCACCGGTTATGAGATTATGCTGAAAGAAACAGATCCTGCACTCGTTGCCTTTGAACTGGATCTTTTCTGGGTCGTAAAATCCGGGCACGATCCCATTACGCTGTTTAAAGAAGCACCAGGCAGATTTGTCGCCTGGCACGTGAAAGACATGGACAAAGCCAATACTGCCAGTCTTACCGCTGCAGGCACAGAAAACAAAACCTCGATGGAACTGCTCTCCGGCGTTACCTTTGCAGAAGTAGGAACCGGCAGCATCGACTTCTCCAAAATATTTGCCCAGGCAAAACTTGCCGGTGTAAAACACCTCTTTGTAGAACAGGACAAAATCACCATCGAACCATTCGACAGCGTAACGCAGAGTTATAAATATGTGAAGAACGTTTTGTTGAAATAGCGAATTTTGTCTTACTCGCTGATTACGCTGATTATACTGATTAGCCGGATTTGAACACTTTTGATTTTAAAAGATTTGGGGAGATATAAGCGGATACATCGCTCTTATCTCCCTTATACTTACCGGTATTTATACTGATTTTGTTAATTTTATAAAGGATTGGGGAGACATAAGCAAATATCTGTTTATATCTCCCAAAATCTTTTAAAATCCCAAAGTAAAAATCCGGTTAATCAGTATAATCAGCGTAATCAGCGAGAAAGACAAAATTCGCGTAGTTTTGCACCAAAGCAAGTAACCTATGGCGATGCATGAAATTGAAACATTGGTGGAACTGTCTGTTCTTTGCCTGGATAAAAGCCAGGAAGAAGGACTTGATCGCAGGAGCCTCTTTTTTAATCTGTACAAATTACAACAGCAATACGACACCGGCTTTACCCATTTCCGGGTAATGGATGTATTAATCAAACATCATTTCGTTTATACCTTTCCCGTTACTGCGCATCCGGCCTATGCCACGCATGCGGCCTGGTTTGATGCACTGGCTGCCAGTCAGAAATTCAGCTTTATTTATGAGGAGCCTACTGCTGAATGGGATCAGGAAACCAATCCTGTAGCGGGTTACGCCAATTTCGATTTTGCCACCCAATCCTACATTTTATATTGTGATGCGGGATCCTTTCTCTGGGCCGCTATGGTAGCCCATGGCGCTCTTACCGGCGACGATGCCGCAGCACCGGAAAAGATAGATACCTTCCCGCTGGCGCATGAAGTGGCGGAAGCAGCCGGCGAACAAAAAGATAAAGATGTGCTGGGCCTCTGGTACCAGCTCCTTCCTTACATGGTAATGGAGGCAGAACAGGAAGGTGAGCCCATTCACTACAAAGCACTGGAAGCCATACTGGAACTGGTAATAGCCAACGACGCCATTCCTGATGAAGGATTGCCGCCGGCAGATGAACTGCCCGTAGGCGGTGAGTTGGGGAAATTCTGTAAGTGGTGGTACGCTCCCGCAGCAGATAAAATGCCCGCCACCGCGCCGGAAGATGTGGAAGAAGAAATAGACCTCGAAGCCGTACCATTTACAGAACAGGTAGATAAAAGTGCTGCCTGGTACGAACAACAGGTGGTACAGATCCTCCAGGACGCCAATGCTGCCATCACGCACATGGAAGACAGCGGCCCCAATGAAGCCACACAGCAAAGCGTGTATGAGCGCCTGCAACAAGGATTAGTGTACGCCAATAAAGGACTGGAGCTATCACCCGGTCAGCCGCCACTGCTCATGAACAAAGGCTCCATACTGATGCTGCTGGAACAATACGATCAGGCACTCACCGTTTACAACGAAGCACTCGCCATTGCACCCGAAAATCCATATGTGCACCTGAACCGTGCGGTACTCTTTTACCATATGGAACAGATCCCTGAAGCCATTGCCTCTTTTGAACAACTGCTGCAACTGGAACCGGGCAATGAATTCGCACAACAGTGGCTTTCACATCTGAAAAGCTTATAAAACGATTCCAGGATGTTGGGTTTACATATGCACCTGAATACAGCCGGAGCATGACCCTCCTGTTCTTCAATATACTGCTGGCCCTGGAGATACTGGAAACGGTAAAGGTGTTTGAAAAAAGCCATGAAGTAAAAATCAGGATTATCCTGATGGTATGTATGATTGCTGTAAGCCGGAAGATCCTGATGCTCGATATTTTTGAAGGGAATCCTATGTCGGAGATAGTGCTGGCAGCGCTCATGGTCGGGCTCTCCGGTGGATATTACCTGATCAATAAAAAGCCATCTGTCAGATCTGAAGAACAAAACTAGTGGGCCCCGGCCTGTTGCAACAGCTGTACGATCTTTTTATAGCCTCTTTTTTGTGCATGTTGCAAAGCCGTTACACCGTCTTTGTCCGCTATATTCACATGGGCGCCGGCGGCAATCAGCATCTTCACCACCTGCTGATGCGCGGCGCCACCCTGGCCTAGTATCACTGCCTCCAGGAGGGCAGTCCAGCCCAGGCGGTTGATATGATCTACCGGGAAATTTTTATCTGCCAGCAAAATGGCTATCACTTCAAGATGTGCGCGCTCGCAGGCAGGGATCAACGCAGAGCCGCCATAGCGGTTATACACTTTATAATCCGCACCGGGCAGGTATAGTTTTACCAGATCGGTATAGCCTTCCGCACCGGCATACAGGAAAGGGGAGTTCTGCAGGTGATCCTGCGTATTTACATTAGCGCCGGCAGCGAGCAGTAATTTTGCGGCAGCAGTATGATGATGATAAGTCGCCACCATTAACGGCGTACGCCCTTCCGCATCTTTTGCTTCCACCTGTTCGCCCCTGGCAACCGCCGTTTTGATAGCATCGGTATCATTGGCCGCAGCCGCTTTAAAAATGATCATATCACGCATAGTCATCTCCTTTTCTTTTTGTGCACAGGCCGGATGCATAACCCAGAGCAGGCCCAGTAATAAGGTTAGTCGCATTGTCGAGGATTGTTACACGAAAATAAATCAATGCTGTGTTGATAACTGGTGCTATTCATGCATAAAACAGGACTAATTAAAACTACTGTTCTTCTTCCGTCCATTAAAAAGATATATCCGTTCATCTATTTTAAAGCCAAAATCCGGATTTATTTGCTAACTTATTAGTGATTAAATCCGGTAGAAAATGCCACAGGAAAACGACCAACAAAACCATCCGCATAAAAAGGAAAAACATGAAGCCCGCCGCGACTTCCTGAAACAATCCTCCGCGATGATGGCACTGGCCCTCACACCGCCGCTGGTAATGAAAGCAGCGCAACACGATGAAGCCATTGCCGGCATCTTTGAGAAGATGCCGGTTAGCATGGAAATAAACGGAAAAAAAGTACAGGTTACTGTAGAGCCGCGTGTTACATTGCTGGACCTGCTCCGGGAACAACTGGATCTGACCGGTACCAAAAAAGGCTGCGATCACGGTCAGTGCGGCGCCTGTACGGTGCATGTAAACGGCCACCGTATCAATTCCTGTCTCACGCTCGCCGTTATGCAGGAAGGCAAAAAGATTACTACTATTGAAGGCCTCGCCAACGGGGAACAACTCCACCCGGTACAGGAAGCCTTTATTAAGCACGATGGCTTCCAGTGCGGCTATTGCACGCCCGGGCAAATCATGTCGGCGGTAGCCTGTATCCGCGAAGGCCATGCCGGTTCCCCGGAAGAGATAAGAGAATTTATGAGTGGGAATATTTGCCGCTGCGGCGCATACGACAATATCGTTCATGCTATCATGGATGTAAAACAGGGAGGGAAAACAGTATGAACCAATTCTCCTATGTACGCCCCGCCACTCTGAAAGCAGCCATAGATGCGGTGGCAAAAGATAACACGGCCCGCTTCATTGCCGGTGGTACCAACCTGCTGGACCTGATGAAAAGCGGTGTAATGATCCCGGAAAAACTGGTAGACATTAACCGTTTGCCGTTAAAAGATATCCAGCTAAATGGTAATACCCTGCATATAGGCGCACTGGCACTTAACAGTGAACTGGCCGCACATGAGCTGGTTACCACGCATCATCCGCTGCTGTCGCAGGCATTACTGGCAGGTGCGTCACAGCAACTCCGTAATATGGCTACCGTAGGCGGCAATATGATGCAACGTACCCGCTGCACTTATTTTTATGATACTACCATGCCTTGTAATAAACGCAGCCCCAACAGCGGCTGTGGCGCCATTGGTGGTATCAACCGTATGCACGCCATCTTTGGTGCCAGCGAAAGCTGTATTGCCGTACACCCCAGCGATATGTGCGTGGCCCTCGCCGCACTGGATGCTACCGTACTGGTAAGCGGCCCAAAAGGTAACCGCCGTATTCCTTTCACAGATTTTCACCGCCTGCCGGGTAATACCCCGCAGCTGGACAATAACCTGGCAAAGGGAGAACTGATCACAGCGGTAGAAATTCCTGCTAACGCCTACACGAAAAATGTATACTACCTGAAAGTTCGTGACCGTGCCTCTTACGCATTTGCCTTGGTATCGGTAGCTGCAGCGCTGGATATCAGCAATAATGTAATCAGGAGCGCCCGGCTGGCAATGGGTGGCGTAGCGCATAAGCCCTGGCGGCTATATGAGGCAGAGAAAGCACTGGCCGGTAAAGCGCCCACGGAAGAAAATTTCCGCGATGCCGCCAACATCGCCCTGCAATCTGCCAAAGCATACCAGCATAACCGGTTTAAAACCGGTTTATCTGTCAACAGTATCCAAACCGCCTTACTTAAAGCTGCCAGCGTATGAAAAAGCAACAAACAGGACAGTCGATGGACCGTGTAGATGGCCGCCTGAAAGTAACCGGCGGGGCAAAATATTTTGCCGACCATCACTTGCCGGATCTGCTGTATGCCGCGCTGGTATGTAGCCCTATCAGCAATGGCACCATTAAGAGCATCAATACTACCAAAGCTCTCAAGGCCCCCGGCGTGCAGGATGTGGTGTCTCACCTCAACGCGCCGCCGGTGCCGGGATACAAGAATTCCGATCCCAACGCGAAAGACGGTCTCAAAATATTCAAAGACAACCGCATCTACTCCAACGGGCAACCCGTAGCCATAGTGATGGCCAATACAATGGAACGCGCCGTATATGCCGCCTCCCTGGTGGAAGTACAATACAACCAGGAAACGCATTATACCGATATGAATGCCAATATGGGCAAAGCCTTTCAGAACAACCGGATGAAAGACTATACGCGCGGGGAAGCAGACGCCTGGAAAAAAGCGCCGGTAACCATTGATGCCACCTACAGTCTTCCGCTGGAAGTGCATAATCCCATGGAACTGGCTGGTATTATTGCCCACTGGGATACGCCGGATTCACTGGTAGTGTATGCCAAAACCCAGGGAGTAAAAAATGTACAGGACACCATCAAAAGATTATTCCAATTACCCGAACAGAATATCACCGTGCATTCACAGTTTGTGGGCGGCGGTTTTGGTATGGCACTCCGCGTTTGGCCACTTGAAATAGCCACTATACTGGCCGCAAAAAAAGTGCGCAAACCGGTGAAGCTGGTGATAACGCGTGATCAGATGTTTACACTGGTAGGTTACCGCCCCGCCGCCGTACAGCAATTAAGCCTGGGCGCCACAGCGGATGGTAAACTCACCGGTATCACCCATGAAGCGGTGGCAGTTACCTCTCCTTACGAGGATTTTACCGAAGGCATTGTAGCCATGAGTAAATTCATGTACGCCTGCCCAAACGTAAATACCCGCTATAAACTGGTACCACTTAATATCAGCACGCCTATCTGGATGCGCGGCCCCGGCGAAGCTACCGGCGCATTTGCGCTGGAATCGGCGATCGATGAACTGTCGTATAAACTCAATATGGATCCGCTGGAGCTCAGAATACTGAACCACGCGGATACCGATCCTGAAAAGAACCTGCCTTTCTCCAGTAAATATCTCCGGGAAGCTTATCAGCTGGGAGCTGAAAAAATTGGCTGGTCGAACCGCAAAGCCGCTCCCCGCAGCATGCAGGAAGACGGTATGCTGGTTGGCTATGGCATGAGCAGCGGTACCTTTGGTGCATTCCGCGGCAAAGCTACGGTGTCGGCTACACTGAAAGCAGATGGTGCGCTTATTCTCCAGAGCGCCGCTGCCGATATTGGTCCGGGTACTGCTACCGCAATGGTACAGATAGCAGCAGATGTAACCGGCATTGCCCCTGCGAAAATAAAGTTCATGCTCGGTGAATCTGCCTATCCATTCGCACCACAGCAGGGCGGTTCTTCTACCGTATCTACTTTAGGCAGCGCGGTAACAGATGCCTGTAAGGCGCTGCAGCAAAAGCTGGCGGACCTTGCCATCAACCATGTGCCGGCGTTTAAAAATGCTGCCCCCGAAACAATTACTTTTGAAGATGGACAACTGCAGAGAGCCGGGCAATCTGAAAAAATTTCTTACGAAACGATCTTACAACAACAACTGCTGCCGGAAGTAAATGTAGTCGCCACTTCGCAAAGCGGGGAAGAAAGAAAAAAATATTCCATGTATTCTTTCTCCGTTCACTTTACCAAAGTACATGTACACCCGGCTACCGGCGTGGTTCGTATAAAACATATTGTAAGTGTGGCAGATGCAGGTACTATTGTAAACGCTAAAACAGCCCGCAGCCAGATGATTGGCGGCGTGGTAGGCGGCATAGGCATGGCGCTCACCGAAGAAGCGGTCATGGATCACCGTTTCGGACGTTTTGTAAACAATAACTATGCAGACTACCACGTTCCTGTAAATGCAGATACACCACCCACCGATGTATATTTTATTAACAAGAAAGATCCTTACATTAATCCGATGGGTTCAAAGGGCATGGGAGAAATAGCGCTGATAGGCTTTGCTGCCGCAGTTTCCAATGCAGTGTACCACGCTACCGGCAAGCGGATACGTGACCTGCCTATCACTCCCGATAAAGTGCTTGATGAGAAAGTATACCAGTTGGAAACGAGAAATAAAATGAATTCATGAAAGAACTGGAAGATATCGTAAAATCATATTATGCTGCCTGCAGCCAGGGCATAAAAACCGCGCTGGCCACCGTGGTACACGTAGAAGGCTCTGCTTACCGGCAACCCGGCGCAAGGATGCTGGTTACAGAAACCGGTGTGCTCACCGGCGCCATCAGCGGCGGCTGCCTCGAAGGAGACGCCCTCCGGAAAGCGCAACTGGTAATGATGCAGCAACAGCCCATGCTGGTAACCTATGATACCAATGATGAAGATGATGCCAAACTGGGCGTAGGACTCGGATGCAACGGTATCATTCATATATTGCTGGAACCGGTGAACGCGGAAGATCCCACCAATCCCGTGGCCATGTTGCAGGAAATAATATCCCATCGCGCATCGGCAGTATTGGTGACCCTGTTCACCCTGCGCCAGCGCAAAGCGCCACAACCCGGTACCTGCCTGGTACTCACCGCCAATGGCCAGATGCAGCACTGCATAACAGACGGCGACCTGCAAAACGCCGTCACCGCAGATGCACATCACGCATTGCAAACACATACGCCTTTTACAAAAACATACCTCTCTACCGGCAACGACTATACGGCACATATAGCTTACATCCCGCCAGCGCCACAACTATTGATCGCCGGCGCCGGCAACGACGTTATCCCGCTGGTAAAAATAGCTGCGCT
This sequence comes from Chitinophaga sp. W3I9, assembly GCF_050434025.1. NCBI lineage: Bacteria > Pseudomonadati > Bacteroidota > Chitinophagia > Chitinophagales > Chitinophagaceae > Chitinophaga > Chitinophaga sp. W3I9. The sequence goes on from NZ_JBNPWC010000001.1 coordinate 6,997,920, forward strand.
GCTCGGATGGCACACCATCGTTGTGGATGGCCGCCCCGGTTACGCTACCACTATGCGTTTTCCGGAAGCCACACAGCTGATCACCGCCAAGCCTGCACAAGTGCTCTCCCAGGTACAAACAGATCACTATACCGTGGCAGTGCTGATGACGCATAACTACAACTATGATCTCGCCCTGCTGGCGCAACTGCTTCCGCTGCAACTGCCTTACACCGGAGTACTGGGTCCCGCCAAAAAGCTGCAGCGCATGTTCGACGAACTGGCTGAAAACGGCATCTGCGTTTCCGCGGAACAACGGGCACGTATATACGGACCAGCAGGACTGGACCTGGGTGCAGAAACAGCGGAAGAAATAGCCTTGTCTGTTATCAGTGAAATAAAGTCTGTACTCTCTGCCGCTGCCGCTACATCACTCCGGGAAAAAAGCACTGCTATCCATTCCCGCGAACAACAGATCATCCTTCAACAACAACTATAATGGAAACAACTGGTATCATCATCCTGGCCGCCGGAGCCTCAAAACGACTGGGAACACCCAAACAACAACTTCCCTTCCAGAACAAAAGCCTGTTGCAAAATGTAGTGCATGTTGCCCGCCAGTGTGATATGCCCACGGTGGTGGTGCTTGGCGCCTTTGCCACCCAGATCAGGGAACAGCTTGTGTCAGAAAAAGTACACACCGTGGTAAACCCCAACTGGCCCGCCGGCATGGGCGGCTCTATCCATACGGGATTGCAGCACCTGCTACGTATAGCCCCTCACGTAAGTAATGCTTTGCTGCTGCTGTGCGACCAGCCTTTCATTACCACTGCGCTGCTGGAAGAAATGTTTGCACTGAAAGATGCTACCGGCAAACCCATGGTAGCTTGCACCTATGGCGATGCTACCGGCACACCGGCGCTTTTTGGCAAATCATTCTTTCCACAACTGCTGGCTCTCAATGGCCAGGAAGGCGCCAAAAAAATATTGCTCCAACACAGGGAGCAGGTAGCTACCGTCGATTTTCCACAGGGAGCAGTAGATATAGATACCAATGGCGACTATGAACAACTGCTTACCAGTACAAAATAAACCGCTGTTTCAGGGTACAACTCCAGTATGAATACACCCTTCTATCTGTTACCCAACCGAAGAAACCTTTATGGTACTGTATTACAGGTGCCTGACCGGGTATCGCTTTCTCCTTTCTGAAAAAATATTTTTTGGTAAATAAAATGACATGCTTATATTTGTCCACAAGATTGGTAGACTAATAAAACATACCGCCATGAACACAGATCAGTATTATCTAAAGCTGCGCCAGATAAGCGCATCAACCAACCACCCCGCAATAGCGGCGTCTTATTGTTGTTGTTAATTCCCACTCCCCCCTGCGGCCACCCCACCAATTGCCGCGACACCATTTTCTATTTCAACAACTGATTTAACACTGTTAACAAAAAAATCGTCATGAAAACGACCAACCAACCCGTATTCTCCCTTGCCGGAGGAGTCACTGCAGCGCATCTTGCCTGGTTCCGCACCTATGGCATCATACAGTTCAAAAACTTTCTCGACAAAAGTGCATTGGCAACCGTGCATGAAGAAGTGGAACGTGTACAGGAATTATTGATCAGGAATAACATCCAGAAAGTAAACGGTATTCCGCTCAAATTTGGCACAGACGTGGACGGCAGCCCGCTGATCCAGCGCATCGCCTTCGCATCGCACTACAGCAACGTGCTGCGGGAGCTATTAAAAGATAAAAGACTGCAAACACTCACAGCTTTGCTGGGTCCTTACTCTGGCAGGATCGGTGAAAACGAAAAAGACGGACTGGTGGTAAACCACTACGTCAACACTACGGAGAGCCAGTTTAAACAACTGGGCTGGCACACCGACAGTCCGCGCGATCTGTTCCTGGGCTCACGCATCCTGCCAATGCTCAATGTAGGCATTCATCTCGACGATTGCCCGCTGGACAATGGCGGCCTGAGAGTATTACCCGGCACACATGAACAGGGAATACTGAAGTTATTATTCAGAAAGAAATACTTCATCGATAATAACCCTGATCAAAAAGAAGTAGGCCTTGAAATTGAAGCGGGTGACCTCACGGTTCACGACGGGCGCCTCTGGCACCGCGTACAGCAGTCGCCCTACACCGGCGAAAAAAGCCGCCGGAGAGTGATGTATATTCCTATCATCACCGGCGCCTATCAGCCTAAAACAGCCAGCAGTCCTACTCCGTTTTATCACAAACTGGCACATCTCAAACAACATCTGTATGGTGGCAAACCACAATGGGCACATATAAAAGCCCGGTCCGAAAGCCTCGCAGAAGTAAACACGCCATCTCTTTAAAAATATATTCCGATGTCATACGCATTAATAACCGGCGCAGCAAAAGGAATAGGAAAAGCCATTGCTGCACAACTCGCGGAAAGAAATTATCACCTGTTGCTGGTAGATATAGATGAAAAAAGCCTGGCAGCAACAGCGGAAACACTCGCGGCGCAATATCACGTGAACGTACATACGTTACACCAGGATCTGTCCGCCCCCGATGCTTTATCAAATGTTACAGACTGGAGCTGCACCTGGCATCATTCGCTGACCGTAGTAGTGAATAACGCCGGCTATGGCATCAACGGACAGTTTGAGCAACTCACGCTGCAGGAACAGTTCAACATCATTGATGTAAATATCAGGGCACAGGTAGGCTTATCGTACGCCTATATACCGGTACTGCGGCAATTTTCTAAAGCATACCTGCTCAATCTTGCCAGCACTACCGCCTATCAAACGGTGCCTTATCTCAATATTTATGCGTCTACAAAAGCCTTCGCGCTTTCTTTTACACGCGGGCTCCGGTATGAACTCAGGCATTCCCCCATATCAGTGAGTGCCCTGAGCCCCGGGAGCACCGACACGGACTTTGTGAACCGGGCACGCATGGGTGACTACACCCGCAACATTGCCAACCGCTTCAATATGGCGCCGGAAAAAGTCGCCAAAATTGCGATAGACGGCCTCTTCAAAGGCAAAGCGGAGATCATTCCCGGCTTCACCAATAAATTGAACGCATGGCTGCCAAAATTCTTCCCGAAATTATTTGTAGAGAAAATTGCAGCAGGTATCTATGAACCAAAAGAGAAAGAAGCCGGCACAGTAGCCCTCACCGCATAATACAACCCCATATACATCAGAAAGCGGCATCACGCCTGGTGCCGCTTTCTGATGTATATGGGAACAACATTTGCAGCGCTCTTATTAAAAAAATGATGGCAACTGCAGGCATTCATATCGGCACATCCGGCTGGAGCTATAAGCATTGGCGCGAAATATTCTATCCAACAGGATTAAAACCCGTTGACTATCTTCCCTGGTATGCAAAACAATTTAAGGTAACAGAAATAAATACCAGCTTCTATCATCTCCCAAAACCTGCAACGGTAGCCGCCTGGATAGAGAAAGTGCCGGCGCGTTTCCGCTTCTGCCCAAAGATCAGCAGATATATCACTCACGTGAAAAGATTACTGGATCCGGAAGAATCACTGCCCAGGTTCTTTGATATCTTCGATCCCTTCATCAAACACCTCGGACCCGTACTCATCCAGTTGCCCGCAACGGCTGCTTTCGATGCAGAAAGAGCTGATCATTTCTTTAAAGTGCTGACTGGAAACTATCCCGATTATCATTTCGCACTGGAAGCGCGACACGAAAGCTGGCTTTCTGAAGAAGCAATGACGTTATTGCGGCAATACAAAATTGCCTGGGTAATTGCACTATCCGGGCGCCGGTGGCCGTTTGCAGAAGCCATAACAGCAAAACATATCTACGTCCGCTTCCACGGACCCGACGGCAAATACGATAAACTATATCCTGAAAAAACAATGGATACCTATGCCGGTAAATTCAAAGAATGGCAACAGGACAAACATACAGTCTGGGCATTCTTTAACAACGACGGGCACGGCTACGCTTTGCAAAATGCGGAACAGGTGATGGCACTACTCAAATAGTTCCTGCTCATCCGTATAATAAGTTTTCCGGCCGCCGCCGGTATCCTTCTTAATAGGAGCACCACCGGGACTCTCTGTTAATTTAGCGTTATGTACCAGCATAAAATCGCGGACCTCGCCATTAATAATATCAGGGTTACTTTTCAGGATTTTCTTTTCGGCTCCTTCGAGTATTTTTTTAACTGATTTCAACAACGCTTTGATCTTTGCCGCCGGTATTTTATTGGCAACAGAAAAAGGAGAGATCTTTGCATCCCATAAAATATCATCTGCATAGGCGTTTCCAATGCCCAGTACATTGTGCTGATCCAGCAAGTATTTTTTGATGGTTATTTTCTTCTTTGCCAGCTGGGCGGTCAGGTAACTTTCATTGAAGTCTTTCGACATCGCATCCGGCGCCGTTTTTTCTTCCGGATCGAGGGTGATATTGGCAGCCGCCTGGAAATCCGTCAAAGCCAGCCCGGTGCCATCGGCAAACAATAATTCTACAATAGTATGCTTCTGCTCATTCTTCTTTTCAAATAAATACAATTTCCCGTGCAGCATTAAATGCATCCCCAGCACATGCCCGTTTTTAAATACAAAATGCAACTCCTTTCCTACCCGCTGTATATGTTCCAGTACCTGCCCTTCCAGGGCGGCCTGCAGGTCTGCCTCTTTGGTATGTAATTTCTTCGCGTTCTTTACCGTAATGGACTTCAGTTTTTTATGAAGTAGCGCCTTTTCCAGGTTATGCCGGAAGGCTTGCAGATCAGGTAACTCAGGCATAATGAATATTTTTAAGATAAGTTAACGAATATGGAGGAAATAATAAAGGGCCGGCAGCAATAACCGGCCCATTTTTATGGCAGTTTTTTCCTTTTACGAAACAACAAACTAAAGATAAGGATCATAGCAGATCAGCTTTTGCTGATATTGTCCATCATTTAACCAATATTAACCACTTATACATAATTTTCATGTATGTGAACGGCCTGTTAAAATATCCGCTCAGCGGCCTCAGACGCGGATTTCAGGACTTTTTAAACCTAAAAATCGGTATATTTGTACTCTATGCCTTTTCTCTAAACCAATAAAACACGGAGTGTGAACATGAAATTGAAGAAAGTGATTAAACCGTTGATTTTTATTATTACCATTTGTCTTTTCGTATTCCTATTTACAAATTTTACAAACCTTACTACTGCCGGAACATCCACCGCGGCTATTAAACCAGCTACCGCTGTAAAAACGGACTCGGTTCAACGGGAAAGTTTATACGACATGATGCGACTGGATACCACCGGTCTTTCCAGGGAGGCGTTTGACAATGCCCTGGTAGGATACGAGCATCTGCAGGAAAACGGAAGGATCAAAAATCCGGATGTGTTGTCTATTATCGACTTCTCCCTGCCCAGCACCAAAAAGCGTTTGTTTGTGATAGACTTGAAGAATAAGCTGTTACTTTTTAATACGCTCGTTTCTCATGGCCGGAACTCCGGTAAGGATATTGCCAATGCTTTTTCCAACAAGATGAACAGCTTTAAAAGCAGTCTTGGTTTTTATGTTACCGGCGATACCTATAACGGCGAACATGGTTATTCTCTCCGTTTGGAGGGAGAAGAAGCCGGCATCAACGATAATGCCCTCAGCAGGGGTATTGTGATGCATAGCGCAAATTATGTGAACGATAACCTCGGTAAATTACAGGGTTATATTGGGCGCAGCCTGGGATGTCCCGCCATCCCCGAAAATGTGCACCGTAAAGTGATCAGCAGCATCAGGAATGGTACCTGCCTGTTTCTTTACAGCCCGGATAAATATTATTCTGCACATACCCGCATTCTTGTAAAAGACAGCACCGCGTCTTAAATTCATTTAAACAGCTTTTCCTTAAAAACGGCGTCGTGCCCATATACATCGGAGGCAAAATATAATTTGCCTCCTTCTGTCCATGCCGTGAAATATGTAATAATCACCGGCACCGGATCTTTCACCGCCACAAACTTTTCCTTTCCGCTGTTCATTGCACTGTCAATTTTTTCGTTGGTCCATTGGGGTGAGTCCTCCAAAACAAACTGCGCCATTTTTACCGGATCTTTCAGTCGAATACAACCATGACTGTATGCCCGGTTATCACGGTCAAAAAGACTTTTCTCAGGCGTATCATGAAAGTAAATATTATAACTGTTCGGAAACAGGAACTTCACGCGGCCAAGGGCATTACGTTTGCCCGGGGCGCTGACGGATCACCGGCAACCCGTTCGCCTGCCCTGTTACTTCCATATCTTTCGAGGCCAGGTAGCCCCTGTTGCGCTGAATGGCTGGCAGAATTTCCTTTCGCACAATGCTGCGGGGTATATTCCAGTAAGGGCTGAATACCACCTGGCTCAGCATTCCTGAAAACATAGTCGTACTGTGTCCTTCTTTTCCCACCACAATATCCATATCGAACAAACGTTTATCCCCCTCCGTTACATGTAACATGAAAGCCGGTATATTCACCAGGATCAGCTTCCCCTGCGGCTTAACAGGCATCCATTTCATGCGTTCCATATTCAGCAGCAGCGCCTTCATCCGCTCTTCCGCAGAAACGTTCAGTGCATTGATCACTGTATCATTCAATACACCGTTTTGCGTATATCCATTGCTGTTACGGAACGTATTGATGGCAGTTTCCAGTTCATCATTAAATACATCGGTGCTGTCATTTTGCTTCAGCTCCCCGGTTATCTGCAACCGTTTTTTTACGGCTATAATTTCGGGAGATGATTGCCCTTTTTTTAACCCCTTCTTTATCACGGGCAATGGTTGCCAGCCACCATTTTTTACATACTCCCGGTAGGCTTTGAGCGGTTCCTTCATGGGGGCAACTGCCGGAAACATTTTATCATTGGTTTTAAGCATGGAGTCAGCCAGTTCCATCACGGTGTAGCGCTGCGCTGGTATCATATGTTCAAGCTGACCAATACTGCCGCCGGTTTCCCTGAAATAATTGATGAGCCGCCAGGTAAGCTGCAATTCCGTTTTAATGAATTCTTTGTCTGTGGCGCTCACCACCAGGCTGTCTTCATCCATAAGGGCGTTCAGCCGCTTATCAAGCGCCCGGTTGCTGGTACTATCGTTACTGTAATTGTACAGGCTCCGGAAGGCGGCGGCTTGTTCTACAGGCCCTTTACTGTCGAACCAGGCAAACTCGAAATTACGTGCATTATAAAAGCTGCGTAACCGGTCAGCAATGGTATCGTTCAGTTTTTCCGCAGTGATGAATGCGGCTATCGCCGAACTGTCCAGGAACAGGTCGTTATAGGCATTTTCAGGGGTAATCCCGGCGTTGCGGGGACTAATGTGTTCAGCAGACGTGGCTGGCGCAGACGGGGAGTTACAGCCATTGAGTATGTATGCAAACAATGTAATCAGTAGTAGCCTTTTCATACTGGTCTACTATCAAATTAGAAGCCGGTTGCCAGATGCCATGCTACAGCGGCAAAAGGAAGAGCGGACGTAGCCGCGACGGAACAAACTGTGCATATAGCGCAACAAAAAGCCCTCCCGAGGATACCAGGAGGGCTTTCTCACGAAAATATCTGTGTTAATTTTTTAGTCCCAGGTATTGCTGTACTGACTTATAATTCTTCCAGTCCACTCCACTGGCGCTACGGGCAGCAACGCCGCCAGGAACCAGCACATAACGGAACTGCTGGATCACTTTTTCGCCGGGGTAATTGCCCGAGCTGAGATCATGACTGGCCAGGATAACGATTCCTCCTTCGGAGGCGCGGAAACTTACAAACAGGTAGGGGTCCACGTAAGGCAAAGGCACGATATAAGGTGCATCGGCCGAATCAATGTTGAAATAAACATTTATGACGCCTTTGGATAGTATCTCCTTGGTCAGTTTGGGAATTTCTATGGCGCCAATAAAGCCATCGCCGGTTGGCACGCCATTTTCATCCCGGATACTATCAAAAGCAACGTTGAGCCAGTCCGAGTAGATCACATTGGCCACACCGGTATCACCTTTGGGGCCACCGGGGCCGGCAGGACCGGCGGGGCCCCCTGGACCAGCAGGGCCAGGATTTCCGGCAGGGCCCTGGGCTCCGTCTTTGGAGCAGGCAGCAAAAGCCAGAATTACAGCAAATAAGCACATCAGGGGCAGGTGACGGGAAGAAAATTTCATAAAGGAAGATTTTGGATGATTTAATATAATTAATGATATGTGGAGATGCAAGGCAACGGGATCTTTAACACGTTAGTCAATATACAAAAAAACAAACAACAAAAATGCGATAATTTAGTTCAGGTAGCCCTCCATAACTTCCTGCCCCTGGCTAAAACAAAATCGCTCTTTGTTGGTTTAAATACAATAGACCCTTTTTATCATCTGAACCATTTCTTTAATAACCTATAGTTAAAATATGACCGTGCACCGCAAACTCTGTGTAATAATACCTGTACATAAGTCCGTGTTGTCCGAGGAGGAAACGTTATCGCTACACGCTTGCTACAGGCATTTAAAAGCATTCGACTGTTTTCTTGTTTTCCCGAAAGGCTTGCCCGTCGACCGCTTTCTCGCAATTCATCCCGGGCTCATCCCAAAACCGGTAGCTCCGTCATGGCTTTCTTCTCTGGCAAACTATAACCGGATGAAATTATCTGTTCCGTTTTACCAGCAATTTGCTGACTACGAATTTATGATGACCTACGAACTGGATGCTTATATCTTCAGTTCCAAAGTACACGAGCATCATGGATTCGATTTCGATTTTATAGGAGCGCCTGTTTTTGAGGGATACCTGAATGCAACACCGGATGCACCATTCCATGGTGCGCTTAATTCCGGTTTTTCTGTCCGGAATATACAGTCATGTCTTAGCGTGCTGAAATTACTTAGAAGATATAGGCTAAGATGGAAGTTCTACCATTTTATTTATGCCAACTGCGCCGCTTTACGGAAAAGAATAAAACAGGATCAGGACGCTATCTTTTTTAATATCCATCTTAAAAAATATTATACCGGGAAAAATTTTAATGAAGATATGATCTGGACGCAGGTAGTTCCACTCCTGGATCCCTCATTCAAAACAGCTCCGCCGGAAACCGCCGCTGCATTCAGTTTTGAAGTAAATCCAGAACGGCTGTATGAATTAAATAACGGCAGGTTACCACTCGGATGCCATGCCTGGTTCAGATTTCCTTTCTGGAAAGAACATATAAAGAAGATAACTGTGCACTGATCAGTTATCCTTGTTTACCATGCATCATTTTATTAAATTTACTATACATCTATTTATCAGGTATGGCCAATTATCATGTGCAATCACCTGTCCTATTATTATCCTTCAACCGACCTGATACTGCCTTAAAAATATTTGAACGGGTAAGAGAAGCCCGGCCCGCTAAGTTGTATATCGCTGCAGACGGACCACGAGCCGGTGTAGAAAAAGATACACAGCTATGCCGGGAAACAAGAATGATTTATGACCAGGTAGATTGGGACTGCAGCGTGCACAAACTATTCAGTGAAGAAAATAAAGGTTGCAAGGTTGCTGTAGCGGAAGCTGTGACTTGGTTTTTTCAACAGGAAGAGGAAGGTATTATCCTGGAAGATGATTGCCTGCCCATCAACGACTTCTTCTACTTTTGCGATCAGCTGCTTCCCCGGTACCGGCACGATACCCGTATGGTAAATATCACCGGTACCAATTTGCAGATGGGAAAAAAGTGGGGAAACGGCAGCTATTATTTCTCACAATACAGCCACATCTGGGGATGGGCAAGCTGGCGGCGGGCATGGGAAGCATACGACATCGACCTGGAACACTATAACGAAAAAGACGCCGTTGCTGTACTGGAAAATATCTTTAGTGATCAGTTCCTGATCGATGGATGGATCGAAATCTTTCAAAAATTAAAAAGAAAAGAAATAGATTCCTGGGACTACCAGTTTAACCTGATTAACTTTTTCCGGAATGGACTATGTATTACACCAAATGTAAATCTGATCAGCAACTTAGGGTTCAGGCCGGATGCCACCCACACTTATAATGTCCCGGAAGATCACGCCAATTTACCGGCGGAACAACTGGAAAAACCTTTGGTGCATCCTTTGCATTTTACGCCGGAAAAACGCGCCGATTATTATTTTTTAAGCAAAGACTTTAGGCTCGAAGAGAAATGGCAAAAAGTAAAAAAAGAGCAACTGCTGAGAAGACGGTTTAAACGGTGGGTAAGAAGTCTTTTTAAATAAATCATCCTCAAACGTCCAGCAGTATGTTTAAAAAAATGATAGAAAAATCTGCCCTGAAAAAGATCCACCCCTATTACGAAATAGATGGATGGCTAACCGAACGGGAAGCACTGGGGCTGTTCCTTACCGCACGCAAATTGCGTCGCGATGCGGTAGTGGTGGAAATTGGCAGCTGGCAGGGCAAAAGCACTTACTGCATTTCAAGAGGACTCCGGTCAGGAAAAATCTATGCGATTGATCCATTTAATGCAGACGCAGGGTTCGACCAGGGAAGCCGGAAAGAATATGCAGAAAAAGGCGCCACTACCGATCTTTTGATCCGCTTTACGGAAAATATGGAACGCCTGTCTGTTCATGATAAAATCATCGTGAAGAAAGGCTACTCATATGAAATGCACAACGATTTTCAAAAGATCGACTTCCTCTTTATCGATGGCGACCACTCCATCGCAGGATGCAGATCGGATTTTGAATTATACGCCTCTAAAGTGGTAAGAGGCGGCTACATCGCTTTCCACGATTACTACCCGGACCGGGATGAACTGGGACCTACTTATGTAATCCAGAACCTGGCAGGCGACCATTTTAATTTTTCCAGGCAATATGACTCGTTATGGATTGGAAAAAAACGATAGATTATTCGCTGGTCATATGCACCTTTAACCCGGACGAACGCATCCTGCAACGTTGCCTGGAAGCAGTATACCGCCTGGACACTACCGGCATTTCCACCGAAGTTATTTTAGTGGATAATAACAGCGATCTCCCACTCCACCAGCAATCATATGTAAAGGAGTTTGAAGAAAAGATCCCCGGCATGCACCTCCTCCTGGTACCTGAACAGGGCGTAAATTATGCACGGATGGCGGCCATAGAAAAAGCCGCTGGCAACTTTATCGTATACTTTGATTACGACAATGAACCGGAAAGGGATTACCTCCGGGAACTAAAAAAACTAAACGAACAATTCCCTAACGTGGCAGCCTGGGGCCCTGGCAAGGTGAAGGTGGATTTCATTGACGGCGTAGATGCTGCCATTATGCATTTTGCCAGCATGGCCTTTCAGCAACGGGAAGAACAAACGGTAAGAACCGCACGCGAAACTTCATGGCAATCCTGTTATCCTTTTGGTACCGGTCTTTGCACCACCGCTTCCCTGTTAAAAGAATTTGTGCAGCTGGCCCGCCAGGGACGCTTTACCGCCTCGGGAAGAAAAGGGAATAAACTCAGCAGCGGAGAAGATACCCAAATGGTACTACACTGCATCAGCAAAGGATACGAGGCAGGCGTATCCCCCGCCCTGAAACTTACGCATATCATACCCCGCAGCCGGGCCAACAGCCAATACCTTCAACGCTTGCTATATGGCACATTTATCTGTTATGAAACCTGCCTGTTACAGGTATTTCCGGAACAAAAAAGATCGCTCGAACAAAAAATAATGCCGCGATGGAAATTCTCCCGGAAATCCCTGAAGAAATTCATCAGGGCCCGGTGGAGTAAAGATCCGCACAAGTTGTTTGACCTCGTGGAATTCATTGCCACCAATGCGGGCACCTATACCGCACTGGATAAACCAATACCGTTGCCGGTAAACCAGATAGTAAGGATACTAAAAGTGGAGTAGCTTAAAAATAATTATCAATATGAAGTGGAAGATTCCGGAAAGTAATATGAAAGGCGTTTCAGTTATTATTTGCTGCTATAACAGCGCTTCCCGGCTGCCGCAAACATTAGCGCATCTGAATGAACAGGTAGTTCCGGAAGATTTTTCCTGGGAGATTATATTAGTTAACAACGCCTCAACAGATAACACCGTTGAATACACCAGCACGGTGTGGAAGGAAAATAAACCGGCGAACGCCACCTGCCGGGTAGTGGAGGAGCTTACACGCGGGCAAATGTATGCCCGGAAAAGAGGCGCCAGGGAAGCTAATTATGAATGCCTCATATTTTGTGATGATGATAACCTGCTGGATAAAAAACTACGTTTATCTTTCATGGCAGGTGATGTTGAAAGATAAAAAGATAGGAGCTGCAGGCGGACAAAATGTTCCGGTAACAAATTCGGCAGCTTATCCCGACTGGTTTGAAGAATATAAAGATAAATATGCCATTGGCATTCCCGCGGAAGAATCGGGCGATGTAACACATCGCGGGTTTGTGCTCGGCGCCGGGCTGATTACCCGCCGGGCGCTGTTCCTGCAGGTATTTGACGACAGGTACCCTTCCCTCCTGAACGGCAGGAATGGGGAAAAACTCACCACCGGCGACGATTTCGAATACTGCAAACGCCTGCTCCTGTGGGGGTTTACTTTATATTATGATAAAGATCTGAAGCTGAAACATTTTATACCGGCAGAAAGATTAACAATAGATTACAGGGACCGCCTGATGGACGGCATCCGCGAAGCCACAAAAGTGCTGAGCGTGTACGACAGGGCGCTTTTCCTGCACAACAAAAACAAACATAAAAACAGGTGGCGCTTACTCGCGATAACTCCCTTCCGGATACTGCTGGCAAGAATAGGTTTATCTAAAAGGGATCTGACAACAGAAAGACAGGTACTCTTTTACCTGTCGCCATTTGCACGCGAACAGGACGAAGTAACCAGCTCAATTAAAAAATTCTTAAATAATAAATGATGGCAAGAGAAAGAAGAAAGCAGTTTAAGGTATTCTCTTTTTATAATCATAAAGTAAATCCCCGCGTACCCCGGTACCAAAAAGCGGTGTTTGGTAAATTCGGAGTACCGGTACATCATATTATTGATGAACAATTCAGTCATGGCGATTTTCTGAATCATATATGCAGAACCGTTACTGATACCGACTACCTGATTTTTTTTGATATTGATTGCGTGCCCACGCGTAAAGAGTGGCTATCTGATCTTTTGGAAGATCTTCGCGAACCCCGTACCATTGCCGGCGCCGCGCAAACGGCTAATCACCTGCGCGATGCAAAAAACCTGTACGTTTCGCCATTCTTCTTCGGTATTTCCACGGCTTATCTGAAAGAGCTGGGATACCCGGATATGAATATGACAGAAGATATGGATGCAGGGCAAAACCTGACAGAAGAAATTATCCGGCAGGGCGGCCATGTAAAATACTGGTGGCCCACCCATATCGAAGACGAGCAATGGTATCTGCATCATCCGGAACATAATAAATTCGGATACGGCACTACTTACAACGATCGCATTTATCATGCGTTCCTGTCGCGCCACGATTTATCGCAACGCTTTATAAAGAAGTGTAAATCAATATTACCGTTATTTACCAAACTCCGTCTGAAGCTCACGGATAAAAAACAATCTCCTCCCATAGGACAATAAAAAAAGGCGTCTCCTGTTAAAGAGACGCCTTAAAGTAAATGCTTCTATTATACTCTTCCCATTACCGGGTCGCTCATGCTTTCTTTCCCGGTTTCCACCCTGCCGGCATAGCGCTGTGCAAACACGTCACTGCCGGTGGTCTTTACAGAGAAATCGTACCAGCCGTGGCTTTTAGCCAGATCTATTACTAAGGTGGCGGTTGTTCGTGCGGCTACTGTTTTCTTCAGCACGCCTTTGTTATACCCCAGGTCGCTAATGGTAAAGGTAGCCGGCTGTGTGCCGCGGTTTACCAGTTTCAATTCTACGTTCCCGGTCAGCTTCTTACTGTTGGTAAGGGTCCGTTGATAGCTGCACTGGATTTCCACCTGCGGGTCGCCGGCATCGCCGGTAAACTCGCGATAAAACCCGTTGGGGCCATATACTCTCAGGTGATAATGCGCGTCTTCAAAAGACGATAGCGGCCAGGTATCTTTAAGTTGGTCTCCTGCCTTCACAGCGTACGACCAGGTGCGTACCGGTTCCATTGTTTGCGTGGTTTCCTGCAGGTATTTGCCGGGCGCATATACATTGAAGGGAGCGCCGGCAGCCCGGTCGCCAAATACCTTGCTGGCCGCTTCAAAACTGATCTCAAACGATTGCCTATCCGCTCCCAGTTTTCCGCCTACGTATAATTCATAAGGCAATGCGTTGGCAACACGGATACCTTTCTCCTGTTGTGGCATCCATTCTGCTGTGGCGGGATTGGCGTTGATCTTCGCAATTTCCTCCGCAGTGAGCAACTTAAATTCATCCGGCAGCTTCTTGAACTTCGCATTGTAGATCGTTTCAATGAACTCGTTCCTTTCAGGAAATGGCACTGATATTTTTTCCCCATTAAAAGGACGGAATACGGAAGTAAGATCACTGCACACCGTACGGCGCCAGGCAGAGATGTTCGTTTCTTTAACTGGCTTACCGGTTTTATGCTCCAGGAAATGCTCCATTAACTGCAGGATGGAAGTATGGTCGCATACCTGTGAATTTACATAGCCACCACGGCTCCAGGGTGATGCAATTACCAATGGTACGCGGTATCCCAGCCCGATAGGGCTTTCCCTGATTTCATCTGCGCTGAGATATTTCTTTGCTTCTTCTTCCGCACGTGTTACATATTCAATACCGGTATCAATTCCTGCAGACACTTTGCCGGTACCGGGTTTATGCGGTGCGGTAAACGGAGGTACGTGGTCGAAATAGCCATCATTCTCATCATAACATAAAATGAAGATGGTCTTTTTCCATACCTCTTCCTGGCGGGTAAGGATATCCAGTACCTCAGATACGTACCAGGCGCCATACCATGGCGATCCAGGGTGATCGGAGAATTCGCCCGGTGCCACCAGCCAGGAAATAGTTGGCAGCCTGCCCTCATTTACATCTGTTCTGAACTGGTGGAGGATATCTCCTTTTGGCACCTGCACAGTTCTTTCCGTGTCTCCGTCTTTGTAGGTGAGAGTTTCCAGCTCATGGTAATCAGGATCGCCAATATTGGTGGTAAATGCTTTTTTATGAAGATTTTGCGCGCGCTGCGGTAATTTTGCAAAATTAGCCGCTGTAAACTTTTCTGCATCAGACTTTGCTCTTTCCAGTTCCGCTTTACGCTGATCCAGTTGCTTTTGCAGCTTGGTGGCTTCCTCCCCGGAAGTGCCAGCCAGTTTGGATGCCAGTGTTTTTATTTCAGCGGGCAGTTCTTTGATTTTGCGTTGCAGGTACTGGATATGCCCCGCTGCGAAACGAACATTATAGGCAGCGAACCACTCTATAGGGTTATCGGTAAAGTTGGCCAGCATACCGTCCTTTTCCCCTTCCAGGCCCGCGGCGCTGATTTCATTCTGGTAAATTTTCCAGGAAACGCCGTTGTCTTCCAGGCGTTCGGGGAAGCTGGTCCAATGCGCTTCCCGGCCATAGTCCACATCTTCGTTCCATACGTTAGCTTTGGAATCAGCCTTCTGCTCATCTCGCAGGGTACCCGTCCACAAATAAAGCCTGTTGGGCGTGGTACCGGTTAATGAGGAGCAGAAATTCTGGTCACATACGGTAAACGCATCTGCCAGGGAATAATAAAACGGGATATCTTCCCGGTTATAATAACCCAGTGTGAGGGGCATCGGGGCCCAGTCTTTATTGCCTGATTTTTTTACCAGCAGCCACTTATCGTATTTGCCGTTGTTACGGGCATCTACCTGGTTACCCCATGAATGCGGCAGGCTGCTCATCCACGTAGCCTTTGTTTCTTTCAGGTTAAGCCGGAAAGGGGCATACGTTTCATTGTTGGCATTGCTCTGCAACCACACCAGGTTTTTATTGGGCAGCTGGATAGCACGTGGATCATTGTAGCCCCGTACTCCGCGGAGCGTTCCATAACAGTGGTCAAAGGAGCGGTTTTCCTGCATCAGCACTACAATGTGTTCTGCATCCAGGAACGTGGTACCCGGCTTGGGATCAATGGCCATTGCCCGCTGGATAGACGCCGGCAGGGCACTGAAAACGCCGGCAGCTCCGGATAGCAACGCCGCCTTCTTAATAAAATCTCTTCTGTTATCCATTATTCGTTGAATTTTTCATGTACACTGTAAAGGGATTACGAAAGATGGAAAATAGTAAAAATCCTGTGCTATACGCAACTTACTATGAAGAATGGCTGTTATTTTATTATTATGGTTCCGGTTTAACGGAAATAAAAAAGGCGTCCGTTTCCACGGAAGCCTTTATATATGTTGAGAAATGGTAAAGCCGGTTTACTGCGCAGAAGGTATCAACACAATTTTCACTCTCACTTTGGTAGCCGGTTTTTGTGAGTTAACACCGTTTACACCTTTGATATCTACTTCTACTGCCTGATCATCGTGAATAATGAAATAAGACTGATTGTTATACACCTGCGGCAATAATTCAAATGACTGTGGTACCACTGTTGGGTTGCTGGCATCATATCTGGCCATAGAAACGATCACACCATCCAACTGGTTTACATTATTTAATTCCGATACAGGAATGGAGTAAAAGTAAACGCCGGTAGCAGCATCAAATCCCCAGTCGTTCGGATTTATTTCAAACAAAATCGTTTGGTTAGGGATGACTACTTCATTGGTTGTTTTTGTGCAACCGGGCAATATAAAACCCAGTAACAGCAGCGGCAGGTAAAACCATGTTTTCATATTGAGTTGCTTTTAATTTATTTTACCAAATACAATGCCATAAACATATAATTCCGCGCTAATCCGTATTTTTATGGTATGTTACTGCGATACCCAAAGGCCTTTGAACATATACCGGCCGTCCGGCAACAACATGCCGGGAAGTCACTGGTGGCGTGGTTCAGGCAATCTAATGAACCCGGTGAAGAACAGGGGTTTCTTACAGAAAACTCCCTCGTGTTCATTCTACGGGGCACCAAGCATATGCACTTCCCGGAAGGTGATATTATTGCACATGCCGGCGACCTGGTGCTGCTGAAAAGAGGCGTGTATCTGATGACCGATTTTATTACGGATGGCACCGATTACCAGTCGCTTTTACTCTGCGTAGATGATACCTTGCTCCGTTCCTTTATCAGTGAAGATGGCATATCCGCTCCTACCACACAAGCGGGATCCCCGGTAGTCATCTCCTGTAAAAATAACCTGCTGCAGGTGCGGAACAGCATCCTGGATTACCTGGAGCATCCCAACACCCATACCACCCGGTTGCTGGAACTGAAAATACAGGAAGTACTGCTGCTGTTGCTTTGCGGCGAACACCGGCAATCTGTCCGGGCATTCCTTTCCCATCTTTTCGACAACAGTGCGGAAAATATTTCCCTGATCATCCGCAATAACCTTTTTCAACCTTTTACCCTGGAAGAATATGCGAAAATGTGCGGGCTAAGTCTTAGCAGCTTTAAAAGGGAATTTGCCCGCCTGTACGATGCTCCTCCAAAAAAATGGATCAATGAAGAACGGCTGAAACATGCCCGTGAACTCCTCCTGCATTCCCGCAACAATGTCAATGAAATCGCCTACGAGTGCGGCTTTGAAAATGTATCTTACTTTATAAAACAATACCGGCAGCTATACGGCACTACACCCAAAAATGCACAACGGGCTAAAAATGCTATTTTCTGAACGATTCCTGCTACTGCTCCATCTCCGTCGGATATACCTTTGATAAAAATATTATCAACTATGAAACGTATATCCGTATTGGCTTTCATCCTGATGGCCGGTCATACCTTTGCACAACAAAAACTCAATAATTCCGCATTTATGCACGCGCCGGAAAGCGTAGCAACAGACAACAACAGCTATTATATTGCGGACATTGGCGAAGGCGGCAACCCCACCAAAAAAGATGGTAACGGGATCATTTTCCGTATGGACAAAAAAGGCAACGGCACCGTCTTCGCAAAAGGACTGGATGCACCTAAAGGCGCTTTTATCCTGCATCACACGCTCTTTGTAGCAGATATCGATAAAGTAAAGGGATACGACCTGAGCACCGGTAAACAGTTATACAATATCAGCTTAGCACCCGCCACCGTTTTCGTGAATGATATCACCGCCATCAACGACACTACCCTGGTGGTTTCTGCAACTGATGTAAATAAGCTCTTCCTGGTGTATCCCGGTAAAAATCCGCGCGTTGAGGAACTGGTATACACCACGCCCATAAAAGGTACCAATGGTGTGACATATGACGCCCGCAGTAAAAAGCTGTATGTGTGCGGCTTTGGCGGCAATAATAAACCAGATGGACAAATTGGTTATATAGATATGACAGCAACGGAGAAAGTATTCAAACCCCTCACCAGCCGGCCGGGTTATTATGATGGCATTGCACTTGCAACACATAATACACAGCTGATCGTATCCGACTGGGTAGCTTTTGAGAAGAAAGGAATACTGCTTAAACTGGACCTGGCCAGTGGCCGTATCACCACGCTGAATGAGGAACTGATTGCCGGCCCGGCTGATTTTACACTGGATGCCACCGGTGCGGCGATTGTACCTGCTATGCTGGAGGGAAACGTGTTACGGTACAATATCTCAAAATAAAAATATTTCAGTGGAGGAAGTGCGCTTCCTCCACTGAAAATAATGTTTACAATCTTACCTGTACACCGGCGGTTCCGCCAATATATCCACCATGAAATTTGTCGTTGTTCCTATGCTCGGACCATACATAATGGTTGCTCAACTCCGCTCCCACAGCATGTTCCGTTTGCACGAAATTAAGCGTAGGCCCGGCAAATACTTCTACCCTGCTGCCGAAGCGGTAGGCGGGAAATATGCCCAGTGTTTGACGGTGATAATATCCTTTTTTGAAATCGGAAAGCACCAGCGTGGTGGCTTCTGCATTGATCCTGAAATGTGACAACAATGGAAGATGCGCACCAATACCCGCCTGCAGGGCGTACAGCGGATTGGGATTATCTTTAAAGTTATATCCCACTCCGAGAATACCGTACAATATTCTTCCGCCTGATTTGAAAGAGGCAATGGTGGTGGCAGTTTCATCGATGCTTACACTCACCTGCTTTTCCCCGCCTTCCACGATGTTGATCACACCAATCGGGCATTCGCTGCTGTCCGCGATGTTAATAAAACCTATCTGCACGCCTTTCACCTTTTTGGCAATATTCAGGAAACCGGTTATCTGTGTATGCACATTCTCTGCTTTATTCATAAAGCCGGCTATCTGTACGTTGGCATCTTTCTTTACAATATTTGTAAATCCTGCTACCTGCGCCTGTGAATTATTAGCGCCCATATTCATAAAACCTGCTATCTGCGTACCTTTTACATCCTGGCGCACGAGGTTGGCGAAACCTGCCATCTGGAAACCTTGCAAACTGCCGGACAGGTTCAGGAAACTTGCCACCATAACGCCGTTGGCGCTGGTTTTCACCTGGTTCATAAAACCTGCTACCGTAACTGCGTGAAACGTTTTACCAATGTGATTGGAAAACCCCGCTACCTGTACACCGGTAGCGCTGTCTTTGATGATATTGGAAATACCCGCGATAGCCGCGCCTGTTTCAGCTTTGGACATGCCGGCAATAATATGTAATGAAAAATGATTGGTATAGGCTGCTGCATTTTTTCCATTGCTGCTCAACGGGTATACAAAACCAATATGCGCAGGACTGGTAAGCGGTGTTTGCGCGTAAGCCGCTGTGACAAAGAATAAAACGGAAACAAAAAAACAAATGATCCGGCTGCTGAAGTAAAATGTTCTCATGGTGTGTTAGTTATTTCGTACTGTATAACGACACGTTGAAGAACTTATACCCCTATGCGGAAAATGAAATTTAAAAAAGACTGATACCAGCCTGCCATCCCAGCCAGGAAGTAACTGAGTTGCCTATATTAAAAGAGGGATAGTGCGCACCAAAATCGACCGACTTATAACCGGGCATGGGTCTTATTTTATCGTCAAAATAGATCGCCATCGCAGGCCCTGCAAATAAGCTGATGCGTTTGGATAGTTTCACCTGGAGAGAAGGCTGTAAACGGAAAATCTGCGTATTACGCTCCCAGCTGCCCAGGAAAATATTCTGCGCGGTAATTTCTGTGGATAACGACAACGTTTTATTAAACGGGATAATTTTACCGATACCATAGCCCAGCGACCATGCCTTATTGTTTTCGCCAAAATCCCCGCCACCCAGCAGGATGCTGTATAGCTCACTGCGACCGGCTTTCCAGGCGATATTAAAAGGCAGCACATCTGTACTGAATAACACCACTTTTTTGTACCCTTTACGCACAATATTGATGATGCCGATACTATACCCCGTTACCGTATCTGCAATATTTACCAGCCCAATCTGCACACCATCCATTTGCCGCGCATAGTTAAAAATAGCGGCAATCTGCACGCCTTTCATCACCCCACGGTTAATATTGCCGCCACCTGTAATCTGCGCACCATAAACGTCTTTTGCGTTATAATTGGCCAGGCCGCTCAGTTGCAGCCCGTCGAGATTTTTACCGTTATAAGTAATTCCACCGGCTACCTGCCAGCCTCGTGTATTACCTCGTATCACACCCGCGATCCCTTGTATAGATGCCCCATTCATATTTCCGTATACCTGGCCAATACCGCCGGTGATTTGCACACCTTCCATGTTGCCTTCCGTGATATTGCTGATACCAGCCACCTGTACGCCCTTCATGGAGTCCAGTACATTATTGTGAAAGCCTGCCAGTTGCACGCCTTTGGTTTTTCCTCCAACTACATTCACCATGCCGGCGATTTGCACATGCTGCATATCGTTTTTCACAATATTGAAAACAGTACCTATTTCCACGCCATCTACCCCGGCAGCATAGCCACCAAGCATGTTCATGGAAAACTTATTCACTACCTGTCCGCTCATTTTGCCATGGGTTCCCAAACCCGGCGTGAGAGACACCTGGTATGGCTTGTCAGCCAGGAAGCCACCAATATTCAAGCTGGTCAGCTTCTGACGGGAAGATAAAAACATGTTACCGAACCAGGTTTTTTCCACGTGCGAGTGCCCGGTTATATCCACCACTTTCAGCTGATAAGTAGCAGGAGCAATACTTACAGTAATTTCCTGGTCGTAGCCAGTAGTAAGCAAAAGAGAAGTATCTGCATAGAGGTCCTTACTAACACTAATGGCTGCGGTAGGATATTTATCCTTTAACCGCAGCCTGAAGAAACCGTCGTTGTTTGTTAGCGTAGAAATGAGTTGCTGTCGTTCATACACACTCGCATTGGGTAGCCGTTGTCCTGTTTTCCGGTCCGTGACGACCCCGCTGATCAGGTAGTATACTTGTCCCGACGATTTTTTCAGCAGGATGATATAGTTCCCCGATTCTTTATATAAATAATCACCGTTGAATAAAATATCGAGTACCTGTTTTACCGTTTTATTTTTTTCGGAGATGCTTACCAGGCTATCCTGTGGGAGGATGGTACTGAGATACGAGAAATAAAAGTTGCCCTGCTTGCTGATGGTGGTAAGCACTTCCGAAAGTGGCCGCTGCTTCGCATCGATGCTAACCGTTTTGTTCAGTAGCTGCTGGGCCGCCAGTGGAAGTGAAAAACAACAAACAAATAATAATGTCAGCAATTGCTTAGGTAGTAACATACAGTACGAAGGCTATTATTTCAGTGTGATTTGTGATCCCTGTTTCTCCACGGTGATCTCGTAAGTAAGCCCGATTACTTTTAAAGTGCTATCCAGCGAACTGTTGGTAAAGGTAGAGTTAATCTGCAGATTGCGTTTATCGTTATTTGCAATAACAATGTTTACGCCATATGCTTCATTCAGGATCTCCACCAGTTTCCATAAAGGAGTGTTATTGCATACAAATGTTTGGGTGCGGTAGTAGTTATACAATTCATCTGTATTACTTTGTTTGCTGGGAGCGGTCTCCTGGTCTGTTACCACCGCTTTTTCATGTTGCTTCAGTTGTACGCTGTTATTGTTTTTTGTTACTTCCACGGCGCCGCTTTCCACAATTACTTCTGTTTTACCGTGTATACTTTTAACATTGAAAGAAGTACCTAATACCGTCACTGTTACATCATTCACCTTTATCACGAATGGTTTTCCGGGGTCCTGTGCCACGTTAAAAAAAGCTTCGCCTTCCAGTTTTACCGAGCGTTGTTTCCTGTTGCCGGCATAGGTAATAGTAGACTTTTTATTCAGTGTTACCTGGGAGCCATCCGGCAAAACGTCCTGTTTGATTTGTTCCCCGGAGCTCACGATCAGCGGGGTATTCCGGTTTTGCGAAATAAACCAGGCGCCGGCAGCGCCTATCATGACAATGAATATGGCGGCAATGCGGAGTATAGGTCGCCAGGCAATGCCGGTATCCAGTTTTACGATGCGGGTGGTATTTTCGTTGGTGCCTACCCGTTGCTGGAAGCGCGACCATGCATCACTTTCACTCACAGTGCTTACTGCGGCCAGTTTACGGCTCTCCTCCCATATCAGGCGGAAGTGTTCAAAATAGCGCTGGTGCTCCGTATCCTCTGCCAGCCATGCGTTTACGGCTGCTTTTTCGGATGGTGTGGTAATGTCCAGCAGGTGTTTTACCAGCAGGTCGTCGTTTATATGTGTAGATGTCTTTTTCACGGATGCACTTTTACAGGTGGAGCAAAATTAATAACAAGGGCAGAAAATCTACCAGGTTGAGTCGTAATAAGCGCAACGCTTTGCCCATCTGATTTTCCACAGTTTTTATAGAGATATCCAGGCGATCTGCTATTTCCTGGTATTTCAGTTCTTCGAAGCGGCTGAGCTGAAAAACGGTGCGACATTTTTCAGGTAGTGCCATTAAAGCTGCGTCCAGCTTCTCTTCCAGCTCCCGCAGCATTACTTTGCCGGATGCGTTACCGGTATCATGGTCATTGCTCATCTGGTATTTGGTATGTGCCTGGTGGGTAGCCTTCACTTTCTGGTGCCGCAGATAATTAATGCACTCGTGATACACTGCCCGGTATAGGTACCCCGAAACAGATTGCTTTATTTTTATATCGCCTGATTTTTCCCACAGCTTACAAAAGACATTCTGTACCATCTCTTCCGCCATCACTTCGTCTTTTAATAAGGTACATGCATAAGCATGCAAGCCTTTAAAATGAGTTTTAAAAACCTGTTCAAATGTTAATGAGTTTTCTATTACCGGTGCTGCAGTGTTACCCGGATTTATAAATTCCATGCCTAGGGTTTGATATCTAACGTCAAATATAATTCCTTCTGCCAATTGAACTGATTTATTATACGACACCTTTCTAAGCACTTACCCCTACGCGGAGTTTGTCTTTCTCAGGATTTAACTGATTATGCGGATTATCTTGATTTTATTTTTTTGATTTTATAATGATTATATAATATATAAACCAATGTTTTATAACATGTTATTAAGTAATCTGAAAATCATGCAAAAACAAAATCAAGGTAATCCGCATAATCAGTTAAATCCTGAGAAAGACAACCTTCGCGCGTCACTTTAACATTACTTTATATTCGTGTTAAAGAATATTTCACAACTGGACGATTATTATTGTGGAAATTATCCCGATGAAATTTATCTGTACACTTTGCCTGTTACTGTTAGGAAGTACTGTTCTGTTTGCCCAGTCCAAAACGGGCTACATCAATTTTCAACAAATGATTGGTATGATGCCTGAAAGTAAGCTGGCAGGAGATTCATTAAATATCTTACAGGAAAAGCTGAATGCCGACGGGCAGCAGCTGGTGGCCGAGTACACGAAGAAGGTGACTGATTTTGACAGTACCCAGCATACGTTAAGTCCGGCTATAAAGGAAGTGAAAGTATCTGAGATCAAAGCGCTGCAGGCCAATATCCAGAAATATAAAGAGATGTCCGAACAGGCAATGAATACCAGGGAGCAGCAATTGCTGACACCTATTCTTGATAAAGCAAAAAAGATTTTAAAAGCGGTAGCTAACGAAAAGGGCTATACGCTGGTGATTGATAACTCCAGAGACGCGGTGTTGGTATCCGCAGAAGCCGATGACCTGATGTCAGCAGTCAAGGTGAAGATGGGAATCAGGTAGAAGGGCATTTGAATATTTAGTTATTTAGTTATTTGACTGGTCTCAATGCCTGATGAATCTTCCGCCATTCTGATACTGATAATGTGGATGGCCCGCAAATAATTAAATAACTAAATGTCAAATGTAAAATAAAGAGCTATATGTGTAAGCCATGTGCCAGCAGCGTTTTCCACTGAGGATTGCTGCGTACGAATTCAGCCACTTTTTTGCTGGAAGGCACCATACGGATATTCTGTGCAGAAATTTCCTCCATAACTTTTCCCAGCATCATTGGCAATACACCCTGCTTTTCCAATACCGGAGGCACTTCTGCACCAGTCAGGAAAATACGGCTTCCGTTTCTTTCGTAAATAACTTTAGCCATTTGTCCGGCGATATGCGCCTCAAACTGCCTGGCCTCTTTGTTGTCAATAATTTTAAAATCCTTCATGATCATAATTATTTTTTACATGATGTTTCTAGCGGTAGCATACTAAAGGGAAGTATCTTATGCAAAGGGAAGTTGAAATAAGATAGTACGAATGGTATTAAAATACCCTGAAAAAGCTGATTCCGTCTGCAAATATACTAATAATATAGCAGAAAACCGTGAAACAATAATATGTAAAAATAATTAATACCTAAAGTAGTTGGCAGGTAAGCCTTTAACAGGTAGCCTTACGTGAAACACACTGCCACTAAGGGTAAATTCAGCCATCTGTCCGGCCGTCATGTGCTCCCGGGCGGTTGTAATCAATAATTCGTTCATATCCGGGCCGCCAAAAGCACAGGACGACACATGTGGCGCCGGTACCTCCACTTTTCCCAGCAATTCACCCGTCTTAGGATTCCAGCAATAAACGCCATAACCGCCCCAATGGGCAATCCACAACATCCCTTCACTGTCTGTTGCCATGCCATCCGGCCAGCCCATTTCCGGCGGAATATGCAAGGCCACTCTTGTAAAGGCAATCGCACCAGTGGAAACATCATAACTAAATTCCTGTACCGTACGGGTATGCGTATCGTTGTAATACATTTTATTTCCTTGCCACACCAACCCATTGGAAATGGTTACACCGCCCAATTTTAATACAGGCGCTGCTGATCCGCTGATGCAATACAGGTTACCCGTTCCTTCTTCTGCCGGCATCTGCATGGTGCCAATCCACAACCTGCCCGCAGGGTCACATTTACCATCATTACAGCGCACCTGGCTGCGTTCCTCCAGCACAGCGATACGTTTACCCAATCCCTGCTCCGGAGAAAAAAAGGCAATGCCATCTTTCAAACCCACCACCAGCTCATTCCTGCCGGCAACCGGCACCAGCGTGGTTACATAGTCGCCAACATAAAATTGCTGCTGGTAACCGTTTACGTCCTGTATATAAATTGTAAACCCAAGGATATCCACCCAGCACCAGCTATTCCTTTCCGGCCACCAGCAAGCGCCTTCGCCTAGTTCACAAGTTAATGCAGATAATATGGAGGCCTGGAATGTTTTCATGTTCGCGCTGTTGATTTAAATAAAAGCAGTATTGCTATTCATTTCCGTACACCACAATATATCGTTTTGTGCGCTGATATTGTATATTGCAGGAGTTAACGAGTGTTAATTCCAACTACCTTAACTCCATCTATGAACATTAAAGTATTTGAAAAACTCCGCGCAGCAGAACTGATAAATGATGCGGAGCTTACAGCAGTTAAAACTGCGGAAGATCAGCAGCTATTCTCCCTCCACTGGGAAATCAAAACACTACTGTACCTGGGCGTACTGCTGTTGAGCGGTGGCCTGGGCATCCTGATCTATAAAAATATCGACACTATTGGTCACCAGGTAATATTGATGATCATTGGTGTAATCTGCGCCGGTTGCTTTAGTTACTGCATCCGGAAAAAAGCGCCTTTTTCATGGAGTAAAGTAAATTCGCCTAATGCTTTTTTCGATTATGCGTTACTGTTAGGTTGCCTCACGTTTGTCACCTTTGTGGGTTATCTCCAGTTTCAATACACCGCATTTGGTACTGCCTATGGACTGGCCACTTTTATACCACTGGCCGTGCTCACCGTGAGTGCCTATTACTTCGATCACCTGGGAGTGCTGTCGATGGCGATCACCAACCTCGCCGCCTGGATGGGCATTGCAGTAACGCCCTTCCAGCTATTATCCGCCAACGACTTTGGCAGTGTACAGCTTATTTATACGGGCGTGATACTGGGCGGACTCCTGTTAGGGCTGGCATTCCTGTCTGCCTGGAAAAATCTGAAAAAACACTTTGCCTTTACCTACCGGAACTTCGGGGCGCACATCATTTTCATTGCCTGTATTGCTGGCATGTGCGTGTTTGACGCCAGCTGGCTCGCCTGGCTTGCATTCATGGCAGTTATTGGTTTCTTTCTTTTTAAAGAAGCA
The DNA here is from genome assembly GCF_050434025.1 of Chitinophaga sp. W3I9. Lineage (NCBI taxonomy): Bacteria > Pseudomonadati > Bacteroidota > Chitinophagia > Chitinophagales > Chitinophagaceae > Chitinophaga > Chitinophaga sp. W3I9. Next base: position 7,024,465 of record NZ_JBNPWC010000001.1, read on the forward strand.
TTCAAAGAGCGGTCGTTCTACTTTGTGCTGATCACCGTTTTATATGGCTATATCGCAGTGAGTATTGCCGTGGTGCGTTTACTTATATTAACAAACGATATCGGCGGCCTGTATCTCGGGTTATTGTACTTCATTGGTTCTGCCATCGGGGTCATTGTATTATTGATCAGTCTCAACAAAAAAATTAAACATGCTAGCGTATAATTCCCAAACACTCGACAACCTTGAAATAAAAGAAGAAGCAGAAAAAGCGCTTCGGAAAAACTGTATCACCGTGCCTGCTTATCAGGCTATTGAAGCAGCGCACCCGGTAAATTTTTATACACCAAACCCTGTGATTAAAATCGGTTTGTTTATTCTTACGGTGGTGATCATTTCTTTTTCGCTTGGCTTGCTATCGCTGATGGCAATGGATCTGCTGCGTAACGAAGACGGGTTTGCCGGTCTTTGTATTTTCGCCGGATTGGTATGTTACGGTATCCTGGAAATGTTTATCCGTGAGAAGAAGTTATTCCGCGCGGGAGTTGATGATGCCCTGTTATGGGGCGCTGTAATGCTTATTTGCAGCAGCATGGTCATCGTAGACCGGATCTCTGCTTCTACTATCTGTTTCGTGGTTGGCTTTGTTACCGTGCTGGCTGTCTTACGCTTTGCAGATATGCTGATGGCAGGGGTGTGGCTTATTTGGCTTTTTTAGGATTTATATTCGCCGTGGCGATCAAACTGGGGCCTGTTGCCAAAACCATTGTGCCGTTCCTTATCATGTTCGTCTCTATTACGGCGTACGTGGCAGCAAAGAAAATATCCGCCTATCATAGTAGCAGGCATTATAAACATTGCCTGACGGTGGTATCTGTATTGTCTTTACTCACGCTTTACCTGGCTGGTAACTATTTCGTGGTAAGGGAGCTGAGTAATGCGATGTTTGATCTGCAGCTGCAGGACGGAGAAAGTATTCCGGGCGCTATCTTCTTCTGGATCTACACAGCCGTTATCCCGGTAGTATATCTTTACCTGGGCATCCGTAAAAAAGATGCCGTGCTGCTGCGCACGGGTATGATATTGCTGGCGGCTATTGTATTTACCATCCGTTATTATCATAGCGTGCTTCCGCTGGAAACTGCGATGGTGCTCGGCGGCCTTGTACTCACGGTAGGCGCCTGGGCGCTGATCCGTTACCTCAAAGAGCCAAAGCATGGCTTCACCTATGCAGAACCGGAAGATCCTTCCCTGGCAGATAAACTAAGACTGGAGTCGCTGATCATTGCGCAAACTTATGCACCTGGTGCGCAACCTGCTGGTAATGATGTACAGTTTGGCGGTGGTACCGGTGGTGGTGGCGGGGCAAGCGGAGGATATTAAAAGTGGAACAGTCTTTCCCCTCCGGGCATAAAAAAAGCCTGACTGAAATGATCAGTCAGGCTTTAGAGCGAAAGACCGGGCTCGAACCGGCCACCCCGACCTTGGCAAGGTCGTGCTCTACCAAATGAGCTACTTTCGCAGATGTATTAAGAACTTTATAAAAAACTGGAGCGAAAGACCGGGCTCGAACCGGCCACCCCGACCTTGGCAAGGTCGTGCTCTACCAAATGAGCTACTTTCGCAGGTATTAAAAACTTTGTTATTTTAAGAACTCTCCCATTGAACCGCATTCTTTCGTTTGCTTTGCCCCGTGGCGTTTTCGTTGGGATTGCAAAGATAGGAAACGGACTGAAAACACAAAATTTTTTTTGAAACTTTTTCGAATATTTTTTACGCCGCTGTATACAGCAACTTCCTGTAACACAACAGGGAAAAGCATTTCAACAGAAAAATAAGTAATACTTTTTATTTACATTGTGCTCGGTACCGCAGATGCACGGATCACCACAGGCTTCTTTTTCGATTTCTTCCGCTTACCCCACCATACATAAAAACCCGTTACCGGTAACGATGCACAGATCAGGCTGATAATGAAGGCCAGGATCTTACCGGGCAGCCCTGCAATAGCGCCTACATGGATATCGTAATTCATATCTATTAACCGCTCTCCGGCATTTTTATGCGAGTCGTTCCTTCTTCCAAGCAATGCACCGCTGTATTGGTCGAAGGTAAGGTTATCCGAGCCGTAGTAGGTTTCGGCTCTTTTATTTCCGCTGATGATGTTCACCCCGGTTTCACCGGCTGCCGGGTAAAATGAACAGGCGCTTTGCATCTTTCAGTATGGGCAGGGCTTTGCTGTAAGCGATATCCAGCGGGTCCTGGCTCAGCTGTGCAGTTGTTTTGGCAGATTGATACTGTTTTATATCAGGCGGCGTAGTGCTGCGGGAAGCAACTACATATACGGTTGTCTGGAACCAGGTAAACGCCCATACCATGCCGGTAAAAGCTACCACCAATGCAATGAGCATGGCATAAAAACCCAGTACATTATGCAGGTCGTAGTTCACTCTTTTGAAGCCTGCTTTCCATTTTATTTTAAAACTCTTATCACGGTTAGCTTTGTTCCACTTCTTTGGCCACCACATGATCAACCCCGTGATCATCAGGACCACAAAAATGAGAGTGCTCCAGCCTACAATGGTTTGTCCGTACTTATCGTTCAGCAACAGGCTCCAGTGGATCCCTTTTACAATCGAAAAGAAATTGTATTTATAGTCGATCTTCCCGGTCACCTTTCCCGTGTAAGGGTTCACCAGCACCGATTCATAGTGCTCCAGGGTGCCAAAATAGGTGAATGCCGTATCATTGCCTTTATAGGACATAAACTCCCAGGCCATATCCGGCCTCGAGTAGGTGGTGATCGTCATTGCCGGTTTATCAGGCCCCAGAACGGCCTGCGCAGTCCTTTTCAGTTCACTTACCGGGCGGAAAGGTGTATTTTGCGGGGTTACATATAATATTTCACGATAATAATAATCGTTTATTTCTTTCTGAAAAACGAATAAACAGCCGGTGATGCTTACAATAAGCACGATAATGCCAGCCCCCAGCCCCAGCCAGAGATGCAACTTATCCACAACTACCCTGAACAGCGACTTGTGCTGCTTCTTCTTTAACTTGTCCGTCCGTTTAAACATACTAACACCCTCCGGTAGATATCATTCCGGAGATACAAAAGTCGATTCAAATGGTCAGAAAAACGGATCGGATCGGGAATTTTATTTACGCAAAACGGAAAGGCATAAAAAAGCCTCCACCGGAAAACCGGTGGAGGCTGGATAATTATGTTGAAGCCGAAGCTTATTTATATTTCGGATTGTACAGCGAACTTTCCTGCACCTTTACTTCTGGCTTGCCCTTGTATCTGTGTGCGTAAAGCCCGTAGCTAACTCCCACGATAAAGGCTACCATACAAAACAATTGTACGTAGAAAAGCCAGCGGGAACGGGAAACCTTGTCTATAGTGATATCGTACTTATTTTCTATTGTATTCTGTTCCATAATCAGTTTATTTCCGGTGCAAACCTACATAATATTTTGAAATTTTCGAATTTTCATACCGGGTTATTTTGTAAGATAAGCAACTTTTCCCGAAGCCTGCCGCTGCCTAAATCAATTCAGAAAAATGTTTGTGTCCAAGAAAATAATAGCGCCAGATCATAATACCATGAAACACACCACTCATTTTCATCAGCTTCATTTCCGGCAGGTTATCTTTCTTCACATAGTTCCTGCGCCAGCGATAATAATCCCTATAGGCCCGGTAAATAGCCGCCATATCCTTTGGCTTTCCCGCTACCAGGCTTTTAACGCCTGCCAGTATATCCAGGAAAAAACGTTGTACCAGTACTATCCAGCGGTCTTCGCTATGCAGGTTTTTCCACAGCATCATGAGGTTGTTCCTGAAGTTCAGGTACAGCTTGCGGGGATTGCCCTGGGGCAGGCTCCCTCCTCCTACGTGAAACACCCTGGAATCGGGGCAGTAACAAATGCGGTACCCCGCTCTTTGCAGCCGCCAGCAAAGGTCTACTTCTTCCATATGTGCAAAAAAATCGCGGTCGAAGCCTCCTACCTGGTGATAACAGGCCGAACGAATAAACAATGCCGCCCCGGTTGCCCAGAAAATATCCTTCACATCATCATACTGTCCGTTGTCTTTCTCTGTGGTGTACAGGATGCGTCCCCGGCAAAACGTATAGCCCAGGATATCCATCCAGCCACCGGCTGCTCCTGCATATTCAAATTCATCGGGATCTTTGTAAGCCCGCATTTTAGGCTGACAGGCAGCAATCTTCGTATCCTGCTGCATCAGTGCCACTACGGGCTCTATCCAGCCTGGTTCTACCTCCACATCCTGGTTGAGCAGCACGTAAATGTCGGCCTGCACATGCTGCAAAGCATCATTGTACCCGCCGGCAAACCCATCATTCCGGGGATTCTGAATAATCCGGATCTGCGGGTAATGCTCCGCCACAAAAGCCACGCTGTCGTCCGTAGAGGCATTATCGGCCAGCACCAGCTGCAGATTGCCGTAGGTAGAACGGCAAACTGATGGCAGGAACTTTTCCAGAAAAGATCTCCCATTCCAATTTAAAATAACAACTGCTACTGATGGCAATACGGACAACGGCAATTACGTTTATGCGTGAACAATTATTTTTGAGATGCAAATATGCAACAAAGGATTCTAATATTTGCGAATCATTACAGATTCAGGTAAGTCGAATAAGGCTTAAATTAGAAGTATGTTTAAACAGTATATCGGTTGGAAGTTTGTACTGGCCTCCATAGCAGTGCTTATCATAGGCACTACTATCTGGTTTGTAAGTAATTTATCCCGGAACATTCAGGAAGAAGAAAGAAAAAAAGTTGCTACCTGGGTGGAAGCCAACCGCGAACTCCTGCGGGCAAGTTCCGAAGCCAACCTTAACCTGGCAGTAGATATCGTTACCAACAACACTACCATCCCGCTGATACTGACCGATGAAACCGGTAAGATCCTGGACAGCCGTAACCTCGACTCCATGCGGATCATGCAGGACCCCAACTTCCTGAGCAACGAACTACAGGCGTTTAAAAAGCAACACCCGCCGTTTATCATGGAAGTGGATTCCAAACAGAAACTGTATAACTACATCTACTACGGCGATTCGCTGATACTCCGGCAGATCCGCTATTACCCGTACATTCAGCTGATTGTGGTAACCCTTTTCATTGCCATTGTGCTCTTTGCCCTGTCCAGTACCAACCGCGCCACCCAAAACCAGGTGTGGGTAGGACTGGCCAAGGAAACGGCCCATCAGCTGGGTACCCCCCTTTCCTCTATGGAAGCCTGGCTGGAAATCCTGCGCGACAATGAAGCCAATGCCACTATCGTAACAGAACTTTCCAAAGATGTAGACCGGCTGAAACTCATCACCGACCGTTTTTCTAAAATAGGCAGCGTACCGAAACTGGAAGAGAAAGACATCGTGGCACAGATAGAAAATATGACCAATTACATCCGCAAACGCGCGCCCCAGAAGGTAATACTCACCGTTCACAGCGCAGAAGATGAGCTGCCCGCCATGTTCTCACCCCCGCTTTTCGACTGGGTAGTGGAAAATTTATTAAAAAATGCCCTGGATGCGATGGAAGGAAAAGGAAAGATAGATATCACCATAGAAAACCACCCTACTTTTATCACCATCGATGTGGCCGATACCGGTAAAGGCATTCCTAAACTGAGCTTCGAAAAAGTGTTCAAACCCGGATTCAGCACTAAAAAGCGGGGATGGGGCCTGGGGCTGTCGCTGGCCAAACGGATCATTGAAGAATATCACCGCGGCCGGCTGTATGTGAAGTCGTCCGAAATAAATAAAGGCACCACTTTCCGGATCTTATTGCGGAAATAATGACCCTTTTCAGTAAAATATGAATAAATAAATTTGCTTATTTTAAAAAAGCCATTATTTTTGCACCCCATTCTACCAGATGCGAAGGTGGCGAAATTGGTAGACGCGCTACTTTGAGGTGGTAGTGCCTGAAAGGGCTTGGGAGTTCGAATCTCCTCCTTCGCACACGAAAGGGTAATGTTTTAAAGCATTACCCTTTTTTATTTTTGTTGCCTGAAACCTAAGCCCACACCGGAACATCGTATTTTCTTGAAAGCTCTACTCCTTACTCACTTCATGGCAATTCCAATAGATTTAAACTAAAATACTTTATGGTAGAGCATTTGCATTTGAAAACCGGATATTATTCCGGCGATGTGTTTTCACCGTATCCCGGAAATATACAGTTCACTCCCTGATGTCTTTGATTGAGCACCCCTTGATGATCAAACCCAGTATTTTTTCTCCTGTTGAGACAGGGAACAGGAGCGGGCGTAATTAAAACAATCAGGATATTTCCCACTTTTTTTTATTCCGCATGGGTATCATCTCCCGTTCAGTATACTTCTATTATTATGAACTTACCGATTCACGTTATAGAAAAATACCTGCGTGGGGAAGCCAACGAGGAGGAAACCCAGCTGGTAAACGATTGGTTCTATTCGGCAGACGCAGCAGAGGCTCCCGCAGATGAAGCACTGGCAGCATTAAGAATGCAGATAGGAAAAAGGATACATGACCGCCTGGATAAAAGTATAGACCTCACTATAAGGCAACGGAAGAAACAGCGCGCAGGAGTGCTTAAAATCGCAGCAGCAGCGGCTGTTATACTGGGCATCGGAACATATTTCCTGGTCCAGAGGGGAGTGTTCTCCAACAAACCGCTGCTTGCCGCTAAAACAACAGTAAAAAAGGGAGATGCCGGAAATAACAAAGCAACGCTGATCCTGGCAAACGGGAGGCAAATTGAGCTGGATAGTACTGCAGATGGACCTATCGACAACAAAAGCGGAATACAGATCATTAAATCCGAAGATGGGAAGGTAGCCTATGTGCCAACACGTGAACACGTGCAGTTGTCATCGGTGGCTTATAACACTATTATTACCCCTAAAAGCGGACAATACTGTGTTACCTTGTCCGATGGAACAAAAGCCTGGCTTAATGCGGCATCGTCACTCAGGTACCCGGTAGCATTTAATGCAGACAGCAGGGAAGTGGAATTGTCGGGAGAAGGATATTTTGAAGTAGCCACTGTGCTTTCAGAAGAGGGCAGGAAAATTCCGTTTATTGTATCCGTTCGTAACACCGGGCTGCCCAATGCCATGAAGATAAAAGTGCTCGGCACAAAGTTTAACGTGATGGCTTACGACGATGAAGCATCCATTGAAACAACATTACTGGAGGGAAAAGTGGAAACCGCTTATTCCACAGGCACTGCCTCACTATTGCCGGGTTTACAGTCGACACTGGAAAAAACCAACCTGAAATTTAAAGTTTCTAAAGCCGATATAGAGCGGGCGGTTGCCTGGAAAAACGGGGAATTCCGGTTTACCCGGATGGATATTAAAGGCATCATGCGGCAAATTGCACGCTGGTATGATGTTTCAATAGAGTACAGGGGCAATATGGATAATATTAACCTGTCCGGTGTTTTTTCCAGGAAAAGTGACGTAAAACAGATGCTGGATATTTTGGAGGCTACTGGTACAGTGCATTATCAACTGGAAGGAAATAAAGTTATTGTATCAACCAAATAAGAATCTAATGCCAATGAATAGTACATAAAATTCCGCGTACATGCAGATCCAAAAATAAATCCGGAAGTGCGGTCACACTTCCGGACGATAACATTTGGGTCCAAACAGCCTGTAACAATATCACTTTACAACCATTTATCACCCAAACATTATAAAGATAATGAATCTTATTTCCATTTGGGGCAGATTTAAACGTCTGCGGCCCTTCCATGCCTCGTTCTTTCTAGCCATGAAGTTAATTGCTTGTTTTATTCTTGTTGCCACTTTCCAGGTGAATGCCACCACTATGGCCCAAACAGTAACAATAAAGGGAGCGAACATGTCGCTGCCAGCCATCTTTGAAAAGATCAAAACACAAACCGGTTATGCTTTTGTATACCAGGACGACCTGCTTAAAAAAGCGGTACCAGTTACTATTAACGAGGTGAATAAACCGCTGGAAGAAATACTGGTGCAGATCTTCAAAAGCCAGCCATTTAGTTATGAGTTAAAATACAAAACAATTGTGATCAGGGGAAAGCCTGCTCTTCAGCCTGTATACAGGCAGGGCCGGTATATTGAAGCAACGGGAACCGCTTATAATAACATAGGGGAACCACTGGTGGGGGCTACTGTAGTGATCAAAGGAACACAAACCTCCACCATCACCAACAATGCCGGCAAGTTTACTATAAAGGTGCCCGATACGGGGGCCACTTTGGTGATCAGCTATGCCACTTACATTTCCCAGGAGATCAGTGTGCTCAGTACTACCCGTTTTCCTATTGATGTGGTACTGCAATTGAATGCAAAAAGTATTGAAGAAGTGGTAGTAGTAGGATACGGTACGCAAAAACGGAAATACCTTACCGGCTCTATTGCTTCTATTGGACCCAGGGAGCTAAGGCAAAGCCCCGTAGCCAATATTAGCAACGCGCTGGCCGGCAGGTTACCTGGCCTCATCACGGTGCAAAACAGCGGAGAGCCTGGAGCTGACGGATCCAACCTCTTCATCAGGGGATTAAGTACCACCGGTAACAATAGCCCCATTATCCTGGTCGACGGTATTCAGCGCTCCTTCAGTGATATCGATCCAAACGAAGTGTCAGACATCAGTATCCTGAAAGATGCAGGTTCTACTGCCATTTATGGTATCAACGGCGCCAACGGCGTAATACTGGTTACTACCAAAAGAGGTACTACTTCCAAGCCACGTATAAATGTGACGCTGCAAAACGGATGGCAAAGCCCTACCAGGTTACCGGAGTATGCCGACTCTTACGACGGGCTTACCATGTACCGCGAAGGGCTAATCAATGACGGGCTGCCGGTGGCCATACAGTACACGGATTCCGTATTGCAATACTACCGCAACAGGAGCAAACCCGCTTACCAGTATATCTACCCCAATGTAAATTGGATGGATGCCATGCTGAAGCCCTACTCCCTCATGCAACAGGGAAATATCAACGTTACAGGAGGTAATGAATTTGCCAAATACTTTGTATCCATGGGGTATTTAAGACAAAACGGGTTATACCGGTATGAAGACCAGATCGAGGGATACAACATGCAGGCCATTACCAACAAGTATAATTTCCGCTCCAATATTGATCTGCAGATCTCGAAAGATCTCAGCATGGAACTGGGATTGGGCGCTATTGTGCGCGACAGGAACTACCCGGGCGCCAATGCAAGCGATATTTTTAACGCCATTAAATCAGCGCCTGCCTGGTGGTACCCGGTTACCAACCCGGATGGCAGCCCCGCTGCATTTAATACCGTGCCGGCCTCTCCATATGTGCAGTTAACCCAATCGGGCTACCAACGGAACTTTGAAACGAATCTTCAGTCGACCGCAGGCTTTAAATGGGATATGCATTATTTCCTGAAAGGACTCAGCTCAAGAGTAAGACTCTCATTCGACAACACCAGCTATCGTAACGTGAAACGGGGCCTTTCCAGGCGCACTTTCCTCTACAAGTTACTGCCAGGCGTAGTAGCCGATACGGTGACCGACCTCGCAAAAAGCGGCACCTACCAGGTGATTGAAAACGGGGATGGCACCCTGGGCTATGACGTAAATGCCAACGGCACCAGGCGCACCACGTTGGAAACATACCTGAACTATGATAATACTTTCGGCAGGCATACCATACAGGCCATGGTGCTTTATACCCAATCTTCCTTTTTTGACGGCGTTGGCGGCGGAGTGAGTAATGCTATTCCCGGGCTTCCCTATAAAAACCAGGGCGTTGTAGGAAGGGTGATGTATAACTATGATGACCGCTACACAGTGCAATTTTCCGGCGCTTACAATGGTGCGGAAAACTTTCCGTCCGGTAAACGCTTCGGGTTTTTCCCTGCTGTTTCTGCAGGCTGGGATATAGCCAAAGAATCATTTGTCCGCTCCGCTCCGGGGTTATCATTTGTAGACCAGGTAAAGATAAGAGGCTCTTACGGGATCACCGGAACTTATGCTTTACCATCCGGAAGGTTCTCTTACCTAAGCCAGTGGAACCCTGATGATGCAGGCTACCAGTTTGGCGTAAACCGTGATGGTACCGGTTATGGCGGTGCTTATGAGCAACGGATTCCTAACCCCAACCTTACCTGGGAAAAGGGTTATAAAACCGATGTAGGACTGGATGTGGGATTATGGAAAGGAGGATTGAATATGACCGTAGAATATTTCAGGGAGAAACGTAAAGACATTCTTATTAACTCCGAACTGGTGCCGGCCACCGTAGGACTTTTGAATCAACCCGCTTTGAATGCCGCCATTGTGAATAAACAGGGAATCGACCTGTCTGTTGAGCACCGGCACGAATTCAGGAAACAGGGCTATGCCGTTCGTGTTAACTATTCGTACGCAACAAACAGGATAGCCTATTATGCGCAACCGGACTATAAAGGCAGGGAATGGCAGGCCAGGGCTGGCAGCGAAGTGGGATCCATTTATGGATATACCGCCATCGGTTTCTTTAAGAATAATGATGATATAGCGAAAAGCCCTTCACAATCCGTGTTTGGAACCGTGCAGCCCGGCGATATCAAGTACAAGGATATTAATGGAGATGGTATTATTAACTCTCTCGATGCCGGTTTCCTGCCGGGTAAACGTAACCAGCCCACTTCTATTTTAGGCGTAAGCTTTTCTTACCACTACGCCGGTTTTGATGTAAGTGTATTATTCCAGGGTGGTTATGGCGGCTCCCTGCTGGTGAACGGGTCTGGTATCTTTCCTTTCTCAAGATTTGCAGGTGTGCTGGAAGATGTGAAAGACAACCACTGGGTAGCTTCCAATCCTGACGGCGATTATAAATATCCACGCCTCTCGTCGCAGGACAATACCAACAACCAGCAAAATTCCACGTTCTGGATTTACTCCAGCAATTACCTGCGCTTAAAAACAGTAGAGATAGGCTATAATATTCCCCGTTACTGGCTTAATAAAATAGGATTCAGTAATGCGAGGATTTTTGTAAATGGTATTAATCTCATTACCTGGGATAAATTGAAAATTTTTGATCCGGAGATAGCCAGCGACGGTACCGGCACTTATCCGCAACAGCGGGTCATCAATACAGGATTGACCTTCTCATTTTAGTAAATCAATGCGATCAGGCACCTGTTATCTGAATAAAATTAAAATCAACAACAAATGACACGTAAAATATTATTCCACGGACTCCTGCTTCTCTGGGTAACAGCCATATCCTGTAAGAAGTATCTGGATGTTGTTCCCAAGGAAATTGTTACAGAAAAAGATATTTACGATAATATAAATACGGCGGAACGGGCCTGGGCCAATATGTACACGTCGTTAAATACAAGTACCACGAACATCTACTATAATACAGTGTTGGGCGCCTGTACGGATGAATGCAAAAATCACTGGGAAAATGTGCCGGAGTTGAAATTTAACGCTGGCGCCTGGGGGCCTACGGATAATTCGCTGGATAATTGGGGATGGTCTTACCAGTTTATAAGAAGAGCCAATATTTTCCTGAAAAATATAGATAACACCCCGATTCCTCAAGACCGGGCAGATTACTACAGCATCCGCATACCCCAGTATAAGGCAGAGGTACGTTTTCTCAGGGCCAAATTATATTTTGAGCTGCTCAGATCCTATGGTGCAGTGCCGCTGCTGGGAGACGATGTTACGGATGTAAGCGAAGGTATTCCTGATGTACTGAATACCAGGAAGCCGGTAGATGAGGTGGTAAACTATATAGTAACAGAACTGGACCAGTTAGCGCCGGTGTTGCCCATCGATTATACCGATAACCCAGGGGAAACCGGGCGCATAACCCGTGGCGCCGCGATGTCATTAAAAGCTATTGCGCTCGCATATGCTGCCAGCCCCTTGTTTAACGGGAATACCATGTACGCCGGCATAAAAAATACAGACGGTGCACAACTCTTTCCACAAACTTATGACAAGGAAAAATGGAAAAAGGCAGCCGATGCAGCAAAGGCAGTATTGGATATGAATGTATATGCGTTGAACAATCCCAATCCATCGAACCCGATAGATAACTATGCACGCCTGTTCTACTCCCGTGAGTATAAAGAAACCATTTTACCCTATTTGATAGGCTCCACCAGGGATTTGGACCAGACGATGCAGCCGAATGGGCAGGATGCACAGTCGGCCGGCGGAAATGGTAAATTCAGCGTATTCCAGGAAATGGTAGATGCCTACGAAATGAACAACGGGCTGCCAATTACCGACGTCCATTCGGGTTATACTAAAGATGGTTTCTGGGATGGCCCTCTCTGGGACGGGAAAGCATACCGGCAGGCAAAAAATATTTCCAACATGTACAAAAACAGGGACCCGCGTTTCTATGCCAGCATCAATTTTCAATATGCCTTCTGGGATTCCGCCAACCACAGGCGCCCGTTAAAATATGCCTACTTTGGCAACAATGGCGGGGCTTCTGATGGATGGCCAAAATCAGGCACCAATTGCGAGAGCGGGTATAACTGGAGAAAATGGTGTGACCCTGGTGTAAACCTGAGGGGAGGGGGAAATGGCAACAGGAATTTCCCGGTGATACGACTGGCCGAAATTTATCTTATTTATGCCGAAGCAATGAATGAATACCTGGATGCTCCCAGCCAGGATATGTACGACGCCATCAATAAAGTAAGAGCCCGCGTATCGATGCCGGCATTACCGGTGAGCGGCACAAATGATAATACAAAAGCGGGAATGCGAAAACGAATCCAGAATGAATGGCGCGTGGAGTTTGCCTTTGAAGGAAAACGTTTTTGGGATGTGCGCCGCTGGCTGATCGCTGAAAATGTAGATAACGGGGATGTGCATGGTATGAATGCCCGGCCCTCCTCAGGCGAACTACAGGCTACCGGATTTGATCCGGGTAGCGAAGAAGCAGGCCTCGCCGTGTTTTACAAGCTCACCACCATACAGCGACGCGTGTTTACAAAGCGGCACTATCTTATGCCAATTCCTCAAACAGAAATAGATAAGGGAGGTGGTAAACTGGTACAAAATTTTGGCTGGTAAAAACAAATAAAAAGCGCCGGTACCTTTGCAAAGGTACCGGCGCTTTTTATTATCCTAAAAATGAAAAAAGCATATGCCTGAGCCGGAACTTTAAACGTTCCAGAGCTTTATGGATCTGGTTATCCACTGTTTTTTTGCTGATGTTCAGTGTTTGGGCAATCTCCCTTGAGCTCATTCCTTCTTCCCGGCTGTATTGAAAGATGAGCTTGCATTTTTCCGGTAACTGGTCTATTTCCTTATATACAAGTTCCAGTATCCTCCTGTTATGTACGGCATCACTGATTTCGGGTACTAATTCAGGATGGTTGTCCATAGCAGCATCCCTGGTATATTTCCGGGCGTAAGCCTTCTTCCTGATCTGGGTGAGCACCTGGTATTTGACTGCCGTTACCAGGTAGTTTTCGAACTGGCCTATTTCCACCTTCTTCCTGTTGTTCCACAAACTTAAGAATACATCATGTACCACGTCTTCTGCTGCCACTGCATCTTTCAGGTGCTTATTGGCAACAATGAATAATTTTTCCCAATACCGTTTGTATAAGTCGTTAAATGAATCTCTATCACCGTTGGCTAAAAAAGTAGGTGATTCTTCAGACGTGGACATAAATATAATAACCTATTTAATCACGAATAGATATACTGATCTGGATTTTAAAGAGATCTTCGCTATAGCACAAATATAGTATATTCCGGGAGCATTATGGCTCCATCATGCGTTTTTTGGTAATGCGGATTTGGGGGAGATAAAGAAAATCCGGTATACTTACTTGTCCATTCCCGTTGTTGCATGTGAAACGCCGGTAAGATAGGTGGTGCTCCCATACGCCTGGGTAAGTAACCATTTTTTGCCTCTTGTTTTTGGGCAAAAACCGGCCCGCTACTTAAAAAGCACTTGCGCAAAGTTGAACAGGTTATTCCGCCATACCGGCCAGGTGTGGCCGCCTGGATATTCGCTATAGGTATGCTTTATATTCAGCTCATCCAATTTTGCCAGCATCAATTGACAATTCTTGTAGGCGATATCTTCCTTTCCTCCCATTGCAATCCACAGCGTTTTCAAATTATTGTTAATCGTGGCGGTATTGGCTTTCATAAAATCGTACTGCGCATCCGCAATACCGGCCTGCCGCGACTGTATCCAGCCTGAACTGAATACACCCAGGGAAGAAAACAGATCCGTGTTTTTAATACCTGTATAGAGCGTATGGATGCCGCCCATCGACAATCCGGCTAATGCCCTTTTCTTTGCCGTCGCTTCCACACGATAATTTTTTTCTACCAGGGGAATAATTACCTCCTTCATTTCCGATTCAAATGTCTTCAAGGCGGATTCGTCGAAAGCAGTGCCACCTACATTGGCATCAGGCATCACCACCAGCATAGGTTCGGCTTTCTTTGCAGCAATCAGGTTATCCAGGATCAGATCCGTTTTACCCTGCGTAGCCCACCCGGTTTCGTCTTCGCCACCGCCATGCAAAATATAGAGCACGGGATATTTTCCGTTTGTATTTGCATCATAACCAGGGGGAACGTAGATATACAACTGCCGCCATGAACCGGTAACCTTTGAGAAATATTTTTTGATACGGATATCTCCATGCGGCACATCTCTTAACGCATAATAGTTACCGCCGGCAAACGGTATTTCAATACCGCTTGCCATTCTTCCCATGCCGTAAAAGGTTTCACTGGCGGGGTCCGCAACGGCTACTTCATCTATCAGCAGCGAATAGTAATGAAATCCTTCGCCGATGGAATCTGTTGTTACGGTCCATACACCACCGGTGTCTTTCACCATGTCATATTTGCGACCCAGGTCAACCTGGACTCTCCGGGCTTCCGGCGCTTTGACGCGGAAAACAACGCGATGGTCTGCCATTACCTGTGGATACTTTGCATTGCGCACATTGGTTGCTGCAGGGGCGCCTACCACCGGGTACTTTGAGAAGGTGGTAGTATCCACCTGTTTAAAGATCAGCTGCGAAAACATAAACAGCCCGTTCTTCCACACTTTAAAGTCATGTACTCCCGGTTCAATGTAATAGATATGCGGCACATCGTTTTTTTTCAGGTAATCATGTGTACGCTTGCTGAAAGAAATTAATCCGTCGCTGGCGCCGCAGGAGATCCAGAGTAGTTTTATTTTCTGCCTGGCACTGGCAGGATCCGGTACCAGTTGCTCCGGTGCTTTCGTGTTTGGAGCAGACGAAAAACCGCCGATCCATGCAAATGTATCCAGGTTACCCAGTCCGAAATTCAGTGACTGCCCTCCTCCCATCGACAACCCGGCGATGGCCCGGTGATCCCTGTCGGTATAAACAGGATACTTCTTTTGTATATAGGGAATAAGATCGTTCAATAAATCTTTTTCAAAAGTGGCAAACGCCTGCACCTTATCGGGAGCCATTATATTACCCGTAGCCCGGTCGTCTTTCATGGCCCTTCCGTTAGGCATAACAACGATCATAGGCTCAATTTCCCCTTCGGCATACAGGTTATCGAGTATTACCTGGGGCGTGCCGCCGTTCAGCCATTCTTTTTCGTCGCCGCCAATGCCATGCAACAGGTATAACACAGGGTATTTATGCTTCCTCGAAAATCCCGGCGGCAGGTATATCAGCGCTTTGCGCGGATTGCCTACGGTTACGGAGCTATAGCTGATGGTATCGATCCGGCCATGCGGTATAGCTGCATGCAGGGTATCAAAACCAGGCGGTGCATGCTCAATAATGCCTTGCGTAAAAGCAGTGAGGGTAAACAATAGCAGAATGACAAGATTAAATACTTTCTTTTTCATGTTGAATGATTTTTCCTGTTACAAATGCGCGTAGTGGGTTAAAGCACCTGTTAATAAAACAAAAATACAGGGCCCCGCTTTTAACCGATGGCTTATTTGTTGAAATTGATTGTATAATTGTCTTATGGACAATAATTTCCATCATAGGAAACAATTAATGGGTTAGTGCGGCGTACATCTTAAGCGGGCGGCGTCTCATAGGATCTGAAGCACGCTGCCCGTCAACTGGTATTTGATATCCGTAGTTTTCGACAGGTTATCCATAAATTCCGGCAGCCCTTCTTTTTTGGTAAGCACCCCACTCACCGTGATGTTTTCCGCACCAGGTGCAGTGAATTGTACCTTCACATCAAACAGGCGCCTGATCACCACTGCAATTTCTTTCAGGCTGGTATTCCTGAAGTAATATTTTCCTTCCATCCAGGCAAGCGTATTCCTTGCATTGAATTCATCCACCCTGAAACCATTGCCTTGTTGAGGATTGTAAATGGCTTCATATCCCGGCGACAACTGTACGCTTTGATTACCGGTTTTACTTTTCAGGGAAACCTTACCCGAAGAAAGCGAAAGTCGGGGGCTGTTGCTGCTGTAGGTGTTGATATTAAAAGCAGTACCAAGTACGTTAACAGAAAACTGCCCGGTATGTACAATAAAAGGCCGGTTAATATCTTTGCGGACAGAAAAATAGGCTTCACCGCTTACAAATACTTCACGTGTGCGGCCATTGAACGATACCGGAAACCTGATTTCAGACATCGCATTTAACCATATTTCTGTACTGTCCGGCAACGTAAGCTTATAGTCTTTCCCTGCCGGCACCTGCAACAGGTTCATCGCAGTAGGTGCGTCGGTACCTGCGGCCTCGTATTGCAGGCTTTTGGACGACACCCGCATCTGCGCAGAGCCGATATTGAGCAACGATGACTGCGTGGTATCGGAAAGCACAATGGTTTGTCCGTTGGCCATCTGCAGGATAACACTGTTAGCCGGCGCGGCGCTTTTTATAGCAGCAACCGGTTGCCGCGGCTGTTCCCCGGGAAAAAGAAAGTACAAAGCACTTACAAGCAGCAACAATATGCCGGCAGCAGCCCAATACAGTACCCGCATGTTGCGGGCATTATTCTTCTTAAACAGGTGTTTTCTTTCTTCCCACAACTGCGATTCATCCAATTGATCGAGGTATTGTTTTGCAGCAGGCTCATTGAATTGCTGTTGCAAACAACTGAACGCATCTTTCAATGCCGGATCGGCTGCCATGAGCTGCTGCAGCGCATGGTCATCTTCCCCGGAAATACTCCCGGTTAGCTTTTCCAGCATTAATTGATCAATATGTTGTTTATCAGAGGTCATTGATAGTAAACTTAAGAAGATAGGTGAACGCTTGCAGTACATTTCATTCCGACACTGGTGGATGCAGTTTGGTGCGCAGTGTTTTAACGGCCATTTTAAGATGGGTTTTCAGTGAATTGATGCTGATGCCCATATTGTCGGCCACTTCATGATACTTCTTTTGTTGCATGTACACCAGGGTAAATGCCCGCTGACGTTGAGCCGGAAGCTCGCTCAGCAACTCATGCAACTGCCGGTGAAGCTGCTCCTGCGCGCTCCAACGGTCTTCCATATCCCTTTCTTTAAGTATATTCGATTCGTGCTGGTAAGACTGGTCAACCGTTTCCGCATATTTCTCAATCTTCTTCAATGCCCTTTGCTTCACCTTATGATAATCATTCACCTGGTTACGGACTGCTGTGAGCAGGTAATTTTTAAGACAACCTTTTATATTCCGGTACAATTTCTTTTCCCACATACCGCTTAATACCAACTGCACAAGATCGTCTGCCGCCACCGGATCGCTGGTGCCGACATAGGCTTTTGCCCACATTAACCGGTAATATTTCTTAAAAATAAACTCAAAAGCATCACCGGCATTTCCAGTTTGTAATAACGCAAGTATGACTTCATCTCCCGGATATTCAGGCATAAAAATACTTTTTAGGCTGGTTGATCAGATAACGCGGATAATATTCATTTGGGACATAGAAATTAAATATAAGTCGTTTGTCTGATAAAATGTTAGTTTGACAATTATTAATTTTTTTAAGCAAGCGGGATAACGTTTTTCATTCACCCGTTTTTAAAATGCGTCGTCTTAGTATAGTGCACCACAAAAAGCAGGCACCCATCGTTACCACGTTACAGTCATTGTCAACCAAACAAGGAAAATGAAAAGAAGTATCCCGTTATTGAATACTGGCCGGCGTTTTTTTGCCGGGTCCAGGGTGTGTATCACCATTTTTTTGCTCTTTTTTCTACACTTAAATGCACGAAGTCAGCAAATTCCTGCCTCCACGGTAACTATCAAAGGAAGTAATATGACGCTGGAAGGCATTTTCCAGGTGATTGAAAAACAAACAGACCTTACCTTTTTTTACAGCGACGACCTGCTGAAAAACGAGGTAATCAGTGGTCCCATCGACTACACGAATGCCAGAGTGGCCACCGTGCTGAACGAAATATTGAGAGGCCGCAGTTTGTTGTACGAGCTGAAGAAAAACGTGGTGCTGATTAAACGGGGACCCAAACCCGCTGCCGACGATGCCAGTCCGGCCGAAAAAAAGAATCCCGGCGCTGCGCAGGACCGCCAGGTAGCAGGCCTGGTACTTACCGAAGATACGCGGACGCCTTTGCCCATGGCGACAGTGATGCTGAAAGGAACCACCACCGGCGCTAAAACAGACCAGGACGGCCGTTTTAAACTAAAAATCACCGGTGATAACAGAATACTGGTGGTGCAATACGTAGGCTACGTACCGAGAGAGGTACCCGTTAAAAATATCGTAGGCGATTACGAGATATTACTCTCGCCGAAAGACAACACCATTAAAGATGTGGTGGTAGTAGCTTACGGCACCCAGAAGAAATCCAGTATGGTCAGTTCCATTACCGCCATTGACCCAAAAGAACTGAAAGGACCTACCGGGAACCTCACCACGATGCTCGCCGGCAGAATTCCGGGCGTCATTTCCTACCAGCGCAGTGGCGAACCCGGAGCCGACAATGCACAGTTCTTTGTAAGAGGCGTGGGTACCTTTGGTGCAGGAAAAGTGGACCCGCTTATTTTAATTGACAACATAGAATCCTCCTCCAGGGATCTTGCCCGGCTGCAACCAGATGATATCGCCGGCTTTTCTGTGTTGAAAGACGCGACGGCTTCCTCGCTGTACGGAGCCAGGGGCGCCAACGGCGTGATACTGGTTACTACGAAAACAGGGAACCTGGGAAAAATGCGTTTCAATTTCCGCATGGAAAATTCTACCTCTGCCAACACACAAAATTTTAAACTGTCCGATAATATCACCTATATGAAGCTCGCCAACGAGGCAGTGCTAACCAGGAACCCGTTGGGCGTATTGCCATACTCACAAAATAAGATCGATCATACCGCTGCAGGAGACGACCCGCTATTATATCCTAACAACAACTGGATTCAACAGCTGATCAAGGACCGCACTACCAACCAGCGTTTTAACATCAATGCCAGCGGGGGATCAGACAAGGCAAAGTACTACCTGGCCATGACCTATAATATTGATAATGGTATCCTCAAGGAAAACGCACTGAATAATTTCAACAATAACATCAAGCTCCGATCCTATTCCATCTTATCAAACGTTACTTTAAATCTCACCAAAACAACAGAAGCACTGGTGAGCCTGAAAGGGCAGTTCGATGACTATAACGGCCCTATCGGCGGCGGCGCCGCTACCTTTAATAATGCCATCTGGAGCAACCCGGTGGCATTTCCGGCAGTATACCCATCGGACCTCATGCCCTATGCCAAACACCCCCTGTTTGGAAATGCCCTGGTACCGGGTGGCGGCGGGTTATATGTAAACCCTTATGCCCAATCGCTTTCCGGATTCCAGGCCACCAATACCAGCACACTGACAGCCCAGCTCAGTTTGCGCCAGGACCTCGCAGCCATTACGCCCGGCCTTTCCGCGAGGATGATGGCATATACCGGCCGGTACGCAAATTTTGCCGTTTCCCGCCAGTATAGCCCCTATTATTACCAGGCAGGGTCACTGGACGGAAAATTTACCGGCTTAAACCTGATCAACGATGGTAGCGTGGGAAGCGTTGGAACAACTCCCACCGAGTATCTCACCTATACACCAGGCGATAAAAATGTAAACACTACGACCTACGCCGAAGCAGCCGTAAACTATTCCAGGATCTTCGATAAGGTACACAACGTAGGAGGTATGGTGATTGGTACCATCCGCAATTACCTGACCGCCAATGCCTCCACCCTGCAGCTTTCTTTGCCGGCCCGCAACCAGGGTATATCCGGCAGGTTCACCTATGGCTACGACAACCGTTATCTCTTTGAATTTAACTTCGGATACAACGGCTCTGAAAGATTTGCCGCCAACCACCGGTTTGGATTTTTCCCTTCTGTGGGAGGAGGCTGGATCGTATCTAACGAAAAATTCTTTCAGCCGCTGGCGAATACCGTTAACCAGCTGAAGTTCCGGTTTACGTACGGACTGGTGGGTAACGACCAGATAGGCAGCGCCACCGACCGTTTCTTTTATCTCTCGGATGTTAATTTAAACGGCGCTTCAACAGGATACTTCGGTACCAACTTCACCTACAACCGGCCTACCGTAGCCATCAACCGTTACGAGAACCGCGATATCACCTGGGAGTTGTCGAAACAAACCAATATCGGGATGGACCTCACCCTGTTCAAAGATTTCACTATTACAGTAGATGCTTATGAACAAAACCGTTCCAATATCCTCATGGTAAGAGGCACGGTGCCCAGTTCCATGGGATTACAGGCAAATATTTCATCCAATGCAGGAAAGGCATACAGCAGGGGAATAGACCTGGCAGCCGATTACCGTAAAACATTTAATAATTCCCTCTGGATACAGGCACGCGGTACCTTTACCTATGCTAAAAGCAAGTTGCTGGTAAATGAAGAACCACAGTACGCAGAAAATAACCGGAACCTGTCGAAAGTAGGCAACTCGCTTGGCCAGATCTATGGCCTGATTGCAGAAAAACTGTTTATTGACCAGGCGGAAGTAAATAACTCTCCCCTGCAATATGGCAGTATTATGGGCGGGGACATTAAATACCGGGATATTAACGGAGATGGAAAAATTACCGATGCCGACTATGTACCGATCGGCTATCCTACCACGCCGGAAATTATATACGGTTTCGGTTTCTCTGTTGGATACAAAAATTTTGATCTGAGCACTTTCTTCCAGGGTTCCGCCAGGTCGTCTTTCATCATTAACGCCGCCAATACCACTCCGTTCTATCTGAACGGCGGCTACCAGAATGGTTTGCTGCAAGTTATTGCCGACAGCCACTGGTCGGAAGATAACCGCAACTCCTATGCTTTCTGGCCGCGGTTAAGTAATACCATCTCCGAAAATAATACGCAACCATCTACCTGGTGGTTAAGGGATGGCTCCTTTTTACGCATGAAATCAGCAGAGATCGGGTATAACCTTACCGGTCAGCTTTTGAAGAAACTACACCTGAGCAGTGGACGCGTTTATGCCAATGGCCTGAATTTATTCAGCATCAGCGCCTTTAAGCTATGGGACCCGGAAATGGGCGCATCAGGATTGGGATACCCTGTTCAAAAGGTATATAACGTTGGGGTAGTTGTAGGTTTCTAACATTCAAATAAAGCATTTAATCATATGAACGATAATAAGTTTAATAGCAACAGCCTGGTAAGCACACCCGCTTACAGTAACACCGGGCATCGTATTGCCGCTTCCATCATCTGCCTGCTTATTATGATCATTTCCGGAATGGCCTGTAAAAAACCTTTCCTGGATGTAGTGCCGGATAATGTAGCCACCATCGATAATGCTTTTACTTCCAAAACGGAAGCAGAAAAATATTTGTTCTCCTGTTATGCATACATTCCTGTAAACTACGATCCTACTTACAACGTAGGGCTTTCGGCCAGTGATGAGGTGTTTGTGCTGGATCCAACCAATGCTATCAGGTCGACCAATGTATTAAGGCTGGATTATGGGGACCAGAATACATCAAATCCTATCGCCAACTACATGACCGGCGACAGGGATGGAGTGAGCTGCTACAAGGCTATCAGGGATTGTAATATTTTCCTGGAGAATGTAAGCGATGTAAGTAAAGTAGTAGATCTCGACATCGACACCAGGAACAGGTGGGTGGCGGAAGTCACCTTCCTGAAAGCCTACTATCATTTTCTTATGTTCAGGGCTTATGGTCCTATACCGCTGATAGACAAAAATTTACCCATCAGCGCTTCTCTTGAGCAGATGTTTGTTAAACGCCAGCCGGTAGATTCGGTAGTAGATTATATCGCTGGTTTGCTCGACGCCGCAGCAGTGAACCTGCCGGTAAGTATCGCCAATGTCTCTTCAGAATTAGGGCGTGTTACAAAGCCCGCCGCATTAAGCTTAAAGGCCAAATTGTTAGTAACTGCCGCCAGCCCGTTATTCAACGGCAACTCCGACTACGGGTCTTTTAAAAATAAAGACGGGGTACAACTTTTTAATACTGTTTTCAACGCCTCAAAATGGCAACGCGCGGCAGACGCCTGTAAAGAAGCAGTAGACCTCTGCACTGCACAAGGCATCCGTTTGTATACTTTCCCCGCGCAAACGATACCGCTGAGCGACACCACTATGACGCAAATGAGCATCCGCAACTCTATGAGCGAACCCTGGAACAGCGAACTGGTATGGGGTTCTACCAGCGGCGTTACCTGGGGTTGCACCTTCCTGCAACGCTGTGGTATAGGGCAGTTTGATTTTGTAAATGCCGTGGCATCAAAAACGGGAGGACATCCCTTACTGGGGCCCACCATCAAGATGGCTAAAATGTTTTACACGCGAAACGGCGTTCCGATCGATGAAGATAAAACACTCGACTTTTCAAATATCGCTGCACTGCGGGTAGGTTCACATGCCGAAAGATTTAACATCAAGGAAGGTGAAACTACTGCCCGTTTAAATTTCGACCGGGAACCAAGATATTATGCCGACCTGGGATTTGACAGAGGCATCTGGTACATGGCCAACAGCCCGTCGAAAAGCGATGAGAATACCTTCTGGCTGATGGCCCGCGGCAGTGAACTGAGCCAATCGTCGCCGGTGCCCATAGCAGGATTTTATATGAAGAAAGTAGTGAACTGGCATATGGACTGGAACACGGTCACCTACCCATCTTATCCCTATCCCGAAATACGCCTGGCAGATCTGTATCTGCTCTACGCGGAAGCGCTGAATGAAGCACAGGGACCTACCGAAGATGTATATGATTATGTTAATAAGATAAGGGCCAGGGCTGGCTTGCAAACCGTGCAAAGCTCATGGACAAGTTACAGCCGGAACCCATCCAAATACACTACTAAAGAAGGAATGCGCTCCATCATCCAACGGGAAAGAGCTATTGAACTTTGTTTTGAAGGACATCGCTACTGGGATCTGCTACGCTGGAAAACTGCTGCACAGGAACTCAGCGGCAATATCACCGGCTGGGTAGTAAGCGGTCAAACGGCAGAACTGTATTACCGCGAAATTTCTTTTCTCTCCAGGCATTTCGTAGCCCCCCGCGATTACCTGTGGCCGATAAAAGAAAGCGACCTGCTGGCGAATCCCAACCTGGTGCAAAATCCTAACTGGTAACCTGCACACCGTGCGGATGTATTAACATTAAATCATTAAGAAGTGAAAACAATAAAACCAGGTACAATCTTATATACAGCCTTTTTCCTGATGCTGATATCAGGTTGTAAAAGAGATGAGCTCAATAAAGCCATTATTACCAATACCAATCCTCCCGGCGTGGTAACTGGAATAACAGTAGCGAACACAAATGGTAAGTCAGTGATCACGTATTCCCTGCCGCCCGATGCAGATCTTTCCTATGTAAAAGCCGTGTATGAAACTTCTCCCGGTCATCCGGCAGAGGTGAAAGCTTCGCACTATGAAAATAACCTGACGGTGGATGGTTTCGGTGATACGCTGGCGCACACTATTAAACTGTATTGCGTAAACTCCAGCGAGATATCCTCCCCGGCCGTAACTGTTACGGTGAATCCCCTGACACCTGCTATTAACCTGGCTTACAGATCTCTGGATATAGAGGCCACGTTCGGCGGATTCAATCTTACCTGTAATAATCCAACGCTGGAAAATTTAGCGATCATTCCCCTGGTGGATACGTCCGGTACCGGAAAATGGGTACAAACATCGGGAATGGACAATGTATACAGCAATGACCCGGTGATCAAAAGCGCAGTGAGGGAACAACCTGCCGTTAAAAGAAATTACGCCTTTGTGGTAAGAGACCGGTGGATGAATTTTTCAGATACCTTGTTTGTATCACTCACCCCATTTTTTGAACAACTGTTACCAAAATCAGATTGGAGCAACTACGTATTGCCAAAAGATGCAGAGATCCTGAATAACGGTGGCAGAACAGATGTACGGTACATCTTCGATGGCGACTTACACCCGGGATGGCCACGTTGCCTGTTTACCGTGGAACAGGCCGGCAGTCCGCAAACAGTAACGCTGGACCTTGGCAAGGCGCACATCTTCAGCCGTATGCAGGTAAATCCCTACAAAGAGGTTGGCGACAACTACTATGTAAGAGGCAATGTGAAAGACTTTGAAATATGGGCTTCCAACGCCCCCAGCCTGAGCGGCGACCTGGATGAAAGCTGGACCAAACTAACTACCTGTCATGTTGTAAAACCATCCGGATCTCCTTATGCCACTGAAACCGCATCGGACCAAACACTGGCTTACAACGGCTGGCAGTTTGATTTTCCTGCAGGACAAACCCCTTACCGCTACATCAGGATAAGGAGCTTGTCGAACTGGCAGGGATCTTACTTTATCAATATCGCGGAGTTTACATTGTGGGGTAACTAGTTATGATCAATCAACGAAATTTAAAACAAATGAAACAGCATCAACTTACAGCTTCCTGTATCATTCTGGCACTGGTGTTAATTATAAGCGCCTGCTCTAAAATGGACGACTACAGGGATAAATATATGACCGGCGGAGCCATCACCTATCCCGGAAAAATGGACTCCGTAGTGGCGTTTTCCGGTAAAAGCAGGGTGATGATTACCGGTCTTTTTACCTCAGATCCCAAGATTGCCAGTTACAAAGTATTCTGGAACAGCCGCCAGGATTCTATTGAAGTAGCCGTTAAAAGAACCGCCGGTGTGGACACCGCAAAGGTAATTATCCCCAATTTGCCGGAAGGACTGATGAACTTCGAGATCCGGACTTACGATGCCGCCGGTCACGTTTCTATCCCGGTAAATACTGCTGCTAACGTATACGGACAGCTATACGAAAGCGCGCTCATTAACCGGGGTATCGCCAATGCGGAAATGCAGCCCGATGGCTCCGCCCTGATCAGCTGGGCAGATGTGAATGCAGATGCCGGCGTGGTGAACATGCGGATAAAGTATGAAGATAACGCCGGTAACCTGCACGATACCGTGATCGTGTCCGGCAGTACCGCCTTCACCACTTCGTTGCCCGCTTTTAAATCAGGCAATGCAATCAGTTACCAAACGGCATACCTGCCCAATACAACGGCGTTTGACACCTTTTATGTCGCCTTCCAGGACCATAGCGTAAAAGCCGATGTAACCGCCCAATACCTTCAGAATACCGGTCCTTTTGCAAGGGCCACCTACGACGGCGGCAGATGGGGCACCCTGGCTGCGCCCTGGATCACCAGCGCCAACGTAATGAACCACTCCGGTTTTGGTGGCTACGCAGCAGATGCCGGCGGTTGCCTGGTAATGGAATCCGGATGGAGCGGAACTGCTAATATCATCAATGGTAAAATTTATCAAACGGTTACTTTACCTGCCGGCAACTATATTTTCCTGGTGAACTACTACACAGAAGCGCTTGACCCGGTATACGTGGTAGCCGCCGCCGGCAATACGCTGCCGGACATCAGTGACCTCTCCACTACAGCAGGATACACCGCATTTACCACCACCAGGTTCGTGAACGGAACCGCACAGTGCCAGTTTACCCTCGCCCAGCCACAAACCGTTTCGTTAGGCTTTCTGGCCACTATGACTTCCGGCAACCAATACTGGCGCGTGCCTTCGGTTAAACTGATAAAAAACTGATCCTTTTTACCTATGCCTAAAAGCCTGTTCCGGTAACGGACAGGCTTTTTTTAAGACTTACTACAGCGGCAATCCACGGCAGGGTTTGTCTTGACCTGATTCGTCCGTAAAAATTACCTGATAAGGATAGTTATATAAAGATTTTTGTAAATTAGGTTTATATACCTATTATTTGTAGCACATGAAAAGTGTAATTCACCCATACTTTACTTCATAACCCCAGGACATAACTTATTGATGCCCGGCCTGTTTTAAAACAAGTGTACAAAACAATACAAAATAATAACCTCTGAAATTAACACCATGAAAAGATTTCTATTTGCATTAGCAGCATTATTCCCCGTAGCGGCTTTCTCCCAGAACGCACCAACAGTAATAGAACCCGGAACAAAACAAATGGCTGCGCAGGCCCTGGTGGAAAAAGGATATACTACTCCTTCCGGATGGACTGTTAAACCGGGCGATGAACTTAAGATAGGAAAGGGATCCATGCCCAATAAAACATTTTCGTTCATTTATCAGTCGCCCGCAGGATTTGCAACAGAAACTTCCGGAGACAATTATAGCAATAAGCGATATGCGGGTACAAATATGGCCGGTAAATCAACAAAGGTAAAATCATTGATTGCTTATGGAAATAAGAAAACAGGGTACACCATTGTTGCAAGGGTTGGCTTTGGAGAGCTGGTTAACTATTGGATCGAAATAGATAATGCCGTTGACGGCGGAGAACTCATTCCACCTGCTGCATATGCCAAAAAAGAGCAGGGTGGTACTTCAACAGGAGGCTCTATTGCCGATGAATTAAAAAAGCTAAAAGAACTTTTAGATTCGGGCGCCCTTACCCAGGAAGAATATAACGCGCAAAAGAAAAAGCTACTGGCACAATAACAACATTGGCTAAATGTATATAAAAAAGCCTGTTCCTTACCGGAACAGGCTTTTTTCGCTATTGGCAATCTCCGCTACAGGCACCCTCCAAAACCGGATAAGCCATAAATAAGCCATAGAAGGGTTCACATATCGGTAATTGCGAATATATCCGGAACACATCCTTAACAATTCCCTAACCCACACTTAACTTCCGTCTAACAATCATTTCCCATCTTGCCGCTGTTACCCCCGCCAGGAAATGCTATCCAATTGAAAAACCCGACTAACGTTGTTTGTTTTAGCCATTATTGATGCAGAAGGAAGGAAGAGCAAGCGCCTTCCTTTTTTTATTCCGGCCACCAAACCCCTATCTTTACGTAATTTTTTACTGAGATACTATGGGAACATCAATTACCTGTCCCAGTTGCAAGCACCAGTTTGTCATGGAGGATGCTTTTGCAGCGGATATAGAAAAAGAAATGCGGGGAAAAATGGAAGATGAATGGCGCCGCCGCCTGAAATCTCTCCAGGAGGAAAAAGATACACTTCTTTCTGAAAGGAATAAGATGGCACTCGAACGCCGGCAGATAGAAACGTTAAAGCAGCAGCAGGAAGAAGAAGTGACCCGCCGCGTACTTGCAGAAAAAAAACAGCTCCAGGAGGCCATGGAGCAGGAACTGCGTAAATCCATCACCGCCGATTTCGGCAGCCAGCTGGCAGCACTAAAGGAAGCCAACCAGGAACAGGAGGAAAAGCTCCGGGAAGCCCGCAAACAGGAGCTGGAATTCCTCCGCAAGGAGCAGGACCTGAAAACCAAAGAACAGGAACTGGAAATTGATCTGCAGAAAAAATTACTGGAAGCCCGGTCGGAACTGGCCGACCAGATACGAAAAGAAGAATCTGAACGTAACTCCCTGAGAGATACAGAACACCAGATGCGCCTTCGTGAACTGGAAAAGCAACTGGAAGACCAACGCAAACTGGCGGAAGAAATGAAACGCCGGGCAGAACAAGGCTCCACGCAACTGCAGGGGGAGGCACAGGAACTGGTACTGGAAGAAATGCTGCGTCTTCATTTCCCGTTTGATGAAATAACATCGGTGGGCAAAGGCATCCGCGGAGCAGATTGTATACAGCTGATCCGCAATCAATACGGACAGGAATGCGGGCGCATCATCTATGAAAGCAAACGCACGAAAGAATTCATCAAAGACTGGGTAGAAAAACTGAAAGCCGACATGCGCAGCCAGGGAGTGGATGTAGCTATCCTTGTTACCCAAACCATGCCGAAAGACATGGAACGGTTTGGCGAAAAAGAAGGCATCTGGATCTGCACCTTCGCAGAAGTGAAAGCGCTGGCTTATGTGCTGAGAGATGGTATCATCAAAATTTCGGGTAAGCTCCGCTCACAGGAAAACAAAGGGGATAAAATGCATATGCTCTACGAATACCTTACCGGTGGCGAATTTGCAGAACAATGGAAGGCTATCCGGGAAGGGTTTATGTCTATGAAATTATCCATCCAACGCGAGCGCGATGCCATGGAAAAACTCTGGAAAGCACGCGAAAAACAACTCGAAAAAGTATTGCTCAACGCAGCGCATATCAAAGGCTCTATTGAAGGCATTGCCGGCAGCGACTCGGTAGACCTGCAGCTACTTGAAGATGCAGCCGATGAACTTCCTGAATAAATACTAACCTATGCAACACAAAAAGATCAACACAATTATATTTGACCTTGGAGCTGTATTGATCGACTGGAATCCCCGTCATTTGTACCGTAAAATTTTTTCTTCAGAAGAAGAAATGGAAACCTTCCTCCGCGATGTATGCAGCTCCGACTGGAACGAAACACAGGACGAAGGCAGAACCCTCGCGGAAGGCACTGAGCTGTTGGTGAAAACCTTTCCGCACCATGAAGAAAACATCCGCGCCTATTACGGCAGATGGAGTGAAATGCTTGGCGGGGAAATTGAAGGCACAAAAAATATATTGCATCAACTGAAGGAAAGCGGACAATACAAATTATACGCGCTCACCAACTGGTCGGATGAAACTTTTCCCATTGCCTGGGCCATGTATCCGTCCCTCCACTGGTTCGACGGTATCGTAGTGTCTGGCAAAGAAAAAATGCGCAAACCCGACCACGCCTTCTTCCAGCTGCTGCTGGACCGCTATAACGCAGATGCATATACGTCATTGTTTATCGATGATAATTTACGTAATGTAAAAGCTGCGCGTGAGTTTGGTATAGATACCATCCTGTTCGAAAATCCCGAACAGTTAAAAACAGCATTAGAAAACAGATCTATATTAATTTAATCCACTACATTACTTATTGTATTTGTTAACCCCTCGTCCACTTTAAGATTTCATTAACACTCCACAGATAAACTTTCTGTAACAATCAACCATCTAATCCGTTCAAGAAGCATACACGGAAACCGGAATGTCAGGATACCAATCTGCTTGGTTCATGACCGTTAGCCTGTATATTTTATTTTTTTAAATTAATACGCTAGGACATGAAAAGAACTTTGTTTTTATTCAGTGCCGCTGCCGCGTTGGTAGCGATGGTTTCATTCAGTAGCTGCCGTAAAGATCCCCTGAAAGATATGACTAATGAAGAGTCGAGGATCTACATCACTAACCACGACAGCACCGCTAATTTCACCTCTTATTCCACTTTTAGCATAGTAGATTCAGTGGCCGTGCTGACACGTAGCAGCGATTCAGCTAAAAAAGAGCTGACCGACTACGACAAAAAACTGATTGCCTCCGTAAGCACTGCTATGCAGCAACGGGGTTACACCCTTGTGAGCAAAGCCGCCAAACCTGATCTGGCTGTCAACCTCACACGTATCGACAACTCCTATACCAACATCTCCTGGAACCCGGGATGGTGGGGCGGCGGCGGCTACTGGGATCCTGGTTACTGGGGATATCCGGGTGGCGGCTGGTACTGGCCTTCCTATTACACGGTTTACCAGGTGAACGAAAGACAGGTAGCCATCGATGTGTTTGACCTCAAAAACCCCAAGAACAATAAGCTGACAGCTGTATGGAATTCATTATGGCGAGGCTCAGGCGTATGGAGTATCGGTAACATCGATTCAATGGTGCAGGCATCTTTTGCCCAATCACCTTACCTGAGTAAAACCGCTAATTAATGTTGATTGAGAACTTTTAAACTGACAGGAAATGAAAAAGATAAGAAACTGGATATTGATTTTTGCCGGATGTTTTGCTGCCCAGGCAGTATCCGCACAGGTTCGTCCGCCTTTATCCGTAGATGTGAATTATTCCATTGCACAGCCCCTTGGCTCATTAAAGGATTATTCCGATAAAACCAGCTTCCGTGGCTGGAGTGCAGGGCTCCAATATCAATTGAACAACCAGTGGTCCGTAGGAATACGTTCCGGGTTCCAGGACTTTTACGAACGGCTTCCGCGTGCAGTATATCCCGATAAACAAGGCGATGTATCTGCTGTTCAGTCACGCACATTGCAGGTAATCCCGATCCAGGCAACGGTGAGTTATGCATTCACAAAACCTGCTGCAGCCGTTATTCCATATGCTACCGTAGGTGTAGGTACCGCTAATATGAATTATGAAAAATACTGGGGTGAATTTGTAGAGAAAGATAACAGCTGGCAATTCCTCGTGAGCCCGGAAATAGGCATCAATGTGCCTTTTGGCAAGGCTTCACCGTTGATGTTCAATGCCAATGTACGGTATAACTACGCGCCTTATAAGTATGGCGATATCACTAATTACAATACCGTTCAGGGAAATATTGGATTGAAGTTCTCATTGAACTAAATCCTTTTGAGTCCATATTCTAGGAAGAAAGTGTGAGTGTGAGTCCCGTCCGTGAACCAGCGAACGGGACATTTTTTTTCAGAACTCCATATACGCCTTAAAGCCTTTACTAAAGGCTTCCTTAATGGCGCCATCTGTGCCTTTATAAATATAAATAGCTTCCAGTCCATACTCCGGATGCTGTGCAATATAGGCGAGCCCCTTTTCCACACCCATCAGGATAAGCGGGTTATCAAAAGCATCGGCAGTAAAACAATCCTTTGCAATCACCGTTACGCTGATAATATTATTATGCAGCGCTATCCCTGTTCCCGGATGGATTGTATGCGCAAAACGTGTACGCCCCTGGTCAAAAAAGCGGCGGTAATTCCCGCTGGTAGCGATGCCTTTACCAGGAAGCCGTACCAGCCCCTGTACCGGCTCATAGGTAGTATCGCCGGGCGATGGCCTTTCTATCCCTACACTCCATACTTTATGCTGATGGTTATGCCCTTTTGCACACAACTCCCCTCCTACATCCACCAGGTAATTATCGATTCCCTGTTGCGATAAAAAATGCCCGATCACATCTACCGTATATCCCTGGGCAATACCATTGCAATCGATCTGCACGCCTTTCTTTGCAGCATACAGCTGGTTGCCTTTTACACGGAGATAACGGTAACCAATATACGACATAGCGGCCTTGATACTGTCCGGTGGCGGCACGCCTTTAAAAGAAGGTTTGGTAACGCCAAATCCCCAGAGGTATACCAGCGGCTTTACCGTAATATCAAAGAGGCCATTGGTGGCTTTACTCGTAAACAAGGCTTTCCGGATAACCGCTTTCATGTGCTCATCCATCGTGATATGGCCGGTTTCATTAAACCGGTTGATGGCTGATCCGGGTTTATACAGGGACAACGACTGATCGATTACTCCAAATAAAGAATCAATGCGTTTATCCATTGACGTAGTATCGGCCGATAAATATTTCACGAGATAATAAGTGCCCTGTGCTTTCCCTTCGCAGGTGATCAGCTTCAGGGCAGGCGCCTGCTGCGCCCGGGTGTTGGCAGACCACCCGAGAATGGCCAGAAAAAAAAATCGTTTCATGTACAGCTGTTGGCAGTGAGTATAAGCGGCTAAACACTTATACTGCTATTTAAATGCGTCTAACCCGGTAACATCCATACCGGTAATGAGTAAATGTATTTCGTGTGTTCCTTCGTAAGTCATTACGCTTTCCAGGTTCATCATATGCCGCATTACCGGGAATTCGCCGGTAATGCCCATTCCGCCGAGAATACTGCGGGCGTTGCGGGCAATATTGGCAGCCACTTCACAGGAATTGCGCTTGGCCATTGAAATCTGGGCAGCCGTGGCTTTCCCTTCATTTTTTAATACGCCAAGCCGCCAGTTGAGCAACTGCGCTTTGGTGATTTCAGTGATCATCTCCGCCAGTTTCTTCTGCGTAAGCTGAAATCCGCCTATAGGGCGATCAAACTGGATCCGTTCTTTCGCGTATCTGAGGGCCGTATCGTAGCAATCCATCGCCGCGCCCATCACTCCCCAGGCAATACCATAACGCGCAGAAGAAAGGCAGGTTAACGGGCCTTTTAACCCGCGGGCTTCCGGCAAAATATTTTCTTTAGGTACTTTTACATTATCAAATACCAGTTCCCCTGTAGCACTGGCCCGCAAACTCCACTTCCCTTTTGTTTCCGGCGTGGTAAAACCTTCCATTCCTCGCTCCACAATGATACCACGGATCACACTACCTTCATCCTTCGCCCACACTACAGCGATATCCGCAAATGGCGCATTGGAGATCCACATTTTTGCGCCGTTCAGGATCACATGATCTCCTTCTTCCCGGAAATTGGTAAGCATTCCGGCGGGGTTGGAGCCGTGGTCCGGTTCAGTAAGGCCAAAACAGCCCATCATTTCTCCCGTAGCCAGTTTATGCAGGTATTTCTTTTTCTGTGCTTCGCTGCCAAAAGTATAGATCGGGAACATCACCAGCGAACCCTGTACCGAAGCAGTAGACCGTATGCCGCTGTCGCCCCGCTCCAGTTCCTGCATCATCAGTCCGTAAGCGATATGATCCATTCCGCCACCTCCGTATTCCACCGGGATGGTAGGGCCGAAGCAACCCAGTTCTCCGAGTCCTGCTAAAATCTGTGATGGGAAAGCGGCGCGCTGGCAGTAGTCTTCAATAATGGGGGATACTTCTTTCTTTACCCATTGGCGTACGGCGTCGCGGATCAAAAGGTGTTCTTCTTTCAGCAAATCATCAATGGCAAAATAATCAGGCGACTGAAACAGATCTTGTTGCATTAACTACGGGTTTAATACCCAATATAAGAAATTACCTGTTAGGAACCACGTCCACGGGGAGATTTCAGCCATGGAACCTATATTTTTTTCCTGCAAAATACCTGCACAACAATCACGTTTTTTCATGACAAGTTTGTACCTTTCCATCAAATTCGACAACTATGGCAAGCAAAGTTATACCTGCGCTTTTGCTATTGGGATTTTTAGTCATTGTGATGTTATCATTTCACCCCACACCATTACAATCTGTTGCACTAAGCAAAGTGCTCCCCCCAAAAGTCAAATCAGGCGCACTACCTGAATTAAAAAGGTATTGGATGGTTCTGCTAAAGAAAGGTCCGGTCCGGAACCAGGATACTGCCCTTGCGGCAAAAATCCAACAGGCTCACATGGACAATATCAATAAAATGGCAACTGCCGGCAAATTGCTGGTAGCGGGTCCTTTTGAAAATGATGAAGAACTGCGTGGTATTTTAATTATGGATTGTAAAGACAGCCTGGAGGTAGTGTCGCTGGTGAACAAGGATGCTGCTGTAATAGCGGGCCGGCTGAATTTCGAGGTAAAGCCGTGGTGGACCGTAAAGAACTGTATTTTCAAGTAAAAGATCAGGGAGATGCCGGTACCTGGCGCCTGCTGCAAACCGCAGCTGCCAGGTACCGGTATTAAAAAGTTATTTACACGGTAGCTACAATCTTGTTGAGATACCCGGCCATTTCCACCTGGTATTGTTTTGCTATGCGACGGGCGTCTGTAGCAAAATCGTCTCCATTACCTGCATAAATGATAGCGCGACTGGCGTTTACCAGCAGTCCGCAATCCTTATTCATGGCTTGTGTGGAAATTTCCTCGAGGCTTCCGCCCTGAGCGCCCACACCTGGTACCAGGAAGAAATGGTCAGGTACCAGTTTACGGATATATCCCAGCTGTGAAGACTGGGTAGCCCCGATCACGAACATGAGGTTGTCCGGAGTGCCCCATTCCATGCCGGCTTTCAGCACTTTTTCAAAAAGGAACTCATCTCCGATCTGTTGCATCTGGAAATCCTGGCTGCCTTCATTGGAGGTTAATCCCAGCAGGATCGCCCATTTTTCAGAGAACTGGAGAAAAGGCGTTACACTGTCTTTACCCATGTACGGCGCAACAGTCACTGAATCGAACTTATAGGTTTCGAAAAATGTTTTGGCGTACTGGGTGGAAGTATTGCCGATATCACCACGTTTGGCGTCTGCAATAGTAAATATCCCGTCCGGGATATACTCAATGGTCCGTTGTAAACTTTCCCAGCCGCGCATGCCCATACTTTCGTAAAAGGCCGTATTAATTTTATACGCCACACAAAGATCTTTGGTAGCGTCAATAATCGCCTTGTTAAAGGCAAACACCGGATCTGCATGAGAAAGCAGGTGTTTTGGAATCTTTTGAATGTCCGTATCCAGTCCTACGCACAGGTAAGACTGCTTTTCCTTAATCAGATTCACCAATTCCTGTCGATTCATAGTCGGTTAATTTGGGGCGCAAAGTTAAGAAAAACTTAAGCATTGACGCTTCTTTAAACATATTATGATTACCTGTAATTGAAAAACAACGCTATTTATTCACTGTGGTAGTTGTGGTTTACCGACAATGTTGGATATTTTTTTAACGCGGAAGATTAAAATAAAGATATTCCTTTTTGGGATTACGACCATCAACAAAAATAAAATGTTTCCGTCTATTTTTGGGTTGACCGGCGGGCTTCCATTTCTGCAGCCACACGTAATGAATTTTCATCGCCCAATGCCCGCAGATGAGCGATTACGCTGAAATAATCCGCATCTTTTTTATTCTGGCTGAGCTTATAATTGGCATTTACCTCGCGGATGCTCATTTCAAATCCCACAATAGCTTTTACATTGTTGCTGAGTGTTTTATCATCAATATCGCTGATATGCACCGGGCAGGCAGATGCCGCCTCGTAGTGATCCACCAGCGCGCCCAGCGCCTGTACTACTTCTGCTTCTTCCTGGATACGAATGGTACCGTGAATATGCACGGCCATGTAATTCCAGGTAGGTATCTTTTCCTTTTCATACCACGAGGAAGAAATATACGCATGATGTCCTGAAAACACCGCCAGCGTTTCATTTTTCTCAAACCATTCCCACTGGGGATTGATCCGTGCGATATGTCCGTGTAAAACAAATTCTCCCGGTGTTTTTTCCACCAAGGTCATGGGAATATGCGTAGCATGCGGGGTTCCGGCATTATCTGTATTGATCAGCAATCCAAAACCATTCTCCCTGATAAAATTGGCAATAGTATCCCAGTTGGTTTCCCGGGTGAGTTTTGGTGTATACATACGGAGTTGTTAGAGAAAAAAATTACGGATCACAGATATTCCTATCTGTAATCCGTAACGGATGATTCTTTTATACAATAATTTCTACAATCCTGGTAGGAGCAACATTGGCGTTGCGCATAGCGATGCTGCGTGCAGCTGCACCGGCAACATCCAGGAAAGCCTTGCGGGTTATTTTATCGTCGCCGGCCATAGCGGGCACACCGGCATCACCGCCTTCGCGGATGCTTTGTACCAGCGGAATCTGGCCAAGGAACGGAATATCCATTTCTTCTGCCAGTTGTTTTCCACCTTCTTTTCCAAAAATGTAATATTTATTTTCCGGCAGTTCAGCAGGGGTGAAATAGGCCATATTTTCCACTAATCCGAGAATTGGCACATTAATCTGCTGTCCCATGAACATGGAAATGCCTTTTTTGGCATCTGCCAGGGCTACATCCTGCGGCGTGGTTACAATCACAGCGCCGGTAACAGGCACTGTTTGTACCAGGGTGAGGTGAATATCACCGGTGCCGGGCGGCATATCGATAATGAGGTAATCCAGTTCATCCCAGTATACATCCGTAATAAATTGCTTCAAAGCACTGCTGGCCATAGGTCCGCGCCATACCACCGCCTGTCTTTCATCTATCAGCAAACCGATGGACATCACCTTGATACCAAACTTTTCAATCGGCTGGATCATGCCTTTGCCATCTACATTCACCATCAGGGGTCTTTCGCCGCGTAATCCGAACATAATGGGAACGGAAGGACCATAGATGTCCGCATCCATCAGCCCTACTTTGGCGCCATCACGACCCAAAGCCAGCGCCAGGTTGGCTGCCACAGTGGATTTACCCACTCCTCCTTTTCCGGAGGCCACCACAATGATATTTTTTACATTAGACAGGACACCCTGCCCGTTTGCTCTTTTGGTATTTACATTGGCCGTCATGACAACTTCCACTTCGGCATCCTTGCTTACCAGCATGTGAATAGCGTTCACACAGGCATTGCGGATCAGGTCCTTTAACGGACAGGCGGGCGTGGTAAGAATGACCGTAAATTTCACTTTATTGCCATCAATCTCTATATCTTTTACCATGTTCAGCGTAACGAGATCCTTGCCCAGATCCGGCTCTTCTACGTTGCTCAGGGCCTTTAAAACCTGCTCTTTCGTGATCATAAATTGTTGTTAATTTTGAATCCAGACAGCAAAGTTAACCCAATTGGGATTTAATTTACAATTTCTCTGAGCAGGTGATCAACTGCATGGAAACACGTAATTAAATTTTTATATCTTAGGGCCGGCATGCATCAGAAAAGATCCTACATACTGTCACTCATAATTGTTTTCGTTTTATCTCCTTTCCTTTTGAAAGCTCAGATCGCGGAATTCAGAGACAGCGTTATACAAATTTCGGGTATTACCATGACGGCAGACAGCCTGCGGGCCATCCCCGCGGTGAGCATCCTGGTAAAGGGGCAAAACAGGGGTACTATCTCCAACAGATCCGGTATATTCTCTATCGTTGTATTCAAAGGCGATACCCTGTCGTTCACCGCAGTAGGTTTCAAGCATAAAAATTACCGCATACCTCCGGATATCAAAGGCAATAGCTTTTCCCTGATACAGCTGATGGTGGAAGATACCACCTATCTCCCTGTAACTATTATCAAACCTTATCTTTCCA
Source organism: Chitinophaga sp. W3I9 (assembly GCF_050434025.1). Classification (NCBI taxonomy): domain Bacteria; kingdom Pseudomonadati; phylum Bacteroidota; class Chitinophagia; order Chitinophagales; family Chitinophagaceae; genus Chitinophaga; species Chitinophaga sp. W3I9. Next base: position 7,061,565 of record NZ_JBNPWC010000001.1, read on the forward strand.
GGGAAGAATTTGAAAGGGCCTTTGCCAATATGGACATTCCCGATGATGCCTATGAGGTAGCACGAAAAAATACCAGTAATGCCAGGCTTCGCGCCATGGCCCGTTATACACCTATGGACGGCACGGAAGGCACCAGTCAATACCTCAAGAAACAGGCGCAAAGCCTTTATTATGCCGGTCAGCCACCTCCGCAAAATATCTTTAATCCACTGGCATGGGCCCAGTTTATCCAGGCCTGGAAACAGGGCGACTTTAAAAGGAAAGACGATAGTTATGGCAGTTACTAACTGTAACGCGTAATACCTTAAATTAGCGCCTTATTCAATTCCGACAAATCACTACACCATGCAAAAAATTGCGGTTATAGGCGCTGGTACTATGGGAAATGGTATTGCGCATGTATTTGCCCAACACGGCTACGCCGTAAACCTGATAGATGTTTCGGCCCCCGCACTGGATAAGGCGCTGCAAACCATTACCAAAAACCTGGACCGCCAGGTGGCAAAAGGCACTATTACCGAAGCCGTAAAAACGGATACCCTCCGTAATATTTCCCTGCAAACCGACCTGGCAACCGGCGTAAAAGAAGTATCCCTGGTAGTGGAAGCCGCTACAGAAAATATTGCTCTGAAACTGAAAATATTCCAGGACCTCGACCTCCATGCTCCTGCTGACGCCATTCTCGCTACCAACACCTCTTCTATCTCTATTACAAAAATTGCGGCAGTTACCAAACGCCCGGCAAAAGTAATAGGCATGCACTTCATGAATCCCGTACCGGTGATGAAACTGGTCGAAATCATCAATGGCTATGCAACTGATAAAGAAGTAACCAACACGATCGTGGCACTTTCCGAAAAACTGGGAAAAGTTCCCTGCGTAGTAAATGATTATCCCGGCTTTATCGCCAACCGCATCCTGATGCCCATGATCAACGAAGCTATCTGCTCTCTCTTTGAAGGCGTAGCCGGTGTAGCTGAAATTGATACGGTCATGAAACTGGGTATGGCGCATCCGATGGGACCACTGCAGCTGGCCGACTTCATCGGGCTGGATGTTTGCCTCTCTATCCTGCAGGTGCTGCACGACGGCTTTGGCAATCCTAAATATGCACCCTGCCCGCTGCTGGTGAACATGGTGACAGCGGGTTATCTTGGTGTTAAAAGCGGTGAAGGATTTTATAAATATACGCCCGGTAGTAAAGACCTTGTTGTAAGCGGGCGGTTTTAATCAGAAGGCCTTTAGCGATTGACTTTGTCAATTGCTAAAGGCCTTGTATAATGAGATTATATAAAAGGTTGAAATTTATCAGCTATCATACTGCATGCTACAGAGAATAAATGTAGCATAACTCCCAAATGCTGTCTTTAGTAGCCTTCAGTCCAAATTTATCAAAGAATGCTTTCATCTCACCTTCCAGATTTGAAAACTCTTTTTCAATCACTGCTTCACATTTCGTTTTGCTCTTCAGCACTTTTACATCATTGTTTGTTACGGCTAAAATCTTCCTGAAAAAAGGTAACAGATAAGCGGTATATACCTCATGTCTTCTGTTATTGACAGACGGATCTGCCAACTCTTTTTTTGAGGTAGCCAATAATGACGTTAAAGCTCCTTCTTCGATCAGGCGGATGATCTTCTTTTCACAATTCCGGAAAAAATTCTCATCAAGGACTTGGGTGTAGCCAATATCCACCTTAATGTGAGCCGAAAGGCTACTAAGCCCATCATCAGGCCTGTCAATAGGTCCAACCCACAAAGTGGTTTGCAGGGAACCATCCTCCTTATACACCCTGGCGATGACATAACAATAGAAAATATCTTCGATATGCTTGCTCAATGCCACCAAATGGGAATACCATAATTTCTTCGGCTGTTTAAAATCAAATTGCTTAATCAGATCTTCAAATTCATTGACTACGCTAAAAAATTCAGACATACTATATCTCTTATTTTAGTGGTGACCAGGGTATGTTTTACCATGTGTACGCGTTATGCCGGCATCATCCATTTTCTTCAGTAAAGCCTTCATTTCTGTCGCTACACCTGGATCATGATCAAAATGCCAGTGCGGATCTGCTCTTCCGGCAACTTTGTTGGCAATATCTTTATCTATCTGTTTATCCATCCTGGCTAAAGATTCTTTTGATCTCGGGCCTTTGGAGAAGTTATCAGATTTGAACTCAATATCCTTGCCGTCATAATATTTATCATAATTACGACCGCTGATAGACCGTCCCTTATTACCTGTTCCAAATATCTCATCGGCACGTTTATCATGCCATTGTTTGGCCCAGTTGAGCCAGCCCCTGCCTGATCCCGCTCCTGCACCACCAGCCAATCCATACACATCTACCCAGCTATTCGGATCATGCACGTAGCTGTAAAACTTCATACCTCCCAGCAATCCAATTGGATCCTGGGAAATATACATGCCGCTTCCGGAGTCGTAATACCGGAACCTGTTATAACTTAACCCTGTTTCGGCGTCTTCATATTGTCCCTGATAAAGATAATTACAAAATGTTTTATCACCATGCAGGCGTCTCACTTTTCCGTAGCAATCAAGTTCGCGCTCCCAAACTTTATTTCCTGATGTATCAAATGCGTGCACCGGCGTACCAAGGTGATCTGCAACAATACTGTAAGATCCTGCTGCGGTGAGCTTCGCGCAGGGTACCAGGGAACTTTCTTCAAATACCCAGGTTACCAGGTTGTCTACCGGCTCCTGTTCAATCTGCAATGCCCCATCGGCTACTGCTTCCAGGTGTGGTGGATAATCACCTGTATACTGCCATTCATGCAATGGCACATTGCCATCCCATAACCAGCGGGTTACCTCCTGCTTCCGTTTATTTACCTTCGCAATACGCCTTCCCAGCGGATCATAACTGAATACAATTTCTCCTCCCGCCGGTGTGATCACTTTCCACAGCCATCCGTTTGCTTTCCACTCATATACCCAGCCGGTACGGCTTCCCTTCAACACTATTTTGTTTGCTTTGGCCCATACCTGCTTATCTTCCGCTACCTGGTGGTTGTGACGGAATTCCTTGCAGATAAGATTTCCTTCTCCATCATAGTAATAGAAGTAATCCGGGCATTCCAGTAAGCGTCCGCCTTTGCCATACACGCGATCTGTTCGTGCTGGTGTTCTGAAAAGATGCCCCAGCTTATCGGGTATGCGATAAACGGTGTCGACCGCGTTACCGTTTGATTGACCGTAGGTGGCACTTACCAGGTTATCAAATTCATCGTAGGAAAACTGCGCCTGCGCACCATTCAGTTCATTCACCATCCGCCGCAGCTTTGTATTTCTTCCCCATTCATAACGAATGCGGCTCTGTTCTGCCTTATGTACCCCGATAGATTGCCTCACCACCTTTCCCTGCTTATCACGCTGTGTTTGCACGGTTACTCCACCGGATAACATCCGCAATACTTCCAATCCACTTTCATTATGTTTCCACTGCGCCTGCCAGGAATTATCGGTTCCATCAGTTGCCTGCATTCCATCTACATATCCTGCGGCATGGTGTTCCAGGTGAATAGCCGCGCCCAACGTACTTCCTACAAAAACCGGTTCTCCCCATTCATTATATTCGCGGGTTACTGCGTAAGCGCCTTGTATTTCACCGATAGTGTGGCCATACGCATCGCGTTGAATGGTAACTGCGCCGTCTTCATTGAAGGCGCCTGTCAGCTGCCCGTCTTTGTTATATCCATATGCCGTTACGCTGCCGTCACTGTACTCCTCCCGCACCAGTAAACCGGTACCATCATATTCGCAGGCAGTCCAGCGATTGTCTGGCCGGAATATCTTTTTCACACGGCCTGCGGCATCCCGCTCGTAGTGGTAATGCACGCCATCGAAGCCCCATTCATTAATGATATTCCCGTTTGCATCCGGCTCCTGCCGGTACAGCTCTCCTCCTTCATTGGCAATACTGCGTAACTGCAACTCCTTGTCATAATTAAACCGGACATTTACGCCATGCTGACTTCTTCCCGTTAACACGCCCAGTGGTCCATAAGTAAAACTTACTTCCCGATGGCCGTCTCCTGCCTTTATCATGTTGTCAGCGGCGTCGTAGCTAAACAGATGAATACTGCCATCGGCTTCTTCCACGCGAATAACATTACCGGCAACATCATACTCATATGCGTACCAGTAACCCGTTTCAGTGGTTTCTTTTATCAACTGCCCCAATTCATCATACTTCCAGTGGCGCTGTGCATTTTCAGGTGACGTAATTTTGCTGAGGTTATGTTGCTCATCATATTCCAGCTCAAAGGTGCGGCCATTTTTATAGGTTACATGGGTAAGATAAGGGCCTGTATACCTGTATTTCGTTACCACTCCCTCCATGTTCTTTTTCCTCACTATCAGCCCTTCGTCGTTGAACATCCATTCCATTCGTTTGCCACCGGGCGTTTTAAGCCCTGTTAAGCGCTGCTCTTCATCAAAATAAAACAAGGTGGATTCCCCGTTACCATTGGTTTCTTTCACTTTATTTCCAAAGGCGTCGTATTCGTATTTCTCAGTGTTGCCGGTAGGATCTACCACTACTTCCAGTTCGTCATACCTGTTGTAATGCTGCAGGGTAACGCCGCCATTGCCATCAATGAATTTATAAATAAGCTGACGTTCGTCGTAATAGTAAGTTGTCGTGTGCCCAAGACCGTTAGTAACAATGGTTTTCCCTTTTTCATATCGTGCATGGTATTCCAGTACGCCTTCGTCTCCCCACGTATGCACACAGCGTGCATCATCTCCCTTACCTTCATATTCCCAGTAAAAATTCATTCCGCTCTGGTTCGTTAGCCGCACCAATAAGTGTCCTTTATAAAAAAAGTATTTGCTGACATCCCGCGCATTGGTAGTGCTGCTAAGATTACCGCCTTCATCAAAGGAATAACGTACCAGGTGAATAACTTCTGCTCCTTTGTGGGTGTAAATATCTTCAATGCGGCCATAGTCATCGGTGGTTACCTGTAACAGCCGGTTGCTGCTATCCACGATCCGTTGCAGATAGCCTTGCCCGTTATACCGGAACTGGATATGGAACCCGGCGGGGTTGCGGATTTCAGATAACATACAACTGCCATCGGGCCCGGGCCGGGCGCTGAAGCGATATTGAAGTTGTTCTTTATCTTCCAGGTAATAGCCACTGCTGTCACGGCGCCACCATAACTGCTCTCCCCTGTTGAAATAGCTGCTGTTTGGCGGTATTGCCGGCATCACGGTTTCGCGGCCGTCTGCCAGGCGGATGCTGAAGTAACCGTTACGCAGGTCATACAGGCTGAGATTGTAGCTATGGTGCCAGTTGTACCCTAATGGCCCTGGCACTTCTGCGTCGCTGTAATACGTGCGTTCCCATACCAGTGGGATAGGTCCGGGCAATTCAAAATCTATATTGTTGGAAACCACCCTGCCGGTTACGGCATCCACTGGTTCTCCAAATCTTTTACATTTAAAGTCCTGCAGCATACCAGCCAGTTTGGGAAACCGGCTTTCCATTTTATTGACGGTTTTCTGCAAAACCGCGCCTGCTGCTTTGGACATTCCTTTCAGGCCCAGCTTAAACATCAGCTGAAACAGGTCGATGGTCGGCGGACCGCCTACCAATACCGGTTTTCCGGAGGATGTCATGATCAGCAACATGGACGTGGGCGCCATCAGCGCCATAGCCGTACTTTTTTTATTCAGCCTTGGCGGCGAAGGAAGTCCTACCAGGTTACACGACAATGCCGGATGGAACTGCGTAGAAAAAGGGCCGCCATCTGCCAGCACGGTAGAACTACCCATCCACATTTCAGAAGCTGCTTTGGGCTTCACGATCGGGAAGGGCAAGTGTGCAATGATGGCGGGTAAATGCAGGATAGGTGTACCTGCATTGGCTACCCATTGGTTATGAACTTTTACCGAAGGGCTGAGCGCATGTACCAGCATTTGTGCGGTGGCAGCCAGCGAGAATGGTTCCGGTGCGGGTTCTTTCCCTTCCTCCACTGGCGGAGGAGGTGGCGGTGGTGGCACTACACTGGCAATAGCAGCCATAATAGCGCCTATGATATCGAACACCATACCGATGTGCGGCACCGGCAATAACGGCGAAGGAGGAAATACGGAATCGTGAAAGTCGATGCCTATGCCGAGGTCAAAATATTTTGCAGCGGGCATTCCCGGGAAAGCAGGTAGGATACTGGCCATTCCTTTCTGGATATGGTCCAGTGAGTTTTTCTTTTCTGCAAATAATGCCCCAAAGCCTTTGTTTTCTACAGCCATGATATGATTACTTTACTCCCTCTTGGGATAGGATCTTAGTTAAACTCAAACAAGGTTGATTTACGTCTTACAGTGGCTTTATCCATACCATCTGCCTGTAACAATGTATGCCAGTCGTCGCCCAATAATTCCTGTAAGTTGCTTTCCAGTATTGCCAGATCTTCCGGCCCGCGGATCTTTTCACAGAGGTGTACAGCCATTGCTGCGGCATGCAGGAAAGTGGATTGTCTTCTTACTTCCCGTTCCAGGTAACTGCCGCCGGTCATTGACAGCAACAGGTTTTCAAAAGCCGTATTCATTTGCCCGAGTTCATAATACAGGTGACCGCAAAGCCGGTATCCTTCCATGATCATAAAAGCATCGCCTTTATTCACAGCCTCCAGCGCCAGCGCTTCATAGAGTGCAATGGCCTGTTTTCTTTTCTTCTTACCGGCCAGTATGGCGGCGCGGATCATCACACAGGATTTCCAGGTGGGATACCCTGCGGGATCATTCCTGTCCATCAGCCGCCTCGACAACCGGATGGCTTTATCGGCGTAGCCTGCGCTCTTATCGGATTCACGCGCCATGAAATAAGCCTGTGCGGCTATCATCATACCAGCTACTTCATGAGGCTCGCCCCCCATTTTTTTGCTCAGTGAAAGCAGCACCGATATTTCCTGGTCGAGCGTGGGTGAATCGGGTTGTGTGGTACAATCCATCACTTTACGGATCTGTTTACGGAAACGTGCATCTACACTGATGGTGTCGGAATTGCCACCGCCTTTATCCATTTCATGGTTAATAGCGGCCACCATTTGCAGTGATGGCTGTAATATCTTTACCTGGTGGGCAAATGTTCTCGGTATGGTTATACGGGAATTAGCCGCTATATCTATCGTAACAAGCCGGATACCGTCCGGCAGTCCTTTTTTCAGTACATCAGCATACCAGGCGCCTGCATCGGGCTGCTCGGGTCTTAAGGGAGGAAAATAAATACAGCACCCGGTTTCTTCCAGTCCGTGCACACAGCCCATAAAACGCCGCAGTTCTTTCCAGATGCTTTGTACTGTTGGTGCGAGGTGGCGGTCGGGCTGATAATCTGTTTTCAGCAGCCCGTCTTTTTTCAGTGCACTGTAAACATCATATTCTTCGCGGGGTACGGGCTCAAACCATTCCAGGAATTCATTCCACAGCGACTGTTCATATGCCTCGTGATCTTCCTGGTAAGGGGAATCGAATCTGAAAAATATCTCTTTAAAAACACCAATGGCGGTACGTTCGGTTTCCAGGAATTTATCGATAATTTCCACATCCGCATACTGTATCAGCCAGATAGCCAGTTTCCATTGGTGATCACGGTCGGCGGCAGCCCATGTTTCCCTTACTTTATAAAACTCCTGCCCGATAGTTGGTGAGGTTGTCATAAGTGAGCTTTAAGGATCAGGAATTTATTTTCACCAGCCCGCCGGAAACTACTACGTCGCCATGCCCGGTCACGGTAACATCTTTTGTACCATTTACCGAAACGGAGGCGCCGGTAACGTTGGCATTTTTGCTTCCGGACGCCAGCAGGTCTTTCGATAACAAGGTGAGTGACTCTCCTCCTTTCACGATAGCGTCTTTACTGTTTACGGTTACCGTTTCGGTGCCTTCCAGGTAGATTCCTTTCTTGGCTGTGATAGAGCCCTGCTCGGAGGCTGCGATGCTGAATTTCTCTGAGGTTATTTCAACTTCTTTGGAAGATATGGACATTTTTGTTTTGGAGAAGAGGGACATTTTATCTGTGCCATCAATGAAGATGGTGTTACCGGCTTTATCTGAAACGGTAACGCTGCCATCGGCATCATTCAGCAAAATGGAGATGCCGGTGCGGGTACGGATGGCTTTCATGTCGTTGTTGGCAGTACCAAATCCCGACTTACCTTCCCCGTTATAAGTGGTTCCCAGCACGAAGGGAAGTTCGGGGTTCCCTCCTTCAAAATCCACTACCACTTCTTCCCCTTTTTCCGGTACCATGTACATGCCTTTGCTGCCACCAGCGTGCGGGCCAACCACCCTCATCCAGGGGGTCATGCCTTGTTGCTGCCATTTGAAACGGGCCCTTACCCTTCCCAGGTCCTTCGGATCATGATTGTCTACTACAATGGCGCTCTGCGCCTCACAGAAAGGCATATTTTCCAGGTTCACCGGCGGAGCGGCCGCATCTGCAGGGATACCTTCAAACTCGTTGTAATAGTCGCCGTTGCCGGTTACGTGATGGGTGAGGCCCCAGATCATGAATTTCCCATGATCATCTTTTGCATATACGTTCTCCTGGATAGAGATATGATCTCCTACGCGGAGCGCAGTATGCCTGCTGCTGCCTTTCAGTTGCACCATAGCGGCCATACGTCCTTTTTTCTGCCGGGTTACCAGCGTATCCAGTTCTGCTTTGGCATTGCTGGTAAAGGCGTGGGTCATTTTATAGGTGGATGTATTGCTGTATAATTTTTCGCTTAGTCCCTGTACATGCGAGGTATAGTCATTGACTTTCCCGGCGGGCTGTGCCACCGTGGTATTTTCCACTACTTTATTGTTCCGGTAGTCAAATCCGTTCAACTGCTGATTGTTGGGTTGCACCTTCATTTCGAGGTCGAAGCTCATGAGGTCAACCAGGTGAACCAACGATACTTCGCGGGGTTGATATTTTCCAAAAACCAATTGTTGCCCGTTATAAAAAAACCATTCCCCGAACCGCTCGGAGAGCCGGTGGAGGAAGTCGAATGATGTTTCTTTGTATTGTACTATATACTTCAGCGGCGATGTGGTATTGGGGTCTACCATCGGGCGTGCCACATATGGGCCGCAGGCTTTCAGCGTTGTGTTTACAATAGCGCCCAGGTCCTGGTTTTCAAAGGTCTGTACATGCAGGTCGTTACTCAGCAGAATAGTGGGGCTGTATCCGCGGATCACGCAAAAGCCGTGGGTGCCGTCACTTTCTTTGCCCGAGCTCACAGACATCACAATACCATTGAAAATAAGCGGTTCATAGGTTTGTAATTGTTCAAAGGCCTGTATGGTAATGCTCACTTCTTTTCCCAGAAATGCTTTGGTAGCCGACACTATACCGGGGCCCAGTTCCTGCAGCCAGTCGTAGCCTATTTTTAGCTCAAAATGATGATGTCCCTGTAACTGTTGTTCCAGGCGCAGGGAATGAAATTGTTTAAACTGTTTGTCAGCAATAGATACGGTTGTTATGGTATGTAACATATACAGGGGGGGCTTTTAAATTAATATGGTCCTATATCTGATCTGAAAAAGCTGGATGGGTGCTGCTGTATAAGCAACTCTCATCTCAAAAAATACCTGAAAAACGGGTTAAGGAAATCCTAGTTAACAAAATTAAATTTAAGGAAATTTATATTACAACCCCCTCATTTTATGGAAATGGGGAAAATATTTTCAGGGTTATTTTTTGGGGGAAGATGATCCTGAAGTACGGATTCCTATCTACATGTTGTAACATCCGCCCGCTTACCAGGATCATCCATTCTTCTTATTAATTTTTTTGCGGTTGCACCTGCAATCCGTAAATATCTTTTAAGCGCAGCAGACAAAGTTCTTCACCTGATTTCGGAACGCCTATCACCATTTCGCAGAACAACTGAAGTTCCTGTGAGATAACGGTGCAGTTATTTTGCTTTACCACCATCATCACGTCGTTCATGATGGTATAGTCGAAGCTGAGGTGGTATTTTGCTTCTATGTTTTTCTGGATCACGGGGATCAGTTGCAGCACCATAGCGGCGCTCATCTTATAAGCGTTGATAAGCCCCGGTACACCGAGCAGGCTGCCGCCGAAATAACGCACTACTACAATGAGCACATCCGTAATCTGTTTACTGTCTATTTGCCCCAGGATGGGCTTGCCTGCTGAGCCGGAAGGCTCTCCATCGTCGCTGGCGCGGAACTGGAGCCCCGCGGTGCCAAGGCGGTAAGCATAACAGTGATGGGTGGCCTTTGGGTGTTCTTTTTTCACCTCTGCAAGGCATTCTTTTACTTCTTCCGGCGATTTAACAGGAAATGCGTATGCGAGAAATTTGCTGCCCCTGTCTTTGAACTCTGCGACTGCTGTTTTATCAATTGTAAAATAAACCTCCATCAAAATAATTTAATACGCGCTTAAAGCTGCGCGGGATGATAAAAATCGATACGATCGCCCGCTACCTGCAGGGTATGCATGAGCAATGCGTTGGTGAGTACCGGCGCTGCCAGTCCTTCCGGTAGTGTACCCGTACCGGTTATAACACGCGCCTCATCCCACAAACCGGCCGCAATGAATTGCTGCAGCACCGCCTGGCCGCCTTCCACCAGGATGCTCTGGATCTGCCGCCGGTGTAATTGCTGCATCAGTTGCGGCAACAGGGCGGTATTGAAATCCAGTGGCAGGGTTTCGGTAAGACCGTGGGTTTCCGCCAATGCGGCAGTGATAAAGATGGTAGGAATGCTGCCATCCCACACATGATGGGACCGCGGCACTTTCAGATCCCGGTCAATGATCAGGCGTACCGGGTCTTTACCGGTCCACAGCCGGTTGTTGAGCCGGGGGTTATCATTTATGGCAGTGCGGGTACCTGCCAGGATGCCCATTTCTTCGCTACGCCATTTATGCACCAGGCGGTCGCTGTATTGATTGGATATCCGCACGGGCGCCCCACCTGCGCCGGCGATCAGGCCATTGCTGGTTTGCGCCCACTTCAGTACAATATAAGGCCGTTGTTGTTCATGAAAAGTAAAAAAGCGGCGGTTGATTTGCCGGCAGGCTGCTTCCAGCACGCCTGTTTGCACCTGTACACCGGCTGTCTCCAGTTTTTCAATACCCTTTCCGGCTACTGCTGAAAAGGTATCCACGCAGCCAATCACCACCTGCCGGATGCCTTGTGATACGATAAGATCTGCGCAGGGCGGCGTTTTACCGTGATGCGCGCAGGGTTCCAGGCTTACATACATGGTAGCCAGCGGAATGAGCGAACGTTCTTCCGGGGCCACACTGTTCACACAGTTCACTTCCGCGTGGGCCTGCCCGTACTGCCGGTGATAGCCCTCCCCGATGATACGCCCCTGGTGTACCAGTACGGCGCCCACCATTGGATTAGGCGCCACCTGACCGGCTCCCATAGCAGCCAGTTCAAGGCAACGCTGCATATAAAATTCATTGAACGTGCTATTCATAATCACCGCGCGAAGTAATATTTTTGCAAAAGTATCGTTTTTAACGAATGGAAAATGCCGCTCCCCCAGGTTTGCACTTTTCCTGTCACATGCCTTAAACTGATTATATTGACTATACAAACGGCCTTTACCTATATTACAGGCGCCATCAGTGAACTATATGATGAGCGGGAAGCCGCCAACATCGCACATATCATAATGGAATATCTAACGGGTATGAGTAAACTGGACAGGATTGTCCACAAAACAAAAATCCTTTCCCCCGATCAGAAGCAACGTCTCCAGGCAGCCATAGAAGCGCTGCAACGCCATGAACCGGTACAATATATCACCGGCACCAGCTGGTTTTACGGCATGGAACTCATAGTTAATAAAAATGTACTTATTCCCCGCCCCGAAACAGAAGAACTGGTAGAATGGATGGTGCAGGATGCGGCACACCGCCACCGGCTTCACTTGCTGGACGTAGGCACCGGCAGCGGATGTATTCCGCTGGCACTGAAAAAATCACTGCCGGATGCGCAGGTATCTGCCATTGATGTAAGTGAAGGCGCGCTGGAAGTAGCGCGCAGCAATGCAGCACGCCAACGGCTGGAAGTAGAGTTCCTGCACCTTGATGCATTGAACCCTGAACAGATGGCCGGTTTACCGGAGTTTGACATGATTGTGAGCAATCCCCCGTATATCACGCAGAGTGAGCAAACCTCCATGCAACAGCTGGTTTGGGGCTTCGAGCCATCACTGGCCCTGTTTGTTCCCGATAATGATGCCCTGCTGTTTTATCGACATATCTCCGAAATGGCACATTCCAGGCTGGTTCCCGGCGGCGCCCTCTATTTTGAGATCAACGAGGCGCTGGGAAAAGAAGTAGTGGCACTGATGGAAAGTATCGGGTTTACCGCAGTAACGCTGAAACAGGATATGTTCGGGAAAGACAGGATGGTAAAAGGAAAGAAGGCATAAAATAAAAAAGACCTGGTGGTATCGCACCACCAGGTCTGCTATACATTAAAGGCATTATTACTTATGTGCGGTGGCCAATACTACTTTGGCTCCCATCTCCCTGGCCACTTCCATCACGCTCACTACATCTTCCACCGGTACAGATTTTTCCGCATTGATAACAATGGTGGGATCAATCTTTTCATTGCCGATAGAAGGCGCCAGCGCCTGTTTCAGGTGATCAAAGGTTACTTTATTGGTGCCTACAAAAAACTCGCGTTTATCGTTAATACTCACTACTACCGTTTGTTTCGACTTGGTATTGCTCTTTGCTTTCGGCAGCAGCAGTTTGATCACATTCGGATTAGCCAGGGTGGAAACAATAAGGAAGAACAACAACAGAATGAACAGGATGTCATTCAGTGCTGAGTTGTGCATTTCCACCTGTCTCTTATTTCGTCTGCGTAAATTCATGAGGGTGGTTTTAGCGGGTTGGTTCCTGCAAAATATCGATGAATTCAGCAGAAGCGCCTTCCATCTTGTTTACTACCTTGTCTATCTGGGCGTTCAGGTAACTGTAGCCGATAAAGGCCACGATACCGATAATTAAACCGGAGGCGGAAGTAATCATTTTTACATAGATACCGCCGGCAATGGTGCCCAGTGTGATATCAGAGGTGATGGAGATATTAAAAAAGGTTTGGATCATCCCTGCAATTGTACCGAGGAAGCCGAACATAGGGGCAATGCCTGCAATGATAGACAGGATCACCAGGTTCTTTTCCATCCGGTAAATTTCCAGCTTACCCACATTCTCCATGGATTTTTCAATATTCTCAATAGGCTTGCCTATGCGCTGAATCCCTTTCTCGATCATACGGGCGATTGGTCCGTAGGTATTTTTTGCCAGTGATCTGGCAGATTGCATGTTACCCGTGGTGATCTGATCACGGATCATGGGCATAAAGTTATCAGGCAACCGGCCGGCTTTACTGATGGTGATGGCCCTTTCCACGAATACATATACCGCTATCAGCGAAAGTATTCCCAGGGGGATCATCAGCACACCGCCTTTCATCAGCATATCTATCAGATGGATTTCCGGCGCCGGGGCTCCGGCAGCACCAGCTGCCAGGGCTGCTGAATCAGCCGGAAGAGACGATAAAGAATCCTGTAATAATGTAATAAAACCTAACAACATGAACTATATTTTAACGGGTGCATAAGTAGAACACTACTATAAACGGTTAAAGTAAAAAAATATTTGCGAATGTGCGTGGCAATATTTTACGCCTTCTCTTCCCAAACCTGTGCCAGATACACAATTGTTTGCACGGCTTTCTGCATATCCTGTATGCTCACGTATTCATGTTTGCTGTGAAGCGCCATTTCACCGGTAAAAATATTGGGGCACGGCAGGCCCATAAACGACAAGCGGGAACCGTCGGTACCACCGCGGATGCTCATTCTCAGGGGCTGCACACCTGCACGGCGAATGGCTTCTGCCGCATTGGCCGTTACCTCGGGGTGATTTACCAGCACCTCTTTCATATTGCGGTATTGCTCTGTTACTTTCAGCGTAGCCTTTGCGCCATGGTGCTTTGCCAGCACCTTATCCATGATCCGGCGCAGGAAAGTTTCATGTGCTTCAAGGTGGTCAGTTTCAAAATCACGTATAATAAAATCGATCTCCGTTTTTTCCACAGTGCCCTGTATGCGAACCGGGTGAATAAAGCCCTCCCGGTCGTCGGTGGTTTCAGGGGAAAGACCGTCTTTCGGTAACGCATCTACGATTTCACCGGCTATTTTGATCGCGCTTACCAGTTTATCTTTTGCAGCACCCGGGTGGGCGCTGATGCCATACACTGTGATCCTGGCGCCGTCAGCCGAAAAGTTTTCATCTTCCAGGGAGCCCAGTTCACCGCCGTCCATGGTATAACCAAAATCTGCGGCCAGCTTCCTCATATCCACTTTTTCCACACCGCGGCCCACTTCCTCATCCGGCGTAAACAGGATGCGGATAGCGCCATGCTTCACTTCCGGATGCGTCATCAGGAAGTTGGCGGCATCCATGATTTCGGCCACGCCGGCCTTATCGTCTGCTCCCAGGAGCGTGGTGCCACTGGCAGTAATAATATCGTCGCCTTTTTTGCTGGCCAGGTAAGGATGTTCTTTTGCACTGATCACCACTGTTTCATCGTCGGGCAACACAATATCGCCCCCATTGTACTGGCGATGCACAATTGGCTTCACGCCGGTGCCGCTGCTGTCTGAAGAAGTATCCACATGTGAACAAAAGCAGATCACCGGCACTTTTTTGTCGGTGTTGGCCGGAATGGTGGCGTATACATAACCATGTTCGTCCAGTGCTGCATCGGTAATACCCATTTCCTGTAATTCCTTTACCAGCAACCGGGAAAGATCCTTCTGTTTTTCCGTGGTAGGAAAAGTGTTGCTCATCGGGTCCGACTGTGTATCTATCTGTGCGTAACGCATGAAGCGTTTATCTACTGTATATGAGTAATTTGTAAACATATTGCAAACGTAAGGAAAATCATCTTCACACTCCTGCCGTAGATTATTCTGTTTTACCATCTCTCACAATATCATCAACAGTAAATTATTCTTCAAAATGCTACTTTTTTAAGACAAAAAACCAAAATTATCCGAAATGATCGGACAAAGATCTAATAATGATAGGTTTGTATAGAATAAAATACATCCTATATATGCTAACCAACATTCCAGGCTACCCGAGAATAGGTAGCCAGCGGGAACTGAAAAAAGCCTGCGAAAATTACTGGGCCGGAAAAATTTCACTGGAACGTCTTGAGCTAACGTCAAGGCAGCTACGAAAAGAAAACTGGAGCGGGTTACAGGAAGCCGGTGTTGACCTGATCCCTTCCAATGATTTCTCCTGGTACGACCAGGTACTGGATATGTGCATGACCCTGGGCGTAATTCCTTCGCGTTTCAAAGCATTGCAGCAAACATTTGCCAATCCCGGTTGCCCCGAGCTGTATTTCGCTATGGCAAGGGGTTACCAGAAAAATAACTTCGATATCACCGCCCTGGAAATGACCAAATGGTTTGATACCAATTACCATTACCTGGTACCTGAATTTGAATCCGCTCAGCAATATACCCTTCACCAGCCCAAGTGTGTGGAAGAATTCAAAGAAGCGCTTAGTCATGGTATCACCACCAAACCCGTACTCATCGGGCCTGTTACTTTTCTCTTATGCGGAAAAATTAAGGGAGATGACCTTACGCACACCCGGCTGCTGGAAAAACTGCTGCCCGTTTATATCGAATTGCTAAGATCCCTTCAACAGGCGGGCGCTACATGGATCCAGCTGGATGAGCCTTTCCTGGTGACCGACCTGGACCCCGCCACCAGAGACCTTTACCAGGCCGCATATACTGCTATCAGCCAGGCATTACCTGCGCTCAAAATACTGCTCACCACCTATTTTGGGGCGCTGGAAGACAATACCACCCTGGCTTTGCAGCTGCCGGTGCAGGCGGTGCATATCGACCTGGTAAGGGCTCCGGAGCAGCTGGACGCCGTACTGGCGGCCCTGCCTGCAGATAAAATGTTGTCACTCGGTGTAGTGGACGGACGCAATATCTGGAAAAATGATTACGCCGCTTCCGTTACGCTGATTGAAAAAGCAATACAACAAATCGGTGAAGACCGGGTACTGCTGGGAACTTCCTGCTCCCTCCTGCATGTTCCCTATAACCTGGAAGATGAAACCGCATTAGACCCGGAAATAAAACAATGGATGGCTTTTGCCAAACAGAAAGTAGCCGAGGTAATAGCGCTGAAACACATTATAGCCAGCGATACTTCCCTGCTTGTGGATAATGAAGCGGTGATGAACAGCCGCAAAACTTCCTCCCGGATACACCGGCCGGAAGTGAAAGCCAGGCTGGAAAGTATTACCACAGCGGATACACAGCGGCACAGCATCTTCCCGCACCGCCAGAAATTACAGCAATCGGTATTACAACTTCCCCTGTTCCCCACCACTACGATCGGCTCTTTCCCGCAAACCACGGAAATAAGGCAACTCCGTGCCGATCTTAAAAAAGGGATCATCACACCGGAAACTTATAACGCCGATATCCGCCATGCCATTACGGAAACCATTTACCGCCAGGAAAGCCTCGGACTGGATGTGCTGGTGCATGGCGAGTTTGAGCGGAATGATATGGTGGAATATTTTGGCGAGCAGCTGGACGGATTTGTATTTACCCAAAACGGCTGGGTACAGAGTTACGGAACGCGGTGTGTAAAACCACCGGTCATTTTTGGGGATGTACAACGGCCGGAACCCATGACCGTTGCCTGGAGCCGTTTTGCGCAGTCGCTGACCAATAAGCCGGTGAAAGGTATGTTGACCGGCCCCGTCACCATTCTGCAATGGTCGTTTGTAAGAAATGACCAGCCCCGCATGCAAACCGTTATGCAGATTGCACTCGCTATCCGTGATGAAGTGAAAGACCTGGAAGACGCCGGCATTACGATTATACAGGTAGATGAACCAGCCCTGCGCGAGGGCCTGCCGCTGCGTAAAGCACAGCGCGCCGCCTACCTGGAACAGGCTGTGAAAGCTTTCCGCCTGGCCGTAAGCACGGTGGATGATTCCACGCAGATCCACACGCATATGTGCTATGCGGAATTCAATGATATTATTGAGCACATCGCCGCAATGGATGCCGATGTAATTACCATTGAAACATCGCGCTCACAGATGGAGCTGCTTGAAGCATTTGCAGGATTTAAATATCCGAATGAAACAGGTCCGGGTGTATACGATATCCACTCGCCAAGAGTACCGGCGGTGGCGGAGATAGAGGCATTATTGCACAAGGCGGCCGCATTACTGCCGCTGCGCAATATATGGGTAAACCCCGACTGCGGATTGAAAACGCGGAAGTGGCCGGAAACAGAGATGGCGTTGCGTAATATGGTGACTGCTGCAAAGAATGTGCGGCAGGCGGTGAGCAATTAGCGCCGGTGGCTTTGGTAAATGCAGCGAAAATCATCCGCGCTGCATTTACTGAATGCTGTGTAAAATCCGTAATTTTAGGGATGGCATGTCATGAAACCGTAACCTGTCCGCGGTGCGAACGCACCTTTGAATGCCGCGTAGGCACTATTCTGCGCTGTCAGTGCCAGGATGTGGTGTTGAGTGAAGAAGAGCGATATTTCATCCAGCAAAAATACAGTGGTTGTCTTTGTGCAGACTGTTTACGTGATATGAAAACGATTTACCAGCAACCGGAAACATCGTCCTGAAACTGTTTCCCTTAATGGGTTTCCGCCGTTGTTCCATCTCCCTGAAAATCAGGCAGCAGCATAAAAAAATTTACGGATGCAAGGGTAGTGTTATCCACCGGTTCCTGCATCCGTAAATCAAAAAAATAACTGAATATTATGCGATTTCAACCAGTTCGAGGTCAAATACCAGGTCTTCGCCAGCCAGCGCGTGGTTAGCATCCAGGGTAATAAATTCGTCGCCGATAGCGGCTACTTTTACCTGGAAAACCTGTCCCTGGGGATTGCTCATCTGCAATTCCATACCTACTTCAGGATTCAGATCAGCCGGGATATTTTCTTTTGGAAAATCCATGATCATTTCATCACTTTTGGGACCATATGCCTGATCAACAGGGATATGAATGGTTTTCTTGTCGCCAACTTTCATGTCCAGCACACCATTCTCAAAACCTTTGATAACCATACCGGCACCTACCTTGAATTCGAGCGGAGCTCTACCTTCGGAAGAATCAAAAGTAGTTCCGTTCGTTAAACGGCCATGGTAATGCACCTTCACTGTATCCCCGTTTTTAACAGTTTGCATAAAAATTAATTGTTTAGTGTTAATAATTACGCGCAAGATACAAAAAGCAGCCATAATCCGAGCTTTTTGATACAGTCAATAAAGCTTTGCATTATCTTAACGGTATGAACCGTATTCTCCTTCTTTGCATCTTCCTGGCAGGATGTATTTATGAAACCTCCGCGCAATATGCGGACCATGTATTGCCAGGCGCCACGCAAACAGCGCGTTACCTTCCACTGCTGAAAAACAAGCGGGTAGCGATGATGGTGAATCAAACCGCCACCATCGATAAAATGCACCTGGTAGATTCCCTGTTGAAACTGAATGTAAAAATCCAGAAGATCTTTAGTCCTGAGCACGGCTTCCGCGGCAATGCCGGTCATGGCGAAAAAGTGGCCAACAGTATCGATTCCGCTACCGGCATTCCCATTGTATCGCTCTACGGGCAACACCGTAAAGCTACCGCTGCCGATCTGAAAGATGTGGATATCCTGTTGTTCGATATCCAGGATGTGGGTACCCGCTTTTTCACCTACATTTCGTCCCTGCAGGAACTGATGGAGTCCGCAGCGGAAAATAAAAAAACACTCATCATACTGGACCGCCCTAATCCCAACGGCGACTATGTAGACGGTCCCATCCTCGATACCGCCTACCGTTCCTTTATTGGCATGCAACCCATTCCTATTGTGCATGGCATGACGGTTGGCGAATACGCCCGGATGCTGAACGGCGAACGCATGCTTCGCAACAGCGTGCAGTGCGATATCAAAGTTATTCCCTGCGAAAACTACAGCCATAAAACATTTTACCGGGTACCTATCAAACCTTCACCCAACCTGCCCAATATGGCCGCTATCAACCTGTATTCCTCCCTCTGCTTTTTTGAAGGCACCGCACTTAGCCTGGGACGTGGTACCGACAAGCCTTTCCAGGTGTATGGCTCACCGGATTTTCCTAAAAAGGGTTACTCATTTACGCCCCGCGCCAGCGCTATCAATCCAACGCCTGTGCTGAAAGACCAGCTGTGCTACGGCTTCGACCTGAGCAATGCGCCTGAAGCCACGCCGCATACCGGCCGTAAAATTGAATTAAAATGGCTGCTGGAGGCCTATCGCATGTTCCCTGATAAATCTAAATTTTTCATTCCTTTCTTCAGCAAACTTGCCGGTAACAACATACTGCAGCAACAGATCGTGAAAGGGATGTCTGAAGCAGAGATCCGCAAAAGCTGGGAACCCGGACTGGCGAAGTTTAAGGTTATAAGAGCAAAATACCTGTTGTATTAAAAAGCAGAAGGGATAGCTTTCCGCTATCCCTTCGCTAAAATCCGCGAAAGGTCGTTATTTTTGCATCCTATGAGTAAAGATCTTCGCATTGTTTTTATGGGTACCCCTGATTTTGCAGTGGCCTCCCTCGATATATTAGTACAGAACGGATTTAACGTAGTGGGTGTGATCACAGCGCCCGATAAACACGCCGGTCGTGGTTTACAGCTGCAGGAAAGCGCAGTGAAACAATACGCAGTAAGTAAAGGACTTACTGTTTTACAACCGGAGAAACTGAAAAATCCCGATTTTATTGCAGCCTTAAAAGACCTGAAAGCTGACCTGCAGGTAGTAGTGGCCTTCCGCATGTTGCCTGAAATAGTATGGAATATGCCGCCGGAAGGCACTATCAATGTACACGCCTCGCTGCTGCCCAACTACCGCGGCGCCGCGCCTATCAACTGGGCTATCATTAACGGCGAAAAAGAGTCCGGCGTTACCACCTTCAAACTACAGCATGAAATAGATACCGGCGACATCCTGTTTAGCGACAAAGTAGCCATCCGTGAAGATGAAACCGCCGGTGAACTGCATGATGCCCTCATGCAAACAGGCGCCCGCCTACTGCTGAGAACTGTACAAGCCATTGCTGCCGGCGATATCAAGGAAACACCGCAGGCCAATATTCCTGCGGCAGCAATAAAACATGCGCCAAAAATTTTCAAGGAAACCTGCCAGATCAACTGGCAGGAGCCATTAAATAACATCTACAACCTGGTACGCGGCCTTAGTCCCTACCCCGCTGCCTGGACTACCTTCCAGGGCAAAACGCTGAAGATATACAAAGCCCATAAGGAACTTACTACACCCGCAAAAGCACCGGGCGACTTCGACACCGATCAAAAAACCTATATAAAAATAGCAGCGCCGGACGGTTATCTCTACCTGGATGAAATCCAGCTGGAAGGCAAGAAGAAAATGGATGTGGAGTCTTTCCTCCGGGGTTATCGCTTCTAATCGCGCGGATCTTGTCTTTCCCGCTGATTACGCTGATTATACTGATTAGCTGGATTTTTACTTTTGGATTTTTTTTTAGATTTCTAGATTTTCTTACAATAATAATTAAGGGAGATAAAAGCGAATCTATCCGCTTCTATCTCCCTTATCCTTTATAAAATCAAAATGTAAAAATCAAACTAATCAGTATAATCAGCGTAATCAGCGGGAAAGACAAAATCCGCGATCATCAATCCTCGTAGCTCAGTTCGCAGTAGAACTTCGTTTCGTTGCTGCCGAGTGCCTGCATGGCGCTGTCGCTCAACTTGATGATGAGGCCTGCATTGGCTTTCATCTGTGGTATTACATCCAGTACTTTGGCGTATACCGCTTTGCCGTTGAGAGGGTTGGTTACTTTGATGATGGTGCCGCGTGGTGCAGTGTTGTGCAGCGCATAGTATTTGCCTACTGCATTACTCTTAAACCAGGTACCAGGGCCCTTTTCGGAAGTAGTTTTCTTGCCGTTATTGGTTTGCTGCTCATACAATTGTTCAAAATCAGTGCTGCTGCTAACAGGTGCAGTTTTAACCGGGGCAGGCGCAGGAGTTTCTGTTACTTCTGCTACGGGGCGTGTTTCAGGTTCTTTCTTAGCTGTTTCCTTTTCTACCGGAGGTGGGGGTGGTGGTGGTGCCTGTGTAACCACTGGTTCAGGCGCCGGTGTGGCTTTCTCCTTTACTTTTTCAGGACGGGGAGTTACTTCTGCGGCAGCTCCGCCGGCTTTCATAAAGCCCACAACTATGTAGCTGTTTTTTTTGAGTCCATCTCCGGAAAAATTATTCCATTGACGGATATTATCCAGCGGCACTTTATTGTAGTTTACGCTTACACGGTATAAAGTTTCTTTTTCGGATACTTTATGATATACGGGTTTGCCGGATGCATCCGCCTTTTGTGAAAAATTGGCGGTAGTGAGCGGGATGTGAAGCTTGTGGCCAAGCTGTAATCCCTGTTCCATATTCACTTTATTGGCCGCAGCAATTTCCTTCGGTGGTAATCCGTAAGCGCGGCTAAGGCTATAAAAATTTTCTCCTTTTTTAACAACATGGGATATATAGAGAGCGGGGGAAGTACCTTGTACTTCCAGCGTGTCCTGCGCCTGCGCCGCCGCTGCACTAAAACCAAACAAGACGATTGATAGAATCGATTTTATCATACTAACTCTGTTTATGATGGATATGCTGACTACTGCTCTCTTTCATTTTACGGAAACATCTGTTCCGCAAAGCATATTAATCCGGTATCACAGCAGCAGCAGATCCTGAATTTTTATCTGCTATTTCGGGCAACGAATATATGCGTTAAAATTGACAAAATTATTTAATAAACCAAACGGAGAAAATCCCTTTTTGTTGTGGCCACCGGTATAAACGGCGCCCCGTTGGCACTGTATTTCAAAGTTGGTATCATTCCCGGATAAATAGCGCCCGGCTGTTTTTACACCCCGGTAATTTCTTTCAGGATGCGCAATTCTTTGGGGTAGTAATTGTTCATGCGGTTGGGTAAAATTTTCGCCCAGCCGAGGTTCATGTCCTCATATCTTACCAGTGCCCAGCCACGCACCCTTGTATTCACTCCCGGATCCTCCTTTCTCAGGTATTGTAATGCCTGGCGCAAATCCAGGGATACCACCGGCAGCTCATCAGATACCAATGTACTGGCTGCCAGCTGATGATCGGGAATCAATTCCTTCGCACTGGGATGCCCCGCTTTTACACCCGCCTTGCGAATATACAATTGTTGCCGCAACAATGGTATTTCTGTTGCCACCAAAGGTGGTAAAATCAATACTTCTTCCTGGTGCATGAAATACTGGTAATTGTCGGGTATATTTATCCAGGGGGTAATCACTTCCTGCTGGCGGGCAGTTAATGCTGTTGATTTATGCTGCTTCGGTTTACGCGGAGTTTCGCTGCTGCGCTTACGGAAGGCAGCTATAAAAAACCCTTCTCCCTTCAGTTTGTCCGGGTAAAACCGGTAACCGGCACAATTTCGTTTGTGCGTTACCGTTGTAACAATACTCCATTCCGGGTTCAGGGTAACCGGGATATTTTCCAGTTCAAAATGATCCGCCAGCCAATCCAGGATCGCTTCATCTTCTTCTGCAGAAAAAGAACAGGTGGAATAAATGACAACGCCGCCTTCTTTTACACTTGGCAGCATATCTGCCATAATCCTTTGCTGCCGCTGGCTGCACAGCGTTACATTTTCCGGCGACCATTCCTCCACCAGTTCCGGATCGCGACGGAATAAACCGGAGCCGGAGCAAGGCGCATCCACTACCGCCAGGTCGAAATAACCAGGCAATCGTGAAAAGTCACGCGGATCATTATTACTCACCACTACATTCGCAGCCCCCCATTTTGTGAGATTGTCTGACAGCAGCGCAGCGCGTGGCTTAATTACCTCATTGGCCACCAACAGGCTATCCTGGCTGATCAGGGATTGCAGTAAAGTGGATTTTCCGCCCGGAGCAGCGCAAAGATCCAACACCTTCAGTGGTTGCGAAAGATCCACTGTTGCCCGCACCATTTGTTCCAGGAACATAGAAGATGCCTCCTGCACATAATAGGCGCCCGCATGAAAATAAGGATCAAAAGTAAAGGAAGGCCGCTCCGGTAAATAATACCCCTCCCTGCTCCAGGGGACCGGGGTGGCACCGGTGACAGACAAGGATTGCAGCACGGCTGCCGCCCGTTCCGGCGTTTTTATTTTATTGGGATTCAATCTCAGTGAAGTAATCTTTTCGGCGGCGGCATGCACCTGCTCAAATGTTTCCCGGTTATAACCCGGAAGTCCCGCTAACGAATCTAATAGCGCTGCTGGTAATTGACTGGACAAAGGAAATTTTTTCCGCAAATTTAGCAAAAATGCGGAGATATGAGCGTAGGTTGTCTTTCTCGCTGATTACGCTGATTATATTGATTAGTTTGATTTTTACTTTTTGGATTTTATAAAGGATTTAAAAAGATTTGGGTAGATAAAAGCGAATATGTCCGCTTATATCTACTCAAATCCTTTAAAATCCAAAGTGATCAAATCCCTAAATCAGTATAATCAGCGTAATCAGCGAGAAAGACAAAATTCGCGTTATACCTCCTTGATAGCGGAAAGCAGCTCCTGCAACACCTTCTTGGCGTCGCCGAAAAGCATGGAGGTTTTGGGTTGGAAAAAGAGGTCGTTTTCGATACCGGCATAGCCAGGTTTCATACTGCGTTTATTAACGATTACCACTTTGGCGTTTTCAACTTCCAGGATAGGCATGCCATAAATAGGGCTGGCCGGATCGCTCTTCGCTGCCGGGTTTACCACATCATTGGCGCCTAAGATTAATACCGCATCTGTTGTGGGGAATTCGGCGTTGGCATCCTCCATTTCCAACAACTTTTCATAGGGCACATCTGCTTCGGCCAACAGCACATTCATATGCCCGGGCATACGGCCTGCTACCGGGTGGATCGCATATTTTACTTCCACACCTTTCTCCTCCAGCTGCTTCTCCAGCTCGTGACAAGCATGCTGGGCCTGCGCCACCGCCAAACCATAACCCGGTACAATGATCACTTTATTGGCATATGCCAGTACTACGGCGGCATCATTCAAACTAATTTCTTTATAGTTGCCCTGCTCCTTTCCGGAGGCAGCAGCGCCGGTCGCACCACCGCCGAAAGAGCCTATCAGCACGTTTTTCAAGGAACGGTTCATGGCCTTACACATGAGGATGGTGAGGATAGTTCCGGCTGAACCTACCAGGATACCACCGGTGAGCATCACTGGATTACTGTACAGGAACCCGCCACAGGCCGCTGCTACGCCTGTAAATGAATTCAACAGGGAAATCACCACCGGCATATCCGCCCCGCCAATCGGCAGCACGAATAATACCCCATAGAACAATGCCAGCAGAAAAATAACATAAAATACAACCATGCCTGTTCCAGGCGACAATCCAAAAATACACACCAGCCAAACAGACAGCCCTACTATCAGCGCCAATACGCCCATGTTGAGGAAGTGCTGTCCATTGAAAGAAAAATCCTTCACCTTTCCGGTGAGCTTTCCCCAGGCAACAATACTGCCTGCACAGGATACCGCGCCAATGATCAGGCTCAGCAAAATGATGATCACCATGCCTTTGGATGCAGACGACTCCAGTAACTGAAGTGCCAGATGATCGTCAGAAACGGGTGCATATAAATTCTTTATCAGTTTGATCAGGTGGTCAAATTCCACTATAGAAATAAGCGCCGCACATGCACCGCCCATCCCATTGAACATACTTACCATTTCCGGCATCGCCGTCATCTTCACTTTCTTTGCGGACAACACGCCTATTACACCACCGATGACCAGCCCGGTGAATATCCAGCCATAATTATGCAGGGGGGCATCATTTACCCGGTAGAGAAAGATAGTGCCGAGAATAGCCAGCGACATTCCTGCGGCAGCCACCAGATTGCCTTTTCGGGCAGTATCCGGTTTACTTAACATTTTCAGTCCGAGGATAAAAGTAACAGAGCCGATCAGGTAAATAATTGATAAAATGCTGGATCCCATAAGTATTATGCTTTTAGCCGTTAGCTATTTCTTTTTGCCTTTGAACATTTCCAGCATACGGTCGGTGACTACAAAACCACCTACCACATTGATCGTACCCAGGATCACCGCCAGGAAGCCGATGATCAGCGCGGGATAATTATCCGCTTCGGCCTTCCCCATCACAATGATGGCCCCGATAATTACAACGCCGTGAATAGCGTTGGCGCCGCTCATCAATGGTGTATGCAATACAGACGGCACCCTCGAAATCACTTCTATTCCTAAAAAAACAGACAGGATAACGATGTAGATAAGATCGATATGCTGGTGAAGAAAAGTTAAAATATATTCCATATCAGACGGGTATTTTTACGATCTCGACTACTAAGCTGGCTGCATCAGGTTTTTCACACGGTCATTCACAATTTCACCGTTGTGCGTAATACAGGCGCCTTTCACAATATCATCTTCAAAATTCAGGTGCAGCGCTCCCTCTTTTGTTAATATCAGTTTCAGGAAATTGAATAGATTCTTTGCATATAACTTGCTGGCATCCGCCGGCATAGTGGCAGGCAGGTTGGAATTCCCGATGATGGTAACTCCTTTGTACTGCACGGTTTCATTGTTCTTTGTAACGCTGGTGTTACCGCCCGTAGCGGCGGCAAGATCTACAATCACGGAACCGGCGCGCATGCGGTCCAGCATATCGCTGCTTACCAGTACCGGTGCGGCTTTACCCGGGATTTGCGCGGTGGTGATCACAATATCTGCTTTCGCAATGCTCTCCGCAATACGTTGTTGTTGCTGCTGCTTATAGGTTTCGCTTTGTTCTACCGCATAGCCGCCGGCGGAGGAAGCATCTGCCGCTCCTTCCACTTCCACAAACTTGGCACCCAGGCTCATCACTTCTTCTTTTACCGCAGGCCTGGTGTCAAATACTTCCACCACGGCACCCAAACGGCGGGCAGTGGCAATAGCCTGCAAACCAGCTACCCCGGCGCCTAATATCAATACTTTGGCGGGAGCAATACTGCCTGCTGCAGTCATAAACATAGGAAAGTAACGGGAATAGCTATACGCAGCCAGCAATACCGCCTTATAGCCGGCTATATTGGCCTGGGAACTAAGCACATCCATTACCTGCGCACGGGTGGTGCGCGGGATGGTATCCAGGCTGAATGCGGTGATATTACGGGACGCCCAGTGCTCCACCTCGTTCACCCGGTACAACGGTTGCAGAATACCGGCGATAATTTTCCCGGAAGGGATCTGGTCTGTTATTTCTTTTGACGGAGGCTGCAGGGTAAAGATGATATCTGCCCCGGTGAGGATGTCCGCAGCTGTTTTTATTTCCGCGCCCGCCTGCATATAGGCGTCGTCGTTATAAAAGGCATTGTCGCCGGCTCCCTGCTCCACCCACACGGTTACCGACATTTGCTGCAGTTGCTTTACTACTTCAGGGACAAGAGACACCCTGGTTTCGCCGTTTTTTTCTTTTAAAATTCCTGCAATCATCTGGTGGAAATTTATAATGGAATTTAAAGAAAAAACGGCAACAACGAACTATTTTCCTGTTTAATTTTTCTTCAGCGAAGCGGCCAAAGCAGCCGCATGTTGCAGTAAAGCCGGGATGGCTACGCCTTGCAGGTAGTTTCCTGCAATGTGAATACCTGGATATTTTTTTTCAAAGTCTGTTACAGCATTCCGCAACTTAACATGACCAACATTCAACTGTGGAATAGCCTTATTCCAGGTACTGAACCGCTGCATCACCGGCGGGGCCGACAGGTGCAGTAAAGACTGTACTTCCGAAACTACCTGCTGCTGCAGGGTTTCCGGATCCATCTGGTCAAACAGGCGTTCCTGCCTCGCTCCTCCCAGGAATACCGTAAACAGGATTTTCCCTGCAGGCGCCTTATCCGGGAAGATAGCAGAGTTGCAGATAGCACCGAGGAAATGCATATTTTCTGCATTCGGCACCAGGAAACCGAAGCCTTCCAGCGGCTGTGGCAGCGCAGCAGCGTCGAAGCCCAGGTGCAGCACGCCCATGCGGGGATAATGAATGTTGTTTAATAAGGCTGCGGTGGCCGCATCAAGTTGGGTGATGGTTTCCGCGGTGCTGTAAGCGGGAGTGGTCAGTACAACTTTTGAAGCAGTATAACTTTCCGAAACACCGTTTTCTACCGCACTCACAATGTACCCACCATTGGCAGCTGTGATGCCGGTTACGTTGCAATTAAAGCGTACAGGAGTAGTGAGTAACTGTTGTAAACGGTTTGTGAGCAGCTGGTTTCCGCCTTTAAAGCTGATGATTTTCCGGCCGCCCATAGCCCCTTTGTCTTTCATCAGTCCTTTGGTTACGCTGCCGTATTCCCGCTCCCATCGCGGAAGTGCAGGTAATACTTCCGCTACGCTCATCAGATCGGGATTACCGGCATAAATGCCTGATAATACCGGATCAAAAACATATTCAGCAATCTCTTTATTAAATCTTCTTGTTACAAAATCACTTACTGTTTCTTCTCCAGATACGGTTGCCGGTTTACGGAAGCGCTCTGTAAACAGCCGCCACTTGCTGCTCCGGCTGAGATACGGGGAAGCCATGATCTTAAAAGGGTGGGGAGAAACTGCATGCAGTTGTTTTCTTCTTACCAGGAAGCGGTTCTTGCTGGCGGCAGCAGCGGTCAGGATCTCCTTGTCAAGCCCCAGTTCTGTAAAGTATTGTAGCAATTCAGGAGAGGCTGCAATGGTATTGGCGCCTGCATCCAGCTCAAAACCATCTTCCCGTATAGATTTGATTACACCCCCGCTATGATCGGAAACCTCCAGTACCTGGTAAGGCACCTGCAGTTTCTGCAATTCATATGCAATGCTCAGCCCGGACAGGCCGGCGCCGACAATCAATACGGGTTGATCGGACATATGTTAAATTTAAACGGCTTCGGTTGCGATTATCTGCGTGCAATATTTAACCACTGCTTTTACCCACAACGGGTGAATATTCAAACACGGAATCATGGTGAAGGATTCACCACCGCTGTTCAGGAAAGAATGCTTCCCTTCTACTGCAATCTCCTCCAGTGTTTCCAGGCAATCTGATACAAAAGCAGGACACACGATCAACAGTCTTTTTTTCCCTTCGGCGGGCAATGTTTCCAGCAAACCTGCGGTGTAGGGCTTCAGCCACTCTTCACGGCCCAGCCTCGACTGGAAAGAGATGCCCCATTTTTCCCGCGGCAGTCCCAGCTTTTCCGCTACCAGCTCAGTGGTCACTGTAATCTGGTGACGGTAGCAGTAGTCATGTGCGGGCGATTTTACATGACAGCAGTCGTTTACCTTCATGCAATGAGCGCCGGTAGGATCAGCTTTGCGCATATGCCTTTCCGGTAACCCATGATAACTGAATAATACGTAATCATAGTCCTGCTGAAGATATGGGCGCATGCTTTCTGTAAGTGCATGGATATAGTCCGGTTCATCATAAAACGGCGGCACTACCGATAGCTTGAATTTGTATTTTTTCTTTTTGTAGATTTCCTGTGCGTATTCCACTGCTGTTTCATAAGAAGACATGGCATAATGCGGATACAACGGCAACAGCACTACTTCTTTCAGGTCAGGATTTTGTTTGAGCAGGTTGTCGTAAGCTACCTGCGGATGCGGATTACCATAGCGCATAGCTATTTCCACCGGAATCTCCATGTCGTTCTGCACCGCCATCTGCAGCTGCTTTGTTAAAGCCACCAATGGTGATCCTTCTTCCCACCAGATAGATTCATAAGCCCGGGCAGATTGCTCCGCACGCTTAGGCACAATGATACCTTCAATTAAGATCTTGCGGAACAACCACGGATAGTCAATTACACGCTTGTCCATCAGGAACTCATTCAGATAACGCTTAACATCCGGCACGGCGGTAGAATCAGGCGATCCGAGGTTCATTAATACTATTCCAACATCAGATTTAGATACCATTTCTTTTAAATTGGTGCAAAAGTAAGCAAAAAGCCGAAAGCGAAAAGCATTATAGTCGCCATGCAGCCTGCACGATTAGTGTCATTCTTTTGTAAAGGCAAAACCTGATAAAAATCATTTTTTCGTCGTAATGATTACCAGTAGTAGAAATGACACACTAATGACAGCTAACCCCTTTTGTTTGGGACGTATGAAAGTACTTTTGCAACCGGAAGCTTATACAAAATCATGCAGGTCAGTCATTCAAAAGAAATAGCAAATTTTCATATCGTTGGCATCAACTATAAGAAAACAGACGCTGCTATCAGGGGATTATACGCCATCAATCCGGCTCAGTATCAACAACTCCTGGAGCATGCCAGGGTAGTGCAATTAGACGATCTTTTTGTGCTCTCTACATGCAACAGAACGGAAGTATACGGATTTGCAGCGAACCCGGGGCAGTTGTTGGATTTGCTTTGCAGGGAATCAAGCGGCGACAGAAGCCAGTTGGAAGAATTAGCTTATACCAAATCGGGAGAAGAAGCTATCAGGCATTTGTACCAGGTAGGTACAGGCCTCGACTCCCAGATCCTCGGCGACTACGAAATCATAGGTCAGATACGTAACGCCACTAAATTTGCCAAAGCGCATCACAGCCTCGGCAGCTTCCTGGAAAGGCTTGTTAACAGCGTTTTACAGGTTTCCAAACTCATCAAAACTGAAACAGGACTCAGCAAAGGCACGGTATCAGTGGCTTTTGCCACCGTAAGGATGCTGGAACGCATTTGTCCTGATATAAAAGATAAAAAGATTGTATTGCTGGGTGTAGGCAAAATTGGCCGCAATACCTGCAAGAACATGATCGAATACCTCGGCGTAAAAGAAGTAACCCTTATTAACCGCACCCTGCAGGTGGCCGCCGAATTCGCCGGTCAGCACGGGCTGAAATACGCTCCTATCGAAGATATGGTCAGCGAAATGCAGCAGGCAGATGTGATCCTCGTTGCTTCCAATGCCCCGCATCCAACGGTATTGGCAAAACACCTCGGCAACACTTCTCCCAAACTCATCGTCGACTTATCCATTCCTTTCAATGTAGAAGCTGCAGTAGGTGAACTCCCGCATATCACCCTGGTGAATGTGGATGAACTCTCCAAAGTACAGGACGAAACCCTGCAAAACAGGCTGGGAGAAGTACCAAAGGCGATCTCCATCATCGATGAACATATGGAGGAATTCCTTTACTGGTATAAAATGCGCAAACACGCGGTAGTGTTGAAAGCCGTAAAAGATAAACTGCAGGAAATACATACCCGCGAAATACAGCAACAGAAAAACGGAGGACACTACAACATGGAGGATATCGAACTCGTATCTTCCCGTATCATACAAAAAATGATTAATCTCATGGCTGGTAAAGTACGCAAGGAAACAGACAAAAGCGACCAGTACATCGCCATGATCAACGATATTTTTGAGACCGGAGTTAACCAGGAATAAACAAATGGATAAAGTTATCAGGATAGGCACAAGAGAAAGTCAGCTGGCCTTGTGGCAGGCAAACCAGGTAAATGATCTGCTCACCGCACAAGGTTACCGTACAGAACTGGTACCTATCAAAAGCGAAGGAGATATAGACCTGGTAACACCCCTGTATGAAATAGGCGTACAGGGTATCTTCACTAAAAGCCTCGATCTGGCATTGCTCAATAACCGTATAGACATTGCCGTTCACTCCTTCAAAGACGTTCCCACACAACTGCCGAAACAAATTGTGCATGCCGCTATCCTGCAACGCGGGCCGGTAAAAGATTTGCTGGTATACAAAAACGATACAAATTTCCTTTCACAACCCGGTTATATAGCGAACATCGCTACCAGCAGTGTACGCCGTAAAGCCCAGTGGCTGCGAAAATATCCACAACACCAGCTGCATAACCTGCGGGGTAATGTAAATACCCGCCTGAAGAAACTGGCGGAGGAAAACTGGGACGGCGCCATTTTCGCGGTAGCCGGACTGGAAAGAATTAACGTCCGTCCTGCCAATTCCATTGATCTCGACTGGATGTTACCGGCGCCTGCACAAGGTGCTGTAGTAGCAGTTTGCAGGGAAGATGATCAATTTTGCCTGGATGCCTGCGCAGCTTTTAACCACGCAGAAACCGCACTCACTACACATATTGAACGCGAATTTTTACGCACGCTGATGGGCGGATGCACCACCCCTATCAGCGCTTACGCATATATACAAAACAATCACATACATTTCAACGGCGAACTGTGTAGCCTGGATGGCGCCCGGTTCTTCTCTGTTTCACGCGAAGTGCCACTGGAACAAGCCAAACACCTCGGACAGGAAGCTGCAGAAGATATTATGGCCCAGGGCGGCGCTGAAATTGTAGCACAGATCAGAAATGCAAAATGATAAATACCGCATATTAAGCACCAGGCATTTAACAGACAGCTCTGTGGCTGTTGCTGGTGAAAGTGGTATTCACATAGATGTACAGGATTTTATACAGATAAAGCCGCTTAAAAATGAAATGCTGCTGGGCGAAGAGCGTTTGCTGCAGGTGTTCCGGCCGGAAGCAGTACATGTGTTCACCAGTGCCAATGCAGCAAGAATACTGGATAAATACTATCTCCACCAGGATGATACGTTTTATGTGATCAGCGAGCCAAATATCTGCTGTATCTCCGGCAGCACGAGGAAAGCAGTGGAAAACGTATTCACTGATTGTAAAATCTTAGCGGAATCGCCCTATGGCAGCGAACTTGCCAGGATAATTATACAACTTGATATAACTTCCGTTAACTTCTTCTGCGGCAGTATCCGGAGAAACGAATTACCGGATACCTTACAGGAAGCCGGTATTGAAGTAAAAGAATTCGTGATCTACGAGAATATTCCCGCTCCGGCCGTAATAGCGGACCATTACGACGGCATATTATTTTTCAGTCCCAGTGCGGTAAAAAGTTACCTGTCGGCCAACCGGCTAAACAGTAAAACCGTTTGCTTCGCCATTGGCAGAACAACTGCCACCGAACTGCGGGAACATACCGATAACAAAATTATTATCAGCACCGATATCAGCGAAGAAAGCATGGTGCAAACTGCTATATTTTATTTTAACAACATTAACTGCTACGAATGAGCGCATTGAAGAACGACTTATTGCTGAAGGCCCTTAAAGGCGAAACTGTTTCCCGCACACCGGTATGGATGATGCGTCAGGCTGGTCGCTATTTACCGGATTATATCAAACTGCGTGATAAATATACGTTCTTTGAACGCTGCGAAAACCCGGAGCTGGCAACGGAAATAACGGTGATGCCGGTAGACCAGGTAGGCGTTGATGCTGCTATTATCTTTTCCGATATCCTGGTAGTTCCCCAGGCAATGGGCATGGAAGTACAGCTGGTGGAAAAAGTAGGACCACTCCTGCCCGCCCCCATTAAAACCGCGCAGGACCTGCAGCGTTTATGCGTTCCCGATGTACAGGAAAGATTGCACTATGTATTTGATGCCCTGAAACTCACTAAAAAAACACTGGATGGCAGGGTGCCGCTGATCGGCTTTGGTGGCGCTCCCTGGACCTTACTCTGCTACATGGTGCAAGGCAAAGGGTCCAAAACGTTTGATGAAGCAAAAGCATTCTGTTATCAGCAACCGGCTGTAGCACACCAGCTGTTGCAGATGATCACCGATACCACCATCGCTTACCTGAAAGCACAGGTGGTCGCAGGCGCCGATACCGTACAGGTATTTGACTCCTGGGGTGGATTACTCAGCCCGCAGGACTTCGAAGTATTCTCTTTACAATATATCCGCCAGATAGTAGCCGCGATGAAGGATGTTTGTCCGACTATCGTATTTGCAAAAGGCGCCTGGTTTGCCCTGGAAGATATGGCCGCTACCGGCGCGCATGGACTGGGCATCGACTGGTGTATTAAACCGGAACTGGCCCGCCAGTTTGCCGGCAGCAACATCACCCTGCAGGGAAATTTTGACCCGGCTAAATTGCTGGCGCCCATCCCTGAAATTGAAAAGGCCGTAAAGGAAATGCTGAAAGGTTTTGGCAGACAGCGTTACATTG
The DNA here is from genome assembly GCF_050434025.1 of Chitinophaga sp. W3I9. Lineage (NCBI taxonomy): Bacteria > Pseudomonadati > Bacteroidota > Chitinophagia > Chitinophagales > Chitinophagaceae > Chitinophaga > Chitinophaga sp. W3I9. The sequence goes on from NZ_JBNPWC010000001.1 coordinate 7,094,755, forward strand.
CCAACCTGGGGCATGGAATCTTACCAAATGTTCCGGTTGATCATGCCAAAGCATTTGTGGAAACAGTTAAAGCACACGGATAATTAACCATGAGCATCAAAAATAATTTCATATCATTCATACACGGCTTGCAGGATGAAATCTGTGCCGCGCTGGAAAAAACAGACGGCAAAGCTACTTTCCTGGAAGACCGCTGGGAGCGTCCCGGCGGCGGCGGTGGCAAAACACGGGTAATTGCCAACGGGAATGTATTTGAAAAAGGCGGTGTAAATACTTCGGTCGTGCATGGCGAATTGCCGGAAGCGATGGCACAACAGTTCGGCGTTACCAACAGCCAGTTCATGGCATGTGGTATTTCGCTGGTGCTTCACCCGGTGAACCCTTTTGTACCCACCGTGCATGCGAACTTCCGCTATTTTGAATTGTATGACCAGGATGGAACACTGAAAGACAGCTGGTTTGGTGGTGGTGCAGATCTTACGCCTTATTACCTCGAGGAAGAAGACGGTATTCATTTCCACCGTACCTTTAAAGATGCCTGTGATCCCTTTGGAAAGGAATTGTATCCGGCATATAAAAAACACTGCGACGAATATTTTATCAATAAACACCGTAACAACGAAGCGCGTGGAATAGGCGGTATCTTTTATGATTACCTCCGTCCCAACGCGGAAAGAACCGCAGAAGAACTCCTGAATTTCTCAAAAGCAAATGGAAATGCCTTCCTCGAAGCATATCTTCCGCTGGTAGAGAAAACAAAAAACCTGCCTTATACCGATGCACATAAAAACTGGCAGGCGTATAGGCGCGGACGTTATGTAGAGTTTAATCTTGTTCACGACCGGGGAACTTTGTTTGGGTTGAAAACAAACGGCCGCACAGAATCCATCCTGATGAGCTTACCACCGGTAGCCCGCTGGGAGTACGACTTTCATCCTGCACCCGGCAGCCCGGAAGCGCAGCTGGAAGAGTTCCTGAAGCCCAGGGAATGGGTAAAATAACAAGGCAGGCGACGATATAAAAACAATAAAATTTTTATAAAGATGATCAGAAGAAACAGAATTTTAAGAGTATCTCCCGCTATTCGTGCAATGGTGGCGGAAACAATTTTAACACCCAGCGATTTTATAGCGCCGTTATTTGTTACCGAAGGAGAAAATGTGAAGGACGCGATCAGCTCTATGCCAGGTTATTTCAGGTACTCCCTGGACCTTACTATTAAAGAAGCCAGGGAGCTCTGGGGCCTGGGTATTAAAAGTGTACTGCTGTTTGTAAAGGCGCCCGACAGCGTAAAAGATAATAAAGGCACCGAAGCAGTAAACCCCAACGGGTTGATGCAGCGCGCCATCCGTGGCATTAAAAACGCCATCCCCGAAATGGTGGTGATGACCGACGTTGCCCTGGATCCCTATTCTTCCTACGGCCACGATGGTATTGTGGAAGGAACAGAAATTGTAAATGATCCTACTGTAGAAGTACTGGCACGCATGAGCCTGAGCCACGCACAGGCAGGCGCCGACTTTGTAGCGCCCAGCGATATGATGGACGGCCGCATCCTGGCCATCCGCAACATCCTCGAAGAAAATGGCTTCGATAAAACAGGCATCATGGCTTACAGCGCTAAATACGCTTCCTGCTTTTACGGTCCTTTCCGTGATGCACTCGACTCTGCTCCGGGCTTCGGCGATAAGAAAACCTACCAGATGGACTATGCTAATTCCCGCGAAGCGATCCGGGAAACACTGATGGATATTGAAGAAGGCGCCGACATAGTAATGGTAAAACCTGCTATGGCTTACCTCGACATTATGCGCATTATTAAAGATCGTGTAACCGTACCAGTTAGTGCTTATCATGTAAGCGGCGAATACGCCATGATCAAAGCAGCTGCAGAAAGAGGCTGGCTGGATGAAAACAAGGCCATCGTGGAATCTATGACCAGTATGAAACGCGCAGGCGCGGATCTGATCGCTACCTACTTTGCAAAGGATGCGGTAAAACTGCTGAATGCATAATTCCCTATCTTGCGTAAAATAATAAACCACGAAACAGATGTACAGTAAAAGTGAAATGTTATTCGGGAAAGCAAAGCAGGTAATTCCCGGCGGTGTTAACTCTCCCGTACGTGCATTTAAAAGTGTAGGCGGCACGCCCGTATTTATGGAACGTGCCAAGGGCGCCTATATGTACGATGTAGATGGCAACCGTTATATCGACTACATCAATTCCTGGGGCCCAATGATCCTCGGCCACGCATATGAGCCGGTAGTAAAGGCTATACAGGAATATGCCACCTACTCCACATCTTTCGGCGCGCCTACAGAACTGGAAACAAAGATCGCAGAACTGATTACAGGCATGGTGCCTAATATCGATATGATACGCATGGTAAACTCCGGTACGGAAGCCTGCATGACAGCCATCAGGCTGGCAAGGGGTTATACCGGCCGTAATAAGTTTATCAAGTTTGAAGGTTGCTACCATGGTCACGCAGATGCCTTCCTGGTAAGCGCCGGCAGTGGCGTAGCCACCCTGGGCATTCAATCCGTGCCAGGCGTTACCACTGCAGTAGCAGAAGACACGCTTACTGCCCCGTATAATAATTTACCTGCAGTAGAACAACTGATTGCCGATAACATCAACCAGATTGCCGCTGTTATCATTGAACCGGTAGCCGGCAACATGGGCTGTATCCTTCCACAGCCGGGCTTCCTGGAAGGGCTCCGCCAGCTTTGCGATGCCAACAATATCCTGCTCATCTTTGATGAAGTAATGACAGGCTTCCGTTTGGCCCGTGGCGGTGCACAGGAATTACTGGGCATCAGGGCCGACCTCGTAACTTTTGGTAAGATCATTGGCGCCGGTATGCCGGTAGGTGCAGTGGCCGGTCCGAAAGAAATCATGGAACATCTTGCCCCCGCCGGAAAAGTATACCAGGCAGGCACATTAAGCGGTAATCCGATTGCAATGATTGCCGGTTATACTTTATTGCAAACGCTGAACGATAATCCTGTTATTTACCAGCAACTGGAAGATAAAGCCAGCTACCTGGTGAATGGATTAAAAGAAGCATTTGGCGCTGCCGGCATTGTGCATAGCATCAACCAGATGGGATCAATGCTGAGTGCACATTTCACGGAGTATCCAATTGTGGATTTCACCGCCGCCTCTGCCGCCAACAACGAATTATTCAAACGTTTCTTCCATGCCATGCTGGAGCGTGGTATTTATTTGCCGCCTTCCGCTTTCGAAAGCTGGTTTATGAGTAATGCACTCACTACCGAAGACCTGGATGAAACCATTGCTGCCGCTAAATCTGCCATGCAGGCAATAAAATAGTTAACAATTCAATCCTGTGCAGAGTGGAAAGGGCTGTCTCTATAAAACGAGACGGCCCTTTATTTTTAAAACAACCTTACCATCTATCAAAAAATAATCCCTTTACAATAAACTAATCTTCAAATAAACTAAAAACTATTAATTTTGCGGTTTAATGAATGATCGTACGTACATATTAAAACGTTGGACCCTCGTCTGCTTCCTGCTGTGCTTACAGCTGGCAACAGCCGTCCTGCCTTCGTTTGCGGCACATCGTCATCATTTCCTGTTGCCTGATCTTCACAAACAACAGGTAGAGCAGGACCGGTTATTAAGTCTTGTTAATAAAATCCCGGTACACCTCGAAGCGGATGATGATAGTGCTGAAATATGGCACGTCACCAAGCATCGACGTAAAACACGGTGGTACCTTTCTGCTGCGGCTCCACAGGTAAGTACTGCCACCCGCATTGTATATCTTGATGCGGACAATACTGCATACAGTCTTATTCCTGAAAATAAAACCGGTGAGTATGGCAGCCAGAAATCTTTCCGGCCCGCCTACTATTCCTTTCTCTTCCGGTTCACGCCCTTTTGAATAGCAACACAGTTTCTATTGTAATCATTTTTAATTTTTCTTAGGGAGATGCCTGTCTTTTCTGCTATCATAGCGGATGGCCTCCTGATGTGTTGTATTCACCTATTCCGGTTATGCCGGGATCAATATCTTATTGCTATGCGTCAATATACAGGGATTTTAACATCGCTGATCGCTCTTTTCATGGCTGGTTGCGCCACCAAAGGAGAAAGCACCAACAAAGAGGATCTGAAAGTTTTGCCGGTTACCACACTGGTAACAAAAGATACAGTACTGCACCGTTCTTATGTAACAGATATTCAGGCAGTACAAAATGTGGAAATACGCGCTCGTGTCAACGGCTTTCTTGATAAAATATTTATTGACGAAGGACAGGAAGTAAAAAAAGGACAACTGCTTTTCGGGATCAATGACGCGGAATACCGGGCTGAACTGGCCAAAGCAAAAGCCGTTCTCAGCAGCGTGGTTGCAGAAAGCAAGGCCGCCGCACTGGAACTGGACCGCGTAAAATTACTGGTGGAGAAAAAAGTAGTAGCGCCCTCCGAACTGGAAGTAGCCAGTGCAAAGCTCGCCGCAGCCCAGGCAAAAATAGAAGAAGCCCGCTCTGCCGCCGCCAATGCGGAAATGCGGCTGTCTTACACCAGCATTCGCGCACCTTTTGATGGTATCATCGACCGTATCCCTTTAAAGAAAGGAAGCCTCATCAGTGAAGGCACCCTGCTTACTACGGTATCGGATACACGCGAAATTTATGCATACTTCAACGTATCGGAAACAGAATACCTTCAGTATAATAAAGCGCTGGCCAAAGGCGACAACAGCTACCGCCAGGTAGCGCTGGTACTGGCTGATGGCACCGATTATCACCATACCGGTAAAATAGAAACCATAGAAGGTGAATTTGAAGAAAATACCGGCTCCATTGCCTTCCGCGCCCGGTTCCCCAATCCTTCCAAGCTGCTGAAACATGGCGCCAGCGGTAAAGTTCGTCTTACCACTGAAATAGACAGCGCCGTAATCATCCCGCAAAAAGCAGTATTCGAAATGCAGGACAAAAACTATGTGTTCGTGGTAGACGGCAGCAACAAAGTGAAAATGAGAAACTTTACTCCACAGGCCCGCTTTGCACATTTTTATATTGTTCAGTCCGGACTTCAGCCCGGAGAACGTATTGTGTGCGAAGGTGTACGCAACATCCGCGATGGTATCCGGATTTCACCACGCGGCGTTGCCATGGATAGTTTACTCAGTTTATAATCACACAGCTTTTGAGCTGAAATCACGGAACAATGTTTGAAACTTTTATAAAAAGACCAGTGCTATCACTGGTCATATCGCTTATTATCACACTGGTAGGCCTGCTTGCGCTATTCACCTTGCCGGTCACCCAGTTCCCCGATATTGTACCGCCTTCGGTAACGGTAACGGCTAAATATACCGGTGCCAACGCCGAAGTATCTGCCAAGGCAGTGTCTACACCGCTGGAAAGGGCCATCAACGGGGTACCGGGTATGACGTATATGTCGTCTGTATCCAGTAACGACGGGATCACCGTGATACAGGTATTCTTCCAGGTAGGTACCGACCCCGATCAGGCCGCTGTTAACGTGCAAAACCGCGTGGCCACTATTATTGATGAACTACCGGAAGAAGTAATCAAGGCCGGCGTTACCACGGAAAAAGAAGTGAACAGCATGCTGTTATACCTCAACGTAATGAGCGAGGACACTACCCTGGATGAACAGTTTATCTACAACTTTGCCGACATCAACGTACTACAGGAATTAAAACGTATCGACGGTGTAGGCCGTGCGGAAATCATGGGCGCCAAGGAATACGCCATGCGCGTATGGCTGAAACCCGATCGCATGCTGGCTTACAACGTATCTGCGGATGAAGTGATCCAGGCGATCCGCAAACAGAATATTGAAGCGGCGCCCGGTAAAACCGGCGAAAGCTCTGATAAAAACGCGATGATGCTGCAATATGTATTACGCTATACCGGTAAATTTTTTGAGCCGGAACAGTACCAGCAAATTGTGCTGCGGGCAGGCCAGGATGGTTCCGTGCTGCATCTCAAAGATGTAGCCGATGTGGAATTCGGCTCGCTTACCTACAGCATGGTTTCCAAAACGGATGGCAAGCCTTCTGCTTCCATCATGCTCAAACAACGCCCCGGTTCCAATGCACGTGAAGTAATTAACAATGTGAAGGCAAAAATGGAAGAAATGAAGAATTCCTCCTTTCCTCCGGGCATGACCTTCAATTTCAACTACGATGTATCCCGCTTCCTCGACGCCTCTATCCACGAAGTGGTGAGAACTTTATTTGAAGCATTCCTGCTGGTATTTATCGTGGTATTTATTTTCCTGCAGGACTTCCGCTCCACCCTCATCCCGGCGCTTGCAGTACCGGTAGCGCTGATTGGTACGCTGGCGTTTATGCAGATGATGGGCTTCTCCATTAACCTGCTTACGCTGTTTGCATTGGTGCTGGCTATCGGTATCGTGGTAGACAATGCCATTGTGGTGGTGGAAGCCGTTCACGTGAAAATGAGCGAGGAACACCTGCCTCCGATGGAAGCCACGCTGGCCGCTATGAAAGAGATCAGCGGAGCGCTGGTGGCAATTACCCTCGTTATGTCCGCTGTGTTTATACCGGTAGCATTTTTGTCCGGCCCGGTGGGTGTATTCTACCGGCAGTTCTCTCTCACACTGGCCATTTCCATTGTGATTTCAGGTATCAACGCAGTAACGTTAACGCCTGCACTCTGTGCCATCATGCTCAGAGATACACATGGCAAACCCCGCAAAAAGAGCCTGCTGCAGCGCTTCTTTAACGGTTTCAACAAAGGCTATAATGCTACCGAAAATAAATATGCGAAGCTTATCAGCTTCATCGCCGGCAGGAGATTGATCACGCTGGCCTGCCTGGTGTTTTTCTTCACCGCTACCTGGGGTGTTAGCGCCATCCTGCCTTCCGGGTTTATTCCTACGGAAGACCAGGGCATGATCTATGTAAACGTGACTACTCCCCCGGGCGCAACCGTGGAACGTACCGAAGCCATACTGGACCAGGTGCAGGCCATTGCCGCTGAACTGGGAGAAGTGGAATCTGTATCCACACTTGCGGGATACAGCCTGGTAAACGAAGTAGCCGGCGCCTCTTATGGTATGGGCATGGTGAACCTGAAACCCTGGGACGACCGCAAAGCATCTGTTCAGGATATCAATGAAATATTACAAAAGAAAACAGCCGGTATTGCAGATGCCAGCATAGAATTTTTCCCGCCGCCTACCGTTCCGGGATTCGGTAACTCCAGCGGGTTTGAACTGCGGCTGCTCGATCGCAGCGGCACCGGCGATCTCCGGCAAACGGCGCAGGTCACCAACCAGTTCATCGACGCGCTGAAAAAACGCCCGGAAATAGGCAGCGCCTTCACCAGTTTTGATGCGGAATTCCCTCAGTACCTGATCCACGTAGACCAGGCGATGGCGGCGAAAAAAGGCGTGAGTATTGAAAATGCCATGAGCAACCTTCAAACACTAATGGGCAGTTTCTATGCATCCAACTTCATCCGCTTCGGGCAAATGTATAAGGTAATGGTGCAGGCGGATCCTTCCTACCGCACCAAACCCGATGACCTGCTGCGCCTCTATGTAAAAAATGACCGCGGCGAAATGGTATCTTACTCCGACTTCGTAAAACTGGAACGTGTATACGGACCGGAACAACTGACACGCTATAACATGTACACTGCCGCTATGATCAATGGCGACGCCAAACCAGGATTCAGCAGCAGCCAGGCCATTGCCGCCGTACAGGAAGTAGCCGCCAAAGAGCTGCCCAGGGGATACAGCTATGAATGGAGTGGTATGACGAGAGAGCAGATCCTTTCCGGTAACCAGGCCTTCTACATTTTCATCATTGTGCTGGTGTTTGTATACCTCTTGCTCGCCGCCCAATACGAAAGTTTCCTGCTGCCGCTGCCAGTATTGCTATCATTACCTGCCGGTATTTTCGGCGCGTTCCTTTCCCTGAAGTTACTGGGCCTGGAAAACAATATCTACGCACAGGTAGCATTGGTAATGCTGATAGGGTTACTTGGTAAAAACGCCATCCTCATCGTGGAATTTGCGATCCTGAAAAACAAACACGGGGCTACCATCCTGGCCGCAGCTAAAGAAGGCGCCGTATCCAGGCTGCGCCCTATTCTCATGACGTCTTTCGCTTTCATTGCCGGGTTAATACCCTTGTGTATTGCCTCCGGTGCAGGCGCCATGGGTAACCGTTCCATTGGTACCGCCGCAGCCGGTGGCATGCTCATCGGAACCATTTTCGGTGTACTGATCATACCCGGATTATATGTGCTGTTTGCTTCCATGATCAGGAAAAAAACCGTTGAACTAAAAGATTACACCAATGAATAAACGAATATATCAATACACCTTATATGCGGCGATGGCCACTGCAACAGTGGCCTGCAGCACACAAAAAGAACTGTCGCTGCCAGAACGTATAAGCGTTCCCGTTGTATCAGGCAATAACAGTGATACCATTTCGCTGCACAATTTTGCACAGGTGTTCAATGATCCGAACTTGCGAAGCCTTATTGATACCGCATTGCGTAACAACTACGACCTGCTCTCCGCCGCACAGCGTGTAGCTACGGCACAGGCCAACCTGATGATGGCTAAAAATGCCTGGCTGCCATCGCTGAACCTTGCCTTGTCAGCCGGTGTGGATAAGTATGCAGATTATACGCTCAATGGCGTTGGTAATTTCGATACCAACCTGTCGCCCAATATCAGTAAAGACCAACGCATTCCCAGCCCCACACCTGAATATTTTGCCGGCCTGAGAAGCAGCTGGGAAATAGATCTCTGGGGGAAACTGAAAAGTCAGCGCCAGGCCACTTATGCACGCTTTCTCAGCAGTGAACAGGGACGCCGCCTGCTCACCACGCAAATAGTGGCAGGCGTTACCGGGCTGTATTACGAGCTCACTGCGATGGACAACGAGCTGGCTATTATACAACGCAATATCAAATTGCAGGAAACGGCGGTAGCTACCGTGCATATTCAAAAAGCCGGCGGACGCGCCACCGAGCTGGCAGTGCAACAATTCACCGCCCAGTTGCTGAGTACACAGGCATTGGAATATGGCGTAAAACAGGAAATCGCTTCCCTGGAAAACCAGCTCAACGCCCTGCTGGGGAGGCTGCCACAGCCAATTGTACGCAGCACGGTAAAAGACGCGCAGGCGTTGCCGGAAGCGATTAAAAAAGGGATACCCGCCAGCCTGTTATTGCAACGCCCGGATATACAGCGTGCAGAGCTGGAGCTGGCTGCTACAAAAGCAGATGTAAAAGCTGCGCGTGCTGCCTTCTTACCCGGACTTACCATCACACCGTATGCGGGCTTTAACGCTTTCAAAGCAGGACTGTTGTTCCAGTCACCCGCGTCTATCGCATGGGGCGCTGTAGGCAATTTAACCGCCCCCATCTTCAATAAAAAACAGATACAGGCACAATACAATATCAGTACCGCCAATGCCTGGACGGCATTCTACGAATACCAGCAGGCAATTGTAAATGGCTACCAGGAAGTAGCTTCCGCCTTAAATAAAGTGGAAAACCAGCAGGAAGCCTATGCGCTGAAAAGCAAGGAAGTACTGGTATTGCAGGAGGCTGTGTCTACCGCTAACATTCTTTTTACCACCGGATATGCCAATTACCTGGAAGTGATTACTGCACAGAAGAGTGTACTGGAAGCGGAGCTGGCGCTGGTTAGTACGCGCCGGAATGTGTACCAGGGAATGGTATCGCTATATCGTGCGCTGGGAGGCAACTAATTGTTTTTAAACACAGCGGATCGCTTTACGAGGCGATCCGCTGTATATTTTATTTTTTACGGTGCTGAAACAACCACGGCATTACGCCTGGTTCCACAAACATATTATCCCAGCTATTGTGACCCACGCCGGGGTATTCTGTATATTTTTCTTCTGCACCAAGCGTTTTCAGTTTGGCGTCATACGCCCTGGAGGCTTCTACCGGTACTACTTTATCATCGCCGCCATGAAAGATCCACACCGGCACTTTTTTAGCAAACCTGTCCGCCGCCTCTACGTTGCCGGCGCCACAGATAGGAAATGCAGCTGCAAATATATCGGGGCGTTTGGTGATTTCGTAGAAGGTGCCCATTCCACCCAGTGATAAACCGCCGATGTACACCCGTTTGGTATCCACTTTTCCGCCGGCGAGTAAACTATCCAGTAATTGGTTGAGTAAGGCGGTGGGCGGTGTAGGATCGCCCTCCAGCGGAAAATCTGCCTGGATTACCTTACCGGTGCTGTCGCGCACAAATTTCATGGGCGCCCAGGTTTGATTGGCAGGGCATTGCGGGAAAACAACGAATGCCGGGTAATTGGCGCGGATGGTATCACGCAGGAACATGGCGCCGCCATGCAGCAGCTGCGCGTTATTGTCACTGCCTCTTTCACCGGACCCATGCAGGAAAACGATCAGCGGATATTTTTTGTGACGGTTATAGTTGGCGGGCAGCAGCAGACGGTAGCGGAGGGTATCACCCTTACGGATAAACGATTCCCTGCTGTACTGGGAAAGATCGTCCTGTGCAGCCGCCACCAGGCTACCGGTGAGCGCGCAGGCCAGGAAGAATAATTTAAGGTAACGCATAACGGGGTATTTTTATTCCCAATATACTACGGCAAAGTCAGTATTTCAGGGTGAAATGCTGCTTGACTTTAAAATCTTTCCGGAAAAATACCAACCCGATAAAAAAGAGGTCGATGGTCATGGTTACCTGCGGATGTTCCTGTATCGTATGCCAGGCGGCTTCCATATCAGGCGTCCAGTGGATATCGTCGAAGATAAAAACAGAGTATTCATCTGCAAACTGCAGGCATTGCTCAAAATAAGCCAGCGTGGGTTCCTTGCGGTGGTTGCCATCGATATACACCCAATCAGGCAACTGCATTTGTTTTAACACATCCGGTAACACAGTATCAAAATTTCCGGTTACCTGCGTGATGTTTTTGATATGAAGCGCTTCGAAATTCTTGGCGGCCCTGGCTGCTATATTCGGGCAGCCTTCAATGGTATAAATGCGGGCATGGGGGGCGGCCTTTGCCATATACGCTGTAGAAAGCCCCATAGAAGTACCCAGTTCAAGAATACGGGCCGGCTGGAGGTATTGTATCAACCGGTAGAAGAATTGCCCGAATTTAGGCTGTTTTGCTGCGTAGCGGGTAATATCCTTTACGCGGCGTTCATTACCGGCTGATATCAGCGACCCGGCGCCCAGGTCGGTTACCTGGAGCGTTTCATTACTTTGCAGCAACTGTTTGCGCAACTGTTCTATTTCCCGGAAAGCCGGCTGCTGTTTTTTATCCAGCAATACATCCTCGATCAGTGAAAATACAAAGGGAGAATGTACGTCGTGACGATTGCCTGAGGTAAAATAATACTTCAGGTATTTTCCGGCTAAATTATACTGTTGCGCTAAACCCACTGCTAAATTATTTTTTAATAGATCTTTCCTTTTACGATGCCCCACATATGCAAACGATGCTGCAGTGATACTCTCAAAACACCCAACCCGTAAATGGCGCTGCGTTTGAAATTGATACTGGAGGCCTCGTCGAAGTATTTGGTAGGACAGGTAATTTCTGCAATATCGTATCCTTTCATAAATATCTGCGAAACCATTTCATTATCAAATACAAAATCGTCGTTATCAGCCATGTAGTTGATATTACGCAATACTTCCGATGAAAAAGTACGGTAGCCGGTATGATATTCACTCAGCTTCTGACCAATCAGGATGTTTTGTGTCAATGTTAAGAAACGATTAAATATGTATTTGTACATCGGCATTCCCCCTTTCAGGGCGCCTTTTCCAAGAATCCTGGACCCAAAAACCACCGGGTACACCTCATTGGCAATAATACTGCACATCGCTGTAATGAGCTTTGGTGTATACTGATAATCGGGATGCAGCATCACCACAATATCAGCTCCCAGGTCCAGTGCTTTATTGTAGCATGACTTCTGATTACCGCCATAACCCTTGTTGTTGTCGTGGCGTATCAGGTGCTGAATCCCCAGCCGCTTGCCGACTTCAAGGGTATCGTCTCTGCTGGCATCATCTACCAGCACTACATCATCAACTATGTCAAAAGGGATTTCCCGGAATGTTTTTTCCAGCGTAAGTGCTGCGTTGTAGGCCGGTAATACAACCACTATCTTTTTGTTATTAAGCATGAAAGTGGATCAAATTTGGCAGCAAAGGTAACTCACCTGCTGATAATTCAAAATATATCCGGAAAATGCATTCCGGACACCACCTATCATGATTTAATTTTAACTGTTATTAATTATTTATCTTTGCCTGATGATGTTTTTGGCATCATATTTTCTTAAATTTTTGTTAACAAAAAGCAAAAACAATATGTTAAAACACCTACCAACGGAAATGAGGCACGATAAACGCTTGACCAGCAAGCCCGATGAGTCATTACCGTTAGTACACCTGGCTCAAAAATTCCTGACGACCAGATGGATTAAAGTGCTACCAGCCCCTCTTGTTTTACTTTTTACTTTCCAGACAGCTTATGCACAGGACCCGGAACTGAAAAGCACCACGTCTCCTGTTATCAAAACCCAGGATACCACTATCCGCAAACTGCTGGAAGATGTACAACGGATCACCGACAATGACAAACAAAACTCTACCGCTATACAGGCCCTGTTACAGGGAAAGGAAATAGATAATATCACGAAGTACGACCTGATAAAAAATAATATCATTAATGCCAGTGAAACGTATTATCTGCTGAATAAGAAAATTATCGATCTGAAGTCGCGTACTACGACCAATAACCTCGATGTTTTCATCACCTCCCTGAATAACCCGGAAAGTAAAGCGCTGGGCTTTTCTTTGAGCGACCGTATTGTAGAGCTGGTGGAAAAGATCATCCTGAAAAATAAAGGAGATAAAGGAGAGAAGAATTCTAAAATTGTAGAGTCTACCAAATCCATCATCAACAGTCCTATTTTCCAGAGCTTTACCTCCCTCACTCCTCCGCTGGCGATTGCCAACTCAGTAATGAACTTTCTGCACAGTGTGAGTGTGAACAACAAACAGATTAACCAGAAGTCATTACAGGATTTCGAAAAAGAGCTGAACAAATATGTAGTGTACTACACCGCATTGAATGATGCCAACCAGAAATTTGAATATGGCCTGAACTTTAATAAAGATCAGCTAAGCCTGTTACAGGATAACCTGTTTGATCATCTTTCGTTTACTGCCACTTCCCTTAAATTCCCTGCTCCACAGAAAGGGAATCAGGGTTTGAGCCAAACGATGAATGAATACTTTTTTGATTTTAAGAAAGAAAAGGTAGTTGATTACTTCGCGAAACTGGAAGAGAAATATACCAAAGGCAAACGGATCGATTATGAATCCCTGCTGCGCGAAAATTCTTCCCTGAAAGAAGTAAACAACCAGCTGGAAGACCTGGTTTTACAAACCAAGCGATTTGAAAATCTTTATAACGAATATTTCACGCTGTTGGATTCTTACTATACTAAAGTAAACAACTCGCTGAAAATAGCCCAGGACAACGGCTTGGCTGATAAAAGCATCATCGATGCCAAACAGGCGGAGTTCAGGAACCTGAAAACAGAAGCAGTAGGAGAAATCCAGGCGTCTATCAATATCAGGGAACTGTATAGCAATACAGAAAAAATCAAATACCGTTACAGGATATTCTAGTTAAACATATTACTATAAAAGCAACAGGGGGTAGTGAAGGATTTCACTACCCCCCGTTGCTTTTATAGGTTTTAACGTCTTCCTATAGATTTTATTTATACCTTTGCTGCACAATCTTACAGGAAATGACGACAGTTCAATTGGAGTACATTGTTGCGGTAGATACATACAGAAGTTTTGTAGTAGCAGCAGAGAAGTGCTTTGTAACCCAGCCAACGCTGAGCATGCAGATTCAGAAGCTGGAAGATGAGTTAGGCATTAAACTGTTTGATCGCAGCAAATTACCGGTAGTCCCTACTGAAATAGGTATATCCGTGGTTGCCCAGGCCAGGATCATCATTAAGGAAAATGCACGCATCCGTGAAATTATAGCAGACCAGAAAAAGGAAGTACAAGGCAATCTGAAAGTAGGCATCATTCCTACATTGGCGCCTTACCTGCTTCCCCGTATCCTCACCGGGTTTATGAAAAAATATCCGAAGGTGCGCCTGGAAATATGGGAATATCCTACCGAGCAAATTATGCAGCAACTGAAACAGGAACTGCTGGATTGTGGTTTGCTGGCCACTCCCCTGCATAACCCGCACCTGGAAGAACATCCTTTATTTTATGAGTCCTTTGTGGTGTACACTGCTAAAAGCAATCCTTTATACGAGAAAAAAATCGTAAAAACAGACGAGCTGGATATCAAAGATGTGTGGCTGCTCAATGAAGGGCATTGCATGCGTAACCAGGTGTTGAATATCTGTAAGGATAAATTTACCATGGGCGATAACAAGAACCTGGAATACAATACCGGCAGTGTGGAAACGCTGAAAAGAATGGTAGATCTCAACGAAGGCTATACAATTTTACCGGAGCTGTCGTTACAGGATCTCTCCTCCCGGCAACTGAACATGGTCCGCTATTTCAAGGCGCCGGAACCGGTAAGGGAAATCAGCCTGGTAACCCATCGTCACTTTATTAAACAGGCGCTGATAGAAGCCTTTAAAAAAGAAATCCTGGCACATGTGCCCGAGAAGATGAAGGTGCAGAAAAATAAGAAGGTAATTGAGATTATAACGGAATAAGGGAAGATATAAAGAAAACGGGCTGGTAATACTACATTACCAGCCCGTTGCTTTTTAAAGACCCTATGCTTTCGCCGGTGTATAATACTTCATTGCTTCCGGCATCAGCTGTTGTAATTTTTGTACGCGGGTAGCGTCGCTGGGGTGTGTGCTCAGGAGTTCAGGTGGTTTCTGACCTTTACTCATACTGGCCATGCGTTGCCAGAAAGGAATTGATTCCTGCGGATTGTAACCGGCCATCGCCATGAATATTACTCCCAGGTGATCGGCTTCCAGCTCATTACCACGGGAGAAGGCGAGTGTACCTAAGTTG
This sequence comes from Chitinophaga sp. W3I9, assembly GCF_050434025.1. Taxonomy (NCBI): domain Bacteria; kingdom Pseudomonadati; phylum Bacteroidota; class Chitinophagia; order Chitinophagales; family Chitinophagaceae; genus Chitinophaga; species Chitinophaga sp. W3I9. The sequence continues at coordinate 7,109,857 of NZ_JBNPWC010000001.1, forward strand.
CCGCCTACGCCAAATGCCTGGTTAAAAAGGTTTACCGCGGTAGGGTTCTTGTTCAGCGCTACAGCGCCGGCTACCTGGATACCCTGCATTACCAGTCCCTGGCTCATACGTTCGTTACCATGACGCGCAATGGCATGTGCTATTTCATGTCCCATTACACAGGCCAGGGCAGTTTCATTCTGGGTTACGGGCAGCAAACCTGTATACACCACTACTTTACCGCCGGGCATACACCAGGCATTTACTTCTTTGTTATCTACCAGGTTAAATTCCCATTTATAGCTGGATATTTCACCCCCCATATTATTCTGGTTCATGTACCTGGTAACAGCCGACGCAATGCGCTGCCCCACTCTTTTCACCATCTCAGCGTCTTTACTGGCAGTTTGCGCCACTACTTTGTTTTCAGACAAAAATGATTGGTATTGTTGCACAGCCATTGATTGCATCGTGCTTTCAGGAACGAGGTTCAGCTGACTACGGCCGGTGATGGGTACACGAGAACAGGCCGCCAATGCGAGGCTTGCAGTAAAGAATAAAACATACTTTTTCATGGGAGCATCAATTTAAATATGCGAAAACGCAAAAAGCAAAAAGCAAAAAGCATGCACATTTTTATGGCTGTCGCTTTTTGCTTCCTGCTTTAATATATAACTGTAACTAGTTCTTGTCTTTTCTGTTCTTGAATAACGGCACTTTACTTTCTACACCTTTCAACAGCCGCGTGATATTCTTCTGATGGGTTAACACCACCATTAAAGCTACAGCAATAGCAAATATGCGATAAAAGATTTCAGGTTCATTGAAGATATAGAGGATCAGGATCGGGAAAGCGATACTGGCAATAATAGAACTGAGAGAAACGTATCTCGTTAAAAAAAGGATCATTAAAAATACACCCACACAGCATAAAGCTACCAACGGCTGTATGGCAAGCACCAGCCCGAACAGGGTAGCAATTCCTTTACCGCCCTTGAAGTTTGCCCAGATAGGGAATATATGACCTACCACTGCAGCGAGCCCCAGGCCGATCTGGAGGTTCACCAATTGAGTAAGATGTTCAGGATCAAGATAATAAGGAGCCAGATAAGCTAAACGTACTGCTAACACACCTTTCAGCATGTCTACTACCATTACAAAAGTACCCGCTTTAGGCCCCAGCACCCGGAATGTATTGGTGGCGCCGGCATTGCCGCTGCCATACTCCCGGATATCCATACCAAAAACGCCTTTACTCACCCAAACAGCTGTAGGAACAGATCCTATCAGATAAGCACAAAAAAGCAATAAAATTTCTATCATCACTACAAGTTAGGAATGCTAAGATAACAAATTCTGTGTTAAAATAGAGAGAATATTAGAAAAGATTATAACACAAAAGTTGGATTATCAACGCTGTTTATATGTAAGTTTTAATCTATTTTGAGTCCGGTACAGAAAATTGGAGCGCCAGCCAGTTGTCTTTTTCGATCCGTTTCTCCATGATAAATCCTTTTGAAACCGCGGCCGCTGCAATGTTTTCTTCATCCGTAGGTAAGATGCCGCTCAATAGTAATTTGCCCCCCGGCACTAACAAATGCCCCATATCTCCCATAAATTTCAGTAAAATGTTATAGTTGATATTTGCCAGCAATATATCATATTTTCCGGTAATTGCCTCAAGGTTGTCCGCCTGCCATACTTTTACCTTGTTCATCCCGTTGGCAGCAATGTTCTCCAACGTATTATTTACGGACCATTCGTCGTAGTCAATTGCATCCGCCGTGTCAGCCCCCATCATCTCCGCCAGGATGGCGAGGATACCGGTTCCGGTACCAAAATCAAATACCTTTTTGCCCTTAAAATCCAGCGGCTCCATGAGCTTTATCATAGAGGCCGTGGTAGCATGATGCCCCGTACCAAAAGCCATCTTAGGCGTAATAATAATTTCATATGCGGGCTGCGGATCAAATGGCGGATGAAACTCCGCCCGGATACCACAAAAATTATCTACCTGCACCGGTTGGAAATTGCTTTCCCACAGGGCATTCCAGTTCACCGGTAAAATCGTTTCTTTTGTATAGGTTACCCCGTAGGCTTCCAATTGCTGCTGCAATACGGCCTCGTCAAAGTCAGTGGCAGGAATATAAGCAATCAGCGTATCCGGCTGCTCCTCAAACCCTTCATATTTCAGCTCAGATAATTGGGCAATCAGCAGGTCTGTTTGTGCGGCGCCGGCCCGCATGGTAATAGCAATGTAAGACATAGGCAGCAAATATAGCCATTAGCTGCTAGCTTTCAGCGTTTTGACACCCCATCCGCAGCTAAAATCATCACTCAATATTAAAAATTGTTATATTTGATTAATAAATCATATCATATATCCTATGAAAGCACTGTTCCTCCTGCTCACCGGCGTGGCGTTGTCCCTGTCGGGAATGGCCCAGGTAATTAAAGTACGGCCTCCTGAACCTATCACAGATTCCATCATTTACCAGACTGAAAATGTAACATTGATCTTTGACCGGAAGCATCTCACGGAATATATGACGGGTATGGATTCCACCCTGCGCAACAGTAAATACAGTAACAAGGTATTTAACAGCGTGCAGTTTGCACACCTGAATGCCATAGATATGGGCAATCATTTCCGCAAGGCTTATTGCTACCTGGAAGACACTGCCAACAAGGACTTCAGCTACAGTACCGGTAAAATGAATATGTTGTGGGCAGAAGATGGCGGTATTATGCTCCCCTACGTGGAAGAAATTATGCCAGACCTGCTGGCTGGCGGGGAAGTACGGGTGATAGACAGGAGTACCAAAGCGCTGCAACCTGCTTATAAGATGATTGCCGAACCGGTGGATGGCAATAATTACCGGGTGTTTCGCCTGAACAGCGGCCGCGAAATTTTCAGGGAAAGCACTTTCCGTGTAGAGCAACTGACCAGGAGATAAACCACCTTGTCATAAAAATAAGAAAGCAGCCACCTGGGTGACTGCTTTCTTTTGTATTTAATTCCAGTTATCTGCTAGCTATAACAGCGCCTATTCGGCATCAAAGGTAGGCTCCTGAGGTTTATCAGGACCGGCGTTGTAATTTCCGCCACCACGGTTACCGTCGCGGTTGAAATCACGTCTCTCGCCGCCACCGCGTCTGTCATCACCGCCACGTCTGTCGTCACGGGGACCACGTCTGTCTCCACGATCACCGCCGCGGTCTCCACGATCTCCACGATCACGGAAGTCGCCTCTGTCGCCACGCTCTTCACGTTCTGGTCTTTCTACGTAACCTTCCGGTTTAGGCATGAGCACTTTGCGGCTCAGCTTAAACTTACCGGTTTTAGGATCGGTACCAGTCAGTTTTACTTTTACTTTTTCGCCTTCTGTCAGCACACCTTCCATTGTTTCCAGGCGTTTCCAGGAAACTTCGGAGATGTGGAGCAAGCCTTGTTTACCAGGCATGAACTCCACGAAAGCACCGTAAGGCATGATGGATTTTACAACGGATTCATATACTTCACCTACTTCAGGTATTGCAATGATTCCTTTCACCCATGCAACTGCTTTATCGAGACTTTCTTTCTGAGCGGAGAAGATACTTACTTCACCGGTTTCACCAACTTCTTCGATGTTGATGGTAGTACCGGTTTCGCGTTGGATCTCCTGTATAATTTTACCACCGGGTCCGATAACAGCGCCGATAAATTCACGGTCGATGATGATCTTCTCCATGCGTGGTGCATGTGGTTTTGGTTCAGGACGTGCAGCCGGCATTACTTCGTACATGGCTTCCACGATATGCAGGCGGCCTTTCCTGGCCTGGGCCAGTGCAGAGCGCATTACATCCATGCTTAAACCATCTACTTTGATATCCATCTGTATACCCACAATACCATCGCGGGTACCGGTTACTTTAAAGTCCATGTCACCCAGGTGATCTTCATCACCGAGGATGTCGGTTAATACTGCCCATTTACCATCGGAAGCGCGGGAGATAAGACCCATTGCCACACCTGAAACGTGTTTAGGCAGGGGCACACCAGCGTCCATCAGTGCCAGCGAACCAGCACATACGGTAGCCATGGAGGAAGAACCATTTGATTCCAGGATATCAGAAACCACCCTTACAGTGTAAGCGTAGTCGCTGCCTGGCATCATTTGCTTCAGGGAGCGCATGGCCAGGTTACCATGTCCTACTTCACGGCGGCCGGGACCGCGCATCATTTTCACTTCACCTGTAGAGAATGGAGGGAAATTGTAGTGCAGGATAAATTTGGAATAGTTGGAAACGGCTGCGCTTTCGATCAGCAGTTCATCTTCCGGAGTACCCAGTGTAACGGTAGTCAGCGACTGTGTTTCACCACGGGTAAACAGGGCGGAACCGTGAGGAGAAGGCAGGATATCTGTTTCCATTGCCAGCGGACGAACCTGATCCAGTGCACGGCCATCCAGACGAACGGATTCATCCAGGATCATGTTGCGGATCACTTCTTTTTCCAGGTCATGCAGATATTCTTTTACCAGTGGCTGGTCTTCTTCCGGTAATTCACCCAGGTGTTCTTTCAGTTCGGTACCGATGGCAGCAAACGCATCGCTGCGATCGTGCTTGGCTGAAGCTGACTTAGCTACCTGGTAAATTTTATCTTTTGCAAAAGTTGCTATTTTTGCTTTCAGTTCTTCGTTCTGATGAGGTTGTGCGTATTCACGTTTGCCGGTTACACCTTTCAGGTCACGCAGTTCTTCCTGTGCTTTAACCTGCACTTTGATCGCAGCATGTGCTGCTTCAATAGCGAGGATCAGGTCTTCTTCCTGGCACTCTTTACTTTCACCTTCCACCATCATGATGTTCTTATCGGTAGCACCGATGATGAAGTCCATGTCGGCTTTAGCCAGTTCAGTACGGTTAGGGTTGATCACGAATTTACCATCGATGCGCGCTACGCGGCATTCAGAAATAATTTCCTGGATGGGAACGTCGGATACAGCCAATGCAGCAGATGCAGCCAGACAGGCCAGTGCATCGGGCATTACTTCGGGATCAGATGAAATCAGGGACACCAGTACCTGTACTTCACATAAATAATTATCGGGGAACAGGGGACGCAGAGCGCGGTCAATCAAACGGGAAATAAGTACCTCGGAATCAGACAACCGGCCTTCACGCTTGAAAAAAGAACCAGGGATACGGCCGGCGGATGCAAACTTTTCCTGGTAATCAACTGTAAGGGGGAAGAAAGACTGGCCTGGTTTGGGTTCTTTATTTGCTACCACGGTGGCCAGCAATATTGAATTCCCTAAACGCACCGTAACGGCACCGTCAGCCTGACGGGCCAACTTGCCGGTTTCGATGGTCACCATACGACCGTCTCCTATATCGAATTTCACTGAAATAGGTGTCAGATTCATAATAAAGTGAGGATTAAAAATAAAATTATTCTTTTTTGATCGCTAAAGAATAACAAAAGGTATACATACAAAAAAACTATTCCCAACCATATAAGTTGGGAATAGCGCTATAATTAAGTCATGGTTATTTCCTGATACCTAACTTCTCAATGAGGGCACGGTAGCCTGTGAGGTTGGTTTTAGATAAATAGGAAAGCAAACGCTTTCTCTGGCCAACCATCTTCATCAAACCACGGTGGGTAGAAAAATCTTTTTTGTTTTGTTTCAGGTGACCGGAAATGCTGTTGATACGCTCAGTCAGCAGTGCGATTTGTGCTTCCACAGAGCCTGTATTTTTTTCGCTTCCACCAAATTCCTTAAAAATATTGGCTTTCTTTTCAACAGTTAAGTAAGACATCTTTAAAAATAATAAGTAATAATAATGTTTTTTGTCGCTATTTTTCCGGTGCAAAGGTAATTTAAAAAATAGGAATTACCAATTAACGGGAAATTAATAATAAATGAAGGATAATGTACATCCGTAATATTTTCTTTCTCAACAACTCCTAAGAAGAAAAATTCACAGCTGCATTATCCGTTACGTGCCCGTTTTCTGTACGCAGTACTCTCGACGGGAATTTCTGTAATACTATGTAATCGTGTGTGGCCATCACTATGGCAGTTCCTTCACGGCAAATACGGAACAACAGCTGCATAATACCATCGGAAGTTTCCGGATCCAGGTTACCAGTGGGCTCATCCGCCAGGATCAGTTTTGGCGAATTCAGCATAGCACGGGCAATATCCACACGCTGCTGCTCCCCTCCCGATAACTCGTACGGCATCTTAAAGCCTTTGGTACCCAATCCCACCTTTTCCAGTACATCGTTGATCTTATTCTCCATTTCCTTAGGATCCTGCCAACCGGTAGCCCGGAGCGCAAATTTCAGGTTATCATGCACGTTGCGGTCGGTTAATAACTGAAAATCCTGGAATACCACACCCAGATTCCGGCGAAGATACGGCACTTTTTTCCAATCCATCTTCTTAAGATCAAAACCAACTACCTGTCCCGTGCCATCATTTAAAGGTAAATCTCCATACAATGTCTTTAACAAACTGGATTTCCCGGTACCGGTTTTACCAATGAGATACACAAATTCACCCTTGTTCACCGTGATATTCACATCAGCTAATATCAATGAATGGCCCTGGTATATACTGGCGTTTGTTAATTGTATGATAGGTTGTTCAGGCGTCATGTCCTTTCTGTTTTTTACGGTCTGTGCGGACAAAAATAACTAATTAAAAAATAACTCGTTGTGATAATATGTCAAATATCTATCTCTCTGAAACTAAAAAAATAGTTGTAAAACTAAACTATTAGTTATAACTTGGTTTTACAAACGAGAAATATGAAACAACTCACCAAAGCAGAAGAACAGATCATGCAGGCACTCTGGGAAACCGGCCCGGCCTTCGTGAAAGATATCATAGAAGTAATGCCCGAACCCAAACCGCATTACAATACGGTGTCCACCCTTGTGAAAATACTGATTGAAAAAGGATTCGTCGACTTTAAAGCTTACGGTAAATCACACCAGTATTTTGCCCTTGTAACCAAAGATGCTTACAGCCACAAAACAGTCAACAATATCGTGAAAGGCTATTTCGACGGCTCCTTCAGCAACATGGTTTCTTTTTTTGTGAAAGAAAAAGAACTGAGCATCGCTGAACTGGAGAAACTGGTACAAAAAATTAAAGCAGCCCAAAAACCTTAACCATGACAGTTCTGCTCACCTATCTCTCCAAAGTGATCATCTGTTCAGCCGTTTTATACGGCTACTACTATATCGCCCTGCGTAATAACCGTTTCCACCAATGGAACCGGTACTACCTGGTGCTCATCACCCTGGTTTCCCTGCTCACCCCCCTCCTGAAAATTCCACTGCCAGGCCAGGCCGCCGAAACTTCCACGGTGCTGTCTTATACAACACGCATTGTTAATATCCGCGAAACCGTGATACCGGCCAACCCCGGGATCAGTTCCGGCATGGTGCTCAACACCCTGTACATCGCGGTGATAGCGTTGCTGCTGACACGAACACTGATCAGTCTTTTCAGGATTAAGAACCTCATCCGCCGCAGCCAGGTGCAGGAAATTCCTCCCTACCGGTTTGTAAAGAACAAGGACATCAAAGCGCCTTTTTCTTTCTTCCGCTATATTTTCTGGGATCAACAAACATCATTGAATTCTCCCGAAGGGCAACAGATATTTAAACATGAACTGGTACACCTGCAGGAGAAACACAGTACGGATAAACTATTCATGGAACTGGTTACCGCGGTATGCTGGATCAACCCCTTCTTTCACCTGATAAAAAGGGAACTGGCACTGGTACATGAATTCCTGGCCGACAAAAAAGCAGCCGGGGAAGAAATAGCCGGCTACGCGCAAACCATCCTCCAGATGGCCTTTCAAAGCAAACAATTCAGTATTACAAACGACTTTTTTCATCCGCCAATAAAAAGAAGAATCCTTATGCTGACACAATTCCACACTCCCAGATTCAGTTACCTGCGACGCATCATGGTATTGCCGCTGGCTACCTTCATTTTTTGCTCCCTTGCATTTGTGGCCGATAAGCGTCCGTCCGCCATTCCGGCGCTTACCACCACTGCCGCTGCTATTCCTTCGGCCACCATCGCAGTGGATACCACACCGGTTAAAAAGGTAACCACCAGGAAAGACAACGTTTATACTTCGGTAGACCAGCCTCCCACTTTCCAGGGCGGAGAAGAAGCGCTTGCAAAATATCTTTCCAAAAACACCCGGTATCCTAAAGCTGCACAGGAAAAAAACATTACAGGCACTGTGTTTGTAAGTTATGTGGTGGATGAGGAAGGTAATATTACAGACGTTCGTACAGTGGGAAAAAACCCAGGCTTTGGTCTTGCTGAAGAAGCGATGCGCGTAGTAAAAGGAATGCCGCAATGGATACCCGGCAGGCATCAGGGCCGGGCTGTTTCCGTACAGTTTAACCTGCCTATCCGCTTTATGCTGGATGCTGGCAAACAGACACCGAAAACCGGTGATCATACCGTCAATTTCCCGCCACCTAACGATAAAGAAGTATTCACCTTTGTGGAACATCCACCGAAATTCCCCGGCGGCGAAAATGCCCTTGGATTATATCTTAGCAAAAATATCCGTTACCCCAAACAGGCACAAACAGCGAATATAAGCGGTACCACCTTTGTGCAGTTTATTGTAGATGCAGATGGCAGCATCCATGATGTGAGAACAATAGGCGCAAAGAAAGGTTACGGCCTGGAAGATGAAGCGATAAGGGTAGTGAAAGCCATGCCGAAATGGGAACCAGGTGTGCAAAATGAACGCCAGGTGGCGGTGCAGTTTAATCTTCCTATCAGGTTTAGTCTGCAAAACTAACACAACTATAAATGATCAATAAGGGCAGGCCACGGTTTTACACTGTGGCCTGCCCTTATTCTATTCATCATCCTCAGCTTGGAATTACTTCAGGGGTACTTCGCCAATGCCTCATACCTGGGTATACCATGGATCATCCATGGACTCTCCATGCACTTCTGATGGACTCCTCATGCACTATCAATGCACTCTCCATACACTCCCTATACACTATGACCTAATATTCAAAGGTTCCAGCCGGCGCTTTCACGGTTACTTTCTTCTCTTCTGCGGCTTCTACCCTGCCTATGATCTGTGCATCGATATTAAAACTTTTGGAAATGCTGATAATATCAGCTGCTATTGCTTCCGGCACATACAGTTCCATTCTGTGTCCCATGTTAAACACCTGGTACATTTCCTTCCAGGGAGTACCGGACTGCTCCTGGATAAGACTGAACAACGGAGGCACCGGGAACAGGTTGTCTTTGATCACGTGCAGTTTCTCAATGAAGTGCAGCACTTTGGTTTGAGCACCGCCGCTGCAATGTACCATCCCGTGAATCTGCGGCCGGAATTGCTCCAGCACTTTCTTGATCACAGGGGCATAGGTACGGGTGGGCGATAATACCAGTTTACCTGCATCCACCGCGCCAAAGCCAGGAATATTTATTTTATCTGTCAGCGATTTTTTACCGCTGAACACCAGTTCATAAGGAATATTGGGATCAAAGCTTTCGGGGTATTTTTCCGCAATAGCTTTGCTGAAAACATCATGACGCGCGCTGGTGAGGCCATTGCTGCCCATACCGCCATTGTATTCCGTTTCGTAAGTGGCTTGTCCGTAGGATGCCAGCCCTACCACCACATCGCCTGCCTGGATCCGGTCGTTGGAGATCACGTCTTCACGTTTCATGCGGCAGGTAACGGTAGAATCCACGATGATGGTGCGTACAAGGTCACCTACATCAGCGGTTTCTCCACCGGTAGAGTAAATGCTGATACCGTGGTTCCGCAGTTCTGCCAGGATTTCTTCTGTGCCATTGATGATGGCAGCAATTACTTCACCCGGCAGCAATTGTTTGTTGCGGCCAATGGTGGAAGAAAGAAGGATATTGTCTGTAGCACCCACGCAAAGCAGGTCGTCCATGTTCATAATAATCGCGTCCTGGGCGATGCCTTTCCATACACCCAGATCACCGGTTTCTTTCCAATAAATATAAGCCAGGGAAGATTTGGTGCCGGCGCCGTCTGCATGCATAATATTGCAATAAGCTTCATCGCCTCCTAAAATATCAGGTACAATTTTGCAGAATGCCTTCGGGAAAAGGCCCTTGTCAATGTTTTTAATGGCATTATGCACATCTTCCTTGCCTGCTGAAACACCGCGTTTGGCGTAAATATTATTATCCACCGGGAAATAAATAAATATGTAAATAAAAAGTAAACTAAATAAAGATGCTCTTCAGGCTGCAAAAGTAACAGATTCCATGCAGAATGCCCGCCGAATGTGTTAGATTTGCACGGCGATTTTGATAGTTATTGATTTATATGCAGGTTCACAGGGACTTAGACCATTTACCGGAATTCCGTAATGCTGTTATCACGATAGGCACTTTCGACGGAGTACATGCAGGCCACCGCTTCATTATTGAGCAATTGGAGCAGGCTGCCAACACCTGCGGCGGCGAAACCGTGATCATTACCTTTGATCCGCATCCGCGGGAGGTATTACAACCCAAACCGAATAATATCCGGCTGCTGACTACCCTGCCTGAAAAAATTGCCTTGCTGGAGCGTGCCGGCATTCATCACCTGGTAGTAGTGCCTTTTACGAAAGAATTTTCTGAGATGCCCGCCCGCAGTTATCTGGAAGACTTCCTGGTAGCGCGCTTCAGGCCGCACACCATTATTATAGGCTACGACCACCGGTTTGGCCACAACCGGGAAGGCGGACTGGAACTGCTCGAAGCAGAGCAGCAGCAGTATGGCTTTACCCTGATCGAAATTCCGCAGCAGGTAGTACATGATCTTACGGTGAGTTCTACCAAAATCCGTAAAAGCCTGCAGGAAGGCGATATCCGGCTGGCCAATGAATTGCTGGATTACACCTATTTTTTAACCGGCACCGTAGTGCATGGCGATAAAATGGGCCGGCAACTGGGTTATCCCACCGCTAATCTGCACCTCACCGACGAAAGAAAGCTGATTCCGGCTGAAGGTATTTACGCCGTAAACGCCCAGCTCAGCGGCCGCAGCGAATTATTACCTGCCGTGATGAGCATCGGCTTCCGCCCTACTTTTAATGGCACCGATCTCCGTCTGGAAGTACACATCTTTGATTTTCATGAAGATATTTACGGGCAGGAATTAACGGTTCATTTTGTAGCATACATCCGCTCCAACCTGAAATTTGACAATATAGATGCGCTGATAGTACAAATGGATAAGGATTCTGCGCAGGCAAAGGAGATACTGGCGAAGATTTAGAATTCTTCTCCCAGGAGTTCCGTTTTTTGCTCGTCCTTTTTAGGGGGCTTCATTAAACGAACCCCACGCCATAGAAAAAAGGCAGACGCGATTACATAAAAACACATGATCATAGCCGTGTTGGTGCTCATGCTAAGATCCAACCCGATCGCTCCACGATGAAGAGTGATGATGTTCATCAGCACAATTAAAGCGCAGCAACTACTTAAAACGAAACACAGCAGGCCAAACAGCAATCTGAATATCTTCTTTACCCCAATAGCCATAAAAAACAGCATAATTAATTAATTCATCACCTTATACATCAGTTCTTTCATCAGTTCCCCGTCTTCCACGCCACTATCGTTAATGCCTATACTCCGCAGGTTATACTGGTGCAGCAGCAAAATAGCTTTCTCGGTTCCTTCGGGTCCGTATTGACGGGCAGCGTTCATATAGTCCTTTACAAAAAACGGATGTACACCCAGCGCCGTGGCCACCTCTTTTTCGCCCCCTTTTACGCTGAAAATGAGGTTTACTTTAGCGAAGAAATTATAGAGTGCGGGTAATGTCATCTGGATGGGCGCTGCTTTGGGATTGGCGGCAAAGTAAGCGATGATCCGGAATACTTTAGCCGTATTCTTCTGTCCCAGGGCGTTTTGTAGTTCAAATACATTGTACTCTTTACTGATGCCCACATACTTTTCAATATCCGCTTCGTCGATCTTTTTCTGGGCGGGAAGGTTTACCAGCAACTTATCTATTTCATTGGAGATACGGGAAAGGTCGTTACCGATATGATCTACCAGGAGGATAGCCGCTTTTTGTGAGATGGCCAGTCCGCGGCTGCTCACATAGCTTTCAACCCACGTGGGCAGCTGGTTATCATATAATTTTTTGGTAGACAGGAGTACGCCTTTTTCCTTTATGAGCTTGGCCATTTTACTCCTGCCATCTATTTTGCCCTGTTTATGCGCCACTACAAACACCGTAGAAGTAAGCGGGTTATCGATATAGGTTTCCAGTTTCAGCAGATCGCGCATGGCCTGCGCCTCTTTGAGCAGTACCACCTGTCTTTCAGCGAACATCGGGTACCTGCGGCAGGCGTTGATCACCTGGCTCCAGTCAGTATCCTTTCCATAAAGGACCGTGAGGTTAAAGCCTCTTTCTGATTCAGGTAACAGCTCATGTTCTGCATAGCTGGTCACCTGGTCAATAAAAAAGTCCTCATCTCCTTCCAGCCAGTATAATGATTTGAATTTTTGCTGCTTCCAATCCCTGATGATATCCTGGTACTCCATTACTAGAATGCTTTTTGTCTATTTTTTTACGATAATAATATCTTCCTGTGTCAATGCCGGTAAACGTTTGAACTTCAGCAGCAGCTGTGCTACCGCCAGTACATCCTTCTGGCAATAGGCGGCAATACGTTCCAGATCTTTTTCCTCCCAGTATACCTTGCCTACCATGCTGCCGTCTATATCGTCTTTGGGCGTATCAATACCCATAACGGCCGTTAGAAGTTTCAGGGAAATATAATGTTTAAAGTCCCCGAAGCGCCACAGATGCAGGGTATCGAGCATGGGAATTTCCCAGGGTTTAAATCCGTGCAGCTGTAAAGGCTGTGGCAAAGATAATTGATGGATAACAGACCTCCTGCAAATAAAAGGAATATCAAATTCTTTGATGTTATGCCCGGCAAACTGGAACCGGGGATATTTCGCATAGAATTTATTGATTAATTCTAAAAATCCTGACAGCACAACTGCTTCATCATCATTACAAAATGATTTCAGCCTTAGCTGGTACCTGTTATTTTCAAGACTAAAGAAGCCGGCCGAAATGCACACAATTTTCCCAAATTCGGCGTAGATGCCAGCCCTGTCAGCGTATGCTGAATCTTCATTTCCGGAAACTGGCGCAGTTTTTGCAATTTTGTCACGCCAGAGCTGTTGCATGTCTTCGGATAAGTGCTCTATAGCAGGAGCTGCGGGTGTTGTTTCTATGTCCAACAGTAATAATTGATCTAACGCAATATTTGGAAGCACGATTGAAAAACAGTTTTATAGCTATTTATAAAATAGGAATATTATAAGTACTTTTGAATAACAATTTTTAACCATATAACAATAAACATAAAACTCACAACTATGACGGAGAACACTTTTAATTCACCTGCACCGGGATCACCCGGACCAGAAAAACCACGTAGCCGCAACGGTCTAATTTACGGTATTTTAATTGCAGCATTAGCCGGTACCTGGATATATATGTTGTATGATAAGAATAAATCCAACGAGCAAATTGTTCAAAAAAGCACCCAGATAGATTCGATCTCTTCGTCACGTGACGCACTGCAGCAGGAATACAATGCGGCCAATGCCCGCCTGGATGATCTGGTTTCACAGAACACCCGGATGGATAGCCTGGTTAAAACAAAAGATAAGGAAATACAGGATATGAAAGCCAGGATCTCTACTATCCTGAACAACAAAAATGCTACACAGGCGCAACTGGCGGAAGCCCGTCGTTTGATTGAGCAACTGAAATCCAATATTGAAGGTTATTCAGAAACTATTGAACGCCTGGAAGGTGAAAAAATAGTATTGGCTGGTGAAAGAGATTATGCACGTAAAGAGCGCGACTCTGTGTCTGTGGTAAAGGACAGTCTGAATAAAAAAGTGGACCTGGGTTCCGTACTCCATGCTTCCAACATTAAACTGTTACCGATCCGTGTAAAGAATAACGGTAAAGAAGTAGAAACCAGCAAAGCAAAACGCGCTGATATGATGCGGGTTACTTTTGACCTGGACGACAACCGTATTGCACCAACCGGTGATAAAGAAATTTTTGTGGCCATTACTGCTCCGGATGGAGCGCCACTGGCTGTAGAAGCGCTGGGTTCCGGCCGTTTTACACTGGAAGATGGTACTGAAAAATTATATACTGCCAAGAAAACAGTTGCTTATACTACTGGTCAGAAACAAACCGTAAGCATGGACTGGAAACAGAACTCCGATTTCAAGGTAGGCGATTATGCAGTTGAAATCTATCACAACGGTTTCAAAATAGGACAAGGTAAAGTAACACTGAAAAAAGGCGGCTTGTTTTAGTAACAATCAGCATTCAGGATAAAGTCGATGGCCGGAGCAAAGATTATTCTTTCACTCCGGCCATTCGCTTTTGTGGCGGTTTTATAGCGGATTCATGGTATTTTTTTCGCTTATCTCATTTGTTAATGATTAGTTATTGACAAAAAGATATATATAAAAATAAAATTAAATTAACGTTCTTTGCTGCACAATTAAAGATAGCCGGAGGCCACTGCACTCCCCTGACCAATGCTTAAGAAGAAGAATGTGACAGGCATATGATGCCGGTTTAGCCCGTGATTCATTCTTTAACATCGTCTTATGTGCGCCTTTTGTTATTATTGGATAAGATCAGAAGCCCAATTAAAACCGAAGCATGGAAGACATGAATAAAATAGTGTACGTTGTAGATGATGATGAAATATTTCATTTTATCATCAAAAAAATGTTGGGGCACCAAAGCAATCACCTGATAGTTACCTCTTTTCTCTGTGCAGAAGAGGCCCTGGAGCAGCTTTCCAGTACCCCGCAAACTACCTTACCCTCTCTTATCATTCTTGATATGAATATGCAGCGAATGAATGGCTGGGATTTTATTGAGGCCTACAGAGGATTGAAAACTTCTCTGAAAAATACCATCCCGATTATAATGTGTTCTTCCTCTGTGGATGTACGTGACATGCAAAAAGTGCAGCATACGCCGGAGCTGATGGCGTACATTACAAAGCCGCTCGATAAAAATAAATTAAAGGTAATAGAGGAGTATCTGTAAGATATAAAACACCATTAAAAAAAGAAGCGAATGATCGGCAGACCATTCGCTTCAATTATTTTCAGTTATCTTACTTTTACGCTAAAACCGCGCTGCCGTACATTTCTTCACGCAGTGCTTTCACACGCTCATCTGCCAGGTACTCATCAAAGGTCATCAGCCTGTCGATAATGCCTTTAGGCGTCAGCTCAATAATACGGTTGGCTACTGATTGCATGAAGGTATGGTCATGGGTGGTGAACAACACCACGCCTTTGTAGTTGATCATACTTTCGTTGAAAGACTGGATAGATTCCAGATCCAGGTGGTTGGTAGGCTCATCAAGTATCAGCACATTGGGATCCTGCAGCATCATGCGGCTGATCATGCAACGTACTTTTTCACCACCACTCAGCACCGAAGTTTTCTTCATGATCTCATCTCCGCCGAATAACATCTTACCCAGGAATCCACGCAGGAAAGGCTCATCCACATCTGTTACATGTGGTGGTACGTATTGACGCAGCCAATCCATCAGGTTCAGGTCTTTATTGGTAAAGAACGCGGAGTTGTCGTTTGGCAGGTAGGCACTGGTAACAGTGGTACCCCATTCAAACTTGCCACCGTCGGCTTTTGCTTCATTGTTGATCACTTCAAAGAAAGTAGTGAGGGCCAGGTGATCTTTAGACAGGAATGCGATCTTATCTCCCTTGTTAACGGAGAAAGTAACATCTGTAAAGAGTTTGCGGCCATCCACCAGTTTTTCCAGTTTCTCTATGTTCAGGATCTGGTTACCTACTTCACGCTGTTGCTTGAAGATGATACCCGGATACTTACGGTTAGAAGGCTGGATATCTTCCACCACCAGTTTTTCGAGGGCTTTCTTACGGGAAGTGGCCTGCTTGCTTTTGGAGGCGTTGGCGCTAAACCGGGCGATAAAGTCCATGAGGTCTTTACGCTTATCTTCCATCTTCTTGTTCTTATCTGCAATCTGGCGGGCCATCAGCTGGGATGATTCGTACCAGAAGGTGTAGTTACCACTGAAGATCTGGATCTTTGCACGGTCCACATCTGCCACATGCGTACATACGGCATCCAGGAAGTGACGATCGTGGGATACAACAATCACGATATTTTCGTAGTCGGCCAGGAAGTTTTCCAGCCAGCCGATGGTTTCCACGTCAAGGTCATTCGTAGGCTCATCCAGCAGCAGGATATCAGGATTACCGAACAGCGCCTGTGCAAGCAGTACCCGCACTTTAAGGCTGCCGGCAATGTCTTTCATGAGCACTCCATGCATTTCTTCCTTCACACCCAGATCGCTCAGCAGTACTCCTGCATCGCTTTCTGCGGTATAACCACCCATTTCGCCATATTCAGCTTCCAATTCGCCTGCGCGCATACCGTCTTCTTCGGTAAAATCTTCCTTGGCGTAAATAGTGTCCCTTTCGTGCGCTATTTCCCAAAGCTTCTTATTACCCATCAATACGGCATTCAGTACGGTAACCTCATCAAACCCAAAGTGGTTCTGCGTGAGCACGCTCATGCGCTCACCGGGGGTGATTTCCACAGTACCTTTATTCGGTTCTATTTCACCGGACAATATCTTCAGAAAAGTAGACTTACCTGCTCCATTGGCCCCAATCACACCATAACAGTTCCCTTTTGTGAAATTGAGGTTTACTTCGTCAAACAATACTCTCTTACCAAAAGAGAGCGTTACGTTTTTAACACTGATCATGCTGGCTATGTAAATTTTGAAGCTGCGAAGGTACAGATTTTATGCGGGGTTTCCAAGAAGGCGTCCTGCCAGGCATATCAATAAAAAGTACTCGTTAACCCATTCATCATGAAAGGGTTGTCTGCATATATCTTTCTATGCGTATCTTTAGCGCATAAAAATGGAACCGCATGACAGCATATAACGAGATATTTGAGAACAATAAACGTTGGATAGCTTCCAAAACGGCCACAGACAAGGAGTTTTTCGAAAAAATGGCCGACTCCCAGAAACCAGACTATCTGTATATTGGTTGCAGCGACAGCCGCGTTCCCACCAACGAGATCATGGGGCTTGAAGCAGGTGAAGTTTTTGTACACCGCAATATAGCCAACCTTGTTCCCAATACCGACCTCAACGTAATGGGCGTCATCAATTATGCGGTAGTACACCTGGAAGTAAAACACATCATCGTATGCGGGCATTATAACTGCGGCGGCGTAAAGGCAGCCATGCAAGCGAAAGATCTCGGCATCCTGAACCCATGGTTACGCAACATCCGTGATGTTTACCGGCTGCACATGGACGAACTCAACGCTATCGGCGACGAACATGCACGCTACAACCGCCTCGTTGAACTCAATACGCAGGAACAATGTATTAACGTAATCAAAACCGCAGCGGTACAGAAGTCGTACGTAGGAAAAGGATTCCCTACCGTACACGGCTGGGTGTATGACTTGAAAAACGGCTTGCTGAAAGACCTCCAAATTGATTTCGAAGGCGTACTGCACGAAATTCAAAAGATCTATGACTTAACAGGTTCCGGCCTGATGCAAAAAGATACCGAATAATCATGGGTCCGATCGGCATATTCGACTCCGGCTACGGCGGATTAACCGTACTCAGGGAAATAGTAGCGGAACTCCCGCAGTACGATTACATCTACCTGGGCGACAACGCCCGCGCACCTTACGGCAACCGTGGCTTTGATACCATTCACGCTTATACGCTGGAATGTGTACAAAAACTGTTTGCGATGGGTTGCCCGCTGGTCATCCTGGCCTGTAACACGGCCTCTGCTAAAGCGCTGCGCACCATCCAGCAAAAAGATCTGCCCAATATAGCTCCCGACAACCGGGTACTGGGCGTGATCCGTCCTACTTCAGAAATGGTAGGTACCATCACGCAAACCGGTGAAGTAGGCATACTGGCTACCAATGGTACGGTGTCATCTGAGTCTTACCCGCTGGAAATCCATAAGTTTTTCCCGCATGTAAAAACACATCAGCTGGCCTGCCCGATGTGGGTACCGCTGATTGAAAATAACGAACACGAAAGCGAAGGAGCAGACTACTTTGTAAAGGAGTACCTGGATAAGATATTATTGGGCTCACCAGGTATCGATACCCTGGTACTCGGTTGCACCCACTATCCCCTGCTGATGAAAAAGATCAAACAGTTTTTACCCGGCGGTATTACTGTTTTGTCGCAGGGTAAAATTGTGGCGCACAGCCTGAAAGACTACCTGAAACGTCATCCTGAAATGGAAAGCAGGCTGAGTAAGCAACAGCAGCGTAGTTTTTATACAACAGATGATCCCGGAATTTTTGATAAGATGGCGGAGATCTTTTATGGGCAAACAGTAACATCTGCAAAGATGCTCACCAAATAAAAAAAGCCTGCCGGCATCATGTACCGGCAGGCTTTTAATTTTTTATCTCCTTCCTTACTTCCCTTCAAGCTTCAGCAGGAATGAATACTCCAACGCCACTTCCTCCAGTGCTTTAAACCTTCCGGAGGCGCCACCGTGGCCAGCTTCCATATTGGTATGCAACAGCAGTAAATGATGATCTGTTTTCATTTCCCTTAATTTCGCCACCCATTTTGCCGGCTCCCAGTATTGTACCTGTGAATCGTGCAGCCCGGTGGTTACCAGCATATTCGGATAAGCCTTATGCTCCACGTTATCGTAAGGAGAATAGGATTTCATGTAATCGTACGAGTCTTTATTTTTTGGATTGCCCCACTCATCAAACTCACCAGTGGTAAGCGGAATACTTTCATCCAGCATGGTGGTAACCACGTCCACAAAAGGTACCTGTGCCACGATGCCATTGAACAAGGTAGGCTCCATATTAGCTACAGCACCCATCAGCAGGCCACCTGCACTGCCTCCCATCGCATAAAGATGCGCGGTATCCGTGTAATGTTGCTGTATCAGGAAGTTGGCGCAGGCAATGAAATCGGTGAAGGTGTTTTTCTTTTTAAACATCTTGCCATCTTCGTACCATTGCCGTCCCATTTCCTGGCCACCGCGGATATGCGCGATCGCAAAAGCAAAACCACGATCGAGTAAACTTAACCGGGTAGAACTGAAAGTGGCATCCATGCTGTTGCCATAGGAACCATAACCATACAGCAATAACGGCCCCTTGCCATTTTTTTCAAACGTTTTCTTATATACAATGGACACCGGAATTTTAGTACCGTCTGTGGCGGTGGCAAACAACCGCTCTGTTGCATAATCTTTCGGATCATAGCCGCCCAGTACTTCCTGCTGACGCTTCAGTTCATTGGCGCCCGTTTCCATATTGTAATCATACACCGAGTTGGGTGTGATCATGGATGTATAGTTATACCGCAGTTCCTTGCTGTCCATTTCCGGGTTACTGCTTACGGAAGCAGTATACGCTGCTTCTGAAAATGGCAAATACTTTTCCGTGTGTGTTTTATCATTGATGATCCGGATATGGGTTAAACCGCCCTTTCTTTCTTCTAATACCGTAAACTCTTTAAACAGCTCCACTCCTTCCAGCAATACATCGCTGCGGTTAGGGATCAGTTCTTTCCAGTTTTCACGGGAAGTTTTATCCAGCGCGGTTTCCATCAGGCGGAAGTTGAGTGCGTTCCAGTTGGTGGTGATGTAGAATTTATCATCACGGTGATCCACATGGTACAGCATATCTTTTTCACGCGGTTGGAAAATGCGGAATGCTTCGTTGGGTTTAGCCGCATCCAGTATCCTGCTTTCAGATGATAAGGTGCTTTCGCTGTTGATGATAATATACTTGCCGGATTTTGTTTTAGATACATCTACATCAAACGTTTCATCTGCTTCGTGATACACTTCTTTGTCGGCTGCGATACCCAGTGAGTGTCGCATGATACGATCGGCCCGGAGGGTAACGGTATCTTTGCGGGAGTAGAACAGGGTTTTGTTATCACTGGCCCAGGTGCTGCCGGCGGTGGTTTCATGAATTTCGTCTGTGAGCAGTTCGTTTGTTTCCAGGTTTTTGATCCGGATGGTATAACGTCTGCGGCTGACGGTATCTATTCCGTAGGCGAGTAATTTTGCATCGGGGCTTACACTCAGGCCGGCCACGTGGCAATAGGCATGACCTGCAGCCAGTTCATTCACGTTCAACATTACCTCTTCCGGTGCTTCCAGGCTGCCTTTTTTACGGCAATGCACCGGGTATTCCTTTCCTTCTTCGTAACGGGTATAGTAGTAATAACCGTTTTTAAGATAGGGCACACTCATGTCTGTTTCCTTGATCCGGGATTTCATCTCGGTAAAGAGTTTTTCGCGGAGCTTTTTTTCGGGCGACAAGATCGTGTCGAGATAAGCGTTTTCTGCGTTCAGCCAGGCCAGTACATTCGGATTTTCCCGATCATTCATCCAGTAGTAATTATCGATCCGTTTGTCGCCGTGGATGCTGAGTTCTTTAGCTATCTTTTCTGCTACCGGAGGTTTTATATCAGCCTGGTCGTTCATAGTATTTTTCTTTTGATTACAAGACAAAAGCACCGTTCCCAAAAGCAACCAACAATTACCCTGGAAGTTTTTAAACATAGGAGATAGATTTAAATAGTAAGGTTTTAACTCAAAAGCATTACAAATTACGAATTCTCCCTACACTATTTTCATATTTACCGGGTCCCAGTTGATCAGTTTTTTGCTGAAGTAACTTTCATTTGTAACCAGGGCTGGTCCTGCAGCGCGAAGACCGAATACGGCATCTTCCACAACGGGTTTACCGGAGCGCATGGATTCAAAGAAATTGGTGAAATGTTCCAGCCGGTCGTCGTATCCTTTGGGGGGAGCGTAGGAGTTGGATGTTTCGATGGCATTGCGTTTATCTGCCGGGTATTTGGCATTATACTCTTTCACATATTGCGCCTGTTGGGCCTTGGTGAAAGTGTTATAAGTGTCCCAGCCACCGTAGCCTGGCGCTTCGGGCAGTTTGTGTTTCTTGATTTTAAAGTCGTTCCAGCCCAGTTCCAATACACCTTCGGTGCCAATAAAACGTGTGTATTCCCCACCGCCGCTGCCGTCGGCGAAATTCACGCGGAGTGTCATCTGGAAGGCGGGATGTTCTTTAGTTTCGGGATAGTCAAAAATGGCCACTACCACATCCGGCACATCGCGGCCATCTTTCCATTGTACCAGGTTGCCACTGGCATAAATAGATGTGGGGCCAAGCGATCCGGTAATAAAATGCAGGCCGGAAATCAGGTGTACAAACAGGTCGCCGGGGATGCCGGTACCATAGGCGCGGTAATTACGCCAGCGGAAAAAACGCACCGGGTCGAAAGGCACCTTGGAGGTATCTTTCAGGAAGGTATCAAAATCCACGGTAGCTGGGGATGCATCAGGCGGGATGGAATATTGCCAGGCGCCGAGTGCGCTGTGGCGGTCCATCCGGGCTTCCACTACGTTCAGCCGTCCTATTTCACCCGCCTGGTAACGTTTACGCGCCTCCGCAAGTGCTACGCTGCTAACGCGCTGGCTACCCACCTGGAAAACGGCTTTGGTGCGTTGTTGTGCGGCAATTACTTTATGGCCTTCTTCTATCTGCTGTACCATCGGCTTTTCGCAGTACACGGCTTTACCGGCTTCCATTGCAGCGATGGCAATCGTATCGTGCCAGTGATCGGGTGTAGCTACAATAATGGCATCTATATCTTTTCGTTTGAGTAATTCGCGGTAGTCGCGGGTAGTATATACCTGCGGGCCAAACACTTCCTTCACTTTGTCGAGGTGACCGGTGTACAGGTCGGCGGCGCCCACAAATTCCACTCCCGGCACTTTGATAGCAGTTTCCACATCTCCGAATCCCATAATACCCATTCCTACACATGCGATACGGATTTTGTCGCTGGGAGCGATCCTTTTTTCGGGCTGCAGGATTTCTACATGTTCCTTTTCATTTGCGAGGGCCGCCAGCTGGCCTATTCCGAGCAGTGCGGCAGTGCTGCCGATGTGTTTGATAAACTTTCTGCGTGATTGTTCTGACATATGTTCTCTGTTTTACATTGCGTGGAAAAAACACATGATAGTAAAAAAATTTAGAAAGATAAAGTTCGATGGATGAGCGGGGGGAGCGGAGGTTGTCTTTCTCAGGATTACGCTGATTATGCTGATTTGGGGGATTTTATTTTTTTGGATTTTTAAGGGATTTGAGGAGATGACAGCGGGTTTTGGATTTTTTGTTTTTTGGGAAAGAATGTAAAAAGAAAGGAGATAAGAATGAACAAGCCATTCTTATCTCCTTATAATATATTAAAAGAAAAAAATCAAAGTAATCAGCTTAATCAGTGTAATCCTGAGTAAGACAAACTCCGCGCGCGCTTATTTCTCAGAAGAAAATCCTGCTCCAATGAACTCCCTGTTGAGGCGGGCGATATTGGTGAGGGAAATTTCCTTCGGGCATTCTGCTTCGCAGGCGCCGGTGTTGGTACAGCTACCAAAGCCTTCCTTATCCATTTGCGCTACCATGTTGAGGGCGCGGGTTGTTCTTTCAGGCTGACCCTGTGGCAGCAATGCCAGCTGGGATACTTTGGCTGATACGAACAGCATGGCGGAAGAGTTCTTACAGGCGGCTACGCAGGCGCCGCAACCGATACAGGCAGCAGCTGCGAAAGCCAGGTCGGCTTTATTTTTATCTACCGGTAAACAGTTCGCATCCTGTGCGTTACCTGTGTTTACGGAAATATAACCACCTGCTTCGATGATGCGGTCGAAAGCAGATCTGTCTACCGTCAGATCTTTAATTACCGGGAATGCGCCTGCTCTCCAGGGTTCTACCGTAATGGTATCGCCATCTTTGAAAGCGCGCATGTGCAGCTGGCAGGTAGTAGTACCATCCCACGGACCGTGTGCGCGGCCGTTGATATGCATGGAGCACATACCGCAGATACCTTCGCGGCAATCGTGGTCAAATGCTATTGGTTCTTTGCCTTCATTGATCAGCTCTTCATTCACTACGTCAAACATTTCCAGGAAAGACATTTCAGAAGAAATGTTTTTTGCCTGTAAAGTTTCAAATCTACCCTGATCGTTTTTGTTTTTCTGCCTCCACACTTTTAATGTGAGGTTCATGTTATAATGTTCCATATACCTTGGACAATTATTTGATTTATAATCCTGGCTAACCGTTAAACGGTTTACCAATAACCATTATTTGTAGCTACGCTGTGTTGGTTTACATTCAACGAATTCCAGCGGTTCTTTGTGCAGTTCATACTGGCCATCGCCTTTGTATTCCCATGCAGATACGTAGCTGAAGTTTTCGTCGTCACGTTTGGCTTCTCCTTCCTCTGTTTGTGATTCTTCGCGGAAGTGGCCACCACATGATTCGCGGCGGTTCAGTGCATCGATACACATTAATTCGCCCAGTTCCAGGAAGTCGGCCACGCGACCGGCTTTTTCCAGTTCGGGGTTGAACTCATTGGCTTCACCGGGAACACGCACATCTCTCCAGAACTCAGCACGCAACGCTTTGATTTCTTCGATCGCTTCTTTCAGGCCCTGTTCATTACGCGCCATACCACATTTGTCCCACATGATTTTACCAAGTTTCTTGTGGAAGAAATCGACTGATTTGGTGCCTTTGATGTTGATGAGCTTATTAACGGTTTCCCTTACTTTATTTTCTGCTTCCACGAAAGCGGGATGGTCGGTAGGGATTGCCTTTGTACGGATTTCATCTGCGAGGTAGTTACCTACTGTATAAGGAATCACGAAGTAACCGTCGGCCAGCCCCTGCATCAGTGCAGATGCACCCAGGCGGTTAGCGCCGTGATCGGAGAAGTTAGCTTCTCCCAGGGAATATAATCCCGGAACGGTGGTACCCAGTTCATAATCCACCCAGAGGCCACCCATTGTGTAGTGTACTGCAGGATAGATACGCATAGGCAGTTCGTAAGGATTTTCACCGGTGATTTTGGCGTACATGTCGAACAGGTTACCATATTTCTCGGCTACTACTTCTTTACCCAGTTTAATCACTTCTTCTTTGGAAACATTGGAGAGCTGGCGTTTACCCACTTCAATATTACCATAACGTTCGATGGCTGCGGCGAAGTCGAGGTATACTGCCTGTTTGGAAGTACCTACGCCATAACCGGCATCGCATCTTTCTTTTGCTGCACGGGAGGCCACGTCGCGGGGAACGAGGTTACCGAATGCAGGATATCTTCTTTCCAGGTAGTAATCCCTTTCATCTTCAGGAATGTCGCTGGCTTTGCGGGTATCGTTTTGTTTTTTAGGCACCCAGATACGACCGTCATTACGCAGTGATTCTGACATAAGGGTCAGTTTCGACTGGTGATCGCCGGAAACCGGGATACAGGTAGGGTGGATCTGTGTGAAGCAGGGGTTAGCGAAGTAAGCGCCGTTTTTAGTTGCTTTCCAGGCGGCGGTTACGTTAGAGCCCATGGCGTTGGTAGACAAGTAGAACACGTTGCCATAACCACCGCTACAGATCAGTACGGCATGACCGAAATGGCGTTCCAGTTCGCCGGTGATCAGGTCGCGTGCAATGATACCGCGTGCTTTACCATCGATTTTCACGATGTCGAGCATTTCGTGGCGGTTGTACATTTTCACGTTGCCGAGTGCTACCTGGCGTTCCAGTGCGGAGTAGGCGCCGAGGAGCAGCTGCTGACCGGTTTGACCGGCGGCATAAAAAGTACGCTGTACCTGTGTACCACCGAAAGAGCGGTTACTTAACAGGCCACCGTATTCACGTGCAAAGGGAACACCCTGTGCCACGCACTGATCTATAATATTACCGCTCACTTCTGCCAAACGGTGTACGTTAGCTTCGCGGGCGCGGTAGTCACCACCTTTTACTGTGTCGTAGAACAAGCGGAAAACAGAGTCGCCGTCATTCTGATAATTTTTGGCCGCATTGATACCACCCTGGGCAGCAATACTGTGTGCGCGGCGCGGACTATCCTGAAAGCAGAATGCTTTTACTTTATATCCCAACTCTCCTAATGAAGCCGCTGCTGAAGCGCCGGCCAAACCAGTACCAATGATAATCACTTCCAGGTTGCGCTTATTGGCAGGGTTCACCAGTTTACAGTGTCCTTTATAGTCTTCCCATTTGGAATTTAATGGTCCGGCAGGAATTTTTGCGTCAAACATATATCCTTACTTTTCAGAATTATTTGAAATAGATTACAACGGGGATGATGGCAAAACCGATAGGAATTGCGATACCAAACAACCATATGCCAATGAAGCTGAGTAAGCCGTTGTATTTTTTATGATTTAAACCAAAGGTCTGACAGGCGCTTTTAAAGCCGTGGATCAGGTGGAAAGACAAACCGATCATCCCGATCACGTACAATGCAACCAGCCAGCCATTCTTAAAGGTTTCATAAGATAAAGCGTACAGGTCTTTCAACGGTTCAATGCTGCCTTCATAAGTACGGGTGGGCATTTCCGCGTAGTGGAATTGTCCCCAGAAATTAACCAGGTGGATAACAATGAAGATTAAAAGGATACTTCCCATAATGGCCATCTGACGACTGAACCAGGAAGATGTCTGATTACCCGGGTTGATGGTATATTTCACCGGACGGGCTGCTCTGTTGCTGAACGTGAGCTGGAGCGCAATGATGGCGTGCAGCAGTATCACAATTTTCAGCCCCCAGGCAATAAACTGAATCAGGCTGTTGTGTCCCATAAACGCAGCATATGCGTTAAAGGCCTTGCCTTCGTCGTTGTACAACAGCTGGAAATTACCTGCCAGGTGTACAATAACAAAACTGCAAAGAAACAAGCCGGTAGCACCTACCAATAACTTCTTACCGATAGAGGTATTAAAAAACTGTGACCACTTCATAAGTAAAATTCTAAGCTTCCTAGTATAAAAAGATGTTTGAAATGTCGGGCAAATTTAACGCAGGAAAAATAAAAACCAAATGATATTTATCAGGTTTTTATACGCATATATTATTATTCATATGCACTATGTATTCATAATCATACAAACACGCATAATATCTTTCATTTTGTAATGAAAATTAATATTATTCCAGCCGTTTTAACATGATATTATCCACCATATTGAAC
Source organism: Chitinophaga sp. W3I9 (assembly GCF_050434025.1). NCBI lineage: Bacteria > Pseudomonadati > Bacteroidota > Chitinophagia > Chitinophagales > Chitinophagaceae > Chitinophaga > Chitinophaga sp. W3I9. The sequence continues at coordinate 7,136,055 of NZ_JBNPWC010000001.1, forward strand.
AGGTGTAATGGTTGATATGTCCGCCATTTATCATCATCGAGCAGGTGAACATAGTAGTGCAGGCGGGCTCTTTCAAACTCTTCACGGGTTTGTACCGGCATGTTCAGGCTTACGATCCAGCCGCCTTCATCGCGGATATCTTCCCACCATTCTTCATAATAACAATCATCGGAGGAATGGAAGTTCATCACATTTTCCGTGATGAGAATATATTTTGTGATGCCCTGGGCGATAAGGGTATCGATGATATTACGCTTCATGGTCATGATGTCGTTATCAATGGCATCATTCCATTCTCCCAGTAATTCTATGATAGCGAAGTTAAACTGGTAATCGATGAAGAGGATTTTCATGTACAGGTTGCGTGAGCCAAATTCATCCCACTGTGGGTGTATATAATAGTTATACACCGAATTGGAATATTCAAACTCACTGTATTCTCTTCCATAAAAGGGAGAGTACTCATCTTCTTCGGCGGTGTACAAATGCCGCCAGTTGTAATATGGCTCTATGTTGTGCATACCTGGTTTATGGGTGCAAAGGTTTTTTAAATCATTTTCCGGTGAAGTCGTCCACCGCTTTTTTCACGCTGCCGGCCTTTAACAGCAGTTGTTGCGCCTGTTCATAATCGGTGAGTGATAATTGTTCCATGAGCATTTTCACGCCGCGGTCTACCAGTTTTTCGTTGCTGAGCTGCATGTTCACCATTTTGTTATCTTCTACCCTGCCGAGCTGGATCATCACGGCGGTAGACAGCATGTTCAGCACCAGTTTCTGCGCAGTGCCGCTTTTCAGGCGTGTGCTGCCCGTTACGAACTCGGGGCCTACCACTACCTCCACGGGAAAGTCGGCCGCCGCAGATACCGGCGTATCCGGGTTACAGCTGATACTGCCCGTAACGATACCATGCTTGCGGCATTCATTGAGCGCGCCTATTACATAAGGCGTGGTACCGCTGGCAGCGATGCCCACTACCACATCTTTATCGGTGATATTGTATGCCTGCAGATCTTCCCAGCCCTGTGTGCGGCTGTCTTCCGCAAACTCCACGGCTTTGCGTATGGCCGTATCGCCGCCGGCAATCAATCCTACTACCAGGCCTTGCGGCACGCCAAAAGTAGGCGGACATTCAGAGGCATCTACCACGCCCAAACGGCCGCTGGTACCAGCGCCCATATAAAAGAGGCGACCGCCTGCCAGCATTTTATCGGCTACGGCTGTTACCAGTTTCTCTATTTGCGGGATGGCTTTTTCCACGGCTAACGGAACGGTCTGATCCTCTTTGTTCATGTTGGTCAGCAGTTCCTGCACGCTCATCTTTTCAAGGTGACGATAGTGTGAGGCCTGTTCCGTTACTTTTACAAATGACATATTGAATGCTTAAAAATGATTAACGATGATATTCCAGCAAGCCTTCCATGGGCGTGCGCAGCACTTTGCCCATAGGCAATTCATACAGTTCACACAATTCGCTGATGATGTCGCGGAAGTGCCATGCAACGCCACCGGTAAAATGCAGTGCTGTGGTCCAGCTTTCCCGGTATTTATAAATATGGTTAAAGAAGAAGTCGTTCAGCCCGTCCTCCAGGATGTTCTGGATCATATAATGCTCGCGGTTTTCCGACAGGAACTCTGTAAACCCTGCCAGGTAACGGTTGGCTAACGGCTTCCGGTATACGCTTTCCAGGATCTCGTCTTTATTGGTATGGTACTTATATTCGAAGCGGGCGTGCAGGTCGTCATCAAAACTATGGTAGAGATAATACTGCAGCACCTTACGTCCGAGGTAGGCGCCACTGCCTTCATCGCCCAGGATAAAGCCCAGACCCGGATTATTTTTCACCACTTCTCTACCATCATAGTAACAGGAATTGGAGCCGGTGCCTAAAATGCTTACCACGCCTCCCTGTGTGCCACAAAGTGCGCGGGCTGCGCCCATGAGGTCGTGCTGCACATCAAATGCAGCACCTGGCCATACTGCCTTTATTGCATCGGATACCAGTTGCAGGTTCTTAGGCTGCGACAGGCCTGTTCCATAAAAGTATACCTCTGTTACCGGTTGGCCGGCAGGTAATTGGGGAACCAGTTCCGTTTCGAAGATGGCCCTGATCTGCTCCGCAGATTGAAAATACGGGCTCACACCCTGCGTTTTCAATACCAGCGGTTCCGCCGCGCCCAGCAAGCCCCATTCCGTCTTCGTAGATCCGCTGTCTGCTATTAACTTTATTCCAGCACCCATATCCGGTTATTTATGAAATTTAAGAATCCTAAAAGTTTGCACCCGATTTATGCTATTTTTGTCACAATTTAAACAAAAGGGGTTCATAAAAACAAATGGCCCCTTTAAGTTTAGATGATGATGATACATGTATGCAGCAGATTGCTTTCCGCCAGGTGCTTTTGCTACATGGATATAAAGATTGGTCATATAAATTAGCGGGATAATAATCTGATTATGTCTAACAGGAAGTTGAATGTTTTTTTACCTCTTCTCTTTGCAGTTGTATTAGCCCTGGGAATGTTCCTCGGACATAAAATGCCTGGATCGAACAACGGAGGGGCGACTGTATTTTTTACCAAACCCAACAGGGGTCCGTTACAGGAAGTAATGGACCTGATCAAAGCGAAATATGTAGATTCACTCAATACAGACGATTTACAGCAGGAAGCGATAGAAGGATTATTAACCCACCTGGACCCCCACTCCATATATATACCTCCTTCCGAACTGCAACGGGTGAATGAAGATATGGAAGGTAACTTTGAAGGGATCGGGGTAGAATTCAATATCACGGCAGATACAGTGAACGTGGTGAGTGTGCTGAGTGGCGGCCCGTCTGAAACCGCAGGCGTGCAAACCGGCGATAAGATCCTGAAGGTGAACGACAGCCTCGTAGCCGGTAACAGCATTACTCCTGAAAAGATCCGCAAACTGCTGAGAGGCCCCGCGGGTTCTACTGTGAATACCATCGTATTGAGACAGGATAAAAAAATTACCATTCCCATCAAAAGAGGCGTTATTCCTTTGTATAGTGTAGACGCCAGCTACATGGCAGCTCCCGGTGTGGGCTATATCAAGATCAGTAAATTCTCCGCTACCACCTACGATGAGTTTATGAAAGCTATCCGTCAGCTGGAAAAACAAGGCATGGAGAAACTGGTCATTGACCTCAGGCAAAACCCCGGCGGCTACCTGGATGCAGCCACCCGCATAGCCGATGAACTTATCGACGACCAGAAGCTGATTGTATACACGAAGGGCAAAGATTTCCCGCGTACGGATTATAAAACGAAACGGCCGGGCCTTTTTGAAAGAGGCGCCCTCGCGGTACTTACTGATGAAGGCTCTGCATCCGCCAGCGAAATTCTTGCAGGCGCCATACAGGACTGGGACCGTGGCACCGTTATTGGCCGCCGCACCTTTGGTAAAGGCCTGGTGCAGGAACAATATGACCTGGACAACGGAGGCGCACTCCGTCTTACCGTAGCCCGCTACTACATTCCTTCCGGCAGAAGTATTCAGAAACCCTACGGAAAAGGACATGATGATTATGATGACGACATCATTGAACGTTACCACCATGGCGAAATGGTAAACAAAGACAGTATCAGAATAATAGATACTGTGCTTTATAAAACAGCAGCAGGCCGCCCGGTTTACGGCGGTGGCGGTATTACACCGGATATTTTCATTCCGTTTGATACCTCCCGCTTTACACCTACTTTAACAGCCATTTATACCCGTAATACGTTCAGTAACTTTGCGTATCAATATTATACCACGCACCGGGAAACCTTCAAGTCCTATAAGAATGCAGAAGCTTTCACCAAAAATTTCCAGACCACACCAGAACTGATCAGTGACTTTAAAGCGTACGCCCAAAAAGACAGCGTACCAGGCCTGGATCATCTTACTGCCCGTGACGAAACAGAAATCCGTACAAGGCTCAAAGCCATGCTGGCCCGCCAACTGTACAGAACAGAGGGTTTCTACGAAGCCATTAACGCCGAAGACCCTATGGTAAAGAAAGCACTCGAAGTGGTGGGCAAGGAAAAAGGCGCCTCTGACTAATCGCCTTCGGCGATTTTAAATTGTCTTGGGCACTGATTACGCTGATTATACTGATTGTTCGGATTTGATCATATTTGATTTTAAAGATTAAGGGAGATAGAAGTGAATACTCACTTTTATCTCCCTTAGTTATTTATAAAAAAATCTTAATAAAATCAAAAGAATAAAAATCAAGCCAATCAGTATAATCAGCGTAATCAGTGCCCAAGACAATTTAAAATCGCCGAAGGCGATGAAAGCGATCCTTCTACTGGTTCTTACGCTGCATCTTAGGCAATGACTGAACGATCAGGTCGTTCATTACGTTCACGGCTTCATCGAGATAGATGTCTTTGGTTCTGATCCTGATCCAGTCCTTGTTACGGGCTATCTTGGAAGAGTCGCTGCCAAATTTCTCCATGTCGGATTTGATGTTTACGATATTGAGTTCTTTTACTTTATCGTTTACTGCGTCATATTTCTTGAGTGCAGCGGTGTTTGTTTTTTGTTCTGTTTTGTAAGTCTGCAAGTTCAGGGAATAAGTTTCCTGTTTTTCCAGCTTCTTTAAAGTGTTCAGGTTTTCATTGAGCAGTTTAAAGGCTGGGCTGGTGGCCATTCTTTTTTCGCTGTTCTTTTTCAGTGATTCTGCATTTACCGGGTTATACCATGCGGTGAAGCTTGCGCGCGGAATTTCATCCCATGCCAGTGCGTCAGAGTCTTTGCGTTCAGCTATTTCGTAGTATGGATCCGGCAGTACAATATCGGAAGCCACACCTTTCAGCTGGGTAGAGCCGCCATCGGCACGGTAGAATTTCTGCTGGGTAAGTTTCAGGGCGCCGAGACTGCCACCGTCTTTAACAGGGTAGAAATCATCCAGGTTGAAGAGACGCTGTACGGTACCTTTACCGAATGTTTGGGTGCTGCCGATGATAACGGCACGTTTGTAATCCTGCATGGCTGCGGCCATAATTTCGGAGGCGGAGGCGCTGTATTCATTCACCATGATGGCCAGTGGTCCTTCGTATTGTACATTCTTATCGCGATCGCGCAGCACTACCGCGTCGCCACCACGGGAACGTACCTGTACCACGGGGCCTTCCGGAATAAACAGGCCGGCCATTTGCACTACATCCTGGAGGGAGCCACCGCCGTTGAAGCGGAGATCGAGGATGATACCTTCTACGTTTTCTGCTTTCAGTTTAGCTACTTCTTTGGCAACGTCTTCCGCGCTGCGGGCGCCGTTACGGTCGTTGAAGTCGGCGTAGAATTCCGGCAGGTAGATATAGCCTATTTTATGTTGTCCGTTGATGATCGCTGATTTGGCGAATGTTTCTTCGGTAACAATTTCATCACGGATGATGGTTATTTCTTTGGTGGTACCATCTACGCTTCTCACGGTCAGTTTAACGGGGGTACCTTTTTTACCACGGATCAGTTTCACCGCATCTTCTACGGGGTAACCGGTAATATCCACTGGTTCGGTATTTCCCTGTGCTACTTTCTGGATTACATCGTTGGCTTTCAGTTGTCCCTGTTTCCAGCTTGGACTTCCGGTAACGATGCTGATTACGCGGATTTTGTCGCCTTCTTCTTTCAGCTGTGCGCCAATACCAAAGAATTTACCGGCCATCTGTTCTTCGAACGCGCGTTTTTCATCCGGCGGGAAGTAGTCGGTGTGCGGATCCATGGTAGTGGTGATCGCATTTACATAAAGATTAAAGCGATCATTATCGTTCTGTCTGTTTTTCAGACGTTCAAAATAGCGGTCGTACAGTTGTTTTACCTTTACACGGGCTTCTGCTTCCAGTTCCACATCGGTTTTGGTTTTAATACTGTCCTTTCCTTTATCTTTCTCCCTCATTTCCTGGAGGTCCGTCAATTTTTCCAGCGTACGGTATTTCAGTACTTTGCGCCAGGCTTCTTTACGGGCATTTTCGTCTGCAGGGAAATCCACTTTATCCGGATCCAGTGTTACCTTTTCATCTACGGTGAAATCAAAAGGTTTGGACAGGATTTCGGGATAGATCGCTGCTGCTTCAGCCACCCGTTGTTTGATCAGGGTGTTGATGCTGCGGAAACAGTCGATCGGTGCGCCTTTCAGTTCATCATCAATATGAACGGCGAGCGGCATGAGCTTATCCACATCTGTTTTCAGGAAAAATTTCTTTTCCGTATCCAGGCTACGCAGGTATTTATTAAAAACTTCGGTGGAGAATTTATCATCTATTGCTTTAGGTTGATAATGCCCTTCTTTCAGCATCTGCCCTACCAGGTTCATGATCACCTCGTAACGACCGGGAGGATCGTCATTATGTCCGAGCTTATTAAAAGCCAACACGCCTGCGGAGATGCTAAGCAGCACAACCGGTATAATCACTTTCAGTCTCATATGTATCTCAATTGAACTTAAACGTTGTCAAATCAAATATAAAATAAAATCACCCGTCGGTCGTGCAATTTATTTCCTTTTAACAAAAAATTGGGCCAAACGGGCACCAGGCGAGATACATGGCTGAAAAGCGTTGCTTTTCCCGCTCGCTACAGTACCTGTAAGGATGTTGTTGCCGGTCCTTTAATACGGCTCCATGACCGGAGTATACCCTAAGTATACGGGGAGTATCCCGGGAGTATCCTCCTATGAAGGGTGGACCCAGCGTAAACGATTAAGGTGGTGGCCGGAATGTTGAAAATTTATTCTTTTACCAGCTTATATACTGCTCCTTTAAAGCCACTGCTGCCGGAAGTGCTGGCAAGCATATAAAGTTCGCCCTGTTCATCCTCTCCCCAGCTGAGGATCTGGAGGTTATCGGCAGGGCGGCCGGTGAGTTCCAGGGGAGCGCTGTCCCATTTTTGCCCGTTGGGCCTGAGTACAAAGGTTTTCCCGTTATAATCGCCGAAAACATATAATCCTTTCAGTGCCGGGATGGCGCTTCCGCGATATACATAGCCGCCGGTGATACTTATCCCCACATCGTGGCTGTATTCGTGGATAGGTGCAATCAATGCCGACTTATCAGCACCGGCAGGCACATTATAATCGTGGTTGCCTTCCAGGATGCGCCAGCCGTAGTTACCGCCCTTGGTGATGATGTCTACTTCTTCATACTTATTCTGTCCAACGTCGCCCGCAAAGAGCATCCTGGTGGTTTTATCGAAAGAAAAGCGCCAGGGATTCCGAAGGCCGTAGGCCCATATTTCAGGCCGGGTGTCGGGCCGGTTAACGAAAGGATTATCCGGCGGGATGGAATAGGGTGTTCCATTGACATTTATTCTTAATATTTTACCCAGTAAAGTATTGAGGTTCTGACCATTACCGATAGTGCCGTGTTTGTCGCCGCCACCACCGCCATCGCCGAGTCCTATATACAGGTAGCCATCGGGACCAAACTGCAGCTGGCCGCCGTTATGATTGGATTCCGGTTCATCCACTTCCAGCACAATCCTTTTGGAAGCCGGGTTGGCCAGGTTGGGATTTGCTGCTGTAGTGGTAAACTCTACCAGGCGGCTGGTGTGGTCGAAGCCGGACTTTTTGGTGGGCGAGCTGTAATACACATAAAATTTATGGTTCGATTTAAAATCGGGATGAAAGGCCATTCCCAGCAGGCCGCGTTCATCATACCCGGGATTTACGGAGATCATATCGCTGCTTACATCCAGGAAAGGGGTGGGAAGGAGTTTATTTTGCTGCACGATCCATACTTTCCCTTCTTTCTGACAGAAAAATAACCTGCCGGTACCATCCCCTGGCACGGCCATATTTACCGGAGATATGAACTGGTCTGTTACCAGCTGCAGCTTCGCTTTCCGGGGCGCATTAGCCGGAGGCTCCGGGCCATCATCGTTGGAATTGTTGCCGGCACAGGCAAACTGTATGAATATCGCCGGCAATAAAGCCCGGAAAATGAGGGTATGTATTTCCATAGAACTGCGGTATTAATGCAGAATAAATATAAACCAGAAATGGGAAAAGAAGAAGTGATTGTGGTGGGCGGTGAAAGCGGATTGTCCGATATTCTGCTGTCGCCGTTTGTGATTTTTGTACCTTCGCAAAAAACTCATCAGGTTGGACACTACGGCACCGAAAAAGAACGACCCATACGCTTCGCTACGCTTTCCGGAATTCAATTATTACCTGGTAATCCGCTTTGCGCTTGTATTTGCGCTGGCTATGCAGTTTGCCATTATAGAATGGAAAGTATATGAAATTTCAAAAGATCCCTTCTCACTGGGATTGATAGGTTTGGCAGAAGTAATTCCAGCCGTGTTGCTGGCGCCGTTTGCCGGTCACATGGTGGACAAACGGGAGAAGCGGGGCATGCTGCTCAATTGTGTGATTGCTTATTTGTTTATCAGCTCGGGATTATTCCTCTTAACCTGGGACCGTGCCGTAGCCGGTGTTTCAAAGCACTGGGTGCTGAACCTCATTTACCTGCTGGTTTTCCTGGGCGGCATTGTGCGGGCCTATACCAGTCCTTCCAACTTTACCCTGATGTCGTTGCTGGTACCGCGTGAGTTGTATGCCAATGCCTCTACCTGGAGCAGTTCCGCCTGGCAGATAGGCGGTGTGCTGGGGCCTGCGCTGGGCGGGCTTTTCATTCACTGGTTCGGCGTGCACTGGTCGATGTTGATGGTGGTATTCGTTTTCCTGGCTCCTTTATACAGCTTGCTGAAGATAAAGCCCAAGCCGGTTTATTATAAACCGAAGGGTGAGAGTTTTGTGACTGGTCTTACTGAAGGGATGCGGTTTGTATGGAAAACCAAAGTAGTTTTAAATGCGATGGCACTTGATATGTTTGCAGTATTATTTGGCGGCGCGGTAGCGATGTTACCGGCATTTGCCACGGATGTGCTGCATGTGGGTTCCCTGGGATATGGGTTGCTGCGTTCTGCTCCTGCGGTGGGCGCATTAGTAACCATGTTTATACTTGCGCACCGGCCATTGGTGAACAAACCGGGTATTAAGCTGCTGGCGGCGGTATTCGGCTTTGGTTTAACCATTATATTGTTTGGTCTTTCCACGAGCTTTTACCTGTCGATGTTTGCGCTGCTGATCAGCGGTGCGCTGGATGGTATCAGCGTGATCATACGGCAAACGATTTTGCAGTTAAAAACGCCGGACGACATGCGTGGCCGGGTGGCATCGGTAAGTTCGATGTTTGTAGGTTCTTCCAATGAGCTGGGGGCGTTCGAAAGCGGCTTTATGGCCAGGGCAATGGGACTGGTGCCGTCGGTGGTATTTGGAGGGTGTGTTACATTGGGTGTGGTGATCACCACTTATATTATTTCACCGGCCATGCGTAAGCTGGATCTGAAGCCGTAGTGGGACGGTCAGTGCTGTGAAGCACTAACCGCTTCCGGCACCTATCTTTATAAATCCATCTTTTCCTTTAACTTTTCCAGTACATAATAAACGGCCGGGCAAACGGTGCTGTTTTCGTAAGTGATCTTCGGGCGTTTAAAGAAGTCGTAACTATCTGTGTAGGGATAGTTGGCGCAATCGCCGGGACGTACATCATAGATGCCGCAGTAGTTGTCGGCGCCCAGGAAAGGGCACGGTGTGAACTTCACCACATAGTCCTCATCCTTATCCAGCCGCAGGTAGGTTTCAATGAAATCGCCTTCCTTCATGCCCAGGTGTTTGGAGATGCGCCTGATATCGGGTCCTTTGAAGCGGGGGCTGATGGTTTTGCAGCAGTTACCGCACTGGAGGCAGTCAATTTTACTGAATGCTTCCTCATGCAGGTCCGGTAAAAGTTTCTCTACTCCTTTTCCACGGCGGGTTTGCAGTTTTGCGAGAAACTGTTTATTCGCTTTTTGCTTGTCCTGGGCCTTCTGTTCCCAGTCTTCTAATATTTTGCTCATTTGGTGCAAAGATAGGTAATTAGTCTGTGGACAAAATTATGACATATACGCCCATCCCTGAAGTATCATTTATCACTGTTTTCCCCCGCCAGTATTGATTGTTTGGCCGTTGCTTAAAATCTGCATAGCTTTGCGCATTCTATTTCAAATTACCTGCTTACATCATGAATCTTTTTGATATTCAACAAAATGAATTCGTGCACCGTCACATAGGGCCGAATGAAAGAGAGACCAACCAGATGCTGGAAACCATCGGGGCCTCCAACCTGGACCAGCTGATCAGCAAAACCGTTCCGGGCGCCATCCGTATGCAACAGCCACTGGCTATTCCTGCAGCGATGGGTGAAAGCGATTATCTCCGTCATCTGAAGGACATATCGCTGAAAAACAAAGTTTACCGCAATTACATTGGCCAGGGTTATTTTGATACGATTACGCCGAGTGTTATCCTGCGTAATGTATTTGAGAATCCAGGATGGTATACCCAGTATACTCCCTACCAGGCAGAAATTTCCCAGGGCCGCCTGGAAAGCCTGCTGAACTACCAGACGATGGTATGTGACCTGACAGGGCTGCCAATTGCCAACGCTTCCCTGCTGGATGAAGCCACTGCAGCGGCAGAAGCCATGACGATGTTCTTCAATGCGCTGAACAAGGATCATGACCATGTAACCAGGCCTAAATTTTTTGTAGATAACAACGTATACCCGCAAACGCTGGATGTAATTTATACCCGTGCTACCCCGCTTCAGATTGAAGTGGTAGTAGGCGATTACAAAACTGCTTCCTTCGACGAATTATACTTTGGTGCGTTGATCCAGTATCCCGACAACGTGGGTGCTGCGGCCGACTACCGTAGTTTCATTGACCAGGTACATGCAGTGGGTGCATTTGTTGGTGTGGCAACAGACCTGCTGGCACTAACCCTGCTTACTTCTCCCGGCGACATGGGCGCTGATGCGGCCTTTGGTTCTGCACAGCGCTTTGGTGTTCCATTAGGCTTTGGTGGTCCGCACGCTGCTTTCTTTGCAGTAAAAGACGACTTTAAACGTTCTATCCCGGGTCGTATCATTGGCGTGAGCATTGATGCCAACGGCGGCCGTGCGCTGCGTATGGCACTGCAAACCCGTGAACAGCACATCAAACGTGAAAAAGCAACTTCCAATATCTGTACTGCACAAGCTTTGCTGGCCAATATGGCCGCTATGTATGCCGTATATCATGGACCGGAGGGACTGAAAAATATTGCCACCCGCATTTCGCTGCTGGCCAATACACTGGCCGGTAAGCTGAAGGCGAAAGGGCTGAAACTGGCGTCAGACAGCTTCTTCGACACTATTGTAGTGGAAGGCGCGGCCGCTGATGTTAAAGATGCTGCAGAAGCATTGGGCATTAACTTCCGTTATTTCGCCAATGGCAATGTAGGTATCTCTCTCGACGAAACCACTACCATAGCTGATGTAAATGATATCCTGCACGTATTTGGCGCAGGTACTACAGATGCAGCAACCGTTTCCAACGGTACCACCGGTGTTCCTGCTGATCTGCAACGTACTTCTCCCTACCTGCAATACCCGGTATTTAACAGCTATCACAGCGAATCACTGATGATGCGTTACCTGAAGATGCTGGAAAACAAGGATCTTTCCCTGAACACTTCCATGATCTCCCTGGGTTCCTGCACGATGAAGCTGAATGCAGCTACCGAGATGATTCCTCTGAGCTGGGCACACTGGAGCAAAATGCATCCGTTTGCCCCTAAAAACCAGGTAGGCGGCTATTTACAGATGGCGGACGAACTGGGAGAATACCTCAGCAAAATTACCGGCTTTGACGCATGCAGCCTGCAACCCAACAGTGGTGCACAGGGCGAATACGCCGGCCTGCTGGTGATCCGCGAATACCAGAAGAGCAGAGGTGAAGGCCACCGTAATGTAATGCTGATCCCGATCAGCGCACACGGCACCAACCCTGCATCTGCAGTAATGGCGGGCTACAAGGTAGTCATTGTAAAAGCGCTGGAAAACGGCTACATCGATGTGGACGATCTGAAAGCAAAAGCAGCAGCAAACAGTAAAGACCTCGCCGGTATCATGATCACTTATCCATCTACCTATGGCGTATATGAAGAAAGTGTGAAAGATATCTGCGCAACTATACATGAACACGGCGGACAGGTGTATATGGATGGCGCCAATATGAATGCCCAGGTAGGTTTAACCGCACCCGGACTGATTGGCGCAGACGTTTGTCACCTGAACCTGCACAAAACTTTCGCTATCCCTCACGGTGGCGGCGGTCCCGGCATGGGCCCTATCTGCGTAGCCAAACACCTGGCGCCATTCCTGCCAGGACACGTTACGCTGAACGACGGCAAACCATCCAACGCAGTATCTGCAGCGCCGTTTGGTTCTGCCAGCATCCTGCTGATCTCTTACGCTTACATCCGCATGCTTGGATTTAAAGGCGTTAAACTGGCGTCTGAATTTGCGATCCTGAATGCCAATTACATGAAGGCACGACTGGAAAAAGCATACGACATCCTGTATACCGGTGTTAACGGCACCTGTGCGCATGAATTCATTGTAGATCTCCGTCCGTTTAAAGCAGCTGCCGGTATTGAAGCGGAAGATGTGGCCAAACGCCTGATGGATTACGGTTTCCACGCTCCTACCATGAGCTTCCCGGTTCCGGGTACGATCATGATTGAGCCTACCGAAAGTGAGGATAAAGGTGAGCTGGATCGTTTCTGCGATGCAATGCTGGCTATCCGTGAAGAGATCCGTGCGGTAGAACAGGGTCAGAGCGATAAACAAAACAACGTACTGAAAAATGCACCGCATACCCAACAGGTGATCACTGCTGATGAATGGACCCGTCCATACAGCCGCCAGCAGGCAGCATTCCCACTGGAATATGTTAAGGCAAATAAATTCTGGCCTTCTGTAAGCCGTATCAACAATACATTCGGCGACAGGAACCTGATCTGTACCTGCGAACCTGCAAGTGCCTATGAGGAAGCAGCAGTATAAGCTGTTGGTTTAATATTAAAAGAGAAGGGGATAGACATGGCGTCTGTCCCCTTCTCTTTTTTATGCAGATATATAACAGTTATTGTAAGACAGGCTCCAGTACTTCCAGGCGCCCGTCGATAGGCTGTGTAATATCCAGGCCAAGTATTCTTGCTACTAACGGGTACACATGTACGTTTTCAAAAGTGGCAATACGGGTATGGGGTTTAAAGGCCGGGCCCCAGGCCATGAATATAGCGTTCATGTTGGTGAGGTTATTATCATAACCATGATGACCGGGATGTGCTTCTTTTGCCGGTGTAAATATATAGTTGGCTTCTGCCAGCAGGACAATATCACCAATACGGTTGTAAATATCTTCCTGGCCATAGTGCCATCTTTCCGGTGTTTCCTTTTTCAGGTAAGCGGTATAATGATTTTCGTGTTGTTTGAGATAATCGTAAGCGGTTTTGATTTCCTCATCGGTTTTACCGTATAGCATTACCTTTTCGTTCCCCGGCATACTTTTCAGGGGTTGCAGAGCGGGTACATCGGGCAGGGTGATGGTGTGAGTGGTGTCTGCCTGCATCATGCCGTGATCGGATACCACGATAAAATTTACCGGCAGGTTCAGCTGTGCTACAGCTGTCACCATTTTACCGATGGCGGCATCCACGAATTGTACGGCGCTGCGTAGGCTGTCGGCGTCCGGTCCCCAGGAATGCCCCATGTGATCCACTTCGGGGAAGTAGAAGGTAATGAAGTGCGGCCGTTGGTCTTCCGGCAGGCGGAGCCAGTTTACTACTGTTTGGATGCGCTGATCGATACCTGTTTTTTCCTGGTACTTAAAATAGTAAGTAGGACGTATATTTTGAATGGCGCTTTCTGATCCAACCCAGAAATAGCTGGCGCTGAGCATTTCCTGTTTCTCTGCCAGCACCCATAATGGCACGCCATTGTACCAGGTACCATCCTCCACGGCATCGCGGTTGCCTACTTTATAAACGGCATCCCGTTTACGGTCGTAAAAAAGATTATCCACCAGGCCGTGATGAGCCGGGTAAAGCCCGGTAGCCAGGGAATAATGATTGGGAAAAGTAAGTGATGGAAATGCCGGCTGCATGGCGGTAGCGCGAACGCCCGCTCCTGAAAGACGCAGCAGGTTTTGTGCATTGTATTTTTCGGCGTAATCATACCGGAAGCCATCAATGGAAATCATGATCACATAGGGCCTCGATTGCTGTGTTGCGCTGTTCTTCCTTCCTTCCACCACCAGTTGGGCAGTATCCTGGGCATAGCCGGCAAAGCTGATCGATAACAGGATGGCGGCTAATAAAAAAATCCTTTTCACTATTTACGATGTTTATGATTGCATAGTAATAATTGGGGAAGAATAACAGATGATGGGTTATAATGCGGGGCAAATTAGAAAACTATTTCCATTCAAAACGGGATCAGCAATTATATATCCGTTAAAAAAAGACAGTTGTGAGTTACCACAACTATTAAAATCCCCATAAACATGTAATAATATTTTAACACATATTTTCTCAAAACAGCTATATATCAGCAAAATGATAATCACTAAATAAAAAATTATATATATAATTTTAATTAATTAATTGTTTATCTATATATTAGCCTACTGAAAAACCATCTAACAACTATGTCTGATTACACCTTTATTACAACTGAGGAACATTTTTTATTACAGGATGCGCTGAAGAGGAACAAGCAACAGTTAACAAAATTCACCCTTATCGGTTTTGGGCTATTATTGATTGCTGCTGTAATACCCCAAATTTATTTGTACACTCACAACAACCTGGGTGATGCGGATGATTCGCTCCTGTCGTTCAAAAACCTTTGGTTCTGGGTATGGCTGTTATGCTTTGTGATAGCGTTGATATTTGCGTTGATAAAAGTAACTGATATACGCTACTGGGCTATTAAAAAGGATTTGTCGGCCTTGCAGAAAGGCACTTTACAGGCGCCGATGGAAGCGGTATACCTGGAAAACAATGATACGCAAACCAATATTATGATCCTGCTGGAGAATAAAAAGAAACGCCTGTTTTACTGGATGCGTGGGGCATTGGAAGGATACAGGGCCGGACAGGAAGTGGAAATCACCTATGCCCGTTATTCCCGCGTAATTATCAGTATCAACAAGAAATAATTTACCACCGTTTTGAAATGCCGGCCCTGTGCGTAAGCTTAATAGCTGACGTACAGGGCTGTATTATTTGCAAAATGTAACATTTAGCCGGTAAAAGCGTTTGTATCATAAACCCTGTACCCGTGGGGGATGCGCTTGATAATTTGATGTTGTTTTTCACCGGAAACTATCTATAAAACAGTATTTTTAACCAGGTTGTTAATGCGTTTACTTTTGCTACATCCAATAAAAATCCTGCTGTATTGTACTGCGCTGTTGCTATTCATCATAGCGCCCGCCTGTCAATGCAAAAAGGATAATAGTGTTACTCCCCCACCCCGGCCTGAACCACCAAAAGACATTTACCTCGTTACCTCCATCCGTGTAAATAACGTACCGAAAGACAGCCTCGTTTATAACGATCAGCACCAGGTTACAGAGAGATGGGATTACAATACATCTTACCGGATCTGGCAAAATTATGTGGCTTACCAGTACAACCAGGAAGGGTATGTATCGATGGCCAGATATTATAACGAAAATGACAATACCATCAAAAGTCTTAGCCAGAAGGACTCTGTAGCATGGACAACAGACAGGATTATCGTTTACACCACCTTTTACAGGGAACTCGGTAATGAGATTTCCGGATACGATACGCTTGGTTATTTACATATTAACAATCAAAGGCTACTTACCCTGGCAGGCACTAAAGACACTATTCCTATTGGTGTAGGAGTAGCTGTATTATACAAACAATACCAATATAACGGGAAAGACATCACGCAATTCCTGGATTGGAACTGGTATCATGTAGCTAACGGGCAACCCACTTCCTTCATGAACAAATTTGATTTGGCATATCTTCCATTTGGGAACCCTTTGTTTCCACAGGTATCAAAAAATCCACTGTTGTTCCGCGCCATTGGTGGTGATAATTTCCCCTATTCTTCCAACGAATATTACCCTTACCTGTTGAGTGAACACCTGGCCGGGGCTTTTACCTATGAAGCAGATGATGTACCTTCGAAGATATGCCCTGTAACCTATAAAATGTACGATACCACGCATTATCCACAAACGCAAAGCATTGCAGGCATCAATAAAACGATTGATTATACTTATAAAGTGATTAAAGCAGAATAAGAACAGATTATACCGTGAAATATATTATTCTACCCGCCATTGTCCTTATAATACTAAGTACCACCGGATGCCGGAAAAAAGATCAGCCAAATGGACCGACAGGACCGGCGCCTTTACAGATTACCCGCCTGCTTACAAGCATTTATAGGGATAATATTCTTTATGAGCAGTTGGACTATAACAACAACCAATTGGTTACCTTCCACCATTATGAGCCTACTGGTGGTGCAGGCAATATGCGCCTGGAATTTAAAACCGATGCGGACGGGAAGCTGACAGGAACGGTTCTCTATCGAAAGGACGGAGCCAATTTTAAATTGGCAGAAAAAAATACGATACAATCATTCGAAAAAGAATTGAAGATAACAGGGAGCCTCTATCCTCCATTCACAGGAATAAAGGACACTATACCGGATACCATGCGATTTGGTTTTGACGACAATGGCAGACTAATTCAACTCACGGATACACTAACAACGGAGAAGGGTACGGATTATCTGCGTCAGCTTATAGCCATCACTACCTATAATTATTCCGGCGATCAGCTCAGCGGCCTGACACGCAATGGTTATGGTTATTATGCATCACCCACCTTGCCAGGCGGAGAAGAAAATAAACTGCAAATCACCAGTGAATTTCAGTTTGAATACGATAATACACCTAACTTTTTCTATGCGCTCGGCAAAAAATATCCTTATCTGCGATTAATCATGAAACCGGACCATCCTTTATTTGCCGGCCGCTTCAATGTAAAAAAGCACTTGGGAAAGCATATCTCTCCCGGCAGTCAGACCGAAATCACCCATCTCTTTCAGGATACCCGCGATGATCTCAACGGCCATATTATTTACACCACGGAGGTGACTATACAAAATGGCGTTACCAGTACTACCCAGTGGCAGTATCATTACAGGCTTCTTCCATAATTTCCGGAAATTTTCCTGACTTTTGTAACCAGATATAATTGCTACTCATGAACCTTGCACAATTTCAGGAATATTGCCTTTCATTACCCGGCGTTACAGAAGAGTTTCCTTTTGGAGATGAAACCCTGGTATATAAAGTTTGCGGAAAAGTATTTGCACTCAGCGGCCTTTCAAATTTTGAATCCATTAATCTCAAGTGCGACCCGGAAGAAGCCGTTGAACTACGGGAGCGCTATGAAGGCGTGATCCCCGGCTATCACATGAATAAGAAACACTGGAATACTGTGGATGTACATTCCGGTATCCCCAATAAATTGCTGCTGGAATGGATCCGGAACTCGTACAACTTAGTAGTGGCGAGTTTGCCAAAGAAAGAAAGAGAGAAACTGGGCCAATAACCGTTCCCCATATACCTGGCAATCATCCCCCGTTTTTTTATTACATTAGCCCGAAATCTAAATCTAAAATAAACTGTTTATGAGAAAATGGCTGCTGCTGGCCTGTGCCGCGCTGTTTGTAATTCCGGTGGCATGTAAGGCCGTTAACCAGGATTCACTCTGGATGTATGAGCACTACACAAAAAAGGAAGTATACATCACCATGAGGGACGGTATTAAATTGTTTACCTCTATTTACCTGCCAAAAGATCAATCGGAGAAGCATCCCATCCTGATGACGCGCACCCCCTATTCCTGCGCGCCTTATGGCGAAAATGTCTTCCGTCCGTTGTATAAAAATCATTACAAGGAATACCTGAAAGAAGGCTACATCATGGTCATACAGGATGTAAGAGGCACCTGGATGAGTGAAGGTAAATTTGTAAATGTAAGACCTTTCAATCCCGCTAAAAAAGGGAAGAAGGATATTGATGAAGCCAGTGATACTTATGATACGATCGATTGGCTCGTAAAAAACCTCGGTGGCAACAATGGTAATGTTGGGATATTCGGTATTTCCTATCCTGGCTTCTACTCAACGATGGGCGCGCTGAGTGGTCACCCGGCCCTGAAAGCCGTGAGTCCGCAGGCGCCTGTTACGGATTGGTTTTTGGGAGATGATTTTCATCACAACGGTGCTTTCTTTATTGCAGATGCCTTTTCTTTTTATACCGTGTTTGACCATCCGCATCCCAAACCCACTACGGAAGGACCAAAAGGTATCGACTACTATACGCACGACAATTACAAATACTACCTGGAAACCGGCGCGTTGCCCAACTTCGCCAAAATCATCGGCGACAGCGTAACCTTCTGGCATGAAATGTATGCACATCCTACTTATGACAGCTGGTGGAAAGCCCGCAATGTGCGCAACTTCCTGCAAAATGTAAAACCTGCCATGCTGATTGTTGGGGGCGTGTTTGATGCGGAAGATTGCTTCGGCGCGTGGAATACCTATAAAGCAATTGAAACTAAAAGTCCGGCTACCAATAACCGTATTGTAATGGGTCCGTGGTACCACGGACAATGGGCATCCAATGATGGTACCCACCTCGGTAATGTGCGCTTTGGCAGTAACACCGCCGAATACTATGCGCAAAACGTTGAAATTCCTTTTTTCAACTATTACCTCAAAGGCAAAGGCGCTGCACCTGATATCGCAGAAGCCACTATTTTCTTCACCGGCGAAAACAAATGGAAACAACTCCCTAAATGGCCTCCGGCTAACATGGAAGATGCACCGGTTTATTTGCAGGAAGATAGTAAGCTCTCTTTTACCAAGCCCGCTGCTGCTAATAGTTTCAGCGAATATGTAAGCGATCCTGCCAAACCTGTTCCGTATACAGAAGATGTGCATTTTGGACGTACCATTAACTATATGACCGACGACCAACGCTTTGCCGCCCGCAGACCAGATGTGGCTGTATTTGAAAGTGAAGTACTGGATAAAGATATTACCCTGGCCGGCCCGGTAGTGGCAGACCTGATTGCCAGCACCAGCACTACAGATGCCGATTTCATTGTAAAAGTGATTGACGTATTCCCCGACGATTTCAAATATGAAGAAGACGCACCTACCGAACATCGCCGGGTGCCTTCTGCCACTTACCCGATGGGCGGCTACCAGATGCTGGTACGTGGAGAGATCATGCGTGGTAAATTCCGCAATAGCTTTGAAAAGCCGGAAGCATTTGTTCCCAATCAACCTGCTGAAGTGAAATTCACGATGCCGGATGTAGCCCATACCTTCCAGAAAGGACACCGCATTATGATCCAGGTACAAAGCAGCTGGTTTCCGCTGACAGACCGGAACCCGCAGCAGTTCATGGATATTTACAGGGCCACAGATAAAGATTTTAAAAAGGCTACTATCCGCATCTATCACGATGCACAGCATCCATCCAATGTGGTGCTGCCGGTAGTGAAATAATCAATTGCCGGGATGATGCCGATGGCATCATCCCGGTATTATTACCACTGTACTTTTCCACCCCCTCCCCATTCGATCCAGTCGGAAGCTGCTCCGTTTACGGTTTTAAGTCCGAGTTGTAAAAAACCGTATTTAGCAATGTTATAACGGATAGCCAGCCGCATAAAATAATCGCCTTTTTCATTATCTCTTTTCCACACGTAAGTACCCACTTCTGCCCTTACCTGGAAACGCTTAATATTTAATACATAGGCCAGGTGTGTGCCCATCAGCATTTTATCGCTGGGGCGAACTTCGCCGTAGCGCTGCTGGTAAGTCCAACCCAAGGAACCGTCGTAGAAACCATCCAGGCCAATGCCAACGCTGCTTTTATGACTGAAGCGGTAATCATAACCCAGTATCAGGGAGGCGGTGCCATAAAAGGCTTCCAGCTTTTCATCGCTGGAGGCCTGCACTACACCAAAAGCGCCGTATAAACTGATTTCATGATAACGTTGCAGCGGTGGCACCGGCGTTGTAATGAATGTAGGGCGGCGTGCGGCTTCGTATGTGGGGTCAATCTGTTGCTTTACGATACTGCGGATGGTATTATAATGATAACGCACGCCAATATTCAATCCCGCCATATTGAGCCCCAGGTTGGGCGTATGGGTGCGCCCGTTTGAAAAATGGGTAAGATCAATGCCATAAAGAAAATCGAATGAATTCGACACTTTCAGCACTCCGGTGATGCTGAAATTAACATAGGCATCCAGCTTAGACCCGATGGCGTCGTTGAGCGGGTTGGTAGTGGAGTCGTAAGGGTTCAGGTCGTATGTGATACCGAGCGACAGACCCGCTTCAAAGTGATTTCTTTTCCGGCGGTGGAAGGGCGCATAAAAAAAACCGTATACCCCGCTGGGGTTGCCGAGAATGGTAGGGTTACCGATATCGCCGGTGTAGAATCCAATGCCATAACTGGGATAGTTGAATACCCGCTGCCACTCTTTTTCCCCGGTCGACTGCCACCCCATTCTTAGTTCCATCGACTTATAACCGTCGTTCAGCGCGTTTTTCAGCTCATCGCCGGTATAAAGATGCGTGCCCCCGTGGAGTTTCAGTTCAATAAACTTATGTCTTCCCAGGTTTGGATTCAACCTGGCTTTTTCCCACAAATCCGTGGTATCCTGTGCCGGCAGGCATCTCCCGTAAAATAACAGTAAAACAAACAGGGTAAATTTCCACATAATAAAAACAGATGAAAACAAGGTAACGTAATCGAATGTTCATCTCTGCAAAAGGCTTGCCTGTGAAATATTATATTGATTAACTTGCAGCATCTTTAAAAAGCCTTATTTTAACTAACATTTCTGTCTATTATTTATGATGTACAAAAAATACCTGTTCATAGGAGCCCTGGGATGCTTATCCATACAAGGTTTCAGTCAGGCTAAACCTGCACCTAAGAAGCCAGTGGCCAAAACAGCCGTTAAGTCGCCGGTATTGAAAAACAAACTGGATTCCGTGAGCTACGGAATTGGGGTGAGTATTGCGGAAAACCTCAAAGCCCAGGGACTGGAAAATGTGAATCCTGCCCTCCTGTCCAAAGCGGTACAGGATGTGTTGAAGAATAAACCATTAACACTGTCAAAAGATCAATGTGATATGAGCATAAGTAATTATCTGCAGCAGCTGAAAGCAGACAAAGCTGCCAAAAACCGCGAAGCAGGACTTAAATTCCTGGCGGAGAATAAAGTAAAACCAGGCGTGGTAACACTGCCTGATGGTTTGCAGTACCAGATCCTGAAAGAAGGCAATGGCCCTAAACCTACAGCCGCCGATAAAGTAAAAACGCATTATCACGGTACCTTAATCGATGGTACGGTGTTCGATAGCTCCGTAGACAGGGGACAACCTATCTCCTTTCCTGTGGGCGGCGTGATCAAAGGCTGGACAGAAGCGCTCCAGTTAATGCCTGTGGGCTCCAAATGGCGTCTTTTCATTCCTTCTGAGCTGGCGTACGGCGACCGTGGTGCGGGTCCGAAAATCGGCCCTGGAGCTGCGTTGATATTCGATGTGGAGCTGCTGGCGATAGAGCAGTAATGCAGCGGGTGGGCGCCTTCGGCGCTTTTAAATTGTCTTGAAGCAGGATTACGCTGATTATGCTGATTGAGATGATTTTCCCACCTTTTGTTGTTTGATATTTTGAGGGGAGATAAAAGCGGATATTTGATTTTATTGATTTTTTTACCTTTTTGTAATAAAATATTTTGGTGAGATGAAAGCGGATATTTGATTTTATTATAACCACCAGATTAACAAAATTCGGGGAGATAGCAGCAAATGTTTTTGCTGTTATCTCCCCGAGATATTTAGTCAAAAAATCAATAAAATCAAATACCCACTTTTATCTCCCTCAAAATATCAAACAACAAAAGGTGGGAAAATCATCTCAATCAGCATAATCAGCGTAATCCTGCTCCAAGACAATTTAAAAGCGCCGAAGGCGCTACTCCGCTCTAAACACCCGCGGGCGGCGCTGTTCCAGCAGGAAGAAGTCGGCCAGTACCATAGCGGTCACCGCTTCCAGTACCACTGGTACGCGCAGCGCGATGCAAAGGTCGTGACGCCCCTTCACGCTGAAAGTTTCCACTTCTCCGCTTTTTATGTTGAGGGTTTGTTGTTCTTTCGGTGTGCTGGATGTAGGTTTCACAGCGATGCGGAATACCAGCGGGTTGCCATTGGTGATACCGCCCACTACGCCGCCGGCATGATTGGAGGCAGTTTTACCGGTTGTATCGATGATGGGATCGTTATGTTCCAGTCCTTTCATTTTAGCGGCGGCAAAGCCGGCGCCAAACTCAATGCCTTTGATAGCAGGGATCGCGAAAACGGCATGCGCCAGTGCGGATTCCAGCGAATCGAAGAAGGGTTCGCCCAATCCAATGGGGAGGCCATTTACCACACACTCTACGATACCACCTACCGAATCTTTTGCTGCAATAGCTGCTTCCAGCCCGGCTTCCGGATCGGGGTTGCCCCCTACTTCCGTGATAGTAGCGTTTACCTGGATTTCTTCGCCCAGGATCTTTTTAGCGATTACACCGGCGGCTACCAGGTTGAGGGTGAGCCTACCGCTGAAATGTCCGCCGCCGCGATAGTCTTCAAAGCCGCCGAACTTTTCGGTAGCTACAAAGTCGGCATGCCCCGGACGTGGGAATTCCCGCAGCTTTTCGTAATCAGTACTGCGGGTATTGTTATTTTCAAAAAGAATAGTCACCGGTGCACCGGTGGTGAAATCGTTGAAAACACCTGACTTGATAAAGGGCAGGTCTTCCTCTTTGCGGGGCGTAGTGCCCCTGGAGCCGCCTTTACGGCGTTCCAGGTCTGCCAGGAAATCTTCCTGCTTTAACGGGATACCGGCAGGTATACCATCTATATTTACGCCAACGCTGGCGCCATGTGATTCTCCAAAAACATTTACCCTGAATAATCTGCCAAAACTGTTCACACGCTGATGATTTAAAGTGAAATTATACGGTTACTGCCACCTTACCACCCAGCAATTCCAGGTGGTCATAAAATTCCGGGTAGGATTTATTGATTGCTTCTGCATTGTCGATGATCACCGGGCCATCTGCTGTGAGGGCAGCTACCGCGCAGGCCATTGCAATACGGTGGTCGTTATGTGAATGTACGTGTGCGCCTTTAATGCCGGTGCCGCCATGTACCAGCATAATATCGCCTTCGAGGTCAATGCTGATACCCATCTTGCCAAATTCTGCCTGTAGTGTTAAGCCACGGTCACTTTCTTTATGGGCTAAACGGCTAACGCCTTTTATTTTCGTAGTACCGTTACAGTTAGCCGCCAGCGCTACCAGCGGAGGGAACAGATCGGGGCAGTCGGTGGCATCTATTTCAAATGCGTTCAATCCGCCTTTTTCTATGTTTACGGTGAATACGCCGGACATTAAATGTGCCCCGGCTTTCTCCAATGCTTCCAGGATGGCTTTATCCGACTGGGCAGAGGAAGTGTTGAGATGCTGTACTTCCGCTTTACCGGCTACTGCTGCAGCAACCAGCAGGAATGCGGCGCCGCTCCAGTCGCCTTCCACCGTATAGTCGCAGGCGTTATATGCCTGTTTCTTTCCGAAATGAAAGGTTTCAAAATTCTTTTCTTCCACCTGAACGCCAAAATGCGCCATCAGTTGGAGGGTTAACGCAATGTATGGTTTGCTTTTCAGATCTGTTACGGTGATCGTTACATTTTCTGCGGCAGCACCGTAGGCCATGAGCAGGCCGGTGAGGAACTGAGAGCTGAGAGAACCATCAATCGTAATATCTTTCGGATGTAACGGGCCCTCGATATGCAGCGGTAATTTACCGCCCTGCGTGGAACACTTTACATCCAGTTGTGGCAATACTTCTTCAAAGAAATCCATCGGGCGGGTAGTTAAACTACCGTGGCCTTCTATGGTGATGGGCAGTGACGACAACGCTGCGATGGGTGTAAACATACGGATACCCAAACCGGATTCGCCGCAGTTGATTTCATCATAAAACGGTGCTACACCGTTGCTGGTGATTTCGAAATAGTCGTATTCCCGTTTGATTTTAGCACCCAGGTTTTCGGCTACTTCCAGTGCTGCCAGGCAATCATTGCTCAGGCCGGGATTACGGATAATACTCTTCCCTTTTGCCAGCAAAGCTGCTGCCACAGCTCGTTGCATGGCACTTTTGGAAGGATTGGCCGTAACCGTGCCTTTAATGATGGCTGGTGATACAGTAACTTGCATATGTATATTTCGTCTGCCTTTAATTGATTAGAAAAAAAATTTACAATTCCTGCAGTAACAACTTCAGTTCTGCAATGGGAACGGGCATGGTGGTTGCTTTCCCGATCTGTTCCAGCAACACAAAATGTATTACATCCTTCTCCCGTTTTTTATCCAGTTTAAAGATGTCGAACACCGCGTCTTTATCTGAACTAAAAGCTACGGGCAGCTGGTAATCGCTGATCAGTTTTATCAGGCGGATGGTTTGATCTGGCGGCAGGTTCATTAGCTTTTCCGAAAAGCGGGCAGCTGCTACCATTCCTATCGCTACCGCTTTACCATGCGCTATATGTTCGAGTTTTTCCACGGCATGCCCGAGGGTATGACCAAAGTTGAGCCATCTGCGCGGACCGATTTCCAGTTCATCTTCCAGTACTACTTTCGTTTTTGCTGCTACCGATTTTTCTACCAGGTATTGCAGTACTTCCACATCGCGCGCCAGTGCTTTTTCCCTGTTATTTTCGAGATAATCAAACAGCGTGGCATCCATGATACAAGCGTATTTGATAATTTCAGCAAAACCGTTGTGCCATTCTTCTGCCGGCATGGTGAGGGGCAGGGTGTAATCGAAGAGGATAAACTCCGGCTGACGGATAATGCCCAGCAGGTTTTTCTGTTTACCATGACTCACCCCGTTCTTTCCGCCAATGGAGGCATCTACCTGCGCTAATAAGGTGGTAGGTACAAAGCCAAAGGGAATGCCGCGCATGTATATGCTGGCGGCAAATCCTGCCACATCGGTGAGCATTCCGCCACCAATTCCTACCAGCGTGGTTTTGCGGTCGGCTTCGTAAGCAATAAGACCATCGATGATCTTATCTACCGTAGCCATATTTTTTAATTCTTCCCCAGAGGGCACCACAATTTTGTTCCAGTTGTGCAGATGATGACCGTGATAGTATTCTACATTTTCATCAATTACCAGTATGGCCCTGTGACGGTTTACATGATTGCCCAACTCCATCAGGCTTGCTCCTAAAAAATAGGTCGTTTCCTGTTGTTGAAACTGGTGGGTTTGTATGAGCATGGAGCGATTAGCTTTAGCTGTCAGAAAAAACTACTGCCGGCTGTTGTGATTGTCCAACAGCCGGCGGCTGATGGATCTACTTATCTTCGTTCATTACTTTGTTCTGGCGGTTGATGGATTCCAGGTGAACTGCATCGAAATATTTCACGATGAAGTCTTTGGTCAGACCCAGTTTCTCACCCTTGGACACTGCACGATCCAGGATTTCATTCCAGCGGTTTGTTTGCAGGATGGTGATGTTATTTTCTTTCTTGTACACACCGATCTTTTCTGCAATTTTCATACGGTTGCCGAGCAACAGCATAATTTCATCATCTACCTGGTTGATCTGCGCGCGCAGTTTTTCCAGTGCGGAGTTGAAATCTTTTTTATCGGAATGTTCTCTTCTCCAGGTGATACCATCCAGCAGGTCTGCTAATTTTTCAGGCGTGATCTGTTGTTTAGCATCGCTCCAAGCGTTATCCGGATCTACGTGAGTTTCCAGCATCAGACCATCGTAGTCGAGGTCGATTGCTTCCTGGGAAACTTCCTGCAGGATATCGCGGCGGCCGGAGATATGCGAAGGATCGCAGATCATTGGCAGTTCAGGCATACGGCGTTTCAGCTCAATAGCCAGGTGCCACATGGGTGCATTACGGTATTGGGTGTTGCCATAGCTGGAGAAGCCACGGTGAATTAAACCAACTTTATTGATACCTGCTTTCTGGATTCTTTCCACGGCGCCAATCCACAGTTCCAGGTCAGGATTGATAGGATTCTTAATTAAAACGGTAGTGTCCACACCTCTCAGTGCATCGGCTACTTCCTGTACAGAGAAAGGGTTTACGGTAGTACGTGCGCCTACCCACAGAATATCCACACCGAAATGCAGCGCGTCTTCCACTTGTTTGGCAGTAGCTACTTCCACCGCCAGTGGCAGGCCGGTGATTTCACGGGCTTTCTGCAGCCATGCCAATCCCTTTGTACCGATGCCTTCGAAAGAACCGGGGCGGGTACGGGGTTTCCAGATACCAGCGCGTAAAACGTCCACTTTACCTGTTTTCTGCAGGGCCAGTGCGGTGGCTAATACCTGCTCTTCGGTTTCTGCGCTGCAGGGTCCGGAAATGATCAACGGCTTTTTATCGGAAGACGGATCGGAGAATTTTGTTTTAGATAATATCTGTTCCATTGTCTGTACCATAGTATTGAAGTTAAGTAGATTATCAGAATTTAGTTATTTCAGGATCTTCCTGATTTTATTGGATTTTTGAATCAATTTGTAAAAGGTGTCGTAGTCTTCGTTTTCCAGCAATGTTTTCATCTGCTGTAACTGGCTGATGTGTTCTTCCAGTACATCGAGCACATTGTTCCGGTTGTGTTTGAAGATAGGTACCCACATATCAGGGGAGCTTTTCGCCAACCGCACGGTGGATTCAAAACCACCGCTCGCCAGTTCGAAAATGCGTCCTGACTCTTTCTCTTTTTTCAGCACGGTTAAGGCCAGTGCAAAAGAAGTGATGTGGGAAATGTGGGATACATAAGCCGTGTGCAGGTCGTGTTCTTCCGCATTCATATATACGGTGCGCATCTGCAGCCGGTCTACCATGTTTTCCACTACTTCAAGTGCATCTTCATCGCTGTTTTTCACATCGCAGAGCACCATCGTTTTGTTAACGAAGAGATTGCGTACAGCAGCATCGGGGCCGGAATACTCGGTGCCGGCCATCGGATGGGCCGCCACGAAGCGTCCTCTGTTGGGATGACCGGCAACGAGTTGCAGTATTTTTTCTTTGGTAGAACCTACATCCATAATCACCTGGCCGGGGCGCGCTTTATCCATGATGGAGGGCAGCGCCTGCAGCACTGCATCCACCGGGATGGCCAGTATTACCAGGCCGGAGCGATTCATGGCATCCTCCAGGCTCGCGCCTTCATCAATGATGTTCAGCTCCAGTGCCCGTTGCAGGTGCTCCTGGTTCTGATCCACCCCGATGATCCGCTCCGCCACGCCTTTTTCCTTCAGCGTGATGGCAAGCGAGCCGCCGATTAAACCCGTTCCTATTATTGTTGCAATCATTTTACGTTGGTTTTGATACGTTCTATCGCTTCCTGGAAAACCTTTTCATCCTGGCATAAACTCACCCTGATATAGCCGTTACCGTTACTTCCGAATATTCCTCCCGGAGTAATGAATACACGTGCCTTCTGCAGTATTTCATCAGTGAGCGTATATCCGTTCTCGTTAGTGGATGGTATCTTCGCCCAAACGAACATACCCACCTGGTTTTTATCGTAGGTGCAATGCAGCAGATCCAGTAACTGGAATACTTTTTCCCTGCGTGCACGGTAAATTTTATTTAAGTCGTCGTACCAGTCTTTTCCCAGCTGCAGTGCTTTTACAGCGGCCATCTGCATAGGCTGGAACATACCGGAATCCATATTGCTTTTGAAGCGCAGCACCTGTGCAATCCATTCTGCCTTGCCCACCAGCATACCGATACGCCATCCGGCCATATTGGATGATTTGCTGAGGGAGTTCAGCTCCAGCACCACATCTTTTGCCCCTTCAAACTGCAGCAGGCTTTCGGGTTGTTCATTCAGGATGAAGCTGTACGGATTATCGTGACAAATGAGGATATTATGTTGTTTGGCGAAAGCGATGAGCTTTGCGGCAAATTCCCTGTTTACTTTTGCGCCGGTAGGCATATGCGGGTAGTTTACCCACATCAGTTTCACCCGGCTCAGGTCTTTTTGTGCCAGGGCATCCAGGTCTGGCAGCCAGCTGTTTTCTTCTGTCAGGTCATAATCAACAACAGTAGCGCCACTGAGGTTCACTGCGGAGCGGTAGGTAGGGTAACCCGGGTTAGGGATCAGGGCCTCATCACCTTCCTGCAGGTAAGTCATGCAGATATGCATAATCCCTTCTTTGGAACCTATCAGCGGCAGTACTTCCGTATCGGGGTTCAGGGTTACGTTGTAATAGCGTTGATACCAGTCTGCCATTGCTTTACGCAGGGCGGGAATACCTTTGTATCCCTGGTAGTTGTGCGTATTCGGCAAAGCGGCATTTTCGTTCAATGCAGCCACCACTGAAGGATGAGGAGGCAGATCGGGGCTTCCGATACCGAGGTTGATCACCCTTGCGCCGGTTTGGTTCATTTCCTCAATTTCCCTGAGCTTTTTGGAGAAGTAGTATTCTTCTGTGCCTTGTAATCTTTTAGCAACCTGTATCTGCATAAAACTGATTAATGTGTTTTTCCTTTTTTATAAATACCCAGCACTTTCAGGTGTTCTGTGAGTGGCTCTATTTTCGATAATGCTTTTTCGAAGTGAGCGGCGTTATCAAATTCCATGTCGGCGTGGAAGTAATAATTCCATTCTTTTGCCGGGATCGGAAAGGATTGCAGCTTCGACAGGTTGATGCCGGCCACTGCAATCTGGGTAAGTACTTTAGCCAAACTGCCCCTGTCGTGGCTTGTTTGAAAGTATACAGATGCTTTGTTGGCATCTTCCGGCGTAGCGATGGGCGTACGGGATACAGCCAGAAAGCGGGTATAGTTATTTTTATTGGTGTGGATATTAGGCGCTATGATATCCAGTTCAAAGATTTCGGCGGCCAGCTTACCTGCAATAGCAGCCGTACTTTTCAGTTTCTTCTGTCTTACGTGCTTGGCACTGAGGGCGGTATCTTCTGTTTCCACCAGTTTGATATGCGGGTATTTTTCCAGGAAATCCATACACTGCAAAAGGGCCATCGGGTGAGAATGCACCTCCCTGATATCTTCCATTGTTTGCCCGGGCAACACCATGAGGTGCTGATTGATCTGGAGATAAATTTCACCGGTGATATGCAGACCGGAGTTTTTAATGAGACTGTAGTTTGGTAAGATGCTACCGGCAATTGAGTTTTCGATGGCCATCATACCTGCATCCACATCGGTTTGTTGTTTTGCTTTTTTAACCAGTTCTGCAAAGGAGGCACAGCATTCTATTTCAGTTTGTTTACCGAAATACCCCTGGGCAGCAACCTGGTGAAAAGACCCTTCAAACCCCTGTATGGCAATTTTCATGTGTATGTGATTGATTTTATTCAGTTATAGTTGCTACAGCAACTAGCTATTTAAAACAGAAAGGGTCCCGATCCGGGACCCTTTGCGCTGTACTTTTATATGTAAGTATGTTATTGCAAACGAGTCCCCTGCTTCTTCGCATAAAAGAAGTAAGAGAAGTAATAAAAAAAGTATTTGCCTGAAACTGGCTGTAACATATACTTATTTGTTTGTTGGCATCCACTGCCGGTTTATGGTATTAAAAAAGGCCTTCCGGTTCCGGAAGGCCTTTTTGTAGTTCTTTTATCTTTTACAAACGACCTCCCTATTTCTGGTACCAGAAATAATAAAAGCTAAAAAAGCCGAAAGAGGTTTGCTGTGTCATATTATTATTTGTTACTCGTTTTGAGCGTAGGACAAAAATACGGCACGATTTTAATTATCCAAGGGCTAATATCAAAAAATATGCTTTTTTTAATAATAAAGGTCGTTTATTGAATAACTTTCAAAGAAACATATTTCCGTAACCAAAAACAGGGCATAAAAAAACCGTTCAGGCTAAGCCGGAACGGTTAATTATAAATTCTAAAGTCAGATTAGTGATGAGCAGCAGCTGAATCAACAGTTTTAGCAGTAGAATCAACAGTTGCTTTTGCAGCGTCAGCTACAGAGTCAACAGCTGAAGTAGCTACCTGAGCAGCTGAATCGATAGAAGCACCAGCAGCGCTAGCAGTAGAGTCAGTACCATTTTCAGTTTTTGCACCACCGCAAGCAACTGCGAACAGACCGAAAGACAGAGCTAAGAAACCAATTTTGATTACGTTCTTCATGTTACAATTATTTAAGTTGTTTTTGAATGATTTAACCTTTATACCGGGATCACCTAAAAGGTAACCCAAACTTTTAAAAATATTTTTTTTCGCTACTTTGGGTTACCAAATGCCTAATAACTGTATTAAGAGTG
Source organism: Chitinophaga sp. W3I9 (assembly GCF_050434025.1). Classification (NCBI taxonomy): domain Bacteria; kingdom Pseudomonadati; phylum Bacteroidota; class Chitinophagia; order Chitinophagales; family Chitinophagaceae; genus Chitinophaga; species Chitinophaga sp. W3I9. The sequence goes on from NZ_JBNPWC010000001.1 coordinate 7,166,412, forward strand.
AAGCAAAATCAAGACATAACAAGAGACCGGGAATTATTGCTGGGACTGGCAAAAGGCGAGGATAAGTCATTGGAAATCATCTATTCTGAGAATTTTCCGGTGGTATTACGAATGATCCTTCAGCATAATGGCTCCGAAGATGACGCAAAAGATGTGTTCCAGGAGGCCATTATAGTATTATATGAAAAGGTACAAACCAGTGATTTTACTTTAAGCAGCAGGCTCAAAACCTTTCTTTATTCGGTTTGCCGCCATCTCTGGCTTAAAAAAGTTCACCGTACCTACGGATTATATGCTTTAACGCCCGAACTGGAAGAAGTGATTCCGGCTACGGAAGAGCTGGAAGAGCACGATGCAAGGGATCAGGAATTCAGGATCATGGAAGGCGCGATGAGCAATATTGGTCAACCCTGCCAAACCATCCTGGAAGATTATTATCTGCATAAAAAATCTATGCAGGAAATAGCAGAAAAGTTCGGATACACCAATGCTGAAAACGCCAAGAACCAGAAGTATAAGTGCCTGATGCGGTTGAAGAAGTTATTTTTTGATCAATACAAAACACCACTATAAGCAGAAAGCAGCCATGAAAGAAGACATGATCTTATTACGTGAAATTGAGCGTTACCTGGAAGGGGAAATGAGCGAACAGGAAAAAACTGCTTTCGAAACTTTACGTCATACCAATCCCTTGATTAACAAACAGGTAGAAGAACATCAACTGTTCCTTCAGCACCTGGGCAATTACGGCAAACGCCAACAGTTACAGGCAAAGCTCAACCAGATACATCAACAACTGGATATGCCAAGCCTCCGCAAACAGGCACAGGAAGAAAACCAGACTGCAAGAAGATTAACCATCCGCCGCAGAACCATTACGAACCTGGCTGCCGCCGCCTGTATAGCACTGGTTACTTCTTTATCCACCATTGCGATCATACAGAATGTATCTAAAAGTAAATCAACTGCACAATACGAAGATGTAAGAAGGGTACTGAATAATATTCAGCGTTCCCAGAATGCACTCATCAACGATATGAACAGCAAGAGCCGGGCTCCGTTAAACCCCGGCACTTATGGAGGTACTGGTTTCGCGGTATCCGGTAATGGCTATATCGTTACCAACTATCATGTAGTAGCCGGCGCCGACTCCGTATATGTTCAGAATAATAAAGGAGAGGCTTTTAAAGCCATCAGCATATTTGAAGATATTTCCAGTGATCTGGCAATACTGAAGATTGCAGATTCTACTTTTAAAAGTCAGCCCCTGCCTTATGCTTTGAAACCACAGAGCGTAAAACTGGGCGAAGAAGTATTCACCATGGGATTCCCCCGCGATGAAATTGTTTATGGCAAAGGTTATATCAGCGCCAAAACAGGTTTTAACGGGGATACCACTGCCTACCAGGTATCTATCCCGGTGAACCCGGGCAACAGCGGTGCTCCTCTGCTGGATAGCAAAGGAGATGTAGTAGGAATAGTAACCGGCAAACAAACTACCTCCGATGGTATCGCCTTTGCGGTAAAATCTGCCCACCTCAAACACCTGCTGGATGAGATGCCAAAAGACAAACAAACCAGGAAGGATTGGAATCATAAGAGCCGCCTGGAAGGAATGAACCGGGTAGATCAGATTAAGAAGCTGGAGGACTTTGTATATATGGTGAAGGTGTATAATTGAACCAACACCTATTAACATAAAAAAGCGCGGGATATAACAATTGTTATATCCCGCGCTTTTTTATGTTCCAGCCTGGTTATTTCTTCAACCAGGATTTGTATTTATCAGTAATCCAGTACAACAGATCGTTGTTATTAATGGTACGCATGGTATTATAATCAGGATAATTATCCCTCATAAACAACTGGAGTGAGTCGCCTTTAAGCCCTGTTACCCGGCTTACCAATACCGGTGTAAAGCGGGAGTCTATAAACTTCTCCTTTTCCATCTTCTCATAATTCTCTTTAAACTGCCGTTTTTGTTTTTCTTTTTTGGAGAAACGGGTAATCGGACTAAACACAATACCAGCACCTTCAGGCGTACTACCGCCAGCCAATGGCTTGTTTGGATTATCCAGGATATAGCCGTACTGGTTACGTCTTTCCATTGAATCTATCTGGTAAGGACTGTACTGGGAGGTGATTTCCACTCCTTTCAGGAACTTACCGGCAGATTCCATCACCACGTTAATGGTTTGAGTACCGGAAGTTTGGGTAACAATGATCGTATCCGGCTTGTACCCTACGAAAGTAACCAGGAGCCGGTCGTTGCGGGAGGCTGATATCCTGTAATACCCTCCCTGGTCAGAAAGCGACCGCTTCCCGGAGTTGAGATTGCTGACGGTGGCATAGGGCAGCACCAGCTTGTTGCTGTCTGAAATCATCCCGGTAACAGTTACCTGGGCCTGTACCTTTGGAGCAAATGCCATACTGAATATACAGCCTAGTGCTATGATGCGCATGAAAACCTTCATATAAAATATAATAATTTTTACAGCCGAATCCCTTCCATTCTTTACAAACAGATCAGTATAGACATTGTTCATCTACCCTAATGAAGTACAAATTAAAGAAAATGCCACGGTGTTTTAAAAACAAATCCTTCCACCCCGGGGGCGGAAGGATCGCTGTATTTAAAATTTCAGGTTGTACCAATCAGGCAGACTTCAGTAAATCGATCACTTCGTCCCGGCTTTTACCCAATTTCTGCTGCAGTTTTCCGATCAATTTATCTTCCTGTCCTTCTTCGTACAACAGGTCATCGTCGGTCAGGTCTGCATACTTTTGTTTCAGGGTACCTTTTATTTCGTTCCACTTTCCTTTGATCTGTAACTTGTCCATAATCTTTCAATTTATATGGTGATATAATCGGGTTGCTTATGAACATGAAGAGCCAAAGAATATGCCATCACCCTTATTTTATAAAGATACCTGGATGCGGGTACTGAAAACCCTGCTTTCGCCGGCAGCCAGCTGAACCAGTCCGAGTCCGTTGTTAAAGGCGTCCGGCGCGCCGCTGAGGTTTTCTACAGCGATGCTGGTACGGTGCGGTGGAATATATATCTGCAGGATGGGATAGCTATTTTCGGGATAGAAGGCAATGTTGATATTTTTCTTCGGATCGTGGATCGTGGCCAGCGGTTGTGGCTTTGTGAGATCCAGTACAAAGGAATTATCCAGCTCCACGCCTTTCAACACCTTTCCTTCAACAAATTCGGTATATGGCAAAACGTTTCCTGTAGGCAGCAGTTTTTCATTGAACTCCACTATTTCTTTGGAAGCGAAGGTAAGTACCAGCTCATCTACCGGTGTACCTGTGCTGAAGTATGGATGCCAGCCATCCATCACGGGAACGGCAACGCCACTCTTATTCACGAGCGTGGTATTCAGCTGCAGGTCGTTGCCGGCCCGCAGGGTAAAGGTAGCGATGCAGTCGTATGCAAAGGGGTACCCTGCATCATCGGTTTGTTTAAAATGATGGGTAAGGGTTACCGATGCCTGCTGGTCATCTGCCTGTTGCGCTGTTACGGTAAAGGGCGCATCATATAATAAGCCGTGGATGGCATTTCCGGGTGCCAATGTTTTCTGGATAGTGTAGGGTTTGCCTTCCCAGGTATATTGTGCATCCTTCATGCGGCATGCATAGGGACTAAGTTTTACGCTTTTGAAGCTGGTGCGGAGATTTGCTTCCAGGTCGGCGATATCTTTGTAACTATCTATCAGGTTCAGTGGTCCTGTTGTATGCTTTACTTTGAACGCATGCAGCAGTGCGCCGAAAGAAGGAATTATTTCCACCTGTGTACCTGCTTCGAGATCCTGGAGCGCAATGATGTCAAATCCTGCCTCTTGAAAAGAATGGATGCCAAATTTCATTGTTCATTATTTTGGAAGAAAAATAAAACATTTTGGGATTTTACTTTGGGATTATTTGGTAACAGCCATTTGTTGCTACCGGTAATCCAAAGCAAAATCCCAATAGTATATTAGATGCTTGCGTTGATCAGGTTTTCCAGCCATTCCTGTTTGCCGCTGGTTTGTTTAGGCTCTCCGTTTGCCACTGCAAAATTGCGGAGGTCTTCCAATGTAAGTTTACCCGCTTCAAATTCCTGTCCTTTACCGCTGTCGAAAGAAGCGTACCGGTCCTGGCGGAATTTTTTATATGGTGTGGCGGTCAATACTTTTTCTGCAACAATAGCAGCTCTTGCGAAAGTATCGATGCCACCTATGTGTGCGTGGAAGATATCTTCCAGGTCGGTGGAGTTACGACGGGTTTTTGCGTCGAAGTTTACGCCGCCGCCGGCAAATCCGCCAGCTTCGAGAATAACCAGCATGCTTTCAATGAGGTCGTTGAGGTTGGTGGGAAACTGATCGGTATCCCAGCCATTTTGCGCATCCCCGCGGTTAGCATCGATGCTGCCCAGCATCCCCGCATCTACTGCCACCTGCAGTTCGTGCTGGAAGGTATGGCCTGCGAGCGTAGCGTGGTTTACTTCGAGGTTCAGTTTGAAATCTTTATCGAGACCAAACTGGCGCAGGAAGCCGATCACTGTGGCGGCATCATAATCGTATTGGTGCTTGGTAGGCTCGCAGGGTTTAGGCTCTATAAAGAAGGTGCCTTTAAAGCCCTGTGCCCGTGCGTAATCGCGGGCCATGCCCAGGAAACGGCCCAGATGTTCCTGTTCGCGTTTCATATTGGTGTTGAGCAGGGTCATATATCCTTCACGACCGCCCCAGAATACATAGTTTTCGCCGCCCAGTGCGATGGTGGCATCCAGTGAATTTTTCACCTGGGTACCTGCATAGGCCAATACGGCGAAATCAGGATTGGTAGCAGCGCCGTTCATATAGCGCGGGTTGCTGAATACATTGGCAGTGCCCCATAACAGTTTTACACCGCTGGCTTGTTGTTTCTGTTTAGCATAGGCAACGATCTGCTGCATACGGCTTTCATATTCTGCGATGTTGGCGCCTTCGTCTACCAGGTCTATGTCATGAAAGCAGTAGTAAGGAAGCCCCATTTTGGTAATGAACTCAAAAGCTGCGTCCATCTTGTCTTTAGCACTCTGATTCGCATCCGGGGAAGCGAGCCAGGGGAATTGTTTGGTACCAGGACCAAAAGGATCACCACCTGTTCCGCAGAAGGTATGCCAGTAGGACACGGCAAAACGGAACAGTTCTTTCATAGATTTACCCGCGATGAGGCGGTTTTCATCATACCATTTATACGCCAGCGGGTTATCTGACTGTGGTCCTTCAAACTGTATTTTACCAATCCCTTTGAAATACTCGTTGTTTCCTAATGTAATACTCATAACTAATATGGTTTTTTAAAATGCCAGATCTACTTATATGTTTCCGTTAATGCATCAGGGTACGGAGACCGTTCAGCCAGTTGCCATAAACATCCCGGTATTGTGATTGCAGGGCGGGATCCGGTTCTATTACTGCGAGGCATTCCATGCCACGGAATGCATCTGCCATGCTAACATAACCGGCGCCTATTGCTGCGCCGCGGGCTGCGCCCTGTGCTCCATCTGTATTATATAGTTCTATCACAACATTGGCGGTATTGGCAAAAGCTTCCCGGAATAAGGGGCTGAGGAACATGTTGGCATGTCCGGCTCTTACGCGATGGATGCTGAGGTCCATTTCAGCCATGATATCCATGCCATAGTTCAGACCAAACACGATGCCTTCCTGTACGGCACGCATAATGTGCGCGCGGCTGTGGCGGTTGAACTCAAGGTTGCGGAGGGTAGCGCCGAGGCTCCTGTTTTCCAGGATGCGTTCCGCACCATTGCCAAAAGGAAATACCTGCAGGCCGTTGGCGCCTATCGGCGCCTGTTGCGCCAGGGTATTCATTTCGGGATAGGTGATATCACCTACCAGGTTTTTGAGCCAGCTGTTGGCAATGCCGGTACCATTGAGGCACATGAGCACACCGTTTCTCGTATGGGCGTGGTCGTTATTCACATGCACAAACGTGTTGACGCGACTTTGCTGGTCGAAGCTGTTTTTATCGTGCACGGCATATACTACGCCTGAGGTTCCTGCCGTGGTGGCGGCTTCACCGGGTTGCAGCACATTGAGAGAAAAAGCATTGTTAGGCTGATCGCCGGCGCGGTAGGTAACCGGTGTGCCGGGCGCCAGTTTCAGTGTAGCAGCTGCAGCCGCTGTAAGCTGGCCCTGGATGCCGAACGTAGGTACGATGGCAGACAGCAGTTGTTCGTCTATGTTATAATATTTCAGTAATGATTTGGAAACTGCATTTTCCTCAAAATCCCAGAAGGTACCTTCTGATAAGCCCGAGATGGTGGTGCAGGCTTCGCCGGTTAATTTCATGGCAATGAAATCGCCGGGCAGCATTACTTTATGAATGCGTTCATAAATATGCGGTTCATTTTCCTGGATCCAGCGAAGCTTCGAGGCGGTAAAATTACCGGGTGAGTTCAGCAGGTGCTCCAGACAGTACTGTTCGCCAAGTGCTTTAAAGGCAGCATTGCCGGTATTTACAGCGCGGCTGTCGCACCAGATAATAGCCGGGCGCAGCACCTGCTGTTGTTTATCCACACACACCAATCCGTGCATCTGGTAGGCAATACCTATTCCTTTGATCTGTGCAGGATCCACTGTAAAACGGTTCAGCAGCAGTTCCGTAGCGTGAACAATTTCCTTCCACCAGCTCTCGGGGTCTTGTTCTGCCCAGTCGGCGTGTGGTACATCAATGGCCATCTCTTTTTCGGGGCAGGTGGCGGTGGCCACGCAGGCGCCGGTGTCAGCGTTAAGCAATGCTGCTTTGATAGATGATGACCCAATATCGTATCCTATAAAGTACATAACGTGAGAAATTAACAATCTGAAAAAGGACCGGATATTTTACGACAGGAAAATGTCCTAAAATATCCGGATACCAAAATAATAAAATGTTCTTATTACCAGAATACAGTATACAAGGCGATAAGGATACCTACAATCAGTAAGGCGCCCACCGTAAAGCCCAGGTTGGGTTTAAACATGCTGGCATCGATAGCCAGTCCTTTCGGATTGTTCACACTGCGTTTATCCGACAACGTGATAATGATCATACCTACTACGCACACTACAAACACCAGTCCCATACGATCGATGAAAGCCATTTCGTATAACCCGCTGTCCGGGTTCAATGCGGCAAAGCCAAGCTGATGCAAAGGTTCCAGGTTCACCCATGCCGGCATAAACTTCAGGAAGAAGGAAAGGAGTAAACCACCTATCATCGCAAACATGGCTGCGCTGGAGGTTGTCCGTTTCCAGAAAAACCCGAGGGCAAACATGGCGAATACGCCCGGAGAAACAAAGCCGGTATATTCCTGGATAAACTGGAAACCACCTTTTTTATCTATGCCAAGGAAGTTAGAGATCACGATTGCGATGATCATGGTGATAATTACCACAGCACGGCCCACGCCTACGATCTTCTTTTCATCGGCATCTTTGTTATATATCTTCTTATAAATATCCAGGGAATAAATGGTGGAAATACTGTTGGCTTTACCTGCCAGGGAAGCCACCACTGCAGCTGTTAAAGCAGCAAACGCGAGTCCTTTTAAACCGGAAGGCAGGAGATTGAGCAATACCGGGTAAGCGTTATCCGGGTTCAGGGAACCACCTTTCATCATGGATTGTGCAAAGTCACCGTGATTCTGGGCATACAGTACATAAGCTGCAATACCAGGTAATACTACGATCACCGGCATCAGGAGTTTCAGGAAGCCTGCAAACAGTAATCCCTGACGGGCAGTTTTCAGATCCGCACCCAATGCACGCTGCGTAATATATTGGTTACATCCCCAGTAGTTCAGGTTTACGATCCACATACCCCCTATCAGCACGCTCAGGCCGGGCAGATCGAGGTACTTGGGATTCTCTTTATGAAGGATCATATGGAAATGATCGCTGGCATGTTGCGTCATCAGGGAGAAGCCTCTTAATACGCCTTTTTCGCCGAAGTGCTCAGACACCAGCTGTAATGCCAGGTAGGTAGTGGCTAATCCGCCGAGGATAAGGAAAAACACCTGTATCACATCGGTGTAGCCGATCACCTTCATCCCTCCCAGTGTAATGAGGATGGCGAAGAAGGCCAGCGCCACCATACACACATAGAAGTTAATACCAGAGATCGTGGACACCGCGAGGGCGCCAAGGTACAGGATAGAAGTAAGGTTTACCACCACATACAATAACAGCCAGAAAACGGCCATGATGGTACTTACCGTTTGATTATACCTGCGTTCCAGGAACTGGGGCATGGTATAGATCTTATTTTTCAGGTAAATCGGCAGGAAAAATACTGCCACCACGATGAGCGTAGCAGCCGCCATCCATTCGTAAGTGGATATGGCCAGCCCCATACTGAATCCGTTTCCGGACATCCCGATAAACTGCTCCGCAGAAATATTGGAAGCAATGAGTGATGCGCCGATAGCCCACCAGGTAAGGGAACCTTCTGCCAGGAAAAAGTCTTTGGAATCCGTTGTGGTCTTCTTCTTTTTCTGATAGATATAGTAACCATAACCAGCCACTATTAAAAAATATACCAGGAATACCAGGTAATCAAAGATGTGTAAGGATTTTGTTTGCATAACGTTCAAACGTGGTTATAAAAAATTTAGCGGATCAATATACATAATAAATGTAAAAAATACGCTTACAATTGTTTTTTTTGCGTGAAATAAAAAAACGCGAGGGCTGCCGCGGTTTACCGGGTGTTAAAACTATACATTTAAATTGCTCATCATAGTGCATTTATGTAAAAAGAAACAATTGATACCCTTTACTTTCACAAAAGGTACCTGTGAACGGAATAAAATATCTTCCAGGTTGATTTCCTTTCCTTTATGGGGGTGGGGAATTGTCAACTGAATGCCTGGTAGCGTGGAAATAAAAAATAAATATAGAGCACAGAAAACCGGGAAGCAAGTTTTTCCGCTCCGTCGGGAAAAAACATTTTAATCAATGGGCAGGTCGGGGCAAATCCCGCGGGCGCCTTCAGGACTCCAGTGCCATTACAGCGATGTTATCCCCGATTACAGAACCGATGGCCACTCCCATTCCTCCCATGCGTACGCCCATGATCACATTATTCGTATGTGCTTTTACGATAGGTTGTTTTGTTTTACCAAAAGCCATGATACCCGTCCACTTGTCGGCTATGGTTACCTCTCTGCCGGGCAGTATTACGGTGCGCAGCAATACTTCCAGTTCGTGCTGGATCCGGTCGTTGAACCGGAAGTCGGTGGAAGTTTCCCCGGCGAAGTCGAGCTGGCGGCCACCGCCAAGCAGTACCCGTCCTTCCAGTTCCCTGAAATAATAATATCCTTCTTCCATGTGGAAAACGCCTTTAAAGGGCAGGTCTTTTACCGGTGTGGTGATCAGCACCTGTCCCCTGCCGGGCACTACTTCTTCCTCCGGGAGCAGCCGGCGGGTAAAGGCATTGGTGCAGATGAGCACCTTACGGGCTGAAAAGGCAATATCTTCTTCCAGGGTATGATGCGGCACGATAACGTTCACACCTGTATGAAAATCGTCTATTGTTTTCACGGTGCAACCGGTTTTAATTTCCACTCCTTTTAATACAGCTGTATCGATCAGCGCCCGCATCATTTTGCCGGTATGCAGTTCACCCTCAAAATTATTGCGGATAAGTGCTTTTACATACGCTGAGGCAAAACCGAAAGCAGGAAGACGGTCGTTTGCCAGCGTGAATGCGGGTTCTCCGTTGAAGAGCTCACCCAGGATGTGATTTACTTCCGGGAGCTGGTGCAGGGCCCATTCTTCACGGGGGCCAATCAGTTCATGGCTGCCATTTTCCTGGTAACCGATGGTGGTATCGCCGAGACGGCTGCGCAGCAGGCGTAAGCCTTGCAGCCGTAACCGGACCAGGTCCCTCACCGCATCCGTGGGCATTGTTTGCAGATCGGTCAGTATTTCGGTGAGGCTTCCGATGCAGGCGAAGCCGGCATTTTTGGTACTGGCGCCGGTGGGCAAAATGTCCCGTTCCAGCACCAGTACCCGGCAGCCGGGCGCTCTTTCTTTCAGGCTGATGGCAGCCGACAGACCAACGATACCGCTGCCGATAATGATATAGTCGTATTGCAACAAGCTTTCCTTCTCCCAGAAACTTAACATACTTGATATTTATACAGTGCCTACAGATCCGCCGTCTACCCGGAATACCGCGCCTGTGATGAAGGAGGCGTGATCAGAAGCCAGGAACGCCACTATGCTGCCGGTTTCTTCCGGGGTGCCGGGGCGGCCCAACACCTGGTAGGGACGGTTTTCTTTCAGGAATTCTTTGGCCGCTTCGGCGATAGAAATATTTTTTCCTTTTGAGATGCCTTCCAGCATTTCATCTACCAGTGGTGTTTTGATAAATGCCGGCGAAACGGTGTTTACCAGGATATTATCTTTTCCGTAATTCTGCGACAGCGTTTTTGAATAGTTATTCAATGCAGCCTTTGTAGCATTGTAATGGCCCATGTTGGGGTCCGGCTGTTCCGCATTTTCGGAGGAGATGTTGATGATCCTGCCGCCACCCTGCTTTTTCATGTGAGGAATTACCAGCTGGGTGAGCGCTACCAAGCCGAAGAAATTGACTTCAAACACCTGCCGCCACTGCGGCATGCTGATGGTGTCCAACGGACCGAATGCGTCTATACCGCCGGCGTTATTTACGAGGATATCGATGTGACCGAGCTGCTGCACTGTGGTAGTGACCAATTGCTGCAGGTCCGCTTCTTTTGTCATATCTGCTACCACCGCCAGCACGTCCAGTCCCTGCAGGCGGAACATAGCGGCTGTATCTTCCAGTTCATCGGCATTACGGGCGGTGATCACTACGGTAGCGCCTTCCTGCAACAAAGACGCCGCGATCCCTTTGCCTATACCTTTACTGCCACCGGTAACGATGGCTACCTTTCCTTTTAAATTAAGCTCCATGATCTTATATTTTAGACCAAAAATAAAAACCGGGTATCTGTTTATTACTGTATAAGTTATTGAAAAAACAGTAAAAGCAGCTGTTTAACCCCCGCAGGATTCCGGATAGTACAAATTATGTAGCTTCGGGGGACTAAAATTATACACCATGATTGCGACAAAAGCTTATGCTGTGCAGGATGCTGCATCACCCTTGGGTCCCTGGAATTTTGAACGCAGAGAGCCGGGACCGCATGATGTGCAGATTGAAATCCTTTATTGCGGGGTATGTCATTCCGATATTCACCAGGTGCGGAATGAGTGGGGCAATTCAATTTACCCGATGGTTCCCGGCCATGAAATAGTGGGGCGGATCACCAAAGTGGGTGATCATGTCACCAAATTCAAGGTAGGCGATCTGGCGGGGATAGGTTGCTTTGTGGATTCGTGCCGGGTGTGCGATCCCTGCAAATCCGGAGAGGAACAATATTGCATCACCGGTGGCGCCAGTACCTATAATGGTTACGAAATGGATAGAAAAACGCATACCTATGGCGGATATTCCACCCATATTGTAACAGACGAAAAATATACGTTGAAGGTTTCTGATAAGCTGCCGCTTGAGGGAGTAGCGCCGCTGTTATGCGCTGGCATCACCACTTATTCCCCGCTTCGCCACTGGAAAGTAGGCAAAGGTCATAAAGTAGCGGTAGTGGGTTTGGGCGGTCTGGGCCACATGGCGGTAAAGCTTGCGGCGTCTATGGGGGCTGAGGTAACGATGCTAAGCACCTCTCCCTCCAAGGAAGCGGATGCCCGCCGGCTGGGCGCCCATCATTTCGCGCTGATGACAGATAAAGCGCAGGTAAAGCAGCTCTACAGTCAATTCGATTTTATCATCAATACTATTTCCGCCCCCCACGATTACACGACTTACCTGAACCTCCTGAACCTGGATGGTGTGATGATTTGCCTGGGAGTGCCACCGGAACCGTCCGTGGTACCGGCCTTCAACCTGATCATGGGACGCAGGAGCATTGCCGGATCATTGATCGGCGGCATCCGCGAAACGCAGGAAATGCTGGACTACTGTGCGGAGCATAATATTACCAGTGATGTGGAAGTAATTAATATTAAAGATATCAATACCGCTTATGAGCGGATGCTGAAGGGTGATGTGAAGTACCGGTTTGTAATTGATATTGCCAGTTTGAAATAAGTGTAGCCGGAGTGGCCACTTTATTTATACCCGTTCCGGTAAACCGGAACGGGTATTTTTTTGTTATGCAGTTGTTAAGCAGAAATTGTCCTTTGATTTTGTTGGTATATTAGTCACTATCCCTAAATTTCCCGTTATGTCGAGTACTACCTCAAAGAACCACAACAGGTACCGGCACCTGCATTTAGCTATAATTAGCACGGTTGTTATAGCCATTGCCGGCGTTTTACTGTACTTTTTTGTTAAGCGGCACACGCCTGATTTACCGGATATCGCCGCCAACCTGCATCAGGCAGTAATGCCGGAAGAAGATACCAGTGTAGGAAAATGCGCGCAGTATCCCATCACTGCATTAGAGCTTCAAAAGCTATATCTGGCGAATGATCCGGTAGCCGTGGAAAAGTATACAAATGAAACGGTGTATATAAACGGTGTTTACATTGGTACTGGTATTAACCCGATGGGTACTGCCTACATGATCCTTAAAAGTGGCGACAGGTCTCATTCCATTAAGTGTTTTCTACAGAACAAAGAAGATATTAATTTAACGAAGGGGAGCCGCGTTTTACTGAAGGGTTATTGCCGGGGGCAGATATGGGATCTCAAAATTGAGGAGTGTGAATTACTGGATCTTCCGGTTGTAACATCGCAAAAAAAATAGCGCGCCCTTTTACGGGCGCGCCTCATCTCTATACAAGATATCCGAACAGGCTGTCGTCTTTATTGAGTTCGGTGATCTGGAAATTATATTTCTGACAATTGGCAATCAGTTTATCATAGTCCTCGCGGTTTCGCAGTTCCACCCCTACCAGCGCGGGACCTATCTCCTTATTATGTTTCTGGATATATTCAAACCGGGTGATGTCATCATCCGGGCCGAGTATATCGTTCACAAATTGTTTCAGGGCTCCCGGGCGTTGTGCAAAACGTACAATAAAATAGTGTTTCAATCCTTCATACAGGAGTGAACGTTCCTTTATTTCCTGCATGCGGTCGATGTCGTTGTTACTGCCGCTGATCACACATACTACTTTTTTCCCTTTGATTTCCGCGGCATGGTCGTCCAGTGCTGCGATGGACAAGGCGCCCGCGGGTTCTACCACAATTGCATCTTCGTTATATAACCGGAGGATGGTGGAGCACACTTTTCCTTCCGGCACGAGGTGCATTTTATCCAGCACATCTTTGCAGATTTCGTAGTTGAGGGTACCTACTCTTTTAACAGCAGCGCCATCTACAAAGCGCTCTATTTCATCGAGGGTAACGGGACCGCCGTTTTCCAGTGCGCGGAGCATAGAGGGTGCGCCTTCCGGTTCCACCCCGATGATACGGGTATTGGGACTATATGTTTTAAAATAAGTGCCGAGGCCGGCAGCAAGACCGCCGCCGCCAACGGGTACAAAAAGAAAATCGATAGCGGACTGGTCTTCCAGGATTTCAACGGCTACGGTTCCTTGTCCTTCAATTATTTTCGGGTTGTCGAATGGCGGGATAAAGGTCATACTATTGGCTTTTGTGAAAGCCTGGGCTTCCACAGAGCAATCGTCGAAGGTATCCCCTACGAGGCGGATTTGTATATGATCGCCGCCAAACATATTTACCTGGTTAACTTTTTGTTTTGGTGTGATCACCGGCATAAACACCACGCCTTTAATATTCATGGCTTTACATGCATAAGCAAAGCCCTGGGCGTGGTTACCGGCGCTGGCGCAGGTAACGCCTTTAGCCAATAGTTCAGCAGGCAGGCTGCTGATCAGGTTATAGGCGCCGCGCAGTTTATAAGAGCGTACAATCTGCATATCCTCTCTTTTCAGATATACGTCGCAGTTATAACGCCGGGAAAGATTGGCGCTATACATCAGCGGAGTGCGGGTAACGATTGGTTTCAGTTTCACAGCCGCGTCCAGGATATTCAGGGAATTGACACTACTCATTACTTCAGACATAAAATGTAATTAATACAAATGGCAAAGCATTTTCGGGATTATCGAAATCATGGAACCTGTATTCAGTATCAGAAAGATGTATTCTTCCGTACTAAATACGAGCGCCAATAATTTCAATAATTCGAAAATGCTTTGCCATTGTAATGTATAATATTTGCTATTACGCGTTGTTAGGGCGCAGCTTACGTACGGCCGCACCAGCCTGCCACATTTCGCTTTCACGGAGTTCTTTCAGTTCTTCGTTCAGTTTCTCACGGTAATCCGGAGTGCTGTTGGAAGCGATAGAACGGGCAGCTTCTTTACCTGCAGCAACGCTGGCATACAGTTCATCAAATACAGGCTGGGTAGCAGTTTTGAACTTCTTCCACCAGTCGAGCGCACCGCGCTGAGCAGTAGTAGAACAGTTGGCATACATCCAGTCCATGCCATTTTCTGCTACCAGTGGCATCAGCGACTGTGTGAGTTCTTCTACTGTTTCATTGAAAGCTTCAGAAGGTGAGTGACCATTCTTACGCAGTGTTTCGTATTGAGCAGCGAAGATACCCTGGATACAACCCATGAGAGAGCCGCGTTCGCCGGTAAGATCGGAGAAAACTTCTTTTTTGAAATCTGTTTCAAACAGGTAACCGGAACCAACACCGATACCCAGTGCTACTACGCGTTCTTTAGCGCGGCCGGTAGCGTCCTGGAAAATAGCGTAGCTGGAGTTCAGACCCTGACCAGCCAGGAACAGGCGGCGCAGTGAAGTACCGGAACCTTTTGGAGCTACCAGGATTACGTCTACATCAGCAGGAGGAATGATACCGGTTTGTTCTTTATAGGTGATACCGAAACCGTGGGAGAAGTACAGTGCTTTACCAGGAGTCAGGTGTTGCTTTAAAGTAGGCCACAGGGTGATCTGTCCGGCATCAGACAGCAGGAACTGAAGAATAGTACCTTTCTGAGCTGCTTCTTCGATATCGAATAAAGTTTCACCAGGAACCCAGCCATCAGCAACTGCTTTGTCCCAGGTTTTGGAATTTTTACGTTGACCTACAATAACATTAAAGCCATTGTCTTTCAGGTTCAGTGCCTGGCCAGGACCTTGTACGCCATAACCAATAACTGCAATCACTTCGTTCTTCAGCACTTCCCTTGCTTTTTCCATAGGGAATTCTTCTCTGGTTACTACTTGTTCGAGTACCCCTCCAAAATTGATGGTTGCCATGTGTTGTTTTTTTAGCTTTTAGCTACTAGCTGTTAGCTGTTAGCTGAGGTGTGATTTGAATGAATAATGATTAAGATGTCAGCTGCCGGCGGCTGGCCGGCAGCCAGTTATTTGCTGAAAGCACACGGCTAAATGCCGGGAGCTTCCTGTGTGTGTAATTCTTTCAGGTGCTCGTGGAAACGGCGGCTCCATTTTACAATGGCTACCCTTCCGCTCTTAGTGTACTCTATCAGGCCATATGGCTCCAGTTTCTTGATAAAGTCGGTCAGCTCCTGCTGGTGACCTGTTTTCTCGATCACAAAATAATCCGCGGTGATCGTCAGGATACGCGCATTATTTTCACGTATCAGTCTTTCAATATCACCTGTATGTAACGACCGGGTAGAAATTTTATACAGCGCCAGCTCCTGGTATACCACTTCATCTTCTTCATGCACAAAAGCGCGGTGAATTTCAATCAGCCTTTCTATCTGTCCAACTACTTTATCCAGCTTCTCACGTGTAGACATCACCGTTATTACAAACTTATACACACCGGGAATTTCTGTTTCAGCGGTGGTTAAGCTGGTGATATTGATACCCCTGCGGGTAAATATTATGGTGATACGGTTGGTTATACCTATACGGTCTTCCGTATATACCGTTACTGTATACTCTTTTTGCATATACCTGTTGTGAATTACAAATGATCAATGTGAATCCTCCGGGATGCTGCTACTCCAGCCTGATGCTGGAAACAGGAGCACCTGCGGGCACCATAGGGAATACGTTATCTTCTTTTTCCACTACCACTTCCAGCAGATAAGCACCCTTGTGCGCCAGCATTTCATCAATAGCGGCGGATATATCTTCCCTTGCTGTTACTTTTTTGCCGGGGATATAAAATCCTTTGGCAACCTGTACAAAGTCGGGATTGACCATTTCAGTGGAGGAATAGCGCCTGTCGAAAAACAGCTGCTGCCATTGTCTTACCATTCCCAGGAAGTTGTTATTCAGGATCACTATTTTCACACCAATCTGTGACTGGTGAATAGTGGCCAGTTCCTGTAAGGTCATCTGGAAACAACCATCGCCGATAATAGCAACTACTTCTTTTTCGGGCGTACCGGTTTTAGCGCCCATTGCTGCCGGCAGCGAAAAGCCCATCGTACCCATTCCCCCTGAGGTGACATTGGTATTGGGATTTTTGAAGCGGTAATAGCGGGAGGCTACCATCTGGTGCTGACCGACATCTGTTACCAGCACTGCTTCGCCTTTGGTTTTTTCTGAGATCAGGCGGATTACTTCTGCCATTTTCAGCTCACCTTCCTGTGGATACAGTTCAGCATGCTGTACTTTATCATATTCTTTTTTATCAGCGGCGCGGAATTCTTCCAGCCAGGCGGCATGCTCAGCAGGGTTTACCTGTTTGATCAATGCTGCCAGGGCTGGCTTTGCATCTGCGTGAACGGCTACATCAGCTTTGATGATCTTATTGATCTCTGCTGCATCGATTTCGATGTGTATAACTTTGGCGTTGGGAACATAGGTGCCTACATCGCCCGTTACACGGTCATCAAAGCGCATTCCCACTGCGATCACCACATCGGCTTCGCCGGTGAGCATGTTAGGACCATAGTTACCATGCATTCCCAGCATACCTACATACAGCGGGTGATCTACCGGTACGGCAGACAGGCCCAGTAAAGTAGATCCGATAGGAATGGCGGCTTTTTCCGCCAGCGCGATCAGTTCTTTTTCGGCACCTGATAACAGTACGCCATGGCCACAGAGGATGAATGGCTTCTTTGCACCGTTGATCAACGCTGCTGCTGCTGTTACCGCATCCTGGTTTAATTCAGGAATAGGACGGTAACTGCGGATATATTCACATTTCTTGTACTCGTATTCAAATTCCCCGAACTGTGCGTTTTTGGTGATATCCACCAGTACAGGGCCGGGACGGCCGCTGCGGGCAATGTAAAATGCTTTGGCCATTGCGCCCGGAATATCTTCCGGACGGGTCACCTGTATATTCCACTTGGTGATAGGCATGGTAATGCCGATCACATCTGTTTCCTGAAATGCATCGGTTCCTAACAGGGCGGCAGCTACCTGGCCGGTTACGCATACCATTGGGGTACTGTCCATATAAGCGTCGGCCAAACCTGTAACCAGGTTGGTGGCGCCCGGACCGGAAGTAGCAAAAGCTACACCTACCTTACCGGAACTGCGTGCATAACCTTGTGCAGCATGAGTGGCACCCTGTTCGTGCCGGACGAGTATGTGATGGACCTGATCCTGGAAATCGTAAAGGGCATCATAAATAGGCATGATCGCCCCGCCGGGATATCCGAAAATGGTGTCCACTCCTTCTTCGATCAGGGAGCGGATCACTGCTTCGGAACCTGTAATCACAGGCTTTGCAGCTAACTGTTTATCTGCTATCTCAGGCTTCATCGGTAACACATCCTTCTGTTGCATTTTTTACAAGTTTTGCGTACTTAAATAAGATTCCATTGGTCACTCTCAATGCGGGTTGTATCCACGCTGCCCGGCGTGCGGCCAGTTCTTCGTCACTGATTTCCACATTGATAAAGTTCTTCGTTGCGTCTATTTCGATGATATCGTTGTCTTGTACGAGTGCGATATTTCCCCCTTCAAAAGCTTCCGGGGTGATATGGCCTACCACAAATCCGTGGGTACCACCGGAGAAGCGGCCATCGGTAATGAGGGCTACGCTTTTGCCTAATCCCACGCCCATGATGGCGCTGGTAGGTTTCAGCATTTCCGGCATACCGGGTGCGCCTTTCGGGCCTACCTGGCGGATCACCACTACATCTCCTTCTTTTACTTTACCGGAGGTGATACCTGCGATCAGTTCAAATTCGCCGTCGAATACACGGGCGGGGCCTCTGAAGCGTTCGCCTTCCTTACCGGTGATCTTCGCTACGGAGCCTTCTGTGGCGAGGTTACCGTAAAGGATCTGGATGTGGGCGGTTGGTTTCAGTGGTTTTTCCAGCGGCACAATGATATCCTGTGTGCTGAAGTCTATGTCTGCCACGTTTTCCAGGTTTTCGGCGATTGTTTTACCGGTAACCGTCATACAATGGCCGTGGATATATCCTTTTTTCAGGAGGTATTTCATTACCAAAGGAACGCCGCCGATATTGTGGAGGTCTTCCATGAGGTATTTACCACTTGGTTTCAGGTCGGCGATCAGCGGTGTTTTGTCGCTGATGCGCTGGAAATCTTCCAGCCTGATGGAAATGCCTACTGACTTCGCGATGGCGATAAAGTGCAGTACGGCGTTGGTGCTGCCACCCAGGGCCATGATGATGGTGAGGGCATTTTCAAATGCCTCTTTGGTCATGATGTCCTTAGGTTTAATATCTCTTTCAAGGAGCAGGCGGATGTATTTACCGGCAGCAATACATTCATCTTTTTTGTCCTGGCTCAATGCGGGGTTGGATGAGCTGTATGGGAGGCTCATACCGAGTGCTTCGATAGCGGAAGACATGGTATTAGCGGTGTACATACCGCCACAGGCGCCTGCGCCGGGGCAGGAATTCTGTACAATGCCTTTGAAATCGCCTTCATCCAGTTTACCGGCCATTTTCTGACCTAATGCTTCAAATGCAGAGATGATGTTGAGATCCTGGCCCTTATATTTTCCGGGTGCGATAGTACCGCCATAAACCATGATAGAGGGGCGGTTGAGGCGACCCATCGCCATCAGGGAGCCGGGCATATTCTTATCGCAGCCTGGTACGGTGATCAGGGCGTCGTAATACTGTGCTCCTGCAACGGTTTCAATGGAATCTGCAATCAGATCACGGCTAACGAGGGAATAACGCATCCCCGGCGTACCATTGCTCATACCATCGCTGACGCCAATGGTATGGAAAATGAGTCCGACCAGATCATTTGCCCAGACGCCTTTTTTGACATCTTTAGCCAGATCGTTCAGGTGCATATTGCAGGTGTTGCCATCGTAGCCCATGCTAACGATACCCACCTGTGCTTTTTTCAGATCTTCTTCTGTTAAACCAATTCCATACAATTGTGCCTGCGCAGCTGGTTGCGTAGGGTCTTGCGTGATCGTCTTGCTGTATTTATTTAATTCCATTGCTTTTTGTTATTACCCCGATTACAGGTGTTTATAGGTACCCTATTTTAAAAACTCTCCACAAATTACCCGGTGGCGTCGTCAAATTCAAACCAACTTATTCCAATTTACCGGTCTTCAAATCTGCCTTTTAAGCTTTAAAACCCTTTACTGTAAAGGATTATAAGTTTTTCGATTTACAACCTTCAAAGGATTTTAACTGTCAGCTGTTAGCATTTAGCGAATGCTAACAGCTAACAGCCAACGGTTATGCCAGTTGAGCTTCGCGTTGGAATGCTTTTTCCAGCACTTTAGCTTTGTAGGCCTGTTGGAGTATTTTTCCGAGCGACTGTGCCCAGGGCTTGCTGAAAGACTGACCGTCCAGGGAGTCGATACCGATGATTTCTGCTGCAGTACCGCAGAAGAATGCTGCTTCGGCTTCTTTTAATTCCGGGATGGTAAATAATTTTTGTTCCAGTGGGATATTCAGTTCCTGGCAAAGTTCGATAACAGTGGCGCGGGTGATGCCTGGGAGGATGTTACCGGCGGGAGGAGTGTATATTTTGCCGTCTTTTTCAAAGAAGATGTTAGCACCGGGGCCTTCTGCAACGTAACCATTCATATCCAGCAGCAGCGCTTCATCGTAACCTTTTTCTTTTGCTTCCTGCGAGGCCAGTATTGAGTTTACATAAAGGCCGGCCGACTTGGATTCTATTTTAAAGGCTTTGGGATTTGGTCGTTCGTAGGAGGAAGTCATTACGCGCAACAGCTTTTCTCCCAGGTAAGCTCCCCATTCCCATGCGCAGATCAGGATGTGCGACTCTGCGGCGGCTTTCAGCGTCATATTCGGCGGACAGAACACCAGCGGCCTGATATAAGCTTCTTCCATGTTATTCATCTCCAGTACTTTATAACAAGCGGCGATCAGCTCTTCGTTATCAAATTTGTAGGGGATGTGGATCAGTTCGCAGGAGCGCTTCAGGCGGTCGAAGTGTTCTTTTGCTTTAAAGATCTTCACTTCGCCGTTTGCGGTTTTGTAGGCGCGGATGCCTTCAAAAACAGCATAACCGTAGTGGAGCGACTGACCATACAGGTCAGTTGTAGCAGCATTTGCTTTGGTGTACTCACCGTTGATGTAAAGAAAAGTGTTGTCGTTGTAATAGCTATACATAAAATTGAAATTATACCAGGAATATACAGTCCAAAAAAAAGCCTCCCTCTTTGCGGAGGAAGGCGTTATATTTTGTGATTATATGCACGTTTACCTATCCTCCATACTGGTGGCTAATAATGACAACGACGATAATCACGACCTTCGTGATAGCCCAGTTGAGCTGAGGCACGATGTGATTAAGTTTTATATTGTCTTTATTTACCCACATGGAGGTGCTTATTTTCTTTAGCGTTTCTACAAAAGTATTCGTGAAAAAAATAAAAAACAACAATACAGGCAATATTTAGTAAAAAATTAATCACATTAAGGGTTTTTGAAAATATTTAAAAAAACAAGGCAATAGTTGCTTATTTTCTAAACAAATCACAGGATCGTTATAAATTAATCTACTGGTTTTGTGTACAAAAGACGCGGATTTTGTCTTTCCCGCGGATTACGCTGATTATACTGATTACCCGGATTTTTACTTTTTGGATTTATAAAGGATTAAGGGAGATAAAGCGGATGTATCCGCTTTATCTCCCTTAATTATTATTTTAAGGAAATCTAAAAAATCTAAAAAAAATCCAAAAGTAAAAATCCGGGTAATCAGTATAATCAGCGTAATCCTGAGCCAAGACAATATCCGCTCAAAAAAAAATCCCGGTGCTTCCTGCACCGGGATAAAATGATTTCATTTTACTGTTCACGTTCTAAAAATGATTTCATTTACTGTTCACTTGTTACATTGACGTGCAGGCATTTATCGATGATATCCTGCAGTACTGTTTCTTTTTCCATGAGCCGCTGCAGTAAAACCAGTTGATTTTTTGCGCGGTCGTAATTGTGTGTCGGGTACTTGATGGGATAATATACGTCACCGTTCAGATAATCGGTGAGGAAGCGTATCCCCTGCATGTAGATCATAAACTTCCCGGCAAAGAACAGTTGTTCTTTTTCTACTTTTGTCAAAGTACCGCCAATCTCTGCGAGATACCCCTGCATAAGGGCTTCGTAGTATTCTTCGCGGATAACGATCTGGCTGAAATCCCTTTCTTCTTCAGACACGGGGCAAACATAAGTGCGTACCATGTCACCGAGGTCTGAGATGATTTTTCCGGGCATCAGGGTATCCAGGTCACATACACAAATACCTTCATAAGTATCCTTGTTGAGCAATACATTATTGATTTTGGTATCGTGATGCATCAGATGGTCCCTGAATTCAGGATTTGTTTTCAGTTGTTCATACGTTACTGCGATGTCAGAATAGCGGAGGAAATCTTCAATCATCTCTTCTGCTGCAACTTTCCGGTCTTCCTTTGCCGTTCGGATTGCCTCCTGGAAGGCGCTGTACCGAAGGGTCAGGTTGTGAAAGTTTGGAATCGAAGCTTTAAACGGCTTCAGGTCAATTCCCGAAAGGTAACTGGCGAGGCGGCCAAATTGTCTGGCTGCTTCATACGCCTGCTTTGGGTTGTCGGCCTGGTCTACCGTTACGGAATCCGCAATAAAAGGGATCAATCTCCAGTATTCGTTGTCAATTACAAAGAGCTCTTCCCCGTTAACCGTGGGGATCGGCGTAATAAACAGATAGCGGGGATGATGAACTGCCAGGTAATCCGCTGCCATTCTCTGGTTGGCGGCGATAACTCCTGGTTCCTTAAATACGTTTACATTGATCTTTTGTAAAACGTAGCTACTGCCGTCCTGCTTTTTTTCTAACAAAAAAGTGTTGTTGATGTGTCCTGATCCAAATTTTCGGACATTTAATCCTTCAGGCTCAAGTCCGAAAGCCTGAAGGATCCTGCTGTTGGGTTTTATTTCCATAAATTGTCTGGATATTCTCCATTCTTAACCAGCGCCGACAAGCTGGCCTGCACTCCCGGTGCATCTTCTTTGTAAGTAACGCCAAACCATTTTGCACTGGTTGGAATTACTTTTACCTGGCCTATACCACGGCGGGTAAATTCATCGGCTACAATCGTAATAAAGAATTCAGATTTAGGATTGCTGCTGTTTTTCTCCAGAAATTCGCTGAAAAGGCCCTGGCTCAGTTCAAATACGCTCGGGTGGAATCCCCAGAAGTTCATGGATACCGGCGTGTTGGCAGGTAACGGATGTTTGCTGCCATCTGCTTCTTCATAAACGATCTGGTCGTTTTCAGCATATATCTTGGTCCTTTCGTTGATAGCCGCCAGGTTGCCGTCTGCGCTTACTTCGCATACGCCGCGGGAAACAGAACCGTGCTCACTGATAGTTTTGCCCAGTTCATAGCCAACTACGCTGTATACGTTGGGCTTACAGTCGTTATTCAGGAAAGCAGCCATTTTAACGAAAGCATCTGTACCATAAAAGTCATCTGCATTGATCACTGCAAATGGCTCATTGATAGCGTTTTTGGCGCAAAGAACCGCATGGGCAGTACCCCATGGCTTGGTTCTGTCGGCCGGAACCGTATGATCTCCTAAAAATGCATCCATTTCCTGGTATACAAAATCAACAGCCACGCGGCCTTTGAGCTTTGGTTCAAAGATTTCCCTGAACTCAGCCGCAAAATTCTCGCGGATGATGAACACTATTTTTCCAAAACCGGCGCTGATAGCGTCGTAAATAGAGTAGTCAACGATAGTTTCACCGCTGGGGCCAAATTGCTGGATTTGCTTTAAACTGCCGTATCGGCTGGCCATACCGGCCGCCAAAATCAATAAAGTCGGTTGCATTTTTCTGATATTAGTTTTATAAGTGTCAACTATTTACCTAAAAATATCGGCGCTAAATTTAATCATTAAAACTATTTTCACACTTTCTTTTTGTAGTAACGCCCTTTTTTAAAGATTAATTAAACTGAACAATGAAGAGATTATTAGTGCTGGGAGCCGTTGCCATGCAGCTTCTTACTACTGCCAATGCGCAACAGAAAACAAATCCGGATGACATTAAAGAAAAAATGCAGTGGTTCTCCGATGCCAAACTGGGCATTTTCATTCACTGGGGCATCTACTCTGTCAAAGGAATCGATGAATCCTGGTCATTCCACAACAAAAAAATATCCTACCCCGATTATATGCAGCAGCTGAAAGGCTTTACTGCAAACAATTACAACCCGCAGGTATGGGCCGACCTGATCAAAGAATCCGGCGCCCGCTATGCAGTGATGACCACCAAACACCACGATGGCGTAGCGCTGTGGGACAGCAAATACAGTAAACTGGATGTTGCCAACAGTACACCGGCGAAAAGAGACGTGCTCACCCCTCTCTACGCGGCTTTGCGGCGCGATAATATCAAATGTGGTGCCTATTTCTCCCTGATCGACTGGAGCCACAACGATTATCCGCAGTTCCTGAAAGACAGCAACCGCTATGATATCAAAGCCCAGCCCGAAAGATGGCAACGCTTCCTGAAATATTATGAAGGACAAATGGCCGAGGTAATGACGAAGTTCAACCCGGACCTGTGGTGGTTCGATGGCGACTGGGAACACTCCGCCGAAGAATGGGAAGCCCCCAAAATGCGACAAATGCTCACCTCCCATAATCCCAACACCATTATCAACGGACGCCTGCAGGGATACGGCGACTATGAAACGCCGGAACAGAACTTCCCCGTGTCACGCCCGAAATACCACTGGTGGGAACTATGCATGACCATCAACAACAACTGGGGATGGCAGCCACAGGACAACAACTGGAAAACACCTTTTGAAATTATCACCATCTTCGTGGATGCCGTAAGCAATGGCGGCAACCTCCTGCTCGATATCGGCCCCAAAGCCGATGGCAGCATCCCGGAAGAAGAAGTTCACATGCTGAAAGAACTCGGCGCCTGGAACAAACGCAATGGCGAAGCAGTGTTCAATACCATCGGTGGTATTCCGCAGGGACACTTCTACGGCCCCACCACCCTCTCAAAAGATTCCAGCACCCTCTACCTGTTCCTGCCGGCTAAAACCAGTGGCCAGGTAATGGTGAAAGGACTTTCCAATAAAATTGAAAGCATCACCGTACTGGGCAACAACAGCCAGCTGACCCACAAAGTAGTCGGCAAAATTTCCTGGAGTCCTGTACCCGGACTGGTTTTCATAAACGTACCGGAAAATGTACAGGATAAATATATCACTGTGCTGAAAGTGAAGCTGGATAAGGCCGTGAAGCTGTACAGAGGCCAGGGTGGTTTCCTGACCAACGATTAATAAACGATTTTGATTTTATATTTGGGGAGATGAATGCTGCAATATGCCTTCATCTCCCCGATCTTTTACTGCCTTATCACTTAATCGCTACATGCTTTCTTACGATAACATCACCCTTGAATCCTTTCAAACTTCCTGGCTGCCGGAGCATATCCAGGCTGCCATGCTGCGTTTGGATAAAATTCACCCGGAAGTATCCGGGAATAAGTGGTTTAAGCTGAAATACAACATCGAAGCGGCTAGGACTAATAACAGCAACGGCATCCTTACCTATGGCGGCGCTTACTCCAATCATATTGCAGCCACCGCCCTGGCCTGTAAGGAAGCAGCCTTGCCCTGTGCAGGAATTATCCGTGGAGAAGAGCATAAGGGCCAGTTGAATCATACGCTTCAAACCGCAGCAGACAATGGCATGAAGCTGGTTTTTATTAGCCGGGAAGATTATCGACATCACAAAGCAGGTAACACCTTATATCCCGGCTATCATGTTGTTCCGGAGGGCGGTCACAATGCCCTGGGCGCCCGGGGCTGTGAAGAGATCCTTTCTATCTTCCCCACAACAAATTATACACATATCCTTTGTGCCGCAGGCACAGGCACCACACTCGCGGGCCTGATCAACAGTGCTGCACCGCATCAGCAGGTAATTGGCATTCCCGTATTAAAGGGCGCTCAGTCCCTTGAAAAAGAAATTACTGACCTGCTGCATCCCGGTAATAACAACCGATGGCGGCTATTATACGAACACCACGGTGGCGGCTATGCCAAAAAATCGCCTGCACTTATAGATTTTATCAATACTGTCTATCAAGAAACAGGTATTCCCACAGATTTTATTTACACCGGCAAACTGGTAATGGCCTTTCGTGATCTGGTCCAGCAGGGCTGCTTTCCGGCGAACAGCAACGTATTGCTGGTACACACCGGAGGCCTCCAGGGCAATCTTTCCCTCCCTCCCGGCGTTCTTTCCTTTTAAAAACTGTTCATTATATTTGAACGGTAGTGTATTTTTGCCAACTTTAAGAGCTCACGGAATAATCAGTATGAAGCAGATTGTGCGTATAACATTTGTTATTGGAATTTTTTTATTGACCGGATTTGCAGGAAAGGCTCAGGCACAGGAGTTTGTGCCACCTGTGCTGCCTAATTTTACCGCTTCTATTAAAACCGGTAGGATACAACTGGACTGGATCTCCGGCTTCACACAGGTAAAGGAAATAGGTATTCAGCGCTCGCTCGACAGCGTACTGAACTTCAATACCATTGGTTACGCCAGCTACCCTACTCAAACAAGGAACGCCTATCTTGATAATAAACCGTTACCGGGCAGTAACTATTACCGTCTCTTTATTTTATTCACCAACGGACGTTTCATGTACAGCAAAACGGTACTGGCCCTGTCCGACAGCACTATCCGCGCCGATCAGAAATTGCAGTATGCCGACATCATGGATGCTTCAAGGGGCCTGAGAGGCAAGGAACAGGAAAACAGGGAGCCGGAAAGAGCATCCTGGCACCCCTCCAACTATATTTACACTACTGCCGATGGCAATATCAACATAAAGCTGCCGGATGCACCGCAAAAGAAGTACTCCATTAAGTTTTATGAATCCAACGGTACTTTCCTTTTCGATATCGACCAGGTAAAAGGCCCTTCCCTCATTTTAGAGAAAGCTATTTTTATGCATGCAGGATGGTTCAACTTCGAAATATTCGAGGAGGGAAAATTAAAGGAGAAATGGAACCTGTTCATTCCGCTCAACTACAAAATGTAACTATACCATTTCAGCGTTAAACACTTCGCCGAAATGTTTACTCAGCTTAGCTTTCACTTCTTCCAGGCTTACCGGCTTACCCACTTCTTTATCTAGTGAGGCTACCTGTTTGTCGGCAATACCACATGCAATGATGTTGTTGAAGTAGTCCATCAGGGTATTCACATTCAGGGCAAAGCCGTGCATGGTTACCCAACGGCTGCAACGAACCCCCATAGCGCATATTTTACGGGCTTTCGCTTTATCGTGCGGATCCAGCCATACGCCGGTTTCTCCGGAAGAACGGTCGCCGGTTACGCCATATTCCGCCAGCGTGCGGATAATCACCTCTTCAAGGCAACGCAGGTATTTACCAATATCTGTAAAGAAATTTTCGAGATCCAGGATAGGATAACCCACCACCTGGCCGGGACCATGAAACGTAATATCTCCGCCACGGTTGGTAGGCACAAAGCCTATCCCCTGCTCCTGCAGCTCCTGTTGGGAGATCAGGAGGTTTTCCATATGACCGCTTTTACCAATGGTATACACGGGAGGATGTTCGCAAAACAACAGGTAGTTGGTAGTGGCCTTTGGCAACTGATCGGCTACCCTGGTTTTCAACTGCACATTTTCCTTCAGCAACTGCTCCTGGTAATCCCAGGCAGCCTGGTAGTCTATTACGCCGAGGTCTCTTACTACAATCTTCTGCTTTACTTTATCCATGATCATATTGGTCTTTTTCAGCTGCGCAAAGGTACGCCAATTCGCTGTGATACGGAACATTTGCCCACAGGGCTGCTAAACTGCCAACTAAGCTTTACCTTTGCAAAAAATTATATTAATGGCTGAAGAATTGCTGGAACTGGAAGATGAGCTGGAAAACGGGGATGGCAGTGAGGAACTATATGAAAAGATTAATATGGTGGTCGACAAAGGACAGGACCCTATCCGTATTGATAAATTCCTTACTAACCGCATAGAAGGCGCCACCCGCAATAAGATCCAACAGGCCCTGGATGGTGAACTGGTGTTGGTGAACGACAAACCCGTTAAGGCCAATTACAAGATCAGGCCACTGGACAGGATCGTCGTGTTTTCCAACCGGAACCCGGAAAATACCGACATCATTCCACAAGAGCTACCGCTGAATATTGTATTTGAAGACGACGATATTATGATCATCGACAAACCCGCCGGCCTGGTAGTACATCCCGGCTGCGGCAACCGCGATGGCACACTGGTGAATGGCCTGTCATGGTACCTGGGCGATAAAACCCAGGCTACCGAGCCGGAAATCCCGCGCTTCGGACTGGTACACCGCATCGATAAAAATACCAGCGGATTGCTGGTCATCGCCAAATCCGAAAAAGCGATGAATGACCTGGCCAAACAATTCTTCGATCACACCGTGCATCGCCGCTATATTGCGCTGGTATGGGGCGACTTTGAAGAAGACGAAGGCACCGTGGTGGCCCACGTAGGCCGCCATCAACGCTTACGTAAGATTATGGATGCATATCCGGATGGCGAATATGGCAAGGAAGCCATCACCCACTACCGCGTACTGGAACGGTTTAATTATGTAACCATGGTTGAATGCCGTCTTGAAACCGGCCGCACCCACCAGATCCGTGTACACATGCAGCATATCGGCCACTCGCTGTTTAACGATGAAACCTACGGCGGTAACCGCATTGTGAAAGGAACCGTATACACGAAATACAAACAGTTTGTGGAAAACTGCTTCAGTATTATGCCACGCCACGCCTTGCACGCGCAACAGCTGGGCTTCATACATCCCCGCACCCGCGAGCAGATGTACTTTGAAAGCAACCTACCTTCCGACTTTACCTCCGTACTGGAAAAGTGGAAAAGATATATTGCAGCCAGACCGCTGAAAGACGACGAAGTATAACTTATAACTGGTTTTAGCGGGGAACTGTCTCCGCTAAAATCATCTTCTCCTAAAATTCATATTTATTATTATAAATATTCTACATGTTTAGGTTATCTTAGCAGCAATTACCCATGTCATTACATGAGAGACCAAATATCTGTTTTCTGTCGATTCTTATTCCTTATGCCGGTTTTGCTGGTATGCTGCCTGTTTGGCAACAAGGCCGGCGCCCAGAACACTCCCTTTGCTGTATCCTCTACCTGTGTAAACGATACTTCTTTTTTCCTGATCATCAATCCCGCGGGCATTGACTCTGTGAAGTGGTTTTTTAACGATCCCCCTTCGGGAGATAAAGATTCTTCCAGGAGCATGCAGGCGTATCATATTTATAACAACGTTGGCACTTATACCGATACCCTCATCGCCTGGCGCAATGGCCTTCCGGATACCACCATTCAATCTGTTACCATTGTTACGCCTGTGATCTTCGATCTCGGCGACCAGGACATTACCCTGTGTGAAGGCGGCACCATGACATTGCAGGCGCCCATCATTCCCGGCGCTACTTACCTGTGGCAGGACAGTTCCACCGGCAGCAGCATTCTTGTAGATACTTCCGCTACCTATAAAGTAAAAATAAATGGCTGTCCGAGTCCCGACTCCGTCAATATTTTCTATACACCCATCCCGGAAATAGAGCTTGGCAAAGACCTCGTGCTATGCACCGGCGAACATATTGCGCTGGATGCTACCGCGCAAAACTGTACGTATCTCTGGAGTACCGGGAATACAGAGCCCACGCAGGATGTTTACACCTCAGGCACTTATCACGTAGACGTATATCCGAAAGGTTGCCCTACCGTGTCGGACGATATCACCATTACGTTCACCGGCGCCCCTTATCCCTTTTCACTGGGTCCGGATACCCTGCTTTGCCCCGGAGAATCGATCCGCGTAGCTCCTGCCATTCCCGAGGCCACCCGGTGGGAATGGAGTACCGGCGCCACCACGCCGGCGGTGACTATTAGCAATACCACTAACCTGTGGGCACTGGTGGAAATTAACAACACCTGCAGTGTGGTAGATACCATCTTCATTAATTATAACCGTTTAAAAAAACTGGACCTGGGCAACGACACCAGCATCTGCAAAGGAAACTTCCTGGTGCTTACCGCCGATTTCGGAAACGGGCAATATCTCTGGCAGGACAGCTCCGATCAGGCCACGTATTATGTGACCAAGCCCGGCTTCTATTATGTGCATGCACAAATAGGCCGCTGCGAATCGATGGATAGTATCTCTGTAAAATTTGAAGACACCCTGCGGGTAAACCTTGGTCCGGATACACTGCTTTGCAGAAATGAAGTGTACCAGCTGCGCGCTACCGGCGCCGGCGGGGGTACCTATAAATGGCAGGACAGTACCAGCACACCCATGTATACCGTTACGCGGCCAGGGTTTTATGCGATGGTGGCTACCAATAGTTGCGGGCAATCCGTTGACTCGGTAGAAGTAAAATACCACGATTGCGAATGCCAGCTGTATTTTCCTACTGCCTTTTCCCCCAACGGAGATGGAAGAAATGATTATTTCCGGCCGGTATACCGGTGTCCCATATACGATTATACACTCAGCATCTATAACCGCTGGGGAGAACGGATCTTCTTTACCACAGATCCGCAGGTTGGCTGGAACGGGCGTGTAAACGGTATTTTAGCGGATATTGCCACCTATGTATGGATTGTGGATTATAAAGAAGTGATCACCAGGTTTGCTGTGCATAAAACCGGTACCATTACTTTGGTGAATTAGCTATCACTGCGCCCCTGTGAAATTCAGGAACCTGGCTGCGAACACGGCTGTTTCCCTTTTCTTGAAGGGTACGTTCCAGGTGCCGTTATAGGTAACCAGGGCGGGGATCAGGAGGCCATTGTATTTGGTCATCTGTACATCCATCTTCACATTAAAATCAAACAACATCGTTTTGTAGGAAAGAGCATATTTACGGCCAACGATCTCAAAATTATCTTTGTTAAACCAGGTGATCAGCTCATCTATCACCACATCTGCCCTGTCGATGCGGCTCAGGCCGGGCTTTGTTTTGGCGGTAAACACATAGCAGGAGGTCCCATCCACATAGTTTGCAGCAGTGATGGAAAAATCATAATACCGCATTACTTCACTGTTGAAGATGGCTACTTTGGGCCCTACGATGGGCACGCCGCGGATAGGCTTCCCGGGGTTAAAGATCAGCTGTTTCAACTGCGCCTTGTGCCGGGCGAGGCTGCCGCTGGAGCGGTCGGGATCTTCACCTGATTCATCTGTACATACGGTGCCTTTGGTAAAGAAGAGGTTAGCGTATAATTCAGCGGTATAATAATTATAATTTCCTTTGCGGGTATAGAAATCGCCGGTTACTTTTTCGTTAGAAACCTGCATGGTGCGGCACTTCCCTTTCATTTCCTGGTGGGTTTGATTATAAAGGGAGGCCTGTACCTGCGCATTTTTGCCAAGTACCTGGATATCGTTGATGGCGTCAAAACCTACGATATGCAGGTTTTTGAATGCGCGGTAAAAGGTGGTGTCATCTTCCACCCTTTTAATAAAGCTGTTAACGTCGAAGCCTATACGCTTTGCAGCTACAATAACTTCATCCAGGTTAACCGTCATTCCTTTATAGCGGGCTGTGTCCTGAGCGTTGAGTTGTAAACATTGTAACAGGCTGAGGGCAATGGTTCCGGCTATATTTTTCCAAAAATGTGACATAGCTGCAATTTAGTAAAAAAGAGCAAAGTGGGTGCCAGTCAAATACTAAAAACAGAAAGCCGTTGTAAGTAGCACTTACAACAGCTTTCTGTTTTTCTTTAAAAGGAGATAGAGAAGAACTATCTCTTTTTATCAACCGGGGATTTTTCCGGCCACATACATTTGTTCCATAGTAGGCTGCAGCGCACCACCTTTTTTCTCCAGGGTAACAGCAAACATTTGTGCTTTGCCGGTTACTTTCATTTTCTGGAGGAGGCTGGCTGTATCACCCATTTCGAACACGCCCATATCAACCGGTTTGCCATCTACGATAGCCCAGAGTTGATACTGTTTGTCGGCGGTTGGTTCTGGCAGTTTGTTAACTTTCAGATACACTTCCTGACTTTGCGGGTTCCAGAATACAGTAGCTAATGCTTCAGGGAACGCTTTGGTACCTGGCATCGGCACTTTCAGAACTTTAGGATCCTGGATAATTTCCATAGATTCCTGCATTTGTTCTAAGCGGGTTTTGTAAAGATTGCTCTTTGACAAAATGGAGTTCTGGGATACGAGCAAAGATTGGTATTTATCTTTGTACTCCTTGAATTCCTTGTACCGGTTAAAGAACACATAATTTAAAACAAGACTTCCCACCAGCAGCACGGCGGCGGCGGTGGCAAGCCATTTCCAGGATAGGCTTTTAGTTTCTTGCATGGACACTACTTTTGGTTGTTGCAGGTCTTGATCGGGTACAGGTTCACCCTCCTGCAAATTGGGTTCATTATTGATTTGTGTGAATAAACGTGTTTTAATATCCGTCTCCGGATTTTTGCCCTGCAACCTGATATATTCTTCCATACTGCGGCGATAGGCTTCCACCTCTTCGGCCACAGCCGGGTATTGGGCCATAGCGGCTTCCAGCTCCTGAGTTTCTTCATCGCTGGCCATACCTGCTATGTATAGCTCAATAATTCCGGACGATATGAAATGTTGTGGGTCCACTATTGGAAAAAATATTTACTTGTTTAAAATGGTTCTTAATTGATTAATGGCATTGCGCATTCTTGTTTTCACGGTACCCAAAGGGATGTCCATCACCCGGGCAATTTCTTCCTGGGTACAACCTTTATAATATGCTAAATCTATCAGGGTACGCTGTTCTTTGGTAAGCTTTTCCAGGATCCGGGAAAACCCAAGGTAGTCGGCAGATGGCTGCACAGCAATGAGGCTGTCGACTACATGTACGTCATCCGGCATATTCCGGATCTTCTGCTCCATCTTATGGGATTTGGACCGGAGAATATCTATCGCGGTGTTCCGCGCAATATTCAACATCCAGGTAAAAAGCCTGCCTTTTGTTTCATCGTAGCGGTCGAGATGACGCCAGATCTTCATGAATACCTCCTGCAATACATCCCCGGCGGAGTTGTCGTCGTTCAGTACCTTCACAATCACCCCATATAATGCCGGTGAATACTGGTCATACAGGTAACTGAATATTTTCTGGTCACGGGCTTTTAAACCCTGCACCAGCTCAGCTTCTGTATATGTAGCAGCGTATTCCAAAACAGATTGGATATAATTTTAGATAGTTAGTTACGGATAGATTTCACAACACGACAGAACGGAACATGATCATCATGCCTTCAGCTTTCACGGATATTTTTTTTATAACAGTTGTGCTTCTTTGAAATGGTTAATCGGGGTGCCGGTAAAGGCAAGATACTCATTTATCATGATAAACAAATCCGGCGTTATTTTGCCAATTTTGCCGACATGCATACCTGGTCCATACTGGGGTCCTGGCTGCCGCCTTTCTTTTCAAGCGTAATGGCAAAGCCTTGTGCGGCAGCCACCGCTTTCATTTGTTGTAACAGTTGTGACGCATCGGCTCCGGTGAGGAACACACCTGCATCTACCAGTTTCTTATTTACTATGGCCCACAGCTGGAATTGCTTACCGGCCGGAGGTATAGGCATTAATTGTGCCTGCAGGTATACGGCCTGTGTGTTTGCATTCCATCCTACGGCTACCAGGTTGCCTGCATACTTGCCGCCGCCGGGGATCTTTGTCCATTTAAAATCGGGGTTATTCAGCGGATCTGCATCTGTTACCACATTGGCGGGCGTTTCCTTCAAACTGGTCAGCGCCTGTTGTTCCTTATCTGCTTCCAGCTTTTCTTTGGTGGCTATGAGCGACTGGTAGCGGCTTTTATAGTCGGT
Source organism: Chitinophaga sp. W3I9 (assembly GCF_050434025.1). Lineage (NCBI taxonomy): Bacteria > Pseudomonadati > Bacteroidota > Chitinophagia > Chitinophagales > Chitinophagaceae > Chitinophaga > Chitinophaga sp. W3I9. The sequence goes on from NZ_JBNPWC010000001.1 coordinate 7,199,787, forward strand.
GGATTTACGGAAGAAAAAGAAGTTCATGAAAACACTGCCCAGCAGCAAAGCTACAATGGCGGCTGTGAGATACTTCCATAGCTTGTCATTTGATTTTTTTGCCACCGGCAGCTGTTTTACCGGTGTTTCCCGGGCGGGTTGCTGCACTTGTTTTTTATTTTTCCCGTTCAGGGGAGCGGAGATGGGTGTACGCAGTTCATCCGGCAGCAGGTTGTTGCCTTCCTGCGTGTTTTCCTGACGGATCATTTCCATCAGCCGTTCCTTAATGCCGTAAGGAGGCGCTATCGCGTACAGCTGCACAAAACGCTCCTTGTCATGCTGCAATGAATCCACTGCAGCTTTAACGTCGGGGTATTGAGACACGGCCGTTTCTACCTCACCTTGTTCTGTTTCCGGTAACATACCGAATACATAGCTTTCAAGGATTCCGGATGATATGTATCGTTGTACATCCACTATTTCTTATAATTACAATTGTTTTAACAGTGTTCTCAATTGTATAATAGCATTGCGCATGCGGGTTTTCACCGTACCCAATGGTATTTCAAGGGACTTGGCTATTTCTTCCTGGGTATGTCCCTTGAAGTAAGCCATGTCAATAATAATACGTTGATCTTTTTGAAGCTTTTCAATCACTTTAGTTAAACCAAGATGGTCCACAGATAAATGCACCGCCAGTTGTGGTTCATACATCAGTGCCACGCTGTTTACATCCTGTACGCGCTGTTCCAGTTTGTGATTTTTTGAGCGGAGACTATCAATTGCTGTGTTGCGGGTGATATTCAACATCCAGGTGAATAACCTGCCTTTTGAGGCATCATAACGGTCAATATTCCGCCAGATCTTTACAAATACTTCCTGCAGCACATCTCCGGCGGCTGTTTCTTCTCCCACTACTTTCAGGGCTACACCATATAAAGCGGGTGAATAGTGATCATACAAATAAGTGAATATCTTTTCATCCCTGGCTATAAGGCCCTGAATCAATTCAACTTCAGTGTATGTTAAGGTAGCTCCCAAGTTTGAGGATATGGATGTTATACTTTATGATACCAAAATAACAGGTTTTCTTTACATTACAAAATTATTTCCTATTTAGGGAAAGTCATCCGGTAATCTACTCTTATTTTACCTTTGGTAATATCTTCCAGCTTACTTTTCAACATTCTGCGCTTTAATGGCTTCAGGTGATCGATGAATAAAACCCCGTCGATGTGGTCATATTCATGGAGGATTACCCGGGCAGTCACGCCGGTGAACGTTCTTACATGCGGGGTAAAATTCTCATCCACATAGCTGAGGGTAACGGTTTCCGCACGGGTTACATCTTCGCGCACCTTTGGAATGCTCAAACATCCCTCATTATACGCCCACTCTTTTCCGCCGGTTTCCACGATATGCGCATTGATAAATACGCCTTTTACCCCTTCATCTCCGGGATAATCGTTCTTTTCGTCTTCTTCCAGGTTATGAATAATCTGCTCACTATCTACCACAAACAGCCGGATCGCCTTATTTACCTGTGGAGCAGCAATGCCCACACCGTTAGAACCATACATGGTTTCCCACATATTGGCAATCAATTCCTTCAGGTTTGGATATTCAGGAGTGATGTCTTCTGCTACTTTTCTCAATACCGGGTGCCCGTAAGCTACAATTGGCAAAATCATGTTCAAATACTTGGTTTAATCCGCAAAGATAGACAATTTCGGAGTTCAGCGGAGGTTGTCTTTCTCAGGATTACGCTGATTTTGGTGATTTTTTATATGTTATTATATTTTATTACGGAGGTACTCCTGTAATATAATAGTGGCACTTATTTCGTCTACCAGGGCTTTATTCCGGCGGTCCATTTTCTTCAGACCGCTGTCGATCATTGTCTGGAAGGCCATTTTAGAGGTAAAACGCTCATCTACCTTTACAACAGGGATATCGGGGAAATTCTTTTTAATGATGCGGATACATTCCACCACCAGTGCAGTGGCATCGGTAGCGTTGCCATCCAGTCCTTTGGGTTCTCCTATTACAATCGTTTCCACCTGTTCGGCGGCGAAGTACTTTTTCAGGAAAGGGATCAGGTCGTGCGTGGCCACGGTGGTTAGCCCGGTGGCAATCATCTGTAAAGGGTCTGTTACGGCCAGTCCCGTTCTCTTTTTTCCGTAATCTATTGCCATCAGGCGGGCCATATAGTAGCTTTTAACAAGGTTAGGGCTAATGAAAAACGAGCATATCCGTGATCGCAAAAACAGCGAATACCACGCTCGCAATCCCGTTGGTAGTCATAAACATAATATTGATCCTGCTGAGATCATTGGGTTTTACCAGTAAATGCTGGGAAACGAGCATCACCACAAAAACAGCCGCTCCTATCCAGTAAATCCAGTGAAAATGCCCGGTTAAGCCGATAGTCACTACCAGTGCAGCCGCTATCACATGAAGTAATTCCGAAAAACGCAGGGCGCCGGAGAGTCCCAGCCAGGCCGGAATGGAATTCAGCTGCTGTGATTTGTCAAAATCCTCGTCCTGCAGGGAATAAATAATATCAAATCCGGATACCCAGCATAATACCAGGAAAGATACCAGTACCGGTAACAGTGCAAAACTACCGGTTACTGCCAGGTAAGCGCCTATAGGCGCCAGCGACAATCCCACGCCCAGCACCAGGTGGCAAAACGCGGTAAAACGCTTGGTATAGCTATATCCCAGCACCACCAGCAAAGCTACCGGCGACAGGTAAAAGCATACCGGGTTGATAAACCAGGTAGCGATAATAAACAATACCACATTGGCTATAATAAAGAACAGGGCATTTTTGGGAGATATGATACCGGCCGGGATTTCCCTTTTTGCCGTACGTGGATTGAGCTTGTCGATATCCACATCCAGCCACCGGTTGAACGCCATTGCAGCACTGCGCGCAAACACCATGCACAGCACTACCAGTAAAAAAGTAACCCAGTTGAAGCCGCCGCCTCCTTTGGTGGTAGCCATAAAAAAGCCGGTGAGGGCAAAAGGCATGGCAAAGATGGTATGACTGAACTTTACCAGCGATAAATACTTGTTGACCGTAGAAATCATATAATTAATCCTTTAAGCCTTCTTCAATTTTACAAAGATATCCCAAACCACAATACCAGTGCTCACGGAAATATTCAGGGAATGCTTCATGCCCAGCTGGGGAATTTCGATACAACCATCTACCAGCTTCATTACTTCCCCGTCCACCCCACTCACTTCATTCCCAAAAACCAGCGCCAGCGGCTGATCTTCCGGAGGCGTAAAACTATTCAGCATATAACTGTTCACCGCCTGCTCAATGGCCATCACCCTGTACCCGGCTACTTTCAGTTCCTGTACTGCGCTCACGGTGGTGTCAAAATACTGCCACTCCACCGTTTCGGTAGCGCCCAAAGCCGTTTTATTGATATCGCGGTGCGGTGGCACCGGCGTATAGCCACAAAGAATGATCCCCTGTACCAGGAATGCATCCGCGGTACGGAACACTGATCCCACGTTGTGCATGCTGCGTATATTATCCAATACCAGTACAATAGGCGTTTTATCGGCAGCCTTGAACTCTTCCACCGTTTTACGGCCCAGTTCATCCATGCTTAATTTTCTCATCACCTGCAAAGATAATAGGATGGGATGAGTTTTATATATTTGCGCCATGGCAAAAAGTAAAACGGAAGAAACACCGCTCATGCAGCAACATAAGGCCATCAAGGACAGATACCCTGATGCCGTACTGTTGTTCCGTGTTGGCGATTTTTATGAAACGTTTAATGAGGATGCAGTTATAGCCGCCCGCGTACTGGGCATTGTGTTAACCAAAAGGGCCAATGGGTCCGCCTCTTATGTTGACCTGGCAGGATTTCCCCACCACTCGTTAGATACTTATCTCCATAAACTGGTAAAAGCCGGTCACCGGGTGGCCGTATGCGACCAGCTGGAAGATCCCAAAACAGTAAAAGGCATTGTCAAACGTGGCGTCACCGAAATGGTCACCCCCGGCGTAGCCATCAACGATAAGCTGCTCGAAAACGCCAGCAACAACTTCCTGGCGGCGGTTCATTTTGGTGCAGACACCACCGGTGTGTCTTTCCTCGATATTTCCACCGGCGAGTTTTTTATTGCAGAAGGCAGCACGGAATATGTGGATAAGCTCCTCCAGAGCTTCCGTCCGGCGGAAGTACTGTTCGCCAAACAACAACAGAAAAATTTCAAAGCCACTTTCGGCACCCGTTTCTACACCTATACGATGGATGAGTGGATATTTACCACCACCTATGCGGAAGAAATACTGCTGAAACATTTCCAGACCCATTCCCTGAAAGGATACGGCGTGGAAGGCCTGCCCGCTGCTATTATCGCTGCCGGCGCCACCCTTCACTACCTGAAAGATACCGAGCATCCCAACCTCCAGCATATTACCCGCATGCAGCGCATCAGCCAGGACGATTTTCTCTGGATGGACCGCTTCACCGTGCGCAACCTGGAGCTGCTCAACAGCAGCGTGGAAAACGGCCATACCCTCCTGAAAGTACTGGACAATACCGTTACCCCCATGGGGGCACGCCTGCTCAAACGCTGGATGGTATTCCCTCTCCGCGATATCAAAGCCATCAACGAACGACTGGATACCGTGGAATACTTTATCAAAGAAACCGATCTCTCCAAATCCCTGGTACACCACCTGAAACAAACCGGCGACCTGGAAAGACTGGTATCCAAGATACCGCTGAAGAAAATAAATCCGCGGGAAGTACTACAGCTGGCCCGCTCCCTGCAACAGGTACAGGCCGTGCAGGCACTCCTGGAAAACAGCAGCAGCGATTACCTCCGCCGGGCTAAACGAAAAACTGGATCCCTGCGTTCCCTTACTGGACCGCATTCTTAATGAAATTATGGAAAACCCGCCGGTACTGGTAAACAAAGGCGGCTGCATCAAAGAAGGCGTAAACGCAGAGCTGGATGACCTCCGCAATATCGCGAACAAAGGGAAGGACTACCTGCTGCAAATTCAACAGAAAGAATCCGAAGCTACCGGCATTCCTTCCCTGAAAATAGCTTTCAATAATGTATTCGGCTATTACCTGGAAGTAACCAATACCCATAAAAACAAAGTGCCCGACCGCTGGATGCGCAAGCAAACACTGGCCAACGCAGAACGCTATATTACGCCCGAACTGAAAGAGTATGAGGAAAAGATTGTAGGAGCGGAAGATAAGATCCAGGTGCTGGAAAGCAGATTGTTCGACGACCTGGTACAAAGCCTGCAGGCGTTTATTAAGCCGGTACAGGAAGATGCGCAGGTGTTTGCGCGAATCGACTGCCTCCTGTGTTTTGCACATAATGCCATGCAGTACAAATACCGCCGCCCGAATATCACGGAAGGATTTGACCTGGTCATCAAAGAAGGCCGTCACCCGGTGATCGAAAGAGGACTCCCTGCCGGTGAAAGCTATGTTTCCAACGATCTGCAGCTGGACAAAGCATCCCAGCAGATCATTATTCTTACGGGACCCAACATGTCCGGTAAATCGGCCCTGTTGCGGCAAACAGCGCTCATCACCCTGATGTCGCACATGGGCAGCTTTGTACCTGCCACCAGTGCTGATATTGGTCTTACCGATAAAATATTTACCCGTGTAGGCGCTTCCGATAACCTGAGCGGCGGCGAATCTACGTTCATGGTGGAAATGAACGAAACCGCCAGCATCATCAACAGCATTACCCCGCGCAGCCTTGTGATACTGGATGAAATAGGACGAGGTACCAGCACGTACGACGGGATCTCCATTGCCTGGAGCATCGTGGAATACCTTCACGATATGACGGCGCACTGCCCTAAAACGCTGTTTGCCACGCACTATCATGAGTTGAATGAACTGGAAAACAAACATGCGCGGGTAAAGAACTTCCATATCACTAATATGGAATCGGGGAACAAAATTATTTTCCTGCGTAAACTGGCGCCGGGCGGAAGTCGCCACAGCTTTGGTATTCATGTGGCGCGCATGGCGGGCATGCCGCCAGAACTGATCAACAGGGCCAATGAAGTGCTGGCAAATCTCGAAGAAAAACATATTGATGCGCCATTGCAGAAAAACATAAAACAGATCAGCACACCCTCTCAGAAATTACAGCTGAATATCTTTGACGCCCACAGTGATGTGTTCCAGCAGATCCGTGAGAAACTGGATACCGTGGATATTAACCGGTTAACACCGGTGGAAGCATTGCTGAAGCTGAGCGAGATTAAGAATATGATCGGGTAGGTTTCTGATCATCATTATAATAAAAAAAACGTCCCGGAATATCCGGGACGTTTTTTTATTATAATCATTGTTCACTGGTCCTTAACGAACGTCCCAGAAAATTTTGATGTTGGCTTTGTCCTTTGACGCTACCTGAGCATAGTTATCAGGATTGTAAATCTGCTCTGTAGATGGATACAGCAAACGCTGTGGTGGCGTCGTGGAACCGGAAGATGTACCGGTAGCAAAAGGTAATACAGGATAACCTGTACGTCTTACTTCTGTCCATGACTCGCCTGCCTGCAGGATGAAGAAGTTCACCCATTTTTGTGTCCAGATCTTTGCCAGTTTTTGCTGGGAAGTACCGGTATAGGCAATGGCTGGCTTAGCAATGAAACTGCTGATAACAGTGCCGGACGGTGTAGGCAGTATAGGCCACACACCGGAGCTGAATACAGCAGATTGGTTAATACTGTAATAAAAATTTACTGATTGAGCAATACCGTTTTCATAATCTGTTTGCGGTGTACCAATGCTCCATCTTTCACCTGCTTCTGCTTTCAGGAAGCTTACTTCAGATGCCGTAAATATTACGCCAGGCACATTGTAGTTATTAAAGAAAGTAGCGGTATCGTAGGTAGCATACCCTAAGTTTTCATAATCAGTAGCAGTACCATTTGCCGGGAAACCATGCATACCGTGCTTTGCACCCGCATCCCAATAAACATCTGTACGTGGATCACCATTGATCGCCATCACAGTATCCAGCAGAAAAGCAGGTGCAAACGGACTACCCGTCAGAGCGCTTTGCAGGTCGCTTTTTAAAGTAGGCGAACTCATTTTGATCAATACATTCTGAGAATTGTCACTCACCAGCGGATATTTGGACGGGTTGGTCAGCATAGCTGTTACCGCTGTTTTGGCATTAGCTTCTTTCACATAAGAAGTATGCATCAACAGGCGCAGGCGCAGGGAGTTAGCATAACGCCTCCAGGCGGTAAGATCACCATTCAGCACGAAATCAGCTCTCTGAAAAGCGGCTAACGTTTCAACAGAGATAGAAGCCGTTTCAAAATAACTGTTCAGGTTGTCCAGTCCGGCAATCAGTGTATCATACACAGCAGCTGCATTATCAAAAGGTGCAGGTATCACCACACGGTCCGTGTTGAGAGAACCAGCCTTGCTGAAAGGAATATCTCCCCAGAGATCTATCATTTGTGCAGCCTGATCGTACAACACCACTTTGGCACAGTTCAGGAAAATCAGTTGATCTGCCTGCTGGGCGGGCGTCAGGTTACTATAAGTAGTTTCCATTTCCCGGTAGTTAGCCATGATACCCGGACCAACATAGTTCAGGTCATTATCGTCGCTTTTGCTACCTGCGTAAAAATCGATCCAACGGTTCTCTGTATAAGCCGGAGTAGGAATATACATTTTTATGGATGGCGAGAGTGCCGTTGTTTGCGAAAATGCTGCAGTGGTAGGCAGTATAAAGGTCGCGTAATCCCAGTAAGACGGGCGCATACGCTTGTTCATGTACATACCGCTGAGCAGTTTGCTCATTGAGCCGGTAGTAGTTAACTCCGGGTTCGGGTAGGCGTCTGCAATTTGTTTCTTACAAGAGCTGAAAGTAGCTACCAGCAAGATGAGCAGTGAAGTATTTATTAAAAGGCGTTTCATTTTAATCTGTTAAGTTCGTTTACAAATCAGTATTCTGCTAGAAACGGGCACGCAGGCTGGCTCCCAAACTTCTTGTTGGACCAACGGTACCACCATCAATTCCCTGGCTAAACCATTGAGAACCTACTGCTACTTCCGGATCTAAGCCTTTCGGTAAAGTCTTCCATACATAGAAGAGGTTTCTGCCAACCAATGAGAACTGCAAACCCTGGAAGTGTAATTTTTCAACAATGCTTTTAGGCATGTTATAAGTAAGGGTTACTTCACGAAGCTTAATATAACTGTTTTTCATTACAGCATTCTCATACAGGCCATTGGTTTGCCAATCATACTGATTCATGTAATATTGCGCAGCAGTAATTACCTTTTCATTCTTCTTACCATCAGCAGTTACACCTGGTAAAATCACACCATCGTGATGTGCACCATTCGGGTTAGCCACCAGGTTACCACTGGCATAGTCAATTGCATCGTAAGCAATACCACCATGAGCAGCATCCCTGTATTGGAGGGTACTGTTAAACATACCTGCACCGATCTGATAGTAGTAAGGAATAGATACCAGATCGCCACCTAAACGGTAATCCAGCGTAAAGTCCAGCGTAAAGTTTTTATAGCGGAGCGAGTTGGAGAAACCACCCACTACTTTAGGCATGATGTTACCGGCTAATTCCCATGCGTTGGTATTAGCGGTATAAATACCATCTGCATTTACCAGGTAGTTACCGTTCGCGTCTTTGTCACGTGGGTGTACATAAATGTTACCCAATGGATCACCTACGTTGGATTGCAGCAACAGATAACCACCGTCATAACTCTGCATGGTTAAGGTTGTCATACCATCTCTCAGCGCGGTCAGCTTGTTCTTGTTGATGGCAAAATTAAAGCGGGTAGTCCAGCTGAAATTTTTGGTAGTGATGGGAGAAGCATTGATAGCTGCTTCAAAACCGGAGTTGCTGAGGTCCCCTGCATTCATGATCTGAGAGGTAGCACCACCGGATGCTGGTGTACTCATAGTCAGGATTTGATTCATGACTTTGTTATTATAGTAACTGAAGTCTACACCAATCTTATTTTTCAGGAACCTTGCCTCGAAGCCAACCTCAGTTTCCCTTTTCTTTTCGGATCTCAACTCTTCATTACCAAAGGCGCTGGGATTGGTTTGCTGATAGGGAATGTTATTTTTACTGAGGGTAACCGTGTAAGGATTGTAGGCAACATTAGCCTGGTACATGTTTGGATGATTACCCACCAGACCGTAAGAAGCCCTGAATTTCGCATAATCAACGAAAGAAGGCAACTTTACTACTTCTGACAACAGGAAACCAGCATTCACGGAAGGATAGAAGTACTTGTTATTTTTTACCGGCAAAGTGGAGGTAGACTCATAACGACCGGTTCCTTCCAGGAACAAAAATCCTTTATAAGCCAGGTTCACCATACCAAAGCCGGCTACATCAATCTGTTCTGCGCGAACTCCTGTTGCGTACAACGGATCAGCAGAGTTGGCCAAACTGAACCAGTTTTCATCCATCAAACCACCTTTCGTCTGAGTAAACTGATTCTTATATTTCTGTTTGCGGCCCGTAACACCACCGGTGAAAGACATATCAAAGTCCTTCGCTACTTTAGGGTTATAGATCAACATCGCATCTCCATAAAAGGAGTTATTATTACGGGTATTCAGCGCATACTGACCGGTATAGCCATAAACAGCCGGTTTGGTGTTGTATTGCTGATCGGAAGTTGTAACATTGGTGAAGTCACCACCTACACGGCCTCTGAAACGCAGACTATTCAGAAGGCTTACATTCAGCGTAGCGCTGTTGATAAAGCGATTCTGTGTTTCATCATACCTGTTACGCAGGTTATTCCACAGATAGTCCATCAGGTTGGTAGCCCTGAAGCGGTATGCCATTTTCTCATCCTGATCGTACTGGTTATTGTCCGCAGCTACATATTTGTAACCGTTACTGGTCTGATATTTATTGAAGAACGTACTCATGTCATCGAAGCGGCTGAAGAAGCCATCGAATGACCCAAATATGTTACTCATCACATTCGCGCGGTTGTGAACAAAGGTGTTGTTGTAAGTAGATATCAGATCTACGCTAACCTTGTCACTTAATTTTAATGTACCGTTGAAGTTAAAGTTGTTTTTATAAAGATTACTTCCTGGCATAATACTCTTATAATCTACACGATTGTAAGAAAACCGGAAACTACCTTTATCGCTTGCGTTGGAAATAGCCACGTTGGCTGCAGAGTTATAACCATTCTGGAAGAAGTCCTTGTAGTTATCTTTCTGCGCTACATACTTGCGGGTAGTGCCATCCCAGTATTTCACGTCGCGGCCGTCGAATTTTGGTCCGAACTGATCATATGCTCTGTAATAAGGATGCATAGCACCATCAGCGTCTGTAATCCAGCCGTCGGGTGTAGCACCTACGGAGATGTTGGTTGCGGGGTCATAACCGGGACCATATTCATTCTGGTAATCCGGTGTAGCTGCGAGTTTCTCCTGGTTGTAAACATAATTAACGTCTACATTCAGGCCGCGGCCTTTCGCTCCTTTCTTGGTGGTAATTACCACCACCCCGTTAGTGGCTTCAGAACCGTACAAAGCAGATGCACTGGCGCCTTTGAGGATCGTCAGTGTTTCAATGTCTTCCGGGTTGATATCCAGTGCACCATTCCCCTCAATCCTTGAGTTGCTGGTACCAAAAGTGTTGGTGGTAGGATCATTAAAGTTTCTCAGCGGTACACCATCCACTACGTACAGCGGTTGTGTGCTCAGGCTTACAGAAGAAACTCCTCTTACCTGTACGGAAACACCACTGGAAGCGCCACCGGGAGCAGATACGATTTTCACACCGGCTGCTTTACCATACAAGGCAGAAGCAAAGTTTGGTACTTCCGCTTTCGGTAATTTCTTTGGAACTTACGGTGCTAACAGAGTAACCCAGTGCCTTGGCTTCTCTCTTAATACCCATAGCGGTAACCACTACTTCATTCAGATTCTTGTTGTCTTCTTTTAATACAATGTTTACGGCAGACTGTCCATTAACAGCTACTTCCTGGTTGATAAATCCAATGTAGGAAAAAACGAGTGTAGCGCCGTCTGCTACCTGGATTTTAAAATTTCCATCGGGGCCGGTTGTAGCTCCGTTGGAGGCGTTTTTCTCTTTTACGGTAACACCTGGTAAAGGCGTTCCTTTTGCGTCCTTAACGGTTCCCGCAACAGCTTTCTTATCCTGCGCCCACGCAGTGATACAGCAGCATAAGAAAAGCAACGTGGTGAGAAGAAGTGATCTTCGCATAGCTTCCTTTTGGTTTAGTGAATTATAACAAGTGAATCAGACACATAAGCAAAAAAAGACACGAAAGGCCCGCTACCATTAACTTGCCTGCATTGCACAGGAGTCCTGATGGTAATCACGTGGTTTCCGTTCTTAAATAATCAAATGGAATTACTCCATTGGCATTAATTGTTATTCTGACATCATACCAGTAGTAAAACGTTTTAGCAATACCACATAAAAAAAACCTGTACCCACTTTCACATTTCTTTTTCACTACAAGTTTGGCTGATCCCTCTGAATAATGGTTTCAAACTTAGGGATAATTACGAGAAGTGCAAAGAAGATTTAACAATTTTTTTATTTATCGTTAACAGCTCGTTAAGAAAGAGAAAATAATATTCTATGTGATTAAAATAGCATTACAACTCGTGATCGCCTTCGGCGATTTTAAATTGTCTTGGAACACTGATTACGCTGATTATACTGATTTTTTTGATTTTACTTTTTGATTTTGTTTTGATTTTGTTTTGATTTTTAAAAAGAAGAAGGGAGACATAAGCAGATCTGTATATATCTCCCTTCTTCTTTTTAATCAAAATAAAATCAAAAAAGTAAAATCAGTATAATCAGCGTAATCAGTGTTCCAAGACAACCTCCGCGCCAATCACCGCCGCGAAGAAGACGCCCGGATAATCAGCTCCGGTTCCAGCACTACCTGTTGTTGCGGAGAAGCAGGAGCTCCTGCCGGATGATTTAATTCTTTCATCAATACTTCCACAATACTTTTCCCGATGGCAGCAATAGGTTGTGAAACACAGGTAATGGAAGGACTATGCAAACGAAACAGGTCGTGGTCATCAAAGCCCACCAGTCCGATCTCTTTTCCTATTTCCCATCCCATAGAGCGGATGGTTTCAATACCTGCAATTCCCAGGTAGTTGGTGGCAAAAAAAACGGCGTCCACACCCTTTGCAGCAGTGAGGAATTTTCTAATTTCATTATTGAAACTTTCGCGGTCCAGGTCGAACGGCAGGCGTTTCACAAACGATTTATTAAAAGGAATTTTATGATCTTTGAGTGCTGCCGTGAAACCATCCAGCCTGTCTTTCATCTGCGTTTGATCAGATGCGATGGTAACAATCGCAATTTTCTTATAGCCTTGCTCCACCAGGTGCGCAGTAGCATCATAGGCGCCCTTATAGTTGTTGAGCACCACATAGTGACTGTTTACATGCGGGAAATAGCGATCCACCAGCACCAGCGGCTTCGCAGCCGATTGAAGCAGTTCTATTTCTTTGTCGAGGTTTTTGGTGGGCGTAATAATATAACCATCTACCTGCCGGTATTTCAGTACTTCCAGTAGTCCCTTTGCCTTTTCCGTATTATCTTCCGTACTGCCGTAAAGTACTTTATAACCGTGCCTGTCGGCCTCGTCTTCCACTACTTTAGCCAGCGTGGCGAAGAAGTTGTTCGCAATGTCCTCCACAATAAGACCAATCGTTTTGGTTTTACCGGTTCGCAGTCCGCGGGCAAGCTGGTTGGGTTTATATTTCAGCCGGGTTGCAATTTTCTGGATTTTCTTACTTACCTGTTCACTGATTCTTTTCTCCTTTGCTTTACCGTTGAGTACAAAAGATACCGTTGTGGGAGATACTCCGGCCTGTTTTGCAATATCTTTAATAGAGATCCCTTTCATAGAAAAAATGCTACATCGATTTAGCCGGACGTAATTTACAAAATGAAGTTGGAAATTACATTGTTGTACTAATTATTCCAAGTACCCCCGCCAAAACTATTGCCCTACCCCGGTTGATTTTCTATCACATAAAAAGGTTATTTTCGGGAAAATGATATTTTTTTAACCAATTTTTAATAATTTGGCATCATTCATAGGACGATATCAATACTACTCACCTGCCTGCATAGGGTTCCCCTGAGCCAGGATAATGGCGATGGTAATAAAGTATAGGACGGTCACAGTAATATAGTAGCTTAAATTAATACATGAATGAAACCCATCCTTATTAAAGTTGGGGCTTTTGCCGATAATCAGATCACGATCATAGAAAGAAGTGATCCTTATTTCAATACACCATTCCACTTCCACCCGGAGTGCGAGCTGGTATATGTTACGGAAAGCCATGGGAAGAGAATTGTAGGGGATAGCATCGAAAGCTTTGAAGAAGGCGATATGGTGTTTCTCGGTCCGCATATTCCGCATGTATGGTATAATGAAGAAGAATACTATAAGGGAGATGAAAATCTGAAAGCCCGTTCTGTGGTTATCTATTTTCCCAAAGACATATTCGGGGAGAAATTTTACGGATTGCCGGAAACCAAAGCACTCAGTGAACTGTTTCACCGGGCACAAAGAGGCATGAAAATCACCGGCGCCACCCATGAACTGCTGAAACCCGAAATCCTGGCGCTTCCGCGGAAGGAGGGACTGGACCGCATCATTTCCCTTCTCCATATCTTAAAAACACTTTCGGAAACCCGCGACTGCTACTACCTGGCCAGCACCGGTTACTCCCACGCCTACAACATAAAGGATAACCATAAGATCGATGAAGTGTTCAAGTACGTCATGAATAACTTCTCCAAGGAAATATCCCTGCAGGATGTGGCCAGCATCACCAACCTCTCACCCCAATCCTTCTGCCGCTTCTTTAAAAACCGTACAAAAAAATCCTTTGTACAGTTCCTCAACGAAGTACGTATCGGTCACGCCTGTAAACGGTTAACCGAGGAAGACTGGTCCATCGCGGAAATCGCCTACTCCTGCGGCTTTAAAAACCTTTCCAATTTCAATCGCTTCTTCAAGGAAATTGTAGGCAAAACACCCAAGGAATATAAAAATGAACTGCGCCTGAAGGAAGCATGATAAAAAATGTAATTATTTTATCATTTGGTTCTTTAGTTATTTTAAAAAGTAAGCGTCAAATGTCAGAATATCAAAATTTTCTTCTTACATTCATTTCAGTAATTATCAACCAAAACGCTTAATTACTACTGTAATTCGATGTACAGCAGTTATTCCGACAACCAGCTAATTTCGCTGCTGAAAAGCGACGACAGCGCTGCCTTCAATGCCATCTACGACCGCTACAGTAAAATGCTGTATTTATTCATACACAGCAAACTGGACGCCTCAGAGATCAGCAAAGATGTGCTGCAGGAACTCTTTATTTCCCTATGGGAGAAGAGACATTCACTGATCCTCAAAGAATCATTGAAAGCTTACCTGTACCAGGTAGCCCGCCATAAAATCATCGATATTTACCGGAAAAACGCCACTTACCGCAAATACCTGCAGCAACTCATCGAACATTTCGATGCCCAGCCGCATTCCATCACGGAAACAGTAGACAATAAAGCACGGACACAGGAACTGTTTGAGGCGATCAACCACCTGCCCGACCGCATGAAAGAAATTTTCATGCTCAGCCGGTTTGAAAACCTCACCGTAGAACAGATCTCCACTCATCTTGGCCTTTCCCAACAGACGGTAAAAAACCAGATTACCAAAGCATTGAAGATACTAAGGACCAGTTATGCCAGGACCGACCTGATCGTACTCCTGATATATATTTATTTGTTTATTTAGCCCGCAGGCCCGTAGCCAGGTAAAAAATAATTAAATGTACATGGTACCTTTTCCACGTTATTACGACTTATCAACACATAAAACGGCAACAGGTGGACACAGAACAGATTAAAATATTGCTGGAGCGATATAACCAGGGGAATTGCTCACCGGAGGAAGCTGCTATTGTAGATCAGTGGTTTGAAAATATCAACCGGCATAAGTCCACCTATATAGCAGATAAAGAACTGGACCACGAGCTCGACAGCATCCGTTTACAACTCAATGAACATATCACACCCACGCCAAAGGTGCGGCATATCCATACCCGTTACTGGTACGCCGCAACTGCGGCTATCATATTACTGGCAGCGGGGCTTTTCTGGTTTAACCAACAAACGCCCCGTACCGGGCCAGGTGCCGGCAACTTCCAGCCTCCGGTTATTGCGCGGCAATCCAACCGGATCATCAGGAACGGATTTGTGGAAATCACCACGCCCAAAGGCAATAAAGAAAGTATTACCCTCGAAGACGGCAGCTCCCTGGAACTGAACGCCGGTAGTAAAGTACGCTACCCCGAACATTTCGACAGCAACAGCCGCACCATTTTCCTGGAAGAAGGAGAAGCCTTTTTTAATGTAGCCGCCGACCCGGCCAGGAAATTTGTGGTGAATACCGGCGAACTGGCCACCACCGCACTCGGTACCGCCTTTAATATACGCGCATATGCCAGCGAACATAAAGTAACCGTAGCACTTGTGAGCGGCAAGGTAAAAGTAGACCAACTGAATAAAAACAGCCAATCCGCTTCATCACTCATTTTGCTGCCAAGTGAACAGATCAGCTACGACCCTATTTCACTTAGCCTCGTAAAATCTGTTTTCAATAAACCCGAAGACATCACCGGCTGGAAACAAGGATACCTTGTATTCAAAGATGCCCCCTATAATGAAATAGTAACAGGTATAGAAAATCGTTATGACGTTACCGTTATCAACGAAAGCGACAAAAAAGAATGGAACTACAACGGCTCTTTCAAAAACGAAAGCCTGAAAGACGTCATGGATATTATTTGCCTGGCCAAATCCCTTTCTTATACCATTAAAAACGATACCGTTCACCTGCAAAACAAAAACTAGTCCATATGAGGGTAAAGCCATGCCCCATGATGTGGTTTGTATCCATGGGGTTGATGCTGACACTACTGTTGGCGGGGAGCTTGAACACAACGACTAGTGCCATCACGCAAACACCCGACCCGCCCACAGGTTTAGTTGTCACCATACAGGTAAAAAACAAAAACCTGGAAGAAGTAATGGCCGAAATTTCGGTAAAAACAGGACTAAACTTTCATTACGACAAAGCTGATCTTAACCTGAAGAAAAAGATTACGTTAAACTGTACGAAAACACCCATTGATGAAGTACTTGCGTTATTATCAGCTCAGGCCGGATTAAAGTTTACCCTTATCAACAACAAAATCATTGTAGGCGCAGAAAGTGAAGTCAAACCCTCACCCACTGCAGACCTGCTGAATCATGTATCCCTGGAGAGAGAGATCAGTGGAACAGTACGCGATAACAAAGGCACGCCGCTCCCGGGAGTCACCATTCAGATCAAATATTCCAATAAAGGAACCCAATCTAACGCCGATGCTGGTTTTTCACTAAAAGCCAGCACCGGCGACGTGCTGGTGTTTAGTTCCGTTGGCTTTATCACCCGGGAAGTTACCCTGAGCGCCGACCCACACCTCGATGTACGCCTGCAGGAAAATGTAAAGGCACTCAATGAGCTGGTGGTTACCGCACTAGGCATCCAGAAAAAAAGCAGGGAACTGCCCTACTCTACCCAACAGCTGGATGGAGATGACCTGCAACTGGTGAAAGATGCCAACGTTATCAACAGCCTGAACGGAAAAACAGCCGGCGCCACCATCACCCGCAGCGCCTCCGGTGTTGGCGGCTCCGTGAGAGTAGTACTGCGCGGTAACAAATCCACCCGCGAAAACCAGCCCCTTTATATCGTGGATGGCGTACCTTATGCCAACTACACACCCGCGCAACCTTCAGATGTATGGGGCCAGTCGCACAACATCATCGGTGCCGGCGGCCGCGATGGCGGCGATGGCATCTCCAACATCAACCCCGACGATATTGAAAGCATCAGCATCCTGAAGGGCGCTTCTGCTGCCGCCCTCTATGGCAGCCAGGCCGCCAACGGCGTGATCCTCATCACCACCAAAAAAGGAAAACCCGGCAGAAGCAAAATCGACGTTTCTTCCGATTATACCCGGGAAATGCCCGAAATCCTGCCCCCGCTGCAATATCGCTATGCACAAACCGATACGCCCGGCGTAGATAAAGTAGGCACGCCACAACCCGGATCACTCGGCAGCTGGGGCAGACCTGTGAACGCACCCGATCATGTAAAAAACTTTTATAACACCGGCTCCACCTTTACCAACACCATCGCCTTCAGCGGCGGCACAGAAACCGCACAGAGTTACTTCTCCTACGCCAACACCACCAATAAAGGAATTCTTCCCACCAACAAATTCGACCGCCATACGGTGAACCTGCGCGAAACCCTGAAGCTGCTGAACGACAAACTGGTAATGGACGCCAATGTATCCTTTACTGCACAAAACACGACTAACCGGTTGTCATCCGGATTGTACTACAGTCCTATTTCCGGGCTCTATACCTTCCCCCGTGGGCAGGACTTCGACTATTACAAAAACAATTTTGAATACTACGACCAGGGCCGCGACCTGTACATGCAGAACTGGTGGAATATCCGCAATGATAAAAAATGGATCGGGCAAGACGACCAGCAAAACCCCATGTGGGCGCTATACCGCGACCTGCGCCTGGATTCCCGCTACCGCGGCCTCGCTACCATATCGCTTACCTGGCAATTGAACGATTGGCTGTCGCTGAAAGGGCGCGGCAACTTTGACAAATCGCTCGATCAATACGAACTGGAAGCATACGCCGGTACACAAATCGTACTCGCCGGTTCCAACGGCCGGTATACCCTCGAACGGGAATTTAATACCCAACTGTACGGGGATATCATGCTGAATGCCAGCCGCAAAATGAACAAGTGGCTGCACCTGGCCGGTAATATCGGTGCAAGCATCACCGACACCAAAGCACACGAACGCACTTTTAACGGCTCCAATCCCAATGCCGATCCGGGACTCACGTACCCTAATAAATTTTCGGTATCCAATATCCTGAGCACCTCGCTCGATGCACAACACAGCATAGATCAGAAACAATTGCAGGCCGTATTCGGCAATGTGCAGGCAGGCATCAACAACTACCTTTTCCTGGATGTCACCGGTCGTAACGACTGGTCCAGCACCTTTGCCTATACCTCTACCCTGCATAAAGGATACTTTTATTATTCCGCCGGGCTGTCTGCCGTATGGAGTGAGATGTTTAAAATGCCCGCCTTCATTGATTTCCTGCGTTCCCGTATTTCCTACGCCAAGGTTGGTAATGATATCGCCGCTTACGCATCCCGGCCGGCGGCATTTACGTTACAAACCATTGCCGGCGTAACACGGGTAGTATTGAATCAACGTACCCTGTATCCCGGTCTCAGCCTGGAACCGGAAGACAACCGTTCTTTTGAAATAGGACTGGAAACACATCTGCTGAAAAACAGGATCACCGCCGATGTAACCTTCTATAAAAATAATAACTACAAGCAGTACATGGAAGTGCCGGCGCCATTGGGTAACAGGTATAACACCTACTACCTCAACATGGGGAATATACAAAACCAGGGCTGGGAAGCTACGCTCACCTTAATGCCTATACGTAATAAGGCAGTATCGTGGACCAGCACCATCAACTTTGCCGCGAATAAAAATAAAATCGTTTCTCTTTCCAATTCCAGGATCATTGGAGCGGATACGAGCAGCATGTTTGTGCTCACCGATTTCGGGGTAAATATGTTTGGCTCCTTCATTATGGAAGGCGGCTCCTGGGGCGATATCTACTCCAATAAAGAATTGTTGCAGAACGATAAGGGCGCTTATGTAATTGATGCTGCCGGCAAATTGCAAACGCGCAACGCATTTAAAAAAGTAGGCAATCCCAATCCTGATTTCACATTGGGATGGAACAACAGCATCGACTATAAAAATTTCAACCTGAGCTTCCTCATCGACGGCCGCTTCGGCGGCAAGGTGATGAGTGTAACACAGGCGGTATTGGACTGGTATGGCGTAAGTGAAGAGAGCGCCAAAGCCCGCGATAAAGGCGGCGTGGAAATAAATGCGGTGAACAGCAATGGAACGCCTTACAGCGGAAAACTGGATGCGCAAAGCTACTATACCACCATTGGCGGCAGGGCCGGCATCGGTGAAATGTATATGTACGACGCCACCAACATCCGCTTACGGGAACTGAGCCTGAGCTACCGCATACCACTGAAGTGGAAATGGATACGGAATATGCGGATGGGCATCGTAGGCAGGAACCTCTTCTTTTTTGAGCTGCACGCACCATTTGATCCGGAAGTATCGATGGGAACAGGCAACGGACTGCAGGGCGTAGATGTTTTTGGCTTACCGCCCATGCGAAGTATGGGGATCAACCTGAGATTAGGCATTTAAAATACTCACCAATGAAAAGCTGGAAAATCGCCACATTATCCGCCGTTATGGCAATTCTGCTGGCAAGTGCATGTACGAAGAATTTTGATGAGATTAACAGAAACCCTTTCGACTTTACAGAAGAGGAGCTGAAAGCCGATTACCGGCTGATGGGGGAACCCTTATCCCAGGCGCAACTGAACCTGCTTATTTATAACGACCCGCCTACCGCGCAGTTACAACAGAATCTGAATGCAGATGTTTTCTCCGGCTATATGATGGCCCCCACTCCTTTTGAGGGCAATATCAATAATACCAACTATGGCCTGTTATACTACTGGAACAATAAACCATGGCAGGTAACTTACAGCAACGTAATGAAAACCTGCGATTTTGCACAGTCGAAAGCGAAAGGCCATTATGCCGATTTTTATGCCTGGGCGCAGATCATCAAAGTAGAAGCCATGCACCGCATCAGCGATATTTACGGTCCCGTGATCTACACAAAATATGGTATACTGAATGAAGAAATGGGCATTGATTATGATTCACAGCAGGAAGCGTACTATGCTTTTTTTAAAGACCTGGATGAAGCGGTGGACACATTAACCGGTTTTATAAACAGTGGCTTCCCCCAACGCTTTGCAGCCTTCGACCTGGTATACAAAGGCGATTACACCCAATGGGTAAAATTTGCCAACACCCTTCGCTTACGGCTGGCCATCCGTATTTCCGGGATTGATCCGAAGAAAGCAAAGGAAGAAGGAGAAGCAGCGCTGCGGCATCCGCTGGGATTGCTCACAACACCTGCAGATAACTTTGCAGTGAATATTTCACCGGTTACGCATCCGCTGAATATTATGTGTTATACCTGGGCTGATCTGAGAATGAGCGCTCCCATGGAATCAATCCTCACGGGATATAAAGATCCGCGATTGGCGCATTATTTTATACCTACCGACGATGGTGTGAATATATACCACGGCATCCGCAACGGCATTAAGATCGCCGCCAAAGAAGAATACAGCGGTTTTTCACAGCTGGTGAAATTCGACAGTAAGATATTGTTTATGACCGCCGCGGAAGCCTGGTTCCTGAAAGCCGAAGCTGCACTGTACGGCTGGCAGGGCGCCGGTAATGCGGCTACCAATTATGCTGCCGGCATCAGCACTTCTTTTAATCAATACAGCATTACTAACGCTAACGTATATATGAATAACAATGTGGATAAACCCCACCCATATACGGATCCTCAAAATAGCGACAATAACATACCGGAAGGCGATCCGCATTTAAGTACGGTTACCATCAAGTGGAATGAAAGCGCTACGCTTCAACAGAAACTGGAACGGATTATCACGCAGAAATGGATTGCCATGTTCCCCGAAGGACAGGAAGCATGGAGTGAATTTCCGCCGCACCGGTTACCCTAAATTATTTCCCGTAGTAATTAACAACAGCGGCGGCACCATTTCTACCGAAAAATTTATCCGCCGCCTGCCCATGCCGCAGATAGAACTCGTTACCAATCCTAAAGCAGTAGCCCGCGCAGTAGCCACGTTAAAAGGACCCGACACCGGCGGAACACCACTCTGGTGGGATCTCCGGTAAATCTCAAAAAAAATTAAAAATAATTTAAAACAAGATAGTACTAAATATAACTCCGCACGACTCCTTTCCGGAAGCGCCACATTTGAACGCTTTATGCTACGCAGCCTGTAAAAAACAGACGTTATTAAAAACAACATTTCATGTAAGGAAAACACATAACAACAAACTGCTTTGCTCAACCCGGTCAACACATTGCCATAAGCGATGAGGCCTTGCACGCCCCTATAGGCCGGTAAATGCATGTAACACGAAGAAAAAACAGCCGCTAAAGGATGGTACGCGCCATGCTAACGGACATCTCATTTCCAAACAATGCACGCAATAAAAAAATGGTCAGTTTAATTCAACAATACAAATCCCATTTATTAACCAAAAAAAAGGCAAGTATGAAAAAAAACCTACGCCTTATGAAAGTGTGCGCTATGACCGGTCTGGCCCTCACTTCCATATTAGCAGACAGTGCATATGTGAAGGCAGCCAGCTATGTATGGTCGCCCGCATCTTCATTCCGTAGCACTTTCCAGGAAAAAGAAATCAGCGGCACCGTAAAGGACAGCAAAGGCAATCCTCTTCCTGGTGTTACTGTACAAATTAAAGGCGCCTCCAAAGGCACCCAAACAAGCGCAGAAGGTAAATATCACATCAATGCCAAAACCGGTGATGTACTTGTTTTCAGCTATGTTGGTTTTGCCATTAAAGAAAGTACCGTTGGCACCAGCGCTACCCTCAATGCTACCCTGGAAGACAATGTAAGAGGACTGAATGAACTGGTAGTTACCGCGCTGGGCATCCAGCGTAAAGCAAAGGATCTCACCTACTCTACCCAGCAGGTAAAAGGAGAAGATCTCACGAATGTAAAAGAAACAAACGTTATCAATAGTTTATCCGGTAAGGTATCCGGATTGCAGATCAACCGCAGCGCTTCCGGTGTGGGCGGCTCTGCCAGGGTGATTTTACGCGGACAAAAATCTATCCGTGAAAACCAGCCGCTGTACGTGATCGATGGAGTACCCATCGCGAACTTCACCAGCGCACAGCCAGGTGATCTCTGGGGACAAGCATCAGGCGCTTCCTCCGGTGGACGCGATGGTGGCGACATCCTGAGCACCATCAACCCGGACGATATTGAAAGCATCAACGTACTGAAAGGCGCTTCTGCATCTGCACTGTACGGCAGCCAGGCGGGTAATGGTGTGATCATCATTACTACCAAAAAAGGGAAAGCCGGTCAGGCAAAAGTGAACTTCTCTTCTAACTTCACTATCGACAGACCTGCATATCTGCCCGAATCACAAAACTCCTATCTTCAAACCGGCGCCGGCACTATTGATAGCTGGGGTAAAGCAGGCAGCAGTAAGGAAATTGTAAAAGACTTCTTCAAAACAGGCACCACCTGGATCAACTCAGTAAATGTAGCCGGCGGTACAGAAAAGGCACAAACCTATTTCTCCTACTCCAATACCACGAATACAGGAATAATGCCTACTGCAAAGTATGGTCAGCATACGCTCAACTTTAGGGAAACAGGTACTTTCCTCAACGATAAACTGAACATTGACGCGAATGTGCAGATGACCACACAAAATGCACATAACCGCCCTACTTCCGGTTTATACTATAACCCGCTTACCGGTTTATACATCTTCCCAAGAGGACTGGACTTCGAAAGTTATAAAAACAATTACGAATACTTTTCTGCCCAACGTAACGTGAACATGCAGAACTGGTGGAATATCAATTATGATAAGGGCCAGGCGGGAGAAGACTTTCAACAGAATCCATACTGGATCCTCAACAGGAACGTCACTGAAAACAGGAAAGATAACCTGATTGCTTCGCTGAGCTTACGTTATGCTATCAACGACTGGTTAAATGTACAGGTACGTGGTAACGCCAACAAAGCATGGGATAAATATGAACTGAAAGCAAATGCCGGTACACAAACTACCATTGCAGATGCCAACGGCCGTTATACCTACGATTACCTGACCAGCACACAATACTACGGAGATCTGTTAGTATCGGGTAACAGGAAACTGTCCGATAAACTCGGGTTCAATTTCACTGCCGGAACCAGCATCAACGACCTTAAACAAGACCGTACCTTTATAGATTCCAAAGACGGCGACCTCGCCTTTGCCAACGTATTCCACATTGGTAACCTGAACCTGAGCCCTGCCGCAAAATTAACGCCCACAGGCGCCAGAAGGCAGATCCAGTCGGTATTTGCAACAGCGGGTGTGAACCTGAGCGAAAAAGTATTCCTGGACCTGACCGCCCGTAACGACTGGTCATCCACCATGGCTTATACCCCTTCCATGAAGAAAGGTTACCTGTATTATTCAGCTGGTTTAAATACTATTCTGAGTGATGTATTTAAGATGCCTTCCGCGATCACGTATTCAAAGATCCGCGCATCTTATGCGAAGGTGGGTAACGACGTGGACCAGTTTGTAACACGCCCTACCAACCAGATCATTTCCGGAACGCTGATATCAAACATTGCCGGTCCTTTTGGCGGTGTGGCGCTGAAACCAGAGATCACCACTTCCGTTGAAATCGGCACAGAGTGGAGATTCTTCGACAATCGCCTGAACCTGGATGTGACCTGGTATAATTCACACACCAAAGACCAGTACTTCGACTTCCCCGTATCCGTAGGTTACCTGTATCCTAATGCTTACCTGAATGCAGGTGATGTACAGAATACCGGTATAGAAGCCACGCTGGGTTTCCAGGTAGTTAAACAGAAGAACGTGGGCTGGAATACCGCCTTCAACTTCACCCGTAACAGGAATAAACTTATCAAACTGGCGCCGCAGTTAAACGGTGATTATACCCTCACACCAAGAGGCGATAACGTTAATACATATGCGCTAGTACTACATGAAGGAAGCTCCTATGGCGACATCTACGGCAGGAAAGCAGTGCGCAGTGAAAGCGGTGCACTCGTAATAGATGACGAAACCGGTAAGCCAAAAGCAAAAGACGGCAAACTGGAATACCTCGGTAATCCCACACCAGACTTCCTCCTGGGATGGAGCAATACTATCAACTGGAAAAAGTTCAATGTAAACATCCTGGTAGATGGCCGCTTTGGTGGTAAAGTAATGAGTATTACCCAGGCCATGATGGACCAGTATGGCGTATCAAAAGCAAGCGCAGATGCCCGCAATAACGGTGGTGTGGATGTACCTGCTGTTTATGCCAGTGGTAAAGCATACACCGGAAAAGTTCCTGCAGATCTCTACTACCAGGGCATTGGCGGTCGCGCAGGCATCACTGAATTCTACATGTATGATGCTACCAACATCCGTTTAAGAGAATTATCCATCAGCTATAATTTCGCATTGAAACCAGGATTCTTCAAAGACATGAAGCTTGGACTGGTAGGACGTAACCTGTTCTTCATCACTAAAAAAGCGCCTTACGATCCTGAATTGAGCATGAGTACCGGCAATGGTGTACAAGGTGTGGATGTATTTGGTTTACCATCTACCCGCAGCTTTGGATTGAACCTGAAATGTGCATTTTAACCTGATTAAGAACAACAAAAACAAGAGCTATGAATTATAAAATATTCAAAATAGCTGGTCTGGCGATGGCAGCCACACTATGCTTCAGCAGCTGTACCAAAAACTTTGAAGACATCAACAAAAATCCATACGGCTCCACTGATGAGGAGTTAGCGGCTGATTTCGCCCTGGTACCTGCCCTACTGCAACAGGCACAACGCAGTATTTACCTGTATCAGCCGGCGCCAACCTTCCAGCTGCAACAAAATCTCCTGAGCGATATTTACAGTGGTTACATGATGTCTCCTACTCCATTTGGCGGCAACATCAACAACATCACATACAGCTTCGTGGATGGCTGGATCAACACTACTTTCAGCACCGGCTATACCAATGTAATGAACCCCTGCTATAAAGTAGCCGGTTTTACAAAAGGTAAAGTACCCGATAGCTACGCCATGTCGCTGATCGTGAAGGTGGAAGCCATGCATCGTACCTCCGATATCTTTGGCCCCATCATCTACAGCAAATACAATACACCCAGCGGTGATGGTTCTGTTGAGTACGACAGCCAGAAGGATGTTTATTATACCTTCTTTGAAGAACTGAAAACAGCGATCGATATTCTAACGCCGCTGGCCGATAAACCGTCTACAGAGCTGTTTAAAAAATCAGATCTCGTATACGGTGGTAATTACAAACAATGGTTACAGTTTGCCAATACCCTCCGCTTAAGACTCGCACTGCGTATCGTAAACGTAGATGCTGCAAAAGCCAAGCTGGAAGGTGAAGCCGCACTCGCCAATGCCGGCGGACTGCTGCAAACTTACAAAGATAACTTCACGGTGGATATCGGAAGCACCACGCATCCACTGAACACCATCTGCGGCTCCTGGGGCGATATTTTAATGGGCGCACCCATTGGTACTTATCTCGGTGGTTACAACGATCCACGCCTGCCCCTGTACTTCAAGAAAGCAGTGGACCCTGCTGTAAAAGACAGGTACATCGGTATCCGTAATGGTATTAACATTGACGGTAAGGCACGTTACGCCGACTATTCGAAACTGGTAGACCTGCCTGGTAAACTGCAACTGGTAACAGCTGCCGAAGCCTGGTTCCTGAAAGCAGAAGCCGCCATCCGCGGATGGGCAGGCGCCGGTAATGCACAAACCAACTACGAAACAGGTATCCAGACATCCTTTAATCAATATTCATTAGGCAGCGCCAGCACTTACTACAACAATGCCACTTCCCTGCCTGCAGAATACATTGATCCCAAAGCCATGACTGCCGGACAAAATGATATTAAGAAGGGTTCACAGTACCTGAGCACTGTTACCATTAAATGGGAAGAAGGCGTTACACTCGACAGGAAGCTGGAACGAATCATTACCCAGAAATGGATCGCTAACTTTCCTGAAGGACAGGAAGCATGGAGTGAGTTCCGCCGCACCGGTTATCCTAAACTGTTCCCTGTTGTTGTGAATAACAGCGGTGGAAAAGTAAGTACAACTGATTTCGTTCGCAGGGCGCCATTCCCAAGTAACGAGTACTCTACCAACGGTGCTGCTGTTGCGAAAGCCGTGAGTACCCTAAGCGAACCAAAAGACGTAGGTGGTACCCATCTGTGGTGGGATCCGAAAAAATAATTACCAGACATTCTTATTTTGAATCGCGTGCATAAAAAAGGCCGGTCCTGTTGAGGACCGGCAGCGAATTTTGTCTTTCGCGGATTTTGTCTTGGCTCAGGATTACGCTGATTATACTGATTAGCTGGATTTTTACTTTTTGGATTTTTTTGGATTTTTAGATTAATAATTAAGGGAGATAGAAGCGGATATATTCGCTTTTATCTCCCTTAATCCTTTATAAAATCCAAAAGTAAAAATCAAACTAATCAGTATAATCAGCGTAATCCTGAGCCAAGACAAAATCCGCGAAAGACAAAATCCGCTCTTTACCTTTGAAAGAACTCGTGGAAAAACAACAGCTGGTATTTCACTGCGTTAGCCCAGTATTTCCAGTTGTGTTCTCCCGGGCGCTCCGTATAATCGTGGTCGATACCCGCCAGTAATAATTTTTTATGAAGATCCCGGTTTACATCGATGAAGAAGTCTTTCACCCCGCAATCGATGATGATGGACAATGCGCCGGATTTGAGGCTATCTACCTGCTTGAGGACCGTATAGTCGTACCAGTTAGCGCCATCTGTTCCGGGTTCACCCAGGCGTTTTTTCAGATCCCAGTTTTTTGGGAAGGGGCGGAAATCCACGCCGCCGCTCATGCTGCCGGCGGCTCCAAATACATCCTGGTGGCGGATGGCAAGAAACATAGCACCATGGCCACCCATGCTTAAACCGGCGATGGCCCTGTGAGCGGGTTCGGGTAAGGTTTGGTAATGCTGGTCAATGTATTGTGGAATTTCCTTCGACACATAGGTTTCAAAACGCATAGAGCTGTCTACGGGGCTGTCGAAATACCAGCTGGTTACCGCGCCATCGGGGCATACGATCATGCACTGATAGGTGTCTGCCAGCTCTTTGATAATGGGGACATTGGTTACCCAGTTAGCGAAGTTGCCACCGGCGCCATGCAGCAGGTATACCACCGGGTAGCGCTGCGTGCCGTTTTTATAGGTATTGGGGGTGATGACCACGCATTTGTAGGCGCGCTGCATTTTGCCGCTGTGAATAGAAACGGTATCTACATCCGCGGCCCTGGCTGTTTGTGCCAGGCATATCAACAATAAAAATCGGGCTATTACTTTCATAACTCGGGCTTTTAAAAGAATCTAAAAAATATAGCGGCTACCATACCAGGATGATAGCCGCCACAAAATATAAAATAGCTTGTTTATTTTGTATTTGCTTTCTTCATCGGGTTATCACCACTGGAAGCGCCACGAATACCGCCCGATGATTTAAACAACTCAAACCTGGAGGGTGCGGCCTCCCGCGGCCAGCTGTTGTTGCTTTCATCGATATCGGCTGTTTCACGTAATGGGTCGAGCTTCACGGCTACTACCTCTTTATCTTTTGCAAACACCTTTGTAACGGTGTTTTCATCTTTGCGCCAGATGTAGGCAGAGATCCGGTCGGTTTCTTTGGTACCATCTGCAAACGTCCACTCAATGATGAGCGGCATCACCAGCCCTCCTTTATTAGAGAATGTCAGCTGGTAAAAGTTCTTCTTACTGTCGTACAAGGCTTTTTCTTCTTTGCTCAGGCCGTTATAGAACTGCGTGTAAGCCGCTTTATCTTCCTGGCTTACCTCGAAGCGGTTCCATTTGCTGTAGAAGTCCTGCAGGCTGGTATCCTGGTCCACCGTGTATTTTACGCCGGCCGCCTTATTTCTCTGCCTTGCTACGTGATCCATATTTTTATCGTAGGCTGCCTGCGCTGTTTTAGCTGTTTCTTCCGGGTTTTTACCATCCATGCGATACCATTTGAGGCTGTCGATAGAGATATCCACCGGTTCCGTTCCGAAGAACCATCCGCGCCAGAACCAATCCAGGTCTACTGCAGAGGCATCTTCCATGGTACGGAAGAAATCGGCCGGTGTGGGATGTTTGAAGGCCCAGCGGCGTGCGTATTCACGAAATGCAAAATCAAACAGGTCGCGGCCCATGATGGTTTCGCGGAGAATATTCAATCCTGTAGCCGGTTTTGCATAGGCATTAGGCCCAAACTGCACGATGTTCTCGGAGTTTGTCATGATGGGCTCCAGCTGATCTTTCGGCATCTTCATATAATCCACGATCTTATGAGCAGGCCCGCGGGAAGAAGGGAAGTTACTGTCCCACTCCTGTTCCGCCATAAACTGGCAGAAGGTATTGAGGCCTTCATCCATCCAGGTCCACTGCCTTTCATCGGAGTTCACGATCATGGGAAAGAAGTTGTGCCCCACTTCATGCGTGATCACGCCAATCATCCCGTTCTTTGTTGACTCACTGTAGGTACCGTCTTTATCGGCGCGTCCATAGTTAAAACAGATCATTGGATATTCCATGCCGTTGGCCGCTTCTACGGAAATAGCCACCGGGTAAGGATACGGAATAGTATGTTTGGAGTAGGACTGAAGGGTATGCGCCACTACTTTGGAAGAATAACGGCGGTAGAGCGGGTAGGCTTCCGGCCCGTAGTACGACATGGCCATTACTTTGTTGCCTTCCACGTTGGTAGCCAGGGCATCCCATACGATGCGACGGGAAGATACCCAGGCGAAGTCGCGCACATTCTGCGCTTCATATACCCAGGTGTTTGTTTTGCCGGCGTGGCCCTGCATGGCTTTCTTTGCGTCGTCGAGGCTCACCACTTCAACAGGCTCTTTACTGTTCTGCGCCTGTTGCCAGCGCTGGTATTGGGCCGGTGTGAGTACTTCTTTATAGTTCTGGCATTCACCGGTGGCGCCCACTACGTGATCTGCAGGAACGGTCATGCGTACACGAAAGTTCCCAAAGGTGAGGGCAAATTCTCCCCTGCCGGTAAACTGCTTGTTCTGCCAGCCCTGGAAGTCGGAATATACTGCCAGTCGCGGATACCACTGGGAAATGGTGTACAGGTAATTTTTATCTTCCTGGAAATATTCATACCCTCCGCGGCCCCCGATGGTCATGCGATCGGAAATATTATACCACCAGGATACTTTAAACCGGTACTTCTCACCGGGCATCAATGGCTTTGGCAGGTCGATGCGGAGCATGGTCTGGTTGATAGTATAAGGTAGTGCTTTACCATCAGCATCTGTGAGCTTTACAATCTTTACGCCCAGGTCTTTCCCGGAAGGCAGAATGCTGTTCAACGTAGCCAGCGTCATTTTATCAGACATACGGCTTTCATTGAACTGCTGGTTATCGCTTTTGCTGTCGTGTTCATTCTCGTCGAGCTGTAGCCACAGGTAGGTGAGCGGATCGGGAGAATTGTTAAAGTAGGTGATGGTCTCTGCGCCGGTGAGTTTCTGCTGCTCATCATCCAGTTGCGCCTCGATGTCGTAATCCGCTCTTTGCTGCCAGTATTTAGGGCCGGGAGCGCCGGAGGCCGAGCGGTACATGTTGGGTGTTTGCAGCATTGTTCCCAGCTGCTCAAAACGGTTGCCATGGTTGGATCCCGGGTTACTTTGCGCCTGCAGCAACAAAACGCTGCAACACAATACCCCCGCGAGGTAAAGTTGTTTTCTCATAAACAGTATTATATAAACAGTGCTCTTACGCTTTGAATGATCATTAAAAATGCGACGCCAAAGGTGGCAGAAGAAAGGAACATGTTCCAATCCCGGCGTTTTACGCCTCCAAAATTCACGATCGCAGAGGAAATGAGCAGTATGCACATCACAATGATGATCTGCCCGAACTCCAGTCCTAAATTGAATCCCAGCAGTGGCTTTACAATATCTGCCTGGCTTCCCAGCAAACTTTTCAGATAATTGGAAAATCCCAGTCCGTGAATTAAACCGAAAAATAAGGCGTAAAAATAGTTCAGCTGCAGCTTTTGCGGCTCATCGTCTTTCCGGATAATGTTAGAAACAGCTGTTACACAAATAGTGACCGGTATCAGGAACTCAATAAGCGCCGCGGGTATACGGATAATATGTAACACACTCAAAGCCAGCGTAATAGAATGACCGATAGTAAATGCAGTCACCAATACCAGGACTTTCCTCCAGTCACGCAGCAGGTAAATGGCACTCAACGCTATTACAAAAAGAATATGGTCATACGCATCCCAGTTTATAATATGTTGCCACCCCAGCTGAAAATACAACTCATCCATTGTTCCCTTTTCTATAATTTTGGTAATTATAAAAAGTAAAAGTTAATTTTTTTTAAAATCTTAGTCCAGTGGGTTTATTATTATGTAAATGGTGGATGACTTTGTGGCTCACAGCCCTGCACCCCTTCTATGCGAGCGTGACAGAGATTTCGCACGACGCCGGTAAAAAGGAACTGCAGGTAAGCTGCCGCATTTTTACAGATGACCTGGAAAATACCCTTAAAGCTCAGTATAAAATTCCTCTGGATATCACCCACCCTGCCAACCGGAAACAGGTGGAGAGCTATATTTCCGCCTATCTTTCCCAGCACCTCACGATCACACTCGACGGTAAAAATGTTCCCCTGCACTTCATTGGCTATAAAATAGAAGAAGATGCCGTGTGGAGCTTTCTGGAAGCGGAAAATGTGCCCACGCCAAAACAGGTACAGGTAAAGAATAACCTGTTGTATGAACGCCACGCTACGCAAACAAACATGGTGCATGTGCTGGTGGGCGGAGAGCGGAAAAGTGTGAAGCTGGATAACCCGAAAGAGGTGGCGGTGATGGGGTTTTAGACCATAAAGAACAAATTTCAAAAATATAAATTAAATTTCATTTATTGAAATTTAATTTATACCTTCGAGAGGTAAACTCTTGTTATGGTGATCGTTTCGAAAACTGCAATCAATGAGTTTTCCTTAAAACATCCAGACGCTGTTGACCCTTTATTATACTGGTATTATATTAGTAAACTGGCTGACTGGTCAAAGTTTTCGGATATAAAGGAAAGCTTTAATACTGTAGACTATATTGGTGACGACTTATATGTTTTTGATATAGGTGGAAATAAATTCAGACTAATAGCAAGGATTTTCTTTCGTGTCCGAACCGTATATATAAGATTTATGGTACTCACAAAGAATATGATAAGGTAAAACCTGACTCGCTTTAATAACAGGCCCATCTGCACATGGGGTGATGTGTGCACACAGTAAAAACGATAATATGAAAAAGTTACCCAACCCTTCCTTTTCTACTGAAAAAGAGTATGCTGCCGCAATGCAACGTATTCACCTATTAATGAAAAAAGGTGAATCCAATTTAAGTGCTAATGAATTAAAAGAACTTCAACAACTTTCCATCGCTGCTGAGCATTATGAAGATACACGTTATCCAATCCCTAAGCCAACTACATTGGCTGGCATGATAGCATTAAAAATGTTTGAAATGAAACTCAAACAAAAAGAGATGGCAAGTATGTTGGATATAGGAGAAGCCAAATTTTCACAGATATTAAATGGCAAACGAGATCCGGATGTGGATTTTCTGAAGAAAATTTATCACAAGCTCAAAATTGATGCAGAGTTTATTATGCAGCATGTTTAACTCCTGTTATCCAAAAACTTTACCGGCTTCCGGCTGTTCTCCGGAAACTGCATCCGCATAATATCCTGCTGACTGGTATACCGTACCTGTGGAATGACGCGCAGCTTTGCCTGCAGATATGACTTTATCTTCCGGTCCATTTCCTCTGATTCTTCCCGCGGCCACAGGTGCAGCAGTATTTCATCCGTACCAAGTTCATTGGAATACACTTCCACCACAAATTCTTTCACATCTTCCATATCATTGAGCAAATCAAACAGCGCAGGTGGATACAACGTAGTACCCTTATATTTGATCATCTGTTTTTTACGGCCTATTACGGGAGATAACCGGAGCGTATGTCTGCCGCAGGAACAGGCTTCATAATGATACTGGCAGATGTCGCCGGTTTTATAACGCAGCAGGGGCATGCCTTCCACGCCCAGGGTGGTAATAGTTACTTCGCCTTCTTCACCCGGTGCAACAGGCCGATTGTTTTCATCCAGCAACTCAACATAGAGCAGTTCCGGATGGTGATGACCGCCCTGCCCGGCTTTACATTCAGTAAAAGCAGTTTGCATTTCAGTGGATGCGTAGGTGGAATAGAGCTGGATATTCCATTGCTCCGTAATCTTCTTACCCAATACATTCAGCGAAAAATCCGTATTGCGGATATTCTCCCCAATGCAAACAGCTTTCTTTACAGACGTCTGATTGATATCTATATGATGCTCTTGGGCATAAGCAATCAGCTTTACAATAAAAGAAGGAACACCTACAATAGTGGTAGGCTGTATCCGCTGAATGTTTTCCCACTGCATGCTTGGTACACCAGGCCCCACACGCAGCACGCCCGCTCCCAGTTTACGGATGCCATAGTAATAAGCCATACCTGCCATAAACTGGCGGTCCAGCGTAAGCATGAGCTGATAGATGTCGCTATCGGTGCCATCTGCACAACAGAAAGAAATATATTCATTATAGCTTAAACGCTGCAGGTCCTTTTCTGTCAGGGCTATGATCACCGGGCGTCCTAAAGTGCCTGATGTAGTGGTGTATTCGGCTATTTTACTTTTATCTACACAAAGAAATTCCCAGTTGTGTTCCTGGAGATCTTCCTTTGTTACGGGCGGGATCTGTGAAAATGCTTCCAGCGATTGAACCTGGTCTGCAACGATGCCGTGTTTTTTAAACCATGCTTTATAGAATGGTGAAAATTCACGCAGATAACCCAGCAGGCGCATTACTTCCTTCTCCTGGTAGGCCCTGATGGCTGCTTTCGACTGTAGTTCAATATCCGGTATATACATCTGCTATAAATTTATCCTTCTAAAATCACCATTGCAACAGCGGCACTTTTTTCATGGGATAAGGATACCCATATTTTCCTGATGCCTGATGATGCATATCTGTCAGCACCATTTCCTATTAAAAATAATTCCGGTTTCCCAACTTCATTATTACGGATCTCTATTTCATCGAAGTTAACACCGCCGTTTCCCCAGCCGGTACCCAACGCTTTGAGCAGGGCTTCTTTCGCAGCAAAACGAGCGGCATAGCTTTCTGCCGGCATCGCCTGGTTTTCACAATAACTGATTTCAAAAGGAGTAAATACCAGGTTCCGGAATCCATCTCCCTTCGCCAGCTTGGCCGCGATACGCGGTACTTCTACGATATCTGTTCCGATGCCAATGATCATAGTGGTTAGCTTTTTAGTTTAGCATTGCACAGTGCCAGTTGTTTGCGGATGTGATCTTCCTCTCCTTTGGTAGCAATTACTTTTGTTAACGCCGTTTCGTAATAACCTTTCGCCTTTGCATATGCTTTCTGCTGATACTCATAATCGCCGGCCAGCACATAAGTATGATAGTAGGCCGGGTTGGAAGCGATCAATGCTTGTATATCCACTGCCTTTCCTTCTTTCAGCTGGTCTCTCAGCCTGCGGTAGGTTTCAAAGGCAAGATAATCTTTTGACAGCAGGAAACTATCAGCCGCAATGTTCTGCGCGCTGTCATATACTTCATGGTCGGTAGTAAGACCATGCATGCTGAAAATTTTATTCAGATCGTAAGCCACAAACTGTCCCAGCTGGTAAGGAGCTGTAGATACCCATACCATCCCTTTCTTAGGTTCAAATACGATTGAGTGATGTGCAATCAGCTGGTTAAATAGCTTTCTCATTCCCCATCCCGATATCGGCATTGTGTAAACCACCGCGGTCGCGCAGGATATCCACCGTTTTCTGAACAGTATTGGGTCCTTTCTCTTTCATCAGCTCTGTCAACCTTTCGTAGCGGTATTCAGAGGCGCTTTCCTTTATCTGCAGTTTGTTAGAGGCCAGGCTCCCCAGTGAATCGCCCTGGAAGTGATTGGTACAGGTAATAAAATTTTTACCGGAGCTGTACATATCCATGCCCTCAGGCGTTTTTTCAATGAGCACCGCTTTATTATCTTCCGCAGAACCTACGAGGAAAGATTCTGAAACAAACATCTTACGCTTCCGCGCAATCTCCCATGCTTCCTGGATGTTCTTCGCATATTGCAGTATTTCCCGCGCTACCAGCGATACTGGCGTAGCAGCAGCTGTAGGTACGCTGGTTTTGGCTGCATTGATCGTTACGGTAAGTCCCTTGTCGTTCATGCCGGAAACCACGCCGGTGAAGCCGCCCCAGGTGACAAACATAAAGTTGTGTCCCTTTTCAGGACGGTAGAATACCACCATCTTCTCTTCTGCAAAGGCATCACCCATGTAAAAATCGAAGTTGCGGCCGATGATCAGGTTACTGTCGGCCGATTGATCATTCCAGGTGCCGAACGACGTACAACCCACCAGCATCATGCCTTGCAGGGCATGTCCAATGTCGTGCGCTGCATGATAGTTCATCAGCCGGGCATAGTTGGTCCCGATATAATCGTAGTTGGGAGAAGCCGAAAAAGACTCTCCGTAAATTTCTTCCTTAAACTCTTCCGGCACATGATCCGCCAGGTCGCGGTTAAACCAGCCGATAAAATACTTCAGGAAATGCAGGTAAAAAGTGGACGGCACCATTTTACTGAACTGTGCCACAAATACGTCTTCCTGGCGCCGGATCAACTCCCCGGAGAGCTTACCGTTGATCACGCCTCTTTCAAACGGAGCGCCTTCCACATACATCTCGTATAAACCACTGTTGCTTTTACGGAACCAGTTGTTACCCAGTGTGTAGGCGGTGCTGTCCAGTTGGGTACGTTGCAGCTGCAATGCACGCTGGTCGGCTATTACCGGCGGCGGCATTTTACTTACCGATACCAGGTAAATGGCCAGCCCGATAAAAAGCAATACAAAAAAGCCGATGATGTATAGTAGTATGCGCCCAAATCGTCTCCAGCCGCTGCGTTTCTTATTTTTCACTTCAAGTATATATTGACTGATTAATTTCATTTACCAAAAAATCCATTCCCAGCAACTCTGCCGAGGTGATCACACTGCTGATAGTTACCCCTAAAATTCCATGCAAGTTCAGGTTTTGACCGGTAAGATACAAATTGGATAGTTTGGTGCGGGCCGAAACCATTGTCCGTAGCGGATCTGCACTATCTTTTGCTATGCCGTACATACTGCCGTCGCTGGTACCGATGTAATCACGATAAGATAACGGCGTAGCCACATAGGAAGTATGAATACAATTACGGAAGCCGGGAAACTGTTTTTCCACGCAATCGATCAGCAGGTTGGCTTTTCTTTCTTTAAAAGCTTCATAGTCCGCGCCCCTGCTGCCGGTTTGCAACACTGTATTAAAAGTATGCTGCCATTGCTTTACTTCGTCGTACCGCATGTAGGTCATGATGGATAAACTATCTGCCCAGGTTTCATGCCGCGAGCTGGCCGACACATACATCGCATAGGTTTGCGGCCAATCTTCTTCTTTATAGTCAATTCCTGCCCAGGCGTTGCCCGTGGCATGGTAGTAATGATTGTAGTTAAGGTATTTAAAGGTACCTGGTTTCAATGCCACGTTCAATACAAAAGCCCCTATAGAGTTCTCTAATCCCTGCATACGGCTGCGGTAAGCGCCGCGCAATACATCGCTGTGGGTAATCGCCATGGTTTGCGCCGGATGCAGGTTGGAAATATAATGCGTGGCCTGTACCGTTCTCCCATCCTGCAATACAATATGATTTACTTTATCACCTTCGCCGTGGATAGCGGTAACCGCCATATTGCGGATTACCTCTCCGCCGTTCTCCCGGATCTGTTGGCACAACAGCTTTCCTATTTGGGAGCCGCCATCCACACACTTCCAGGAGCTTTTCATATAACTGTTTAACACCAACGCGTGTACGTAAAATGGTGTCTTCTCCGCTACACCAGCATACAAAAGATTGTTACCAGCCAATACCTGCTGCAGCTTTTCATTGCTCGTAATACTGCGCAAATACTCAGCGGTATTCAGCTGTAACACCGACCGCTTCTCTTCATAATCGCCGGTACGGAGATTATACAGCGGGAACTTACTGCAGACTTCCGTGATTTTATTGCAATAAGCACGCAATGCGTTTTCTTCCCCAGGGAAATCTTCCAGCAACGTGCGGATAAAATTTTCTTCTCCCTGCGCTATCCGGTATACTTTATCATCGCCGGCAAAACTGATATGGTCAAAACCATCCATATCCATACGTTTCAGCCGGAGCTTATCATAAATGCCGAGGTATTTAAATACTTTGTAGAGATTTTCACCGGGCGCCAGTCCGCCAATATAGTGCACCCCCGAGTCAAAAATAACCTTATCGCGTGACCATGTTTGCAGGCATCCACCCGTTTGCCTATTTTTTTCGTATATGCATACACGATACCCATGCCGGCTGAGGATAGCTCCACATACCAGTCCGCCAAGGCCGCTGCCTATAATGATCACATCATAGTGGTGCATAATCCTCCCGGGGAAGTTTTTTTATCACAAATATTACGTTAGAGGTATACCGCGTATTGTCTATTTCCTCCGCCACCGCGCCGTATTTGTGAACAAGACTACGGACATGTGCAGCTGAGAAAAACGACAATGGCTGGTCTTTCGTTTTATTAAACCCAATTACTTTTGTAGACATAAACTCCGTGAACTTCGTCCGCTCGTGCCTTTTGGCCATATCGCTGTCGCCATCACGGATTACAATCACGCCATCCGGCGTAAGGCGCGCTATACACTGCTGCAGCAGCATTTCCTGCTCACCGGCAGGCAGGTAGTGCAATACATCACTCAGTATAAAGGCGTCGTATTCTTTAAAAGGAGTAGCCGAAATATCTCCATGAATAAATTGCAGCTGTTCCGGCTTATTATAACAGTAAGCGGCAGTGGCAATCTTATCTTCGTCATAGTCAATACCTGTGATGGTTCTGCCCGGTGCGGTCCAGGTAAGCATGTAATCCATGAATCCATATCCGCAGCCAATATCCAGTATACGTCCTTCTTTGGGCAGCAACTCATGGAACAGCTGGTAATTGTTTTCCATCGCCGTTTTCACGCGCATATACCATTCCAGCACCGGCCCTTTGTAGATGTAATTATACTTCAGCTGCTCCCGGAAATACTTTGGCACTTCCGTTTCTGCGCGCAATAGCTCGTATTGTTGCTTAAAATACCGGCTGATAGATTTCGTACGTGCGCTGTAGTTATCTCCCCACGACTTATCCTCCTGCCTGATACGCGGCAGGTATTTTACCGATACCGTTCCATCTTTCAACAGGAAATCTCCTTTACTCATCGTATAGGCGGTACCGTGAATCACCATTGGTAAAATATCCAGCCCTAGTTGCTCTGCAATATAAAAGGCGCCTTTATGAAAACGCTTAATAGCCGGATCGGGAGAACGGGTGCCCTCCGGGTACACCACAATAGAATACCCTGCCTTCACTCTGTCTCTCAGCCTGTCAATAGCTCCTTCTGCGCCATCCGCTACGGGGTAGTAATCCGCCAGGCGAACCACTGACCCAAACACCGGCGATCGCCATACCCATTGATTGGTAAGCAATATCACCTTCGGGTGCAGCATAGTGGATACCAATATATCGAGGAAAGACTGATGATTACTGATAATCACCGCCGGTTTCTCCAGTTGTTCATTGGAAGGATTGATGATGCGCTTCTTCACATTGCGCATAATATACAACACGCTGTGCGTATAAGCAGAAAGTATACGGTGATACAACACCTTGCCCTTTTCTTTATTGAACGGATTCCAGCGTATCAGCACGGTACCAATAGCGGTAAGGATAAAACTGCCCATGGCAAAATAAGTAAAGGAAAACACAGACAGCGTCCATCCTTTGAAAGTCCATGGTGCAAAGCCCTTCCGTACACGGCCGGTGATCAGCCAGTTAAACAGGAAAGGGATCATTACCTGCGAAATCAGTACTACAGTGCTAATACCGATAATAGAAATCAGCGCAATAGATTTAAGCGAAGGATGTTGTGCAAAGATCAGCACGCCCAGCCCAAGAATAGTGGTGATGGCCGACAGGAAGATAGATGATTTAAAAGAAGAAAGGGTTTTCTTTCCGGTCCTGTACTCCTGCAACAGCCCATCCATCATAAAGATGCTGTAATCGTCTCCCAAACCAAAAATAAAAGTAGAAAGGATAATATTTACAATATTGAACTTAATCCCGAAAAGCCCCATGATACCTAATATCCATACCCAGCTGATGGCCATCGGGATAAAGGTAATGAGCGCCAGTTCAATGCGGCCATACGATAACAACAACGCAAAAAATACCAGCAGGGAAGTCATCCACGCAATGCTGTTAAACTCATCTTTCACTACTTCCACCAGGCGGTTAGCGGCGTATTGTTTGTCCAGCACTGTCGTATTCGGGATATTTTCCAACGCATCATATACAGCTTGTTTGTGCGCCGGATCTACTTTCAGCAATGTTACTACGGAGGTAGTGCCGTTCTTCTCTATGATAAAGTCTCCCAGGTTGCCGCTGCGCAGTACCTTCAAAGCATCCGGATCAAGTGGTTTGAAATCATTGTTTATCAGCTGATCGAACGGATCAAAAGCTGCCTTGCTAAATCCCAGCACACTCCCTTCACTACGGAGATATTCCAGCAATTGTTGTTTCCTGTCTGCCGTCCAGTATTTGTTCCAGCGGTCAATGCGTGCCTGTTGTTCTTTATTGGATAACAGTAACGCCTGTACGCCGGCGTACTTTTTTATGACACCCTTTTTCTGCAGCTGCTCAATAACCGGCAACAGCTTTTCGCCGCTTTCAAGCGCCCCTTCCAGGTCCCGGCCATCCGATACTACATATACCGACTGCGCTACATAGGAATTCACACTGTTGAGCTGTGCTTCTGCTGCTTTTAATTGCGGCGTCATGTAATTCATACGCATCATATCGCTTTCAAAGGATACGTTGCGCGCGGTATAGAAAAATACGATGGTCAGCAGGAAAATAGCGCCTACCAGGTACTTATTTTTCTCCGGCCGGTATGCCGATAATTTGTCGAGCCAGTTATCATGATGCGCGGCTACCTGGACCGGTTGTTGCCCCATCACAATCCAGTGGGGCAGGAAAATCAGCGAAAACAATGCAGCGCCCACCAGGCTGAGTGCGGCAAACAGCCCCACATCTTTCAGCATGGGGGAATGCACGAACTGCAAACACAGGAACCCGCCGATAGTAGTGAAGCTACCGAGCGTCATAGGGGTAGCCAGGTCGCTGATTACTTCACGGATATCCTGCGAATGGCGGTAGTGATTAAATACATGCAGCGAATAATTCACCGCAATACCGAGTACTACAGCGCCCGCACCCATGGCCATTACAGAGATATGCCCTTTAATAACGTATATCCATGCCAGTGAAAACAGTCCGCCGAAAATAACCGGCAGCATGACCAGCACCGGCGCTCTTTTCTTTTTAAAAAACAGGGCGATCAGTACTATCAATAGTACTACGGTAATGCCTTGTGTTAAAAAAGTATCCTGTCTTAGCTGCGTGGCATTGCCCACAGACACAGCGGTTCCGCCGAAGTAGGAAGCGGCGATGCCGGGGTATTGCCGATCAAGACTATCTTTTATTTTATCCAGTCCTTTCAGGAACTGTGCATTGATTTTTGTGGCGCCCGGCGGATTTGCCGGGGTGATAAAGATCATCAGGTGTTTATGATCCCTGGTGATGATGTAGTTGTCGTACAGTTCAAACTGGTCATCATACTGCAGGTGTTGCAGTTTCTTTACGCCTATCCAGGAGATGCCTACGGGATCGGCCTGGATCATCTTTTTTAACACCAGTCCTGTAGGCGATATCAGTGTATTATAATCATATTGTAACGATTGCTGCAGTTGCCCGGGTAACAACAAACTATCAATCTTCGCGTAATCATTTTTTTCCAGGAAGATGGGCAGGTGTTGTTGTATCACCTGCATCAATCCCATTATCATGGCGTCGTCTGTTTGCGACTGGATCTGCCTGATATAGGGTGATAGCTGCGCGCCCGCCCTGGCAGACAGTTCTGCGGCATAAGCCGTTAGCCTGTCGGGCCGGGCTTCCTGTATAGTATCTTTTTGGGAGATGGTAACAATCAGCTTGTCTGCAAATCTGGAATCCTGGAACACCTGTTGCAGTTTATCCAGTTTCTTATCCTGCGGTAAAATTTTGGTAATATCTTCTTCCAGCTTTATTTGTGCAGCAAAATATCCAACCAGCAAAAAACTGGCGATGGTGCAACACCACAGCCATGCTTTACGCCGCTCAAAAAAATTATAGATCGCTACAAAAAGATTACCCATTTCTTCGTTCTTTTCTAAAAATTGTCAGTATTGCCCAACTCACTATCCAGGCCAGCAATCCACCCAATACTGCCAGTGTAATACTGCCAAATACATATTGTAACAGGTTATCCCTGATGGTGTCGAAGTTAATACCATTGGAAAATACCAGGTCTTTGGCAGTTTGCCCCATCCATACCCGGCCGGCCAGGAAGCTGGCAAAGATCACAAACGGCGTTAGCGGCGGCGTGCTGATATGCGCAAAAAGCAGTACCAACGCCTTATTCAACCTGAATTTTATAGACAACAGGATAGATACCAGCAGCTGGAATCCCCAGATAGGTATGATCCCCATAAAAATACCAAAGCCAATGGAAGCCGCTTTCCTGATATTGGATTCGTCAGACTTCAGCACTTCTTCTTTCCACATCTTTTTCCAGTTTTCTTTTTTTAAAAGAAAACGGATCAGGTCGCGGGGCTTGATATATAAAAAGGTGACGAACACCAGTATGGTATTCAATACAGTAATACGCGAAACATCCCTTACCGGTCTGAAATGTGATACCCGCTCTTCCGGTGGCGGGTAATATACACGCACAGGTGTCCAGTCCACCTTGATACCTTTCCACGCACTACGCACCAACACCTCTATCTCAAATTCGTATTTGGTGCAGAAGTAATGCATTCTCCCCATGCGCTGCAGGGGATACAGGCGGTAGCCGGATTGTGTATCGGGGCCTTTTAATCCGGTAGTTACGTGAAACCAGAAGTTAGATACTTTATTGGCAGAAGTACTTTTGCCCGGCATATTCTCCTGGTGCAGGTTCCGGGCGCCTATGATCAGCGCCCCGGGATGTTCTTCAATCTGCTGCAACATGGTGGGCAGGTCGGTCGCAAAATGCTGCCCGTCGGCATCCATAGTGATTACATAGTCGTAGCCCTGCTCCAGCGCATAGGAAAATCCGCGGCGAAGCGCCACTCCTTTACCACGGTTGGGGCTATACGAAACTATTTGCAGGGAAGGGAACTTTTCCAGCACCGCAGCTGTTTCATCTGTAGCACCGTCGTTTACCACAATCACATGACTGGTATAGGTAAGCGCATCAGACAATACAGCGCCCAGGGTACCGGCGTTGTTATACGTAGGAATGAGCACCGCGGCGCGGTGACGTTCAAAATGTTCGTTATGTGTAGGCTGACTGGTCACTTAATTGAATATACCCTGGAACTTCATAAATATTTTATCGTCGCGCCTCAGCGTAGCATTCACTTTCCACCCTCCTTCATCTTCTTTGTAGGTAAGTGAAACATCCACCAGTGGCTGTTTCACCGGGTCTATCATATGCAGGAATTTCATCTGGCTGGCCTTTTTCAGCATCACCTTTTTATCCAGCGCGCTTTCCAGCATTTCCGTAAGGGTCTGCATCATGCATACACCAGGCACTACAGGCTGTTCCGGGAAATGACCCTGGAATATGGGATGTGCCGCATTCAATTCGATGGTGGCAGTCACCTGCCCTGGTTCCCGGGATTGCGCTGTGACGGTATAAAAATTTCCTGCTAACATTGAACTTATGTGATTATATAATTAAGGTGACGTTTTACTTTTCTACTTTCTGCAATGAAATATTGAATTTGAAATGCTCATGACGGATGTTGATCGTATCCGGCACACCATTGTTATAATGCTGCATCCATACGGTGACAGCCGGTTTGCGGCGCGACGACTTTTCTATCCGTACCAGTTCACTACAAGCCGTGTCCGTGATATAATAGTTATTACCTTTTTCGGTAGGTACCACTGTATAACGGTAACGGTTATCCACAGCTGTATGTGCCGCCCGCAGATCGGGCCGCAGCAGTACTAATGCAAAGTCCTGCTGCAAGGTTCTCACCACCGCCTTCTTGTCCATTTTGGCCATCAGGTAGTGTTTGGTAAAATTTCCCTGCTTGTCAAATTCAAAATCAAAGAACTTAAATCCCATCTCATTGGCAAATACCACGCGGATACTGCTATCCGGCATCTGCTTAAAAAACAGGAGTCCGCTCAGGTGATGCTTCAGGATATCCACCTGTGTGCTGTACAGCGTGGAGGTGA
The DNA here is from genome assembly GCF_050434025.1 of Chitinophaga sp. W3I9. NCBI lineage: Bacteria > Pseudomonadati > Bacteroidota > Chitinophagia > Chitinophagales > Chitinophagaceae > Chitinophaga > Chitinophaga sp. W3I9. The sequence continues at coordinate 7,242,317 of NZ_JBNPWC010000001.1, forward strand.
ACCGCGGGCTGAACTGCCTGATACAAGTCACATCGCCGTTTACAGGCTGCAACCCTTTGTACACCGACCGGCAACCTGCCATCAGCAACACGATGCCCAACAAGCTACTTAGCAGAAAATACCGCATCCGGGATATTTGTGTTCAATTGTTTATGTAAAAAACTGATGGTGGTATCATCACCTGATGATTCTGCCATTGTAATCTTTGATACAGAATAGTCCTGTTTATCTACCAACAACACAATCGTTTGAAAATATGTTTTCATCACCTTGTTTACCGGCGTAAGCTCCAGGCGGTAATACTGCGCATTTTCAGCGGCTTTGGTAGAAAAATCGGCGTTATCCAGCACAGTTCCTCTTACACAATCCACCGTAATTTTATTGATCTGCTCAAACAACTTATTATTCTTTCCCGATACTTTATTCTCTTTCTGTGCATCTTTGATACGGATATCTTTCCCGTTAATCACCAGCAGATAATAAGAAGGCTGGAGGTATTCCATTCTTACTTTATTATCTTTCTTAAACCAGAATTTCCCTTTAGACACAATTTTATCAGACAACATGCTCAGGTTCTTTTCCTGTACAAAATCGCACTGAATACTTTGTGTACTCTGAGCCGCTTTTGCAAACTGCTGTTTCAGCGGCGCCATATCCGCTACCGGTTTAAACCCGGACTGCGCCTGCATTTGCAGGCTCACCACACATCCAATTAATAATAACAGCCATTTACACATATGCTCGAACATTTAACATTTTATCAATTCTCTCCAGGCGGTATCCCTTTTCACGGATGCCCCGGATCAGCTGAGGCAGTATGTCGGCGGTTATTTTACAGGTATCATGCAACAAAATAACTGCTCCCGGTTTCAGCTGCTGCATGATCCGGTGCAACAAAACCGTTTCATCTTTTGCTACTGTATCCAGTGAGCGTATGTTCCAGCCTACCGGCAGATAATTCCCTGCCTTTACTGCCCTTGCCAGGTTAGGATTGGTTACGCCGTAAGGTGGCCGGAACAACCGTGGATGCAAGCCTGTAGCATTTACCGTAAGCGCATCCATTTCCTGCATATCCTTCAGCATGTTACCAGACAACTTCATATCAAACCAGAAGTGATGTGAATAAGTATGATTGCCTATTACATGTCCCTCTTCGTATATCCGTTTCAGTAAGTACTCATTCCCCCTGATATTTTTCCCGATACAAAAAAAAGCAGCAGGTACCTGTTCCCGATACAGGATATCCAGTATCTGCGGCGTATATGCCTCCTGTGGCCCATCGTCAAAAGTCAGTGCCACTACCCTTTCCGTAGTACTGGCCTCACAGAACGCCTTTAAAAAAAAACCCGATTCAATATTCATCGCCCCGTAAACAGTTACCGGGAGAAAAATAAGCACCGGCAAACTATACCACCAGAAAGAAATACCATACGCCATTACTTTATCCAGGAATAAAAGTACCAGGAGCGTGATAACAGCAATGATATTTACAATCCTGTTGTTTAGCATGCAGTGAGTAATACCAGTGAATGATGTGTTCCCTGGTGATGATTATAGATTAATACTTTTTTTATCTTCTCCGGCGTCCTGCCAAAAAACACTGCTGCTTCCGGCACTTCCTGCTGCGCTATAATGGCATTCGCCATCCAAACGCCAAATGCCGCTGCTGTAGGGTATTCCCCGCAGAGGTGTTTAAAGCTGGCTTCCGCATGATCAGGAAATAAGGCATCGGCTACTTCTTCATAAATTTCATCCTGGTCAATATCCCCGTTCCTGCCGGTAACGATCAGATCGATATCTGCAGGCGTGCAATTATTATCTTCCAGGAATTTCATGATGTGCCCGATCACTTCTCCTTCCCAGAGCGGCTTGTATAAGGTGCTTACACCGGATAATTCGGCTACAGCGCCGGGTTGTTTGGCAATACCCAATGTAAAAAAGGCGGCGCCTTCTCCGGCAATAGTGCCCCTGGAAGGACTATTCAGCAGTTCCATCGTTTTTACCGGCGTCTTTTTATAGAGTCCGAAACGCGACAGCAACTGGTGACTGTGATTCGTAATTTCATCCACGCCACCGGCGAGAATATGTTGTGCCGAACCTTCTTTCAATATCATGATAGCGTCCAGCAGGGCGTTTTCAAAAGAAAAGCCGCGATGAACGAAGGTATTGTTATATCCGTTGCAACCCAGTAGCAGCGCAATCTGGCCGGCTACGGTGTTGTGGGTGCTTTGTATAAATGCAGTAGGCGTCAGCATTTCCTCCTGCTGGTTTACCATTTTGGTGAGGAACACGCCGGTGTCGTCCAGGCAGCCATAAGCAGTACCGGTAATGATAGCATCCGGGGCGGTAACACCGGCTGCTTCCAGGCTTAAATTCGCTGCCCCTACTCCCATTTTCACCACGCGGCTCATCCTGCGGATCTGTTTCACATCAATCCACTGTTTGTAGTCCGGGTCCACTGTCGCCAGGCGTACCTGCTCATATTCCCTTGGAGCCGCCAGCAAAGGGCCTCCCTGTGCAGTTTCCTGCGGAGAAATACAACCGGTGCCATTTATATAGATCTGCATAATTTATAGCTGTTAACTGGCCCTTGAAAATACGAGGCTGGAACAATTGCCGCCAAAACCGAATGAGTTGGACATTACATGTTGCAGATCATGACCTGCAGAAAAGGCGGTAACGGGTGCAAACGGTAACTCCTTCATCTGGTGTTCGAAACGTGCATTCGGGTAAATAATTCCTTCCTTTACTGCCAGCGCCGAAAATACAGCTTCTATGCCGCCGCTGGCGCCCAGCGTATGACCTGTAAAGGATTTGGTAGAACTCATTGCCGGGAAATACGGTGCAAAGAGCCGGTTTATAGCGATTCCTTCCGATACATCGTTGTTCTGTGTACCAGTACCGTGTAAATTAATATAACCAATTTGTTGTGGCTGCAATCCGCTCATATCCAGCGCACCTTTCATGGCCAGGTAATTACCGGTGCCATCCGGCGAAGAAGCCGTTTGGTGAAAGGCATCGTTGGCGTTGGCGAAGCCGCTGAAGCGGCACCAGGGCTGCAAACGGGCAGCCAGGCTGTCGGACACCAGTACCACATAACCCGCGCCTTCGCCGAGGTTAAGCCCCGTACGGGTATCATCGAAAGGCCGGCAGGGTTGCTGATCCAGGATCATGAGGGTGTTGAACCCGTTGAGGGTAAAGCGGGTCAGCGCATCTGTACCACCGGCAATTACTACATCCACAATGTTGTTGCGGATCAGCCGGGAGCCATACATAAGTGCGTTGGCGCCGGAAGAACAGGCGGTGCTGATGGTAGAAATATGATGACGCACCCCAAGGCTGTCGGCCACCAGTTCTGTGATGCTCCCGCACTCGTGGTGAAGCAGGTTTTGCAACCGGCCACCACGGGGATCAGACAGGTACTCCGCGAAAAAATCCTCGGTTTTATCCATCCCACCCACGGTATTACCTGAAACAAACCCTACCCGGTATTGGGAAATATCTCCCAAACCGCTGGATTGCCACGCCTCACGGGCGGCAATCATGCTCAGCAGGGCCGTACGGCTGATATTTTCCGGCATCCGTGCTATATCAGCAAGGGTGGCGTTATCGGCCTTTACTTCCGCTACCGGAAAAGTACTGCGGTGAACAGAAGACAGGTGCTGCATGGCTTCCATACCGGGCTTCATGTCCCGGAATGATTGTATACAGGCAGGTACGTCCAGCCCGATACCGCAGATCACACCACCACCTGCTATCCACACCTTTTCACTCATGCCTTTACGGTTTGATTTTCGGTAATATACACCGCCATCGTGCGCACCGAGTGGAAGATCTTCGGTCCTTCTTCAGGATTGGCAATGCGGATATTGTAGTGCTGTTGCAGCAATACAATCAATTCCAGCGCATCGATAGAATCGAGCCCAAGCCCCTCCTTTGTAAACAACGGCTGATCGTTGCCAATGCTGTCCGGTGCTACTTCCTGCAAGTTCAATTGTTCTATGATCTGCGCTTTCAGATCCGCCATCAACTTTTCCACTGTAGTTTGATTAAAGTTATTAACTGTTTTTTTGTTGATACAACGCTGACAAAGCCGCCTCCGTTAACGGGATGGCATTGTTTCGCTGTTTATTTTCCACGAGGAATAATACTGCCTCGTATGCTTGTTCCATTACTTCCACCCACCCGCAAATACAAGCCTGTAAAGGCGTTTCTGCCAGCAGCTGTGCCGGATAGGTACTCATTAAAGCCGTATCAAAAATATCTGATACAAAAAAAGTATTCTCTCCTTTAAAACCATGCCGGATAGAAATCTCTCCCATCACGATATTCGGCAGGGTATACACAAACAGCGCCGGACTGGCAAAGTCCTTTACAGTAGCGTAATACCGCAAATCCGTATCCAGGCTGCTGCTCCGGTTGGACAATACCATGCCCGTTTGCTCCGGTGACAACGAATGGATGCCGGTATCTTTCAGCAATACTTCCGCTGCCAGCCAGCCCAGCTTGCTGAGGGCATCCATTTTATGGAATTTAGGATATTGACCGGAAAAACGGTCATATCCCGCCCGCAGAAATTCAGGTAATTCCAGCGCGGAATCCGCTTCCCACAACAAAGAGCCATTTAAATAAACCCTGTTTTGCCGTATGACGCAACTCCCCGTAATATATGTCGATCCGCTATTCAATCTCAGGGCTGCTTTTTAATTTTTCTGTTAATTCAATAGTTCTTGCCAGACGTTTTAAGGCAGTATCATGATTTTTCACAAAGGGATTGTTCATATCCCACACATAACCAGCCAGTACAGAACAAATTTGTCCTTTTATCAGCGGATCAGCATCTTTTTTAAAGAAAATAGTATCCAGTGTACCTTCGTACCAGGCCATTACATAAGAGCGGAACGTATTCACGCCCTGCATAGTAGGCTCCATATACTCTTTCTCCCAGTCAACCGCCTCACCTTTCAGTTTCCGGATCACCAGTTTTGCCGCCGTTTGTGAAGAAACACAGGCCAAAGTTACACCAGATGAGAAAATCGGGTCCAGAAATTCTGTCACGTTGCCTGTCAGCACAAATCCATCCCCGTAAAATTTATCCGTGGTGGCAGACCACGACTGTAAAACACGTGGTTCAAATACCAGCTCTACATCGCGGAAACGTTCCCTGGTATAGGGTTCCGCCTCCAGCAGGGCGCGGTATTTGTCCTCATCAGTGCCGGGGTACTGCTCAAAAAACTCAGGATCTCCTACAAAACCCAGGGAAGTAACCCCGGTAGAGAAAGGAATGATCCAGATCCATACGCCTTTTTTATGCACCACCGCGGTAATGCGGTTTGGCTGGTCGGCCATGGAACGGCGCGCATCCACCGTATGGGCAAACAACGCCTTACGGGGTTGCAGGTTGGAGTTTTTCTCCAGGTTGAATAATTTGGGAATTACCCGGCCGTAGCCACTGCCGTCTACAATGAAACGGGCGGCTATCTGCGATTGCTGGCCATCTTTATCTTCCACGGTTGTAATGGAATCGGATCCATTAAAACGTATATCCGTTACGGTTGTTTCATAAGCTACCGGCACTCCCATACTTTCTACGGTGTCGGCAAGCGTTTTGTCAAAATCGGCACGCGTTACCTGCCAGGTCCAGGTCCAGCCCGGCGTAAATTGCTCTTCGAAAGTAAAATCGCAGAGCGCATCTCCTTTTACAAACTTTGCCCCATACTTCTGCTGAAAACCTTTTGCTTTGATGGCATCAATAAATCCTGCTTCTTCCAGGGCTTCCATGCTGCGTGGCAACAGGCTTTCGCCGATTACAAAACGGGGGAATTTCTGCTTCTCCACCACTTTTACCTTGTAACCTGCCTGATGGATAATAGACGCCGCTACTGTTCCCGCCGGACCTGCCCCTATTACCAGTACATCAACTTGCTCAGTTTTCATAAGTGACGATTTTGGGAGTTATAAATTTTATGCGATTGGATTGGTTATTTTTTTTGACATTTCAACAAAGTATAATTCATGCCCATCTGGTCATTTTCCTCGATAATCGTTAACCCCGCATCGTCAATACACTGGAAGAAATCATCTGTGTGATACATCTGGCTGTTACCATTAGCCATAGCGGTAAAGTACAGGGAAGTCTGCTGCAGGCAAAAAGCGGCGGATTTAAATTGCTGGCGGTTCCAGAAAGGTTCCAGGATATATACTGTTCCTCCGTCGTTGAGCGCTTCGCGGCAACGTTTCAGGATGGAAACAATTTCTGCTTCAGAAAAACAATCGAGGAACTGGCTCATCCAGATGGCATCAAAGCCCTTCGGAAAGGGTACTTCCTCGTGGAGGATGTTTGCAATATGAAAATGCACGCGGTTTTCCACGCCGGCATCTTTCATTTTCTGCTGTGCCAGTCCTGCCTGACCCGGCAAATCAAAGATGGTTACTTCCACTTCCGGATCTTTGGCCGTGCAGGCCAGGGCCCACTTACCGGTGTTACCACCGATATCGAGCAAACGTTTCGGTTTCTTTTCAAAAACAATATCCAGCGCCTGCGGAGTGGCAAGGTCTGAATAGTAATGGTCGAAGTCGAACCAGCTTTTACCTACTTCAGGTGGCAGCAGCGACAGGCCGGGATAAATCGTATCCCAGGGACCGAGTTCGCGCAGGCCGGCGGGCTTTCCTTCTCTCAGGCTTTCCTGCAGGTGATTCATGCCTTTGTAGCAGATATCCTGTGAAAAGTCCATATTGATGCGGGTAAGCTGATCATGTAAAATAAAGTAACCGGTTTTGGTGAGGGTATACCGTTTATCGTTCACGATCACCAGCTCCATACCTAAACCTGCTTCCAGCAACACTCTTACGGCATAACGCGACATTTTGGTTTGCTCCATTATTTCCTCAATGGTAATACCGGCAGAGCGGCTGTTGCTCACTGCCGTTAAAATGCCCATATCACGTAATGCCCGGGTAGCCTGAAAAGCAACGGGGGCAAATGCCAGACGCAATGCCGCTTCTTTTGCTTCGAGTGCTGTTTTTGTTTCTTTATTAAACACGACAATAACTTTGTTTAGCTGTTAAGATTAAAAACCATCGCTGCATTGCATCCACCGAAACCTGATACTGTTTTCAGGAAGTGGCGGGATGTTTTTTGCAGCAGGGTATTATGAACATTCACCGGCATACTTACACCGGGTATTTCAAATCCTTTTGTTGGCAATACCACACCGGCTTTCATGGCCTGCATGCTGATGATTGCTTCAATGAGCCCGGCGGCGCCCAGCGTATGACCGTAGTAGCCCTTCAGGCTGTTCACTGGTACTGCTGCCAGGCCTGCGTGGTGCAGCGCCTTCGCCTCCATTTCATCGTTGTACAGCGTGGCAGTGCCATGCGCCGATACAAAACCGATGTCGGCAGCGGTTAGTCCGCTGCCATTTACCGCGAGCTGCATTACTGCCGCCAGTTCTTCGCCGGTACGGGAAGGACCGGAAATATGATTGGCGTCGTTGCTGATAGCGCCTGCACCCAATGAAAAGAGCGCATTCCCTTTCTCCCTGCTGAGGATCACGGTGGCCGCGCCTTCTCCGAGTGTAACACCTGTTCTGTTGGCATCGAATGGTTTACAGGGAACGGCGCTTACCGCCTGGAACGACTGAAACCCCGATAACACAAAGCGGGTGAGCACATCTGCGCCGGCCACCACTATATGGTCATAACGTCCCGATTCAATGAGCCGTTTGCCGGTTAAAATGGCTACCAGTCCGGAAATACAGGCACTGCTAATCACCAGCGGTTCATTAGCGGCGTTAAAATGGGCCGCCAGCTTCTTTGCGGTGGTGTACAGCTGCATGTTGGCCAGCGGCGGTACGGCGCCTTCGGGTTGCTGCTCCAGTAATTCAATATTTCCTTTTGTAGTGGAAACAATGAAGCCGGTACGTGTATCCGTAAGCGTAACAGCAGTTTGCTGCAGGGCCGATTGTATGGAGGCAACCAGCAGCCGCTCAAACCGCGTATATCCTTTTACGTTAGTGTTTGCCGTAAAGGCATCCAGTAGCGCCGGCGTTGTGATGGCGCCATAAAACGGAGCAGCGGCATAGGCAGCATTGTTGTGCTGCGCTATGCCACTGTTGCCAGATAACACCTGGTCAAAATTTTCCCGGGTAGTACTGCCAAGAGGCCCCACAATATTATCTGCTACTACATACACCTGTTGCATAGTACCCTTTGGTTATACCAGTCCGTGCTTCTTTTTCCATTCACTGAAAAAAGGAGGAGCAATCAATTGCAGGGAAGAAGTTTCCTTGTCCAGGAATACCTGTACGGAAGAACCCTTTGCTACTATTTCCCCTGTGGCGGGATTGGTAAGGATGTATTCAAATTTTATTTTTGCTGCCAGGTCGTCCACATACCTTGTTTCTACTATTACCCTGTCGCCGTAGCGCAAAGAGCGTTTGTAATCACATTGTACATTTACTACCGGCACGGTGAATCCTTCTTCAAAAATATCCAGGTATCTGAGCCCATATTTTTCTCCGAAAGCTTCCCTGCCATCTTCAAAATACCGCACATAATGCCCGTGCCATACTATTCCCAGCGGATCTGCTTCATTAAATCTTATCAGTATGTTGGTGCATTCAGTGAGTATCATAATTTATCCTTTCTTCTTTGGTTTCTTTGTTGCGGGTGTTGTACCGGCAGCTTTAGTTTCCTTCTTTGCTGCTGGCGCCTGCACTACCGGTTTTGGTTCCTCCGGATCTTTGGCGTCAGCATATTTGGTTTTCAGTTTGCTGTAATCATCATTGATCTCTTCCAACGCGCTTTTAATGGTAGCCAGCCAGTAGTTGCGCCATGCGAAGCTCCATTTCTGGCCTTTACCCACATAACGTTCTGTGAGCAGTACATTTTTCCGGTCCATATCTACTATGGCCAGCCACATAGACGCACTTTTGCTGGTTTTGCTCATACCTTCCATTACCAGCATTACGCCAATTCCGTGTTTTCCGGAAAAATCATACGATTTCACCACTTTGGTGATGTCTTCCGGTTTAAGACGTTCAAAGTCGGAAGATTCGTCGGATTTCAGCGCATCTTTATTGATGGCTTCATTGCGTTTGTTCACCAAACCAATACTGGTATTGTATTTATCGCGGTGAAATGCGCCTGGTACATCGTACTTCTTTTGTTCGTTCACAATTACCTGGTTCAGGGCAGTAAACTCGTGGTCTACGATCGCATCTGTTTTGGCAGCGGCGTCACCTATCAGTTTAGCCTGTGTAAAATCCACGCCCAGCCAGGTAAAGCTCGAATCTTTGTTGTCCAGGAAGTTCTTCAGTGTCTGAGCATTTGCTGTCATAGCCATCATGCTCAACATCAGCAACGGAAGTGCAATTAATTTTCTGCAGTTCATGTGTGATTAAATTTGGGGATTGATGAATATTTTCATTTCACATTGTGCCATCAGGCGGCCGTCAAACATTACTTTGCCGGTTACCATAGTGGCGTTAAACACTTCACCGCCGATTTCGGTGGTCGTTTCTATCATTTGTCCTGCCGGCGGCAGCTCCAGTATTTCCAGGTCTTTCACCGCGCCAATAAATCCCAGGGGAACGGGTGTATTTTGTTGTTTGGCGATATAGCCGATGCGGGCAGCGGCGGTTTGTGCAATATTCTCCATCAGGCCGGGCGCCGTAAGCACTCCATTCTCCACAAAAATATTATCAGGTGCGATATGAAGACCGGTGCGGGTGATGGGGCCATCTACTGCCAGAATACCACTGATCATTACAATGGGGGTACGCTGGGGAATATAGGCGGTGATATCGTCTGAATGAATAAACATCTGCACAAGTTATTATTAAATATGAAACACGAAATAAATAGAATTATACGAAATTATGAACAGTAAAAACACGCATTATTCCCAAAAATCGTAATAATTGAACCATTGCACCGGGTAACGGTATACTTTTTCTTCCACATGATGCACAAAATCCTGCAGGGCGGTTTCTACTCCCTGGTTACGCCGGCCGTGGTACTGACGGGGCTCGGTCGCAAAAAAATGATAGTGGGCAGACGATTCCTTAAAGGCGAATACCACGGAAACCGGCACCCGGAAGGTGGCGGCTAACAGGAAAGGACCCAGCGGGAAACGGGCGTCCTGTCCTAAAAAAGGGACTGTTACAGTTTTATTACCGGGCAGAAACCTGTCGGCATGCATACACACCAGTTCTTTATTACTCAATGCTTCATTGATAGCATAAATGTGCGACAGGTCGTCTTTGATCACGATAACATTCATATTCCGGTCGCCCGTAATACCAGACAGGTAATCTTTGATCCGCTGGTGTTCGCCATCGAACATCACGATATTAATACGGGTTTGCAGGCGCTTAAACAAATGACCTGCCACTTCCCAGTTACCCACATGTGCGCTCAGCAGGATACCGCCTTTGCCACCGGCAATCATTTCACGTAAATGATGTTCTCCCTCAAACTCAAAGGTGAATTTATTGGACATATCTGCCATTACCACCACCTTATCGATCAGTGTTTGACCAAATACGTAATAATTCCGGTATAAACTGAGCAATGCGCGCGCCCTGCTATAACCAATTTTTTTACGGAGATAATGATAGACAGGTTTTGAGGAACTCCAGGAAAATGCAAAAAAATAGAAGGCTACAAATCTCAGCAACATATACGCAGGCACCACCCCTCCATGCTTCAACAGGAAAACAAAACAACTATATCCGAACTTACTCCCTTTAGATTTTCCTTGCCAGGAGGGCATTATACCAGTTCTTTTTGTTGTACACGAGTGGCTACATAATTGTAGAAATCCTGGAAAGTAACAATAGCCTGGAATTCTTCGGGATTTACTTTAAATCCGAAGTTATCTTCTATTACTACCACCATATCGATATAATCCAAACTATCCAGATCCAGTGTGGATTTCATGTTTGCTTCCGGTGTGATGGCCGCGGGGTTTGCTTCAAACTCCTCTACCAGAAACTTATTCGTAACAGTTATTATCTCTCTAATGTCCATAAAGTGTGAAATCAGATATAGGTCGGTTTAAAAATTGTGTTTACGTAGTCTATTGGTCAGCTAATCCTATTCCGAGCGCCCAAAGTTAAGGATATTTATTTTCCATTCCACCCCCTTACTACCAGGGACGAATTTGTTCCTCCAAAGCCAAAAGAATTCGACAAAAATATATTAAAATTTTTATTAATTGTACTGGTTACAATATTTAGCCTCGCGGCATCATCATCGGGGTTATCCAGGTTGATATTGGGGGCAATAAAGCCGTGCTGCATCATCAGCATGGAATACACAATTTCACTGGCGCCCGCCATCCAGCATTCATGGCCGGTCATGGACTTCGTAGAGCTTACGTACGGGCGCGAACCGCCAAATACTTCATGAATCGCTTTGGCCTCGCTGGCATCGCCGGCGGCGGTAGATGTAGCGTGCGCGTTGATATATTCTATATCTCCCGGCTGTAACCCTGCATCCTGCAGGGCTATCTGCAGGGATCTTACAGGTCCGTCTACAGTAGGATTGGAAATATGCGCGCCATTGGAGGAAAAACCATATCCCAGCACTTCACCTAAAATAGTGGCGCCCCTGCGCTGCGCAGATTCAAGGCTTTCCAGGATCACGGTGGCAGCACCACCACTGGGTACCAGTCCATCCCGGTCGCGGTCAAATGGCCGGGAAGCCCTGGTAGGATCGCTTTCCCTCACCGAAAAAGCGGCAATGGCATCAAAATTACCCATGGCATACACATTCACTTCCTGTGCCCCGCCGCAGATCACAGCGTCCTGCATACCGTTGCGGATAAACATATACCCAAGCCCGATGGCATGTGAACCACTCGCGCAAGCTGCACTTACAGTGAAATTCACGCCCCTGAGCTTAAAAATAGTAGCCAGGTTCATATTTACCGTGGAGTTCATGGTCTGGAAAACAGATCCTGAACCCACCAGCATCGTATCTTTTTTAGCCCGCATTATGTCATTGGCTTCTACCACCGGTTTTGCGGAGCTGTCGTTACCATATAAAAGTCCTATAGGTGTGGAGTCGATATATTCAGGTGTCATGCCTGCCTGTGCAAGGGCTTCCCGGGTGGCCATATAGGCAAATTCCGCCTGTTCAGGCATCATAAGCCTGGCCCGGCGATCCAGCAATCCTTTGAGTTCAGGTCTTTCTATATACCCGGTTAAACCGGAACGGTAACCAAATGTCTTTCTTTCAGGATCCAGTACAATACCGGATTTGCCCTGATACAATGAATCTTTCACTTCCTGCATGTCCTTTCCGATGCAGGAATAAATTCCCATCCCAGTGATCACTACTCTGTTCATAGCTCTTAGCTTTTAGCGGTTAGCCTATAGCCCAGTAATATTGACGTTATTAAGTGTGCAGCCCCCCATTGATGTTCAAAATTTCTCCGGTAATATAACCTGCCGACCTGGAAGCCAGGAAGGCCACTGCATCTGCCACCTCTTCGGCTGTGCCAAAACGGTTCATGGGAACCTGCGCTGCCAGCTCCTTTTCATTCAGTTCAGCCGTCATATCTGTTTTAATAAAACCCGGCGCAACGGCGTTCACCGTTACCCCTCTTTTGGCTACTTCCTGTGCCAGCGCCTTTGTAGCGCCTATTACCCCTGCTTTGGCGGCAGAATAATTGGTTTGTCCGGGTAAACCTTTAATACCGGACAGCGATACCATATTGATGATACGCCCGTAACGTTTCAGCAACATGCCATTCAGCACCTGCTTGGTTACGTTAAAAAATCCATTCAAACTGATATTGAGTACATTACTCCATTGCGCCTCATTCATCCAGAACATCAGGGAATCTTCCCGGATACCTGCATTATTCACCAGCACTTCTATCTGTTGATCTTTATTATTTTCCACCCAGCCTCCCAATACCTGTTGCACTTCGGCGGCATCGCCTACGTTAAATGGTATCAGTTCACCGGTACTGCCTTTTGCCTTCACTGCTTCCAGCGTTTCCAGTGCTGCTGCCTCATTTCCCTTGTAGTTGATCAGCACATGATAACCTGCTTCGGCCATCTTAATACATACTGCCCTTCCTATTCCCCTTGACCCTCCTGTTACTAATGCACATTTCATGAATTACAAATTACGAATGACGAATGACGGCTAACCACAATTATCTGATCAGAACTGGATCGGCATATTCTTTACCAGGTAAGCTTTAATTTGCTGAAGATCTTTATAGCGCGGGCTGTCCTCAATAAATTTAGGGAAAATTGCTCTCACTTCCTGGTATACTTTGTGTGAAAATCCCGCCAAACGGTCCTGGCAATTCAGATAATCCACCGCCTGTAACACTGTCATTACCTGTATAGCCAATACCTGGAAAGTATTTTCTATTACCTTGCTGGTCATAACAGCCGCATTGGTTCCCATACTCACAATATCCTGGTTATCGTTGTTGTTCGGAATACTGTGTACGTACATCGGGAACGACAATGTCTGGTTTTCCGCCACGGTGGAGGTTGCCGTAAATTGCACTCCCTGCATTCCAAAATTAAAGCCAAGTTTACCGAGGTTCATAAACGGCGGAAACTTGTGATTCAGCTTATCATTCAGCAGGTAGTTGAGTTGTCTTTCTGCCAGCATCGACAATTTGGTGATGGCTATCTTGATTTTATCCATTTCCAGGGAGACATAATCGCCGTGGAAATTTCCGCCGTGAAAAACGTTTTCCAGGTGATGATCCACTACAGGATTATCACTCACGGAATTCAGCTCCTGTACCACCAGCTTCTCTGCCTGTGCAAGGGTATCGTAAACAGGCCCCAGTATCTGCGGTACGCAGCGCAGGGAATAATATTCCTGTACTTTATCTTTAAAAATTTCTTCTTCCAGTTCTTTATAGAGATGATCAGGGCGATGGCGCACCATTTTGCTGCCAGTAAGGATCTCCCGCATTTTTGCGGCAATCTGCTGCTGGCCTTCATGCTTTTTCACGGCATTCAGTTCGGCCGACAGGTGATCGTCGAATGCTTCTACTATTTCATTGATCATGGCAGATAATACCACCGACCATCCCAGCAGCTTCTTCGCTTCAATGAGGTTTACCAGCCCGATACCCGTCATGGCGGAAGTGCCATTTATAATGGCCAGTCCCTCCCTCACATGGATGCCTATAGGTTTCAGGTTCAGTTTAGCAAAAACATCTGCCGTAGGCTGATATTTATCTTCATACCAAACCTCTCCTTCCCCGATCAGTACCAGCGCCAGGTGGGCCAGCTGTACCAGGTCGCCGCTGGCACCTACGCCTCCATGCTCAAACACACAAGGATATACGTTTTTGTTGATCAGGTCTTTTAAAAGATGTACCACTTCCGGGTGAATACCGGAATGCGCCTGCATAAAGCTGCTCAAACGGGCGATCATCAGGGCTTTGGTATGCAACGGCGACATGCAGTTGCCGGCGCCGGAGCTATGGCTGCGGATCAGGTTATACTGCAACTGGAAAGTATCTTCATCACTGATGCGGTATTGGGCCATCGGACCAAAACCAGTGTTGATACCGTAGATCAGTTTCTTTGCCGAAAATTTCTCGAGGAATAAAAAACTAGCTTCCACCTGCTGCAAAGCCGCTGCTTCCAATGTCAGCTCTTCCCCGCCCAAAAGGACCCTGTACACTTCTTCCAGAGACAGTGCCTTACTTCCTATTGCAACCATTTTATCTTAAATTAAATTATTTGTATATGTAAAAAAGTGCTCAAAATTAGCATAAAGCTAGATTTATCCAAATAAATAACAATCCCATTCAACGAATTACGGGTAATTACGCATGCGGTTTTTACTTATCAGGGAAGGGAGCAAGCTTATTCTTCTTCGTTTGTTGTTGGCGGTGTAACCAGTACTTTGTCGATACGATGCGCATCCATGTCCACTATTTCAAAGGTAAAATCTCTCCAGGAGAACTTCTCTCCCGTTTGAGGAATGTGTTCCAGGTGATGCAGGATAAACCCTGCCAGCGTATCAAAATCCTGCTCAAATTCGGTCATCCAGTCTTCTTTATCAAATTCTTCCAGGAAATCATAAAACGGGATCTGGGCATCTACCAGCCAGGTCCCATCTTCCCGGAGCACCATTTCATAGTCGTCGCTTTCAGCTGTTTCCGGCATATCGCCCACTATGGCTTCCAGGATATCATTCAATGTAATCATTCCCAGGAAGGTACCATATTCATCTACAATAAAAGCGGCGTGCAGGTGCGTTTCCTTAAATTTCTCCAACACCTGGTAAGCGGTATTATTTTCCGGCACAAACAACGGCTTACGGATAATTTCTGTAAGCGGGGTCGACTGGCCCGCTACCGAATACAGGTCTTTGATGGTAATTAATCCCTTAATACTGTCTATCTGCCCGTCACACACGGGATATACCGAATGCAGGCTGTCGAGGATCGTTTGCCGGTAGGTGGCCGGTTCATCGTTGATATCCAGCCAGGTAATATCATTACGGTAAGTCATGAGCGACGTGATATTACGGTCGCCCAGGTGGAATACCCTTTCTATGATCTCCTGTTCTGTTTCTTCAATGGCGCCGGAACTGGTACCCTCATTAATAATGGCTTTGATCTCTTCTTCCGTAACATGGGGTTCACCGGATTTGAGATTTAACAATTTTATCAGTGCCGCAGAAGAAGCGGTTAATAACCAGATAAAAGGAAAAGTAAGCCAGGAAAGCACCTGCATGGGCTTCGCCATAAACTTGGCGATCGCTTCCGGTTTGGCCAGCCCGATACGTTTCGGAACCAGTTCTCCCAATACCATAGAAAAATAAGTGATCACCACTACAATGAGAATAGTGGCCACCACACTGCTGTAAGGCTGTATGGCCGGAAAGGTATTGAGCCAGGCCATCACATCAGTTTTGATGTTCTCGCCTGAATAAATACCCGTTAAGATGCCGATCAGCGTAATACCGATTTGCACGGTAGAAAGAAAGGTGTCCGGATTGTTGGCAAGCTTTAAAGCTGCCTTTGCTTTTTCATCCCCTTTATTGGCCTGGTTCTCCAATCGGATCTTCCGGGCCGAGACCAACGCTATCTCCGACATCGAGAACAGGCCGTTCAATAAAATAAGGATGAGGATAATGACGACTTCCATATATAAAGCCTAAAAATAAAAAATTATTCAAATATCAGGGTTAGAAATGCCAGAAGCAAGCCTACGGCTATTGCCAGCACTTTCTTCCTGCTGAGTTCATGATGTTTTGTACCACTTTCGTAAAAGATAGTAGTGGAAATGTGCAGAAATGCACCCACCACCAGCGCTACCACGTATAAAAAGTAATGTTGTATCACTTCAAATCGGCTTCCCAGCCAACCCGCCAGTACTGCGGCCAGCGGCGTTACCAGCGCAAAAATGATCAGGATCCGCCAGAGATCCGCCCTTTTCTTATGGGCATGCATCATCACGGTAATAAGCGTTAATGCCTCCGGGATTTTATGAGCAGCAACGCCCGCCATCAGTGAAGGCAGCGCAGAATGATCATTATATTTAAAGCCCAGCGGCAACCCTTCCATGAACGCATGGATGGAAAGCCCCAGCAAAAGCGGGGGAACCGCAATATGATGGTGATGCTCCTGCGGCATATGGGTATGGCCATGTTCCATTCCATGCGAAAGCTGCTGCAGGAATACCTGCAGGAAAAATCCCAACACAATATAAACACCCGCCTGGTGACCCAGCGCCTCGTACACTTCCGGCAGCAGGTGCATAATGATCACGCCGAAAAGAAAAGCCCCCGTAAAAGCGAGCAGGTAAATGGAAAAGTTGGCATTGACGCGTTTTACTGTCATGGGAATCATCCCACCAGCAATGGTTGCAGCCAGTATTAGTATCAGATAGTTCCAGTTCATGATGCGAGTTCAGACTCCAGTCTTATGCGGCGTTGAAAAAAACTGCCGCTCAGCAGTCCGATTAAAATACCCAGTACCGCACCTCCTGCCACATCGAGCGGATAGTGCACCCCTACGTATACCTGAGCATAGGCAATAGCAGCCGCCCATGCAAAGAATAACCAGGCGTACCGGTGAAATGCCTGTTTTAAAGTTATGAAACAAAATGTAGCCAGTGCAAAATGATTGGCGGCATGATTAGAAGTAAAACTTCCACTCATAGGACAATACACCACCAATACCCGGGCGTAATGCGACACCAGCGGATCACGGCAGGGCCGCACCCTTCCGATCGCGCTTTTCAGGTACAAGCTGCTCTGATCTGCCACGCCAAAGCACAGCAGGAAAAATAATATCCAGAAAAGGCCTTTCCAGCCATAGTTAATAGTTACAAACAGCCCCAGGAACAGGTACAGCGGCGCCCAAACAAAAGGCTCCCTTAAAAAAGGCAGCACCACATCCAGGAACCCGTTATACCATTGACCATTAATATGAAAGAAGAGCCGGAGATCCCCGCGGAGTATCGATTCAAGCATGGCTATGATTTTGTGGCGATGATGATCAGTCGTGGCGAACGTTGTTCATCATAGCTGTTAAAGTGATAGTCGCCGAATATTTCTGTTATTTTGAGTCCCTGTTTGGCAAACATGACCTCAAACTCCTGCCTGGTAAAGGCATTCACGCTTTCTGTGTAAGTAGCGCGGCGCATTTTTTCCTTATCCAGGATACTGATTTGCTTCATAAATTTATGCGCCTTCAGTTCCCGGCGGATATCAAATACCACATTGTCCTTTTCCTTTACTTCATCATTCACCAGGTGGGCAGCTACATAATTACTGTTCAGGTAGTCCAGCACCAGTTTACCACCCGGCTTCAACGCATTTTTGAGTGTACGCAATGCGTTGTCATTATCGCGCTGCGATTCAAAGTAGCCAAAGCTGGTAAAGAAATTAAACACCACATCGAAGTAGTTTACCCAGAAAGGTAAGCGCATGTCATGCTGAAAAAAGCTCAGGTGATTATTTTCCAGCTTTCTTGCCACATTAATACTTTCGATAGAAAGATCGATCCCGGTTACATAATAACCTTTATCTGCCAGGTATTTGGCGTGCCGTCCCCTTCCACAGGCTACATCCAGCATTTCCGCATCCGGCGCCGGTTGCAGATAGGTGAGTAACTTATCAATAAATGCCGCGGCTTCCCTGTCATCCCGGTTGTTGTACAACAGGTGATAATAAGGAGAATTAAACCAATCTTTAAACCATAGTTTATCTACTTCCATATTTTGTGCAGCTATAGGCAGAAACTAACAGCTATTTTTTATTATTAAACATCAAATATCGGGTGCTTTCGTAAAAGCCACGTGTTAAATTATCGAGGCTTTTCGCTGTATCCGGCTGCTGGGCACGGATATTCTTCAACGGGTCGCCCTTCAGATCATACAGAGCAGCAGCATCCGTAACCAGGTTGATTTCGTACAGGTAACGATCGCCCAATGTAGCGTAAAAAGGCATCTGATTACGCAGGTAGGTCATGAACACATATTTATCGTTTACCCGGGTGCTGTCAAACAGGTCTACGCCCAATGTATAATTTTTATATGGCATTCCCACCAGTTTTGCCACGGTAGGATACACATCCAGTAAGCTTCCCGGCGTATTAACCTGTTGCGGCGCCAGGTGCTTCGGACTGTACATAAATGCGGTTACATGCACGCCGCCGGTGGATAACTCATACTCCGGCAACGGCATAAAACTATATGGATTGAGCACACAGTTATGATCACCGAAAAATACAAAAATGGTGTTATCAAGATAGCCATCTTTGCGCGCCATATCAATAAGGTGCCCTACGTTATAATCTTCATACCTCAACGCATTGAACTGATCCACCGACACAAAGCCCGATTGTTTAAACTTTTTCATATCGAGGTCTTTCTCCGTCAGCTTCTTAAAATCGCCGGAGCCGCTGGTGGTGGTATACGGCGGGTGGTTATCTGCCAGCTGGAGGAACGCTACAAAAGGTTTCTTCTTATCATTATCTTCTTTAAAAATACCACTGGCCTCCGTGATGAGGTCGTAATCGGAAATACCCCATACATCGGCCTTTCCTGATTTGTACATCCCCTCTTCATAGATGCGGATACCTTCCACGTTATTGGTAAATACCGCGCGGATATTGGCCCAGTTGGTATTTCCGCCAAGCAGGTACAGTTTGTCGTATCCTTTGAACTGGTCCATCACAATACGTTGATCCAGCATTTTAGGATGACGGCTCGCTGTTTTTACCGCGGTAATGTCCGGTAAACCGGTGTGCACACCAAATACTGTTTTGGCGGTGCTGATAGCCGGCACATAAAAATTCTTAAACAGGATACCGCTGTCTGCCAGGCGCTGCATATGAGGCGTAGCCTGCATGGGATTTCCATACATACTGGTTACCGCCGCACCGGTAGATTCCAGCATCACCAATACTACATTGAGCCTGGGCTTGCTGCTATCGCCGGCAACGGTACGAACATAATTGAGATTATTAACATCCGTGGAATCCACTTTCAGGTAGGAAGCCAGGTAAGGATAATATTTTTTGGTGGCTTCCAGGTTGTAAGTATCTCCTTTTACGGAGAAGTTGGAAGCGAAATACAGGATGGGATTGAGTCCCAGGCTGGTTACGCCGTTATCACGGGTAAACATGGCCTGGCTCCAGCGCAGCGGGAAATAAGCGATATTCCCATAGATGCCGGCGGCAAACAGCAGCACCATCCCTATAACGTAGCCGGTAAAGGGCCAGTTACGCAGGTAAGTAACCGGCTGGGCGGCAAATTTTTTCCAGGTAGCCTTTTGCAAACGGTATACAAGGAACATGAACACCACAATTCCCAGGGCGCCCCGCACTACGGGGTAACTTTGCCATACCATCCTGGCATTGTCGGCCCGCTCCCCCTTTGCCAGGAACCTCAGTACAGAAGGATCTAGACGTTGTCCGAGATAGTCGTAATGACCCAGGTCAAGAATATATAAAAGCGTAAGTAACAGGTAAATAAGGAAAAAATAGATAAAACTGGTATTACGTATAGCCCTGGAGGTAAAAAATTTATTCCGGGTAATCAGCGTTAATAACAAGATGGGGATCATGAGGTAAAGTGCCAGCCGGAGATCAAATCTTAGTCCCAGGTTCCAGGCTTTGAGTATCGCTGCATGCTCTGTAATGGTTGTTTTAAAGAAAAACAGGTAAAATATAGCCCTGAACATCACCATTAACAGGAAGAGGTAAAGCGTTTGAACAAACACATAACGAATATACCGGGGTATATTCTTCCACGAGTATTGCATGTAACGTATAGCTGTTTTTTGAAAAGCGTAGCTGCAAATATAGTGAAAAGTGATGGCGGAAAATTGAAAAACAGGAATGACAGCAGCGTATTCGTGGTCATCTTTTCATAATTAGGATTTCTGGAATGGATTTTTTTATATTTGCCTTCCTTTAAAATTGAATCTTGTGGCACTGATCAAATCGATATCCGGCATACGCGGAACCATAGGCGGTAAGCCCGGCGAGGGGCTTTCTCCATTAGACGTGGTGAAATTTACTGCTGCCTACGGCACCTGGCTGAGCCGGCAAACAGACAACCGTAAGGTGGTAATAGGCCGTGATGGCCGTATTTCCGGCGAAATGGTAAAAAACCTGGTAGTATCCACCCTCAACGGGCTGGGGATTGATGTGATAGACCTCGGTTTATCCACCACCCCTACCGTGGAACTGGCGGTAACGATGGAAAATGCCGCAGGCGGTATTATTCTCACTGCCAGCCATAACCCCAGAGAATGGAACGCCCTGAAGCTGCTGAACAGCAAAGGCGAGTTCATTTCCGGTGAAGATGGTGCACAGTTGCTGGAAATAGCCGAACAGGAAGACTTTAATTTTGCAGATGTAAATAAGCTCGGCTCCTACACCGTCGACGATTCCTATCTGCAGAAACATATCGACCTGATCGTGAACTACCCATTGGTGGATGTGCCTGCCATTAAAGCACGTAACTTCAAAATTGTGGTGGATGCGGTAAATTCTACCGGCGCTATCTTTGTTCCACCTTTGCTGAAAGCATTGGGTGTGGAGGAAGTAGAAGTGCTGTTTGCAGAAGTAAACGGCAAATTCAGCCACAATCCGGAACCGCTGGCAGAAAACCTGACCGCTCTTTCCAATGAGGTAAATAAATCCAATGCCGACCTCGGCATTGCCGTTGATCCGGATGTAGACCGCTTATGCTTTGTTTGTGAAGATGGAAGCATGTTCGGCGAAGAATACACGCTGGTGGCTGTAGCCGATTACGTGTTAAGCAAAAGAAAAGGTAACACCGTTTCCAATATGTCTTCCACACAGGCGTTGAAAGACGTCACCCTGAAGCATGGTGGTGAATACACTCCCTCTGCAGTAGGTGAAGTGAATGTGGTAAAGAAAATGAAAGACACCAACGCGGTGATCGGCGGAGAAGGTAATGGCGGCATCATTGTGCCTGACCTGCACTACGGCCGCGATGCCCTGATCGGTATCGGGCTTTTCCTGAGCCACCTGGCGCACAGCAAAAAAAGCATCAAAGCTTTACGCAACAGCTATCCCGACTATTTCATCTCCAAAAATAAAATAGAGCTGGATAAAGGTGTGGATGTAAAAACTATCTTCGAAAAAATCAAGGTAAAGTATAAAAACCAGCCTTTAAATACCGAAGACGGATTGAAAATAGAGTTCGACAAAGACTGGGTACACTTGCGCACTTCCAATACAGAACCCATCATCCGTATATACGCCGAAAGCCAGAATGAAACTACGGCAGACAATATCGCCAAAAGGATCATGCAGGACATTAAAGAGTTTATGCACTAAATCGCCTTCGGCGGTGCGGATTTTGTCTTTCTCGCTGATTACGCTGATTTTACTGATTAGCTGGATTTTTACTTTTGGATTTTATAAAGGATTAAGGGAGATAGAAGCGGATATTCGCTCTTATCTCCCTTAATTATTATTTTAAGAAAATCAAAAAAATCCAAAAGTAAAAATCCAGCTAATCAGTAAAATCAGCGTAATCAGCGAGAAAGACAAAATCCGCTTACATCAATTCTTTCAGTCGCTCCACTACCTTGTCCACTTCTTCTTTGGTGTTATTTTTACAGAAGGAGAAGCGCACCGCAATTTGATTAGGATTGCTGTTGATGGCGCGAATAACGTGAGATCCCGCATTGGCGCCGGATGTACACGCACTGCCGCCGGAAGCGCAGATGCCGTTGATATCCATATTAAACAGGATCATCTCTGTTTTCTCAGATTTGGGAAAAGCCACATTCAATACAGTATACAAACTACGGCCATACAGGTCGCCGTTGAAAGCTACTTCAGGAATATGCTTTTGCAATTGTTCTGCCATGTACATGCGCAGGCCATTGATATGTGCGCTGTGTTCTTCATGGTGTATGGTGGCCAGTTCCAGGGCTTTGGCAAAACCGATGATGCCATACAGGTTTTCGGTGCCGGCGCGCATGTTACGTTCCTGGCTGCCTCCCTGGATGAAAGGCGTTATCTTAACATTTTCATTGATGTACAGGATTCCAACTCCCTTGGGGCCGTGGAACTTATGCCCGGCGCCGGTGATGAAGTGTACAGGCGTATTACGCAGGTCAAAGGGGTAGTGACCTACGGTTTGCACGGTGTCTGAATGAAAAATGGCGTCAAACTCTTTGCAGAGGTTGCCCACGGCATGAATATCCAGCAGGTTACCGATTTCGTTATTGGCGTGCATGAGGGATACCAGGCAACGCTCCTGAGCATTCTGCAGCAGTTCACGCAGGTGGTCCATATCAATATGGCCGCTAGGCAGCACATTCACAAAGGAAAGGGCTATGCCATCGTGGTGATGCAGGTATTCTACGGTGTGCAGCGTAGCATGGTGCTCGATTGGCGAAGAAATGATATGCTTGCAGCCAAGATCCTTTACTGCCGCATTGATGGCCGTATTGCTGCTTTCGGTCCCGCCGGAGGTAAAGAAAATTTCTCCCGGATGTGCATTGAGTGTTTTGGCGACTGATTTACGCGCGTTTTCGATACCCAGTCTTGATTCCCGTCCGTAAGAATAGATAGAGGAAGGATTACCGAACTTTTCCGTCATAAATGGCAGCATTGCTTCCAATACCGCTGGATCCAGCGATGTGGTAGCTGCATTGTCGAAGTATATTCTTTCCAATGTTTGGTGGTTTTTGATAAAAGAATAATAATTAATGGTGGTTGGTGGTCTTAAAAGGAAGCGAAGTTCCGAAAATTTTGGGATTTTTGATTTTGGTTTTTTATGAACGGAAATTTAAAAGGAAACAGCCCGCCCAACCTGTTGAAGCGCGTTGTTTCCTTTTAACCCACATCTCCCGAAGGGAAAATATATTATGAATTTCTGTTAATCACGTCATAGAACCGGTCGCGGTACCCATCTGAAATGGGGATCGACTGGTTGGCGATCATCACGGTATTCTTCTCCACGCAGTTGATTTTATTCAGGGAAACGAGGTACGACCGGTGTACCCGGATGAATTTATCGGCCGGCAAACGGGTTTCAAATGATTTCAGGCTGCGCAGCGTGAGTACGGGCAGGTTTTGTGTATAAATCTTCGTATAGTCTTTCAGTGCTTCAATGAAAAGAATGTCTTCCAGATTGATCTTGATGATCTTGTATTCTGTTTTTATGAAGATGTAGTCATTTACCCATGCGGCGTCCATCGGGATGGCATTATTGCCGGCGCTTACATTTTTCTGCTGGGTGGCAGACCATGTTTCGCTGGCCTTGGCGGCCGCCTTCAGGAAGCGTTCAAAAGGAACGGGTTTCAGCAGGTAATCTACCACATCCAGGTTAAAGCCATCCAGGGCGTACTCTCCGTAGGCAGTGGTAAACACCACCATTGGCGGGTATTTGAGGGACTTCAGGAACTGGATACCCGTAATATCAGGCATTTTGATATCAAGGAATACCAGGTCTACCGGTTCATCCTGGATGAAGCGTAACGCGGTGGCCGCGTTTTCGAATTTACCTGCCAGGGTCAGAAAAGGAACCTTACGGATGTAGTCTTCCATGATTTCCAGCGCCAGCGGCTCGTCATCCACTGCAATACACTTTATCATTTTTTCAACGCAATTTTAAGATCAACAATAAATTGGTTCTCGGTTTCCGTGATATCAATCTCATGTTCATGCTCATAGAGCAATGCCAATCGTTTTAATACGTTGTCCAGGCCAACGCCCCCCCTTTCGGCTACCCGTTCTTTAAAGTGACTGTTCTTAACCGTTAATCTGATCATATTTTCAGTTGTAGCAATATCTATGTCTATAAAGGAATCTTCCGTGTAACTGATCCCGTGTTTAAACGCATTTTCCACAAAGGGCACCAGCAGCATAGGCTCTATCTCTACGCCATCTGCATTTCCGTTTAACTGGTAGGTGATCTCTATGTCCTTTGGTAACCGCAAACGTTGTATTTCAATGTAATCATGGAGGTATTTCAGTTCGTGCGACAGCAATACCCTGGCTTCATTGGACTCATAGATCATATAGCGCATAATGGTTGACAGCTTCAGAATGGCGTGTTCTGTTTGCGCCGATTGTTTATGCGCCAGCGAGTAAATAGTATTTAGACAGTTAAAAAGGAAGTGAGGATTAATCTGCGACTTTAAAAATTTTAATTCCGCATTTAATTTCTCCACTTTCAGCTCTTCCCGTTGTTTTTCACTTTTAAACCATTCGAGGGCAATCTTTATAAATCCGCTCATAAACAACATGAGCAAGGCAAAAAATCCGGATCTCCGCAGCACTTCCGGAAAAAACAGGTACTCCAGGATAGTTGGCGCATCCGGCTCCATTGGCGGCATTCCGGGCGGCAAGGGAGTAGCGGCTACACTGGTAACGGCAACACCGGCGGTATCGTTAGGCGTGTCTCTCGTCACAGTTGCCTGCTCAACAGGGATCGCCTCTGCACCCGCCATTCTTTCCCTGATCATCATACGACGACGTTGAAACGGCGGAAAGTCGTCGGATGTTACTTCTGAATTGTTAAATTTTTTATCCAGGCGAATAGCCATCATCGGATGCGCCCTGTGCGCATAATTCCGGAAGAAATAAAAATTTAAGACCGCCTGTTGCGCCGTAATAAAAACGATCAGCAAAACGATCGTGCTGAGATAAATAGCAATCTTTTTCCCGTTAAAAAAACGGGGGATCAACACATAAATATTGAGATAGAATATACCGATTAAAAACAGGTTGTCAATAAGTTCCTTAATAAAGAAACCTGTATGCAGAATCTGGATGCGATAAATGAAAAATGGAAAAAACAGAAAGCACGCCCAGCCAAGGATGTGCAGTGAAATGAGGAAGGGACGACTTTTGATAATCCGTTTAAAATTTAGCATCACATTATTTGATGCGATAAACTTACACCAGATAGGGTTAGGCTTGTGTTAAAATTTGTTAATCCGATATAAGGGTTTGTTAAATTTAATAAAGAAATTAAAAACAGCTTAAAAACGCGGAAATTGTCTTGGCTCAGAATTACGCTGATTATACTGATTACTTTGATTTTATTTTTTTTTGATTTTATAAAGGATTTGGGAGATAGCAGCGGATATATTCGCGCCCATCTTCCCAAATCCTTTAAAATCCAAAGTGATCAAATCTCTAAATCAGTATAATCAGCGTAATCCTGAGCCAACACAAAATCCGCGCGCGTTATTGCGCTTCCGGGATACCGATGGCTATTAATTCCTGCCGGGATACCGATGGTATTTTGTTCTGTGTCAGCTTCGCTGCCACGGCCTGCCCAACGCGCAGGGCGTGCTCCTTTGAACTGAAAACACGGTTGCCCGGAACGCCTGGAATGATATCCTGGTAGATGTAGGTATGTCCGTCTACGTTTACCTTATATCCCCATCCGTTGTGTATTTCAAAGGGCACCACCGCTACCGGAAGCATATCGCTGCCAGCGTCGTGTGGTCGCCGGTAAGATCTGCCCACCACAAAAGCCAGTATGATCACGGCTATACCGGTTACGATAATGATATTACGCTTAGTCATTTTTATTGTACTCTGCACTAGGATTAAATTCCCATAAATCATCCAGCGACAGGCTGGAGCTGGCGCCCAAACCTACAAAGCCACGGTCTTTTATACCAAAGCCTACTGCACCCGACCGGGCAGCACCTTCAAAAGCGGTTTTCTGCACCCAACGGTCGGTACCCGGAGTGTATTCCCACACTGCGGCGGAATAGCCACCCTTAATACCGGAAACGATGTAGCCTTTGCCCTGCATAGAGAATGCGGCGGCAGAACTGCCTGCAAAGTTATAGTCATCATCAAAGCTATCGTCACTTACATTGGAAATCTGGTTCAGCGTCGTCCACGTAGTTCCGTCGAATGAATAGAAGTCGGTTACATTAGCAGCATTGGCGGTACCCATACAAACATAGGCTTTGTTGCCGATCACAAACGCCGAAGCATCTGTTCTCTTGCCGCTGTTCATGCTTTCCACCTGCGTCCATGCATTGGTACCCGGATCATATTGCCAGTTATCCTTTAACCAGTTGCCATCATAACCGGTAGTAATAAAGCCTTTATCGTTCAGTGCAAAAGCCACCGCGCCATAACGGGCAGTACCCTTAAAAGGAGCTTTCGCTGTCCAGCTGTTGGCAGCTGGATCGTATTCGTAAAAATCATTCAGTTTATTTAATCCGTCGTAACCGGTACCTACATACCCTTTACCGGCCATAGCCATGCCAACGGCTCCGTTACGGGCCACACCGGTAAACGGCGCTACCTGTGTCCACTGGTTCTGATCCACGTTATATACCCAGAAATCCTGTAACCTTTCAGTTCCATCATAGCCGGTACCTACATAAGCTTTATTATCAATTACAAAGGAAGCTGCCGAGCTCCTGGCAACGCCTTCATACTGAGAGCGCTTAACCCAGTTTCCTACCAGCGTAGTAGTATCTGAACCTTTCGAACAGGCTGCCAGGGAAGCCATCAATAATAAACTATAACCTTTTAAATATCGCATTAGCATGTTCTTTTTACTAGCGCCAAAATTATCCGCAGGAGCATTCCGGCAAACAGGAAATAGCTGTTCCCCTGTTTTTAGCGGACGGATACCGTTATTTCATCTACCAGTTGGTTTCTTTCGCCTGAAATGCCTGTTGCTGCGCTATTGGCGGCATAAAGGATATATTTCGTTATTCATCGATGAATTTTGGCCGTTGGCATATTAAAGGAACTGAAAGTATCGATCCTGTCTAAAATTGCGCACCATGAACAATACCATGTATCACTTATTTTTCAGGCGTACGGCAGGGAGTTTACGCAGGTATCTCCCGGCGCTTTTACTGGTGGCTGCTGTTTCTTCCTGCCAAAAAACAGGCTTTACCTATAATAATGTTGTAGATAATAATCAGAATACAGATTACATCCTGACCGACACACTTACCGTAAATGTGAAAACCGTGCAGCAGGATTCTGTACCCACCTCGGGAGTAGAAGTGCTGTTGGCCGGTAAAAATACCGATCCGCTTTTTGGCACCGCCACCATACAATCCTTTTTCCAGATAGCACAACCTGCCGCCGTGGAAATTCCGGCGAATGGCTCTGCATACGATTCAATGGTATTGATGATGCGCCCCAACGGTTACATCGCCGGCGATTCCACCATACCACAGGAACTCCAGGTATACCGGGTAACATCTACCATACAAACCGCAAAAAATTTCTATTACCTGTACAACAACAGCAGCTTCTCAACAGAAAGTACCCCAATAGGCAGCTTCAACGGCCTTATACGGCCCGGTACCGACACCATCGTTACCGTACATATGTCCGATCAGCTGGGCAGTCAGCTATTTACGATGCTGGTTAACAAAAGTCCGGATATCACCGCCAATAATACTTTCCTCGAATTTTTTAAAGGTCTGAATGTACGGGGTGGGCCCAATAGCAAAGCCGTTAGCGGCTTTCGTGCTACAGAAAATTATCTCGTAATGCGGTTATACTATCATGTCAACGAAATTATTACCACCGTTAAATATGTTGATTTTAAAATGCAGGCATCTAACCTGCAATTCAACCAGGTAGTAGCAGATCAGACCGGTACGCCACTGGCGCCGCTTACAGGCAACGTTAAAGAACTTTCCTCCGCCAGCACCGGCAACAGGGTGTTCACCCGGCCTATCACGGGATCGGCTACACGAATAGATATCCCTTATATCAAGAACCTCGTGTACATGGGGCAGTTCTTTAAAATAATGAAAGTATATATGACGCTAAAACCGGTCCTCGGCAGCTACACAGATAGCCGCCTTCCACCGAGAATGGCACTGTGCGAGGTGAATAAACTGAATGATGTAACAGATACCCTTACTTATGGTCAACTGACAGTAGATAAACTGTATGATAAAAATACCAATTACACCTTCGACATCACCAACTATGTAACAAAAGAACAAACTGTCAGCGATGTCGACTCCCGCGGCCTTTTGCTTACACCAAGTGCTACCGACAGCAGAACAACGCTGGACAGGCTGGTTACCGGTGATCAGAAGAATACGCAAAACCAGCTTAAAATACAGTTATACTACCTGTTGTATAAATAAAGGACACTCATGCGAATAAAAATATATAGCGGATTAATCTTACTCCTGTTGTGCACGGCTACCGTAAAAGCGCAACGTGGCCTTAATTCCATTTATTCTGCCTACGGCATAGGCGACCTGGAATCGAGGGATTACAGCCGCAATTTCGGACTGGGAAGCACCGGCATCGGCCGCAGGCACTCCGGTTATCTCAACGAACTCAATCCCGCTTCCTATAGCGCACTGCCTCCGCAAAACTTTATGTTTGATGTGTCGCTGAAAGCACAACAGATAAATTATAGTGGCAATAATATTTCACAAAGCGCCGGGGATATTAACTTTAAACGGCTCGCACTTGGATTCAAAGCAGCCAAATGGTGGGGCATCGGCGCAGGTATCACACCTTTCAGCACGATTGATTACAAACTGGAAAACCAGCAATTTGTAACCGGTACCGGCAGCCCCGTAACCGCCACTACTACCGGCACCGGCGGGTTCAACAGGGCCTATATCTCCAACGGGTTCCAGATCAGCAAAAACTTCTCCGCCGGCGTATCCACCGCTTTCTTATTTGGCCCGCTGAATACTACACAATACATTGGTTCTGACTCCTTACAAACACAGCACAATAAATATGGGTTCAAACCTAACTTTACAGCCGGCGCACAATATGCAGGAAAAATAGGTAAAGACTGGCAACTGGGACTGGGCGCCACTTATCGCTTCGAAACAACAATGAAACTCCAGGAAAAACTGAATATCGTTAACCAGGACGGCACGTCGCTGTATCAGAAAGACCAGGACCCTTCTTTCTTCACCCTGCCCGCAGAATACGGCGCTGGTCTGAGCCTTACCAACGGTACCATTACCTGGGTGGCAGACTACCGCCATTCACTGTGGAACTCACTGAATGAAAAAGGCGCTACCTACCGCTACCAGGACGGAGAACGGTATTCTACCGGTGTAGAATATACGATTAAACGGCATTACTATAACCAAAGCTTTGAAGGAGCCGTGTTACAGGCCGGATTTGCTTATAATAAAACCCCGCTGGTAATAGGCAGCACGCAAATCACCGATATCTCGGGCACACTAGGCGTATCACTCCCCAATAAAAACGGGCAGCTCAGATACTACATCGGCCTGGAAGCCGGGCAACGCGGAAAAGAAGGCACGGCACTGGTCAAGGAAACTTATGTCAACGCCGTATTCAACTTCAGCTTGCGCGATATCTGGTTCTTCAAACGCCTGGCACAATAGCGCGGATTTTGTCTTGGCTCAGGATTACGCTGATTATACTGATTAGTTTGATTTTTACTTTTGGATTTTTAGATTAATAATTAAGGGAGATAAAAGCGAATATCCGCTTCTATCTCCCTTAATCCTTTATAAAATCAAAAAAGTAAAAATCAAACTAATCAGTATAATCAGCGTAATCCTGAGCCAAGACAAATTTCGCATCGCCGAAGGCGATCTCCGCTATAATCCCGCCGACAGCAGCTCGCGGAACCAGTAGCCGGAGTCTTTAATCATTCGCTGTTGTGTATCAAAATTTACGTACACCAGGCCAAAGCGTGCACGGTAGCCTTCGGCCCACTCGAAGTTGTCGGTGAGGGTCCAGGCGAAATAACCGTCTACCGGAATCCCTTCTTTCTTTGCTTTCAGTACGGCAGCAAGATATTCCTGGAAGTAGCTGATGCGGGCTGTATCCGCAATACGGCCATCGGCGCCGGGGATATCCGGGAAAGCGGCTCCGCCTTCAGTAACGATCAGTTTTTTCACTCCTTTGTAACCGGCAAACTGCCGGAGAATTTCGTATAACCCATTGCCGTTAATCTCCCATCCCAGTCCTGTTAGCGGTACATTCCTGTACCTGGCCTTCACCTCAGAGATCCTTACCACCGGCATGAAAGTGTTGTACTTTACTACCAGCGGAAAATAATTCTGCACACCAATAAAATCAAAATTAAAGGCCAGCCGGTCCCAGTCGCGCCACAGGGCGTAGCGACGTTCAATACGTTTAAGCAACGGAAAATCTGCTACCGGGTATCCCATCCCCAGCGAGGGTTCCAGGAACAAGCGGTTAAACAGTGCATCTGCGCGGCGCGCGGCCATCAGGTCGGCATCGCTGTTGCTGTTGGGAATAATCTGTGAGCACGACAATGCCGTGCCGATATTGGCGCCGGCAACTTCTTCCCGGAGTACCCGTCCGCCTTCCGCCTGCGCCATCACCGCATGGTGCACCGCCGGCAAAAACCAGGAAAGGCCAAATTTGCCAGGTGCATGCACACCCAGCATATAACCAAGGGCGGTAAACCCGAAAGGCTCATTCATCACAATCCAGTTCTTCACTTTATTCCCGAATTCACGGGCACATACCCGTACAAATTCTTCAAAAGCAAAAACAACACCCCGGTGGCTCCAGCCACCTTTATACTCCAGCGCCTGGGGCAAATCCCAGTGATACAGCGTTACATAAGGCTCCAGCCCCAACTCCAGGCACGCGTCTATTACCCGGTGGTAAAAGTCGATCCCGGCAGGATTTACCGCACCGGTGCCTTTAGGCATGATGCGTGACCACGACAATGAAAAACGGAAAACGGAAAAGCCCAGCAGCTTTGCCAGCAGGATATCCTGCGTGTAGCGGTTATAAAAATCGGTAGCGGTTTGTGCGTGGCTTTTATCTTTGATCTTGCCCTTACGGCCGGTGAAAGTATCCCAAATAGAAGGCCCTTTGCCATCGGTATCGAAGGCACCTTCATTCTGAAATGCGGAAATAGTAACCCCCCAGAGAAAATCGTCCCCGAAATCCTTTCGGGTAAAGGGTACGGCAGTTGTTTGCATATGCAATACCTGTAACCGGGGCCAAGTGCTTCCCGAAACAGCATGCAGTTTACAACAGTTTTCGGGGAAATTTAATTATATAATTGTTAACGGGTAATTACGGTGTGAAAGTCCGCCGTGAAAATTTCGCAAAAGCTGTTTTAATATCCTATTTTTGGAAGCCTACTAAATTGATAGACAAATATATGTTTAAGATAAACCTATCGCTTGGCCTTGCATTCCTGAGCGCCTGTGCGGGCAATCCGGGAAAACAGGATGCAGCTGCCGGCGGAAAGGACTCACTGAATAAAATGGTACTGATACCGGCGGGAACTTTTACGATGGGAGCCGACGATTCAACCGGTATGGCAGATGAATATCCCAAACACACGGTGGATATCGCCGGGTTCTGGATGGATGAACATGAAGTAACCAACGCCGAATTTGCACAGTTTGTGGCGGCAACAGGATATGTAACTACTGCCGAAAAGCCCATCAGCAAAGAAGAATTGCTGGCCAGCCTGCCGCCCGGAACACCAGAACCCGACAGCGCGGCATTGGCAGGAATGATGGCGCCGGGAGCCCTGGTATTCACGCCTCCTGATCATGCTGTTCCTTTTAATGATATTTCCCAATGGTGGTCGTTTGTACCAGGCGCCACCTGGCAGCATCCCGAAGGACCGGCCAGTAATATCGATAAGCGGGAAAATGAGCCGGTAACGCAGGTGTCGTGGCTGGATGCACAGGCTTATGCCAAATGGGCCGGGAAACGCCTTCCTACGGAAGCCGAATGGGAATACGCGGCACGTGGCGGTCTCTCAGGCAAAATATATCCCTGGGGAACCGAAGCCTTAACCAGCGGCCAACCTAAAGCCAACACCTGGAACGGTAACTTCCCCTACCATAATACCAAAACAGATGGTTACTACGGGCTTGCGCCAGTGAAATCGTATAGCCCTAATGGTTACCAGTTATATGACATGTCCGGCAATGTGTGGGAATGGTGTGAAGACTGGTACGACGCCAATTATTATATCCAGGGAGAAAAAGGGGTGAAGAATCCGGCCGGACCGGCAGCAGGATTTGATCCGGACGATCCGGGCCAGGCCAAGCGCGTCATCCGGGGAGGCTCCTTTATGTGCAGTGATGAATATTGCCGGGGATACCGGGTATCTGCACGTATGAAAAGCACGCCTGAATCGGGCCTGGCCAATCTTGGCTTCCGCTGCGTGCGTTCACTTGTCCAGAAATGACGGCAATTCGCGGTAGTCGCCGTTATAACGTTTGCCGTTTACATAAAAAGTGGGCGTACCATTCACGCCGCTGCGAACACCGCTTTCAAAGTCGGCTTCCACCCTGCTCAGTAGTTTGGGGGATTCCATGTCTTCCCTGAATTGCCTCAGATCCAATCCGAGACTCGTGGCCAGCTGCAATAGCAACCCTTCAGTCAAATCAGACTGACGGGCGTAGATCGCATCATGCATTTCCCAGAATTGGTTTTGCCGGCTGGCGGCCTCCGCTGCGAGCGCAGCATCCATCGCATATTCATGGGCTTCAGACAAAGGGAAATTACGGAACACAAAACGGAGCCGGGTGCCCAGTTGCTCCCGCAACTGTTTTATAATAAAAAAAGCTTCGCCGCAGAAAGTGCATTGAAAATCTCCGTATTCTACCAGTTCAATAGCTGCATCAGGTTTGCCTAGCACATGATCCATAGCATTTACCGGCGGGATGAGGGTGGGCATATCTTATTTATTTTTGAGGTTTTCCAATGCTTCGAGGATACCATCTGCACCGGGGTTTTCATTTACCGGCGATAAATAGCTCCACTGGATAATGCCGTTGGCGTCTATTACAAACAAGGCACGTTTACTCACCCCAAACTTTTCTTCATATACACCGTAAGCAATGGAAACGGCGCCTTTCGGCTCAAAATCGGAAAGCAGGTCGAAGTGGATCTGGCGGGCGCTGGCAAATGCCTGATGACACCAGGCGCCATCTACCGAAATACCCAGCAACACCGCATTGTACTTTTCGAAATAGGGCAGTATTTCGTTATACAACGCCATCTGATCGCTGCATACAGGGCTCCAGTCGGCCGGGTAAAAAGCCAGGATAACATTTTTCCCGCGAAGGTCTTTTAAATGCACCTTCTTTTCAGGAGTGGCATCCAGCGTGAAATCGGGAGCAGTTTCGCCTTTCTGTAACATAAGCAATGAGTTCTTAACCCTATATAAACAGCTATTGCGGAATAATGTTGTGCAGAAACAAAAATGCCACGGTGGCGGACCGTGGCTTTTTGTTCTGCTGTTGCTATTATTTTCTATTTTATGTTGCTGGTATCGGATTTCACATTTATTCCCGATTGGGTGTTTTTGTCCGCATTTGCTTTTGTGTTGATGTAAATAATTCCTCCTGGTTGCGGTGTGCCTTTATAAACGGCTTTACCGCCCTTCACTACATCTACCGACTGGATGACGCCTGGCGGTATGGCCGCGGCTTCTTCATGGGTTACTTTTTTCCCATCTACTACTATCAATGCATCAGCGGGAAAAGCATTGTTGCTTCCGAGTCCGATAACTTTACCTTCTAAGGGCCGGCCCCCTTTCTTTTCCCCGTATCCTTCCACCGTAACTTCTGAGAGCTTGTCATCAGAACCTTTGCCTTTCACAGTCTCTGTGCCTTTCATAGTAACGAGAATTACGCCGTTCTTTTCACGTGTGCCATACAACGAGGTGGCAGAGCCGTCTTTCAGCACATTGATGGCTTCAATCCTGTTAGGGTCAATACCTTCAATTGATTCCGCAACTTTACCATCAATTATATAGAGCGGTGCATTGGCGGGGTCTATTCCCCGAAGAGTCATACTACCGCTCAGTTTGACTTCCGGCGCTGGTACTTCTTTTACTTTTGCCGGTGGTGTCGGTTTAGCCACCTTTATTTTAGGTGGCGCCGGCGGAGGTGGAGGAAGTGGTGGCGCCGGCGGAGATGGCGGTACAGTGTCCTTGACGATAACAAGGGCTAAAGGATTAACGGAAGGCGCCTTGGTGTAATTGAGCGACAAAACGGTTCCACCTACCAGCAGTCCTAATACCAGGTAACGCGCCATTTGATAACGTGATGACTTTTTGCTGTTCATCATGATGATCCTGTTTTTTAGATGTGAGAAATTGAAATTGTTTGCGATGGCCGTCGCATATGGGATCCCACTTACTTTAATTAAATTGTATTGATAGGCGGTTTTATCCACACCCTGCTTCAGCAGGTACCTGTCTGTTATAAACTCCAGGTTTTCACGGATGGCTGTTTTCATCAGCCATGCGCCGGGATTGAACCAGTAAAAAATGTTATTAAGTTCTCCTAACACCACATCCACGCTGTGCCACTGCTGTACATGCACTTTTTCATGACGCAGTATGGCGGGCAGCTCCTCAGGTTGATGAAGTACCGGATTGATATAGATATTCCGGAAAAAAGAAAAAGGATTCACCGGTTGCCGCAATACCTGCACCGGGATATCGGCTATTTCACTGCGTTGCGAGGTCCGGTGTATCTTCCATAAGGATAACAACTGGAAACAAAAACGTATAGCCATTACAGATACCCCTGCCCAGAAAATATACACCAGTAGTGTCCAGATCGTGAACACCGGTGCAGGCGCCCGCCAGCCGGCCAGATCCGGAACATAGGTCATGACGTTGCCCGCCAGCACTTCATGCCTGTTTACAAACGCATCAATGGGAATTAAGGGAAACAGGGACGAAAAGACAATACCGGTGAGCAGGAACAACCTGTTCCCGGTATAAAAGGTAAGCCTGCGCAAACCAAAGCGGTAAGCGAGAAAAAATAAGGTGAGTGCGATATTTGCCTTTAAGAGGTATATTAAAATAGCAGGTACCATGGCTGTAATTTTATTATTTACCTTTTTCTATCATGTTGATAATTTCCTTTAACTCATCCGGGCTGATCTTTTTCTCTTTCGCGAAAAAAGACACCAGCTCTTTGTAGGAGTTTTCGAAATAGTCTTTTACAAAGCCATTCATAAACTTCTGTTTATAAGCTGCTTCTTCCATAACCGGCGTATATTCATATACGTTACCCACTTTCCGGCTTTCCACAAATCCCTTTTTCTCCAGGTTCTTAATCGTAGAAGCCAATGTAGTATAAGGCGGCGCCGGAGCGCTGTGCGCTTCCAGGAAGTCTTTCACAAAACCTTTCCCTACTTTCCAGATAGCCAGCATGGCCGTTTCTTCTTGCTGGGTAAGTTTTTCCATACAAATGAATATTTTGAATTACGATTCTTTCGTAAATCTACGAATGTTTCGTAGATAAACAAATATTTTTTTAGATAAATGATCTTAGCAGGCAAAATTGTTTAAAAAAGAAAGAGGTGCAAGGATAAACCCTGCACCTCTTGATATACTTTCTCCCGGAGAGGAAATTATTACTTCAATATTTCTTCCAGCTTGGAGGCCAGTTCCTCACCACGCAGGTTTTTCGCTACGATCTTTCCTTTAGGATCAATCAGTACATTCTGCGGGATGGCACGCACGCCGTAAAGGTCTGCTGCTGCATTCTTCCAGCCTTTCAGATCGGAAACATGCGTCCAGGTGAGCTTATCTGCATCAACAGCAGCCAGCCATTTGTCTTTTTTGTCATCCAGGGAAACACCGAGGATTTCAAAGCCTTTGGACTTAAATTTATCGTATGCCTTTACCACGTTAGGGTTTTCTGCACGGCAGGGACCGCACCAGCTGGCCCAGAAATCAACCAATACATATTTGCCACGGAAAGACGACAGGCTGATGTCCTTACCATTGGCATCTGCCTGGGCAAATTCAATAGCAGGCTGACCAACCGCCGTTTTACGGGCCGCCTCAAGACGCTTGGAGAATTCTTTACCTGAAGGTGAATTCTTTGCTTCCTTACTTAATTTCTTGAACAGCGGTGTAACTTCAGCAGGTTTTATATCGTAACCGGCTACCTGGTTTAACAGGAACATCGCAATAGGAGAATTGGTATTTTTAGAAAGAAAATCGTTCTCAATTTTTTTCTCTTCTGTATCTAACGAATCATATGCTGCTTCAAGTTTCTTAATCCCTTCTTCATCCTTATTCTTCGCAAGTTCACGGTATTGTTTCTGCAAAGCTGCACCCTTCTCATTTACATCTTTCAGCAGTTCATTCAGATTTTTGTAATCATCGTTTGCTTTAGAGCCCGTAACAGTAGCTTTGCTGATAGAATCAGTAGTGCTGATAGTGATAACGCCTTTATCCAGGAAAACCGCCAGCATATCACGTCCCATCGACATTGGCTTTTCTGAACCTTTTTGTACCAGCATCAGGCTGGCCAAACCGGCTTCTTCCAAAGTTCCGTTAAAGGTAAATTTGCCGTCCTTGATCTGCGCGCTGTCCATGAAGTTCTCACCGCCCTTGCGCATCCTGAGATAAACAGTAGCCGGATTCTGTTGCTGGGAAAGAGTTCCCTGTATAGTATAAGGTTTTCCTGCACTTGCGTCTTTCTTATCCTGGGCAAACATGAACCCCGGCACTAAAAGGGCAACACCTATAATCGCTTTTTTCATTGGTTTTTGTTTTACGAATAACAAATTTGTAAAATCCGCCGCTCTTTAGCAACCTGATTTTGATAAGCGGCTATTTTAACAACTGCTCCAGCTTCGCCTCCAGCTCTTCCCCGCGGAGATTGCGGGCGATAATTTTCCCGGCAGGATCTACCAGGAAGTTGGTGGGAATAGACTGAACGCCATACTGCACCGCTACTTCATTGCCCCAGCCTCGCAGGTCAGATACCTGGGTCCAGGCCAGTCCATCCTGGCTGATAGCCCGTAACCAACGATCACGGTTGTCATCCAGCGAAACGCCCAAAATGGTGAAGTTTTTATCCTTGAACCTGTTATAAGCCTTTACTACATTAGGATTCTCCTGGCGGCAGGGACCACACCAGCTCGCCCAGAAATCAACCAATACGTACTTACCACGGAAAGACGATAATTTTACCGGATTCCCTTTGGTATCCTCCTGCGAAAAATCGTCGGCGGCCACATTCAACACATTTGCTTTCAAACTTTTTACATAGGCGGTTACGCTTTGTCCGTACGAACTTTCCTGCACCGACTTATCCAGTGATTCAAACAATTGCCTGAACTCCTCCGGTTCCAGCCTGCTGCGCAGCTCATTCATCATCAGCCATATACTGGCAATACTCTTTGGATGTGAGGTAATAAACTGCTTACCAGTGTTCACCACCTCCCGGCTGAATGTCTCCGCTTTCTTACGGAAGGCATTCTTCCCTGGCTCATCCTCGGGGTTAATCTGCTTTGCTTCGTTGTTCAGCTCCTGCGCCTGTTTGATCAAAGGCTCAAATGCCTTCTGGTACTCCTGCATCGCCAGCGTATTCGCATTTCCCTTCACGGAAGTAGCAATAGGATAAGTAGCCACGGAAGTAGTAAACTGAACAGGCTCATTCCCTGTTACAAACAACATCGGGTAATTTACATCCCGCAGGATCAACGCATACACTGCTGGCTCCTTGCCACTTTTTACACGGAAGCTGAACTGCTCATTCTTTATCACCACCGAATCATCCGGGTTATTATCCTGGTCGTCAAAAAGATAAATGGTTTTGCCGTTGCCTCCCCTCACAACACCCGACACCTGTTGGGCATTCACACCTGCGAAAACCAACACCGCAGCGGCTAACAGTAAAATCTGTTTCATTACAAATTATTTTAATTAGTTAGTGGGGTGTAATATACGAAGAGATTTTTTTATGGCGAGGGGTGCCGGCTTCGCCAGCACTAAATTGTCTTATTGCATGATTTAGTTGATTATACTGATTACCATGATTTGATTTTGTTTATGAGCAAGCTTATAAGTTAATTATCAACCTCTAATAAATAAAAATAAAATCATGGTAATCAGTATAATCAACTAAATCATGCAATAAGACAATCTAAAAGCCGGCGAAGCCGGCAGCTACTTGTGGCGCTGTTTTAACACCGATATAACATCTGCCAGCTGGAAACCCTTTGCCTGAAGAAGGATCAGGTAATGGAACAACAGGTCAGCGGATTCATTGAGGAACAGCTCATCGTTATTGTCCTTGGCTTCAATGACCACTTCTACCGCTTCCTCTCCTACTTTCTGTGCAATTTTGTTGATGCCCTTTTCAAAAAGACTGGCAGTGTAAGATTTATCGGAAGGATTATTTTTCCGGTCGGTAATAATGTTCTCCAGGGTAGAAAGAAAGTCGTTGCTTACATTCTTTTCATCCCAGCAGGTATCAGCGCCGGTATGGCATACCGGGCCTACAGGACTGGCTTTGATGAGAATCGTATCCTGGTCGCAATCTACTTTAAGGTCTTTTACGATCAGGAAATTACCACTCTCTTCTCCTTTTGTCCACAAACGGTTTTTTGAGCGGCTGAAAAAAGTCACCTTGCCATCCAAAACGGTTTTCTCCAGCGACTCCCGGTTCATATAACCAAGCATCAGCACCTTATTGGTGATGGCGTCCTGTATAACGGCCGGTACGAGGCCATCGGGCGACTTTTGAAAATCTATCTGCATTGTTTATTTATTTCAGGTATCACTTAAAATCTTACGTTCACTCCTTTGTTATAAAGAAAAGTTTTGAGCGCAGGAATTTCTATTTCTTTATAATGGAAGATGCTGGCTGCGAGTGCGGCATCTGCCTGTGCGTTTTCAAAAACATCGGTAAAATGTTCCATTGTACCAGCACCGCCGGAAGCGATAACAGGTACATTCAGGTGCTGTGCCAGCTGCCCGGTAATATCCAGGGCAAAGCCTTTCTTGGTGCCATCGTTGTTCATGGAAGTGAGCAGTATCTCACCAGCACCACGGCCTACCGCTTCTTTTGCCCAGTCAAATGCCTTTATATCCGTTTTCACACGGCCACCATTCAGGTACACATACCAGTCGCCCTCCTCAAAGCGGGTGTCAATAGCCAGTACTATACACTGACTCCCAAATTCACGGGCCAGCCTGTCCACCAGCGCAGGGTCCTTAAACGCAGAGGTATTCACCGAAATCTTATCCGCACCGGATTGCAGCAGCACGTATACATCTTCCACGGAAGATATGCCCCCGCCCACGGTAAAAGGAATATTCACATGACGGGCAATATTCGTTACCAGTTCCGCCAGCGTCTTTCTCCGTTCGTTCGTTGCCGTTATATCCAGAAATACCAGCTCATCAGCTCCCTGTGAAGCATACAACGCTCCCAGTTCAACAGGGTCGCCGGCATCGCGGATATTTTCAAAATTGATGCCTTTCACGGTACGGCCGTCTTTGATATCCAGGCATGGTATGATGCGTTTGGTCAACATGTGCTAATAGTTTACAGGAATGTTTTTAATGCATCCATGGAGATGTTACCTTCATAGATCGCTTTACCGATGATAGCGCCACTGCAGCCAATTTCCTGCAAGGCAGCCACATCTTCAATATTACTCACGCCGCCGCTGGCCACAAAGTTAATATCCGGGAAGCGTTCTATAATCTTTTTATACAGCTCTACAGACGGTCCCTGTAAAAGACCATCCTTAGCGATATCTGTACAAAAGATATTGCTGACGCCCTGCGAGATATTGCTTTCCAGAAAATCGAATACCGACAACTCCGTTGTTTCCAGCCACCCACCTACTGCAATCTTTTCTTCTTTTACATCGGCGCCCAGGAATATTTTACCGGCTCCGTATTGCTTCACCCAACTGAAAAACAGTTCCGGTTGCTTCACCGCTACGCTGCCTATCGTAGCCAATGCAGCACCGCTTTGAAATACAATCTCCAGGTCTTTATCCGTTTTAATACCGCCGCCAAAATCTGTTATCAAACCGGTTTTACCGGCAATGCTCTCCAGCACTTTCCAGTTTACCACCGCTCCTTTCTTGGCGCCGTCGAGGTCTACCAGGTGAAGGCGGCGAACGCCGATGGCTTCAAATTCCTTTGCCACTTCGAGCGGATGTTCGTTGTACACTTTCTGCTGGTTGTAATCACCCTGGGTAAGCCTTACACATTTACCATCGATGATATCAATGGCAGGTATAACTTCAAATTTTTTAGTTGTCATGTTTTGCTGATCCAAAGGCAGTTCCATTCTCACAAAAGTGATTCCTCCCTTAACAAAGTAATCTCCTTTCTTCGTATAGCCCAGCCTGTCATAAAATGTTACTGCGGTATCACGGGCATTACACCAGAGCAGTTTTATTTTTTCTTTTTTACAGATGTCCACCAGATGTGCCAGTATCGCTTTACCAAAGCCTTTCCCCTGTGCAGCCGGCGCTGTAGCCAGTTTGCGGAACTGCGCGCTTTCGCGGCCCAGGAAAAGGGACACTACTGTTACCAGTTGCCCCTGGTCAAAAACGCCGAAGTGCAGTCCATCTGCATCGTGGTCTACTTTTACGGCTTCCAGCGACTCATTGGGATACATCACATCCCTGCGGAGTTGCAGCGTGTCATCTGCGCTGATTTTCCGGATATTCATCTTACAGGTTCAAAAAGTTTTCAATAATACGGGCGCCTGCTATAGCTGATTTCTCCGGGTGAAACTGCACTGCATAAAAATTATCCTTCTGCAACGCAGCGCTGTAGTTGATCACATAATTGGTGATGGCCACGGTATCTGCCCCGAGTGCCGCATAATAGCTATGCACAAAGTACATATAGGAGTTCTCCGGTACGTGTTCAAACACCACGCTGTGCAAACCGGTGATATTGTTCCATCCGATCTGCGGTATTTTCAGCAGGTTTTCCACCGGCGATTGAAAACGTTTCACATCCACATCAAATACACCGATGCATTTGGTATCGTTTTCTTCCGAATATTTACACAACAGCTGCATACCCAGGCAAATGCCCAGCACCGGCTGTTTCAGGCCGGCAATTACGGCATCCAGTTTTCTTTCTCTCAGGTACTGCATCGCCGTGCTGGCTTCTCCCACACCGGGAAAAATCACCTTATCGGCCGACATGATCTCTTCGTGATCATCCGTAACAGTGCCGTTTACGCCTAAACGCTCCAATGCAAACTGCACAGAGCGGATATTACCGGCGTTGTATTTTATGATAACCGTTTTCATGTTATTACTGAATTATTCCCGAAATAAACGTTTTCACCGTTTCGTCAATATTCTTACTGTGCTCAATGGCCCTGATAAAGGCAGTGCCGATAATAGCGCCATTGGCATATGCAGATGCCGTATCAAAAGTAGCTTTATCTTTTATACCAAAACCAATTAAAACAGGGTTTGTGAGCTGCAACTGCTTCAGCCGCTCAAAATAAGCCTGCTGGTCTTTCATATCCTTGTCTTTCCCCGTGGTGGAAGAAGAAGATACGGCATAAATAAAGCCTTTACTCAGGCTGTCTATTTTACGGATCCGTGCTTCACTGGTTTCCGGTGTCACCAGGAAAATCAGGTGCAGGTTGTATTTTTCAAACACTGGTCTGTACTCATTTTCATATTCGGCCATTGGCAGGTCCGGCACAATGATACCATCCACACCTACTTCTGCACATTTTGCGCAAAAGGCTTCCACACCGTAAGTTAATACCGGGTTAAAATATCCCATCAGGATAACAGGCACCTGTATACGGTCCCTGAAACCGGTAAGTTGTTCAAACAGTTTGTGCAGGCTCATGCCGTTCTGCAACGCTTTAGTGCTGCTGTCCTGGATAACAGGCCCGTCGGCCAGCGGATCGGAGAATGGCATGCCCAGCTCAATAAGGTCCGCTCCATATTGCTGTAATGCAGTCATTACAGGCAGGGTGTCATTTAACTGCGGAAAGCCAGCCGTACAATATATATTTAAAACGTTGTGCCGCTTAACAGCAAACAGTTGATCAATACGATTTTGCATAATCCATTTATTTATTCATGTGACGGATATAGGTATCCAGATCTTTATCCCCGCGGCCGGAAAGGCATACCACCACTACATCATCTGTATTCAGGGGCAGGTCTTTCAGTTTAGCCAGGGCGTGAGCCGATTCCATAGCAGGAATAATTCCTTCCAGCAGGCTCAGTTCATAAGCCGCCGCCAGGGCTTCTTCATCGGTAGCCGACAGGAACTGTGCGCGGCCCGATTCATACAAATGGGCGTGCATAGGTCCGATGCCGGGATAATCGAGTCCTGCGGAAATGGAATGTGGTTCCACGATCTGTCCGTCGTTGGTTTGCATCAGCAATGTTTTGCTGGCATGGATAATACCAATGGTGCCCAGCTGCGTAGTAGCTGCGGAAAACCCGCTGTGTACACCCTTTCCGCCAGCTTCCACGGCTACCAGTTTTACCTCTTCCCTGTCGAGGTAATGGAAGTAAGCGCCGGCTGCATTGCTGCCGCCACCGATACAAGCCAGGACATAGTCAGGATTCTCGCTGCCGGTTTTCTCCAACAGCTGTTTTTTTATTTCTTCGCTGATCACCGACTGGAAGCGGGCCACCATATCAGGATATGGATGCGGACCTGCAGCGGTGCCCAGAATATAATGTGTATCTACCGGGTTGTTGATCCAGTCGCGAATCGCTTCATTGGTAGCATCTTTCAAGGTTTTACTGCCGCTGGTGGCCGGCACTACGGTGGCTCCCAGCATTTTCATCCGCGCTACGTTGGGCGCCTGTCTTTCTATATCAATGCTGCCCATATACACCACGCACTCCATGCCCATGAGCGCGCATACGGTAGCCGTGGCCACGCCATGCTGACCAGCGCCGGTTTCAGCGATGATACGGCGTTTGCCCAGGCGTTGCGCCAGCAGGATCTGCCCGATGGTATTGTTTACTTTATGTGCACCGGTATGATTCAGATCTTCTCTTTTAAGATAAATTTTCGCTTTATATTTTTCAGACAAACGTTTGGCAAAATATAAAGGGGAAGGCCTTCCTACATAATCCCGCAACAGGGCTTCAAAGTCCTGCTGAAAACCGGGATCGCTGAGGATGCCGAGATATTTGGACTGTAATTCCTCTACGTTGGGATACAGCATCTCGGGAATGTACGCCCCGCCAAATCTGCCATAATAGCCATTCTTATCCACCTGATACCTGGAGTTGCCGGTATTAATCGCAATATCCATGACCGTTTATTTTATTATTGATGAATGAATTTGTTTCACAAATTGTTTTACCAGCGCGATGTTTTTCACACCCGGACTGTCCTCAAATTTACTGTTCACATCTGCTGCAAACAACGCCGGCAACTGCATCTCCTGTATTTCTGTTGCCTGGCCGGCACTGATGCCGCCGCTCAAAAAGAAAGGATGATCAAACGGGTACGTTTTCAGCAGGTCCCAGTTGAATTGCTCGCCTGTTCCGCCATAACCTTTTACGGAAGCGGTATCGAAGAGAAAGTAATCGGTTACCGGTATAAAAGGCGCCACTTCCGTTTGCCAGTTAACGTTATCACCTATACGAAAAGCTTTTACCACCGGGATGAAGGTGCGGACAGCAGCGCAAAACTCCGGCGTTTCATCACCATGCAATTGCACCAGGTCCAGTGCATAATCACTCACGGTGCGTTGGATCTGCTCCAGCGGCGCGTTTACAAAAACCCCTGCCTTTTTGATGCCGGAGGTTTCCCGTACCGATCTC
This sequence comes from Chitinophaga sp. W3I9, assembly GCF_050434025.1. NCBI lineage: Bacteria > Pseudomonadati > Bacteroidota > Chitinophagia > Chitinophagales > Chitinophagaceae > Chitinophaga > Chitinophaga sp. W3I9. The sequence goes on from NZ_JBNPWC010000001.1 coordinate 7,286,358, forward strand.
GCATCTATTTTGTTACCGGCAAAACGCGGTGACTTCTCGTAAAAAATAAATCCTGCATAGTCAACGCCGTTATCCGCCAGCGCCTGCAGATCATTTATCCTGGTAATACCGCAAACTTTAATACGCATCGTGTTATGATTTATGCTGCAGATCGCTGAGTGTTTGTACAAAATTTTCAAAGGCACGTGCGGGATCTTCCTGCTTCATGAAATGCTCGCCTATCAGGAATCCCTGGAATCCGGCGGCTTTCAGTGTTACAATAGCAGCGGGGTCATTGATACCACTTTCCGCCACTTTCACTTTATCCGCTGGAATCTTCGGCGCCAGTTCACAGGAACGGTTAAAGTCTACCTGGAACGTGATCAGATCGCGGTTATTCACGCCCACCAGGTGGGTATGTGCCGTTACTTTTTCCAGTTGCGCTTCACTATGTACTTCCAGTAATACTTCCAGTCCGAGGTTATGTGCAAAAGCTGCCAGGTGTGCTACCTGTGCGGCATCCAGGCATTCTGCAATGAGGAGTATTACATCTGCCCCGATAGCCTTTGCCTCCAGTATCTGGTATTCATCTATCACAAAATCTTTCCGCAGAATCGGGATCTGGTTGAAGCTACGCGCCTGTTGCAGATCGTCGGAAGAACCACCGAAATATTTTTCATCGGTGAGCACCGACAGCCCGGAAGCGCCGTAACGGGTGTATGCGGTAGTTACCTGTTGAACAGTTACATCGCCATTGATCACTCCTTTCGAAGGAGAGCGCCGTTTGAATTCCGCAATAATGCCCGTTTTTTCCGGCTGCTGCAGGAAATGGCGGAGCGATAATGTTTCCCTCGGGAAGGCCGGCGACTGCTCCAGGTCCTGCGCGCTGCGCTGCAATTTGCGGGCAGCTACTTCGATGTGTTTATGAGCAACAATTTCTGCTAAAATATTCTTCATGATAAACTATCTGTACTACGACTGCAAAGCAATCAGTTTTTTGAACGCATTATGTGCATTGCCCGACTCCAGGGATTCTACCGCGGCGGCGAAGCAATCTTCATACGAATTATATGTTCCGAGGCTGTACAAACCCATTGCTGCGTTGGCAAAAACAACGGAATTCTGTGCCCAGGTACCTTCTCCTTTCAGGATCTTCATAAAGATCTTTGCGGCTTCTTCAGTAGAGTTACCGCCGTAAATATCTTCCTGGTGAACTTTACGTTTGCCCAGCTGCTCCGGGGTCCAGTCCTGTTCACCTTTATTGGTAATCACTTTGGTATCTGCCGTGAGGGATATTTCATCATATCCATCGAGGCTGTGAACAATCACAAACTGCTTGTCCGTTTGCTGGAACAGGTAGTTGTATACCCTCGCCATTTCCAGGCTGTAAACACCGATCAGCTGATGTTTGGCCAGCGCCGGGTTCACAAGGGGACCAAGCATGTTAAAGAACGTACGGATACCCAGCTGGCGGCGGATGCCTGCTACATGTTTCAATGCCGGGTGGAACAGTGGTGCGTGCAGAAAACAGATCCCTGAATCCTCCAGCTCTGTTCTCAGTTTGGCATCGTCATTCTTGAATTTATACCCTACCAGCTCCATTACATTGGAAGCACCACTGACAGAAGACACGCCATAGTTGCCATGCTTAGCTACTTTTGCCCCTGCGCCGGCTACCACAAAGCACGACAAGGTAGAAATATTAAAAGTATTTTTTGCATCCCCGCCGGTACCAACAATGTCCAGTACATCGTAACCGTTGAGATTAACCGGTACACAGAGTTCCAGCAGCGCGTCGCGGAAGCCCAGCAACTCATCGATGGTGATGCTGCGCATCAGGTATACCGTCATGAAAGCCGCCAGTTCGCTTTCGTTGAACATGCCTTTGGAAATACTGATCAGGATATCTTTGGCAGCTTCGCGGCTGAAAGTTTTATGTTCAAAAAGGTAATTAAGAATCTTTTTCATTTTTGGAAGAATTTTGCTGATTGAGTGTTCGATAATTTTAAAACGGGTGTCGTGCTGTTATTACAGGCTTAACCAGTTTCTTACAATCTTTTCTCCCTGCGGGGTAAGCACACTTTCCGGGTGGAACTGCACACCACTTACATCGTATTTGTTATGCTGTACAGCCATAATAAAACCATCTTCGTCTTTGGCGGTGATCACCAGTTCCGCAGGCAGGGTAGACTCATCAATTACCCAGGAGTGATAACGGCCGGCCAGTATTTGTCGTGGTAAGCCGTTAAACAGCCGTCCATCTTCCTTAATAATATTTACGTTGGTAGCAACGCCATGGTATACTTCCTTCAGGTTGGTGAGAGAAGCGCCAAACGCCTGTCCGATGGCTTGCTGCCCCAAACACACGCCAAAGATGGATTTGGTGGGCGCATATTCTTTAATCAGCGGCAGCAGTAATCCAGCTTCTTCCGGAATACCGGGGCCGGGCGATAAAATAATTTTATCGTAGTTATTTACTTTCTCCAATGGAATTTCATCATTGCGTACTACGGTTACTTTACCGTTGATGATTTTTTCCACGAGATGAACGAGGTTGTATGTGAAGGAGTCGTAGTTATCGAAAACGAGGATGTTCATACTAAATTTTTTGTGCCAGCAGAATGGCTTGTTTTAACGCATTGAGTTTGTTGTTCACTTCCTCCAGTTCTGAAGAAGCTACTGATTTTGCTACCACACCGGCGCCGGCCTGGTAGTACAGGGTATTCATTTTACTGAGTATGGAGCGGATCATGATGGCATGGTTGAAGTTGCCGTTGAAACCAACAGCGCCGATACAACCGCCGTAGAAGCCACGTGCAGTGGGTTCATACTGATCAATAATTTCCATGGCACGGTATTTTGGTGCGCCGGACAGTGTGCCTGCCGGGAAAGAAGAAGCCAGCAGCGTGAACGGATTCAGCTTCGGATCTACCTTTCCGGTTACTTCGCTTACCAGGTGAATTACATGTGAATAGAAATGCACCTGTCTGTAAGAAGCTACTTCCACTTCTGTGGCGTTTCTGCTGAGATCATTCCTGGCCAGGTCTACCAGCATCACGTGTTCTGCGTTTTCCTTCGGATCTTCCAGCAGTTTATTGGCCAGCAGTTTATCCTGTTCATCATCCCCGGTGCGGCGGAAAGTACCTGCAATGGGGTGAATAGTGGCTTTGCCATCTGTAATCACGATCTGTGCTTCCGGTGAGGAACCCATTAATTTATAATCGCCGTAATCGAAGAAGAAAAGATAAGGAGAGGGGTTGATGGAGCGGAGCGCGCGGTAAACATTGAATTCATCGCCTTTGAAGGATTGTTGGAAAGCTCGGGAAAGTACTACCTGGAAAACGTCTCCGCGGAAGCAGTGTTGTTTGCCCTGTTCTACCATCTGCATATATTCCGCGTCCGTCATATTGCTTTTCTCTTCCCCGGTAGTGGCAAACGGATACCCGGGGGAATCTTTGTGCCGGATAAGCGACTCCAGTAGCTCAAACTCACTATCGATGCCGTCTATCTGGTTTTCACAAAGATAAAGTTCATCTTTAAAGTGATTGATCGCTATTACATATTGATAGTAGCGGTAACGCATCAACGGGATGGTATTACCGGCCTCTTGTTTCTTTTTATTGAATTCAATGGTTTCAAAGAACTGTACGGCATCAAAAGTGGTATACCCGAAGAGGCTCTGTGCCATTGGTACCGGGTGTTTGCCGGAGAAAGAATAGTTGCCGAGAAACTGCTCCATTTCATCCAGCACCTGTTGCTTATTTTTCAGCTCTTTCTTTTCTACGGGCAGGTTGGGATACTTAAATTCGAAGTGCGACGTGGAAGTAACTTCGATACCTGCAATGGGCTTCACACAAATAAAGGAATAACTGTTGTCACTGGCCCTGTAGTCAGTGCTTTCGAGGAGGATAGAACCCGGGAATTTATCGCGCAGCCGCAGATATATTCCCACTGGCGTGAAAATGTCTGCCAGCATCTGTTTGGATCTCGTTTTTACTTGGATGGTACGCATGATGTATTGGGTGAAGTATTTGTTTTTTTTAAAATGGGAAGGGCTGAAAAAGCGGAAGGCCCGCTGTGTAACAGCGGGCCTTCCAAATATATTTCTAAACGAAACATGGCACTGTAACACAGATCAGGAATTGATTCCGTGCCACCACCAATGTTTGTTTGTAATGATATTTTGCATAGCGAGAACAAAAATGAAACATTTTTTTAGAAAATGCAAATTTTTTTTGTGGGGGGCGGTGCCTTCGGCACCTTTTGTCTTTCTGCAGGATTACTGGATTAATCGTGATTGCACTGATTTTCCCACAGTTTGTTGGAGTTATTGTATGGAGATAAAAGCGAAATACGCTTATATCTTCTGCAATCAATTAATCTTATCCGCTCCTATCTCCCCAAAATATATTAAAACAAAAGGCGGGAAAATCAGTGCAATCACGATTAATCCAGTAATCCTGCAGAAAGACAAAAGGCGCCGAAGGCGCCGCCCGTCCGCTACAGTACCCCCTTCGTTGAAGGCAGCTGCATATTAGCCGGATTCCGCTTTACCGCCATTTTAATAGACTTGGCAAAGGTTTTAAAGATGGCTTCTATCTTGTGATGTTCATTTTCGCCTTCTGCCTTAATGTTCAGGTTCGCTTTGGCGCCATCTGAGAAGGATTTGAAGAAATGATAGAACATCTCGGTAGGCATCTCCCCTATTTTTTCCCTCTTAAACTCCGCGTCCCATACCAGCCAGTTACGGCCGCCAAAGTCAATACCCACCTGGGCCAGGCAATCATCCATCGGCAGGCAGAAACCGTATCTTTCGATACCGCGTTTATCGCCTAAGCCTTTGGCAATGGCTTCTCCCAAGGCAATGCCCGTATCTTCTATGGTGTGGTGCTCATCAATATGCAGGTCGCCTTTGGCGGTGATCTTCAGGTCTATAGCGCCATGGCGGGCAATCTGGTCGAGCATATGATCAAAGAAACCCAGCCCTGTATGAATATCCGCTTTACCGGTTCCATCCAGGTTCAGTTCAATATTGATATCTGTTTCATTGGTTTTCCGTACATGCGTTACCGTTCTTAATCCCAGTTTCAGGAACTCATAGATCCGGTTCCAGTCGGTGGTTTCGAGGGCAATCACGGATTGCAGCGCAGCTGCGTTATCGCTGATTTCGGCACTTCCCAAACCAACGCCTTCATTCATCCAGATAGCTTTTGCGCCCAGGTTTTTTGCCAGCTCCACATCGGTGATACGATCGCCGATCACAAAAGAATTGGCCAGGTCGTAGCTGCCATCGAGATATTTGGAGAGCATGCCCGTGCGGGGTTTGCGGGTAGGCGCATTATCGGCGGGAAAAGAGCGGTCAATAAACACCTCATCAAATTTGATCCCTTCGTTTTCAAACGCTTTCATGATCATGTTCTGCGCAGGCCAGAAGGTATCTTCCGGGAAGGAAGCAGTACCTAGTCCGTCCTGGTTGGTAACCATTGCCAGCTCATAGTCCAGCTCAGCGGCGATCCGCGCCATATTCACAAATACTTTGGGATAAAACTCTACTTTGTCCAGGCTATCGATCTGGTAAGTTGGCGGCACTTCCCTGATCAGGGTACCATCACGGTCTATAAAGAGCACTCGTTTCATGCAGATGCAGTTGTGGCTGTTTTCAGGTTAAAAGATTTCAATACTTCCAGCAGTCGCAGGTTTTCGGCCGGCGTGCCAATGGTGATACGCAGGCAGCCCATGCACAGTTCCACTTTGGAACGGTCGCGTACTACAATTCCCTGTTCAATGAGATAATTGTAGATGCCTTTTGCATCGGTGGTTTTCACCAGGATAAAGCTCGCATCACTGGGATAAATGTGCAGTACTTCCGGCAACTGGATCAGCGCCCCGGAAAGCAGGTCGCGTTCTATCACTATTTCACGGATCCATTCATTTACCTGGCTTACATTTTCCAATGCCTGGAGCGCCAGCTCATTGGTGGCCTGGCTGATATTATAGGGTGGCTTCACCTTGTTGAAGGTGTTCACAATATCTTCACTGGCAAAAGCCATCCCGATGCGGAGTCCGGCCAATCCCCATGCCTTCGACAGTGTTTGCATCACCACGAGGTTAGGGTATTCGGTAAGTTCCTGTATAAAAGTTTTCTGACGGGAGAAATTGATATATGCTTCATCTATCACCACAATACCATCAAAATTATTCAACAACAGTTCTATGTCCGAGCGGTTGATAGAATTGCCGGTAGGGTTATTGGGAGAACAGATGAAGATGAGCTTTGTGTTGGCATCTATGGCCTGTTGCAACGCCGGGATGTCCAGCTGAAAATCCTCTGTCAGCGTTACCTTGCGGATAATAGCATCGTTGATGTGCGCGCTTACTTCGTACATGCCATAGGTAGGCGGACAAAGGATCACGTTATCCACACCCGGATTCACAAAAGAGCGGTAAAGCACGTCTATGGCTTCGTCGCTGCCGTGACCAATAAAAATATTTTGCGGCGGCACACCTTTGATATCAGCAATTTTGTACTTGAGCTGCCATTGCATCGGATCGGGATAGCGGTTGTAATTCACCGGCAACGGGGATCCGAAATTATTTTCATTCGCATCCAGGAAGATGGATGCTTCTCCTTTGAATTCATCTCTGGCAGTAGAATAAGGCACCAGTTTTTTTATGTTTTCCCTTACCAGGGTATCGAGATTAAACATATTGCATTAATTAATCTGTTATAAGTGAGCCGGTGTATTCCAGCTGTTTTAATCTTACGGTAACGGCGTTTTTATGCGCATCAAGTCCCTCTGCTGCTGCCATGGCTTCTATGGTACTTCCAATATTCCGCAGCCCATCGGGAGATATCTGCTGAAAAGTAATCTTTTTTACGAAGCTGTCCAGCGACACGCCGCTGTAAGCCCTGGCATAGCCGTTTGTAGGCAGGGTGTGATTGGTGCCGGAGGCGTAATCACCTGCGCTTTCCGGGGTATAATTTCCCATGAAAACAGAACCTGCATCTGTTACTTTATCTGCCAGGTTTTCTGCGCCTTCACAGGCCAGGATGAGGTGTTCCGGCGCATAGGCATTCAGCATGTCAATGGCAGTATCCATATCTTTCACCAGGATCATCTTGCTGTTTTCCAATGCCGCTGTGGCAATGCCTTTGCGGGGCAGTTCGTCCAGCTGGGCATTCAACGCATTGGTTACATTGGTGAGTACCTGCTCACTTGTGGTAACCAATACCACCTGGCTATCGGGGCCGTGTTCCGCCTGCGATAGTAAGTCGGCTGCCACAAAAGCCGGCACACAGCTATCATCCGCCAGCACGGCCACTTCAGAAGGACCAGCCGGCATATCTATGGCCACGCCGCTTTTATTCACCAGCTGTTTTGCACAGGTAACATACTGGTTACCCGGACCGAAGATCTTATATACCTGCGGCACGCTTTCCGTACCATACGCCATTGCGCCAATGGCCTGTACGCCGCCGATGGTAAATACTTTTTCAATGCCTATCAGTTGGGCAGTATACAGGATCGCCGGATGCAGGGAGGGCGTGCAGAGCACTATCTCCTTACAACCTGCTATCATGGCTGGTATGCCGAGCATCAGGATCGTGGAAAACAGTGGCGCGGAACCACCGGGAATATATAAGCCTACCTTTTGTATGGCGACTGATTTGCGCCAGCATTGTACGCCGGGCATGGTGGCTATCACCTGTACCTTTTCCTGCTGTGCGCAGTGAAAGGTAGTAATGTTTTTTGCCGCCTGCTGGATAGCCGCTTTCAGTGCTGGTTCCAGCGTAGTTTCTGCAGCTGCGAAAGCCGCAGATGGCACCTGTAAATTATCCAGCGTTACTTTATCAAATTCAGCTGCAAATTTTCTGATGGCGGCATCGCCGCCGGTGCGTACTTCCTGCAGGATATCATTCACTTTCTTTTCGAGCGTGGAGGTATCCATTACAGGTCTTTGCAGCAGCGTATTCCAGGAACTTTTATCGGGAAATCTGGTTGTTTGCATTGTTTACTCAGTTTATCAGATCACCATTTTTTCGATGGGTACTACCAGGATGCCTTGTGCACCCGCTTCTTTCAAACTTTCGATAATATCCCAGAAATCATTTTCATTCAGTACCGAATGAACGGAGCTCCAGCCGGCTTCAGCCAAAGGCAGTACTGTAGGGCTTTTCATGCCCGGCAGCAAACCAATAATTTCATTCAGTTTATCATTGGGTGCATTGAGCAGGATGTACTTGTTATTTTTTGCTTTCCTTACTGCCTGGATACGGAATAAAAGTTTGTCCAGCAACAACTGTTGTTCCGGCTTCAGGTTGTGGCAGGCTGCCAGCACTGCTTCCGACTTCAGCACCGTTTCCACTTCTTTCAGACCATTCATGAACAGGGTAGATCCGCTGCTCACCAGGTCGCAGATAGCATCTGCCAAACCAATACCTGGCGCTATTTCCACGGAGCCGCTGATTTCATGGATTTCTGCGGTAATACCGTTTTGTTGCAGGAAATCTTCCACTATTACAGGATAGCTGGTAGCAATACGTTTATTTTGCAGGTCTTTCACGGAAGTATAATCCACCGATTTTTCCACCGCCATAGACAAACGGCATTTTCCAAAGCCCAGTTTCTGAACAATGTTTACCTGCTTTTGTTTTTCCAGCACTACATTTTCTCCTACAATTCCTATGTCTGCCACACCATCTTCAATGTATTGCGGAATATCATCATCACGCAGGAAAAACACTTCCAGCGGGAAGTTGGTGGCCTCTGTTTTCAGTTTATTAACACCGTTGTTGATGTCGATGCCGCACTCCTTCAAAAGTTTGATGGAATCGTCGTGCAGGCGGCCGGATTTCTGGATTGCAATTTTCAGTTTCATCCCTGATAAAATAAAAAAAGGGGCTTACCTCTGCGGTAAGCCCCTGTTGATGATGTAATATGGTGATATACACAAATCATCCCCCTGCCTACCCTTGTGGTAAGATATGATGGTGGTGATGTGTATGTTTGTTTGTAATCATAATTTCAGGTGCAAAAATAGGAAGTAAAATGAAATAACAAAGGTTTTTTTTGGAATTAACGGGAAATTTAAATATAAGCGCTTATATATAATCACTGGTATAATAAACCTTTGCCAATATCTCTTTTCAGCATTCCAGCCTGCTTATTTCGCCAGCCTGCTTTGCAGTTCAGGCACTACATTTTCAAACGTACGCAGCAGCCGGTCCCAGTTACGGAATGATTCATCAGAGCTTGCAGATACACCAGGAGGAGCTATTTCACTTACCAGCTTTGCCTTGTAGGTAAGCGGGTCTGTGTTCCCTGTTTTAATGATAAGACGGGTACGGACAGTAGCTGCTTTAAAAGATTTTACTACCCAGGCAGTGCACATGTATCCCGTCGCTTTATCGGTAACCGCAATCACATCAAAATAACCGGTAATGATGCGGTTGATCAGCTTCCAGGAATTTTCTTCATCATGACTGGTCCGTACATCGATATCCTGGTTAGCAAGATTCGTTACCATTGAATTTTCGTACGCATCATCTTTCTCCAGCTTAATATAATCTGTAGAAGGCAATGTATGCTTTCCATCATTGATGTAGTTCCGCTCCTGTGTAATAAAACCTACCTTTTCCACACGGATGTTTACCTGCGCGTATGCTGCTACCTTGATTTCTGTAGAAGTGTTATTGACCAGTTTTCCATCTACATAGATCCGTGCGTCGTTCTCCGTATTAATAACGATCTTTTTGGATTTAACTTTTGCAGCTGCATCGTTGGGTGCAAAGAAGGTGAAGGCTGCCAGGCAGCAGAAAAGGAGTGCTTTCATTTGAATGCCCATAAGAAATAAGGATTATCTGAGGTTTACAATATTTTCACCGCGCAAAATTTAACGGCGCATAAAATTATGTGTGGGACATACAGGGAGTGTAGAAAAAAAATCCGGATGTACTGAATAACAAGTGATTAACATTAATATAAACGGCCAATAAATGATAAATATTGAACTGGATACATTATCTTCTCTTCTGTCAAAAAAAATCTTACTGCGCCTGTTTTAGCAACCAGAATTCATAGCTCACTGATCTCCCGGCACTTACTTCTCCCCTCTCCTGCAGCGGATTTCCATCTTTTGCAAACGATGTGTTAATGGATTTCATAAACTAATAATTTTAGCTTTATTTTGCTAATAATATTAGTATTTACAAAAACGATAGTTATATGCAAGTGTTGAAACTGAGTGACCCGCACATTACCCTGCCATTCTTTAATACCAGTGTCCCTGCAGGGCTTCCTACTCCTGCCCTGGATTATGAAGAAGAGCAGATTGATCTCTCCCGTATCCTGCAGCCAAATCCCTCTACCTCCTTCATTATCAGGGTAAAGGGCGATAGCATGACTGATGCCAGCATTCCCGATGGTTGCATGGCGGTTGTAGACCGCTCTATCCGCCCCTCCACGGGAGATATTGTAGTGGCGGCACTCAATGGGGAATATACCGTAAAACGGCTCGTAAAAGCGGGTCGCAGTTGGGTACTACATCCCGAAAATCCTTTTTATAAACCTATTGTTATCACAGAAGACGCCGACTTCCAGGTATGGGGCGTTGTAACCGCCGTCATTGTAGATATGCGGAAATAGCGCACCGGGACAGATACAGAAATAAAAGTACCTTTATCCGATTATAATACCACGACAGATAATATGTGTTACGATATTGCCTTTACCTCCAGCATAGAGAGCATTTTCAAATACCTGCCGCGACTTAAACCCGGCGGCAAACTGGATATCGACTTCGACCCTACCTGGCACAAGATCGGGATGTCTTATCCGCAATGGCCCGTAGTTACTAACAACAACGGCATCAAACTTGAAAAATACACCTGGGGTCCCATACCTAAAATGCTGGACACCCTGGAAAAAGTAAAACGCCAGCGGCAACTTTTCCTCAACGCCCGCAGCGAAAAAGTACTTGAAAACGGCACCATGTGGAATGCCATCCGGCACCAGCGCTGCCTCGTTCCGGCCAGCGGCTTCTTTGAATACCGGCACATTCCCGGATGGAAAAATAAAGTGGCCTATTATATCAAACCCAAAGAACAGGAACTCTTTTTTATAGCCGGATTGTGGGCAATGTCTAATTCCTGGGATGTAGATAAACCCGCACGTATTCCCGCGTTCACCCTGCTAACCCGTGCCGCTAACCCACTGATGGCACAGATCCATAACGGCGGCGACAACGCCGGCAGAATGCCCATGATGCTTACTCCCGGACTCGCAGAACAATGGCTGCAACCTGAACTAACTGATACGGATATACGATCAATTATACAGTATGAACTGCCCGCAACACAACTGGAATGCTGGCCGGTAAATTCTGTCAGAAAAGCAAAGCCTGATGACGCAGCAGTAATAGCCCCTGCAGCATATGAGCATTTACCTGCCCTGCAGATGTAATATCGCTTCCCAGGCACCACAAAAAAACGGACGCCCCTTTCACAAGGCGTCCGATCAGTATTGCTACGTTTCAATGCTTACTTAGTTACCACGCCCGCAGGCACTTTACCATCAGTATTATCCAATGATAATCCAAGCAGTTGCGCTACCAGCGGTGCCACATCTGTTACATTCATTTCTTTCACACGACCGCCTGCCACTATCCCTGCTCCGGAAGCCACAAAGCCGGTTTGTATCTCTTTAAAATCCGGGAAATAACCATGTGTGCCCCCTTTGGCTGCCATTACCAGTTCCCCGGTGGAGCCACCCCCAATGGTAACGCCATCAGAGGCGGAAATGGCCAAAGCAGCATGCGGATCAGCGCCCACTGCATCCAGCTGTTTGCGGTCAATAATCCGGAACATTTGCTGCTGTGCCGCTGGCAGTGCTTTCAGCAACGCCAGTACTTTCTGCTGTGTAGCTGCATCCTTCGGATCTTTGAGATGCAGGAAGGCCGACCCGCCGGAAGAATGGAACTGCGCTTTCCAATCACCCGTTTTGATATTATTCAGCAAACCATTTTGCGCCAGCAATACATTCGGGGAAAAGCTTTTGCTGATATTCACAAAACCATGATCGCCGGTAACAATGACGGTCGTATTTTCGTATATGCCTGCGCGTTTGAGCGCTTCAATAATAGTACCCAACGCCCTATCTGCTCCCGCTACCGCCTTTCTTACCAGCAGGCCATCCCGCCCCTGTTCATGCTCATAATGATCTGTACAGGCCAGATGCAGCGTGGTAAAAGCAGGCTTATAGGTAGTGATCAGGTAGGCCGACATACGCGCCACATTTTCATCCAGGATCATTTCTTCATCCTCCATCGTGAAATCCTTTTCACCCAGCTTACCCGTGGCATATTCCTGTACTTCCTGCCATAACGACCCAGGATTGGTGACGGTAGCCATCAGCTCCCGCCTGTCTTTTTTTCCAATAGACCATACATCCGGTATATTGTAATCGATCGGTGCGCCCACAGATACCGGCCAGATTACATTAGCCGATTTTTTCCCGGCTTTATGCACCGCATCAAACAGCGTAGGCGTTTTGATGCTGTCGTAATAAAAGTACCAGATGCCGCTGGCGCCATTAGGCTCAAAAGGTGTATTATAATAAATACCATGCCGCGCCGGTGTTACACCGGTGATCAGCGACGTGTGATTGGGATAGGTAACGGTAGGGAATACACTGTTTACTTCGTCTGCATAAGCGCCGCTGTCTTTCATGGCCCGCAGGTTTACCATACCCCAGGAAGCGTCTGTATAAAACTCTGGCCGGAAGCCATCAATGGTAATCAGCACCACATGCGAGGCGCGCTGTGCATAGGAAGTGAATCCTATCATCAGCAACAATGCTATACCGGTAATCTTCTTCATACAATATATTTTTTCAACGCCGGTTTCAATACCAGCCATACCAGCCAATATAAGGCTTCAAAGGTAAAGGGCCAAGTCCGCAGCGTACCAGAATGTAAAAACGGAAGCCCTCCGGGATCAGCTCAACGCCTCTTTCGCGGCGTATCTCCGGCAATACAGCGTGTATTACGCTTTCGTTAACATTCGGGAAACGGGACAAAGACCGCATCTCTGTACTCGTAGCAGTGAGTATATACAGCGGACTATAATTCCGCAATACGTAGGAAAAAGACCCCTAACAAAAAAATGGCTGAACTCCCCGGAATCAGTACCTAAATCCCCTTATAACAAGCCATAGACAAGGAAAATAGCGCTCCTCACATTTTTTCTGTGCATTGGTATAATGATTGCCGAATAGTGAATGAACCTTCCGGACAAAACTCATCCGGGATATTTATCTACCTTAACCATACAACTATGGCACACTTAGAAGTTCAACCCAGGAAAAGAAACCCGGCGTGGCTATGGCTGATCTTAGGACTTATCATCATCGCTGCGATCCTGTTTTTTCTGATGCGCAGCAGTAATAACCATCAACGGGACGTAATTACCACTACTGATACTGTTAGTACTACCGGCAACGCTGCACCCGCGGCAGATACTCCCGGCGCACAACCGTAAAGGTTTTCACCTATTCTTTATCCAAAAAATATTACTATGTCTATCACTGAAACCAATCGTCTTGAAGAATTAAGCGGCAGCAGATTTGAGATTGTAGACGGACAGCCCGATATCAGGAACTGGGGGGTGGAAGATCTGCAAGGCAATAGATTCGGAAAAGTAGATGACCTGCTGTTCAATCCCGCTTCACGCAGGGTACGCTATCTCGTTATCAACCTTAAGGGGAACCGGGTAGGACTCACCGAACGGAAAGTACTGTTTCCTATAGGTGTAGCCATCCTGCATGAAAAAGATGATACCGTATTGCTGCCGGAAATAACTCCTTTACAGATCAGCATCCTTCCTTTTTATGAAAAAGGTGTGATCGTTACCCCCGAAACAGAACGGGATATCCGGAATGTGTTTGTGTCGCCGGATTCAACTATCGCTGATAACGACTTTTACAACCACGACCAGTTTGACCAGGATAGATTTTATGGAACAAGGGCGCCCCGGGATAACCGCGTATAATACTTGCCTAAATAATCGTCCGTTGATGTTAGCCTGCAAAAGAGAAAGCCTCCGGTCGGAGGCTTTCTCTTTTGCAGGCTAACACTAAATATGTTTTATTTGTACCACAAATTGCTCCGGATGAAATATGCTTTGCTGTGTGGCCTCGTGTTACTCTCTTTTATTGCCAACGGCCAGAACCTTGTGAACTACCGCGATACGGCGAACCACTTCTCCGTAGGAATTCCCGACGGATGGCAGATAATAAAAAACAAACAGATCCTTTCCCTGAAATTCATGGCGCAGCGGGCCGACAGTGCCTTGGTAGCGCCGGAAAATTTTACGGTCAACGTTGTAGATGAACCCCGTTCCAATGTGGATGCCGTTGCAAAAAAGCTCCTGTACTATATCGGCCGCAATCCTTATTTCAAATTACTGGATTCCGGCAGTATTGTCAGCTCCGGCAAACGGATGATCTGGCTGGATGAAATCCACCTGGAGGGAAGCAGAACCGATACCATATTCGCCAGCATCTTCATTGCGTATTCCAACAATAAAACCTACCTGTTGACTGCCACCACCCTTTTGCCATTTTCAGCCGGTTTTAAACCTTTATTTCATGAAATTGGCAATTCCTTCAAAACAGGCAAAGCGGCGGGAAAGGAACGCCTTAAAATAGCGCTGCCGGCCAATGTAAAATGGGCAACGATCACCGATACTGAAGTGGACAATCTCGCTACCCGTCAGTTCCTGCCTGCCAATGAAACGGCGCAGCAATGGACCCTGCTGATCAACAATATGACCATGGAAAATGCACGGGTCGATAACATTGATCTCGCTGTAAAAAGTTTCTCGGAAGCCGCTGTGAGTAAAGCATCACAGGCAAAGGTGACATTGCTTGGAAAAGAAAATATTCCCCAGCGGCGCTGGGCACTGTTTAAAGTGGAAACACCCGGCGCCGGAAGTCCGGAATCGCAGCTGTATTATGTGATACAGGGCCCCAGATCCTTTCATGCCATTTTCATTGCCCAAAAAACAGAAACTTTGTCGGCCGCCTTCGTAAGCAAATGGAGCGCCGTTTTCAGAAAAAGTAAAGTGGTGAATGAATAACCCATTAACTGTGTATTTATTTACGCAGCCCTCCGCAACAGCAGCCTGTAAATCAAGCTGTTTTTAGTGGTGCGATGTTTGGACTTTCCCTGGAAAACTTGCTTTATGACCACACAACCTAAAACACCCGGACCACTGCTCAACGACGATCTTCAACCAGACGATGTTTTTAGTCAAAAACAACAACCCGTGCCGCAGAGAGGCAACCAGGATGAACAATCCCGGCGGGGCGACGACAACTCTGATGAATTACTCGACGAAGAAGATGACGACGTGGAAATAGATGAGCTGCTGGAGGAAGAAGATATTACGGATGAGGATGTATCAGAAAACAGCCTGGAAGAAGATGATGCGCCAAAAAGGCCGCTGGAGTAAAACAATACGAACGGATACGGGTACTACGCCCCGCATCCGTTCGTTATAATGTTTACTTGTAAATCGAAATTTCAATTTTGCCGTCTTTGGTAACGGCGCCCCGGTACATGCCTTCCGTGTTAAAAGACATGGTCATGTTTCCTTTTTTATCCAGGGCAATCAAACCGCCATCGCCACCCATATCCCCTACTTTTTTGATCACCGTATTACCCGCCTGCTGTACAGAAAGTCCTTTATACGCCATGAGGGCAGACAAATCATAAGCCACCACATTACGGATGTAAAACTCACCCCAGCCGGTACAGGATATGGCAGCAGTTTCATTGTTCGCATAGGTACCCGCACCAATGATAGGCGAATCACCAATGCGGCCATATTTTTTGTTGGTCATACCGCCGGTAGAAGTTGCTGCCGCCAGGTTGCCCTGCCGGTCCAACGCTACCGCCCCAACCGTTCCGAATTTATAATCCCGGTTTTTTATACCCAGCTTGCCCGGGTTCGTATAGGCGTTCGATTTAGCCGCAGCAATAGAATCCTCCCTGATGGCACTCTGCAGGTCCCTCCAGCGCGATTCCGTTCTGAAATACGAGGGGTCCACTATTTCCAGTCCTGCTTCCTTTGCAAACTTTTCTGCACCCGGCCCTACCATCATCACATGCTCCGACTTTTCCATCACCGCCCTTGCAGCGCTCACCGGGTTGCGCACGGTGGTAACACCGGCTACCGCACCCGCTGCCCTGGTTTTACCATTCATAATGGCGGCATCCAGCTCGTTGCGCCCTTCGTGGGTAAACACAGCACCTTTGCCCGCATTAAAAAGTGAATCGTCTTCCAACACCCTTACAGTCGCTTCTACCGCATCCAGGCTGCTTCCGCCCGACTGCAGGATCTTATAGCCCGTTTCCAGTGCTTTTTGTAAAGATGCCTTGTATGCGGCTTCCTTTTCAGGGGTCATATTCTTTTTAAGAATAGTACCCGCACCACCATGGATCACCAGCACATAAGATGATGCCTTCTGTTGCGCCATTACAGACAAAACAAAAAGTACCATCAGAAAAAATAAAATACCAAACCTGCCTTTCATATCAAATTTTATTACGGAAATAATCAGATTGCTTTTTTCTTCAGCTGTCCCTTTTCCACCCACCACCAATACCAGGCGCCGCCACTGGCCGTTGCGGCATCAAAGTCAGCTACACGGAAACTGCCGTTGCCGGAAGCGCTGGCAGGGATTTCATATACCTTCAATGCCTGCCCGCCATGGTTCCATTGCAGTGGTTGCCCCGGTTCACAAAGTTCCGGTTTTTTAAGACTGTCAGACATAATGAAATAAGCCTTGCTCACGCCAAAAACTTTGGCCACTCCTGCTTCATCAATACATACCGCCGTTTTTTCATCGGGCGCAATGCCTTTTGGAAAAACGCCCTGGTCTTTAATGATCCGGCTCATAAAAGTAACATGCCTGCCTTCGCGGCCACGTTTCAGGTAATGTTGGTCACTGATTACGTCACGAAGATAAGGCGCATGCAGGAAATCGTTGTTATACACTTTTACCAGCGAATCATATGGATTGACCAACACCGAATCAGACACCGCACTGCCTCCCTCGCCGCTGTAATAAAACCCGGTCAGGATAGCACAACCCGCGCTGGTGCCGCCCACCGGCACTTTCTTTTCCTGCAGTAAATAATTGATCGCATCATTTACTTTGGTACCTCTCCATTGCAGCATGTAGCGCGACTGATCACCACCGGCAATAAACAACATTTCTGCATTACGGATAATATTGGCCACGGTATCATTATTGGCCAGTTCCCTGTTGGTAATATTCAGCGTTTCTACTGAGTTCACTTTCCCCAGGGAGTCGATGTCATGGTTATAGCCGCCATTGCCGGAGGCGGTAAGCACTACTACATCACCGCCACCGCTGCGTTCAATCATCCATTGGAAAGCGCCGTCCACATTCCCGCCACCACCAATCAACGCTACTCCTCCTTTTACCGGCGTGGTTACATCTGCCGTATCACCAATGATCCCGATGGAAGCCGGCCGGCCGGCAATAGTCAGCGGTTTGGGCATACGCATATAACAGGCATTTAAACATATAGCCGTTATGGTTAGTACAGTTATTATTCTTTTCATCAGTAGCCGGGATTTTGTTTCATGTTTTTATTAGCTTTCGTTTCTGCATCAGGAATAGGAAATACATATCCCTTCTGACCAGGTTTCAGCAACACAGCACCCAGTGCGTTGATAGCGTCTTCCGGGTTGCGGGTTACAGACAGTCCCCTTCTTCTCAGGTCGAAGAGACGATGCCCTTCAAAGGCCAGCTCTTTGAATCGTTCGGTGTATAAAGCGGTGATCAATGCATCTTTATTACTGAAAGACTGCGGCGTGTAACCATTGATACGCGCAGCGCGCAGGTCGTTCAGGTCAGCGGCGCCATCCGCCACCCGGTTACTTTCCGCCAATGCTTCTGCACGGATCAGGTACATTTCTCCCGTTCTGAAAAGTTTAATATCTGCCAGGCCCATGCTGCCGGAAGATCCAAAATATTTATTCACCAGGTATTCAGAGTTGCCATCGCCACGGGTATCGTCAAACTGTATATAAGCAGGATAACGCACATCGTTATTTTTATCGAACAGGTTAATCAGTTCAAAAGAAGGCACATATAACGCTACATCCCTGTCGAAATAAGCACTGCCGATCAACTCATCATCACTACCTGCTACCTGTTTCAGCTTCCAGATAACTTCAGATTGCTTGGTGTCTTTCCAGATGCCGGGAAAATCACTGGCGGAGGCCAGCGGCAGCGCATCAATAGCTTCTGTAGCATAGGTGATGGCATCGGTCCATTTTTTGGCGTATAAAGCTACTCTCGCCTGGATAGCAGAAATGGCAGGAACCGTAATCCTCGTGTTATCATCTGCTTCAGCTGGGATCAGTGTTTTAGCCAGCTGTAAATCTCTTTCTATTCCAGCTACTACTTCTCCAAAAGTATTCCGGGCAGGAAAACTGTTAACGGAAGTATCCATATAAGGTACTCCCATCGCTGCCGGCTCATATGCCACTGCATAACTCTGCAATAGCTGGAAATGACAATAAGCACGTATCGCCAGCGCCTCTCCGCGGTACTGATCTTTCAAAACTATCTCATCACCTTTGGCAGTAACATTGCCCATAGCGCCCAATACGCGGTTAGCACGGTCAATGGCAATATAATACTCCCCAAAAGAAGCAGTAATAGTGGTATTGCTGGGATCTATCTGCCAGCGGTAAGTGGCTACACCGCCGCCAGTACCGTTCTCACTGGGCAACGTACATTCATCGGTCACCAATGATACGCCGTAGATGGTGTTATAAGTAAGACCAGCGTATGCGCCAAGCAGGCCGCCATTCAGATCACTGACAGTCCGGAAGGTTCTTCCCGGATCTATAATGCTGTCGGTAGGAGAAAGGTCCAGTTGCTTATTACAGGCAAGTGTACACAACGACAACAGGAGTGCAAAAGTATATTTGATATAACGGATCGTCATGAGCTTAATGATTTAAAAATTAACGTTCAGGCCAAAAGTGTAGGTTCGTGCGCTGGGGTAATCAAACCTGCCATCACCATAATTATTCTCCGGATCAAAACTCTTCCAGCTGGTCCAGGTGTACAGGTTCTGAGCCTGCGCAAATACCTGGATGCCCTGCACAAATTTCAGGTGGGTCATGATTTCTTTCGGGAAATTATAGCCGATGTTTACGTTCCTTAAACGCAGGTAAGAGGCATCCTGGATATCTTTGGAAGAAAATCCCCTGCTGGCATCAAACTTAGGCAGGATGGCATTATCACCGGGTTTCTTCCAACGGTCATACAGCATACGTACCGATTGATTACTGCTGGCAAAACTTGGATTCTCGTTGTAATAATCTTCGTTGAGATACCGCATGGTTTTATCTGCAAATGTAAACAGCGCATTCAGGTAAAAACCTTTCCAGCTAACTGCCGTATTAAATCCACCGGTGAAAGGAGGAATATAAGTGCCGAATTCGGCTACGCTCAAAGCCGTTTCATTATAATCGCTTGTTTTATTACCTGACCTGTCATAGTACAAAGGATCGCCTGTTTGCGGATCCACACCGGCCCATTTAGGCGCATAGTGAGATCCGTAAGGCAAGCCCACTCTTACAATCTGTGTAGTACCCTGCGTAAATTCACCAGAGACGCCCAGATCGGTGATCACATTTTTATTATAGGCAAAGTTCACACCTACCGACCAGGTGAGATCTTTTCCCTTCACAATATCTCCCTGGAGGTCCATTTCTATTCCCCTGTTGCGCATAGCGCCGGAATTGAGGAACATGGTGGAAAATCCTGACGTAATAGATAACGGCTGTTCTATAAAGAGGTTATTGGTTACTTTATTATATACATCTGTTACCAGGCGGATGCGGTTATTCATTACACCCAGGTCAAAACCGATGTTAAATTCTTTGGCGTACTCCCAGTCGTAGTTCGGATTACCCGGCTGGTTAGGCACAATCGCCGGGTTACCGCCATACTGGTCGGTTCCATAAGTCCGGAAATAAGCAAAGGGGCCGAGATTGGAAAATGGATTGGCAGAAGTACCATAGCTGGCCCGGAAGCGCAGGTTATCTACAAAGCTCACATCTTTCAGGAAATTCTCTTTCTTTACTTCCCATCCAACACCCAGGGAGTAGAACCCATGCCAGCGGTTGTCCGGTGGCACGGTAGAAGCGCCATCATACCGGTAACTCGCATTCAGGGTATATTTTTCATTGAAAGTATACCGGCCTACACCAATGTAAGAAGCCAGCGCACTTTTGGTGCGACCTCCGCCCAGCAAGGCGCTGTAGGGCGAACCGGGTGTAATGGCGGCAGGAGTGGCAGGTAACCTGTCGTCCAGGTCATAACCTGTATAATCAAATGCGCGGTAATTATTCCTGGTAAACTCAAAATAACCGGATACTTCGAAATCATGTTTGCCGGTAACTTTTGAATACGTTAACCCCGAAGTGCTCACCAGCGTAACGTTCCTGGTAACGCCTTCTCCAAAACTACCTCTTCCGCCGTTATCCACTTTATAGCCGGAATAAGAATCCGGGTTCACATAACGCTCTGTGGTAGTTTCCCTAAAGTCAATGCCCAGCCTGGTTTTCGCCACCAATCCTTTGGCCAGGATGTAATTCAGTGACGTACCGATAATGCTTTTCAGCTGGTTATCTTTACTGCTGGTATTTAATAACGCTTCCAGTGCATTACTGCCTTCCCGCAGATCATATACCGGGTACACATCATCGTTATAATTGGTGACCAGTGTGCCATCCGGTGCATAAGGATATTCATAAGGCAGGGCGTAGTATACCGCTGCCAACGGGTTGCTGCCGCTGCTGGAGGCTTCTCTTTCTATAAAGGAAGACTCAGAATAGGCCAGTCCTACGTTGATATTGGCGGTTAATTTACCCGCATTGAAATCCAGGTTATTTTTAAAGCTGTAGCGTTTCAATTCAGAGCGTTTGGCAATACCCTGCTGATCGTAATAATTCACAGAACTATAAAACCGCACATTTTCATTACCGCCGCTTACACTCAGCTGTTGTTCCTGGAATTTACCTGTCTGAAGGAAAATTTTTCTCCAGTCGGTATTAACACCTCTTAAGCTATCAATGATATGATCTGCCTCTTGTTGTTCCTGTGGTGTTTTATTGAGGTAGTCAGGATTTTTATTGGAGAACTCCCAACCCGGTCCCAGGTTAGCGCCGGTTTCCAGGCCAATCTCTTCTTCAAACTGCAGGTGCTGCACGGAGTTCATCATCTGGAACTTGGGGGTGGTCATATTGGAAAAACCATACTGCGATTTATACGACACCGCTATTCTTCCGGCCTGTCCTTTTTTTGTAGTGATCACAATTACGCCGTTGGAACCGCGTGATCCGTATAATGCTTTAGCAGAAGCGTCTTTCAATACGGTAACAGAAGCGATGTCTGAAGGGTTGATGCCCTGGAACTGCCCTGCCTCAATGGGAATACCATCCATTACATATAAAACGGAGGAGCTGCCATTGATGGTACCAACGCCCCGTACGGTAATCGTTGCAGCGGTACCTGGTTGGCCGGAGCCGGCAGATACCACCATTCCCGGAACCCGTCCCTGTAATATCTGGTCGAAGGTAGCCATCGGTACCTGCGTAATCTTATCAGCGCCTACTACGCCGGCGGCTGCGGTAGATTTATCCCTGGTATAATTCGTATACCCGGTAACCGTTACGGCATTCAGCGTTTTGATGTCTTCTGTTAGTACCACATTGATTTCACGTCTGTTGCCAATAGTTACCTGCTGGCTGAGATACCCTACCAGTGAGAACTGGAGCGTGGTGGCATTGTCCGGGGCGATGAGCGTATAAGCGCCATCTTCATTGGTAAGCGTACCGGCGGTGGTGCCGGAGGCACGAACGGTAACTCCCGGTAAAGGCAGGTTATCTATTCCCCTCACCGTTCCCCTGATCGTAATATCTACGGCAGATGTACTTTCTGTGCCTGCATATACTACCACCAGCCCATCTTCTTTCAGTGTATATGCCAGGTTGGTACCGGCAAATGCCTGTGAAAGCACCGCATCCAGTGTGGCTTCTTTTGCTGCTACCGTCACCTTTTTGTTTTCAGGCAGTGTTTTATCATGGAACACAAAGCGGTAGGCCGTTTGATGCTCCAGTGCTTTCAGCAATTGTTTGATACTTGTTTCTTTTACCTGCAGGGTAATGGTCTCCTGCGCGAAACAAATAGCCTGCACCTGAAGGCAGGTCAAAAAAAGAAGAACAGTTAATTTCATAGTAAGCAGCAATTTGCCGGTGGGAACAGGTTTCCCCTTCCATTCCAGGAATACAAGTTTTAACATACCTTTGATGTTGGTTTAGTTAATGATCATTCAGGACATTTTCTAGCCTAATTCCGGGGGAAGTGTTCCAGCACTTCCCCTTTCTTTATTTGGTTGATGTATAATTATTTATTTACTGATGATAATCTGACCGTTTACCATTTTAAAACTGAATGGATAAGATAACTGCAGGGCATCCAATGCTTTCAGGATCGTTTCACTTTCAAAGGTGCCGGAATACCGGTAATGCTTTACTTCTTCATCCGCAAAGGTGACCTTGATGCCATACCATTTTTCCAGCTTGCCCGCTATCACTTCCAGCGGCTCATTTTCAATTTCCAGCCGGTTTCTTACCCAGGCTATTTCCCTGGCTTTATGATTTACCGGATCTGCGTCCAGTGGCATTACTTTAAAAGGATTGACCGGCGCCGGCAGCCCGGCAACATTCATCGTTAGCTTCTGGTTTGGTTGTAATATGATCTTTTCTTCGGGCTTATTGGCCAGCGTAACCTCCACCTTGCCTTTAAACAAAGCGGTTTCCGACTGATGGCTGCCGGCATAGGCACTTACGTTAAAAACGGTACCTAATACCTTAATATCAAAAGCGGCAGTATGTACAATGAAAGGATACTGCGCATGCTGCGTTACATCAAAAAAAGCCTCCCCTGTAAGGGTTAGCTTCCTGTTGGCCTCATTAAATCCCTCCGCCAGTTCCACGGTACTGTTCTTCCGTAAAATAATGGAAGAGCCATCCGGCAGCACCACGGTTTTACGGGGATCGTTGCCGGCATTGATAACAACCATGCTTGTTTTGGGTGAGGTGATATCAGTAACGGTGTTGGTACGGCTGAACAGGTAAATGGCGCCGGCCAGTAGCAGGATGCCCCCCAATGCGGCAGCATATTTAAATAACGGACCGGTTTTCCTGGCGGGAGCAGGTGTATTTTGCCCCAACGGCTCTTCCAGGGCCGAATGGAGCAGATCATACTGTAAAATACCATCTTTCAGGTGTTTCAACTGCTCCAGGCGGTTACCCTGCCGGGCCGACAATACCTCAATCATATACCGGGCCTCCTGTACAACAGCCTTCTTTTCAGGATGGCGGGTTATCCAGCTCTCCCAAAATAATATATCGCTGTCATTCTCTTCCAGGCAATAGCGCTGGAAAGATTCATCACATGCAAAGTCGGCGGCTTCGAAATCCTGGAAATTCATGTAGATAATGCCTTTGACTATACAGACGGCAAAATCAATCGTTTTTCCTAAAGGTTTTATAAATTTTTTTTCGGGAGATGGGAAAGCCGGGCTTATTTCAGCATTTTCCTTAATGCTTTGATGGCATCATAAATAGTATTGTAAGCCGTTTTCACCGTTTGTGAAGTTTGTGCAGCAATCTGTTCGTACGACAATCCTTCAAAAAACTTAAGCCGTATCAGCTCTGTCTGTCGCGGAGTGAGCGCTTTCAGCGCCTGCTGCAGCCGCTGCTTTAATTCTTCGTCCTGTTGTACCTGGATAATAATTTCTTCATAAGATAATTCGCGCTCCGCTTCCTTATCAGTCATCCGGTGAATAGCTGCATGGATCTTCGACTGGTACGCCAACTGATCCAGTAGCTGTCTTTTCAGCGCGGTAAATAAATAGGCCGGCACGTTGGTTACCGGGCGCAGACTTTGATGCCGGGTCCACAGCTGCAAAAATAATTGTGTGATACAGTCCTTTACCAGTTCATCGCTGCCGCAGGTTTTCAATCCAAACCTCAGCAGATGTGAATAGGTATTATTATACAGTGCAAACAACGCCTGCTTATCGCCGTTTCTCAGGCGTTCCCAATGAATATTATTGTCTTCTTCATAAGACATAAAATGCAGGTCGTTATAATGTTGATGGAGCAGTTTCCTTCATCAATTCCCTGATGGCTGCTTCCAGTTGCTGATCTCTTCCCTTAATTATTTCTTCAGGCGCATTCCTTACACGTATATCCGGTTCCGTTTGATGATTTTCCAGGTAATAGCCCTCCCGGCTTTTTACACCCAGTGAAGGCACGCTCCAATGGAGGTTACCATCGGGCAATGTTTCCCCGGTCATGAAGGTACAACTGCCAGGCACTGGCATCCCTATCAGCTTACCCATATGGAGATACTGATAATCGAACACAAAACAGCTGCCATCGCTATAGTTGGCTTCGTTGGCAATCACCACCGACGGCTTTGTCCAGCGGAAGCCAGGCTCTATGCTTTCCACCTGCTCGTCTGTTGTATTTTTCCTGATCTCCGTGCCGCTCAGCATCATGCCCAGGTCTGAAGCCAGATCGCCTCCCCGGTTAAAACGGGTATCCACTACAATACCTTTACAGCCGGCGTACCTGCCCATTATTTCGCTGTAGGCATTGCGGTAGGCGGCGTCGTTCATCCGGTATAAATGTACATATCCCAATTGTCCGTTGCTGAGGCGTGTTACTTCGTCCCTGTTACGTTTTACCCATCTTTTATACAGGAGGTCGTTTTCTGCTTCCGGCGTAACCGGCGTCACCACTATATCCCGTCGCTGGCCACCATCATCAATACGCAGCCGGGTATTTTTACCTGCCCGGTGATTAAGGTATTGCGAAAGATCTTTATCTGCCGTAATCTCCTCACCATCTACGGCCGTAATAAACATGCCCGGCTTCAGATTAAATGCGTCCTGATCCAGCGGGCCACCAGGAAGTATTTCACTTATTTTCACACCGTCGCCACTGTAAGATACATCGTAACAAATACCCAGGGAAGCTGTTTCTTCCTTTTCTTTCACCACATAGCTACCCATTGCGCCACTATGACTTACATTCAGCTCACCCAGCATTTCACTCACCATTTCTGCCAGTTCAAAGTTGTTGGCAATATGCGGCAGGAACTTTTCATAATTCCGGCCATACGCTTCCCAGTCGGCGCCGTGATAACCAGCGGTATAAAACGCTTCCTTTGTTCTTCGCCAGATATGGGAAAACATCGCCTTCCTCTCTGCTGCCAGGTCTATTTTCATGGAACCCTTAATGGTAATGCTATGCCGCGTTTGCCCCGTAGTATCCAATTGCAGGATGCGGGCGTCTGCCAGCAGGAAAAGTTGTTGTTGTGCAGCGTCCCATTGCAGCGAGCAATCTTCTGCCTTCACCGACAAAGGCATCGTGGACGTTTTGGTGGGAATATCTGTTATCCACAACTGGTAAGCCGCTCCGGCTTTTACCAGGTAATATAATTTGTTGCCGCTTTTATTGAGTAATACATCTGCCAGCATAGCGGCTGAAGGCGTCAGTTTTGTAATCTGTTCTGCATCTTTAAAGCTGCCGCCGGAAAACGGTAACGCATATACGTCCTGTTGCCGGCTGCTGCTCGTGGAAAAACCCCGGAGTCCGTTCCGGTCGCTTTTCCAGATCATCATCTTTCCGTCCGTTGCCCATTGTGGCGCCTCATCGGAAAAGCCGCTTTGCGTAATATTTTGTACACTACCACTACCATCGGCTGCTACCAGGCCCACTTCCTGGTTGCCGGCGCCCGGCTGGTTGTATTGAAGCAGGAGATACCGGGCATCAGGACTCCAGCGGAAATACTGATCATGATCCCTGCGACTGAACAACGACGCAATGCGGCGACTTTTTCCCGAAGCGATGTTATATATTTTTAACGTTACCCTGTTTTCGATATAAGCTACTTCTTTTCCATCTGGTGAATATAAAGGCTGATAGTTTTCCTGGTTGTTGGCCAGCAACACGGTTTCCTTTCCATGCAGCAGATCCATTTCACAAAGCCGCCAGCCATGGCTGCTTTCACTGGCATACAACAGTTTGGTACCATCCGGTGAAAAGCTCAGGTCTGCTTCTTCCCCGGGAGTATGCGTCCATTGCCGGATAACGCCGTGTTCCATGCCGGCGGAAAATACATCTCCCCTGAAAATAAACGCGATGTCCTTACCGGACGGTGAAACCACCCCGTATTTAATATGATCCGCTACCGGCACTACGGTTGTATTTTCCGTAACCCGGCTGGTAAGATGTATGTTTACTTTTTTGGGCGCAGTGCCCGGCGCCTGTAAATAAATATCTCCGTTAAAACCGAAGCACAGTGTCCCATTGCGGGATGCACTCAAAAAACGGACGGGGAATTGCTTAAATGCTGTCAGTTGTTCTGATGCGCCGGGACGACCGGGCCACAAACGGTGCACATTAAAACTGCCGCTCTCCTCACTCAAATAACTAATGGATTTCCCTTTATCGGTAAATACCGGGGATCTGTCTTCCCCGCGAAAATCTGTCAGTTGCTTATACGTATCGTTTTGCGTGTCATACAGCCATATATCCCTCGCCGCAGCAGATACCTGGTGCTTTCTCCAGGGATTCTCCCGGTTCTTCTTATCGTGATAAACAATGAATGGACCTTTCAGCTTTGCATCTTCTGCAGGAACGGCTAGTAACTGCATCACCCGTCCACCGTTTACGGATACACGATATAGCTCGGGCTGCGCATCTGAAGGAAACTGCCGGTTGTTTACTGCATCCATTCTCAAGCCGCCAAAAATCACCTGCTGATCATCTTCACTGAAATCATAGGGATACTCATCTGCCGAATGAAAGGTGAGTTGTTTTTCAGTTCCTCCTTTTGCGGGTACCAGGAAAATATCGGCATTACCATAACGGTCAGATGCAAAAGAAATACTGCTGCTATTATGGCTCCATACAGGCATCCACTCTTCCGCAGAGTTAGCCGTTAACTGTACAGCAGCACCACCCCTGGCAGCAACGGTGTATAAATCGCCATTATAAGTAAATACAATTGTTTTTCCATCAGGAGAAAGAGAAGGATAGCGCAACCAGCAGGGAGAACTTTGGGCAAAAATATATTCCCCCCAAAACAAGATGAGTAAAATAATGATCAGTCTTTTCATTCGCAGTGCATGAATGCAGTTTGTAACAGCCCGGATAAAGATACAAATATATAATTCATATTTTCCGGGTACTCTACATCCTGCTAAATGCCCAGCATCACCCGCTCTTCCTCCGCTTCGGCTTCTGCCTGCGACACATGTGGCGCATCGGTTATTTCTGTGAGCAGCAGGGTATACCCCAGCAACAACACGATCAGCAATACCTGGTACCGCAATACAATAGGCGCGGCAAAAACGCTGAATGCAAAATTCAGCCCGATGAAAGCCCAGCACAACAACAGCGCAATATTAAATTTATGGCTGGTTTTCCGGGTACCTTTTTTAATAAGATAGCGGATCGTTTCTTCTATAAACAACAAATGACAAATCACGATCAAAGAAGGGAACAGCGACATCAGCGTGCTTTGCCAGTTATTATATTTACCTTCCGGCTTAGGCTTGTCCCCATCTTTAAAAAAAGTGGCTACCTCTTTATTCACCAGGTTAATAACAGGCCGGTTATATCCGCCTAACACTTCCAGTTCCGGCAACAAATAAAGCTTTGCATTGCCCAGCAAATAATAGCGGGCAAAATCCCAGGGGTACTTCCGGATCATATAATTGCCGTAATCACTGCATAAAGGCGCCACGCCACACCAGCCCGCATATACATCTTTACCCTGATGCTCCAACCCATAATCTCTCAGCAATCCTTTCTGCGGCCCGTTCATGTCCCACATAAAATACGATCCGTCTGACACCACTATTTTCCTCGGCAGCTTCTTCAGCGCCATCATGTAGTGATATACCGCCTTATGTGTTTTGGCAAACTGTGGCGGCACGCCCGCAGAATCCAGCGGCACATACTGCATCATATACATCGCGTTATTCATGATCTGCCAGCCGCTGAAAGCAGAAAATATTTTCACCCCGGAATGCTCTGCTGTTTTCTGACGGGTAAACAGTACAAACGAAACGATCAGCATTACCGGCAACAAAACAGCTACCACTTTCTGCCACGGCCGGTAAGCAGATAATAAAATCGGGATCAGCGCCACCAACGGGTAAAACATGGCATTATAGCGCACCGTAAACGCATAGCCCAGCAATAGCCCGTGAAATACCAGCAACAACGTAGTTGGCTTATGCAGGATCCACAGCAACAAAGTAATCCAGGTAAGTCCGAGCGAAAGGAACAGCGCATCTGAAATAAAATAATTACTCAGGAAAGGGAACAAGGGATTAATAAGCAGGAAAGCATAAAAGCCATACCTGAAATAGCTCTGTGGATTAAAAATATAACATACACTGAAATAGAAGAAAAACGCACTGGTTTCCAGCAATACAAACTGCACCACGGTGAGCATCGTTTCTGAGCGGGAAAACTGGTGAAACAACCACAGGAATTTGGAATATCCTATAGGCCAGAGATTATAATTCCTGTTCTGCAGGGCCGTTTCCATATAAGAACCGGTATCTGATGTAAAATCTATGTACGGGAAAAAATGTTTGAATACCACCATCTTGATCACCGCAACAATAATAGCAGCTGCCAGGAGCAGGCCATTACGCCGGCTGGCAAATACAAAGGCGCCGAAACCGGGAGCAGGGGCAACAAGGGACCGGGGAGATAGTAATAACATAGCCTGTTTTGAGGGATTTGACTTACAGCTGCAAGTATAAAAGAAGCCACTGAATTGGCGCGTCAGTATATGATTTTCAGTGCTTTAAGGATCTTTTTTTGAGAAAAAAGGATTAAAAATTTGGTAATTATCAGAAATGTCATAATTTCGCGGTCCTGATTTACTATTGCCTGATAGTATAACGGTAGTACGACAGACTCTGACTCTGTTTGTCTTGGTTCGAATCCAGGTCAGGCAACAAAAAGGTCCGCTATGACAGCGGACCTTTTTTATTGGGGAAAGCGGTATTGATAGTATCACGTGATACTATCAATACCGCTAAAGATGACGCCTCCATATCAGATTACCCACCAGATTCTTCAACTCATTGTCTCTATTTCAGAGAAAATCGGGGAAATTAAGACAACAGCCGGCTAAAATCACAAAAACTTGATCGTAGGCAGCCCCATTGGTGTGGATGGCGCGATCAGTGATGATGAAGCTCTGGATTGGTTTTGTATAGTAATTATCAAGCAGAATATTTATTGAAAATTCTTCCGGTTTATAATTACATTAGGTGTATAGGTAACCAATTTAAAAAATAAAAATCTCCATGTGATCCTATGTACTATGACAAGAACCCAGTCATAGCAACTTATTGTACATGTTAACTATAATCAACATTAATTTTTCTAAACAAATTCCATGAATTATTGTAGCAAAATCATTTTAGTGTTGGCCATTGTTGCCGGACAATCCCTGATGACATCCTGCCGGAAAGAAATAGCAACACCAACTCCTGAAGAGACCCCACTGGTAAACAACACTGGTAAAACATCCCCCGATGGATCATTACTCGGGTACCCGAGCCAGTCCATTGCAAATGGCATTTATCAGTTAAAGGCAGTTCACAGCGGCAAAGCCATGGATGTAGATCGCTTCTCCATGGAGGATGGAACCCCTCTGCAACAGTTTACCTGGAACGGCGGTGATAACCAACACTGGCAGTTTACTTACCTGAACAATGGCTATTATAAAATAACAGCGGTACACAGCGGTAAAGCCATCACTACTACAAATGTCTTTCCTTCCGAAGGTGGACAAATCATTCAGAAAGAATGGGCGAATTTAGTATCCCAGTGGTGGATAGTAAATGACCTGGGTAACTACCAATACTCCATCGTACATGCTCTGAGTGGCAGATCGATCGGTGTTGCTGGCGGTGCCACCTGGGACGGTGCTAAATTAGTTCCACAAATATGGTACTCTTCAAACAGCCAGAAATGGTTTATTGCATACTGATACAGATACCTATATTATTTTAAACTAAAAGATGCCGGCTTCAATAAGGAGCCGGCATCTTTTCATTGACGTTGGACCAGGGCAACACCCGCACATCGGGAAAATTAATACCTCGCATTTACAAAAGGTGGCCGCTAACAGAAGATGGTAGTACCATCCTATTAATTTTGTCGTTTAAATTGTTTAGTTTTTGAATGAGGGAATCAAAATCCTCCGACTTACCATATATCATCTCAGAGCGCATTGTGGCATAGTCAGCCCGATAAATTTCTAAGATTTCTGCTGGAGGTCTGAAGTTTATCATAGTTCACCCCTTTCTGACGTATCCAGTATCGCCGGTGTAATAATAGTTTTTCATAAACTGTGGATCGGTCAAAAGCTGATCTGCAATTCCTTTGTCATCCATTCTGATTAGATCGAATAAATGCCTGGACCCGCGTTCCAGCTTAACATCTTCGGGTAAAATCTGCCTTTGATTAATAATTTGAAATTTTTCATGAAGTAGGAACATCTTTTCCAATAGCGTCTTCATTGGATGGGTAGCTCTTATTTTAGATAACTGCTCCGCATATCTGGGATTAGGAAAATGTTGCCAAAGAAGAGATTGAATGTCCACTGTCTCAAATGGTTCAGTCAGGGATCTTACACTAAACTCAATCTTTACTTCATTTTTCAAATAAGGGTGGGGCTCAAATAAAGAGCGATACCGTACATAAATTGTTTGAGGATCTTTGTCCCGCATTAGAGGATCTATTGCTTCGGCGAACAATTCAATGTTGGCAAGATCTAATCCTGCCCTGTTGTAGACTGACTGCCAATTCTTTAATTATAGTATCCGTAGTAAATGCACATCCTTCCCTTTTCAATCCCTTTACATAACTATGGGTAGGCTCATCCTTATACTTTTTACCAAAAGCTTCCGGGGACAGGGCTATATCTATGTCTTCAGAAAAACGCTCAATTAATCCAAACCCTTTACTTAAGGATGTACCACCTTTAAAAATAAAATGTCCTTCATTGGGGGTTGTAAAAAGTGCTTTAAGTACCAGGGTTACCCACCAGTCCTTTTCAATTGCAACAGGAATCACTCCCGATTTAACAGCAGCCTGGTTGAGTGAAGTTCGTCTTTGGGCATCTGTAAGATTTAGCCATTCGATCATTCTAATCGCTTAATAGATGTATAATAAAGTCATAAACCTGGGCAGGAGCTAAAGCCAAATCTTTTGTCAGTGCCTCACTTTTCTCGGTTTGAAGAATTTCCTTAATTCTTTTTTCAAATTCTGCTGAGAGATTTTTGGTTCCAATTTCTATGAGACCTAGTATAACAAGGCTACTTAACTCACCCTCAAATGCCATCTTTTTGGGAGTAGTAGGTTTAAACTCAATATACAAATTGCCCATTTTGATTTGCCTGCGCTCCCCGTCTGTTAAATAGGTCATTTTTGTTGGCACTTGAGTAGTAAGCCCTAATTTGTGCAGCGCCTGAGATAGAGAAAATAACGAACCCAAAAAGGACTTCAAGGTCAATACGCAAATCCTTCAAACATTTGAAACTAGGTAGAACAATAACAGCTTATTAAAAGCTGTTATTTACAGATACAGTATGAATATTATCAGGTTTGTTATATAATAAAAGTAAGATCCCTGTTAAATAAATAGCTGGTAATTCCTTTATTCGCCGCAAAATAAGTGGCGAATAAAGGAGCTATTATCCGCAGTCATATTCCAAAGCCCTCCTACCTCTCCACATCCCACCATACTCTCCCCGTCAAATCATCCTTGCCATGCAGCCCCGGCTGCGCGGCAATAGCATCTTCCACATGCTTGGTATTCACATTGTGCTCCGAAAGCGGGTATCCCTGTCTCCGCGGAATAGGCGTGTTATTATTGTCCGGCGCAGGCGTCAACACAGGATAGCCTGTTCTTCGCCATTCTGCCCATGCTTCATAGCCATTCATATACAAATGCACCCAACGCTGATACGCAATCTGTTTAATGGCAGTAGCGGGATTATAAGCTACTTCCGGGCGTGCGAGATAAGCGGCAACACCGGTGGAAGAGCCCGTCCATTGATTAATGGAGGCGGTAACAGCGGCATTGTAATCCAGCAATGCAGCGGCATCGCCGCCGGGGACCCATCCCAGCTTCGCTGCTTCTGCACGGGCAAACAGCGCCTGCGCATAGGTCACCAAATAAACCGTAGCATCCTGTTTACGGATAGCCGTGCCCTGGAAAGACACATTGCCCGCTGGTATATTCTGCGCCTCGTTTCCCTGGAGGCCGTAAGGCATGCCCACATAATCGCCACTGCCGGTGGTGCCTGCATATACTTTCAAACGGGGATCGCCCAGCGGCTTCATGTAATCTACCAGTGGCTTACTGATGCAATACCATCTGCGGCCCTGCACAGAATACACGTAATACCAATAGTTCTGGTAAGCTGCTTCTCCCAGGTGCTGTGAAATAGCGTTGTCGTCGTTACTGGTAAAAATGCCATCGCTCAGTGCTGCCGCAAATTCACGCTTGCCCCAGGCAGGATCTACTTTCGATAGCCGCAGTGCCATCAGCGCATGCAGGGTGCCTGCCAGGCGTTTCCATTTACTGATATCACCATAATATAGCACATCGCCTGCTGCTGCAGTTTTACTGTCTTCCAGCTGGGCGGCAGCTTCGGTTAATTCCTTAAACAGATCTGTATAAATATCTTTCTGGCTGTCGTAAGCAGGATCTATTTTTTCACGTCCCAGTAGTGCTTCTTTATACGGTACATCTCCCCAGCGGTCTGTAATGAACCAGAAAAAATAAGCCCGGAGTATCCTCGCTACTGCTTTCTGATTATTAGCGGACCCTTCATCTTCATTAAAGTGAACGGTTTTAATGATCTTGTTCAGGTTCATCAAAGCGTCCGCATAGAAGCTGGAAAATTCAAAGGAGATGTTGATATAACGGGAAGCATCTGTATACACTTTTTCTGAAAGATGCTGCACATACAACAACCCATAAGGAGTGGCCATGGTAGTATCCATTCTAAGGATGGCATAGGTAAGCAACTTCGGATTGGAAAAAGTATCCGGCAGATTCGGGGTTGCGGTTAATACTGTCTGAAAACTTGGTGCAGGATACTAACGTAAACGCAAGTACGATAACAATATATAATAGCTTCTTCATGATAGTCTGGGTTTACAGCGAAATGTTAAGATTAATGCCAAAAGAGCGGGTGGTGGCTAACTGACCTGTTTCCAGCCAGCTGATAGACGACCGCCCGGTGGAAAGCTCGGAAGGATCAAGCCCTTTCGGCGCCTGCTGGTAAATCATAAAAGGATTACGTGCAATAAGCGCTACATTAATGCTGTTGAAAGGCATTTTCCGGTGCACCTCACGACTAAACGTATAGCCTACACGGAGTTCCCTCATTTTAATATAGCTGGCATCATACAACCATTCTTCATATACCGATGTGCCCAGCACCGTACGGTAATACGATTTTGCGTCTACATAAGCAGTCACCTCCTCCCCTGTTACACTGGAAATACCATTTACTTTCACACCGCCGCCATCTGCCAGCGGATCACGCACATTCTTTCTCCTTTATCATTAATGGCTGCTGTTTCTTCTGCCTGGCCGGATTTAACACTCAGCATTTTTGTCCAGCTGAAAAATTGTCCGCCCGACTGGAAATCAATCATCGCCGATACATCAAACCGGCCGATACGGAAACTATTCAGCCAGCCGCCGGTGAAATCCGGTACCACGCTGCCAAAATTGTGGTTCTCTTCAAACATCGGTAAATTGGCCGCATCCAGTAATATTTTACCCGTTTTAGCATCCCGCCGATAAGCATTCCCTACCAGGGTGCCAAATGCAGCGTTTACATCCGCATTCAGGTAAACGCTTACCCGCGAATAGGTATTCACATCCAGCTGCAGGGTATTTATACCGGGATACAATTCCTTTACCAGGCTCCTGTTCCTGCTCACATTCAGCGTGGAATTCCAGTTGAACACTTTTGTTTGTACAGGCATGGCAGTCAAACTCAGCTCCACGCCTTTATTCTGGATCTTACCGGCATTAATGATTGTATTCTCATAACCAATAGCACCCGACACAGGTATGCTCAGCACCTGGTCAATATTCTGCTGGTTATAATAAGTAAATGCAAGCCCTAAACGGTTTTTCAGCACCTTCAGGTCTAACCCTGTTTCAAAGGAGTTACCCAGCGATGGCCTGATCTCCGGGTTATTAAGCGTGGTAGGCAGGTGCATGGGGAGGTAGGTGTTATCGTCACGTCCTTTATACGGCGCTTCCAATATATAAGATTCATAGATCTGGTAAGGGTCCAGGTCTGATCCGGCCTTCGCTAAACTGATACGGACCTTTCCATAAGAGAGCGGCTCCCATTGCAGCAACTCACTAAATACCATACTAAAAGAAACAGATGGGTACCAATAAGAATTATTACCTGCCGGCAAAGCGGAAGAAATATCATTACGTACCGTGGCATCCAGGTAATAAATGTTATCATAGCCAAACGAAACAGCTGCAAACGCACTGCGCACCTCCTTCCTGCGAAGATAATTGGATACATCCGGCCGGTCGATGGACGCGGAAAGATTATAGAAATTAACAACAGATAAACCACCCTGCGTTCTTCCCTGGATGCCGTTATAACGCTGCGTAAGCAGGTTACCGCCCACGTTAGCGTTAAAACTCAGTTTATCAAATGTTTTATTATACTGCGCCAATAGCTCGTAATTCATTTCCTTATTCTCAAATTTCGCTTCGTAGTATTCATTGATATCCCTGCCCCCGTAAGCCTTGCGCTGATCAATGCTCTGCGTATACATATCACCTCTCACGGCGCCGCTTACTTTCAGGCCCGGTAATACATCATAGCTTAGTCCTACATTACCAAAGAAGCGGTCGCGCGTATCGTGATTAAGATTCTCGTATGCTTCAAAATAAGGGTTGTTCCAGTCGCTGCCCGGCTTCTTCAGGAAATCAGGATCATCAATATCTTCATGATTCCAGTGATAAAAAGTACCGTCAGGATATTTATACTGCTTTAACCGGTTCATATCCAGCGACCGCTCAAACCACTGATAAAAGTTGCGCGAACCCTGGTAATATCCCTGGGCCGGGCGCAAGCCTTTATTGTTGGCGTAATTGAAGCTGGTAGTCACCGTTAGTTTCGGCGTCAGGTTCAGCGAGCCATTGAAGCCCAGGTTATTTCTTTTGAGATAGGTATTAGGCTCAATACCTTTGATATCCGTATGATTGAACGACAACCGGAAAGTGGTATTTTCACCGCCACCAGACATGCTGATGTTGTTATTAAAAGTGGTACCCGTTACAAAATAATCCTTGATATTATCGGGATGCGGACTAAACGGCGTCAGCTTGCCATAATCGGGATCAGCAGGATAGAAACTATACATTTGCCTCACCGGTGTTCCATCCATTTTCGGGCCCCAGCTTTCATCTGTGCCGGAAGCCACCAACTGCTCCTGCCCGTTCACGGTAATAGTACTGAATTGCTGGCTGCTGCCTGCGCCATAGATGTTCTGCAACGGCATAAAGTTGCCGGCTTTTTCCACAGAAAAAGCGGAGTTAACATCCACGTTCATTTTTCTGTTTCCCTTACGGCCGCCTTGCCGGGTGGTGATCAGGATCACGCCATACTGTCCCCTCAATCCATATAACGCAGAAGCAGCCGGACCTTTCAGCACATTCACGGACTCAATGTCTTCGGGGTTAATGTCCTGCGCCAGGTTTCCCAGATCCGGACCGTTTCTGCCCGCAAAGTTATTATTGGAAATGGGCGTTCCATCTACTACTATCAACGGCTCTTCCTGCCCGTTGATGGAGTTAATTCCCCGGAGCTTTATTTTCTGCGTGCCGCCCATACTGGCGCCGGATGCACCTACTACCTGCACGCCGGCTATTTTACCCGCCAGGGAGCCCAGCACATTCTGTTCTTTGGTAAGTGTAAGGTTGCTGCCTTTTACTTCCTGTACAGAATAACCTACTGCTCTTTCTTTACGGGAGATACCCAACGCAGTAACCACCACCTGGTCCAGGTTCCGGGTGTCCTGTTTTAGTGTAACGGTAATGCTGCCCTTCCCGCCGGTATTTACTTCTGTTGTAAGATAGCCCACCAGCCGGAAAACCAGTGTCACATCCGTATTGCCGGCGTCCAGCCGGAAATTGCCATCGGTGTCTGTGGAGGTGCCTTTATTAGTGTTCTTTATCTGTACGCTCACGCCGGGCAGGCTTTCCCCTTTTTCCCCTGTTACCTTGCCGGTAATAATACCTGTTTGCGCAAAGGAGGATAAGGAAAAGGTACAGCACACTAATAGGATAGTGAAGAATTTTTTCATTGAATAGAGGTTAGATTTTGGTTAAGATATACTATACAAAATAGCATATTAATCTCTTAATGTCAATAGCAGGGGGAAGCTCCTTTTTCGCTTTTTCTTCGTATTTTCAGTAGAAAAACAAATCGATATGGCAAAACAATCTGGGTTATTCCAATTCACCGGTAAGTTGGATAATGTGATCGGTTACCGGAGAAATGGGAGCTATTTGTACGTACCATGCCGGTCACTGTAAAACAAACTGCCGCCACGCGGCAGGCATCCCGTAATTTCGGGATCGCCAGCAGGAAAGCAAAGCTTATCCGGCAGGCCTTTACGCCTCAACTGGAAATCAACCGCGACGGCGCCCTCGTGAACCGCCTCAACAAAGCATTGATTACCGCCGGAAAAGATCAGTGGAAACAAATAGAGGGCTTCCGGTTCAACAAACACACGGGAATCGATAAGTTCTTCCCATAGCAGCCGGTCATACAAAACGGGAGGTTGAAAATACCCGCCCAAACACTACCGCCGCAAGACGCCCTTACACACCTCGAAATAACAGTAATTGCCACACGAATCAGCTTCGTGGAACGGCGGATCACCCGGCAGCATTCCACCACCATAAAAGTGGATATCAACGCGCCCTTCAGTGGAGCAAAACTGGATGCCTCTATCCCCGGAAAAGGCATACTATTCATCGTATTGCAGGTAACCGCCCGGAAAGGAGCCGATCTCACCAGGGACCGCCGCTTTATGGCCGCAGATATCCTTTTCATCGGCACACCGGAAACTAAAAAAGAAACTCCCAAAAGGAAACAACACATACCGGACGTCAGGAAAGTATTACCCTACGCACCATCGCTCCGCAAGGAAAAAATACTCACCTCTCCTGCATTCCATACCATCCATAAACAGCAACGGGAATGAATCCCAAGCCTAAACAAACCATCAATAAACAATCCCCTTTACCCCCCGGAGCCATCGTTCCATGGAGCCGCCATGCGCCCCTGTAACACATCTCCCAAAAAAAATCAAAAATCCCCTATCCAACTACCAACAATCAAAAAAAATCATCAAAATCAAATCAAAAATCAAATCAAAAACAAAAAACAATCAAAAAACTAATCAACATAATCAGCGTAATCCTGGTTAAGACAAAATCCGCTTCAAGTCCACCTCCCATCCGTGTACACCGCGTGTATACTGTATATACACCGTATCCCCGAAGCCACCCCACCGCATACACGCAATATTTCCCCAGTTTTCCGTAATTTAACGCATGCGTTATATCACTATCTATATACTCATGCTCCTGTCCTCTATCACCACCGTGGCACAAACCGTAGCCCCGGTAGCGCTCGGCTCCCTGTCTTCCGACAAAATCAAAGAAGCCTCCGGCATCGCCTCCAGCTCCACCCTGAAAGGCTGCTACTGGACGCATAACGACAGTGGCAATAAACCAGAAGTATACCTGCTCAACAGTAAAGCGGCGCTGATCAGCACCGTGAAACTCACTGATGCAGGGAACCGCGACTGGGAAGATATCGCGGAAGGTATAGGCCCCGAAAAAGGCAAGCACTATGTATATGTTGGCGATATCGGCGATAACTCCGGCATCCGGAATCATATCCGCATTTACCGGTTCCAGGAACCCGATAAACTGCCCGCGGCACACGTGGAAGTTACCCCCGATGTGCTCACGCTGCACTACCCCAACAGCCCCCGCGATGCAGAGTCGCTCATGATTGATCCCATCAGCAAACAAATTTATATCCTCAGCAAAAGAGAAAAAGAAATAAGCCTGTATAAAACCAGCCAGCTGTTCTTCAAAGACGGCGATAAAGCTACCCTCGAGAAATTAATAAAACTCCCCTACACCTGGATCACCTCCGGCGATATCTCCAAAGACGGCCATCACATCGTTATTAAAACCCTCACCACCGTTTACTACTGGCACCGCAATACCAATGAAAGCGTGGAACAGGCCATGTCAAAACCTGCAAAAGAACTGCCTTATGTAACCGAGAAACAAGGCGAAGGCATTACCATCCTTCCCGACAACAGCGGCTATGTTACCATCAGCGAAGGAAAACACGCGCCCGTAAATTTTTATAAATGGAAATTCTGAACCGCTAACCTTTATTGCTGCCGTCGCATTTCAGTAACATCGTCTATACTTGTATAGTGCGGGCAGCCCTCATTATCTGCTGCTAACCCATATAATATACACCCTCAAAAAAAACAGGTAATTCCCTTGCCCGGAAATACCTGTCGTAAAACCATTTTTTCTACTATGCCACTAACAAACAGCTTCCACCATTTCTTTGCCCGGGGAATGCCTCTCCGGCAGGTAATTTCCGACAGGTAATTCACAACAGCTCACCTCAGAACCATTTATTCAATAACCTCATTCGCTCATGCAAAAGAAAGCTATCATCATTGGCGCTGGCCCTGCAGGGCTCACTGCTGCCTATGAACTACTACAGCGCACCAGTATCCTCCCTATTGTACTGGAAAAAAGCACAGACATCGGCGGCATCTCCAAAACGGTAAACTATAAAGGTAACCGCATCGATATCGGAGGCCACCGCTTCTTCTCCAAATCAGACCGCGTAATGGACTGGTGGATGAACATGATGCCGCTGGACAAAGAAGCCGCGGAAATATTCTCTATCAGCTATCAGCAAAAAACAAGAGAAGTAAAAGCCGCCCGCAACAGCAATAACACCGATACCCTGGTAGCTCCCGACCCCGACCTCATCATGCTCGTAAGGAAACGCCTGTCACGCATCTACTTCCTGCATAAATTCTTTACCTACCCTATTCAGCTGTCAGTAGATACCCTCCGCAAACTGGGCTTCTCCACCACCATCAGCATCATGGTATCATACCTGTGGGCACAGATCTTTCCCAGGAAAGATGAAAAATCGCTGGAAGACTTCATGGTAAACCGTTTTGGTCTTACCCTTTATCACCTCTTCTTCAAAGACTATACAGAAAAAGTGTGGGGCGTTTCCTGTAAAGCCATTTCTGCAGAATGGGGCGCACAAAGGATCAAAGGCATCTCCATCGGCAAAGCAATTTCGCATGCGGTAAAATCAGCTATCGAAGCAGGAAAGCCAAAAGACCTGAAACAAAAAAATGTAGAAACCAGCCTGATCGAACAATTCCTGTACCCTAAACATGGTCCCGGCCAGCTTTGGGAAGAAGTAGCCCACCAGGTGATTAACAAAGGCGGCACGGTGCTCATGCAGCACGATGTGAAAAAGATCCATACCTCCGGTAATAACATCACGGCCATCGAAGCGCTGGACCGCACCACCGGTGAAGTAGTGCTCCTGGAAGGCGACTACTTCTTTTCTACCATGCCCATCAAAGAACTGGTAGCCGACCTGGAAGCAAATGTACCGGGTAATGTTAGGGAAATCGCGGCAGGGTTACATTACCGCGACTTTATCACCATCGGTATCCTGTTAAAAAACCTCAGCTTCGCGGATAAAAAAACCGGCGAACACAAACCACTGGAACTGAAAGACACCTGGATCTATATCCAGGAAAAAGATGTGAAAGTAGGACGGCTGCAATTATTCAACAACTGGAGCCCCTACATGGTGAAAGACCCTGACACCACCTGGGTGGGAATGGAATACTTCTGTAATAAAGGAGACGACTTCTGGGAACTGACAGACGAACAAATCCGCCAAACAGCCATCACAGAACTTTGTAAAATAGGACTGGCCCAACAGGCAGATGTGCTGGACGCCACCGTACTCAGAATGGAAAAAACATATCCTGCCTACTGGGGCACCTATGCCCGCTTCGAAGAACTGAAAAGTTATATAGATACCTTCGAAAACCTGTTCCTGGTTGGCCGCAACGGTATGCACAAATATAATAACTCCGACCACTCTATGCTCACCGCCATGGTAGCAGTAGATAATATTTCAAACGGCATCGTCACCAAATCAAATATATGGTCTATCAACACAGAACAGGAATATCATGAAGAGAAAAAATAAAAAATCCGCAGACTTTGTTCCTGGAAATTATCTCCAGGAACAAAGTCTGCGGACAACATCCATTATTACCGTTTCTCGTTATACACGCCAAACTCTGCAATCGCAGGCGTTTCAGCGTAACCGTCTATCAGTATCCTTACTTTATTACCCCACACACGCGGAAAACGGTGAATCCTCACACGCCCCGCATTCTCCCCTGCCGACGGCAATGGCTTCCACTCCCCGTTCTCATTATACTCCAGCCTGTATTGCTTAAGACGCACTTTATCTTCCGTAATCACAATCATGTTAAAACCCTGCTGCCGGTCGAATTCCACTTCAAACCAGGGCTGCTTCACCGCGGGGTTCGACTGCCACGTGCTTCTGAAACTATCGTCGTTTGCAAAATCCATGATGTTCATATCACTGCTCCAGCTGGAATTGGCCGCCTGGTGCTTGGCAATATTAGGAGAAATAATGGGAGATGCATACGCAGGTAACGCCGCTACCGGCCCGTCATTTTTCCATTGTTTGCCCACTTGCTTTAATGTTTCCAGCGCATTGTTGTCAATCAATCCATCCCGGTTGGGCGCTACGTTTAAAATGAAATTACACCATGCTTTATTGAAAGGAACAATGTTCTCATTTACCAGTCTGTCCACACTCTTCACCGGCGTAGTAGGGAAATCAGCTTTCCAGAACCAGGCAGTATTGATAGGCAAACAGGACAGCGCCGGTAAACGGTTATTATCAGTGGAGATATGCTGACCCGCACCCTGTTCGTAGGATTTGATATCGGTATAAAACAAAGCCTCCGCAGGGTACTTGGCCGCATTCAAATCCATCACGAGGCATTTGGGCTGCAGCCTTTTGATCAGGCCGTAAATTTCCTCAAAAGGAACATCATCATAGGAAATCCTCGACCACGGCGCGTCCCAGCCGTCGATGATCAACGCCGTAATGTCGCCATAATTAGTGAGCAGTTCAGTGAGCTGCGCTTTGATCATCTTAATATGCTCCTTCGTAATTTGCCCCGGCCTGATTTTATGATGCGTATCCAGGATGGAATAATACAGCATCACCTTCAGTCCTTTCGCACGGAAAGCAGTGGTATACTCTTTTACCACATCCCTTTTCAACGGGCTGTTCATCACGTTGTAAGGAGTTGTTTTGGTATCCCAGATGGCAAAACCGCTGTGGTGCTTTGTAGTTAAACAACCATACGACATGTTCGCTGATTTGGCTGCTTCCGCCCACTGATTACAATCCAATTTCTTTGGATTAAAAATAGCCGGCGAGGCTTCCGGATCGGCCCAGTCATCATCCATAAAAGTAGGAATATTGAAATGGATAAACATACCGAAACGCAGATCTACAAACTGCTGCTGCAATGCAGTCAGCGACGGCGTTTGCTGCGCTCCTGCCCGCCCCGTTATAAGTAACAGTGCTGCTGCCAAAATGCTGATAACCTGATTCTTTTTCACAAGCTAATGAGTTAAAATATCAAAAAATAAAAAGTACCTACTTCCATTCAGGTTGTTGCGCCAATTTGCGGCCCTGATCCAGTATGCCCTGTGGTATTGGCCATACATAAAATTTATCCGTAGTAAAATGCCGGTCTTCCAGCTTTGTTTTAGGATACTTATTTGTTTTGCCGCCAGTGGCAGGAATATCCGTTAAACCGGCAGACGCATCTATGGTGTAGATAGGCCCGTTCAATGCCTGCTGGCCAATCCTCCAGCGCAGGATATCGAAGTAGCGGTGTCCTTCACCAGCCAGTTCTATCCGGCGCTCATGACGGATAAAAGTACGCAGCGTTTCCTTGCTCATACTCCATCCGTTGAGGGCAAAAGTGGCAGCTACATCGGGCATGCCGGCACGGCGCCTGATTTCATTCAGCGCATTGGTAATATCTGCAGATGGCCCGGTAGCTTCGTTAGCTGCTTCTGCATACGTAAGCAAAACTTCTGCATAACGAAGGATCTTCCAGTCGTTGCCACCGTTATCGCGCGATTCCAGCTCCGTTTTATCGAAGATCTTCTTAAAGGCGTAGCCGGTGTATGTTGCTTTATCACCGCCTATTTTATCCAGCGTACTGTTAATAGGATCATACATCTTGGCATTTGCTAGTGTGCTGCCCGGGTAATAAATAGTAGCGTTTAAACGCGGATCGCGGTTCTTCCACGGTGCGTGCACATCATAGGCAGGGTCTTTGGTGTAAGGATAATAACCGGCAGCGCTTTCATAATCATCTACCAGCGAAGGCAAAGGATTCAGGTAAAGCGTACCGCCTGAAACGGAATTCACACCGGCAATATCGCGCAGGCCATTGGGGCGTAACTCTTTTACGTGGATATAACTGATGATGCTTTCAGCAGAATAATCTCCCTCCTGCTGAAACAGGTTATAATAATCAGGATACAGGGAATACACCTTGCTGTCAATTACCTTCTTTGCTTCCGCAGCAGCGCCTGCATAATCGCCGGTATATAAGAGCACACGTGCTTTCAGTCCCCAGGCTGCCCCCTGCGTGAAGCGTCCTTTATCATCACCAGTGTAAGATGGCGGCAGGTCCGGCGCAGCTTCATCCAGCCATTTGATGGCCTGGGCAATCACCAGGGCTTTCTTGTCCTGCGGCACATCCGACTCCGCGGGAGTAGCAAATACTTTTGTCACCAAAGGCACATCCCTGAAAAGCGTAGCCATTATAAAATAGCGGTAAGCCAGCGATACCTTCACTTCTGCTTTTAATCTTTTCTTCAACCCCTCGTTCATATCAGGTACTTTGTTCACACGATCCAGGAATTCGAGGCAATGCCTCACCTGGTCGTATTTCCATTCGTCACCAAGATTACCGGTGGTGGCTACAAAAGTGCTGTTGCCAATCAGCTGTGCATTGCGAAGGGTATTTCCCCAGGAAGCCGTTTTGGAAAAAGCGTTGTCGCTCATTCCTTCATAGCAAACAAAAAAGTCGGCCGAAGGAAGGAACTCATATACCCTGGAAGCAAACTTCACCGCATCCGATTCAGTGGTCCAGTAGGTGTCATCAGAGTATTGATCCAGCGGCGCACGGTCGAGGAAATTTTTAGAGCAGGCAGCCAAAAGGCAGCAGGCGCATAATATAGTGAAGATGTGTAGTCGTTTCATGTTGTTGTTGTTTTGCAGTGATAGCGTCATCAGAATTTCAGGTTCAAACCAAAGGTGTACGTCTTCATTTGCGGGAAGTTTACACCCGACTGCCAGTTGTCGATTTCCGGGTCAAAGTTTTTCGGGAAACGTTTCGACTTCAGCGTCAGCGCATTTTCCATCATGAAATAAAAACGGAGCTGGCCAATCTTCGCACGCTGCAAAATATGCGTGGGCACATTATATCCCAGTTGCAGGTTCTTTAAACGTACATATTTTGAATCATACAGCCACCAGTCGGAAAGATCGTAGTTCACGCTCAGGTCCTGACGCATCAATGGATAGCAGGCGCCTTTATTCTCCGGTGTCCAGGAGTCCATCAGGTCGGTGGTAAAGGAACCGCCGTAGTTGAACGGGCTCACGGCATAGCCGGTGAGATAGGTTTTGTTTTTCAGCACCCCCTGGAATAACATGCTCAGGTCAAACTGCTTCCAGGAAAAATTGGCGTTCACGCCAAACATCACATGCGGGTCTGCATCACCCAGTATTACACGGTCTTCCGGGGTAATTTTTCCATCGCCGTTGGTGTCCTGGTATTTGATATCGCCGG
Source organism: Chitinophaga sp. W3I9 (assembly GCF_050434025.1). Lineage (NCBI taxonomy): Bacteria > Pseudomonadati > Bacteroidota > Chitinophagia > Chitinophagales > Chitinophagaceae > Chitinophaga > Chitinophaga sp. W3I9. Next base: position 7,330,642 of record NZ_JBNPWC010000001.1, read on the forward strand.
CTTTATTCTGCGGCTTATAGGTAGGCGATGCTTTCACTTCCTCGTCGGACTGATACAGGCCAAGCGCTTTATAGCCGTACCAGGTCCACCGCGACTGACCCACCATGACAGGGTTTTCCTGCAATACATCCGGTGTGCCGCCCAGGTCGAGGATCTTGTTGCGGGAATCGTAGATATTCACCATTACGCCATACTTCAGCTTATTATCGCGGTTCTGGTAGCCGGCAGATACTTCCCATCCCCAGTTGCTCATGCGCCCCAGGTTCATTACGGGGGCATCACGGCCAAAGGTCGACGGCACACTGGGCGTTAATAAAATCCCGGTGGTCTTCTCTTTAAAAACATCAGCGGTAAGGGTAATTTTCTCATCTAAGAATCCTGCATCCACCCCGATGTTGCCGGTTACTTTTTCTTCCCAGGTAAGATCCGGGTTAGCGGTATTGTTATAGTAGGTAGTGGTTTGCGCCTTATCGTTGAAATAAGAAGCGCCGGTACCTATCAGGCTGGCCCAGGAATAGATACCACGTGTATCCGTTCCCGTTGCATTCTGGTTACCTACTTTACCGTAAGAGCCACGCAGTTTCAGGTTGCTGACAATATCAGACCCTTTCAGGAAATCTTCTTCCGAAATTCTCCAGCCGGCAGAAACAGAAGGGAAGAATCCCCAGCGGTTATTCTTGAAACGGGAAGATCCGTCGTACCGGCCGTTTACTTCCAGCAGGTAGCGGTCTTTAAAGCTGTAAGACAACCGTCCGAACATCGACTGGATCGCCCACTCATACGCACCGCCGCCGGTAGTCCACTGGTCCTTTTCCATACTGCCGCCGTTGATGACGTGAATATCATTATTCAGAAAATCCTGGCGGCCCAGGGAATAGGAGTCATATTTCAGGCTTTCCTGGCTGTATCCCAGCAGGGCTTTAAAGTCGTGCTGCTTTACCTGTAATCCATAATTAAGCGTACCAATAAAGGTTTGGTTAATAGTGGTATTATAATCGTCGTTCAGTGAATTGGGCGATTGCTGGGTGGTAACGAGGTTCTCCTCGTCATCATACAGCTTGTAGGTAGCCCTGAAAATTTTATGCTTGATATCGCGGCTGTTATAAGAATACTGTCCTTTTACCGACAGGTTTTTAGCAATGCCGTAATCCAGGGTCAGGTTGGTATTAAAGTAATTGTCTTTGTAATTTTCAAACCCGCCGTGATTGATAATTGCCACCGGCTGGGAACCACCGCGGTAGCTTCTGTCGCGGCCCTGCGGTGTATACGCCCATTCTGTAGGGTTTAAAATATACGCCCAGTGCATGGCGGTAGTGTAAATACCGGCGCCTGCAAAGCTTTTAGGGGCATTCATATACACGGTATTGATCCCAAACTTCAGGTTATCCAATATCTGAGTATTCACGTTTACCCTGGAGGTAAAGCGCTCGTTCATGACGCCTTCTACCAGTCCTTCCTGTTTCAGGTATCCCAGTGATACAAAGTAATCTGTATTTTTTGTTCCTCCGGAGATGCCAACGTTATGTTGCATCTGGAGTGCGTTTTCTTTGAAGATGGTACTGATCCAGTCGGTGCTGGGCAATTCGCCGCTGGCGTATTGCTGGATATTGGCGTCAGAAAAACGCACGGTGGCATCAGGATTATCATTCAGCTGGGATTCATTCCATTTGCGCATAAAGGATACCGCGTCTACCAGTTTTGGGAGATAGGTAGGCTGCTGTACGCCTGCGTAAGCATCGTATGCGAGCGAAGGCTTGCTGTTCAGTTTACCTTTGCGGGTGGTAACGAGTATTACCCCGCCGGAAGCGCGCGCACCATAAATAGCGGTGGCAGAAGCATCTTTCAGGATACTGATGTTATCGATATCCTGGGGGTTTACGGTTTCCAGCTGACCGGCCACGCCGTCAATCAGCACCAGCACGGGGTTGCTGGATAAAGTGCTGATACCGCGGATATTCAGTTTGTTGTTGTTGGTGCCGGGCATACCATCGGTTTGTTGTATAAACAAACCAGGTACTTGTCCCTGTAAAGCGTTTACCACGTTAGGCACGGGCCTTTCCGCTACTGCGGCGCCTTTTACAGAGGATACCGCGCTGGTAAGACTGGCCCTTTTCTGGGAGCCATAACCTACTACTACAATTTCACCGAGCTTTTTGGTGTCTTCCGTGAGTACGATACGGAGCTGGGTGTCCTTACCGCTGGCTATCTCCTGGGTATTATATCCCATAAAAGATACGATGAGCACCGCGTTTTCAGGGATGCCTTTCAGCACGTATTCTCCTTTTTCATCGGTAACGGCTGCCATGGAAGCATCTTTTACACGAACAGATACACCGGGCAGGGGTTCATCTTTTTCATTCACCACCTTCCCGCGGATGTCTTTGTACATCAGGCCGGCATCAGCGTCCAGCAGCATATTCGCCAGCATTTCATTGCTGCGGCGGATGATCACTTTATCATCTGCTATAAAATATTCCAGGGAAAACGGCGCCAGTAGCTCTTTTAGCACATTGCCTACTTTCTGGTGCTTTGCCCGGATAGTTACCACGCTGTTAAAGATCTCTTTGTTAACCGCATAGCTGAAAGAAAGATTGGCGCTGGCGCCTATCTCATCCAGGGCATCATGCAATGCTCCTCCTTCCACTTTCAGCGTAATTCTTTTTTCAAGCAGTTGAGCTTCGGTATGCTTGGCCAGCAATGTTAGTGTGGTACTACATACAACGACTACAATACACAATGACATTTTCATTAGCATGCCTATTACAGGTACACATTTTTTCATACTTTTACGTAGATTAAGGTTGAGTAAAAACTAGCTGCCATCGGTTACCAGGCCAGTGTGGCATACTAGCGTTAAGACTTAACTTTCAGCCTCCCGCAAGGGAGGTTCTTTTTATGTAGGTGGCGCTTCTTTATGCATAGGTTGGTGGTTTATTTCATAACGTTCAGCATTCCTTATCCTTCCTGATGATGTAGGTAGTACCGTTGTGCTCCAGGGTAGCATTGAGCGACAGGCACAGCTGCCGCAACGCTTTCTCCAAAGTGCCGTTGGTATTAAATTCCCCGAAATAAAAACAGTTGGAAATATCTCCTGTGATCTCAATTTTTACATTGTAATAATATCCCAGCTCGGCTGCTACTTCACGCAGGCCCGCCCGGTCGTATTTCAGGATGCCCTCGCGCCGGCTCAATAAATTGCCGGTGGCTACCCCGTCTTCCTTCGTGATCTTCCCCGTTGCCTTGCTAAACACTGCCCGCTCGCTGGGAGATACATGCACCGCGCTATCTGCGTTGCCTACCGCCACTTTACCCGTTAACACCGTTACCGCCACATCCGGCTGCGCATCAAATGCCCGGATGTTAAAGGAAGTGCCCAACACCCGCGTATCTACACGTCCGCTGTGAATAATAAAAGGCTGCGCCGCATTGGTAGCTACCTCAAAAAAGGCTTCGCCACTTAGTGTAAGTTCACGACGTTCTTTCCCGAAAGCATCCGTATATTCCAGCCGGGAGGCCGGGCTAAGCCAAACAATGCTACTATCGGGCAGGAGCATCTTTTTATGTTCTCCGGCTTTAGTGGCTACTAATTGCTGTTGGGAATGAGCGGACGTTTGCACCGGGGGGCGCTGGAAATACCACCAGCCGGTGGCTATCAGCACCAGCACAACGGCTGCTGCCGCGGCCACCTTAGCCCACCAGATGCGTTTTACCGGCGCTGTTTCCGGCTGCGAGGTTCTGATGCGCAATAATAGCTGCTGCTCCATTTCTGCCTCCAGCAGGGCTTTAGCGCCAAGCTGCGCTTCATCCCATTCGGTGGTAGCCTTGAAGCTGTGATAGTAATTCATTAATGATTGCATCTCCTCCGTGCTCGCCGATCCGTCCATCCATTTATCTATCAATGAAAAAAACTCCTGTCTGTTCATACCGGGTATTTTATCACTAGTGACAAAAAACAAGGCCTACCCCCAAAGCAGGGCAAAAAATTATTTATTAACAAGCAGGAGAAGCAGCAAAGCATAGCCCAGGGCGGACCGCAACTTACGGATGGCAATATTGATCTGGTTTTCAACGGTTTTCACCGAAACATTCAGCTGTGTGGCGATCTCTTTGTGGGAAAGATGTTGGTCCCGGCTCATCCGGAATATGATCCGGCATTTCTCCGGCAAGGTGTCTATCAGGGTATTCAGCAGGGATTGCAGCTCTTTTACGGCGAGCTTACTTTCCGGCGAAGCAGCTTCCATCCGCTCCATCATATGATCAAACAACTCCTCTCTCACCGGGTTTTGCCGGATATACCGGAATACCTTGTAACGGATGCTGGCAGAAAGATAAGCTTTCAGGGAAACGGTTAATTGAATGCGATGGGACTTTTGCCACAGCTCTGTAAACAGCTCCTGTACCAGGTCTTTACAGGCTTCTTTATCTTTCAGCACCTGGTAGGCCGACAAGAACAGCGGTTCCCAGTGCCGCTTATACAACAGGGTGAGCGCCTGTTCATTACCCGACTGCAGCAACAACAACAATTCTTCATCTGTTTGCCCCTCTATGGCCGGCATGGCTGATATTTATTTTTTATGGTGAAGGCGGAATCCCGGGGTAAATATAGAGTTTAAATGATTATGCTTTGGGCAAAAAAGATGAGTGGTTATTTCGCGCCGGCTGGGGCATTTTTAATTATGCGGACTATTTCAAAAGCGTAAAGGCGCCTTTTTGCAGAAGCATTTGGTTTTCAAAACCATAATACGAATACTGAATAAAATATACATATGCACCTATTGGCTGCAATATACTTTTGTAACGCCCATCCCAACCAGTTTTGGTATTATTCGTTTCAAATATCATTTCACCCCAGCGGTTATAAACGGCCAGGTGATATTTGGCTACTCCATTTATTCTTGGCCTGAAAACATCATTTATTCCGTCATTATTAGGTGTAAAGGCATTGGGAACGTATAAGGTTCTTATATTGGATACCGTTACATTCAAGGTATCTGATTTAATGCAATTCAGCCCTGTTTTGGTGGTTACAATGTAGGTGGTATTCTGTAAAGGCATTGCAATTGGATTGGGGCAGGTAGCACAACTTAAACTTTCCGCGGGCGTCCATTCATAATCGGGCGCATTTACCGCAGTAAGCGAAATCGTTTCTCCCATATTTATGGCTATATCGTTATTAAGGATCTGCACACGCGGATATATATTATTCACCAGGTTGATGATGGTGTCCATACTGCATTTATTAACATCCAGGATCTTTAAATCATAACTGCCGGCGCCTAAGTTTTCAATAGGAGCCGTTGTTTGCATACCCTCCCAGTACAAATCATATGGAGGTGTGCCGCCTTTTATGTCAGTTAGTACCTTTCCTATCTTCCTGTCGCAAAGGTCATCCTCTGTCAGTACCTTCAAATCTATTACCCCGGGAGCCACTATCTCCAGGTAGGCACTATCCAAACAAATCCCGTTGCGGGTATACACCATGTAATTACCGGGAGCCATGTCCGTTAAAACAGGTTGCGATTGAAAAGGTTGCCCCTTGATAGCATACTCAAAAGGCGGTACTCCTTTTTGTACATTTATGGTAATAGTGCCGTCTGTTGTGCCATTGCAGGTGGGTGGTGTGGAGGAAGCTGTTGTTTTGAGTAGTCTGTCTTCCGCTATATTAACCGCTAAGGTGCTGGTAGTAGCACAACCGTTTTTATCCGTTACCTTAAAAGTATAACTACCCTGTTGCAATTGATCAAAAAGAGGGTCTGTTCCCGGAGTGGCGCCATCAATGGAAAATGTATAAGGGGCTGTTCCTCCGGTGGCGGCCAGTTTTATTGCGCCCTGCTTCTCATTACAATCAATATCTGTAATAGTGCCGCTAACAGCTATCTTATAAACGTCTACCTGTACCTGGTCTTTCGCGGTGCATCCCCCGTTACTTACTTCCACTTCATAAACACCGGGTTGATCAACTGAAATTTTCTGGCTGGTTTCACCGGTATTCCATTTATAGGAAGAAAATCCGGCGCCGCCATCTAACTCTACCACTGTGCCGTCACACACTAATTTGTCGGCACCCAGATTGACTACCGGCACTGGCAATACTACTATATTTTTACAAAAGGCGCTTTCTGTTAGCGTAAATTCATCCTTTAGCAGATTAATGGTGTAGGTACCGGGCTGGTTATAGGAGAACACCGGAGGCTGTTTTGTATTGGCAGAGGGAATGCTGGAATTATTACAATTACTGAATACCAGCCTGGACAAGGTATTGTTATAGGCATTGGTAATAAAAGCATACAGGTTGTTTCCTTCCCGGAAAACGGTAGAAATCGAATGGGGGAAACTGAAATTTCCATTGGCGGCGATGGATGTTCCGGTTAATCCGAACGGCAGCTGGCTATTGATTCCATCTTTGAAATCAATTCTTACCATACTGTTGTCTCCCCTGTTTACTGCAAGCGCGAATATATTACCACAATCATGGATGAGGGACAGATCGCGGGGACTATTCAGTACATTGTCGGGATTACCAAGATTTATCCCGGTGGGAGTATTGGAAAGGGAAGTACCCAAATCCAGCCTGGTAATGGAGGAAGATCCTTCATTGGTAACAAACAAATGCCACTCTCCGTTTTCTTTCATGGCAAAAATGCCGGTGGGATGATCCATTACACCAAGATTACCAAAATTAGTAGCCACCGGTATATTACTGAATGAAGTACCAAATTCAAACCTGGTAACCGTATTGTTATAATAATTTACTGTAAATCCGTACCAGTTTCCATTTTCCTGTGTGATATACAAGTCAACCGGGTAATTCAGCGAACCTATATTTCCCCAATCTGTCTGGCCAGTCACCGCGTTAGCCAGTGAGTTACCTAAATCCAGTTTTACGATTTTTGCCGTGCTGGGATCATTGCCTCCTACTATTATTATATGCCAGCCAGTAGCATCTTTCACCACCTGCAATCCTTCGGTAGTATTGGTCAGCAATCCTCCAAAAGTTCCAAGATTTTGTGAAACCGGCGTATTCAGCAGACTGGTACCAAACGATAGCCTCACCAAATTACCAATGTTATTGGTGTAAAAAGCATAGTAGTTAGGCCCCTCTTTCGCAGTCACCAAAAACACAGGTAAATTCATTAGCCCTCCAATATTTCCCAGATTTGTAACCTGTGGTGGATTATATAACCCGCCTGAACAGAAATTCCATAGAAAAGTATTTCCTCCAACAGAAGTGTTAGTTATCTTGACGGGCATATTTACACAAACGGTATCCGGCGCAGTGAAACTGGCCTGGCCAAATAATTGATTGGTTATCAGGTTAAAAACTATGATACAAAAAAAATACAGGGATATACGCATCAAACTATTGGGCTAAATTTAACTCAAGCTACTCAACCTTTCTGAATAAAAAAAGCCCGCTCTAAAAACCATGTGATCATATCACCGTAATCCCAAACATAAAAAAGCCACTACAAATTGTAGCGGCTTTCAATTATTGTTGCCCAACCAGGATTCGAACCTAGACAAACAGAACCAAAATCTGTCGTACTACCATTATACTATTAGGCATTGTTCAATGGGGATGCAAATGTAGTTTTTTTCTCTATGAAAACAAGTATTTATCTTTTCCTCCTGATAGACAATGCCGCGATACCCACTGCTACAGCATCTTCCAGCCCGCCCACCGCTGCATCCCGTATATGGAGTTTCCTGCCGGTAGCCTTGCGTAAATAGAAAAATGCGTATGCTGCGACTACTGCTGTCACGCCGCCAATCAACGCCCCTTTCCAGGCTTTCTCACCTCGCGCCTGGTATATAGTAGCTCCTGCCAATGCACCGGAAAGCGCCCTGCCCGTAATACCGGTAGCGGCTATACGATTTGGTGTACCCGGTGCTTTATCTATCACCAGTTCCCCGGCGGCCATGGTTTGTAAATAACGGGAAGTCACGTTTTTTTGCATAAACCCCAAAGGCGACTTACGCAGCTTTTCCGAAGGTTGCCGGCTAACAAAATAACTGGCAAAAGCGGGGCCCATCGCGCCGCGCATTCCGGTAACAATACCCAGGCCAATAGCCCGGCAAATAGTAGGTATCATAGCTTTTTTCATACCGCAGCAGCCGCAATCATTGTGCCATCCATGCCGCTTTGCTTCTGCCCGCTGCGGCATGGATGGCCATTGAAATAGTAAGCTATCGCGCTGATAAGCGCTGATGGTCTTTCTCCAGTTGTGCCTTCAACTGCGCATAATCCACTTCCTGTACCGCCTTGTTTCCGTTAATGGCCAATACCGCCGCCGTGGCAGCACTCTGACCCAGGATCATAAACACCGGCTCCATCCGGATAGAGCCATAGGCAATATGTGACGCCGACATACATACCGGCACCAGCAGGTTACTGCACTCTTCCCGCTGCGGAAGTATGGATCCGTAAGATACCTGGTAAGGCTCCTTAATATCCACACCGATGTCGCCTTCATTCTGCACATACCCGTCTTTTTTCACATAACGTTGCGCATTATGCGCATCCAGGGTATAGGAACCCATCCCGATCGATTGCGGCACAGGACTTTCACCAAGTACCGATTGCTGCGTCATCACATGCATGCCTTTCATCCGCCTTGCCTCGCGCACATACAACTGGTGCGGCCAGTTCTTGTTGTCACGGAATTCATCGGCCGACAATCCCCATGTTTGCATGCGTTGCTGAATAGCGGCCGGCACACGGGCATCGTGTGCAAGGAAATATAATAAGCCCTGCTGATACACTTCATGCTCATGGATAATCTCCTTCCGGCGTTCATACGTAGCTTCAGGATAATCGTAGTTCATGCCAATGTTATCAAAACTAAAGGGACCGTGATTGTTCACATCTGTTTTATGGTTGGGGATGGGATCAAACTTATTGAATACTTCGTTCCAACCGCTGTCCAGCACACGGATGAGTAATTCATACTGCGTGGCATCATATCCCTCCGGCTTTGGAAAAGGAATGCGGTTGGCAGGTTTGTCGGTCAGGCACATACGGAAACAATATGCCTGGATCTTTTTATCTGCCGCTCCTTTTTCACCGGGGTCTTCGCCGGAAACACGGGGCAGTAATCCACTTTTCGCATCACCGGGAATGCGGTACGGACTAATGTTTTGCTTGAAATGATGCCCGTGATGTAACACACCGGTTTGCACGCCGTTCCAGCTTTCGCCATAAGTGGCTACTGCTTCGCGTCCTACCGTGTAGCTTACGCCGGCAGCCGCCATCAGGTCGCCTTCATAGGTGGCATCAATAAATACTTTACCGCTATAGGTATGCCCGCTCAGGGTAGTAATCGCCGTTATCTTTCCTCCTTCCTTTTTTACGCCCTGCTGGCGATCCAGCCATTCGTCGCGGTAAATCTTAATATTATTCTCCCGGATATAATCTTCAAATACCTGTTCTGCTACATGCGGTTCAAAGATCCACATGGTGCGCTCCGTACCATCCATTGCCGGCGTGCCCTGGCCTTTATTGCCATACTCCGCCTGCTGTTGCCAGTTCCAGGCGGCAGGTTGCTGGTAGTGCAGCCAGATGCGGTGGTAAAAGTCGCGGGCCAGCCCCCCGATGACTGATTTATTGCCGGTATCGGTAAAACCAAGTCCGCCGGCCGAAAGACCGCCCACATGTTTATCCGGCGATACCACGATCACCGTCTTACCCATTTTATGCGCCTGCACCGCAGCCACAATCGCGGCCGAAGTGCCGCCATAAATAATTACGTCGGCCTTATCCACCGGCGCTCCTGCCCGGGAAAATAAATAAGGGATCACCAGGATCGTTGCTAACAGGACTATTTTTCTCATGTCATAAATTTTTTAAGATATGCGGGATAACTTTTCTTTCCTGATACTAAACGCGGAATGGCAACAAATAACCACTGTATTATAATTTCTTCACGTGGAATCCAACTCGCGTGGAAAGTAAACGGCAAAGCTAAATTTACAATTTCACGCTGTACCCTGCAACCAGCTAAATTATCATGACGAAAAAAATAAAACATCAGATGTTTAAATAAACATCATACCTTTGTAGGGTAAATATAAATTTATGGAGCAACCATCCAAATTGTCGGACCGCGTGATCAACGCCATCCAGAAAGATATCTCCCAGGGGAAATATAAACCCGGCCAGAAAATACCTGCAGAACCCGAGCTGATGGTACAATACGCGGTAGGCCGCTCTACCGTTCGTGAAGCCATTAAAACACTCGCCATGATGGGCATCCTGCGGGTGCAGCAGGGCGCGGGTACGTTTGTTAATGAAACCGTGCAGGCGGAATCGCTGGACCAGCGGCTCAGGCGGGCCGACTTCGAAGAAATTAACCAGGTAAGGCGCATGCTCGACTATGAAATGGTGAAACTGGCCGCAGAAAACCATACCAAAGAAGATCTCCACCAGCTGAAATCATTACTGGAACAACGCAAAAAGGCCATCCTGGAACAACAGTACCAGCAATGCCTGGATGCCGACATCGCCTTTCACACCGCTATAGCAAACGCTTCAGGTAATAATGTGCTGGCCGATCTCTTTCGCAGCTTCACTGCTGTAATCCGCGACTTTTTCACTAAACGCGATACGCAAAGTATCAGTCACTTTGCCATCAGCCACCACCTGCATGAACAATTATACAAAGCCATTAAAAGTGGCAACGCCAAATTATCCCGGCAGGTAATGGAAGACATACTGGACAATAATTATTAAATATCAACAGATGAATATCCTGATCTTTAGCTTAATACTCCTGGCGGGCGCCTACGTGGCCGGGCTTTTAGGCTCCCTCACCGGCCTGGGCGGCGGCGTGATATTGATTCCATTACTCACCCTCGTATTTCATGTAGATATCCGCTATGCCATCGGCGCAGCCCTGCTGGCCTCTATCGCTAATTCTTCCGGCGCAGCCACGGCATACATAAAAGAAGGCATCACCAATATCCGGCTGGGCATGTTCCTGGAAATAGCCACCACGGCGGGCGCGGTGGGAGGTGCGCTGCTGGCAATATTCACTCCCGTAAATACTATTGCCATCTTGCTTGGGGTAGTGCTGATATTTTCCGCCGCTATGACCATCCGGAAAAAGCATGAACATGCGGAGCAAACGGGCAGTAAATTATCTTATCTCTTAAAACTAAACAGCAGTTATCCAACACCCACCGGGGAAGTGAGTTACAAACTTAAAAATGTAGCCGGTGGCTTTAGTATCATGCTGATAGCAGGTGTGTTATCAGGCCTGCTGGGCATCGGATCAGGTGCATTAAAAGTACTGGCCATGGATAGCACCATGCGCATTCCTTTCAAAGTAAGTACCACTACCAGCAATTTTATGATCGGCGTTACCGCCGCAGCCAGTGCGGTGGTATACCTTCAACGGGGCTATATCGATCCCGGTATGGCCTTCCCGGTGGTACTGGGCGTATTGGGCGGAGCCTTTACCGGCGCCCGTTTGCTTACCTTCATCAACGCACGCACGCTACGGATCATCTTCTGCGCAGCCATCACATTTGTTGCGCTGGAAATGATCTATAACGGATTAAATCACCAGTTTTAATGAGGATGTTATGAATATATTTAAGAAAATGCTCGGCGACCGCGATATCGAATTACTCATCGGTAAACAACTGAGAACCGGGGTAATTACCGCCAGCTGCATTGCATTGCTGGGAGGCATCTTTTACCTCGTGCAACAGGGCGCTGCCAGCGTACCTGACTATTCGCACTTTAAAGGAGAAGACGCGGAATACACTTCTTTCCGGGGAATTTTTCACGGGGTAGCTACGGGCAGCGCCACCGAGTTTATACAACTGGGTGTACTGGTGCTGTTGGCCACACCTATCCTCCGCATCTTTTTTTCACTGATAGCGTTTGCCGTGGAAAAAGACAGGCTGTATGTGTTTATTACTACGTTGGTGCTGGGGATTATTTTGTTCAGTATGTTCGGCGGACTGAAAATATAATACTATTCTTCTCTCAACCGTTCATCGGTATACGTAATGGCTGTTCTGCCATGGGGAACCGGCTTTCCCAGTTCATCCACACTTACAAATACCATTTTATCCACCGTAAGAATGGTTTTTTGTGTAATCTTATTCCGCACCTGGCAGGTAAGTGTAAGAGATGTTCTGCCAAAATGCGTGGCCTTAATACCCAATTCCACAATATCACCCTGACGGGCAGAATTGATAAAATTAATTTCAGACATGTACTTGGTTACACATCGGTTGGTGCCTAACTGGATGATGGAATAAATAGCAGCTTCTTCATCGATCCAACGCAGCAAACTGCCGCCAAATAAAGTGCCGTGCGCATTCAGATCCTCCGGCTTTACCCATTTCCGTGTATAAAAATTCATGACCCGTATAATTTTATATCTTTCTCTCTTATTTTTTTGGAAGATGATAACGTTATTTTATTTCCCCCTTCGGAGGCATTTCAGCCTCATTATGCAGCTTCACTGGTTTCTCGGAACGCGATTTTACCTTCAGGTTCAGCACCTCGATAAATACAGAGAATGCCATAGCAAAATAAATATACCCTTTCGGAATATGCTGATCGAAGCTTTCCGCTAAAAGCGAAACGCCTATGAGCAACAGGAACGACAATGCCAGCATTTTCACCGTAGGATGCGTGTTCACAAAACGGCTGATAGATTCTGATGCCAGCAGCATGACGCCTACTGATACCACTACCGCAGCAATCATGATCTCAACATGATCTGCCATTCCCACCGCTGTAATCACCGAATCCAGCGAAAACACAATATCCAGTAACAGGATCTGCACAATCACCTGTCCAAACCTCATAGGTTTGGCGTTGGCGACGCCGTGTTCATCTCCTTCCAGTTTCTCATGGATCTCCGCAGTACTTTTATAAATAAGGAATAAACCTCCTACCAGTAAAATAAGGTCACGACCTGAAATGGCCAGCTTTCCAAGCCACTCCGTATTCTGCACACCAATCCAGTCGCCGATATTAAAAAGCGGTTTTGTCAGCGACATAATCCAGCTGATCGACAGCAGCAATAAAATACGTACAAACATGGCAAGTCCCAGCCCGAGGCGACGGGCCTTCTTTTGTTTATTTTCCGGCAGTTTCCCCGCCAGGATAGAAATAAACACAATGTTATCGATCCCCAACACTATTTCCAGGGCGGTTAACGTTAACAGGCTGACGAGCGAGTCAACGGTAAGCAGGTGTTCCATAATTGACAGTTATATAGATTATGTATGTGCAAACCCGAATATACTTCCTTTTTTGATAGTGATGAAATCTGCTAAACACGTGCTAAAAACATTTGTCGTAAATTGCAGGTACATACACTGATCAGCACTTCTCCCCTCCTGCTCGTTTTCTGTATCACAACACGTTTTCTGATTAAAATAATAATATGAAAAAAGAGGAATGGCATATAGTGCGCTTTGCTTCGCGCGGTAACAACAGCTTTATTGAATCTGCTAAGGCCGCAGTACAGGATTATTTTTCCGCTAACAACATCTCTGTGTATGCCAACAGGGAAATGTGGATTAAAACGATCGTAATGCTCGCCTTATATTTTGTACCCTATACATTGATGGTGGTGGGCCTCGGCGCAGGAAGCGTATGGCTGTACCTCGGTTTGTGGCTGCTCAGTGGTCTGGGTGTTACAGGCATCGGCGCATCCATTATGCATGACGCCAATCACGGCTCCTTCTCTCCCAAAAAGAGCATCAACAATATGATGGGACATATCCTGGAAATTATTGGCGGATATGCGCCTACCTGGAAAATACAGCACAACGTGCTCCACCACACGTATACCAATGTGTCCGGTCTGGATGAAGATATAGACAGTATTAAACTGCTGCGCTTTTCCCCTAATCAGCCACGCGCCTGGTATCACCGTTACCAGCACATGTACGCATGGGGCTTTTACATGCTCATGACCCTTTTCTGGATGACAGCAAAAGATTACCTGCAGGTACTGCGCTATAAAAGTCATGGTCTGCTCTCAAAACAAAAAGTTACGTTAAAACAGGCCATGTTCAGGATCTCCGTATTCAAAGTATTTTACTACGGATATATCCTGGTGTTGCCGTTAATATTTTCCGGAATGCCCTGGTATTGGGTGCTGGCAGGATTCTTCCTCATGCATTTCACCGCCGGATTACTGCTTGCCTGTATCTTCCAGCCGGCGCATGTTATGAGCTCTTCCGGGTATGCCGCTCCCGATGCAGACAGGAAAATGAAAGACAGCTGGGCCATTCATGAAATGGAAAACACCACCAACTATGCACCGCGCAGCCGTGTATTATCCTGGTGTATCGGTGGACTAAACTACCAGATAGAACATCACCTGTTTTCCGGCATCTGCCACGTGCATTACCGGAAACTGGCGCCTATTGTTAAAGAACAGGCGGCAGCCTTTAACATACCTTACCAGGTTCAACCTACCTTTATACGCGCCCTGTGGGAACATGCCCGCATGCTCAAAAAACTGGGCCGTCATTAAATATGCCATCATTAAATATAAAATGGGGAGCACCGCCACCGGTACTCCCCATTTTATTTATATTCCTATTACGCCAGCCCCTGTACCTGTTCGCGGTAAGCAGAAGGACTCATGTCATGATATCTCCTGAAAAATTTATTCAGATGACTCTGATCGTTAAATCCCAGTTCATAACTGATTTCTTTCAAAGAAAAAACACTGTAATGCAACCTGTTTTCCAGCAATTGTAATTTATACTGGTTCACATAATCCCGCAGCGTAGTGCCGGTTTGCTCCTTAAAAAAAGCCCCCAGGTAATGTTTGGAAAACCCAAACAACTCCGCCAGTTGCTCTACCTGGATATCATCCGCCTGGTGAATATGCTCGTGAATATAGTTCAGGATATGCGTTACCCGCGCACCGCTTTTCGGGCCTGCCTCCAACAATTCGTGATCCGCCACCTGTTTGATCATGGTAAACAACGCCTGCAACAAAAAGAAAACAGTATCACTGCTTTCCTGCCCGGCAGCTTTCCACTCTGCCGCCACCAGCTGTATCAATGGCTCCATACGCTGAATACCTGTCTTCATCATTTTCTTTTGCCGTGCCTGCAATAACAACTGATCCAGCTCCTGGTTCCAGCTTTGCTGCAGCCGCATATTGCCGGCGCCATGCAGGTACACATTGGTAAATTTGATAAAGGTAAACTCCGTAGGCACGGTAATCTCAAAATGATGTGCATCACAGGGCGCCAGCAAAAACAAACAGGGACCCTCATACGGGATATTCATCCCCGAAATGCAATGCGTACCACTGCCTTTATGTATAAAGATGAGCTCAAAATGATTATGATTATGCACCGGATGCTCCCATTCCCGGGCAGTAAAGTGCGACACTTTCAGGTATTCGTGTTGTATGTATCTCTTCATTCTTTAAAATATACCAATGAACCCCGCGGATGTACAAGTAATCCTGAACCCGCAACGCTGACCTTTGTACCGTTAAAAATACAACACAGATATGGAACAGCATAATAATAAGAAAGTAGCCCTGATAGCAGGCGCACAGGGAGTAATAGGACGCAATCTTATCGATTACCTGCTTACGCAGCCCAACTGGAATATCATTGGTTTATCCCGGAGAGGCGGTGCCGATACGGCTAACGTAAAACACATCGCCGTAGACTTACTAAGCCGGGAAAACAGTGAACAGCAACTGAAGCCACTTACTACGGTGACGCATATATTTTACGCCGCCTACCAGGACCGCGGCAGCTGGGCAGAACTGGTGGCGCCCAACATGATCATGCTCCGCAACATGATTGAAGTGGTAGCCCCCATTGCCACCAACCTGCAACACATCAGCCTGATGCAGGGATACAAAGTATACGGCGCCCACCTCGGTCCATTTAAAACACCCGCGCGCGAAACAGATGCAGGCAGCTTTATGCCGCCCGAATTCAATATGGAACAACAACGTTTCCTGGAAGCATATCAACAGGGCAAATCCTGGTCGTGGTCCGCCATCCGGCCCTCTGTAGTTGGTGGCTTTGCATTAGGCAATCCCATGAACCTCGCCATGGTGATCGCCGTATACGCCGCTATTTCAAAGGAACTTGGACTGCCGCTGCGCTTTCCCGGGAAACCAGGCGCCTACGATAAACTCATGGAAATGACCGATGCCGGCCTGCTGGCAAAAGCTACAGTATGGGCAGCCGAAAGTCCTGCCGGCGCCAATGAAGCCTTTAATATCAACAACGGCGACCTTTTCCGCTGGTCTGATCTCTGGCCGCGCATTGCCCGTTATTTTGGCATGGAAACAGCTGCACCCCTGCCGATGCAGCTCGACGTAGTAATGGCCGACAAGGAGCCCTTGTGGAATGCCATGACGGAAAAATACGGATTGCAATACAGTTATGCGGAAGTATCTTCCTGGAAGTTCGGTGACTTTGTTTTTTCGTGGGACTACGACTTTTTTGCCGACGGCAGCAAAGCACGCCGCGCAGGTTTTGGAGAGTTTGTAGATACGGAAGTTATGTTCCTGGAAATCTTTGAAAATTTTAAAAAGATGAAAGTGATACCCTGAACTATGCTTTCTCCAATGTGAAATTTACGGCAGCCGTAAGGCGTTTCATGGCAATAGCCAACTGGTTTTCCACCGTTTTAACCGAGAGGTTTAAAATGGTGGCTACCTCTTTATAACGAAGGTCGTATTGCTTTACCAGGATGTATACCATTTTGCATTTGGGAGGAAGCTGTTCGATGGTATGCTCCATTTTGCGGATCATCTCCGCAGAAATCATCAGTTGCTCCGGATCGCTTTCAAAGGCAATTTCCAGCTTATCTTCTTCTGCAAAAACTACCTGCCGGGAGCTGGCCTGTTTGCGCATATGATCAATCGCTTTATTTTTCGCTACCACAAACAAGTATACCTGCGGATTTTTTATGTCCGTCAGTGATTGCCTTTTTTGCCAGCAATACATAAAAACATCGTTCGTTATTTCTTCCGCCACCTCTTTATTACGGGTAAGCGAAAAAGAAAAACGTAACAACTTGATGAAGAAATGATGATAGAAAGCTTTGAAGGCCGCCTGATCATTGTTCACCGTGATGTTTTTAAATAATTCATTGATTGTACACTGATCCATCCCTTTTAAGCCACTGATATTGGTTGCAATAATATATAACGCAGATTACGCTAAAGTTAACAAAATAAATTATCCCGCAATTTATTTTTAAGATCCTCTTTTGGGGAGCCTGGAATGCTGATATCTGCCCGGATTCCGGGGAAAGAAAAAATTTGCCGGCAGCTTTGGGGGTTTTTCATTTTCTTTTCGTCCTTCTGATATAATATGGATAAAAATAAATGATCGAGCGCAACCGGGTAAATATATTGATGGCCAGGAAAGTATCGGGAGAGGCCACCGCAGCCGACCTGAAAGAACTGGAAACATTGCTGATGCAGTTTCCGGAGCTGCAGTACGCCTTTACTATTGTTAGTGATATCAGTTCCGTTAACAGTGCCAGGGGGTTTTCCCCGGCGGAGGAAGAACAGCTGGCCAGCGAAGGAATGGACCGCATCAACCTGTTCCTTCAGCAGGATCAGGAGCAGCCTCCCGCCAAACGGCTGATTCCCTGGCGGATGATCAGTGGTATTGCCGCCGGCATCGCCCTGCTCATCGCCGCATATACCCTGTGGCCGGCCATGCCGGGCAAACAGGCTTTCCGCAATGAGGTGGTCACCAAAACCGGCTCTAAAACCAGCGTGGTACTCCCTGATGGCACCAGCGTAATACTCAACGCCTGCAGCCGCCTCCAGTACGACGCCACCCGCTTTCTGAACGGCGAGCGTGAAGTGAATCTGACAGGTGAAGCCTACTTTGATGTAAAGCACGACCCCGCGCACCCGTTCATCATCCAATCCGGTAACATCAATATCCGCGTACTGGGCACCGTATTTAATGTAAAGGCCTATACAGAGGATGCTACCGTGGAAACAACCTTACTCAGCGGAAAAGTGGAAGTGAATTTCCCGGATAACGATCATTCCGGAACGAGGAAAACCATACAACTGCAACCGGAACAAAAGTTAATCATCGGCACAAAAGAAAACAAACAAATACCCGTAAACAGAAAAACCAATTTTAGCATTACACCGGTAAAAACAATCGCTGTTGCCGGCGCCCCTACAACAGCGGAAAAGCCAGCTACCGCCTGGGTGAACGACCGCTTCGACTTCGACAATGTCACTTTTGAACAATTGTCGCACGACCTGGAACGCTGGTTCAACGTAACCCTGCGTTTTAAAAACGATAAATATAAACACGAAGTATTTACCGGCGCATTCCGGAAACAAAGTATTGAAGATGTATTGCAGGCATTACAACTGATGTCTGGCTTTCATTATGAGGTGAACACGAAAGAAAATGTTATTTACATATGGTAAAACACAACATCCAAACGTCATCTATGGCTTGATAATCCACTGATTTTTCTTATTGCAGACAGCAAATAAAAAAAGGGAAATGCAGCAACATTCCCCCTTTTCAAAATGCTGGCTGAACAATGTAAACCGATTTCCTTACGATCTGGTAACGGCTCATTATTTAACCTAACGAAACAAATTTATGAAAAAAAGCTATTGGTGGCCTTCCCATATTCCCCAGCGGAATATGAGGAAACTATTATTGCGTATGAAACTAACCTCCGTATTGCTTTGTGCCGGGTTCTTACAACTAAGCGCACACGGGTTTTCACAGGAACGGATCAGTGTTAATTATAACAATATTAACATTGGTAAACTGCTGACTGTCATCGGGCAGAAAAGCGACTACACTTTCGTGTACAAAAGCGCCAGCATCCCCGACCGGAAAATCTCTATCTCCATGAAAGACGCTCCGGTAGCGGAAATCCTGGACAAGGCGCTCGCGGGCACCTCGCTGGGGTATAAAATCATGAAAGATAACCTGGTGGTAATCCTGGAAGCAGGTGAAACTGCACAGAATGTTCATATAAGAGGACGGGTAACCGATGAAGCCGGCAACCCGCTGATTGGCGTTACCGTGCTGGTAAAAGGTACCACCCAGGGCGCTAAAACAGATACCGAAGGCCGCTTCACCCTGGAAGCGCCGGAAAATGCCATCGTGGAATTTACCTACGTAGGCTACGAAGCCCAGCAGATGAAAGCACGCGAAGGCGCTACCTTTAACATCGCCCTGAAAGCCAATTCCAGCGGCCTTAATGAAGTAGTGGTAGTGGGTTATGGTAAACAGAAAAGAGCTAACCTCAGCGGCGCTGTAGACGCCATCTCTGGTAAAGAGCTGGAAAGCCGTCCCATCGCCAATGTGGGTAACGGCCTGCAGGGATTATTGCCCAACCTGAATATTACTAATAACAACGGCCGCGTATCTTCCGCACCAAAATTCAACCTGCGTGGTTTGACTTCCATCAACGGCGGCGACCCCTTCATCCTGGTTGATAACATCCCCTTTACCAGCGACGAAGTATCGCGCCTCAATCCCGCCGACGTGGAAAGCGTAACCACCCTGAAAGACGCCGCCTCCGCCGCGATCTATGGCGCCCGCGCCGCTTTCGGAGTAGTACTCATTACCACCAAATCGGGTAAAGACAGCCGGCTCCAGATGAATGCCAACGCCAACTACGCCGTGCGCACACTGGGCCTGGTACCCAAAATCATTACAGACCCGCTCACCACCATGCAATACAAGCATGATGCCGCCACCCCGCTGTATGACCTTTATCCCGCTGCCGACAGGGCCTATGCAGAAAAACTGGCCAACGACCCTTCTCTGCCAAGAGTGATCGTAAGCCCCACCGATAAAACAAAGTATGCCTATTACGGATCTACCGACTGGCTCCATGAAGTATACCAGAAAACAGCGCCCGCCTATAAT
Source organism: Chitinophaga sp. W3I9 (assembly GCF_050434025.1). Lineage (NCBI taxonomy): Bacteria > Pseudomonadati > Bacteroidota > Chitinophagia > Chitinophagales > Chitinophagaceae > Chitinophaga > Chitinophaga sp. W3I9. Next base: position 7,350,544 of record NZ_JBNPWC010000001.1, read on the forward strand.
GCCAACTTCAGCATTTCCCGCGGAGATGAAAAACTGAATTACTACTTCTCCGGAGATTATTACAAACAGGATGGAATGCTCCGCTATAATCCCGATCAATATACGCGCTATAACATGCGTGCAAAAGCTACCTATACCATCAACGACCGCGTGAAGTTTGGCAGCAACACCATGTACACCAACACCACCTATTCACAACCCGCCAATACCGTTGATTACTTATTTTTTCATAATGCCAACCGCACACCTTCTTTATCCGTACCCCGCAACCCGGATGGTACCTGGACTTCAGACGGCGCAGCCTTACTGGGCAACCTGCAGGATGGCGGCCGCTCTGCAGATACCTGGAGCGAATTTATGACCACCCTCAATGCAGAAATAAACCTGGTAAAAGATGTGTGGACGCTGAAAGGAGATGCTACCTATCGCCGCGGAAATAATGTAGGTAAATCCTATACACTGCCGGTTCCTTACAGCAACGGTCCCGATCAGCCAACCCAATATACCAACGGCAACCAGTCGTCTGCCAACAACAGTACCAATGAACTGAAGTATAATGTGTATAACATTTACACCGACTTCCATAAAACATTTAATAAAAAACACGCCGTTGGCGCACTGGCAGGGTTTAACCAGGAATACCACTACACGAATATATTTAATGTAAACAGGCAGGGACTTATCAGTACTCAATACCCCACCCCGCAACTGGCTACCGGTAATATCACTGAAAAGCAAGCCATCGAAGACTGGGCCGTAAGAGGTATTTTCTACCGCCTGAATTATACTTACGATGATAAATATATTGTAGAAGTAAATGGTCGTAATGACGGATCATCGCGCTTCCGCGCCGATAACCGCTGGGGCTTCTTCCCGTCCGCTTCCGCCGCCTGGGTGATCTCCAAAGAAACATTCTTCAGTAGTATTAAAGGCATCGACCTACTGAAACTCCGCGGCTCCTATGGTTCTCTCGGCGATCAGCAATGGAAAGCTTACGGCTACATGCCACTCATGTCCGCCGGAAACATCAACTCCGTGTTGAATGGTCAGCTGCCTATCGGCGTATACGCACCCACGCCGGTTACCGCCACCTACACCTGGCAGTCGGTAAAAACGGTTAACGGCGGTATCGACTTCAGCATGCTGAAAGAAAGATTATTTTTCAGCTACGACCGCTACACCCGTTACACCAACGGCATGTTCGCCAAAAGCCAGGAACTGCCCAACGTATACGGCGCCCCGGCTCCAAGAACCAATTCTGCCGACCTGAAAACACGTGGATGGGAAATGACCCTTTACTGGCGCGATCAGTTTAAAATCGGTAACAACGATTTCGGATACGGCGTGAAATTACTGGTGGCCGACAGCCGCTCCTTTATTACCCGCTTCACCAATCCTACCGCTACCCTCGCCAACTATGACGCCGGCTCACTGGAAAACCGCAACTACTACAAAGGACAGGAAATAGGCGACATCTGGGGCCTCGTTACGGAAGGATTTTTCCAGAATGAAGACGAACTGAAATCACATGCCAACCAATCCAAAGTAGGTTCCGACGACCAGCAGTACCAGTTCTATGTGGGCGACCTGAAATTCAAAGATCTCAATGGCGACGGCTCGGTAGACTATGGCGATAACACCATCAGCAACCCAGGCGACAGGAAGATCATTGGTAACAACCAGCCACGCTTTCCTTACAGCATTGACCTCACCGCTTCCTATAAAGGTTTCGATTTCCGCGCACTGATCCAGGGTATTGGGAAAAGAGACTGGTACCCCAACCCAGGTAACCACTACTTCTGGGGCGTATATGCACAACCGTGGACAAACGTACAGGTACACAACCTCGATCGCTGGACACCCGAAACACCCAATGGTTACTTCCCGCGCCTGAAATCATATATCGCGGAAGATGCTTCCGAACTAGGCGCACCACAAACCAGGTACCTGCAGAACGCTGCATATACCCGTCTTAAAAATGTTTCCATCGGTTATACTATTCCAAAGTCCATCACAGAGAAGTATAAGATCTTCCGCTTCCGTGTTTATTTCAGTGCGGAAAATATCTTTACCATCTCCCATCTGAAAGCGAATATCGATCCCGAAGGACTGGACGGTTCTGTATATCCCTACCAGAAAACATACTCGTTCGGATTAAACCTGAACTTTTAATTAATTCAAACATCGGAACATGAAAAATAAAAGGCTTTATTTATCACTCATGATATTGGGCTGTGCAGCAGCTTCCTGTAACAAGGACTTCCTGCAACGCAACCCTCAAACGGAGATTTCACCGGAAGCATACTTTAATTCACCACAAGATCTGAATACCTACATCAACGGCTTATACGATGATAATCTTTCCGCGCCGTATGATGATAACAATTCAGATAACGTTTCCGGTAACACCGGCAGCGAAATGGACAAACTGGTGCACAACACCCTCGATGCAACTACCGTGGGCGGATGGGACGACTGGGACCGGCTGCGTGATATCAACTTCCTGCTGGACAACGCCGGCAAAGCAAAAGGAGATGCAGCCGATATTAATCACTACATCGGTATCGCCCGTTACTTCCGTGCCAGATTTTATTTTGAAAAGATAACTACCTATTCTGATGTGCCCTGGTACGGCCACGCATTAACAGATGTGGACCCGGATCTGTACAAAGGTCGCGATCCGCGTTCCGCAGTAGCTGATTCTGTGCTCGCCGACCTGCAGTTTGCCGTGGATAATATTAAGGTAGATGATAAAGACAACGGTACCCGCGTAAATAAATACGCTGCCCTGGTGTTAATGTCCCGCTTCTGCCTCTTCGAAGGAACATTCAGAAAATACCACGAAGAAGTAAAACTTGCGAACACCGCAGACGCATTTCTCCAGAAAGCAGTATCAGCAGCTCAGCAGGTAATAAGCAGTAACCGCTATGTGATTTACAACACCGGTAAAGGTGGAGAAGATTACCGCGCTTTGTTTTCCAGCCTTTCATTAAACGGCAACAAAGAAATCATTCAATGGAGAGATTATCCGCAGAGCCTGGGTAAGGGAAACAATACCCATACCGTACTCGGATGGACCTGGTCGCTCAGTCAGAGCCTTGTTTACAGCTACCTGATGAAAGATGGCAAGCCATTCACTTCACAACCAGGCTATGATAAAATTGGTTTCACGGCAACTTTCAGGGACCGTGATCCCCGCCTGGCGGAAACGGTGGCCTACCCCGGCTTTTCCACCACGCAGGATAACAATGTGTACATTGCAAAACCGAACCTCGGCGCATACGACCAGCTGAAATTTTATCCGCGTGATCCGAAACAACGCCAGGGATGGGAAACCAACTACACCGCTTTACCCGTATACCGCTATGCGGAAGTACTGCTGAATTTTGCCGAAGCAAAAGCAGAACTGGGCACCCTCTCACAGGCCGATCTTGATGCATCCGTAAACCTGCTGCGCCGCAGGGTACAAATGCCTGATCTCAACCTCGCTGCCGCCAATGGAAACGTAGACCCGGTACTGAATGCAGCCTACCTGGTAAGCGGACCCAATAAAGGCGTGCTGCTGGAAATACGCCGCGAAAGAAGAGTGGAACTGGCCTGCGAAGGACTGCGCCTCAAAGATATCAATCGCTGGAAAGCCGGGGCACGCCTCCAGGAAGCGCCACAGGGCATGTATGTTCCCGCACTCGGCGGCATTGATATGACCGGCGACAATGTAGCCGATATCGCCATCCTGCCCAATACTACAGATACCTCATCTATCGCCGGGTTACCCGCTGATGTAAGAGCAAAATTGTCGCGTTTCTATCTCATGGATAAAACCGGGGAGAATAACTTCTACCTCGAAAACGGCACCAACGGTCATATTAAATTTACTGCCGACCGCGCCGGCCGCACTTTTAAAGATCCGCAGTACTACTATCGTCCGATACCCAAACAACAGACGATACTGAATGATAAACTGAAACAGATATTCGGCTGGTAAACCGGATAAACAGTGATGAACCAGGATTACCATGATCCATGTTTTGCAGTGATATTATTCCCGCAACAACATGGATCATGGTAATCCTTTTTAATACCGCCATCATGCTTATAAAATAAATCCATTCATGAAGCATTTACTCTTAACCCTCCTCATCGTCTGCAGCCTGCAAATGTTGATGGCACAGGGATTTTCCGGCAAGGTGTTTATAGACAATAATACCAGCGGACAGCCAAACAACACAGGAAAAGGACTCGCAGGCGTTCGCGTATCCGATGGACTGCACGTTACCATCACCGATACCAACGGTAACTATCACCTTCCGGGCCATGCGAAAACAAGGTTTATATTTATCACCACGCCGGCCGGATACCGGTTCACCAAAGCATTCTATATACCCGTGGACAGCGCCTTGCGGGCTTACGACTTTGGCGTGCAGCCTGCAAATAAAGCCAAAGCTGCTACCGCGAAATTCGTACGGCTTACCGATACCGAAACCTACCAGTTCAACAACTGGATCACCGATGCAAAAGAATATGCACTCAATGAAAACGCTGATTTCATGATCCATACCGGCGATATCTGCTACGAAAAAGGCATGGCATTCCACGCACAATATATTAATACCCGCACCATGGGGTTACCCGTATATTACTGCATCGGTAATCACGACCTGGTAAAAGGTCCGTACGGCGAAGCACTGTATGAATCCCTGTTTGGCCCGGTATGCTATTCCTTTGACGCCGGCCCCGCCCACTTCATTGTAACGCCTATGCGCAACGGTGATTATCAACCGTCCTATACCCTGGATGATGTGGTACAATGGCTGAAAAATGATCTCGCCAATACCGCACCGGAAAAGCCCGTGATCATATTCAATCACGACCTGCTCACCTATGATACGCTGTTTACCATCCGCTCAAAAAACGATAGCATCAACCTTCATGAGCACCACCTCAAAGCCTGGATCTATGGTCACTGGCATATTAATTTTGCCCGTACCCACGGCAACACCGGTATCCGCTCCCTTTGTGCAGCGCCGCCTCCCGGCGGCGGTATCGATAATTCCGCTTCCAACTTCGATGTAATCGGCGTGGATAAAAACGGGCTTTCGTTTGTACAGCGGCGTTATACCTATGTACACGATCAGCTGGTAGCGGTATCGCCATCAGCAGCGGGCATCGCTTTCGACCAGGATAAAATGGTGATCAGTGCAAATGCCTATCATACATCTTCGCCGGTAAATAAAGTGCTGTTCAGCTTATTCGATAAAAAAGGAAATCTCGTAAGGCAGGTGCCGCTGCAACCCCGCACCGATTGGAACTGGTTCGCCACCACCGCTATTCCCGGCAGCTGGTTAAACGGCGTATATACGGCTACGTTAGAAGCTACATTAGGCACCGGCAGGGTGCTGTTCCGCAGGGATACTTTTACACTGGCAAAAAATATCTCTGTAAAAAATAACGGTAACATAGCCGACTGGCCGGAAGTATTACAGAACATACAACGTACAGGCGTTACCGGTATACCTACCGCCGGCCCGCTGCATTTAATCTGGACCGCAAACGTGGGAGGCAATATCTGGAAATCATCTCCCATCTGCGCAGCAGGTAAAATATTCACAGGCACTATTGATGATGAAGGCAATCACCATAGCAGCATCACCGCACTGGATGCACAAACCGGCAAACAGCTGTGGCAATTCCCCACCGGCAACTCCATTAAACACAGCATTAGCTACCACGATGGCCTGTTACTGGCCACCGATGCAGAAGGCGTTACCTACGCCCTTGATGCCGCTACCGGTAAATTACGGTGGAAACATGCGGGCGATTTGAAAAACCTGCCCGCCTATAATTCTGCCGGCGCTATTCATGAGGACGTTTATTACACCGGCGCAGGCAATTACCTGCAAGCCCTGGATATCCATACCGGTGAGGTAAAATGGACCAACCACGACTGGACCGGTGGCGAAGGCACGCCTGCAGCAATGGCCATCCACAACGGGGTGCTCGTTACTTCCTCCAACTGGAACCACCTGTTTGCACACAATGCCGCCACCGGGAAACTACAATGGAAACGCAGCGATGAAGGTATCCGCTTCCGCAGCGGCACACCCGCTTTCTTTGACAACCGGCTGTATGTACACGGTATCAACAAACTTCATATCCTGGATCCTGCCACCGGGAAAACAACAGACAGCATTCCTGTTACCGAAGATCTGAAAACCATGACAGCGCCGCTGGTCACCAACCAGTATATCATTACCTGCACTGCCGCCGGTGGTATGCTGGCCTTCGACAAAAAAACAAAAAAGGAACTGTGGCGCTTTGTACCGGGAGAAGCCCTGTTTTACTCAGCGCCCTACTCTTCCCCTTCTTCCGCTACTATCGAATCTACACCGTTACTGGCCGGCAACCGCCTCATTGCAGGCGCGTCTGACGGGTATGTATATGTGGTTGACCTGGCTACGGGGAAAATGATCAGTCGATTTAATACCGGCGCGCCCGTATTTGCCGATATGGCCGTGTATAACGGCATGCTGTACGTGGCAGATTTTTCAGGAAACGTGAATGCGTTCCGGTTATAAGAATAGCTATCCGGTACAAAAGAGGATATCTCCGTTAAAAGAGACATCCTCTTTTTATATATCAAATTATTACGCTACGAATATTGCTTCCCTTTTTTAGATTTTTTATTATAGTTTGCAGCGGAAGAGGAATATTGAATACGGAAAGCAATTGCCAATCAACCAAACATATAACGGGAAGGAGCTTCTTTTACAGATAGCAGCGGGAGATGAACTTGCCTACAGGCAGGTAGATGAAGTTCCAGCCTTTTGCTTCTACATATGCCAGCGCAGCTAACGCTAACTATTATATCGGGCTAAGCAAAAAGTTACTGGTAGCCACCTATACCCAGGGGCAACCCGCGAACTCCGGCACACTTGATATCTATAACGTTCCTGACATCAATGCATCTTTACAGCTGTATAAATCATATACCGGAATGGGTAAAATTTCCTGCATCGCCTACCGCGAACGGTAACATCTCCATTAAAAAAGAAACCGCTGCAAACAAATGTTTGCAGCGGTTTCTTTTTGCTATATCCAATACGCTATACTGCTTCTGCGTGTACAATCGCCGCCACAGGCGGCGCTACCACCGGAACCGGTTCTTCTGTTACTTCATCTCCTACCACCGGCCCGTTATGCGCCAGCTCACTGCCTTCTTTCTTCGATTTAAAAATAGGCCATAACAACTGTGCATACCATTCCTCTTCTTTATAATGTTTCAATCCGTAAGCACTTGGATACTGACGGGTAATAATACCAGTACCAAAAATGATGTCCCAGATAAAAAACATATTCCCGAAGTTGCCTTTGTAGTTCCCTATGCCATCATCTGTGGTATCTGCATGGTGCGCATGATGCGTGGCCGGCGTTGAAATTAAACGCTCCATGATCCAGCCTATAGGATTGAGCCACCGGATGGTATAAAACGGCTTATCCCATTTTAGACTGGAATGCGCCGCAGTAGTAATCAGCGATTTTATACCGCCTACGAAAAGCGCCGGGTAGCCAAGACCCAGGTAGGTCAGCGTAACCGTCAGGTAGATCTGCGAAAAGAACGCCGTGTAAATAATATTCTGCCTGCTCGTCATAGCCATACCCATATAAGGCGCGGAATGATGCGTGCGGTGAAAGCGCCATAACAGCGGCAGCTGGTGATGCAGCCGGTGATACCAGTACTGCGTAAGGTCATCGGCAACAGCCATGATGGCAATACCCCACCAGAAAGGTACCCAGGCAAACGCATTCTTTGCATCCGGTAAAACAAATGGCAATAACTTCAACCCGAAATAAGCAATCATCGGACGCAACACAATTTTTGGAAGTATAAAACATACGATATCCAGTGTGCGTTCATTTTTTGTCCACTTGTTTTCGTACAGTCCTACCGAAAACTCTATCACCCCTACTACCAGCATAATAGCGGGTAACCCCCACGTTTTAAGATTATTAAATACCGCATCCAGGAGTACCGGCGCCCGGAAGGAAAGATGCTCAGAAGTGGCGTTCAGCCAAGGTTTGCTGCCACTGATATAAAACGACAGAAACATGAGCCCTATCGGCAATACATATAGCAGTAAACTAATCAGGGAGTCCTTCAGGATCACCTGCGTCTGCGTTTTTGCTGTTGTTGTCATACTTTATCTTTTTTATGTGATCAGTGATGTTGATTAAATAAAAAGTGTATCAGCCAGATGCTACCAGCAATAATTACCAGCGGTATCAGGAATATCAATATGCCGATGGCAATTTTTTTTGTTATTAAAACAAGATCTGCTAACGTCATAATAGTGCATTTAAAGTGATGGATGTATAATTTCGATATGGTTAAGTTTACCGGTAAAATTGTAAGGCGACTTATACAACGGCGATACTGCAGAACCCTGGTCCCGACCTACATCCAGCCCTTCATCATAAGGCGAAATAGTAGCATCAGCTTTGCTGATGGCCCGTTCTGCCACCTTTTCATCATTGATGTATAGTGCCTCTGTTCCCGCCGGATCTGTGAGTCGCAATGCCGGTGTGTACGTCAGTTCATAGCGGAGTATAGCCTTACCCAACGGAAGCGCCTTACCCGAAGTAAGCGAAGTGAGTTGCCCGTTGTTGTTATGCACCGCCTGCAGTTTTCCTCCCTGTACAAAAAATGTAAACCCTGAAAAACGCCCGCCCGTACTTAATAACACGCCTTCATTCTTTGCATCACTCAACTCCACATCTGCCTTAATGATAAACGATTGCTCTGAAAGAAAGGGAGCGGAACGGGAAGGCACCTGCGTGATACCCGGGTATAATACAGCGCTGGGGCGGCTATCCAATGGTCCCCTGGTAAGGATAGCCGGTGTAAGACGGGTGGTATCTCCCAGCAGAGGATACACTTTATACTTCCATGCCTCTGTGTCAAAAAGACTTTGCAACTCTTTCAGCTTCGCCGGGTTGCCGGCGGCCAGATCATGTTGTTCATTAAAATCTGTATTCAGATTATACAGTTCCCAGGTGTCTGTGGTGAACGGCGTACCCCGTTTGTGGCTCACAGCAGCTTTCCAGCCATCTTTGTAGATGGCGCGGCCACCGGATATTTCGTAATACTGAACGTGATGCCTGCCAGGCGCCTTTTCATTATTGATCGTGTAAGCCAAACTGATGCCTTCCAGCGTATCCTGCGGATAACCATTGATCACTTTTGGTATTTTCAACCCGGCAATTTCCAGCACGGTAGGCGTCACGCTGTTTACATGCGAATACTGCGTACGTATGCCTCCTTTTTTGATCAGCTTTGGATAGAAGATCACCAGCGGATTACGGGTACCGCCTTCACTGTTCGCATCCTGTTTAAGATAACGGAAAGGTGTATTCGCCGCCTGCGCCCAGCCCACCGGGTAGTTGGGACCGGATTCCGGGCTTCCTATCTTCTCATATAAACTATCAATATCCTTTATCCTGCGGTCGTAGTTCTCGGTAAACAAACTGCCGTCGATATACTCATTAATGCCATGCACATGGCCGCTGAGTCCTCCTTCCTTGCTGGCGCCGTTATCTCCGATAATAAGCACGATCAGCGTATTATCCAGCTGTTTCGTATCCCGCAGGTAGTTTACCAGGCGTCCTACTTCATAATCCGTATGGGAAAGAAATCCGGCGTACACTTCAAAGAAGCGGGAAAACACTTTCTTTTCAGTGGCCGAAAGTGAGTCCCACGGCTTCACGCCCGGGTTGCGTGGTGGCAGGGTGGCATCCTTTGGCACCAGGCCCAGCGCCTTCTGACGCGCCAGCACCTGCTCGCGGTATACATCCCAGCCGGCATCAAATTTACCTTTGTACTTATCTATCCAGGCCCTGTCTACCTGGTGAGGCCCATGTGTAGCTCCCGGAGTAAAGTACAGGAAGAAAGGTTTATCGGGTGCAGCGGAGTGCTGCCCGGCGATGTAGGAAATCGCTTTATCTACCAGCACTGTTGTAAGATGTTTCCCCTGCAGATCCGGTTCTACCTTCACCGTGTTTTCCCAGAGCGCCGGTGTGTACTGATCGGTTTCCCCGGCCATGAATCCAAAGAAGGCATCAAACCCGCGCCCTGTAGGCCAGCGGTTAAAAGGCCCTGCCGGTGTAAGATCCGGGCTGGGCGTTACATGCCATTTACCAACGGCATAAGTATTATATCCGTCTTCTCTTAATATCTCCGCTACGGTACCTTTTTCAAACGGCATATAACCGTTATGTCCCGGCAGGTTCACCGCGGCATCAATCACGGTAGGCACATTCACCGAATGATGGTTGCGGCCTGTGAGCAATGATGCACGCGTAGGCGAGCAGATAGCAGTAGTATGAAAGTTCGTATAGCGCAGGCCGTTATTAGCCAAACTATCAAAAACGGGCGTTTCCACTAATCCGCCAAACGCGCTGCTGGCACCCCATCCCACATCATCCAGCATCACATAAATAATATTGGGGGCGCCTGCCGGGGCAACCGGGTTAAAAGGCGCAGGGGTAATAACTGATTGTGCAAGCGTGGTACCTGGCTTTCCGGCATAGCTTTTCTGCGGGCTGTACTGCGCATAAGCGCCCGATGCAGCGCCCAGCAGCATCAACGAAATGAAGGATCCGGAAGAGGTTGAAAATTTCATGTCTTATTATTTAGTTGGCTGATAGTTTATTTGTCCCACCACAAAGCAGGTGATTGATACCCCGATCCCGCCGGGGTGTTTTTATTCAACGATTGTTCATTCTGCGGGTAAGGAATCCTGCGTGGTATTTGTCCATTCGGATTGGCAACGCTGGTGGCGTTTTTAGCGAGCGGCAACACCGGGTAACCTGTTCTGCGGTAATCCGACCACGCCTCCGGCTGCAGGAACAATGCAATATATTTTTGGGTGATAATCGTATTCAGATCATTGCCGGAATCGCCGCTTAATATAGCCTTCGCCGTTATATATGCCTGTTGCTTCTCCGGTGTGGCATAAGGGTCCGCACTATTGCTGATTACCCGTTGAAAAGACGAACGTATCGCCGCTTCCAATGCTGTTTTAGCTAAAGGATCTGCGGGGTTTATCCTCCACCGCGCTTCCGCCTCCAGGAATTTTGCTTCTGCAAAACTGCTGATCACCACCGGCGAAGTAGCTGTTCCATAATAGCTGCCGATCACTGAAAAGGCGCCAGGCACGCCTGGAGCGCTCCCCCGGTAGGTACTGCTGCCCACAGGGTAAGGAGTCGCGAAATATGCCCGTCTTGGGTCTACCAGCAGCCCTTCCGGCTTAGTGGGATCATCTGTTACAGCGTTTCCGTTCAACAGGTTTACAAAAGAAGCGCCCAGCCCTATCCATCCCGGCCTGTTGGTATTTTGCTGATAGAAAGGATTCGCATTTGTGGTGGATGCGCCGAATAACACCAGCGCATCTCCGGAGTTGTCAGCTATTCCCCTGTAGCGGGCGCCGTCATACAATGCGTTCAAGGTGGCTTGTGCGGCAGTGGTGCTGTTTATTTTAGTAAGATGTATCGCGAAACGTGCTTTCAAAGTATACGCAAGCGATTTCCACCGCTCTATGTTACCGCCGTATATCACATCATCTGTGGCCGGCAATGCGCCCAGGTTACTGGCCGCCGGTAATGAAAGCTCTGCGATAGCGGAATCCAGCTGCTCCTGCAGCGATTTATAAATATCCTCCTGCTTGTCATATACGGGGTTGGTGATATTGTTGCCATACAGGGATTCTTTATAGGGAATATCTCCAAAAAGATCTGTTAAAGTGCCGTAAGTATATACGCTCAACACCCGTGCAATACCGCTGTAATAGGGCAACTGCTGTTGCGTTGCGGTGGTTCGCACAATCTTCAGTTCATCCAGCACCTCTACATAAAACCCCCGCCAGGTTTGGTTAAAGTACTGGGTGGATGAAGCGTAGTTATCAAAGGACGCGGCATCGCCGTTGGCGCCGGAAGCCTGTTGGATATAAATGTTGGCAATCAACCCGGCATTAACGCCCAGGTTAAAGCCCAGCGCTACTTCCGCGCCGGTTAACACCGCACTGACGGATACCTCCGTAGAGGCGTTAGGGTTAACATTGGTATCTTCAAGCGAGCAGGAAGCCTGCAGGGCTAACATACTCACTGCAATAAATAAACGTCCGATATTAGATGGATATATGCTCATTTTGCTGATTACTTAATGGATTAAAAAGAAACATTCAGTGCCACGCCATAACTTTTCGTGTTGGGCGTTGTCCAGAAGTCGATACCTGCTGCATTCGACAAACCATTGCGGCTTCCCAGGTCCGGATCACTACCGGTGTAATTAGTAGACAACAAAAAGTTCCTGGCGGTCAGCGTAACGCTTGCTGCAGATATGTGGGCCTGCTTCAACAACTGTGCTGGTAAAGCATACGTAAGATTCACATCTTTGAGCTTTATCCAGTAAAGATCATGCTCCACATAAAGCCCCTGTATATTGAAAGTGTTACGGTACCATGCCTGCGACAGCACCGCTCCAATGGTATTGGGTTCTCCTTTTGAAGCAGTAACGCCATCAAAAACTGTGGTAGTACCTCTTGCAGCCGTGGAGGCATCCACTCCATTAAACACCATCTGCAACCGCGGTGCATTGAACAGGTCAAAGCCAAAGCGGCCATCCAGTAAAAATGAAAAGCTGAAGGAACCATATCTCAGTTCATTACGCAACCCCACATTAAAGTCAGGATTGGGATCGCCGATTTTTGTGAACGTAGTATTTACCAATGGATAACCGTAGCTGGCACTATTGGGATTATCATCGATGATGGGCTTCCCTGCTGCATTACGTTTTACATCAGTGCCGTAGAATACGCCGTAGGGTTGGCCTGCCTGACCCCTCGCCTCCATCCATATACCACCAAGACTCACACTGGAGATGTTATCGGCGATATAATTTACACGGCTGATGTTTTTGTTAAACAAAGCGGTGGCTGTCCATGAAAATTTCCGGCCGCTGACAATACGTTGCTGTAAGCTGGCTTCAACTCCTTTGTTAACGATGTTACCCGCATTAGTAAGCGTGTAGGCGGCACCGGTAGAGTAAGGCAGCGTAACCGGTATAATCTGATCTTTACTGCTGTTGTAATAATAAACTCCCTCCAGTTGTGTTTTATCATGGAAGAAATGCAGATCCACGCCTGCTTCCCAGGTGCTGATGCGTTCGGGTTTAAGATTGGGGTTGCCGATAGTAGCGCTGTAACTGAGTCCCTGCTTGCCATTGAATGGAAAACTAATTCCGCTCTGTATCCATCCGCTGCTGGTGGTAGGCACATAATAAGTTTCAAGAGAATAAGGATCTGCGTCATTACCTACCTGCGCGTAAGTGGCGCGTATCTTACCAAAATTCAGGATACTGTTATTCAGGTGAAGTGCGTCTGTAAAAATAAAACTTGTACTGGCGGAAGGATAAAAGAAAGCATTTTTACCTTTGGCCAGCGTGGAAGTCCACTCGTTCCTGCCGGTCAGCTCCAGGTATAACCATTTCCTGTAGTCCAGCTTTACATCTGCGTATCCGGCCACCAATTTTCTCCGGATGGTCTGATTAAATGTTTGGGTAGATGACGCATTGGCGATATTAAAATTACCAGGGATCGTTAAGCCGTCGCCACGGGTATTTACCTGGTTCTTCCAGGAATTATAATAGTTGTATCCCGCTACTACGGTAAGGTCCAGGTCTCTGCTAAGCTTCCGGTCTGCCACCAGTAAAACATCCAGGTTATTGTCTCTCCTGGAATAATTTACGTCATTGATGGTACCGGTACCTACGCCGGAGGTACCGCGACTAAAAGCGCCTTTCCTCACATCGGTATAGTTGTCGATGCCATAACGGGCAGTGGCTTTTAACCAGCTCGTAATATCCAGGCTGGCTTCTGCAAAAGTAATGAAGCGGTTCAGCTCATCGGTTTGCGGATTCATATTGAGCGACCAATACGGATTATCCCAGCCAATACCGTTCGCGTATGAACGGCTGTCGCCCCACGGCTTGCTGGTGGTAGCCGGCAGCTTATAGGATTCGGGATGCTCCCATGGTTCGGAGTAACCATTGGTAATGTCAAAGTTTGCCGGGGAATTGATCAGCGCACGAACAACGTTGGTATTAAAACCTCCCATTAGAGCCCTGTTACCGGCGCCATCTTTGATGTAATTGAGGCCACCGGATACTTTCAGCCGGTCGTTAACGGTATAGTCGCCGTTAAAACGGAAAGTATGCCGGAAGAAATCTGTTGTCGGAATAATACCTGTCTGTTTCAGGTTTCCATAAGAAAAATAATACCCGGCATTTCCTGTATTTCCATAAAAGCTGATGTTATGATCATTCGTATAGCCGTTAACGAAAAACTGCCCGATATTGTCATACCTGTTCACCGGTATGCCATTGGAGAGCGGGGAGCTTCGCCCTACTATCGTGCCGTTCTTATCAAAGTTGCTGGGCTGTGAGCTGTAAGTGAGTGTATCCAGCAATGCGCCCCAGTTTTCGTCGGAGCCGGTAGTGCCGGGTTTCACGTACTGTCCGCCGATGCCATTGGAAAAACTGGTTTGCCGTGGTTGCATACGGCGGTTTATTTTATCAACGGTAAATGATCCGCTGTAGCTCACCCCAAAAGATTTATCTGTAAGGGAACTGCCTCTTTTTGTGTTGATCACCACGGCGCCGTTCGATGCCCTGATGCCATACAATGCAGCCGCGGCGGGACCTTTTAAAACGGTTATGCTGGCAATGTCTGCACTGTTAATATCAATGCCCCTGTTGGATGGTGTAGCCAGGGATACACTGTTTGACACGGGAAGAATATCCTGGATAGAATTATCTACAGGTACGCCATCTAAAATAAATAACGGCGCATTATTTCCCAGCAGGGAACTGTTTCCCCTGATTTTTATGGTAGATGATCCACCGGGAGAACCACCGGAATTATTGATCTGCACACCAGCTACCTTTCCGCTGAGTGCTGCTACTATATTAGGTTCCCGGCTATCTTTCAATGCCGCGGCCTTTACTTCTCCCACACTGTAACCAAGTGATCGCGTGGCACTCCTGATGCCTACGGCCGTTACTACCACTTCAGATAATGCCTGCTGTTGTTCCAGCTTCACTACTTTGTTCAGGTCGTCTTTTGTAATCAGTACTTCCTGCGACTGATACCCAATAAAAGTAACGATGATGGTTTGCGGCAACTTCAACAGGCTTAGCTGGTAGGTGCCGGTAGCATCTGCGAGCGTGCCTGTGGCCCCGCCTTTGATACGCACGGATGCACCTGGTAGTGCTTCCTGTGTTTTATTATCAATTACTTTTCCTTTTAACAGCACAGGAGCCTGTGAATAAATGCTGGTGGTAAAGAATAACAAGGCAGCACTCAATAGTGTCTTTCGTAAATATTTGAACATACAAAGGGGAATTAGATGTTGGAAGAATGGGACAATACATGGTCATGATGACCACGCCAGGTGTCATTTAAATAATCGGATGTGCCAATCGGAAAGCCCTAACAACAACAGCAACACACGGATGTCACTGTATCCGCGTAAAATTTCCTGTTGCCTCTATTGTTGTACAATAGCTGATTCATTGTTGAAATGTTTATTAAACTGGTTGATCAGGTCGCCCCTGTAAGGCAACTTCAATAAAGAACACTAATTCAGATTTGCTTTGTATGGTGGGGACAAAGACTTTGGTGGTGGTAAATTCTATTAGTCTACTATTATTGTAGACAAATATACAACCGGGTTTTGGAAAACGCAAGCATCCAACAAAAAAAGTTTTCGGAGGGGCAGATTTCCTGCACCGGCAGGGCATTTCGCGGCTACAGAAAAAACTCGCGCGGGGAATATGGCTATTCTTTACTTTTGATTATGGTACATCCATTAAGAACGCATATAGAAACCGTCTGTAAGCTGACAGACGAAGAGTTTGAATATATTTTATCGCACTTTACTCCTTTAAAGCTGAAAAAACACAGATTACTGGTGAGAGAAGGTGATTGGGTGAAACACGAGTATTTTGTGCTAAAAGGCTGTCTTCGCTCCTATATTACAAACGCTGATTCGGGCAAGGAATTTACTTATCAGTTTGCAGCAGAGAACTGGTGGATATCGGAGCGGGAAGCTTTTTTAAAGCAAACACCGGCAACTACTGCTATTGAATGTATTGAAGATTGCGAGCTTTTGGGATTGAGCTATGAAAACCGGGGAAAATTAGGCCGGGAGATGTGGAAGTATGAACATTACGTAGCGGTGAAGTCAAATCTTGGATATGTAGCGTTGCAAAAAAGGCTGCAATTAATGATTATGGGTAGTACAAAAGAAAGGTTTGAAAATTTCGTGAAACAATATCCTAACTTGTATAGCCGGATACCCAAAGCTGTAATAGCTTCCTATCTGGGTGTTTCAAGAGAAACCATAAGCCGTTTATACCGTAAATAATGGCAGATTTGTCACATTTTTAAAGTGATAAATGCCCTCCTGCATGGAAAATAAATAGGGGAATTTTGTAGAATAATTTTATAAAAATGAAAGTTCTACATGTATTTTCCCTCAGAGGGATATTCGTATCATTGCTGCTGTTAAACGGTTTGCTTGCTGTAAGATCACAACCGGCAGCGCCTAAATTGCCGGCCCAGCCCGGGTTTTATTCTATGCAGTTAGGCGATTTCCAGGTAATTGCATTGTCCGACGGAACGATTCCTTTAAACCTTAACGGGCTGTTGCATGAAACCCGGAAAGGTGAAGTGCAGGAGCTGCTTCATCAAAACTTCCTTGACACTACTGTTGAAACCTCTATAACAGCTTATCTGGTGAGGAAGGACAATCAGCTGATATTAATTGATGCAGGATGTGGCAGCTTTCTCGGACCAACCCTGGGGAAACTAAAGACCAGTCTTCTTGCTGCGGGTTTTCATGCGGAAGATATCAGTGCCATATTGATTACACATCTTCATGCGGATCACGTTGGCGGACTTATAGACGGCGATAAAATCATGTTTCCTAACGCCACTATTTATATCAGCAAGCCGGAAGCGGCGTTCTGGTTAACATCTTCCAATAAACAAACCGCCAATAAAAGAGCGCAGCCTTTCTTCGACCCGGCACAGGCGGCTCTTACGCCGTATCAAAAAGCAGGTAAGATAAAATTGTATGATCCGGGTACATCAATTTTTCCGGGCATTTCGTCTATCAACACACCCGGCCATACTCCCGGTCATAGTTGCTACGCACTGGAAAGTAAAGGACAAAAGCTCGTTTTCTGGGGAGATGTTATTCATGCAGGCGCAGTTCAATTCGCCGATCCCTCGGTAACTATTGATTTTGATGTTGACTTATCCGCTGCAGCTGAAATGCGCCGGGAAACTTTTGAAGATGCAGCTAAAAGTGGCTACTGGATTGCGGCGCCGCATCTTTCCTTCCCGGGAATTGGGCATTTGCGCAGTAATGCACAGCATTATCAATGGCTCCCCGTCAATTATTCCATTAATTAATTAGTTTTTAACAGCGTAAAGCAATTATCCAGTAATGCAACAATGTTGCACTACTGGATAATTGCTTATCTTTATTCTCAAAAAGCTGGTTTATCATGGAAAATTTCTGGGAATCGAGTTTTATTGAAAAGCAAGAGATGTGGGGGTTTGAGCCATCCGAATCTGCCATTTCAGCAAAAGAATTTTTCTTAAAAGAAGGTATCAAAGACATACTGATCCCTGGTATCGGGTATGGCAGAAATGCCAAATTATTTGTAGACAACGGTATCAAAGTAACGGGCATTGAAATCTCCAAAACAGCCATTGATCTGGCAAAAGGCCATTATGGAGATCAAATGAAGATCTATCATGGTTCAGTAACCGAAATGCCGTTTGATCAGCATTTATATGAGGGCATCTTTAGCTACGGACTAATTTATTTGCTGGATAGCGAAGAACGGAAAAAGTTTATCCGTGATTGTTATAATCAATTGCAGCCGGACGGATACCTCTTCTTTTCAGTTATTTCAAAAAAATCTCCTAACTATGGAATGGGTACACAAATAGGCAAAGACCGCTTTGAAGCTACAAAAGGAGCCCAAATATTTTTCTATGACGATGAATCCGTAAAAGAAGAATTCGGGAAATATGGATTGGTAGATTTCTTTGAAATTGATGAACCCAATAAAATGATGCCGGGCAAACCTGCCTTCCGGTTTATCATTATAAAATGTAAAAAAGAACGCGCTTAAAGAAAAGCCCCGTCCTGAAAATACAGGGCGGGGCAGTAACTAACTGTTATGGCGGCATATACTACCGGCGTGTAAGACTGTTCAGATAATTTTCCAGGTTGGTATAACCATTGGCAGCATATCCGTTGCGATCAGCCGCATCATTGGGGTTAAGGCCGTTAGCCGTTTCATAACCGTCGGGCATCCCATCATGATCGCTGTCGGCAGGCGCCGGCAAAGACGTTAACGCTGGCCAGGCATTTACGGTTTGACTGTATGGTGTTCCATGAGGATAACCGCCCTGCACATCAATGATACCACCGGTTCTGTTGCGCACATCATTTACTATTCGCTGATCGAGCGTATCACGGCCCGGTAACGAACAACCCGCACGCTGTAATACCGATTCAAAAGCATCTGCTGCTGGTTCCGTATTCACCGCATAACCATGATTAAATGGTGTGGACACCAGTACCTGTGCAGGATTAGTGGTACTCACCCCCGCAGTGTTATCAGCAGTGTTACCCGGCGAGCCATCTACATAATTCCCATTCACATACCATTTTCCAAAGGTAACCGTGGCACTGTTACTGGGATTGCAAATGCGGTACTTTACCCCGCTTCCCGTATTGGGACCGTATTTATAATAGTTATTGACGACGTTATAGTTTCCACCTTCCCCACCATACACCGTGTTGATCCCCCAATTGTAAAGCACATTATTCCGGAAGTCTACATTCTCTATTCCCAGGGTAGAAGGCGTATAAGTGGTGATACCGGCAAAGCGTGGATTACGGTTGCGGCAATGCGCTATCAGGTTGTGATGCATGCTCCCTCTTTTCGCGCCCCATATACCACCATAACCATGACGCTCATAATCGGTATCCCCCGTTTCAAAATGGTAGGAATAATTTAGCGGCTCCGAGATCATGCACCATTGAATAGTGAGGTTGTCGCCACGGTAAATAGTCAGCGCTTCATCGTTGCTCCAGCTGGCGGTGACGTGATCCACAATAATGTTGCTGGGACCCGTGCCACCAAAAGCATCATCACCACCACTGCCGTCTACCGGGTTACCATTTGCATCCAGTTTCTGCTGATTCTTATCGCCCAAACGGAAACGCATATATCGAATGATAACATTGTCGCCGCTGATATGCACGGAATGATCCGCCACGCAAATCCCGTCACCCGGCGCTGTTTGCCCTGCTATAGTAGTATTGGCTTTTATACTGAGACCGGAATTGAGATGGATGGTACCTGAAACACGGAACACCACGGTGCGGTAAGTAGCGGGCGCTGTTAAAGCGTAACGCAGGCTCCCTACCAAACCGTCGTCCAGCAGATTGGTTACTTCAAGAACGGTGGTTGGCACTGTGGCCGTGCCCCGTCCTCCTGTGGTAAACATGCCTGCTCCTTCAGCCCCGGGGAAGGCTGGCTGCTGCGCATACAAAACAGGCGTCTTGAATAAAGACAGCAATACTAGCAGGTAACTCGCCAGCGGCTTGATTCTGGTATACAACATATAAGAGATTTGCTGTTTTCAAATTGATGAAAAAAATTTATCTCCACCTGGGATCGCCGGTACTGTTCCGGCCAGGATATGCATTATCTGCAATTTTGAAATCGCCAATACCAGGCGCCTGCCACAACTGTAGCGCCGGACGGGTATAGGTGATGATGTTCGGGAAATCATTACCGGCCGACAAGTGATCGGACGTACGATAGTTATTACTGGCCCCAACCACAGTGCCGGCGCCCGCCCTCACATCTTTGACGGTAATAGCGCCTTTGCTGTCTTTCCCAATCCCGAAAATGCAATTGCTTACTGTAATTCCATTAGCCACCTCATTGGCATTATAATCAACATAATAATTTTTGCTGTTACCCAGCGGCGCCTCACTAAATGTGCAATCCGATATGAGTACCGCAGCGGAACCCTGCGCGCTGGCAATCACGCCCTCTACTTTGTAAATAGTGCTGTTGGTGATGGAAATATGATTGATCCTGCTGGAAGCACCGATATTCAATATAAAATAATTGCCTATACTGTCAATGATACAATTATCGATAATAAAATCATTGACGTTGGTAGTGCCCGATTGAAGCCTTACCATGCCCCGGAATATTTCTGCACGGCTGTTAACGAATTTTATTTTGCCCACAGTGGCGCTGTTACTGTTGTTAAATACATAGCGTCCTCCGTAATTATCTCCCAACAAATAAATGTCATTAAATTCAAGAGAATCAATTACCGTCCCGGCTTCAAAATTGAAATTGCTGGTAAAGAAAATCTTCGCCTGCGTGGTATTGGAGAGGTCCGGAGCGCTCATGATAACAAGCGATTTATTTAGGCTGACCGTGGAAGATATATTATAGGTTTCCCCTCTTTTCAGCAACACCGTACTACCGGAAGGAATCAGCGGCAACGTATCAGCCAATACACCGGGTCGTCCGGTGATGGCGGTTAAATCTACAATAGTACCTGAAAACGGCGCTTTGGTAGTAAAATCCGCAAATCCCCTTTCTTCGTTGCCACTATACAGGAATATAATGTACCGGGTAGAAGCTTCCAGGCCTTCGGCTACTTTGAACTCGTTCACCAGGTCCCCTGCAGTTAACGCGACAGTTGATACCAGGGCATTATCAGCAGCCTTCACAATTTTTATGGACGTTACGGCAGCACCTTTTGTTGTCCAGCGTACCCGCACCGAATTATACGTGATATCGTCGATACCCGGCACTTTCAATATGGATGACAAGGTTTTAACAGCGCCCAGGTCAGACCATTTTGAATTGAGCAATGTATCAGCAGCAATGGCCTTTACCCGTACCTGGTATAATTGGTTGAACAATAACTTTTTCACGACAGCTGCATTCGTATCTAATGACAACGACAAATCGGTAGTCCGGAAGGTATCCCGGCTTAACTCTAATGCATAAGCAGCAGCGCCCGCAATTTTTTGCCAGGACGCAACAACCGTGTTGGAATCGGCGGTTAACTCACCGGCAATCACTGGTCTGAATAACCTCGATGGCACAGTGTCGTCCTTCTTTTTGCAGGATATATAAATACAGGAAGTTATTGCAAGAATGACAGAAATCTTTTTCATAAATTGACTTATTTCCCCGGAAAAAATGTGCTAATTAATAACCATATTCATTCTTCAACGTACCCAAACTGTTCGATATCACAGAACTGTGTAGAGGCAGAACGTAGCGTACCGGTGTATTCCCCGTATTATCACCATATCCTCTCCATTGCCAAAGTGTATAATTCGCGGGGCCATCGGTGGTTGTATTCCACAGGTTGCGCATCCAGTTTATTTTGATATTGTATTCAGCCGGAACAACACCGGATACTTTCTGGAACCGGTTTAGAAAGGAAAGGGTCTTGTCGCTGTTCCGTTTTGCATACAGGTAGTCGGCAAGATGGCTGTATATACCAACACCCGCTATCGCGTCCTGCCCCATCTGGTTCAGCACTTTCCTGGTTTCGGCAATTTGTTTCCCGTACAGGTTCCATCTTACCAGGTCAAACTTCCGCACCATTTCACCGCCCAGTTCCCAGGCACGTTCATTCACAATAGCATTAAAGAACAATTGCTTGCTTCCGCCAACGGCAGTAATATAAGTTTCTACTTTATCCCCCCACAACGCAGGAGGAAAAGCGCGCTGGCGAACTTTGCGTAAGGCATCCTTTGCATCGCTGGTAGGGCCATACAGTTCATTCTCACTTTCTGCCAGCATTAACAGCACATCGGCATAACGCATCAGCGGCCAGTTAATACTCGTGCCTTTTGATGATGATGGCCCCAGCGGTGTAGGCACCAGCATACGGTTCCATTTGTTTATAGTGATAGAAGTAGGCCCTGTGGATACCTGTGCCAATGTATCGTTATAAGCAATGATGGAACAGGTGGCAGCAAGCCGGAGGTCGGTTGTATCAAATGAGTAATAATAAGTAGGCGTAAGGCTCATTTGAATGGTGGTAGCGCCAAATGAATGATAACTGATTCCATTCGTTACACCTACTCCCACGCACCAGCCAACATCCCCAAAACCAGGGGCATAGGCCACTTCGTACAATATGTCACTGTTTAATGGTTTAATGTATTTGTTCTCATTCATAAATACAGTAGCAAAATCGGTTAACATTCTTGGCTTCATGCTTACTAATTTTTTACTGTAGGTATTAGCTATCTTATAATATTCCTGGTAATCATCTTTCCGTTTCATGGTCATATCAGGATAAAGCCAGTAACCACCACGGATAAGCGATAGCCGGGCAATTAAACCCATTGCAAACTCCCGGTTAATACGCTCAATGCCATTATCCAGCTGATCTGCCCATTGCATTTTTGATTCAATGCCTATCAGGTCGTTGATCAAAAAAGTCAGGATAGAATCCCGTCCCGTCTTGGGCAGGTAAAAATTATCCCCGGCGCGGGATGGTTTGATACTAAAAGGCACATCTCCCCAGTGATGCATCAATAACATATACCAATAAGCCCGCAAGACTTTTACTTCTCCCAGCAAATTGAGATACGTCGCATTTGTTGGATCTTTTACCAGGGAAATGGTGGTTAATCCATGTTCACATTCATTGGCTTTATTGATAGCGCTATACGCGTTGTTCCAAACGGTGAGCAGGTCGTTGTTGGAAGTAGTAGCTTCAAATGACCACAGGTCACGGCGCGCGCCATCGGGCGAAGCACTTACCGAATTCCCTACTTCCACGTCGGTATTACCGGCAAAAAGTGTGGACACACGCGATGTAAACGCATCCTGGTTAAACATCGCATATACCATGTTCACTGTTTTCGTGGCGTCCGGCTCAGAGCCAAAAACATATTCTTCAGAAAACCTGGAAGCAGAATCAGATGTGAGATATTTCTTGCAGGAAACAAGCAGCAGAAATAATATAACGGTGGAAAAATATAAAGGACGTTTCATTGTTTTTTTATTAATGTCATGCTAAAAGTCAGAAGGTTACATTTACGCCCACAGTATACGAGCGGCTTTTGGGAAAGCCCGAGTAGTCTACTCCCGGCACCAGCTGATTATAACCATTGCTCCTTGTAGTGCTAACTTCCGGATCGTATCCGCTGTATTTTGTCCATACAAATGCGTTGTACACCGTGGCGTATATCCTGCACCTCGTCATGTAAGCGTTGGAGATTATTTTTTTGGGTAAAGAATATCCCAATGACAGTGTATTTAAACGCAGGAAAGATCCATCTTCAACAGCCCCTGAATGGAAATAAGGCGATGCAGTACCCATTGAAAAGGGCGACCAGGTTTTAGGATTAGGATTCAATGCTGCAAGCTCTTTCAGATCTGTCACCAGGTTACCCTGCGCATCGATATAGTGGAAGCGGTTGTCGTAGCTGGAAGTGCTCAACATGTTACCATAAGTGGTTCTGTAAAGCATGTTGAAAGAAATTTTGCCGGTGTTATAAACGTCATTACCGTACACCCAGTTAAAAATAGCCGACAGGTCAAACCCCTTATAAGTAGCATTCAATCCGAAACCGCCGGTAGCCCTTGGCAATGCGCTGCCGATAACGGTACGGTCACTGGCATCAATAACGCCGTTGCCATCAAGGTCTTTTAACTTCAGCACACCCGGCCGCAAACTGATCCCGCCTAAGTCCTGCTGAGCGGCGCCTTCCTTCACGATGTATTTCCTCGCTACCGGATCGTAAGAACTGAAATCATCAACGATATACATACCGTTCTCCACATATCCATACATCAAACCGATGGTGCGGCCAACCATCAACCTGTAATCGTCAATGCCTTTCAGATCGGTACCGGCCCAGTTAGAGTTGAACGACCGCTCGTCTACTCCATCCAGTTTATCAATTCTTGCACGATTGATGCCTATATTAAAATTGGCGCTTAACCGGAACGCTTTCTTATTGATGATATCAGTGTTCAGCGCCAGTTCAATACCGCGGTTAGAGGTTTGTCCTATGTTTCGTTGCTGCGTGGAGAAACCCGTCGTTTGCGGAATGGCAGATTGCACCAGCAGGTCTTTAGTGGTGTTGTGGTAAAAGTCGAGCGTTGCCGATATCTTATTATTGAAAAGATCGAAATCGAAACCAACGTTACGGGTAACGGTAGTTTCCCATTTAACATCCGGGTTTGTTAACTGTGAGCTGGCATAGGTGTAATACGGATTGGGTATGTCACCGGCGCCATAAGGACGGTTACTGCTCGGTGCAAATAAAA
Source organism: Chitinophaga sp. W3I9 (assembly GCF_050434025.1). Taxonomy (NCBI): domain Bacteria; kingdom Pseudomonadati; phylum Bacteroidota; class Chitinophagia; order Chitinophagales; family Chitinophagaceae; genus Chitinophaga; species Chitinophaga sp. W3I9. The sequence goes on from NZ_JBNPWC010000001.1 coordinate 7,375,019, forward strand.
GCCGCCACTGGTCAGATGCAATATTGTTGTTACCTACAATACCATAGCTGGCCCTGAACTTCAGATCAGAAACAAACTTTACATTGTTCATGAATTCCTCCGAAGAAATACGCCAAGCAAACGAAGCCGCAGGGAATATTCCCCACTGTTTTCCAGGCGCAAAGCGTGTTGAACCATCGTAGCGCGCCGTTACATTCAAAATATATTTTTCATCGAGCTGGTAAATGGCGCGGCCGAAAAATGAAGCGGTTTTGTCCGGAGCAATTTCCGTTGTGCTGTGGATATCTTGTGTGCCCAGGCCCATTGTGGCAAACAGCTTCTCAGGCGTAATATCCATACTAAAATATTTCGCCCGGTTATACTCTTCAAAACCTTTTCCTCTTGACAGTATCTCCTGCCCTACCAGCAAATTCAGGTTGTGGCGGGAACCTTTCTCCCATTGATAATTAAGGGTATTTGTCAGGCGATAATCCTGCAACCGTGTTTGCGTGATTTCTCCCAATGGCAGGTTGCCGCCTTCGTTCCTGGCGGTACCGGTTAAAGGTCCGTAGTAACGGCGGTTCTCTGAAAAAGTCATTCCTAAACTATATTCAGAACGGTAAGTAATATTTTTGGTGATCAGCCAGGAAGCGCCGGCATTCACGTTAAAAATGCGGCTGGTACGCTTGCGGTAATCCTGTGTGGATAATTCCAATGGATTTATCAGGTTGCTCAAAAACTGTTCATAGTCATCACTGCTGCCGGGATCAATAATAATCATATCGGCAATTCCATTTACAGGACGCGTGGTGATACCATCTCCGATGCGAAAGCTGGCGCCCCCGGCCGAACCCGCGCCATTTATAACAGGATGCGTATAACGCATGGATATATCGAGCTTCAGGGCTTTGGAAATATCATGATTCAATTTAAAGTTCAGATAATTGCGTAAATAGTTGTTACTGGAAATTAAACCTGATTCTTTATTGTAAGTGTAGTTCAGGGAAAATTTTGTGTGGTCATTTCCACCCGTCAGGCTGATATTATGCTGTTGGGAGAAAGCAGGGCTGCCATACAGTTCGTCCTGCCAGTCGGTTCCTTTCTGGGATTTGTAGATGTCCAGGTCATCGTAAACACCGAAGTATTTGGTGAAATTATCAACGTCGCTCTGGCTTCTCAGCCTTGCATACTCATATTGCGCAAGTACAAATTCGTACGGGGAAAGCACTTCCAGTTTACGTGGCAACTGCCTCGCCTGGGCAAAGCCGTTATAGGAAATAGTAGATTTACCACCCTTGGCACTTTTCGTGGTAACAATTACAACACCGTTAGCGCCTGCTGCGCCATATATGGCAGCGGTGGCCGCATCTTTCAGGATATCGATACTGGCTATGTCAGATGGCGCAATGTCATTAATATTATTCACCCTGAATCCATCCACAATAAACAACGGATCGTTACTACCGGTAATAGAGCCCCCGCCACGAACACGTATTACAATCTCCGCTCCGGGTTGCCCGTCAACCGTAGTAACCTGTACACCAGGCAGCCGCCCCGTGAGCGCCTCCGCTACATTGGCTACCGGCGCTTTTTCCAGCTGCGCCCCGCTGATGGAAGACACTGTGCCGGTTAAGTTCTTTCGCTTTATACTCTGGTACCCGATCACCACCACTTCATTCATGTTCTTATTCTCTTCCTGGAGCATAATAATGATGGGCGACTTGCCGGTAGCAACAATTTCTTTCGACTGGTAACCAACATAAGAAACATACAGTCTTGCGTCTGGCCGGGAAACATTCATACTAAAGTTTCCGGCTTCATTGCTTAACGCTTTATTATTAGTTCCTTTCTCTACTATAGTAGCGCCCGGAAGCGGCTCCTTATTGCTGCCGGTTATGGTGCCGTTTATGGGGATAGCCGTACCGCCGCGGGAAGGTGATGTCCCTTTAGCAGGCAGCTTTTCTGATACCACAATAGTTTTTTCCACAATGGAATAGGTGAATGGCAATTGTGAAAAGCAAAGTGCTAACGCCTGTTCAAGTGTGGCGTTGCCAACAACAACCGTCACCTTGTTTGCATTATTGAGAAGGCCGTCAACATAAAAGAAGGCATAACCCGTTTGACGGGTTATCTCGCGGAATACTTTCTCAACCGGGGCGTTTTTTTCATTCAGGATAATTCCCTGTGCAGAGATCTTAGCGCCCGCCTGCAGGTAAACCATGACCAGCAAGGCAAAGGTTAGTTTCATAACTTTCTGGAATTTATCGCCGGCACCGGGACATAACGGGGCGGCGGGAAAGCATCTCTTTAACGATGCTTTTCCAAAGACAATCGATGACATAATTTATTCCTCTTTTGGTTGAAGAAAATAGTGGTGCTACATTTTTTACCTCAAAATTTTTCTGGTATTCAGGACTTCGTTCTTATGATCCGGCAGCTGCAGCACCGGTTTCATTACTGTTTAACTACAATGTTTTTCCCGTGGATTTCAAAACGTACTTTATTGGTTAATTCTAAAATTTTAAACAACTGTTCAGCATTGGCGCTTCTGGAAATCTGTCCTGAAAAGCGCGCTGAAATACCTCCCTTATACTCAATCTGGATATCATACCATCTTGCTGCCTGCCGTAAAACCGTTTCAATATCGGCCGCCTTGAACTGAAACATGCCGTTCTTCCATGCGATCACTTCTTCCGTATTTACATCGTCCTGCAACTTAATATCCCCGTTAGTGATAACCGAGGCCTCCTGTCCGGGTTTCAGCCTGCTGGCTTGTTTTCCGCTGGTAACTTTTACACTTCCCTCCAACAACGTGGTACGGATTACAGATTCATCTTTATAACTATTGATATTGAAATGCGTTCCTAACACTTCCACATCTATACTGTTTACTTTCACATGAAAGGGCATCGACCCATTCCTGGCTACTTCAAAATATCCTTCGCCGGTTAACTCCACCCTTCTTTCCTTTCCTGAAAAATTTGAAGGATACCGTAAGCTGGAAGAAGCATTCAGCCAAACTTTGGTACCATCTGCCAATGTAAGCTGGTATTGGCCTCCCCTGGGTGTAGTGATGGTATTATATACAATTTCCGCAGGCGTAGTACCCGTTATTTTATAAGATACCTGCCCGTTACCTGATTTAATAATTTTTGCCTGTCCTTGTTGCAGCAACATTCCTTCCGTTAAGCTGTCGAGCATCACCTCTGTACCATTGCCTAATTTTAGTACCGCCTTGTTGCTGCCGGGCGGAATCGGGATGTTCTTGTCAGGCACATTTGCCTGTGCCACTTCATTTTTCAATGGCGTCTTTAATACAAACCACCAGTAACCTACTCCGGCAAGTGCCAGCGCAAAAACAGCCGCAGCAGCCATTCTTTTTAAATAAAGGGAAAATGTTGGCCTTCTTTTTCCATCCGCCTTAATATGTTGCTGCAAGTGATTTTTTATGCCTTCCAACACTTTATTATCAGGCTCCCCTTCCAGCGCGTGTTCCTTCAATTCGGTATCAATAATCGCTTCCAGCTGGCTTTCATTCTCCGGTTCTTTTAACATCTGGCTGAAAATCTTCCATTCCTGTTCAGTCATCCTGCCTGTCAGATATTTATCTAATAACTCCTGAAAAATATTGTTCTCCATAAACATTCAATTCAATTCCAAAAAGCAGCTGTATTATTAAAGACGCATAGCTAAACCAAAAGGGGACGTTGGTTTAAAAATAAATATGTGCAGGTCCATCAAAGAGGAGGTAAACAATTGATAAAAGCATCGTTATATCTAAATGACCGCTGATATAGGTTCTGAGAAAACCAAGCGCACGGCAAATATATTTCTTCACCGCTTCCTTTGATACCTGCATGTTCTTCGCTATTTCTTCATGAGACAAGCCCAGGTCGCGGCTCTGCAGATATGCGGTCTTTTGTTGCTGCGGCAATTGCTCAATCGCCCTCGCTATCAATTCCGACAGGTTTTTCTGTGATAAAATTTTATCGGGGAGATAATTTTTCTCTTCAATTTCCCATTCATCACGACTAAGGGGTAATTCTGTCTTCTTTCTCAGGGCGCTGATAATATGATTACGGGCGATAATAAACAAAAATGAGTCAAAACGTTCTACCCCGGAAAGCTTGTTTCTTTCCTGCCAGATCTTCAAAAACACATCCTGCACAATGTCCTGTGCCTGACAGGATGATTTTACATAACTCAGGGCCTGCCAATAGATGTTATTCCACTTCTGTGCTACAAGCACTGCAAAGGCCTTTTCGCTGCCTTCAGCAATTTGCCGCAGTAAAAGCCTTTCATCCATTGCATTTATGTTCATAACGTGAATTTTGCTATTAGGTTACCTGTGGAATTAAAAGGGAAATTAAACATTTGTCTATTTAAACAAGCTAAACAAGCCGGAAACCTACGGGAACGATTGCGTAAATAAAGTGGGAGAATAAAAAATGATGGGGATGGATGGGAATAACTTGCTTTACCTTTCTTTTTTATAACAGGGACGACGGCGGAAGAAATGCAGGTAAAAAGAAAAAGCCTTTTTTAACACCCCTATGATTACCTGGATCATAACGAAAGCTAAAAAAGGCCTGTGATATTTTGTTGCCCAACCAGGATTCGAACCTAGACAAACAGAACCAAAATCTGTCGTACTACCATTATACTATTGGGCAATACCCTTATTGTTTGGGATGGCAAAAGTATAACTTTTTTTATTTCTGCAAAAAAAACTTGCAATATTTTTAAAATATCCTTCAGAATCCTTTGCTGCAAAGACTTATAAAACTATCTCATTCACTTTTTCCGCTATCTGTGCTGGTTTTATCCACTCCATACAGGCGTAATCCCCTCTGAAGCAGGGTTTATTACCGAATACGGAACAGGGCCGGCATGGCAGGTCATGAACCTGGATAGCATTTTCAGGCGACTGCCCATACCCCATAAATCCGGCAAAAGGGTGGGTGGCGCCCCAAACAGATACTACCGGCACCCCAAAGAGGGAAGCGAGGTGCATATTGGCTGAATCCATGCTGATCATCACATCCAGCTGGCTGATGATAGCCATTTCCTCCTCCAGGGAAAAACGCCCTGCCGCCACAATTACCTGCGGATACTGGGCTGCCAGCTGCGTAAGCAATAACACCTCCTGCTTTCCACCGCCTAAAAGAAACACCTGTATCCCCTGTTCCTGCGCCAGCATACCCAAAACGGCCGCCATTTGCTCTAAAGGGTACATTTTTTCGCGGTAAGTGGCAAAAGGAGCCAGTCCTACCCATTTTTTATCCTTTTTTGCACCAGTAACCACGGTCAGCGTTCCGGGCAACGCACGGGGCTGAAAAACGGGTTTGCGGCCCATTTCACAGCAAAGCCCCAGTTGCCGGAATACTTTCGCATACCTTTCTATGGTACTGGTTAACTGCTGCAATACCTTGTTGTCCTTCCGGGTCAGCGCCTTCTTTTCTGCGCGGCCTTTGTCAATAGCCGCTACGGGTGTACCGCTCAACCGGAAAAAAGTCCGGATGATCTGGGACCTCAGCACATTGTGCAGGTCTGCCACGGCAGTAATCCGGTGCGCCTTTTTTAATTCACGGAACAAACGATACAGCCCCTTTACCCCCTTATGAATACCTTTTACATCTGCCGGGAAAAAGGTCAGCCGCGAAATACCCGCGCATAAAGCGCCCCAGTTCCGGTTGGTCACAAAAACAATCTCCACATCCGGATTTTCATCCAGCACCTGCTTCATCACAGGAATGGTCATGGCTACATCGCCCATAGCAGACAACCGGGTAACCAATATCGTTTTAACTGCGCCCAAGTAGGAAGATTTATTTTTCGTTTTTGTATAAAACCGGGTTCAGGGAAGGATCATTATACATCTTCATTTGCTTGTATACCTTCATGAACTTTTTACCGGCGGCAATATCGGCCAGCAGCGCCTCAATGGCGGAACTCAGGTCCTGTTGCTGCTCCAGCAGGATATCCAGCTTGCGCTGGCACGCTGCACGATGTTCTGGTGTGGCATCCGCACGGGTGGCTTCTTCCTGCATGTGATAAATTTTCAACGCCAGAATAGACAAACGGTCTATTGCCCAGGCCGGGCTTTCGGTATTAATACCAGCATCCGCAGCAGGCGCCGTTTTGCCATATTTTTCCAGGAAATAACTGTCGATGTATTCCACCACATCCGTGCGCTCCTGGTTGGAACGGTCTATCCAACGCTTAATACCCAATGCTTCTACGGGATCAATCTTCGGATCGCGGATAATATCCTCCAGGTGCCACTGCACCGTGTCTATCCAGTTTTTCAGGTAAAGCAGGTGCTCAATGCTGCTCTTTTCATAGGGATTGGAAATGGCCTGATGCACATCGTTGTGCTCATGGTAGGCCACGATACTCTGGTTAAATATCTTATTGCACAATTGTGTAAACATGCCGCAAATGTACAAAGGCTGGCGACAAAAAAGAAGCGCATGGTAGAGACCATACGCTTATTGTAAAAGATTGTCATGTGAATGTTCGAGAATGCAAATCGTGAAGGCTTTCAATGGTTATCTTGGGGTTGAGATGCCGTCAAGGTTATACCACCTTATTTTCCTTTTTTACCTTGTAATGATGTAATCACACCATATCGGCAAATAATATTTTTATGATTGTTTGTTTTTGAATATTTTTTGAATGCAGTAAAAATCAATCACTCTAATGGCTAAACGTTTTATTGAGGGTGTTCTAAAATGCTATAGCTGTTAACAAATTACCAGATCACTAATTACAGGGGCCAGGATCACAGACGTTATATTTCATAAACCTGGAGTGGCCTCTTACCACTACTTTTTATGGGAATCTTCTGCTAATGTTGACAACTTCATTTGTTTAATTCTACTCAAATAGTACCGGGTTTTCTAAAATTATCAGGGTTTAAGGTGGACATCTTTATGTCCGTGTGTCTTAGTGCAAATTAAAAGGGGCCACTGCATTTTGCACTGCAGTGGCCCCCTTTTTTTATACAACGTTTGTGGTAATTACAAGGTTTTCTTGTCCAAATTAGCTTTTGGTGGTAGCCGGTCGCGTAATCTTGGTAAGATAAAACAGCGGAATACCCAATAAAATAATTCCCAGTCCGGGTAAAGTATAGTTGGTTTCAAATACCAGCAACAAAGCTGCCAGCGATAATGCCACTATGATATAGATCATTGGCAGTACCGGGTAACCAAAAGCTTTGTAGGGTCTTTCTATCTCCGGGCGTTTCTTTCTTAAAATAAAAATTCCGAGGATCGTCAGCACATAAAATATCAATACCCCGAAAATTACCAATGCCAGCAAGTCGTTGTACCTGCCTGTCAAACACAACATGGATGCCCATGCGCACTGGATCCACAAACCATACGCGGGCACGCTGTGCTTATTTAGCTCACCTGCTTTTTTAAAGAACAATTTATCTTCCGCCATCGTGTAATAGATCCGCGCACCCGATAAAATCAACCCGTTATTACAACCAAAGGTGGAGATCATGATCATCACTGCAATAATAATAGCGCCGCTGGAACCAAAGATCTTCGCCGCTGCAGCCACCCCAACACGGTCGTTGGCAGCAAACGCAATTTCATTCAGTGGCAGCACAGCCAGGTACATCAGGTTACAGCTCACATAAATAATGGTTACAATCAGCGTTCCCAGGAAAAGGGAACGGCCGATATTTTTAGAAGGATTTTTGATCTCTCCTGCAATGAAGGTCACATTGTTCCAGGCATCACTGGAAAACAACGAGCCTTTCATGGAAACCGCGATGGCACCAAACAACGCCAGCCCTGATAAAGCTGCCGTTACCACCGTCCCGTTCTGTGATGAAACCGCAGCCGCATCCCACGCATGCTGCCAGTTGGCCTGCCAGATCTCAGACTTCGCCCCAAACAGTAACCCGAAAATAATGAGTCCGAATAAAGACAACAGCTTCGCCAATGTAAATACGGTTTGTATCAGCTTACCGTGGTGCACACCACGTGTATTTATAAATGTTAGTAAGATGATAGATACGATAGCGACTATCTGCGCCGCAGAAATCTGCACAATACCGGCGTCCAGCAAAATGTTCTTCTCACTGAAACCCGGTATCAGGTAAGCAGTAAACTTTGCAAAGGCAACCGCCACAGCGGCAATGGTGCCGGTTTGAATAACACCGAACTGCGTCCAGCCAAATAAAAAGGCGATAAAAGGATTGTAGGCTTCCCGGAGATATACATACTGGCCGCCGGCTTTGGGGAACATCCCTGATAATTCGCCATAACTCATGGCTGCAATCAGCGTAACAAAGCCCGCCAGTACCCACATAGCGGTTATCCAGCCTGCCCCTCCCACGCTACGGGCAATTTCTGCTGTTACAATAAAGATCCCGGAACCTATCATAGATCCGGCAACAATCATAGTAGCATCTAATAGGCCCAGGGATGGCTTGAATGATTTAGTTTGGTTGATTTCCATATTGATATTTATAAAAAATCCCGGCTCATAAGGGAACCGGGACTATAAGATAGAAAAAATTTCTGATGGTTTATTCGCTTATTTGGCAGGAGTGGCGGCGCTGTTATTATTCATTCCTTTAATAACGTCCGGTGTTACATCGTAAGCCGGATCTTTATACAGGATGTTGCTGGCGGTACTGCGGTAAGAGAAGATATACGCAAAACGCTTGTCGGCGTTAAATGATTTCAGGAAATCATCCAGTCTCTTCTGCAGTTCTTCATTAAACTTAGTTTCCTGCTCGGTATAACTGGCACGCAGGTTCTGCGCTTCCTGCTCTAACTGCTGTTGTTTAGACATCAGGCTGCGTTGTGCTGCCTCTCCCTGTTCCTGGGTAAGGGTAGATGCTCTGCGTTGCAGGTCTTCATACTCACTCTGCAATGCACGGGCCTTGCCTTTCAGCTGGTTGTCCATCTGCTGTTGCTTCTGCTCCAGTAAGCCTCTTTTTTCCTTGAAATACTCAAAATGCGCTTCCAGTGAATCCAGATCTACATAAGCAATTTTAAAACTACCCGCAGCAGGAGTACCGCTGTTTGCCGCACTTGATGCAGCTGGTGCACTGTTACCAGCTTTATTTCCCTGGCAAGACATCAATAAACCGGCTGAAAATGCCGCTAATAATCCTTTATTCACTAATTGTTTACAAGTGCGCATGTTAATAGGTGGATTTGCTTCTTTAAGTACATTTGAAAAATGGAACGGCTAAAATAAGGTTTTTAATGGATTTTCATATTCCCGTCCATTTTTTTAGCTAGGTTTTAACGAATATTATTACTTCACCTTCTCCAACAGGATCTCCGGCTCATTGGTGGTAATATAATCCACCCCGTTTTTTAATAAATCGTCCATTATTTCCGGATTATCTATCGTCCATGCATTGGTAGTTACTTTATGTTGCTTCGCAGTGGCAATGAGCTGCGGATCATTCCTGAATACCTGCTGATTGTAATCCAGTCCCCAGATACCATCGGCCTGCAACTGTGCGGGCGTTTTATCCCCATTCAGGTAAGCTATTTTAGCCGCGGGATCCAGCTCCTTTATTTTTTTGCAGATATTGTAGTCAAAGCTGATGTAGAACATCCACGCCTGGGCCTTCTTAGCCTGCACCATCGCTACTGCTTTAGTGGCCAGCAAATCGCCCCTGCCGGTACGGGAGGGCTTCAACTCCAGCACGAGCCGTGTACGGTGTTGTTCCTGGATCACATCAATAAACTCCTCCAATGTGGGAACCCGGTCGCCGTTTTTCAGCTGAACTGTTTGCAAATCCGCCAGCGTACTCTCTTCCACCTTCTTTCCCCCTATCTCCGGATCATGTGAAATTACCAGTTCATTATCTGACGATAACCACACATCAAATTCTGATCCTTCACAACCAAGCTTTATCGCATCTTTCAGGGAAGTAAGGCTATTCTGGCTGCCCGCCTGATGCTTCCATGCACCGCGGTGGGCCACTACTTTATTGCGGATAAAGTCATCCGCTACCAGCAGGAATTCAGCGGTGTCAGCCCCTGCTTTAATGCGGACCGGATACTTAAAATCACCTTCTTTGCTTACGGCAGCTTTCTTTTTCAGTTTCAATTCATGGCCGCTGATTGTAAATAACCCGGACCTGTCCTCCAGCAAGGTAGCCGCTGATAACTGCCCGTTCCTGTCATAGATTTTACCAATTACCGCGTTCTTTTGCTGAACGGGAATCGTATAGGCATCAAGGTAAGGAGCGCTGGCTTGCTGCGCCGCTGCTGCTGTACCTATCAAGGTTATTCCTGCCATCAGAAATATTTTTTTGCAATTGTTCATGTGGTCCGCGTTTGTGGCTAAAATAGCGCGCAATTTATTCATTTTCACCCCCTGGATGGAAAAACACGACGTTAAATTACTATAAAGCTTTAAGATGCGACTGCTTTAATTATGCTGTATCAGCAACACATTGAACCTGGCAGGATCCAGCGGATAACCGTTGCTGATAAGCGTATACACTTTACCGGCCTGGGTAGCCATGTCGAAGGTTTTCAACACTTTGGAGGAATCAATCCAGCGGAAATTGATCTTGTAATGGGCGCTGTCGCCGTAAAGCGGCGCAAATGCAGTTTGTGCAGGAAATGTCAACCCCCTGAAGAAGCGGGGAAACGTATCGGAATAAACATCAATGCCAAGCGGTGTACGGTTTGGCCTGAATGCCTGGGCAAAATTAATCACCCTGAATTTAGACATCCCTGCAGCCGGTGCACTCAGGTCATCTTCGGTAGTGATCAGTATTTGATTGCCTGCACTGTCGGCGCCTACATAAGCAGAATAAAAACGGTTGTTACGCAGAAAGATCTGCCCCTGGTATACGGCCACGCCAGGCTGCCTGGTGTTGGTAATAATCAGGTTGTATTTCTGGGCCCGGAAAGACTTATATCCCGTATTGGTTCCATAGCCTATATTGCTGGCAACAGTGAAGGTATCCAGCATCACATTAAACTGATCATTGCCAGGCGCTGCGTTTACAAACAAAAAGTTACCGTGGGTATCAGGTACCGCACTGTCACTGTTTTTCTTACAGGCGCCCAGTATCAACAACAATATTAAAACAGGAATGATCAGGTGTTTCATGAAATCCGCTTCTTTTTACGCACTCAAATGTAGTAATATTAAAACAAAAAGCGCCTGCCTTTGGGGCAAGCGCTTCCTGTTTTAATATCTGTGTAATACTATTCTTCTTCGTCAAACTGGAACACTTCCTTAGAAGAAGCCAGGATGTCGTATTCTTCCTTGGAACCTACGATCATGTTTTCAAACTCACGTAAACCAGTACCGGCAGGGATCAGGTGACCTGTGATCACATTCTCCTTCAGACCCATCATATCATCGGTTTTACCGTTGATAGCAGCCTGTGATAATACCTTCGTGGTTTCCTGGAACGAAGCAGCAGAGATCCAGCTACGGGTACCGAGGGATGCCTTGGTAATACCCTGCAGGAGCGGACTGGAAGTAGCCGGCTGTGCATCACGGAATTCTACCAGTTTTTTATCTGCACGACGCAACAGGGAGTTTTCTTCACGAACCTGGCGCAGTGTTACTATCTGACCTGCTTTCAGGTTAGCAGATTCACCGGCTTCCGTTACCACCTTCTTATCGAAGATCATATCGTTTTCTTCGAAGAAATCAAACCTGTCTTCTGTATCTCCTTCGAGGAAGCGGGTATCACCCGGATCTTCGATGTTTACTTTACGCATCATCTGGCGAACAATCACCTCGATGTGTTTATCATTGATCTTCACACCCTGTAAACGGTATACTTCCTGGATTTCATTTACCAGGTATTCCTGTACAGCAAACGGCCCTTTGATAGACAGGATGTCTGCAGGAGTAGTAGAACCATCGGAGAGTGAAGTACCGGCCTTCACAAAGTCACCGTCCTGTACCAGGATATGACGTGTTAACGGCACCAGGTATTTCTTCACCTGGCCTTCACGGCTTTCAATGATGATTTCGCGGTTACCACGTTTGATGTTACCAAAAGCTACCACACCGTCGATTTCAGAAACGATGGCAGGGTTGCTCGGGTTACGCGCTTCAAAGAGCTCAGTTACACGTGGCAGACCACCCGTGATATCTCGCAGTTTACCGATAATACGTGGGATCTTCACGATTACCTGACCGGCTCTCACCTTATCTCCTTCAGAGATAACAATGTGCGAACCTACCGGTAAGTTGTATGATTTCACCTCTTTATTACCATCTACCATGATAGATGGGATCTTATTCTTGTCTTTGGTTTCAATTACCACTTTCTCACGGTGACCGGTCTGTTCGTCTGCTTCTTCACGGAAGGTAATACCTTCAATGATGCTGTCGAAACGGATGGTACCCGGAATTTCAGACACGATAACGGCGTTGAACGGATCCCATGTGCAGAGCATATCACCTTTCACTACTTTCTGTCCGTCTTTCACTAACAGGGTAGAACCATAAGGAATGTTGTTGGTTACCAGCAGACGGTCATTTTTCACGTCCATGATACGCAACTCACCGGTACGACCGATAACGATCTGCACTTTTTCACCCTGGTTGTTTTCGTAAGTGGTAGTACGTAAGCCATCGAATTGAACGGTACCATCAAACTTAGCTGGCAAACCGGATTCAACGGAAGTAGAACCGGCAACACCACCCACGTGGAAGGTACGCAGTGTCAACTGTGTACCAGGCTCACCGATCGACTGTGCAGCGATGATACCCACGGCATCACCCTTCTGTGCAGTGTAACCGCTGGCCAGGTTTTTACCGTAACATTTCACGCACACACCCCGACGGCTTTCGCAAGTCAGTACAGAGCGGATCTCTACGGTTTCAATAGCACTTTCTTCAATTCTGTGTGCAATTTCTTCAGTGATCTCAGCACCGGCAGCAACAATCAGTTCCTCATCACTATGAGGATCAAATACGTCATGCAGGGAAGTACGTCCGAGGATACGGTCATACAGTGTTTCAATCACTTCTTCATTATCTTTCAATGCAGAAGTAGCAATACCACGGAGTGTACCACAATCTTCTTCATTAATTACCACATCCTGCGCAACGTCTACCAGACGACGGGTCAGGTAACCCGCATCCGCCGTTTTCAACGCCGTATCCGCAAGACCCTTACGGGCACCGTGCGTAGAGATGAAGTATTCCAATACGTTCAAACCATCTTTAAAGTTGGACAATACCGGGTTTTCGATGATCTCGGAACCGGTAGAACCACTCTTACGCGGCTTGGCCATCAGACCTCTGATACCAGCCAGCTGTTTGATCTGCTGCTTGGAACCACGCGCACCGGAATCCAACATCATGTATACAGAGTTGAATCCTTGCTTGTCTGTTGCCAGCTCACGGATCAGGGTTTCAGTCACCTTCGTATCCACACGTGACCAGATATCAATGATCTGGTTGTAGCGTTCGTTGTTGGTGATCAGACCCATGTTATAGTTATCCCAAACTTCTTCTACTTCACCGGCTGCACCATCAATCATGTCTTGCTTAACATCCGGAATGATCAGGTCATTAATGTTAAATGACAGACCACCGCGGAACGCCATGCGGAAACCTAATTGCTTGATGTCATCCAGGAACTTCGCAGTTTTTGGAATGTCTGTTGCTTTAATGATATCACCGATGATTTCACGCAGTGATTTCTTGGTCAGCAGGGCATTTACATAACCGGCTGCTTTAGGTACGTGCTGGTTAAACAGTACGCGGCCTACAGTAGTGTCGATCAGTTTTCTTTCCAGCTCACCGTTTGCATTTCTTACATCAGCTTTAACACGGATGTGAGCATGCAGATCGATACGGTCTTCGTTCAATGCGATGATTACTTCTTCAGCAGAGTAGAAAGCTTTACCTTCTCCTCTAACTACTACATCACCGATTGTTTTCTTACCCTTCGTGATATAATACAAACCAAGCACCATGTCCTGTGAAGGCAGGGTAATTGGCGTACCATTCTGCGGGTTAAGGATGTTATGGGAAGACAGCATCAGTAACTGGGCTTCCAGGATTGCAGCGTTGCTCAATGGAACGTGTACTGCCATCTGGTCACCATCGAAATCCGCGTTGAACGCAGAACATACGAGCGGGTGCAACTGAATCGCTTTACCTTCCACGAGTTTAGGCTGGAAAGCCTGTATGGACAAACGGTGCAGGGTTGGCGCACGGTTTAACATAACCGGGTGACCTTTCAGCACGTTTTCCAGGATATCCCAAACCACCGCTTCTTTACGATCTACCAGCTTCTTCGCTGATTTCACGGTTTTAACGATGCCTCTTTCAATCAGCTTACGGATAATAAACGGTTTGAATAACTCAGCCGCCATATCTTTCGGTAAACCACACTCATGCAGTTTCAGTTCAGGTCCTACCACGATAACAGAACGTCCGGAATAATCCACACGTTTACCGAGTAAGTTCTGACGGAAACGGCCTTGCTTACCTTTCAGTACGTCTGACAGTGATTTCAGTGCACGACCACCTTCCGCTTTCACCGCGTTGGATTTACGGGAGTTGTCGAACAGGGAATCCACCGCTTCCTGCAGCATACGTTTTTCGTTACGAAGGATCACCTCAGGCGCCTTAATTTCGATCAAACGTTTCAGACGGTTGTTACGGATAATTACCCTGCGGTAAAGGTCGTTCAGATCGGAAGACGCAAAACGGCCACCATCCAAAGGAACTAACGGACGCAGTTCCGGCGGCACCACAGGAATATATTGCATTACCATCCATTCAGGACGGTTTTCCACACGGCCATTAGCTTCACGGAAAGCTTCCACCACGCTCAAACGCTTCAGCGCTTCCGCTTTACGTTGCTGGGAAGTTTCAGTAGCAGCCTGGTTACGTAACTGGTAAGAAAGACTGTCCAGATCAATCCGGGCCAGCATCATTTCTACCGCTTCCGCACCCATTTTAGCAATAAACTTGTTAGGATCTTCATCCGGTAACAGCTGATTGTCTTTTGGTAAGGTGTCCAGGATATCCAGGTACTCTTCTTCAGTGAGCAAATCACCGTAGTTCATGCCTTTCTCCTGTTTCATGCCCGCCTGGATTACCACGTATCTTTCATAGTAAACGATGGTTTCCAGTTTCTTGGAACTCATTCCAAGCAGGTAACCAATCTTGTTAGGCAGGGATTTGAAATACCATATATGTACAACGGGTACCACTAAACGAATGTGACCCATTCTCTCACGACGTACTTTCTTCTCCGTTACCTCAACACCACAACGGTCACACACGATACCCTTATAACGGATACGTTTGTATTTTCCGCAATAACATTCGTAGTCCTTTACAGGCCCGAATATCCTTTCGCAGAATAAACCATCACGTTCCGGCTTGTAAGTACGGTAGTTGATGGTTTCAGGTTTCAGCACTTCACCGTATGAACGCTCCAGGATAACATCCGGAGAGGCCAGACTGATGGTAATGCTGTTAAAATTTGATTTAGGACGATTTTCTTTTTTGATAGCCATCTGTAATTAGCTTTTAGCTGTTAGCCGTTGGTGGTAAGCCAGCGACAAAAATTTTATTCCTGCGAAATATCCAAGCTATCAGCCACTGGCATCACTGCCAATGGCTGGTAGCTAAAAGCTCTTAGTCAAATTTCAGATCCAGACCCAGACCACGCAATTCATGGATCAATACATTGAAGGATTCAGGCACACCGGCTTTCGGTATGTTGTCTCCTTTCACGATAGATTCATATGCTTTGGCACGACCCACGATATCATCGGATTTAATTGTAAGCAGTTCCTGCAGGATGTTGGATGCACCATATGCTTCCAGTGCCCATACCTCCATCTCACCAAAACGCTGACCACCAAACTGGGCTTTACCACCCAGCGGCTGTTGGGTAATGAGACTGTACGGTCCGATTGAACGGGCGTGCATCTTATCATCCACCATGTGGCTCAGTTTAAGCATGTAGATAACACCTACGGTTGCTTTCTGGTGGAAACGGTCGCCCGTTTCACCATCATGCAGGTAAGCGTGACCAAAGCTAGGTAAGCCTGCTTCCTTGATATAATCAGCAATTTCGTCTGTAGTAGCACCATCAAAGATCGGAGTCGCAAAACGTACGCCCAGTTTCAGACCTGCCCAACCTAATACGGTTTCATAGATCTGTCCGAGGTTCATACGGGAAGGTACCCCGAGTGGGTTCAGTACGATATCCAGTGGTGTACCATCTTCCAGGAACGGCATGTCTTCATCACGCACAATCTTGGCTACGATACCCTTGTTACCGTGACGTCCCGCCATCTTATCACCCACTTTCAACTTACGCTTGCTGGCCAGGTAAACCTTTGCCAGTTTCAGTACGCCCGCTGGCAGCTCATCACCGATAGAGATGTTGAACTTCTCACGTTTGTAACGACCCAGCTCTTCGTTGAACTTGATGTTATAGTTATGCAGCAGGGTATTGATCTGATCGTTCACCACTTCGTCTGTTGTCCAGCCCAGCGGATTCACGTTCATGAAATCAATATTTACCAGGTTCTTCGGAGAGAACTTGGAACCCTTTGAGATCAACACTTCACCGTAAGTATTGGTAATACCCTGAGAGGTTTTATCCTTCAGTAATACCAGCAACTTGCTCATCAGCACTTCCAGCAGGTCTTCCGCATTCTTCTGGTGAATTTTCTCCAGTTTCTCGATAGCTGCTTTCTCGCGGGTTTTGGAATTTTTATCTTTCTTGGCGCGACTGAACAGTTTCTTATCAATCACCACACCTTCTGTTGACGGAGGCGCTTTCAATGAAGCATCTTTCGCATCAGAAGCCTTGTCACCAAAGATCGCTCTTAACAGCTTTTCTTCAGGAGAAGGATCAGATTCACCACGCGGAGTGATTTTACCGATCAGGATATCGCCTTCCTTGATGTGTGCACCAACACGGATGATACCGTTCTGGTCGAGGTCTTTTGTAGCCTCTTCACTTACGTTAGGAATATCCGGAGTCAGTTCTTCTTCACCCAGTTTGGTATCACGAACTTCCAGTTCATATTCATCAATGTGGATGGAAGTAAACAGATCCTCACGTGCAACACGCTCAGAAATTACGATCGCATCCTCAAAGTTGTAACCTTTCCATGGCATGAACGCCACCTTCAGGTTACGTCCCAGCGCCAGTTCACCACCACGGGTAGCATAACCTTCTGTTAAGAAGTCGCCATCCTTAACACGCTGACCTTTCTTAACGCAAGGTCTGAGGTTAATACAGGTGCTCTGGTTGGTTTTTACGAATTTGGTCAGTGTGTAAACGATCAGATCGTCTTCAAAGCTCACCAGTTTCTGCATTTCATCACGCTCGTAACGAACATGGATTTCATTTGCATCCACAAATTCGATCACACCATTACCATCTGCAGTAATCTGCAAACGGGAGTCACGCGCTGCCTTGCCTTCCAGGCCGGTACCTACAATAGGAACTTCCGGATTCAGCAGTGGCACGGCCTGACGTTGCATGTTTGATCCCATCAACGCACGGTTGGCATCATCATGCTCCAGGAACGGAATCAATGATGCACTCAAACCTACGATCTGGTTAGGCGCCACGTCCATGAATTCCACTTCTTCTCTGTCGAGGATCGGGAAGTCACCGGTTTCGCGGGATTTTACCTTATCATTTATAAAGTGTCCTTTGTCATCCAGTGGA
The DNA here is from genome assembly GCF_050434025.1 of Chitinophaga sp. W3I9. Taxonomy (NCBI): domain Bacteria; kingdom Pseudomonadati; phylum Bacteroidota; class Chitinophagia; order Chitinophagales; family Chitinophagaceae; genus Chitinophaga; species Chitinophaga sp. W3I9. The sequence continues at coordinate 7,392,687 of NZ_JBNPWC010000001.1, forward strand.
GCGTTGGCCTGTGCAATCTTCACAGAATCTTCTTCCTCAGCGCTCAGGAACTCCACTTTATGCATGTCCACTTTACCATCTCTTACTTTGCGGTAAGGTGTTTCAATAAAGCCCATCTCATTCACCTTCGCGTGAACGCAAAGGGTGGAGATCAGACCAATGTTAGGACCTTCCGGTGTTTCAATCGTACACAAACGGCCATAGTGGCTATAGTGAACGTCACGCACCTCAAAGCCTGCTCTTTCACGACTCAAACCACCGGGTCCGAGAGCGGAAATACGGCGTTTGTGGGTGATTTCAGACAGCGGGTTCGTTTGATCCAGGAACTGTGACAACTGGGAAGTACCAAAGAAGGAGTTGATCACGGAAGACAGGGTCCTCGCATTGATCAGGTCTACCGGCGTAAATACTTCGTTATCACGTACGTTCATTCTTTCACGGATGGTACGTGCCATACGTGCAAGACCAACACCAAACTGAGCATATAACTGCTCGCCTACAGTACGTACACGGCGGTTAGACAGGTGATCGATATCATCGATTTCCGCCTTACCATTTGTGAGCTGTACCAGGTACTTGATGATGGAGATGATGTCGTCCTTCGTCAGCACTTTCATGTCTAACGGCGTAGGAAGACCTAATTTTCTGTTGATCTTGTAACGACCTACATCACCTAAATCGTAACGTTTGTCGGAGAAGAACAATTTATCAATAATACCCCTTGCTGTTTCATCATCCGGCGCATCCGCTCCGCGCAACTGGCGGTAGATGTGCTGAACGGCTTCCAGCTCAGAGTTAGATGTATCCTTGTTTAATGTATTGTAGATGATGGAGAAATCGCCACTCACCTCTTCCTTCTGAACAAATACGCTTTTCAATCCCATGTCTACAATGGTTTCGATATTCGCTTCATCCAGGATGCTATCGCGCTCCAGCATAATTTCATTACGCTCGATACTCACCACTTCACCGGTATCTTCATCCACAAAGTCTTCCACCCAGCTTCTTAAAACACGGGCAGCCAGCTTCTTGCCGGCATATTTATCAAGACTTTTTTTGTCTGCTTTTACTTCATCTGCCATGCCAAACAGCTGCAGAATATCTTTATCTGTTTCATAGCCGATGGCACGCAACAGGGTGGTAACCGGGAATTTCTTCTTACGGTCGATGTAAGCGTACATCACGTTGTTGATGTCCGTTGCAAACTCCATCCATGCGCCCTTGAACGGGATCACCCTTGCAGAGTAGATCTTGGTTCCGTTCGGATGTACAGATTGACCAAAGAAAACACCAGGTGAACGGTGCAGTTGGGATACAACAACACGCTCAGCACCATTAATAACGAAAGTACCTCTTGGAGTCATGTAAGGAATGTTACCTAAGAACACATCCTGGACAATCGTCTGGAAATCCACATGCTCCTCATCATTACAGCTGAGGCGGAGTTTCGCTTTCAACGGTACAGAATAAGTAAGCCCGCGCTCAATACACTCCTCGATCGTATAACGCGGCGGATCCACGAAATAATCAAGGAATTCCAGATTAAAGATATTTCTGGTATCCGTAATCGGGAAGTTCTCTTTAAATACTTTAAAAAGGCCTTCGTTGTTTCGCTTGTCTGGTGTGGTTTCTAATTGGAAGAAATCCTTGAAAGATTGGATTTGGATAGCCAACAGATCCGGTGTCTCAGTAACTTGTTTGATCTTTCCAAAATTTACTCTTTCGTTTGTTTGGGCTTTTTTTAGAGACATATTCGAAGTTAGCAGTTATATGACTTGTAAGAATTAGGGAAATTAAGATTTCTTTGCCAATACCATCCCAATTTATTTATGCCTTCTGCACGTGGTCAAAGTCACCTGTTAGTGATTCCCCGTTTTGACTCTCTGAAAAAGACACTTTCCCAAAGGGAATAAGGCCAAAAGTGCAAAAGCACTTTTGACCTTTAAAAGATGTATACTTAAGCAAAGAATTACTGAATCTCAACATCAGCACCAGCTTCGGTCAGCTTAGCTTTCAGGTCTTCTGCCTCAGCTTTGCTAACGCCTTCCTTGATGGATTTAGGCGCACCGTCAACCAGTTCTTTCGCTTCTTTCAGACCTAAGCCGGTCAGATCTTTAACGATCTTAACAACGTTCAGTTTGCTTGCACCTGCAGCTTTCAGTACAACGTTGAAGGCAGTTTTCTCTTCAACAGCAGCAGCTTCGCCACCACCAGCAGCAACTACAACTGCAGCAGCAGCTGGTTCGATGCCATACTCAGATTTGAGTACATCTGCGAGATCTTGTACTTCCTTAACAGTTAAACCTACTAATTGTTCAGCTAATGCTTTTACGTCTGCCATTTTATAATGTTTTAATGTAATGTTTGTAATGTTGTTGTTAATTATATTGTGACTTGGAAGCCAATTTTGAATGCGGGTAGCCAAAGGCCATCCACACTATTCTGCCGCAGGTGCTTCCACCCCAGCTTCTTCTTTCTTGCCTTTTTCCAGTAAAGCAGCAATAACGCGCTTTGCAGGAGATTGCAACAGACCGATAACTTCGCCGATAAGCTCGTTCTTCGTCTTGATGTTGGTTAAAGCAACCAGCTGGTTGTCGCCTACGAATACTTCGTCAGCAACAAATGCAGCTTTCAGTACTGGTTTTTCCAGTTTACCGTTCGCTTTACGGAATGCAGAGATGATCAGAGCCGGCTCTTTCGGGCTGTCAGAGAACATCAGGGCAGTTACACCATGCAGACTGTCAAACACACCTGCATATTTTTCGCTGTCCAGAGATTCCAAAGCCTTACGGATCAGGGTGTTCTTAGCCACCTTCATTTCCACCTGCTTGTCGAAGCACACTTTCCTCAGGTCATTCACCTGCGCTACCGTTAATGATTCGGTATTAGTGACATAAAAGTTGCTGTATTGAGAGAACTTACTTTTCAGCAGTTCGATCGCATCATTTTTTTGATCTTTATTCATATTATAACGTTTGTAGCAAGCCCCATCTTTGCAGATAACGGCTACAACTCGTGATCAATTAGTTTTGAACAGATTTAGTATCGATAACAATACCAGGACTCATGGTGCTAGCCATAGACAGACCTCTCAGGTAAGTACCTTTTGCAGTAGCCGGTTTCAGCTTGATGATAGCATTGATCAGCTCTAAAGAGTTCTGCTCAATTTTATCAGATGCGAAAGATACACGACCGATAGAAGCATGGATGATACCAGCCTTATCTACCTTGAAAGTGATTTTACCGCCTTTAACATCGTTCACTGCAGCTGCAACGTCGTTTGTAACAGTACCGGTCTTAGGGTTTGGCATCAGGTTACGAGGACCTAAAATCTTACCCAGTTTACCGATCTTCGGCATTACAGATGGAGTAGCTACGATTACATCTACATCAGTCCAGCCAGCTTCGATCTTCTGGATGAATTCATCCAGTCCAACGAAATCAGCACCTGCTTCTTTTGCAGCAGCTTCTTTATCAGGTGTGCAAAGCACTAACACCTTCTTAGTTTTACCAGTACCGTGTGGAAGCGTTACGGAACCACGGATAGCCTGGTCTGCTTTCTTAGGATCAACGCCTAAGCGGATATGTAAATCGACAGAGCTGTCGAATTTAGTACAGTTAATATCTTTAACTAAGCTGGAAGCCTCTTTCAGGCTGTAAACCTTATTTTTTTCGAGCTTAGCGTCAGCTACTTTTCTCTTTTTAGTTGCCATTTGTCAAAATGATTTTAAGATCCTGCCTCAACAGGGTGAAACAATTAGTTTTCCCAAGGGGCTTTACCATCAACAGTAATACCCATGCTACGAGCAGTACCAGCTACCATTTTCATAGCGCTGTTCAGCGTAAAGCAGTTCAGATCAGCCATCTTGTCTTGTGCAATAGCTTCTACCTGAGCCCAGGAAACTTTACCCACCTTGTTACGGTTAGGTTCTTTAGAACCACTCTGCAATTTAGCAGCTTCCAGCAGCTGTACAGGTGCCGGAGGAGTTTTAATTACGAAGTCGAAAGATTTGTCAGTGTAAACAGTCAGCAACACAGGCAATACTTTACCCATTTTATCCTGGGTACGGGCATTGAACTGTTTGCAGAACTCCATGATGTTCACACCTTTGGAACCCAGCGCGGGACCAATTGGAGGTGCAGGATTGGCCTGGCCGCCTTTCACCTGCAATTTCACGTACGTTGCGATTTCTTTTGCCATGTTTCTTAATTTAATTTGGTTAAACGTCCTCTGCCAAACAGAAGACTCCCAAAAGTAAAAGACTAAAAATAACCTTTTAAAGGGGATGCAAAGGTATATATTATTATGAAATTGTCAAAAAGTATTTGAAATTGGGCATCCTTTTTGCTCTGGATGGGATTTTTTTTACAAATCTATTGCATTTCCCGTAAAATTTCCTTACTCTCCGAAGCCGGCAAAGTTACAACTTATCTCCCACTTGCATATAACAATTCTTTCCGCTTCCCTTTCTCCGTCTTTATATACTTACCTACAAACAACTGCTCATTTCCCACCTTTTCCTTCATCCCGGTAACCGCCTGCTGCAATGCCGCTATATTAGCGCTCATCGCATCATCGTTACCTTCTAGCCCCGAAATTGCCTTCTCCGTCGCTGCCAGCTTCCCTGCTATCCCGTCGATCATCTTCCTCAATACCTCATCCTTTACTTCCGGTACAAACTCTCGGTTCTTAAAGTCCACATACTCATTATATAACCTCACTACGTCTGTGTAATCCCGGCTCACCCCGTTAAACTGATCCACCCGCCGGTTCCGCATCTCAATTTCCTGGTTGGCGGCCAGCACCTTTATCGACTGGTCCATCCAGTCCAGCTCCGTCATAATGAACGGATTGGCTGCTCCCCCAAACCGCCGGATCCTCGCAGCTGCATACTGTAACCGCTGCAGCCGCGATTGCCGGAACCAGTTATTCAGGGTATCGTTATAAGCAAAAACGGGGCGTTTGGCCGCAGCTGCAAAAGCCTGGCTGCCCAACTCATCATGACGCAGCGGAAACGGCAACATCTGCCACATCGGGTCGTAAGGCATGTGGGTTTTTACCGCTACCTGCGGCGCCGACTGGAACCACGTCCAGTTAGTCCGCTGGATAAAACGGCCGTTATCCACCACCCCGGCTCCCCAGGTGGGATCTGTTATCGTCCACTGACTTCCGTTCTTTACCACCACCCAGTCGTGCGAACCGGTTGGCAGCATTATATCGTTCTGTAATCCGTAACCCGTTACCACCACAGCAGTGATACCGGCCTCCCGGCATACCCGGGCATATAATACCGCATAATCAGTACTGAGTCCCTTGCGGGTACGCAACGTTTTCAACATCGCCGCTGCAGAATCCCGGTAACTGCTTACACGGTTTACATTCTCTGCATCATAGGCGATGTGCGTAGCCATCCAGTTAAACAAAGCACGTTGCAATGCCACACCGTTTCCTGTATGGGCTTTCAGCCATTTGGCCATTAGCTCGGGAGAAGTGGTGGCCTCTTCCGGGATGGAAATAATGGCCGCCGTTGCGGCCGGCTTAACAGATTTCCCGGACTGGGCGCCTGCAGCAGTAACCAGCAGGAGTCCGAGCATTACAGTAATCACTGACTTCATATCAATAGATATAGGAGCTATATTGGATAAACAAGAAAAAGCGTTCCGCATAAAACGGAACGCTTTTCAATAAAGAGTTATATAACTTACTAAGAAAGCTTTTCTACCTGCATAAAGTTCAGCTCTACCGGAGTAGCACGGCCAAAGATCTTTACAGTTACTTTCAGTTTTTTCTTGTCTTCAATTACTTCCTCAATCACACCATTGAAGTCGTTGAACGGACCATCAATAATCTTAATGGTTTCCCCAACAATGAAAGGCTCGCTCATGGTCAGTCCCTGATCGCTCAGTTCATCCACCTTACCTAACATCTTGTTTACTTCAGATTTACGGAGTGCGATAGGTTTTTCCTTTCCGAGAAAGTGGATAACACCGGATACGTTGCGTATTGCCTGTATTACTTCATCGGTCATCTTACCATCTACTGCTTCGATCATCACATATCCGGGATAGAAGTTCTTTTCGCGCATCACTTTTTTACCAGCCTGCACTTTATAAACTTTTTCTACCGGCAGGAAGATCTGGCTGATTACGTTACCCCAATCGGAGCGGCGTACTTCAATATCCAGGTATTCCTTCACTTTTTTTTCCTTGCCACTAACAACGCGGAGTACATACCACTTTGTTTCCTGAGCAGGAAGATTGGCTGCATCCATTTATTTAGCTTTGAAAATTTGGTAATAGTGAGTTAACACGAAGTTGGAAGCGGCATCCATACCCCAAACCAGCCCGGTAACAAATATTGTTGCTATCAGCACAATCATGGTAGAAGACTGGAGCTCTTGCCAGGTAGGCCAGGACACCTTGTAAACCAATTCATGATAAGACTCGCGGAAATAGTTTCTGATCTTATTCATTATATAAAGTTAACTATTTATGGTCAATTGTTTAAAGCCTAAAAATGGTTGACTTGTTTTCTTGTAACAACTCAACCATTTAATTATTTTCTAAACCTTGCACGGGTACTAGGATTCGAACCCAGATCAAAGGTTTTGGAGACCCGTATGCTACCGTTGCACCATACCCGTGTATAAAGCCATTAGCACTCAGCTTTCAGCGCCAGCAAATATATAAATAAATGTTGACATTTAACAGCCAAAGCTAATGGCTTTTAATATAATTCAGATGCTTACTTCAGGATTTCAGTAACCTGACCTGCACCTACTGTACGACCACCTTCACGGATAGCGAACTTCAGACCTTTGTCCATAGCGATAGGCTGGATCAGTTTAACTGTCAGGCTAACGTTATCACCAGGCATAACCATTTCAACACCTGCTGGTAATTCAACTTCACCGGTTACGTCAGTAGTACGGAAGTAGAACTGAGGACGGTATTTGTTGAAGAACGGAGTGTGACGGCCACCTTCTTCTTTGCTCAGTACGTATACTTCGCATTTGAATTCAGAGTGAGGTTTGATAGAACCTGGCTGGCAGATAACCATACCACGACGGATCTGAGTTTTCTCAATACCGCGGAGTAACAGACCAGCGTTATCACCTGCTTCACCTTCGTCGAGGAGTTTCTTAAACATCTCAACACCAGTACAAGTAGATTTCAGTGGTTCTTCCTGCAGACCTACGATTTCAACGTTTTCACCAACTTTGATGCGACCGCGTTCGATACGACCTGTAGCAACTGTACCACGACCAGTGATAGAGAATACATCTTCTACTGACATCAGGAACGGTTGATCAACCGGACGTGGAGGCAGTGGGATGTAAGTATCAACAGCTTCCATCAGTTGGTCGATAGCAGCAACCCATTTTTCGTCACCAGCGAGTGCGCCGGTTGCAGAACCCTGGATTACAGGAACGTTATCACCGTCAAAACCGTTAGAAGACAGCAGATCACGGATTTCGATTTCTACCAGTTCCAGCAGTTCCGGATCGTCTACCAGATCAACTTTGTTCATGAATACTACGATACGAGGTACACCTACCTGGCGAGCCAGCAGGATGTGCTCTCTTGTTTGCGGCATAGGACCATCTGTAGCTGCCACCACGAGGATAGCACCGTCCATCTGAGCAGCACCGGTAATCATGTTCTTCACATAATCCGCGTGACCAGGACAGTCAACGTGAGCGTAGTGACGAGCAACTGTCTGGTACTCAACGTGAGCTGTATTGATAGTAATACCTCTTTCTTTTTCTTCAGGAGCAGCATCGATCTCATCATATCCTCTCTTCTCTGCCAGACCTTTATTTGCCAAAATTGTGGTAATGGCAGCAGTCAAAGTAGTTTTACCATGATCCACGTGGCCGATGGTACCAATGTTTACGTGGGGTTTATCCCGCTTGAAGGTTTCTTTTGCCATTGTATTTTCTTTTTAGATGGTTTGTAAAGATTGTATTGATTGTTGTTTTAAAAAAACGGTTTTACAAACTTGTACCGTTGATGAGAATTGAACTCATGGCCTTCCCTAAATAAAAATGGGTTGCTCTTCCATTGAGCTACAACGCTAAGTTTTAATTTCGGAGTGCAGAATTTACAAATTCGAATTCCGAAATTCGAATTTTATGGAGTTTGTTGAGGCGATTGAAAAATTCACTACAACTATTCTTCTAAAATTCAATGAGCTGTTGAAGAGAATTGAACTCTCGACCTCTTCCTTACCAAGGAAGTGCTCTACCCCTGAGCTACAACAGCTTGAAAAATTGCTTTAAAATACGAGCGGGAGACGAGGTTCGAACCCGCGACCTACAGCTTGGAAGGCTGTCGCTCTACCAACTGAGCTACTCCCGCATTTTTTAATTCACTAAGCTTCCGGCAAACAACACTGCAACTTTCCACTTATAGAATTATTAGAATAAAAATAAGAGCTTTAAAGGCTGTTGTACCACAGGTTAGGGTATGCTGTCTACTACTTCTGAATTTCTCACCCTCTACTCAACAACTATGTTCCGCCTCTGCGAAGGGCAAAAGCGGAACACGCTGTTTTGTGGGCAGGATAGGATTCGAACCTATGAAGACGTAGTCAGCGGATTTACAGTCCGCCCCATTTGGCCGCTCTGGAACCTGCCCCTAACTATCTTTTGATTTTGTCATCCGGCTTAATAAACAACCAAATAAAAATCGATGAGCCAGCAGAGGGATTCGAACCCCCGACCCACTGATTACAAATCAGTAGCTCTGGCCAACTGAGCTATGCTGGCATCTTTCAAAAAACATTCTTTCAATAAAGTAACTCGTTGAAAGAGAGCGCAAAATTAAGAGATTTTTTCAATTCTCAAAATCTTTTTTTCAGTTTGTTACAAATATCTAAAAATTTATCTGCTTCCCCGAAAACGCGCTACCATAAAGAACTTTGCTACCTTTACCAACCCTCTTTTTGAATCGGGATGGCAAAGGTAGCAAAGAGATTAATATTTCCAAAATTATTTCAGAGAATTATTGAAATTTCTTTTCCTTCTTTCTTTTTACCTGCTCAACGAGGGATTCAAAGGCAAGGTCGAAGGACTCTTCGAAGGATTTGGACTCGTGCTTAACAAACAGGTCCTGACGGGGTATTCGGACTCTTATCTCGGCTATTTTATCTTTAATTTGATGCGCTAAATTATCCACTTTTAAAAATACATCCACGCTAATGATACGGTCATAAAAAGTGTTCAGTTTCTGAACTTTCTTGTTCACATGATCTATCAATTTGGAATCAGCATCAAAATGCACAGTTTGAATTTGTACGTTCATAGCACTAATTTTTTAAATATTTAACAATCTAGGTTCTAGTTAGTAAAGGAAGGTCATAGGCATTCTCTTTTAGCATAATGAACTTGATTACTAATATAGTCACTTTTGCAATGCAATGCTGTTTAGCTGCGTAATATTTTGTTAAAAGCTTAAAATAACTGCTACGCTTTCGGGTGCGCCTGCTTGTACACCTTCTTCAACTGCTCAATAGTATTATGCGTGTAAACCTGTGTGGCTGCGAGGCTCGAATGCCCCAGCAACTCTTTGATCGCATTCAGATCCGCACCATTGTTCGCAAGGTGTGTGGCAAACGTATGCCGTAATATATGTGGACTCTTTTTCTTTAAAGTGGTAATCTGGTGCTCTGTGAGATACTTCCGCACCGTCAGGTATACATATTTGGGATATAAACGGCGGCCGCTCTGCGGATGCACCAGCAATACCCCGCTCTCAAACTCCTCCAGGCAACGGCGCTTCTCATCCATGTATGCACGCATCTGTGCCAGGAGCTCCGGACTAACCGGTATGATCCGCTCCTTGCCCCCTTTCCCCATCACCTTCACAGATTTGTTCCCCTCATCTACCCGGAATTCCTGCAACGCAATCAATTCCGACAAACGGATACCCGTCTGGTAAAAGATCTCAAAAATAAGCCGGTGCGTAATGCCTTCGAAATCATTGGCAAAGATGTGCAGGGCGGTGACTGAAACCGGGCTCACATTGTCTTCCAGCGCCTGCATCCCCTTCTCCTCAATATAGCCGGGTAAACGACGGCTGATCTTGGGCGCAATGACCTTAATCATAGGCGACTGTTTAATAAGGCCCTGACGCAGACAGAATTTGAAAAAGGATTTAAGTGTGGAGATCTTGCGGTTAACACTTTTGGCGGTCATGGCATCTTCCATGAGCTTCGCCAGCCAGCTACGGATCATAATATGACTGAGGTCCCCAACCGGCGTACTGCCATAACTGAGGGTCACATAATCAAAAAACTGGAAAAGATCGTTGCGATAGGCAGTGCAGGTGTGCGCTGAATACCGTTTCTCGAGCTGGATATAGGATATGAATCGCTCTGCTAAGGAATATAAAGCTTCGTTCAACACAAAAAGATTGATGATTGTAAAGTTATTAAATAACCTTACAATCATCAAATATTTTGAGTTGCCAACGGCTTATCGCCTAAGCAATATTAATCTTCAAATTTACCTGTTGCCAACTGCTGTTTGTAAACGGCTTTTAACACCTGGTTACGACGTTTAACAGATGGTTTAGTAAAAGACTGGCGCGTTCTCAGCTGCAATAAAATGCGAGCTTTCTCAAACTTCTTTTTATATTTTTTAAGCGCCTTGTCTATGTTTTCGCAATCTTTAGAATCAATGATCAACATAATTTTTGCCTCTTATTTTTAGGAACGCAAAGATAACACAAGATTTGTAAAAAAACAAAAGACCAAAAGAATTATTCCATTTCCCCGCCTTCCTCTCCATAAAGATCACCCAATCGGCCATAAAATTCCGGAACCGGTGCGAGGCGTCCGCAGGCACAAACAGGAAATCACCGCCCCCAGCCTTTACGAAGGATATAGCATGACGGCTGGACCGGAAGCACATAAGCACCTCCGGTCCAGCCGCTTGTATAATAAACTCAATTTAGTCCTTCAACTTCTTCTTCAACAGGCTTACCTGGTCCTGCAGGTGGCTCACCATATCCGCCAGGTGGTTTACACTCATCCGGCTTTGTTGTCCTGCCTTACTGATCACGGCATCCGACTGCCACAATTCCAGCACTTCCTCCATATCCACGCCGTAAGGCTCAAACTGCGGATTGTCAGACACCAGCGTAATCTTCGATTTGGAACGGTTGTTTTTCAGGATCCTTTTAAAAACAATGCCTTCACGGGAGGTGATCACCACATAGGTTTCATTGTTCTTGATCTCGTCCCACCCCTCTACCTTGTGGCAAACGATTACAGAACCCGAGGTAACCGGCAGCATGGAATCTCCCGCTATTTCAAATGCCCTGTAATCACCCGCACCCAGCATGGGCAGTGTGAACGTGTTCAATTCCTCGATAAACTCATCATCATTATAACCGGCCAGGTAACCGGCGGCCGCTTTTACCGGCACAAACTGAATCGCCTGACGGGAACTTCCCAGCTTGAGCTGCCGGCGCTTCTCCAGGAAATTATCTTTCTGGGAGCCAAGATCACGACGAAGCAGATCATCAATAGACACCCGGAACATATCACTTACCTGTTCCAGGATCTCTGTACGGGGTTCTGCACGCTCCTCCTCATATGCACCCAACAACGAACGCTTGATACCGAGTTTATCGGCAAACTCTTGCTGCGTCCAGGCTTTTTGCTTACGCAGGTATTTCAAATTCTGACATACTACGGACATAACCTAAATAATTTAGTACCTTGCTAACAAAATTAGCAAATATTTTTATGAATTACCAAATATATTCGGGGCGCTTCGCTTATTTTTGCCCGGTAAAATCCAACTCGATATGTTAATAAACTATGTACACTCGTTCTTAAGATGGGCTATATTGCTGGCAGGGCTCTGGGCGGTTATCCGCTCCCTGAAAGGCGTAACAGGCAAAACACCATTCACCGCAGCAGACAGCAAAGCCGGGCTTTTCTTCATGATATTCTGCGATTTGCAGCTGGTAGTAGGATTGATCCTGTTTTTTATGAGCAAAACTGTTCAGACAGGCTTAGCTGATATGGGAGCTGCTATGAAAAATCCTGCTGTAAGATTTTTTACGGTAGAACACGAAGTAATGGCCATCATCGCCATTGCACTGGTACATATCGGTAAATCAAAAATAAAGAAAGCAGCCACGGATGCACGGAAACATAAACTGGGCCTGATCTTCTTTGGACTTGCCTTCATCGTTATACTGGCCCTTATCCCATGGCCTTTCCGGGAAGCACTCGGCAAAGCCTGGTTCTAAGCCTTTTCCGGTGAATCCGGCAACTGATAAAATTAAATGGCGCCCCTGTCAGGGACGCCATTCCTTTTTCCGATGTATTGATTGACCACTGAATTATCCTTTATCCTTATTATATAACCTGAAGGAATAAATATAGGGTAATGCCGCCAGTACAATCGCCGCAAAAAATATGATAAATACCCCGGTGATAAGCGACAGGAAAAATCCGGCTATGATAATCACCACACCAGCGCTGATCCACAGGTTACTCGCCATCTGATGCGTTTCCATCCATACCTCGGGGCTTTGCAGGGTCCACGGCGTTCTCACCCCCACATAATTATTCGGCTTCAGCTTACGCAGGTAAGCGCCTATGCCCACAATCAGCAAACCCACACCTATAAAGGCCCAGCGCTCCATGATAAACGGCTTGCCCTGGCTGACCAGGAAAATAATAATACAGGTAAACACTGCCTGGTAAGAATGGATCAGAAAGCGGATCCTGTAATACTCTTTATGCTCCATCTCAATGGCAGACGGCCGCAGCTGCGTTTCGCCGGCACGCGGAATATAGCGGAACAGAAAATAAATCAACCCATTCGTAAAAAAGAGAAAGATCATCAGCAGCAGGAAGTCATTTTTTGTCCCCATCTCAGGAGAACCCGCCGCATTAACAGTATTGGATAAAACAACTGGTAAGTCTTTAAAGACAACCGCCAGATAAACCATCGGCACCAGCAGCAAAGCGAGGATAAGTAATTCCCTGGTAAAATCCGGTTTTTTCATGTGAGATCAGTTTAAATGTTCTCATACTCCCTGTTTTCCTTCATTCCCATTCTCTTATCTATTACATATTGATTGCCAGATATGTTGTACTAAAGTTACGAAAATTGAACCGACCGGAAATTTCAATATTTTTTACTAATTTTATTAGCATTACTAAATAAATTAGTAACTTCACTCCACATATAAAAGTGATCCCGGCTGGCAGGCCTGCTGCTATACTATCCTCCCTCTGCCCGGTCCGCCATCCGTAATCGCTTTTAACAGCCTGCCCTGTTCCGTCCTTTGTTTATCCATAAACCATTACCAGTATGATCACTTTACAACAGCGAACAATAGCGCACTTCGACCTGGACTGCTTCTTTGTATCAGTGGAATGCCAGCGGGACAGTCGCCTCCTCGGTAAACCAATCCTGGTAGGCGGCAGCAGTGATCGTGCGGTAGTAGCAGCCTGCAGTTACGAAGCACGGCGGTATGGTATTCATTCCGCCATGCCCATGAAAACCGCCCTGCGGCTTTGCCCACACGCCATTGTACGCAGCGGGGACATGGAACTGTATAGCACCAAATCCAGGGAAATCACGGAACTCATCGCCGGAAAGGCACCGCTTTACGAGAAATCATCTATCGATGAATTTTATCTCGACCTCTCCGGCATGGATAAGTTCTTTGGCTCATTGAAATGGACTTCGGAACTACGGAAAACCATCATGAAAGAATCCGGACTGCCTATTTCGTTCGGACTCGCCTCCAACAAACTGGTTTCCAAAGTAGCCACCGATGAAGCCAAACCTAATGGTCAGCTTGAAATCCTGTTCGGAGAAGAAAAAAATTTCCTGGCGCCGCTGGCGGTAGAAAAGATTCCAATGGTAGGCCGTGAAACCGGCGCCCTGCTGAGGCGCCGAGGCGTAGAAACCGTAAAGACACTGAGCGAAGTGCCCATCTCCCTGCTGGAAGCATGGATGGGAAAAAACGGAATAGCCCTCTGGAGAAAAGCCAATGGAATCGATGAATCGCCGGTGGTGCCTTTTTATGAACAGAAATCTATCTCGACGGAAAGTACATTTCCCGCAGACACGATCGATATGCAATTTCTCCACGCCGAACTGGTACGTATGACGGAGAAAATTGCATTCGAACTGCGGCAGCAAAATAAACTGACCGGCTGCATCACCCTCAAAATCCGGTACTCCGATTTTGAGACCGTCACCAAACAAATGTCGATCCCCTACTCCTGCGCCGATCATGTGTTGCTGGAAAAAGTAAAAGACCTCTTCAAAAAACTGTACGACCGCCGGCTGCTCGTTCGCCTCATAGGCGTGCGTTTCAGCCACCTTGTACATGGCAATTACCAAATCAGCCTGTTCGACGATAAACAGGAAATGATCGCCCTGTACCAGGCCATCGATCAGATTAAAAACCGCTTCGGATGGGAATATCTCATGAAAGGAACCAACGTCATACCACCCGGGAAGAAAGACCTGCACACCCCGAAAAAAGATATCATGCCATACTTTAAATAAACATCATGTTCCTTAACTGCAAAACATTTTTCAGCCTGCGCTATGGCACCATGCACGCAGAAATGCTGGTGCAAAAGGCGCATGAACTGGGCATCGGGTCACTTGCGCTCACCAACATCAACATCACCTCCGACGCCTGGGAGTTCGTAGACCTCTGCCGTAAACACGATATTAAACCTATACTCGGACTGGAATGCAGAAACGGAAACGATTTTAAATATCTCCTGCTGGCACGCAACCAGGAAGGCTGGCATCATATCAATGTTTTCTTATCCAAACACCTGCAATCCGAAAAACCTTTTCCCGATCAGGCGCCCGTTATCCCACACACCTGGGTGATTTATGCGCTGGGAACCCGCGCCCCTGAAACATTAGCGCCCCATGAGCTCATTGGTGTAAAGCCCTGGCAACGCAATAAATTATTCAGAACAGCTACCACTGCCCTCCGCGATAAACTGGTGATCCTTCAACCCGTCACCTTCCAGGACAACACCCATTATGAATTACACCAACTGCTGCGCGCCATCGATCAGAACATCCTGATCACGCAGCTGGAACCAGCCATGACAGGCCATCCGCAGGAACAATTTGTTACGCCCGCTTCCCTCGTGGAACACTTTGCAGATTACCCGTATATCGTACAGCGAACAGTGGAAGTGATGGAAGCATGCCACATAGAAATGGATATCCATCATTCCATCTCCCGTAATAAAAAATGCTTCCTCGGCAGCGTGGAAGAAGATCGCGCAAAGCTGCGGGAGCTTGCACTGGAAGGCATGATGTACCGCTACGGCCAACATCATGAAGAAGCCCTTCAACGGATCGAAAAAGAACTGGCTATTGTAGCGCAACTAAATTTTGAATCTTATTTCCTCATCACCTGGGATATCATACGCTATGCGCAGGAACGCGGATTCTTTTACGTAGGCCGTGGAAGCGGCGCCAACTCCATTATTGCCTACTGCATAAAAATTACAGATGTAGATCCCATAGAACTGGATCTTTATTTTGAAAGATTTCTGAACCCTTACCGTACTTCGCCTCCGGATTTTGATATCGATTTTTCATGGCGCGACCGGGATGAAATTATCCAATATGTTTTTGACAAGTATGGTTCGCAACATACGGCCCTGCTGGGTACCGTGACCACCTTTCAAACCAATGCCGTGATCCGCGAACTGGGAAAAGTATATGGTCTTCCCAAAAAGGAAATCGATAAAATCCTCGAAAACGGCTTCCAGGTTAACCTGGAAGCCGACAGCATCCACCAGAAAATAGCATACTTCAGTAACCTGATGGATCAGGAAAAAGCATTCCCTAATCATCTCAGTATTCATGCCGGCGGCATTCTTATCAGCGATGCGCCTATTCACCAGTTCTGCACCACCTACCTGCCACCCAAAGGTTTTGTAACCGCACAACTGGATATGTGGCAGGCGGAAAGGATAGGGCTGCATAAATTTGATATCCTCAGCCAGCGTGGTCTCGGGCATATCCGCGATGCTATTGATATCATCAAAAAAAACCGGGATGTGGATATAGACATCCATGATGTAAAAGCCTTCCAGCTGGATCCGCTGGTGCGTAAAAACCTGTCCGGTGTAAATACCATCGGGTGTTTTTATATAGAATCGCCTGCCATGCGGCAACTGCTGCTGAAACTGGGATGTGATGATTACCTTACCCTGGTGGCGGCAAGTTCTATTATCCGGCCTGGCGTAGCGCAATCGGGCATGATGAAACAATACATACATCGCTACCGGCACCCCGAGGAAGTGGTTTACCTTCATCCTGTTATCGAAGAACTGCTGAAAGATACCTTCGGTATTATGGTATACCAGGAAGATGTTATTAAAGTAGCGCACAAATACGCAGATATGGAACTGGCGGATGCCGATAGCCTGCGAAGGGCTATGGCAGGGAAATACCGCGGGTCCAATGATTTCAGGGAAATACAAAAACGTTTCTTTGATAACTGCGAACGCCTGCAACGCCCGCCGGAAGTATCTGCAGAAGTATGGCGGCAGATCGCCAGCTTCGCTAACTTCTCCTTTTCCAAAGCCCACTCCGCCAGCTTCGCAGTGGAAAGCTACCAAAGCCTTTACCTGAAAACCTATTTCCCCGCAGAGTTCATGGTGGCTGTTATCAACAACTTCGGTGGCTTCTACAACCGGGAATTATATTTCCGGGAATTACTGAAAACCGGGGTAACACTGCACCCTCCTTGTATTAACCACAGCGACTATGCCACTAATATTACCGGCCGTGAGGTGTACGTAGGACTGATCCATGTAGAGGGACTGGAACAATTACTGGCAGAAAGAATATTGAAAGACCGCGAACAGTATGGCCCGTTTCTGCACCTGGAAGATTTTACCAGCCGGATTTCGCCGGGCCCTGAACAGCTGGAAATACTGATCCGCATTGGTTGTTTTAATTTTACCGGCTACACTAAAAAAGAACTGTTGTGGAAAAGCAGCTTGCTGGTAAGCAAGAAGGAAACCAATCCACACAGCATGTCTTTGTTTGGCAATACCACTACTGTTAATTGTGAACTGCCCACCCTCGCTTATCACGCCCATGAAGATGCCTTTGATGAAATAGATCTGCTGGGCTTCCCTCTGCAATCACCTTTTAAAGTATTGCAGCACGATCAAAGTGCGTATATGCCTGTCCGTGAGTTCGGAAAGTATATCGGTCAGCAGGTTACCACACTTGGCTACCTGGTAACCAACAAATTTCTGCGGAGCAGCAAAGGTGAACCGATGTGCTTTGGCACTTTCCTTGACCGCGACGGCGCCTTTCTGGATACCATCCATTTCCCGGACAGCCTGCGGCAATATCCTTTTCAAAAGGGCGGCTTTTATGTGCTGCAAGGCAGGGTAGCGGAGGAATACGGCGTGATACAATTGGAAATCAATAAGATGTGGAAGATTGGTTATTTTGAGGATAAAAAAACATAATCCCGACAATTTGTTGTATTTTTGTGACAAATGTCGGGTGTATGAAACATGTAAAAGGATACCGCGTGCAGGAAAATGCATTATTAATAGTAGAACAGCCAGGAGGAGCGGCGTATATTGCCAGCAGTGGCTACTTTGATTTTATACAGCTTTCCCGCAGTGGAATTATTAAAAGAGCCTTATTAAATCTGAGCAGGCAGCTGTCTTTTTCTTTATCAGAACTGGCGCAGGTAGTACATGTGTCAGAAAGAACGCTGCAGCGCTATGCAGACGACGAGAAATTGTCTGCCGACACGTCTGAACGTGCCATTTTACTCTCTCAGCTTTACCAGCGTGGTACCGAAGTATTCGGCCAGCTGGAAAACTTCAAGGAATGGATGAGAACTCCGTTACCTGCCTTCAACTATCAAACCCCTATTTCGCTGTTAGATACCACCTTTGGGTTTCAGCTTATCCAGGATGAGCTGGGGCGCATTGAACATGGCATCTTTGCATAATTTACGAAACCATTAACATGGAAGTATACAGGATCAGTAAGTGCGCTTACATCAATGATCTGAGTGGAACAGGTGCGCGCCTGTATGGCGGCCGCTGGAACAGCCCGGGGCATGCTATTGTGTATACTGCCGGCAGCCGGGCGTTATCGGCGCTGGAAGTACTGGTGCACATTCCGCTGAAAAACATAGTACAGGATTTCTGCATTGCTACCCTGCAGATTCCCGATGATATCGCCATCAAAGTACTTACCAAACATGATCTGCCATCCGGCTGGCAATCACTGGCGCCCTCACCGGAGCTGCAATGCATTGGAGACGAGTGGATAGATACGGCTAAGTACGCAGTGCTCCGGATTCCATCTGTAGTAATTGCAGATGAATATAACTACCTGATCAACCCGCTGCATCCGGACGCGACAAATATTACCATCCTGAATACACAGCCGTTTGTATTTGATCAGCGGTTAAAAAAATAAAAAAGCAGCGAAGTAATCTCCGCTGCTTTTTTTATCTGAAGCTTTTTTCTATTCCAGGCCAAATAAGCCCTTATTCAGCACCTGCAATGTTTTCTCTTTAAACTGACCATTGATCAGGATAGAAATGTTATGCCTGCTGCCACCATAGGAAATCATGCGTAAAGGAATTTCTTCTATCGCATCAAATAATTTGGTGATAATGGAAGGAGTAGCCGCCACTTCGTTACCAACAATGGAAACGATTGTCTGATGATAATCCAGTTCCACGGTACCAAACGGTTGCAGCTCTTTCAGGATCTGATCGAGGTACTGCTGGTTATCGATGGTGATAGATACCGCTACTTCCGAAGTGGTGATCATATCGATCGGGGTGCGGTATTTCTCAAATATCTCAAAAATCTTGCGGAGGAAGCCGTACGCCAGCAACATGCGGCTCGACTTGATCTTAATAGCAATGATGCCGTCTTTTGCCGCGATAGCCTTCACACCGTTGCCGTTAGGCATTTCGGTAATGATGGTACCTTTTGCTTCTGGTTGCATGGTATTCAGCAGTTTCACCGGGATATTGAAGTGCTGTGCAGGCCAGATAGAAGCAGGGTGAAGGATCTTGGCGCCGAAGTAGGCCAGTTCCGCTGCTTCGTCAAATGACAGCTGCTCGATCGGAAAGGTTTTGTTCACCACCCGCGGATCGTTGTTGTGCATACCGTCGATATCTGTCCAGATCTGGACTTCATCTGCCTGGATAGCCGCGCCGATCAGGGATGCGGAATAATCACTGCCACCACGTTTCAGGTTATCCACTTCGCCTCTGGCATTGCGGCAAATATATCCCTGGGTAATAAAAATACGCTGGCCTTTATGCTGGCTGATCAGGTTAGCCAGTTTAATTTTAATCTTTGGAATTTCCGGTTCTTCGTATTCGTCGATGCTCATGAAATCCAGCGCAGGTAACAATACCGCAGGAATTCCGGCTTCTTCGAGATATACGCCAAAAAGACGTGTAGACAATAATTCTCCCTGTGCAAGGATATCTTTATTCAGTGCTTCATTGAAAGATATCTTCAGGATGATGTTCAGAAATTCGAAGTGTTCATCAACAATAGCCTTGGCATTTGCGCGGCCGGCTTCCTTCTTCACCAGGTCGTTGCAAAAGTTCCGGTAGTGGCTTTCCAGCTTGTCTATCTGCTGTTTTGCCTGTTCCTTCTTACCTTCTGACAGCGACTGACTGATTTCCACGAGGGAATTTGTGGTGCCTGACAGTGCAGACAGGACCACAATTTTCTGATCATTATCTGCTGTGATCAGTTGCGATACCGACTGCATACGCTCTGGTTTTCCCACGGAGGTTCCACCAAATTTTAACACTTTCATCTGAATGTATATTTTGCTTTAGCTACCTGAAACGCTGCATCAGCCTCATTCCGGGCGTTTTTTATGAACGATTGTAAATTAAAAATTCAAATTAAACTTAGCGGCAACTTCCTGCATGTCCTTTACCACGGCCGCTATTACCGGGATACCCTTTTCCAGCCGCTCGTGTTGCATTTCTCTTTCAGGATCTCCGGGGATCAATACTTTCTTTCCGGCTACCGGCTCTGCAGCACGGAAGCGGTTGATCCAGGTATCCATATTGGCCTTGAACTCATCTGCCGGCCGGAACGCATCTACACGCATAGCGCCAAAGAAATGTCCCAGGCCCTCTCCTACCGGATCCGGCGCCAATGGGAGAAAGCTCACAAAAGGCGGCGCCCACGGGCCATAATTGGCGCCTGAAAGAACGGCCGAAAATATATCAACAATTGCTCCCAAACAATACCCTTTATGACTTCCGTGCTCACGATCGCCGCCCAAAGGCAGCAAAGCCCCGCCACTCTTGAGTTCATGAGGATTGTTACTTGGGTTCCCTTCTTTATCCTGGATCCATCCGTAAGGAGCTTCTTCATTTTTACGCTGCAGGATCTCCAGTTTCCCGTTGGCCGCAGTGGTGGTGGCAAAATCCGCCACAAACGCCGGCTGCTCCTTTGCAGGAATAGCCACTGCAATGGGATTGGTACCCAGCATACGCTCAGTGGAAAAGGTAGGCGCTACCAGCGGACTGGCATTGGTCATGGCCATACCAATCATATCCTGGTCCAGTGCCTTCATAGCATGATAACCTGCAATACCGAAGTGGTTGGAGTTTTTCACACTTACCCAGCCGGTACCTACGGCAGCCGCCTTCTGCATGGCTATTTCCATTGCGTATGGGGCTACTACCAGGCCCAGGCCTGCATCTCCGTCAATAACCGCCGTACTGGGCGTTTCATGTACTATCCGGATATGGGGTGTAGCGTTGATCCGCTTAGCCTCCCATAAACGAACATAGCCCGATAAGCGGGCTATTCCATGAGAATCGATACCTCTCAAATCTGCCGATACCAGCACTTCACTGGCCAGGGCTGCATGTTCCAGGCTGCACCCCATGTGGATAAATACTTCCCTGGTGAATTCTCTCAAATGATGATAAGAAAAAATATGTTCCATCTGTCAACAAGTTAGGCCTGAGCGGTAGGTCCGCCAAAATTCAATGGTACAGATACCTGCTCCTGATCCTGAATGGGGCCGTGTACAGATTCGTATTTCTTAATATTATCAAGCATGGCTTTCATAAAACGCTTGGCATGCTGCGGCGTGAGTATGATACGGGATTTCACCTTAGCCTTTGGCAGACCGGGCATCACGTTCACAAAGTCTACCACAAATTCGGCATTGGAATGAGTGATGATGGCGAGATTTGCGTATTGTCCTTCGGCGATTTCTTCATTCAACTCTATGTTAAGCTGATTCTGTTCTTCATGCTGATTTTCCATGTTGTATGATTTAGCCGTACAAAAATAGAAAAAGAGGACTCAAATGAGCCCTCTTTTTTTATAAACAGCGGATTGACCGGGATTAATAGTCGTCTTCGTCGAACTTGGTACGCAGGATACCCGCCACTACGTACTTCTTGCCGGGATCGGAAGATATTTGCAGTTCCATGTAAATACTGTCCGTTATGTGCCCGCCCTTCGATTTTCCGCCGTTGGGGAAAACTTTTCCGGCAGTGATGGTAACGGTCGCGTCACTGTTTTCGTCCTTGGCGTTGGTGGCGCTGAAGGTAAGATCAGACAAATTCACGTCCACCTTCGACTGGAAGTCGAATCCCAGTCCTGCATCCTGTATCCACATCTGCTTGCCATCATCGGCAGTGGTGTTAAATGTATTGATCTGCACATGGTCCCCATCGATCTGCGGGGCGCCGTTGAGCGACATGGTTACCCACCAGGTACCGGCCATTTTCACTACCTGCGTATTCTTTACCTCCGGCAAATCCTTTTCACAGGAAGAAAAAAGAACGGTAGCCACAAGCAGTAATCCTATGATATATTGTTTATTCATTATTGTTCTCATGGTAATTATTTTAAACCGTTAACATTATAAAGCCCACCAAACCTTTTGATAAATAGGTACTTCCGCTGGTGTATTACTATTCCGGCTCCTTTCCACATCCGGGAATACCAGGCGTTTAGGGAACTTACCAACGCCGGTAACACCATTACGGGAATATACCAGCTGGCCGGGGATGTAGGACGGATCAGTGGAATATACCGGGCTGTATTTAGGATAACCTGTTCTGTTTTGTTCCAGGAAGCCTTCCAGCGCATGTGTGCCGGGGAAAGAAGCCCATTTCTGTACAATGATGGCTTCGAGCTTCTTATCAAAAGTAGCTCCGGTTGGGTAAGCATATACCTTTCCGGGCAGAAGGAAAGTATCAGCACTTAATTTAAGCTGCTGAAATGCGGCCTGCACACCTGCATCATAATAGGCTTTTGCTTTAGTGCCACCGAAATAACGCTCATCTGCCTCTGCCAGCATCAGGTTGGCTTCAGCCCTGGATATCAGGTATGCAGTATCAATAGCTGTTTGCCTGTAGATAGCAGATTTATTGTAAATGGGAGACAAACTGGTGAAATCACCCTGGTTAATGCCATAATAAACACCGCTTGCCGCGCCCGGCGCGCGGAATATTTTGGTTATCCGCGAATCTTTATTTTTCTGTAACCACGATAACATGGTGTAACTAGCCCGGATATTGGTAGTCGTATTCAGGCTGCGGATATTTGATTCGTATAACGGATTGTCTTGACCCGGTGCATCTTTAAAAGTACTGTAAGAAGCATCTACATCTGTAAGGAACTCAGCGCCGCTGTTAATCAGCTCCATGATCTTTGTTCTTGCCAGTGATGGATTTACATTCACCATACGCAGGTACATTTTCAGTTTCAGTGTATTCGCAAACTTTACCCATTTATCCATATCTCCCTTATAGATAATATCCTGTGCTGCATTCTCATCAAGGATAGTAACGGTCAGATCTTTTGATAAGGCAATATCCAGGTCTCTCAGCAACCAGGAGTAAATGCTATCTCCACGGTCAAACTTCGGCTGCAGTTGGTTTAACCCGCCAAACGCTTCCTGGTAAGGCACCTGGTCGTACAGGTCTACCAGTATCTGGTAAGAATATGCCTTCATCACGGTTCCCATCAAACCAAAGTTATAATCGTGCAGGCTGTCGCACAATTTGAGCATCAGGCTGTAATCCTGCAGTGCGCCGGAAAACATCTGCGTGTACAACGCATTGTAGTCCGTCCGCTGGATATTATACGCATCAATTGTTTTGTACTGGTTGGAGGCGTTGCTTTGCGTCCAGTATTGCGCCCAGATACCACCAATAACAGCGCCATCGGTGCCGGCGCACGATATGGTAGACATTACCGCCGGCGGGAACAACACATAAGGTGTAGCCTTCTCTAACGGCGGATTATTCGGATCGTTGTTGATATCCAGGTTCTTCTTGCAGGAAGCGCCTAACAATAGCACTGCTGAAAGTAGGAGGAGAATATATTGATTGTACGTTTTCATGATATCAGAATTTAAAAGATTAGAAGGATACCTTCAATGAAACACCATAAGACCTGGTAGTCGGCATGGATCTGAATTCACCAAACTCACTGTTCAGGTCATTACCATAGTTGGATACTTCGGGATCAATGAATGTATTTCCTTCCGGCGTCCACACAAACAGGTTGCGCGCAAAAACAGTCAGCATGAGATTGCTGGCAGCAATTTTTCTGGCGGCTGATGAAGGCAAACTGTAAGAGAGCGTGATATCACGCAGTTTCAAAAAGGTTTTATCAATAATACGCTGTGAATAAGCACCGCCTTTATTGGTAGTATGATACCAATAAGCATCATAATTATAATCTGTGAGCGGAATGGTATTTTCACCATATACCGGTTTGGCCTGTGCATCCGTACCTACCTGCATTACAGA
This sequence comes from Chitinophaga sp. W3I9, assembly GCF_050434025.1. Lineage (NCBI taxonomy): Bacteria > Pseudomonadati > Bacteroidota > Chitinophagia > Chitinophagales > Chitinophagaceae > Chitinophaga > Chitinophaga sp. W3I9. The sequence continues at coordinate 7,416,528 of NZ_JBNPWC010000001.1, forward strand.
GTTAGGCACCACAAAGGCTCGTCTGTCGTTATAAGTAGTTAACAAGGCGTTACCCACGAAGTAGGTCAGATCAGCTGTACCAGAGTAGAACACACCGCCTTTTCTCCAGTCGAAAGAGAAGCCCAGCGTTAAATCTTTATAACGGAGTGTGTTTATCAGCCCCATGGTAAAGTCGCGCTGAGAGGTACCATAATAACCGTCGGTATCTGCCGCCTTAGGCAAGCCGGTAGCATCCACAATTATTTTTCCATCCGGTGTGGTAGCAGGTACCGGTGCATAAAATACACCCAGTGGATCTCCCTTACGTGCAACAAATTTTGCATCGTAAGCGAAATTAAGCACTACCTGGTCCAAACCTGCAGGAAGCTCCTCTACTGTATTGCGGTTACGTGCGTATGTGTAGTTCAGGGTCCAGGTAAAATCTTTTGTTTCTACCGGTATGATGTTAACAGATAATTCTATACCCTTATTCCTCACTTTACCAAAGTTCTGCGTAATACTCGCATAACCGGAACTCGGCGTGGTAGGCACCGCCAGGATCTGCCCTTTGGTGAGTTTGTTATAGTAGGCAATATCAAAACCCAACCTGTTCCGCAGGAATTTTACTTCGCCACCTAATTCATACTCATTACTTAACTCAGGAGCAAGATCGGGATTACCGATGTTGTCACCTACTGTGTAACCGGGGATACCATTAAAAGGAAAATCCAGTGTACCAAATGGAAGATCTATGATCTGTCCGGTAGATAAGGTGGTTTTAGTGAGATAGGGACCAGCATCGTTACCTGTTTTACCCCAGCTGGCGCGCAGTTTCGCAAAAGAAACACCGCGGTCATCCAGCTTCAGCGCTTCTGATAAAATGAAGGCAGCATTCACCGCAGGATAGAAATAGCTGTTGTTCTTTTCCGGTAATGTAGACGACCAGTCGTTACGGGCATTCACCGTGAGGAACAGGTATTCGCGGAAGCCTAGGGTAGCCTGTCCGTAAAGGCCATAAATTCTGCGTCTGAATTCCTGTGTTTGTGACACCGGTGTATTGGGTGAGTTGGAGATCACATAGAAACCGGGAATGGCGAGGCCTTTCACAGCCGAAGTGAATATTTTTCCTTCCCGCTGGTTAACGTTAAAGCCTACCAGTCCATCGATAGTAAAATCTGAGCTCAGTTTTTTATTGGCAGTGAGCAGGAGATCGGAGTTGAACTCACCCCTGTAATCGCTGTTTTCCCTTACATAACCAACGTCCTCTTGCCGCTGCGATCCTTCCACATTATTACCATCATTCCAGCTGTCGAGTGATGGCCTGTTTTTCGCCTTATAGGTTTTAGACTGGCTGTTGGTGATATCTGCACCAAGGCGCCATTGTACACTTAACCAGTCATTGATACCATATTTAAGGTCAATGTTTCCGAAGATCCTGTTGCTTTTCAGGTTATTCCCATTTTCATACAGGGAATAGTAAGGATTCTCCGCGTAAGGCGTGAAGTAGTTATCAACGTTGTAATATTTGTTTTTGTAATCCTTAAACTGGGAAATGTTGATATCTACCGGGATCTGGATAATATCCTCAAACAAGGAAGAACCGAGTCCGGATTCACTGCGGGTAGATACTGCTTTCGCATTTTTATTTACGTAGTTAAAGGAAGCAGAAGCAGAGAACCTGCCGTATTTTGTAGAGGCTCTTGCAGAGAACGTATTTCTTTTATAAGAATCTGCGTCAGTGGGCAGGATACCATCGCTGTATATATTTCCATAAGACAGGAAGAAAGTGGATGTTTCATTTCCTCCGCTGATAGAAATGGTGTTGTTCAGTTCTTTACCGGTAGTGAAATAATCGCGTACGTTATCATCTACAAAAGAAAATGGCTTTGTTAATGACACACCGTCCACAGGTGCGCCCCATTCGCGGTTTTCGCCGGTCAACCGCGGACCCCAGCTACCATTCTCTGAGAGAATAAAAGTACCGCCCCATCCCTGGCCAAACTTTTCCTGCATGGTTGGCAACATGCCTACATTAGAAAAAGTGGCAGCAGAGGCCACATCTACTTTAAGTTTTCCGCTCTTACCTTTTTTGGTAGTGATCAATACCACACCACTGGCGGCCCTGGAACCGTAGATAGCGGTGGCAGCGGCGCCTTTCAAAATGCTGATTGCTTCAATATCATTTGGGTTGATGTCATTGGCATTATTACCAAAGTCGTAACCACCGTTGTTGACTCCTTTTCCATCAACGCTGGAACCGGGACGGTCGTTGTTCAATGGCACCCCATCTACTACATACAGTGGCTGGTTGTTACCCTGCAGGGATGAATAACCACGGAGGATTACTTTGTTGGATGCGCCCGGAGCGCCGCTGGTGGTGGATATTTCAGCACCGGCAATTTTTCCGGATAAACCATCCATCATACTTACAGGCGCTACCCTGTTAATTTGTTCTGTAGCAAAATTACTGGTGGCGTAACCAACGGTTTTCTTTTCACGCACCAGTCCCAAACCAGTTACCACTACTTCCTGCAGGTTCTTGTTATCTGCAATGAGTGTTACCTGGAGATTTGAACTTTCTCCCACGGTTATTTCCTGGGCTTTATATCCAACGCTTCTTATTACGAGCACGGTCGCGGCACCGGGCACACTCAGGTTGAATACGCCATTGTCATTGGCGGTGGTACCTGTGGTGCTGCCTTTAATCTGGATGGTGGCAAACGGAACCGGATTGCCATCGTTGCCCTTAACGGTACCTGTAACCGGTCGCTGCTGCGAGTAGGCCAGGTGAATGATTGCCATAACCATGGCAAAAAGGAGGAACCCCTTTTTCATAAAAGTTTCAGATTTTGGTTGAAGAAGAAATGCATCGGGTCTTATAAATGCTTACCTGGCAAACAATTGCCGGTAGCTGCTTCCGGATAAGATGTTTTATTTATTGTTGTATCATATTAGCACATTAAAATAATAGCATAAAAAATCCATATCATGTCTTTGTAAGCATGACTAACCATACAGAATACCATTCGGTTCTGTAGTTACAGCAAACAATCATCGCAACATACGGTCAGGTATATTGGCGACCGGCTATGTAAAAGGAGAAGTGTTTTTCTTCATAAACAGTTCTGATTTTGGTTGTACAAGTCAATAATAGATCAACATGTGTTCTCTCGTCGGTAAATTGTTGTATTCGCTCGCTGTTGACAAACAGCTAATGATCTCAATTTCAGGAATGGTTACGTGCCTGTTATAGTTTAAATCGGTAAAAGCCTTACTAAGTCTCTCGTTGTGTCTTATTGATTTGAATCATGACAAGTATCCTGCTGCGGGTTTACAGCCATTATCACAAGCTTTTTTTCTTGCAGAAAGGTCTTTCTCATAAAGCAAATCAGATTTAGATTTTGGTTGACATCCACAAGTTAGAAAAAAAAAGTAAATCGTGATACATCTACTTAACATTATTTTAACAGCAGATAATTTTATCACCATAACAAACTGATAATCAACTTATAACCAGCTTAAAAAATTTCATTTTCCTGCTATTAAATATTGCAGCTGAAATTGAAGCAATGTTTTCTTATCTCCTGCAACAACGTCATTTCCGCTACCAATACGGGTTTGACCAGGATACCGGCTCTGATGGCAACGTGCCCAGCATGCCAGCCGCCGGCTTACTTTCCATTTTATGTTGAGATAATATTGCCAGCCCTCACCATACAGCTGCGATACCGCGTTTTCGTATAACACACTGCTTTCCGTTGCATATATCCTGCTATCGTAACTGCTGGTCTGAAACCGGGATACCCTGCCGCCGATTGATACAGGCAAATGTATAAAACGGTAACTGGCATCCTGGTAAATCATCCATCCCTGCTGCATATCCCCTGCCACTTCGTAACTGCTGTATTCTATCCTGGTTTTAACGTCCAATTGCTTATTTACTTTTATACTCCACTGAAAACGTATGTGCCTGGACGTTACCTCTGCCGGTACTTTGACCGGGTTCTCCGGCAGCAACACGTTCTCTGCTCCCTGCCGGTAGTTGTAACGAAGTAACAGGGTCATTGTTTTCCCGGGAACATAGCTTCCCTGCACAAAGAAGTCCTTGCCATAAGAAGGCGCATTACTCCGGTACTTCAACCAGGGAAAGTGAAACACATCTGCATATGCATCCGCCTTTAAACGGGATGTTATTTTCAGGGTAACCGCCGTGTATATTCCCTGCTCATTAACGGTCCGGTAGCCATCCCCGAATCCTTTGGCATACAGCGACTGGTAGCCTTTATCATAATACCGGTACGCGATAGCCACATCCACCGCAGGCGCTACGCTGGTCAGCAATCCCTGAACTATGGCAGGTTTGCCGTTACTGCTTACTGCTGCCTCCCCGAATAAGTGCACATTTTTCCAGCTGCCGGAATAATCAATACTGGCAGCCGTCAGCTGGTTACCATTAAAGTCGAATTGATTATAGGGCGCTGTTTCCTTTTGAAGTACCGGCGTTAAATGATGGCTGGTTACGTTTCCTCCCACCTGCCACCGGGCAGCCTGGTAGCGGATATTTCCACCAACGCTCACCTGTTGTACCTGTCCGCGTTTGGCTGCTTCTGTGACCGTGCGGTGGTAACCACTGCTGATAATACTGGCCGCCGTTACTTCGTCCATCAGTGTGTCTGTACTGGCGTCCTGTTTACGGAAAGAGGCAAAGGCGGTCAACTCCCAACGTTTTTGTTGTAACGTAACAGCAGCTCCCCTGAAAAAATAAAACTCTCCCGGCGAGGTGTAAGGCCGCAACACTTCTCCTTCCCGTTTTACCTGCATCACCGATGCTCCTTTACCATAAGCCTGGCCCTGCCAGTTCAGCAGGCCCTGTCCCATACTCACCGCATAATCGCCCAATGCCAGGGCTTTTATTTTCCGGTAGTTCCGGATAAAAATATGTGCACTGTAAAAATCAAATCCCTGCTTTTGCGCGCCTTTAAAAAAAGCTTCCCCGGCATCTTTCTCCATCACGATCCCCCAGCTCATATACCGGGGAAAGCTATAACGGTAACGCATAAACACTTTTTCCGGGCTTCCCCTGTAGGCAGGTAAGGTGCTATCGGTGTGCAGGTACCCCTTTGCTTTCTCCGCTGCGCGGGCATAACGCAACAGGAACGAATGATCACCCTTCTGCGTATAATCCCGTAAAGTATAATGTGGCGCCAGGTCATCGCCTACCGTTACGTAAGGCAGTACGCGCAGGATAACATCCGGTTCAAAACCCGGCACCGCCTGTAGTTCATAAATACTGAGCAGATCTCCCAACAGTGCGCGGTACCGCAAAAACTGGCTGATCTGTAAAGGCGTGAGCAGCCCTATTGACTGCAACGTCGCTTCATCTGCTGTATTCAATTGGATCTTATGCCGGGCCAATGCATTTAAAGTTTGCCATTGCGCATCATCCTCCGGTACCGTTTCCGTACCAGCCGCTTCGTTCTCAAGGTTATTTTCCATTGCCTGCGGCAACGTCTCTTCCTGCTGACGGGCCCACGCTTTCCGCCCGCCCAGCAGCAGCAACAAACAACCGGTGATGCCGCAAATCGCCGAGCGGATAGTTGCCATATCAATAACATTGAAAGTTTAACTTCCCTACGTGATCTCCGGTAAAACCAAAGGCCACGCCTGGTTAACAAGTCCATAAACTTATACGCATCACTCCATCCCCGGTGGTGGAGAAAGCTGCCATATCAATGAGGTAACGGGCGTAATACCCAGTTGCGGATGAAACCCCGCAGCGATATCTATCCGCAGGGATCTCAGGAATAATATCACTGCCGCACTGTTATAAGCCTGACCGGATGCAATACCCATTTCCAGCGCCAGCTGCCGGATAACCCGGTAATAAGCCGATGCCTTGACAGCAGTAAATGCACCCATAGAAACCACTTCACCTGTTAACAGGAAATCGCGCGATGCTTCAAAACCGAGGCCGCCACTATATAGAACAGACGCGTCTGCGGGTTTATACACATGAAGGCCGCCATGCCACTGCTCACTGATATGCCAGAGCATTCCGCCGTCAAAGCTGATGTTACCGGTCGTCCCCAACCCTTGCACACTGGTGGTCTCATAATTAAACTGCAGCCCGATACCGGCCCGCCTTCCCAGCTGCATGCCATACGCGCCACTCAGCCGCTGCTGGTGCCACGCTGCATTGCCCAGCCGGGTAATACTTCCGCCGAAAGCGCCTGTACCCGCAGGAATAGCCACCGTTGCAGCATACAACGAAGCCTCTTTTAACATAAACCGGTTCTCTGTATAAATACCCGCTGCAAAAGAAGATAAACAGGATAAGCCGGCAGGATTATACCAGGCAGATACCACCTGCTGGAAATGCCGGCTGTAACTGCCGCTGCCAGTGTTCTTTCCAACCGGCATTAACAATGGTTGTGCATACAACAGCGCTATCCACCACGTGAATAAGACGGTTAACAATAATTGTTTCATCAGGGAATTGGGTTTAACAATAAAATTCCGCGGGCTAACGGGTTAACTACTTGTTGCCGGCGAATACAAAAATAAGCAGCGGAAAAAATAGAAGTGTTAATGAAACATAAACGCGCGAGGTTTGTCTTTCTCAGGATTACGCTGATTATATTGATTTTAAGGATTTGAACATTTTGGATTTTAAATGATTTTGGGAGATACAAGCGGATATTTTCGCTTATAACTCCCAAAAAATTTATAAAAAAAGTAAAATCAAAAAAATAAAATCAGGTATCCGCCTACATCTCCCAAAATCATTTAAAATCCAAAATGTTCAAATCCTTAAAATCAATATAATCAGCGTAATCCTGAGAAAGACAACCTACGCGCGCGCTAAAACAAGCCGTACAACTGTGAATCGATCCGCGAAATAATTTCGCCCAGGTCTTCATCGCTCTCGGGGAATTTATTCTTATCAATATCAATGATCAGCAACGGGCCTTCTTTGTATTTCTCAATCCAGTTGTTGTAATATTCGTTCAGTCGTTTCAGATAGTCGAGCCGGATGTTTTCTTCATACTCCCTTCCCCGCTTCTGTATCTGCGCTACCAGTGTAGGCACAGATGCCTGCAGGTAGATCAGCAGATCCGGTGGTTTCACCATGCTTTTCAGCGTTTCAAAAAAGTTGAAATAATTATCAAAATCACGTTTGGTCATCAACCCCATTTCATACAGGTTGGGCGCAAAAATATGCGCGTCTTCATAAATGGTCCGGTCCTGTATAACGGTTTCTTTTCCGTTCTGCACTTCCAGCAGCTGCTTTAAGCGCCCGTTCAGAAAATATACCTGCAGGTTAAACGACCAGCGGGGCATATCTTCATAAAAATCGTTCAGATAAGGATTGTGCTCCACATCTTCATACTGCGGATGCCATTTATAATGCCTGCACAACATTTCTGTCAGCGTGGTTTTGCCGGCGCCGATGTTTCCGGCGATAGCTATATGTTTGATCTTATTCTGTTTTGCCATGCGATGTGAGGTGGTTAAAACTGAAAATAGCTACAGTTGGCGACTTTTTCAATAATAATTTATACCAATAAGTTTTTTCGCCTGTTGCAAAGTTTGTGCCGCATTCGCTCTGGCCTTTTCTGCACCGGCTTTCATAATCTTCTTCAGGTAGTCTGTATTCCGCTGTAACTCTTTCGCCTGCTCACGGATAGGAGAGATAAACTTTACCATGTCTTCACCCAACTGCTTTTTCAGATCCCCGAAACGGATAGTCCCGGTATTCTTCCATGCTTCTTCGTAGAAAGATACCGCATCCGGTACAGACACCAGTTTCATCAGGTCCAGCAGGTTTTGTACAGAATCAGGCACCGGCGAGCCGGGTTCACCGGAACCACTGTCGGTTTTAGCCTTTTTGATTTTGTTGATGATCTTATCATCCTCATCTGCCAGGTATAATGTAGCCAGTTCATTCTCACTTTTACTCATCTTGCCGTTACCATCCAGGCTGGGGATACGTACCAGGCTATCGCCATAGTTGAACGCCTCCGGCTCGGGGAACAGGTCACCATAACGGTGATTGAAACGCTGGGCGAAGTTACGCGCCATTTCCAGGTGCTGTCCCTGGTCCTTACCCACCGGCACTTTCACCGCGCGCTGGATCAGGATGTCCACACTCATGAGCACCGGGTAGGTAAGCAGCCCTGCATTCACGTTTTGAGGCTGCAACCGCACCTTATCTTTAAAAGTAGGTACTTTCTCCAGCTCACCTACATAAGCCAGCATATTCATCAGCAGGTATAATTCCGCAATTTCGGGCACGTCGCTCTGCACATACAGGGATACCTTTTCAGGATCCAGTCCGGATGCGATATTCTCCGCCAGTACCCGCATCACGTTCCCCGGAAGATCTTTCGGATCGGGATGGGTGGTCAGCGAATGCCAGTCTGCCACAAAAAAATAGCAGTTAAAATCTTCCTGCATCCGGATATAATTACGGATAGCGCCAAAATAATTGCCTAAATGCAAATAACCGGTAGGGCGTATGCCGCTTACCACAATTTCTTTTTCAGTAGCCATAACAGGGCGCAATTTAAAGAATAGGTTTTAGCTTTCAGCCATTAACACCGGGCTGTTTTGTAAAAAAAACGCCAAAAGCCAAAAGCAGATGATCAAAAGCACTTTATTCTGTCCGTTTATCCCTAATTTTGAGATACTATCATATTTACCATTTATATTTCATTATCTTTTGATTTAATTTGATTATGGAAGTGAACGACGTACTGGTGCAGCAACTGGCCGATCTGGCCAGGTTGGAATTCAACAACCAGGAGAAGATTGAAATACGCGGAGACCTCCAGAGGATGATCACCTTTGTGGAGAAACTGAATGAACTGGATACCACCGATGTGAAGCCATTACTTCACCTGACAGATGATTATAATGTTTTCAGGGAAGATAAGGTAATACCGGCAATCACCCGTGAAGAGGCCCTGAAAAACGCACCTTCCGCCACTGAGGAATACTTTAAAGTGCCGAAAATAATAAAGAAATAACCCACATGGAAAAGTCCGTCATACACCTGGAAGGAATCAGGAAAAGTTATTTTCTCGGTAAAAATGAATTACCGGTACTCAAAGGCGTATCGCTGGACATTTTCAAGAATGAATATGTGGCGCTCATGGGCCCCTCCGGCTCAGGAAAGTCTACCCTGATGAACATCCTCGGATGCCTGGACACGCCCACTGCCGGCAGGTACGTTCTCAGCGGACATGATGTGAGCAAAATGGAAGACAACGACCTGGCCATCGTACGCGGCAAGGAAATCGGCTTTGTATTCCAGCAGTTCAACCTCATGCCCCGCCTCACCGCCCTGGAAAATGTGGCCATTCCACTGATCTACGCCGGCATCAACAGAAAGGACAGGGAAGAAAGGGCCATCGCCATGCTGAAAAAAGTAGGCCTCGGCGACCGCTATAAACATAAACCCAATGAACTCTCCGGCGGACAGTGCCAGCGCGTTGCCATCGCCCGCGCCCTGGTGAATAATCCGTCCCTTATCCTCGCAGATGAGCCCACCGGTAACCTCGACTCAAAAACGTCTGTGGAAATCATGGAAATCTTTGGGGCCATCCACGACTCCGGTAACACCGTGGTGCTGGTAACACACGAAGAAGATATCGCCGATCACGCCCGCCGCGTTATACGCCTGCGCGATGGCGTCATTGAATCAGACCGCATCAACGAAAAAGCACACGCATAAAATCTCCCGATTACTGCATAACGGCGTTACAGGATACTTCCCGTAACGCCGTTATTCGTATTTTGCAACCGATCAACACCAACACCCATGTCTTTCAAAATATATACTAAAACAGGCGACAAAGGCAAAACATCCCTCATCGGCGGCACCAAAGTGCCTAAAAGCGATGTCCGCATCGATGCCTATGGCACCGTGGATGAACTCAACTCGTACATTGGCCTGGTAAACGATTACATCGCAGACCCGGACACCAAAAGTCTGCTCCGCGAAATACAGGACCGCCTCTTTACCATCGGCGCCGCACTGGCCTGCGACCCCGACAAAGAAACCAAACTGAAAATACCAGACCTTCACGAAGGCGATATCACCCTCCTGGAAAAAAGTATCGACCAGATGAATGAAGAGCTTCCCGTGATGAAATCATTCATCCTTCCCGGCGGACATGTAGCCGTATCTACCTGCCACATCGCCCGCTGCGTATGCCGCCGCACAGAACGCCTCTGCGTAGGCATGCAGGAGCACGATATGTTCATTGAACCGCTGGTACTCAAGTATATTAACCGCCTCAGCGATTACCTCTTTGTGCTGGCCCGTTGGACAGGGCACAAGCTGGGCGCGGAAGAAATTCCCTGGAAACCCCGGGTGTAGAAAAATGCTTAAATTTGCCGCATGTTTACAGGAATCATAGAAACACTAGCAGAAGTAGTATCCACCAGGAAGGAAGGCAGTAACCTGGTAATCACGATACAAACACCACTGGCAGCTGAATTAAAAATAGACCAGAGCGTGTCGCATAACGGCGTATGCCTAACGGTAACCAATATCCAGGGCGATACTTACGAAACCGTAGCGGTAGATGAAACCCTGCAGAAAACAAACCTCGGCCAGCTCACCCCTACACAATTCGTGAACCTCGAAAGAGCTATGGTGTTCAACGGCCGCATCGATGGCCACCTGGTGCAAGGCCATGTGGATAGCGTAGGAGAATGCCTCTCCTGCCAGGAACAGGATGGCAGCTGGTTATTCCGCTTCCGCTACCCTGCCGAATTCGCCGCGCTGATTGTGGAAAAAGGAAGCATTTGCCTCAATGGTATCAGTCTCACCGTATTCAATGTCACCAACGATGAGTTCTCTGTTGCCATTATTCCATACACCTACGAATTTACCAACATCTCAAATATAAAAACCGGCAGCCTGGTAAACCTGGAATTTGATATTCTCGGTAAATACGTAGCCAGGCAAATGGCGGTAAGAAATTAATCAGCCGGTTGTCCACCGGTGCTAAAACATTCCAAACCGCATGCTGAAATATCTCCTGCTCTGCACCTTACTTGCTATCACCCTGCCGGCAAATGCCCAACAGGCCAAAGTAGCGCGCATAGTGGCCTTTTATGATGCAGATGCTGTGACGGAATTGTACAACAGCGCGCCCCTGGGCATCCGGATTATTTATACCGATAGCTCCACCCAGCAAACTACCGGACTCCTGGAAGGAAACCTCCGCTGGAACAAATTAACCGTTAGCAGCAGCAACGGGCAAATACAAAACGGCGTACTCCGTTTTAACAGGGAACAACTGGTAAAAGATAAATACCGTATAACCCTTACCGTTACTACACCCAACAACACCTCCCATCAAACCACCCTGCAACTCCCGGCCATTACCGCTATCCGGTTCAATCATTATGCCGACAGCATAAAACGCGATATCCGCTTCTACCTGAATATAGAAGGAAAATTCAGCAGCGGGAAAGTATTCCCGTTAGATACCAATGCCATCAGGTTCGCTGCCTCCGCAGGAAAAATAATAGGACAGGATTTATTACTCCCAAAAAATGATACCCTGAAATCAGTAACAGTGGAAGCCTGGTACAAACATAACGACCGCCTCTACCTGCGATCCGTGATACCAGTAAAACAGGCGCCGGACGCAGACTCCCTTATTTTGAAAAATACAGACGACCTGTTTAAAAAGAAGAGAAGACATTAGCCGGTCTAAAAACCAACACCTTCCGTGTTTCTTTTGCGAATAGCTTCTTCGGTTCCCGGAACAAGCGTTTCTAAACCCATCCGTATAGCTTCTGCCTGGACCTCCTCAATAAACGGGCGGAAATTTTTGTTGTAATCCTGGAAGGCTAATTCAAAATCTCCATTGTGTTGCAGAAAAGCATCCGCTAATGCGGCAGCTCCATCTATTGCCAACGATCCGCCCTTTCCCGCAGCAGGGGAAGCACAATAGCCTGCGTCGCCCACCAGCGCCACTCTGCCTTTTGTCCACGATGGCATTTTTACCTGGCAAAGCTTATCGAAGTAAAAAGTTGTAGCATTCATTACTTCGTCCAATAATTCCGCAGTTCTCCAGCTTTGTTCTTGAAATTGTCCCAAAATGATTTTTCTTTGTTGTTCTTCATCACGATAATCGTAAGGAATTTCCTTCTCTGAACGAAAGCAGAAAATTATATCAGTTTTGTTGTTGTAAGCATTTAGCATTACTGCCTTATCAGGCACGTTATAGAATTGCGTTGTATTTTTCTTTATCAGCAATTTATTTACGATGGTGATAGAGAAATATTGCCCGAGAAAATGCAGGTAACCCGCTTCATTGCCAAACCAGATCTTCCTTACCGCCGAATGTATGCCGTCGCAGCCGAACACTAAATCAAAAGCCTGTTGTGAGCCATCTTTAAAGGTAACTTCAACATCGTCGTTCGTTTCGTTTAAGGCGGTGATGCTGTTGTTGAAAATGAATTCAACGTCATTTTTCACCGTATCAAACAAGATATTGAGTAATGTATTTCTTTCAATCTCGCATTCGTCTTCCCGCAGTTGTTCACCTTCCCTTTTTAATATCATGGTTCCTTCCGTAACATCATCTGCATTTTTAAATTCCAGCATTTCCATTACCAATCTGTTTGATTTAATTTGCTCAAAGATTCCCATACGCTTAACAATATCAACAGTATTCCCTTCTATGTTAACAGGCGTTCCTCCCATTTTAAGGCCGTTTGCGATTTCAACAATAGTTACTTTGTAACCTAACTTATTCATCCAATAAGCGGTTGAAAGGCCGGCAAAACTTGCACCCGAAACGAGTACTTTTTTATCTTTTAATATTTTCATTTTTATACGATTTTATTTGACCATGCAAAGGAACATCGTATAACAGGGAGAAAAAATAACAATACAAAGTAGATATTGGATCAACCGAGGTTTTTATTCCGGAAAGCTAAAGGGGTTATTCCTGTGATTTTGGTAAATAGCCGCGAAAAATAAGGGTAATCATCATACCCTAATGCGGTAGCGATTTCCTTTACCGATTTACCGGAATGGTAGAGTAAACGTTTTGCTTCTAAAATAACACGTTGCTGTATGTGATGCGACACGGAATAGCCTGTTGTATTTTTGACACATTCGTTCAGGTAAGGTGCGGATATATTTAGTTTTTGGGCGTAGGCTGCCGGGCGTTTGTCAGTGGTAAAATTATGCTCCAATGCTTCCCTGAAGGCTTTTGTAACCAATTCAAAGCGCGGAAATTTCTCTATTGGCTTAGATTGTTCTAAATACAGGGACACCACCAATGCGACCAGTGCATTACAGCTATCTTTCAGCAATGAATGATACAGTTTATCGTTCGTTCGTTTTGAAAATTTCAGGCAAAGTGATACGGCTTCGGAAATAATAGAAAATACTTCTTCATTTAGGGACAATGGTTTTGTGGGTGTAATGTCTTCTAATAGTTTTAGATATTCACTGTTAATATCTACATTATTGATGGCCCACGTGCTGACTTCTACATTTTCAAATGTTATTATACGATGTACCTGATTTGGGTGCATGTAGATGATAGACGGAGACTGGATTTCATACTTTTGAAAATCAATTTCGATCGTAATGGCGCCTTCCTCAAGTAAGTGAAATGAATGACGATCATGCCGCTCAGATTGTTCCTCTCCTTCGAAACCGGGGAAATCTTTAAGAGATATCCGCTCAATGGAAATACCTGGATGATACTCACCTCCGAAATGATTTACAGGAATGGATCTTAGTTTTTTTGGCATTGCTTGTTGTGAATTAGATCAACATACGTGATTTTAATTCCAGGTATTTATTTACCACGTTTAACGTCAATTGCTCCGGGGGACTCAGCAACGACATAATTCCATATTTCGCCAGCTCTTTTACAATCAGCTTCTTATCATACGCAAACTTCTGTGCAATGGTCTGCCTGTAAATTCCCTCCACATCCTGCACCGTTTGTTCTGTTACCCGCTTCAGTTCTGTATTTTCAAAAAACACCACCAGTACCAGGTGATAACGTGCCAGGCGCCGCAGGAAGGGTAACTGCCGGTGCAAACTGGACATCGACTCAAAATTAGTATAGATCATGAGCAGCGACCGCGTAGATAGACTACTGCGCAGCTGCACACTCAATGCTTCGTAATCACTTTCCTGCCAGCGTGTTTCCTGTGCATACAGCGTTTCCAGGATTTTGTTTACCTGCACTTTTTTATTGCTGGCGGCCAATACTTCTACCTTATTTTCGTTGAAAGTAACCAGCCCCGCCTTATCGCCTTTATCCACCGCCACATTGCTGAATACCAGCGACGCATTAATAGCGTAATCCAGCAACGATAAACCGTTGAAAGGCATCTTCATATTCCGGCCTTTGTCGATGATGGAATATACCTGCTGCGATCTTTCTTCCACGTAATTATTGATCATCAGGTTACCGCTGCGGGCCGTCGCTTTCCAGTTGAGCATACGCACATCATCCCCTTTTGTATACGGCTTAATATGATCAAACTCCATGCTATGGCCAATTACCCGGCGCTTATGCACACCCAGTTCATTCAGCCGGTTCATGTAGGAATACAAAGCATAATGCCGCAATTGGTGAAAACTGGGATACACGCTGATCGTTTGTTCATTATCAAAAATGAACCGGCGGCTTACAATGCCCAATGCACTTCTAACAAATACGTTGCTGTAGCCAAAGTTATACAGCCCTCTTTCCAACGGACGCAACACATACCGGAAAATATGCGCACCTGCTGCGGATACTTTTGCCTGCAAGAGAAAATCACGTTCCTGGAACTGAAGGGGTAATTCATCAATCACAGATACAAATACCGGAAACGGGTACCGGCTGTGAAAATCCAGCAATACCTCGTTATCATCCCCGTTACTGAAACGGTTACTGGTTTTCCGTTCCATCGATACAATACTGGCCGGGCGCAGGATCAGCAGGATCATATCCAGCAATACAACACCTACCAGCACAATAAATGCAATCACAGCAATATTGAAAATGCGCGGAATAAAAAACGAAATGATAAATAACAGGATATTCCCTCCCAGCAGGAAATAAAGCCTGTTGGTAAAAAACAGTATCTGGAATAAATTATTCTTTACAGTGGCTGACATACTAATATCTTCTAGGGAGATGATTATCTCGGTACCTCTATCGTTTTTACGATCTGTGCAATCACGTCATCTGTTTTGATGCCTTCCATTTCTTTTTCGGGCGTCAGCATAATACGATGACGCAATACATGCGGCACCATTTCCACCACATCGTCAGGAATTACAAAATCCCGGTTCTTCATGGCAGCGGTGGCTTTTGCACAGTTCATAACAGCAATGGATGCACGCGGAGAAGCGCCCAGGTACAGCGAGGAGTTCATGCGCGTTTCATTGATAATAGACGCAATGTAATGAAACAGCTTTTCGTCTATTATTACCTGCCGTACGAGGTTCTGAAATTCGATGATCTGCGTGGTAGTTATTACTTTGCTGATCATTTTTGTAAGATCTGTTTCCCCGTTGAAGTGATGAATACTGCGCAATACAGCTACTTCTTCTTCCAGGTTAGGATACCTTACTTCTATTTTAAAGAGGAACCTGTCGAGTTGTGCTTCCGGCAACCGGTAAGTACCCTCCTGTTCAATCGGATTTTGAGTGGCAATCACCATAAAGGGCCGGTCGAGCGACCAGGTGGTGCCGTCGTTGGTGATTTGTCTTTCTTCCATTACTTCAAACAACGCCGACTGTGTTTTAGCGGGGGCACGGTTTATTTCATCGATCAGCACCAGGTTACTGAAAATGGGTCCTTTCTTGTATTCAAACTCGCGTGTTTGCGGATTAAAAACGGAAGTGCCCAATACATCCGCCGGCATCAGGTCGGGTGTAAACTGGATACGGCTGAAGTCCGCATCCACGCATTGCGCCAGCAATTTTGCCGTGAGTGTTTTTGCAACGCCGGGAACACCTTCAATCAGCACATGTCCCTGTGTAAGCAAGCCTGCTATCAGCAGGTCTACCATCTGGTGCTGTCCCACAATTACTTTCCCTATCTGCTCCCTGATGGCTTCCACACCTTCATGCAAGGCAGAAAAATCAGTCCTGGGTTGAAATGTATTGGTATCCATTATTTATTTCGTGTTTATATAAAATTGTTGAATGCGGTTATAAAAATCTTTCAGATCATCGTCGCTGATATTTTCTTCCAGCTGTATATTGTGTACCATCTGCAACAATGCCCTGATATCCCCTTCAGGCACCTGCGACTTACGCGCCAGCGACGCAATAAATTCATCATTCAGCACATTAGTATTGAGATAATAACTGGAACGTATATACTCCATAAAATGAATGATCATTTTATGCGCCAGGTTGTAGTTGTTGTGTTGCTGATAGTACAATTGACCAATAGCATCTACAAACTCCAGTGAAGTATTGTTTACGGCTGGTTTATCGGGGATAATCCGTTGCCGGCGCTTGCTTTCAAACACTACGTACAGCAGCAGCAATATCACCGACAGCCACAACGCCCAACGCATGGATGCATACCGCATCAGCACCTGCCACTCACTGAAGTCGCCCGACTGTGCGCTATGCTGACTGTTATAGAAATCATCCCAGTACACATTGCCGGCATCACTGATCAGGTACGATAGCTGCGTTTCCAGCGCCTTTACATTCTGCTTGTGCAGTAAAAAATAATTCGTGAAAGTATATGGATTCAGCAGCAGGTAAATGAAACCGCCGCGATACGCAATACGGATGAAATCGGGCTTGTTTTTATAATTGTAGCCAAGTATGCTGGTAGTATTACTATCTACCGCTGAAAAATAACTTCCGCTTACCCTGCCAGGGTAACTGAAAGAGGTATCCATTGGAATGGTTTCATCAGCATACCGCTGTACAACACCTTCTTTTTTGAGTTGCATATTATTGCTTTCCACCGTCACAAATTTCAGGTGTTTTTCCAGCAGAGGATCCGGCGTATTTACAGCAATAAACAACTCGTTTCCCCGTGATACATAATCCAGCATGGCCTCTATATCGCTTTCAGTGGTGAACAGCCGGTCGGCCACCAGGATGTATACATTGTTCCTGAATTTCAGCTCACTGTCCTTATCAAAAGTGCGGGCAAAAGGTTTCGTTACCACCTGCACAGAATTCCTTATAAACAGCTGGGGCAGCATCTTAAAAGCAGCATAGGCGCCGCCTGCTTTTTTATCCTTGCTGTAAAAAGAAGACTGGGTCATATCTGTGGATTGCTCATTCTTTTTGTTGGCGAGATTTCCACTCACCATGACCAGTACTACCAGCAGGAGCAAAACGAACAGGACGATATATAGAGGTTTGTTCTTCACGAAGTTTTTCCGATTGTGTTATTAAAATCCCTGAACTCCTGGTTAATATTCCTGAAATTCTCTTCACTCACTTCAAATCCGCCATACCAGATATATTCATAATCCAACGTCAGCGTAGCAAATTTTTTATAGTAGGGAGAACTCCGCATGCTGCGCAGGTAATCGTTATTGGTTTTTTCTCTCCCCGGTACTATCAGCTCCCGGCCTGCCAGTTGAAACAAGGTATACAGGTACCACCAGCGGATAGCTTGTCTTGTTTCCCCGGCAGCTATTGCCGCTTTTATTTTTTCTTCATACTCCTGTGCACTTTGCAGGTCTTCTTCCTGTACTTCTGTTAATCCTTCTACCAGTTGCGGTTTACGGAAAAAGCTCATGCCATTGCTTTTCATAAACCAATACACCAGGAAGCCCAAACCTGCCAGCAGCAATAGCATCACAATGATGCGGATAGCACCGATCGATGAAAATAAAGCCATTAGGAAACGTTGCACCCAGCTATTATCCGGGGGCGGTTCCGGCGGTATTTCCTGGTATTGCAGCTTCTTATTTTCTTTCAG
Organism: Chitinophaga sp. W3I9; assembly: GCF_050434025.1. NCBI lineage: Bacteria > Pseudomonadati > Bacteroidota > Chitinophagia > Chitinophagales > Chitinophagaceae > Chitinophaga > Chitinophaga sp. W3I9. Next base: position 7,434,458 of record NZ_JBNPWC010000001.1, read on the forward strand.
CGCTTTCACCAGTGAGTCCGGTACCTCACGCAATTCAAATGGTGGAATTTCTGTCGCATATTCTTCTTCGCCTTCCGCACGCTCCCGGTCTACCTGGATGGTAGCGAAGCTGTCTTCAGTTATCCTTGCCTGCAATAAGCTATCGTATTCTTCTTTATTTCGGGCTGTACCTTCATATTGCGCCATGCTTTGCAGGGCACAGCAAAGCAGCAGTAACAGCAGGCTGTATTTAATCCGGAAAAAATGATTCATGTTACTGCTTTGAAAGGGTAAATGGTGTTAATACTTTCCCTTCCGCACTCAGCCGGTATCCTTTTTTATGCAGGTAAATGGGATAAAAAATAAAATAGCCCAGGATAAAAGCCAGTGATGCCAGGAGGATAAAAAGACTTACCACCAGCGGCATTTCTGTATACCGGGTTACAAAGCTTTCCAGGAAAGCGGCCACAATGAATACGGGAATCAGGGTTACCATGATCTTGATACCGTCTTTTGCACCTTTACGCAGGGAATCGATCCGCTTGCGTGTACCGGGGAAAAGGATGCTCTTTCCCATGATAATGCCTGCACAGGCCGCGATCACAATACTGGATATTTCCAGGGTGCCATGGATCCAGATCACCAGGATAGATTTCCAGCCGAGGCCATGCGAAAAGAAGATATACTGGAAAACGCCCAGCATCACACCATTGCGTATCAAGAGATATAAGGAACCAACACCCAGGAAAATGCCTCCTATATAACAATAGAAAGATACCATGATATTGTTGTAGGCAATCCGGAAAAACATCATCACCGGGTTACCGTCTTTATACACGCCGAAAGGATCTTTATTGGCAATATTGCGTTCCGTCATGTTTACATATTCATCGCCCAATACGCCACGCACAAACGTTTCATCGTGTGCTGATGAAAAGGCGCCGATAATACAGAACAATAAAAAGAAACAGAGCGTAAATAATAACAGGCGGTGGTGCTTACGGAACAACAGTGGTAATTCATATTTAAAAAACAACTGGAAGCGTCCTACATCTTCCTTACGGTTCTGGTAAATACGATGGTAGATACCCGCCGCCAGGCCGTTGATATAACGGGTTACTTTGCTGAAGCTGTAAAAAGTTTTAGCGTAAGACAGATCATCTAGCAGTGATACAAATCTTTCCGCCATTTCATCAGGGTCATCTGTCGGTTCCTCCTGGTATTTCTTCCAGCGGGACAAATTTTTTTTGATAAACAGCGATTCTCTCATAGTGAGTCCTTTCCCTTTTAAATACAGATATCACCTACAGTAATGGGTTACTAATGGGGGAATACCGGCAAACATACTAAATCGTTCAACAATATATCAACAAATATGTAAATTTGAGTATGGCAGATATAAAAATACCGACTTCTTTCAATATAGACCTGGAATTTGAATCAGCAGACATCATGAAAAGATTCCTGGCCTGGCTCATTGATTTCGGCATCCGTTTTTTTTATTACCTGGTGGCGTATATGACATTGAGCTCTTTCCGTATAGAGATGGAGGGGCATGTGGGCATCTACTTTTTCCTGGTATTGCTGCCCCTGTTGTTTTACTTCCCTGTGGCGGAAATCGGCATGAAAGGACAAACACCCGGAAAAAAAATACTGCATCTGCAGGTGGTAAGTATGACCGGCAACCAGCCAAGTATAAGTCAGCACCTGATAAGATGGATATTCCGGATCATAGAAACACCGCTGTATTTTTTCGCCCTGGTACCGGTGATTATCCCGGCGGTATCCATTGTGCGCACCCCTTATAACCAGCGACTGGGTGACCTGGTAGCCGGCACCATTGTGATCAGCACCAAAAGAAAAGGCAGTATAGAAGAAACCATCTTCCGGGATCTTTCCAACAGCGATTACAAACCGCAGTTTCCACAGATCATGAAGCTGTCTGACAGGGATATGAATAAAGTGAAAGACCTGCTGGATCGCGCACTGAAGGCGAAAGACGACGAGCTCGCCGCCAGGGTGGCCATGCGGGTAAGAGAAGTATTGCATATTGAAACCGACCTGCCCAATACCTATTTCCTCGAAACGGTACTGAACGACTATAATTACTATACTACTAAAGAAAATTAATTTGCGCCTTCTGCAACGTATTTAAATACTTCCGTAACATTTATGACCGGTAGTAAGGGAGAATTATTAAATAGCACCTGATAAGACTTAATTTAAGCTGGTTCGTTCTTAATAATTATCTGATGAAAACATTATTGTTTTGTTTGCTGGTTCTTCTTTCCGGAAGTGTGTATGCACAGGAAGATCTTGCACTGGTGGGCGCCACCATATATACCTCTCCCAAAACGGCACCAATTATATCAGGTGTGGTTATCATCAAAAACGGGAAAATTGCAGCGGCGGGCAAACAGGTAAAAGTGCCTGCACATATGAAAGTACTGGACTGCAAAGGCCTGGTGATGATGGCCGGCTTCTGGAACAGTCATGTACATTTTATTGAACCCGGGTGGGACCATGCGGACAAGCAGCCGGCAGCGCAGCTCAATAACCGGATGGATAGCATGATCAACAGTCGTGGTTTTACACATGTATTTGACCTGGCGGCGCTGAACTATCCCAATTTGCTTGCCCTCCGGGCCAGGATTACATCAGGGGAGGTAAACGGCCCTGCTATCCTTACGGTGGGCGTTCCGTTTGTTCCGCCGCATGGAAGTCCTTTCTATATTCAGCCGCTTACCCTTCCGGAAATAAACACGCCGGAAGAAGCGGTGGCTTACGTTACTAAACAGATACAGGCCGGCGCAGACGGCATCAAGGTATGGTCCGCATCGCCGGATGGGCATGGGATTGTACCGATGCCTATAGACATCATCAAGGCTGCTACCAGCACTGCCCATAAATTTCATAAACCGGTTTTTGCCCATCCTACTGCCGATACCGGGATGAATATAGCCCTTGCCGGCGGCGTGGATATCCTTGCGCACGTGGCCCCGGATGGTTACCGCAGCTGGACGAAAAAAGAAATTGATCAACTGCTGCTGGATAAGGTAGCGCTCATTCCTACCCTGAAACTTTACAAATGGGAACTGGAAAGAAAGAACCTCCCGGTTAGTAATCCGTTGATGACAACCGCATTGCAGCAATTGGGCGCCTATGCCGGCGCAGGCGGTGAAATTTTATTCGGTACGGATGTGGGGTATATCACGGATTACGATACGTCCGACGAATTCCGGCTGATGTCTGACGCGGGGTTAAGCTTCGATGAGATACTAGCGGCGTTAACAACTGCTCCGGCAAAACGGTTTGGCATGGCGCAGCACAGCGGGCGTATCGCGAAAGGAATGGATGCGGATATTGTGTTGCTGAAAGCAGACCCGCATACAGATAGCCGCCACTTTTCAGAGGTGGCTTATACGATCCGTAATGGTAAAGTTATTTACAACGGTATCGACCGGTAACATCAAATAAAAAGAGGGCGCCTCAAAATGAGACGCCCTCTTTACTATCTTATTTTTGATCAGGCCGTTTTTCCTATTGAGTTCAGGTCTTCAGTAATATTATTAAAACGGGTGGGATCGCCTGCCGGTCCTTTGTACACGATGGTACGGTCGAACGCCAGGATAGGATAAAACACGATAGGCAGTAATACCAGGCCTACCGTAAATCCTTCTGATTTACCAAAACTTTTACTGAGCAGATTGGTTGCCCAAATACCCCAAATGGCTCCTACATAAGGAATACACATCAGGAGCAACCAATACCATGGTTTGCCAATAATTTGGGTAAGCACATAAATGTTGTAGATAGGGATAATTGCTTTCCAACCTTCCTGGCCGGCTTTCTCGAATACCTTCCACATACAGAAGGCGAAGAAAACGATAATTACCAGCATGATAATTAAAAAGACACCGCTAAACATGGCGCTAAAAACGCTGCCGCCTTCATAAGTAGTTGTTTCCATAATTGAGGTTTATATTGTTTTGAAAATGAATGATGACAATACTTTGGGATATGTTTACATTCCAAATATATATAATTTTTTCCATTACATAGCATTGTCAGTATTAACCTTAAAAGATTGCGTATTCCTACGGTGTTAAAAAAAGTTTCAACATTTCTGTTGCTAATGTTTGGATTTTCAACGCATTCTATTACCTTTGCAACCGGCAAGTCTTATACGACCAGCTCCTACTGAACTCCCCCAGGACAGGAATGTAGCAAGGGTAGGTGGTTGTAGCGGTGCGATATAAGTAACTTGCCTTTTTTTCTTTTTTTATTGTCATTAGTTGCTTGTCAATAGTATCTGGTTGCTATTTTCTCCACCTCTTTCACTAATGACAGCTTCTCCCAAATGTTCATTTCCTGACAACTAATTTATCATAGTATGAAATTCTTTATCGATACAGCTAATCTGGCGCAAATCAAAGAAGCTCACGATCTTGGCGTTCTCGATGGTGTAACCACCAATCCTTCCCTGATGGCCAAAGAAGGTATCAAAGGCGAAGCTGCAATTATCAAACATTACGAAGATATCTGCGAAATAGTAGATGGTGATGTAAGTGCAGAAGTATTATCTACAGATTTTAAATCTATCATTGAAGAAGGTAAGAAACTGGCTGCTATCCACCCGAACATCGTGGTGAAAGTGCCTATGATCAAAGACGGCGTAAAAGCCATCAAATGGTTTACCGACAATGGTATCAGAACTAACTGCACCCTGGTGTTCTCTGCCGGTCAGGCTATCCTGGCTGCCAAAGCAGGCGCAGCTTATGTTTCCCCATTCATTGGCCGTATCGACGATACCAACTGGGATGGTGTGGAACTGATCGCACAAATCGCACAGATCTACAGCTTACAGGGTTACAAAACTGAAATCCTGGCCGCCTCTATCCGTAGCGCACTCCACATTGTAAAATGTGCTGAAGTAGGCGCCGACGTATGTACCTGCCCGTTAGAATCTATTCTCGGTCTGCTGAAACATCCGTTAACTGATATCGGCCTGGCTAAGTTCCTGGAAGACGCAAAGAAAATGTAGTCTCCATATTTTTTAGATGGTATATCCCCGGTGCAGTAATTGCGCCGGGGATTTTTTTGCGCATGCGGAGGTTGTCTTTCTCAGGATTAAACTTATTACACTGATTACGCTGATTTGATCACTTTTGATTTTGAAAGATTCGGGGAGATAAAAGCGAAAACGCGGATTTTGTCTTACCCTTTACTGATTATATTTTTTAAAAGATTCTGGGAGATATAAGCAGATATTTTCGCTTATATCTCCCAGAATCTTTTAAAATCAAAAAGTGGTCAAATCCGCGTAATCAGTGGGTAAGACAAAATCCGCGTTTTCGCTTTTATCTCCCCGAATCTTTCAAAATCAAAAGTGATCAAATCAGCGTAATCAGTGTAATAAGTTTAATCCTGAGAAAGACAACCTCCGCATCAGGCAATCGCGTTTTGTTAGAGAATTTATCTAAATTCAGTGATAATATCCACGTAAACCCGGTAACACACAAAATGAATAGCTAATGGGAAAATACATTCTTTCGCTGGATCAGGGCACCACCAGCTCCCGCGCCATTATTTTTGACCACGATGGCAGCATCAAAGCAGTTGCCCAGAAAGAATTTAAACAGATATTCCCACAACCCGGCTGGGTAGAACACGACGCCATGGAAATCTGGACTTCACAAGCCAGCGTGGCGGCAGAAGCTATACTGAAATTAAGAGTAACCGGTGAAAACATCGCCGCCATCGGCATCACCAACCAACGTGAAACCACCATCGTGTGGGACAAACGCACCGGTAAACCCATACACAACGCTATTGTGTGGCAAGACAGGCGCACCGCCGCCTACTGCGATTCCCTCATCAAAGAAGGAAAGGAACAACTCATCAAAGATAAAACCGGCCTCCGCATCGACGCCTATTTCTCCGGCACCAAATTAAAATGGATCCTGGACAACGTTCCCGATGCACGCAGAAAAGCAGAAAACGGCGAACTGGCTTTTGGAACCGTCGACAGCTGGCTCGTATGGAACTTCTCCAACGGCAAACTCCACATCACAGATGTGAGTAATGCCTCCCGGACATTGTTGTTCAATATCAACGACATGCATTGGGACAACGAACTACTCGCCCTCTTCGATATTCCCGCCTCTATGCTGCCGGAAGTAAAGCAGTCGAGCGAAGTATATGGCTACTCGGAAGCCAATCTTACACCCTACCGCATCCCCATTGCCGGTATTGCCGGCGATCAGCAGGCAGCCCTCTTCGGGCAGATGTGCACGCAACCCGGTATGCTCAAAAACACCTATGGCACCGGTTGTTTTATGGTATTGAATACCGGCGATAAACCCATTCCTTCCAAAAATAACCTGCTCACCACCGTTGCCTGGAAAATAAATGGCAAAACCACCTACGCACTGGAAGGCAGTATTTTCATCGGCGGCGCCGTAGTACAATGGCTCCGCGATGGTCTCGGCATCATCCGCCACTCCGCGGATGTGGAAAAGCTCGCCGCCACCGTGCCTCACAGCGATGGCGTATATTTCGTGCCAGCCTTTGCAGGCCTCGGCGCACCCTACTGGAACCAGCATGCACGCGGTACGATGGTAGGATTGACCCGCGGCTCCACCGCCGCGCATATTGCCCGCGCAGCCCTCGATAGCATCGCCTTTCAAACCATGGATGTCATGAAAGCCATGGAAGCAGACGCCGGTATGCCCATCACCGAACTACGGGTAGACGGCGGCGCTACAAAAAACAACATGCTCATGCAATTCCAGGCGGACCTGCTTAATATCAGAGTAGTACGCCCCACCATCACCGAAACAACCGCACTCGGAGCGGCTTATCTCGCGGGGCTTGCCGTCGGCTACTGGGACAGCATTGAAACCATTGCGCAGCAATGGGAAATAGATGCCACCTTCGACGCGGCGATGGAACCCGCAGAAAATGAACGGCTGCGTAAAGAATGGAAACGCGCCATCAGGGCGGCCCAGGCATGGACCGAAGAATAAATTTATCCACGTTTATCAATACTCATATTAATTTATGTCACCTTATTTAGCAGAACTAATCGGCACCGCATTCCTCATTGTACTCGGCGATGGCGTAGTAGCCAGCGTGATCCTCAACAAGTCCAAAGGCAACCAGGGCGGTTGGATCGTTATCACCCTGGGATGGGGAATGGCCGTATTCATCGGTGTATATGCCACCGCCAAATACAGCGGCGCCCACCTCAACCCCGCCGTTACCTTTGCACAGGCGCTGCAGGGAAAGCTCGCCTGGGAGGAAGTTCCCGCCTACGTAGCTGCCCAACTGGCCGGCGCAATGCTGGGAGCCCTATTGGTATGGCTCACGTACAAAAAACACTTCGACGAAACACCCGACGCCGACACCAAATTAGGCGTGTTCTGCACTATTCCTGCCATCCGTAACCCGAAATATAACTTCCTCACAGAATTCATCGCCACCATGGTATTCATCCTGGCTATCTCCTATATCACCGGCCCTACCGCTGGCATCGGCTCACTCGATGCCCTGCCCGTAGCCTTCGTAGTGCTGGCCATTGGCCTCTCGCTCGGTGGCCCCACCGGTTATGCCATCAACCCTGCACGTGACCTCGGACCACGACTCATGCACTTCCTCCTCCCCATTCCCGGCAAGCGGGACAGCGACTGGAGCTATGCCTGGATTCCTGTTCTCGGTCCACTGGCGGGCGCGGCAGCGGCTGCGTTCCTGTACCAATACTGGCTTCATTAATGCGGAGCGGAGATTATCGCGGAGGTTGTCTTGGGCACTGATTACGCTGATTTTGCTGATTGGCTTTTGGGATTTTAGCGGAGATTATCGCGGAGGTTGTCTTGGACACTGATTACGCTGATTTTGCTGATTGGCTTTTGGGATTTTAGCGGAGATGAGAGCGGAGGTTGTCTTGAGCACTGATTACGCTGATTTTATTGATTGGATTTTTGTGATTTTGAAAGAATTTTGGAATTTTCAGGGAAATTGATGGAGTAAATTTTAAAGATTGAATGAAATTGGGAGAGGATGGGTGGTTGAAGAAAGGTTGAATAAGATAGTATTAATATTGACCGTGGAATGCTTCATTTATACTTTGCATAGGCTTAGCACATACTTAATGGATGCTTGATACATGCTTAATCTATGCTGATAACCCGGAGGTGATGTGGAGGTGATGTGGACTTGAAGCTAAGATCTTTTATGGTGCGGCATTACGAGCGAAAAAGCACATGGCGTTTAGACGCTGAAGTGCCATATAGCTGAAATAACGTGCCAACGTATCATTCAAATTCAATGACCGGCAGCCAAATCAATCACTGCCGTCAAATACCGCCCATCTTCCATAATTATTTAGTGAAAGCAAAACCTTTTAATTTCCCTGAATTTTCCGAAAATCTCTTAAAAGAGCAAAAAACAAACCAATCTATGGACAAAATACTGATAGAAAAATAAAAATCCAGTAATGCTTTTCCATCTTTCAAAAGTCCATAATCATAAAATCCAATCAATAAAATCAGTGTAATCAGCGCCCAAGACAACCTTCGCTTCCATCTTCCAAAATCTCAAAAAAGTCAATCAGCAAAATCAGCGTAATCAGCGTCCAAGACAACCTCCGCGACAACCTCCGCTCCAACCTCCGTCCCATAGTTTTCATTTTTTTCTGAAAGTTTCGTAACTTTGAGAATCTTATTAACATATCATCGCAACTGCGGCAATATAAAATGACGAATTATGATTCAGCCCAACATCCCGGAAACAAAACAACCGCGAATCGTTATAGTAGGTGGTGGATTCGGCGGCGTAAATCTTGCCAAACAACTTAAACATGCACCCGTACAGGTAGTACTGCTCGACCGGAACAACTATCACCTGTTTCAACCGCTGCTTTACCAGGTATCTACCGCTGGCCTGGAACCAGATAGCATCGCCTTCCCGTTGCGGGGAATCTTCCGGAAACAACGTAACCTCGTATTCCGCATGGCGGAAGTAACAGGTATCCGCTCTGAAGAAAATATACTGGAAACCGGTATCGGGGAAATACATTACGACTACCTCGTTTTTGCCACCGGCAGCAATACCAACTTCTTCGGAAATAAAGATATTGAGGACAATGCCATCGGCATGAAATCACTCATAGAAGCTGTGCAGATCAGGAACTATGTGGTGAAACAATTTGAAGAAAGCCTGTTGCTGCAAAACCCGGAAGAAATAAAACCAAAGCTCAATTTCGTGATGGTGGGCGGTGGCCCTACCGGCGTGGAACTGGCCGGCGCCTTTGCAGAACTCCGCAAATACATTATGCCGAAAGACTATCCCACCCTGCCCCAGTCGCTGATGAATGTTTACCTCATTGAAGCAGGACCGAAACTGCTGGCCTCCTTCAGTGAAAAAACATCACAGAAAACACTGGAAGCCCTGCAGGAAATTGGAGTCCGTGTACTAACCAATACAGGCGTAAAAGAATACGACGGCAAAACCGTTACCCTCAGCACCGGGGAACTGATTCAAACGCAATCACTCCTCTGGAGTGCCGGCGTAAAAGGCGTCCCGGTAAAAGGTATCCCGGCGGATATTATCCTGCCAAACGGCCGCATCATCGTAAATGAACTGAACCAGCTCAAAGGATTCACCAACATATACGCCATCGGCGATATTGCCCAGATGACCAACGATCCCCGCTTCCCCAAAGGCTACCCGATGGTGGCGCAGGTGGCTATCCAACAAGGCAAAAACCTGGCACACAATCTCATGCTTTCACTGGAAAACAAACCCATGAAAGGATTTAATTATAAAGATCTCGGCAGCATGGCTACCATTGGCCGCAACAGGGCCGTAGCCGAATTTGCCGGTATGCGCATGAGCGGCTACCTCGCATGGATCGCATGGATGATCGTACACCTTCTCAGCCTGCTGGGATTCAGGAATAAACTGGTGGTATTCATCAACTGGTTTTACCGGTACTTCACCTACGAAAGAGGCACCCGCATCATCATCAAACGCGGCGCCGCCAATATTGTTAAACTACGCCAAAGCATCGGCGCATAAATAAAAAGCAACAGGGAGATGAATGATTTCATCTCCCTGTTGCTTTTTATTTATTCCTTACTTACGGTTAAGAATAGAATTCAATGTAATTGACGATACCAGCTCGTCAGACCGCCCACCCAGCGCCCGGTAATACAACAAAATGGTATAGTTGTTTTCCGTTTCCCAATGATCACCCTCTGTCATATCAGTGCTGAACTTTCCATTGGGATTGGTTTTATCTACCATCCCATAAATGTAATTATAGTATCCCTGCTTGAGGAAAATAGTGCCTTCATAAGCGCGACTGGCCCCATTATACGTAAGCTTATTCGCGTTGTTTAGCTCATAGTTGGTAAACTCGCCAAAGATATACATCTCATATCCCGCATAAGGCTCCGGCGCCCCAAATGAAAAATGTACGGAAGCATAATCCCCTTCAAAATTAGGATCATAGTCATCCAGCGTAGCCAGGTAATATTTTCCGTTGATATCTTTAATAAACTGATACGGCTTATCCGCCCTTTCCTGGTCCATTACCGCAAATACATCTGTACTGTTGTTATGATACTCGGAACGCTGCACCCTTTCGGTCTGCAACCGGAAGCTGCGCAGGTCAATCCAGCGGAATTCCTTACCTGCCGGCATGATACAGTCCTGTTCTGCATTGTATTTCAGGATGTTCCCATTAATGAACTGCGGCTTCAACGTGGTAAGCGCATTGTCCCAGCGGTAGTTCTGTAACACCACCACTTTGATCTGGTCAAAAGGATTCTGGATATTCAGGGAACCGGTATTTACTTCAAAATTGATCTTCTGGTGCGTACGGAATAGTTTAGGGGCAATGGGTTGCTGGATAAATCCCGCTATCCCTGCTTTATTTTCCACCACAAACATCCGGCGGGTAAATGCCAGCTGTGAGGTATCGCTGTCCAGGTATACCTTCAGCAGGTAATTACCTGATTTCACCGGGTAACTGTTGGTACCCGGTAGCTGAATACTATAATGGGTATAACGCTGCAGCGACACACTGGATAACTTGTAATTCAGTATCCTGGTTTCCGAAAATCCCCGCATATAATCAAACTGGTTTACCTGTGCGGGTGTCCAGTCGGCATTGCAAAGCACAAATGAATAATAGTAGTTTTTCACATCATTATCCAGGTCGTCAAACGACAGTTCCAGCTTCTCCCCTGTACCAATTGTATACATGGGTAAGCTTAACGGATCGCCGCTCTGGTTAAACTTCACGGATTTGATGTTATTGTAGTATACATGGTCCGGGGTAATAGCATTCACTTGCGCCGACGTGCTGCCGTTAAACAAACAGGAAACAAGGGCTATTGTAAAAATTAATGCTGCTGTACGCATACGAGGTAATTGATAGTATTCAAGTTACGATTAAAAGCGGAAAGCCGAACGCCAAAAGCCAGGTAGCAAATGATCCTGGCGAAGATAGAATATTTATCCCGCCCAATTACCGTTGGCATCCCTTTTTGCTTTGCACTTTCAGCTTTTCCCTATATTTGTTCCATGCGTTTATCATTTTTTATTGCCAGACGGATTGCTTTCAATAAGGGATCTTCTTTCTCAAAATTCATTATCAATATCGCAGTAGCCGCTACCGCGATAAGCGTAGCGGTAATGATCCTGGCAACAGCGCTGGTAAACGGTTTTCAGCAGGTGATCCAGGAGAAGATCTTCAGCTTCTGGGGACATATTCATATCAATGAATACCAACCCAACGCCGGTCCCCTCACGGAAGAAATCCCCTTCCACAGCCGCAAAAGCCTGATAGATAGCATTAAAACAGCACCGGGTATTAAAACCATCAGCAATTACGCTACCAAATCTGCCATCATCAAATCCGAAAAGGAAATAGACGGCATCATCTTCAAAGGAATAGATCAGGGATACGACTGGCCGCAACTGAAACGTTTCCTCCAGGCCGGCAAACTGCTGCAGTTCAACGACAGCTCCTATGCACCGGAAATTATGATCTCCGAATACATGGCCAAAGAACTGCAGCTGAAAGTAAATGATAAAGCCATCATCTATTTTATACAGGGAGGCGGATTACCGCCACGGGCCCGCAAACTAACGGTAACGGGCATATTCAAAACCGGTATCGAGGAATATGATAAAACTTATGTGATCGGCGACCTTAACCTGGTACGCAAGCTCAACGACTGGGACCCCGACCAGGTGGGCGGTTTCGAGGTATCCATCAATAACTACCGCAACATGGATTCTGTGGCGCGGTATATGGATAACAACGTATTGCCGGACCAATTGTTTACCCGCACCATCCGGGATATTTACCCGAATATTTTCGACTGGCTCCAGCTGCAAAACCAGAATGAACTGATCATTATCGTTATTATGACCATCGTAGCCATCATTAACATGATCACGGCTATTCTCATCCTCATCCTGGAACGTACCAATATGATAGGTATTGCCAAAGCACTCGGTATGCGTAACTGGGATATCCAGAAAGTATTTGTATATCAGGCGGCCTATATCGTTATACTGGGCATACTGATCGGCGACTTTTTCGGGCTGGGCATTGCTTTCCTCCAGCAGGCTACCGGCATCTTCAAGCTGCCGGAAGAATCCTATTACATGTCGGTAGCAGCGGTATCCCTTCACTGGGTAGACATTCTGCTCATCAACGTAGGCACATTCCTTATCTGCACATTGATACTGCAAATCCCTGCCAGGATTATCCGGCGCATTACGCCCGTAAAGGCCATCCAGTTTAAATAACTATTTCTTCCGGGTGCTTTTCACATAGTCACGCAGGTAACTGCACTGGTCATATGCCTGTTGGTAAAACTTCGTTTGCCCGTAATTACCCGCCAGCAAAGGGAAGTAACGGTTATGTACCAACGCAGTTATATACTGATCGCCGTTGCCGTTATTGGCAGTATGTTTCTGTGAACAACGGGCAGCCATAAACGCGCACTTTGCCCTGAACTCCTTATCTGTACTGGCCTGCGCCGCTTTGAGGTAATAACTCTCTGCCGCATAGCATCCAAAATACTGCTTTTCAAAAGGATCTTTATCACATTCGGGAGCGTACCACCGTGTAGACGGGCGGTAGTCTTTTACAAAGTTCCAGGTTCTGCCATAATAGGAAATACTGAATAACGCCGTCGCATAATCGTAGTATACTTTTGCAGGTACTGGTGCTGTTTTCATCTTTTCCTGCAACTGTACCATACGTTCGCAAAACTGTAGTTGTGTAATGGCTTTTGTATAGGGCGCTTCAGCACTGTCTACCCCGAAGTCCTGCAACTGATCATGGAATACCTGGTAAGAAACAGCCAGCGCACCTGGTCCTGCTTTCTTAAACCACTCCCGCGCATTGCTGAAATCGTGTAAGCGCATATAGCTCACACCTATTGCCTGATCCAGGTTAATACCTTCGGGCAGAAACCCTGCGAGGTAAGATTCATACGGCGTTTTAACCGGTTGATGCAGGAAATCTTTCAGACGCATCAGCGTTGCGGGGTTCAAATCGTTGTTGATCTGATCCAGCGACGTTTGACCGGAAACAAAATAATCGTTCATTTTCAGCGAATCACAACGGCCCCTGATCAGCGACTCCTTCACAAAGTCGCCCTGCTGATGATAACGTGGCGCCAGTATCGCAAACAACAGGTTACGGTAGGTTTTACCAAAGGCGAAACTTTTGTTTTCCTCTCTTCCCCAGTAATTCGAGTAATTTTTATTGCCGGCAGTTTTCGTGTCCAGCCATTTAAAAGACGCCAGCAGTTTCGATTCAAAGGCACTGTCGATCGTTTTCTGTTGATTGATGTTTACCAGCAAGTTCACAATTTCCCATTGGTCTTTTACTTCCCGGTCTTTTGTTTTTATAGCTGCCAGTTGTTGGGCTGCTGCCGGGTAATTTTTTCGGATATAGGAAAGGTAGGCAGATGAAACCCGCCATAAGTCCACATCTTTTAATTTGCCCTGTTGAACCAGGCTATCCACTACGGTTTGTAGCTCCCTTAATTTGACAAGCAGCTTACTCTTTTCCGCAGGGGAATAGTCCTGTATACTCACGATGCCGGTATTTTGTCCGTCCATCAGCACCGGGCTGAAGTATGCGTCTTCCAGCTTATTGATTTCCCTTCCCAGCAATATATTCAGCGCAGGAGAAGCAGGGTCTGATGCATACACCTGCCGGATGGCGGTTACATCGGGCGCCGGGTTGGTAAAGCCATAGATAGCCGCCACCATTGCTTTTTCATGGTCATCCTTACACAAGGAATATACTTGTTCAGGCGTGGTGTTGGCCCACATTAAGCTGACAAAACAGGAAAGCCGCAGGGAGGGCGCCTTCTCAAACACGCGGGAAAACAAATAAGCGCTCTGCACGGAGTCTTTCAAACGCAGTAAGGCGCCGGATTTCAACGCCAGTGCCTTGTAATACACCAATGATGAGCCTTCCTTTCCATCGAACAGCTGGTCGAAAGAAGTAACTGCTTCCCGGTATTGTTTGCTGTAATGCTGCAGCCGTACCAGCTGGAAGCTATAACGGTCGCGGATATCTTTATCTTTTACTTTATCCCGCAGGCCTTGCCCCTCTGTATATAATGTAGACAGTAACGGGTTATTGCGCTCCGGCACTGACCACGGATCGGCGTTGATTACGGCAGGCTCGCACGATTTTGCAAACAACAGGTAGCGCGCTGCTTCCCTGTTCTTTTCCTTTCCCAGGAACTGGGCAAAGGTGTTCTTCTTCACACTGTCCGGTAACGCCGCATTGCCTTCTGCAATAGCAGCCAGCTGCTCTTTCGGGTAGGTATAAATGCATTCACGTATATCCTTCTCCGTTACTTTATTGCCTGTATAGTTTTGCCAGTCGGCCACATTGGCTGTTTCCTCCGAAGGTGTTGGATCGCCAAAAAAATTGGTGAGCGCGGTGTAATAAAATGGCTCGTAGCCTGCGCCCTTTGCATACGGACTAAAAAAAGAAACGTAGTAGTCGTAAGGATCAGGGGTTGGTCCGCAGGATAAGGTATACACCACATTGCCAAAGAAAACGGCACAAAAGCTAATTAAAAAAACGACAAATTTTCTGTAGTTCATCCAATGGATATTTTTTCAGGGTTGTTGAATCAAGATGATAAAATATAATAACCGGATCGGGTGTCTGCAACTGTTTTGCCACTAACTGTGCAGCCGTTTCCAATGCCTGCTGGTCAATGGTTTCACGCCGGATCACACTTCCTTCTTTTAAGGGATATCCATTTAATGTAGTATCCTTTCTGATGGTATACAGTTGTTTATCACCGGCTGTAAAGATAGTGGTATCCTGCAATTCCGCCGTACCAATGTTTCTTAAAATACCGGTATACTCCGTTCCGTTCCGGAATAAAACGCTCCAGCTGAATAAAGGCAAAGCGATATCCAAAGGTAAGGGATACGCTGCAACCCGTTGCTCACCCAGGTAGGATTCCATGGCAGGTATGTCGAGGATGGAATTATGCGATCCCGGCTTACGCAGGTCGCCCATGTTATAACACATCAGCAACCCTCTGTCTACCGGCGGTGTGCCGGTACGTACTTTATACTTCACCTGGTACATCCGGATGGTAGCGGATACCCGGCGGTGCCGGAAAAAAGGGGTTTGGCGGATTTGTTTTATAAAAGAGAAGTAGGCTTCGCTGGTGGTTTGGGTCCAGTCGCAATCCAGCTGGATCTCTTTTATACTGGCAGCGGGTAGCGAGTCGCACAGCTGCTCTATCAGCCGGGATACGTTGGCGGCCAGCTGAGGGCCCGGGTTTGCCCATATTTCATTCATCAGGAATACTACCGGCACTATTTCCACGCCTGCGGGGAAAGGGGCTTTCTGCCGGAATATGGCTACCGGTGCGGGCGCTTTGGTTACCTCGTCAACAGCTACATCAAACAGTTTTATATACAGTCGCCCTGCGGGCAGGTCGTGCATATACTTCAGTTCGGCGGTGTTGCCCGTCCATGTTTGCTTCCAGTAATAGAATGCGGGGGTTACGTTCCGTTTCGCAGCGTGATTACAGGAAAGCAATAATATGATGAGCAGTATCCGGGGGTTCATGAGCAGTTAAATAAGCAGGCGGCCGCAGATAATACCTGCAGCTACTGCGGCATTCAATGATTCGGCGCCACCGATCCGGGGGATGGTGATCCGGTGGGTAGCCAGGGCGGTTACATCTTCCGTTAATCCCCTTCCTTCATTACCGATCAGGATAATACCTTCTTTGATAGCGGGAAAGGTCGCGATATTTTTTCCGTGAAGGGTAGCCGCAAAAGAGGGCAGCTTTGTTTGCTGCAGTAGTTCGCGGATATCGTATTCGGCTATACGAACCCGTATCATACTACCCATAGTGGCTTGTATGGTTTTAGGATTATATACGTCTACGCAATCCGGTGAGCAAATGATCTGCGGAATTCCAAACCAGTCGGCTATACGAATAAGCGTTCCCATATTGCCGGGGTCCTGGATCGCTTCCAGCGCCAGTGCCACCGTTCCGGCTGCAGGCAGCGGGTTTGCGGGGACGGGCATATCCAGCAAAGCCATTGCCCGGTTGGGGGTGGTGAGCGACGACAGTTGTTTGAGCACAGCAGCATCCACTTCAGTTACAGTGCCTGCCGGCATACGATCTACCAGGGAGCGATGCTGCTCCAGCCAATCGGCTGTTGCATATACTCCTTTCACTGGCATGCCCGCCTGTAGCAGCTCCTGCACAATCTTATCACCCTCTGCCACATACTGGCTGGATTTTTGCCTGTTTTTTTTGTGCTGTAATGATTGAATATATTTAATTTGCGCCTTTGACAACATGGGGCCAAACCTACACGATTTCTTTTAATCAGCCAAGAAGAGGCATGGTTACCCGTTCGTCAGTATTGGCTTTTAAAATTTTTAACAACGTTTTCGCCCGTGATGCAGCTGCTTCCCAATTCAAAAATTTTATTGCTGAAACAATTGCTGCTACTGGCTGTAATACTTACGTTGGCGGCCTGCTCCAATACCAAATATCTCCAGAAAGATCAAACACTGTATACCAGCGCCAAAGTAGATGTGAAGGGCGAAATCCTCAATTCTGAAAAACAGGATCTGCGCAGCTCCCTCTCTTCCAAATCGCTGATGACGCAGCAACCCAATAAAAAACTGCTCAACAGCCGTATCAAAGTATGGCTCTATAATCAGAAGTACAACGAGAAAAAGTCGAACTGGTTCTGGAACCTGGTACTCGCCAAAAGGAACCTGGAAGAACCGGTAATCTATGATTCTACCAAAACCAAAGAATCAGTGGCGCGCATGACCAGCTACCTCCACAACCAGGGATTCTTTTATGTAACGGTAAATTATGAGGAGGAAACTTCCCGGCGTAAAACCAGTGTTACCTACCAGGTAAATACAGGACGAAACTTCGTAATTGATAAAATTACCTATGCGGTACCGGATTCCGCCATCCTGCGGATCGTAAAAGCCAATGAAAAATTATCACTGGTGCAGAAAGGCGTTGCTTTTAAATCAGCTACCCTGGGCAGCGAAAGGGAAAGGCTCACCCGCCTCATCAAAGATGCCGGGTACTACAAATTTAACCGCGACGCCATAGAATTCAGTGTGGATACGCTCAACAAGGCCCTGTTCCGGAATACCCTCAACCCTTTTGAAGGGTTTGTAAACATCTTCAATGAAAATAAAGGCAGGGATAAACTGACGATGGATGTGGAAATCCGGATTAAAAACCCGGAAGACAGCACCGCTAACTGGCAACAATATCATATCGGCAAAATATACGCCTATCCTGACTTTTCATTGAATGCCAATCCAAACGACAGTACCCTGAAACAGGACGAGCGCAAGTATATTACCATCCGCTCCCACCAGGAACTACTGAAACCAAAGATTCTCTCCAGGTCTATTTTATTGCGGCCAGGAGAAACCTATTCCATGCAGCGGTATAATAATACCGTCAATAAATTATACGATATCGGCGTATGGCAGTTTGTAACGCTGCAATACAAAGAACCGAAAGACTCCGTAAATACACTGGATGCCTATGTGTTTCTTACCCCCAGGCGCAGGCAGGAACTGGGTTTGACCTTTGAATTAAGTAACAGTTCTGACTATACGCTGGGATCGGGCGTAACCCTGAACTACCGGCACATTAACCTGAATAAAACGGCTACGCAACTGGGTATGGCGCTCAGTACCGGTATTGAACTGGTACGCCAGGAGTCGGGATGGGAGCTGCAGTCGAAACAGTTTGGAGGTGAGGTGAGTCTTACCTGGCCACGTTTTGCGCTGCCATTTAACATCAAACAAAGCAGCCGCTCCAATGTAAAAACAAGATTAACGCTTGGCGCCAACTACCTCTCCCGCGTGGAGAAGTTTGATGTAACCAGCATCAACGCCTCCTATGGGTACGATTGGAATGAAAGCCTTTACAAACGGTGGATCATGCGGCCCATTACCCTCAACTATGTAGGCGTGAGCCTGGACCCGACTTTCCGCGACAGCGTGGTAAATACCAATCCGTATCTGAAACGCAGCTTTGAGCCGGCGTTAATTGGCGGGGAAAGCGTTTCGTTTATTTTCAGCAACCAGGACCTGCTGCATCAGCAGCACTACAGCTACTTCCGGGTGAACGTGGAAGAATCAGGACTCTGGCTCAGTGGCATCAACAGCCTCATGAACGGCATCAGCGGCAAAAAAACCAACCTGGAAACGCTGACCAACGTAAATATTTCAAATTTTGTAAAGATAGAAGCAGATTACCGTCACTTCTGGAAACTGGGGCTCCACAGCGGGCTGGCCAGCAGGGTTTATGCCGGCGTAGGTATTCCGTACAGTTACTCACAGGTATTGCCATATATCAGGCAGTTTACTTCCGGTGGTCCCAACAGTATCCGCGCATGGCGCTTACGCACACTGGGTCCCGGCTCTTTTAAAGATTCCTCTGCTACCGCGCAGGCATTCCCCGATCAAACCGGCGACATGAAGCTGGAGGGAAACCTCGAATACCGCTTCGACCTGTTGAGGATGTTTGGCGGTAGCGTAAACCTGAAAGGCGCCACCTTCCTGGACATGGGTAATATCTGGATGATCCGCAAGGACTCCACCCGGCCCGGCTCCGAATTCCGCTTCAACCAGCTGTATCATGACCTGGCGATGGGTACGGGCGCGGGCCTGCGACTGGATTTCTCTTTCTTCCTCGTCCGCCTGGATTGGGGCATACCGCTGAAGGTTCCTTACTTCACCGGTAATAAAAACGGCTGGTATGTGAGTGAGTGGGATCTGAAAGACAGCCGCTGGCGCCGTGAAAATATTATCTGGAATATTGCTATTGGTTATCCGTTTTAGGAACGGCGTTGGCAGCAATGAAATCTTCCATGTCAGTAGCTTCCGACAAGCTGAAATT
The DNA here is from genome assembly GCF_050434025.1 of Chitinophaga sp. W3I9. NCBI lineage: Bacteria > Pseudomonadati > Bacteroidota > Chitinophagia > Chitinophagales > Chitinophagaceae > Chitinophaga > Chitinophaga sp. W3I9. Next base: position 7,453,921 of record NZ_JBNPWC010000001.1, read on the forward strand.
ACCGATGCGGGTTCTGCAAAGACTACTCAGGTAGGCGCCGCAACCTAATTGTGCGCCATAGTCATTTGCCAGGGAGCGTATATACGTACCCGTACTGCATACTACTCTGAAATGTACTTCCGGTAAATCTATTTTAGTGATCTCAAATGCGGCAATGGTTAATTTCCGCGGTTCTACTTTTACATCTACTCCTTTCCTGGCCAGCAGGTAAATAGGTTTTCCATTTTGCTTGATGGCAGAATGGATAGGCGGCAGCTGCATAATTTCACCGATGAACGGTTGGGTGGCAGCCATGATGGCCGCTTCATCAAGGTGGCTGATATCTTTAAAATTCTCCGGCTCAGACTCCTTATCGAATGTAGGTGTGGTAGCGCCTAAAGTAAAAGTGCCGGTGTATTCTTTCTCCTGCGCCTGGTATTCATTGATTTTCTTGGTCATTTTCCCCGTACAGCAGATCAGCAGTCCGGTAGCTAAAGGATCCAGCGTGCCGGCGTGACCTATTTTAGCTTTGGTGAGATTTCTTATCTTACGCACTACATCGAAGGAGGTCCATGTTAAAGGCTTATTGATCAATATCACGGCTCCTTCCTGGTAATTTGTTTTTTCGTTCGTTTGCATGCCCGCAAAGATAGCTATTAGCAGCTAGCTGTCAGCATGCGGCCGCTAATTATAGGATTTATTTAAGATCCTGAAAAGCTAAAAGCTAAGGGCTTTTTACTAAATTCACGCAATTTTAAATACATGGCATTAGAACATCATTTAGACGCAACGCTACGGCACAAGCAACAGGTGGACAATTCGCGCGACTATGTGCTGCCATTCATACAGCAGGAGTTTCCGCAACTGGAAGGCCTGCGTGTAATGGAGGTGGGATGTGGGGAAGGCGGTGTGCTTACTCCTTTGCTGGAAAAAGGGTGTAACTGCGTAGGCGTGGATCTTGCACCGGACCGGATAGAACTGGCCAAAACTTTTTTGCAGCAATACCTGGACAACGGACAATTAAAACTGATTGCCAAAAATATCTATGACCTGGATTTCCTCGGAGAATTCCGGAATTCTTTTGATGTAATTATTTTGAAAGATGCCATTGAACACATTCCTGACCAGGAAAAAATCATCGGTCATCTGAAACAGTTGCTGAGTCCCCGCGGGCAGGTATATTTTGGTTTTCCGCCGTGGTATATGCCTCATGGAGGACATCAGCAGATCTGCAAGAACAAATTCCTCAGCATGGTACCTTATATTCATTTGCTTCCCAGGCCGCTCTACAAAGGTGTATTGCGGCTATTTGGCGAAGGAGATGATGTAGTGATCGACCTGATGGATGTAAAATCTACCGGCATTTCCATTGAACGTTTTGAACGTATTGTAAAGCGTCAGCAGTATAAAATTACGCAACGCCGGTTTTACCTGATCAATCCTATCTATAAATATAAATTCGGCGTAAGCGCGCGGGTGCAGTGGAAGCCCATTGCTGCGATTCCTTTCTTCCGGAACTTCGTTACTACGTGCGTGTATTACATGATAAAGCCAGCGTAGGTTGTCTTACTCAGGATTACGCTGATTTTACTGATTAACTGGATTTTTACTTTTTTGATTTTATAAAGGATTAAGGGAGATAGAAGCGGATATTCGCTCTCATCTCCCTTAATTATTATTAAATCTAAAAATCTAAAGAAAATCCAAAAGAAAAAATCAGTAAAATCAGCGTAATCCTGAGTAAGACAACCTACGCGTTCCAGATTTCCCACGAGGCTTCTGCCTGGAGGATCAGCATTTCGTGGCCGTTTTTGATGGTGGCGCCCTGTGCGGCGCCCCGTTGCAGGAAGGATGTTTCTGCCGGGTTATACACCAGGTCGTACAGCAGGTGCCTGGAAGTGAGGTACTGGTAAGGGATTTCGGGGTAAGTATCTGTTTTCGGATACATGCCCAGGGGTGTTGTATTCACAATTATGGTGTGTTGTTCCATTACCTGTTGGTTCAGTGACTCGTAAGATACGGCTCCGTTCACCGGTTGCCGGCTTACTACGGTATAGGTAATGCCCAGCTGTTCCAGCGCATACATAATAGCTTTGGCGGCGCCGCCGGTGCCCAGTACCAGTGCGTGCTTATGATGGGCCTGCAGCAGGGGTTGCAGCGATTTGGTAAACCCGATTACATCCGTGTTGTAGCCCGTTTTTTTTCCCTCCCTGAAGTCGATACAGTTTACAGCGCCGATTTTCGCGGCGGCATCGCTGAGATTATCCAGGAAGGGGATTACCACTTCCTTATAGGGGATGGTAACGTTGAGGCCATGCAGTTGCGGATGCTGCTCCAGCAGGGAGGTAAATTCAGAGATGCCTGGAATCGGGAAGTTATCATATACACATCCTGATATATTTTCCTTTTCAAATTTTTCTTTAAAGAAACCTTTGGAGAAGGAGTGACTGAGCGGATAGCCAATAAGTCCGTAAATTTTCATGTACCAGGTAATTGATCATTACCAATTATGAATTACAAATCAGGGATTTGTGTTGATGTTATCCACAAATCCGTCATTCGTAATTCATAATCTGTAATTATTTAAAAAACTATTCTCTGTCGAGGAACAGGTTAAAGGTATCTCCTCTGAGGCCGATGCGCATGGCTTCCAGGGAGATCACTTCATTAGGAGCCAGGTTGCCCAGGTTGGCATTGCAGCCTACCAGTTCCAGGAAGTAAAGCTGTTGGGCTTTTTGTGGCGCTTCCCAGATAATTTTTTCGGCGGGGATCTGTGTCAGGATTTCCTGTACCAGGCCTTCGCGTACTTCGCCGCTACCGCGGTAGATGCCTACGTTACCGCTTTCGCGGGCTTCAGCAATCACATAAGTGGCGCCGGCGGAGAGCTCAGCGCTCATCAGTTCAATCCACTTATAGGGAGGGATAATGTGTTCAGCATCTTTGGAGCCTACTTCGCTCAGTACCAGCCCTATTTTTGCCAGTTTTTCAATATAACCGCATTTTTCAGCATGCGGGATAGTGATAGAGCCGTCGGAAACTTCCATGTAGCTGATACCGTAATCTTTTACCACGTTGATGTATTCTTCAAACTGGTTGCGGATTACAAAGGCTTCGAACAGGGTTCCGCCAAAGTATACGGGAATGTTTGCCGACTGGTAAAGTTCAATTTTTGCGCGCAGGTTGGGCGTAACGTAAGCAGTGCCAAAACCCAGTTTCAGGATATCAATGTGAGGACCTGCTGCGGATAAAAAATTTCGTGCTTCTTCCAAACTCAGCCCTTTGTCCATTACCATAGTGAGTCCATGTGTGCGGGGCTTCTTTGTCCTTTCCGGGATTTGTGTCAGATTAAAATTCATTTGAAATATTTTTATCTTCTTATTGGTCAGTAAAACACATGCTAATTTTCGCCAGGCACTTCGGGATAGCGTAGATGCAATTTTAGTAACCGGAAATACTATTGACTTTTGTCCATGACAATTAAAAGCCGGCGCAAAAATAAGAAGTATACTTTATTTTATTAAAGTAAATAACACTGGTTAACGTTTGCGGCGATATTGGGCGATCAGATCTACCACACTCACATGCTGTAACACAGCAGGGTCGAGCTCTACGAGCTTTTTAACAATCTTTGGAGCCTGTTGCAGGGCTGTTTCCAGGTGCAGTAACCCTTCTTTTGTTTTACCCATGGCTATCAGGATAGCGGCCCGGTAATAGATAAAGATAGGTTTACGGCCCGCCTTTTCCTCTGCTATGGCTAATTGTACAAGGGCTTCATCAAGGAATCCGGATACATACAGTCCCTTTAACAGTTCCTGCCAGGTAACGGCGCTTTTGGGCCTGGTACGTACGGCATTCATAAAATGTACCAGTGCATCCTTGTTCTTTCCGAGCTCCAGGTAGCATTCACCCAGGCTCATATTGTACTCTGCGTTGGTTTTATTTATTTTCAGTGCGCTCATTAACGATTTAACGGCATTTTCCCAGTTGGCTTCCATCATATAGGCCACCGCAATCTTGTAGTACAGCTTATCATCGCTGGGACTCAGATGCGAAGCTTTACGGTAGTAGTAACGTGCCTGGGTAAACTTCCGTTGTCTTTCGTAACAATGACCGATAGCTTCATAGATGACATCCTCCGGCTTGGCGATTTCCAGGTGTTTCTGGAGCACTTCTATGGCTTCGGCATACTTGCGCATCCGGATATAGGCATCGCCCATGTTACGGTAGGCATAATCGAATTTCTCATCTATGGCCACCGCATATTGGTATGCGTCTATCGCTTTTTCGTATAATTTAAGTCCCTGGAATGCTGTGCCCAGGTTAAACCAGGCCAGCTGGTTATAGGGATGTTCGTCGATAATGGCGCTATGCAGGCGGATGCTCTCTTCATTGCGGCCGGTAAATTCTGTCCAGAAACAGATTTTATGCAATGCTTCTTCACTGGTAGGATCATATTCCAGCGCCAGTTTCAGGCAATCAAACACTTTCTCAAACTCCTCCCAGTCGTCGTATACGTCGGCCAGTTCCAGCAATAATTCTGTTCGGTCTTCCCCTGAAAACTGTTCAATCTGTTCTTCCAGCACAGCAGCTGCCTTCTGGTGCTGGTTCAGCGCCAGGTAAACGTCTGTTTGTAGTATATAAAGATTGATATCAGTACGGTCCAGCACTTCTGCTTTCTCCAGCAAGTCCAATGCTTCCTTATATTTTTTGGTTTCTATCAGTAAGTTGGCCTTTTTGAGAAGTAAAGTGGAGGAATAGGGGAATTGTTCGATGGCTATTTCTGCGGCCTGCAATGCGATCGGCATTTCGTCATGCTCGTCATAATAGTCTATGATCTGCTCAAATGAATCTTCGTCCAAAAAAGAATGAGACTTACCAGCCCTGAGGTTTTCAAACTGCTGCAACAAGTCTCTCAGATCATCAAAATCCTCGTTTAAAAATGAAAAGTCTTTACTCATTACTGTAAATATAGTACTTTTATCTATGCCCAAATATGGGGTGAAATCAATGTGCTAAAAAATTTTTAACAATTCTTTGTGATTTCTTCGTATCTTGCGTTAAGAATATGTTATATAATATATCAAAAAGTTTGTACATTTGTGTTACAATGAAAGCGAAAACATACATATCACGCACCTTTTCATTGTCTTGCTTGTTAGCGGGCGCATTAGCGTTTTTTGCTCTCAATGCGGCGGCAAATAATGGCTTTTTGCCCACCGATAATAATAAAGACAAAGTGAAAAAGACAGCTGACAGCCAACATTTTGTGCTGAATACAGCTATGCCTAAAACCAATCTGAGCCTTGATGCTGGCTACCGCTTTTCGGGTACCTTCAACTCAGACTTTAAGTTTACTACTACCAATAACTATAATAATGTCATTAATCTTAAAGCGGTAATGACCTATACGAAAGGTAATGTCACTTATGTAGTTCCAACCAATGTCCAGGTGCAGTCACAACCTCCTGGAAACATGAACTTTCAGAAACTGCAGATCATTCTGCCGCTTAAGAAAGGGTAATAAACTTAACGTTTCTTCAATTACAATATGGGCCGGTTAAAAAGTTCTACAGCTTTTTAACCGGCTCTTTTTTTGCACCGGAGCGGAGGTTGTCTAACTCAGGATTACGCTGATTTTATTGATTTAGGGGATTTGAACATTTTTGATTTTAAAAGATTCGGGGAGATATAAGCGAAAATATCCGCTTATATCTCCCCGAATCTTTTAAAATCAAAAAGTGATCAAATCAGCGTAATCAGTGTAATAAGTTTAATCCTGAGAAAGACAAAATCCGCGTCTTTACATATTCTGCAGCTCCTTTTGGCTCACTTCCTTGTAGCCTGTTTTGGGCACATCAAAATAGGAGGCGGGGATCGGGTATAATTCTATCTTTGTGGCTACTACCCTGGTTTTGGAGCCGGTTTTGGTGATAATCTCGAACTCCAGCGGAATACCTTTCAGGTTCACAAAACGACGGTTGTATTGTTTGTTCTCCGGCACCAGGTCGAGGGCATAATACACCTCGAAGGTTTTGCCGTCGGGCATGGTACCAATCGCTTTACGGCAATCGTAGCCTGCTATTTTCTTGGTTTCAGACTGGTCCTGGAACTGGATGCTTTCGTATTGTTTCAGGTCCTTCTGGTATTGCTCTTTCCCTGCGCGTATCAGGTATTTGTTCCCATGCTGATCTATCAGCGTGGTCATTGTTTCCGTTTTACTGTTGATCAGGTAGGTGTAGTGAACAATATTGAAATTCATATCAATCCTGCTCAGTGGTCCGCGCATATATTGGGTAAAGGTGCTGCCTTCGAGCATGGCATCCATTTGGAGCTGCTCAGGTGGCAGTTCCATTTTGTAAACGATTTTGGCATCAGAAATAACACGCTGCGCCAGCAATGAGCCGGTGCAGCACAGGAAGATAAAAGTTAATAACAACCGGTATGACATAGTGTGGTGTATTAATAATAAAATGGCCTCAGTGAACCGTTACCAGTTAAGCTTCTCTTTGTTTAAAAACGCAGCTATTCCGCGTTTACAATCATCATGACCGCGGGTGGCAGCATTGAGTATGGCTGCGTGCGCCAACCCATCCGCTACCAGTAAGTCCAACACTGTGCCAATCAATTTTTTGGTCACTTTCAGGGAGTTGGCAGAAGCTTCATTACATAGGCTGGCAGCCACTTTAGCTACCTTTTGGGCGATTTCTGAAGCAGGAACCACTGCGGTGATCAGCCCATCGGCGGCCGCTTTTTCCGCTGTTACCAGTTTGCCGGTTAATAACAGCTCCCGGGAGCGGCCCTCTCCTATTTTACGAACCAGGAAAACAGCTACCAGGGCCGGAATAAACCCGATTTTCACCTCGGTATATCCCATCAGCGCTTCCGGTACCGCGTAACTGAGGTCGCAGAGGGTTACAAGCCCGCAACCACCGGCCACCGCATGTCCCTCTACCTGGCCAATTACTATCTTATCAAGATCATAGATCTCCCGGAATAACTGCATCAGTTCCCGGGAATCAGCGAGATTTTCATCATAGGTATTTTGCTGCAGTTGTTGCAGGTATTCGAGATCGGCGCCTGCGCAAAAAGCTTCGCCGTTACCCTTCAACACCACTACTTTCACGGCTTCATCGGCTTCCGCCGCACGGAATGCAGCCCGGAGTTCAGCTACCATAGGCCCGTTGAGCGCATTGCGCTTCTCCGGCCGGTTCAGCGCGATGGTGGCTACCCGCTCCGCCACTGTATACTGGATAAAAGAAAATGCCATAAACAAAGAATTACAAGGCCTTGTTTATGGCAATCTAAGCAAAAAAAATTTAATGGGTAATCTCCTGTATTACCTGACCTACATTGCCGCTGGGCATCTGGATATGCAATAAGGCAGCCAGGGTAGGCGTAATATCCGTCATACCAACAGTACGGTTGGTTTTACCCGGGCGAACACCCCAGCCCATCCACACCAGCGGGATATGCGCATCATAAGGATACCATAACCCGTGCGTGGTGCCCACATTGGTACCATCGATATAACCAGGCGTTAATACCACCTGTATATCACCGCTCCTTTTGGTGTTAAAGCCATTGGACAGCATCGTGCGCATGGGTTCCGGCAAGGTGGTGCCCATGAGATTATCTATAGAAAAGGCTTTGGCGACCGCGGGTGATTTAAGCAACTCCCGGATCATAAACTGGCGGATGTCGGCTTCACTTTTACCTGCCTGCTCAATAGCGTCGTGGTTCAGCCAGAGCTGGTAGTTATCGGTGGCTTTCACCGCATTTTTCACCCCAAATTTGGCTGATACCTGGTCGTTCAGGGTAGCTACTGCTGCTTTGTCGTCCCATGTGCCGCCCGGCAGTTTGTTTTCCGCCATAAAACCGGGTACATGGGCAACGCCATGATCGGCTGTGATAAAGAACAGGTACTGCCCCTTGCCCACTTTCGCATCGAGATAGGTGAAGAACGCGGCCAGATCCTGGTCCAGGCGCAGGTAGGTATCTTCAGCTTCCACTGAGTTGGGGCCGAACTGATGGCCTACATAATCAGGAGAAGAAAGACTGACGGCCAGCAAATCCGTTACCGGGCCTTTTCCCAGGCCATATGCTTCCATTGCTTTTTTGGCAAATTCCAGGGTCATGGTATTACCGTAAGGCGATGCGGAAATAGCAGTATTGGCGATCTCCGACAGGTTGTGCGGGAAGGAGGTGTTACCGGCATTTTTATACTTTCCTTCGAAAGGTTTCTCATCGGCTGTACTAAGGGTGTAGGTAGATGCTGGATACAGGGTAGTCCACGGTTTGCTGAGATATTGCTGCGGAAATTTCTGCTGGTTGAATTCCTGCGCCCATGCAGGCAATTCATTCATGTAATAGGTGCTGCTTACCCAGTTACCTGTGCTGGCATCATACCAGAAAGCTGCGTTGGCACTGTGCCCGGCAGGAAGAATAGCACCCCTGTCTTTAATAGCAACACCTATCACCTTACTCTGGAAATTATTGGATAACTTCAATTCGTCGCCGATAGTGGTTACCAGCATATTCCGGGGGCTCATTTTACCGGCGGCGGAGGAGCTGCCGACGGTGGTTACCGTGGTATCTTCCGCACAATACATCGTACGACCCAGTTCCGGGCTGTACCAGGTGTTGCCGATAATACCGTGGATAGCCGGTACAGATCCTGTATAGATACAGGTATGACCACAGGCCGTGATGGTGGGGGTGTAATTGATCAGCGTATTTTCACAGGAGAAGCCTTCCTGCAGCAAGCGCTTAAAACCACCGGCGCCATACCTGCCGGCGTAGCGGTACAGGTAATCCCACCGCATCTGGTCTACCACCAGGCCTACAACGAGTTTGGGGCGGGCAGCGATACTGGTGTTCTTAGCCGCAGGAAGACGATGAAGCGGCTTTGAAGGAGCGTTTTGCGCTTTGCCGGCCGTGGCAGATAACAGGAATGCGACTGCCAGGAATTGTGTAAATTTCATTAGATTGTAATAATTTAAAAGTCACTGTAATACAACAAGATAGATGGTTATCTGGCATCAATAACGGCATAAAATAGCTGGTGCCAAATGTAAACCAAGTTTACAAAAAGTAATATTTTAATACCTTTGTGTCCATTTTAAATGGAATGAATTAACCATTACATAATATATCGTATGGATATTTTCGAGAAACTGCTGAAACATCTGGGCCCTATCGGGGAACATTCAGACAGAGCCCACGGCTATTTTGCCTTTCCTAAACTGGAAGGAGAAATAGGCCCCCGTATGAACTTCCGGGGTAATGAAAAGATTGTCTGGAGCCTGAACAACTATCTGGGTTTGGCCAACCACCCGGAGGTGCGCGCTACCGACGCCAAAGCTGCCGCAGACTATGGAATGGCCTCTCCAATGGGAGCGCGTATGATGAGCGGAAATACCAACTACCATGAGCAGCTGGAGAATGAGCTGTCTGACTACATGGGCAAAGAAGCAACTACCTTACTGAACTACGGTTACCAGGGCATCATGAGTGCCATTGATGCAGTAGTAGGCCGCAGGGATGTAATTGTATATGACGCAGAGTGCCACGCCAGTATCCTGGATGGTTTACGCCTGCACCCCGGCAAACGTTATGTGTTCAAGCATAACGATATGGAAGATTTCGACAAGCAGATGAAACGTGCTACTGAACTGGCTAAAACCCAGGGTGGTGGTATACTCGTGGTTACAGAAGGCGTGTTTGGCATGGCCGGCGACCAGGGTAAACTGAAGGAAATTGCTGCATTTAAAGATAAATATGAGTTCCGCCTGCTGGTTGATGATGCCCATGGCTTTGGAACAATGGGTAAAACCGGCGCCGGTACCGGTGAAGAACAAGGCGTTCAGGATAAGATCGACCTGCTGTTCAATACTTTTGCAAAGTCCGGTGCTTCTATCGGCGCTTTCATCAGCGGCGAAAAACAGATCATCAATTACCTGCGCTATAACATGCGCTCCCAGATCTTCGCGAAATCCATTCCTTTACCGATCGTTATCGGCCACCTGAAACGTGTGCAGTTGATGCGTCAGCATCCGGAAATGAAGGCTAAACTGTGGGAGAATGTGAATAAACTGCAGAGTGGCCTGAAAGAACGTGGGTTCAATATTGGCAGAACCAATTCCCCGGTAACACCTATCTACCTGCAGGGCGATATCCCCGAGGCGACTGCTATGTGCCTGGATCTGCGCGAGAATTATAACATCTTCTGTTCTATCGTGGTATACCCTGTTATTCCAAAAGGACAGATCATTTACCGCCTGATCCCAACTGCTGCGCACAGCGATGAGGATATTGAACTTACCCTCAAGGCATTCAGCGAAACCAAAGCAAAACTGGACGAGAAAGTGTACGAGGTGGCAGAGATCCCAATGGTATAACTGACACACGCTATCATATTAAAAGCCTTCCTGCTTTCCAGGAAGGCTTTTCTATTTAAAATGGGAAAAGGCCAGAGGGGTTATGGCAAAAGAAGGTACGGCAAAATAACCGGGAAAAACAAAAAGGGCTGATTTTAATCAGCCCTTTACTTCAAATCGTTCTTTCACTAGGTGTAATTTTTCATTAGATTTCATCAGGACATGGTAGAGAACAACTGGTTTTCATAGAAATTGGAATAACCAAGTGATTCCAAGTATTTTATAAGAGTTCTTTTATTCTAATTCGGTCTTTTTATTCATTGATGCTTATCAAAAATAGCTCAGATTTTACCAAAAAAATATAACACATACGTTGGATTTTGTTAATGGCTTGTTAAAGATTTCAACTGCAACAATAAATCACCAGGATGTTAATGCAGCCATTTTTTTCCCATCCGATCAATAATTTTCCCCTTTGCGTAAACGGTTTCCCGCATCCCGCGGTAACTTCGCGGCGGAAGCAATACATACTCAACCTTTTAACCATTATGGCGGTGACGAGGTGAGGCGGCAAAAGTGTCTATAGCACTTTCGTTAACGCCGGGTATAATTTTTTAAGTCAAACTGATAAAAGACAGGTGTTCAACATTCAATGGAGCAAGCAATTTTTCCGCCTGCACAGAATTACCGGGCTGATAGCCGGTGCTATGCTGCTATTGGTGAGCATTACCGGCAGCATGCTGGTATTCAGCGATGAAATAGATCATGCAGTGTATGCCCATGCCTATCACGTTCCGCCACAGGCAGTTCCCAGAACATTGCAGGAACAAATGAAAGACGCCCGCCAGGCGCTTCCCGGAAATCCCTACCTGTTTTTTGTAAGACTCCCGCAGGCGCCCGGCGAAAGTACCGTGCTGCGGGCCGAATATTCAGCAGATCACAAAGTATACATCTTCCTGAACCCCTATACCGGCAAAATATTACAACAATACGCCAATACAGACCATTTTACAGGCTACGTCATGTATCTGCACTTCACCCTGCTAAGTGGCAAAACAGGGGCTGTAATCGTCTTAATTACAGGAATAGGACTGTTTTTATCTGTTCTCACCGGCCTGTTTGTATACCGGCATTCACTGGGCAAAGTACTCACCTTCCGGCAGCCGCTGGAATGGCATAACCGCACCCGGCGCTGGCGCAACCTGCACCGCATCGTCGGCGTGTGGGCGCTGCTTTTCAACCTCCTCATCTCTTTTACCGGCTTCATGATGGAACTGAAAGTAATTGACGCGCGGAAAAACACCAAGGCAGGATATACGGCTGTTCCTTTTCCCGGTGAATATGAACCCCTGCTCATCAAAGCTGCGGCTACTATCCCCGGCTTCCGGGCCACCGGTCTCCGCCCTCCTAAAAAAGCAGGCGACCCGGTACGGATACTCGGTCATGCCCATGAATCCGCATTCTTCGGAGAATACGCTTCGTCGGTATCCATCGATGAACAAGGCGCCGTTAAAAAAAAGGTGGACTTCCGCAACGCCTCTTTCAGCGATAAGTTCAATGCCTCTATCGCTCCCCTCCACTTCGGCAACTACGGTGGCATCTTCCTGAAAATCATTTATTCACTGCTTGCCCTAACCCCCGGCGTGTTATCCGTATCAGGATTCCTGATCTGGTACCGCAGAAAATTTATTATCAAAATACACGGAAACAGAAAATGAAGAAGGCTTTAGTAGCAGCATTAATAGTCATTGCAGCCACCATGCAGGCAGCAGCACAGCAAATACAGGGTGCCCCCGTGCCCACAACTGATAGTATCATTCAACCATCTGATGTAGGTCTGAATGAAATAGTGGTAACCGCCAGCCGTAATAAAGAAACATTGGGCACCGTGACATCTTCCATTACCATCATCTCCGGAAAAAAATTAAGGGAACAAAGCGCGATCACCACCGATATTAACCAGCTGCTCAGCATGAATGTACCCGGACTTACACTGGGCACCAATACTTCCACCAACAAAGGACAAACCCTGCGCGGCCGCGGCATGCTCATCATGATCGATGGCATCCCGCAATCCACCCCGCTGCGCAACGGCGATAAAGATATGCGCAGTATAGACGTGTCCGTTATTGAAAGAGTGGAGGTGATCAAAGGCTCCACTGCTATTTATGGCAATGGCGCCGACGGCGGTATCATTAACTTCATTACCATCAAAGCCAACCCGGACAAACGTTTCAGCGGAAGCACCGATATCAGCACCGCCGGTTCCCTTACCAATGGCGCCAACAGCCTCGGCGGCCGCATCTCCCAGAACTTCTCCGGCAAACTCAATAAATTTGATTACGTGGTAAGCGGTACCTATGAACAAACAGGTGTGAACAAAGATGCAAACGGTGAAGTAATCGCCCCTTTCCAGTCGCTCAGCCAGAATGAAAACGTAAACCTGTTTGCAAAACTGGGATACGATATCAATGCCAATAACCGCATCGAAGTGATGTACAACTATTACCGCACCATGCAGAACAGTACCTACGTGGATGAAGGCGGCGAATTTGGCAAAAGCCCGATCATTGGCGTAGTGGGCACCAATCCCGGTGATAAACAAGGCACCCCCTATAATCACAATGCTTACGTGAATTATACCAATAAAAATATTTTCCGCAACACCTCACTGAATGTAAACCTTTACTATCAAGACTTCTACACGGTATTTGAATGGTCCGATTTTTATGCGCCTCCGGGCAATTCTGCCATTGCTTCCAAAAAAATGGGCGCGCGGCTGAACTTCAACACCGTTTTCAATTTCCATCCCAATTTATCCGGAGATGTTACCTGGGGTGTGGATGTCCTTAATGATAAAACATCCCAGCCACTCACCGACGGCCGTCCGTTTGTGCCGGAGATGAATATGAAAAACTATGCGCCCTACGCACAGCTGAAAACGGTAGTCTTCAAAGATTTCCTGGTGAAGGCAGGCGTACGGTATGAAAATATTTCCCTGGACATCCCGGATTATACAACTATCAAATTTGGTAACTATGCCGGCGGCGTATTTGTAAAAGGCGGCGAACTTCCTTACGAAGCGCTGGTATTCAACGCAGGCTTACGGTATACGAAGTTCCCGGTGTTCAATCCTTTTGTGAGTTATTCACAGAGCTTCTCGCTGTACGACCTGGGCCGCACACTGCGACTGGCAAAAGCAGTCAGCAATGGCGCCACCAGTATTAATACCATTGAAACTGAAGCCATTATCACCAACAACTATGAAGCTGGCTTTAACAGTAACATCGGGAAGTTCAATGCATCCGGTTCGTATTTTATCAGCACCTCCGATCTTGGTACCAGCCTGAAAGATGTAAACGGTGTAGCAGTGCCGGAGCGCGCTCCTGAAAGGGTACAGGGCTTTGAATTTACTGCCGGCTACCAGTTCCTGCCCAACCTGTATGCCAGCGGTGCCTATTCTCATGTAGAAGGAAAGAAAGAGGTGAACGGCACTAAAACCTATTTGCCCACCACCCGCATTTCACCCGATAAAATGACATTCAACGTGAACTATTCCCCGCTGAAGCAGTGGGATCTTGGGGTGTACTACATTTATTCCGGCGTGCGCAAACGCTTTGACGTAAACGCCACTACCGGTCAGTACGACCTGGGCAATGGTCCTGTGGGGGATTTCTACCTGGTGAACTTATATACCGGCTACCGTTTCAGCCAGGCTGCATCTATCCGCCTGGGTGTGGATAACCTGCTGAATGCCGACTACTATCCTGTTACCTCACAAGGAAGGGTGCGTACCGATTCCTATATCAAAGGAAGTGGCGCTAGATTTAACCTGGGATTCAAATACAGTTTCTGATAATTCACCGAAATAAAAAGGGTTCGCATAAAAGCTATGCGAACCCTTTTTTATGTTGTTGAAAAGCGGAAGATTATTTCTTCAGATGCTCTTCAATGGCGGTATCATATGTTTTTTTCCAGGTACTTACATTGCCCCAGTCATCCCCATTTACTTTAATGGATTCACCGGTTACAACACCTAGTTTTTCGTAGCGTACAGAGTTATCTGACGCATCTACCAAACCGTGTAACAGCGCTTCGAACTTCTCTTTATCTGCCGGCTTAACGGTTACCACTACACGGCTCTGGCTTTCACCGAAGAGGTAAGCATCTTTACGGAATTTGTTGTTGAGCGCCAGTTCAAAGCCCAGGCCGGATGGCATAGCGCTTTCGAGCAGGGTAACAAATAAACCGCCGTCGCTTACATCGTGTGCAGACTGGATCAGTTTTGCTTTGTTCAGTTTGGTGATTGCCTGTTGCAGGTGCAGTTCTTCATCGAGATTGAAATGCGGTGCAGGGCTGTATTCTATACCAATGATCTTGTGCAGGTATTCAGAGCTGTTGATATCGTTGCGGCTGCGGCCTACCAGGTATACCAGGTCGCCTTCTTCCTTGAAGTTAAGGGTGATACGCTGATCGAGCGTGTCGAGGATACCCACCATACCGATGGTTGGTGTAGGATAAACCGGACCGTCGGGTGACTGGTTATAGAAGCTCACGTTACCACCGGTAACGGGTGTATTGAATTTACGGCAGGCTTCACCCATACCTTGTACGGCGTGTACAAACTGGTAGTACACTTCCGGATCGTAGGGGTTACCGAAGTTGAGGCAGTTGGTGATAGCAACTGGTTCGCCACCGGAGCAAACGATGTTACGTGCAGCTTCTGCCACCGCTATCTGTCCGCCTTTATGAGGATCGGCAAATACGTAACGGCCGTTACAGTCGGTAGTCATTGCCAATGCTTTCTTCGTTGGTTTTACCAATACGATAGCAGCATCGCTTGGTGCGTTGGTGGTGGCGTTTGCAGTACCCACCATGCTGTCGTACTGGTTGTAGATCCAGCGTTTGGAAGCGATGTTTGGTAATGCAACCATTCTTTCTGCTACAAAACGCGGATGTTCTGTATCAGGGATATTCTGAATATCGAATGCTTTTACTTTAGCGAAGTAGGCTGGTTCTGTGTAAGCGCGGTGATATTGGGGAGCGCCGCCGCCTAGTACCATACTTTCCGCAGGAACATCTGCTTCCAGTTCGCCGTTCATATAGAACTTCAGGTTTTTATCTTTGGTAACTTCACCGATCTGAACGCAGTGCAGGTCCCATTTTTCGAAGATATCCAGCACTGGTTTTTCTTCTCCTTTCTTCACTACTATCAGCATGCGCTCCTGGCTTTCGCTCAGCAGCATTTCCCATGCTTTCATATCTTTCTGGCGGGTAGGTACTTTATCTAACCAGATGTTCATACCATGTTCGCCTTTTGCGCTCATTTCTGCAGTGGAGCAGGTGATACCGGCAGCACCCATATCCTGCATACCAATAATAGCATTGGTTTTGATGATTTCCAGGCAGGCTTCCAGCAGTTTCTTTTCCTGGAAAGGATCTCCTACCTGAACGGCAGGCAAATCTTCCACGCTGTCTTCCGTGATATTGGCAGAAGCAAAGGAAGCTCCTCCGATACCGTCTTTACCGGTAGCAGAGCCAACAATGAAAACAGGATTTCCTTCACCGTATGAAGTAGCGGAAACAGTTTGACCTACTTTTACGATACCTGCGCTGAATGCGTTTACGAGCGGGTTGGTACCGTAGCATTCTTCAAAATAAGTTTCGCCGCCTACGGTAGGAACGCCGAAGCAGTTACCGTAGTGACCTATACCATGTACAATACCTTTTACCAGGTGTTGTGTTTTCTTATCATTAATATTACCAAAGCGAAGGGAGTTCAGTGCGGCAATGGGACGTGCACCCATTGTAAAGATATCGCGGTGAATGCCACCAACGCCGGTAGCGGCGCCCTGGAAGGGTTCGATAGCGGAGGGGTGGTTATGCGATTCTATTTTAAATACCACCGCGTAGCCATCACCTATATCTACCAGACCGGCATTTTCTTCTCCTGCTTTAACCAGGAGCCTGTCGCCTTCGCGGGGCAGAGACTTCAGCCAAACGATTGAGTTTTTGTAAGAGCAGTGCTCACTCCACATTACTGAGTACATACTTAACTCGGTAAAATTGGGGGTACGGCCTAAAATAGATTTAATTCGTTCAAACTCGTCAGCGGTAAGTCCTAGCTGTTCAGCAATTTCTACGGTGGTTTGCATGTATTTAAGTATAAAAAACGAGATATTTAAAAGAAGTCGCAAAAGTACATGATTTTCCTGCAAATGCCAAGAGTACCCTGTGGTGGCTTTTCTGCAGTTTTTTTGCAGGCAGGTATCATATTATTTATTTTTAAATTCATCAGATTTAAAGTCTATCTGCTCCAAATATTTAATGAAATGATAAAAAAATACCCCTTTTAAAGCCCTAAATGTAATTTTTCAGTTAAAATGAACAATTTATTTGCATTTATAGCGATGGATGCGTTCTTTTGTGTAAAATAATTTACAGCATGCAATCGTTACGTTTCAAAGCGCTGGAAGGATTAGCTGGCGTAGACTCCACTCTCACCGAACATGACGGTAAAATTACCGATGTATTTGGCAGCAATGTTTTCTCTGGTAAAGTTGTTCGGGAATATCTGAGCGATGAGGCTTATAAAAGCCTGATGAACTCTGTTAAAAATGGCACCAAGCTGGAACGTAAAATGTCCGAGCAGATCGCTTCAGGCATGAAAGCATGGGCGATGAAAAAAGGTGTGACTCATTACACACACTGGTTTCAGCCATTGACCGGCACTACCGCAGAAAAACATGATTCATTTTTCACTTTGAAAGGTGATGGCACTGCACTGGAAACCTTTGATGGTGATGCACTGGTACAACAGGAACCAGATGCTTCCAGTTTCCCTAACGGTGGTTTGAGAGCTACCTTCGAAGCCCGCGGCTACACTGCCTGGGATCCTTCCTCTCCTGCATTTATCCTTGAGCAGGGTTATGGTAAAACACTCTGCATACCTACGATCTTTGTTGCCTACACCGGCGAATCCCTGGACTACAAAGCACCACTGCTGAAAGCACTGGCTGCAATGGACAAAGCTGCAGTAGACGTATGTAACTATTTCGATAAAAACGTTACCAAAGTAACCGGTACCCTGGGTTGGGAACAGGAATACTTCCTGGTAGACGAAACAATGGCGAACGCCCGTCCTGATCTGATCATGACTGGCCGCACTGTTGTTGGTCATGCTCCTTCCAAAGGTCAGCAGCTGGAAGATCACTACTTCGGTGCTATTCCTGAGCGTGCTTACGCTTACATGCGCGATTTCGAAGTAGAATCCTACAAACTGGGTATTCCTTTAAGAACGCGTCATAATGAAGTTGCTCCTTCACAGTTCGAGTGCGCTCCTATATTTGAAGAAGTAAACATCGCAGTGGATCACAACTCCCTGCTGATGGATGTAATGAATAAAGTGGCAAAACGTCACAAACTGAAAGTGTTACTGCACGAGAAACCTTTTGCAGGCATCAACGGTTCCGGTAAACACAACAACTGGAGCATGTCCACCGATACTGGTGTAAACCTGCTGGCTCCCGGTAAAACTCCGAAGACCAACCTGATGTTCCTCACTTTCTTTGTGAACACTATTAAAGCGGTGCATGACTACGCTGACCTGATGAGAGCTGCTATTGCTTCTCCAAGCAACGACTTCCGTCTGGGCGCTAACGAAGCACCTCCTGCCATCATCTCCGTATTTACCGGTAAATACCTGTTTGATGTACTGCAGGAAGTTAAAAACCGTGTAAACAACAAGTTCGACGAACAGGACGAAGCTATCCTGAAACTGGATCTGCACCGTCATATTCCTGAACTGTTGCTGGATAACACTGACCGTAACCGTACTTCTCCTTTTGCTTTCACCGGCAACAAGTTTGAATTCCGCGCGGTAGGTTCTTCTGCCAACTGTGCTTCTGCAATGACCGTTCTGAATACTATCATGGCTAAAACCCTGGTTGACTTTAAAGCGGAAGTAGATTCACTGATCGAAAAAGGTGAGAAAAAAGAGATTGCGATCATGCAAACTCTTCGTAAATATATTGTAGATTCGGAAAAGATACTGTTCGAAGGCGACGGATACAGCGAAGAATGGGAGAAAGAAGCTGAAAGAAGAGGTTTACCAAACGTAAAAACCACTCCTAAAGCTCTGGATGCAATGATCACTCCTAAAGCAACCAAACTTTATGCTGATACCGGCGTTTACAACGAAAAAGAACTGCACGCACGCCATGAAATTCTGCTGGAAGATTATGTGAAGAAAGTGCAGATCGAAGCCCGTGTAATCGGCGATCTCGCTACCAACACCATCCTCCCGTCTGCTATCAGCTACCTGAACGACCTGGTAGTCAATATCAACGGTCTGAAAGGAATTGGCCTGGGCGACGAATCAGTAAAAGCTCAAAAACAAATTGCTGCTAAAATAGCTGAACATATTAATGTTATTAGTGAAAATGTACAGGCTATGATCGAGGCGCGTAAGGTAACTAATAAGCTTACCGACAGCCGTCAGAAAGCGATTGACTACTGTGAAAAGATTAAGCCGTACTTTGATGTTATCCGCTACCACTCCGACAAACTGGAGTTCCTGGTGGACGACAAAAAATGGGCGCTGCCTAAATACAGAGAGCTGCTTTTCTTGCGATAAAACCGTAAGATTGTTTTGGTGTATGATTAGCCCCGGATTTTCATCCGGGGCTTTGTTTTGAGATCCACCTGAGCAAGTATTGGTTTAACCTCAGATTATCCTTATCTTCATATTATACCTATATACCAATACCCCATATAACATTTAGATTTTCCTGTACCGTACGCACCACGTTTATTTAATCAGAATTATTTAAAAACAAGTTACCCAAAATGAAAAGACAAACTTTTACAAACGCTTTGCGTCATGGCTATTGCCATCCCTTTACTGCTCCAAAGCTGCCTCAAACCACCGGTAATCATTCCTGGCCCCAACCACTACAGGATCGTGCAATTGAAAGGTATTCACGGGTACGATGACCTGCTGGATTCTGTCCGGATCTCTTACAACAATAAAGGAAACCCGGTTAGCCTGATTGCCACACAGGTGACAACCGGTTATCCGCAGTTCCTGATAGGATATGATAACAAACACACGCTCAAATGTATTATCGGCGCCTATTCAGATGACCTCCCCTTTTTTGAAATAGCCCACAAATACATCACTGATAACAAAGGCAGAGTGACCACCGACAGCACATTTACTATTGGGATCTATGATCGTAGTACCATGACAGTCACCTCCGGGTATAATACCGCAGTGGAGTATTTCAGCTATGACAATAAGGACAGGATTGTAAAATCCGTCAGGAAACAATTTCCGGAAGAATATTACGGCATAACCACCGTTTACTATCATTACAATGCCGCCGGCAATGCATATAAGATTTCCACGGTTAACTTCTGGCAGGGACAAACCTCTCCTCCCATTGATGTGTACCCCATTTACGATGATAAATTAAACCCGCATCAGCTTCATAAAATATGGATGTTCAACGACAGGGACTACAGTGTTAACAATCCCTTTGTGGCAGATCAGTACAATAACTACGGCCTGCCGGTCAGCATCACTGCAAAAGAAACACATCAGGAGTTCCAATTCCTGAATTTCAACTTCAAAAAACTGGAGATTAAATATAATTAACAACAAACGAAAAAGTCCCCCTGGTCAAACCAGGAGGACTTTTCCAAATAGTATATCCGTTACCGTTATACCAGCTTAAACGTTTCTGTAAACTTCGTGGTAAAGTTACCTTTACGGAAGTTTTCATCGCGCATCAGCTGCTGGTGGAAAGGAATCGTTGTTTTCACCCCTTCAATTACAAACTCACTCAGGGCTCGTTCCATTGTGTTAATTGCTTCTTCACGGGTTTGCGCCATCGTGATAATTTTCGCTACCATGGAATCATAGTAAGGCGGAATTACATAACCGGCATAGATGTGTGAATCCACTCTCACACCATGACCACCGGGGATATGCAGGGTAGTAATTTTACCGGGAGATGGGCGGAAATCGTTGTAAGGATCTTCCGCATTGATACGGCACTCGATGGCGTGCATCTGTGGCGTATAATTTTTTCCGGAGATAGGAATCCCCG
Organism: Chitinophaga sp. W3I9; assembly: GCF_050434025.1. Classification (NCBI taxonomy): domain Bacteria; kingdom Pseudomonadati; phylum Bacteroidota; class Chitinophagia; order Chitinophagales; family Chitinophagaceae; genus Chitinophaga; species Chitinophaga sp. W3I9. The sequence goes on from NZ_JBNPWC010000001.1 coordinate 7,474,388, forward strand.
CAGCAATTTTGATCTGCTCTTTTACCAGGTCGAAGTTGATCACTTCTTCTGTAACCCCGTGTTCTACCTGGATACGTGTGTTCATTTCCATGAAGTAGAAGTTGCGGTGCTTGTCTACCAGGAATTCAATGGTACCCACGCTTTCGTAATTGATAGCGCTGGCCGCCCTGATAGCAGCATCCCCCATTTTCTCACGCAGCTCAGGCGTCATAAACGGAGAAGGTGATTCTTCTACCAGCTTCTGGTGACGACGCTGGATAGAGCAATCCCTTTCACTGAGGTGACATACTTTACCGTATTGATCACCCGCAACCTGGATTTCAATATGGCGGGGTTCTTCCACGAATTTCTCCATGTAGATACCGTCGTTACTGAAGGAGGCACGGGCTTCATTTTTAGCCATGTTGTAGGCTGTTTCCAGCTCGCTTTCTTCCCATACCACACGCATGCCTTTGCCACCGCCACCGGCGGTAGCTTTGATGATTACGGGGAGTCCCATGTTTTTAGCGATGACTTTCGCCTCTTCCACGCTCTGGAGCAAACCTTCAGAACCTGGAATAACCGGTACGCCGGCCGCAATCATGGTTTCTTTGGCAGTCATCTTATCCCCCATTTTCCGGATCATTTCCGGCGTGGGGCCGATAAATTTGATACCATGTTCACCACAGATTTCAGCGAAACGGGCATTTTCTGCCAGGAAGCCGTATCCGGGGTGGATCGCATCTGCATTGGTGATTTCTGCAGCCGCCATCAGGTGAGGGATATTCAGATAAGACTCTGAGCTTTGTGGCTTGCCGATGCATACTGCTTCATCGGCAAATTTCACATGCAGACTGTCTTTATCCGCTGTTGAATAAACCGCCACCGTTTTAATACCCATTTCCTTACAGGTACGGATAATCCGAAGGGCAATTTCACCACGGTTGGCAATCAATATTTTTTTGAACATTGTTTTCCTTATAAGTTTAATAATAGCTGTTAGCTTTTAGCTGATAGCCTTTAGCCATCAGCGCACTGCCATTTGGCAAGTCTGAAAGCTAAAGGCTAACGGGTAAAGGCTATTATTATGGTTCAACTAAAAATAAAGGTTGATCGTATTCTACCGGAGAAGCGTCATCTACCAGTACTTTCACAATTTTCCCACTTACTTCACTCTCTATTTCGTTGAATAACTTCATTGCTTCGATGATGCACACCACTTTACCGGAAGTTACTTCGTCACCAACATTTACGAATGGTGCTTTATCCGGACCGGCGCTGCGGTAGAAGGTACCAATCATGGGAGATTTGATGGTTACCAGGTTATCTGCTTTGGCAGGGGCAGCAGGTGCAGCGGCTGATGCTGCGGTGGCCGGAGCTGCTGCAGGAGTTACAGCGGCTACTGCCTGAACGGGTGCCATGGTTGCAGGAACAGTGATTACCTGCTGAACTTCATTATCCTTCTGCTTTATTGTAATCTTAAACTTGTCCTGTTCAATGCTCAGTTCACTGATATTTGATTTGTTGATCATTTTTACCAGTTCCTGAATCTGTTTAAAGTCCATGTAGACAGTTTTTGGTTTAGAAATATATAGAATATGACAAATACTTTTTCACGCATTCAGCAACTTTGTTTCAGACATATCTTTCTGAAACAAAGTTGCTTTTCTCTGAAAACCAGTATTTCAGAAATGATTTATTTATGCTTTTACTCTTTCGATGTACTCACCATTTTTGGTGTTTACACGGATCAGTTCTCCTTCGTCTACAAACAGTGGAACCATCACAGTGGCACCGGTTTCAACGGTAGCTGGTTTCAGGGTACGGGTAGCCGTATCACCTTTCACACCGGGTTCAGAATAAGTAACCAGTACTACAATTTTATCAGGCAGTTCAACAGCCATGTACTGTTCAGTTTCTGTATTGATCTGTACACTTACTTCCTGTCCTTCTTTCAGAAACTGAGGTGCATCGATTGCTGTTTCCGGCATAGCGATCTGCTCAAATGTTTCATTGTCCATGAAATTGTAGCCGGTATCATCTTTATATAAATACTGAAAAGGTTTCTTCTCAATACGGATTGGAAAGATAGTATCACCTGAGTTCCAAGTGTGCTCAATGGAACGGCTATTGTCAACGCCCTTCAATTTAGCCCAAACCTTTGCGGCTGCACGGGCGGTTTTGTTCTGACCAAACTCTACAACAGAATACAAGCTGTTATCCAGCTTGATAATTAATCCTGTTCTGATATCTGCGGTGGTAGCCATAAATAGGTTACTGATTTTAAGTTAAAAATTTATACGGATTGCAAAAGTAAAAATTTTCGCATATGAACAAGCAACTAATTCCCAAAATTAGAGAGATTAGTCCCTTTTCGGCTCAATTTTCGGCTTTTTTATTCAAATAATGACATTTATCCGGTAATTTTAAACTCAAATCAAGAAACTTTTATAAGTATGCGCTACGTGTTTTTCGTTATTTTAAGCTGTTTACCTGTGTTTTTGATGGCCCAAACGCCTGCTAATTCCAGCACCAAAGCACCTTATTTACAATACCCGATCATCCCCGCTTTTCCGTTGAGCCTTGTTGATGGCCACACTATCACCAAAAATGACCTGAAGAAAAATGAGAAGACCATGCTCTTTGTATTCAGTGTTGACTGTGACCACTGCAAACACCTCACTGAGGAAATGCTGAAAAATATTGACAAGTTCAAAAAAACACAGATCGTGATGGTCACTCCCTTCAAAGTGGAACAAATGAAGGAATATTACGATCATTATAAGATCCAGAACTATCCCAACATCATTATGGCGAGTGAACCTTCCCGGCAGATCATGTACTTCTATGACCTCCATTATTTCCCTGGTTTGTATATATATAATAAGAAACAACAGTTTGTAAAAGGTTTTGAGGGAACAGTAAAGCTCGATTCCCTGCTGCTTTATCTCAACAAATAATGCTTTGTGAAAATGTAGCCGCCAGCGGATTATTGTAAGGCCGAATCCTTACATTTGTTCAATCACATTCATTCTTCACTTTTAAAGCTAAAGACAAAATGAAAGTTACAGTAGTAGGAGCCGGGAATGTAGGCGCAACGTGTGCCAATGTACTGGCCCACAAAGATTTTCTGCAGGAGGTGGTTTTATTGGATATTAAAGAAGGAACGGCTGAAGGTAAGGCGCTGGACACATGGCAGCAGGCTCCCATTGATTATTACAGCACCAAAATTACAGGGGTAACCAACGATTACACCAAAACCGCGAACAGCGATGTAGTGGTAATTACTTCCGGACTTCCCCGTAAACCCGGTATGAGCAGGGACGACCTGATTTCTACCAATGCCAATATTGTGAAATCGGTTACCGAAAATATTACAAAACATTCCCCGGATGCTATCATTATCATTGTAAGCAACCCGCTGGATGTAATGACCTATTGCAGCTATCTCACTGCAAAGAAAAACAGCAGCAAGGTATTTGGTATGGCAGGCATCCTGGATACCGCCCGTTACCGCGCTTTCCTGGCTGATGAAATAGGTTGCTCACCCAAAGACATCCAGGCGATCCTGATGGGTGGCCATGGCGATACAATGGTTCCTTTGCCCCGTTATACCACCGTTGGCGGTATCCCGGTAACTGAACTGGTAGCCACTGAAAAGCTGGATGCTATTATCCAACGCACAAAAGTAGGCGGTGGTGAAATTGTAAACCTGCTCGGTACTTCTGCATGGTACGCACCCGGCGCCGCCGCTGCACAAATGGTGGAAGCCATTGTAAAAGATGAAAAACGCATTTTCCCCGTTTGCGCATGGCTTACCGGCGAATACGGACTGAAAGATATTTACCTGGGTGTACCCGTAGTATTGGGTAAGAACGGCATCGAAAAGATCATCGAACTACAGCTCAATCCTGCCGAAAAAGAATTACTGAATACCTCTGCACAACACGTTAAAGAAGTAATGGACGTACTGGACAAAATGCAATCCGCTACAGCGTAATACGGATTTTGTCTTTCCCAGGATTACGCTGATTATACTGATTATTCAGATTTGATCCTGTTTGATTTTATAAAGATTAAGGGAGATATAAGCGAATATGCCCGCATATATCTCCCTTAATCTTTATAAAATCACCACGTTATCCAATCCTCAAAATCAGCATAATCAGCGTAATCAGCGTTCCAAGACAATTTAAAATCGCCGAAGGCGATCCTGACTATAAATCCACATTTATTCGTAATTTTACCCCGATCCTGTATTGGCTAAAGCCGTCTAAATGAAGCAGTTCTAATTAGTTTCATAAAATTTGGTTTAACTCTGAATGTATGTCTAACCTGGAAAAACTGATTACGCAGAAAACATTTGAAAACGAAAATCAGCGCGGCCTGATAAGCCTGATTTTCATCGGGAACTGGATAACGTCCCGTCACCAGCAATTTTTTAAACGTTATGGAATCACCATGCAGCAGTTTAATATACTGCGGATCCTTCGCGGTCAGCATCCACAGGCTGCCAGCATCAACATCTTAAAGGAAAGAATGCTCGATAAAATGAGCGACGTATCGCGCCTGGTGGAAAGGCTCCGCAAAGCAGACCTGGTAGAACGTAAGAACAGTGAAATGGACAGGCGCGCAGTAGACGTACGTATCAACGATAAGGGCCTGCAACTGCTGAAAGAAATCGATACGGAAATCAGGCTACTGGATAACACACTTCAGTCATTAAACGAAAAAGAGGTTATCCAGCTGAATAAGTTACTGGATAAAATGCTGGATAGCTATCATTAATTAAATCTCTTCCAGGTAGTTAAGATCTTTGCCAAATGTTTCTTCCACCTTCCAGGCTGTAATCAACGCAACGCCAATACATACCACTGCTACAATAGCCCCGCTTTGAAGGAAAGTAAAATATTTCTGTACTTGTATAAATAATATAGAGATCAACGGTAGCATTCCCCTCGCAAAATTAGGAACAGTAGTAGCCACGGTAGCCCGCAGATTGGTACCAAAGCTTTCAGCTGCGATCGTTACAAAAATTGCCCAGAAGCCCACACTGAAACCGAGTATACAACATACGGTATAGAACACCCATGTTTCTACGCCATGCAGGTTTAAATATACAGTTACCATTATCCCGGTGAAAACGAGGAACAATAACATCACTTTCCGGCGGCTTCTCCATAGCTGGCTGATCAAACCGGAGGCGAAATCACCTACTACCAGCCCCGCATAACAAAACGCTATCGCGTCGCCGGGGCTGATGGCGCCTTTTACGTTCATCATAGTGGCAAACTTGTTGGAAAAAGCGATGAGAATCCCTACCACAAACCAGGTAGGAGTACCCAGCAGCATACATTTCAGGTATTTGATAAACCGCTCGCGGTTAGTAAACAAGGCCATAAAACTTCCCCTGGAAGCGGATGAACTTTTCACCGCATTAAATAAATGGGATTCCATTACGCTAACCCGCAGGACCAGCAGTGCCAGTCCTAAACCGCCTCCTATGAAATAACAGATCCGCCAGTCGCCTACCAGCTTGGCAATCAGATTGGCAGCCACTGCACCGGAAACCCCTACAGTAGCCACAATCATGGTACCATAGCCCCGCTTCTCTTTTGGCAGTATTTCCGATACCAGTGTGATACCGGCGCCCAGCTCTCCCGCCAGCCCGAAGCCGGCTACAAAGCGCCACAGCACATACCCGTTGATCCCCTGAACAAAACCATTGGCAATATTGGCAACAGAATAAATGAGGATAGAACCGAACAAAACGCTCAGCCTCCCCTTTTTATCTCCGATAATACCCCAGAAAATACCCCCGATGAGCAATCCTACCATCTGGATATTAATAAGCAGCATACCGGCGCCGGCATCAATTTCACTATCAGGCAGCCCCAGTGATTTCAAACTCGGAACCCTTACAATTGTAAACAGCAGGAGATCATAAATATCTACGAAATAGCCCAGTGATGCCACTATAACGGCAATGTTGAAAATGGAGACGGGACGGTTGTCGGCTTTCATTTCTTAATTTGGTTGACGATAATAACGGGAATAAAAAAAAGGGCCTCATTTAAAGGCCCTTTTAAAGATATAAAAAATTATATTGGAGAATCAGTTTTTTCTGTTTCAGCAGGTGTGTGCGCCGGCTGTTGTTTTACCTTACCAAATACTACTTTAATAAGTACTGGTAAAGTAGTGATCACCACTATGACCAGGATGATCAGTTCCAGGTGATCTTTCAGGTTGGGGAAGGCTTTATCCAGGTAGTGACCCGCCAGCATCATGGAAAATACCCATGCAAAGGAGCCGATTATATTAAAGAACATGAATTTCTTACCATCCATACCCACAATACCCGCCACTATAGGCGCAAAGGTACGGATGATAGGCAGGAAGCGGGCAAAGAAGATAGCGCCGCCGCCATACTTTACAAAAAACTCATGGGCCTGGTGCAGGTGCTTCTTCCTGAAAAAGAAAGTATCCTTCTTCTTAAATAAAATAGGTCCGGATTTTTTACCAAACCAGAAGCCAACCATATTTCCTAGCACACCGGCGGTGGCAATCAGGAACATAATCACCACAAATGGAAGATCAAAGAAGCTGCGGCAAAGGTCTTCGCTGTAGATACCCGCTACGAAGAGCAGGGAATCCCCTGGCAAAAAGAATCCAATGAAAAGACCTGTTTCTGCAAAAATAATTCCCAGTAACAGGTAAAGGCCACCATGTTCAATAATCCACGAGGGATTAATGAGGTGTTTAAAAAACTCAATAATCTGGTCCATGCTAATACGCTATTTCTATTTCTGAAGTGGTAAAATAATCAATAAACTGTTACGCATTTGTTAAGTTAGGCTTTGGCAGCATCTTCTGTTGGCGGCGTAAGCTTATTTTCCCATTTGGAAACAACGGCGGTAGCCATCGCGTTTCCGATAACATTTGTGGCAGAACGGCCCATGTCCAGCAAATGATCCACGCCCAGCAGCAGTATAAGGCCGGCTTCGGGGATCTTGAACATTGACAGCGTGCCTGCAATCACCACCAGGGAAGCACGGGGTACGCCCGCAATGCCTTTACTGGTAATCATTAATACCAGCAACATGGTAATCTGCTGGTCGATGCTCAGGTGCATACCATAAGCCTGGGCAATAAATAAACTGGCAAAGGTCATATACATCATGGAGCCATCCAGGTTAAAGGAATAGCCCAGGGGTAATACAAAGCTAACAATGCGGCTGTCGCAACCAAACTTCTCCAGCTCTTCCATTGTACGCGGATAGGCCGCCTCACTGCTGGCGGTACCAAAAGCCAGTAGCAGCGGGTCTTTAATCATTCCCAGGAGCTTGAATACCCGTTTGCCCAGGATCAGGCTTCCTACCAGGGAAATAACCACCCACAAACAGAGCAGCCCAAAATAGAACTGCAAAATAAACTTACCATAAGTTACCAGTACAATGGGGCCTTTCAGCGCAATGATACCGGCCATAGCGCCAAATACTGCGAAAGGGGCGAAGTTCATTACAAAACCCGTTACTTTCAGCATGATATGGGCAACGCTGTCCAGCAGCTTCACTACCGGGTTGGCTTTTTCACCTATGGCTGCCGCCGCTACACCAAAGAAAATGGCAAATACCACGATCTGCAGTATTTCATTATGGGCCATTGCATCCACTACGCTATCCGGCACTACGTGGCGGAAAAATCCTTTCAGGGTCATATCTGCCTTGGCGATGCCGGAAGAGGCATGTTCATCAGGCAGTGGCAATGCCAGTGATAATCCTGGTTTCAGCAGGTTAACCAATACCAAGCCGAGAAACAATGATACAAAGGTTGCACTGATAAACCACAGCATTGTTTTTCCGCCGATGCGGCCAACAGCTTTTATGTCGCCCAGCTTGGCCACTCCCACCACGAGGGTGGAAAATACCAGCGGGGCAATGATCATTTTAACAAGACGAAGGAAGATATCGGTAAGAATGGAGATGTTATCAGCGAAGATCTGCGGGGTATCCTTGGCCCCTGTTGTAACAGGAGCATTGCCATAGGTAAGGAAAACACCATAACCAGTGCCTATTCCGATTACCATAGCAATGAATATATATAAAGTAAGCAGATTCGATGATTTCTTCATGCTAGCCAGAATTTATCTTGTAATAATTAAAAGTTGTAACCGGAAAATTTCCCAAAAATAAGGTTAAGCAGCTAAACATGCGCTTTGGCAGGTAAAATAAAACTATCTGTTTTTGATTTTAGATATTATATTTGGCGATCAACAGAAATACAACAACAACTAAACTACCTTAAAACATCAACCACAATACGACTGCGTATGAGCAAACTCTTTGCTAAAAAACAACTGTCTGTTTTATTGGCCGAAGCTGGAGAATCTGAAAAGGGTCTGAAAAGGACGCTTGGTGCAGGTTCTCTTATAGCATTAGGTATTGGCGCTATTATTGGCGCCGGCCTCTTTGTAAGAACAGCTGCTGCTGCCGGTCAACATGCCGGACCTGCTGTCACCATTTCCTTTATTATTGCTGCTATAGGTTGTGCGCTGGCTGGTTTATGCTACGCAGAATTTGCGTCCATGATCCCTATTGCGGGAAGCGCCTACACCTATTCCTATGCCACACTGGGAGAATTTATTGCCTGGATCATTGGATGGGATCTTGTGCTGGAATATGCGCTGGGAGCGGCTACCGTAGCTATTGGCTGGTCGCAGTATCTCAATAAGCTGCTTACCAATGTCTTTCATGTCACGATACCGTACCAGTGGTGTCACAGTCCTTTTGAAACTTCTGATGCCGGTGTACAGGGTATCATGAACGTTCCATCGCTGTTTATCCTGCTGGCGCTCACTTTGCTGCTCATCAGGGGAACACAGGGTTCTGCCATTGTGAATAACATCATTGTTATCACTAAAGTAGCCATCGTGATGTTATTCATCTTCCTGGGATGGAAATTTATCAATCCTGCCAACCATACGCCATTTACCATTCCTGGAGATGCCGGCACCGTAAAAATGCACAATGGCCAAATCGTGGATTATTCCAACTTCTGGAATCATGGCTGGGCCGGGGTGCTCAGGGGGGCCGGGGTGGTATTCTTTGCTTTCATTGGTTTTGATGCGGTATCTACTGCTGCACAGGAAACCAAGAACCCTAAAAAGAATATGCCGATCGGTATTCTTGTATCGCTGGCTGTTTGTACCTTATTATATATCCTGTTTTCTTTTGTGCTCACAGGTATTGCACCGTTCACCGACTTCCTGAAAGCAGGTGGTGAAGCTTCTGTAGCTTATGCGATTGATACTTATATGCCTGGTTATTCCTGGTTGTCGACTTTCATCACCGTGGCCATCCTGGCGGGATTTTCCTCCGTTATCCTGGTGATGTTACTGGGTCAGACAAGGGTATTTTACTCTATGAGTAACGATGGACTGGTACCGGCCGTATTTGCGAAACTGCATCCAAAATACCGTACACCTTACCGCTCACAGTGGATGTTCTTTGTTTTTGTATCCCTGTTTGCTGCGTTCATTCCGGATAATGTGGTGGGTGATATGACCAGTATCGGTACCCTGTTTGCCTTTGTGCTGGTGTGTATTGGTATTATTGTAATGCGCAAAACCAACCCGGAACTGCCACGCGCCTTTAAAACGCCGTGGGTGCCATTTGTTCCCTTGCTGGGAGCGGCTTTCTGTCTTACTATGATCATCAGCTTGGGTATTGAAAACTGGGCGCGTTTATTTGTGTGGCTGGCTATTGGCTTTGTGGTTTACTTCGGCTATAGTGTAAAACACAGTAAGGCCCGTAAAATGCTGGAATAGTTTACGGAGATTAACATTTCCGGATATCATACGAAGCGGAGAACAGAACAAAGGGGGTTACCCTTGTTTTGTTCTCCGCTTTAGTTAAAATCAGGGGAATCCGCTATTCTGGTACCTGAAAATCCTTATTTTTGCGTTCTGTTTTTAAAAGTCATAATAAATATATACCACTCCAATGGGAAGAATATTTGAAGTAAGAAAATCGACCATGTTTGCCCGCTGGGATAAGATGGCGAAAGCATTTTCAAGAATAGGTAAGGAAATAGCCATTGCCGTGAAGGCCTCTGGTCCTGATCCGGATAATAACCCCGCACTTCGTCGCTGTATTCTCAATGCGAAGAGTGTTAACATGCCTAAAGACCGTGTAGACGCAGCTATCAAGCGTGCTATGGGTAAAGACAAAACTGATTATGAAGAAGTGGTGTATGAAGGCTATGCTCCCCATGGCGTGGCAGTGATGATTGATACCGCTACCGATAATACTACCCGCACCGTAGCCAACCTGCGTATGCACTTTACCAAAGGTGGCGGCAGCTTAGGCAACAGTGGCTCTGTTGGATTTTTATTTAACCGCGTAGGCGAATTCAAAATAAAGAATGCCGGCCAGGACCTGGAAGAGCTGGAACTGGAACTGATTGATTTTGGTTTGGAAGAAGTGGGAGAAGATAGTGAGGGTAACATCATTATCCGTGCTGCATTCACCGAGTTTGGCAACATGGCCAAAGCGCTGGAAGAAAAAGGACTGGAAGTGATCAGCTCCGAGCTGAAACGTATTCCAACCACTACCGTGGAGCTGAATGACGAGCAGGCAAAAGAAGTGCTGGAACTGGTAGACCGTTTGGAGCAGGATGAAGATGTGCAGCAGGTTTTCCACAATCTGAAATAGGATATTAATACATATAAAAAAGGAAACGTCCGCCATTACGGTGGACGTTTTCCATTGGATACGGTTAACTTTCCAGAACCAAAAAACAGCTAAACTTTAGCGATGGTGTGTGTGCGCCCCAGGTCATCAGCGATGAACATGAGTCCCTTGCCGTGGTAGGTTTCGAGTTTTACGGCAGGGTCCTGCGCAATGTGTTTACGAAGACGGGTCAGATAAACGTCCATCACACGTGAAGCGAAGAAGTCTTCCTGTCCCCAGATAACAGACAGGATATCATCTTTCTTCAGTTTTTTGTTAGAATTTTCGCACAGAAAGCGAAGCAACTCCGCTTCTTTTGGGGCCATACGAACATGGGAGTCGGCATCTTTATGCCGGATATGATATTGGGAATAATCGAAGATCAGGTTACTGATAGTATATACCACGCGGCGCTCACTTTTCAGCAGGCGGCTGCGTTTCAGGTATACTTCCACGCGACAGATCATTTCCTGCATATTGAAGGGCTTGGTGATATAGTCATCCGCGCCTGCTTCAAATCCCTGCAGCCTGTCCTGTTCCATATAACGGGATGAAGTAAAAATGATGGGAATGTTTTCATCCATTGACCGGATATCTCCTGCAAGGGCGAAACCATCTTTTTTAGGCATCACCACATCCAGTATGCACAGGTCAAACACATGTTTCTGGAATTTTTCCCAACCTTCCTGGCCGTTTTCACAGAAGTTTACGTTGTAACCGGCGCGTTCCAGGTGTCTTTTTACCACTTTGGCAAAAAATACATCGTCCTCTACCAAAAGAATGCTTGATTGCATGTAACGTTGGTTTTAAGCGAATAAATAGATTTTAGTTGTATGCGTACCTTTTAAATAAGTGTAGCAGGTACCTTTATCCAAAAATAAATAACATAATCATAACCCTGGCCATCCATCCCATTCACTTCTGAAGGCATCATTCATTTCAACCATTCAGTTACGCGGTATACCCCAAAGCCTATTATTTTCTGTTTGCATGCTACTTACTAATAACCTGTTTATTCGCTTAACGGGTAATCCTAATTGATAATATTTTTAGGATTTCCTTCGAGGAAGGCCTTTACGTTTTCCACCGATGTATACATGAGTCGTTTCCGGGCCGCCTGGGTAGCCCAGGCAATATGTGGTGTAATAATGGTATTAGGCGCAGTGATCAGTGGATTTCCCGCAGGCGGCGGCTCTGCAGATAATACATCCAGCGCGGCACCGGCAATAATTCCTTTCTCCAGGGCATCCGCCAGATCGGCTTCACAGATCAACGGGCCACGACTGGTATTTACGAGGAAGGCGTTCTTTTTCATGGTACGCAGCAGGGCGGCATTTACAAACTCTTTATTGGCAGCATTCAGCGGGCAATGCAACGAGATAATATCCGCCTCCCGGAAGCAGGTAGCCTGGTCCACAAAAGTAACACCGGGCATCGCGTCCCGGTCAGGATGTTTATGGTGCGCAATCACCTTCATCCCAAATGCCAACGCAATACGGGCCACCGCCTGCCCTATCTGCCCGAGACCTACTATGCCCAACGTATTGCCCGCCAGCTCCGTGAGCGGCGTTTTCCAGTAACTGAAATCGATGCTGCTGCTCCACTCCCCTGCCCGCACACTTACAGCATGCAAACCGGTATGATGACATAATTCAAGGATCAACGCAAAAGTCAGCTGCGCAACAGATGCCGTGCTGTAGGCAGGTACATTCGTTACCGGGATATGCCGGCTTCTTGCTGCATGCGTATCCACTATGTTGAATCCCGTAGCCGTCACGCCTATATATTCCAGGTGTTCCAGCTGCCGGATGGTTTCCCCGCTTACAATAGCCTTATTGGTTAATATGATATGTGCATCCTTTGACCTGGCAGCCACTTCATGTTCGGGTGTACGGTCATACAATATAACGTTGCCCAATGCCTGTAACCCGCTCCAGTCGAGGTCGCCGGGGTTTAACGTATGCCCGTCGAGTACTACGATGTTTTTCATGGTCTTCGTTTTGCCGACAAGATACATCATACATGAAATAATCATTAACTCACCTGTAAACACTTTATACATTCAAAATATCCCGGACCTTTGCTGCGCCATAATAAGCCAATACTGCTAAGCCTGCAAACTGCTTAATGTAAGAAGCCACCATATCAGCAGATTGATGCTGTTATAGTGGCTTCGCCAATTAAAGGCAAAGCCGGCTCCTGTTAAGGCAACCGGCTTTTGTATGATTTTGAAATGCAACTATTCCTGCATCATCTCCATAATTACTTTTACTACATCTTCTGTATTGGGCTTGGAGAAATAATCCCCGTCGGAGCCATACGCCGGGCGATGGGCTTGCGCACTCATGGTGCGTGGCGATACATCCAGCCAGCGGTAGCCGCCTTGTTTTTCAATTACCTGCTGGAACATATAAGCAGTTCCGCCACCGGGTACGTCTTCATCTATAAAGAGAATGCGGTTGGTTTTCTGCAATGATTCCACAATACTGTGATGGATGTCGAAGGGCAGTAAAGTCTGCACATCGATCAGCTCACAGGAGATGCCTGTTTCCGCCAGCGTCACCATTGCTTCTTCCACGATACGCGTCATAGAACCATACGTAACAATCGTTACGTCTGTTCCTTCATGCAGTATTTCCGGGATGCCCAGGGGTACGGTATACGTTTCCAGGTTGGCCGGTAATTTTTCTTTCAGACGGTAGCCGTTTAAAGATTCTATCACCAGGGCCGGTTCGTTGGCCTGTAACAGTGTGTTATACATGCCTGCTGCCTGTACCATATTACGTGGTACGCATACGTGCATGCCGCGCAGGGAATTGATGATCATGCCCATTGGAGATCCGCTGTGCCAGATGCCTTCCAGGCGATGGCCGCGGGTACGTACTATCAGCGGGCAATGCATAATTCCTTTGGTGCGGTATTGCAGGGAGGCCACATCATCGCTGAGTGGCTGCAGGCCGTAGAGGAGATAGTCGAGGTACTGGATTTCAGCAATGGGGCGCAGGCCGCGCAATGCCAGTCCTATTCCCTGCCCCATGATAGTCAACTCCCGGATACCGGTATCGGCTATACGTACTTTACCATGTTTCTGCTGTAATCCGGCAAAGCCCTGGTTTACGTCGCCAATCTTTCCTACATCTTCCCCGAAAGCAAATACGCGGTCGTTGTTGGTAAACAGCTGATCAAAATATTTATTCAGTATTTCGTACCCGTTTACGGTGATGCTGTCTGCTTCGTATGCGGCCGGAACTACCGGTACATTCAGGGCAGAGTTTACGCCGGTGGCGTGAAGCAGTGTATTGTACACTTCTTTTTCCCCGGCCAGGTAGGTATCATAATATTGCTGCAATGCCTGTACGGCGGCATCTGATTTCAGGTGCCGGTGTTTCAGGAGGATCATGGCGCTGGCCTTCAGAATATCACGGCGGAGCGGCTCGCGGTTATTCTGCAGGTCGCGGATGAAGGTGTTTATCATGTTTGCATCGGCGCCTGCAATAGCAGCTACCGGTGCGGCCAGTGCGGTAAACGACTGTACCTGTTCCTTGATCGGTGATATATATTTTTCCCAGGCAGCTTTCCGGGCGTGCTGTGCTTTTACTTTTGCTTCTGCTTCAACGGCGCGCAGGGTTTCTTCCTCGCACAAAGCATTTTCAATGATCCAGGAACGCATTTTTACGTTACAGTCGAACTCCCGTTCCCAGGAAAGACGTTCCTTGCTTTTATACCGTTCGTGCGAACCACTGGTAGAGTGCCCCTGTGGCTGGGTGATTTCTTCCACATGAAACAGTGCAGGGATGTGTGTTTCGCGGATCTTGCGGATAGCCGCTTCGAACACTTCACACATGCCGGCATAATCCCAGCCTTTTACATTATATATGTCAAAGCCATTGGATTCTTCCGTTTTGCGGAAGCCTGCCAGTGCGGCGCTGATAGACCCTTTGGTAGTCTGATATTTACGGGGTACGGAAATACCATAGCCATCGTCCCATACAAATACGGCCAGTGGCACCTGTAAAACACCGGCGGCATTCATGGTTTCCCAGAAATGGCCTTCCGACGTAGAGGCGTCACCGATAGTAGCGAAACAGATCTCGTTACCGTTGTTGGAAAGATTTTTATATTGATGCAAGGCTTCCACCTCACGAAACATTTTTGAGGCATAGGCAAGGCCCAGTGCGCGGGGCATTTGCCCGGCGGTAGGCGCCATGTCGGCAGCAGAGTTTTTCATCTGCGTCAGATTGAGCCAGTTGCCATCCTGATCAAGATTAGGAGTGGCATAATGGGAGTTCATCTGCCTGCCGCCTGAAAAAGGATCATTTTCCAGGTCGGGATCTGCATATAACTGCGAAAAGAATTGTTCGGGAGTGGCGATACCAGTGGCAAATGCAACAGTTTGGTCGCGGTAATAACCGGAACGGAAGTCCCCTGGCTGAAAGTATTTTGACATTGCTATCTGCGCCACTTCTTTTCCATCTCCAAAAATGCCAAACTTTGCCTTGCCTGTAAGCACTTCCTTACGGGCCAGCAGACTAACTTCCCTGCTTTCGCAGGCCAACCTGTAATCATTAAGCACTTCCTTGCGGAACTCTTCGAATGATAACCGGCTTTCTAAATTCATAGCTAGTTCGTTATTTTCTATCATGCCTCATGGTTAAAGTACAAAAGTAAGGTTAATTATACAGTTGAAAAATGCTGTGAATCTTTCATTTAAAATAATCTGATTTTTTTTAATAAGATTTTAATAAATTGTAAGGTTTATAATGCTTTTTGGCTGTAAATTTGTTCTAACCAAGAAAGATATCAATATTTTTTAACCGGTCGCTTTAAAACCATCATATGAAAATGAAAAAATTTATCTTATCCCTGTTTGCGAGCATGCTGTTGACTACAGCGCTGTGGGCCCAGACCGCTCCAGCACAGAATCCGGCAGATACAAAAGTAAAATTTGCCAAAGAAACTGTTGATTTTGGTAAAACTGAATTAAACAAGCCAGTTACTGTTGATTTCGAATTCACTAACATTTCCAAAGAACCGGTGTTGATTGAAGCTGCCCGCGCTAGCTGCGGCTGTACTACGCCTAAGTGGACGCAGGAACCTATTTTACCTGGTAAAAAGGGTAAAGTAACCGCGAGCTACAGTGCAAACGGTTTAGGTCAGCAGAATAAAACCATCTGGGTAAAGTTCAGAGGCGTGGATCAGGACAAGGAACTGCACTTAACAGGTACAGTTGGTTCCAACAACAAGTAACTCCACACTTTAAAACATACTAAGACCTTACAGCACATGCTGTAAGGTTTTTTTGTTGCCCATCGTATCCCCTATCTTTGCAATGCAAAAGTCAAAACAATTTTATGCCTACCATTAGCCAGAGAGGTGAGCAAATGCCATCTTCTCCCATTAGAAAGCTTGTACCATTCGCCGAAGCAGCCAAGAAAAAAGGGGTGAAAGTATACCACCTGAACATCGGGCAACCAGACATCGAAACACCAAAACCCGTACTGGATGCGGTTCGCCATTCAGAATTCAAGATCCTGGAATACAGCCACAGCGCAGGTTTCGAAAGTTACCGCCGTAAGCTGGTCACTTATTACGACCGGTTTAACATTGCTGTGAACCACAACCAGATCATTGTTACCACCGGCGGTTCAGAGGCGATCATATTTGCCTTCATGGCCTGCCTGGATCCGGGAGATGAAGTAATTGTTCCGGAACCTTTTTACGCTAACTACAACGGTTTTGCCGTAGAAGCGGAAATAAAGATCAAAACCATAACGGCCAGCATCGAAACCGGCTTTGCTTTGCCGGCAATGGCCGATTTTGAAAAGGCGATTACTCCGCGCACCAAAGCTATCATGATCTGTAATCCCAATAACCCCACCGGTTATCTTTACAGCAGGGAAGAGATGGAGGTGTTGAAACAGCTTTGCCTGAAATACAACCTGTTCCTCTTCTCTGATGAGGCTTACCGGGAGTTTTGTTATACAGGAGCGCATTTTTCCGCTATGAACCTGGAAGGCATGGAAAATAATGTGATCCTGCTGGATACTATTTCTAAAAGATACAGTGCCTGCGGAGGCCGTATCGGTGCTTTTGTAACCAGGAATCAACCTGTGCTGGACGCTGTAATGAAGTTTGCCCAGGCCCGCCTGAGCCCTCCTACCTTTGCACAAATCGCTGGTGAAGCCGCTGTGGATCTGCCTGCTGATTATTTTGACGGTATCAAAGCGGAATATTTAAGCCGCCGGGACATCCTGGTAAAGATGCTGAATGAGATCCCGGGCGTATTTTGTCCGAATCCGGGTGGCGCCTTCTATGCAATGGCCAGGCTGCCCATTGATGATTCAGATAAATTCTGCCAATGGATCCTGGAATCCTTCTCTTACGAGGGCCAAACGGTTATGATGTCACCCGCAACCGGCTTTTATGCGACCCCTGGGTTAGGAAAAAATGAAGTGCGGCTGGCTTATGTATTAAATACAACAGACATTAGTCATGCAATGGTCTGCCTGGAAAAGGCATTGGAGGTATATCCCGGGAAAATTGCCAAATAATTTTTATGTCAAAACCAGGTATAAAATCCGACATGAGAGCCATTAAATACATTACAATAAATTCTATATATATATTTTTAAAGAAAAAAGCAATTATTTAACACTCAATGCTTGGAATTTTGATATTTTGTTTCGTATATTTGATGTAGAAATAACAACAACGACAAAATTTATCTAATTATAAAAATATTTACAGATACGATGGACTGCAAAATCTAAACTTGTTTAAGAAAAATTTAACCTGCATTATTTCTTATAACGTTTATTTGGTCCGACCTTTGAATTATTAAAACAAGGAGATTTATCAGTCTTCTGTAAAACTCAAAGATTAACTAAAACGTTTTAGCAAAATATCGTATTTTTGTATCAGTTTTTCATAACGTGGAATTTATAAAGGCAAACGGCTCTGATCACAGAGCCGTATTTTTTTGTCCTAACCTTACCTTTTCCCACCACTGACGGCGGAATCCAACAGAACAAACAAAATATTCTGAAAATATTCCCCCTCCTGTTTACCTTTTTTCGATAATATTGTTATGTAATAAAACGGGCGGAGCTACCGGCGCTTTCAGCAATGGTAATATCCGTTTGTTTTCATAACGTGGAATTTTAAAATGCAACGGTCCCGATTCCTCGGGACCGTCTTCATTTCCAGGCAGCATGGCTGCCGTATATAATTCCTTTAGTTATGCCTTATTCGCTTTGATCATCTCAAAGAAATCATCAAACAGGTAACGGCTATCAAACGGACCAGGAGTGGATTCCGGGTGATACTGCACGCTGAAGGCAGGTTTATTTTTGATACGGATGCCTTCTACGGAGTGATCATTGAGGTTTACATGGGTAACTTCCACATTTTCACTGGCCGCTACTGCTTTCGCGTCTACCGCAAAGCCGTGGTTCTGGGTAGTGATTTCGCACAAACCAGTTTTCAGGTTCTTTACCGGGTGGTTTAAACCGCGGTGACCATGGTGCATCTTGTAAGTTGGGATATCATTAGCGAGCGCCAGCAACTGGTGCCCGAGGCAGATACCAAACATAGGTCTTTCTGCAGCCAGGATCTTTTTCACCGTATCTACTGCGTAAGTCAGCGGAGCCGGATCACCGGGACCGTTGGAAATAAAGTAGGCATGCGGTTTAAATTCCTCGCAAACCTCAAAAGTAGTGTCGGTTGGGAATACCTGCAGGTAAGCGCCTTTATCAGACAGGCATTTCAGCATATTTCTTTTCACGCCGTTGTCGAGCACTGCAATACGGATCTCCGCAGCCGGGTCGCCTACATGGTAAGCTTCCGGAGTGGTCACTTCTTTGCAGAGGGCCAGGCCTTCCATTGAAGGCACCTTTGCCAGTTCAACTTTCAGTTGATCCAGGTCCAGGATAGCAGAAGAGATAATGCAGTTCATAGCACCTTTGCTGCGGATGTGGGAAACCAGCGCGCGGGTATCTACGTCATAAATGGCTACCAGGTTATTATCGGTCAGGAACGTATCCAGTGACCCATCGGCCATTTTCCTGGAATAGTTGTACGCAATATTTTTTGCGATCAAACCATTGATCTTCACACTGCTGCTCTCTACGTCGTCCTTTTTGGTGCCGTAGTTCCCGATGTAGCAGTTGTTCATTATAAGTACCTGTCCTTTATAAGAAGGGTCCGTAAACACTTCCTGGTAACCCGTCATACCGGTATTGAAAGCTAATTCACCGGCGGCTGTGCCAATTTTCCCAAAAGCTTTTCCCTGAAAAACCGTACCGTCTTCTAACAGCAGTATGGCAGGTTGGATGGTTCTTGTCTGAGGCATTTCTGGTATCTGTCTTGTTTTATATTTTAAAAAAAACCTTCAAGGGTACAAAAATTGCCCTGAAGGTTCGGATAAAAAACCGTGCAAAGGTATGAAATGCAACAGTTAAATACAGATTTTTTTTACCAGAAAGAAAAGATGTTACTTAATTTTTACAGATTTAAGCACGCGCTGTGCCACCTGGCGGCCAATAGGGTCATCGTCGCGGTAATTAATCTGGATTTGCCAGCGGTTGCTTCCTTTGATCATTACCAGGTTACAAAATGCCAGGCGGATGCCGCCTTTATACAGATAATTCCCTTCTTCCAGCACCCCCTGCATTCCGGAAATGAGTACGGGTATTGATTTACAGTCGATATCCGTAGCGGTTTCCTTCAGTTGCATGCTGTTATGGGAGGCGGCCACAGCATCTTCCAGGCTGTTAGCTACGCTGCTGATATAACTGAACATATTTACCGCGATGCGGATACCTCCCCCATCTTCATTAGTATAGGTTTTCGCGTATTCAATCACTTTAGCTTCTTCCCCTTCCAGCGGCTGGTCGTGTACCCATAATTTTACCGGAGTACTGATTTCCAGTGCCTGACGGCCTATAGTAACAGTGTGCCAGGTGCTGTACAAACTGGCCAGTGGTACCTTGGGATACAGAAGGGTAAACACGGCTCTTTTACCGAACAGCGTGCCGGTAATAGCTACCAGCAGGAAAACGAGTGAAAAAAAGATGACTATTTTCCTTTTACTGGCGGATTGCAGCTGGTTTTTAATCCAATATAGCGGGCCGGTCGTTTTTTTCTCTCTCAGTGAGATGCCTACTGCCTGGGTATATTCCGGGAATGTGGCCATTGGATGAAGCTTTCGCCATTCGGCGAAGCTTTGTGGCAGCTTTTTTCCGCACGCATCGCAAAAAGTAAGGTATTCAGATTTGAGTGGGTTGGGATGACCACAACTATCACAATGCAGGTATTTCATAGGGATACTCATTAAAACCGCTGTAATATTACGAAATATATGTATTTATTAGTGCATAAAAAAAGGACAAAGCCAGGCTTTGTCCTTTTTCGTATCGTTTGATATAAGATTACTCAGCAGATTTTTCTTCTGTTGCAGTATCAGCAGCTTTAGTTTCAGTTGCTTCTTCTGCTTTCTTCTTAGCACCACCGGCACGACGGGTTTTCTTAGCAGCAGCTTTTTCTTCTGATTTACCGTAGATTTCGTTGAAGTCTACCAGTTCAATCAGCGCAACTTCTGCGTTATCGCCCACACGTTTACCCAGTTTAATGATACGGGTGTAACCACCAGGACGGGTAGCTATTTTCTCACTGATCGTGCTGAACAGTTCCTTGATAGCTTCTTTATCCTGCAGGTAGCTGAACACAATTCTACGGTTGTGGGTAGAATCGGTTTTGCCTCTTGTCAGCAGCGGCTCAACATACACGCGGAGGGCTTTCGCCTTTGCCAGTGTAGTGGTGATACGTTTGTGGCTGATCAGTTCGCAAGCCAGATTGGACATCAGGGCTTTACGGTGGGAAGCAGTTCTGCTTAATTTGTTTAATTTAACTCCGTGACGCATGACATTATTTGTTTTAACCCTTACACCGTGTCAGGAATTGCAAGGTACTTGTTAATTATAAAGTAGTTAAGCCAAAGCTATTACGGATGCAACGGCTTTGGCTTAACAGATAAATACTATTCTTCTTCGAGTTTCAGTTTAGACAGATCCATACCGAAGTGCAGACCTCTTTCGCCCAATACCTGTTCAATTTCGCTGAGTGATTTCTGGCCGAAGTTTCTGAACTTCATCAGTTCTTCCTGTTCGTATTGTACCAGTTCGCTGAGGGAATTGATTTTAGCTGCTTTCAGACAGTTGAATGCACGTACGCTCAGATCGAGATCTTCGAGTGGTGTTTTCAGTATCTTACGCAGTTGCAGTGTTTGTTCGTCCACCACATCTTCTTTTTCAGTGTCTTTGGTATCAAAGCTGATGTTTTCATCAGTGATGATCATCAGGTGCTGAATGAGGATACGGGAAGCTTGTTTCACTGCTTCTTCCGGGTGGATAGTACCGTCGGTGATCACCTCCATAACGAGCTTCTCATAGTCAGTTTTCTGCTCCACACGGGTATTTTCTATGCTGTACTTTACGTTTTTGATAGGCGTAAAGATAGAGTCGATCGCGATGTAGCCGAATACTGCATCCTTGGGTTTATTTTCCTCAGCCGGAACATAACCACGGCCTTTACCGATAGTCAGTTCGATATCCAGCTTGGCAGAAGGATCCAGGGTGCAGATTAACAGCTCCGGATTCATGATCTGGAAAGCACTGGTGGCTTTTTCAATCATATCAGCGCGGAACTCTGTTTTACCCTTAATGGACAGTGTGATCTTTTCGTTCGTTACATCACTCTCTGAAATCCTCTTGAAACGAACCTGTTTCAGGTTCAGGATGATTTCAGTAACGTCTTCAGTAACACCTTTCAGTGTAGCGAACTCGTGATCGGCTCCTTCAATTTTAATACCCACAATGGCATAGCCCTCCAAAGAAGACAACAGTACGCGACGTAACGCATTACCGACAGTCACAGCATAACCTGGTTCTAATGGACGGAATTCGAATTGAGCTTCAAAGTCGGTAGACTTCTGCAATACGATCTTATCAGGTTTCTGGAAATTTAAAATTGCCATTGATATGATAGATTTATTTGTTAAATATGAGGTTAGTCCGTGACCTTTGGCCACGGACTAATTATTTATTACTTAGAGTACAATTCTACGATCAGTTGTTCCTTGATATTTTCAGGAACGCTCTCTCTCTCAGGATAAGCAATGAATACACCTTTCATTTCTTTCTCGTTCCAATCCAGCCAGCTGAACTTAGGATTTTTTCCACGGATAACGCTGGTCAGTGCAGAATTGTTTGCAGTTTTGTTTTTCAGGCTGATAACGTCTCCTGGTTTCAGTTGGAAAGAAGGAGTGTTAACAACAATACCGTTAACAGTAACGTGCTTGTGAGAAACCAGCTGACGGGCAGCAGGACGTGAAGGAGCGATACCAAGACGGAAAACGGTGTTATCCAGACGGGCTTCGAGCAGTTTGATCAATACTTCACCGGCAACACCTTTTCTGCGGGTAGCTTCATCAAACAGGTTACGGAACTGACGTTCCAGCAAACCGTAAGTGTATTTAGCTTTTTGTTTTTCTCTCAGCTGGAGTGCGTATTCGCCTAATTGTTTGCGTTTACGGTTAGCACCATGCTGACCCGGAGGGTTACTGTTCTTACTTAAATACTTGCCATTACCGAGAATGGGCTCACCAAAAATTCTGGAAATTTTGGTTTTGGGACCTGTGTACCTTGCCATGTTTTAAATATACTTTAGATTTTTTAGTTAATGATGCATGCTCTTCAAAAAATCTGAAAACCTGATCATGCATCCATTTATTTAATAATATTACAACGTCCAGATACCAAACTTCTAATGAAATCTGGTATCTGGATGCTGTAAATATATATTACTATACTCTTCTCTTCTTAGGAGGGCGGCAACCGTTGTGTGGTAAAGGCGTAACGTCTTTAATCATGTTCACTTCGATACCGGAGTTAGCGATAGCGCGGATAGCACTTTCACGACCAGCTCCAGGGCCTTTTACAAATACATCTGCTCTTTTCAGACCTGAGTCCATTGCAACTTTAGCAGCATCCTGTGCAGCCAGCTGAGCAGCATACGGAGTGTTCTTCTTAGAACCTCTGAAGCCCATTTTACCAGCAGAAGACCAGGATATAACCTGACCATGCTTGTTGGTGATGCTCACGATGATGTTGTTAAAGCTAGCAGAGATATGAACATCTCCGTAGTTATCTACCTTTACTACTCTCTTTTTATTAGCAGCAGTTTTTGTATTATTTGCTTTTGCCATAATGATTTAAATTCCAAATATGAAATTCCGCATCCCAAATTACACGACTCACCGTCATTGAAACCCCTCAGATTCGGATTTGGGATTTCAACCTGGGATTTTATTTATTATTTCTTAGTTGCTTTTTTCTTACCAGCCACTGTCTTACGTTTACCTTTACGGGTACGGCTGTTGGTACGTGTACGCTGACCTCTTACCGGTAAGCCTTTCCTGTGACGCAAACCGCGGTAACAAGCGATATCCAGCAGACGCTTGATATTCATTTGCACTTCGGAACGCAGCTGACCTTCTACCTTAAACTCACCGTTGATAATGTTACGGATGGCAGCTTGATCATCATCATTCCAATCACGCACTTTTTTGTTTACATCAATTTCCGCCTTGTTCAGGATATATTGGGCGGTAGAACGGCCTATACCAAAGATATAGGTGAGGCCAATTTCTCCTCTTTTATTTTTAGGAAGATCTATACCGGCTATACGTGCCATATTTCTATTTTAGATTTTATGATTCTGATTAAAAAATCAAATTCCGTTAGGGGAACCGATTAACCCTGGCGTTGTTTAAAACGAGGATTCTTTTTGTTGATCACCAACAAAACACCTTTTCTACGAACTATTTTACAATCCGCACTTCTTTTTTTGATTGCAGCTCTTACCTTCATGATTAATACTTTATAAAAGGTTATGATATTTGTTAAATTATTATTCCAATCCCCTCTACGCTGTTCCCACTTATTTGTATCTGAAAATTATACGGCCTCTTGACAAATCGTATGGGCTCATCTCCACGCCAACCTTATCTCCTGGCAGAATGCGGATGTAGTGCATTCTCATTTTTCCAGAAATGGTGGCCAGGATCTCATGCCCGTTTTCCAATTTTACACGGAACATAGCGTTCGACAAGGCTTCTAATATAATTCCATCCTGTTTAATGAGTGCCTGTTTTGCCATAAAAATTTTTAGGACTGCAAAGATAGCATTTATCTTTTGAAATAGAAAAATTTCCCCTGATTATTATTAATATTGCCAGTTTTTTTACCAAAACCTGTCCTTTTTACCCTCAAAACCCCTGCTATATTAGATAAATCCAAAATCCTATACTAGTAATTTGAATTTAATTCGGGGTTGTTTTTCTCTTCTTTTTCTATATCCACATAGGTAGATAACACATCCGCCTTCCCTTTTCCAACAGCCACCGTATGTTCAAAGTGAACAGACGGGCTTCCGTCGCGGGTAGCTACTGTCCAGCCGTCTTCCAGGTACTCCACGTCTTTCGAGCGGAGATTGATCATAGGCTCGATGGCTATCACCAGTCCTTCCTTCATCACCGGACCACTACCTCTTTTACCATAATTAGGCACCTGAGGGTCCTCATGCAGGTTCCGGCCGAGGCCATGCCCTACCAGTTCCCTTACTACGCCGTAACCGCGCTCTTTTTCGGTATATTCCTGTATTGCATAAGAGATATCACCTATCCTGTTGCCAACAATCGCTTTTTCGATGCCTTTGTACAGGGAAGCTTTGGTGGCAGTCATCAGGCGGAGTACGTTTTCGGGTACATTACCAATGGCAAAGGTGTAGGCGCTGTCGGAATGGTATCCGTTCATGTAAACCCCTACATCCACGGTGAGGATATCACCGTCTTTCAGCACATATTTATTTGGAATACCGTGTACTACTTCTTCATTTACTGAGATGCAGCAGGCATTCGGGAAACCTTTGTAATTTTTGAAGGAAGGTGTTCCACCATTTTCAACGATAAACTTATCAGCCACAGCATCCACGTCCAGTGTAGTCATCCCCGGTTTCAGGGTCCTGGCTACTTCTGCCAGGGCTGCACTGAGAATCAGGGCACTTTTACGTATCAACTCTATTTCTTCCTTCGTCTTATAGTGAATCATAACATCCTTGTTTCTGTCGCTGTTAGTGATCAGCATCAGCTTTCTGCGTATGCTTTTAACTGAAGCTAAGGACTAACTGTTCTTTATTCAAAAATAATATAGCCACCAAAGCGGGAAAGCTTCTGTGGCTATTTTATTGTTCTTGTAACACTTTTGTGTTCAATTACTTATGCGTTAGCCGGGGCAGTTCTGCCTTTGATACGGCCGGTGCTCATCAGTCCATCGTAATGGCGCATCAGGAGCTGGCTTTCAATTTGTTGCAGTGTATCCAGGATAACTCCCACCATGATCAGCAGGGATGTACCTCCGAAGAAAGTAGCAAAGTTGCTGTTCACTTTAAAGGCGGCAGCCAGGCCGGGCATGATACCCACTATTGCCAGGAAAAATGCGCCGGGCAAAGTGATACGGTCCATTACCGCACCGATGTAATCAGCGGTTGCTTTACCTGGTTTGATACCCGGGATGAATCCGTTATTACGTTTCATTTCATCCGCCATTTGGGTTGGATTGAAAATGAGCGCAGTATAGAAGTAGGTGAATACAATAACGAGCACCGCGTAAATGAGGTTGTACCAGCCGTTCGTGTGATCACTGAAGATGCGGATAAAGCCGGACGCACTTTCTGAGGAAGTGGCAAAGCCTATGGCAGTTGCAGGGATGAACATGATCGCCTGGGCGAAGATGATAGGCATTACACCGGCAGCATTCACTTTCAGGGGAATGAACTGGCGTACACCACCATATTGTTTGTTACCTACGATACGTTTAGCGTAATTCACCGGTATTTTCCTGGTACCCTGAACGAGCAGGATGAGGCCCACGGTGATTAAGATAAAGATGGCAATTTCAATGAGGAACAGGATCGGTCCACCCGCTTCACCTGCAACTTTACTGGAAAATTCTGCGACTAAAGCCTGTGGCAAACGGGCAAGGATACCCATCATGATGATGATGGAGGTACCGTTACCAATTCCTTTGTCTGTGATCTTTTCACCGAGCCACATTACAAACAGGGTACCTGCAGTAAGTAAAACGGTAGTAGAGAGCCAGAAGAAAAAGGTGCCATATTCGGCAATAATAGCGCCACCTGACTGATTACGCAGATAAGCAACGTAAGCACTCGCCTGGAAACCTGTTACGATAACTGTGAGGTAACGGGTGAACTGGTTAATTTTTTTGCGGCCGCTTTCACCTTCTTTCTGCATTTTCTGGAATTGCGGAACAGCTATAGTTAATAACTGGATGGCAATGGACGCAGAGATGTAGGGCATAATACCCAATGCAAATATGGAGGCCCTTGAAAACGATCCGCCGGCAAACATGTTAACCAAACCCAGGATACCCTGATTAGAATTTTTCTCAAAGTCGGTGAGCGCATTTGCATCAATGCCGGGCAAAGCGATATAGGATCCTACGCGGTAGATGAGGACCAGGAGCAGGGTGGTCAGGATGCGGTTACGCAAATCCTCAATACTCCAGATATTCTTAATCGTTTCGATAAATTTCTTCACAGGAAGATAAAGGTTTAATAGCGCTATTAAATATGAAAAGACGCACTACTCCGTAGGCGTCTCCTCAGTCGTAAAGTCTTATACCAGTTCTACTGATCCACCTGCTGTTTCGATGGCCTGTTTAGCTTTTTCGCTGATAGCGTTAACTTTAACAGTCACCTTTGTTTTGAGTTCGCCGGTAGCGAGAATCTTAACTTTAGCTGTTCTGTTAATCAGACCGTTCATGAACAAGGTTTCCAGATTAAACTCCTGGAGGCCATATTTCTCAACTAATTGATCCAGCTGACCCAGGTTGAAGATTTTGTATTCTTCACGGTTATTATTTTTGAAACCGCGTTTTGGCATACGGCGTTGGATTGGCATCTGGCCACCTTCGAAGCCTCTTTTGCTCGCGTAACCAGCACGTTGCTGGATACCTTTGTTACCTTTTGTAGAGGTACCACCTTTACCGGAAGCCTCACCACGTCCAAGACGTTTTTCTTTATGTACAGCGCCTTGTGCAGGCTGTAATGAATGCAGATTCATAATTAATTGTTTTTACTTGCGCGGAAATTAACCGCTCGCTTTTATTCTAAAATAAAAATGGTAAAGTCACAAATGTAAAGGTAAGATTATCAACAGACAATCCCACAGCAGTGTTACTTAATTAAGCGTTAACTGTTTCTACCGTTACAAGGTGATTAACTTTACGGACCATACCCAGGATCTGAGGAGTTGCTTCTACTTCAACAGTAGCGTGCATTTTAGTCAGGCCCAGTGCCTTCAAGGTCAGTTTCTGCCTTTCCGGACGGTCTATACCACTTTTCACTTGAGTGATCTTAATCTTTGCCATAAACCCCTATCCGCTAAAAGCGGAGTAATTTAATTGTTAATGAATTATTTTCAAAATTTTCCGGAGGTACCCAGCTTTTCAGCGGGTATAAATCAACCGTTGAAAACTTTCTTCAGGGAAACGCCTCTTGTTTTGGCGATGCTGATTGGTTCGCGTAACATGCCTAAAGCTTTGAAGGTAGCTTTTACCACGTTGTGTGGATTAGCGGAACCCAGAGATTTAGCAAGTACGTCGGTTACACCAACGCTTTCCAGTACTGCACGCATGGAACCTCCTGCGATCACACCGGTACCGTGAGCGGCTGGTTTGATCAACACTTTGGCGGCGCCTTCTTTAGCAAACTGATCGTGAGGAATGGTACCGTGCATAACAGGAACCTTGATCAGGTTCTTCTTAGCATCGTCTATACCTTTGGTGATAGCCTGCTGTACTTCTTTGGCTTTACCAAGACCGTGACCAACAACACCGTTTTCGTTACCTACAACTACCAGTGCGGAGAAACTGAATGTACGACCGCCTTTAGTGGTTTTAGTAACACGGTTGATCGCCACTACTTTTTCTTTCAGCTCCAGATCACCAGCCTTTACTTTATTGAATGAATTCTTTGCCATTTTATTTTATAAGAATTACTTGTTCAGAATTATAAGATTCGGACTTCGTGATTAAAACTGAAGACCGCCTTCTCTTGCTCCGTCAGCTACGCTTTTCACGCGGCCATGATATAAATAACCACTTCTGTCGAAAACGCAGGTGGTGAGACCCAGTGCCAGTGCCTTAACAGCCAGCGCTTTACCTACCAGTACAGATTTTTCGCTTTTGTTACCTGCCTGTGCTTTGATATCCTTATCACGGGAAGAAGCGGAAGCCAGGGTAGTGCCATTGGTATCGTCGATCAACTGCACATAGATATCGCTGTTGCTGCGAAATACAGATAATCTTGGTTGCTGTGCAGTACCGGAAATTTTCTTACGGATGCGGTAGCGGATTTTCTGTCTCCTGTTAACTTTTGTGCTCATTTTGAGTTTTATTTTATTACCCCGATGCTGCCGGGGTATCTGTTAAAATCAGCTAACCAGCTATAGTAGCTGATTAGCCAATTAAATATTTTACTTACCGGCTGATTTACCAGCTTTCTTACGTACCACTTCATCGCTGTAGCGAACACCTTTACCTTTGTATGGTTCTGGTTTACGCAGACCGCGGATCTTAGCGGCTACCTGACCCAGCAATTGATTATCGATACCTTCCAGCATGATCTTAGGGTTCTGACCTTTTTCAGTCAGGGTAGCTACCTTCAGTTCTTTCGGAATTTCGAAAACGATATTGTGAGAGTAACCTAAAGCGAGATCCAGTAACTGACCGTTGTTTGCTGCTTTATAACCAACACCCACCAGTTCCAGTTGTTTTTTGAATCCTTCAGTAACACCCTGAACCATGTTAGCCAGTAAAGCGCGGTATAAACCGTGGAGTGCTTTATGACGGATCTGTTCAGTTGGGCGGATTACTGTTAAAACGCCGTCCTTCACCTCAATCTTCATTTCCCTGTCGATGTTCTTTTTCAGTTCACCTTTAGGGCCTTTTACGGTTACTTCATTGGAAGGGGAAACAGTAACTGTAACTCCGCTAGCCAATTTGATAGGACTTTTACCTATACGAGACATAACTTTAATTTAAAGTTGTTTGATATTGATGTACCGGTTATCCGTGTTCAGCGCCGTATAGAGAGCTTAATTGTCAGATAACTTAAGTGAATGACTGATTGGGTAACAACCAGTCATTCAATATATTAATAGATGAAGCAAACTACTTCGCCACCTACATTTTGAGCTTTTGCTTCCTTATCGGTCATTACACCTTTGGAAGTAGAGATAATCGCTACGCCTAAACCGTTCTTCACGCGCTTAAACTCTTCTGGTTTAGCGTACTGACGCAGACCTGGGCGGCTGATGCGTTGTAATTCCTTGATAGCGGGTTCTTTAGAGATCGGATCGTACTTCAAAGCGATTTTGATTACGCCTTGTTTAGTATCTTCTTCAAATTTGTACTTCAGGATATAACCTTTGTCGTACAGAATTTCTGTAATGCGTTTTTTCAGCTTGGAAGCCGGAATTTCCACAATCCTGTGGGTGGCCATTTGCGCGTTCCGGATACGTGTCAGGAAGTCTGCTATTGGATCAGTAACCATTGTTGTAATAGTTTGATAAATGTTTACAATGCGATATCCAATCGTAATAAGATGGGAATCAAATAACTTTTTCGGGATTTACACCTCCGGTAGGCCGGAAGATAAACACCTTGAATTACCAGCTGGCTTTTCTAACGCCAGGGATTTTACCTGCGAGAGCCAGGTCACGGAACATGTTCCTGCAGAGGCCGAAGTGACGCATGTATCCTTTAGGACGACCGGTCAGCTGGCATCTGTTGTGCAGACGAACAGGGGAAGCATTTTTTGGAAGTTGATCCAGTGCAGCGTAGTCACCGGCAGCTTTCAGGGCAGCGCGTTTTTCTGCGAACTTAGCTACCATAGCTTCTCTTTTCCTTTGTCTGGCTTTTACGGATTCTTTTGCCATAATTATATTATCGTTTCGATTTACTGATTATCTTTTTTCATACCCTTGAACGGCATACCCATTTCCTTCAGGAGCTCGTAAGCTTCTTCGTTGGTGTTTGCAGTGGTAACGAAGGTGATATCCATACCGGACATTTTCGTTACTTTATCGATATCGATTTCAGGGAAGATGATTTGTTCGGTGATACCCATAGTGTAGTTACCACGACCGTCAAAAGCTTTTTCGTTCACACCTTTGAAGTCACGTACACGTGGGAGGGATACAGCGATCAAACGATCCAGGAAGTCGTACATATTAGTGCTGCGTAAAGTTACACGTGCACCGATAGGCATGTTCTTTCTGAGTTTGAAGTTGGAGATATCCTTTTTAGACATGGTAGCGATAGCTTTCTGACCAGCGATGCGGGTCATTTCGTCTACTGCGATGTCTACCAGTTTCTTATCACCTACTGCACCATTGATACCCTGGTTCAGGCAAATTTTTACCAGGCGAGGAACCTGCATAACACTTTTGTAGTTGAATTTCTTCATCAGTGCAGATTTAACTTCCTCGTGGTATTTAGTCTGCAGTCTCGGAGTATATTTTGTGTTTGACATTATTTAATTTCCTCCCCTGATTTTTTAGCGATACGAATTAATTTACCGTTTTCTCTCTGCCTGTTAACCCTGGTAGGTTTACCAGTTTTAGCATCCCACAGCATTACATTAGAGATGGCGATAGGAGCTTCCTGCTTAACAATACCACCTTTGGTATTCTGGGCAGTTGGCTTCGTGTGCTTGGTAATAATGTTAACGCCTTCTACAAGAATGCGGGCTTTCTCAGGATTCACTTCCAGCACTTTACGCGCTTTGGTTCTATCCTTGTCATCACCGGCAATTACCGCAACCAGGTCGCCTTTCTTAATGTTAAATTTAGGCTTAAATCTAGTTTTCATTACTTTGATTTATTTATAAACGCCAAGCGAAACAATAGTTTCGCTTGATTAATGTTTTTTCTCGTTTTGCAAACGGGCTGCAAAGATAAGAAATATTTTCGGATTTCGGGATTTTGGCTTTTTTTGATAAAAATCATAAAAATTCCAAAATCCCTGTACCGCTATATCTTTATAATACCTCAGGAGCGAGGGAGATAATTTTCATATAACCCTTGTCTCTCAGCTCACGTGCAACCGGACCGAAAATACGGGTACCGCGAGGTTCGTCTGAGTTATTGAGCAGTACAACCGCGTTATCATCGAAACGGATATAAGAACCATCTTTACGACGTAATTTGTTCTTAGTTCTTACGATTACAGCTTTGGTCACCATACCTTTCTTCACACCGCCACCTGGCATTGCGTCCTTAACGGTTACTACAATTTTATCGCCTACGCCAGCGTAGTCCTGACCGGAGTTACCTAATACGCGGATGCACAATACTTCTTTGGCACCGCTGTTATCAGCTACACTCAGTCTTGATTCTTGTTGTATCATCGAAATGAGATTTGATATTGTTTAGTCAGCGGCTGGCACCGGGGTTGCCGGCAGCAGCTTGAAACAAATAAATAATTATTTTACTTTAGCGATTACTTCTACCAGTCTCCAGCATTTGTTCTTGCTCAGAGGGCGTGTTTCCGCGATTTTCACGGTATCGCCGATGCTGCACTCGTTTTTATCGTCGTGCGCCATGAACTTGGTAGTTTTTTTCACGAATTTACCATAGATCGGGTGCTTTACCTTACGCTCCACCTTAACGGTAATGGTTTTATCCATTTTGTTGCTGGCAACCACACCAATCCTGGTTTTTCTTAATTTTCTTTCGGTCGTCATTGTTGAAAGTATTTAACCCTCCGTGAGGAGGTCATAAATTGTATTATACTAATGCTATGTCAGCAGTCCCGGTATCACCGGGACTGAAGAATCAGAAGCCCAGTTGTCTTTTACGCAGTTCGGTATTCATCCGAGCGATATCGCGTCTTACGGCGCGGATGCTCATTGGATTTTCGATTGGCGTAATTGCGTGACCAAAGGTCATTTTTTTCAAGCGGAGTTCTTCTGCAGAGATTTTCTCTTTCAGATCTTGTTCGCTCAGGCCTTTCAGTTCCAGCTTTTCTTTTGCCATTGTATTGAGTTTGATTCGGTTAGCTGCCGGGGCAGTGTTACCGGATTTTTAGTTATTGTGTACCTGTAATTAAGCTACGAAGTCGCGGCTGGTTACAAATTTTACTTTAATGGGCAGTTTCTGTGCTGCGAGTTCCATTGCTTCTTTTGCTACCTGTAAGGAAACGCCATCAGCTTCAAATAAAATTCTACCTGGCTTTACAACTGCTGCCCAATGGTCAGGAGCACCTTTACCTTTACCCATCCTCACTTCCAAAGGCTTAGCAGTGATAGGTTTGTCAGGGAATATGCGGATCCATACGTTACCTTCACGTTTCATGTGCCTTGTCAGCGCAACACGTGCAGCTTCGATCTGCCTGTCGGTGATCCACTTAGGTTCTAATGCTTTAAGACCGAAAGTACCAAAGGAGAGGGTAGCGCCTCTTTTAGCGTTCCCTTTGATGCGGCCTTTGTGCATCTTCCTGTGTTTCGTTCTTTTTGGCTGTAACATCGTCTATGTTGTTAATGTTAATAGTAATTGTTAATGTCTGCTTAACCGCCAGATACTATCTGCGGCCACCGCCACGGTGTTCTCCACCGCCTCTTCTTTCGCCACCACCGCGGTTATCTCTGCGTTCACCGTGATGTTCTCTTCTTTCGCCGCCATGACCAGTACCACGGTTATCACCTTCTTTACCGGTTAAAACGTTCGGGTTCAGATCGCGTTTACCCAGTACTTCACCTTTACAGATCCATACTTTGATACCGATTTTACCATAAACGGTTAAAGCGAACAGGGAAGCGTAATCGATGTCCATACGGAAAGTATGTAAAGGCACGCGACCTTGTTTCATTTCTTCGGAGCGGGCAATTTCAGCACCACCTAAACGGCCACTGATTTTAACCTTGATACCTTCAGCACCCATTCTCAGAGCGGTAGCAATCGCCATTTTGATAGCACGTTTGTAGTTGATACGGCTTTCAATCTGTTTTGCGATTGTTTCAGCAACGATGTTAGCATCCATTTCGGGACGACGGATCTCCAGGATGTTGATCTGTACATCTTCTTTGCCTGTCAGCTTCTTCAGCTCTTCCTTGATGCGATCAACTTCGTTACCGCCTTTACCAATGATGATACCAGGCTTAGAAGTATGAACAGTGATGATTAACTTACCTAAAGTTCTTTCGATCACAACTCTTGAGATGCCACCTTTGTTGATACGGGCATTCAGATAAGTTCTGATCTTGTTATCTTCGATCAGTTTAACAGCAAAGTCTTTTTTGCTGCCATACCAATTAGAGTCCCATCCTCTGATGATACCTAACCTGTTACCAATAGGATTTGTTTTCTGACCCATGTTCTGGTTATTTGTCTATTAGTTTAATAGTTTTGTTTCTATTTTGTTTCCGGTTTGCACTGAATTACTGTGCTTTACCGTCCACTACGATCGTTACGTGGTTACTTCTCTTGCGGATACGGTAACCCCTTCCCTGTGGAGCCGGGCGCATTCTTTTCAGGGTGCGGCCGCCATCAACAAAAACGGTTTTTACGATCAGGTTAGCATCTTCTACCCTTGCACCTTCGTTCTTCACTTTCCAGTTGGCGATAGCGGATATCAGCAACTTCTCTAAAGGTACGCTTGGGTGTTTCGGATGGAATTTCAAAATATTCAAAGCCTTTTCCACATCCAGACCACGGATTAAGTCCGCGAGCAAACGCATTTTGCGGGGAGATGTAGGATTATTATTCAGCTTAGCTACTGCTTCCATTGTTATTAATTTCTTTTATTATTTAATGTCTGACGTCTGGTGTTTGATGTTCCGGTTTGAAACGAATACTTCAAACCTCAAACCTCAGACTATAATTTACATTTTCTTGTTTACGTGTCCTCTGAAGTTACGTGTAGGTGCAAATTCGCCCAGTTTATGACCAACCATAAATTCCGTTACATAAACAGGAATAAATTTGTTGCCATTATGAACAGCGAAAGTGTGACCAACGAAATCAGGAGTGATAGTAGAACGACGGCTCCAGGTCTTGATAACAGAACGCTTGGTACCGGTATTCATCTTTTCAACTTTTGTTTCTAATTTCAGGTCTACGTAAGGACCTTTTTTTATGGAACGAGCCATGTCTTACTGATTTATGATTTTTCAAACCCGGGATCCGGTATTGCTACCGGAGCCCTGATTCAGAAATACTATAATTTTTTACCGTTTTTTCTGCTAATGATCAGCTTATCAGAACTCTTATGCGGTTTTCTGGTTTTCAGACCTTTCGCATATTTACCAGTTCTTGATCTTGGATGGCCTCCGGAAGATTTACCTTCACCACCACCCATTGGGTGATCCACAGGGTTCATAGCCACACCACGGTTGCGGGGGCGGATACCTCTCCAACGGTTAGCACCTGCTTTACCGATGGATTGCAGTGCGTGGTCGGAGTTAGAAACAGTACCTACGGTAGCTTTACAAGTATTTAATACTTTGCGGAGCTCGCCGGAAGGCATTTTCAGTACGGCATATTTTTCTTCCTTGTTGGACAGCTGTGCGTAAGCGCCGGCGCTTCTTGCGATTGCACCACCTTTACCAGGCTGCAGCTCGATGTTGTGCACAACAGTACCCAGTGGCATATTCTTCAGTGGTAAAGCGTTACCTACTTCAGGAGCTACATCGGAGCCGCTTATAACGGTACCACCAACCTGTAAGCCCTGTGGAGCAATGATATAACGTTTTTCACCGTCAGCATAGTTTACCAGTGCGATGAATGCGCTACGGTTAGGATCATATTCGATCGTTTTAACTGTAGCAGGTACATTCTCTTTATCACGTTTGAAATCAATTACACGGTATTGTTTCTTGTGACCACCACCTATGTAGCGCATGGACATTCTTCCCTGCGCATTTCTACCGCCGGTCCTTTTGATGGGCTCCAGCAGGCTTTTCTCAGGGGTATCCGATGTCAGCTCAGCGTAAGCGTTGCCTATTTTCCAGCGGGTACCGGCCGTCATTGGTTTGAACTTCTTCAGTGCCATTACTTCCTAAAAAGTTAAATGTTGTTATTAAATATAAATAGTGATCTGTATATACATCCACATCCCGGCTGTTCAGGCCGGAACGGCACTACATGTTAGCATACAGATCTATAGTTTCACCACTTGCAACGGTAATGATCGCCTTTTTGTAAGACGGTTTTTTACCTGCGATGAAACCGGCTTTAGTAAAGCGGAATTTTGCTTTACCTGGCATTACAGCAGTATTTACTTCTGCTACGGTTACGCCGTAAAATTCTTCTACTGCTTTCTTGATCTCCAGTTTGTTGGCTTTTTTGTCAACAATGAAGTAGTAGCGGTTGAATTTTTCGGTTGCTTTGTTAACCTTTTCGGATACCACCGGTTTGATTAAAACGTCAGAAAGTTTCATCTTCTTTATAGCATTAAGCTGTTGGCGTTAGCCGCAAGCTGTTATTTAATTGGTTTTGACATCCTATGCTTCCGCTTCTGCAGGCTCTTCAGTGAAGATCTTTGCAGCGCTTTCTGTGAACACGATATAATTGCTGTTCATGATGTCGTAAGTGTTTACGTCGCTCAGTACAGTACCGTCTACAGTAGGAATGTTTCTTAAAGACAGGTAAACATTGTCATTGTATTCAGGCGTGATGAACATAGTCTTTCTGCCTTCAACATTGATGTTCAGATTCTTCAGGAAGCCAACGAATTGTTTGGTTTTTGGTGTTTCGAGCTGCAGATCTTCAACAATGATGATGCTGTTTTCTTTAGCTTTTACTGACAGGGCGGAGATCTTTGCGAGATCTTTCACTTTTCTGTTCAGTTTGAAACCCCAACCGTGCGGTTTTGGTCCGAAGATGGTACCACCACCTTTATACAATGGGTTACGGATGTTACCTTTACGGGCGCCACCGGTACCTTTCTGTTTGTGCAGTTTGCGGGAAGCACCTTGTACTTCAGCTCTGGTTTTTACCTTGTGGGTACCCTGACGCTGAGCAGCCAGGTATTGCTTAACAGCCAGGTAGATTACGTGGTTGTTAGGCTCAACACCAAAGATCTCCTCAGGAAGATCAATAGTCCTTCCGGTTTTCTTACCTTCTATATTTAAAATATCGATTTGCATGTTACTTCTGGATTAAAACGATTGAACCAATGTGGCCGGGAACGGAACCACTTACCAGGATATAATTCTTTTCAGGGAATATTTTCACGATCTTCAGACCTTTCACTTTCACTCTTTCGTTACCTGTCTGGCCGGCCATACGCATACCCTTGAAAACGCGGGAAGGATAAGAGGATCCACCAACAGAACCAGGAGCCCTGCTTCTATCGTGCTGACCGTGGGTAGCTTCACCCACACCACTGAATCCGTGGCGTTTTACAACACCCTGGAAACCTTTACCTTTGGAAGTGCCTACAACGTCAATTGTTTCACCTTCTGCGAAGATTTCGCAGGTGATAGATTCACCGAGGGCTTTCTGTACGTCCGGGTTGCGGAGTTCTTTTACAAAACGTTTGGGAGAGGTGCTTGCTTTCGCGAAGTGACTGCTTTCTGCTTTAGTGGTGTGTTTTTCTTTCTTCTCACCGAAAGAAACCTGAATTGCATTGTAACCATCTGACTCCAGGGTTTTTACCTGAGTTACAACGTTGGGACCCGCTTCGATAATGGTAACAGCAGTTTGCTTACCATTAGACTCGAAGATACTGGTCATACCAATCTTTTTGCCAATAATACCTTTCATTTTTTATATGATTTTACCCAGCGCCTGGGGGATTTCGTGCTATCCCCAGGATGGGCGGTTTAAATACATTTATTGGGCGGCCGCCCAGAAGGCGCGACCTATGTTTGCTTGTTAAAATTGCTATCCTGCTGGTAATCAACATGATAACCATAAATCAATAAAAGGCCGGCCTTTCGCCCGCCTTGCTGTTGTCCTATGCTTTAATTTCAACTTCCACTCCGGAAGGCAGATCGAGCTTGCTCAGCGCGTCTACAGTTCTGGAAGAAGACGTGTAAATATCCAGTAAACGTTTGTGTGTACACAGTTGGAACTGCTCGCGCGCTTTCTTATTTACGTGCGGAGAACGTAATACTGTAAATATTTTCTTCTCGGTAGGTAAAGGAATTGGACCTGTTACCACGGCACCCGTGTTACGCACGGTTTTAACGATCTTCTCAGCAGACTTGTCTACCAGGTTATGATCGTAGGACTTCAGCTTGATTCTTATTCTCTGAGACATATGCAATGAACTTCTTCTTGTTTTTTCCCAATACAATTTGGGAGGGCAAAGGTAACCCGTTTTTTCTATTTGGCAAATAAATCTCAGGAAAAAATAAAAGAAACCGGGCAAGGGGCTGGCTCCGGCGGCGAAAGAGGTGCGGTAAAATTGCTGTTACCGGGGATGACGGCTTCAGAAACCATTCATTGTGTGTATGTTAAGCCTTAAGGTAACTTCACATGCCCCGTTTTGACAAATATAGGAAAACATATTTCAAAACCAAAAAAAGGAGAATTTCTTTACAATTTTTTTCCCGGGAGATGGAAAACGGAACGGATACCTCTCAACAGTATCCGGGAACGGGGAGCCGGGGAGCGTAAAGCGATATCAGGATTATTTCTTTCCCCTGTATAGCCCTGTCAGGACGGAATAGTGCATGGGGAGTGCATGCTTAGTGCATTAAGAGTGCATCAAGAGTGCATGAGGAGTGCATCAGGAGTCCATGCTAACAGTATTCATACTGCATAGATAGTCCAGGGTATACGCAGGTTTGAGGCATGGGAGAAATATCAGTAAGGTAACCGCTATCCTGGAACGCAACTTCCCCGGTGTAAGGATCAAAAATACCAGCAGCGCGGCTAACAGGTTCCATAAATCCTTACCTCAGGAGGAAGCGGAGCCATCCCTGCCAGAT
Organism: Chitinophaga sp. W3I9; assembly: GCF_050434025.1. Taxonomy (NCBI): domain Bacteria; kingdom Pseudomonadati; phylum Bacteroidota; class Chitinophagia; order Chitinophagales; family Chitinophagaceae; genus Chitinophaga; species Chitinophaga sp. W3I9. Next base: position 7,512,175 of record NZ_JBNPWC010000001.1, read on the forward strand.
GGCAATAACCCAAAAGAGAAAGGGCTGTTCCCGCTTACCTGGAACAACCCTTTCTGAATAATTGAAATGGTTTGATGACTTGTTGGTCAATCGACCCAACAATGATTAGAGTGGTAAACCACCTAATAATGACTTAACTAATCCTAAGATTAATGCCAGCAGTTGATTCAGTAAATCCATGGAAAAAGGTTTTTATAAGATACTGCCTACTCTATTACCTGGTTTTCGGCGATGCCCAGTTGTTATTCAGTTAACATGTCTAAATTAAAAGCTCTCATTCAATATCCGGCCGTTCATTTTATTCATTCCAATCCAATCGCAATTATTTGTTCATTGAGCCACCATAGCCATGTTACGCGGATACTGCCAACAAAAAAAAGAGGCTGTTCTGGTATTGAACAGCCTCCGGATGATGTTGTAAGGGAAATAGTATCATTTAAGTACGGAACAATCCCTTACCGAAAGGAGTCCTTATTACAGGCCACCCAGCAGAGATTTCAGCAGGGCAACCAGCGTTGCCAGCAGTTGATTCAGTAAAGCCATAAGATAGTTTTTACTACGGGTGACACCTACTCTCTTTATTTGGTTTTCGGCAATCCCATGTACACTTCTTGTTTTAGTGCCTGCCGAAATTAACGGCTATTCACAGAATTCCGCTCGTTCATTTTGTTCAGTTCGGCGTCCTGATATTATACTGTTCAATAGGCCTCCATGGCTCATTTACATTAAAAGAAAAAGCCCCGGCAAAACATACCGGGGCTTTTTGTTCAGAAGTTGTTAAATCAGCTTCCTGTCTGAAGCGCGATTCGTGATTCACCGGTAATAAGCATTGTATTTACATTACGGAACCATATGCAGGTACTTTCATATGTTACAACCTCAGCCGGGGTTAGTGCTAACTAACAATACAGGTTAAATGCCGCCAAGCGCAGACACCAGCAGCGCCAGCAATCCTGTTAGAAATGTGTTTAAAGCATCAAGGATCATAAGGTGTTGTTTTCATTTGTGCCTACTCTTACTTGTGATTTTCGGCAATTTCCATTAATTAATATCCTTGTGTAACAAGGTGTAAAATTTACAGTGCGCCAGCAACGGTTGCCAGGAACTTCAGCACTGCCAGGAGAATAGAGTTTACCATATCCGGAGTTTTATGGATGTAATGCTTACTCTGTTCCGGGTTTTCAGCTTCCCCCCCTGTCTGCGTCTTCACAGACAACTACTAAAATAAATGGTTCCGGCTTAAAAGCCTCCGTTCAGTTAATTCATTCCTGCTTCTGCTGTTCATTTTATTCAGCGCCCTTAAAAGACAGGACTCCTTATAACAGCAGCGGCGGCAATAATCATTGCCGCCGCTGCTGTTGAATTGTATTATATACTAAATTATTTTCCTGTTTCTTCCCTGTAAATCTGTTTCGCCTTTGCTGAAGGCAGATAGATCTGGAAACCTACACCCAGATTCAGTCTGTTTGAAGTAGTAGAGCTGCCAAAACCTACTGTGAGATCGTATTTCAGCAATCCTTCCAAACCAATATTAGGGGTAATAAAATAGGAAATGCCAGGGCCTACACCTATATTAAGACCGTTAGTTGAAGCCCCGTTGGCAACATTGGTACCTGCAAAACCAACGTTTCCTTCCACGAAGAAACGGGTACGTTTGGAGAATTCCAGTTTCCTTACATTTTTATCCTCCACAAAATAACGGGCAAGTGCACCTACGCCGTAGTTTGTATTGGTACCCGGGTTGTCAGTTGTCAAACCAAAGTTTACGTAGCCTCCCAATGCAAGACCATCCCTGATAAACCAGGCCGCTTTTGGTGTGAGATCCATACTAAACTGGGTGCTTTCTTTCTGGAAATTTAAACCCAGGTTACCCAAGGTACCACCTACCATAATATTTCCTTTCTGAATCTGGGCGTTAGCAGCAGAACCAAACAATACAGCCGCAAGTGCAAGGGTTAAGAGACGAATTCTTTTCATAGTCTGATTTTTAGTTTTAACAATTTACATGTTGAATGAATAAGAAATTAGCACGCAAACGCTTTCCGTTTGCAACTAAGCTGCTGATCAGCCGTAAAAAAATAAAGGCAGGGGATAATGGGGAATAGTCTTACCTCGTCAAACAAACATCATCACAGTTAACAATACGTATTGTATCACAAAACTACTGAAAATGAGTCTAATATGTGCGCATCTTTCAAAAAAAATCTAAAAAAATACCTTATCAGATCCCTTCAGATATTATACTTATTCGATTCATTATTACTATAACATCCAGAACTTAAATGTTGTTGTATAAAAACCTGAATCAATAGAAAAGAAAAGGGAGATCATCCAGCCGTAGCCAGTCAGGACATGCCTTTCAGCAGATCGGCGTGTGTGCAGAAAGTTCCGTTTTGTTGCAGGAAATCAAGGAATAAATCCATCTTTTGCTGCATTCTTTTCCCGGATACACGCCTGATATAGCCAGGTAATTTATACGCATTGATGTCGCTCAGCTCCCAGGGATGGAAGTAAAAAGAAAGGTAGGAGTCCTTCTTCAAAATTCTTTTACTGAAATGCCGGGTTACCCACAGGGGCATATTTTTTACGCTCAGCCAGAACAGGGGATACCTGAGAAAAGGAGATACGGAAGATGGAATGATCCAGGTATCCTGGTCTTTGAACACGGTTCTCGGCAGATGCCGGTTATTGTATCTTCCGGGAAGCCAGGTGGGGTTTACCGAGGCATCATACAGGTAGCCGGCGGCTTTCAGCGCCTGCATATTTACTTTACGGAGGCGCGGCATGCGAAACCCCTGTACCGGCTGACTGCTGATTTCCTGCAGAGCCAGGCGGGAACTTTCCAGGTCCGCTTCTGTAAAAGAGCTATGATAATAGGCATGAGAGGCTATTTCATGCTTTACGGCCATTTGCCTGATCAGTTCAGGATAATGTTGTGCCCAATAAGCGGTAACGAAAAACGTAGCGCGTACATTGTATTTGTCAAATAAAGCCAGTGTGGCCTGCAACCCGCTCCTGGAAACTTCCAGTTTCTCCTGGAGGGTTACCTGCTGGCCGAATTCTTCGGGGATATCAAATTCCTCCACGTCCACACTAATCAGTATCCTGTTTCTTTGTTCCATAAAAATTTAAGCAGCCGATGAGCCGAAAACAATCCTGCAATAATTCATCATTTCTTTCATTAAAAGTTTCACCCTGAAAGATGAAAACTGGATGCCTGGCCGGCAAGATACTGCGACTGCGCCAATTTTGAGATGGGAACGTTTGCCTGCGTGGTATAAAAATTCGCTGTCGTACAGGAAGCCATTGATGCGGGTGGAGAGCAGGATATTCTTTCCATAGGCATTAAAGCCCTTTAAACCGGCCTGTGCGTCTTCTACTTTGAGGTCCAGCACTACCCGGTTCAACAGGCGGCTGATGCGGGTAATTATACGGCGTTTGCGGGGTAACTCACGGAGGTAGGCTTCTCCCCTTTCCCCGGCTACCACATCCAGGCCCTGCATTAGACGATCGTAGGCTTCTTTTACCGCCGATACGCCAAAGGGGAAATCGAGGTCCGTATACACCTGAAAAGTGTGTTGTGAGCGCTTCACGCCTTCCCTCACCGCGTATCCTTTACCGCGGTTACGGGAATAGCTGACGATAATGATGTCCGGGATAGCTGCCTCTAGCCAGCTGATATGCTGCCGGGTAAAGTTTTTTACAGAGCCGTCGTTCACCAGGATGAGCTGAACGGGTGCGGTTCCCATCAGGGTTGTTATTTCGTGGTAATGCCTGATAAGTGATTCCACCCAGGGGCCCGACGGGTTCCAGCAGGGCAGAATCAAGTCCAGACCGGGAGTTAACGTAACCATTTCCCCCGACGTATGTACCACAGTTGTAGGAGGTGCTTGTAATAACTCTAATGACATAATTCAAAGGCTATCAGTAAATAATACCGGTTGAGATGGTTTATATGCTATACCTATGACGTCGAAAGAGAAACCTCCCCCTATCACCGGGGTTTAAATAATAAAAAAGGTCCTGTAAAACAGGACCCTGGCAGTTAGCAAAAAGTAAATTGCAGTTGTAGGTTATTGTTATTGTAAAATATCGAATATTCTTGTCATGGCAATAGCATGTTCATGTCAGTTAGTGCTATAAAAGCAGAAAGGTTGTTCCGCTTTGGCAGAACAACCTTTCCGGTATAAAAGAAACTATGATTAAGCGTTTACTTTGCCTTTCACTTTAGCTACCACTTCTTCCGCTACGTTATTCGGAGCAGGAGCATAGTGGGAGAATTCCATGATAGAGCTTGCGCGGCCGGAAGACAGGGAACGCAGCTGAGTTACGTAACCGAACATTTCGCTCAGTGGCACTTTAGCTTTGATTACCTGAACACCATTTTTGGAGTCCATACCTTCCAGCATACCACGACGACGGTTCAGGTCACCTGTAACATCACCCATGTATTGATCCGGGGTAAGTACTTCTACTTTCATGATTGGCTCCAGCAATACTGGTTTAGCTTTGCGGGCAGCTTCGCGGAAAGCGGATTTAGCGCACAATTCAAATGACATCGCATCAGAATCCACCTGGTGGTAAGATCCGTCGAACAGACGAACTCTGAGGTTCACCAGCGGGAAGTTAGCGAGTACACCCTGATTGAGGGATTGTTCGAAACCTTTCTGAACTGCAGGGATGAATTCTTTAGGGATGGAACCACCAAAGATATCATTGATGAACTGGAAGGATTTACCTTCGTTTTCTTTCAGCCATTCTGCGTCTGCAGGTCCGATTTCGATCTGGATATCTGCGAACTTACCACGACCACCGGTTTGTTTCTTGAATACCTCACGGTGTTCAACTTTGGTAGTCAGTGCTTCTTTGTAAGCAACTTGCGGCGCACCCTGGTTAACTTCTACCTTGAATTCGCGACGCATACGGTCAACGATGATTTCGAGGTGAAGCTCACCCATACCGGAGAGGATAGTCTGACCGGTTTCTTCGTCAGTTTTAGCTCTCAGGGTAGGATCTTCTTCTACCAGTTTGGAGATAGCCAGACCCATTTTATCAACGTCTGCCTGAGTTTTAGGCTCGATAGCGATGTGGATAACCGGTTCAGGGAAAGTCATTGATTCCAGGATAATCGGTGATTTTTCATCACACAGGGTATCACCGGTTTTGATATCTTTAAAACCAACAGCAGCACCGATATCACCAGCTTCGATGAAATCGATCGGGTTCTGCTTGTTAGCGTGCATCTGCATGATACGGCTGATACGTTCGTTTTTGCCGGTACGGGTATTGAGTACATAAGAACCCGCATCCAGGTGACCGGAATAAACCCGGAAGAACGCCAGACGACCTACGAAAGGATCGGTTGCGATTTTGAAAGCCAGTGCAGACAGCGGAGCTTTAGCATCTGGTTTACGTTCAACTTCTTCACCGGTGTCAGGGTTGGTACCTTTAACCGCTTCAACGTCCATTGGAGAAGGCAGGTAACGGCAAACCGCATCCAGCATTTTCTGAACGCCTTTGTTTTTGAAAGAGGAACCGCACATCATCGGGATGATAGCGATATCGATCGTAGCTTTACGGATAGCTTCGTGGATCTCGTCTTCAGAAATTGAATTCGGATCTTCGAAGAATTTCTCCATCAGTTTGTCATCGTATTCAGCAACTGCTTCCACGAGTTTAGCTCTCCACTCTTCTGCTTCAGCTACCATGTCTTCCGGAATAGGAATTTCCTGGTAAGTAGCACCTTTACCTTCTTCGTCCCAGATAATACCTTTCATGGTAATCAGATCTACCACACCTTTGAAGCTGTCTTCAGCTCCGATTGGCAATGTTAAAGGTACAGGGTTAGCACCCAGCATTTCTTTAACCTGTTTAACCACGTTCAGGAAATCTGCGCCGGAACGGTCCATTTTATTAACGAAACCGATACGCGGTACACGGTAGCGGTTAGCCTGGCGCCAAACGGTTTCAGACTGAGGTTCAACACCGGATACAGCGCAGAACAATGCCACCAGACCATCCAGTACACGGAGGGAACGTTCTACCTCTACGGTAAAGTCCACGTGACCCGGGGTATCGATGATATTGAATTTATATTGTTTGGTATCAGGTAAGGCTTTACCTTGTAAGGTTGGAAAATTCCAGAAACAAGTGGTTGCCGCAGATGTGATGGTAATACCTCTCTCCTGCTCCTGTGCCATCCAGTCCATTGTAGCAGCACCCTCGTGCACTTCTCCAATTTTGTGGGATTTACCTGTATAATACAGGATACGTTCTGTGGTAGTGGTTTTACCCGCATCGATGTGCGCCGCAATACCAAAGTTCCTTTGAAATTTTAAGTCTGCCATAATATTAAAGTGACTAAATAATGCAATTTGGGGGGCAAAGGTAACTTATTTTTGACAATAAATAAAATGACCTTCTTTTCCAAATTGTTATTTCTTTTTAACAAGCGCGGGCGTTATTCACATTAAATTTAATAACGATAAATAGTTCCCCGAAAACCAGTTTTTAGATGGTAGCGACCACTTGTATATGAAATTCAACCAAACATTAAATTAGCATTTTCCGGGTGCCATAATTCTGTCATATTCGTAGTAAGTTATAAAAAGGATATACCCACTGAAGAAGAATGCTAGTGAAATAGTCCAAAAGTAGAACTGAAATCGATTTCCCTAAAAATGAAAAACAACATGAAATAAAAGTTACTCAACGCGCTTGTATAACAGGCTGATACCTTATTTACTATTGTACCCCTTCCTGTCCCGGCGCTGTAGCGGTTCCCGAACACTTATTTACTTATAACCATACATAATATGAGAACAATTGTACTCAGATGCACTCCAGCACTGTTGCTGCTGATGTGTGCCTGTATTTCGTCCTCCGCCCAGGTAGCGCTTAAACGACAGGTAGTTGCCGTCACAGGTGGTTCTGCCGTAATCCAGAACATCCAGTTCCAGTATACCGTAGGAGAGCCCATTATTTTACCTGTTACAGATGGCAGGGTGTTACTCACGCAGGGATTCCAGCAACCTGAAGATTTTTCAAAGCTGACACCCGGCGTAAACCCGGTAAAGAGCTACATACTGTTCCCCAATCCTGCTATTACCAATACCAGGATTGTATTTGACCTGCTGTCGAAAGTCAGTGTAACGATCGAACTGATTAACCCCGCCGGTCAGGTGATACATCACCAATTCCTGGAAATGGGTCCGGGTAAAAGCACGGTGGTATTGCCTGTGAACCATTTTGCCGCAGGTATTTACACCGTGATGCTGAACGTAAGCGGGAATGTATTCTTCGAGAAACTCATTGTGCAATAACACTACACAATCACCCTTTAACAGATGACACCATGAAATACGGTTATACAATTGTACTTCTTGCAGGTATACTGACAACCAGTATGCGGCTGTCGGCACAAAAAGCAACCCAGAAGCCTCCGAATATCGGCGCCAGCTTCCTGCTGGTAAACCCCGACGCCAGGAGCAGCGGCACCGGGGATGCAGCTATCGGCTTATCGCCCGACGCCAACTCCCTGTTTTCAAACGCTGCAAAAATAGTGTTTGCGGGCGACTGGGGCGTGAGCGCCAACTACTCCCCCTGGATGTGGGAACTGAATAATAATAAGTCAAATATGGCTTATGTATCCGGCTATAAAACATGGAACGGATCGGAAGGCGTAGGACTTTCCATGAAGTACTTCAACTATGGCTCCGTTACGTTCCGGGATGATAACGGCACGGTACTCCAGGACTATAATCCCAAAGAATTTGCGATAGATGGCGCCTATGCCAGGAAGCTGGGAAACCATACATCACTGGCACTCAGCATCCGGTATGTACGCAGCCAGCTGGGACAAGGTTCCTACAATAATATTCAGCAGAAACCCGCATCAGCAGTGGCCGGCGACATCGCCTATTATTACCAGAACAGTGTGGATAAACTGGATTTCGGTAACCGCTACTGCTTTGGCGTAAGTATTACCAACATCGGAACAAAGCTGCAATACTCAGACGATAACAACCGGAAAAGTTTTCTGCCGATGAACCTCCGTATCGGTGGCGGCTATACGTTTGTGCATACCCACGAACACGAATTTACCCTTTCGGTAGACATCAACAAACTAATGGTACCTACGCCTCCGCTGTATGCCCTCGATTCCAACGGGATGGAAACGAGCCAGATCCTGAAAGGAAAAGATCCTGACCGCGGTATAGTAGATGCGATGTTTTCTTCCTTCGGCGATGCCCCCGGCGGCTTCCATGAAGAATTAAGGGAATTCACCATTGGCTCCGGTATTGAATATGCTTACAGACAGGCATTTTTTGTACGTGCTGGGTATTTTTATGAACATCCTAATAAAGGCTACCGGCAGCATTTTTCTGCGGGGCTGGGCGTACGCGTATCAAATCTTGCGCTGGATATCGCCTATCAGCTTCCTACCGGAGAAAGCCTGATTCAGAAAAGGACCCTGAAGTTCTCGCTGGTTTATAACATTGGCGGAACGCGGGATGAAGCCATTCAACAACCGTAATTCATCTACTAAAATATCCAACATGAAAAGCGAATTTATAACACCCAATAATATGAAATCACTGATCATACTTGCATTTCTTTTGTTTGCGGGATTTACTCCCTGCGTTCTGGCACAGGCATCTGTTAAACAGGAAAATACCGGCGGCACTACCGGAAAGGTAAGAGACGCGTTATTTCCTACTTTTCAGAAAGACCTCGCTGATCTGAACCAAAGATCTGCTTTCCCGGCAGCCGACCGTGGGGCAGCCTCAAAAGGCACGAAAGCCCGCCTTTTTACCAACTACCAGCCGCAGGCCAATAAATCCACGGCCCAGTTACGTACGTCTAAAACCTCAACCAGGCCGCTGCCGTCTGACAGCGCTGCTGTACCGCGACCGGATAACCAGGCTGGTAAACAAATTGTTCCCATACCTAACCAGGACGGCGGGGCATCATCTACACCTAAAAAGAATTAAGCGCATCGTAAACCAATACAAAAATGATTATTATGAAAAAGATATGTTACCTGATCTTCCTGCTGTTGATGGTATCATTTCATATTGTACGGGCACAAAGCGGATTAACCGGCACCAACTACCAGGCGATAGCCCGCAATACAAATGGTACAGTACTCAGCAACCAATCCTTAACGGTGCGTTTTTCTATTTTGGGAGGTTCTGCAGCAGGACCTGTACAATACCAGGAAACGCATAGCACCACCACCAATACAGTGGGATTGTTCACTTTGCAGATAGGTAAAGGAACTCCCTTAACAGGCACGTACAGCGGTGTTCCCTGGGCGAATGCCAATCAATATTTAAAAGTAGAAGTATCTATAAACGGCGGCAACTTCAGTGAACTGGGCACTTCCCAGTTAATGAGCGTACCGTATGCGTTATTTGCAGCCAATGGCACACCTGGCCCGGCCGGACCAGCCGGGGCAACAGGACCGGCCGGGCCTAAGGGCGATCCTGGCGCAGCTGGCCCCGTAGGACCGATAGGACCAGTGGGTCCAGTGGGACCTGCCGGCGCTAAAGGTGATCCGGGTGTAGCGGGTCCGGTGGGCCCAATAGGACCAGCCGGGGCTACCGGACCACAGGGAGCGAAAGGTGATCCGGGTGTGGCCGGACCAGTTGGACCGATTGGACCTGTTGGACCAGCCGGTGCTGCCGGACCACAGGGAGCGAAAGGTGATCCGGGCGTGGCCGGTCCGGTTGGGCCGATTGGACCTGCTGGTCCGGTCGGACCGCAAGGTGATCCTGGTGTAGCTGGTCCGCAAGGTATTCAGGGCATACCCGGCGCACCTGGACCAGTTGGCCCGATAGGCCCTGCAGGTCCTGTAGGTCCGCAGGGTCCGGCCGGTGATATTAACGGCGTAGCTGCAGGTGGTGATCTTTCAGGTACCTATCCCAATCCACTTATCGGGAATGGAAAGGTGACGCTGGCGAAAATTGCGCCGGGTGTGATCCCTACCACCTTGCCTCCTAATGGCCCTGCCGGCGGAGATCTTTCCGGCACTTATCCCAATCCGGTTGTACAAGCCTTACAGGGTAAACCAGTGAGCAATATAGCGCCGGCAGCAGGTCAAATCCTTAAGTTTGATGGAGCACAATGGATGGCAGCTGCGCCTCCGGGAGGAGGTCTTACGCTGCCTTTTGTGGCTACAGAAAATAATGCGGCCACACTTTTCAGCATTACCAATGACGGTGACGGCACATCGCTGGAAGGGGTTAACAATACCACGACCAGCAGCATTGCGGCTGTCAGGGGCATTGTTTCCTCTGCTTCCCCAGGTGGATTTTCCAGCGGTGTGCGAGGTATCAATAATGGTACCGGTGGTTTAGGGGTTGGAGTTTGGGGATCGCAGAACGGATCCGGTTGGGGCGTGTATGGTGTTACACCAAACGGGCTTGGCGTATATGGTAATGCCTCTGCCAACGGAACCGGCGTATATGCCAACAGCAATACCGGTACCGGGCTGACTGCTACCAGTAACAATGGTATTCCGGCGAGCATTTCAATTTTTAACAACGCTAATAACAACAATGCACTGGTTGCCAGTACTGTGGGAAATGGTACGGTGGTAAATGTTACTTCAAGCGGCAATGGAGCCGGGGTACGAAGCAGCACCGGCGCCGGATTTGCGATTCACGGTATCACCAGTGCTCAAACGTCTGCCGGTGTGGTAGGTGATAACAATGGCGGAGGCGAAGCAGTGGTAGGACGTACTACCAGCGATATTGCCGGCTCAGTGGTAGGCCGGAACGATGGCGGTGGCTATGGTGTAAGAGGATTTATAGCTACCAATACAAGTGGTACCGGCATAGGTGTATTGGGCCAGGTGGGATTGAATAACAGTACCGGAAGGGCCGGACGTTTTGAAAACTTCAATGCCACCAATACTACCGGAAATATCCTCGAAGTGGAAACCAATGGTAATGGTAATATACCGGATAATACGCAGGGTAATGCTGCTTCCTTCCTGGTGGATAACACCAACAGTGTGGGGGCTGCTGTACGGGCTGAGGTAAATACTATTTTTGGCAACTTCGGCGCAGCCGGGGTATTTGGAGTTTCCTCCGGCACCGGTGGACGTGCCGGCTTGTTCTACGCTTCTAACCCCGCGGGTAATGGTGCATCGCTGATAGCTTTAACAGATGGTAATGGTAATGCCATTACCGCCAATGCCGGTAAAGACGGTAATGGTGTGGAAACAAATATAGATGGCGCCGGTAACGCCCTGTATGCCTGGGTACCCACTTTTGCTACCGGCAGGGCGGGCAGGTTTAATATCTTTAATGAAGATAATACCAGTGATGTTATTACCGTTCAAACGGTGGGTAACGGTATTGCAGGTAACTTCAAGGTAGACCGGACAACAGGTACTTCTCCGGCTGTTAAAGGAGAAGTAAACTCCATATTTTCTAATTTTGGTACCGCAGGCGTTTATGGATTAGCCTCTGGTACCGGCGGATTTGCGGGGTTGTTTTATGCCTCAAACCCTGCGGGAAATGCGCCTGCTGTTTTGGCGCTTTCAGAAGGCAGCGGGAATGGTGTAACTGCCAATGCCGGTGGCAATGGAGATGGTGTTGAGGCTTCCTGCGATGGAAGCGGGAATGCCATTTCCGGCTTTGTACCCAACTTCGGAACGGGTAAAGCCGGCAGGTTTGCCAACTTTAATGCCGCCAACAGCCAACCGGTGGTACACATTACCAATGTGGGTACCGGCAATAATATGCTCGTTAATCATACCGGACCATCCGGAAACATTGCGGTATTTCAGAGTGCGAGTGTCAATGTAGCCCGTATTAATAAAGCAGGAAGGGGATTCTTTAACGGAGGTACCCAGGCATCAGGCGCCGATGTGGCGGAATCATTTGCAGTATCAGGCGAACGCAATGCCTATGAAACCGGGGATGTACTGGTGATCTCCACTCATACAGACCGGATGGTGGAAAAATCATCCGAACCCTATTCTACGCTGGTAGCGGGGGTATTTGCCACTAAACCAGGTTTGTTGTTAACTGAAAAGGATATTGATGCGAATTTAGACGAAGAAGTACCAATGGGTGTGATAGGCGTAATACCTACTAAAGTTTGCAATGAAAATGGTGCTATCCGCCGTGGCGATCTGCTGGTTACTTCCAGCAGGGCTGGTTATGCGATGAAGGCGGATATTGATAAAGTAAAGCCGGGTCAGGTACTTGGCAAGGCGCTGCAGGAGTTCAGCGGTGCAGAAGGCAAGATCAATGTGTTGGTGAGTGTAAAATAAGTGATTCCGAAATAGCGAAAGGCGGGCATCTGCGGATGCCCGCCTTTTTGTTTGTGGCCTTCGCCACTTAAATTGTCTTTCGCGGATTTTGTCTTTCCCGCTGATTACGCTGATTATACTGATTAATTTGATTTTTACTTTTTGGATTTTTTTGGATTAAGGGAGATGGAAGCGGAGGTTATCTTTCCTTTATCAACACAAAAAGGCAAACAGCTCCAAAAGGAACTGTTTGCCAAATATATTGAGTTGCCTGTGAGGGCTATAACTAGATTCTGAAGTGAGAGAAAGCTTTGTTCGCTTCTGCCATACGGTGAGTATCTTCTTTCTTCTTGAACGCTGCGCCTTCACCTTTGCTTGCTGCTACGATTTCATTCGCGAGCTTGTCAGCCATGCTTTTACCGTTTCTTTCGCCGGCGAAGCGTACTAACCATTTGATGCTCAGGGATATCTTTCTGTCAGGACGAACTTCCGCAGGAATCTGGAAGGTAGCACCACCGATACGGCGGCTTCTAACTTCTACACCCGGAGTAACGTTGGCCAATGCTTTTCTCCAAACCTCGTAACCGTTTTCACCGGTCATCGTGCTTACCTTATCCACAGCATCGTAGAAAATTTTATAGGCAATGCTCTTTTTTCCTTGTTCCATTACGTTATTAACAAAGCGGGTTACCAGCTTGTCATTGAACCGAGGATCCGGAGCCAGAGGCAATTTCTTTGCAGCTTGCTTTCTCATTTATTGAAAATTACGACTATTTATAATTATTATTTTTTAGCCTTTTCCTTTTTAGTACCATATTTGGAACGGCTCTGCTTTCTGTCTTTCACACCTGCAGTATCCAGGGAACCGCGAACGATGTGGTAACGAACACCTGGTAAATCTTTTACCCTTCCACCACGGATCAGTACGATGGAGTGCTCCTGCAAGTTGTGACCTTCACCAGGGATATAGGCAATCACCTCAACTTTGTTGGTTAAACGCACTTTCGCTACTTTACGCAGAGCGGAGTTCGGTTTCTTAGGCGTGGTAGTGTACACACGAGTACAAACGCCACGACGCTGAGGGCAGCTATCTAATGCCCTGGACTTAGACTTAGCCCGGATAATTTCTCTTCCTTTTCTTACTAATTGTTGTATAGTAGGCATTCTTTACCTAGTTTTTTTATGTCGGTTTACAATGACATCCAAATTCCCCACAAAGGGATTTTGGGACGGCAAAGGTAAAACTATATGTGTGAATAACAAAATTGTTTCGAAAATATTTTTGCCGGAATGATCTCCTGGGTAAACAGGGAAAGGTCTTATTATTCTGGTAGCAGCTCAGGATTACCAAAAACCGGATTGCAAAGGTATGATATCCGTTAGAAACTACCATAAAAAAATAGGGCCTTTTTATCAGCCCTATTCTTATCTCTATAATAATATATAAAACGCTTATTTCTTGTCTATTATGTAATTCCAATGCCGGATATCGGTGGTGCGGCCGGTGCGGATATCATCGAGCCGCTGGATTACTTCCGCCCCTACTTCATTTTTGGTAGTATCCAGTTTGATCTTCGTATCCAGGTAATCAAGCTGTTCTACATAAGCCACGCTGGAGGCGGTGCCGGTACCAAATACTTCGCGGAGGGTGCCATTATTATAGGCAGTTACCACCTCATCAATAGAGATAGGCCTTTCTTCAATTTTAAGTCCCATATCTGCCAGCACATCCATTACGCTGGCGCGGGTAACGCCTTCCAGGATGGTGCCCTGGGTAAGGTCGGGTGTGATAGCGGTATTGCCGATAATGGCAAAAACGTTCATGGTACCGCATTCCTGCAGGTATTTATGTTCGTAGCCATCCACCCAGAGGATTTGGTCGTAGCCTTGTTTCCTTGCCTGCATGGTGGGGTACATGGTACCGCCATAATTGCCTGCAGCTTTGGCGTAACCAACGCCGCCGGGGAAGGCGCGTACATATTTATCCTGCACCAATAATTTGATGGGCTTATTAAAATAAGGACCTGAAGGCGAGTTGATGATAGCAAACTTATAGGTATCAGATGGGCGGACGCCGATAAATTCATCTGCCGCAATCATAAAAGGACGCAGGTAAAGGGAACAGCCTTCACCGGTGGGAACCCAATTGCGGTCCAGGTCTATCAGTAAATCCAATCCGCCTACAAACAACCACTCGGGTACCTGGGGCATGCCCATTCTTTCTGCAGAGGTATTAAAACGTTTATAGTTATCATATGGCCTGAAGATCATGGGATGACCTTCGGGATCTTTATAAGCTTTGATGCCTTCAAAAATGGCCTGCCCGTAATGCCAGGCAGCATTGGAAGGACTTACAGACAGGTTCTGGAAGGGCAGTATCTCCGCATTTTTCCATTCTTTACCATCAAAATCGGCCACCAGCATATGGTCGGCGTACATTTTACCAAATGCCAGGTTGTTGAAATCAACCTCACTGAGCCTGCTGTGCGTAGTTTTGGTGACTTTAATCTTCTGAAGTGCCTCTTCCTTAACTGTTGATTTATCTACCATCATGGTTAATCAATTTTATCTCAATATTTTTACATTTTAATCGCTGTGCCACCGGAGCCCTGGTGGAACCGGCAGTGCAAATAAACTGATTTTTCCCCAGAGGGGGTTTTCATATTAAACTAAACGATAATAAACATGTCGCTTGAGCAAACCCAACTTGACCCGTACTTTCTGGCTAAAATCTTTACCCAGCCAATCATTCCCGGGAAAAGCATGCCGGCTGAGGCCGTAGAAAAAGTGACGCCCAAAGTCAAATATTTAGGAGAAAATCAAAAAAACATTGCGCTCTTCATACAAAACGAAAACGAAGCGTATTTAAATGAAGAATTATTCAACCTCCTTACTAATATATTAAATGCCTGTAAACTGGGGATGCAGGATGTATCACTGATTAACGTAATCCACTACCCTTCCCTCACATTTCCCGACTGGCAGGCGGCAGTGAAGATAGAACGGAGCGTTGTATTTGGGATTGCACCGGAACAACTTGGATTAAATGATATACCACCTTATCAGCTGGTAACTGTAAACGGTACCACCTTGTTGTTTTCCGATGAACTATCCCTGATAGGCAGCGATAAAGTACTGAAGGCCA
The DNA here is from genome assembly GCF_050434025.1 of Chitinophaga sp. W3I9. Taxonomy (NCBI): domain Bacteria; kingdom Pseudomonadati; phylum Bacteroidota; class Chitinophagia; order Chitinophagales; family Chitinophagaceae; genus Chitinophaga; species Chitinophaga sp. W3I9. Next base: position 7,527,588 of record NZ_JBNPWC010000001.1, read on the forward strand.
GGCTATGGGCCGGGTTAAAACAATTATTAGGCATTTAAACTTCTTTTCCAATCATATGAAATTGATATTCGCCACCAATAACCCAAACAAAGTAAAAGAGTTCCGGTCGTTACTGGGAAACCAGTTTGAGATCGTTACCCTGCTGGAAGCCGGTATTGATATAGACATTCCGGAGCCACATGATACGCTTGAAGCCAATGCTACTGAAAAATCGGCCACCATTCACCGGATGACCGGGGAAAACTGTTTCGCTGAAGACACCGGCCTGGAAATAGCGGCGCTCAACGGTGCGCCGGGCGTTTTATCTGCCCGCTACGCCGGGGAACAGAAAGAGGCCGCCGACAACATCGCTAAAGTATTACGGGAACTGGAAGGCCAAAGCGACCGCAGTGCGCAGTTCCGCACCGTTATTTCCCTGATACTGGATGGTAAGGAACACCAGTTTGAGGGAATGAGTAAAGGTCATATCACCACCGCTGTGAAAGGGGAAAAGGGATTTGGCTATGATCCGATTTTTGTTCCGGAAGGTGAAACACGCGCCTTTGCAGAAATGGATCTCACGGAAAAGAACAAGTATAGTCACCGGGCCCGCGCCTTTGAGAAATTTGTGGCCTTCCTGAAACAAACAGCAAACGTTTAGCATCTCCCTAAAAAATAAATATGGCAAGAGTCAAGATAGATTTACCTGCAACATTCCCGTTCAGCGTACAAATTCCCGTAAGGATACGGGATATTAACTATGGCAACCACGTAGGCAATGACGCCATCCTGTCTATTATTCATGAAGCCAGGATACAGTTCCTCAACAGCCTCGGCTATAAAGAACTGGATCATGAGGCCGGCGATGGTTTTATTATGGCAGATGTAGCCATTGCATACAAAGGCGAAGGATTTTACGGAGATATATTTGACATCGCCATTGCGGCGGGTGAATTTAGTGCCCTGGGCTTTGAATTGTTTTATCGCATCACCACTAACCGTAACGGACAAACGATTACCATTGCAGAAGCTAAAACCGGTATGATATGCTTTGATTACAAAGCACATAAAGTAGCAAAACTACCAGCCGATATGAAGGCACGACTGGAAACAGGAAAATAAAAACAACAGACTATGGATGAAGCAACCACCTCCACTGCAGTGGAGCAGGCGATTATAGCACGCCGCACGGTGAAACCCACCAGCATGAACGGCCGGAAGATTGCAGATGAAACGGTACAACAGCTGTTGCAGCTGGCAGATTGGGCTCCCACACACGGATATACAGAACCCTGGTACTTTGTGGTATACAGCGGCGATAAGGTACAGCAGTTTTGTGCAGATCATGCGGATATGTACAAACAGTTTACCCCGGCTGATAAATATATTCCAGGTAACTACGACAAACTGAAAACACAGGGCAACCTGGCATCGCATGTACTGGCGATTTGCATGAAACGCGGGAACAATCCGAAGATCCCGGCGCTGGAAGAAATTGCTGCGGTATCCTGCGCGGTGGAAAATATCTGGCTGGGCGCTACTGCCCTGGGTATTGCTGCCTACTGGGGTTCCGGCGGGATGACCTACCATCCTGCCATGCAGGAATATTTTGGTTTGGGAGAAGAAGACCTGGTACTGGGCTTCTTTTATATGGGCTACACAGATGAGCCTGTGCAACCGGGAAGAAGAGTGAAACCTTTTAATGAGAAGTTCAAATGGATGTAATTTTATAGGAAGATGGGGACCTGTTGATCCCCATCTTCCTATAAATTATTTCAACAGATACCCGTTTACTTCGGCTGCAAAGCTGCTGATCTGCGTAGCTACCCAATGTTCATCTTTATGTAATTCTTCCGCCATAATCCGGGCTACGGCAGGGGCTATACGCAGCGCTTCCTTTGCATCGAGGAACAACAAACGCGTGCGGCGGGCCAGAAAATCTTCAATATTGCGGGCCATTTCCTCTCTCACAGCCCATACCACCTGCGCTTTAATGATATGATATTCCCCGCTCAGCACCTCCTGCAGATCCGGCTGACGCGCGACCATCTGGTGCAGGTGCAATACATCACTGCCATAGAAATACCACGGATCTTCCCAGTTCACCTTATCAGTAGCGCCATGTATTTTCAGGTGATGGGTAACGGAGGATGTTTCCTTCCACTTCAGCACCACTTCCAGTTTATGTATGACGTCTTCCGCCATCCTGCGGTAAGTAGTCCATTTACCACCGATTATTGTAATAAGATTTGACGCAGACACGATTATTTTATGGCTGCGGGAGATTTCCTTTGTTTTATGTCCCTCTGCTTTGGCGGCGGCAAGCGGGCGAAGACCGGCCCACACGCTGCGGACATCCGAGCGTTGCGGCGCCTTTGACAAATACTGACCGGCGGTACGGAGTATGAAGGCAATTTCCTCCTCCAGTGCGCGGGGTTCCAGGCTGATATGATTCACCGGGGTATCGGTAGTACCCATCACTACTTTATTGTGCCAGGGCACAATAAACAGTACCCTTCCATCGCTGGTAGACGGGATCATCAGGGCGTTATGCCCGGGTAGAAATTCGCTGTCGAGTACCAGGTGTACTCCCTGACTTGCCGCAATAGATTTTGGCGCAGCCGGGTTATCCATTTCCAGTACATCATCTGCAAACACACCGGTAGCATTGATGACTGCGCGGGTGTTAAGATATATTTCCTCTCCCCCGCCCAGGGTATCCTTTACCGTTAGTCCGCTGATTTTCCCAAAGCCGTCTTTTCGCAAACCGGTAACACGCATATAGTTCAGCACCGTACCGCCATTATCTGAAATGGACTGCACCAGGTTAATGGCCAGACGCGAATCATCAAACTGCCCGTCGTGATACAGCACGCCACCAGCAAGCCGGTCCTGCTTCAGGGTAGACAACCGCTCCAGGGTAGCAGATCTCGAAATATGTACGGACTTCCCCAAACTGAGCCGGCCTGCCAACCAATCGTACATTTTGAGGCCAACTGTATATTTCAGGTTCTCCCAGAAATTAAAAGTAGGAATAACGAAAGCCAGGTTACGTACCAGGTGTGGAGCATTGGCAGCCAGCAATCCACGTTCCACACTGGCTTCCCTTACCAGCGACACATCGCCCTGTGCGAGATAACGTACGCCTCCGTGTACCAGCTTCGTGCTTTTACTGGAAGTGGATTTTGCGAAATCCACCTGTTCCAGCAGCAAGGTTCTGTAACCCCGTGTTACCGCTTCCAGGGCGGCACCAAGACCAGTAGCCCCTCCCCCGATCACGATGATATCCCAGGGTTCGAGATCCTTTCTTAATGAGGTAACAAGCATTTCTCTGTTCATAAGCTAGTTTTCATTGGTCTGCCAATCCTATACAAAATACTGAGGAATCGGATACCGGACAAATAAAGCAGCCGATTCCAGAAAACTTAACGGCCGGGAGAGTTAAAAGTTTTAAATTCAGGAACATTTAGGCATTAAAAATGTTCCTCCTAGAGATCATTCAATTTTACAGCTTCATATGTTTACCAGGATTCACCTCAATTACAGATATTTTTTTCAGCTGCTGATACTGCTGGTAGTGATGACCGGGAGCTACAACGCCGATGCACAAAGCCGTAAGCGTAAGCCCAAAACCGATACCATTCACCTGGTAGCTGTTGACAGTGCTACCATCAGCAAGAATATCCAGGCGTTATCGAAAGATACCAACCGGGTAAGAAAGTCGGACACGTCTGTATCTATCCTGATCAACCGCATTGAGAGCTACACTTTGACGCTGAACGACCTTATGAGTTCCCTCCGCCGTGGGTTTGACACCTCGAGGATCACTGCCGGCCTGCCGCTCACAGATACTTCCCTCGCGCTGATCAGGTACAATATTGCCAGTTTGGGTCGCACACCCAATATCAACGACATATATACCAACAAAGTAATGCTGGAGCAGGTGCAACGAAAGCTCACATCGTGGCAGGGCGCCCTTTTTTCCTATTACGAGAAACTGAAAAACATTAACGACACCATCCGTCTTATCCGGGGAGATACCGCTATGCGGAACATCCCTTCCGAAGATGAACTGTATGGTTTTTACCTGGGCCAGGTGACCAACCTCGTGCTTAAATTCCGTTCCGTAGACAGCGCGAATAAGGCCAGTCTTATTAAGATAGGGCTGCTGCAAAACCAGGTGGCGAACCGGTATATTGAAGCCTCCAATCTTTACGAGGACATGGACTACCGGTTGCAACAATACGCCTCCAACATGTTTGTACGGGATTACCGCTACCTGTGGAAGCCGCACCGCGACAGTATTAACCCGCTTGAATTTTTCCCGGTACTGAAAAACTCTTTGCATAAAAGCACGAAAGTGCTCGACATCTTTTTTTCTATCCAATGGCCTATATTCTTTGTGTGGTTACTATTGGCCATATTATTTTCCTGGTGGGTACACAACAATATTAAACGCATCCGGCACAATCATCCTGAACAGGAAGGGGAAACCATTCTCCAACACGCGCGATACCTGTACCGCAACCCGGTGGCCTGTACGGTAGTACTGATTGCCACTTTATCCTCCGTACTTTCTGTACGTTATCCCATTCTTTTTACGGAAATCACCTGGGGTTTAAATGTGATAGCGCTGACCTTTATCTTTCGCACACATCTTCCTAAAACCTTATTCAAAAGCTGGTTATTACTGGCCGGCCTGCTGTTTATTTACAGTCTGAATAACCTGCTGATAGAGGTTACCTATACCGAACAATGGGGATTATTGATAGGCGCCATTCTTTCGCTACTGCTGGGCAACCGGCTGCTGAAAGAATCGTCGCTTACCACTTTTGCACAACCGAAATTTACCCGGCCGGTACTGATATTATTTATGATGATCAGCGCCTTTTCCCTGATCATGGTAATTTTTGCGCGGGTAGGCACTGCCAAAATCATGGGATCTACCGCTGTTGTGAGCACAGTGATGGCGTTGAGTTTATTTACGCTGGTAAAAATACTGATGGAAGCCGTTTATCTCCAGGTAGAGGCCAATAAAGATTCCAGCACCTTCATTTCTTTTATGGACTACCAGGAAGTACAGAAAAAACTAAGAACATTCCTCACGATCCTGGGCTTTGTAGGCTGGCTGGTAATTTTATCGCGCAGTGTTTATTTGTATGATATTATTTACGAGGTTATTACCGATATCCTCTCCTCCAAACATAAGCTCGGCAATTCGGATTTTACTTTCAGCAGCGTCATCATTTTTATCCTGGTAATATGGGTGGCTACTGTGGCTTCGCAGCTGATTGCATATATGTTTGGTAACACCGGTCAAAGTGCCAATCCCAATAAGAAAACGAAATTCGGTTCCGCCCTGTTGTTACTCCGCCTGGCAGTGCTTGCCGGCGGCGTGTTGCTGGCATTTGCCGCCTCCGGTATTCCCATGGATAAAATCACCATTGTAATAGGCGCCCTCGGCGTTGGTATCGGTTTTGGTTTGCAGAACATCGTGAACAACCTGGTATCCGGTATTATCCTCGCCTTTGAAAAGCCCATAGAAGTTGGTGATGTGATAGAACTGGGACCCCGTTCCGGCGTTGTAAAAGAAATAGGCATCCGCTCCAGCAAGATCAATGCCTTCGACGGTTCAGAAGTAATTGTTCCCAACGGCGACCTCATATCCCAACAACTGATCAACTGGACCCGGAGCAACCGGAATAAACGCATAACAATTGCGCTGGGCGTTGGCTATGGAAGTAATATTGACCAGGTGACCGCTATTATCAACTCCGCCTTTACCGATCGTAAAGATGTGCTTACTGCTCCCGCTCCTTTTATACAGCTGACCGACTTCGGAGATAACGCGGTGAATTTCAAGGTCTACTTCTGGGTAGGCGACCTTGATAATGCAGGCAGGCTTCAAAATGAGGTGATGTCGTTTATTTACACCGCCCTTAATCAGGCCGGTATTGAAATCCCTTATCCACAGCGGGATTTGCATATCCGGTCGGTGGATGAGTCGTTGTTGAAAAGATGGGACAAGCCTGCTCCGGGCGATCCCCTTTAAAAAAAGTTCTAAAAAAACGTTGGATTCATTTTGAATTTTCATTTTTAAGCCGTTATCTTTGCACTCCCGTTTTGGCGCAGCAGGCGCTACTGATAGTAGTTATAGCGATCCGGATGGAGAATAAGGCGAGGTAGCTCAGGTGGTTAGAGCGTTGGATTCATAACCCAAAGGTCTCGGGTTCAACTCCCGATCTCGCTACAGATAAAAAGCTTTCAGGTAAATAACCTGAAAGCTTTTTTATATAAACCCGATAAGTTCTTAATTTAAATTCCTCCTCTTTATAAAAAAGTTAAGAACTTTCTAATCCGCTCTTGCATTTCAGGGTTATTGTCACCAATGTCCTGGTGGCTTTTACCTTTATAAATATAAAATTCAATGCTATCCTCTTTTCCGAGGTCTTTCATAGCGTTAAAAAGCATCTGCCCTTGAGTTAATGGTGTAATATCATCTTTGTCGCCAAAATGGATTTGCGTTTTATGAAGATGCTTGCAAAAATAAATAGGTGAACTTGCGATCATCTTCTTTCTGGCCTCAGTTAGAGAAATAGAACCATTTAACAACGCATCAAGAAATTGAAATCTGTAAGTCTGATCATTTCGATGTGAGGCTGTTAATGCGAGTAGGTCTGAAGCAAAGGCGACACCTACTGATAATTTTACGCGCTTATCCCGTTCTGCCACTAACAAAGCCACCGTTCCTCCTCTACTGCCACCTTGTACCATAACCTTTGACGTGTCTACTTTAAATATTGTAGCCACTGCGTTTAACGTGCTGATTATGTCGTCTGCAGCACCATCAAAAGCGTCATTCCTTGTTCCCATTGAAACAGGGCTTTTGTATGTGGTATCATTGATTGTAATATTCAAAGACTGTCCTTTTAAGGCAGGAATGACATATATGGCATTCAGTTTAGACGTTTTTATCTTTTGATAGCTCACAGGATCGTTTAGTGAAAAACCGGCCACATAAAACCAGATGGGCAAAGGTGTCGTGGTAACCGGAAGGAGTATGGCTGCATATTGTTTGTAACCCGAGGCATAAAAGGAAATTAATTTGTAATCGAGTTGGCTGTTAATCGCATGTGTTTGCTCAATATTAATATTAGTTGGTGTCAGATCCCTTTTATTCCAATCTATTTCTATTGCCTTTAACTCTGAGGCCGTGGGAGACGCAAATAACGCATTCTTGTCAATACCGGCCAGAGAATCTTTCTTTTTACAGGAGCAGAATAAAATTATTAGTCCTGATAACGTCAAGATGGATGCTTTTGACATAATGAGGGATTTCTAACTAAGATATCCATAATAGCCACAAACATACTCCGGAGCTATTTAATTTAACACATTATTTGCGTTTTTACTCCTTTCAACAAACTTCTCTAAAACATACGTATGTGTAAATTATCAGCTTTTATTTCAGAAGATAATTTTGTGTGTTTACAACATTGCCCATCAATCGCACTCTCTGTTTGAGTGCTTCAAATAGCAGACTTAACTCATGCAGACGCTTTTTGTTCAAGGAATAACCTTTAATCAGGTTTACCCGAACTCATCGCAAAATTCTCCAACAGAACGGCATATGTCCATTCACAGAAAATTAATATATTGGAACATGAAAAAAATCATGCTGATCTCATTTTTAATAGTAGCGGCTATTTCCCTGAACGCACAGCAATTGACGTATAACAATCCCCTGGCTGTTGATTTGGCTGACCCTTATGTATTACATGTGAAAGGCGACAAATATTATATGTATGGGACCGGCGGCGCCAGGAAGGGCTTCGCGGCCTATTCTTCTACCGATCTGGTTAATTGGAAAAACGAAGGCCAGGTGTATTTTCACGATAACAAAAATGGCTGGAGCGATCCAAAAGCCGCCTGGGAGGGTGCTTACTGGGCGCCGGAAGTATATGCTATAAATGGGAAGTACTACATGTTTTACAGTGCTCAATGGAAAGACAATCCAACCAGGGAACTCGAAAACTTTCGCATTGGCGTTGCAGTGGCCGATAAACCAACCGGGCCATTTATCGATGTAAACAACAAGCCCATTTTTGACCCAGGTTACCCCATCATCGATGCAAATGTGCTATTCGAAGCAAGTGGAAAAGTGTACCTCTATTATTCCCGTTGTTGCTACAAACATCCGGTACAGAGTGAAATAGCTGCCTGGGCCAAAAACAAAGGCTGGTTCAATGAGATCGAAGAAAGCTGGGTATATGGGGTAGAATTAAAACCAGATCTCAGTGGCGTAATTGGTGAACCGGTGTTGCTATTGCGCCCGCCGGTCAGCACGAAAGATAAACAGGCTGAATGGGAAAGCCGCTCGGTTACATCAAAAGAAGTGAATCGCCGTTGGACCGAAGGTTCGTCCATCTTCAAAAAAGGAAATACCTATTACATGATGTATTCCGCCAATTACTTCGGCGGCAAAAATTATGCGGTGGGCTATGCTACATCTAAAAGTCCTTTAGGACCTTTTAAAAAAGCAGCTAGCAACCCAGTGCTCCAAAAGAACGTTGAGCAAGGTGGCGTGGTAACAGGCACTGGTCATAATAGCATCACGTATTCACCTGATAGTAAAGAAATGTTCTGTGTATACCATGGCCGCACATCGGAAACGGGTGATAAGCGGGTCGTCTTCATAGACCGGATGAATATATTGCCAGGTGGGAAATTGGTAGTACACGGCCCAACAACAGCACCACAGGCGTATCCCAGCGGCGTTAAGTAGCATTGTCCTTCAGTGCGCGCATTGTAATTCCCAAATTGCTGGAAGTTAGCAAAGCATCACACAGCGGGTTCGATATGTCTGGTTTTCCCACTACGAATAACAAAATGTTTGGGACGAAACTATATGTGGACGGAGACGACGATAAATAATAATAGCTGCAATTGAGAATAGAAAAAAAGCGGAATACGAAAGATTAGAAAGTCCCATAGAATGCGAGTTCTATGGGACTTTCTAATCTATACCTGTCTGAGGAGACTTGAATGATTTGTATTCATAGATGAGGGAGATAGCTGTCTAACGAGGGGATATTATAATTAAACCCAACTAGTTCCTTTTTAAAATATGAAGGAAAAGCAAATTTTCAGTAGTTTGTATAATGTAAAATACCATTATCTTCTTCCTTGAATGTTAATCCTACGTATTCAGCAATCTTTATGGAAGCTATATTTCCACTTTTTATTTCAGCCCTTATTCTTGTATTTAATTTATCTGTCAATAGCTTAACCATTTCTTTCCCAACACCCTTTCCGCGCACCTCCGGCGAAATTGACCAGGATAGTTCATAAGCATTAAACTGATCGTCGAAATCTGCCCGAACAGTGCCAACTGGTAATTCATTATCAATGGCAATAAATAACTGTCTATTTTCGGCCGCCAAAATGGAACTTAATCATTTCTTATGATTCTCTTCTTCGATGATTTCTATTTTATGAGAGTTTTTCCTTGTTTCAATATCATTTCTCCAATCAAGGAGAATTTTCCAATCTTCAATTGTCGCTTTTCTAAGTATCATATATGCTTTTTTTCTACATAAAATAAGGCATGACTCTCAAATGTACGTAACTTTACAGATAATAATTTTCATGCAGCAAAACATGGAAAATAAGTAAAAGAAATAGACACTACTATTTGAAGCATTTCGCGAAATTCCATATGTATACAAAGTCTCTGCGGCTTTTTCATTTAACAGGCAACTATCTAAAAAAATCATCACCGGTAAGTTACCCATCCTATCCCCAAAAAACCTTTATGTTCCTCAATATGAAAAGTATCTCCTTCTTCAAACCGGGAGTATTCTGATTCCTCCATATGCTTAGCCTCAAAAGGACCATTCACTTCCTGCAATAAAAAATAATACTGCCGCTTAGCGAATGGCGTTTCCTTTCTACCCAATATCATAAATTCTTCCTCTCCAAATTTCATCCTTTTATACTTCTGGCTACTACGATACTGACCGTAGGTTTTTTGGTTTACTTCAACCCATTGAGCGTGTGAAGAAATACTGTCTACATGGATAAGATCAAAGTAATAATTATTTCCCCCTTCGGTCCCGTATTCGTATGCCGCGGTTGTATAGTACTTGTTTGCTAAAAAATACTTCTCAACTGAAGGAGTCGAAGTATCGAACGTATAATTTACCGCGAGGAGGAAAGTCAATACATAACAAAGCAACCCACTAAAAAAAATTCCTTTACTCATTACCGGAACAGGATCACCGCCAAATAAAAAACAATAAATGATAGCGGGTAAAAAAATGCTGACTGCAAGTGATAAAAATGCTGATTGATATATGGATAAGATATGAAACAGGATAAATCCATAGAGGCATGGCGTGACCAGGTCAAGCAGGAAATTATATATATTATCGGGCTTGGGTTTACTGAAATAGAAAAGCAGATGTCTTGAAACTGAAATAAGGAATAGAATTATAAGGAGATATCTGAATCTGAATGATAAAGGATCAGTATATAGCAAATATATACCCAACACGATTCTCACAATTGCAAGAAATATACTGCTGATCTGGCTTAGGCCGGTTGGATTAACAAATTCTTTATTTCTCCCTTTACTCATACCTGTTTTAATAATACGTTTCCTTTCGTAATACAATTTACCATTTTTGTACAGAATCCGGTAACAAAGAAATGATGGGCATTTTTCGCTATGCCGGTTACATACAAAAAAGTATATGACAGGAGATGCTTTGAGAAAGCATTTAGATTTGGCGGATAAAAATAACACCCACTATGAACAAACAACAAACTAAGAAAGAGTGGATAACAACTCCCATACTCCCCTGCACCTCCATTGAAGAAACCCTGGCATTTTGGGAGGAACTGGGATACCGTATTACCTATAAACTGACACGTCCTTACCAGTATGGCATCCTTGAACGGGGTGGGTATGAATTACATTTCGCCCGTGTTAAAGGCATGGATGCTGCTGTTAATTATTACGGTGGTTGTCTTGTGGCAGTTACCGATGCCAGGGCGGTATACCTGGAGTTTACTAAGAAACTAAAAGCATCGCTGGGAAGGGTGCCTAATACCGGCATCCCAAGAATTTCGAGAATGAAACCAGATGCAACACGATTTACGTTAACAGATGTTTCCGGCAACTCCATCATCTTTGTTAGTTTTGGGGAGAAAGATGAAGAAGTGTGGCAGAATGCGGATAACAAAGATCAAAGCCCACTGCAAAAATCTATTGCCGTTGCCACCAGGTTCCGCGACTACAAAAATGATGATATGGCGGCTGCGAAAACATTGGATGTTGCATTAGCCCGGCCTGGAAATGAAGCCAATACGGATATTGCGGGGGCATTGATGATACGCATTGAACTGGCCGGATCCCTCAATGAACCCAATCGCACAGCCGCGTGCAGATCACAGCTGGAAGCTATCCCTCTTTCAAAAGAAGAATTGAGTGCTTTGAAACTAAAGCATGCAGTCGATGTTCCTTGATAATATGCTCTTTTATATATCAGACTCATCCATATAAAATCACATTCAACGTTTCTTCATTTTCGCTTCATCTTGCGGTATTAGCTTTGTTTCGACATACAATATTGAACAACCTAAAAACCAGGATCATGAAAGCAAAAGGATTAATGGCTATCGCACTTTTATTCTCAGGCGCTGCCTTTGCCCAGCAAACCTCAGTAAAAACCGATGTAAAAGTAAGCGCAAACAGTCAAACCAATGCCAATGCAGCTACCGGGAACGCCGGTGTGGGCGCCAGTAACACGGCTACCATTCATGCACAGTCCAACGGTGCAGAACAGGCCGTGCAAACCGTTAACAGTCAATTAAACACGGCGACAGCCACCGCCGCCAGCACCAGCGCAAGCGTCCAAAATACGGTAAACAGTACGCTGCAAACCGCGGGGACCAAACTTGAAAATACGGCCACCAGCAGCGTTAAAGCGGTCTCACATCTTAATGCTGCTGTAAACCAAACCATGAAAATACAGGCAGCGCCTATCCGCATTAATACACATATCGCAGGAGGAGTATTATCAGGCATCCTGTAATTTCAACAGAAAAACAGATTTTTGCCGGAGGATAGCGGCAAAAATCTGTTATTTTTATAGCAATGATCAAATTCCTTTTATCTACGCTCGTTATTGTTCCGGCACTGTTGTTGCTAAAACCGCGTGCCTGTTACGGATATGCACCTTTGGCCGACACATTGCAGCCAGTGAAAACTGCTGCCGGCAAACCGGTCGAAAAACCTGTGACAACATTGCAGGAACGTTTACCGGAGATAAAGGAAGTACCAAAATCGAGGCGCCTGATCAAACCGATGGCCGTTCCTTCTCCATTGCCCATAAAGCCCATCAGAATCATTAAGCCTAAGATCGTTCCGGGAAAAATATTTTGACCGGGTTAAAGATGATGACATGAGATATGCATTGATTTTGCCAGTTTTCTGGCTATGCCACAGCAGTGCGCAGGCGCAAACAGATACAGGGCGCACGCAGGCCGACAGCACACAAGCCAGCAACAAGAAAGTTACACTGACACTGGGCGCGTTATATTCCAATAATGCCAATTACTATGGTCAGACAGCCGCAGCCACCATGCCTTATATGGCGGCCAGCGCCACATTGCAATTCCGTTCCGGGATTTATTTTTCAGGAGTGGGCTACCGTTTACTGAACGATTCCGGATCAGCCGTTTCGGCCACCAGCGCGGGAGCAGGCATCGCATTTAAGATAGGGAAAAAACTGGCTGCAGATCTTAGCTACAGTCACACGTTCTTTCCTTCGAACTCCCCCTTCCTGCAGGCGGCCAATACGGATAATGCCGCTGCCAGCCTGAAATACCACTATTGGATGACCACCGGCGTGAACGTAGATTATGCCTTTGGAAAACAGCAGGATGTATTTGTAACACTGAGTACCGAAAAAGCGATTCAGCTGGGCAGTATTTTCAAAGGAAAAGACCTTATCACCCTAACGCCTTCGGTAGAAGCAGTAGGTGGAACGCAGCATTTTTACCAGACTTACGTACAGGAGAAACAATTATTGGGTTTGCCCTTACCTGTCTTATCAGGTATCCCGGGCACATCGGAAACAATTACAAAAGAAGCCACGAAATTCGATCTGTTGTCTTATAGTTTGAGAGTGCCACTGGCTTATAACAGGGCGCACTACATGATAGAACTGGCCTACCAGCTGTCTGTATTAAGCGATAAGGCCCTCAGCGGCGCCGGAGATGCCAATTCTTTCTTTAACTGCAGTTTCTATTACCAGTTTTAGTCCGATGAAAGTACTGATCATAGAAGATGAAAAGGCGATGGCCGCAGAAATGCAGGCCTATCTTGAGAAAACGTACTGCTGCGATCTGGCTTATACGGCCAGGCAGGGCCTGGAGAAAATGGAAGAAAATCAATACGACTTTATCCTGCTGGACCTGGGACTACCGGATAAAGACGGTCTGCTACTATTGCAGGAGGCAAGAAAAAACTGCCCGGAAGCTTCTTACATTATTCTCACCGCACGCGGGCAGTTGGAAGATCGTATTAAAGGCCTCCATATGGGGGCTGATGACTATCTTCCAAAACCCTTTTCCCTCCCTGAACTTCAGGCCAGGATGCAGGCTATTTCCAGGAGGAAATTCGGACTAACGGATAGTAAGATAGCACTGGGAGATTTTGACATAGATCTGCATCAGAGAAGCGTGTTTTTTGAAGACCAGGAGATTTCTTTGTCGAGAAGGGAATTTGATCTGCTCAGCTATATGCTGCTGCATAAAAACAGGCCACTCACCAGGATGCAGCTGAGTGAACATATCTGGGGGAACTTTTCGGACGACGATTATGATTCCAATTATATTGATGTGCATATTAAAAATATCCGGAAAAAATTATCGGCCTTTGCCTCCGTGGAATGGCTGCAAACCCTCAGACATGTGGGTTATAAAATAAAGCTCTGAGCGTGAAACTTTTTACTAAACTTACTCTTTTCATTACATTGTCGAAAATGGCGATCGCCGTCCTGTTCGTACTGCTGCTGCCTTTCCTGGTAGAGGATATTGCTTTCAGGTATAACGACAACTACCTGAAAGAGCAAAAGAAAAAAGTGCTGAGCGTAATATGGAAAAACGGCATCGACGCTTATCTCCAGGGCGAAGAAAACTATGGCAGCTACACCATGCTGAAGGAAGAATATATTTCGATGGAACCCGCCGGTAACTCTAACTTCCCCGACACCATCGCCACCCTGCAACGTGTAGTGGAGGGCGATACCCTTACCTACCGCGTATTAAGTCATATTTTCACTTACCAACACAACCGGTATATGCTGGAAGTTGGAAAGAAAACAGCCACCATCAGCCAGTATAACCGCCCTTTGCAAAAAGTAGCCCTGTATGTGTTGTTTGGCCTGATAGTGCTCACCACTCTTGCGGATCTTATTTTCACCCGGCTTCTATTACGCCCGCTCGGCGTTATTATCAGTACCAGGCTCGTTAACAGGAAATTTCCTTTTAAAGATCATGTTCCTTCCATCAAAACATCTACCACCGACTTCAGGTATCTTGATGATTCCCTCATTGAACTGATGGGCAAAATCAACGAGGCCTTTGAAAAAGAACGCGAGTTCACGTCCAATGCATCCCACGAACTGATGACGCCTATCACCATTCTTCAAAATAAATTGGAGAACCTGATAGCGGAAGACTCGCCGGACGAGGAATTGCAAAGGAAAATTATAGGCATGATGAAGACATTGAACCGGCTGAAAAAAATTGTCCATTCATTACTACTCATCTCCCGTATTGAAAATGACCAGTTCCCAAAAACTGACAGCGTATCCCCGTACCTGTTGGTAACAGAGGTAATGGAAGAACTGGAACACCGTTTGGAAGAAAAACAGTTACGGTTTAACATGAATCTTTCCCGGGAAACGGTGCTTCATCACCTCAATCATGATCTGATATTCCAGCTGGTATATAACCTGCTCAACAATGCCATAAAATACAATGTACAACAGGGACAAATAACTGTGAGCGGCCAGCTGCTTCCCGGTGAAGTGTACCAGCTTATTATCAATGATACCGGCATCGGCATCAGCGATCAGGAAATCGGCGTCATCTTTAACCGCTTTAAAAAAGTGGCCAGAACAGAACTTGAAGGTTATGGACTGGGACTTTCTATTGCCAGCACTATTGCCCATTATCACGGAATAAAGATCACTGTTTCTTCTGCAGTTAATAAGGGTAGTACTTTTACTGTTAATTTCCCTATCCAGGCAAAAGCGTAGAAGATTATGCAAATGCCCGTGATGCTGCCTTACTGGCAGTGATAAAGTATTTGCTTCTCCCTTATTTATTACTCAGTCTTTAAGCTCCTTACCGGGTTTATTAATATTGCCTTCAGGGTTTGATAGCTGATCGTCAGCAAAGCAATACCAATGATCAATAAAACGGCGAGCGCAAACATCCACCATTCCATTTCGATTTTATAGACAAAATTCTGCAACCAGCTGTTCATTGCCCACCAGGCTAATGGCGATGCAATAAAGAATGCTATTATCACAAGTACAATAAACTCCTTTGATAATAAGGTGAACAGGGAAACCATACCGGCGCCTAATACTTTCCTGATACCAATTTCCTTTGTCCGTTGTTCGGCGGTAAACATGGCCAGTCCCAGCAATCCGAGGCAGGATATAAATATGGCGAGGAATGAAAAAACCGCGGATAATTTATTTACTACTGCTTCACTGTTATATATTTTCTGATAAGCATCATCGGAGAAAGTAAAAGTAAATGGAAACTTAGGATTTAATGTTTTACAGATCTTTTCCAGGCTGGCCAGTGCTTCCTTTGTTTTTCCTGCTTCCGTGCGGATCAGGATATTTCCATAATCACTTGTTTCGCCGTTCCGCACAATCAAAGGATGAATAGGTTCATGTAAAGACGAAAAATGAAAGTCTTTTAACACACCTACTATGGTGCCCTGCTTCCCCCATACGTTCAATGGCTTGCCAATTGGATCTTTGTAACCTATTATTCTTAATGCGGTTTCATTCACCAGGTAGCCTGCAGAATCTGATGCAAAATCTTTGGAAAGATCTCTTCCTGCGATTATTTTTAAATCGAGTGTTTTTACGAAATCATATCCTGTCGCAGTTTGTGTAAACATCTGGTTGTCGCCGGGCGTTTTGCCTTCCCAATCAATCCCCCAGGTACTGCTTCCTATTGAAGTAGGTGACTCTCCCATCCGCGATACCATCTTAATACCCGGTGCATTCAATGCTTCCTGCTTAAACACCTGGTACTTTGCTGCCAGGTCGCCTTCTACCGGCAAATAGACCAGATTCTCCCTGTTATAACCAAGATTGGCTTGCTGTATATAATTTACCTGCCTCGAAACAACGATTGTTCCTGTAATGAAAATAATAGAAAGTGTAAACTGGAATACCACCAGTCCTTTCCGTAAACTAATGTTGCTATTGCCGAATCTCAGCGTTCCTTTTAAAACTGTTAGAGGGCGGAAAGAAGACAGAAAAATGGCAGGATAGCTGCCGGCGGCAAGCCCGGTGACGATCGTTAAACCTGCCAGGCTGCACCAGAAATAAATATTTGAGGCAGGAAAGACGATCTGCTTACTGGTAAGCTGGTTGAAAACAGGCAACAGCACATAAACAAGCGCCAACGCCAGTAACACCGACAACCCGGTGATCAGCATGGCCTCACTCAGAAACTGCCGAACCAGCACAGACCTCGCTGCGCCGGCCACTTTACGGATACCAATTTCTTTGGCGCGCTTTGCAGATCGGGCAGTAGTAAGGTTCATGAAATTGACGCAGGCAATCAATAAAATGAAAACAGCCACTATGCTGAATAGTCTTACATACTCTATCCTGCCTCCCGATAAATAGCCCGCTTTAAAATTTGCATTCAGATAGCTGTCGCCATAACGTTGTAACTCCAGCTCCACGCGGTGATGGCTGGTATTATTATACCTGGCCAGTAATTGTTTAATCTTTGCCGCCACCTGTTGGGGATTGGCATCTTTGCGCAGGAGAACGATTGTATTAGGCCCCACATTGCCCCAGTCTTTTGCCCAGCTGTTTTCCTGCAGGAAGGTGGACCAGTCAATGAGACAATCAAACTTTGCGGAAACATTTTCCGGCAGGTCTTTGAACACGCCGGTTATTGTCAGGTCTTTCCGGTTGTCATAGCGAAGTGTTTTTCCTAAGGCAACATCGGCGCTTCCAAAAAACGCTTTGGCCATTTTTTCCGATACACACAGGCTTCCGGGTGTACTGAGTGCAGTAGCCGGATTACCCTGTAGTAAGGGATAGCTCATCATTTTAAAATAGTCGGTATCTGCATAACAGGCATCAAACTTTATTATTTTACTGTTATTCTCAAACGTAAGCCGGTCGGGGCTATCATCTATCCACGAAAAATTTGACGCGTACTCAATTTCCGGAATGGTGCGCTTCATTTCGTTAGCCAGCATACCTGGTGTTTTATAACCTGCAAATACCTCTTTATCTACAAACTGGCGTTCATATACGAGGTAAAGCCGGTTACCCTGCTCATGGAAATTATCTACGCTGCGTTCATCCCAAACCCATAATAATATCAGCAGGCTGCAGGTTAAACCTATGGTGAGCCCAAGGATATTAATAACCGAGAAGGCTCTATTCCGGATCAGATTCCGCCACGCTATTTTAAAATAGTTGCTAAACATGAAGTTTAAAATCTTTGACCATTCGCATCGCAGGAAAGAATATACCAGTTCTCAATCCTCTTAATAACAATAAATTATACACATGAAATTAAGCACTTTGTTCAGTTTCAGTACAATTTATTGTTCAATTGTGAACGGGGGCACAGCGGCTATTTCTTCCATTTTTGTGCAATCTGTATGGCGGTATCTATCATATAAGGTTCCCAGCTTTCAATTTGCCAGGCGGTATGTGCAAGGGAAGAGCGGGAGAGCGAGTGAATAGCCTCCTGGCAGGAGGCTGCTGATTCCAGTATAGCAGAAAGTTCCAGCTGCTGATGGTACAGCACTTCATCTTCAATGATGTTACCTGTAATTACCGGGGATGATGGTAAAAAGGGATGGTAAGATGATATACCGGGTGTGCTTTTCTTCTTCACAATACTTTCCATCTTTCCAAAATCATTGTAAAAAGTAATCCTGCTTTCACTGGTGGTAAGGGCATTTCCAAGTTGTTCGAGTACAACATATTTAAGATGGGGACAACGGGTTATCGTGTTTTCCAGTAAATGAAATACTTCTGCCGGAACGGCATCATCATGTGTATCCCTCCTGATTCTCTTCACCGGGCTATTGGGAGCGTCCTCCCAGCTGCCACCGGAAATATGTATTTCCCGTACTTTGTCTAACGGGTAGCGGGTAATTATATCTTCGAATGGAATATTAAAATTGTGGATCTGGCAATAGAGATTATGCAGATCGAGGATGATAAAACCATTTACAGGTTCGAGGAGCTGTTCCAAAAAGGCGCCTTGACGTTTTACCTCATCCAGGGAATAGGAAAAGGCCAGGTTCTCCAGTCCTACCGGGCATTCACATGCTTCATAGATCCGCTTCAATCTGTCTTTCCCAATGTCGAGTGTGGTTTTCGTATAGGGAATATTCAGCGGAGCGCCGTGATGAAAGTCTCTGCCTGTCATGAAGCCAAAATGTTCCGTCACGTGATCAAACCGGAATTCCTCCCTGACCTTTTTCAATTGTTTCAGCCAATCGGCCTGTTCCTGGCGCCACTTTCCGGAAAAAAGGGAAAAGAATACGCCATGCCCAATGAGTCGTTGCTCATTGCTGTAGGCAGTCAGCAATTCAAGAAACCAGGATGGGATCTGTTGCACTTTAAACAAGGCATCGAACGACCATTCAATGGCTTCCAGTCGTGACTCTTCCATTAGCGGAAGACATGCGGCCAGTATGTTGGCGTCCAGGTTGCAGGCGGCTGCTGATAAAATTTCCGGCACCTTTTGGAATTAAGTTTAAGTGTAACGAGAGAATCAGCCCATTCCGCAGCCAGGACAACCATTTTCACCATATGGCTTTTTCACTTCTTCTTTCTTTTCTTTTGGTTTAACCGGTTTATCCTTGTTACAGGAACTGGTTGTTTGAACGGTGATACCGATCAGGATGGCGCCGAGTAATGATTTTGGCAGTTTCATTGATATTTATTTAGGGGATGAAATTCTACAGTGTTTTCTTCGAAACAAGGTTACCTGTTAAACGGGGGGAACAAGGAAAAGTTACAGGAAATATATACTTAACATTGGGGAGCGGGTGATTGCTGGTGGTAATTATCATGATACCGGGGCGCTTTCTTCCGGCAACTGCAGGAGAGACCACCTCTCCTGCAGTTGTTGCTTAAAACTTAATGGTGAGGTTAGCGGTTACCCTTGTGGGGTTTTGTGCTGCCAGGCGGTTCGACCAATATTTTTCGTTGGTAATATTATCTACTTTCAGGCCTATCCGGTAAACGGGTTTGTCGTAAAACAGGGATGCATCCAACACGGTATAGGAAGGTATGGTAAATGCGAAGGCATTGGTGTTGGTTTGAAACGATTGGCTGCCGTAGTTGCCTCCAAAAGCGAAACCAAGTCCTTTCGCAGTGCCCCGCACCAGGCGGTAGCTCACCCACAGGTTGGCCGTGGTGGCTGGCCCCGCTGAAGATGGCCGCAGTCCCTGGAATTTGGCATCCGCCTTATCCATTTTACTTTCATTATAAGCATAGCCCGCAATGATATTTAACCCGGGAACCGGGTTGGCAATTACTTCGGCTTCAAAGCCTTTGCTGAGCTGGGTTCCATCCTGGAGAGAAAATCCGCTGTGAGCGGTATCATCGTATACGGAGTTAGTAACAGAAATATCGTAGTAGCTGAGCGTGGCGTTTAATTTCTCATTGAAAAGATCTGCTTTAATACCTCCTTCTATCTGGTTGGCCTGTTGTGGTTTAAAAGTGTTGCCATTGTAATCGGTACCTGACTGGTTCTGGAATCCGTTCATGTAGTTGGCAAACAGGGAAAACCGGTCTTTAATTACCTGGTATACCACCCCGAATTTGGGTGATAGGGCCGTTTGCGTGTAATTACCTACTGTAAGATCTTTACTGGGATAATAGGCGCCGAGATTGTGATAATTATCCAGCCTTAAGCTTGCCATCACCAGCAGCTGCTCTGTGATATTAATAACGTCTGAGAAATAAGCGCTGTAAGTGTTTTCACGGTTACTGTCGAACGCCAGGAATTTAAGTTTTGCAAACAGCGGTGTTACGTTATCCTTATTGAAATTGTAGTACGCATCGCCGGGAGTTCTGTAATTAATGGCCGGCATATTCACGATAGTATCATTCCGGGAGGCGCGCAGGCTATAAAAATCTACGCCTATCACCAACCGGTTACGCATTTTACCGATACGGAAATCGCCTATAAAGTTTTGCTGGATATCTGTACCATAGTAAGGGTAGGTTTGCGAGGTAACTGCCTGCCGGAGCGTGCTGTCGCTTAATATATTCAGCTGCGTGGTGAATCCGTCGGAGCTGGAGCGGGTACGGGAAAATACGGTTTGCGAGGTCCAGTTGCCGGACAGTTTATATTTGATCTGTCCAAAAACATTCAGCTGCTGACTGTTATAGCTCATGGTATTGTTGGCATAGGAGAGTTTGTAGGGCATACCCAGTTCTTCTACGCTGCGTGCTTTCCCTTTGGTGTAGGGGGCTACTCTCATCGGGGAGGTAGCTTTGTAGCCGCTCATTTCCACATCCAGCAAAATGGTGAGCCGGTCGTTTACTTTATAGGAAAAGCTAGGCGCGAGCAAATAGTTTTTGCTGAAACCGGCGTCCTGGAAACTGCGTTCACTGTGGATAGCGCCATTGAAGCGGAACAGCGCAGTTTTCTCTTCATTTACCGGGGTATTGATATCCAGTGTGAGACGGTTCAGGTCCCAGCTGCCGCCGGAGTAAGATACTTCTCCTTTGAAGCTGTCGAATGGCTTTTTGGTAACCCGGTTAAATAGGCCGCCAAAAGAAGAGAGGGTGCTGCCAAATAGTGTGGCGGAGGGGCCTTTGATCACTTCTATGCGTTCCAGGTTAGCCGGGTCTACATTAGTATATACAAAACTGCCTACGCCGTTACGTACCAGGTTGGCGGTGGTGAAGCCTCTTGAAGTGGCGGAGCTTCTTCCCTGGTTGTATACGATGGGGATACCTGCTCCCGGTATATTTTTGAAGGCGCTGTTATAATCTGTTATCAGTTGCTCTTTCATCAGTTCCTTCCCTACAACGCTGTAAACCTGTGGATTTTCGAGGTTTCTTAACGGCAGTTTGGATACATCTTCGCTTTCCTTTTTGGCAAAGCGGTTTCCCCCGGTGGCTACTACCACTTCTTCGAGGTTTTGGGAAGATGTTTTCAGTTCTATTTGCAGGAGTACACTTTTGCCGTTTACTACAGCAACGGTTCTCCTGATGGTTTCAAATCCGATCATAGATACTTCCAGCTCGTAGTTGCCGTCCGGAATATTTTTGAAGAGGAATTCGCCGCTCTGGTTGGTGATCATTCCTTTTGAAATGCCTTTCAGGATAACGGTTACGTTGGTAGCCGGGTGACCGTCTGATGTGGTAATAATGCCCTGAATGGTATTGTTGGCTCCTTCGTCCGGCACGCCGGCGTATATTAAGGTAAATGGAAGTAGAAAAAATGTTAGAAACAGGTATGCCCTTGTCATGTTGGTCTTATCGTTTTACGATGCAAAGGTGCATTGAGAAAAGGCCAAATTATCTATTGTATCGGGAAAACGATTTACGCAATCGGGAAATAATTATTTATGCACAGCGGCAACCGGTTGGCTGGCGGGGTGCATCAACGCAAAATACGCCACCACCAAGGATAGCCACGCTTATCATTCTTCAAAAGCCATTAGATCCCTGGCGGACTCAAAAAGGTCCACCAGGATGACCATATAAAGCAAATCCCTGCCACTACCCATTGAAGGGCGGTGGGCAACAACCGTCAAATTGTTTAAAGTAAGGTTTCCCGGATTACAGGTGGGCAGGTGTAAAATAACCGCGTAAAATCTTTACAGCAGTACCAATCTGGTTTTTCACCGTTTGAATGCTGGTGTTCATCTCTTCCGCTATTTCTTTATGGCTTTTCTGATCATAGTGTCTTAAACGGAAAGCCGTAGAGGATTTAGGCGGTACTTTTTTCTTCAGTGCGATATTCACCTGGCAGTAAATTTCTTCGCTTTCCAACGGATCGCTCGGTACAAAAGCTTCATCCGGAATAACACAGGAAAATTTCCTTTCCCGCGTAATTTTGTTGAGACAGCGGTTCCGTATGCTGGCATACAGATAACTTTTCATAATACAGGAACTGTCCCGGTTCTGGTAATTAGCATCAATCTTCAGGAACAATTTCTTCTGCCAGAAGTCCAGAAAAAATTCCTGGAGAACATCTTTTGCTTTTTCTTCGTCCTTTAGCATATCTATAGCCAGCAGTAGCAGGATGCGGCTATATTTTTTGTACACAATTGTAAATGCTTCGGTACTACCATCTTTAAGCAGTTCCAGCAGGACGGCATCTTGGTTGTTATGTTGCATTCTCATTTCCTTTTTGAGAGACTGGTTTAGGAAAAATATTTCGACTTTTATTGACAATACAGGTGTTAGAAAATCAAGCTTTTTAATGGTTTACTACGGTGGTTAAAAGTGGTTTATTTTGCATTCCTTTTTTCTAAATCTGGAATAAAAGTAACGTTATAAAACATCCCGACTGGTTAATCCATTGTTAAGCACGAATGTTTTAGAAGTGGTAAGATTCAATACCATGGCTGCCTGGCAAGGAAAAACAAACATTAGTTAAAAGCACAATGTAATTTCCATGGGTGAGGTGTGAGGGAGGGCTTAACGGGCGTAGCAATAGCACCCGGAAGGACGGATTAACCGGCCGGAAAGAAGAAGAGAAATAAGAGAGGAATTATACGGATAACTTCAGAAAATCACCGTCTATGATCAGGAGTTTAACACCAGTTGTTGAAACTGAACGGTGACTACTCAGATCATCTGTCACCACATAACTCATGCCTTCAGATAATTCAAAGTTTTCACCACTCTGCAACTCGCTTACAAAAGCACCTTGCAGGCAATGTACAATATGCCCTTTTCTGCACCAATGATCAGCCAGATAACCGGGAGAATACTCCACCATTCTTATCCGGAGCCCGGGGAACTGCAATGTTTGCCACCACGCGGTACCGTTTTCTCCCGGGTGGACTGTTTTCGGAATTAATGACCAATCGATAGCTTGAAAGGGAATATTGCTGCTCATGGTAAAATAACTTAACGTACACGGATATACGCTTCCAGGATTTCCTGGTTAACGTTGAGGCTATCAATCTTTTCTATACCCCGCTGAATCAGCGTATCATGCTGTAAGCTAAGTGTGAAAGTGAAATGCATGTCTTCCCAGGGGCGGTAGCTGCAATACTGCAAGTGCTCCCTCGTATTTATCGCCTGTTAACTCATAAGTACCTGCACCGGAATCGAAAACAGCAGTGCTGCTGTCGCTTCCTTTCGAAACATCATGCTTGAAAAAAGCAAAATGACTGCCATTAAACATTTTGATCATCTCCTGACCTTTTACGGGATACGTATCAGTGGTATCTCCGTTCTTAATCATCTTACTGTATGCTAATTTCCAGGTACCTATTAAAGATAACGCTGTAGCGGCTTCCGGTGCCTTTGCTTCTCCGCAGGAAACAACGGTCCATCCAATAATACCAATAATGGCGGGTAATCGCAGGTTCATAACGTTCAGATGTTTGAGTGAAAAGTTAATAAAAAGATGTTGATTTTAAAATATATGGTAAAATAAAAAGGGAACAACATAGTGATATGCTGTTCCCTTTCCTTCATAAATCTGTTATATCACCGGATTACCTGCAACTGGTCACTCCCTGCGGGCTTATGCAGTAACAGGTTATATATCTTATACTTATTGTCGGTAATGCCAGCCAGGGCCGATTCTCCCCTCAGTTCATCATCCGTGCGGATCAATCCCACTACCCTGCCGTCGCCAAAAAAGCGCAGTTCATAATGCTCCAATGGCAGCATCTCCAGGTGATAAGCCTTGATCTGGTCAAACCGGTTCCAGGTTTCTGCTGCATCAGCAGGCTTGTTCTGAAAATAAGCCTGTTCTGTTTCCAGTTCCCGGTTGTAGATCAGCTCCGCCACGGCATTCATGTTACCATCTGCCATCAGTTTGCGGTACTGGTTGTAAAAGGCCAGCACTTCTTTTGTGAGCTGCGTTTTATCTTCTTTCCGCAGATCCTGGCTCTGGCTCCATCCCTTCAGCTGGTAAGGGGTAGAAGCCTCAAAGGTGCCTTTAAATTCGAGGTAGGGTACATTATCAAGTTTTATCTCCGGCATTTTATAATAAAAGAGTTGTTTGTATTCTTTAGGCTTTTCTTTTTCTTCATCGCCATACAGCACCTTTACTTCCAGGCCGCAGTTTTTTGCCGGTAAAAACGGTTCCATTTTATCATCGTCATCTACTTTTGGGAATACCCTGATAGTAATGGTTTGCTTACCGCTTTTCAGGATATTGGGAGATATTGGCCATACAGCACCGCCCTGGTTCCCGCCGCCAAAGTCCGAATAGGCGGGCATATCGTTAACCAGTATTTCATAGGTACAATTGTAGCTGTTAAAATCCAGGATAAAACGCGGATTATAGTCGTATTTTTTTACCAGTTTATAACTGTTCAGATATTTTTCCTTTATGCCCTGATTCATGCTTTCTTTTTTTGCATTTGTTCCCTGCCCGCAGCTATGCAGGCCGATCAGTAAAATTAATGAGATGATGATTGCTGGTTTGCTCATCCGTCCGATTCTTTTTTTGTTAAGTATATTTTTTTCAAAGAGATCTTTTTCTCATCGATACCGATTTCAAAAGACGCTTTGGGATTGGCTTCTACCAGTTTATTGTACTCGGCCGGTTTCTCCGGGGCGCCTTTCTTCTTCTTTACCTCTTTTGTTTTTTCCCCTACGTTCACCTTTGCCTCCACATACCCTTCAATTTTTATGCCTTCAAAAATCAAATCAAATCCTACAAATAATCCCGCGTCATCAGAACCAATCCTGGCCTGCAATCCCAGGCCGGAACTTCCTTCCAGTCCTATTCCCAGCGCCACTACTACTTTTACCTTGAATGCGGTGGCCGTTTTACTCAGATACAGTTTACATTCCAGCTTCACTGACACTGCTGCCCCTCCCTTTATCAGGTCTTCCTTCTTTTCTGATGCACCGGCTGTCCGGGTGAATACATTCCCTCCCACCGTGTTGTGTTTAAAGGTGGCTTCCAGGTCTATTTTACCGGAGAGGGTTACACTGATATCCACTTTACTGTCGTCGTCCGCACATATGTACAGCAACGCGTCTACGGCCTTTAAGATGGCATAGGCAATGGGGTGCCGGCGGCAAAGCAGTTCCAGGAAATCCCACTTCAGGTCGATCCCTACCAACGGTTTGGCATCCAGCTTTACCAGCACAGTTTTGCCCGCGCCCCACAACTTGCTGTCGCCTTTTTGTGGCGGCATGGTTTCATAGTACCACGAAGCAGCCAGCCCCAGCTTTGGAAACTGCAGCTCATAATCAAATGGCTTGCGCTGCATCCGCTGAATAAGCCCCTGGATATTTTTATCGGGGTTCCCTTTGTTTTTATTGATAAACTCGTCGGGATCTTTCCCGTCGTCGCCGGAAGTATCCGCTTTATTGGTATGGTTGCCATGAATAATATTCCTGAACTCCTTTACCAGGTTCCATCCGGCCTTCAGTACATTGTAATATTTGGCAATCATATCCTCAATAGGATCCACGCTCTCGGTATCATTATTCCATTCCACCTTGATGGAGAAATCGAATTCTTTCAGCAGCTCCACCAGCTCTGCAAACTTACCTTTCGATTTCACCGGGGTTGGCGCCGCCTTTTTATCTTTTGGCAGTGCAAACATTTCACCCAATTCAGTACCTAACTCTTCATTGTGGCGGTCCAGCGTAGGTGTGGGCTTGCTCCAGCGGCCTTTCGCAGCCTCCCCGATCTTTTCCACGCCTTCCAGCCGGTTCATGGTAAACCGCTGCAAAGCATTCTTTATTCCTTTACCATTATTTGCTTCCGCGAATTTGGTTTTCAGCGCATCAAAATCGGCTTTGTCCATGTTAAACGCCAGGGCTGCTGTCCACTTTATATCGGGATACACCGCAAAGTCGATAATATGTTTCCAGCGACAGGTTTGTATAGTTACCGGGAAATGGTCGGCTTGTGCCGCAGGAATCCACAAATAGCCCAGGATCCGCTCAAAAAGCACATGATTGTTTTCATCAAAGAAATTATACTTGTACTGCGCATCAAATTCCAGTTCTTCATCCGATACCTTTATCACACCGGAAAAAGAAGCGTTGGTATCTCTTTTAAACTTATAGTTATTGGCCTTTATTTCAAATTTCCCCTTGGCGGCACTCTCTTTTTCTTTTTCCCGTTTCACACCGGCCTTCACGTCTTCTTTCTTATATCCTTTGGCGCCAAAGCTGCTCAGGTCTATTACATGGTCCTTATGCTTCGGCGACGCTGTACATTCATCTTCATGCGTCACCAGGCTTTGCACGCTGAGTTTGATGGTTTTCTTCGCGGTTTCGCTTCCTGCCACTATGTTATAGGTGAGGTTTTCCGGTGGCTGAAAGTCCAGTACATTTTCATCAAAGATGGTTTGTGTGCCGTCTTTGTCTTCCACGGTGATCATGCCATACTTACAAGGCTGGAACTTGCGCGTATTGGTAGGAATATCTCCTGCCAGCACCGGCTTATTACCGCCATACATCAGGGGAGATTCTTTTACTTTGGGATCTTCCTTTACATTAAGGAAGCACTTCGACAATGTTTTAGAGAGCTTGCCATCGCGTGTTTTTACGATGGGATATATTTCCAGTACTTCGCCTGCACCGGGCTTCCAGAGGTCATCCAGGAAAACGTCTATCACTATTTTTTGCACGAAGTTCTGGTAGGTGATGGAGCCGGCGGCCACCTTCATCTCTTTCCCTGACTTATCTTTTATTACAAAATCACTTGTCTGCAACGTTTCCCCACGACTGGTTTCATCCGACAGCATGGGCATTATTTTCACCTGCCGGGTGAAATATTTGATGGCATCATCAGGGGTTTCTTTCCCCGGCTCCTTCTGTGCTTCTCCAGCAACCCGCTCCCATGGCGGCAGATCATCATCTGCTGTAGCGGTATCATTATCCATCAGGAAAATCCGTAGTTCCTGCCCGTACAGGGCGCGGGTGTAAATATGAAGCTGCACACTTTCCCTGAATTTTTTAGTGCTGCCGGTGATAATTTTACCGTCATTATTGGGTGTAAACTCCCGCCACTCGGCGGACATAATCGCCGGCTTCCCGCGCGCAGCAATAAAGTAGCCATGCGCCGCTGAATTGGTAGGTTCATGTCCGTCGAGAAAAGGCTCCAGCCAACCAAGTCCGCCACCTTCCACTATCTTCGGGAAATTGGGATGCACCACCGGCCCGTTCAGTGCTTCGTTCACATCCGTTTTCTTAAATGTAAGTGTGCGCAACATCGACCAGATCCAGCGGTAAGGGGTTTTATCACCTTCCGGCATTTTCATGGGAACGCTGATCTTGGCAGGCACCGGCAGTTTTTCCACCATCGTGGTAATGCGTTTCATTTCTGCCCGCACTGTTCCGGCCTCGTTTAATACGGCGGTAGAAGTTTTTACATCTACCGATCCTTTCGCTGCCGGGATGGTGACTACCAGCTTTTTATTATCAGACATGGCAACTATTTTTAAAACGGCTGTCCCTGTGGAAACCGGATCAGAAATAAATCTTCTTCTACTTTCTGTACATCCATCATGGGATTCAGGTGTGTTTGTACTTCCTTGTCAGCTTTCTCCGCATCCTTTTTTGTCATATCGGCTGTTTGCCCGTGAAAGGTGATAGCGATACAATCTTTTCCACCGGTGGCGCAGGTCGCCTTACTATCTTCCAGCAAAATATAAGCATCTCCCGGTAATACCACTTTATCATAAAAACCGCTCCAGGCCGTAACTGACGGCGTACAGGGAGTATTATTCTTTTTACTGCAACTACCAAAGGTATTGGCTTCAAAAGGCTGACCAATATCTTTGGTATTCCCCAACGGTTTCTCTGCACCGTCTTTGTCGTTGATATAATGCACCTGCTGACTCTTCACTTTCAGTTTATCGGGGGCTGTACCAAACTGGCACTTACAAACGGCGCCCTGACAAACCAGATGTTTTTCGCTCATATCTTTTTAATTTTCCCTGCGGTTGAAAAAGAAGGAAAAAATACTTTTCTTCTTCCCCGATAACTCCTTTTCCGGCAACAGCACTGACATTGCCGGCGCCTGCGTTTTATCTTTTTCCCGCAAATGATAGATCGTAAATGTTACTTTTTTATCCTGGCCAGGTACAAGCTGCAAACTGCATTCTCCTGTGATGGCATTGATCGAATAATCTGTCTGGTATAATTTATAAGTGATATCCACCTGCCCTTTTGCGGGTGTGTGAATACCGTGTAACTGCCGGGACAAGGGAATTTCTTTTTCCGCGGAAATGTCTTCCGCACTACGCGGGTCACTGCAACTACCTTTCTGCTGGAGCACCAAACTGCCGCTGGCGGTATTGTGCTGTATGGGTTGCTGCGTAACGTTAAACAGCACGGGCGCGGTATAAGGCATTACCGGCAATGCCGCAGTAAGCTGGCGTTTCATGATATCGCTGCCTGGCTGATACAGGTCGGCAAAATAAAGGGCCATAAACCAATCGCGGCACAACGACCGGTAAATATGTGCTTCGCTGCTTACTGCCAGGTCCATATATGCTATTATTTCGTCTGTAATATCGCCGGTATAATACTGTTGAATGCCCGGTTTGGCGGCAGCCCAGGCAGCAGCAATTTGTAACTGGTTGGCGATGCCGGTAAATTGCCCGGCTTCGTTCACCTTTATCTGCAAGGGATACAATACTTTCCCACATTGCTCCGCGAGCTTATCAATCATTTTTTCCGGCGCCTGATCGTTAATGTATACCTGCCCTTTATTGATTTCAAACAGGAACATATTACCGGGTAATCTTTTGGAGCAGCTTACCGTTATCTCATAACTGATCGCTTGTTCCCTGCCGGCCGATTGAATAATATAGGTTACGCCGTAAGTTCTGCTGAGATGTACCGGGTTAAACCGGAAAGAACGATTACTCATATCGGTATGGCTACTTTTTTTTATTCCCTTCAGTAATCAGTTGCGATACCTCTTTTTTTAGGTTTCCCACGTAATGCCTGATAGCTGCCGGGATGCGGCCGGTGTCGGCATCTATCTGGTACGACATAGGCGGCCTTTTATCTTTAAACCCAACTTCCACTATTACCACCGGCTGCTCTCCGCAATACAGGCAACCCCAGCTATGAGTAGTAGTACCGGCGGTTAACAACAGTGATGGGATGGAATCCAGCACAAAACGGCTTCGCTGCCATTGACCGGAGGATAATGTTTGCACGGACGAATCTATTTTTACGCCAGTGGTATCCAGCCAGTATCGCTCCAGTACTTCAGGCGTAACGCGGTATTTCACCCGGATGCCGGTGGAAAAAACACCGAAGTGTACCCAGGCTACTGCACCGGTTCCGGGTTTTGTTTGTGCCGGTAGTATATCCATTACCATTAGCATCAATAAAAGCGTAATCAAACTGCCGCGCATACTAGTAATTTAAAATTAAACTCCGGTCCTGTCTCATGATGTCCCACTGGAACTTAAAAAAGGACCGCATATTATCTTTAGCATTGTGTGGATTCAGATTACCGTTTGTTTGCCAGGTATAATCCATGATGTTGTCGGTATGGCCCTGGTAAAAAGTATAGGGCGGCGGTTTTAGTCCGGCCATAGGCTGCCCGGCACTGAAAGTATGCTGCAAGCCCAGCGAATGCCCCGCTTCATGCAACAGGGTACGCCGTTGATTGAGCCCTTTCAGAAATACAACGAAGGCATTTCCCCATACAAATTCCTTTATAACGTCTCCGTCGGCGGCAGCAGCGATGCCGTTAAAATCGGCGGGTAAATCCGTGAGGAATATATAGGTGCGTTTGTTGGCATCGGCGTTAATGCGGCCGCCATTGGGTTTGTGCTGCCCGTATTTTTCATACAGCTTCATCACTTCCTCCAGGAACTGTTGCTCATTGAAGGCTGCTGCTCCGCCAAGAACATTATTCCAATAGCTGGTAACGTCATGGTCGGTTAAAGGGAGTACGCCGGTTTCAAAAATGGTGTCGGTTTTAATTTCGGCGCGGATGAGCGCCTGGTTATATGAACCTCTTTTAAACTGGTACTCTATGTCCTTTACCATTTGCTGATCAATAGCAGGAAGACTGTTTGCCTGTGTGCCTACCTTCACCAGTATCAGCTCCATTTTGGGAATGACGTGATTATTATACACCATCAGCTTGCCCACTTCTTCCTTCTTATTGCCCAGTTTTGCAAACACTTTTATTTCTTCATGCTGTTGCAGCGGAGCATTGGCATTTACTACATTCACGGCGCCTTTCAACGTATAGTACTTAACTTTTACGCCGCCTGGCCGGAAGCGCGTTTGCTGGCCGCTTCCCATTAATGCAGCGATATTTATTTTCTGCGGGGTTATTTTCAGGTTAGGATTTTTTGATTCGAAGATAATCTCGGTACCATCGCTGACTACTTCCTCTATCTCTTCCAGTTCAAGGTCCAGCCGGGCGCCATCTTTATTCATGGAAGAACCGTATTTAAACTGTTGTGAAGTAGTATAAGGAAAAAGTGACAACCAGGCGGGGTAATAGTCAACACCGTATGGCTTCACCGGGTTCTTTACGTCTTTCAGGTATTCGCTTTTTGCGGCGGCTACGTCGCTAACCAGTGGTACTGTGCTGTTACACGGCTGGTTATTATTATCGCGTTCAATGTAAATAAGGGGATAGATATATTCGTCCCGGAGCCAGTCGAACCCATATTCCCCTTTGTAACCCGCCGGCCGCCTGAAGTGTACCAGGAACTTTTTCAGTTCCTTCTCTTTTGCTGGCGGCGCCTTATACTTGTCATAAATAATTTTCTCTGTGCTGCGCAGTTTTACCTGGCTGGCGGCATTCAAGCTGATATCGCCATTGGTGGCATAGGTAGTTGACAGCTCGGAGCTTTCAACAATTGTTTTTGCTACTGAGATCATATTTCCCATCTGTACCTGGTTGTGGGGTTAAAACATTTTCGCCTTGTCGCCGCTTTTATTCACGATCTGCTTGGCGCTGTGCATTTCAATATTTTCTTTGGTACTGTTCATACTCACTTTCTCGGCGGTCTTCTCAATATTTTTAGCAGTGCGCTGGAGTGTATCATCCGCCACCTCTTTGATATTGGCAGCAAGCAGGCTAAAGTCCTTCACCGCAGTTTGCGACAGGTTTTTACCGGCGCTTACCTGTATATTTTCTTTTGCTGTAAAGCTGATATTTTTAGCATTGATAGTGATGTTTTCCATCGCGGCGATGTTAATACTTTGGGCACTGGTATCCATTGTAACGATGTTACCGGATTTATCGGTGATGGTGATGCTTTCTGCGCCGTCGGTATCATCCAGGCGGATGATATGCCCGCTGCGGGTTTTAATGACCTTCAGGTTATTTTGCGCGTCACCGAAGCCCGTTTTCGCGTTTCCGTTATACACGGTGCCAAGTACGACTGGCACTTCAGGATTACCTCCTTCAAAATCTACCCATACTTCCTCCCCGTTTTCAGGTATAAAATAGAACCCTTTCTCAGTACCTCCATGCGGGGATACCAATCGTAGCCAGGGCGTAGTTCCTTGTTGCTGCCATTGAAATTTTACCCGTACACGGCCCAGTCCTTTGGGGTCATTATTATCGGTCACCACAGCGCTTTGCGCTTCACATACCGGCGTGCGGTACAGGTCTACCTCCGGCATGGCTGCTGCGGCGGGTATGGCTTCAAAGGTATTTTTATATAATCCGTTTTCTGTGCAGTAGTGCGCGAGTTGCGTTACTACAAACTCGCCATGGTGCTCATTGGAAAGTACCGATTCATTAACGGTAATGATATCCCCGATACGTAATGCGCTCTGCTGGCTGGTACCTTTCAGGACGGCCATTTGCGAAAGCCTTCCCTTCTTTTGTACCTGCGTATATTTATCCAGTTGCGATTTTGCTGCGGTACCAAACGATTGGTTCAGTTTATACTGCGACGTTTTTTTATACAGCCGTTCACTTACTTCTTTCAGGTGGCTCGTATATACGTCGGTGTTACCTGCGGGCACCGACAGGGTATCGTTGCTTACCGCCTGGTTTTGCCGGTAATCATAGCCATAGAAGCGGCTATTGTTGGACTTCACGGTAAGATCGAGGTTAAACCCGATCAGGTCTACCTGGTGTGTAAGCGTTGTCTTCTGCGGACGGTAATTTCCAAACACCACCTTCTCTCCATCATAAAAAAACCATTCCCCGAAACGGGCGGCGAGCCTGTCTATAAACTCATAGGTGGTTTCTTTATATTGTACAATATATTTCAGCGCATCGGTATGTGCCGGATCTACGGCGGGCGATTTGGCGTAAGGCCCGCATCCCTTCAGGGCTTCATTC
Organism: Chitinophaga sp. W3I9; assembly: GCF_050434025.1. NCBI lineage: Bacteria > Pseudomonadati > Bacteroidota > Chitinophagia > Chitinophagales > Chitinophagaceae > Chitinophaga > Chitinophaga sp. W3I9. The sequence continues at coordinate 7,560,339 of NZ_JBNPWC010000001.1, forward strand.
ACAATGGCCGACAATGTTTTCTGCTCATAACAGGCAATATGTTCATCATCTTCCAGCAGGATAGTTACACTATGTCCTTTGATCACGCAAAATCCGTGCGTACCATCGGTCTCCTTTCCCATGCTGATACCACTCACAATACCATTAAAATTTAAAGGTTTGTATACGGCATTTGATTCAACAGGTTTTACAGAGATAGAAATTTCTTTTCCCAGGAACTCCTTACCGGCATTAAACAATCCTTTTCCGAGTTTGGTAAGCCAGTCGTACCCGATCATGATCTCAAAGCTATGATGACCGCGTATAGTCTGATGCAGGACAAGGGAATGAAAAGAAGTAAAATGATGATCACCAATAGTGAATGAGGTGTGCGTATACAATGACATTTCGCAGCTTTTACGGTTTTAAATATGGTTATACCTTTTTATCACCATAGAAATGATATCGGGTAACTACTTCAAAAAATTGGAATTAATATCTGCTGTTGCCATTAACGGGTTAAAACACACAACAGGAGATTGACATGGTTACAGTCAGCAACTAATATACAACAAGTGCCACAATTTCAATCATACGCCAACAAAAAAATAACGCCGTTGATGCGATAAAATAAAAGAGCTCTGCCGTTAAATAATAAGCAGGATACCTAATGTTTACAACTTCAAATGTATATAACGGCCCGCGATGAAATATTAACTTATCTAGCAGGCCAGCAATCAGTGCTATTATTGAACGCAGCTTTCATAATGCGGCCCGTAATTTATCATGTAAAGTTTATAAAATAACGATTAATTTAACCCCCGCTTCTCCGAGCGGAGGAACTTCATTTTACAACTTAAAACGGAAATAATGAATCTGAAAGGATGGATGCTTGCCTGGATAGCCATTACAGGAAGCATAGCAGCAGCGGCACAGGAATATACATTGCGTTCGCCCGACGGTAAAATAAATATACGTATAACCGTAAGGGATAGTATACAGTATTCCTTATCCTACAATGGCCAGGTATTGTTGCAGCCGGCCACTATCGGCGTGGCTACCTCTGTTAGCCGTGATGGTAACTGGAAAGTTGCCGGCACTAAAACGTCGTCGGTAACACAAACGCTTCGCCCGGTAGTAAAGCAGAAAAGTACCTTCATTGAAGATCGCTACGATCAGTTGCAGCTCAATTTTAAAAACCGCACCTCCCTGCAATGGCGCGCCTACAACAATGGTATTGCATGGCGATGGCTCATTAATAACAAAGGCGCCTGGCAGGTGGTGAACGAGCAGGCCGGCTTCGCCCTCCAGGCGAAAGACAGCGCCTGGTACCCGGTTGAAAGCGGGTTCTTCTCCCATAACGAACGCCTCTATAAAAAACTGACCATAGATAGTATCCGCGGCCCGAAAAGCCTGGCCAGCCTGCCTGCACTGTTCAGCGTAAACGGCGCCAAATTACTGATCACCGAAACCGGTCTCCTTAATCACGCAGGAATGTGGCTTCAGGGAAATGGCAGCAACACACTGGAGGCCGTATTTCCCCACTACCCGATAAAGAAAAAAGTAACCTCCGACCGCGATGAAGAAGTAGAAACCAGGGAGCATTTTATCGCCAAAAAAGAAGGCGCTTCCCAATTGCCCTGGCGCATGGTGATGATAGCACCGGAAGATAAAGACCTGCTGGTAAATGAACTTCCTTATCAACTCGCGGAGCCGGCTGCGGGCGACTACAGCTGGGTGAAGCCCGGCAAGGCCATCTGGGACTGGTGGAACGATAATAATATTTACCAGGTGGATTTCCGGGCGGGTATCAACACCGACACTTATAAATATTACATCGACTTTGCCGCTAAATACAAACTGGAATATGTAGTACTGGACGAAGGCTGGAGCGATACCCGCAACCTGCTGAAAACAGTGCCCGACATAAATATGGAAGAATTATCGCGCTACGCGGCTTCCAAAAATGTAGGCATCATCCTGTGGACGACGTGGCTGGCACTGGATCAACAGCTGGACGCCGCAATGGAACTCTTTGCCAAATGGAATATCAAAGGGATTAAGGTCGACTTCATGCAGCGCGATGACCAGCCAATGGTGAACTTTTATGAAAGGGTGGCCAAAGCCGCTGCTGCACATAAAATGCTGGTAGACTTCCATGGCGCGCATAAACCCGCGGGGCTCCAACGTACATACCCCAACGTAATTTCCTTTGAAGGCGTGTATGGACTGGAGCAAAGCAAAGGCGATCAAAGCAAATCCATTGCACCGGATCATAACGTTACCTTTCCCTTTATCCGTATGGCAGCAGGACCGGCGGACTATACACCCGGCGCTATGCTGAATGCACAAAAAAGAGACTGGGCTCCTCATTTCAGCAACCCAATGAGCATCGGTACCCGTTGCCATCAACTGGCAATGTACGTGGTATATGAAAGTCCGCTGCAAATGCTGGCAGATAATCCCACGCACTATTACAAAGAACCGGAATGTATGCAGTTCCTGGAGGCGGTTCCCAGCGTATGGGATACCACTATTGCCCTGCAGGCCAGCGTTGGCAACTATATCCTTACCGCGCGCAAGGCCGCTAACGGCGATTGGTATGTAGGCGGTATGACAAACTTCACACCACGCACCTTAACACTGGATTGTTCTTTCCTGCCAGAAGGTACCTATACCATGCATGTCTGGAAAGATGGTATCAACGCCGACAGGAACGCACAAGACTATAAAATGGAACAGATAACGGTAGATAAAAACTCGAAAGTACCGGTAGTAATGAACGTTGGCGGCGGGTGGGCCGCAAGGATCGTGAAGCAACAATAAAATAACATTGCCGGTAAACCATTTATATTCACTTTGCAATGATGAACCGTACTTTATTTTTAGCTGTCCTGGGTAGCCTGTTTACCAGTAGCGCAATCGCACAACAACCGATAGATATACAGGCACATCGCGGGGGAATGGCCCTGATGCCGGAGAATACCATTCCCGCTATGATCAACGCCGTAAAATTAGGCGCCAGAACACTGGAGCTCGACTGCATCATTACAGCAGATCAACAGGTAGTCGTATCGCACGATGCGTATATGTCGGCAGAATTTATGCGTAAGCCTGATGGCTCGGATATCTCCAAAGCCGAAGAAAAAAGCCTCGCGTTGTATAAAATGTCTTACGACAGCATCCGGAAATATGACGCAGGTACAAAACCACATCCCCGCTTTCCGCAACAGGAAAAAATGATGGTTCACCGGCCACTGCTAACAGACCTGATAGATAGTGTGGAAACGTATGTAAAAACACATCACCTCAAACCAGTGTTTTACAACATGGAAACCAAAAGCGCTCCCGATGGCGATGGCATCTATAATCCCGGACCAGCGGAATTTGTAGCCCGCGTAATGGAAGTCATCAACAGGAAAAAAATTACGGACCGCGTTATTATCCAGTCGTTCGACATCCGCACACTCCAGGAATTGCATAAAACCCATCCCGGTCAGAAAACCGCTTTGCTGATAGGTAACAAAGACAGCTTCAGCGACAACCTTGAGAAGCTGGGATTCACGCCCACCATCTATAGCCCAAACTACCTGTTGGTAACGCCGACCCTGGTAAAAGAAGCACACGATAAAAAAGTGGCGGTGATTCCCTGGACCGTAGATGACGAAAGCGAATTAAAAAAACTCATCTCCTGGGGAGTAGACGGCATTATTTCCAATGCACCTGATAAACTCATAAAACTGGTGGGCAGCTACCAGAAGTAATACTTACTTTAAAATAAAGCGCGGGTCGACAAATGATGTCGACCCGCGCTTTATTTTTATTCTTATCTACGCATTTTCTTTAAACTGTTCCAGCACCTGCCCTATCTGCTTCAGGTACTTCCCATAACTTTGTTTAATCCATATTTCCGTTAAGGCGGTAATCAGTAATACCAGCAAAACAAAAGCTGCAGCTAAACCCAGCGCGATTCCCCGGTGATCAGCAGCCTTTTCCAGCAAACTGGTCATCTCGCTGCTTTTATGGCTCACCATGTACATAACGCCAATGATCAATGCAAAAGGAAGCAATGTATAGGTGTAAGCTTTATACATTTCAATATTCAGCCTGGCCTCGTAATACAAAGCATATAGATTATCTTTTGAGCTGAGGGTATTTGTACCAAGACTCTTATAAAAAGTATTAAACTTATAATAATATTGAACAGAGATGGCTATCACCACCAGGTACACCGCATAAAAAGGCACCACCATCACCGGATCGAGTGGAAAAATTTTAGGTGTAAACGCTATCAGTACCAGGCTGAAAAGCTGTACAAAAAATTCCATTTGCATCGCTTTACGTAGTTTTTCCACCGGCAGTTGTAAGGTTTTTAACTGGTCTACACTGGAAGGAACCACTACATTGCCGCTTTCATTATCGTTGTTCCATGCAGATTTTATATCATCAAAATTCATAACCTTGTTTTTTAATCAGTTCTTTTAATTTGTCTTTTGCCCTGCTGAGCTTAATTCTGGCATTTCCTTCGGAGATACCCAGGTTTTCACCGATCTCTTTGTGGGAATAATTTTCCAGGTGAAGAAAAACCAATGCCTTTTCCAGTCTTTCCAGTTTCTGTACCGCCCTGTAAAAGTGTGCCAGTTGCAGTTCTTTTGTAGCTGTTATATTTTCTTCCATGGCCATGTGTTCCGGCATGGTGTCTGTAACAACCATTTTTCTTCTTTCTTTTTTGAAGAATACCAGTGCGGTATTCAGCGCAACCCTGTACATCCAGGTGGAGAAGCGGCTTTGGTGCTGAAAGGAGTCGTAAGATTTCCATAGCTGGTAGATGATTTCCTGTGTCAGATCCTGCTGATCATCTTCAGCATCCATATACATCCTGGAAATCTTATGAATAATTCCTTTGTGGGCTTCAACCAGTTCAAGAAATTCTTTTTCCTTGTTTTTCAATCGGTGATATCTTTAGTTCAAAATAGGTGTAACCGTATATCCTTTCTCTCTTAATAATTTAATCAATCCGATAGGGCCTGCGAGATGGGCGCCGCCCACTGCAAAGAAAGTGCTTTCCTGCTGCATCATTCCGGGCATTTTATCAACCCAGTTTTTGTTCCGCACTTCCAGCATCCAGTGAATGGCATTTTCATCCATCTGGTCCGGGGTAGTCATCAGGTTGTACATAGTACTCAGCTCTTCTGCTTTATAGGCTGCCACCAGTTTGTTCATGTTTATACTGCTGCTGTCGAAAGCCTTTACCTGTTCAACAATTTGTTTATCGGTATAAGATTTCAGCAGGTATCCCACCTGCTCTTCCAATCCTTCCAGGTAATCGACATGCTTTTTATCCGCCTGCATTGTTTGTATAAAAGTAGTTTCGTAAGATTTTAATTCCTGGCAGGGAAATGATTTCATGGCCAGCAGGGAGATAGTAGCGACCAGCTGATAGTTTTCAAACGGCGCCAAAGGCACGCCACATTTACTTTTCAGGATAGAATCCACGTCGTGGTAGTCGGCAGGAGATAATTTCTTGCTCAACGGCACATCAGACGCCATGGCTTTAGCCATAATGGTATTAATATTGGGGTCGAGGATATTAGCTTCAATCACCAGTTGCGCCGATTTACTTAATGCCTGCTTTGTTTTTTCGGTTACTTTAAAATCATTTTCACAAATCATGTGGATGGTGCCATACAAATAAGAGGGCTTCGATAACCCGTTACCGCTGACTTCCCACAATAATGATTTGTCCTGGCTGGTTGGCTGCTGTGCAACCGCTTTACCTGCAAATAAGCCTGTGATTACCAATGTAGCTGCTGCGATATTCCTGAAGATATTTTTCATGTGCTTTTTGATTTTCTTTTCAGAATTAGTAGGCGATGGAATCACTTCGTTACAGATTATTTCAACTTTCTTTTAAAAATTTCTTAAACCGGCCACCAGTAAAGAGAAAGGTCTGCTTTGTGGCAGACCTTTTCCTGTAACAGAGGTATTCTTATTTATCAGCGGGCAATTCGGGCCTGCGGGTAACAATGTGGTTCAGGTTATGATGGATCATTTTCTCCAGCAGGTCGTAGCCTGCATTAGGCCGGGAGTGCGCATATTCCCTTTCCAGTTTGGTGATGGGGGCCAGCCAGTACAAGTTCACCTTATCGCCATATACCTCCGGCAACCCGATGGCGGGGCCATTATATAAGGCGGACGATACCACTACGCTTTCGAAAGGCGCCGGGAGTTCACCGGAGCTTACCGTATGGCCTTCTCCCAGCCAGGTAACCTGTTTCCAGGGCCTGTCGGCCATGTCAGACATCAGGCCGGCCATGGCCATGATCTCTTTATCCGTAAAATCTTTACTGCTCACTGCCATCGCCAGTTCCATCCGGCGAAACCCGGGTGCCCGGTCGCTGTACAGCAGCTCTACCCACGGCATCGGGCGGATACTCACCCCCAGGGTAAGCAGGTATACGACCTCATCTTTCTCAAATTTACCTAATGCCATCGGGGGCCATTGTCCGCCGTCGATGGCGTAGTACTTCTGAATGGGACCAAACTCCGCTTCATAGGCTTTCAGATACCGGTCCTGTAAAATGCTCCATGCCTGGCTGGTTTCGCCTTCCCAGTCTTTCCAGAAGGCAATGGCCTGGTCTACGCGCTCATACATGGCGTTGGCGCCCCGTTTGCCCAGTGGCATCAGCCGGTCGTTTTCGCCGGCGCCGGTACAATCCGCAGCATAGGCTACCGCGTGTTCGTCATTATACAAACTCCAACCGGGTATTACACCCAGTATTTCATTATCATATAATACCGCTGCTCCATCTCCCTCTCCTTCCGTCCATACAATTGTTATACGCTCTTTTTCCAGCGGTTCACGGCCTTCCGGGTGGTTGCAGTAGGCTGCTTCCAACATAGGCGCCATGCCTTCTTTCATGGCCGCAACATCTTTCGTTGCGGGCGCCGGCTGCAGGTTACGCAACCAGCACGGTCGCGGCGAATACTTTGTGGTCAGCAATTCCGATGGATACAGGTAAAAATAAGCCACTCTGTCATCCTGCTCCACTACGGCATATAAAGTTCCCCTGTTATTAGGCTGGTCTATCAACATTACCGGCTCAGACATAATTATTCTTTTAAGATCGAAAAATAACACAATCCCGGCAATACTATAATTCCTGCCTCAATTGCTGTATTTTGTCAGGTATACAATTAATTTTTTATGAAAAGATATTCCACCCTCTTAATGGCACTCATGATGTTTTGTTCAGCTACACTCACTGCCAAAGAACGACAATTTTATCAGATCAAAATCTACCACCTGAAAACAAAAACGCAGGAAACACTGGTAGATAATTACCTGGAAAAAGCATTTCTCCCGGCATTACACCATGCAGGCATCAAACAGGCCGGCGTGTTTAAACCGGTTACTGCCGATACGGCCGAAATCCGGATCTATGTATTGATCCCATTCCAGTCGCTCGAACAGTTCACCAACCTGGATAAAACCCTGCAGGCCGACAAGGCCTTCCAGGCTAACGGGAAAGACTATACGGATGCAGCCTGGAACAACGTTCCTTTTACCAGGATAGAATCCATCCTGTTACAGGCGTTTCCCGGGATGCCCGTACTGGAGGCTCCCTCATTGAAAGCTCCCAAAAGTGAGCGGGTATACGAACTACGCAGTTATGAAAGCCCTTCCGAGAAATACCACGTCAATAAAGTAAAGATGTTCAATACCGGCGACGAAATCGGCATTTTCAAAAACCTCAACTTTAATGCGGTGTTTTATGCCACTGTCATTTCCGGTTCACGCATGCCCAACCTGATGTACATGACCACTTTCAACAATAAGGAAGACCGCGATGAACACTGGAAGGCATTTAGTGCAGATCCGAAATGGAAAGCCCTGTCGGCGCTGGAAGAATACAGTCACAATGTATCTAAATCAGATATCCTGTTCCTGAGACCAACAGACTATTCAGACCTGTAATACCATGGAGTGGCAGGCATGCACCTGCCACTCCATTTATCATACTGCCACCGTAGCCCTCACTGTTCCCTATTACCGCCATGGCTTTGTTTCCAGGCCGGTAAATGCCGACCCACATTTGTCGTAAAAATATAAATAATATTTCTACGGGCAACACCTCTCCGCGCAGGCGCCTACCTGCCCCGCCCACAGATTAAAAATGTGCGCCGATAATTAAACAAAAAGGCTTAATTTAACTGCTATTACACCCACCGGCGGGAGTGAAAATGAGCCACCACACATTTTTGCTTCCGGCCAATGACACCACAATTATTTAAAATTCAAAAACTGATCCCCACATGGCTGATGAAACTCAACAGAAAGTTCAGACCGCACTAGGCGACGTCGCCGCAAGACAGCTTGCCATTGCCACCCGTACGGTCCCGCAAATGTCTACCATTACCCCCCGCTGGCTCACGCGATTAATGAGCTGGATCCCGGTAGAATCGGGCGTATACAGGCTTAACAAAGTAAAAGATGAAAGCAATGTAACCGTGGATTGTTCCGGAAGGGATGAACGCGAACTGCCGCAAACTTTTGTGGATTACATTGATAACCCACGTGAGTACAATCTCAGTGCAGTGAATACGGTGCTGGATGTACATACCCGCGTGTCGGACCTCTACAGCAAACCTTACAACCAGATCAGCGAACAGTTGCGGCTGATCATCGAAACCATTAAGGAAAGGCAGGAAAGCGAACTGATTAACAACAAGGAATATGGTTTGCTGAACAGCGTAATAGCCTCTCAGCGTATTAAAACACGCACCGGCGCGCCTACTCCGGACGACCTGGATGAACTCATCACGAAAGTATGGAAGGAGCCCGGTTTCTTTTTACTGCATCCGCTCACCATTGCCGCCTTTGGCCGGGAATGCACCAGACGGGGTGTGCCTCCTCCCACCGTTTCCCTTTTCGGCTCTCAATTTATTACCTGGCGCGGCATTCCGCTGATACCATCCGATAAAGTGCCCATCGAAAACGGTAAATCCAAGATCATTCTTTTACGCACCGGCGAAAGCAGGCAGGGAGTAGTTGGCTTGTACCAGCCTAACTTACCGGGAGAACAGTCGCCCGGGTTATCTGTGCGCTTCATGGGCATTAACCATCAGGCCATTGCTTCCTATCTCGTATCCCTTTACTGTTCACTGGCAGTATTGGTAGACGATGCCATTGCTGTATTGGATGATGTAGAAATAGGCAAGTACCATGAATACAAATAATTTACAACCCGATGGATTACCGGATATTGCCGCATTGGAAAAACTGGCCAACCAGTTGTTTTCCTCCCTGCAATCCGGTAATGATGCGCCCTCCGCAGGCTACGCATCTGCTGCCCCCATCCAGGACCCGTTACTGCAACAGGGAAGCGTAACGGATGTTACGCAGGCGCCCACCAGTTTACCGGATCCCCACTTTTCCGGTAACGGCGGCATTCCTGCTTCTGTGGCAGGCAGCGGTATTTCACCAGCTGCGCTCACGCATCCAACAACGGCGTATGATCCTTCTTTTGAACAGGAACTGCAACGGGCGCTGAAAAGTATACCGTCATCGACCTATACATCGCAGCTGCCTTCCGCAGGCACCTCCTACTATTTCTTACCGGAAAAAACAGCAGGTATCACCGGCGCTACCCAACCTCCGCTGGATATCAACCGGGTGAGGGCGGACTTCCCCATATTGCAGGAACAGGTGAACGGCCGCCGGCTGATATGGCTGGATAATGCCGCTACCACGCAGAAGCCGCGGAGTGTCATTGAACGGATCAGCTATTTTTATGAACATGAAAATTCAAATATTCACCGCGCCGCTCATGAACTGGCAGCACGCGCCACAGATGCTTATGAAGGCGCCCGCGAAAAGGTAAGGGCTTTTCTGAATGCTGCCTCCGTGAATGAAATCGTATTTGTTCGCGGCGCCACGGAAGCCATTAACCTCGTCGCCAAAAGCTGGGGCGAACAATTCCTGCAGGCAGGCGATGAAATTATTCTGAGCCACCTGGAGCATCATGCCAACATTGTACCGTGGCAACAACTGGTTGCCAAAAAAGGATTGCTGATAAAAGTAATTCCTGTGGATGACGACGGGCAGATCATACTTTCTGAATACCAGAAACTGCTTGGCGCTAAAACAAAGCTGGTGTCTTTTACACAGGTGTCCAATGCACTCGGCACCGTTACACCGGCCCAACAAATAGTGGAACTCGCCCACCAGGCAGGCGCTAAAGTACTGGTAGACGGCGCCCAGGCGGTATCGCATATGCGCGCTGATGTACAGCGGCTTAATTGCGACTGGTACGTATTTTCCGGGCACAAAGTTTTTGGCCCCACCGGCATCGGCGTATTGTACGGCAAAGAGGCATTGCTGAATGAAACACAACCCTGGCAGGGTGGCGGTAATATGATCAAAGATGTAACCTTTGAACACACCCAATACCACGCCGCCCCCGGGCGCTTTGAAGCCGGTACCGGTAACATAGCCGACGCCGTAGGACTAGGCGCTGCAATTGATTACGTAAATCATATAGGCATTGATGTTATATACCAGTATGAACATTACTTGCTCGTATATGCCACACAGTTATTGAAAGAGGTACCTGGTTTGCGCCTGATAGGCACCGCTCCCGATAAAACAAGCGTGTTGTCTTTTGTATTTAAAGATTTCACAACTGAACAGGTGGGTGCGGCGCTCAACCAGGAAGGAATTGCAGTAAGATCCGGCCATCATTGCGCACAGCCCATCCTTCGCAGGTTTGGCGTGGAAAGCACCGTGAGGCCATCACTGGCATTCTACAACAGTTGTGCGGATATTGATACGCTCGTAAATACTTTATTAAGATTACGAAGAAGCAGGATATAATTTTTTTTAGAAAGAAGAGATGGCTGGCAGTTTATTCATATCAAACTATTAGTCATCTCTTCTATCAAAAATATTTTTCATCTCACAGAAAATAAAAAAGAAGCGCCAGACCAATTCCATCAAACGCGCTACGGCACTACATTACACCGGATCTGTTTTTCCACGCAAAAACCTCATTGCCCTGGAACATGCGGCTGTGCTCATAAAAAACAACATTTAAATTTTGTGGTTTAAATTATTTACCTACATTTGCACTCCACAATGCGAGGTAGAGCAGAGGTAGCTCGTCGGGCTCATAACCCGAAGGTCAGTGGTTCGAATCCGCTCCTCGCTACAAAAAGTAAAAGTCCTGTACTGAAAGTGCAGGACTTTTTTTATACCGCAACAGATCGAAAATAAATAGTATTATTACAACAGGCCATCAATACCTGAAAGCAGTTTTTGTTAGCCATCAACCCAATCCCTAAACAAATTTTATTACTCAATGAAACAAAAACCATCAATGGCATTTATTGCCGCCTCCTGGGTAGCGGTATTTGCAGGTATCCTGGGCTTCATCATCGGCCTGTGGAATGCATCCACTATGCAACTGAATGAAAAAGGATATTACTTCACCGTTTTAATGTACGGCCTGTTCGCAGCGGTATCTGTCCAGAAGTGCGTGCGCGACAGGATTGAAGGTGTTCCCGTAACCGACATTTATTATGGTCTCAGCTGGGTGTCCATGTTGCTTACCATCCTGTTGCTTACTATCGGATTATGGAATGCCACCCTTGCACCAAGCGAAAAAGGATTTTACGCATTTGCATTTTTGCTGAGCGTTTTCGGCGCTATCACGGTACAGAAAAATACCCGCGATAGCCAGGCCGCGAAAGCAGGCAACAGTCCCGTTTCCGGCGATATCTAATACTTTCTTTTACAGGGAGGCCGGTTAGTCTCCCTGTTACTCCCCTCCCTCTTTTTCCGGAATCTATAAATACTTTTCCTGAATCGTCTTCCACAGCAATTGCTGCGGCGGTACATTTACATTGTCACCTGTGGACATGTGCTTGAACAGGACATCAAATATTATATCTATCCTCCAATCCCTTATAATACATCTCCTGAAGTGATTAACAGTATTCCTGCTAATCACTTTTTTTTGCGCCATATTATAATATATTTGTTGATAGTTAACCTTTTTATCCATATGGGAAACAAGACCTATACTGCTACTATTGTATGTATTGCAGCAATGGTGGTTATTTTTATTACAGTGCGAACTGTGCGTAAAAGCAGCCAGCCGGAATATTTGTCAAATGACAAAGCCGGAGCAGCTGCCGCTGTTGCGCTGGATGAAGCGACAGTACAGGCCGCAGTGGCGGTAGACAGCGTTACCTATGAAATGAAGACCGCTGCAGAATTTCCGCTCAGCGTTTCCCAGCTCCGTGATGCCACTGCCTATCTGCTGCATGAACAGCTGCAACTGGACAGCCATGTGGTGAAAAAAAAGCAAACTTTTGATCTCGCACTGATGTGGCATTCATATGTACAACCGCTGTATTATGAAGGAGAATCGGAAGATCCGTATAACACAACCGCCTATACGAAAAATCACGGGTTAGAGCCCGCTATCCGGCAACTTGCCTGGACTGGCCGCGATGAGGCCCGGCTGCGTGCATCCTTCGCCAGTTATAAAAACCTGTTATACGAAATGCTGCCGTATAATACTTACCAACGTTCCCCGGCACGTTATTATGTGGAAAAATTATTACTCACTTATAGCGCACTCCAGGCAAATGAAAACGTAACGGCACAGCTGGAAAAATTCTATATTAAGATGGCTATCAGTACTGATCATGGCCCCTCAGAAAATTTCATTGGAGAGGTAAGACAGGTGTTAAGTAGCATGATTCGCGTAGATCCTTCACTGAATAACAACGACCTGGGTGCACACCGGATGACCGTTTGGCTGGTTTCTTTCTGGGCCCGACGCTATAACGAAGGTAATCAGCAGGCCGTTTATGAAATCCTGAAAGAAATCAGCGATATGTACAGCCGGTGATTGATCCGGTATATCCCTCCGTTTGACCCGGATCTCAAAAAAAAATGTTAAAAATGATTTCATTTAATACAAATAAATACTACTTTTATTCCGGGCAAGAGAAAAAGTGCTGCGTTATTTGACTTGTTATTTAATAAAAGATTCACATGGATCTTTTTTTTGGAACCTATTGCTAAATCGATTTTTTAACGGAGACTATGATTGGCGCCGGGAAATCTATGCATTACACACCGCGTATGAACGAAAAAAACATAGTAATTAAAATATATTCCAGGTAAAAAAGCTAACTGAACTTGTTATTCTTATTGTTTGCTAAATCGATATACTACTGACTAAAACAGTACTGTAAGGATCGTACATTTTGCTTATGCGAATATAATGGGAACCATTGCATGCCTGACCGGAAACCAGGCAGCATCTTCATTCAGGAGATATTTTTCACTATTTAAATGATTAAACCAGTATCTGAAAAATTTTAAAAATCAGCCTGTAGGCTTATTGCTAAATCGTTTTTCCTAATAAGCAACCCGGGCTTTTCTTTATTAACCAACTTCAATTAACGTATATGCACAAACGATCCACGTTTTGGGCACGGACCTGCTTTGCCAGTATGGTACTGATGCTCTTCTCGCTGTTTGCCTTTTCACAAGGCAAAACCGTATCCGGAAAAGTAACGGATGCCAATGACAACACCGCAATTCCCGGTGTATCTGTTCAGATAAAAGGAACCAGCAGCGGAACCATCACCAAACCCGATGGTACCTTTACCCTGCAGGCACCGGAAAATGCCGTGCTGATATTTACTTTTGTTGGTTACCTCCCCCAGGAAGTACCGGCATCAGCTACTGCCATGAATGTAAAACTGGCAGCTTCCGTAAAGTCGCTGCAAGACGTAGTGGTAGTGGGTTACGGTACCCAAAAAAGAAATGAAGTAACCACTTCAGTAGCTACCGTAAAGGCGGAAAACTTCAACCAGGGCGGCTCCCGCTCTCCAATGGATCTGATCCAGGGTAAAGTAGCCGGCTTATCCGTTACCAGGACCCAGGGGAATAACCCCAACAGCGGCGCTTCTATACAGATCAGGGGTATCAGCTCCATATCCGGTGATATGAAGCCGCTGATCGTTGTGGATGGTATTCCCGGAGGCAACCTCGACCTGCTGCAACAGGATGATATCGCTACTTTCGACGTTTTGAAAGACGGTTCCGCAGCAGCTATTTATGGTACCCGCGGTAACAACGGGGTAATCCTCATCACTACTAAAAAAGGTAAAGCAGGTGATCCGCAGTATACTTACTCTACCTACCTGCAACGCGAAGCTGTGGCCAAAAGACCCAGCATACTCAGCGCAGCAGAATATGTAAAAGTGGCCGGCGCTACCAATGACCAGGGCGCCGATGTGGATATGTATGATCTCCTGCTCGACAAAAACAATCTTAGTCATTACCACAACTTCGCAGCCTCCGGTGGTACTGCAAACAGCAACTACCGCGCATCCCTTTATTACAACGATGCCAATGGTATTGCCCTCGAAAACGGCCGTAACCAATACGGCGGAAGGGTGAATGTAAACCAGACCGGCTTACAGGGCATGCTCACCATGCAGTTCAACCTGGCAGGCAATTTCAGTAAAGCCAACTTAAACGGTGGAAACAGCGGTGACGGTGATAACAAAGCCGGCAACCCGGGCGCCGATTTTGAGCAGGCAGTACAACGGAATCCTACTGCGCCGATTTTTGGACCTGATGGTAAATATGTTGAAACAAACGGTTTCAATAACTACAATCCACTGGCCCGCTTACAGCAGGAATTATACGAAAGGGATCAGAAAACCTATTCAGGAGATGCACGTATAACGCTGGAGCCTATTCAGGATTTGAAATTTTCTGCCTTCGGCGCTATTGTCCGCGATGAGTATACTGACCGCCAGTATAAAATGAAGGCTTCCCGCTCTTCCATCCAGGACTTCCAGGGTGGCGGTTATGCGTATAAAGCCAATTCCGCCGCTATGGATAAAACTTTTGAAGCTACGGTAGACTATACAAAGACAATCAATTCAGACCATACATTCAATGTGCTCGGCGGCTACAGCTATCAGTACAGCACCCTGGAAAAGTATGCCATGGATAACAACGGCTTCCTCACCGATGCGTTTGAAGACTGGAACATCTCTGCAGGTAACGCCTTAAATGATCCCAAACTGCCACGCCCTACACAGAGCAGCAACAAGGTAGACAACACCCTCATTGCATTCTTCGGCAGGATAAACTATAACTACAAACAGAAATACATGTTGCAGGCTATCCTGCGCCATGAAGGTTCTTCCCGCTTCGGTGCCAACTACAAATGGGGTAACTTCCCTGCAGTATCCGCCGGATGGGTGATTTCAAAAGAAGCCTTCATGCAGGACCTCACTGTTATCAACCACCTGAAACTGCGCGCCGGCTATGGCGTTACCGGTAACCAGGGTATTCCTAACTACCAATCCCTGATCACATTGGGAACAGGGGGCGCTTACCTCCAGTATGGTAAATGGATCCAGACTTATGGCCCCAATAAAAATCCAAACCCGGACCTGAGATGGGAAAAGAAGAAAGAGTTCAACGTGGGTCTTGATTTCTCCCTGCTGAAAAACAGAATCGGCGGTTCCGTTGATGTATACAGCCGTAGAACAGAAGACCTGTTATTCAACTACACGGCACAGCTGCCCTCCAATATCCTGGATAATATCTTCACCAACGTAGGGGAGATCTCCAACAACGGGGTGGAAGTAGTGATCAATGCGGTACCGGTAAGAAGCAAAGATTTTTCCTGGAACAGTGATCTCGCCTTCAACTCCCAGCGGAATAAAATGGTGTCATTCTCCAACCAGATTTATAAAGCCACTGAACAGTTTTATGGAGATCTCCCATCTCCGGGTAATCTTGGCCAGGCCATCCGCGTAGTAGAAGGCGGTCCGCTCGGCACTTTCTATGGCTACCGCTACGCAGGTCTTACTGACGACGGCAAATGGCAGTTCTATAAAAAAGATGGCAGTAAAGCCACTACTTCTGAAATCAATCCGGACGATAAAACAGTGATCGGAAATGGTATTCCCAAGTACATGGCTTCCTGGAACAATACTTTCCGTTACAAGAACTTTGACCTGAGTATCCTCTTCCGCGGCAAATTCGGTTTCGATATCCTGAACCTGCAGGATATGTACTTCGGTAATAAAAAATGGAAACCGAATAACATGTTATCATCTGCTATCGGTAAAAATGATAAGCTGAATGACGATCCACAGTTCTCTGACTACTACCTGGAAAAAGGCGATTTCGTGAAACTGGATAACATCACCCTCGGTTATAATTTCAAACTGAAAACCAAATATATCCGCAACCTGCGCGTGTATGCGAGCGGCCGTAATATCGCTACCATCACAAAATACAGCGGTCTTGATCCCGAACTGCAGGATACTGCGCTGGATTCCGGTATAGATGGAAGAGGATTTTATCCACGCACCCGCTCCTACACTATCGGATTGAACCTTGGATTTTAAAAGCAGCAAAATTGTAACGTATGAAAAAAAATAAAGCATATATCAGCGCAGCCTTGCTGGCCCTCGGATTGAGCGCCTGTACCAAGCTCGATGAAAAACCATACAGCGAAATTATTTCAGATAATTTTTATCATAATAAAGAAGAAGTACTGTCTGCCGTACTGCGTCCGTTTACGCATGCCGGCGCATGGGCCGCCCCTACCGGTCAAACCGGCTACTGGCGCCTGCAGGAGCTTTCCGCCGATCAGCTGGCATGGCCGCAGAAAGGCAAACACGGTTATGATGGCGGTAACTGGATCCGCCTGCATAACCATACCTGGATTGCTAATGAAGACAATGCCTGGAATCCGTGGAGACTGATGTACTGGGGAATGGGCTTCTGTAACAATACACTGGTAGATCTGGCGGCTATGGACTTCACTAAAATTGGTATGACCAATGAAGACAAAGCCTCCTTTATTGCAGAAACAAAAGTGGTGCGCGCCTGGCATTACCTGAAACTGATGGACCTCTATGGTAACATTCCCATCGTAACAGAAGTAGGTACACCGGCATCTCCGGCTACCAAAACCCGCAAAGAAGTATTTGAGTTCGTTGAAAAAGAACTGAAAGAAAATGTGGAACTGCTGAAACCATTATCCGCAGACATGGTAGGCCGCGCCACCAAAGCGGGCGGCTATGCGATGCTGGTAGAACTCTATCTCAACGCACAGGAATGGACAGGCACCCCACGCTGGGACGACTGTATTAACTATTGCAATAAGATCATTGCAGGCAACGGCGGCTCCCTGAGCGGCGCTGTGCCCGCACTTGAACCGGATATTTTCCGCGCTTTTGCCAACAACAACAATACCTCCCCCGAAGACCTGTTCCAGCTCGCCTATGACCTGAGAGCCGGTAACTCCCGCTTCGGATGGCAAGGTGATTTCTGGCACTACCGTCAACGCCAGGTCTACAACGCCGACGTAGATGGAAACAACAGTATCGTTGTAGTTCCTACTGCTTATGATGCGTATAAAGACAATGACCTCCGCAAGCAAAAGTGGATGCTGATCGGACCACAGAAAAAAGATCCGGCACTACGCACCAGCGTTGCAGACAGTTTGGTACTCGGCACAGAGGAATACAATGGAAAACCGCTTGTATTTGTGAAAGAAATCCGCAGAAACACAGAAGGAGAAAGCGGCGCCGGTGGCATGACGCAGGGTGAAGAGAACAGCGGCGCACGTTTCGCGAAATATGTTCCCGGCACACAAAACGATCCTAACTACTGGGGCAACGACTTTGTATTATACCGTTTGACAGAAATTTATTTCAACAAGGCGGAAGCACTGATGAGAAAAAATAACGGCATCGCAACACAGGATGCAGTAGATCTTATCAACACCTGTAAAAAGCGTGCTTTCAAAGCGGAAGACTGGGCAGCAGAGGCTTATACCCCTACTACGCTCACCATGAATGAACTGCTTGCTGAAAGAGGCCGTGAGTTCATCTTTGAAGGTAAACGCCGTTCGGATCTGATCCGCTTTGGCAAATTTACCACCGCCACCTGGTGGGATCATCAGCCATCTGCTGATAAGTACAAGTTGTTCCCGATTCCTTTCAAACAAACAAGTATTAATCCTAACCTGGTTCAAAACCCTGGTTACTGATAAACTGGTTGGGTAAAGTAGTAAACGACTTTAACCTGGATGCGGAAAACCCAAAACGGCCGTCTCTTAATTGAGATGGCCGTTTTCAATTTAGTATCGTGATGGTCAATAAGCCAGCAGTTCGCTGATAGCAGCTGCTACTTTTGCAGGCGTAGGCAACATGGCTGCTTCCAGGCCGGTGTTAAGCGGCACTGCCGGCAAATCCAGCGCCCCCACCGTAAATACAGGAGCATCGAGGAACCGGAAGCATGTTTGCTGAATGCGTCCTGCCAATGCCTGTGCAAAAGAATTATTGAGTTGTTCTTCTGTAAGGATCAGGCATTTCCCATGTTGCTTCACCATGTCAAATACCAGTTCTTCATCCAATGGGAAAAGGGTGCGCAGGTCCACTATGGTTACCTGGCCAGGATAGGCCTTGGCAGCAGCTTTGGCCCAGTAAACGCCCATTCCGTAAGTAATTATGCAAAGCGTATTGCCCTGGGCAGTATCTTTTGGATGTGCGCGTTGTATTATATTTCCCTTCCCTAACGGCAGCAGGTAATCAGCTGCAGGTTCTATGGTCATGGCATCGAGTGTACCGGGTACTTTGCTCCAATACAGTCCTTTATGCTCCAGCATCACTACCGGGTTGGGATCCAGGAATGCAGCTTTCATCAGTCCTTTCATATCGGCAGCATTGGAGGGATACACCACTTTGATTCCCTTAACGCTTAACAGTGTGGATTCCACACTGCCGGAATGATAAGGACCGCCACCGCCATAGGCGCCCACCGGAACGCGGATAAGGGTTTGTACGGGAAATTTACCATTGCTCAGGTAACACGACTTTGATATTTCTGTAACCAGTTGATTGAATCCAGGGTAGATATAATCGGCAAACTGTACTTCCACAATGGGTTTTACGCCTACGGCAGATAGACCTGCAGTAGCGCCAATAATGTACGCTTCCTGTATCGCGGTGTTATATACGCGGTGTGGTCCGAATTTTTCGCCCAGGGTGGCCGCTTCGCGGAACACGCCTCCCAACCTTACGCCTACATCCTGCCCAAATAAAATAGCTTCCGGATACTGCTGCATAATCTCTTCCACAGCGTGAAGGGCTGCATCTACCATTACTACTTTGGTCTTACCGGCTGGTGTGCGGGTACCACTTTCGGCTGTTACCGCAGCAGGCGCAAATACGTGCTCCTGCACCGTTTCCGGCAATGGTCCCGGGGCCTGTACAGCCTTGTCAAATCCTGCCTTTATATCGGCCGCGGCAGTCTGCTCAATTTTGTCCAGCTCCTCCGGAGTAATGCCGTGTTTCAACAGCAACGCTCTCATTTTAGGAACCGGATCATTGGCTGCATGCTTTTCCAGGTCTTCCGCGGAGCGGTACCATTCTTTTCGCACGCCGGAAGTATGATGTCCCAGCAGGGGTACATTTGCCTGTACCAGTATGGGCCGTCGTTCTTGTCTTACATAACTGATAGCGGTTTCCATCGCAGCATAGCTGGCGGTGAAGTCGCTGCCGTCTACCCGCATGCGTTCCAGGCCTTTAAACCCGGCAGCATATTCATATGCATCCATTGTTCTTACTTCTGCCGCCGTGGCGGAGATACCCCAATCGTTGTCTTGTACCAGGTAAATTACCGGCAGCTGTTTCAGAACGGCAAATTGCAGGGCTTCGCTCACCTCTCCTTCCGTTACGCTGCCATCTCCGAGAGAACAGATCACTACGGGCAATTCCCCATCCGGCCCTGTTTTCAGCAGGGGAGAATGTATTTGTTCCAGGTATTTAAGTCCCTGCGCCATGCCGGTGGTAGGGATCACCTGCATACCGGTGGCGCTGCTCTGGTGGGGTATCTGCGGTTTACCGGCCGCTCTGTTGTTAGGGTGACTGTAATAAGATCTTCCGGCGGAAAAAGGGTCTTCTCCTTTCGCCAGCAATTGGAGCATTAGTTCATAAGGGGTAAAACCGATGGCGAGCAACATGCTCTCATCCCGGTAATAGGGGCTTACAAAGTCCCATGGCCGCAATTGCAGTCCGGTGGCTATTTGTATGGCTTCATGTCCGCGGGAAGTAGAATGCACATATTTGCAGATTTGCCGGTTTGCCTCATAAATGGCGGCCATACTGCCGGCTTCACACATCAATCGCCAGGCTGTTAATAACTCGGCCCGTTCGCCGGCGTTACTACCCCTGTTGGAGGCCGGCGTTTTTAAAGTTGAAACGCTTGTGTTATCTTTAAACACAGTAAGACTGTTTTGGTGATGATGGTAATTTAAAAACAATAGTTGCCATAGCAACAGTTGCTAATGCAAATTAATTAATATGCCTGATACTTTCGTCAGTAATCCCTCTTTTTTTAAGTTGGATGCTACGCTCAAAAAATTGCGCAACTATTGGCAAAAAACGTTTGATGCCCAACAGAAGGACATTACAGTGGATCAGTGGTTGCTGATTGAGAACCTGTATAAACACAAAAAAACTACCCACAACGAGCTGGCCCGTAATACCTCAAAGGATATTACCACCATTTCCCGCATCATTGAGCTGCTGGTAAAAAAAGGGTTGGTAAAAAGGGAAGCCGATGTATACGATCGCCGGAAGGTATATTTACAGCTCACCCCGGACGGAGTGGAAAAATATAAAGATGTAAAGTCGCTGGTATACGATATGCGTAAAATTGGCTGGAAAACGCTGACAGAAACGGATTATGCCGAGTTAACCCGGATCCTGGACACGATTTATGCAAATATTCCGTAGAATCGCCGCGAATTTTGTCTTTCTCGCTGATTACGCTGATTTTACTGATTAGCTGGATTTTTACTTTTTGGATTTTATAAAGGATTATGGGAGATAAGAGCGAATATATCCGCTTCTATCTCCCATAATCCTTTATAAAATCCAAAGGTAAAATCAGTAAAATCAGCGTAATCAGCGAGAAAGACAAAATTCGCGCTGGTCCTTATTTAACAGAAAACTCCAGCAGGCTGTCGTTTTCAATAAATGCCTCGAAGTCGTCTCCGATTTCCGTTGGTCCTACGCCGGCGGGGGTGCCTGTAAAAATGAGGTCGCCTATGTTCAGGGTAAAGAAGCGGGAAATATAGGCTACCAGGAAATCGAAGGAGAACAAAAGATCCTGTGTATTACCGGATTGCGCCAATGCCTTGTTTTTATACAGGCAGAAATTGATATCTTTTTTATCCATTTCCGGGGTAATGGGGATGAAATTACCCACCACTGCGGAGTTATCGAAAGCTTTGGCTATTTCCCAGGGTAATCCTTTCGCTTTTTGCTTATCCTGCAGATCCCGGGCGGTAAAATCGATACCTACGGAGATATGATCGTAGTACTTATCTGCAAATTTTTCCTGGATATGTTTACCGTTTTTGCTCACCCTGAGTACCAGTTCGCATTCGTAGTGCAGGTTGGTAGTAAATTCCGGGTAATAGAACGGGTGCCCGTTTTGCAGCAACGCATTCTTTGGTTTCATAAATAACACCGGTTCTGTGGGCACTTCATTCTTCAACTCCCTGGCATGGTCGGCATAATTCCTGCCTACGCAAATAATTTTCATAATGCGTTTGTTTTAAAGTATAAAAAAAGCAGATAGGAACCAGATGAACAAATTTATTTCACAGACGGGAAGGTCAGTTTATTACTGTCGTTCATAGTACGGGCAATGCCGATACTGGCAAAACTTTCAATGATATCCGAACATTTCCATATTTTCTCTTCTACAATCCGTTCTTCTGTATTTTTCCATTTACTGAGTACAAATTCCACCTGGCGGCCCTTGGGATAATTATTACCTACCCCGAAACGCAGGCGGGGATACTGGTTGGTACCCAGGGATTCCTGGATACTTTTCAGGCCGTTATGCCCGGCATCACTGCCGCCGGGGCGTAAGCGGAGCACATCCAGCGGAAGGGCCAGGTCGTCGAGGATCACAAGCAGGTTTTCCACGGGTATCTTTTCCTTATCCAGCCAGTATTTGATAGCCTTACCGCTCAGGTTCATGTAAGTGGTGGGCTTAATAACAATAAACGTTTTCCCTTTCCATTTACATTCCGCCACATCAGCGAGCCGGTCGTTCCGGAAGGAGGCTTTATGCCTGGCAACAAAATCATCTACCACATCAAAACCTATATTATGACGGGTATGCCGGTATTCCTCGCCGATATTGCCTAATCCTGCTATTAAGTATTTCATACGGGTCGTTTTCGTACCTGGAGATTTCCAAAATTAAAAAGCCCCTCTAAAAGTAGAGAGGCTTTTTGGAAAAATATATCTAAAAGATTATTTCTTTTTAGCATCTTTTTCAGCAGTTGCTTCTTCCTGACGCAGCTGACGGGTCATTACCACAGAAGCGATTGGAATACGCGGAGAGTTGGTGATTTCAACACCTTCAATTTTCACGTCTTCTACACGGATGTTCGCGTTCAGTTCCAGGTTATCGATGTTAACTTCGATATTTTCAACCAGGTGCTTAGGCAAAGCTTTTACTTTCAGCGCTTTCAGTTTGCTAACCAGTTTACCGCCGGCTTTAACACCTGCAGAAGAACCAACCAGTTTAATTGGAATGGTAACAGCAACCTGTTTGTCTTCTACCAGTTCCATGAAATCGATGTGAGCAAGTGCGTCAGTAACTACATCAAACTGCATATCTTTCAATACGCATCTGTAAGTTTTAGCACCCAGTTTAATTTCTGCAATCTGGAAAGCTGCAGTGTAAACCAGTGTTTTGAATGCTTTGGCAGGAGCTGAAAAATTAACAGTTTCTGCACCCCCGTAAATAACGCAAGGCACTTGTTCCTCAGAACGGATCTGGCGGGTGGCTTTTTTGCCGAATTCGCTCCTGAGTTGTCCTTCGATGGTTATTGTGTTCATTGTTTAGACAATTTATATTGATTATTAAAATACTATGTTATCAATCTCCCCGGCGGTGACTGTGAATAAACAGGCTGGTAATTGATTTGTTTTCGTGCATGTTACGGATGGCTACCGCAAAAAGCTCTGCAACAGATATCACCTTGATCTTGGAACCCGCTCCCTGTGGTTTGATAGGAATGGTATCACATACCACTATCTCCTGCAGTACTGATTTTTCGATATTTTCGTACGCATTTCCGCTGAAAACGGGATGGGTACAAAAAGCACGTACACTCCGGGCGCCTTTTTCCATTAACAGGTTGGCGGCTTTTGAAAGTGTGCCTGCAGTATCGCAGATATCATCAATGAGCACAATGTCCCTGTTTGTCACATCTCCTATCACTACCATTGATGCTATTTCATTGGCTCGTTTACGATGTTTGTCGCAAATAACCATTTCAGCATTAAAGTAAGACGCTACTTCACGTACCCTATTGGTACTTCCTACGTCAGGGGACGCAAAGGTAAGATTTTCCAGCTTTAAATTCTCTATATAAGGAATAAAAATAGCTGAACTATCAAGATGATCTACCGGGATATCAAAGAACCCCTGGATCTGAGGTGCATGCAAGTCCATGGTTATCACCCTGTTAGCCCCTGCCGAAGTAAGCAGATTGGCCACCAGTTTAGAGCCGATAGCCACGCGGGGCTTATCTTTTCTGTCCTGGCGGGCGTATCCGAAATAAGGAATTACTGCGGTGATATAGCCGGCGGAAGCCCGCTTGGCAGCATCAATCATCAACAGCAGCTCCAGCAGGTTGTCTGAAGGCGCACTGGTTCCCTGAATCAGGAAAACATAGTCACCCCGGATACTTTCCAGGAAAACAGGCTGGATTTCCCCATCGCTGAATTTCTGAATCTTTACTTTGCCAAGACCGCCATTAAGACCCTTGCCATATTTCTTGGCAATTTTCTCGGCCAAGGCCGGATTACTGTTGCCTGTGAAAATTTTTACTGAAGGTTGCATACTAGATACTAGTGGAAAAGAGGTTGCAAAACTAGGATTTTTTGGGAGTACCCGCCTGATTTTTTTTGAAATACAAATTATATAGCTGTTAAAAACCAGCTATAATTATCACATTATCATAACGTTTTAAGAGATAATAGGTCCCGAAAAATTCCTATAACGATCGGTACCGAATATAACGATTTTATAACGATCCACTGGTAAAAGGAAAAGAAAAATGTGGTGGAAGAACAGGTGTGTCATGATAGATTTGTATATTTGGATAAATGGAATAAGTCATGTTTGTTGATGTTAACCCGGCTCCCCACCTGGCTATTCATAAATGGCCGGATAATGAAAAGCCAAGAGAAAAACTGATCAATATAGGCCCCACTGCGCTAAGCGATGCAGAGTTACTGGCAATCCTGTTGCATACAGGTCATAAAAGTAAATCCGCCCTTGAGCTGGCAAAGGAAATCCTCCGCCTGGCCAATAACAACCTCTCCGAACTGGGAAAAATAAACGTAAAAAAGCTGCAAAAAATCCGGGGAGTGGGTTATGCCAAGGCTGTTACCATATTGGCCGCTATGGAGCTGGCCCGCAGGCGGCAAGCCGGCACCATCCATAAAAAAACAGTGATCAACAACGGATCGGATGCAGCCATGTTTTTCAAGCCCATGCTTGCAGACCAGCCCTATGAAACCTTCCATGTCCTGTTCCTCAGCCACGCGAACAAAGTGCTTCATTACCGCCACCTCAGTACCGGCGGCATCACCAGCACTGTCGTGGATCCCCGCATTATTTTCCGGGAAGCACTGGATACAGGCGCCACCAAGTTATTACTCTGCCATAACCATCCTTCCGGCAGCCTCCGCCCCAGCCAGGCCGATCTCCGGATTACCAGCCGCATAAAAGATATGGGAATGCTCTTCGATATCCAGGTAATGGATCATATCATTGTATCCGAAACCGGGTATTACAGCCTCGCGGAAGAAGGGATGATATAAATCCCGAAATGTGTTTTACTTTCGCACATATTTATTCATTTTCCATATGCTCAAAATAGGACTCTTCGGCGTAGGACATTTAGGTAAGATACACCTCTCTCAACTGGCCACTATGAAAGACGTAGAAGTGGTAGGCTTCTATGATCCCAACAATGCAAATGCAGCCAGCATCTCCGAGCAATATAATATTCAGCGGTATACAACCGCGGAAGAACTGATACAGTCGGTAGACGCCATTGATATTGTGGCGCCAACCACCCTGCACTTCAAATTATGCGAACTGGCCATCCGCAACGGCAAACACATATTCGTGGAAAAACCCATGACCAACACCATGGACGAAGCCAAAACACTGGTTAAACTGGTGGAAGAAGCGAATATAAAATTCCAGGTAGGCCACGTGGAAAGATTCAATCCCGCTTACCTCGCACTCCGGGGATATGATCTCAAACCCATGTTCATTGAAGTACACCGCCTCGCAGAATTCAATCCCCGCGGTACAGACGTAAGCGTTATCCTCGACCTGATGATCCACGACATCGACATCGTGCTGAGCATCGTGAAATCTACCGTGAGCCGCATCTCCGCCAGCGGAGTTGCTGTTATGAGCGACACCCCGGATATCGCCAACGTACGCATCGAATTCCATAATGGCTGCGTAGCCAATCTCACTTCCAGCCGTATCTCCCTGAAAAAGATGCGCAAAATGCGCCTCTTCCAGAAAGATGCTTACATCGGCATCGATTTCCTCGATAAAAAAACAGAGATCATCAAACTCAAAACACCGGAAGACGAAGGCTTGTTTACCCTGGATATTGAAACCAACAGCGGCAGAAAAACAATCGCCATCGATAACCCGGAAATAAAACAATCCAATGCCATCCGTATGGAACTGGAAATGTTCCGCGACAGCATCCTGCAAAATAAACCGGTTGCCGTAAATGCGATCGACGGCCTGCAGGCAATGGATGTAGCCCACCAGATCCTCGCAAAAATAAATAAAGGCCTGTCTGAAACGGCCTCCGCTAAATAGTTATGCTGGTAACCCGGCGCAGGTAATTATGCCAGCAGTGATACGCTTACCAATCGCCGGGTTACTGCATTCGTCGTTTTTGCCAATACTGCAAAAGCAGCAGGCTTTACCGGCAGGTAACGTTATCTCCTATAACAGGCACTTTAGCTGCGCTCTTTCAGCAACACTTCTGCAATAGCAAGATCAAGCGGTTTCGTAATTTTAATATTGGACTCTTCTCCCGGCAGCAGATGCACAGGATACCCCAGCCGTTCCACTACGGTGGCTTCATCCGTAAACAACGGATCATAGGGCAGTTCAAAGGCAGGCAGGATCAACTCCGAAAGAAATGTTTGCGGCGTCTGGATAATCCTGAAACGATCGCGGTCCACAGCAGCATTGCTGCCGCCTGATATCTCCCGGATACTGTCTTTCATATCAATCACCGGGATAGCGCTACCATGGATAAGTGCGGCTTCATAACAGGCACGGATCAACGTAGTGGATACCAGCGGGCGCACCCCATCGTGTACAAATACCACCGACGGGTGTTTTACCTGCTGCAATCCATTCTGTACAGAATGAAAGCGGGTATTTCCTCCTTTTATAATGGTGATGTCCGGCAGTTTATCAAAAGCCTGCAGGATGTGGTTGGCGAAAGTAAAATGAGCTTCAGGAAGCACCAGCACAATTTCCATATCCTGAAAGGCGGCCGCAAAAGCGGCAATAGTGTGGTACAATACAGGTTTACCGGACAGTTCCAGGAACTGTTTGGGAACAGCGCTCTGCATCCGGGTACCGGACCCGCCGGCAACTATGATAGCCACTTTTTTATATTCCATAAAAAAAGATCGGGGATTTTCTTATCCAGTTGGCTGAATAAGAAAATCCCCGAAAAGTGCTTTGTAATTAAACGATCAGCATGGCATCGCCATAGCTGAAGAAACGGTATTTCTCTTTAATCGCCTGCTGGTAAGCCTCCATGACCAGGTCATATCCTGCAAAGGCGCAGGTCATGATGAGCAGGCTGGTTTTAGGCAGGTGGAAGTTCGTTACCAATGAATTTGGAATGGCAAAATCATATGGCGGATGAATGAACGTATTCGTCCATCCTTCTGCTGCTTTCAGATGGTTTTGCGCAGTTACGGAAGATTCTACGGCACGTACAGAGGTAGTACCAATAGCGCAGATCTTGCGGTTTTCTTCTTTCGCTTTGTTTACCACTTTCACTGCGTGTTCTTCAATATGAAAATACTCCGCATCCATTTTGTGTTTGCTCAGGTCTTCCACTTCAATAGGGCGGAAAGTACCTAAACCTGTGTGCAGCGTTACTTCTGCAAACTTAACACCTTTAATTTCCAAACGTTTGATCAACTCACGACTGAAGTGCAAACCTGCAGTAGGTGCAGCTACAGCGCCTTCGTACTTGGCATACACGGTCTGATAACGCTCTTTATCTTCGTCTTCCGGTTTGCGTTTGATATACTTAGGCAATGGCGTTTCTCCCAGCTGATCAAGCACCTGTTTGAACTCTTCATCATTACCTTCGAATAAAAAACGGATGGTACGGCCTCTTGAAGTAGTGTTATCAATTACCTCTGCTACCAACGTCTCGTCGTCGCCAAAATACAACTTGTTGCCTACACGGATTTTACGCGCCGGGTCAACAATTACATCCCACAGACGGTTTTGCTTGTTCAGCTCACGCAGCAGGAATACTTCAATTTTTGCTCCTGTTTTTTCTTTACGGCCATATAACCTTGCCGGAAATACCTTCGTATTGTTCACAATCATTACATCCTTGTCGTTGAAATAACCGAGGATATCCTTGAATACTTTGTGCTCAATTTTGCCGGTATTACGATGTACCACCATTAAACGTGATTCATCTCTTGTCTTGGTAGGGTGCTGGGCGATCAGATTTAAAGGAAGATCGAATTTGAACTGTGATAGTTTCATATTACGGTATGAATAAATTTTAGAGGTGCAAAGTTATCAATTATTATCTACATCATCAAAAAATGATATATAATGTATAATAATCAGATAATTATATATTATATTCCTTTAGGAATGGCTGCTATCAGTTGTTGAGTATACGGGTTTTCCGGATGGTTATACACCCTGTCGGCTGCTCCCTGTTCCACAATCTTTCCTTTCTGCATCACCATCATCCGGTCGCTGATAAACCTTACCACGGAAAGATCGTGTGAAATAAAAATACACGTAAAGCCCAGCTCTTCCCGTAAACGGATCAGCAGGTTCAGCACCTGCGCCTGCACACTTACATCCAGCGCTGCTACCGATTCATCACAGATGATAAAAGAGGGTTCCACCGCCAGGGCACGCGCTATCACAATCCGTTGCCGTTGCCCGCCGGAAAACTCATGCGGATAACGGTTAAAATGCTCAGGCAGCAGATTCACCTTCTCCAATAATTCCTCCACTTTTGCTTTCTGCTGCCGCTCCGTGCCATACAAACCATGCACTTTCATAGGCTCCAGGATAGCGGCCCCAATGGTTTTCCGGGGATTCAACGATGCGTATGGGTCCTGGAAAATCAATTGCATATCCTTCCGCAGCGCACGCATCCCGGTGGCCGACAAACTTCGTATATCCTGTCCTTTATAAATAATACTTCCTGCGGTTGGTTCTGCAAGTCTTAGCAGCGACCGGCCCAAAGTGGTTTTACCACAACCAGACTCGCCTACTAACCCAAGCGTTTCACCGGTGATTACCCGGAAGCTCACATCGTCCACGGCTTTGGCCCATTGCAGTACTTTACCCGTGATACTCCTTTTCACGGGAAACCACGTTTTCAGCTGATGCACCTCCAGCAGAGGTGGCGCGGCTGCCAGCTGTTGCTCCCGCTGCCGCAGCGCTGCGTCGGGGATTACCAGCGACTGCATCACATCCCGGATGGCGCCTGCTTTTTCGTGTATCTGTCCCCGTGAGTCCGTCTCCATAAAATCCCGGATCACGGGCAATCTCACCAAACGTTTATCCAGCGGGGGCCGGCAAGCCAGCAGTCCCTTTGTGTAAGGGTGTTGCGGATGCAGGAACACCTCTTTCACAGTTCCTTCTTCCACAATATTCCCTTTATACATCACCACTACCCTTTCCGCTATTTCAGCTACCACGCCTAAATCATGGGTAATAAAAATAACGCTCATCTCCATCTGCTGTTGCAGTTCCCGGAGTAGTTCCAGTATAGCTTTTTGCACGGTAACATCCAGCGCTGTAGTGGGCTCATCGGCGATGAGCAGGCGGGGATAGCAGGAGATGGCCATCGCAATCATAACCCGTTGTTTTTGTCCGCCGGAAATTTCATGGGGATAACGGTCCGTAATCGCCGCAGGATCAGGGAGTTTTACCTTTTGGAAGAGGGCGATCACTTCCTCGCGGGCGGCCTTGCGGCTTATGCCGGTATGCAACCGGATAGCTTCCGCCACCTGCTCTCCGCAGGTATGCAGCGGATTCAGCGCCGTCATGGGTTCCTGAAAAATCATGGCAATTTCGTTGCCGCGGTAGCTACGCATGGTAGCATCGGGCAACTGCAGCAGGTTTACTGCTGTTTCATCCGCAGCCTGGTAAAGGATCTTTCCACCGGAGATGGTACCAGGCATATCAATGAGTCGCATGAGCGAAAGGGCAGTAACGGATTTTCCGGAACCGGATTCTCCTACTACGCCTACAATTTCACCCTTTCCTATGGAAAGGGAAATCTGATTAACAGCTGTTGTTGTTGTTTGTCCGGACCTGAATGTTACCTCCAGGTCCTGTATCTCTACCCGCGTGGAAAGCATACCCGGAAGATACAACAATTCTAAAAACGCAGGTGCTTCACGGTCTGGTGACTTTCAATCAGCTTCTGTAAGGAGTCGATGCCTACTTTAAGATGGCGTTCCACAAATTTAGTGGTCACCTTTTTGTCGCTTTCTTCCGTTTTTACGCCTTCCGGCACCATCGGCTGATCAGATACCAGCAATAAAGCACCGGTAGGGATCTTGTTAAAGAAACCAACAGAAAAGATGGTGGCTGTTTCCATATCCACTGCCATTGCTCTTATCTTTTCCAGGTATTGTTTAAATGCGGCATCATGCTCCCATACACGTCTGTTGGTGGTATAGCAGGTGCCTGTCCAGTAATCGTAACCGGAATCACGGATCGTGGTGGAAATGGCTTTTTGCAAAGCAAATGCAGGCAGTGCGGGTACTTCCGGGGGGAAATAATCGTTGCTGGTACCTTCCCCGCGGATAGCGGCGATAGGCAGTATCAGGTCGCCGATGTTATTCTTCTTTTTTAATCCGCCGCATTTTCCGAGGAATAATACTGCTTTCGGGGAGATGGCAGATAACAGGTCCATTACGGTAGCAGCACCCGGACTTCCCATACCAAAGTTGATAATGGTAATATCACCTGCCGTAGCGCATTGCATAGGCCGGCCAACGCCAACGATTTCCACGTTGTTCCATTCGGCAAACATTGTTACATAATTACTGAAGTTGGTGAGGAGGATGTGGGAGCCAAATTGATCCAGTTTCTCACCCGTGTAGCGGGGCAGCCAGTTAGCTACAATTTCGTCTTTTGTCTTCATAGCTTTTTGACAAGCAAATATAAGGTTTTGTTCGCTAACCTCAATATTATCCTAATGTAAGTATCTTCGCAACGGTATTAAATCAGTTATATCTTGATCGCGATCAGCTTCCCTCCACCCGATTTCAAAATTATGAAAGAAGGCAGCAAAGAACTCATCTTTGACCGCTTCCGTAAAAAATATGTGGTACTCACACCGGAAGAGTGGGTACGGCAAAATTTCTTGAACTACCTGGTGAAAGTGCTGAATTACCCGGCATCCCTGATAGGTATTGAAAAGGAAATTTTTCTGGGAGAGATGAAGAAGCGATTCGACATCGTGATCTACAACCGTGCAACACAACCCTGGATGCTGGTGGAATGCAAAGAAATGAATGTACCGCTCACCGAGCACACCATGCAGCAGGTGATCCGCTATAACATGGTAATTCCCGCCACCTACCTGGTGATCACCAACGGCCTGAACACCTTCTGCGGCAATTACGTGGCGGCCGAAAATAAATGGCGGTTCCTGCGCGAGTTGCCGGGGTTTGCTTAGCGCGCCTTCGGCGCGGAAATTGTCTTGGAGCGCTGATTACGCTGATTTTACTGATTAGCTTGATTTGATCATTTTGGATTTTAAAAGATTTGGGGAGATATAAGCGGATATATTCGCTTTTATCTCCCCAAAATATTTATCAAAAAAAAACCTAAAAGTAAAAATCAAGCTAATCAGTAAAATCAGCGCTCCAAGACAATTTCCGCGCCAAAGGCGCGCTCCGCGCTCATCAAGGGAAAATGCCCAGTTGCTCGTAAGCCGCACCTACTTTGTTAATGGCTACTACGTAAGCGGCTGTACGCATATCATGGATCTGCGGGTTTGCCATCATTACGTCGCGTACTTCGTGGAGTGCAGCGTGCATGGTTTCTTCCAGGCCGGAATATACCAGGTCTACTTCATCCGCACCATGGGCAATGAACTTTCTTTCTTTATCAGAAACAGTTTTGCCGGTCAGCTCTTCGATGGTTTGCAGGATATGAATGTTCATATTTTCATCGAAGCGTTTGCCCAAACGGCCGTAACGCACGTGGCTGAGGTTTTTCAGCCATTCGAAATAAGAAACGGTTACACCGCCGGCGTTCAGGAACATATCCGGCACCACGATCACGCCTTTCTTATTCAGGATTTCATCCGCTTCCGGTGTTAAAGGACCATTGGCAGCTTCACCGATGATCTTTGCTTTAACGTTGGGAGCGTTGTGTTTATCAATTACATTTTCCAGGGCAGCAGGGATCAGGATTTCACAATCCAGTTCCAGGCCATCTGTATTTTTATTGAGGTTGGTAGCGCCGGCGAAGTTTACGATAGAACCGGTGGCTTTTTTGTGCATCAGTACTTCATCAGGATTCATACC
Source organism: Chitinophaga sp. W3I9 (assembly GCF_050434025.1). Classification (NCBI taxonomy): domain Bacteria; kingdom Pseudomonadati; phylum Bacteroidota; class Chitinophagia; order Chitinophagales; family Chitinophagaceae; genus Chitinophaga; species Chitinophaga sp. W3I9. The sequence continues at coordinate 7,592,304 of NZ_JBNPWC010000001.1, forward strand.
CTGTTCGTTATAGATGGCGCCATCCCACTCGATCAGGCAGATTACTTTGGCGCCTGCTTCATGGAAGTATTTAGCAGCGTGGTACCCCACGTTACCCATTCCCTGTACAATCACTCTTTTTCCTTCGATGCCGGTGGTAAGACCAAGGCGGTCCATGTCTTCCTTGATGTTACACAGTTCGCGTAAACCGTAGAACACACCTAAACCGGTTGCTTCTGTACGACCGCGCACACCGCCCTGTGATACAGGTTTACCGGTAACGCAACCGTAGCCGTCAATTTCTCCCGGGCGCAGGCTCATGTAAGTATCCAGGATCCAGCTCATTTCCCTTTCGCCGGTACCGTAATCAGGAGCAGGAACATCTGTACCTGGTCCGATAAAGTTTTTCTTTACCAGTTCCGCGGTATAACGACGGGTAATCGCTTCCAGCTGAAAGGGCGTATAGTTGCGGGGGTTGATTTTCAAACCACCTTTGGCACCACCAAACGGCACGTTCACAATGGCGCATTTGTAGGTCATCAGGGATGCCAGGGCCATTACTTCGTCCTGGTTTACTTCATCGCTGAAGCGGATACCACCTTTGCAGGGAAGTTTATGATGTGAATGTTGTACGCGGTAAGCTTCAATCACCTGTACAGAATCGCCTATTCTCACCGGGAATTTAATCTGGTAAACGGCGTTGCAGGCCTTGATCTGCTCCAGGATACCTTTGTCCCATTTAGTGAATGCAGCTGCTTTGTCGAAGCTTTTCTCCACACTCTGGAAGAAGCTATAATGCTGATCTTGCGACATAAATTATTGTTTTGGTATAACGATTAGATTTTAAATTTTCGGGTTACTGATTTTTATCTTTTTCTTCCAGCTTACCGATCTTTCTGTCCAGATTGATAAGAAATAACACGATTCCCAGGAAGATGATCACTAAAACACCAACAATGACATAAATTTTATCGTTGCTGCGGAAGAATTCGTTGACCGCTCCTTTCTCTGTATTCTGCTGTTGTGCATTTGCCAGTACCGAAATGAATAGCAAGGCCAGGGTCAGGCAAAATGAAAACGCTCTATTGATCATTTAAAAATATTTTTAAGCTGTAATTTCCTGTAACGTACTACCAATGTGAATATCCACACACTCAGCAGGGTCCAGCCAATAAAGGCGGGATACAACACCAGTTTCATGGAGCCATCGGTATCTTTTGACGCAAAGCCTGGTGTGGTAGCGCTTCCCGGATGCAGGGAGTCCACCATGCGGGGAATGATATAGGTTAAGGGTATCAGCAATGCAAACGCAAAAATGTTGAAAACTGCGGATATCCGTGCCCGTTTGTCGAGGTCGTGTATGCTCATGCGCAGCACCAGGTAAGCCATATAGATAAGAATGGCGATGGCGGTGCACATCTGTTTGGGATCGTCTGTAAGCGTGCCGCCCCAGGTATAGGTAGCCCAAAGCGTACCTGTTGCGAAGCCCAATACGCCGAAGAAAGTACCCACTCCTGCAGCGCTGGAGGCAATCACATCTTTCTTTAAATCGTATTTCGACAGATAAAGCAGCGAGTTGATAATAGATATGGTGTACATGGTATACATACATATCCACATCGGTACGTGAAAGAACAATCCGCGGGATGATTGTCCGTTGGTTCCTATTATAGGTATTTTAACAGTGAACCCGGCGATAATTACATATAAAAGAAGCAGTATCGCTAATGCTTTCCACCAATGTCTGGCCATTTTTTAATAGCTATATTCGGGGGCAAACCTACACGTTTTAAACCTAATCACAAAGATTTTCGGGGATTTTAAGTTTATCCAACGGCAGTAATTCCCCGTTAAATATCCTTTACAGAAGTGAGCTTTTTGTTTGATATTTCTAATATCAGTCTTTCCACAAAAATGGGAAAAGGATCATTGTCAGGGCAATAACCAGTATATCCATTCCCCCGAGCAACAGGAACATTTTAGGCAGTTCCGGCTGATATACGGTTACAAAGGCAGATAAAGAGATGTTGGCCAGCAGCATCAACACCGGCATAATCAGGGGGAAACCCATCACGGCCATCAGTGCTGCATTGTGATTGGCCTGGGCGGCAATAGCCGCCAGCATGGTAAATAGCAGGGAGATACTGGTACCGCCCAGGAGTACCATGCCCACAAAATAAATGGGGTTGATAATGGGATTGCCCAGGAACGCAATGCTGCAAACCAAAGCAATAATGCTCATGAGGGTCATTAAGATCACATTGTAGATCAGCTTGGCCGCAATAAAACAGCGCGGATTCACCAGGGAATAGAAATACAGGAGCCGTCCCCTGCTTTCCTGCATAAAACTTTTAGCGACGGCATTTACTGCCACAAACAGCTGTATCACCCAGAAAAGGGCATTCCATACTTTGTCGTCCGGTCGTCCCATCATCAGGTTGATGACAAAAACAGTAGACACAATATAGAGCAGTACCCCATAAAAAGCATACTGCTGGCGTAATTCCAGCGTAAGATCCTTTTTCACGAGGGTAAATGTCTGATGTATGGGATTGCTTTTTTTCATGATCAGGCGCAAAGATAGTTATTCACAATTAGCTTTCAGCCGTTACCCATTTTTAAGTATATTTAGCCCCTCATTAAAAAATGACATCCCCATAGCAAAGGGGCCTTGTTAAAAGCAAACTGCTGATGAAGAAAATTCTGGTTGCCAATCGGGGAGAGATTGCATTACGCATTATGCGTTCTGCACATGAAATGGGTATAAAAACAGTGGCGGTATATTCCGAAGCGGATCGATCCATGCCCTTTGTACAATATGCAGATGAAGCCGTTTGCATTGGTCCCGCACCTTCCAATCAATCTTACCTGCTGGGCGAAAAAATAATTGCCGTGGCTAAAGAAAAAGGAGCGGATGGCATTCACCCGGGATATGGTTTTTTAAGTGAAAATGCCCGTTTTGCACAGCAGGTAACGGATGCCGGTATTACTTTCATTGGTCCGTCTGCCGCTTCCATTGAGGTAATGGGCAGTAAGCTGGCTGCCAAACAGGCGGCGCAGAAATTCGGCGTCCCCATGGTTCCGGGCACAGAAACGCCTTTACGCAGTGTGGAGGAGGCCAGGGAAGTGGTAAAGAAAACAGGCTTTCCTATCCTGATCAAAGCTTCCGCCGGTGGTGGTGGTAAAGGAATGAGGGTGGTTAATGCCCCGGAAGAACTGGATGAGCAGATCAGGATGGCTAAAAGCGAAGCCCTCAGCGCCTTTGGTGACGACGCCGTATTTATAGAAAAGTATGTGGGTTCGCCACGGCATATAGAAATACAGGTATTGGGCGACCGCCACGGTAACTGTGTATATTTATTTGAAAGGGAGTGTTCTATTCAAAGACGCCACCAGAAGCTGATTGAAGAGGCGCCGTCGTCCTGCCTCACACCGGCCATCCGCGCCGCTATGGGCCAGTGTGCCGTAGATGTGGCCAAAGCCTGCAACTATTATGGCGCCGGCACCGTGGAATTCCTGGTAGATGACCAGTTGAACTTCTACTTCCTGGAAATGAATACCCGCCTGCAGGTGGAGCATCCGGTTACGGAACTGATCACCGGTCTCGACCTCGTAAAAGAACAGATTAAGGTGGCCCGGGGAGAAAAATTATCTTTCACCCAGGAAAGCCTGAAAATAAACGGCCATGCCATTGAACTGCGTATCTGCGCTGAAGATCCGGGCAATAACTTTCTGCCGGACACCGGTAAGCTGGAAACCTATATCCGTCCGCAGGGTTATGGCGTGCGGGTAGATGACGGATATGAACAAGGCATGGATATTCCCATTTACTACGATCCGATGATTGCCAAGCTCATCGCCTGGGGCAGCAACCGGGAAGAAGCCCGGCTTCGCCTGATCCGCGCCATTGAAGAATACCAGGTAAAAGGGATTAAAACCACCCTGCCTTTCGGTAAATGGGCACTGCAGCAGCCTGCCTTCATTGAAGGAGATTTTGACACCAACTTTATCAATAAATATTTTACGCCACAGTCGCTGCTTACAGACGAAGCAGACCTCAATAAACTGGCGGCAATCCTGGCTGCATACGTATGGCAGCAAAACAATATAAATTTACAGGAAGCGGCTATCAGCAATCATCCACGTGAATCGGCCTGGAAAAAAAGGAATATGTTAAGATAAGCCAAAACAGTTGTTAACTTTCGTTAAAGTGTTTCCTGAAAACCCGAAAACGCATAACTTTGCGCCAATTTTAATTATGTTACGTAACATCATATTACAGATCCTTCAGTTCTTTTACCAGCCCTTTTCGAAGGTGATGCCCTGGCAAACCTTCCGCTACTTAGCATGTGGCGGGGGCAATACCGTATTGGATATATGCCTGTATTATGTATGTTATAATTTTATACTGCACCAGCAAATGGTTCACCTGGGGCCGGTTAGCATGAGCGCGCATATCGCTGCCCTCTTTATGTCAATGGCGGTCACCTTTCCTACCGGTTTCCTGCTCAGCAAATATGTAGTGTTCTCTGAATCCAATTTACGCGGACGCGTACAATTGCTCCGTTACTTCATGCTGGTAGGCATCTGTATTGTACTGAACTATTTATTAATGAAGATATTTGTGGACCACCTGCACTTGTATGCCACCGTAGGTAAGATCTGTACCACTGTGCTGGTAGTAACTTTCAGCTATCTGACCCAGAAGAAATTTACCTTTAAAGTGAAACAACAGGCATAAAGTAAAAAGGAAGGTCGCTGACCTTCCTTTTTACTTTATCATACATTTTCGTAATAGCAATGCCTGCATCTCGGTTCATACAGATCCTTCTCTCCCAGCAACAATGTTTCTTTTGATGCCGATTTACGGTAAGAGTAATTGGCAATATGACCGCACTTCACACAGATGGCGTGCAACTTGGTAATATAATCTGCTTTTGCCAGCAGGAAGGGCATCTGACCAAATGGCTTGCCTGTGAAATCCATATCCAGCCCGGCAACGATTACACGCACCCCACGAAGCGCCAGCTGATCACATACATTGGGTAACTCATCATCAAAAAACTGCGCTTCATCAATACCTACCACATCTACTTCCTGGGCCAGCAACAGGATTTGCTGGGAATTTTCTATTGGTGTGGAAATAATTTTATTGTCGTCATGCGACGTAAGGCTTCTTTCATCAAACCGGGTGTCTATGGCAGGCCCGAATATTTCTACCTTTAAATTGGCGATACGTACCCGTTTGAGCCGGCGGATCAGTTCTTCGGTTTTCCCCGAAAACATAGAGCCGCAAATTACCTCGATCCAGCCCCTCCGCCCTCCTGCAAGAGAAGGTTCAATAAACATATTATACTAATTTGATTATTAATTAATTAAAATATTCTAATTTTATGAAAATAAAATAATTCTATCACTAACCCGTTAACAATTAAGGCATGGAAAAAATTAATGCATTAATTGAAAAACTACAGGAATTAAAAAATTCCGGGGCTGAGCTTTCTGCAATTTCGTACTACGCGCAATTGCTCCAGGCAGAGGTGTTGCATGCGCGTAACAAGCTGCATCAGCAACAGGTGCAATCTACACAGGGAAATATCGCGGTGATCATGCCTGCGCAACAACCGATAACGGTACCGGCGCCGGCAGCAACTGCGCCGCAAACTACAACATTACCTTCAAATAAACCGGCGGAAACGCCAATTGCCACCGCTGAGCCTGAAGATATCAATACCCGCGCAGCCAGGCTAAATGATACGCCTACCCGTAATACGGTAATACTTACTGAAGATATTAATGGCCGCGCCTCCAGGACAGAAGAACCTTCAGCTACCAAACCTGTGGAAATGCCTAAAGCCACGCCAATGGAAACGCCGATAGCGGCTGTGCCTCCGGCGGCCGACCTGGTACCCCCCAAACCGGAACCGGTTGTCACTGCCCAACCCATTCCCACCCTGGCAATTAATCAATCTCCTGTTGAAAAAACAAAACCCGCGCAGGCTGCTACCCTGTTCGACGATATACAACCTGTAAAAAACACGCCGCCGGTGGCCAACAACGGCGAACTCCGAAAAGATCTCAACGAACTTGCCGGCAGCAACGGTACTTCACTAAACGACCGTTTGCGGCAACAACAGGTAGAAGTAGCACAGAAACTTGGTGAGATGCCTATTAATGATCTGCGGCAGGCCATTGGTATCAATGAAAAATACCAGTTCATTCAGGAGCTGTTCCGGGGCGACCGCGACCTGTACGAACGTTCTATCAAAACCATCAATGAATGTAGTAATCTCCAGGAAGCGGATTACTGGATCCAGCGTGAAATAAAAATTATACAGGGATGGGAAGACGACCATCACCTGGTGCAGCACTTCTATTCGTTGCTCAAAAAGCGTTTCTCCTGAATATAATCTAACACCTTTTGGGTAGCTCCGGTATTGGCGGCTACATAATTTCCAGCGATGGCGGCTACTTCAGCACAGGCTACCTTGTCGGCCAGGAGCATCTCCATACAGGTGTGGAGGTTTCTGTAATTATGTACTACCAATGCGCCACCCGCGGCCACCAGCTCCACTGCTTCGAAGTATTTCCCGAATTCCGGTCCTATGATCACCGGCTTGCTGTAAACGGCCGGCTCCAGTATATTATGTATGCCGTCCTTGCCAAAGCCCCCTCCTACATAAGTGATAGCAGCATAACGATAGAGCGTAGTGAGCATGCCGATATTATCTATGATCAATACATCCCCCTGCCTGTTATTTCCTTGCTTTAGTTCAGAGAAGCGCTGCGCATCCGGAAACAAAGCCAGTATCGACTGGATATGGTGATCATCAATTTCATGGGGTGCAAGGACCAGCTTTACGTCTGTTTCTTCCTTTTCTTTCCACCAGTCGCCCAGGATTTTTTCATCGGATGGCCAGGTACTACCGGCTACGACTAATCGCTTTTCGCCGGCAAAAACGGAAATTTCAGGCAATTCCCGGCATTCATTGAGCAGGGCGGCCACCCGGTCGAACCGTGTGTCCCCGCTGATGCTGCTATTTTGCAACTCAATTCCGCGAAGTAATTGAAGGGATGCCTCATTCTGTACAAAAATATGTGTCAGGTGGCGCAGGAGGCCGCGGAACATGTTGCCATATCCCTTAAAAAATACCTGATCGGGCCGGAAAATGCCAGATACCAGCAGGGTCGGGATATTCCTTTGATGGAGGGTAGTCAGGTAATGATACCAGAATTCATATTTTATGAAGATAGCCAGGGCGGGCTGAACAATATCTATAAAATCCCGGGCGTTGCTGCGGGTATCCAGGGGCAGGTAATAAACATGGTCCGCGCCTTTATAGTCTTTCCGGACCTCATACCCCGAAGGCGAAAAAAATGTTAACAAAATTTCATATGAGGGCCAGGCAGCGCGGATTGCCTCCAGTACCGGCCTCCCCTGCTCAAATTCCCCCAGGGAGGCAGCATGGATCCATACTACCGGACGAGAGCCGATTCCGTCCTTCCGCATACGCGATTGCCAGTTCTGCCGGCCTTCCAGCCAGCGCCGGGCTTTGGTTTTGCCTGCCAATGCGGCCAGGTGAACTCCCGCTTTATACAATTGAAGCCCTGCATTATAAATTCCTGTTGCTATCATTCGCCTGCGTACTTTTACTTAATTTTCAGCTGAATGCAAAGATAATCCCCAGCCAATCCCAAAATTTGTAAATTTGCACACTTTAAACAAAATAAAAATATACGATCATATGGTTCCTATTCAGATGGTAGACTTGAAACGCCAGTATACGAAGATTAAATCACAGGTAGATGCAGCCATCGGCGAAGTGCTGGATAGTTCCGCTTTTATTAATGGTGGCGCGGTTCAGAAGTTTAGCACTGAATTGCAGTCATACCTGGACGTAAAGCATGTGATTCCCTGTGCAAATGGTACAGACGCGCTTCAAATTGCCATGATGGCGCTCGGACTGGAACCAGGCGATGAGGTAATAACTCCCTCATTCACCTTTATAGCCACCGCGGAGGTAATCGCCCTGTTACAACTGAAACCCGTTTTTGTGGATGTAGATCCTCAAACCTACTGCGTGGATGTAGCTGCCATAGAAAAAGCAATTACCCCCAGAACCAAAGCCATCGTGCCGGTACATTTATACGGTCATGTAACGGATATGGAACCGTTGATGGCGCTGGCGGCAAAACATAAACTGTACGTGATTGAAGATAATGCCCAGGCTATTGGCGCCGATTATACTTTTAGCGACGGCACAAAGAAAAAAGCCGGTGCTATTGGTCATATTGGCTGCACTTCTTTCTTCCCTTCAAAAAATCTGGGTTGTTATGGAGATGGTGGCGCCATTTTTACAAATGATGATGAACTGGCGGCGAAGATTCGCATGGTCGCCAATCATGGCCAATCTGCCCGCTATTATCATGATGTCGTAGGCTGCAACTCCCGTCTCGATTCTGTACAGGCAGCCGTATTGCGTATTAAACTGCCATTACTGGATCAATATATTACTGCACGCCGTAAGGTGGCAGACGCATATGATGCTGCATTTGCAGATATGCCACAAATAACAACACCTTATCGCGCTCCGTACAGCTACCATGTATTTCATCAGTATACACTGCAGTTAAATGGCGCTGACAGAAATGAGCTGCAGAAATACCTGGCAGAAAAAGAGGTACCTGCAATGATATATTATCCTGTTCCTGCCCACCGCCAGAAAATGTTCGAGCATTTTGGTGGCGCGGCCTTTGATCTTCCCGTAACCGATAGTCTCACCACAAAGGTGATTTCCTTGCCAATACACACTGAAATGGATCCCGATCAATTGGAGCACATTATCCAATCCGTTAAATCATTTTTAAAATAATCACCCCGCATGAAAATTACAGTAGTAGGAACTGGTTATGTAGGTCTTGTAACCGGGACTTGTTTTGCCGAAACAGGAAATGATGTCACTTGTGTAGACATTGATGCCAACAAAGTAAAAAAGCTTTCGTCAGGTCAAATTACTATTTATGAACCTGGCCTGGAAAAATTATTTGAGCGCAACCTCAAAGAGGAACGTTTGTTCTTTACCACTAGTTTGGAAGAGGGCATTAAAGATGCTGAAGTAATTTTCCTTGCATTGCCTACCCCTCCGGGAGCAGACGGAGCTGCAGATCTTTCCTTTGTGCTGAATGTAGCAGAGCACCTGGGTAAAATCATGACTGACTACAAAGTTATCGTAGACAAAAGCACCGTACCTGTGGGTACCGCAGAAAAAGTAATCGCTGCCATCGCGAAAAATTGTAAAACCCCATTTGATGTAGTTTCCAACCCGGAATTTTTACGTGAGGGGGTGGCAGTAGACGACTTCATGAAACCAGACAGGGTGGTGATTGGCACTATGTCTGAAAGGGCACGCAAAGTAATGGGAGAATTGTATGCTCCTTTTGTGAGACAAGGAAATCCTATTCTTTTCATGGATGAAAAATCGGCAGAACTCACCAAGTATGCTGCCAATTCCTTCCTGGCCACAAAGATTTCCTTCATGAATGAAATTGCGGTATTATGTGAAAGACTCGGCGCTGATGTAGATATGGTGCGCAAGGGTATTGGTAGTGATGACCGTATCGGTAAACGCTTCCTTTTCCCGGGTATCGGATACGGCGGCAGCTGTTTCCCCAAGGATGTACAGGCATTGGTAAAGTCATCACAGGATGCACAGTACGAATTTAAGATACTGAATGCCGTAATGGATGTAAATGAAAATCAGAAGCTGTTTCTTCTTCCGAAAATAAAAAGTTTCTTTAAAAACGATCTGAAGGGCAAGCATTTTGCGCTCTGGGGACTTGCCTTCAAACCAAATACAGATGACATCAGGGAAGCACCGGCATTGTACATTATTGAAGCATTGCTGGCAGAAGGCGCCACTGTAAGTGTTTTTGATCCGGAAGCTATGGCAAATGTAAAACAGGTAGTGGGAGATAAAATCATCTACGCCGAACATCAATACACTTGCCTGGAAAACGCAGATGCGCTGATTATTGCTACAGAATGGAGCGTATTCAGGACTCCTGACTTCCATAAAATTTCGGCCAGTCTTAAAAATCAGGCTATTTTTGACGGCAGAAATCTTTTCGAAGTCTCCCGCATGAAAGAACTCGGTTACCATTACGAAAGTGTAGGACGTATACCAGCAACATTGTAATTACTTATAACAACAACATGGAAAAGAAAAAAATACTTATTGCCGGTGCAGCTGGATTTCTTGGCTCCCACCTTTGTGATCGTTTTATAAAAGAGGGTTTTCATGTAATTGGCATGGACAACCTCCTTACCGGCAATATCAAAAATATAGAACATCTTTTTCCGTTACCGGAATTTGAATACTATCACCACGATGTTACCAAGTTTGTGCATGTTCCGGGAAAACTGGATTATATACTGAACTTTGCTTCCCCCGCCAGCCCCATTGATTACCTCAAGATGCCTATCCAGACGCTGAAAGTAGGATCATTGGGAACGCATAACCTGCTGGGACTGGCAAAGGAAAAAAAGGCGCGTATCCTCGTAGCTTCCACTTCTGAAGTATATGGTGATCCAAACGTACATCCGCAACCGGAAGAATACTGGGGTAATGTAAATCCCGTAGGTCCCAGGGGAGTATATGATGAAGCCAAAAGATTCCTGGAGTCTATTACCATGGCTTATCATAATTTCCATGGTGTAGACACCCGTATCATCCGTATCTTCAACACTTACGGTCCGCGTATGCGACTCAATGACGGCCGTGCACTGCCCGCATTCATGAGCCAGGCGCTGAATGGTCAGGATCTCACCGTATTTGGCGACGGCAGCCAGACCCGTTCCTTTTGTTATGTAGATGACCTCGTGGAAGGTATCTATCGTTTATTATTAAGCGACTACCACCTGCCTGTTAACATCGGCAATCCACAGGAAATCACATTGAACCAGTTTGCTGAAGAGATCATTGCATTAACAGGTTCAAAACAAAAGATTGTTTACCATCCGTTACCAAAAGACGATCCGAAACAACGTCAGCCCGATATTACCAAAGCACGTACACTGTTAGGTTGGGAACCAAAAGTAGGCAGACAGGAAGGATTAAGGATCACATATGAATATTTTAAAGAAGCCTTATTAAAATAAACTTTTCTCCGGAATGAAGCGAAAACTATTAATTACCGGTGGTGCGGGATTCATCGGTTCACATGTGGTAAGGCTATTTGTCAATAAATATCCCGACTACCAGATCGTAAATCTTGATGCTCTTACCTACGCCGGTAATCTGGAAAACCTGACAGATGTAAAAGATAAACCAAATTACATTTTTGAGAAAGGTGATATCACGGAAGAATCTTTTGTTGATGACCTTTTCACCAGGTATCAGTTCGATGGTGTGATCCACCTGGCTGCGGAAAGTCATGTAGACCGCTCCATTATGGATCCGCTGGCGTTTATCAAAACAAATGTGTTAGGTACTGCAGTATTGCTGAACAATGCACGGAAACACTGGAAAGATAACATGAACGGGAAACTTTTCTATCATGTATCCACGGACGAAGTGTATGGATCACTGGGACAGGAAGGTTTTTTTCTTGAAACTACCGCCTACGATCCGCGTTCTCCTTACTCCGCTTCAAAAGCAAGTTCGGATCATTTTGTAATGGCCTATTATCATACTTATCACTTACCTGCTGTTATATCCAATTGTTCCAATAACTACGGTTCTCATCATTTCCCTGAAAAGCTGATACCGCTGGCTATTCACAATATCAAAAACAATAAACCGGTACCCGTTTACGGAAAAGGGGAAAATATACGCGACTGGTTATACGTAAATGACCATGCCCGCGCAATTGACACTATTTTCCATCATGGGAAAGTGGGAGAAACCTATAATGTAGGCGGATTCAACGAATGGAAAAATATTGACCTGATTCAATTATTATGTAAAATCATGGATAAGAAGCTGGGGCGGCCGGAAGGCGCCTCTGCACAGCTGATTACTTTTGTAAAGGACAGGGCCGGGCATGATCTCCGCTATGCTATTGACGCTACCAAGCTCAATAAAGAACTGGGCTGGGAACCCTCTCTCCAATTTGAAGAAGGCCTGGAAAAGACGGTCGACTGGTACCTGGAGAATGAAACCTGGCTCAACAATGTTACCAGCGGAAACTACCAGCAATATTATAACGAACAATATCAAAAAAGATAGCTGCCGGCGGTTGGCTTTTATAAGCTAACCGCTCACAGCTTTTAGTTATTACACATGCCTTTTCAACAAACCGGAATACCTGACCTGTTAATTTACGAGCCAAAAGTTTTTGGCGATCACCGTGGTTACTTTTTCGAAAGCTATAACGCCAACACCTTCAGTGCAGAAGGTATTGAGTATAAATTCGTACAGGACAACCAGGCACGTTCCACCTATGGTGTGCTCCGTGGACTGCACTACCAGTTGGAGCCTTATGCACAAACAAAACTGGTAAGGGTACTGGAAGGAAGCATCATAGATGCGGTGGTAGACATCCGCAAAGGCTCCCCCACTTACGGTAAATCTTTTGCAATTGAGTTAAGCGCCAGCAATAAACTGCAACTACTGGTGCCTAAAGGATTTGCGCATGGTTACGCAGTGATCAGTGAAACGGCAGAAGTAATGTATAAATGCGACAACTTTTACCATAAAGGCAGTGAAGGCGGCATCATCTATAATGACCCCGCCCTGGGCATCGACTGGGGTATCAACCTGGATGACGCGGTAGTTTCAGACAAAGACCTGATCCTGCCCACGCTTGCAGATATTCAACATAATTTTATTTTTAACAGCTGATCATTTGCCATGAAGAATATTCTTGTTACCGGCGGAAACGGACAACTAGGACAAGCCCTGCAAAAAGTAGCAGGCGATTATCCGCAATTCAACCTGTTATATACCGACTACCAGGACCTTGATATCACGGACGCGGATGCCCTGGCCGCTTATTTTGCTGCCCAACAGATCGATGCCTGTATTAACTGCGCTGCCTATACAGCAGTAGATAAAGCTGAAGAAGATGAAGACAAGGCATTCCTCCTGAATTTCCAGGCGGTACTGAGCCTGGCGGAAATATGCGCCCAATATAATGCCCAGCTGCTGCATATCTCCACGGACTATGTATTCAGCGGAAAACAGAATGTACCTTACACAGAAAACGACGATACTGATCCTGAAAGCATTTACGGCGCCTCTAAAGTGCGTGGGGAAGCGGCGGCTGCTGGTTATAATCCCGACACCATTATACTCCGTACTTCCTGGCTCTACTCCGAATTCGCAGTTAACTTCGTTAAAAGAATGAAACAACTGATGCAGGAAAAACAGGAACTGAATGTTGTTTTTGATCAAACCGGCACCCCTACTTACGCAGGCGACCTGGCTAAAGCAATCCTGGACATCTTACAGTATAAATCAGCCAATCCGGATGCAGCCATCGGCGGCGTATATCATTACAGCAACGAAGGGGTAACCAGTTGGTTCGATTTTGCAGTAACCATTAAAGAAATGACGAACGCTACAACCGCCATATACCCGGTTACTTCCGACAAGTATAAAACGGCCGCTAAACGCCCGGCCTACAGCGTATTAAACAAGGAAAAAATTAAAAGCACTTTTGGCATTACTATTCCCTATTGGAGAGATAGTTTGGCCCAATGCCTGAAAAATATATAACCAGAGCGGAGGTTGTCTTTCTCAAGATTACGCTGATTATGTTGATTACGCTGATTTTATTTTTTTGGATTTTAAAATGATTGGGGAGATATATGACGGGGATTGCTTGAGGATTGACTCGGGGATACTTCATTGATACCCAGCAGATACTTAGCATATGCTTAATACATGCAGATAACCCGGAAGTGACGTGGAGGTGACGTGGACTTAATGCCAGGACCTTTTACCACAGGGCTTTACAGAGGAAAAGATACAGGACGTTTATGCGAACACTACCGTATAAATGAAACGGCGTTCTTACATACTGGTAAAAATGGGTGAGCAGTATTTAAGACAGGAATTAGCATCTGACCGGTGTATTAATCTTCAAAAATCCCTCCAAAATCACAAAGAGCTAATCAGCAAAATCAGCGTAATCAGGGTTCCAAGACAACCTTCGCTATCAGTAAAATCAGCGTAATCCTGGTAAAGACAACCTTCGCGTTAAAGCATTTTTATTTCTTCAGCGCCGTGATCATAGTTCCTCCCATGTCCTTCCCATCCTTACTGGAAGAAGTTTTCACCGGTCCGAAATCAGGGGCAAACCATTCGATAGCACTGAATTTCATCGGAATTCCCTGCCCCATCATTTTCATCTGGAAATTAATATCATAAGCTATTTTGAAACAATCCCAGCTGCCTGCCGGTGTAGTTACTTTTTCTTTTCCCAATACTTTCCGGTTGCTGATTACATAACTGATCCCCATTTCCATGCCTTTCACATTACCGTTCATTTCAAAGGTGCCACCCGGTAAGTCTTGTCCGGCGTGCATTCCGGATGGATAATCCAGAAAAGAAGCATTGGTTTTGCCTTCCATCTTCATGTCTTTCATCTGCGGCATTACAGGAACGCTCATCTTCATATCAATGGCTACCCCGTTTCCGCTGCATTTAAAATGCCCGGTACCGGAAGTTACCTCCTTATTACTTTTGTCATAAAAGGTATTGGTAAAATCAGACACCGTTCCAGTCTCATCTTTGTGCACGTTCGTGATTTTGTAAATAGTTTTGCCACTGGCCACGCCTTTCGCATCCAGGATGGTCATCTCAATTTCCGCATTGTTGAGCAGGTAATAGTATCCTTTGCAATCCTGCGACAGTGCCGGTACCGTAAATATCAGCGCCAATAAAAGAAAGAGTGCTTTTTTCATAATATTTTATTTGGGGGTAAGAAATCTCAGACCGGCGGCAGGTGCAAACAGCAGGTCTTCTTTATAAATTTACACCGATATTTGTTATACCAGCCCGGAATCCTTAAAATGGGCGAATCCTGCGAATTTTATGTAGGTTTGCAAAAATTGTTATTAAAATCATGAATCTGATAGAAGAGCTGCGCTGGCGGGGTATGCTACAGGATATGATGCCTGGCACGGAAGAGCAACTGAATAAAGAAATGACCACTGCTTATATTGGTTTTGATCCTACAGCAGAGTCGTTACACATCGGCAGCCTGGTACCCATCCTGTTACTGGTGCATCTGCAAAAGGCAGGACATAAGCCCCTGGCGCTGGTGGGCGGCGCTACCGGAATGGTAGGCGACCCCTCCTTTAAAGCGGAAGAACGGAAAATGCTGGACCTGGATACCCTGCAGAAAATAATGTAGCCGGTATCAAAGCCCAGCTGGAACGCTTCCTCGACTTCAATGCTGCCAAACCCAATGCAGCTGAAATGGTGAATAACTTCGACTGGTTCCAACATATTTCCTTTCTCGATTTTATTCGCGATACCGGCAAGCACATTACCGTTAACTATATGATGGCCAAAGATTCCGTTAAGAAAAGAATCGAAGGCGACAACGGGATGTCATTCACTGAATTTACCTATCAGCTGATACAGGGTTACGATTTCTATCATTTGTATACTGCCAAAAACTGCAAATTGCAGATGGGAGGCTCAGATCAGTGGGGTAATATTGTTACCGGTACAGAATTGATCCGCCGTAAGGCACGGGGGGAAGCTTTTGCATTTACCTGTCCCCTGATCAAAAAAGCAGATGGCACCAAATTCGGTAAAACCGAGCAAGGCACCGTATGGCTTGATCCTAAACGTACTTCTCCCTACGCATTCTACCAGTTCTGGCTCAGAACAACCGATGTGGATGCAGAAAGCTATATCAAAATATTCACTTTCCTGGAACAACCTGAAGTAGACGCTTTGATAGAAGAACACAGAAAAGATCCGGGACAGCGGTTGTTACAGAAACGTCTTGCTAAAGAAGTAACCGTATTTATTCACGGGGAAGAAAACTATAATTTCGCGGTAGAAGCGGCGTCTATCCTGTATAATAAAAACACTGCCGAATTACTGGTGTCCCTTTCTGAATCCGATCTGATAGAAGTGATGGATGGTGTTCCGCAATACGAAGTACCAAGAGCCGACCTGGAAGCCGGTAAGGATATTGTAAGCCTGCTTGCTGAAACAGGCATTTTCCCCAGCAAAAGCGAAGCCCGTAAAACAGTGCAGGGCGGGGGCGTAAGTGTAAATAAGATAAAAGTGCCCGGCATTGATATGATTGTAAACACATCTTCATTGCTGAGAGATAAATATATTTTATTGCAGAAAGGTAAAAGCTATTTCCTGGTAAAGGCGGTGTAATTCTCCGGTTATACCTGGTAAGAAATATTTAAAAAGAAGAGGGAAGAAAAAGCAATTGTCCGCTTTCTCTTCCCTCTTCTTCTTTCAAAAAAACATCTGCTACTATTTCAACCCATACTTCTTTTCATATTTCTCATATAACTGCTTCTGTTTATTATCCAGGTTTATTTCCCTTCCCTGGATGAATGCCCGCGTAATCACGCTCGACTTCATATCCAGGATATCGCCGGTACTTATGGCAATATTCGCATCCTTGCCGGCTTCCAGTGAGCCGGTAGTTTTATCGATGCCCAGGATTTTAGCTGCATTGAGCGTAATCGCCGACAGTGCTTCTTCTTTTGTTAAACCATAGGTGCTGGCAGTACCTGCTTCAAAACCCAGGTTACGCTGCTGCCAGAAGCCTTCGTTGCTCAGGCAAAACAGCACCCCGGCTTTCTGCAGTTGTGCAGCGGTTTTGTAAGGCTGATCCACATCGTCGTCCTGCATCACCGGCAAAGCATGCGGCTGTGCCAGCACTACCGGGATATTATTTTGTTTCAGGATATCTGCAATGAGCCAGGAATCAGCCCCGCCAACAATCACCACATCGAGCTGGAACTCTTTGGCAAAGTCGATCGCTACCAGCATTTCCTTTACCAGGTCGCAGTGGATAAACAGTTTCTGCTCCCGGTTAAACAGCTTGCGCATCGACTCAAACTTCAGATTGGTAGCGATGTGTTTGCCTTCCTGCTGATAAGCCTTTGCCTCGCGGAAAAATGTTCTTACCGTTTCTATTTGTTCCAGGGCTGCTTTCAGCCGTTCATTGGGAACAGCCCCACGACCTCCGCCCAGCGGCGCCAGCGGTGGCATAAAAAAGTGCAGGGCATTATCCGTTTTGTAAGCGGCATCTTCCCAGTTCCAGGCATCCAGCTGTACTACAGAAGAAACACCGCTGACAATACCTCCTTCCGGTGTTACCTGAGCCAGCAGGATGCCATTGGAACGTAGGGTGTTGATTACTTTGGAATCGGCATTATACGCAATGATGGAGCGTACGGAGGGGTTTATTTCTCCTACTTCACGCACATCGATGGTGGCGCGCACACTCTCAAATTCCACCAGCCCCAGGTTGGATTCGGGCGCAATGATACCAGGATATACATGCTGTCCTTTCATATCCAGTACCGTGGCATCGCTGCCGGCAGCGGGAATGTTATTACCTACTGCAGTAATTTTTCCATGGCTGAATGCAATGGTACCGTTTTCAATCACCTGTCCGTTGCCTACGTGAATAGTGGCATTGGTAAGGTATACAGGCTTGTTTTGCGGGCTTGCCGGAGATATCGTTTCCTGTGCCCGGGCAGTATACATTCCCAGGGTAAGGCTTAATAAAATTAATTGTCTTTTCATCGCTTGTAGCATTTAGCGGTGCTTAAAAATTTCTAACAGATCAATAACCAATAGCTTGCTGATGTCCGCCCTGCAAATCCTCGCAGTGGTAGATTTCTTCCGGCGTCAGCGATGCTTTGCGGGTAGGCGTACCTTTTTTCTTTTCCGCCAGCAGTAACTGGGTAAGCCGGTTACGCTCCGTTGCAATGCGCTTACGCAGCTGCAGATCGCTGTCGCGGTCAAATTCCACGATACCATCCACGATCGTCTTTTCGGCTTTGGCATAAATGCTTAGCGGATTATCGCTCCACAGTACCA
This sequence comes from Chitinophaga sp. W3I9, assembly GCF_050434025.1. Lineage (NCBI taxonomy): Bacteria > Pseudomonadati > Bacteroidota > Chitinophagia > Chitinophagales > Chitinophagaceae > Chitinophaga > Chitinophaga sp. W3I9. The sequence continues at coordinate 7,610,321 of NZ_JBNPWC010000001.1, forward strand.
CATCGGCATCTTTACCGACTTTGATGCTTCCCATGTGATTGTCTACATGCAGCAGTTTAGCGGGGTTGATAGTCACCAGCTTAATGGCTTCTTCTTCCGTCATACCACCGTATTTGATGCTCTTGGCGGCTTCCTGGTTCAGGCGGCGCGCCATTTCCGCATCATCGGAGTTAATAGCGGTAAGCACTCCGGCGCCCTGCATGATGGCAGCGTTGTAAGGAATGGCGTCCTGTACTTCCATTTTATAAGCCCACCAATCGGCGAAGGTGCCTGCCCCCGCGCCATGTGCTTTCATTTTATCGGCTACTTTATATCCTTCCAGGATATGTGTGAACGTATTCACTTTGAAGTGAAAACTATCTGCTACGTGCATCAGCATATTGATTTCGCTCTGCACATAGGAGTGACAGGTAATAAAACGCTTCTGATGTAATATTTCCACAAGGGCGTCCAGTTCCAGGTCGCGGCGCTTGCCGGCGCCTTGTTTTTCATAGTCGAGCGCACGTGTAAATGCATCTGTATAAATTTGCTCTACGCCCATTCTTGTTTGCGGGAAACGTACGGTATTACGGTCGCCCCAGTTGGATTGCTTCACGTTCTCTCCCAATGCAAATTTGATGAAAGGATCCCAGTTGGTCACTTTCAGTGCTTCTGCATTTTGCCCCCAACGGAGTTTAATCAGCTGCGACTGCCCGCCGATGGCGTTGGCACTGCCATGCAATAAATGAGAAGCGGTTACGCCGCCGCTCAGCTGACGGTAGATATTCACATCATCGGGGTTGAGTACATCTGCGATCCTTACTTCAGAAGTAACCGACTGCGACGATTCGTTCACTCCCTTACTGATGGCAATATGCGAGTGTTCGTCGATGATGCCGGCACTCAGGTGTTTGCCGGTACCATCAATTACGCGGGCATTGCCGGCAGCCAGGTTTTTACCCACCTGTGCAATTTTGCCGTTGCGGATCAAAACATCTGTATTTTCCAGTTTCCCTTCTTTTTCGCTGGTCCAAACAGTAGCATTTTTGATAAGCAGGTCCTGCTGCGATGGTAACTTCTCCCAGCCATATCCATTCAACGGATAATACAGTGGCCCAATGACCAAAGGTGTTTCTTTCTTTACGGAATCTGCTTTTTCCGGGGCGGCCTTTACAAATACAGCATTCCATTTTACAAGATTTCCACTGGTATCGGCGCCGGTGCCGGTCCAGCTGTTATCGCCGATGATACCGCTAAGACGTACATTGCTTTTACTGTTCTTTGCCAGTGTCAGCGACAGGGATACCAGTTTGCCGTTTACATCGATACGGCCGGGAAGCGTATCTTTCTGCAACACAGACAGTAACGGTGCAACAGCGGTACCTCTTACTTCCACGGAGTAGCTGCCGCCGGGGATAAGGTTTACGGTATAGATGCCGCGTATATCATTCCAGCCGTCGGCCTTGATGGTATAACGGTTACCTTGTACCCAGTTCTGGTACAGGATGGTTTTTTCGTTGAAAACGGGACCGGAGGTAATGAGGAAATTGGCCAGTTTACCTGGTTCCAGGCTGCCCACTTTATCATAAGCCTTTATAAGTGTGGCCGGGGTTTTGGTCAGGGCTTCCAGGGCTTTCTGTTCGCTGAGGCCATAGCTGATGGCTTTCCGCACGTTGGCCAGAAATTGCTTTACATCTTTCAGGTCGGCAGCAGTTAAACAGAAGGGAATATTTGCTTTCTCAAAAGCAGCAGGCTCCGTAGGCGCCATTTCCCAGTGTTTCATTTCGGCCAGTGATACATAGCGTGCATCTGCGGGATCCTCCATATCGATGGCGCCCGGGAAGTTCAGCGGCAATGCGAACGTGGCTTTGGTGGCGGCCATTTCACTGATACGCTGGTATTCATTGCCACCGGCTTTAATAATATACTGTACCCCGAACTCGTCTCCTATCTTATCTGCGCGGAGCGCATCCCATTTATCGGTCACTTCAAACAGCTGAGGCAGCTGCTGACTGGCGTTCCAGGCTTCCAGGCTGAGATTGACTCCTTCCCTGGCAGGCTGGGATTTATACCACTGGGCATCCAGGAACGTTTGTCGCAGGAGGGCGATGCAACCCATGAGGGAGTTAGGATAATTTTGCGTAGAGGTGCCTTTATCAAAAGAATAGGCCGCAGCGGCTTTCTCCCGGATAATGACTTTGTTTTCTTTTGCGGTGGCCAGGGTTACCAGTGCAGCGGTACCACGGGCGATGCCATCGGGCTGTTGGGTAAGCACGGCGCCAAATCCGGCTTCCCGCAGGGGCGTTGCCTTTTCATCATCTGCAGAAAAAAGATCCACGGCATTTACTTCGCTTCTGATGGCCTGGTTCCAGCCATAGGCCCCTTTGGTGTTAGACAGGAACTGAGGAGGTGCATTCCATGCGGAACCGCCCCGTTTAGGCTCCGACAAACCATAATTGCTGAAGATATCCACAAAGGAAGGATAGATATATTTCCCTTTACAATCCACGATCACTGCATCTTTGGGGATGGCAGCCGATACGCCGGCAGACACTATTTTCCCGTCGCGGATCACCAGTGTGGCATTGTTCAGGGTGGTTTGCGGGTCTTTTACAATGGTGGCATGTGTAAAAGCAAAGCACCCTTCGCGGGGATCGGCGATCCCGTTGACCGGATAGGTTTCCTGTGCGCTGACTGCCTGGCCGGTTGCCAGCAGGGCCAGTAACAGCAGTTTACCGCGGTGCCGCTTCATAGCATAGGTAATACACCGCAACAGCAGGGCTGTTCCGGGTTTCTCAAAAGCTCTTTTCATGTAAATCTTTTATTTTTTCGGTTCAGATTCAGTTGATCCGCTAAATGTAATAAATCATTAAGGCGGGACTAAATAAAACGGCATATTTTTTATGAGTGGTAAGTGGATTTTGGATTCACACGAAAAAGGGATAATTTGAAAAGGGTTTACCGCTTAAGTTTGTTTAAATTCGTATAATACTTGCTGACTATGAAGTTTATTTCTGTTTATACATGGATGTTGCTCACCGTTTTTTTTGCAGCAACTACCTTTACTACCAGTGCCCAGGTAAAAGATAGTGCCAATGCAAAAGGCCGCTGGACAGCGGAAGGAAGAGCCGATAAAATCACGGACAAAATCTCCCATAAAGTAAATCTGAACAAAGACCAGGAAAAAAAGATCCTGGTAATCAATCAGGATATTGTGCGCCGGATGGATGCAGTGAAAAACAATCCTTCCCTCTCCAAAAAGGAGCGCATGACACAGTTTAAAGCCCTGGATACGGAGCGCAGCCAGCGTTTCAAAACCGTATTTACGCCCGCGCAGTATAAAAAGTGGAATGATTGGGAAATGACTAAAAAAGAACACCTGGAACAAAAAATGGAAAAAAAGCGGCAAAAGAAGGAAGCTAAAGACTCCACCCAACCGCAATAAATTTCTTAACTTGAAAGATATTGGCAGTGAGTAGTCTCACTGCTTTTTTTATGCCGCGAAAACATGAACAACACTACTGCCGATATAAAAGATATTTTCCTGCAGGGCGTTGCGGCAGTGCATCCGCAGCAGCTGATCAGGAAAAATGTACAGGTAATACCTGCCACCCGCGTTATTAATATTTCGGGAGATAGCTACGTCCTCCCGGAGCATGCGGCTGTTTGGATACTGGGGGCAGGCAAAGCTGCCGCCGCGATGGCACAGGAGCTGGAAAACATACTCGCTGCGCATTTCCCGGTAAAGGGAATGGTGGTTACAAAGTACGGGCATGCGTTACCGTTACAGCAGGTGGAGCTTATGGAGGCCGGTCACCCGGTGCCCGATGAACAGAGTGTAGCCGCTTCCGTTAAACTGCTGGATATGGCTGCTAAGGTGCAGCCGCAGGACCTGGTTATCTTTTTACTTTCAGGCGGCGCCTCCGCACTGCTGGCAGATGTACCGGCAGGCAGCAGTTTACCTGAAGTACAACAATTGTTTGAAGCATTACTGAAAAGTGGCGCCGACATCCGCGAAATGAACACCGTAAGAAAACATCTTTCCGGTATCAAAGGTGGTCAACTGGCAAAAAGCATATATCCGGCTACGTTATGCACCCTTGTTCTTAGCGATGTGGTGGGCGATGATCTCAGCGTGATAGGGTCAGGGCCTACAGTGGCCGACCCGTCTACCTTTGCGGATACCATGAATGTACTCCGCAAATATCATCTCCCGGAAAAAATATCCGCGTTCCTCCTTCAACATATTGAAGACGGCCTCGCTGGCAGGATACGTGAAACACCCAAGCCAGGCGATCCATCCCTGCTGCATACACACAACTATCTCACCGGTACCAACCGTGTGGCATTGGAAGCGGCGGCTGCAAAGGCCCGGCAGCTGGGTTATCACCCGGTATTGTTATCTGATACTATAACGGGAGAAGTGCACGCTGTAGCTGCCGACCTGGTACAAACGGCACTCCGGTACGATGGTCCTTTACCAGCCTGTTTACTGGCTGGCGGGGAAACTACCGTGGAAGTAACCGGGAATGGCCTTGGTGGCAGAAATCAGCAACTTGCGCTGGCAGCGGGCATTGCCCTTGCCGGTTATCCATCGCTTACTTTCCTGAGCGGCGGCACCGATGGCAGTGATGGTCCTACCAATGCTGCAGGAGCTATCGTAGACGCATCAACGATAAAAAATGCGGTAAAAATGCAGCTCGATCCAAATAGTTTTTTACAACAGAACGATGCATGGCATTTCTTCTCAAAAGCAGGCGGGTTAATGATTACAGGCCCTACCCAAACAAATGTGATGGATCTCATGATCATCCTGATCGCCGCAGACGGCCCTAAAATTTGAAATCAAAGTTTGTATATGTGTGGATAGATTATATTTTTGGGGTTTGGAACTAGAAATTCTGGATTTACTAAACGTATTTGCATTATGCTGAGAATGGAACAGACATGGCGGTGGTACGGACCCAATGATCCGGTTAGCTTGTCTGATATTAAACAGGCAGGAGCTACCGGAATTGTAACCGCATTGCACCATGTGCCTAATGGAGTGGTATGGACGAAGGAGGAGATACAAAAGCGGAAAGCCATCATAGAAGCAGCAGGGCTTACCTGGTCTGTTGTGGAGAGCGTGCCGGTACATGAAGATATCAAAACGCAAAGCGGCCGTTTTAAGGATTATATCCACAACTACCAGCAAAGCTTGCGGAACCTGGCAGCATGCGGTATACGTACTGTTACGTACAACTTCATGCCAGTACTCGACTGGACCCGCACCGATCTGGCGTATACCGTAGAAGATGGTTCCAAAGCGCTGCGCTTTGAAAAAGCGGCGTTCATGGCATTCGACCTGTTCATGTTGCAAAGACCAGATGCAGAGAAAGATTACAGCGAGGAAGAGATAGCCCGTGCAAAGGAGCATTTCGACAGCATGACTGCGGCCGACAAAGAGCTGCTGCAAAAAAATATTATTGCCGGATTACCCGGATCTGAAGAAAGCTTTACGCTGCAACAGTTCCAGGCCGCATTGGATAAATATAAAGGCATTGATGCCACCCAGCTGAAACTGCACCTGTTCTATTTCCTTCAGCAAATAGCGCCTGTTGCAGAAGAAGCCGGTATTAAACTGGCTATCCACCCGGATGATCCTCCGTTCCCGATTTTGGGACTGCCGCGGGTGGTAAGCACCGAACAGGATGCCCGCGAACTGCTCATTGCGGCGCCATATGCCTCCAATGGGCTGTGCTTTTGCACCGGCTCCTATGGCGTAAGGGCCGACAACGATCTTCCCGGCATGATAGAACGCCTGGGCGATCATATCCACTTCATCCACCTGCGCAGCACACAACGGGATGCATTGGGCAACTTCCACGAAGCCAACCACCTGGAAGGCGACGTAGACATGTTCGCCGTAGTAAAGAACATCCTGCTCACCATGAAACGCCGCAATGTTTCCATTCCTATGCGCCCGGATCATGGCCACCAGATGCTGGATGACCTGCACAAGAAAACAAATCCGGGATACAGCGCTATCGGCCGTTTACGCGGACTGGCAGAACTGCGTGGACTGGAAATGGGTATCGCGGGGGCTTTAGGCTCTGATTGACTGACGTCTACCAGCATCAGGTCTGCACAAAGAGTAAAGGTGGGGATAAGCAATACCATCGTCGGACTGAGATGCTACACCAGGGCAGAAAGCGTATTTGAACATATACCGTAATGGCTGATTACGTGTACAAATAACACTACTCTGAAAATATATTAAAGACCCCCCTTACCGGTGGGTCTTACTTTTTTTAGCACGGGCTAACCACAAATTTTAAAAGCAGCGCGCAAAAAATCACTGCTTTTTTGTAGCATTGCATCAGGACAAGATTTTATCAACTGTACACTTTTACCAAACCTACAATATGATGAGCGCAACTATAGATGCGAGATATGAGGCATGCCTGGCCAAAAGACCTGACAGCCTCGCCCGCCTGATCAATTTGTTCAAAAAAGATATAGACCTGCGTATTACACAAAAACTACTGGAGCGCGGATACAAGAACTTTAAACTGGGCGATATGGTACTCCTGGTACACATCGATGCGCAGGGCACCATTAACAACGACCTCGCCAGGAAAGCGCGCATCAGTAAACAAGCCATGAGCAAGGTGGTAAAGAACCTGGAAGCAGATAACTACATCGGTACCCGCAAACACGATACCGACAACCGCGCCAGCATTATTTTCCTGACAGAGAAAGGGAAAGAGTTTATGATCAACGCCTACGAAGCGGTAGATGAAGTACAGGACCTGTACGCCGGTATTATAGGCGAAGAAGCTTTTACACAGCTGAAAACGATCCTTAAACAATTAACAGCAGGCTTAAACCTGAGCTGACCATTCTTTATTTCAACGTTATGTAATACCGGTTGGCACTGTCTTTCACCAAAGGTACCTTTAACATCTTTTGCAGTAATTCCAGCGTTTCTTCTGCAGATTTATTTTCAAAGTCAACAGTCAGGCTGCGTTTATACACGCCTGCTGCGGATGGCGGCACCCGTATATCAAGGTGGAAGTAGCTGTTCACCGCATCAATGATTTCTTCCAGGGGAATATTCCGGAACTTCAGGCGGCCTGTTTTCCAGGCGAGCAGCGACTGGCTTTTAACTGTTTTGAACTGCAACGGCTGATGCTGTTCCCGCTTTGCCAGCATATTTGCGGTGAGGTATACTTTTTTGCCCTGATCCTGCACCAGGGTTACCTTTCCCTTTATTACCAGCACTTTGAAGAGGTTATTGGTTTTATGCACTGCAAATACGGCCTTCAGCGTATACAGATCAGTATGCTCATCCAGCTGCATCCGGGTGCGGGTTGGCAATGCCACATCAAACCAGGCATCGCCGGCAAGCATGCGTAATTCCGGCGTTACATCAAGCCCTTTAGCATAGCTGAACGACGCGCCGTTGCCGGCAATCACGGTACAGCCCGGGGCCAGCAACAGGCTATCGGTATGGCCTGTATTGTTAACGTACTCCAATTGCTTAGCCGGAGCCGGCCGGCAATAGTAAACAATCACCGCTGTGACGAGCAGCATCACCGCAGCAGCCACCAGCCATTTACGGTTAAAGGCGCGTACCGGGGAGCGTTTGGATAAAGCGGGTGAAGATGACGGAACCGCGCTTTCCACATCATGGGGAACAGGTATCCCCTCTGCAAGCCAGGCGGTTAAGCGGCTTTCCACGTAAGCAGCCTGCTCAGGTCCTTCGCGGCATAAACCCGCCACCTGTTCCTGTAAAAACGGATCCTGTGGAGCATGTATATATCTTGATATCAGATCATCGATATCCTGTTCCGGTTGATACATAGTGATTGGAATGCACGTGGCTATAGCTGGTATGTTTGGCAAGATACTTAACTTCCCTGCAAGTTCCATCGCGCAGGCATTACATTTGTACAGACAGAATAAATAATTAGGTCACTTCCGCAAGGTTTAATATTTTTAGCACAGAGGAACCGGCAAAAACGATATGTATGTCACCTGAACAATTAATAAATAACGACCAGGAATATATTGAGGGATTGCTTCACCATACACCAGCAGTAATTGAAAATATTTATCAGCGCTTTGCTTCCAAAGAAAAGCGGTTCATCCTGCAAAAGAGCGGTCACGTAAAAGATGCGGCGCATATTTTTGAAGAGGCCCTGATGGACATTTATTACTTCGCCCGCCGTCACCCGCTGAAAGTCTCCGACTTTGAGCCCTTTCTGCAACTGCTGTGCAAGCGTATCTGGGAACAGGAACTGGAAAGAAGAGGGCAACGGATTCCCGGCCTGGAAGCAGAGGAGCTCTCTACCATGAGCAGAGACGATATCCAGGATGTGGAAGATGTGCTGAAAGAAGGAGAAAAAAGAAGACTCGCCTATCACTATTACCTCGCCCTCTCGGACGACTGCAAAGAATTACTCCGCTGGTCACTCACAGATGGCTGCCTCCAGGAAGATATTGCCGCAGAAACCAACATCCCTATTAGTGAACTGCCTGGCAGACGAGCCGATTGTTTCCGCAGCCTGTTCAGGGATATCGACATAAAACTAAAAGCCAACAGCCTTTCAGAAAAAGACCTGCTGGAAACAGACCGTTTCCTCAGCGGGCAAATGAGTGAGGCAGAGCGCAAAGCTTTCTCCGAACGACTTCAAACCGACACCCTGCTTACACAACAGGTAAAGCGCTTTGATGCTGTCCGGCAACTGCTGGGCCAGAAAATCTGTAACGACGCCAACCGGGATGAGTTGCAACATTTGCTGTTTACCCACCGCAACGCCTGGTACACGCTGAAAGACAGTTCGCCCATACCCATCCGCAATTATGTAATCCTTACTGCATTGATAGCAGCAGGACTGGCTATCCTGCTGTATGTAAGCCCCTGGAGAAAAAATATCTACCGGCAATTCGCTTCCACTGAAATGCAGATTCCGGATATCGACAGCCTGCGGCTTCCGGAAGAAGCGATCGAACAGTTCAATCGCGGCCATTTCAACGAGGCTGTATTGCTATTGAATAAAGCACTGGCAGCCAACCCGGGCAACCTATACGCCCGCTATTACCGCGGCGTAGCCCTGATCGACCAAAACCAGATGGAAAGCGCACGACAGGACCTCACTACTGTTTTTAACAACAGCAGCGAACTCCGGTACGAAGCAGCCTTTTATATGGCGTTGAGCTACCTGCGGGAAGGACGTAAGCAGCAATGCCTCGAATGGTTATTAAAAATCCCATCCGGCGCGCCGAATTACCTCAAAGTGCAGAAACTGATAGAAGAATTAAAATAATTAACTCAGGTATTGTCCCTTACTGTAGTGGATAATATTTTCTACTTCTCCCTTAATTAACTCATAAACAGGCGCCTTACCTGTTTTGATCTGTACCAGTTGTTGTAATACCAGGAAATAAATCTCTCCGCGGTTACAGCCATCAATCTGGGCTTTTAAAATGTCATGTTTTACCTCTTCACAACCGGTGGCATCCAGTTTCTGGTAAATAACATACAAGTCATCCATCCAACTCATTTCTCTAAAGTTTAAACATAGTGTATAGTCTCCTAAAGTTAAGGATTTATATTAAGAAAATAAAACATCTGAATCTTAAATAATTGTAAATTCTAAAGCGCTCATAACCAGATCAGAGGATTCCTCACGGGAAGGTTTCTAAGCACTTCTTCCTCCTCCGGATCCTGGTTAAGCGACAGCCATAGCTGGTAGTATTCCGGCCGCTGAAAAGCAGCCGCACCGAAAATGAGGAAGGGCTGCGCCACCGGCCAGCTGTTCCAGTACATCACATCATGTGCATAAGGCCAGCTGTTTTTGTTATTTACATATGGATAAAGGAAGGCGATTCCTCTCTCCATATTTTTACTGCTGTCTGCTGTAAAGCGCCACAGGTCATTATCCGGCATACTCAGCAACTGGCAGATGGTGCTCATGGCATCCAGGTTAAACAGCGAGTAGCCGTAAGGTTTAGTACGTTTCAATTCCAGTGGAAAACTGCCGTCAGCAGCCATCTGGCGAGGCAGCAATACCGTTTTATAACGATTGCTGCAAAATTCCAACAGCTCTTTATTATCCACAAAACGCGCAAAAGCGGCTACCTGCATCACCCAGCACGTGCCGTGATTATTGGCAGCATTCATTTCATCCTTCCCATAAGGATGTGTGGTCAGCCATTGCAGGTATTCACTGAACCAGCTTTTAAACGCTGTAAGATCCGCCGGCGGAATGGCGCCGGCTTTCTCCATAACACTTAAAGCCTGCACCACTTCCATCAAATGGATCGTATCAATAATGCCGATACCCCTGCCGGTTACCTTTCCTTTGATGGCCTGCGCATACAGCAGCGAAGGATTCATCCGGGTAGCCGCTGTTTCAAACCAGGCCTTCGCATGCAGCAATGCCTGTTGCAGATAAGTGTTGTCTTTGGTGGCAATATATCCTGCCGCCAGTGCGCCCATCACCCGGCTGAAACGGATCATGGCCAGCCGGTGCGCTACAAAGTTTTCCGGGTTGCTTTGGCCATCCCGCTGGATATAAGCTCCGTTTGGATTTGCCGGATCGGGCCACCAGTAATCCCCTTCTGAATAAAAGTCATGTATGCCGCCGGCGCTGCGGTCGCAACGGAAGGCGGTAATCGTTTGTGGTGGCTGCTGCATGGCCCATGCGGCCCGTTTGATCACCGCCACCCGTGTATCTTTAAGCAGCTGCTGCTGATAGGGTGATTGCGCCTGCATTATGCAGGAAATACCGATGAATAAAGCTGCCAGGAACGTACGCATGGAATTATTTTTTTGGTGTTAATAGTAATACCCGGCCGTCATGTCCTGCCAGCTCCATCACAAAAGAACCGGTGTGTAAACCTAAACCAACGCCTGTCCAGTAATCTGATATTTGGTATGGCTGATCAAGTTTCACCGTTATTTTTTTTGAAGATGACTGCCAGTTGAGCAAAATCACCTGTTTGCCTGCCGCGGTAGTAACCCTTCCTATTTCAAAATCAGTGCCTTCAAAAGCTGCTGCCTTTGCGGTGGGAGGCAATGCCTTCTTCAAAACGTTGAGCCGTTCCCGTGATATCTTCGTTAAGTCATCGCCACTTAGTAACATACCACCGGTAGCGTACAGCAAAGCTGCATGGAAATTAAATTCGTTGTCAGGCATGTTGCCGGTGAGTACCAGGCAATCAGGATCGTTCCACCATAAACGGCCATTTTGCCAGGCACGGTAAAGGTTTTCACGACCGGAACGCTCAAATACCGGCCAGGTGCGTTTAATATCCATTGAGCTCCGGCTGCCATGCACCAATCCTAATGATGGCCACAGCGGATGATTACAGCCAAGTATAAAAGCATCCCTGCTGCCTTTGAGAATGGCTTCCATGCCACGCCGGTATGCTTCTACCCTTGTAGCTTTAGCATCATAAAATTTGCCGCCATGAATAGCGCCCCAGAAATTAGCATCCAGTTTAAAATAAGTAACGCCCCAGTCGTTGCGCATGGTCCGGAATAGTTGCTCCAGGTGTTGCTGCACAGCAGGGTTTGTGCCATCCAGCACAAACCAGGGCTTCATCCGCCAGCCGCCAAACGTAACCAGGTCGCTGCGCAAAGGTGCACCAGATGCGTCTTTCACCAGCCAGTCCTTATGATTTTTATAAATAGTGGAGTTGCTGTCGCAAATAAACGGCGCTACCCAAATAGCCGGCTCAAAGCCTTTTTCCCGGATGGCTTTCAGCACCTGTTGCACATTACCGCCAAAAGAATTACCCGACTCCAGCCAGTCGCCCATATGCGGCTGATAACCGTCGTCTACCTGTATATATTTTAGCGCCGGAATGTTACTTTTTATGTAATCAAGGTTACCGTAAATATTCTGTGCGGTTACCTTCGGACCGAAACAATACCAAGAGCACCACCCGGTAGGTGGCTGCTTAAACTCAAGCCGTGGGTGATGCTCCTGGATCCTGCCGGCGAAACGGTCCAGCAAGGCGTTGCCATCCTTACCCGTGATCACCATTAATTCCTCCAGCTTAAAATCAGCTCCGGGAGCAAGTTCCAGGTTCTCCAGGTCGGTTACTGTTTTGATGGTATCCGCAGAAATATAAAACTTGCCCACAAAACGCCTGCTGGAAGTATATCCCAATAATATCTGTTCCTCATGCGCAGGGTACAAACGCAGCAGGTTGTATACTGCCAGGTAACCCTCCGGTTGCGGAATTTTATAATGCCCGGCATCCGTATAATTCCCTAATGTTTCAGGATGAGCAAGCGTACCGGCTGTTTGCGTCAGCATCTGGAAACCCTCCGCATAAAAGGGCGTGGTGGGCAACAATATCTTACCTGCCGCACCGGTAATCACTTCCTTCAATCGCACCGCGGTACTACCGGTGTTGACTATACGTATTTCACAGTGATCATTTTTCCAGTTGCGGACTACTTTAATATAATCCGGCGCTATACTGCCATTGGCAGCATACACTACAGCTGCACTGCCTTTCAGCGCCTGTACAAATGCTGCGGGGGTTCCTGCCATGGCGGTGAGGGCACACCACAGTAAACCGGCAGTTAAAAGCCAACTATTTTTTTTCATCGTGGATATTATTTTGGTTGCATCGTGAGTTCAAATAGTTTCATCAATTCTTTTCCCGTTATCCCGTTTGCCTTAATTGTTATGTCATATTCGCCTGCCGGCAGATAAATATCTTTCAGTGACTTTACGGTTGTTTTAACCGGCTGCACAGTTTCCTTTATAACATTATCGCCTATACGCAGTATGAAACTGCCACCGGCATCTGCACCATACTTAATACTAAGGCTGTACGCCGCATCGTGTACGGTACGCACCTTCCAGCTGATGTACTGCGCAGTGTCTTTCCAGTTATGTACGTCATAATTATTCTTCTTTCCGTCACTGTACTGCCAGCCGCTGCCATGCAGGGTGGCATCAAACGCCCTGAGCACATTCGTAATGTTATAAGTATCCAATACTCTCACGTTATCTGTTTTAAGCTGGTCTGTTTCCAGTACAATAACGCTGTTAATGCTATCGGGCGCATGTGCGGGCAATGCAATCAGCCAGTCTTTGGACTGCTGCCGCTTTAACTGCAGCGGCTTTTTACTTTTGTCGCCCAAAAGATAAGCCTTGCGGATATTGCTTTTCAGTCCGCCTACATATAAAGTAGATTGCCAGTTAAAAACGTGCAGGTATAACTTGTTGCCCTTCCGCGTGCTTTCACCCCAGGGTTGCACTGGTAGCGGACTTGCAGTAGTGCCGTAAATACTTTCGCCGTATTGTTGCATCCACGCTCCAATGGTATGCAGTATTACCGTATCACGCGGGTCAATGCTGCCGTCGCCTTCCGGGCCGATGTTCATGAGCAGGTTGCCGCATTTGCCGGCCGCTTTGGCCAGCAGCCGGATAAAAAAGCCCGGCGGCTTATGACTGCTGTCGTACTTCGAATATCCGTACGACTCGTTGGTGGTGGGAATGGCTTCCCAATCGCCGGTTACCGGGTAAAACTCCGCGGGCCGGTCGGCCGTGTTCACGTAATCGCCGAAAGAAACGCCGGGAGCGCGTGCCAGCCTGCCATTCACTACTACCTTGTTATCTGCCGCCCGGATCGCCTGCAGTATACGGATGTTTTCACTGAGCGGTAGCTTATGCGGCGTATCAAACCAAAGAATATCCGGATGATATCTTTTCAACAACTCTAATATTTGCGGGATTGCTTTTTCATTCACATACCTCACCGCCTTAGGCAGTAATTCCGGATGTGCATTATACCAGGTGACACCACCATACAGGTTCTTATCTCCCCCCGGATTTTTATAATCCCAGTCGTTACCCGGTGCATCGGGATGCTCCCAGTCGAAGGCATGGGAGTAATAAAAGCCGAACCGGATACCATATTTCTTACAGGCGACCGACAATGCCGCCAAAGGATCCTGCTGAATGTGATAGTTGCCGATAGCAGTGGGATACATGGCCACGCCATCATGATGCTTGGCGGTGATGACCAGGTATTTCATGCCCGCCGCTTTAATCATACGTACCCACGCGTCGGCATCAAAATTTACCGGGTTAAATGGTTGAATGAGCTTATCCGCATATTCCTGCCGGCTTATCTTCTCCTTCCGCATCAGGTGCTCGGCGTAGCCCTCCACCTTCTTTCCATTCCATTCGCCGCCGGCGGTAGAATAAACGCCCCAGTGGATAAAGCATCCGAATTTAGCATCCCGCCACCAGGCAATGCGGGCATCGTGGTTTTTCATGGATGCCTTCCACCAGCCATTCAGCGCGCCGTTGACTGTTATGCTGTCGCGCGCTGCGGCCTGCTGGCTCAGGATGCCATCATCATCGCCTTTCACCTGCGCAACAGTTACTGCTGTTATAACGCTAAAGGCTATACTTAATATGCGCCTGCGATAGTTCATAAGATATCATAAATTTTACCAGGTGCAGTTGAAAAATCATACTCAAAAACTTTTTCCAACTGCAACACTGGTAATTTCGTTGCGTCTTTTACAATAGTGTTCCCCTGGATCTGCAACTGGTAGAATGGATTTATGTTGTTACCAACCGCCACCTTTACCGGTTGTCCGTTCACTTTAACGGCAACGCGCGTACGAATACGGCAGTTACCACCCAATGCTGAACGGATAACGGCATGCGTGAGCTGCCCATTTTTCCATTCCATATCTACTTCAAAACCACCTCTTGCTTTTAATCCTTTCACACTGCCGGAAGGCCACGCATCGGGCAATGCGGGGAGCAGGTACAGTGCGCCATCATGACTTTGCAGCAGCATTTCCGTAATCCCGGAAGTTACCCCGAAATTGCCGTCGATCTGGAACGGAGGATGCGCATCAAACAGGTTGGGATAAGACCCGCCGCTGTTGTCGGCTACGCTCACTGCTTGACCGCCGGCCAGGAATAACTGCTTATTCAACATGGTATACGCGTGATTGCCATCTTCCAGGCGTGCCCACCAGTTTATCTTCCATGATTTAGACCAGCCGGTTCCGCCATCCCCCCGCAGCAGCAAACTGCGTGTAGCCGCCGCCGATAGTACGGTATCTCTGCGGGGCGAAATAAAATTGCCCGGGAATAAGCCATACAGGTGGGATACGTGGCGGTGAGCATCTTTTGGATCGTCCCAGTCTTTGTACCACTCCTGCAATTGTCCATACTGACCGGTATGGAAAGGGTACATTTCCTTCATGGTTTGTTTGATACGGGCTACCAGGGCTGCATCCTGTTGCAACACTACTGCTGCCCGGATCGTATTATTAAACAGGTCGTGAATAATGGAAAGATCCATGGTGGTAGCAATGCTCACAGAACCTTCCCGCTTGCCGTTTACCATAAAGTTATTCTCCGGCGTGGTAGAAGGGCTTGTTATCCATTGTCCCTCTTTATTTTTCACCAGCCAGTCGAGCATAAATAATGCAGCGCCTTTCAGATCGGGATATACCTGTTGCAGCATTTTCTTATCGCCGGTAAACTGGTAGTGTTCCCACAGGTGGCGGCTTAGCCAGGCTCCGCCCATTGGCCATATTGCCCATTTGGGGTTACCGCTGGGATCGGAAAAATCAATACCACCGGCCGGGTTGGTCATACCCCATATATCCGAGTTATGATGCGCCGTCCATCCTTTTGCGCCATAATTTATGGCGGCGGTTACACGCCCGTGTTGCGCCAGCTGGCCAATAAATTCAAATAAAGGCGCACCGCAATCCGATAAGTTGGCGGTTTCAGACGGCCAGTAATTCATTTCCGTATTAATATTGATAGTATAGTTGGAGCCCCAGGGCGGTTGCATTTCCTTATTCCACAGTCCCTGCAGATTCATAGCCGGACCGCCTTTACGGGATCCGGATATCATCAGGTAGCGGCCGTATTGATACAGCAGCGTGGTTAATTGCGGATCGCGGTTGCCACCGGCGAGCGTATATACTTTCAGCCTTTCATCTGTTGGCAGTAATGCGGAAGTGTCGCTTCCGAGGTTGAGCGATACCCGGCTGAACAACGACGTATAGTCGTTTATGTGACCAGTCAGTAATTGCAGATAATTGCCTGCTTTCTGTAGAGGCGCCACAGCTGCCGCATGCGGATCTTTCCCGTTGGGTAATCCATCTTTAAAACTAGTGCCAACAGATACCAGGAGTACTGCTTCCGTTGCGCCGGAAATGTGTATGCCGGCAGTATCTGTATTTACCTGTCCTTCGTTTACGCGCGCATCAAGATGTACTTCATAATTGATTCCTTTATTGCCATAAACAATCTGTTTTGGCTCATAAGCTCTTGCCGCCACATATTCGGGGCATCTGCCCTTCATGACCAGGTAATGCGGGTTAACCACGCTGTTCGTATGCGGCATCGGGTTGGCAAAACGGGTGCTGAAGCTAAGCTGCCCGGCTTTACTGGCCGTATAGCGTATTACCAGCAATTGCTTCGGATAACTGCAAAACACTTCCCTCGTATAGTCGACACCGTTAGCTGTATAACTAACGCGTGCTACCCCGTTGTTCAGGTTCAGTTCACGTTTATATTGTATGGCCTCCTGTGGTATATCGTTGTTTATAAAAAGACTTCCCAGTGTGAGATAGCGGGCGCTGTAGGTACCCATCATTTTGCGGGCCACCTGATCTGCTTCCATATATTTTTCTTCTGCCAGCAGCTGGCGGATGACGGGCAGCAGTTCTTTGGCGGCCGGGTTATTGCCATCACGTGGAACGCCGGACCAGAGATAACCTTCATTGAGTTGCAGTTCTTCCTGCTGTACGCCGCCAAAGATCATGGCACCCATGCGGCCGTTTCCTACAGGGAGTGCCTCTACCCATTGTTTGGCCGGTTGCCGGTACCAGAGTTTTAACAGGGAATCTGCAGGTGTTGCGGCGCCGGTGTTTCCGGCCAATAACATCAGCGAAGCTGCTAACAGATACTTTATCATCAATATATTATTTTTCAAGTTGAGTCATGCCTGTTTCCATTCCCTTGCTTACGATTGCCACTACCTTACCATCGTTCATACCAGCCTGGGCCTCCATAGTAATTCTGATCCGGCTATGATGGCAAGGCAGGTGGCCATTCCTCTGATTAACATTTGCTTTTAATTTTTTTGGCGAATCTGTTTTAAAGAAATGTCTGCTGCAGGCTTTCTTTTTTTAGAAAGGGGAATGTATATCAGTTACCTGACATTCGTTCTTTCATCATGGAATTCATCTCTTTCAGCAAACGTTTGCAAAATATCTTTAGTCGACCTTAACCGGTGTTTTCACTACTTCTACGGGTATTTTAAAAACTATGCTTTGCTAATATAATCCGAAACTATGCAATCGGTTGCAAATAAATGTATGCAATTTTACCCATTTCAGGTATCTTTTTAAGGCAGTGTAAAAAAGAGGGAGAAACCGGTTATCAGATGTGGTGACCGTGGAAGGTTCCTGTCTTGCAAAAGCAAAAAAAGAAAATTATACAATAAATGTTTTGTTCGATCGTCTGGTAATAAAGTGAGGATGTTGTTATGAAAAAAGGAAAACAATCCATCATTGCATCATACCGGCTGGAAGAGCTTCTGGTTGTTCCGGGGTTGATGATAGATGTTCATCATAAACAGGCCGGGGAACCGGCCCACCACCCCAATGCTGATTTAACAGCGGCCCACCGGCACGAGTTTTACACATTGGTGATAACAGGCAGGCAGCGAAGCCGGCACATGGTAGATTTCAGGCTGATAGACATGCCGCCGGAGAGCATGTTTTTATTAACACCGTGGCAGGTGCATCTGTCGATGGATGGAGAACAGGTGCAGGATGTGTACCTGATCTCCTTCACGCGTGATTTTTTACCTGTTGGCTTTGCTGCTTTGCCTTTATGTGTGGAGCATCCGGTAACACCCGACAACGCTGCTTACCAGGAAATATGGCATTTGTGTACACAGATGCTGCGGGAATTCAATACGCGTAAGGCGCTGCAGGAGCAGGTATTGCAACATTACCTGGCAGTATTGCTGACGCAGTTTATGCGGTATCTTCCGGAAAACACCCAAAGCTCTCCTTTACAATCAACATTATTAAACCGTTACCGGGAACTGATGGAGCAACACCTGCTGAGCTGGAACAGCGCCGGAGAATACGCACGGGCGCTGTATGTTACCACAGACCATTTAAACGAGGTAGTAAAACAGGAAACAGGGCAAACGGCTTCCGCGTTGCTGGCTGCCAGACGTATACTGGAAGCCAAGCGGATGTTGCTGCATTCCACGCATGGCATCAAGGAAATAGCCTGGTACCTGCAATTCAATGAGGTCACTTATTTCAACCGTTTTTTCAAACAGCATACCGGTCAAACGCCGGTGGCCTTCCGGATCTCAAGCCGGGAAAAGTATAACTATAACCCGGAATAGTATAATAACAGAGAAGTGTGGGTCCGGTAGTTTTGCTGAAACAATTTTTGAGTTATGAAACCACTAGTAATTTTTACGAACGATATTAAGCATCTGAAAATAAAGAGTAACCCTTAAAGAGGCACTGCAGCCGTTCTCCGCCAGGCTCTGGTAATATCAGCCCCTTTATTCTGCAACTTACCCGCCGCAAGCCGGCGCGTTTTAATCATCAAACACATTTAATAAATGCCTTCAATTAAAGAAAGGGCGACCAGTTTACTGATGTCGCGCATAGGGAAAACTGCGCACGTAATAAGCGTAGCACGTATAGGAAATTTTTTATTAGAGATAGATTTGCAACTGTCGCAGGCCCTGCCAGAACGCAGCACCCAGCATCTCAAATGTGAGGTGGCTCCATATGCGTATCGCGATTACACCGTTGCATGCTGGGACACTGCTGCACAAACCGCCACCCTTATAGTGGATTGCGGACATGAGGGAGCTGGCAGCTCCTGGGCGCTGGAACTGCAGCCGGGTGATGAAGTAAATTATGCCGGGCCCGGTGGTAGTCAGCATCAGCCCTCCGGCATGCAACACCTGGTGTGCATAGGTGACGCCAGCGCTGCAGGGCACTTTCATTCTTTATACCTGCGTAAAACCAACCAACAACAATTTCATTGCTTCCTGCAATTGGAAGATCCGCTTACCCGGCAGATATTACAAATGCCGGTACAGCCGCTTTCCAATAACGGTCATTATTTCACCGATTTACATGAATGGTTATACCATTATGATTTCCCGGTGGCAAATACAACTTATTATGTGGCAGGTAATCAACAGATGTTGTACAGGTACGCAAATTATTACGTCAGCAAGGCAAACAGGTAAAGGCACAGGGTTTCTGGGGCTAAACGCTATGGCATCAGACCAGGTGTTCTTTCATTGCCTTTACAATAGCGTTGGAGCGGGATTTTACATCGAGCTTGCGATAAATATTCATGATATGGGAACGGACCGTTCCCACACTGATATGGCACCCTTCTGCTATCTGCTTATAGGTGTCGCCATTTACCAGGCAACGTAAAATCTCCTTCTCCCGCGGCGATAATCCGTAGGGGTCCTGATAAACCTGTTTCTCCTTGCGGAAAAAGGCCAGTACTTTGTTAACCGCCACTAAGTTCGACTGCAAAGCCGTCTCATATATCTGAGAAATAAACTCTGTCAGGGAGACCGGGGGTACATGATCGATTTTAAACGCTTCAGTTGCTGCCGGCACCTGTATTAATCCCTGTTCCGTTTCGTTCAGGGTAAGCAATAGCACATTTATATCAGGGTAAGCTGCTTTTACTATGCTGGCGGCTTCTATTGCGGTCAATCCGGGTATCTCTATATCCATAAAAACCAGGTTGCAGATATCTTTTGCTAATTGTTGTAACGTTTCCGACGATTCGCTGTGCAATCCTGAAACCTCTAAAACACGCGTTCCTCCCAGGTTAGCAGAATTAATAGGCCGCACTTTTTTCATAATATTCCTTTTGGGTTATGTATATTCATATGAAATATTCCATTAATAACTGCAGGTTTTCCGGAAGCTGGTATGGTTGATAAATTATAAATGGAAAGAATCACACGGTTCCCATACCCGTCGCAAATTTGAAACAATTACATGCAGTAGTCAATCGGATACATATATGGTTTTTCAATAAATATTAATATACAATTCATTTTATATTAGCAATAAAATGAAAATATAACGTGGTATCTGACAGTTTATTAAAGGATTAACCTGGATACAATTACTTACTAATCAACTACTTAAAAGTCAGGACTTCTATCATTTAAAACAAATTATACTTTGGTATATATATTATGGTTGTACTTTTCCTGCGGGTCTCCGCTCAGTTCCCTTCGCCCCGGTAAGGTCGTCGCCAAGCGTCGACCGGTACTTTTCTGCTATCGCCTGCAGGGATTTCACCACCTCCGGAAACTGCTGCTGCACATCCAATGTTTCACCCGGATCACGCCGCATGTCATACAATGCCATAGGGACGTCTACTTCCGGCTGCGCACCGGGAAAACCATCATATCCCGGCAGGTTTAATTTATACGTTCTGCTTCTATGCGGGAGCATCAGTTTCCACGGCCCTTTCCTGATGGCCTCCAAACTATTCACCTGGTAATATACGGCCAGCTCATCCCGCGGGTTTGCTTCCGGCTCATTAAATAATAATGACTTCATATCCACTCCGTCAATTTTCCGGACTGGCAATGCAGCCCCGCATAAATTGGCCACTGTAGGAAGCAGATCAATGGTAGCAGCCATTTTGTTGCAAACAGTACCGGCAGGAATCTTCCCCGGCCAGCGCATGATACACGGTACCCTCGTGCCACCTTCCCAGGAAGTACCTTTACCTTCGCGCAGGCCGCCGGTATTTCCGGCATGGTTACCATAAGATAACCAGGGACCATTATCGCTGGTAAAAATCACCAGGGTGTTATCAGACAAACCATTCTCCTCCAACGTCTTTAATACCTGGCCAACAGACCAATCTATTTCTGCTATCACATCTCCAAAAAGTCCATCCTTACTTTTTCCTTTATACTTCTCTGACACCGCAATAGGTACATGTGGCATACTGTGCGCCAGGTAAAGAAAAAATGGTTGCTGCCGGTTATTCTTTATAAAACGGCAGGCCCTTTCTGTATAAAGCGTAGTGAGTTGCGACTGATCTTCCAGTGTTTTAATATATCTGAGTGGCTTATTACCTTCTATCAGCGGCAGTGGCGGATACTTTCTCCGCGGATGCGCAGAGGTATCGGAATAAGGCTTTCCATCATAATGTACCGGCCACATATCATTGGAATAAGGCAGTCCGAGGTACTCATCAAAACCATGCTGTAAAGGCAACCATGGTTCCCTGCTTCCCAGGTGCCACTTACCTACCATCCCGGTGCGGTAACCCCGTGCTTTTAAAACAGATGCAATGGTTTGTTCGGCGGTGTCCAGCGCAATAGGCGATGCCGGCGACAAAGCGCCATTAATGCCTACCCTGTTAGGATAACAGCCGGTCAGCAATCCTGCCCTTGATGCAGAACAAACTGCCTGCGCTGCATAAAAATAAGTGAAACGCATGCCCTGAGCGGCCATACGGTTGATATTGGGAGTGTGCCAGGGAGTACCGGCAAAACATTCAAGGTCACCATAACCCATGTCATCCATGAAGATGATCACAATATTCGGCTTTTTTGCCACCGGCGGCAGTTCCCTAAAGCTGAATGATACAGCCGCCAATATGAATGTGCTCAGGCAAAAAAAAGCTCTTTTCATCCGGGACGTTTAACAATAAATAATGGTGAGTATAAAAATATACATCTTCCGCGGATTTCCTAGAAAAATTTGTCTTAGCGAGTTTTGTCTTGAGCGCTGATTACGCTGATTATAATGATTTAGGGGATTGACCTTTGGGATTTTATTATGATTAGGGGAGATAGAAGCGATTTGACCTTTTGGATTTTTATAAGATTAGAGAATATATAAGCGATTTGTTATCATAAGATGTATTAAAGATTAAGGGAGATATAAGCGAATAAATCCGCCTATATCTCCCTTAATCATAACAAAAATAACAATAAAAATCTCAAAAGATCAAATCGCTTCTATCTCCCCTAATCATAATAAAATCCCAAAGGTCAATCCCCTAAATCATTATAATCAGCGTAATCAGCGCTCAAGACAAAACCCGCTCATTGCAAAATCAGTTCTATCACCGGGATCTCCACGTCAGGTTTGCGCACCGGCAGTTCCAGGGCAAGGTCGCCTTTGTCGGTGCCACGCATTTTCACTTCGGAGCCATCGTTTAGTAGCTGAGCGTATTTTACTTTGCCTTTCATGCCCGGCAGTTCGAAACGTTGTAATGGGTAGTCGAGCAAATGCACATACAAACGTTTGGTGGTTGGATTGTAAGTCAGCAAACTGTTATCAGGGCGCTTGAACTCCGCTGGTGCTTCGGTGCAGCCGTAAATGGAACGGCCATTCACCTGCATCCACTCACCCATTCCTTTCAGCCTGTCCTGTGCGCGGGCATCAAAAGTACCGCGGGAGGTAGGTCCTACGTTTAGCATCAGGTTACCGCCCTTACTCACCGATTCAATCAGCAACACCAGTAACTGCTTGTTATCTTTCCAGGAAGTTTCATCACGGTAATATCCCCATGAACCGGAAAAAGTCTGGCAGGTTTCCCAATGAATGCGCTTGCCATTACGGGTAGGCCATTCGGATACTTTGTATTGCTCCGGTGTGGCAAAATCGCCGCCGTCTTCATATTCCCCAAGGTCCAGGCGGTCGTTGATGATAATGCCTGGTTGCAGCTTGCGGATCATTTTAATAAGATCCAGCGAATTCCAGTCGTTATGATCTTTCCCATGCTCTCCCGGAAAAGAAAAGTCGGTCCAGAGGATGTCAATTTTACCGTAGTTGGTCATAAGTTCCTTTACCTGGTTCTTCAGGTAAGTACGGTATTTTTCCATATCGCGGCCCTTATTCAGCTGCTCATAATCCTTCGGATCGGAAGGACGCTGCGGGTGCACACGGTCGATGGTATAATCCGGATGATGCCAGTCGATCAGCGAATAATAAAACCCTACTTTTAATCCTTCTGCCCGGAAAGCGTCTACCCATTCCTTGATCAGATCCCTTTTAGCTGCCGTGTTAGGCGCTTTGTAATCGGTGTATTTAGAATCAAATAAACAGAAGCCTTCATGGTGCTTGGTGGTGATCACTGCATACTTCATACCTGCCGCTTTCGCCTGCCGCGCCCATTCGCGTGGATTGTAGAGGTCCGGGTTATAGAGGTCGAAATATTTCTGGTAGGCACTGTCGGTAATATGCTCATTACTTTTTACCCATTCGTGCCGGGAAGGCATGGAATACAGTCCCCAGTGAATAAACATGCCGAAGCGGTCGTTCACCCACCAGGACAGCCGTTGTTCTTTCTGTGCATCTGTTTCGTTGAATATTTTCTTTTCCTGTGCGTTAACTGCCGACAGGAATACCAGGAAAGTGAGAATACAAAGTGATAGTTTCTTCATAACTAATAAATTATACATTCGGTTTGATACAAGGTTACTCGGCTACCAGCCAGGTGTAGCCATTTGCGGGGATGGTTACTTTCACATGAGCGCGGTAACTACGGTCAAGGGTATACGTTTTTAGCGGTCCTTCTTTTTCCCGGATACGCACGCTTTGTGTAAGCCCGCTGTAATACAGAGGCAGCGCCACTTCACGGGTAATGGCCTGTTGTGTTGGATTGTACAGCATCGCCAGGGCCTTTTGCGGCAATTGGGCGCTTATATGCATAATCCCGTCCCAGTCGCGGCCATCAGCCCTACGCAGGTGAATGATGTCCGTATTGAGAATGTCGCGATACTTTTTATACCAGTTGACCATGTTCTTTACCACTGCTTTGGTGCTATCGGTGTCGTATAAACGCGGACCACGGTAGCAGGCCTGTACTCCGGCGCCGTAATACTGTGCCATCAGCTGGTCGTAGGTGTCCAGGTGATCTTTCAGCGGTTCCAGGGTCGCTGCTGCGCCTCCGCCCTGGTATTCGCTGAGCGGTACAAATCCCCAGCTCATGGTAGGGGTTTTCTCCCAGGTGCCATCAAAAATATTCTGCCTGTTCAGGATCAGTTGTTCTGCGCGTGGCAGGGAAAAATTTACTTCGCGGTAGCCCAATGCTATTTTGTTGGTGCCATCCAGGAAGTACCAATCGGGGGCATTTACATACACCCCTTTTTCGTTGAGCCAGTGATAAAGCCCTTTCTGTAACTGCATTTGCTTCCACTGGGAATCTTCCAGCCCGGTGTGGCCGGGATGTGTTGTGGAGGCGCAAACATCTCCGGGGTAAGGCCCATCATTTTCAAAAATATCGAAGCCGGTAGCGCTGATAAAACTTTTAATCTTCTGCAGATAACTCAGGCCCCATTTGCTGCCCATACAGGGAGCATTCCCAAAAAATGCACCGCCTGTTTTACCGGTTGCCGGGTTAATCACATCATCTTCCTCACTGATACGCCTGCTCGAAAACAGGGAGTAACCGCCCAGCAGCACCTTTTTACTATGTGCATAATCCGCCAGCGCTTTGAATTTAGCGATGTTGGCAGCGCCTGTATCTTCCATATTCAAACCACTGCCAAAGCTGAGGATCACGCCTTCATAGCCGGTTGCGGCGCATTGGTCAATGATCGCTTTTACTTTCACGGGGTCGGTACTTACCAGGTGCATGAAAATAGGATTTTCGGTGGTCCACGGTGCGATGGTGCGGTAAAATCTTCTCTTAGCCAACCCATTTCTTTCGCGGTCGTATCCGTCAAACAACAGTTCGTAGGTACGGATCGATTCAAAATGTTCACCGGCGGCTAAGGTGATGCCTACCGGCACACTTGGGTATACTTCCAGTACGCAGGGCGTTTGCAGGTCGTAGTTTACCTGGGAAGTGTAGGTGCTGTCGGCTTTCCAGTGGGTGGTCTGATCGCTGAGATTTGCCTTCATGGCATTATTGAAAGCGTAATTACTTTCGATATAAATTCCGTGCGGTACCTGCATTTTATTCACGCTGCCTACTACTGCAGATTCCTCTTCCGGCGTTGCCAGTATTTCATTCACTACCTGTTGCAGCTTTATGGGTTGTCCGCTCTTGTTGGTTATTTCCAGCCATTTCGAGAGGAGCGGGATCCCGTCAAAAATATCGTAGTGCACTTTAACGCTGATGCCTTTCAGTTCAGGCGCCTGCGCCTCATACGAGAAGGTAAGCTCTTTGCCGGAGGGCTGCTTTGGATTGCTGCACCAGCCTTTTGCCTGCCATTTTAAATAGGGAGAGGTGGCGGTTACCTGGTGGCCACTGTAAATAAAATCTGTTGACCCGGCTTTCAGGTTATCCAGCCACGCAGGAAGCAGATATGCCTGTTGCTTTTGGCCCCAGGCGCCGCCAATCATATAGTCGTGCCCGTTAATAGTAAGCCTGGCTTCGGGCTTAATAGCACGCAGCAGCTGTTCACCGCTGACCAGGTTACGGTAATCGGTGCAGATTACGTTAGGGGCTATACGAAAACTCCGGCTCAGCAAACCATTGCTGAGTGTAATTCCCTTTTCCTTTTCCGTTACCGTGGCGGTATACGACTGGTGGCTGATGAGCCAGTCGGGCGCAGGGGCTTTCACCTGTGCGATCGCTATACCGGAATAAAGACTGGTAACCAGTCCAAACAGGAGGTGTGTTCTTTTCATGTTCTTGTTCTCTGATAAATTATTATTTCACTGGCTGCAGGATCACTTTCCGTAACCAGCATAATTCATTTTTATTTCCGGAAACCGGTTTCACTGTCAGGTTTTGTTTGCCCGCCTTATCAATATGTATAATGCCAACTGCGTGTTGAATAAAGTTCATGGGTTTGTGGCTGTCGTAGCTGCCGGTTACCAGTGTGAGGAAGGGCAGTTGTTGCCCGCCAAGGGTTACCAGTCCCTGCTGCGATGCGCTTCCCGGTTCGCAGGCGTAATCCAGTATAATTTTATAGTCGCCTGCGTCCTGTACTGCCAGTGGAAATACAATCGCATCGTCGGGAGTTACCATACCGGTGATGCAGTTATCATGTTTCCAGTCGCCGAAGTAATGGGAATACGTAAAGAGTTTGCTTTTGGCGGCGCCGTTGAAAACGGCCCATACAGCGGGTATTTCCGCCTGCGCATATTCGCTGCTCACGGTTTGTGTGCGCAGCTGTGATAAATCTGTTTGCTGCCCGGTATACACCACTTCAATCACGGTACTTCGGGTATCCGGCAATATTGCCGGCAGCTGGATAACGGTTTCTTCCGGCAGCTGTTTCCAAGCAAGCTGGTCTTTAGTACCCAGGATTTTTACCGATTTAATTTTTGCTGTGAGTCCGGGTACTCGTAACTGCCTGTTGGCTGGCATTTGCCAGATATGCAGGAATAACTTTCCTGGTTTACTAGTGGTTACGCCCCAGGGCTGTGCCGGGATCAGTCCCCAGATGGTGCCATAAATGCTTTCTCCATAGGTTTGCAGCCATTTACCGGTGGCTTTCAGGTATGCTATGGAATAGGCAGGCCATTGGCCATTGCCGTCGGGACCAACATTCAGCATCAGGTTTCCTCCTTTGGAGGCTACATTTCCCAGGAGCCGGATGATTTCCGTAGGTGATTTAAAATTCAGATCGTGACGGATATAGCCCCAGGAGTCGTTGTGGGTATAAATAGATTCCCAGGCGCCCGGGATGGGAACCGGGGGTATTTCAGAATCGCCAAAATCCCGGTAGTCGCCAAGATCATGTCCTACGCGGCTGCTGAACAGGCAGCCTGGCTGCAGTAGCCGGAGACTGTCGATCATCTGTTTGGTTTGTGCTGCGGTTAAGCCGCCGGGCATATCAAACCAAACGAGGCCCAGCGGACCGTAGTTGGTTAATAGTTCCTTCAGCTGCGGGATTGATTTGGTGCGGTAGTATTGCTGGTAATCTTTCTCTTTATTTTTAAAATCCCAGTTATTTCCGCCGCCATTAGGTTCGTGCCAGTCGAGGAACTGGGAGTAGTAAAATCCGAAGTGTATGCCTTTTGTGCGGCAGGCGTCGGAGAGCGCCTTCATCGGATCTTTTTTATAGGGAGAAGCGTCAACGATATCAAAGTCAGTTACTTTGGAATCGTACATGCTGAAGCCTTCGTGGTGTTTGGCGGTGATCACCATATACTTAATCCCCGACTGTCGGGCTGTTTCTGCCCATTCTTCTGCGTTAAACCCGGTGGGGTTGAATGTTTGTGCTACTTTGGCATATTCAGCAGCCGGGGCTTTTGCGCGGTTCATGATCCATTCGCCGCTGCCGTAGTAGCTGCTGTCGTTCCAGCGGCCACCGAGTTTAGAATAAAGTCCCCAGTGAATGAACAGCCCGAACTTGGCTTCGCTGAACCATTTCAGCCCGGGATGGAGCTTATTGGCTACGGCACCTTTGTTCCACATATCCGGCATGTCCTGGGCATTCCCTTTTAGCGAAGTGAGCAGGCACAGGAATAGTAATAACGTTGGAATCCGGTGGAACATATAGCTAAGTTTAGTAGTACAATCCGTAAAAAATATACATATCCTGCGGTATATGCAAATGCGTGGAAAATGGTATCAGGGAAAGGGAAAATGCTACAATCAGCGGAGGGAGGCGGCGCTTCGCGTCATTAACCAACTGT
This sequence comes from Chitinophaga sp. W3I9, assembly GCF_050434025.1. Lineage (NCBI taxonomy): Bacteria > Pseudomonadati > Bacteroidota > Chitinophagia > Chitinophagales > Chitinophagaceae > Chitinophaga > Chitinophaga sp. W3I9. The sequence goes on from NZ_JBNPWC010000001.1 coordinate 7,637,952, forward strand.
TAACGATTATTCCGGATAGTAATATCTAATTTCGGGTTCGACAAGTTACAATCCACTAAGCAAATTGGTAACTTTCCAAATTCAGCAATCATCTTATTTAGCTTAATAGCAGGCTATAAATGTGTTATCAGCATCTGACGCGATGCCGCAGGTGCCATGTGAATGTTTTTTTTAAACCCTTGCTGTGGTCATCAGCAAGGGTTTCTTTTTTGCCCTTTCTCCCCGTTATTTCAATTCTTGTTTAGGTTTAATTAACGCTCTGCACACCCAGTCCGGCTAATATTGTTTTATCGTTATGTTCAGTCTGATAACTGAAATGCATACAACTAACAAATATCTCAGCAGTACCTGTTGGCCTTTTCAGGCCGACGGGGATTTTTCCAGTGTTAAACAATCACCCACCGGTCTGACGATCAATGGGTTTTTGATTTAATCATCATCTAGCTACAGCGCCTCTGCGGTTTCCACTGCGGAGGCTTTTTTGATCTTGAAAATGAATATTTATTCGCTTATCTTTGTAATGTGAAACTGAAAGATGATAAAAAAGTAGCCCAGATTTTCCAGTCGGCCCTCAAGCTGGTGGCTAAAAAGGGATTGTCCGGCATTACCATGGGCGACATCTCCAGGGAAGCCGGCATTGCCACCGGCACCCTGTATGTTTACTTCAAAGGGAAAGATGAACTGATTAACGCCTTATTTGCTGCCTGCCGGGAAAACTCGGTACAGGTATCTTTTAAAGGCTATAACCCGCAGTTACCTTTCAAACCAGGGTTCAAAAATATATGGCTGAATATCCTGCGCTATAAGCTGCAGCACTTTGAAGAAGTGATTTTCATGGAGCAATGCTATCACTCCCCTTTTATTACGGCCGGCACGCGGGAAAAAGCGCAACAGCTGTCGGCCCCCTTCTACGCATTGATGGAAAGAGGCCAGAAAGAACAACTTATCAAGCAAACAGATATTGGACTTTTGCTCACCTTTATGATGGGCGCTATGAATGAACTGGTAAAACAAACGCATTACAGCAGCATTACCCTTAACAGAAGCCGGATCAACAGTACGTTCGACCTATGCTGGGATGCCCTGAAAGCATAATGATAAATGAATAAATATTCACAAATTAATCCACCTGCATATGTCAGACATCATGATCGCAGTAGACCTGAGCAGCTTTTCAGAAAGCCTGATCAGGACCGGCCTCGAACTGGCCGATAAAATGAATGCTTCCGTTACCCTCTTTTCCGTGGTAGAAATAGGCATTGGCATCGGCCTGCCGGAAGGCGGACCCGTGTTTACCGACGATATTCCGGCCCGTATCCGTGAAGTGGAGGAAAGACTGGAAGCTTACAAACAAAATTACCCGGATAAGCAGAACATCAGCATTGTAGTAGGTACCGGCAACCCTAAAAATGAAACCCTGGTACAGGCACATGACAGCAATGCCACTATGCTGGTGGTAGGCACTCATGGCCGGACCGGCCTGGATCATATGCTGCTGGGCAGCAATGCGGAATATATAATCCGCCATTCCCGCATTCCCGTACTGGTGGTTCCCTATAACCTGGAGGAACACTAAAACAACACTCAACAATTCATACAACCGCAACTCCCGGCAAAACAGCCGGGAGTTGCTTTATATCCTGCAACAACCCCAACACCTGGCAGATTAAAATAGCCTTAAACTCCCCGTAGCCTAAAAGATTCGTTTAAAAGTTGGTATACCTTTGTGGTCATTGCGAACAACAGACCTAACGAAACCCACGAACCTTTGAAAAAGAAATTTTTTACTGCAGCGTTTTTACGTAAGCTCCACCTCAAAGAGCTACTGGCCGTGTTATTCATATTACTGGCCATTTATTTCTTCCGGTCACAGCGTCATGAATTATACTCCCTGATCCCTGCTATTGAAAAGGCCCAGAGAGGTTGGGTGGTGCTGGGAGTAGTAGTAACTATCGCCTATATTTTATTACAGGCAGGCATGTATGTATTCAGTTTCCGAGCGGTAGGCGCCAAACTGGATGCAGGCCGGAGTACCGAATTATTCCTGAAGCGCAATCTTTTATCCGTATTTCTTCCCGCAGGCGGTATCAGTTCACTGGCCTATCTGCCACAGAGCTTACGCCGCACCGGCTTGCATAAGCAACAAATCCACCAGGCCTCCGGCATCTATGGATTTGTAGGCATCCTGTCTGTTTTCCTGGTGGGTATTCCGGTTGTTGCTTATGCGATGTTTCATGCAGCCACCATGAAAGATGCTTTGTGGGGACTCATCGCCATTTGTGTGCTGCTGCTCGGCGTAGTATGGCTGGTACGTTCCATGCAATTGAAAGGCAAAGCCTACCAGTGGCTGGTGAAATACTTTCCGGGAGCAGCCCGGCAGGCAGATGAAATATTTACCTTTCAATTGTCGGTACCCTCTTTCATGAATACGGTACTCGCCTCGGCGCTGATAGAAATAGCGGGCATAGGACATCTTTACCTGAGCATGCTGGCAGTGGGTGTTACCCCGTCGCTGGAAGCCGCCTGCGTAGGCTATATTGTAGCCACTATTTTCTTAATTATTTCCCCTTTTCTCCGCGGATTGGGCGCCATCGAACTATCGCTAGCTTATATCCTCAGCAATTATGGATTCAGTACACTGGAGGCACTGGAAATCACTTTATTATTCCGGCTGTTTGAGTTCTGGCTGCCGTTGGTTGCGGGCATGATCGCCTTTGCCCTGAAAGGCAGGGAATTGGTATTACGACTACTCCCACCTATCCTGATCTTCCTGTTGGGTATGGTGAACATCTTTTCGGTGCTTACTCCTCCCCTGGCTAACCGTATTCATTTGCTGCGGGCTTATATTCCCGGAACGTCTATTCACGCTACTAACTTACTGGTGGTGTTCCTGGGCCTGGTGTTGCTGGTAACGGCCACCTTTTTGTTCCGGGGCCTGCGCAGCGCGTGGATTGTGGCGCTGGCAGTTTCTCTGTTGTCGGTATTTGGTCATATCGGAAAGGCGCTGGATTATGAAGAAGCTTCACTGGCGCTGGTTACCAGTGTGATATTACTTATCACTTCGCGGCAATACCGGGTAAAAAGTAATCCCCAGCTGGTAAATATCGGCGTGGTAACGGCATTGGCTACACTGTTTGTCGTCCTCATTTTTGGTACCGTTGGTTTTTATTTTTTAGATGTAAGACATTTCGGGATCGATTTTACCTGGCAGCAATCTATCCGCCATGCTTTCCATTGTTTTATGTTGCTGGAAGATGACGGACTGCAACCCGTTACCCGGTTCGGGAAAGAGTTTATGTCGGCGATCCGTGTATTAGGCGTAAGTGCATGGGCCTTCCTGTTTTATACTATTATACGGCCTTACCTGCATGTTACCCAGCAAACGAATACCAGCCTGGAGAAAGCACGGTTTTACCTGAGCCAGTACGGCGACTCCCCGATGGATTATTTCAAAATAGGCCAGGACAAACTGTTGTTTATGTCTGAGCAATATGAAGGCTTTATCGCTTACCGGGTAGCGGGCAGCTTTGCTATTGTACTGGAAGAACCGGTGTGCAGCGAAGATAATAAGCTGCTGGTTTTGGAAGAATTTGAACAACAATGCCGTAAGATGGGCCTCCGGCCTGCTTTCTACCGGGTGGATGAAGATAGTACCTACTATTTCAGTCATCTTAAAAAGAAAAAAATGCTGATAGGCCAGGAAGCGATTATGGATATCAGGGACTTCACGCTGAGCGGCAAAGACAAAAAATCACTGCGTAACGGTTTGAACAGCCTCGCCAATAAAGGTTATGTAACTACCTTCCATGCCGCGCCTCAAACGACTGCTATGCTGCAGGATTTAAAAGCGGTGAGCGATGAATGGCTTCACCAGTATGAAGTAAAGGAACTCACTTTTTCGCAGGGCTTATTTGATGAAGACGTGATCCGTAACCAGGATATCATTACCGTAACCGATGCAGAAGGGAAAGTAGCGGCGTTCCTCAATATTATTCCTGACTATGCCCCCGGGGAATGCACTTATGACCTGATCCGCAAACGTGCCGACGCGCCGGGCGGAGTGATGGATGCGCTGATCATTGCACTGATCCAGGATGCGCAGCAAAAAGAGCTGCACTACCTGAACCTGGGAATGGTACCGATGTCCGGCATTATCCAACCGGAAAATACTGCGGAAAAAATGGTGAAGTATGCATACGAGAAGCTGCGGTTTTTCCGTCACTACCAGGGGTTGCGTGAGTTTAAAGAAAAATATGCCACCGAATGGACTAACAAATACCTGGTATATGGACATGATTTCGATTTGATACAATTACCTTCTGCCCTCAGTAAAGTAATGCAGCCCTGAGGCCGGCGAACAATAGCGGAACGGATTTTGTTTTACAGGAGGCGTTAATCTGGTATATGAGTAAGTTATTCCATGCAGCCATGCTGCTCAGCTTTTGTCTTTTTTTCACAACGTTTCCGTCAAACGCACAAAGCGGGATTAATAACCTGCCGGTGGTTATTAAAGCGCCTCCCGCAGGCAATACTGCACCATTGATTGTGTATATAACCGGTGACGGTGGCATGAAGAAATTTTCCGCAAATGTAATTGAATCATTTCATCAGCAGAACTACCCGGTAGTAGCATTGAATGCATTAAAATATTTCTGGAGTAAAAAATCGCCACAGCAGGCGGCAAAGGATATAGCATCATTGATTACGTATTATCAGTCGCAGTGGGGCGGGAACCACGGGGTAGTGCTGGTCGGATATTCGCTGGGGGCAGATGTGCTGCCGTTCATTTACACCGGTTTACCACCGGAAGCGGCGGCACAAGTAAAGCACCTGGTATTTTTGTCGCCGTCTCTTTATACCGATCTCGAAGTGCATCTTTCTGATATGCTGGGCAGATCCGGCAATAAGGGAATGAGTGTTCCTGGGGAGATCAACAAAATTACCAACAAACCTTTGCTATTGGTATTTGGTGCAGAGGAAAAAGACTTCAACCTGTCAGCCCTGAATGTCCGGTATGAAAAAATGATCCTGCCCGGCGGGCATGCTTATGATGAAGATGCGGGCGGCGTGGCGGGTAAGATACTGGCGGCGCTGCATACAGGCGCTACTCCATAGGCAGCTGGTATCTTTTAGCCAGTTCCTTTCTTACTTCTTTTGTCAAGGTAATCCTGGCGTCCCCAATCATTACATGATCGTCTGCCAGTGCTGTTATATGGCGGAATCCTATCACGAACCAGTGATGTACCCGCATAAAAGCGTTTGCCGGCAGCTGTGAAATGATCCAGTCGAGTTTTTCGGTGGTCACCATTTTCTGATCGCGGAGATGAAGCATGATATGATCATCCATTACTTCTACATATTGCAGATCATCATAAAATACTTTCTCAAAACTGTGCTGTGTTTTCAGCGTGAAATAATCCGCTGAATATTTGGTGGGGCTGGTAATTGCGTCCATTTCTATGGTCTTATAAATTTTAGAGAACACATTATTTAACGTTTCGGCAGTAAAGGGCAGTTGCAGGAGTGCTGCCGGGAGGAAATCGAATCCTCCGGGTGGCGTATCGTTATACGTCATCATTAAAACGGGCAATATGCCTGTTATGGTCATTGGAAGGGAAAGCGGATCATCATATTCTCCTGCTATCAGTACATGAATGGTTTGTGTTTCCAGCCAAAAACGTGCTTCCGCCATCGTTTGGCTTCTGCCAGCCAGGTAAACATAGGGAATAGCAGACAAATAATTCTCCAGCTCTTCAAATCCCTCCGGGTTATTACCCAAAATAATACAGTTTAGTACCATAGAGCTGATTTGTTCAAATATGGGTACGTAAATTTACTCCAGTCAGTTGCCACGGAAAGAGAGGATTTAAGTAGGGCAGGTGACTGAACAGAAACCCGCGTATAATCTAAAATCTAATCTAAACCGCGTTATGAAAAAACTATTCTTCACAGTAAATTCTCATTAAAAAGCTGACAATAATTTCAGTCGTAAAATTGAAGCTATTCCGGGTAGCAACAGTTAATCGAATGTTAAGGATTTTGGAAAAAGAAGGTGGACAGATCAAGCTACTGTCCAGAAAGACAATACTTTCCCTGTCCACCAGTTAAGGAAGATTACATAAAAGATCCTGGAACAGCTGCCTTACAGCTGTGCAACAGATCTAAGGCCCTGAAAGGGCAGCGCGGGCGCAGGGAGAGCTAACAGGGAGGCCGGTTAACTGGTCAGTGCGCGGACCATGTTCACCAAATAAGGAAGCATAAAAGAAACATCGTACTCACGGCGATCAGGTTTTTTGAGAACCTGACGTTGAAGCCGCCTTTTTCTGAGTAGAAGTAACTTTCTTTGTACCGGTCGTACTCAATGGGAGCACCTAACTCCTTCATCATTTTGAGGAATTCATAGAGTGTTCTTTCGGAAATACGAAGCCGCTTGGCTAACTGAGCGGGCTTACCGGTCCCTTTGATCCTAATGAGGTAATCAATGGTCTGTAGTCTGTCAAAATAACGCTTTGGCATGTGGCATAGAGGGGTCTTAACGGTTATTTACTGAATATACGATTTGTGTCTTTATTAAACCAGCATTATCATATATATATTTAAACGTAAATATTAACAATCTGGTTTAAATGGGTTTTCGAAATTTTAGCTGCGGAACAATGGCGCTGATGCGGATAAGCTGCGTACTTTTACTAAACGTTGCTACCTTGGTTTTATTGGCTATTACCCTGAAAAAAACTCACTGCAATAATGCTTCATAGATAATGTTGGTAAGCGCTGTACCGCGGTCTACTGCGGGATCCGGAGGCTTTATAGCATATACTTTTCCATTCTTTCCAACAATGATAAACGAAGGATATTTACTGATGTTGTATTGCGTAAGTACGTCGCGGTGCTGTTCATCCAGCTGCCATATCCATCCCGGCAAACCCCTTACAGCATTGCCATCGCAGCAGATGTTCACAAACGTAACGCTATCATCAAAGCAATTTTTTATTTCTGTAAGTGCAGGCAGCAGCGGATCTTTCCCACTGTAGAAATGCAGCAATACTACCTTTCCGCTGAATTGCCGTAGGCTCACCAGGTTTCCCTGCGCATCGGGAAAACTGAATACCGGTGCCGTCACACCTCTGCTAATACCCTTCCTCGAGCGACCGTAAAGCTTTGCGATGGCCTGCTTACATGCGTCATCCTGCACCAGCTCCAGGTAGTCACGCACACACCATTCCTGTTCTTCCGGCGAATTGCCGGCAGCAAAACCCAACATCAGCGAATGCGCCAGCAACCTGTCGCGTAACCGGCCACTGTAATGCGTTTTAAGCCATTCATAGATCGCCCTGTTATTACATTCATAACGATGCTGAATAAAATAATCTGCTTCCGCTTTTTGCAACAGATAATTCAAATAACGTATAGACGTCACCGTTGTATCTGAAGGAATAATCTGCGGTAATGCAGGCAGTATATTATCCTTATAAAAAAGCACTTGTCTTTCTTCCAGCGTACTATCCGGTGCTGCGGCCACTTTCCACACAGTACTCACCAGCCCCGATGCGGCTTCCGCTAATACATGCGATCTTACCAGCGCCCACGTGGCAGCACTTATGCTGTCGCGGTAAACCGCCAGTACCTTGCCTGCCGCCTGCAACCGCTGCCGCCATGCCGCTGCCAGCCGGAACGCATCAGGCAATACAGGAAGCTGCACTACAGACTGCTCCCGCTTAGCAGTATAAACAGCCCTGTTCAACACTGCACTACTGCCGCCAAACCGGATGCTGTCGCCCTGCATCACCATCTGCAGGCTATCCCCGCCGCGGATCATCCCATAAAAATTATATCCACTACCCGCATCTGCATAAAAAAATATTACCCTTCCTGCCGGAACGGATATACGGAAATAAAAAGAATCAGATTTTAGCAAAGTATCCTGCGTAACTGCCGGGGAAATTCCCGGATCATACCAGTAAGATAACGACACCTTTTGCACAGGATGGTCCACTACCCTGCCCGTAATCACCGCGGCGGATTGTTGTGCTGCAGCTGTTCCTGCCAGCATCAAAAAAATACAGCTGATACGCAGCAGCTGCATCATCATAGGAGGACGGTTCATAATTAGATTTTAAATGGTGAAAATCCCCGTAGTAAAAACTACAGGGAGATAATATTCACAACGATAGTAAATGAAAATTTTATATATATCTTAACGGGCATACCCGTTCTATTACGCCAAACTTGTGGTGCAATGATAACGGGTATAAAACGGTAAAGTGTTAATCGAATCTTAACTGTTAATACGAAAACGGATTTTTAGAGATTAAACCAATACACCAGCTTCAGCACCAAAGCACGGTTTCTCACATAAAATGGCTCCGGGAGATAATTGTCGGTATACACTATAAAAAGATCGGATGCAGGCCGGTAGCGCCATTGGAAGCGGGTATTCAGGTTCATATTCTTCTGCTGGCCATTGTATTGCATAAACCCGGTAAAGAAAAGGGTGTTTGTCATTGTTACATCCAACCGCGGGCCTACCAGCCAGAAAGAATTATTGCCCCAGGGCTTTGGCAGGTTGATATGGTTATAGTTAGCGCTTAATGCAATGCTCACATACGGCTGGAAACGATATCCCAGTTCCGTATTGGTCATTAACCGGCTGCCATCTGCATAATAACCTCCATAGCGGGCCGATAACGAATAGGTAAACAAACTCTGTGGCTTTGACACGTAATCAGCGCCCACAGTATTCCAGTTATGCTGACTCCCGTTCACCAGGCTATCTTTACCGGTATTGGTAGGGTCAAAAGGCTGCAGCAGTTTGATATAAGTGTTGGACGCCCAGATATTGAGCGTGTTTCGCTTCCGGAACACAATGCCATAGTTTAGCATGGTTTCGTTATCAGTACGGCGCATATGCGCTTCGTCAAAAAACCAGGTACTGGTTACCTGTGGCCCATGACTCAACACCGCACCCGATAAGGGAAAGAACAGGCGGGTAACCTGCGGCGCCACTTTTATATATCCTTGGCGGGGCACATATCCCACCTCCGCATTGTAATTACGTCCCACATACTCATGCTGCCACCCAATGTTCCATTGCTTGCTGGTATACTGCAGATTAGCGGCATGCGCCACATCATGACCGGTTTTATTGGGCGTATACGACTTCAGCAACATGGCCTTTCCCGTCCAGAAATTGTTGGAGGAAGCCAGGTTATACTCCAGCCCCATGTTCCGGTTATACCGGTTGTAAATTGGCTTATCCGTTACTTTAGCCGGATCATAGTTTACCGACTCCTTATTGATAAAAATAAAACCCAGGTTGGAGCGGGAAAACACCCGGCGCTGTAAAGCCGCCACCGTAAAGTTTTGGGCCGGCAACCCGGTTTCCTCCTGCTTCCCGGTTTGCATATTCATTACTCCTAAGCGCCAGTCTTTATTCAGTTTGCCACTCAGCCTGGCGCCAAAACGGATTGGCACGCCACCAAGACCAATACGCCTCGAGAAAAAAGGACGGATCGTGGAATACCCAAAATTTGAAAACTGGTCTCCGTTTTCGAGAAAGAACTGCCGCTTCTCCGGGTAAAACAATTCAAAACGATCCAGGTTGGTCACCTGTTTATCCACATCTACCTGCGAGAAATCCGGGTTCACTGTGAGGTCGAGGTTCAGCGAGGAAGTAACCGCTACTTTGGCATCTAAACCTGCATCCCGCCGGTATTTGGTGGGAGTAGCCTTATCATAATCCTTTAACATGCCTCCCAGCAGGTAAGGAATCAGCGACACATTTGCGCCCGCAGCAGGTGGAGCAGCATCCCATACCAGGTTGCCTGTATACGCCAGCGAAGCAGTGGGAAACTGCCGTGGCACCGGCGCCCATGCCGATTTCTCTGTTGTTTTCAGATCGTTCCTACTGAAGTTAATACCCCACCGGGTAATTCCTTTTTTATACCGGATGGTTTTAAACGGTATCGCTGCTTCAAAAACCCATTTATCCGGGTAGTTCTTTACTACCGATGTCCACTTATTATCCCAGCTCAGGTCCACCTTTCCGCCATCATACATCAAACCGTCCCATTGCGCACCGGCTGCATTGGCGCCGAATGAAAAGCCGTTGGTCTGATCATCAAACGGGTCCATGAATAAAAGGAAGTTATCATTCTTCAGAAAAGCAAAATCGCGTCTCAATGATTCCACCATATAAGGCCCGTCGCCTGTCGTGTAGTTCTCTACTATGAGGTAAAGGTTCTTGTCGTCGTAGGTCATCCGCACATCTGTACGCAACCGGGCTGCACTGGTATCCATTGGCAGCACCATGTGAAAACCGGTGGCAATATCCGCCTCCAGCCACGCTGCTTCATCTGCTACACCATCTATCTTAACAGGCGACACCGCTTTGCGGATCTGCAATTGATAAGCATCATTTTTCTTTTGTGCACACACAGAGAATCCAACAATACAACAGCTAATAATAAGTGGAATAATGCGAAACATCAGGTTGATATGGGTTTAACGAACAAAATACAAAAATTGCAAAAGGAGAAGCAAGAAAATGGATGAAGGGTAAATGCAGCGGATTTAACTGCTCTCACGGGGATAAGGAATATTTTTTTATCTTTTTTGAAAGATGATTTCCGGACAATAACCCGTAAATGAAAACGGTGAGCAACAGGAAGATCCCGTTGCTCACCGTCTTTCTTTCTTCCGGAAAATTATAATTTATTATTCTTCATCTGCGTATCGGCTACCGGCACTTTTACGGTGGTGGTCCTGCTGCTGCGGCCTTTAGGGCTGAATACTTTCAGCTTCACCGTTTTACCGCCTGCTGCCACAGGAGTAGTATACACCGGGCTCTTCAACGTAGGCTCGTCGCCGTTAGTAGTATACCGGATCACTAAACCTGGCATCTGGATGTTTGTGCTCAGCACGCCATTTTCCACTTTCGCTCCTGCGGTTGGGATACGCCAGTTGAAGCCCCCTTCATAATAATCCAGGCGCGGCATTTCACGCTTACCCATTACATTGCTGAATACACTCCATGCCTGTGCATACAATGCATCGGCTTTAGCGGAATCCTTTTCGGTAGCCCACTCCGGATCCTGCGCCCACGCACGTTCTGCAAGCCCAAGTAGTTTTGGCAACATCATATATTCCATACGGTCAGAGCTGGTTACCGTTTCACTCCACAGCAATCCCTGGATACCTGGGATATTGGAAGCACCAAAACCTGTTAACCGGTCCTTACCTACAAACAACTCCGGTGTAACCGGGTTGCCCCTGCCATCTACTTTTGAGTTCTTGTAGTAGTCGAACGGAATAAAATAAAACGGCTTATCCACGTCTACAAATCCACCCCAGTAAAATCCGGGTTCATCAAAAGATTTCATGTAAGCCATATCAAAATAAAAATTGCTTACACCAGACAGGATGACTTTATACCCGGCATTTGCCAGGCGATAGGATAAATCTTCCTGTCCGCCGCCGATCACGTTGTTCCATACATTCAGCTGGAAATGATCGTTTACAAAATCGGGATTAGGGATGCTCTGTGATTCGCCACCGACCGTTGTTTTACGCATCCCGGCTTCCTCCCATCCTGCTACAGATAAGCTACGGGCCTTCAGCAGGTCATTCACCTTGCGGTAGTAATAATACCAGAGATCATTTACATCTTTCAGTGATTTATCCTGCTGCATCAACGCGATACAGGCAGGCGATTTTTCAAATACGCCGCCTGGCACTTCATCGCCGCCCATATGCACTGATTCCAGCGGAGCGCCGGCTTCTTTATACATCGACTGGATTTCTTCCACCACTTTATCGAGGAAGTGGTAAGTAGAAGGCAGCGCTACGTTCATCACGTTGTCGTTCCAATACTGAACAGAGTGGTATTCAGATTTATCCTGCAAATCGGTCAGCAGGTATTCATTGGCTTCCTTATCACGACCAGCCGCTTTCAGGCGGTAGTAGCGGGATTCCATTGCTTTCACCGCAGCGCGGGCATGGCCGGGGCTTTCTATTTCAGGCAAAACACGTATATGCCTTGCCGTTGCATAGCGGAGGATTTCTATAAAATCGTTGCGTGAGAAATAACCACTACCTGCAGTGTTGGTGGTATCCGGACCGGAGCCATAAGACGGCGGCAGCATATTTTTCCAGTCGCTGCTATGGCCGCGCTTAGCGCCTACGGAAGTAAGTTCCGGCAGGGAAGGGATTTCCAGGCGCCAGCCTTCATCATCGCTGAAATGAAAGTGCAACACGTTTAATTTATACAGCGCCATCAGGTCGATGATGCGTAGCATATCGCGCTTGTTATGAAAGTTACGGGCCACATCTATCATAAAAGCGCGGTAACCAAAGCGTGGCTCATCTGTAACCTCCACACCCGGTATGGTAATGGTTTTCTGATTGCCGGCAAACGCCGTTGGCGGAACCAGTGTTTTTAAAGATTGGATAGCATAGAAGGCGCCTGCTTCAGTGCCGGCAGTAATGGTAATTCCTTCCGGCGCCACTTTCAAACGGTAACCTTCCGGAGCGGTGACAGCAGTGTCATAAACCAGGCTGATAACTGCCGTTCCTTTTTTTCGTTTACCCAGCAACGTTAGCAACTCTGCATCCAGCATTGCCGCGCTGGCAGACAACTGCGGATCGGCTTTTACTTCCGGGAATGCATCCAGCACCAGACCTTTACCGGTGGCAGTGTAAGACTTCGGCGTAGGGAACACCAGCGGCAGCTGTGATACGGGAATATCCTTTACTGCAGCATTCTGTTTAAATATATCCGTTGGCGTTACTACGGCAGTTTTATCACCGGGATAACGCATCAATTGCTTTGCGGTAGTAGAAGGGCGGATACTATAATCCTTGATTGAGAAGCCTTTTTCCGGCTGTTCGTCCCATACCAGGTACAACCCGGTAGGTGCATCTGTAAAATTCACCGCCCAGGCATCGCCGGTAATAGCGAGTTTCAGGGAGTCGCCGGGAGCGATACCGGTAAAACCATCCGCCGGTGTAAACCGGTACAGGTCACCGTTAATATGCTCCACTTTCACATGCCCCGGTAATTCCCCGGGAGCAACCATCCTGATAAAATTGAAATACAACTGCCATCCTTTGGCAGGAAACGGCTTACCGGCCGTATTCACAAAGGTGAAGGCCGACTGGAAATTGTCGCGGCCCTGGTAATGGTTTTCTACCACTTCCCAGCTGGTTTTCAGCCGGGCAGCATCATAGGGCGTGGCTTGTTGCGCCCGGACATCTGCTACAGTACTAAATAAGAACAGGAAAGTTGCTACCAACTTACCAGGATGAATGTATCTTTTCATTTGGTGGATTGATTGAAGATTGGCTTATTTTGAAAGATAATAAATAAATTTAAAAACTGCGCGGATTTTAGCGAAGGTTGTCTTTCTCAGGATTACGCTGATTATATTGATTTTGGGGATTTTGTTTTTTTTGATTTTGTTTTTGATTTTAAAAAGATTTGGGAAGACAGCAGCGGATATTTTGCTTTTGTCGTTCCTTACCTTTTTTAAAAAATATAAGAAAATTAAATCCTAAAACGCATATCTCCTCTGCTGTCTCCCAAAATCCTTTATAAAATCAAAAAAACAAATCCCCAAAATCAATATAATCAGCGTAATCCTGAGAAAGACAACCTTCGCGAAGATTTAACAAATTTATCTGCTATACGTTAAGTAGATTTATAAGAACAATAGCTAAGGAAGTATTCGGCAATCTCCTGTGGTTAGGAGCATCAAAAAATCAAAAATTACAGTCTATGGTCAAAGCATTTATTGGATTTTCAGGTGTTAGTTTAGGTGTTATCGTTGTTTTGGGTTTATTTTTCCCGTGGGTTTTCTGGTTACTGGTGCTGGTATTGCCCATTATTGTGATGGGTGTCCTTGACTTGTTGCAAACCAAACACGCCATCATCCGCAATTACCCGGTAGTGGGGCGGATGCGTTACTGGATGGAGGCATTACGGCCAAAAATTTACCAGTATTTTGTGGAAAGCGATATTGATGGCAGCCCGATTAACCGGGTAGACCGCTCTACTATTTACCAGCGCGCCAAGCGGGAACTGGACTCCCAGCCATTTGGTACCCAGTTTAATGTATACGCGGAAGGATATGAATGGATGGCCCATTCTATTCAGCCGCAAAATTTTGATCACCTGGAGAAGGACCCGCGTGTAATCTTTGGCGGGAAAGACTGTAAACAGCCTTATTCCGGCAGCATCCTCAATGTAAGCGCCATGAGCTATGGGTCGCTCAGTAACAACGCTGTACAGGCTTTAAATGGCGGCGCCAAAATAGGGAACTTTGCGCATAACACCGGCGAAGGAGGTATCAGCGAAGCACATCTCAAACAAGGTGGCGATATCATATGGCAAATAGGTACCGGCTATTTCGGTTGCCGCGACGATGACGGCAATTTCTCCGATAGTTTGTTTGCAGAAAAAAGTGCACTGTCACAAGTCAAAATGATAGAACTGAAAATTTCGCAGGGCGCCAAACCGGGCCATGGTGGTATATTACCGGCTGCTAAAAACACGCCCGAAATTGCAGCCATCCGTCACGTGAAACCACATACCACCGTATTTTCTCCCCCTTACCATAAAGCATTTAACAGTCCGCGCGAAATGATGCTGTTTATCCAGCGCCTGCGTGATCTCAGCAAGGGTAAACCGGTTGGATTCAAACTGTGCATCGGCCAGCAACGGGAATTCTACGCCATCTGCAAGGCCATGATAGAAACCGATATCTATCCCGATTTCATTACTGTAGATGGTGGTGAAGGCGGTACAGGTGCCGCGCCACCGGAATTTTCCAACTCGGTGGGCATGCCGCTGATGGATGGACTTTCCTTCGTACACGATACCCTTACCGGATTCAATATCCGTCATCATATGAAGATCATTGCCTCCGGCAAAATACTCACCGGCTATCACATGCTGCGGGCCATGGCCCTGGGCGCCGATACCTGCAACAGTGCCCGTGCCATGATGATGGCGCTTGGATGTATTCAGGCGTTGGTATGCAACACCAATAAATGCCCTACCGGCGTGGCTACACAGGACAAATGGTTATCTGCCGGCCTGGTGGTAGACGACAAGAAACACCGCGTAGCCAACTATCACCGCGATACCATTGAAAGCGCCATAGAACTCGCTGGGGCAGCAGGTTTAAAAGATCCGCATCATATTACCAGGCGGCATATTTTCCGCCGGGTATTTATGAACCAGGTAAAAACTTTTGAAGACATATATCCAAGTGCAGCTCCGGGTACATTGTTAAACGGACTAATGCCCGAACATCTGAAAAAAGAAATGGAAACCGTGGGAATTGATACGTGGATATAGTATAAAAAGATTCCAGCTTTTATTCCCTGTGGAATAAAAGCCGGAATCTTTTTATCTCTCAAAATATTTTTAAAAATATAATCCCCAACATCATCATAATCCTGAGCCAGACAAAATCCGCGGCTGGTAAAGTGCGAGGGCGTTTTCCCTGCATATTTTAGCGGCAATATCTGCCGGGAAATTCTGGAGGATCAGTTGCAGATCGGAGGCGGCAAATGGCCGTGGCGCCCGTGTAGAAGGCAAATCGGTGCCGAATAATAAAGCACTGGCATTAATAGCTGTAATCTGGCGCATGGCGGTTAACACATCAAAATCACAACGACTGAAACCCGTTGCTTTTACCCTCGCTCCTTTTTCTACCAATGGCAATAAATATTTGAACCCGGCTTTTGATAAACCCAGGTGATCAATAACCACGGCAGGCAGTTTATGCAACGTAGTGGATAATCCGGGCAGTTGCCGGGAATCCACATACAGCTCCACATGCCATTTCACGAGTTCATACACACGTAATGCCAGCCGTTCGAGGTGTTTCACACTCTCAGAACCACCGCGCTGCACATTAAATCTTACGGCGCGTACACCCGCTTCATGCAGGGCTATAATTTCTTCGTCGCTGGTACCGGCAGGTATCTGCGTTACGCCTACATAACCGGGGCCCAGCTGTTTCAATGCTTCCAGCAGGTATCCCTGATCAAATCCCTGGAAAGAGCCGGAAACCACTGCGCCGCCACCTACGTTCAGCGGCGCTACCTGTTGCTGGTAGTCGGCTACTGAAAATTCCGACGGCAAAAAGCCTTCGTTTGGCTGCAAAGGGAACCGGTGATCAATGATATGCAGGTGTGCGTCGAATATGGGCTTATCAAACATAATCTCATCGTTGTTACAATACACAAGCTACAGAAAATAGCTGAAAGCAGAAAGCAGAAGGCCCGGAGGGATCTCTTAATCCGCCCGGGCCTTTACCGCAATTGCTTTATGTTTTGTTAAATTTCCATTGCGCCGGCAGCGGCTTCGTCCACAAACCAATGCAGCTCGCCTTCTTCCGGCCTGATGAGCTGGGAAGGATATTTCTCCGCATCGAAAGTGCCTTCAATCACACTTTTCAGCGTAATGGCTTTATTGGCGCCGGTGGTGAGAAACAATACACAGGCAGCCTTATTCACCACCGGTGCAGTTAAGGTAATACGGTACATGTCCTGTGCTTCCAGGAAAAATGATTTTACCCAGGCTTTCTTTTCGTGCACAATGGGTAATCCGGGGAACAGCGACAGCGTGTGTCCATCGTCTCCCATGCCCAGCAGCACCAGGTCGAACGTGGTATCATCTTTTCCGAAATACGATTTCAGGATCTTTTCATATTCGGCAGCCGATTCTTCCGGGCCGATATCGGTACGCATTACATGGATATTATCGGGGTTTACACTTACTTTATCCAGTAATGATTCAAATGCCATGCGGGCATTATTGCGTTCATCTTCAAAAGGCACATCTCTTTCATCTCCCCAGAAAAAATGTATTTTCTCCCAGGGTATCACCATGTTGTAAGGAGCTTTCGCCAGCAGGCTGTATAGCTGCTTTGGCGTATTACCGCCGGACAGTACAAATGTAAACCGTTCCTGTGTTTGCAATACTTCCAGTATGTAGTTGCTGATCCATGCAGCTACATTTTCACTCAGCTGGGCAGGATCTTTTGCGATATGTAGTTCCATAAGACAAAAAAGTTACGGACCATTTTCACAAATGGTCCGTAATTATTATTTAGTAGGTAAATTAATCCAGGTATGACCGTCGCGGGCAACGAGTGCATCTGCATCATCGGGGCCCCATGAATCGGGTGCATAGTTCGGGAAGTCCTGCGGCGTGCGGTTTTCCCATGTTTCCAGGATGGGCATGATCACTTTCCAGGCGGCATCTACCTGGTCGCCGCGCATGAACAGGGTAGCATCTCCTTCCATTACATCCAGCAGCAGCGTTTCATATGCTTCCGGTGCATGCTCGCCATTGGCAGCATCGTAGTTAAAGGTCATGTCTACCGGGTCCAGCGTCATGGTTTGACCGGGACGTTTTGCCTGGAAGCGGATCCGTATATCCATTTCCGGTTGAATGCTGATGGTGAGCCTGTTAGGGCGCCATGTTTGCGCAGCTTCTATCGGGAAGGAATAAGGAGGTGCTTCCTTAAAGGTGATGATGATATTGGTAGCTTTCTGGTGGAGATATTTACCGGTCCGCACATAGATCGGAACGCCCTGCCAGCGCCAGTTGTCGATATAAAATTTAACGGCTGCATAAGTATCAATATTAGATTTGGGATCCACACCTTTTTCCTCGCGGTAGCCGGCTACTTTGTTGCCTTTCATCCAGCCGGCAGAATACTGTCCGCGTACGGCATGTTCATGCACTTTACCCGGTGTGATACGGCGGATCGCGTTGAGTACATCCACCTTCTTGTTTCGCACTTCATTGGCATCAAAAGATACCGGCGCTTCCATGGCCAGGATACACATGATCTGCAGGATATGGTTCTGCACCATATCGCGCAATGCGCCTGCCCTTTCGTAGTAACCGCCACGACCTTCCAGTCCCACGCTTTCAGCAGCAGTGATCTGGATATTGTCGATGTAATTGCGGTTCCACACCGGTTCAAACAATGCGTTTGCGAAGCGGAAAGCCAGGATATTCTGAATGGTTTCTTTACCGAGATAGTGATCGATACGATAGATCTGCTCTTCTGTAAATTTCTTTGCCAGCAGTTCATTCAGTTCATGCGCGCTTTGCAGGTCATGCCCGAATGGTTTTTCTACTACAATGCGGGTGCAGTGTTTATCGGAGCAAAGATTCAGCTCACCCAAACGGGTGGCTATGTTCGGCACCAGCTGTGGCGCTACGGCCAGGTAAAAGATAACGGTAGGATGTACGCCCCACTCTTCTTCCTTCTGCGTTACAAAATCGGTGATCTTGCTGTAAGATGCAGGATCTTCTGCATCCATCTGCAGGTAAGTAACATGATTACTGAAATCTTTCCAGTGACCATTCTGCTCGCCCTTCCGACGGGAAAACTTACTGATCCCTTCCAGCAGGTGTTTGTTATAGTCTTCGTTGCTGTATGGGCTGCGGCCTAAGCCTGCAATGGCAAATTGCTCAGGCATCCACTCATCTAAAAAGAGATTATATAACGCAGGCGTTAGTTTCCGGTAGTTTAAATCGCCACTGCCTCCGAATATGAACAGGATGGATGCAGGCGGGCGTTTATGGATCTGCATATGTTTAATTAAAGATGAACATTTTTTAGTGTTGCTGCCACTCTGTGTGGAAAGTACCTGGCATATCAATACGCTGGTAGGTGTGCGCGCCGAAATAGTCGCGCTGTGCCTGAATCAGGTTGGTAGCCATACGGCCGGTACGGAACGCATCGAAATAAGACAAAGCAGACATGAATCCGCCTACAGGAATACCTGCGGAGGCGGCCTGCGCAATTACGCTGCGGGTGTTGCTTTCTACCGATTGTACGAGATACGCTACGCCTTCATCCAACAGGATGTTGGCCAGGTCAGCATTTTTCTGGTAAGCTTGTGTAAATATTTCCAGCAGGGAAGAACGGATGATACAACCACCTCTCCATACTTTCACCACTTCCGGTAACGGGATCTCCATTTTCAGATCACCGGAAGCTTCTCTCAGCATAGCCAATCCCTGTGCATAGCTCAGGATGGTGGCAAAGTAGAGGGCATCGTGTACCTGTTTGATCCACATTTCAGCGTCGGCATGAATGGTATTTTCAGGTGCTTTATAGATCGCTTCAGCTTCCAGGCGCTGCTCTTTGTAACCGGAAAGGGTACGCATCGCCACGGCGGTATCAATAACCGGAACGGCCACCGGCAATTCCATTGCATCCTGTGAAGTCCATTTACCGGTTCCCTTGGAGCCAGCCTTATCGGAGATCACGTCTACCAGGCGTTTGTCAGATTTATCGTCGTTCTGCAGGAAGATATCCGCGGTAATTTCTACCAGGAATGATTGTAAAGCGCCCTGGTTCCAGCTTTTGAATACTTCGTGCAATTGATCATTGCTAAGGCCAGCGCCCTTTTGCAACAGGGTATAGCTTTCACTGATCAGTTGCATGATGGCATATTCAATACCATTGTGTACCATTTTCACATAATGGCCGGCGCCTTCTTTACCCAGGTAAGCCACACAAGGCGTCCCTTTTACTTTGGCGGAAATCGCCTCCAGCATGGGTTGTACCTTTGCATAGGCGTCGAGGTCGCCACCGGGCATAATGCTTGGACCGCTACGCGCGCCCTGCTCACCACCGGAAACGCCGATACCCATAAAATGGATACCCTTTTCGCGGAGTTGTTTCACACGGCGTAAAGTGTCCGTATAGTGGGAGTTGCCACCATCTATTACTACGTCGCCCTGCTCCAGCAGCGGCAACAGGGATGCTATCACGTCATCTACCGGTTGACCGGCGGGTACCAACATCATTAATTTGCGGGGACGTTCCAGCAACTGTACCATAGTGGCCAGCTCTGCAACACCTTTAACGGTAGTACCGGGGGTAGCGGCTGCTTCCAGTGCGCTGTTCTTGGCAGCGTCTTTATCAAAGCCGATAACGGAAAAGCCATGATCTGCCATGTTGAGTAACAGGTTTCTACCCATCACGCCGAGACCGATCATTCCAAAGTCATATAAGCTGTTTGCCATATATAGAGAAGTTACTTAAGGAGGTGTAAAAGTAGGGAAGAATTACGAAATACAAATTACGAATTACGGAGTTATATGGAGACAGCCGCTGATGTTGTTCACCGCCACTATTTCCACATAACTCCGTAACCGGATGATGAATAATTTTTAGGCTGAGTTTCTGCCAGCATTGATAATACCAAAAGAGCAACGCATGATGAGCTTTTCGTAGGTTTCCCTGCCATGTCCGTTGTCGGGATGTGCGTCCAGCTCCCGGATGCGCGTAAGCGCATACTGCTGGGTAGTAAGCAAAGGCAGCACAATTCTTTCCCGCATTTGGATAGACAGCAGATCGATCGGGCTGCCGGCCATCAGTTCGGATTCATTGGTGAGTAACAGCAGGTATTTCTTCGTCAGCTCAAATTCATTATAGATCATCTGCCATACTTCGCCGTATTGCGGATGCTTGGCCAGGTAAGCAGTGAGCGGGAAGTAACTCTTCTTCATCGCCATTACACAGTTATCGAGCAGGGTCCTGAAAAACAGGGAGTGCACATATAATGCCTGGACCTCTTCCCATTTACCTTGCTTTTCCAGCTGTTCCAGCGCACTGCCCACGCCGTAATAGCCGGGCACATTCTGTTTCAGCTGGCTCCAGGCACCTACATAAGGCACTGCTCTCAAGTCATTAAGATTGAGTTTAGCAGAAGCATTACGTTTGCTGGGACGGCTGCCGATATTCGCCTCCGCATAGTAACGCAGCGGGCTGGCGTGATCGAGATAAGCCAGGAAATGAGGATGTGTTTTTAATGTATTGTAAGATTTATATCCTTCGTCCGCCAGTAGCTGCAGCAAATCTTCTTCTGATTTACTCAGCGTTACTTCCCGGGAAGAAAACAGCTCATTGCTGATGCCGGCATGTATCAGCTGTTCCATATTGAACTGTGCTGCATCCACGGTGCCGAAATTGGAGCTGATGGTTTGCCCCTGAATGGTTTGCTGTATTTCTTTATTGGCAATGTTCCTGCCCATTGAAGCATAGAACTGGTGCGTTTTTCCACCGCCACGGGCCGGAGGACCTCCCCTGCCGTCAAAGAACACTACGTTGATACCGTATTCTTTGGAGATAGTAGTGAGTTCTTCTTTGGCTTTATAGATGCTCCAGTTGGCCATGAGATAGCCACCATCTTTGGTGCCATCCGAGAAGCCGAGCATAATCGTTTGTTTGCACTGGCGACGACGCAGATGCTCGCGGTAGTCGGCGTTTTCATACAGCTCTTTCATCACCTGTCCTGCATGGCGCAGGTCATCGATGGTTTCAAACAGCGGCACAATATCTACCGTCATCTCTTCTTTTTTCCAACCGCTCAGCAGGAATAGCCCGTATACTTCCATTACGTTGAGTACACTGGTACTGTGACTGATAATATAACGGTTGCAGCCTTCTTCTCCATTGGCAGCCTGTATTTCCTTAATGGCAGCAATGGTTTCGAGCGTATCCTGGTGCAGGGGATTTTCCAGCGCTTTAGGATCTGCGGCTTCTTTTATATTCAGTAACAGGCTGATCTTTTCTTTATCTCCCAGGGAAGTATAATTATCCGGCAGCGCGGTTGTTCTGGCAGCTACGGCTTCCAGTACGGCTTCATGAATGGAGCTGTCCTGGCGGATATCCAGGGAAGCAAAGAACAACCCGAATATTTCCACTTTGCTGATCAGGTTATCTACGAGATGTACAAACAGCCCGTTCAGATCAGCGATAATGGTATTTCGTATATCCGACAACGTGTCCAGTATTTCCTGGCGGCTGATATCCGCTTTATGCCCGGGAATAAAGAGGTTGCGGGATAATTTTGATTCCAGTGCGGCTACTACATTTTCCACGCCTTTAAAGGTAAGGCGGCGGCGCAGGTTGCGTACTTCCCGGAAGTAACATTTCATGATAGACGCGCGCAGGGCGGCAGCTACTTCCACGGTGGTAGGCGCTTTCACAAACGGGTTCCCGTCACGGTCGCCACCGGGCCAGAAGCCCATGCGGATCACGGAGTTATCGCTGCTGATGGCGCCCGGGAACTGCGCCCGGATAGACGACAGGATGCGGCCGGCCGACTGGTAAAATATATTTTCGAGGAACCACACCAGGCTGATGGCTTCATCATACGGGGTGGGTTTTTCTTTTTTGAAGAACGGTGTTTTTCCCAGCTGTTGCAGGTACATATTTACCTGGCTGGTGTTTTCGTCGATGAGGGCTTTCGACAGGTCGTTGATAATGCCCAGCACCTCGCTGGGGTAAAATTGTGTCGGATGCGCCGTCAGCACCAGTCTCACCGAAAAATCCTTCAGTTTATCCCTGAGTTTATCCTGGGCTTGTTCCTGGATCACTTCCGACTGCAGGTGGCGCAGGGTACCGGCGCCCTGGAGGTCGCGGATATTCCGGAACGCAGCATCTTCCAGTGCATCAAACAGTACTACCTGTCTTTCAGCGTATTGCACAAAGCGGAACAAGAGGTCCGTCCGCTGTTTTTCTTCCGTATAGGTGGTATACTGGGAAAAGAAGGAGTCCATTATTTCCTGGGGGCTGTTGCCTTTGGCGTATCCTTCTTCACAATGAAGCAGGAACAGGGACAGGAAGATGCCTGTCTTTTCCACCCGGTGGAAAGGCAAAGAGGTGAAGAGGCTATTATACAGCTGAAACTTGGTCCCAACGAGGTTTTTGAACTGTTGCAGCGAATTATTTACCGGCGCTTCCATACTAATTATCCGTTTATAGTGCTAAAGAAGAAGACTAAGCGGCTGTTAAATTAATAATTATTATGTTAATTTCTTAGATTTTTGATTTTTGTTTGATATAAAGTGATAATGTTTGAATATTATCTAATAAGAAGCGAGAGGATTAAAAGGCAATCCCGGCCGCTATATGCGGGCCGGGATTGGTATCAGGAATCAGAATGCGCAGGTTAAATGGATGTAAGCCGGATAAACAGGAATTGTAAGAATTAAAGAGATAATAATATAGGAAGTCACGCCGTCAAACGATGACAGCACTTTTCCGGGTTATTAATAAAGTGTTTATTGAAAAAAATGAGGAAAGGTGAAACTAGTTGCCGCTTAACCGGAAGCTGACCGGGAGGTTAAAATATACCGCCACATACTGTCCATTCTGTTTGCCGGGTTTCCACTTGGGCATTTTACTGATCACACGGACCGCTTCTTCTTCCAGGCCCCCGCCTTTCGCTGCGCCTACTGTTTTCACCTGTGAAATAGTGCCGTCGCGGTTTACCACGAACTGGATAAATACGGTACCTTGTATTTCATTCTCCTGGGCGATGTGCGGATACCGGATATTGTTACCCAGGTATTTCGCTAATGCAGCTTCACCGCCGGGAAATTCAGGCATGATTTCCACGAATGCAACTGGAACATCTGGATTGGCCGCCGGAGGAGCCTTTACTACACCGGAACCGCCGCCGTTGCCACTTGCACCCAGGTCAATGTCCATCCCTCCTTCTACTCCTTCCGTAGTTTTAAATCCTATAACCTGGCCGTCCATATCGGCATTTTTCGGAGGCATTTCATCCGGCGGAACATCTGTGTTAACAATCACCGGTGTAGTTACCCTGATAGAAGCAGCCAATGGCGGCGGTGCGGAGGTTACCGGGGGTGGAGGAATGGTAACCGGGGGTTCCGGTGGCATTTCCAATGCCTGTAATTCAATTTTTTTCTCTGCCAATACAGGCCGGTGTACATTTTCTGCGGCCATCAGCGTGTTGTTCAACACGTAGCCGCCGATCATTACCAGCATAATAGAAGCGGTGCCCATTACTGCGTTGCGAACACGCCTGTCGTAACGACTGCGTAATTCATAGGCCCCATAATCTTTGTTCCTTCCATAGAAGAGAATGTCGAGGAAATCATTCCCCGGGATTTTAGCTGAGTCCATGGTAAATATGTTTCTAATTAGATGTTGCAGTAAAATATTTTCCATAAGGTTTTTGAAAATATATTTTCAGGGAGATGGGTAACGGGGCGGGGTATATATAATAGCGTAAGATACAGGTAGTATTAAAATAGAAGTCCCGACACGTGTCGGGACTTGCTGGCACTGGGGACCTTACCTGAAAACAAGTGGTTCCTTCATTTTAATTAGGCTTTCCGAAAAAAGTATAGGCTTATACGTTATCACGTATTTTGCCCGGCTGCTTCCGGATAATATCTTTATAACAGTTGGTTTGGAAGCAGTCCTAAATGATCCGATAATGCTTCAGTCCCTGGGGCAGTTGCCGACAAAACCCACCAGTATTGTTTGAGACAACGCCCCTTTTGAACTGAAGTTGATCGTTTAATTTCAATGGATAGTAACCCAATTCTATTCCGTTACCAATACACTATTAAAATCGTGTATCCGTATACGTTATACTATCATATACAGCTGTTATTGCCGGGCTGCCGGGTAACGGCATCAGGACTGAACAGTTGATGTTTGTTTTCATGTTAAATAAAATGAGAGAGACTGGTTTAAGATTTCAGTTGATAAATGCCAGGAGGATGCGGGGAGGTACGTTGCTGATAAATTTACCACCAATAAATTTGCAGCCCACCTTTCCCGCAAGCCTGACCAGGCATTCTATTTACAGCTTACAGAACGCAAGATTTTCTTTCAACAGCGGCTGCAATAACAGCCTGCTATTTGAATGTAACGGGGACAGGTGATATTTACCACGGTATTTTGCGTGTGGTAACGCATTCCACTAGTTAGCGTGTGCCTTTTCATAGTGTATTTTTATTTACACATTTTCAATAAATGATGGCAGCAACACCTTGCTGGTGGTCAAAGGATGCCGGAAGCGTTTGCCTGATACTTCCCTGTGGTGGTAGATTTTATTAGTCTACTGATTTGGTAGACAAATATACATCGAGTTTTATTAATTCCAAATAATTGCACAATTTTTTTTGTGATTTTTTGTTCGTGGCTGGAGAAGCGGGCCAGTATCCAAGTGCGACAAAAGCGTATTTTTGCGGCATGAAAGAGCATGTGAAAAACATATTACTCATTATAGCAGGTGCCTTCATCTTTGCAGCAGGCATTAACTACCTGGCCATTCCCAACAAATTATCTGAGGGAGGCGTCATCGGTATTACCATTGTAACTTACTACTATTGGGGATGGTCGCCGGGCATTACCAACTTCATCATCAATGCCATCCTGATTGTAACCGGTTACCGGCTCCTGGATAAAAGGAGCATGGTATATACCATACTTGGCATCCTGTTTTGCTCGTTGTTCCTGTATCTCACGGAAAACAAACTCGCCCCGGTTACCACCAATCCTTTGTTGGCGGCTATCTTCGCAGGGTTGCTGGTAGGTATAGGCATCGGACTGGTATTCCTTTCCGGCGGCACCACCGGCGGATCAGCTATTGTAGCCCGGTTATTTAATAAGTATTTCGGCTGGACACTGGGTAACGCCATGCTCATTTTTGACGTCGTGGTGATCATGGCTTCTTCCTTTATTATAGGCATAGAAAAAACCATGTACACTTTTATTGCCGTATACATTGGCGCCAGAACAGTAGATTATATCGTGGACGGTCTTAACACCAAACGCGCCATCACCATTATCTCCGCACGCACCGAAGCTATTGCGGCTAAGATCACCGGCGAAATGAAACGCGGCGCCACCGTATTGCACGGCCATGGCGCCTATACCGGCGCGCCTAAAGAGGTGTTGTATGTAGTGATCGGCAAACAGGAGCTGATGCGCCTTAAATCACTGGTGCACGAAACCGACCCGGAGGCCTTTGTGGTGATACACGAAGTACATGAAGTACTGGGGAGAGGGTTTTCAAAATAGCATAGCTGCCGGCTGCCTGTATCGGGAAACCGGCAACCACCATTACTTACCGGTTAGCCCACGGATCACTTTCACTTCTTCTTCGCTGTAAGGCGTGCCATCCGGCCGGAAAATATCATGAAACCAGGTAGGCGGCTCGCCACCATCCGGCATAGGCGTACTCCAGGCATATTTGGTATTGGTTTTACCCGCTACCAGTCCCCAGTTAATGGCGCCGATATTTTCTTTTTTCAGCAACGGCATAATATTATCAAAACGGCTGCTGCGCGTACGGGCCATATATTCGGTACAAATAAGCGGCCTTCCCAGGCGGCGCAGGGTATCAATATCCCGCTGATGCTCTTCCGGTGGAGAGTAGTTATGGTAGGTAATTACATCGGAATGTGTTTCCTGGAAGTTGGAGAGGTCCTTCAGCTTCCAGTCCCATATCCCCGCGGACAAAGGCTGCGAAGGATTTACTTCCCTGCCCCAGGCAAATACTTTTTCCAGCAGGGGCAAACTCCTGTTGCCATGGCCGGAGTTACCGGGTTCATTATACAGGTCCCATAATTGGATACGTTTATCATCAGAGAAGGAAGTCAGGATATCTTTCACATATCTCTCCAACGTATCCACCAGCGCAGGACGTTGATGAATGGCTAATCCCGGATCCTGCACCCAGCCGGAATTATGGATGCCTGGCCTTGGCGCCCGCTGCGGCCCCGCCTGGTAGGTACTGTCCCAGCAATCGTCGAAGAATACGAACAAGGTAGAGATATGATGCCTGTCAGCAATATCGAGGTAGGTATTGATCCTTTGCTTAAACCCCGCTGAGTCAACCACCCAGGGCACGTGATGCAGGTACACCCGCATGGTGTTCATGCCTATTCCTTCTGCATAACCCAGTTCCCGGTTAATGGTAGCAGTATCAAAAGTAGCGGCCTGCCACATTTCCAGCTGGTTGATAGCCGTACTGGGAATGAAATCACTTCCCCTGATCCAGTCTTTACCTGCATACCAGGTATTGGCCCTTTCCTTTGACCACAAACCTTTTTCGGGCTGCTTACAGCTCATCTGAACAAGCACGGCCACGCACAACGCAATAAATCTGTAATTCATAACGTAACTTTTTTAGTGGAGTCACCAAAATAGTGATTATACGTGTCTCACGTTAGCCGATATGTCTCAATTTGTTTTCCCGGAACGAATTCATATTTGGATTTTGAAAATTAGATGTATATATTGTAGGCAGCTCAACGCTTTTTCTATCCTTACCATCTTATCAACCAATACAATTAAAGGGAAATGACACAAAGCTCTCAACGCTTTTTACCGCTGGACGTATTCCGCGGGCTGACCGTTTGTTTCATGATCATAGTGAACACAGGCGGCACTGGTGGGACTTACTGGCCACTTGACCATGCTGCCTGGCATGGCTGGACCCCCACCGATATGGTATTTCCTTCTTTTCTTTTTGCTGTGGGCAATGCCATGAGCTTCAGCATGAAGAAATATGTTCAACTGGGAAATTCAGCGGTGCTGGGAAAAATTTTCAAACGCACCCTGATCATTTTCCTCCTCGGGTACCTGATGTACTGGTTCCCGTTTGTAGACCATACCGATAACGGACTTCAATTCAAGCCATTTAGTCATACCCGTATACTGGGCGTGCTGCAACGTATCGCCTTGTGCTACTGTATTGCCTCCCTCCTGATCCACTACTGCTCTAAAAAAGTGGTATGGGCTGTGAGTGCCATATTCCTCCTGGGATACTGGGCCGTTATGTGGTACTTCGGTACTCCCGGCGAACAATACAGCATGGGTGGCAATGCCGGCATCCTGCTCGATAAACTTATTTTAGGAGATAACCACATGTATCATGGCGAAGGCATTGCCTTTGATCCGGAAGGCATCCTCAGCACCATTCCGGCTGTAGTAAACGTGGTGGCAGGTTATTACACCGGCCTGTTTGTACAGCAACAGGGCAGAACAAAACCCGGCCTGCTCCGCATGGTGGGCGCCGGCGTATTATTCCTGCTGCTGGCATATGCCTGGAACACGGTATTCCCTATCAATAAAAAATTGTGGACCAGCTCCTATGTATTGCTCACCATCGGAATCGACCTGTTGCTGTTATCACTCCTCATTTTTGTGATAGATATCCTCGGCTTCACTAAAGGCACCGGCTTCTTTACCGTGTTCGGTAAAAATCCGTTGTTCCTCTACCTGCTGTCGGAAGTAATGGCCATCCTGTTCTATTTCTTTATGGTCAATGGCGTGTCGCTCTACAAATGGATCAACGACACCATCTTCCAGCCATTGTCGCCGGGCAAATTCGGATCGCTGCTGTTTTCACTGGCATTCATGCTCACCTGCTGGCTGGTAGGATTTATTCTCGACAAAAAGAAGCTCTACGTCCGCGTATAACCATATTATCTTACTGAATTATAAAAGCAAAGGGAAGGTCGCATGGCCTTCCCTTCGCTTTTATACGCGTCAGACATTTTCGCTAAATTGTACATAAAATTATCACGGATGGATCTCTCACTCAAAGGAAGAACAGCGCTGGTGTGCGGTAGCTCACAGGGAATAGGACTGGCCACCGCAAAGGAACTGGCTTTATTAGGCGCTACGTGTATTTTATTGGCCAGGAATGAAGACAGGTTGAAAACGGTACTGCCAACACTGAGTACCTCCGGCGGGCAACAACATAGTTATGCCATCGCCGATTTTTCAGATGTGGCGCAGGTAACGGCAGCAGCAGAAAAAGTTGCTGCACGTGGTCCGGTGCATATACTGATTAACAACACCGGCGGTCCGGCGGATGGTCCTATTTTAGAAGCCAGTGCGGCCGCTTTTACCGCAGCCTTTTCACAACACCTGCTGTGCAACCAGGCGTTGGCGCAAATATTTGTGCCTGGCATGATCAGCGCGGGTTTCGGCCGGATCATCAATATCATTTCCACTTCTGTAAAAACACCTATAAAAAATTTAGGCGTGTCCAATACTACCCGCTGGGCAGTGGCGGCGTGGTCAAAAACCCTTGCTACAGAACTGGCGCCGCATGGCATTACGGTGAACAATGTATTA
Organism: Chitinophaga sp. W3I9; assembly: GCF_050434025.1. Classification (NCBI taxonomy): domain Bacteria; kingdom Pseudomonadati; phylum Bacteroidota; class Chitinophagia; order Chitinophagales; family Chitinophagaceae; genus Chitinophaga; species Chitinophaga sp. W3I9. The sequence continues at coordinate 7,666,913 of NZ_JBNPWC010000001.1, forward strand.
CCCGGCTCCACTTCCACCGCTCGGCTGGAAGGATTGTTTAAGAGCAGCGCTGCTGCCCGCAATGTATCTCCGGAAGTAATAGAAGCAGAATGGCTGAAAGAAATCCCCATGCAGCGCTTTGGAGAAGCCCATGAAATAGCGGCGCTGGCAGCGTTCCTGGCATCGCCTGCGGCTGCCTACATTACGGGTACCAGTACTGCTGTAGACGGAGGCAAAACACCCGTGATGTAACTCAACAAGGAATAAAATTAACGATCCTCACCAGGCGGCCATCTTCAAAATATAACTGCACACTGCTTTCGCTGTCTTTGCTGTAGGAATCGCGCAGGATGATCATATCTCTTTTACCTTCGTTTTCCGCCTGCAATACTGCATTGGGATACAACTGTTTTACTTCTTCCCAGGTAGTATTGCGGGTAAGTGTAATTTTACCGGAAGTAAGTGAGTTACTATCTGTAAAAACAAATTCTTCACAGGCCAGTGAATCTTTACAGTGTTCAAAAGTAGATCCATCTTTATAGAAAAAATCAAAATCCTCCGCAAACTGCGACCCGCAGATATCTTCCCCATTTGCAGAGATGATGCTGTCGGCCGCACCTATGGCTGCTTCCAGGCGCTGCCTGCTGGTAAATAACGGCACTTTGTTATTGATGAGCGCTTTGGCAAAGAGGAAAACCTCTATCTGCTCCCAGGCAATGTTCCGCCGGATTTCCTGCAGGGAGTCTTCCTCTTCCGTAAGTGGCCGGATGTTTTCCGAAGGCGCCGCTACGGCAATGTCCATTTCTTCTGTTTTGTGCTGCTGACAGGCTGTTAACGACAGCAATATGACGATACTGAACACGCGCTTTCTTTCTTCGTTCAGCCGATGCCGTATATTCCGCATGATCCCGATAAAATTTAAACTGGTTACTTTGAAACACATAATTAAAATAAATTATATTAAGAACCAAGTTATTTTTATGCAATCGTTTGCAATAATGATAAATGCGGGCTATATTGTACATACAATTTCCACATATGAAAAAGCAAACCCTTGTCTTACTCCTGGGCATAACCCTCCCGTTAGCCGCGCTGTCGCAGGATAATTCCGCCGACGCAGCAGTTGTAAAAAAAGTAGCCGACTATGCTGTGGCACACGCAGCCTTCCAGTTTAAAGATGATAACAACCAAACCTGGAACACCAGCAAGGAAATACCAGCCGGCACAACAGCCAGGATATCCGACCACCTGAGCGAATGGCATTATCCAAACGGTGTATTGAATATCGCTATGACGGACCTCGGCAATTACCTGAAAGACGAAAAATATACTGCCTTCGCGCAGCGGCATGTAGCCTTTGCGTTCGACAACTACGCCTATTTTGAAGCGCTCAGCAAAAAAGGTGTGAAGTACAAAAGTTTTCCGTTCAACCAGCTAATCAACACCCGCGTGCTGGATGACTGCGGCGCCATGGGGGCCAGCCTGTTAGACGTCTACCAAAAAGTAAAAAGAAGCGATTACAGGGCCTATATCGATAAAGCAGCCAACCATATCAGCAAGGTACAGGAAAGGCTGGCAGACGGCACCTTATGCCGGCCAACGCCTTATAAGTGGACGCTCTGGGGAGATGACCTGTACATGAGCGTTCCCTTCCTCGCACGTATGGGTAAGCTCACCGGCAACAACGCTTATTTTGATGATGCCGTAGCCCAGGTAAAACATTTTTCGCATTACCTCTGGGATGAACGGAATGAATTGTATGTGCACTATTATTACGAAGATCTGAAAAGACAGGGCGTTGCTCACTGGGGCCGTGCCAACGGCTGGATCATGCTGGCAAAAGTACAGCTGCTGAACGACCTGCCCGCCAATCACCCCGGCAGGAATGAAGTAATTGCAGATGTTACCCGTCAAATCCTGGGCGTTGCAAAATATCAGTCGGCCAGCGGCCTGTTTCACCAGGTACTGGACCGTACCGATTCCTATACAGAAACTTCCTGCACCGCGATGTTTGTATATTCCATTGCACGCGGGGTAAATGAAGGCTGGCTCGATAAACGCTATATCTCCATAGCAGAAAGGGGTTGGGAAGGATTGGTAAAGGAGAAAATTCAGGAAGATGGACAACTGAAAGATGTGTGCATCGGCACAAACACGTCGGCGGACCTGTCTTTTTACTATAACCGTCCTACAGAACTGAACGATTTTCACGGGATCGGACCGGTGATAGAAGCAGGTATAGAAATCATGCGCTACCGCGCGAATAATAAAAAATAAAAAAAGGACGGATTTGCAGGTAACAACTTACTGTAAATCCGTCCTTTTTTTTACTTCTTTTAGTACATGTCAAACCAAACCTTCGTCGTCAGCAGATCCGCACCCTGGCGGGCAACAGCTGCTTTGTAGTTGGCGCCGTTCAACGCCTGCTCACTTGAAGGATACGTTAAACGCAGCGGCATTTTACCCTGCAGCGCGCCGGTATAAGCGGGCTTCAACTGTGGATAATCCAGTCTCCTCCATTCTGCAAAAGCCTCCAGGCCTTCACTGAATAAGGCCAGCCACTTCTGCTCTCCTATTGATTTCTTAAAATTACTGGCGTCGTACGCTACGGCCGGTTGTGCGAGGTAAGCGTCTACCTGACCGCCGGTAATACCGTACTGTTTGAAGGATGCGCGGATAGCCTGTGCATACAAATCGGCGGCGTTGCCGCTGATCAGGTTACGCTGCGCTGCTTCTGCCAGGATAAACAATTGCTCTGCATAGGTAAACACATAGGCAGGCGCCTGTGTAGCGGTAAAAGCGGCTCCCACATCGGAAGTCCTGCTGAAACCCAACCGTGAGGCCGAGTCGGCAGACAATCCATTGGTAACGCCGATATATGCATTGGTATCAGCTGGCAGTGCTGCGTATATGCTTAACCGTGGGTCGTTCAGTGCTTTCAGTTTATCGACCACTGTTTTACTGATGCGGTAATCGTTTCTCGTTTCCCTGTTTTTACCAACCGGGTTCTGGTTGGGAGAAGTAAGGTAATTCAGTTTCACTTCACGGTCGCCGGCGGTGAGGAAAAAGTTGCCTTCTGCCGCCAGTTCTGCGAACACCGCTTTAGCGGCAGCAGGATCACGATCGGCCAGGCGTAAGGCAATGCGCGAACGCAGCCCGTTGGCAAATTTTTTCCAGCCATTCATATTCCCGGCCAGTAAAGAGTCGCCGAGGATAGGATTGTCTGATGGGGAAATAGTGTTCGCAGCATTTTTCAGTTCAGCCAGAAGCCCCCTGTATACTACGCGCTGACTGTCGTACACCGGTGTAAGGTACTTATCGATATTGCCTGCCTGTGTGTAAGGAATATCCCCGTACAGGTCCGTCAACACCTGGAAGATCCAGGAACGCATGATAATGCCTACTGCTTTATAATTAGGATTGTGCAACGTGTCGCCCAACTCTGCCAGCTTGGTAAAATCAGCGATTCCCTGTGCATAAAAATTGTTCCACACCGTTTGGATATTGGTAGATGCGGGGATATAACGATCCGGGTCGGGATACTGGATCTTAGCCCAGTACTGGATGTACAGCAGGGATGTTTCCATGGTGGCATCACTGCCCCAGTAGGTATCCACGTTGGATTTAATGCCGTTGCTCAGCAGGTAGTCGGGCTGTACAACGGTAGGTTCGTTCGGATTTATGTTGGTGCGCTCCAGGTCTTTCTGGCAACCAGCCAGCCATGCAGCAGCGAATATTAAGCAAAAAGGTATCAACAACTTTTTCATAATCAATCAATCATTAAAATGAAACATTCAGGTTAAAGCCAAAGCTGCGGGTAGTAGGTATCTGCAGCGTTTCCAGTCCCTGCCCGTTACCGGTATTAAAGGCTGTTTCGGGATCTATGTTCGGTGTGTTCTTGTGCAGGTACCCGAGATTCCGTCCTACCAGCGCCACATTCACCGCCTGTAGTCCCCATTTCTTCACCAGGGAAACCGGTAAAGTATATCCTACTTTTATTTCACGCAGTTTAACAAAGGACGCGTCATATACAGCGCTTTCATTCAGGTTGCTGCTGTATACGGCCTTGTAATAGTTTTGTGCGGGCAGGATAGCGGTATTCTTCTTACCGTCTGCTGTGTAGCCGTCGAAGATGATCCCGTCGTGTTTCACGGTAAAGCCGCCAGGTGCGGTGGCGTTATGATCCGGCAGCTGAACATTTTTAGAGCCATCATTATAGTAAGGCAACCCGCCATGTTCCTGGTCGCGACCTGGCATGGTTGCTGCCAGTACACCGGTACTCATACCGGTGGCATTGGTACCGGACCAGATGGAACCGCCTTGTTTGGTGTCTATCAGGAAGCTCAGGTTAAACCCTTTGAAGGAGAAATTATTGTTGATGCTACCTGTCCATTTTGGTGTGTAGTAGCCTAATATTTTTTTACTCGGATCTACAGCCGGGGTACCATCTGCATTAACCAGGATCCTGTTCTCGCTGTCTCTTTTATAGGCAGTGCCATAAAGAGCGCCATAGCGCTGGCCTTTGCTGGCAAGTACCTGGATATTACCGGAGCTGCCGAGTACATAGTTGGTGAGATATCCATCTGCATCCAGTTCTATTACTTTACTCACATTACGGGCATAATTGATGTTCGCATCCCAGCGAAACCCGGAGCGTGTAGTGATGGGCGTTAGTCCCAGCATTACTTCCACACCATGGTTACTGAGTTCGCCTGTATTGAGCAGTTTCTTCAGATAGCCGGTAGTTGAGCTCACATCCGCCAGCAGGATCTGGTTGCGGCTGTGGGAGCTGTAGTACGTAACATCCAGCCGTACGCGGTTATCGATAAATCCGGCTTCCACCCCTACTTCTGTTGAAGTGGTGATTTCCGGTTTCAGGTCTTTATTCAGGTACTTATCCGACACGGTGAGTAACGGCAGTGAGCCAAACGGCTGGTTGAATGGATAGGTATTGATTTCCTGGTAAGGATCGGTGTCCTTTCCTACCTGTGCCCATCCGCCGCGCAGTTTCAGCAGGGAGAGTGCCTCGCCCTGGATATGCAGCGCTTCAGACAGCACCAGGCTGGCATTTACAGAAGGATAAAAATAAGAGTTGCTGCCTCTTGGGAGTGTGGATGACCAGTCGTTACGCGCGGTTAAATTCACGAACGCATAATTGCGGTAACCTACCTGCGCTGCTGCGAATCCGCTGTACACTTTCTGCCTGTTGAGCAGGCTGGTAGAGACGAGCGGATCGCGGGAGTTGTTCAGTGTGTATACATCTTTCACTGCCAGGCGTGGCGCCTGCTGGTAGTTTTGTTCCAGCTGATTAGAGCGGAGGTTGGCGCCGGCCAACACATCGATATCAAAATCGCTGTTTAGTTTTTTCTTGGCGTTTAATGTAAACTCGCCATTGGTTTCGCTAACTGCGTAGGCATCTTCTGTATAAGAACCGAATGGCGTACCATTGGTGTAGTAAGCAATTTTATATTTGCGTCTGTCCTGGTAGTAGTCGGTACCAATGCGGAAGCTGGCGGTGAGCCAATCCTGGATCTGGTACGACAGACGGGCGTTACCGAGGAAACGGTTGCGCAGCATGCCTACTGTATTCTCGTTCTGGATCCAGTAAGGGTTGCTGTAGTAACTGTGGTTCCAGTTGTAATCGGTACCATCTGCATTTTTGTAGTTTTTCAGTTTGCTCACATCTACCTGGCGGCCAAACCAGATGAACTGGAGGGTAACGCTGTTACCGCGCCGGCCATCTACACCGGGAAGATTATCGGCAGCGCTGCGCACGTAATTGGCATAGGTACTGAGGGTGAGTTTTGGTGTAATACGGAAAGTATTACTGGCGGTGAAGGTATTACGGGTAATACCGGTATTTGGTAAAATGCCGCCTTGTTTGGTATTGTTATAAGAGAACCGGTAATCCAGTTTTTCGTTGGTGCCGCCTACAGATAAACCGTTATTCAATGTATACCCGGTAACATAGAAATCTCTTACGTTATCGGGATGTGCTACAAACGGTACTGCTTCGCCATTGGAGAAGAACTGCGGGATGAGGCGTCCGTCCATTTTCGGCCCCCAGCTTTCATCAACGCCGTCGTTAATGCCGCCGCCTTTACCGTCTTTATAGGAGAATTGTCCGCCGGTACCTTGTCCGTAGGAGTTCTGAAAGTCGGGCAGGATGAGGAGTTTTTCAAAGGTGGCGCCGGAATTTACGGTCACGCCCATGCCTCCTTTGGTATCTTTTCCTGTTTTTGTTTTGATGACGATTACGCCGCTGGAAGCGCGCGATCCGTACAATGCCGCCGCATTGGGGCCTTTCAGAACGCTGATGGAGGCAATGTCATCAGGGTTGATATCCGAAATGGCATTGGCAAAATCGCGGCCTGTGCCAATACCGAGCTGGCTGTTGTCTACCGGCACGCCATCCAGTACAAACAGTGGCTGGTTATAACCTGCAATGGAGGTTTCGCCACGAATCACGATGCGGGAAGAGCCGAGGTTACCCTGGCTGTTGGTAACCTGTACGCCTGCTATCTTTCCGGACAATGCGTTTACCAGGTTGGTTTCCTTTGCTTCAGAAATGTCTTTTGATTTTAATTCCTGCACAGCGTAGCCGAGTGATTTCTTTTCGCGGGAAATGCCCAGGGCGGTCACTACTACTTCTTCCAGTTTCCTGTTACTGTTTTCCAGGGAGATGTTGATCACTTTATTGTTTCCTACAACGGCAAACGTTGTTTCAAAGCCTAGTGAGGAAAATTGCAGCGTATCATTCACCTGCGCACTGATCGAATACTTTCCGTCCGGATCGGTTTGTGTACCGCGACCGGTTCCCTTCACCTGAACAATTGCGCCGGGTATGTTCTGTGCATCCGAACGGGATGTGACTACCCCGTTTACCCTGATTTCCTGGGCAATGCTCTGCTGCAGCCACAGTAAACCGGGCAGCAGGCATAACAGCCTTTTTACGTAATTCATGCTTTGTACTTGATTTATAAGTTGACTCAGATCTTTGCGGATATGGTTACACCGTTCAGATTTTGGCATTTATTTTTTGGTGTATAATCAGTTGGTGATATCGGGGGCAAAAGTAAGGTACAATTACTAATCTACAAAATTTATAGACTATATGGGCTGTGAAAACAGCGGGAGGATGCTGCTAAATATTTAGCAGGGAAGAGCTGTTGGGCGGGCATTGTGCGTATGGGATGGCGGTAACCGCGGGGCGATTCCGGTCAGAGAGTTTATCACTGAAATGAGCAGGTAACGGATACATGGAGATAATGCCAGTGTTACTTCACGGATGCTTCAGCCATGCCTGAAATATGCGTATGCTATGGACTATCTATACACTTCCCATGCACTCCTCATGCACTATTAATGCACTATTAATGCACTCCCCATGCACTCCCAATACACTATCTCTTCCTGAGGCCGGTTTATAACACAGGTGAGATAGTCCTGTTTTGGCTTACACCAGTTTTGGGTAATCCTGCATTTGGTTTACAGGTAACCAGCTTCGCGGGAATTTACCGGGAAGGCATTTCCCGGTAAATTCTTTTGAAAATGTCATTTACTTCGCCCCGAGCAGCTTTTTGAGCTCAGACTTACAGTCTTCAATATTCTGCCAGATCATCCTGTCTTCGCAAATGGTGCCTTTATATTTGATGGTCACCTTTGTTTTGCGCAGTACTACCTGGTAATATTCCGGGGCGTCGGGAGAATTTTCCCAGGTGACCCTGCCGCTTTCTTCGATACCACCGGCAAGTTTATCTTCTATGATGTCGTTTACTTTTTTGTGCATATTATCTGCAAAATCGTAGCTGACATCTGTTTTCACCAGGCAGGAAGAATCTTTTGCGGGATGGTCTGTTTGTGCGGTGGCCTGTTCACGGGGCCAGCACAGCAATGCGATGCTGGCTGCTGCCAGCAGTAACGGGAATTTAAAAGAACGTTTCATAACAAGAAAGATTAGTATAACATGGAGATTAGGTATAATAACAAGTCCGGGAAAATGGGTCTCTTGATTGCTGATTTTGGTTTATATCTCTTTTTAACTCATTATTAAAATATGATATTTATCCCACTCCACAAAATAATCTTTGCAGAAACATAGGGGTAAAAGTAAAGTTGGGTGTCTTTCTAACAGATCACTGGTATTGCTGCTGCAGGTTGAACATTATTTTCCGGCCGGCGTCATCAAGACCCGGGAGGCTGTCTTCCGGTATAAAGTGGCGTTTAAAGGCCATGATGGCGGCGGGTGGAGTCTTTCACATCGTACCCGATGATGCGAAGCGAGAGCAACGGGTCGAATGTTTGGGGCACGATGGTATTGCTGGTGTCTTTATACCAGAGACCAAAGCCTTTATCGGCCAGTTGATGCCAGGGGAACCAGGCGCTGGGGTCTACTTTTCTGCCGGGGGCGATGTCGCCATGGCCGATGAAGTTGGCTGCGGGGATATTGTAGCGGTGCTGAAGGGTGTCCAGTAACACTAACAGGCTGCGGATCTGGGCGGAATCGAAAGGTTCCTTGCCGTTGTTGTCCAGCTCTATACCGATGGAAGAAGAATTGATATCCGTGAGGTTGCCCCATTTGGCGACGCCTCCGTGCCAGGCGCGGAGATAATCGTTCAGCATATGATGGATGGCTCCATTACGGCATATCACATAATGGGCGCTTACCTGGGTTCTTTGCAGGGTAAACGTTTTCAGTGTTTGTTCACATGAATTCTGAGCGGTATGATGTATGATAACAAGACTGGGTTTCCTCATATTGAAGTTCACCGTGCCTACCCAGGAGGGGGCTTCTGCGCCGCCGGCGCCATTCAGCGCTCCGGGCTGCTCACGCAACACCTTCGCGTAGGTTTTAGCTTCCTGCCGGTAAACCTTATTGGTGGCGGCATATGGGTTACGGGCGCAATAAGAAAGGCCGCCAATCGCTGCCAGCAGGCAGCCGTATCTCGCAAATCGGGCTATGGTCTTCATCTGGAACTGTTAAAGTTTAGACAACACTACCTGATAAAGATACTAAATGAACCAATGCATCGTTTTTTTTACGGATACTATGAAAAGTGTTCTTTAAGGTATACATTTACATTTTCAATAATACTTTTCGAAGTATCAAAAACCTGTGCCACATTGTCTGCTATTGCCTACTACTTACTGTTACCACTGATCTACGCGTTATCGCTACTGCCATTCCGTGTGCTTTACCTGGTTTCTGACGCAGTATATGTGTTGTTATATTACGTGATGGGCTACCGTAAAAAGGTGGTTCTTCAGAATTTGCGGAATTCTTTTCCAGAAAAGAGTGACGCAGAGATCCAACGTATATGCAAAGATTTCTATCATTACCTCTGTGATCTTTTCCTGGAAACGTTTAAAACGCTTACCATCAGCAAAACAGCGATGGTGAAACACTGCAGCTTTACACCGGCTACAGTGGAGCTTTTTAACCAGCTCGAAGCAGAGAAAAAAAGTGCGGTACTTGTAATGGGGCACAAAGGAAACTGGGAATGGGCAGGAAATACGTTTAGCATACTGTGCCGCCAGCAGCTTTATGTTATCTATCACCCACTGGCCAACAAACATTTTAACGGTCTCATGTACCGCATGCGTACCCGCTTTGGCACCAAGCTGATTGCCATGCAGGACACCTTCCGCGACATGGTGCAAAACCGTGGAGAAGTAAATGCCACTGCTTTTATTGCTGACCAGGCCCCACAGCCGAAAACAGCGCAATGGCTCAACTTCCTTCACCAGGATACGCCTGTTTTCAAGGGCACTGAAAAAATAGCACAGAAAATGAATTACCCGGTAGTGTATGTAACCGTGCAACGCGAAAAGAGAGGCTACTACACCGTGTCGGCTGAATTACTGACCGCCACGCCGGCTGAAGAAAAAGACGGCGCCATTACCTCCGCACATACCCGTAAACTGGAGGAGGATATTGTTTCCCAGCCAGCAACGTGGCTTTGGTCGCACAAAAGGTGGAAACACAAACGCCCTGCCGTTATTTAATCATTTTACAAACAACAACTTAAGATAGATCATCCTACGACAATTATGCTGGAAGGGAAACAACTGATACTGGCTACCAAGCCATATGCGCGCGAAGAGAGAGCCAAAAGCTGGCTCTATACAATATCAACATTACTACTGTTGATGCTGGCCTTAACAGGCACCCTGGTATTGCCTGACCTGGTACTTAAAATAATGGCCAGTATTCTTTCCGGATTACTGATCGTAAGGATGTTTGTTATTTATCATGATCATCAGCATCATGCTATTCTGCATAAATCCTGGTTAGCGGAAGCAATCATGGTTACTTTCGGGGTATATGTGCTGGCGCCTTCCAGTATCTGGAAGCGTTCGCACGATTACCACCATAAACATAATTCGAAGTTGTTCAGCGCCAGCATTGGCTCCTACCCTATTATTACCCGTAAGAAATTTGAATCCATAACACCGGCAGAGAGGAGAACTTACCTGTTCAGCCGCCACCCGATAACAATTGCAGCCGGTTACCTGTCGATGTTTATGATCGGCATGTGTGTACAGTCTTTTTTAAGCAGTCCGCGTAAACACCTGGATTCTTTACTGGCGCTGATCATTCATATCGGTGGTAGCGCGGCTGTGATTTACTTCCTGGGCTGGCAAAGCTGGTTGTTGTTTATCTTGATTCCGTTTACCATTGCATGCGGACTGGGCGCCTATCTTTTTTATGCGCAGCATAATTTTCCGGGCGTTACGTTCAATGTAAACAAGGAATGGTGTTATGATAAGGCCGCACTGTTGTCTTCCAGCTATATGGTAATGAATCCTGTAATGAAATGGTTTACCGGCAATATTGGCTATCATCATATTCATCACCTGAATGCACGTATTCCCTTTTACCGTTTACCGGAAGTAATGCAAAAGATACCTGCCATGCAGTCTGTTAAAACCACCAGCCTGGGCTTCCGGGATGTGTGCGCCTGTTTCCGGCTGAAGGTATGGGATCCTGAACAAAACCGGATGATCAGCCTGCGCGAAGTACGTAGCATCAGGAGGGCCCTGCTGAGGAGGGAGCGCGATCCAGCAGTAGTTGCCGGATAATTTTCTTCCTGGCATCCAGCATCTGCGCGCTGAGTTCTTTCGCTTTTTGCAGCACCGGCAATCCCGCGGTATGTGGCGATCCTGCCCTGAATGGCGGCGCGGGATTATATTCCAGTTGCAGCTGTATAATTTTAGCCACTTCATCTCCGGCTATAAGTGCTGTCAGCACCAATCCGAAATCGATGCCTGCGGTTACGCCCCCGCCGGTAATGCGGCTCCGGTCTCTCACTACTCTTTCTTCTACCGTTTCCACACCGAACATCCGTAACAATTCCAGCGAACGCCAGTGAGTAGTAGCCTTGAATCCATCGAGCAATCCTGCTGCGGCCAGCACCAATGCACCTGTACAAACAGATGTGATATACTTTGCCTTTACCGCCTGATCCTGCAGAAACTTCAGCACTACGGCGTTGGTGAGTAACCCATTGATTCCTCTCCCACCGGGAACAAAAATAATATCCAGTTGCGGACAATCCGCCAGCGCTACCTGTGGCTGCAGCAACAAGCCGCCTTCTGCCTGGATAATACCAGTGGTTTCCCCGATAACGATCACTTCAAAACAGGGCGCCTTCACAAATACATCGTAAGGTCCTGTAAAATCGAGGACGGTTAACTCAGGAAACAATAACATTCCTACTTTCAGTTTTTGCATAACAGCGGCTTAGATGGGGTACAATATAATGTAAGCAGCATGAAGGCAGGGAGCAGCGCAAATTGCTACCGGTGCTGATCATACGTGTTTATGGTTACTGCCTGTTGCAGTTTTTTTATTTCATCCGGCAGCAGTGCTGCGGATTTCACAGCGCGCAGTGCATCTTCCAGTTGTGCGGTGGTGCGTATGCCTACCACAGCGCTGGAAACCGCCGGCTGCTGCAATACAAACCGCAGCGCCGTTTGCGCAGCATCCCGGGAAGCTGTGCTGAACGTTTTTACCGCAGCGGCGGCAGCGCTCACTTCTTCCGCAGTATAGTTGAGGTAAGGCGCCGCGGGTTTATTTACCAGCAGGCCTTTTGCCACACTTCCCCTTGCCAGCACACCGATGTTGTTTTCCAGCAATAAAGGGAACGCCGTTTCTTCCGGACGCCGGTCCAGCAGGCTGTATTGCATCATTACACTTACCATACCCGACCGCTGTACATACTCGCGGATCACATTGGGGCGGATGGAAGAGATGCCATAATACCTTATTTTCCCTTGCTGTTGCAGGGTTTCAAAGGCCTCAATTGTTTCATCTATGGGATCGGCAATAGTGCCGCCATGTAGCTGATACAGGTCGATATAATCTGTTTTCAGCCGTTGTAAACTTGCTTCTACAGCCGCCATGATGTATGCTTTGCGGGGATTCCAGTCCCATCCGCTGCCATCTTCTTTCCACTGGTTCCCTACTTTGGTGGCGATGATTACAGATGATCTTCTGTCCTGCAGTGCTTTGCCTATGGTGATTTCATTTTGCCCGTGTTCATAGAGGTCGGCGGTATCAAAGAAATTGATTCCCTGGTCGCAGGCGTGATGAAGAAGGCTTGCGTTAGCGGCATCATCATTTCCGAGCGACATGCAGCCGAATCCGATTTCACTGACGGCGAGGCCTGATTTTCCGAGGAGGTGATATTGCATGCGTTTCCGGGTTTACGATGTTTTCAACAAGCGCTTTCTGTGAAAGTGCAGGTAACGAAGTTATCACCAAAACTTTCATTTTTCACATAAATCCGGTTTAAAATAGTGGGCTGTTTTGATAAACAGCCCCGATATCAATTTACGTCCACCTCAAAAATGAGCTATGTTGCAGTAAGCGCGGCACTGCCGCTGCGTTACCATGTGTTGGTCAGGAGATGGGGCCGCCTGGAAAAACAGCCCCTGTTTTTTAGTATGTCCGATCCATTGTTGAATGAATTTCGTCAGGATGATCCGGAGGAAGAAATCAGGACCATCTGGAAAGATGGTCCCTTCCTTTCCCAAATCAAATTGAACCTATGAAAAAGCGTTGTATCAGGAAGACTGTTGCCAGCCTGGTTTTCAAAGATGGGGACCGCCTGGAAAAACAGTCCCCCGGTTTTCCGAATCAATCGCAGCATAAATGATCTCGTTTCTACACTGATCGGTTTAACGTATGGCTTTATATTTAAACAATATGCAGGGTATGCGCCTTCATATTGGTGATTCCGGTAATGGGGACCGTTTAGAAAAACGGTCCAGGGCATAAAGCTTCCATCGTGTATGTTGCACTCCAATAATCTTTTCATATAAAATTTTTATGGGATTGAAAAACAGGGGACTACCTGAATAAGCGGCCCCGTTTAACATGCGTCGCAAAGACTTCAACTAAATGTTCATCTCAATGTTAAAAAAACCGGACTGCCTGGAAAAACGGTCCGTTCTTGTATGTACTATCACCCCATGTGAATAGGATTTGATTGGTTAACTGTAGCCGGGAACAAACAATGAATACTTTTAGCTGCAAGTGTACATGCCGCTCCCGTGACAGCTATCCGGTAAAACCAGGTCTGACCAGTTACCGCATATCAATGCCGGTAATACATCACCATTTTCCTATGCCTGATCTTCCTGAACCCTGATCAGGACCTGGCGTACCGAAAGCAACAGCTGTTCTGCTAATTCAACACAAAAAAAAATAACTGATAGTGGTAATGTCCAAGAAATGTGCATGTTTGAAAATGCCGGTTGAACAAAAAAGATTGCATGTGGGTTAATTTTCGTTTTCAATAAATAAATACAAGGAATAGCCAGCTATTTGGCGCTGCTAATAATGGTTGAATAACCTTTGTATTGTAACCGGGTTAACTGTGACAACAAGGTTATATAAATGCTCCAGACAAGCTAAAAAACAGATTTTCGGTAATTCTTTTCAGCGATATGTTCATCGTGATAAAGCAAAGGTAGGGAGTTACCATTCCCGGAAAACAGGTTTTGCAGCCATTATTACAATGAACAATCCTGAATGGAACAAAAAAATGCTGAATAAAATGAATACCGGAGATCAAAAAATTTGTTGTATAAATATCATATTCTGATGGTCAGAATTAACAAATCAACCGTATATTCATTGCTATAATTTCATATGTACCTTAACGTTAGTTATTCTATCCCATGCAACAAGAAATTACAGGCGCTTTTTACGGTATCGCTATCGGCGATGCATTGGGCGTACCGGTAGAATTCAAAACGCGTAGTTATCTCTCAGAAAATCCCATTACCACCCTCACGGGATATGGATGCTGGAATCAGCCTCCCGGCACATTTTCAGATGATTCCTCCCTCACTTTCTGCACAGCGGAAAGCCTGATAACCGGTTACAACCTTCAAAACATGGCGCAGTCGTTTGTGCGCTGGTCATCGGAAGGTTACTGGGGCGCGCATAACGAGGTATTTGATATTGGTCATACTACCCGCCGGGCGCTGCTGAGGGTAAGTACCGGCACGTCGCCCCTGGTAAGCGGTGGATTTGAGGAATTTGAAAACGGCAACGGATCTTTAATGCGCATGATGCCGCTTGCCCTGTTCCTCACCAACGAAAATGATATCCATACGCGTTACCAGGTTATCCGGGAAGTGTCTGGCATTACGCACCAGCATTTCCGCTCGGTACTGGGCTGTTTTATCTACGTGGAATTTCTCCGGGCGCTGCTTTCCCTGAAAGATCTCCGGGAGGCTTATTTGCAGATGCAGCGGAGTGTAAACGCCTACCTGGGCACCCAGCCCTTTAACCCGGCGGAAATAAAGCTTTATGAGCGTGTATTACAGCAAAATATAGCCGCTATCCCTGAACAACAGATCCTTAGCTCCGGTTACGTAATACATACCCTGGAAAGCGCCCTCTGGTGCCTGCTCACTACGCAGGATTACCAAAGCTGCGTGCTCACTGCTGTAAACCTGGGAGGAGATACAGATACCACCGGCGCAGTGGCCGGTGCGGCGGCGGGCCTCCACTACGGGTTTGACCAGCTGCCTGCCCAGTGGATAAACCAGGTGGTAAAATCAGCGGAGATAGGAAATCTCGCCAAACGCTTTATGGCGGCTATTAATACTACCAGCACCCAGTAAACAGCCGCATTTCAGCAAACCGGCCGCATTTTTGCATTATATGGTATTGCAGTTAAACTTCAAGCCCCCTTTACCGTCTAATAAATGACAGCGAAAGAGAACTGAAGAGACGATTACCAAATGTTAAAAAAAATGAAAAACAGACTTTATATACTGTTTGTGCTGGTTGGCCTGTTGGGCACATTTACAGTAAGCAACGCCTATGCGCAACGTGTTAGCTCAGGTCAGGGCGGTGGCCGCGGTGGAGGTTATCATGGCGGTGGCGGAGGATTCCGGTCAGGCGGTAGCGGCAGGGTATACGCGTCCCCCCGCATGTATTCTCCACGGGTAGTGGCCCCGGTAAACAGAGGCTATTATCACGGTTATCGTGGCCCGGTTTACCGCGGACGCATATATTACGGACGTCCCTGGTACAGACCTTACTACAATCCGTTCTTCCCGCCATTGGGATTATATGTTTCCTCACTGCCTTTCGGTTACTTCTCCCTGGGCGCCTCCTTTGGTCCAATGTACTATTACGGAGGAACCTATTACCAGTCGACCGGCGATACCAAAGGCTATAAAGTAGTGGAAGCTCCCGTCGGCGCAGCAGTACCGGACCTGCCGGAAGGCGCAGAAGAAATACAGGTAGACGGAAATACCTATTACGAACTGAATGGCACCTATTACCAGGAGTCCATGACGGATAACGGCAGACGTTATGTAGTAGTTGGCAAAAATGGTAAAATAGGCGATAAAACAGTGACCATTAATGATGACCAGGGAAATAACAATCCCGATAACGGCGCAGGCAACAGTGGTACAGATATGGTTTCACAGCTGCCGGATAACAGCCGCTCCGTGAACATCAATGGTCAGCAGTATTACTTATCACCAGACGGCATGTATTACCAGTCAGTTCTGAACAGCGATAATTCTATCGCAGGATATAAAGTGGTTGGTAAAATGAATGCCGATAATTAAAACAACATAGTTATTCAGTTTAACAGGAGAGCCGGTTTTACACCGGCTCTTTTTTATTCCGGGAGAAAGGATTTACCAGCTGCTGCTTGCTCCGCCACCGCCCGAAGACCCGCCACCCCAGCTGGAAGAAGAGGACGATGACGAAGAGCTTCCGGAAGAAGAAGATGATGATGATTTGGATATCTTTGGAATAACAAACTGGTAGTCATGTGCATAAGCACAAAATGCACAGGCATATTCCTTGATACCCCACCCTTCGGAGGAAGTGGTTGCGCGCTTTTTCGTCACCGTTTTCTTACACTTATAGGTTTTATGTTTGCAAGATGGGCAATCTGCCAGCGCGGAGCGCATATTCGTGTAATTCAGTACTGTTTGGGTATTGCAGGTATCGCAGCGCCATACGTCATAGTCAACCGAATCCAGTTCTTCCTCCACCACCTGCCCCTTTTCCAGGTAGGTGTTATCATCTGCTTCATCCAGTTTATGCATCGCATGTGTGCATTGCGGGCAATCATACACATCGTTCCGCAGATGATTGAGCCGGGACTTCAGCCACATCATATACAGCCATAAATAGGGCAGTGGGAACACGTAACCGGCAATCCGCAGATCCCTCCTCAATACCTCCAACCGCAGCCATTTCAGGTGGCGGTCATCATTTCTCAGCATCACTGCAGAACGGAGCATGATCAGCAACACCGCTGCATGCATAAACACCAGCCACACCAGGTAGTAGACCAGGAATACTTTCAGAAAGCCTACATCTGTGTGCCGCTTTGTAGCGATATAAAAAATGGTATAGAAAGCGATAGCGTGAATAATGATCAGGCCAATCCAGCGTGGACGCAGGAATTCATTGGGAACAGCCGTTATGGCCAATGGCTCCGCATCCGGATCATCGTCCCTCCGCTTTGCTTTTTTCCCGAAGAAAACATGCATCATTGCCGCCGAGGCGAATAACCAGAAGATAATGGCAGTAAACGAGAAATCGCCGGTATAGTCATTGGAAGCGGAATTGGTGGCCTGATCTGTACTGGCAAATGATTGGGGAGCTACGTCTATTACGTCGCCATCTGTCGCCGGCACGGTGGCCGGCATGGTGGCCTCATCTCCGGCAATAACTATGGTATCGGCAGCCATCAGGGAGGAATCAGCCCGGGGCAGATCCGGCAGCATATTGTATGCATAGTTGCCGTTATCAAACAGGGAGGCCACTGACTTAATACCGTCCGTAAAGGCTGCATCATAGTTGTGCTCTTTGATGCGCGGGATCATATATTCCTGCTGGATACGAAAACAGATAATATCCGGCATATCTGCCTCAAGGCCATACCCCGTTTCAAATTCCAGTTTACGGGCATCTTCCACCATCAGGATCAGCAGCCCGTTATTTTTTTCCTTATCTCCTATTTTCCAGTAATTAAACAGTTTATGGGCAAAGTCGCGCGTTTCATTGTCGCCGATACTGTGCAGTATGACCACCGCCACCTGCGCCTTACCAGCGTTATCCAGAGTGGATAACTTTTCATTCAGCTCATTCACGGCAGCTGCTGAAATCAGCTGGTCGGGATTACTTACATACCCCCCACCGGATTTTTTGGGATCCGGTACATCTTCCACGCTGAACTTTTGTTTTTTGCTTTGATCACACGACGCCAGGAAACCAATCAGCAATGCCAGCAACAAGCATTTCAATAAAAGCGGTTGATACTTCATCAGAATATTTTCTGTGCCGAAGATATGTTTATTTAATTTTTTCTTTCAACAGAAGAAAGTATTTTAACTGCCGATGAAGCCCGTAGTAACCACCTGGATAATTATATTATGCTTTGCCGCGACCCGCAGTTTTGCACAGGCCAAAACTGCCGATACCACCACGAAACCACCGGTACAACTGAAAACAGTGAATATTGTCCGGTATAATTTTTTTAAAGATTCTGCTGCCTTCCGGGAAGAATACAGCAGAGAGATGACCTTCCGCCGGCCCAAATGGTTCGAAGTTTACAAGATCACCGCCGTTGATATCAACAAACTATACCGGGTTACGCAGTTTAAGAAGAATAAAAAGAAGATCGCCTTCAAACATATGTTGCTGGATAAAGAACAGGAGATGTATGTAAACAGTGTATACACCCCCTCGATGGTGAATAAAGTGACCCGGCTCGATGGCGACAGCCTCCAGCTTTTTATGCGGTACTACCGCCCGGAATATTCATTTATTAAAAACGCTTCCGATTACGACATCTATGCGGATATAAAAAAGCATTACGGGGCGTTTATTAAAACCCGCGACAGTGTACCATCTCCACCATAAACGCGCCGTAACGGCATTTCTTTGGCGTCCCCTGCCTCTAAAAATACTATATTTCAGTATCCATACGTTTTACTAATTCCCGCTATTATTGCGGTAATGGTAACTGCTGTGGCAAAGATTACATAAATTAGTGATCTCAAACCAGTTAACGTTGTTAGTTTTAAAGATTCTCAATACAGCTCACATGAAAAGGTTTTTCATATTGGTTGCCCTTCTCGTTCCGGTGACACTCACCGCGCAAACGAAACTCAGTCAAAATATCGTAGACGATTTCTCCGCCCGGGTGGCCGCTCACTACCAGCTGCCGCATGATTCCATCACCGGGTACATCGCTGAACAGCTCACCCGCAGTGGTAATGCCGGCCTGGATATCGACTCTACTGTTTTTGACCTGAAAAAAGACCCGGTAGCTTTCGATGCCGCGCTGAAATACCTTTACCAGTACAGCGACTGTAACCGGCAACGGTTTATTACCAACCTGCGCAGTATGGGACTTCAAACCAACAGCGTATTCCCCATTGCCACCTACACCGCCAACAAATATAAGGGCGAAGTGAAAGCGCTCATGGAAGATAAAACGGATTTCCTGGCCACCTATACAGGCCCGGTAACCGGTAAAAAGCCACCTGCTACCATTGCGGAAGTGGCAGCAGCCAACCAGGCAGCAGCCACCGCCCCGGCCAGCACCAGCAGCGGCAATGAAAGCACCGCCACCACGGCAACTGGTAATGCGGAAGCTACCACCTCTGCACCGGCAGCGGATACACGTAACTGGGAAGTACGCCCCCTGTTCCAGGTACGC
Source organism: Chitinophaga sp. W3I9 (assembly GCF_050434025.1). NCBI lineage: Bacteria > Pseudomonadati > Bacteroidota > Chitinophagia > Chitinophagales > Chitinophagaceae > Chitinophaga > Chitinophaga sp. W3I9. The sequence continues at coordinate 7,686,112 of NZ_JBNPWC010000001.1, forward strand.
ACCCCGGAACAACTGGTGGAAATGTACGGCGTCAATAACGTTACCCAGCATGATGCCATCAACCTCTCCGGCGAAAAAGAAGGCGAGGCTTACCTGATCTATCCTGATACCGACAATGAACTGGAAGTACAGTTTGACGGCGAAAATGGCAACATCCTTACCTTTTCGCACTACCCCTCCAAATGGAAATCGCCTTACGGCATCAAAGCCGGCGACCCATTGGATAAACTCATCAAGGTAAATGGCCGCCCCTTTAAGCTGAACGCATTTGAATGGACCAACGGCGGAATGGTATCCAGCTGGAACGGCGGCGCCCTGGAAGGCAAAAGCGTGATCGTTATACTGAAAGCCAATAACACCGGCGATCCCAAGCAATACGACCAGGTCACCGGCGACAAAATACTCCGCTCCGATATGCCTGCACTGAAAAAACTGGACGTGGTTATTGAATCGGTGGCATTCAAAGCAGCGAATTAAGCGGATGTTGTCTTTCTCAGGATTACGCTGATTTTACTGATTAATTTGATTTCTACTTTTGGATTTTATTTGGATTTTAAAAGATTTTGGGAGATATCAGCGGGTATATCGCTGATATCTCCCAAAATCTTTTAAAAAATCAAAAAAAGTAAATCAGCGTAATCAGCGAGAAAGACAACATCCGCTCTTGCACTTTTCATTTGTGCTCATTATCTTGTTTGTATGAAAAAGTTTTTATTATCCGGCGGCCTCCTCTTTCTGGCGCTTACCGGTATTTCTATTCACATGAGCGGACAAGCAAAGAAGTATCCATCGCTGAACCACATGGCGTTGTACGTAGTAGATCTGAAAATAAGCACGGAATTTTACTGGGATATTATTGGGCTGGAACCAATGGAAGAGCCCTTTAAAGATGGAAGACACAGCTGGTTCAAAGTGGGTGAGAACAGCCATGTACACGTTATTTCCGGCGCAGCCAAAGCCACTGCGCACGACAAAAACACGCACCTTTGCTTCAGCGTGCCTGATATGCAGGCTTTCGTGGAAGTATTGAAAAAGCACCAGATTCCTTTTGAAGACTGGCCAGGCAAAGCCGGTGCTATCAACAAAAGAGTGGATGGCGTACAGCAGATCTACCTCCGTGACCCGGATGGTTACTGGCTGGAGATCAATGACGATAAATACTGATCATACGCGAATTTTGTCTTTCTCGCTGATTACGCTGATTATACTGATTAGTTTGATTTTTACTTTTGGATTTTTTCTGATTTAATAATTAAGGGAGATAAGAGCGAATATATCCGCTTCTATCTCCCTTAATCCTTTATAAAATCCAAAAGTAAAAATCAAACTAATCAGTATAATCAGCGAGAAAGACAAAATCCGCGTTATTTCAATTCTTTCTCCAGCGCAGCAGCTTTCGCTGCAGCAGAGGCATCGGCCGGGATTTTATTTAACCAGGTCAGTGCCTCTTTTTTATGCTGCGCCTGTGCGTGATACAGGGCAATATAAAACACAGCATCATATTTAAATACTGATTCCCCTTCGTATACTTTCACCAGGTCTTTCATACCTGTTTGCACCGCACCCGTTTGGATAAGGGCTATTCCCCGGTAATAAAGGGCGGTTTGACTGCTACTATCTGTTTTGAGATAGCTGTCCAGTAAAGGGATCACCTTCGTGTAGGCCTTCTCGTTAAAATATAATGCAGCTGACTGTAACAGTGTATCCTCACTATTTCCCCGCTCCGCGGCTACCTGCATTTCAATATTGCCATAGGTATCCATGTAACCGGTATCGCGGGAATAAAAGCGGAATAAGAAGATCCCGCCCAGCACCGCTGCGGCCATACCGATTGTGACCAGGTACTTTTTAAAGCCCACCACTTTCCCTGTACGCCGGAAATGTTCAGCGCGTTGTGCCTCCAGGGTGGTTTTCAACTGCTGAAGCCCCGGATCAGGCTTTAAGCGGTCCGACAAGGCAGCAATGACCTCGCGGTATTGCTGTACCGATGCGGACAAAGCAGCATCTTCCCGGAGGGCCGCTTCAAATTGCAGCAGTTCTTCCGGCTGCATGTCGCCTTCTACGTAACGGATAATATCTTCCTGGTTATAAGCAGCCATACACTAAATTTTCTGAGCCTGAATATAGGATAACAATGTAGCCATGCACTCCGATTTTTTCTTCCGCAGATAACCATAGGAAACCCCCATGGCCGCTGCAATTTTTTCCTGGGCTTCACCGGTCAGCGATTGCCGGAGAATTTCCCGGCACTTCTCCCCCAACCGTTCAAACTGTTCCAGGTAGATGCCTATCCGGGCTTCCTCTTTTACCACCTGTTCGGCCGCGGCAAATACATCTTCTCCCACATCATATAAATCATCCAGTCTTTTTGTTACCGGCTGACGGCCTCTTTTTTTTAGTTCATTCAGCCATTTCCTTTTACAGATCAATAAAAAGAACGGTTCAAAGGGACAGGTAAGCTGCAGCTGTTTGTACTTTGCCTGGTGGTATACATCTATAATGGACTCCTGGAAAATATCGGCAGCATCATCTTCCGTACCCTGATGTTGCAGGATATGGTGTTTGATCTTTCCCGCAAAACGCTGATAAATCTCCTGCACCAGCAACGTATCGTTCTGGAGCAGACCTTCAAGGTATCGCTGGTCGGGGTGAATACTCATCTGGAAGTGATTCGCATGGGTTGACAGGAACATGCGCTGACTAAAAGTACATCTTTCTAAAAAAATATTCCGGAAAGGGGGTAACAAAATAAAAGGGCTGTTGATCTACTATCAAACAAGCAAAAACATTACTCAACAAAAATATCTTTTATGAAAGCGATTACCTTAACGTCGATCACCTGCCTGGTAGCTGCCGCACTGGCTATTTCTTCCTGTAAAAAGAATAACAGCCAGGAAATACCCGGCCCGGAAAAAGGCCAGGACGCTAAAATGCTGGCCGAATTCCTGGACGGTCACGCCCGACCATTTGAACACTTCAGCATAAATGCAGCAGCGGGCGGCGTTATCACTACCAGCCAGGGAACAAAATTCAATATTCCTCCCAACGTTTTTATTACTGCCGGCGGGGCACCTGTTACGGGCGCAGTAGATATCAGTATCAAAGAGATCAGGGATGTGAGCAGTATGATCCTGTCGGACAAAGCCACTGTTACTGCCGATGGGAAGATGCTGGTATCATTTGGAGAATTTTTTGTGAGAGCCGTCCAGAACAATCAGGACCTTGGCCTGCGACCGAAGAATGATACCGGCAAAGGCATCATGGTACAGGTACCCGCCAGACCGGCAGATAACGTACTGAATGGCATGAAAGAAGTGCCGATGTGGAACGGCGACACCACCGTATCTGTTACCCAGCACGGCTTTAACTACATCAACCAGCCCGTGACCATTACCACCGAGCACACTATTTCGAGGGGCGTGTTATGGAACCAGATCCAGAGCAGTTATGCACTGTTCAATTCATCCAATGGCTCCATGAACTTCCGGCTCGACAGCCTTATCCGATGGGTTAACTGCGATGGACTGGCTAATATGCCTAATCCCAAAACCACGGTGATGGCTTATTTCACTAATCACTTTAACAATGAAACAGGCAGCAGCTACGGCGGCGAACAACCCAGCATGCTGTTCTTCAAACCCAAAAACTATAATACACTGGTAAAATTCTACAACGTTATTATGACGCCTCCCGCTGGTAAAGAAGGCTTCCATAGCTACCAGACCTCTATCCCCGTAGGACTGGAAGGCACCTTCCTCGCTATCAGCGCCGTAAATGGCCAGCTGTATGCAGAACAGAAAACAGTTACCATCGGCACACCGGCAGGCAGCGATAACTATTCCACCGTAAGCTTTGATCTGCAGGCTGTGGATGCCGCTACGTTGTTGTCGTTAATTAACAGCATGAATTCCAAATAACCGGCCTGTTATCCGTTTACAAGTACTCCAAATCTGAAGGCAATAAGTCAATCCCCCGGTTGGCTTATTGCTGCTTTTATATAATATTTATTTATATTTATGTTATATGCAACCTACAGCTCTCCTGGCAGCACTATTACTTTTCTTTCAAAGCGTTGTGATGGCGCAATCCCCTGTACCTCCATCATTTCCGCAGGATACCCTTCCTCCGGAAATTGAAGTACAAGGTACCGACGACAGTATGCACCTCGTTGCAAAGCTGCGCCCACTGCGCCAGATAGCCGGCGCCCCCGCATCTTTCTATACATATTTCTGGGAACTGGGAGATGGCACCTTCAGTTTTAGTCCAACGCCGGAACTGCACTACAAAGATACCGGCACCTACCAGGTACGCCTATACGCCACCAATAACTACGACGATGGTAAGGCGCCGCCCACCAAACCCAGGCCCATAAAGGTGAAGAAGCCTGTAAAGAACAGCGCCTGGGCTTCCCGTTTCTTTCACGGAAATGGGAATATAGAGATGAAGATAAACCGGAACCCCAAACCTGGCGAGGACTTCATGGCGCTTATTGGCTACCGGAATATGGCCGGCGATGCGGGCAGCGGCACCATCCTGCTGTTTTATAACGAGAAACAGTTTGGGCATGCGGCATTTGATCTTACAGAAAAAAGAAGCTACCACGGGGAAGACAGCAGCTCCCTGCAATCCTTGCTGGCTCAACTGGAAACGCCCGGTATTGAACCCGACGTAGCACTGGCCCGTGGCCCCCATGCCGGCTTACCCGCAGTGAACAACGCCGCTGCCAAAGCCATGTTACAGGCCATGCAGGGCGCATATAGCAGTCATACCGTATTGCACTTCAGCAATGCCGGCAAAACCGCAGAACAATTCCTTTTCCTCAACATGCACACGCTGCCGGAAATGGTGCAGGACACCAATGCAACCGTTACCATGACCGCCATGATGGTGCCCGACAACGCGTTGGCGCAACCGGAAGTATATGAGCTGGAAATGGCCGTGGTAAATTCCCACGACCCCAACCGGCTGCAACTGCGGAAACACCGGATCAACTATCGTTTTATGGGAAAGAAAAAAGAACTGACCTATAAAATTCAATTTCAGAATACCGGCAAAGGGCCCGCAAAAAGAGTGGCCATCGGCATCGCCGTGCCACGGCAACTGAATACAGAAACTATACAGCTAAAAGAAGTAAGCCCTGCTTGCATCGCCTGCGACTCCGCCTATCAGTCGCAAAGCTGTATGGATACCGTGCGGACAAAAGACAGCATCTATTTTGTTTTCAGAAATATTTATCTCCCCGGCCTCCAGCAGGAAGGTGTTACCGATCCTGATTCCACCAAAGGATTTGTGCGGTATTCCATCCTGTTCAAAAAGAAACCCAAAAAGATTCCTTTCAGCAGCAGCGCGGCCATCATCTTTGATAAAAACGAGCCCATTTATACCAACCGCGCCACTGCCAGGTTTATCAAAGGATTTTCTCCCGGGATTATTGCCGGTTATACGTTTTCTCCTAACAGCGGCGACTATACGCTGAAAGGGCCGCTACAACTCGGCGCCGTATTGGCGCCTTTTGCACCCGACCGTCCTTACTTCCAGGTGGAAGCCTTTGCCGGCCTGCTGGAAAAGGAATCTTCCGGAACAACCATCATACGCGATAAACGGGATACCACCGTAAACGGCCAGGTGTACCTGATCAGGGGCAGGAATGAACTCACCACCACCACGCGGCAGTCGCTGCAACTGGTGCCGTTACATTTCCGGTATAACCTCAACAATTGGATCGGTGTAGGTATTGGTGCGATGGCGCAAATAAATATTGCTACCAAAACTACTACTGAGTCAAAAGTATACCTGACCGGTGTGCAACAACCCGACGTGGTCACCAACACGGTCAGTAAAACGCTCAAAGATGATCCGCAATGGTTTGCCAGCATCAACGCGGCGCCCTTTGCCGATATACAGATAGGAAAAATAAAAAGCGGACCGGCAATAGGGTTGCGTTACCTGCGGCAGGTAACCGGTAACACGCCCGATCGTTTCTTTGTATACGCTATCTACAAACTGTAATAAATCATAACTTCAGCCATTATACCATGGCTGGAGCCCGATCATATATCACCTACCTGAAAAAAGTACTGCTGTTACTGGCGGTATCTGGTCTGTTGATTTCCTGGCAGGACCCAGCACCGGCAGTGCTGAAAAAACACAAGGCCGCCAACCGGCTGGATGAGTGGATCTACGCCTATATTCAATGCCCTGCCGCTTCGCCTGCAGAAAAGGCCGCACAGCTGAAAAGAGCTGCTGCCAATGCCTGGCGGGCGCCCCGGTCTACCGATGAAATACAGGCATGGATGGACCTGCTCATTAACCAGGGCTATTCCCTGTTGCAAAGCGGCGATATCATTTCCTCTACAGACGCCTACCAGCAAGCCTTTGAATGGGGCCGGCAACACACCTCCGTTACTGATCCCGGCCTGGTACTGGAATATATCCTGAAGCCGCTGGGCAACAATTATACGCGGCTCGGCGACTACGAACAGGCGTTGTTTATTCACCGCATAGCGCTGGAATTTGCCCGTGAGCTCAACGATCGTCAGGCTACTGCAGCCACTTACAGCAATCTCGCTAACACTGCCGCCAACATGGGGCAGCTGGAACAATCGCTTCGATACTGCCAGGAAGGCTTGCTGCTGGCGGATAAGCACAGTGCTACCTATGGTTTGCTGTTGTCTGAGCAGGCAGATGCCTGCCAGCAGTTACACCAGTTTCCGGCCGCCAGGCAAAGTATTGCGCAAAGTATCCGCATCCTGCAACAGCAGCCCGCCGGCAACCCGGAAGCCACGCACTGGCTGTTTATGGCCTATCAGCAGGCAGGCGATATTTATCTCGCTGATCCCAAAACCGCAGCACAATACTACTTCCGTGCGCTGTCCATGCCGGAAAGCCAACGCACCCTGCGAAAGAGGGAACAGGCCCGCCTGTTCCTGCGTATCGCGAAGTTGCAAGCTTCGGGTAAGCAACCGGCAAAAGCGCTTCCCTGGCTGGATAGCTGCTCAAAAATATTACTACCGGGAAAGGATATACGCAAAGTTACTACTGAAGATGTTTATGGTGAATACACCCTGCTGGATCTCCTCTTCACCACAGCATCGGTGTACCAGTCGCTCGGGCAACCCGCTACAGCACTGTCCTTATACCGCCTGAGCTTTACCGCAGAAAGGGAGTTGCGGCACCAGTATATATCCCCATCGGCCAAAGAGGCCGCTATATCAGATAGCCGTTACCGTTATGAAGCCGCTATTGCACTGGCCTGGCGCTGCTGGCAAACCACACACCAGGCAGCTTACCAGCTGGCCATCCTGCAGTTTATGGAAGACAGCAAGTCGCAGTTATTGTGGGAAGAAATGCAGCAGCAGTCCATTCATTCCGGCAACGATACTATCCAAAAACGAATCCGGCTGCTGGAGCAGGCGCAGCTCTACTACAGGAAAGAAGCGCTACTCGGTAGTAAAAATGATAGCTTATTGCAGCTTCGCCAGCAGCGACTGGCCTGGGACCTGGCTACTTTAAGGAAAAAAGTACGGCAGACAGCACATAACGGCAATGAATTGTTTTCGCCCGACAGCCTGCTGCACCGGCTGGCTCCCCGCCAGCGGATCCGGACTTACTTTGCGGGAGAGCATACCTTATACAGCATAGAATCGGATCACCAGGGAATACGGTATGCGGATAGCACGCCGCTGGACCGTGATGAGATCCGCTATTTTAAGCAGCATTTTTTTGAAGAAGGGCCGTCGGCCATGGTGAACCATCCGAAGGCCTATCACCAGGCAGCATACCGCCTGTATACGAAAATATTTGCCGGGCACCCATTACAGGCCGGCTACAGTTACCTGCTGATGCCGGATGGTCCGCTCAACACACTCCCAATGGACGCCCTGATAACAGACCCTGTATATAAATCCGCCATCGGGCAATGGTCCTTTCTTGTGAAACAGGCAACGGTATCTTACGCTTATTCATTGCGCACCTGGAACCTACAGATGCAGGCCCATAGCAATCCCGAAGGCTTCAGCGGTTTCTTTATTTCGCGGCAGCACGCCGGATTACCGGACCTGCAGGGAGTTATGAAAGAAAAAGAGTTGCTGGCGCCGGTGATAAATAACGGGCAATGGTTTGTGAATGAACAGGCACACAGTCAACAGTTCAGGAATGCGTTGGAGCAATCGGGCATTGTACATATCAGCACGCACGGGTTCACTCAAAAGGATAGCACCGCTGCCCCGCACCTCATGTTGTATGATGCGCCGTTCTACTTATTTGAATTGAATGGTATTGTCCGCCACCCCGCCCTGGTGGTGCTGAGCGCCTGTAAAACCGGCGACGGCCGCCTGGTAACCGGGGAAGGCATCCAGAGTATGGCGCATGCTTTTATGGCGGGTGGCACGCCTGCAGTGGTAGCCGCTTACTGGAATGTAAACGATGCCACTGCTCCCCTGCTGATGCAACAATTTTATGAGCAACTCACTATACAACACAATGCCGCCACTGCCCTGCAACAGGCCAAGCTAAACTGGCTTAAAGATCCCATGGTAACGGACATGCATAAACTTCCCTATTACTGGGCCGCATTGAGCTTCCAGGGGAATACGGCGGCGGCAGTCCTGTCTTCCTCCCGTTTCTCCTGGTATTGGCTGCTTTTATTGCTGCTGATACCGGCCTTCCTGCTGGTACGCAAATGGATTCGTTAAGGAATCATGAACAGTCCACTGAATTCCCCTTTTTTTCCTTAAATTCATTGAAGAGAGTCTTCAGTCATATCCTGCTTTTATGTCATTACTACTGAATGTTCCCAACGCGGAAAAAGAGCATGCTGCATCTATGGGCGCCCAATGGGATCAGGTGGCGCGCGCCTGGTATTTACCGGAGGACCGGTACGACCGGCTCATAGAGGTGGCCCGGTGGATACCGGAAAAGCATCCTGCCATTATTCTGCCCACCGAAATAAGTATTGTGCAGGCTGGCAGGACGTGCTGGAAATGCCAGCACAATAACCGGGTAATAGCGCTTGCCGGCAATTATTTTTATGAGAAAGATATGAATGAGCGGGATGAGTCGGTATGGCTGGCGCAGGATTTCTTTACAGTATTCCAGCAGGTGTCCAGCATTTCAGATAACCTGCAAACATTTCTGAATGATTACTATCCGCGTTACAAACGGGCGTGGTCAAATACACTGGGGAGTCATTGCTGGTCTAATCATTGCGAATCATGCGACAGCATCCAGGGCGACTGGTTCCTGTTTGATGAAGCAGGCAGCGTGTTTAATCCTACTGTAAGAGAAGAGGCTGCCCGGCTGACGATCAGGAACTATACCCTGAAATATGCGCCCCTGATCGATGCAGTTTATTCTCTCGGAGATCATGCACGGCTCATCAATGAATTTGCAGAAAGAGCGGATCTATAATTTCACATGTGTTTTCAGGAAAATAAAATAGCGGGGATCTTCTTCTGCAAAAATCTCCTTCCCTTCCAGCATATACGCCCTTAACAGGTATTCCAGCGATTGATCATGCTGGTTCAATTCATACAGGCTTTCCCCCAGGCGTAAATTCACAAAGCCGTTGGCCTGTGCATCCGGGCCGTTTAAGGCGTCATAAAAGCTATTGGCGGCCGCCTCATAGTTGCCTTTAAAGTAATACATATCCCCGATGCTGGCATACAACCAGGTACTGGCTTCCCAGTTCCGCGCCGGTTCCGGCAGGAGCTGCAAAGCTTCGGTAAACCGGGCAATGGCGCCATCAAAATCATCTGCATCCGCCAGTTCGTTGCCCGCCTCAGATAAAGCTTCTACTTTTTCGTGGATATCTGCCGGCAGTTCTTCCTCCACTACAGTTGCCAGGCCGGAAAATACATGCAGGTATTTTTCATCCACTCCTTCAAATACGCGCCCGGCCGACTTATGCATAGCCGTAGTAAAATATTCTTCTGCTCCTTTCATATCTCCGTTTTCAAAACGGGCTTTACCCAGTACAAATTCACGTTCACCATCATCTGCACGCGCAGGATCGCATTGTTGTAAGGTATTTGCCCAGCGGAGCATGGCCGGAAAATCTTTTAATATGAAATAGGTTTCTGCAATGGCAAGGGCAATATGATAGCTCTCGTCATACACCTCTTTAGGTGCTGGCAGCAGTTCCCAGGCTTCTTCCAGCTTCAATGCATACCTGGCAGGATCATTGTTTTCAAACAACACCTCTGCTTCTTCCCAGATGGCTTCAATAGCCGCCACAATTTTCTGATCGTGTAATTCCATATATCCCGTTTTAAAAAGTCCCTGTACAACCGGAATTGTACAGCGGCCATTCAGATGATGCCGCTTTCGAAGGAGCGTATCTCACGTTGTAATTTTTCGCCTTTGTATTCATCTGCGAGCTGCAATCTTCGCAGCCCGATCTTTACATATTCTTCCTGCATTTCTATACCGATGCACTTCCTTCCCAGCTCTTTAGCCACCGCGCAGGTAGTGAAAGTACCGGAGAACGGGTCCAGGATTACGTCTCCCGGGTTGGAACTGGCTTTAATGATACGTTCCAGCAGGGCAACAGGTTTCTGGGTGGGATGATTTTCATATTCATCCATGCGGTAGCGTACCCGTGCAAAGTCCCATACATTGCCGGGAACTTTTTGCGTGTTATAGGCAGCCGGCGTGCTTTTCCGGTAGTCGATCAGTTTCCTTTTTGCCCCTGTTTTGGCTTCAATGAGAATATCGGCTGCATTGAAAGTGTAGTTGTTTTTATCGTTTACGCAAAACAGGATGGGCTCATACATGGACCCAAAGTATTTCCTGGCCTGTACGCCGGAGCTATCGTAACTCCATACGATGCGGGAGAGAATATTGATTTTCTGACGCAGGTAAATATCAAAATAAGGCATGAACTGGGTGGCGGTCATTACATAAAAGCTGCCGGCAGGTTTGAGTTTCTTTAGGCAAAGGTCCAGCCACTGATAGCACCAGTTAAGGTATTCTTCTTCCGTATCCCATTTTTCAATATGCCCGTTAAAGTTTTTGCCGATATTATAGGGAGGATCGGCGAAGATGAGATCCACAGAATGATCCGGCACCAGCGTTTGCAGCGCCTGCAACGCATCTCCATGTATTATTGTATGATTGTGGTTACCGAATACTTCCATTTCCTTCTTTTCTGCCGATAAAATTAGCTAAAAAAAGGCCAGGATAAAGATACCCTGGCCTTTTTTAGCGGAAACCTGCGTCAGAAGGTGATCCACACCAAGAATACACTAAATGGGGATTATATTATTATATTCGTATAAATACTAATGGAAGATGAGCCTGAAAAAACCCATTTCAATAAAAATTTTCCTGGCGATCTTATCCTGCTTTGCCTGGTTTGCCCTGATCCCACAGTTTTTCATCACCATCGGCAGTAACCAGGCGCCCTGGTTTGAGAATTTCATCCGGTATTTCAGTTATTTCACCCTGCTTACCAATGCTATGGTAGCCATTTCCAGCACGGTGTTGTTAGTAGCGCCCAATAGCAGCTGGGGACGATTTTTTGCACGGACTACCACCGCTACCGCTATAACGGTGTATATTACTATTGTGGCACTGATATATAACGTGATCCTTCGCCCCCTCTACCAATTTGAAGGATTACAAAAAATATTAAATGAAGTACAGCATGTAATCGTACCGGTACTATTTGTTTTATATTGGTGTGTGTTTGTGAACAAAAGTTCCCTTCAATGGAAAGACTTCCTTCCATGGCTCTGGTATCCCCTGATTTATGTTTTATTTGTACTGATCCGTGGCTCCTTCTCCGGTTTTTACCCTTATCCGTTTATCAACTTAAATGATTTAGGTTTCCGGCAAACATTAATAAACGCCGTTGGAATGGGCGTGCTGTTCACCTTAATGTCCCTGGCTTTTATTGGCGTAGGGAAATTATGGTCGCGTAAAAAATAATTATTGTCAGGGGCGGGTGCTGTAGCCTCTTAATTTCGCCCGGATATATTTACCGGATGCTGTGAGCTGAGCAGCTGTCCAGCCCCCATTTGCGGGCGCACCGGGCAACAGGATAGAACATAACTCGTTGGGCTTATCGGACACCGACCAGTTAATCCAGCTTACCTGGTTGCTTTCCAGGAACGTAAACCACGCCTCCCATTGGGGATAGTCGATGTGGCCGCTGCCGGTAGCTTCCGAGCCGTTACACTCTGTTACAAATACAGGAATGTTTTTGCTGAGCGCATAAGCACAGTCATCTCTCAGCCACTGGCCATGTGACGCCGCATAAAAATGTACCGTGTACATAATATTACTGTAGCCGGTTAAAGGCGCATCTGCTACTTCGCGGATCTTCTGGTCCCAGTGCGGGCAACCTACAATTATAATATTATCCGGATCATATGCACGGATACCGGCAATCACCGCCGCTGCATAGGATTTCACCTGTTCCCATGTTTGCGTTTTATTAGGTTCATTGATGATTTCATAAAGTATGTGCGGATGATGACCATACGTTTGCGCCATCAATTTGAAGAAGGCGACCGCTTCTTCCTGGTGAAATGCTTCGCAATGCCAGTCGATAATTACATAGCTGCCTTTTGCCAGCGCGGCGTCAATTACTTTCTTCAGCAGTGCAAGCTGTCGGGCACGATCATTCAGATAAGCAGGCGTTGCATCAACGCCCATGGCGGCGCGGACAATATCTGTTTTGAAATCATCCGTCAGCCAGTTCACTACGCCCGGGTTCCAGTACTGCGGCCACCAGGTGCTCCAGCCGAAACTTTGTCCGCGCAGGGATATAGTATTGTTACGCTGATCTTTCAGGTAGCGGCCGGATACATGCAACGCGCCATACCGCTGCACCGGTGATCCTGCCGGGAGCGTGTCTTTCGGAGGCTTATCGCCGGCATCCGACCGGGCCGGTTTTGCACAGGCAAAGGCGCATAAAAAGAACACAATGATGTAGAAAGATAACGGGAGCCGTTTCATATGCTGCATAATTTATACTGCTTTCTTCGGTGAATCTTTCCCCGACTGCTTGATATAGGCAGAAGGCAATACACCGAATTCAGCTTTGAAAGATTTTGTGAAATAATGCGGGGTATTAAATCCCACTTCGTATGATATTTCTGCAATACTCAGCTGGCTTTTTTCCAGCATCAGTGCTGCTTTCTGCAGGCGGATAGAGCGGATGAAATCAACCGGTGTTTTACCCGTGAGCAGCAACATCTTTTTATAAAGCGATACCCTGCTGATGCAAAGATGCCTGCTTAATTCTGCCACACTCAGGTTGGCGTTCTGCAGATTTTCTTCCACATAAGCCAGTGCGGCAGCGATAAATTTTTCATCTACAGATTGGATGGAGATATCCGCCACCTGCACCTCCACCTGTTTGGTATATACTTTTTTGATAGTGGTTTGTAATGTAAGCAGGTTCCGGATCTTTGACACCAGCATTTCAAAATTGAATGGCTTACAGAGATAGTCGTTGGCGCCTGTTTCCAATCCCTTTATCTGATATTCCTCGCCTACCAATGCGGTGAGCAGGATAATCGGGATATGCGAGGTGCGCTTATCCTGTTTGATTTTTGTGCACAGCTCCAGGCCATTCATTTCAGGCATACTTACATCGCTCACAATCAGATCGGGATGCAATGCCAGCGCCTTCTGCCATCCTTCTTTGCCATTGGCAGCTTCCAGTAAACAGAAGTACTCCTGCAAATTATCTTTCAGGTAGAATCTGAAATCATCATTATCTTCTACCAGCAAAATGGTAGGTTTCTTATTCTTTTCCCGTTGTGTAACGGCGGTTTGCTGGTTCTCTGTAACTACCTCCCCGTTTTCCGCCGGTTCTGTTTTCAGCGGCAGCTCTACTATAAAGCAACTCCCGCCATTGGTAATAGATTCTACCCGGATGCTCCCCTGATGCAATTTTACAAACTCCCTCGTAATAGATAAACCAATACCACTGCCCTGGTTGATGAGCGAGGCAGGAATATCATGCTGATAGAAACGGTCAAAGATCTTATCTACTTTTTCCGGGGGAATACCAATGCCGGAATCCATCACATTGATGCGGAGGCTTACGGTGTTGCCGCTTTCATCTGCCGGGAGACAATTCAGGAACACGCCTACATGCCCACCTGCCGGTGTAAACTTGAAAGCGTTGGAAAGCAGGTTGAATAAAATCCTTTCTATCTTATCATAGTCAAAACTGGTTTCAAGGGAAGAAATATCGGTATCAAACGCAAACTTGATATTTTTCTGTTCCGCAATATCCATAAATGAAAAAGATACTTCTTTAATGAAACGAATAATATCACCCGGGCGGGCATCCAGCTTCAGTTCATACACTTCCATCTTCCTGAAATCCAGCAGTTGGTTTACCAGGTTCAGTAAGCGTCTTACGTTGCGTTTGATCATATTTACCTGGACGTTCTGTTCTGCCAACTGCGGATCTTTCAGCATTTTATCGAGTGGCGCTATGATCAGCGACAAGGGCGTCCGGAACTCGTGACTTACATTCGTGAGGAATTTAATCTTTAGCCGGTCCAGTTCATGCAGTCGCCTGGCTTCTTCCCTCTCCTGCTCGCGGCTCCGTTGCGCTTTTTGTTTTTCCTGCTCCTGTAAAAACTGCGTCCGTATTTTTTTGATACCCCTGTATCTCAGGTAAAATAAACCCGCTAAAACCAGCAACACATAAGTGATGTAGGCGACCTGAGTTTTCCAGAAAGGGGGAAGGATACGGATATTGATCGTGAGCACTTTTTCGTTCCAGGTATCATGTACAGTGGATGTTCTCACTTTAAACACATAGCTGCCCGGATCCACATTGGTGTAAGTGGCTTTGCGGATTTTGTTATCAACGGCTACCCAGTTTTCATCCAACCCTTCCATCTTGTACTGATACTTTACTTTGTCGGGGTTCAGGTAATCCAGTGCGGCAAATTCTATCGAAAAAAAGTTCTGGTTATAATTCAGTACAATATTTTTGGCAATGGTAATAGAAACAGGAAGAATCACCCTGCCATTTATTTTTTCACCGGTATTTACGGTATGATTAAATAATTGGAAATCTGTAAATACCAGTTCCGGTAAGATGTTGTTGATCTTAATACTTGCCGGGTTGAAAATATTAAAGCCGCTGCCTCCGCCAAAGACCATTTCTCCTTTGGAGGTTACCAGGGAGGCATCTTCATTAAACTGCTTTCCCTGCAGGCCATCTTTTACATCATAGTTAATAAAGTTCAGCTTGTACACCTCATTTTCCACCGACACTACGGCATTGGAAAGGCCGTTGGCTGTACTTAGCCAAAGGTTATGATTTTTATCCTCCCGGATGCCGAGTATATTATTGTCTGGCAATCCATCTTCTTCCCGGAACAGGGAAAACTGTTTGGTATTGGGATTAAAAATGTTCAGTCCCTCGCG
This sequence comes from Chitinophaga sp. W3I9, assembly GCF_050434025.1. Lineage (NCBI taxonomy): Bacteria > Pseudomonadati > Bacteroidota > Chitinophagia > Chitinophagales > Chitinophagaceae > Chitinophaga > Chitinophaga sp. W3I9. The sequence goes on from NZ_JBNPWC010000001.1 coordinate 7,701,514, forward strand.
TGTACCGATACAGATATATCCCCTGCTGTCTTCGATCATGGAAAGGATATTATCATTTGCCAGGCTGTTGGGATTATCATTTTCATGCTGGTAATGCACAAACCTCCCGGTCTTTTTCTGCAATACGTCAATACCGTTCGACGTGCCGATCCAGATATCCTTGCGCCGGTCTTCCAGCAGGGTAAAAACGTAGTTTGAACGGATGCTGACGGAATCTTCCCTTCTTAAATGCCTGAATATTTTTGTTTCCGGATCAAAAATATTTACGCCACCAGACAGCGTTCCCACCCAGATACGGTGTTCACTGTCTTCCATAATTTCATAGATCCTGTTATCAGACAAACTATTGGGGTTCTGTTCATCATGACGGTAATGGGTAAACGTTTTTCCATCGAAGTACTCGAGTCCACCAAGGTAGGTGCCTACCCATATATGCTGTTTATGATCTATACAAATACTTACAAGCACATTGGTGCTTATGCTTTGCGGGTTAGATTTATCGTGTACGTACGCCTTATAAGTACCTGTTTGCGGGTTAAAACAAGTAAGTCCGCCGCCGTTACTGGCCAGCCACAGGTTGCCTTTTGCGTCTTCCGCAAATGCGTTTATGTCGCTGTAGTTGAGTCCTTCCGGTTTCATGGGATCATGGCTGTACAAAGGGAATTTGAAGAGATCCGGATAATAATAATTAACTCCTTTTTTATAAGTCCCAAACCAGATCATACCGGCTGCATCGCTGTACAGCGTGGTAATACTATTTTGGGAAATACTGTTTGGATTACGTTCATCCATTACCAGGTTCTGTACATGAAACCCTGATTTATCGAGCAGGTTGATGCCACCTGGATCGGTGGCAATCCACACTTTGCCTTGTTTATCCTGCATCACCGCATTCACAACATTTGCGGTGATCCTGTTTTCCGGTGCATCTTTATAGAAGTGTTTCAGCAGGTTGCCCGAAGGGCTGTAATAGTAAAGGCCGTCTCCGCTGCCGGTAAAAACCCAGATATCCTGCTGGTGGTCGATGTACAGCTGGTACCTGGTAGCTTTCTTTTTAGCCAGGGTTGCATACAAAGGCATGGCCCTGTATACCACTTTACGGGTACGGGTGTCAAATTGTTCCACCCATCCGTCGAGGTATGCAATCCACAGGTCGCCGCGATCATCCAGCGCAATATCAGATATGGCAATGGAATGAAGGGAGGTACTATCGTTTGCAGCAACGCAGTAGGCTTTTATTTGTTTGGTGTGTTCATTAAGAATGATAATGCCATGATCGGCATGTAAAAAATAAAAATCGCCGTTGGCGCCCTTCAGTATTTTTTCTACCTGGTAGCCATATACCTGCAGCGGGTGCAGCAATTTGGCTACATCATCATTGAAGCTGTCTGTTTCCGGATCATAGATAGAAAAGCCAAGCTGTGTTCTGATCCACAGGCGGTTCCCGGGGGCATCATAAATTTGGGTAATAAAATTATCACTGAGAGAAGTGGCATCATTCAGCCGGTGTTTATATACCTTAAATTTAGAACCATCAAACCGGTTCAATCCATTCAGGCTTCCCATCCACAGGAATCCTTTGGCATCTTTGAGGATGCTGGTAATTCCATTATGGGACAGCCCGTTATTTACATCCAGGTGCGAGAAAGCATACGGTATATCCTGTGCAGAAACGGACGTGCAGTACATACATAACAACAGCAGGTATTTTATATTGGTAAGTTTCATCTTATAACGCGGACGCAATTGAAAAAAGGTATATCCCCGCTGCCGGTAGTGACAGCGGGCGATATGAAAATACGATTCCTCTGTTTAAAATGTATGCTATTTTCGGGTTATTCAATCACCAGCGGATTTTCCGACTCAATATCCATTGGTGTGGTACCGTCCGTGCTGAATACCAGTGTGCCGGTAGTGGCCGTGGCCGGTACCTTCAGCACCAGGTCTGTCACCGATTTGCTGACAAATTCCGTTACTGCAGCATCATCGTTCCCAAAAGTGACCCGCGTTACCCAGTTTACAAAAGTGCCTTTAATGGTGATCGTAGCTCCTTTGGCGGCGGAAGCGGGAATCGTGGTAATGGTTACCGGCACATTGAGGTTCAATACCGTTTTGGATACAATATCGCCTTCAGGTGCTTTCAGGGTAACCACTCCTTTCTCCGTTTCCTGCGGCACCGTGATGACGATATGATCGGCCGTTTGTTCTGAGAAGGCCGCGGCTTCTACGGTAGCGCCTTTCAGCACGATGGCGGTTACCTTATTAAGATTGGTACCGATAAAGCCGATCTTGTCGCCTGGCTTTGACCCGGATGGGCCAAAGCTCAGGAGTGTTACCTTATCCGTTTTAACGGCATCGTCGTCGTCTTTACTGCATGACATCAGTCCGGCGATGAGCAGGAGCAGCCAAAGCAGTTGTTTATATAAAATAGTTTTCATTGAAATGAGTTGAGAACTTGTGAACACTTATTTCTTAATCACTTTTGGCACTACGCGGAAATTATCGAACGACATATCGCAATCGAGGTCACCGGCGCCGCTGAACACAATCCTGGTGTAGTACCCATTGGGTTGCACGGTTTGTTTGGCGTAGCTGGCGGTTACTTCTTCGTAGGGAATAGTCACGGTTTGCCACACGCCTTTGGTGTCGTAAGGAGGCATCCAGGAGAAGTCGCCTTGGCCGTCATTCTTCACACCTACACAAAATTTAAGTGCATTATTGTTGTAGGGCTTCTTCGTGTTCAGTTCAAATTTCAGGTTATAGTTTTCCGGTTTCAGGATGGCTTCATCCGGGATATTTTTGCTGATGGGCCCCATGGCATCTGCAGGTCCGCCGGCCAGCTCCACCCAGCCCCAGTTGCTGATGGGTTGTTTTACGCGGATATAGTTACCATTGATAGCGGCAGGGTCGCCGGCGCCCGGATTGGTTACTACAAAAGAGGAATTCCACCAACCGGTGAATGGGTCGCTGCTGATAAAAATGTTCCTGTTATCGCGGAACCAGAAATCGGAAATGGCTTCCCCGAAATTGGTTTTAACGGTGATTTGCCCTGGTTGTGCGCCGGCAGGCACCCTTACTCTCACCTGCTTATCTGTTGTTTCCACTATTTCGCCAACAGCGCCACCGGTAAAGGTTACCGTTACGGGCGCATAGAAAAAATCACCTGTGATCACGGCTACATCCCCGGCGGCCACATATTCACAATCCATCCGGGTAACCAGTGGTTTGCTGATTTTTACCGGGAAATTGTACTCTAGTTTTTTTCCGCTGCCGAAGATGATCTTCAGTTTATTATCTACTTCTACCGGGATTTGGGAAGGTATGCTTACGAGGATAACGGTAGGCGTAATGTAGGGTTGTGTAAGACTGGCTTTCTGATCGTTGAACCAGATTTCCCTGGCGTCTCCGAGGTTCTCCCCTACAATGGCGATCAGCACACCCTGCCCGGCTTCTACGAGCAAGGAGTCGCTGGTAGCGGGATCTGTGAGCCGGACATAACTGATCCGCGGCTCTCCGTTGTTGGGGAGGTTATCTTTGCTACAGGAAATGATTCCTATACACATAATGAGCAATACTATGGAGCTATATATCTTTTGCATGAGTATATTATTTTTTGTAAAAAGCGTATAGGCCTACTTGTTATAATAATCTACTGCCGGTTTCTTCAGATTGGGCGCCTGGCTTAGTTCTGCTGCAGGTATCGGAATCAGGAAGTTGCCATCGTTGGCAATAATTTTCCGGAAGGATGCCCAGGATGTTTTCACACATTTCCATGATGTAGGATCAGGCATTTTATCCGGCGCGGTGGCAAACAAGCCCCTGTCCTGCGAGTTTAAGATGGCGTATGCTTTTGCTTTATTGTAATAGTGAAGAGCTACCAGGTCGTACCAGGCCATTCCTTCCATGGCAAACTCGACGATGCGTTCGTTAAAGATCACATCTGCGGTAAGTGGTTTTTCAAAACGGGGTAAGCCTGCGCGGGTATGCACGGCGTTAAAATACTCCAGTGCAGTGGCATCTGTAGTACTGGCGCTGTTACCCAGTACCGCTTCCGCGTAAATCAGGTATATTTCAGACAACCGCATCATGTAGGTATCGTTACCATAGTTTTGTTGCGCCGACTGTCCACCTACATCGGCGGCCCTGCCGGTTACATATTTCTTGATGCAGAGGAAATTGTTATCACCGGTGTTATAAGGGTAAATTAATTTAGGTGTGGTACCATCTGCGAGCTTCTCTGTAATTTCCGGGTAGTATGCGCCCGGCATAAAAAAGGTGGCTTTCAGTCTTTGGTCCAGCGTTCTGCCGCTGATGAGCGTATCGCCGGAGTTCACGAAGCCTTCATACTTGCTGATCATCCACCAGGTGGCGCTTTTATCGCCGCCCCAGCCATCGCCGTTGCACATTTTGCTATCGTAGTTCAGATCGGACGGAGAAGCATTGGAGGCGCCCCAGTCGCCCGGTGCGTATACCCATTGCAGTGAGAACATGGATTCTGTGTTGTTGTCATAAGGAAAGAGGAAGAGGTCGTAGTAACTCCTCAGCAATGAATATTTACTTTTTGTGATGACCTGTTGAGAGAAGTATTTGGCGCTGTCGAGGTCCGATTGATTACGGGCGCCGGAACCGTTTGCTCCTAACCCGGACCTGGCCAGGTAAAAGCGGGCGAGCATACCTTGTGCGGTCCATTTTGTGATCCGGCCTTCGCGGGCTGGTACTTCCGGCAGGTCTTCCGCCACAGCACGCATTTCGCTGATCACAAATTTCCATACACTTTCTGCGGTATTTTTCCGGAGAGAAGTATCGGAAATCAACTTCAGGTTATCTTCGATAATGGGCACTTCTCCCCAGTTCATTACCAGGTATCGGTAAGCCAGCGCCCTCATAAACCGCGCTTCCGCAATAGCCATTTTTTTAGCGTTGGCAGAAACTTCCGGACCCGCATATTTATTGATATTGGAAATAGTGAGATTGGACTGGCCGATCACAATAAAGAACGACCGCCAGGACGCGCCATTGGCCGTAGTATTGGCGGTGGTGTTAAACTCCACATTGTCTTTATCATTCCATGCCGAATAAGCAGTACCCGCCCTGAAATCACCGATGCTGATAGCCGAACGGCCATTGTAATCAGACCATACTTTACTGTATAGCAAAGCGGTAGCTGCCATCAGCTGATCATCCGTTTTATAAAATCCCGCATCCACGATAGCATCTTTGGGTGGACGGCGTAAAAATTCTTTTGAACAGGCTGCCAGTAAAAACACAGATAACAGCAGTGCCCCGTGATATATATTGAATGTACCTTTTTTCATAACCAGCAATTTTAGAAATTAACGCCTAGGGCAAAAGTGTAGATGCGTGTGAGCGGATAACGTCCGAAATCAAGTCCTATAGCCTGATTCCCGGAGCTGGACTCCCTTCCCACGTAACCACCTACTTCAGGATCGTATCCGGTATAACCGGTGAGAGTAGCCAGGTTTTGCGCGCCAAAAGTTAACCTGGCGCCCCTGATTATTTTTTGCTTTGCCAGCAGGGAAGCGGGCAAGCTATAAGAGAGGGAAACATTTTTCAGTCGAAGGAAAGAACCATCTTCCACGAACCTGTCGGTGATACGGCCGTAGTTGCCGTTCGGACCACTGGATATTCTCGGGACATTTGTTCCCGGATTCGATAAGGACACATTGCCGTCTTTATCCGTTACCGGTTTAGCATAGTCCATTGCTTCTATCATCATGTTGCGGCTAAGATTGATCTGGTTGGGATTGGAGTTCACCCTTGCCAGGTAATTATATACATCATTGCCGTAAGTGCCGGTGATTAAAATACTCAGGTCAAATCCTTTATAAGAAAAGGTGTTTGTAAAGCCGCCAAATACTTTCGGATAGGGGTTGCCGATATAGGTTTGATCATTTACATCAATGATACCATCGGGCTTTCCTTGCGGACCGCTTACATCTTTGAACTTCACATCTCCTACCCAGATATTGTCCACATTGGTGGGAAGACGCTGCCCGGTGTTATCTACCGGCACGGCGCTTTTATTGATTTCGTCTACCGACTGGAAAATACCTTCCTGGATATAGCCCAGGAACAACCAGGGCGCCTGGCCCACAACAGATTGCTGCGTCCAGTTATCCAGCCACCAGGAAGTGCGGTTCAGCACACCTGCATCTGTATTGAACTTTTTGATCGTTGTTTTGAACCCCGACAGATTGAGACTGGATTCCCATTTAAAATCTTTTGTGCGGATGTTGGTGGTGTTGATCGTTACGGCCCATCCTTTATTCTCCAGGGAGCCGATGTTAACGGTCGGCGCTCCTACTGCACCGATCCCGTTGGTACCCATATACCAGGGCAGTGGAATATCCATCAGGAGGTTGTCGGTATTTTTCACATAATAGTCCGCCTCGATGCTGATCCTGTTATTCAGGAAGCCCATATTAATACCAATATTATTGGTTTGGGTAGACTCCCACTGCAACCCCGGGTTCGCATACCGGGATGTTAAAAACCCTGTACCGGTTGGTGTGGCGGCGGCCTGCATAGGCGCATAGATACCGGCGCTCCAGCCCGAGTTACCGGTGATACCGGTTTCAAATCTCAGTTTAAGGTCGCTGATAAAAGGTACCTGGAAGAAGTGTTCCCTGGAAACGCGCCATGCTGCTGAAACAGCGGAGAAGGTGCCCCAGATATTTTCATCTCCGAAGTTTGCTGATCCGTCTCTCCTGGCAGAAGCTGACAGGATATACCGGTCATCGTAATTATAATTTATTCTTCCAAGATAAGATTCCATTGCCCAGTCGCCCTGGCCACCGGAGTTGGTGGCATCGGCCGCCTCACCTGCGTTCAGATCCAGGATGTCATTGGTAAGAAACCCTTTCCTGCCACCGGTTAAATTTTTCCAGTTGGATTCCTGCGCCTCATGGCTCACCATCAGGTTAATATTATGTTTTCCAAGTTGTTTGGAGTATTCAATCAGCTGATTCCAGTTCCAGTAGGTACTTACATTGCTTCCGTTGGTAAGACTAGCCCGGTCGTTTACCGCCCAGCCAATAGAATAGGTAGGCAGGTAATTTTCTGTGTTGGCGAAGCCAAAATTGGTATTGAAAGTAGTTCTGATATAGAGATCCTTTATAGGGTTTATGCTGGCGCCGATGCCGCCGATCAACTGCCGCCTTACTGCCCTGTTGATATTCAGATTGGCAATGGCAATAGGATTCACCGGGGTAAAGATATTGGCGCCATTGGTAAGATCGCCGCCTCCCCAGGAACCGTCCATATTTTTCACGGGGATCTGCGGAGTGAGCATCAAAGCGTTAGAAATAATATTTTCCTGGCTGGTGGTGAGATTTTCCTTTGTTTGGTTGAAGCTGAGATTGGCGTTCAGTGCGATCCAGTTGCGGGGTTTATTGTCGAGGTTTAACCGGAACCCATACCTGTTAAAGCCCGAACCCAGTGCAATACCTTCCTGCTTCATGTATTCGCCGGAAAGGTAGTAGGTAGTTTTATCGGTGCCTCCGCTCAGGCTCAGCTGGTGTTTACTCATGGGAGCATTTTTGAAGAGTTCCTTTTGCCAGTCGGTACCTTTACCCAGCAGGGAAGGGTCTTTAAATTCCCCCTGGGTGTTGCCGCCTGCCAGTGCGTGGTATTCATTTACCATTTGTGCGTATTGGCGCAGGTCCATCACTTCTACATGTGGTGGCGGCGTTTGTATATTATATTGGAACATGTAGTCCATTTTAGTATCGCCGGCTTTACCTCTTTTGGTGGTTACGATCAGCACCCCGTTGGTGGCCCTGGAGCCATACAGCGCGGTAGCGGAAGGTCCCTGCAATACTTCAATATTTTCGATGTCGGCGGGGTTAAGGCCGGCCAGTGGATTGGACGAACTGGTTGACCCAAAGGAGATGGACGCGCCGGGCATCTGAACACCATCAATTACATACAACGGCTCGTTGGTACCATTAATAGAGTTCACGCCACGGATGTTCACGGAGATACCGCCACCGGGCTGACCGGAATTCTGAGTTATATACACGCCTGCGGAGCGTCCCTGTATGGCTTGTTCCAGCGTGGTATTTACTGTGCGGTCCATTTCTTTGGAGGTAATCGTAGTTTGTGCGCTGGTGAGGTTGGCCCGTTTGGCCTTGCCATAAGCCACTACCACCAGTTCGTCGAGCTTACTGGTAGCGGAAGTAAGTGGTATACGGATAACATCTTCCTCCCCTACACGGATTTCCCTGGTTTGATAACTGAGATAGGTAACGACCAATACATCTCCTTTGGCGGCTGCAATAGTGAATTCTCCGTTTAAATTACTAAGCGCCATTGTTTTGGTGCCTTTTACCAGCACGGTTGCACCGGGTAATGGCTGCGATTCACCTGTAATCACTCCCTTTACAGTACGGGATTGACTGTAAGCACGCAGGGAGCAGTTGATCATTAACAATGAATAGCAGAGGAAAAAACAGCATATGGGTTTTAACCTTGTTAGAGTTTTTTTCATTGAAGAATGATTTGGAGGTGAGGTAATAAGTGTTTCATAACGTTTGTTTTAAACATACTGACGGTATCTGGTTGATATAAAAAGTGGAATTCTTAAGATGGAAATTGTTCTTGTACAGGTCCTTTTTATGGCATCATACGGTGCATCATAAAAGTGGTATAGGCCAATTTTACAAATCATAACGTCTGGAATTCATGATGAAGCTATCGTTCTTTCGTAAGAATCCATATCAGCTTTGATAACGATTATAACACAAATGTTAACCAGTGCTAACAAGCTTTAAATCAACCATTTATGTAAAAAGTATTTAAAAAAATGGTAGTCTGCAGGGTCAGAAAAATACTACTATTGATAAATAAGTATTAACAATAGTAGTATCAGGGAATAAATTTTCCGGCGATATTTGTTATTCTTTTCGATGGCTTAACCATATTTTGAACCAACAATTAAGTTTCTTATGAAATACACTACCCTGGGAAATACCGGATTGATTGTTTCCAGATTATCCTTTGGCGCCATGACCTTTGGCAGCGATCCATCTATGCCTACTATATATAAGGTATCAGATGAGGAAGCGCGTAAAATGATTGACACATCGCTGGCTGCCGGCATAAACTTCTTTGATACTGCCGACGGGTATGCCGGTGGCCAGTCGGAAGTAATGCTTGGCAAATTGCTGGCCAGCCGCCGGCATGAAGTGGTGATTGCCACCAAAGTAGGATTCCGGAATGGTGCGCCTATTACGCAGTCGGGGCTTTCCCGCAGGCATATCCTGTACTCCTGCGATCAGAGCCTGAAGCGACTGGGTACCGACTATATTGACTTGTACATTGTTCACCGGGAAGACCCGGTAACGCCACTGGAAGAAACCCTGGCTACGCTGGATGGGTTGGTAAAAAGCGGGAAGGTGCGGTACATCGGGTTCTCCAACTGGTCGGTATGGAAATCGGCGCTTGCCTGGCAGATGCAGCGCGACAATAATTGGGCTACCTTTTGCAATGGCCAGATGAACTACACCCTTGTTGGCCGTGATGTGGAATACGATGTGGTACCGTTTATGCAACAGGCAGGAATAGGCATGACGGTTTGGGGACCACTGGCTGGCGGATTCCTGAGTGGCAAATACACCCGGGAAAATCTGAAAGAAGAAGGGAACCGCCTTTCCGGCTTTGATATCATTCCGTTCGACAAAGAAAAAGGGTTTGTCCTGGTAGACCGGATGAAAGAAATTGCGGCGGCACATAACGCCACGGTGGCACAAATATCATTGGCCTGGCTGCTCACCAAACCGGTAGTGTCCAGCGTACTGATTGGCGCATCCAAAGTGCAGCAGCTGGAAGACAACCTGAAAGCAGCGTCCATTGAGCTCTCTGTTGCGGAAGTGGAATTACTGGACAGTCTCACGGCTCCTGGGCCGTTATATCCGCACTGGTTTAACCATAACCTGGCAGATCCTCAGCATGTGGCAGCGGGGTTGATTAAATGATTAAGACGAAGACTTTGAGACTCGTTTAAGGCGCTGAGGCTGGCCATTACTTTTGGTCAGCCTCTTCATTTCTTAACCGTTCGTTCCATATCTCTTCCATTACTTTTCCTATTTTCTTAAACTCTTCTTCTGAGAATTCATCTGTTTTGGCATTATTGCACCAGTAACAGCAAAGCACCAGGTTCCCTTCTTCATAAGGTTGGAATGGATTGATCCTGTCCACCTCCAGTGTTTTTCCTCTTGTGATGAAACGTTTGGTCTTTATTTTCTTGTGGCTTCTCAGTAGATCAATTTCAGCTTCCGTAATGTTACAGTAGTGGCATTTCCTCTGTATATTATTATAAATCTCACTGAACTTTTCTATGGAGAGAAAACAGTTATTTTCAAAATGTTGTCGCAGGGATTGAAGTTCCGGCGGGTGATTGTTATACCAGTTTATGTATAGTTTGTCCAGTTCCCCGATGGTAAGAGATTGGCCTTCCGGTACTTTCTCAACAGATGTTAGCTGGTAACAGGAAGCATATAGATCATATAATCCAGGTTCTATTATAAGTTGCTTAATATCGTTTACTTCCGGATTCGCTATTGCATGTTGGAAAAAATAGAACAACCGGATTTCTATATAATTATTAAAAGCGCGCTTGCGGATACTGTTATATCTCTTGAGGATAGTGTCCTGGGATGTCATAGTCCAATAGATATGAGTTCTTATTTACTTTCAGCCACCGTTTTGTATTTCTTCTCCAAAATATTAACTACCGCATTTTTCAAATCATCATACTTAAAGTTATCATTAAACCCGATGCCATAGTTTAAATGCGTTCCTCCCTGAGAACCACAAAGGATATACTTCGGTCCTCCCATCTCTACAGAAATAGGTGAATACTCCGTTTGTATAGTGAAGTCTACATTTCCAATGGAATCCAGCACATAAAAAATCTGCTTATTGAAAATCCCTTGTTTAGGCCCTTCTTCATATCGCTCAAAAGCCTGGATGGATTTGCCTTTCCACTTAAACTGATCAAAGCAGAACATATCTTCCATATTTTCTTTCAGCAGTCCTTGTTTGTGGGCATCATATAAACTGGCCCTATAAAACTTTGCCTTTTCATAGGTTTTATTATGATAATACACCTGGATCAGTTTTGCATAAGCATGAAAGTCGGATGAATCGGATTTTATCACTGCAAGAAAAGCCGTTTCCGCTTTATCATAGTTGCCGCTTAAAGATTCGATCTGGCCGATGTTAAACCACGACTTCGTATATCCCTCGCTTCCATGGGGAAGCTTCGATGTATTATTATAAAGTGCTTCCAGCGCTTTCGACTCCTGGTGCAGATTAAAGTATACCTGGGGAACCATTAAAAACGGACGTTCGCCGGGAGCTTTCTTTTCCGTTGCCATTTTATAATTTTCAAGGGCCGATTCATACAGGTGGAGGTTGTAGTATGCATCTCCCAATCCGCTGTAATACTCTGCAGTATCTGGTTTCAATGCAATAGCCGCCTTGAAGCATTTAATCGACTGATCAAACTGCTGCATGTAATTCAGTGTAGATCCTTTTATAAAATATGCCCGGTGATCATTCGCATTTCTATCAATAGAAAGATCCATAAATTTCAGGCAGCTGTCATCTTGCTGCTTCATAAAATACGCATATCCTACGTAGTATAATGCTGCTGCTGACAGGTGCTCCTGTGCCGGGGCATACTGCGCGACAATTGCATCAAATTGCTTGTCGGTGGTTAATTTTTGTAATGAGGGAAGAGTAGTATCCTGGGCGAAGGAAGATACTACCAGGAGACTAAACATTATTGTTAAGAGTATCTTGTTCATAGATAGCGCTAAATTTGAGCGGATACTAATATAGGCAAAAGGGTTAAAACAATACTTCCTGCGGAATTCTTTGCGTCAATAAAGTGCACTCTCAAAAAAAAATTATAAAAAGAAAAAGTTTTATTTATTTTTACGGCAGGAGCACATCAATTACAACAAAACTATGCCCGATGGAAGGTGGCCATGCCGGCCCTTCTATACCTTTAGAATTTATTGCGTGAGCACTGAAGTTATAGTAACCCGTTTCGGTAGTAAAACCAAAGTCTAACCTAAATTACAGCAGTACTATGGCGATTTTATCCTGAGTTAAAAGTCAAAATATTTTATCTAAACAGCTAAATGCTAAGACGGATGTCTTAGAAATGATAACTTATTGTACAAGTCTAAATCTAAACAACGCCTTTAGGGGCGGCCTATTTGCTTATATGAGAACTAAAATCCAAAATCTGAATAAGGGCTACTGAGGCGGCGCTTTAGTAGTACATATTCGCTTACGAGATAAAATTCAAGCTGAATTTTTTAAGAGATGTTTTAAAGGCCGGCGCCTTTAGCGTTATTCTTGCGCGCAGTAAATCCAGTTTGAAACAAACCTGCATATCTCCTGATATGTGCGGCTGGCAGGGCTATGGGTATACTACAGCTGTAATCCTTTCTATGTCTGAGTTTTCTTTCTATATCTAAATCTAAATTTTCATGAGAAAAAGTTTACTTGTTTTTTTCCTGTTGAGCATGCTGCAAACTGTTGCAGTATTTGCACAGGAAAAAAGAATTACCGGTAAAGTTACCAACACCGCCGATGGAAGCGGTATTCCCGGCACTTCGGTAGTAATCCAGGGTACACCCGTGGGAACCCAAACCGATGCAAATGGTAATTACAGTATTAATGTACCTGCCGGCAAAGTGTTATCGTTCCGCTCCATAGGCTTTGCGATAAAAAATGTTACGGTAGGCGCCTCAGATATTATCAACGTGACACTCGCCGTGCAACGTGATGATCTGAACGAGGTGATTGTAGTCGCTTATGGTAATGCAAAGAAAGAATCGCTGACAGGTTCTGTAGCTGCAATTAAGGCGAAAGACATCGAAAAACGCCCGGTTTCCAATGCGCTGAGTGTGTTGGAAGGTAGTGCAGGTATTCAGGTTAATAACACTACAGGAACACCGGGTGCACTGCCCAGTATCCGCATCCGCGGGTTTAGTTCCGTAAACGGTGATAACACTCCGTTGTATGTTATCGATGGCGTGCCTTTTTCCGGCAATGTAACGGATATCAATCCGGCAGACATAGAATCTGTTTCTGTATTGAAAGACGCTGCAGCCGGCGCCTTATATGGCAACAAGGCATCTAACGGTGTTATTATTATGACCACAAAAAGGGCTTCCAAAGCCAGCGATGGCAATGTAAACCTGGTTATGAACCAAGGCGTATACACCCGTGGTATCAAAGAATATAAGGTACTGAGCGCTAACGAGTTTATGGAAACCATGTGGAAGGGTTACAGAAACAACCTGATGTCTACCAACCCTACCGGCTATCCGACGAAAGAAGCGGCCGGTGCAAAGGCCACCAGCAGCTTGATTTCTGACTATTTATACCTGAACATCTACAACAAACCAGACGACCAGCTATTTGATGCCAACGGCAAACTGGTTGGTGATGCCAGGATAAAATCCGGCTACGCCAATGACCTGAACTGGTTCGATGGTGTGGAAAGAACCGGCTTCCGCCAGGAATACTCACTCAATGGTAGTGCAAGCAATAAAAAAAGTAATCTCTACTATTCCGCCGGATATCTTGATGAAGACGGATATGTGATAAATACCGGTTATAAAAGATTCACCGGCAGGATTAACGCTGATATACAGGCGAAAGACTGGTTTAAATACGGATTTAATCTCGCTGGTTCTCATCAGAATACCAGTAATATTTCCGCTACTTCAACAAGTGCGTCTTCCTATGCCAACCCTTTCATGTATGCCAGGGGCATAGCACCTATCTATCCTGTGCACCTACACGACAAAGCTACCGGTGAACTAGTGCTGGATGATGCCGGTAAGGAACAATATGATGATGGTTCTACCAGCCGTAATCAATTTATTGGCCGTCATACTACCTGGGAAAATGAACTGAATAAAGACCTGGTATATAGAAATACAGTAAATGGCCAGGTGTTCCTGGACTTTAAATTACCTAAAGACTTTACGTTCACCGTGAAGGGCGACCTCAACGTCCGCAACAGTGATACCCAGACTTACGATAACGCCATCATTGGTGATGGCGCAGGTAACCAGGGTCGCGCCTCCCGAACCAACTACCGCTATAAAAATTACACTGCCCAGCAAATGCTGAACTGGGGTAAATCTTATGGCTTTCATACAGTAGATGCGTTGGTAGGTCATGAAAACTATTACGACAACTATAACTATCTGTATGGATATAAAACGACTGAAACGTTTGCGAATGCAACCGAATTAGTAAACTTTACCAACATCACTGATCTCACCGACTACCAGGTAAACTACAGATCCGAAGGATACTTCGCACGCGCACGCTATAACTACGATGAAAAGTATTTCCTGGATGGTTCATTCAGAAGAGATGGTTCTTCCAAGTTCTATAAAGATAACCGCTGGGGTAATTTCTGGTCATTAGGTGGTAGCTGGCTCTTGTCTAAAGAAAAGTTCTTTACCGGCCTTTCCCGATATGCGGATTATGCAAAGCTCCGTGCTTCTTACGGTCAGGTAGGTAACGACGTAAGCGCCGCCACCTACGCATACATGGCATTGTATACCATTGATCAGAATAACAATCTTGCTGCGTTATATAAAACGCAAAACGAAGCACTTGATCTGCAATGGGAAACCTCTTCTTCCATTTCTGCTGCTTTGGAAACACGTTTGTTCAACAGGGCCAACTTCACTGTTGAGTATTTTGATAAACGTTCACAAAACTTGTTATTTGATGTAAGCTTACCATTATCTGCCGGTGGTACTTCTAATACGGTAGCCGAGTCTGTTATTACAAAAAACCTGGGTACGGTTTCCAATAAAGGGTTTGAGCTGTCGTTAGATGTTGATGTAATCAGGAAGAGAGATTTTAAATGGAATGTTGGCGTAAATGCCACTTTCCTGAAAAATAAAATTGTTTCCTTACCGGAGCAAAACCGGGCCAATGGGATTATCAACGGAAATTATAAATACATGGAAGGACATGGCATTTATGACTTCTGGACATACCAGTACGCCGGCGTGGATCAAATGACCGGCAGCGCTTTGTACCTGGCGGATAATGAAAACTTCGATCCGAAAGATGTAAATGGCGCACACTACAAATATCTTGTGAATATCAACGGCGTTGACTATACCACCTACACCACTTACGCAAAACGTGATTGGTCAGGCAGTGCCATCCCGGATGTTTTTGGTAGCTTCTCCACCGGCCTTACCTACAAAGATCTCACCTTGTCGGGCATCTTCACTTATTCCCTGGGAGGTAAAGTTTATGATGATTCCTACCTGGATCTGATGACTATGTCGGGTACTGTAGGCCAGATGCATAAAGATGTACTAAAATCATGGGATGGAGTTCCTTCCGGCATCACAGAAACTTCTTCCAACCGTATTGACCCTAAAGGCGTTCCTGTAATGGATTTCTCCAAAAGTAATTATAGCAACGCTATGTCAACCCGGTTTCTCCAGAATGGCTCTTACTTCGTAGTGAAGAATATTGCTTTGGCTTACCAGGTACCTTCTTCTTTACTACAGAAAATAGACATCAGATCTGCCAGATTTACTTTGAGTGTTGAAAACCTGGTGACGCTTACAAAACTGCAAGGCATGAATCCGCAGCAGTCGTTTAACGGAAGAAGCCTAAACGCTTTTGTAACGCCACGTGTAATATCTCTTGGTGTTAATATTGGTTTATAATTAAAAAGAAGAAAGATGAATAAGATATATAATATAGGTTTGTTGTTTATTGTACTGCTTGCAGGCTCTTGTAAAAAGGATTACCTGGATACCGAACCTACCAGCTCAACCGGTACTTCTACTGCATTTGAATCAACGGAAAATGCAAAATTAGCCGTTAACGGCCTGGCCAAAATGATGACGGTGCAGTACCTGTCTTCCCAGGGATTCAACGGGGAAGGAACGATTAAAATGTACTATGGCAACTATCCTGGCAACAATTTTTATGTAAACCTGCCGGGCTGGGCCACGCTTATCAATGGTACTATCAACGAAAATGTAAGTAGCATTTATGACTACTATCCGTGGTACTACTATTACAAAGTAATTGGCAATGCCAACGCCATCATTTTTTACATTGATGCCGCAAAGGGATCAGAAGCTGATAAAAATTTCATCAAAGCACAGGCGTTAACCTACAGGGCCTACTGCTATACTATGCTGGCACAGTTATATGGTAACAGATGGAGCGATTCCAATAACGGCGCAACTCCGGGCCTTGTGCTGAGAACGGACCTCTCCAATGGCGACCTCGAAAGGTCTTCGCTGGGAGCTACCTATAGCCTTATCTACAGTGACCTGGATAAAGCGATCGAATTGTTCACGGCCGCTGGTAAATCCAGGTCGAAGAATTTTGAAATGGATATCAATGTGGCGTATGCAGTTTATGCCCGTGCAGCACTCACACGCCAGGACTATCCGAAAGCAGAGGCTTTTGCTGTTAAAGCCCGCACCGGATATCCTTTGATGTCTGTAGCTGACTACAAAGCAGGCTTCTCTACTCCAAACAGCGAATGGTTATGGAGCAGCTATGGCGCGTCAGATGAAACTTTATACTATTACTCTTACCAGTCATACATCGCATACAATTCCAGCGCTTCTGCAGTCAGAACTTATCCTAAGTGTATCAGCAAAGAATTGTATAATAAAATCCCCGCTACGGATATCCGCAAAAACCTGTTCCTTGATCCCAAAACAGATCCTTATACCACTGCCACAGGCGCCGCCAGCGCAGCATTGAAAGCCCGTGCTTTCCAGCTGTTCCCGGATATCTACAGCACGTCAAACGTATACGCCTATATGCAGTTTAAAGTGAAAGCGAATGACCAGCCCGGCGTTGGCAATGTGAATCACTTCCGCTCTTCCGAAATGTATCTGATTGAAGCAGAAGCTAAATATTACCAGAATAAGCCGGCAGCCGAAGTTCAGCAGGTACTTGTTGACTTAACCAAAAACTCGGGACGTGACGCAAGCTACACCTGCACCAAAACAGGTACAGATCTGCTAAATGAAATCAAAACATACCGCGCTATTGAGCTGTGGGGAGAAGGTTTCGATTGGTTTGATATGAAACGTTGGGGAGATCCTATTGTAAGACGCGATTACGCCAACGGTGGTAACTTTATAACTTCTTTGGCTATTACCATCACTCCTGAAAGTAATAACAAATGGACCTGGAAAGTTCCGTTGAAAGAATCAGATTATAATGGTGCTTTAGAATAGTATTCAATCAATCAAAAAATGGGCTGCAGGTAATTTACCCGCAGCCCATTTTTAATTTTATAATGGAGAAATTAGTCGGTTTCCTCACACATCTTCAGGTAACGCCGGTGATTGGCCGGTTCAATATCAACCTTGCTGAATATTTCCTTTGCCACTTCAAATGCAGTCAGGGAAGATGACATTTTTTCTCCCTTAAAATAATAATCCTTCTTATCCCTGGCAAAGGCTTTATATACCGAGTGTACTTTAAAAGAGGCATAGTCTGCTACTATTGGGTCGAGGCTGTATGTATAGTGGTAAACCTTTTTCCCATCAGTTATATACTTAGATCCTGCGTACACTTTCATACTTCCGGGCTTCACTTTATGGATCGGGAAGATCTGATAATAGAGTGTATCGCCATTCAGGAGATATCCGCCGCCGATTAACGTAATATTTTTTTCCACCAGATCAGTAGGAATAACATTCGTTCTGTCGTACATATCCCTCATCATCACGTATATTTTCTTCCCGTCTCTCAACAGGTAACTCCCGCTGATGGAATCCAATACAGTTATTACGCCAAATGTTTTCCGGTCCATTACGGTCACATCATCCACATAGTCGCCAACGGGTCCGAAGTTGGGCATAAAGTAAATGTTCTTTTCATCGGCGCCTATCACTGATTTGAGTTTAGGGAAAAGATTAAATTCGGGATATAGGCTATTGCGGCCCAGGCAGAAAAAAGATGCGGCATCAGCTTCCTTTACGATGCTTGTATAGAAATAAACCTGGAACTTATCTTTTGAAAAAGCCCCGCCCAGGTACTTAAAGGAAGCAATATCCCTGGGTTTCAGCGTTTGACTGCGGTTACCCCGGAGACCGAAGGCGCTTGTGCTGTGAAAGGTCACTTCTGTATCTCCCACATCTACTGTAAGATTGGATTGTGCAAAGAGGCAGGCGGGTATACAACAAAGCAGAAAAGTAAGGTAACGGAACATAGATTGATGTTTACGGGGGTTAATTTTATGCAGTAAATATAGTGGTTTCTTCCGTTTTCCATAGACAAGAAAGGGGGCATGCTTTACAGCATAGCCCCTTCCCGTGGTATACCCTCTATCAGAGATCAAACCGGATCCCTTGTGCCAGCGGCAGATGGGTGCCGTAATTAATGGTGTTGGTTTGTCTTCTCATATAAACTTTCCATGCGTCGCTGCCGCTTTCCCTGCCACCGCCGGTTTCTTTTTCTCCGCCGAAGGCGCCTCCTATTTCTGCGCCGGAAGTACCGATGTTCACATTTGCAATCCCGCAATCGCTGCCGGAGGCAGACAGGAAGTATTCCGCCTCCCGGAGGTTCATGGTCATAATAGCGGAAGATAACCCCTGGGGCACCTCATTCTGTATAGCTACTGCCTCTTCTGTGGTTTTGTATTTCATGAGATATAGAATAGGAGCAAAAGTTTCGGTTTGTACGATGGGGTAACCAGGCAGTACTTCGGCAATACAGGGTTTCACGTAACAACCGCTTTCATAACCCGGTCCCTCCATTACGCCGCCTTCCACAACAAAACGGCCTCCCTGCTCTTTACAGGCTGCAATAGCCTCCAGGTAAGTATTTGCAGCATCCTTATCGATTAAAGGTCCCACATGATTTAACTCATCCAGGGGATTGCCAATCCTGAGCTGGCCGTAGGCACGTACCAATAGTTCCGTGAAACGGGTGTATATCTCTTCATGGATGATCAGCCGCCGGGTGGTGGTGCAGCGCTGCCCGGCAGTACCCACGGCGCCAAATACGCTGCCGGTAAGTGCCATATCCAGGTCAGCATCTTTAGAAATTATGATGGCATTATTCCCGCCAAGCTCCAGCAGGCAACGTCCAAACCTGGCCGCTACGGCAACACCTACATTTCTTCCCATGAGCGTTGACCCCGTGGCTGATACAAGCGGTATTCTTACATCCGTGGACAGCAGCCTGCCGGTTTCTTTTCCACCATTGATTAAACAACTTACTCCTTCCGGCACATTATTACGCTTTAGTATTGCTGCAATAATTTTCTGACAGGCAATGGCAGATACCGGTGTTTTCTCGCTGGGCTTCCACACACATACATTCCCGCATACCATTGCCAGCATTGCATTCCAACTCCAAACGGCCACCGGAAAATTAAAAGCAGATATAATACCCGTAACCCCAAGCGGATGCCATTGCTCATACATCCGGTGCATCGGACGTTCGCTATGCATGGTAAGGCCATATAACTGGCGGCTCAGTCCTGTCGCAAAATCGCATATGTCAATCATCTCCTGTACTTCTCCCAAACCTTCCTGCAAACTTTTCCCCATTTCAAAACTTACCAGGCTGCCCAGTGCCTGTTTCTTTTGGCGAAGCGCCTCCCCTATCTGCCGTACTATTTCGCCGCGTTGCGGCGCAGGTACGGTACGCCAATACGCAAAGGCTTTTACCGCAGTATTGATCACCGAGTCGTAATCAGTTTCATCAGCCGTCGTAACAGTAGCAATCAGTTGCCCGTTTACAGGAGAATACGACGCGAGATCTCCGCCGCTGCCGTTCAGCCAGTTCATACCGGTGCTAACGCCGGAATTGTGCGGCATTATACCTAACTCCTTTAGAAATTCCATTATTTTTTATTGGTTTGAGATGAATACGTGCTTTCGAATATTTTGTTGGCATTGGCTGCTTCAAAGCCCTCCCGGCGATGTTCCCTTTTTATGGCTGTAACATCCAGATGCCGGAAAGCAGGCAACACGCGGCGCTCCGCGAATTCCACATACGAACCGGAGATCGCGTGCTTCCCGCCATCTGCAAATGCCGCTGTTATCATACCCGCTACAGTGGAGCTTTGCAGCAAAAGGCCATCCGGACTTTTCTTGAACTTGCCGCCAGCATCATTAAGCACGAAGCCATGTTTTTCAAGAAACCGGTTGAACGCTGTAATGTCATTATAGCCAGGCTTCAGGTTGTGTACACTAATGGTAAAATGATTGAGATAATAACGGTTGTAAATAGTCCATGAAGCATATTCACTTTCTTTCGCTAATGTTGAAAAATCGCTGTAAGCAGGTAGTCGCCAAAGACCGCTGTGGAGAAAATCATCTACTGCAGCGGCATCGTTCAGATCCAGTTGCAGTACAGGATCCGCCGTAACTTCATCTGTATAATGGTGTATAATATGTTGAGCTTCGGGAGAAAGGTCTTTTACCCGGAGCTCACTGATAAAGATGCGGGGCAAAGAAGGCGCTGGCGGGGCATACCAGTAAGCGTCGAGTTTCTTTTCAGCGAAATAGTAATAATCCCTTTTGACATATCCATGGTGCAGGAATATTTTCTCCAGTGATTGGATGCCCAGGTGGGGCACGCCAATTGTCCGGAATGCGATGTGATCATTTTCAATTTCATTTGCATGTTGTATCAGTCCTTCTTCCATCATGGCTGATATTACTTTTTCCACATCCGGCATCCGTTCTTTATAACGGCGCATCAGGCCGTCCAGTATCAATTGCAGGTTACTCATACCTGTTATATTTTAAGTTAAAGATTGGATAATACTTCATCAAGATGATGCACCATATCGGCGGCGTTTTCCTTACTGAACACCAATGGCGGTTTTATTTTCAACACATTGTATAACGGTCCGTCGGTGCTGAGCAGAAACCCTCTTTCCTTCATTTCTTCCACTACCTTGTTGATCTCATCCACAGCGGGTTCCATAGAATTCCTGTTTTTCACCATCTCTGCCCCCACAAATAAACCGTGTCCTCTTACATCGCTGATAATGGTGTGTTTATTCATTAAACCACGCAAGCCTTCCATGAGGTAATTGCCTGTTTCCAGCGCGTGCTGCTGCAAATCTTCAGATTGTATTACGTCCAGTACTGCCCTGCCGGTAACCATTGAAACGGGGTTCCCGCCAAACGTATTAAAATACTCCATACCGTTGTTAAATGCGGCGGCTATTTCTTTGGTAACCACCACGGCAGCCAGTGGATGACCGTTGCCGATAGGTTTTCCCAACACTACAATATCAGGTTCCACCTGCTGCAGCTCAAATCCCCAGAACTTCTCTCCTACCCGTCCGAAGCCTACCTGCACTTCATCTGCAATGCATACGCCACCTGCTTCACGCACATGCCGGTATACTGCTTCCAGGTAATGATCCGGTAAAGGGATTTGCCCACCTACACCCAACAATGTTTCACAGATAAAGGCCGCTACCTTGCCCGGGTTCTCCGTAAGAATAGTTTGTACATCCTGCGCATATTTAACGCCTGCTTCCGGATCGTTGTACCGGTATGCTCCACGGTATAAATCGGGAGAGATGGCTTTGTGGATATAAGGCATTTGCCCGGAGCCGCCTTTGCCATCAAACTTGTAAGGGCTCATTTCCATTGCAACAGTAGACGTGCCATGATAAGCATGATCCAGCACCACCACATCGTTCCGGCGGGTAAAATGACGGCTCATGCGAATAGCCAGATCGTTTGCTTCACTTCCTGAATTGGTGAAGTAACATACGGAGAGCTTTGAAGGCAATGTGCGATGGATCGCTTTGGCAAACTCCACCAGGTGGTTGTTCAGGTAACGGGTATTCGTATTTAGCGTGGCAATCTGTTTCTGCATCGCTTTCACTACTACCGGGTGGCAATGCCCAACATGGCTTACATTATTTACGCAATCAATAAACGTATTTCCTTTGTCGTCGTAGAGGTATTGCAATGCACCTTTTACAATTTTTAATGGCTTGCGGTAGCTGATACTCAGGTTGGCGCCGATGAATGTTTTCCTTTCCTGCAGCAACGGACTGTAATCCTCGCCGGCATTGATAAGCAAGGACATGCCACACGCTTTCCGGAAAGTATCGGCGGCTTTCAGCGGGTTTATCCGGATCAGTTGATTCAGCAGCGACCAGGCATCCCGTTCTGTTACAAAGTGATGGCCATTGACAGAGCCGAGTGACGCCTGCCAGGCCGACTGTGTTACACTGATACAAAGCCTCGCAGCCACCAGGTAATAAATAAGATCTGTTTCCTGTTCTGTTAACGGAAAGGCGCCGTGATATCCCTGTATCACCCAGGAAGCTGCCTGTAAAGGATCTTCCGTGTTCAGCATCGCATAGGTACATGCAATAGCCACATTATTCACCAGTGCAGAATACACCATATCGCCAAGGTCTATCAAACCGCTTACTTCACCGTTTTGAACCAATACGTTGTAGTCGTTGGCATCGTTGTGGATGCTCGCATGACGAAGGGAGTCGAGCACCGGCAATACTTCTGTCTCAAAGGCAAGCAAAAAATATCCGGCCAGCCTTCTTTTTTCATGATCGCGGATGCAGTGCAGCAGGCGATTAGCGCTTGCGGCACTGCTGATATCCCAGGTGTAATGCCGGTGCAGGGCGTCGTGTTGAAAATCCTGCATCGCTTCATCTGTTTTGCCGAGGAAGCTGCCGAGACCAAGATAGAGCTCCTTGTTTTTGTGCGGTACCTGCGCCCAGCATACTCCTTCCAGCCAGGAGAGGATACGCAGGTAATATTGTTTACCATCCTTGAAGATGGGCGTAAGTTCCTGCCGGTTTTTGTTGCGGAGTATCTGCTGAAAGTTCCACGCCACGGCGCTCACTGAAAGATGTTCCAATATGCGGAGTTGCGCATCCAGGAAGGAGTAGCGCTTTTCTTCCCCCGTTATTTTGAGGATGAATTTACGGCCGGAGACATCCGTTATTTTATAATTAAATTCATCGTAGCCCTGGAGTGTTTCCACTTCTACTGCAAGCAGGTAATTCTTTTGTACCAGTTGCTTTACTTCATTTGCTGTAAATTCCATGACGTTATTTATTTTTCAGTATCATTAACAAGTGTGCGGCCGACCAGCTGAAATTCTTTGCATTCAGCCCTTTACCGGTAAGCGGGTGATAGTTTTCATATACCGGTTCGTTGGCTGTCATGCCCGCTGCATTTTCCAATAGTTGGTTTTCGAATACTGCTGCCAGACTATCATAGCCGTATTTCCGTAAACCGCTTGTACCAAAGGCAAACTGGTCCAGCCATACCGGCCCGCGCCAGTATCCTTTCATCGGATCAAAAGCAACATGATCGGCAGCCAGGGTAGGCAGCGGTATTTTCGTATTGAATTTTGCCGTGTCTTCCATTTTTTCTTTTACCCTTCTGGCCTGCTGTGAGGTGGCTACGCCAGCCCATAACGGGATCCATCCTTCCGGGCCATCCACCTGCACACAGCCATTCGCCCTGGTGTCGTAGAAGTAACCGGCATGCTCATCGTAGAACTGTGTGCGTATCCGCCGGAGCAACTTCTCCGCTTGCTGCCGGTAAGTATGTTGTTTGTTATCCAGGAGAGATGAAAGCTTTGCCAGGTACAATTTCTCTGCATAGAGATAAGTATTGAGATCCACACTTTCCTGGTTCAGCGACCATGCGCTGCTGTTGTTTTGCAGCATCACCGCGCTGTCGAAGCGTACGGCATTATCCATTCCGCTTTCCCATGCTGCGGCTATGCGGGTACCATCGGTAGCGCCGTATTCGCAGAGGCCATTCCGGTCGTGATCGCGGTTAGCATACCACCATTCATGATAGGCAATAAGTTTAGGCAGCATGTCTTTGAC
This sequence comes from Chitinophaga sp. W3I9, assembly GCF_050434025.1. Taxonomy (NCBI): domain Bacteria; kingdom Pseudomonadati; phylum Bacteroidota; class Chitinophagia; order Chitinophagales; family Chitinophagaceae; genus Chitinophaga; species Chitinophaga sp. W3I9. Next base: position 7,725,434 of record NZ_JBNPWC010000001.1, read on the forward strand.
GAATGATTTGTCTTTTGTATGCAGATAGATTTCCCACACTGCCCAGGCGGCAAGAGGAGGTTTGGTATCCCGCCAGTTGTTTTCACGTTTATCTGCATAGATACAGTCTGCCACCATGCCGTGGTCATCCTGGTAATCGAACATGGAACGGACGTTGTCTTTCGCCAGCTGAGGAAAAAAGGTGGCGAGGCCCGCGGCCTGCTTCCAGCTGTCCCAGCTCCACACGCCATAAAAGCCCTGGTAGTTTACAGAGGGAAATACGCCGTCGTGCAGGATGTCCTTAGCGCTGCTTCGCCAGTTGGTAATAAGCGTGATGATACATTTGACTGCCAGCCTTTTTTTTATCTCTGTTAAATGAGATGCCAGGGAGAAATACCGGGAGAGATAACCATTCCATCTCGCTTCATTTTTTTTGAGCGCTGTTTTGAAGTTGTATTGAAAAGGTTGCCGCGTTTCACCGGGATAATACGCCTGCACCTGTGTTTGTTCATAACTTCCGCCGGGTTGTATCACTACATTCTTCCAAAGCGCTTTATAAGTAAAGCTGTCCGCCTGCAATGCAGTGCCCTTGGGGAATACGGTTACAAAACCGTTTACCCGCAGGGTGGAGGCCTCCGCAGTCATCCTCTTTTTTGTTTGCCCATAGTATTCCACATCCAGCATACGGGGATAGCGGGAGCTGTTGGTAATTTTTGTGTACAACAACGCTTCGCGGCTGGAAGCAAAGAGGAGCTGCTGGCATATCACCAGGCCGGCGATTTCAAATTGCTGCTGTAACAGCCCGGGATAAAACTTAATGTTGGCTTTCGCTGCCGGCAGGTTAAGCGGTACACCGTTTTCACGGACAGCTAATCTTGAGAAAGAGCCGGAAAGCCATTCTCCCTGCATATCCATCAACAAAGGGCCGATAAAGGCGCCGTTGTTTTCTTTCCCCGAGGGCAGTGCATAGGCATGCCATGCACCCATATCGCTGAATACATTGGCCTCGATACTTTCACCGGCAGGAGGCGCCGTCCGCAAATCCAACACATCAGGATAACGGTAGCGCTGCGCAGTAGCTGCCTGCACGGTGAGCAATAGTAATATCCATATTCTCATCTGCTTCATTTTATAGCGGGACGTAGCGTAAAAGAGTAACTGTAATCCTGGTAAGGCAGCAAATATTCTGCGTGTGGGGTGGCGCCCCAGCTGTTGTCGCCGCCTACGCCCATTTGTTTATAATCGATATTCCACCATACCAGATCTTCGTTCGTCATAGAGCCACCGTGGTTGTTCTCCGTTGCGTAGCGGTCAAATTCAAGATGGTCCATATTGAAATGCAATACGCCTGTGCTGATATGCGGCTGACCCTGTGCGGTCAATCCCACGCCGTTTTTGTTGGTCAGGGTTATCCAGCGCACATCCGTTCTGTAGCCGCTTTCCTGTGCACGCGGATAAGGATGAAAAAGCTGATCGGCGTTCATGCTGTATATATCAACAGCTGCAGCAGTTTGCCGGTCGGCATAATTATCAAAAGGACCGCGGCCCAGCCACTTCACCTGATCGAATGCTCCGCGCAGGATCATGCGCATACCGAATCGCGGAAGCTCCGGCATGGGATCTCTCCCGGATTTCATTGCTACGCTGATGTTTATTACTCCATCTCCCGTTACTATATACGCTGCTTTATACACTGCTTTTACCGCAGGCAGATAGTGCCAGGTGCGGATGACTACCTGTCGTTTATTTGTGGTGTCTATTTTCAGGGAATCAAGCCGGGCTGTTTGCAATACATCTTTCCATACGGCGCAGCGGATCTGCTGACTGTTACCGATGTCATTATCCGTGGCAGCACGCCAGAAGTGCGGCTCGAGGGGCGACTTCATCATCGCCTGCTGCAGCCAGTTATAAGCGCTCAGCCAGCCAGTTTTCCGGCTGAATGCCACTTCAAAATCAACCCCCGCAATTTTTATTTGCGATGGCTCTTCTTTAACCGATATTGCTTTAGTGCTTGCAGGAGCGGGCATTTCAGCCAGTGCCACAGGCAACGGGAACTGCTCCCATGCCGCGAGGTAGTGTGCAGGCACCAGTGGCGCATCGTGCCGCGTCCTCATTTCTATCATAACAAAATATTCCGCACCGGGCTTCGCTTTCAGCACCGGCAAAGGCAGTGTAATGATCTTTTCTTTATGGGGCGCCACGGAACCGGCATTCAGTTCACCTTTGGCGATCGTTTCCCCGTTTGACCTGATAACCCAGTTGAAATAAAACTGATCCAGGTCTGTAAAATCGAGGCGGTTAATAATGCGGATACTGTTTGCCGACAACGGCACGGGCTCAAAGCCTGCCGGCTGTATTACTTTTTTAAATTCAAACGCCTGTGGATGCGGCGTGCGATCGGCTGCAAACAACCCGTCAGCACAATAACTCGTATCACTGGTAAGACCTACATTACCCATATCCCGGCCATAGGCCCAGATATCCCTTCCTGCTTTATCTTTCTTTTTAAAAGTCTGATCAGAAAAATCCCAGATAAAGCCGCCCTGCAATTGCGGGTAACGATACATCAGGTCCCAGTACTCTTTCAGGTTACCGCCACCGTTGCCCATCATGTGCGCATATTCGCAAAGAATAAACGGACGGCTGCGCCACTCTCTCACGTACCCCAGCAACACACTGGTGGACTTATACATCGGGCACACGATGTCTGTAAATTCATTGTCTCCTGCCGCTTCGTATTGAACCGGGCGGGTGTTGTCTTTTGATTTAAGATACCGGTAGGTAGCTTCAAAGTTTTCACCAAAGCCGCTTTCATTTCCCAACGACCATGTAATAATGGAGCAATGATTCTTGTTGGTTTCAAACATCCTCCGGGTGCGGTGCAGATAGGCTTCTTTCCATTGCGGTTTATCGGATAATGTTTTCATCGGATCAAACGACATGCCATCGCATTCAATATTGGCTTCGTCCACCACGTAAATACCATATTCGTCGCAAAGGCGATACCATTCCGGGCTGTTGGGATAGTGACTGGCACGTACCGCATTGATGTTATACTGTTTCATCAGCCGTATATCTTCCATCATATTTTCCTGCGTGATCACCTTCCCGGTGTACATGTTATGTTCGTGCCGGTTTACGCCTTTGATCTTTACCGCCACGCCGTTTACCAGCAATAGCCCGTTCCTGATCTCTATCGTCCGGAAGCCTGTTTCATGCGCAATACATTCCACCAGCTTGCCATTTTTATCGAATTGGAAAATGAGTAGTTTATAAAGATGGGGATACTCTGCATTCCAGCTTTTTACATTGTGCAGCGTAGCATCAAAGTGATAATCTGCAGTGCCGTTCAACGTTTGCTGTTGTTGTATAACGATGTTTCCCTTGTCATCCAGCAGTTTTATTTGCAAACGCCCATGCCGTGCTGTAGAATTTAGTTGTACGTCCAGGCTAAAGATACCATTGGTGTAAGTGCTGTCCAGTCCTGCTTTTACAAAGAAATCGCGTACAGCTATTTTAGGTTGTGCAATCAGCTGCACGCTTCGTTCTATTCCGCTTAGCTTCCACATATCCTGCCCTTCCAGGTAGGTAGCGTCGCTAAAACGGAATACCTGTACGGAAATGGTGTTCTCTCCTTTCCGTAAATAATGGGTGATATCAAATTCGGCGGCAGTTTTACTGTCTTTGCTAAAGCCTAAGTACCGGCCATTGATCCAGCAATAAAAAAAGGAATTTACGGCGCCGAAGCGGAGGATTACATTCCTGCCGGCCCATTCCGCGGGAATGGTAAAGCTCCTCCGGTAGGAGCCGGTGGGATTGTCGTTCTCCGGTGGATACGGCGGATTTACGGGAACAGGATATTCCACATCCGTGAAAATAAATTTATCGAAACCTTCCGTTTGCCAGTGCGCGGGCACTTTAATATTCTTCCAGTTGCTCACGTCATAATGGTCCGCATAAAAACTATCGGGCCTTGCTGCAGGTGATGCATCTAGCCTGAACTTCCAGTTGCCATCCAGCGAAAGCAGGAATGGGGACGGGGAACCCGACATGGCAGCGGCCTCCGAGATGGCGGGTATAAACCATGCCCGCGGCGCCAGGGCGTTTTCTGTTTGTATCTCCGGGTGCTGCCAGGGCTGTGGATGCTGTTGGGAACTGGCAGTAAAAATATTGAGCCATAACAACCAAACAATCATCAATCCGGTGCTGTATTTCATTAAGTTCCTTGCTTATCTTGAAAAAAAATTACCGGCCGGCATACAATGGCACACCGGCCCGGTTGTTTAGTACAAATTGTTTTGCTTCAGGAGCGGGTTTACGTTGATCTCTTTCAGCGGTATAGGGTAGCGGATGTGTTTATCTTCTACATAGTTGGCTGCAGCAGCTTTACCATGGTTTGTCAGCAGGGCTTTTACCGGTTGTTTGGCGGTAGCGCCACGGCCCCAGCGTACCAGGTCGAACCAGCGGATACCAAATTCCATTGCCAGTTCTACCGGTCTTTCGTGATTTCGGATCTGCTCCCGCAGCTGTTCTTTATTCAGACTGCCTGCTGCAATTGGTTTCGCGTGACTGCGGTTACGCACTTCATTCACGAGGTCAATAGCTGCAGCCGTTTTTCCATTTTCATTCGTTGCCTCTGCCAGCATAAGCAGCACATCTGCATAACGGATCAGGGAGATGTTCGTTCCTACATAAGAACCGCCCCTGTCGTTAGGGTATGCATATTTATTGAAGAAGGCGGGGTGGGAAAGATTGCCTGCCACATCTGCGTAGGGCACAAGGTTGGCGGGAATGTTGAGATCCCACATTTTTGACGCCGGATCGTTGAAAAAGATAGTGCCATATACCCTGTCGCTATAACCACCTGTTGCGGTTTTATCTTTCATCAGTGTAGTCACCAGCCAGTCAGAAGGATAAAAGAGTTCCCAGCCATCAAGCGCATAAGGCCTCACTTCAAAATTGAAAGGATGTCTTTCATCAGACACGGAACGATCGCCACTGAATTGCACTTCAAAGATGGATTCAGGGCCATTTTCCTTTGTGCCGTTGAAGTTGTCGATATAATTTGTATTGAGGGTGTACTGCCCGTAAATCTCTCTGAATTTTGCTTCTGCCGCTGTCCATTTTTCCTGGAAGAGATATGTTTTTGCCAACAGCGCTTTAGCGGCGCCTTTTGTTGCACGACCTTTATATGCATCCGGATAAGCGGTTGGCAGCACGGCTTCTGCTTCTGTCAGATCTTTTTCAATTTGTGCCCAAACGTCTGCAGCGGGGGACTGCGGCGTTTGAAGTTTGGTAAGATCTTTTTCAAATTTCAATACCAGCGGTACATTTTCAAAACCATTTACCAGTATGAAATAATTATAGGCGCGGAGAAATTTAGCTTCTGCAACAATTTCATTTCTTTCTTTTTCCGTCATGGCAGTAATGCCTGGTACTTTTTCGATCACCTGGTTAGCACGGCCAATTCCTGCATAACAGGTAGCCCAGAGATTCCAGGGACCGCCTTCATCTGCACTGTTTACAAATGCAGCCAGATTTTTTCCATAAGGCTCATTTTTATTATTATCTATATCATCAGCCTTATAGGAGAGCGTGATATATACTTCCTCAAAGAAAGTCCACATGGAGCCGTCGTGTGCCTGTAAAGCCGCATAGCTGGCGGTAATTCCCTGCAAAGCATGCTGCCGGGTGGTCCAGAAAGTATTTTCTGTGAGGTTTTGTTTATCGTCCAGCTCCAGGTATTTATCGGAGCACGCAGTGAAGAGCGCAACGGAAAAGAAGAAGAGAACGGCTATTGGTAGTTTCATGATTGTCAGTTTAAAATTTCAGATTAGAATCCAACGTTAAGGCCGAATACAAAAGAGCGGCTCAGCGGGTAGTAGCCACGGTCTACCCCACGGCCAAAGATGCCGGTGTTAGAGAGGTCCGGATCAAAGCCTGTATACTTTGTAAAGGTGAGCAGGTTGTAGGCGCCGGCATAAACCCGTAAGCGGTCGATGTGTACTTTTGCCGTGAGTTGCTGCGGAAGTGTGTAACCCAGCTGGAGGTTTCGCAGGCGTACAAAAGAAGCGTCTTCCAGGAAGTAGTCGGACACGCGGAGGTTTTCGTTTTCATCTGTATTGGAAAGACGATATACCGAAGCATCCGGATTGGAGGGGCTCCAGGCGTTCAGCAGGTCTGCAGAGCAGTAGAAGCGGTACAGGAACATCTTTGCGCCGTTGTACATCTTCTGGCCCTGTTTGCCGTTGAAGAACACCATCAGGTCGAAGTTTTTGTAACTGGCGTTGAAAGTAATACCGAAGTCGAGGTTAGGAAGACCGTTACCCATCAGCTGTTTATCATTATCGTCCAATGCACCGTCGCCATTTGTATCCACGAAACGAAGGTCGCCGGGTTTGGCATTGGGTTGCAGCGGATCGCCGGATTTATTGACGTGTGCATCCACATCCGCCTGCGATCTGAAGATGCCGTCTGTTTTATAAAGATAAAATGATGCCAGCGCCTCTCCTTTCTTGGTGAGCGTGGTACCGCGGTTGTTAAAATCAACATATCCGTCGGCAATCACCCCTTCGTCATATCCCAACCGGATGATCTTATTCCGGCTGTGTGAAATATTTGCAGTTATATCCCAGTAAAATGCATTGGACGCAGGGCGGCGGTAGGTAGCCGTTACTTCCCATCCTTTATTTTCCATATCCGCGATATTGGTGAGCGGCAATGCTGTGATACCGGATGATGCAGGGATAGGCGTTTCGGCCAGCATATCAGATGTTCTGGAACTAAAGTAATCGAAACTGCCGCTCACAGCACCTTTTAAGAAACTAAAATTCAACCCTGCATTGAGGGTAGCCGTTTGTTCCCATTTGATGTTGTTATTAGCCAATGTAGCTGCAATGGCGCCGACATATACCTGCTGACTGAGCGCGGAACCCAAAGGATAGTTCAGGTAAGGACTGGAGCCTGTAAGGAATATCTTGGCGAGGTACTGAAAGTTGCTCACGTTCTGATTCCCCACGGTACCATAGCTGATACGCGGCTTTAGTTCTGATATCCACGGGATATTGAAAAAGGATTCCTTATGCATGTTCCAGCCTGCAGAGAAAGAGTAGAAAGTACCGTAACGGTTCAGAGGGCCGAATTTAGAAGAGCCGTCACGGCGGAGGCTTCCCTGGAGAAAATATTTATCGTCGTAATTATAGCTTGCGCGGCCAAAGTAGGATTGCAGCGTGCTGGAAAAATTCCAGCCGCCGGCGCGGATAAAATCTCCTTTACCGTCGATGATCAGGCCCGACAGTGATTCGATCAGCGGACTGCTCAAATGATTGCCTGCGCCGGTGGTACCCTGGCTCACAGACTTTTCACGGGAGAAGCCGTACATGCCTTTAATATTGTGCTTACCCAGTTGTTTTTCGTAATTCAGGAGATGGGTAAACACGGTGAACTCATTCCGGCCACGGCTTTCGGAGCGGCTCGGATTTTCCACCAGCGCCTGTGCGCCAAAGTCGTAAGGGTCTGTTTGCGTGTACTCGTAGGTATTTACAATGTTACGGCCGAGGGTAAAGTTGTAAGAGAACCCTTTCCAGAGTTGCAGGTCGGCAGCCATATTGAACTGCAGGTGATCATCTATTGTGTTGCCGTTGCTCAGCATTCTTTCACCTACCGGGTTGCCGGAACCCAGCTCTGTTTCGGGTTTGGCATAACCGTTCACCGAGGCAGGGTCGTAGATGCGTTTATGTGGGAGGGTGTTATAAACGTTCATAATGGGAGAAAATCCTGCATTTCCATCACCGTTCACATCTCCAAAATTCTTATTGTCAAAACGGGTATAAGCTATAATGGGACTTAATTTGAGGCGATTGTTGAGTAGTTTGATCTCTGTATTCAGCCGGATGTTATCTCTTTTAGAGCCGGAATTAATGATGGACCCGGAATGTCCCCAGTGTCCTAACGACAGGCGGTAAGCAATTTTCTCTGAAGCGCCTGCCACATCAACATCATATTTCTGTTCCACGCCTTGTTTGGTGAAAGCGCCGAGCCAGTCGGAGTTAGCGTATTTATTATCATCCTGCACATAAATGGGAGGTGTTTCGCCGTCATTGGCATAGGCTTCTCTCACCACCTTATTCATGGGAACTTTCTCCAGCAGGTCAATATTATTATTCAGCTTGTGCAGGGATGCGTAGGAGTTGAAGGTGATACGCGGTTCACCCGTTTTCCCTTTTTTGGTGGTGATGATGATAACACCCCCGGCCGCCCGGGCGCCATAAATGGTAGCGGCAGAAGCATCTTTAAGGATGCTTACAGATTCGATATCATTGGGGTTGATATCATATGCATATCCCAGGGGAATACCATCCACTACATAAAGGGGGTTGTCGTTGTTAATACTGTTGAGGCCCCGCACCAGCACTACGGGATTGGCCGCAGGATTGCCTGTACCGGCACTTACGATCACGCCGGCCGCTTGTCCCTGCAGCATGGTACCGATGTTACCGGAGGGTTGTTTGGCGAGATTTTTTGTATTTACGGAAGATATGGCCGCTGTCACATCTCCTTTTTTCTGGGTACCATAGCCGATCACCAGTACTTCATCCAGTCCTTTCACACTTTCTTCCAGGGCTACTACCAGTTCTTTGGCGCTGGTCAGTTTAATTTCTTTGGCGGTAAATCCCATCGCCGAAATAACCAGGGTAGCATTTTCAGGTACGGTTAGTGTAAAGACGCCCTTGTCTGAGGTGGCCGTTCCGTTAGCCGTGTTTTTTACCACGACGCTGGCGCCCGGAATAGGGTTGCCTGCGGCGTCTTTAATTCTCCCCTTCAGGGTCCAGTTAACGGATGCTGTTTGAGCGATTGCCGTTAACCCGGTAAATAAAAGGAATAATAATATTCCGTTCCTCCGTAATAGTTTCCACATACGCATTTTGGTTTTTAGATCTTTTTTTTAAAAAGTATAACATGGATCGTCCGGATGCTGCAGCATAGGTATCTGCTTTCAAACGTGAAATCGGCAGCAACGGATCAGGGAAGTAATGTAGGCAGGAAAGATGGGCACAGGAGAGTTGTAAGCCTCTATATGAGCCTTACAGGCACCTCTACATGACCTCTACAAGAGAGACAGGTAGTTGATAATTAATTGGTTAGAAATTTTTCAGAAAATCAGACAGGTTGTCTTTGTGTTCCAGGTTGAATGCTTTACGGAGGCGGTAGCGAGCCATTTCAACTGATTTTACAGAGATATTATTCAATGAAGCGATGTCTTTGATAGAGAGATTTAACCGGATTTGTGCACAAAGGCGGCGTTCATTTTCTGTAAGGCCCGGATATTTTTGAAGGAGATTAAAGAAGAAGTCTTTATGGATTTCATTTACCGAGAGATTAAAATCCTGGGCATCTTTATTATGATCGAGGTCATGCTGGAATTTATGGACCAGGCGGTTGAAACGGGTGATATTCTCATTTCTGACGTCGTTATGGATATCAAGGCTGGTCAGTTCATCAATAAAATTCCGGATCATTTCATTACGCTGGGAAATGTATAGCGCATAGTTTTTGAGGTCGTTGTCGCGGAATTCCAGTTTACCATTCAGGGCTTCCTTTTCCATCAGGGCGCCATCAAGCTCCTGTTTGATCAGGGCACGTTTAACCTCTTCCAGTTCTTTCTCCTTTTTCTGCTTTTGTTTCATCTTGCTGTAAAACAGCAACCAGATAATAATAAGGAGTACCACCCCTGCTGCCAGCGCATTCCGTTGAAACGCCCGAAGCTCCTTCTGTGCCACCAGCGTGATGATGCGGGTTTCGTTCTCTTTTGCCTCCCGTTGCAGCTTAAGCGCTGAAATAGCTTCACTCTTGTTTTTGGAAAGGATCTGGTTACGGACCCTGGTATATTCCTGCAGTTCGGTGAAAGCCTTTTGGTATTCTCCCAACTCCTGGTATAGCAATACTGAATTGGTAAGGTTATCCAGCAGCTTCTCCTTCTTTGTATTGGAGTTCGATTGGTTGATCAGTACCCTTGCATCCCGGAGGAGCGTTTCCGCCTGCGGATATTCCTTCAGCATAATGCGGGAGTAAGCCATCTGGTTCAGCACCTCCGCATGCGACAATACTTCTGCAGGGTTAATGATTGCCATTGCCTGGTTAAAATCAGCGATGGCCACCTGGTACTTCCCTTGTTCATTCCAGCAAATACCGCGGTTACTCAACGCTGTGGCAATCATCCCTTCCAGATGATTTTGCTTTGCGATGGCGAGCGTGCTATCAAAATACAGGCGGGCCGTTTCAAAATCATCTTTCATCAGGTAAACCAGCCCCAGTGCATTCATAGACACCGCCAGCCGGTGGGGATCGCCGCTTTTTTTATATAATTTGTGCGCCTGCTGGTGGTACTGAAGAGAGAAGTGGGCGTTCTCCGTATCGTAGAAAACCCAGCCCAGGTTTGTAAAGCACCGGGCAATAGCGCTATCATTTCCCCACTCCAGGCAGAGATCCAGTGCATTATAGGCGTAATTGAGCGCCTGGTCGTATTGATCGTTATAGAGATATCCCTCGGAAAGGTTGAGGAGAGAAGCCGCCTGGAGCGGCTTGTTCTTTTCTTTCAGGGAAAGCAGGTAAGCCTCATTGGCCAGTACCAGTGCCACATTGGTGGAATCCTGGTTGTAATGGGCCGCCAGCATATTGAGCGCCGTAATCCTTTCCGGCGTGGTCATGTTTTTATTTGCCAGCAGCTGATTCAGGCTATCCGCATTGAGCTGGGCATTGGCAGTAATGCACGTACAGTAGCAGGCTGCAAGAAGGAGTAGCAATTTCATCATTCAGTCATCATTTTGGCGTGTTCGGGCGCCGATCCGTGGATTTGTGGATTGTAAAATACGGATTATAGGTATGCGAAAAACGGGAGGGCAATACAATTTATAATTAACCATCCGTCTAAAACAGGAAACAGTAATATCCGGGGAGAATGCAGGGCATGTGGAAATTACATTGCGGAATAAGTATCATTGGAATCATGTTCAGCCCGGACAGAAAAGGCAGCAGACACAACACAATCATCATAATTAAATTACTGTGCTATTTGCCAGGCGGCAATGCAATAAAGCAAAGCCGCCTGTACTTAGTAAAAATTGGACGTGGAAAATATTATAGTTCCACTTTTCGGGTAAAATAATCTAACAGAATAGCCGGTATGGCCTTTCAAAATTTACTCAAGCGTTGCCTGCACGATCTTTTCAATATCAAATTTTCGCATTTGCATAAACGCCTGGGCTGCTTTACCGGCCTTATTGGGATCGGTCATCAATTTCCCGAGAATAGTAGGTATTACCTGCCAGGAAACACCAAATTTATCTTTTAACCATCCACACCTGCTTTCTTCGCCGCTTTCGGTTAATTTTCCCCAATAGTGATCTATTTCTTCCTGTGTGTTGCAATGGATCGTTAAGGAAACGCCCTCGTTAAAGGCAAATTTGTGAGCATGTGCACTTTCCATTAGCATAAACTTCTGCCCGGCTAAGGTTATCACGGCATGCTTTACTTTTCCCTCTATATCGGGCTGTTCCTGTTGAGAGTAACGGAGTATCCCATCTGTTGCTGAATCCTGAAATATGGAACTATAATGCTGTATGGCCTCTTCCACACGGCCATACTGATCCCCGACGAACATCAAAAAGGGCGTAATCTTTTGACCCACCGCGGCTACTGTTCCCAGGGTAACCTGCCATGAAATGCCAAACCGGTCGCTCACCCAGCCGTATTTTTCACTCCAGGGATACTTATCCAATGGCATCATTATAAAACCGTCGCTGGATAATCCTTCCCAGATATTATTTAGCTCCTCTTCTGTTTCACAGACGTAATACATTGAAATGGATGGATTGGGTCTGTACATAGGCCCCCCATCTAATAGCGTAATATGCTGGCCGGCTATCTCTATTTCGGTGACAACAGGCGACTGCATTACTATTTTTGCGCCGGGAATTAATTTGCAATACAAAGCGGCGGCTTCTTTTGCCTGGTTATCGAACCATAAGCAAGGCGTGATTAGTTCTTTCATACATTTAAATTTTGTGTAAAGATGAACCAGCTACCAAACATGGCCTTGTACAAAACCGACATTATTTTTTCTTTAGCCCAAACTGCAGGTACTCATTGGGAGTGGTTGCTGTAAATTCCTTAAAAGAACGGATATAATGGCTCTGATCAAAATAACCATTGGCATATGCCACGTCGGTCAATTTATGAAACTGGCCGGACTTTAACTGGTAAAAAGCCATCTGGAACTGGCAGATCCGCCTGTATTCGCTGGCCGTTATACCTACATATTTTTTAAAGATCCGTTGAAATGTTCTTTCGGTGAGACTAAGCTCCTGCAGCATTTGTGCCAACACATCGGCTTCCGGGTTTTCCAATATTTTATCGGTCGCATACCGGATGATCCTGCATTCCCGCTGGTTGGCTGTAACCTGGGAAAGAATAAACTGGTGTAGCACCTCCACTTTCTCGGCTGTTGATGGAGCATAGGCTAGTTGAATGGTCAATGCCATTGCCTTTTGTGGATTCCAACGATTCAGCCCGATGGCTTCATTTTTTAACTGCTGTGCAGATAGCTTAAAAACAGGCCCTATGGCAAATGGTTTGAAGAAAAATGCGATCAGGGTAGCATTCCCCCATTCGGCCCATCTTTCTGAAGGAACGGTCTTTCCGAACAGCGACAGGCGACTTTCCTTATGCTGTGTTGTACACAATAAAGCCGGCATGCCGTTGGTAAATATGGGCAAGTCATCCGGCTCAGGGGGATCGGCCCTGTCCAGAATTAAGACGGTTTGGACAATGTCTTTTAATACCGGGTCTATTTTATTATACCATTGTTGCATATAGAAATCAATAGTAGCTTTTTTGATAATCCGGATGGGATGTCGTCCGTTTTATTCACACTGGTTTCAATACGTTACAACTAATAAAGGGTCAATAGACGGCCAATTTGATATTTTTTCGGGATATGAAAATAGTATAAGAAAGCGCCTATTTCCCGATACAAAAAGTATAACTAATTGAAAATTAATAATTTATTTTTCAAAAGAGAGGATTTACTATACTTTTTAGCGAAGATCACTACTTTTTTACCTATGCCAATGAATTGCAAAAAATGAAATCAAAATGCTAACTTTATTAGCATGACAAAGATAAACTGGAATAGCTATACATCAACACAATTTCAGCATTTCTGCAACGCGCTTTTACAATTTGAGTTCGGGCGCAACTTCACAGGGTTTGGCGCTCCAGGAAAGGACGGTGGAATAGATGGACTATACGCGGGACCATATAATGATTCAATTACCAATATTAGATTCCAATATAAGTTTCATACTACAGATAGGAAAACCGCTTATCAATCTCTTAAAACCGAATTAAAAACAGAAGTTAATAAAATAACAGATGAACAAATACTCATTCTGCTTACCAATGTTGACTTGTTGCCGCAGGAACGCAAAGAGCTCCTTAAGCTTATTCAAGGTTATCTAAACAAAATAAATCAGAGAGTTACATTTGAGATCTGGGACGCTACAGAGATAACCCGAACTTATCTCAAATATCCAATCCTTCAATTATGGTTAGAAGAGGGATTTACAAATGCCAGTTTGCTTCCATATAAAACTGTCTTTGGTAGCAGAATGGCATGCTTATCATCGGATTTAAACAATCTGACAAGCTATTTCTCTTCAAGACAGAATGAGATGAAACAACTCGACTCATTTCTTTCAAATGACAAAAATAAACTAACACTTATTATTGGAGAAGCAGGCATTGGAAAAACAAGACTATGCATTGAATTCTTCAAAAAACATGTAGATATCAATAAGGATTGGACCGCACTAGCTATTAGCGCATATAATCTTGATTTAGAAAAAATAAAATTTAGTATACAGGGGTCTCAAAACTATATTATTCTTGTTGATGATGCTCAAAATTACCCACCAACAACTCTAGCAGATATAAGTCGGTTAGCCAATCACAATAAAATCAATAAAGTAAAAATTATATTTACCCTAAGAAGTATTCAGTCTTATGAGTCACTAAGATTGATTAAGGATTTCAATGAACAAAATCGAATAACAATTACCCTTAAAAAGTTATCTAGGGAAGAAACAATAGAAATATTACACAAAGAACTTCCTGATGGATATCCTAGGGAATATATAAGCCAATTAGCGAGCATCAGCAGGGGAAGACCAATTTTGATTATAGGTCTATTAAATGCTATAAGTGCAAATAAGAATATCTCTCTGATAAAAACGCAAACTTCTTTTAACGATTATGTAAGCAGTTATTTTGACTCTTTCCTCGATGATGTTGTCAATAACACTGGGGTAGAAAAACTGAAAGCGAAAAACTTGCTTCGCTTAATTTGCTTAATAGAGCCATTCGAATATGATGCCATAGCGATAATAGAGCAAATCGCTCAGCTGGAAAATCTGACTGAAGATTTTATAATGTTCTTCTTAGATAAGCTAAAAAAAGAGGAATTTAGTACCGGAAACTATAAGCAATCTCTAAAGCCCGATTACTATAGCGATATTATACTGACAAATAACAAAAATAAAATTTGGATTAAAAATAAACTTGACAAATACAATAACTTCAGACATAACATTATTTCCAATCTAGCATCCATTGACGAAATTGAGCAGGATAATCCAACAGCATATTCTTTCTTTGATGAATTATTGAAGGATTACATAGATGGATTGCGGAGTACTGTGTCCTTTGAAGAGTTTAATACCTTCCTTCAAAATATTGTCTCAATTGCATATCAAAAACCGGAGATTGCAGTTGAAGCGGTTGAAATATTCGTGAACTCTGTACAAACAAATTCTCATCCTTTATATAATCAATTTAATAATCACAATTATAGTAGTTATCAATCTGACAGGACAATCATCAGCATAAGAGAAATTTTCAATGACCTTCTATTTCATAAACAATTTCGTGAATTTGTCTTTTTTAGAACATTAGATATATACGGAATTATTGGCGTTTCACTTTTTACAGGAAATTTCGATTATTCACATCCTTTATATATTCATTATAACTCAATCGATCTTCCCTCTTTTTTTGTTAAAAAGGTTGAAATACTTTTACCAAATGCCAGTGATAAAGTCATTGAATTTGCAATTTTGGGATTAACAGAACTTCTAAAACTTCAATTCCAACTTACGCAATGGGCAGATACAGGACGAACTAGCTTAAGATTAGTTAGGCATTACTTACCCAACAATACAATAATAAGAAAGCACAGGATAAACGTAATTCAGCTATTAATAGGTATTTATACTTCTTCAAAAAACGAAAAATTAAAGCTTGACTCTTTTAAATTACTAATAGATATTCCAAGGGAGATTGCCTCCAGCAAAACCCAAACCTACAAATATTCAAGTGATGAAGAGATCAAATGTATTTTAGAATTTCTAAAGACTATTGCTTCGAATATTGAGATTCAATATAGATCGAACCTTGGTGCAGAACTCTACTGGTATCGCAAGCAGCGGATTCCCAAAAAATTTTTCCACCTCTTAGACGACATTGAAGCATTACTTGCGCCCCAGAATTTAGCGCAAAAATTAATATTGCTATTTTGTGACCTCGAAACTGAATTTCATGATTATGAAATTCAAATCAAATCCAAAAGTGCCAATTTAATTGAGCAACACAATGCTATTCAAATTGGCGAGGCAATAATGGAGATTTATCAGCCAGATTCAGAACTACCTCATTCTTTCGGAGAGTTCCTAAGTATTTTGAATAATAATTACTTACAGAAATCACTTGAAGTTTACTCATATATTAAAACAATAAATAAGGAGTTCATCTATCTATTTGGTTCAAGTTTTCTTCGACCGTTGCGACACGACATCAAATTTATTGATGCATTCTGGTCGGAGGCAAACGACTTATTAATAGAAAAAACATCCAAAGCATATAATGTAATCCTTCATATATATAGTTCCTATTGGATAAAAAAATCATTATTATCAGATAGGGATACCGATTTAATTAAACTAATCCTCGGACAAAATATTAAAGAGACTCATAGCAACTTCCCCAATTCGCTAATAACATTGTTGGAGGTAAACCAAGCCGAAGGCTCTAAATTATTAAATAATTTCCTAACATATTGTACTCAAAAGGAAGCAGAGAATGTTTTCAGGTTACTTTCAGATTCAAATATCAATTATGAACTAATTAGGAATCTGGTACTAAACCAGAGTCAACGTTTTGAGATTAGCTCTCATATGGAAATTATACTTTCCAACATTTTAAAAAAGGAAGGCGTAAAAGAGATTCTGGATTATCTGGCTTCTAGAATTAGTTACAAACAAGCTATCAGAACAGATGGCAGTGAATACGTCTATTATCAGATTGTTCCGCATGGCGCTAATCGAAGAATTACCAAAGATTGTTGCGAAGAAGAAAAGAATAAATACTTTTTAGCTGCACTTACCTGGTATATAGAATCAGAAAAACCAATATCTTATTTTGATGACAATATTAAAGTGCTTGAATATCTTATTCCATCTAGCAATATAAGCAGTAAGTTAATAGAGATATATGATGAGTTATTCTCAACGACTAATCAAGAAAAAGAAAAACTAGTACAGTTATTAAAATCAATTGCAATATTTCACTCTAAGGATTTAGAACTTATCAAAATTGTTTCAGTAATCATTGAACATATAAACGTCCTTTTTTCTCCTGATCAATCATTATCCTCCCAGGTTAAGTCACTTGCCTATGATGCTATCGCAAGTTCCGGTGGAAAATCAGGAACGAGGGGAGAGCCTTTTCCCTTTGACTTACATTTAAGGGACCTATGTCAAAGCGCCATAAATATATATCAGGATAGGCCTCTTACAATATCAATCCTACAAGGAGTGCTCAAAACTGCTATACGTGATATCAATTCACAATTACAGGAAGAAAGAGAAGAATGGTAGACTAAACTAACGGTATGCAATACGCCATAAATGATAAGAATGAAAAAATAAAAGTACGTCCAAATGGACGTGCTATTTGCCCTAATTGCCGATTACCGTTAATTGCAAAATGCGGTCAATTAAATATTTGGCACTGGGCACATATGGATTTGAAAGAATGCGATGATTGGAATTATGAACCAATAACAGATTGGCACTTAGAATGGCAGGGGCATTTTTCATCTGCCGAAACTGAAGTTTTCATAAAACAAAATAACGAATCTCATCGAGCCGATATACTCAATAAAGAAAATATAGTCATTGAGATTCAAAATTCTCCTATCCAAGCAAATGAAATTCACGAGCGAGAATATTTTTATGGCAAAAAGATGCTTTGGGTCATTAATTCCAAAGAGTTTAAACACAATTTAAACTTAAAAGAATATCCTTTTAATGCTTCGACGGACGTATGGTTCAAAAAAGTGATCATGGATCATTCTGACAATACCATCAAAGCACTTGTTCCAATTTCATTAGGAGATGATGTAAAAAAGGCTCTGCTAAAACACAAATTTAGCTTATACAAGATTGATCGAGATAACGAAATTTGGAAAAAGTCATTCTATGGAGGTAGAACTGAAATCCCGTCCGACATTCTTAATATCTTCAAAAATTTATCTTTAGATGAAAAGTTTCTATTTAATCTTTATGAAAACAAAACTTATAGCACTAACTTCAGATGGCTCCACTTACGCAAATGCTGGACAGTAGCGACTAACCCTATATTTATTGATTTAAACAATGGCTTTTTACTCTATATAAAAACATTATATGAAAATGGGAATGGATATGCAAAGATTATCTCAAAGCGCAACTTTCTCAAGAAATATAGCTCAAATAAATAACCACTCTTAACACCTCTGAGGTCCCCCCATTTGTCGGGTCAGTGTGAGATAGAGAAAGCCGGGCTATCTAAAGATACAAAACTGATGGGAAAAAGATGTCTTTTCTGATGCCGTTGGTTTATATTCTACTGCCGCAAAAGACGTCTTTTTATCATCAGGATTTATTTTTATTTCTACCATCTCAATATTCGTTCTGTTTGCAATTGGCTACAAACTGAGCAGGTGTTAGCTCGTTTAATGAGCTATGTGGTCTAAAGGTATTATACTCTTGTACCCAGTTGCTAATTTTCTCATAGGCATCATCCAAGGATAAGAACCAGTTTACGTTTAAGCACTCATCCCTGAATGAACCGTTGAAGGATTCTATGAATGGGTTGTCTGTAGGTTTACCTGGTCTAGAATAGTCCAGCACAACCTTGTTTTCATATGCCCATCGATCAAAATCCTTCGAGATAAATTCACTTCCATTATCGACTTGTATCCGTTTTGGGACGGTGCCATTCTCCCGCTTAAGAGTTTCCAGAGCCTCCACTACATCTATCCCCTTGATGGATTTCCCGACCCGGATCGCATGGCAGTAGCGACTAAAATTATCGACTATAGTTAACGACCTGAATTTACGTCCGTCGAAGAGAGCATCGGCTACGAAATCCATGCTCCAACATTGGTGTAAATTAGTGATATTGGGTCTTTCCAGACGGTGTGCCGCTGATTTATTCCTTCGTGGTCTTTTGCTGCGTAGGTTAAGCCCTTCTTCTTTGTAGATCCTATGAATCCTTTTATGATTGTCCTTAAACCCCTCTCTGCGTAACAGTATGTAAATCCGCCACATCCCATATCTGACCCTCGCCTCTGAAATCTCGCGCATTCGTTGGCGAAGGTGCCGATCTTCTCGGCGGCGCGAACGGTAATGCCAATTGGACCAGGGCATGCAAACTACGCGGCAGGCTCTTCGAAGGGATACCTGGTAGTCGGCAGTTAAATGGGTTACCAACTGCCGTAGTTGACGGGTTTTCAAAGATTTTTTTTTAGCACATCCTGCAACATCTGTTTGTCCAGGCTTAAATCTGCGACAATCTGCTTCAGCTTCGCATTTTCGTCCTGAAGTTGCTTCAGTTGCCTTAGCTCACTCATTCCAAGTCCTCCATACTTTTTCTTCCAGTTGTAAAAAGTAGCTTCGCTGACACCCATTTGCCGGCATACTTCTTGGACCTTTACACCACTGTCCGCCTGCTTAAGCGCAAACACAATCTGGCTTTCGGTAAATTTTGTTTTTTTCATGAGCAATTTTTCATGTTTAAATTATGAATTATTGCCCGATTTCTCTACTTTTCAATGGCCCGATTTATTGGGGGGAGGTCAATAGCGCATGATTTGCTAACTTGTCAAAATCAATTGCCCAACGGGGAGATTTTTTAGCTTGGTCGTTATATGGTAGTTCTCGTATGAAAACAGTAGTTTCTGCTACTCTTATTTTAAAAGGCACATCTTTAACATCTTCTAAGTTTACCATTTTTAAATATTATAATTAAAGCATATACTATTTCTCTATAACAAAAGATAGAAGATACTGAAAAAGTCGCATTTATATGTCACCAAAAAGCTGTACCTTCGATGAGTACGAAGTATATATACTTCGTACTCTAGCCTTCTTTTGCTAATTCTCCCATATTTTAACTTCCGCTTGATCCGCTAATTCTCTTAGATATCCTAATGAATTTGGAAATGTAAAATAATATATTTAACTTTGATAAAGAGTATATATACTCTTTATCGTTGTACATAAACGAAGATTCGCTCGAATCAGCATTAATAATGCTTAAAATGTCCTAGATTATCAACGGTTTGTTTTTTTGGAAAAAATCAAGTATCTTCGATACTGAAAGTATATATACTTTCAGTATAGGGCGCATTAAACTATAAACTATGCCCAGATATCCTAAATTCGTATCTGCACAGAAACAAATTCTCACATATTTTTCTACTCAACGGCAAAGGGTTTATTCAATTCTAGAATTATCCAAAATATTGGAGGAGCAGAGAGGTATTTGGAAACTAAGCATTAATACAAATGTCGAAAAATTTGCCGATCAACTTATTGAAAGAGAAATATTAAAGAAAATAGAATTAATCTTTCCTGATACTTTGGTGAAAACTGAAAGGTACCTATTCAAAGACGCCTCTCCATATGAGATCGCTTTGTCATTAAGAAGCAAATCGTACATATCTCATTATTCTGCCGTATTCTTAAATAATCTTACTACTCAAGTCCCCAAAACTATCTATGTCACGCATGAGCAGAGTAAGAAGCAGCCAATAGGCAAAACTCAGTTACTACAAAATGCGATAGATCATGCTTTCTCCCAGCCCCAACGGATATCTAATCATACTACAAAAATTGGTGATTATTCTTTAATCCTATTAAATGGGATGTATTCAAATAGAGCAGGTGTACAAAATCTAATAATTGATGATTATGGTATAGCTGTGACAAATTTAGAAAGAACCTTGATTGATATAACTGTACGTCCTAATTATGCTGGAGGAATTTTTTCTGTTTTAGATACTTATCGCAACGCTTTAGACAAAGTCTCAATTAATAAACTAGCTGCGACGTTAAGTCAAATAAATTTCATTTACCCATATCACCAATCTATAGGTTTTCTTCTTGAAAGAGCTGGTTATTCCGGTAAACAACTTGATCTATTAAGAAAAAAAAACATGGAGATTGATTTTTACTTGACCTATCAAATTGAAGAAAAGCAATATTCAAAAGAATGGAGAATCTTTTATCCTAAGGGAATGTAATAGTTTCAAAGCTTTGTAATACAAAATCAAAATAATAGTCAAAGGGTTCAAGTGTCACCTTTGCAGAGACTGTAGCCTCCACGCTTTTCCAATCATCATTATGAATTACTTTATAATTTCTAATCAATTTAATAAAATTAAGAGGAACTCTTTTGGCTTCGAATATGTTTTTAATTAATTCCTTGTTTTCATTACTATGAGGATCTATTTTGTGGTCACTCATAATAAGATGTATATCATAAAAGTCTCGCGCTCTCGGTCTTGGCGAATGTGATGGTATTATTTCTGCATACTCGGGCAATTGTTGGCAAATTGCTCTAACCTTCTCGAAAACAATCATTTCTGGGGTGTATACATAAACCACATAACCATCTAATTCTATTTGCATTTTATGCTCTACGTATTCGTATTTACTAATTTCAATTTCAAACTTTGGTGAATTATTGGTTTGTAATGGGAGTGCTAATTTTCGGAACTGCTCTATATCTCCGTTAAACTTATCATATAAATTTTGAGGAATAAGCTTAAACTCGATTTTATATCCACCCCAAAAGTCAGATACTTCTTGTCTCGCTTTTTTAGGCTTATTCATAAAATTATAATCGAAAAGAATATATCCGTGCTCTAAGAAAGTCTGCTTAAGGACGTTTTCTATTCTATTCTTACAATCTTCTAATTCACTGTCGAAATCCCCATCAATTGAAAAGTCCAGGTCATAAATAACATTCACATCCAGCCGGAGCAGATCCGCCACCTCCTTAGCCGACATAATATTCTCGTGAGCATGCGACTGAAAAGCTCCTTTAGATAAGTCCAGCAATTCAGACAACATACCTTTGATCTGTTGGATATCGCTCTCCATCCGATTCAATCTCTGCTCAATAGGCGATAAACTCATAAGGGGTTAATTTAAATGTTTATTAATAGCCTTGCTGGCTGCTTTGGCCCTATTTGTATCCGGCACCTTTGCATAAATCTGTGTAGTCTTCACATGTTTATGATTCAGCATTTTGCTGACAACATAAATATCTTCTCCTTTCTCAATCAGGTCAGTGGCGTATTTATGCCGCCAGTTGTGGAACTTAGCTTTGTCCTTTAAGCCAACGCTGGCAAACCATTCCTGCAACCTTGTCCGGGTACGGGAATAGTTCAGATCCGGAAATATTAGCTTATCCCCTTCCTGCTTCTCTCCTAATATATCAATCGCTTGCTGACTGATATAATGCTTGAAAGACCGTTCCGGCTTGGGGTCTATGATATACACGTACCAGGTGTTCAATGCTTCGGAGAAGTGCAGATCACTCCATTTCAGAATCTTGATAGCACTAAACCGAAAGCCACTCAGCAAAGCAAAAATGGAAGACCGGAAAACAGTATCATCATCAATAGGATTCTCCAGTAACAACCGTAACCCTTCATCATCAATGATCTGCCGGAAGGTATCTACATTACTGATACGTGGCACACGCAAAGTATAGTCTTCGGGTAGATACTTATCCAGGAAAGCACTCTGAATAATGAGAATAAATTTATCATAATAAGAAGCAGCCGAATTCTGGGCCAGCTTCGCTTTTGAGGACTTTAGAGAATTGGTAGTTAACAGGTACTCTTTGAACTTTTTCAAGAATATTTCATCAATGTTCCTGAACTTAAAATGCTCTCCCATCCAGCGTTTCAGGTATTTAATTGCCGTTTCATGATGGGTGGTATCAACTCCTTCTCGCTGTTTCCCACGAATAAAGTTCAACGCATACACATAGAAATCGGCATCCAGGGCGTCTTTATTATACAAGCCGTTAGCGTCCAGCATCAGGGCTTTCATCCGTTTGAGATAAATCTTTTCGGCAATCTCGTTATACAATTTGTTTTCCTGTTTCTCTAAGGGAGTAACAGGATTAGCATGTAGATGTAGATTCAGGAACTCCCGCCGGGTGTATTGTTTCGCTTGCGGATTCCATACAGGCGGGTAATAATCTATATAAAGACTGAGCTTCCCACTCTTCAGCTTCTTATTTCTCAGCGCTCCTCTCATATATTCCCGTATTTGGTGGTTAAATAATCTATCACGGTTTGCCGGTGAAAAAGAAGACTACGCCCTACTTTCAGCTTGGGAAAATCATCATCTTTTATCAACCGGAATAAAGTACGTTCGCTGATGCTGGTAAGAGAAGATAGCGCCTTAATATCTATCAGGTCGCCCAATGGCTTTGAGGTTGGGGGACCAACCAACCTGGATTTAGAAAGAAGTTGAGTGTTTGTTTCCGACTCTACTTTCTGTACACGTTCTTTCTTCTCACGTAGTTTATAATTGCGGCGGGCGCAGGTAAGCGAACAGAATTTGGTTACTGTCTTTTGGGCGATGAACACTTCTCCGCAATGCTCACAAATCTTCTTTATCCTTAAATGACTACTCATTTTTTAGAAGTTGAAATTGGAACTATTGGGAGGCTACTGTCTGGGGATGAACTAAACTGTCTATTACTGCCTTATACTGTCAATTACTGCCATTATTTCCCTATTTCCCCATGTACATTTGTACCTCCGTATCTTATTACTAATTTAGAGGTTTAATGTTCAACAACAAAATAAAACAAAGGAAAAATCAGGCATCCTGTCAATATGCAACACTGATAAGCATTACGTTAGGTAAATAAAGAAAAGTAGATGTAAATAAAAGAAAGGGCTTACTTCCCGATACAAAACTTACTAAAAATATAATCCAGCCTATCCTCATTTGTCACCTCACCCGTTATCTCTCCCAGATAATGCAAACAGAGCCGGATATCCAGTGCCAGCAAGTCTCCCGGCAGACCGTCGTCCATTCCCTGTTTTACATCTTGTAATGATTTCAGCACTTCCTGCAGCGCGGCGTGATGGCGGGCATTGGTGATGATGGTATCTTCTGTGTTGACATCGCCTGCCAGTACCTTATGTACCAGTGCATCTTTCAGCTCCTGGATGTGTGCATGATTCTTTGCTGAGATAAAAAGTATTTCAGGTATACCGGTGAATTTGGCGCGGATGGCTGCTTCACCGGTGATATCTGTTTTGTTTCCTACCAGGAGATAGTTAACGTTTTGTGATTCAAAAGCAGTAATCTGATTACGTATATCCGTTTCAGAGAGTTCATTCACATCAAAGAGATAAACGACTACACCGGCCTCGCGTATTTTCTCCATTGTTTTCCGCACACCAATGCTTTCAATGGTATCCAGGCTTTCGCGGATACCGGCAGTATCTATAAGGCGGAAGAGGATGCCATCAATGTTGAGTATTTCCTCGATGGTATCGCGGGTAGTGCCGGCAATATCGCTGACGATGGCGCGGTTCTCATTGAGAAGCGTATTCAGTAATGTTGATTTGCCGGCATTGGGTTTACCTACTATGGCGGTATTCACACCATTTTTGATAACATTTCCCATCCGGAAGGAATCGATGAGGTGCTTCACTACTCCGGTGGCATTAGTAACAAGGGTATATAAGCCGCTACGATCGGCAAATTCCACATCTTCCTGGCTGAAGTCCAGTTCAAGTTCGATCAGGGCAGAAAAGGTAATTAATTGCTCACGCAGAGCATGTAATTCCTTTGAGAAGCCTCCACGCATTTGTTGCATGGCGGTTTGATGGGAAGCGGCAGAATTGCTGGCTATCAGATCGGCCACAGATTCGGCCTGGGTAAGATCCAGTTTACCGTTCAGGAATGCCCGCTGGGTAAATTCACCTGGCTTCGCCAGCCGTGCACCTGCTTTAATGGTGGCATCAATAATTTGTTGTTGGATATAGGGAGAACCATGACAGGATATCTCAATCACATCTTCGCCGGTATAAGAGCGGGGGCCTTTATACAGGCTCACCACTACCTCGTCGATGATATGACCATTGGAAACGATGTTACCAAAATGCAGGGTATGACTGGCTTGTTGCAGGAGATCCTTACCAGGGAATAGTCCGTTACAGATCGCATAGGTATCGGGGCCGCTCAGCCGTATCACTGCAATAGCGCCGAGGCCCGGGGCTGTTGCTACCGCTACAATCGTATCATCAAATCCTGTTAATTTACCCAGCATACCATGTTTAGTTTATGAATATTCCCAAAGGGCACAAATTTACGGACAATCGTGGCTATCACCAATTCCTGAAAATCAAAGGTCCCGTTCCAACTATGTTGAAACGGGACCTTTGAAAATTATATTGATACAGTACTACTCCTGCAAAGTAAAGCGGATAGGGAGGTTGAACTGTACAGAAACCTGGCGGCCATTTTGCTTACCAGCTTTCCACTTAGGCATGGTTTTCACCACACGCACAGCTTCTTCTTCCAGGCCACCACCTTTTGCGGCGCCTACTGTTTTTACATCTTTAATGTTTCCTTCAGAATCTACTACGAACTGAACGAATACTGTACCGGAGATACCATTTTCCTGCGCAACGCGTGGGTAACGGATATTTTTGCTCAGGTATTTGGCCAGTGCTTCTTCTCCACCCGGGAAGGTTGGAGGTTGCTCTACGAAAGTGAAGATTTCTTCTTTTGCAGGAGCAGGAGGCGGGCCTACTACACCGGTACCTTTACTATCTTCCAGTAATCCCGGATCAACTCCGTTTGGATCACCGTCTACAGTTTTAGTACTGATGGCTTTATCCTTAATATCCTCATGTTTCGGAGGTTCCTCATCCGGTGGTACTTCATTATCCTTCTTAATAACAGGAGGAGTGAACTGTACTGACGGTTTTACCGGTGGTGGCGGCGCAGGCGGTGGAGGTGGCGGAGGTGGCGTTTTCGGATCATCCGGTAACTTCACATCCTCCATCTTAATTTCCTGTATCACCGGCTTCTTCGTGTTTTCACCCTCAGAAGCTTTAACCCACTGTGATATCATGTACGTTGCAAAGAATATTACAAACAATGACGCGGTTCCCAAAATGGCATTCCGCACACGCTTATTATACTGTCTCCGCAAATCGTACGCCCCATAATCCTTGTTCCTGCCGTCAAACAGGATATCAAGAAAATCGGACTTTAAGACTTTAGCAGAATCCATTGTTGTTGTTTTATGATGGATGCAAAAAAATAATTAGTTATTTAGCCGGCGGAGTTGCAGGAGTGCTGCTAGGTACACCGTTAGCTGTTTCTGTAGACTGTATCCATTTTTTATCCTGGTCACTGATATCTACGGTTGCATAACGTTGAATCCTGTTGATGGCCATTTCATCAAGAATATCTACGAAATTCTTGTAATTAGCCTGATCATCAGCTTTAATAATCACCACAACATCTTCTGGTTCACCTTTTGCATTTCTCAGTTTGGCAACCTCATCCCTCTTTCTGATAATCTCATCTCTGATTCCTCCGGTATTGGCAAATGATGTTGCCTTGAAGAAGTCAGGATTAGCAGAGGCATTCGGGTCTTGTGCCAAACCTTCGTAATAGTAAACACGATTATCTTTTCCGAGTAAAATGGTCAGGGCCGTACTTTCTTTTACTTTGTTCTGGTCCTTCTCATTTTCGGTATCCTTTGGCATGATCAAGTCCATTGTTTTGGGCTTGGACATGGTAGTGGTAAGCATGAAGAAGGTAATCAGGAGAAAACCTAAGTCTACCATCGGTGTCATATCTACACGGGTAGATTGTTTCTTGGATTTCGTCCCACCGTGTTTCTTGCCACCGCCACTACTACTGGTATCCATTTCTGCCATAGTAGCCAATTTTTTTTAGTTCTTAAATCAACAGCCTTCCAGGTCAGGAAGTAATTACTGCCGTTTACTTCTTAGGTGCATTTGCCTCTTCCCAGGCAGCAGTACCTTTAGGTGCTTCTTCCAGGTTAGTAACCAGGTTCAGCTTCTGAATATGCTTCTTTTTGAAGGTATCCAGGATTTCCTTGATCTTTGGATAAGGAGTCTGGTTGTCTGCTTTGATACAGTACTTCAGCTTCGCAATGCTTCCGCCTTGTGCTGCAACACCATATTCGATCCAGGCACCTAACTCATTATTAGCAGAATCTGTAGGAATTCCCTTGTCCAGTCCTGATTTTTTACGTTCGTCCTCAGAGAGGGAGAGGTATTGTTTCAGGTCTTTGATAGGTGCTCCTACACTGGCTCCGGTTACAAAGCTTTTAATTTCTTTATCATCCAGGCCCAGTTTGTACTGCGTGTTCAGATCTTCTATCAGCTTCTTTCTTTTGGGCTGACCATCCATGCTGAAAAACACTCTGCCATCCTTATCCACTGTGAATAACAACACATCGGAATCAGGTAAAAGGGTGGTGTTTATAGAGGATGGGGTAACTACTGTTACCGGTTCATCCGGTTTAAACTTAGTCGCCAGCATAAAGAAAGTTAACAGCAGGAAAGCCACATCACACATTGCTGTCATGTCAATGGCCGTGCTTTTCCTTGGCATTTTAACTTTAGGCATCTTTACTCTGTTTTATGGTTTACTTTAAATAGATTCAAAACCGCTCAAATTCCACAAAATAATCTCAGATTATTTGTGGTTTGCTGCGAAGCTCTGAGTTAAAGTAAAGCCAGATTCGTCAATAGCGTAAGTGATGCTATCAATATTGGTAGTAAAGTAGTTGTACATTACGATCGCAATAGCGGATGTACCGATACCCAGTGCGGTGTTGATCAACGCCTCAGAGATACCTAACGCCAGCTGTGCAGAATCCGGAGCACCACCAGAAGACATTGCAGAGAACGCCTTGATCATACCCAATACTGTACCGAACAGACCCAACAGGGTTGCTACAGACGCAATGGTGGACAGGAACACCAGGTTCTTTTCCATCATTGGCAGTTCCAGTGCAGTGGTTTCTTCAATTTCATTTTTGATGGTCAGGATCTTCTGTTCTGTATCCAGATCAGCATTGGTAACCATTTCTTTGTACTTTTTCAGACCAGCTTTCAGTACATTTCCTACAGAGCCTTTCTGTTTGTCACACTCAGCCAGTGCTGCGTCTACATTTTTGTTAGCCAGGTGATACTGTACTTTACGTACCAGCTCAGAACCGCTGAATTTACCTTTTGCTTTTGACAGGTACAGGAAGCGCTCGATCACGAAAGTCAGACACACCAGTAATACGGAAATCAATACCGGTACTACCAATCCTCCTTTGTAAACAGTACCAAACCATTTACCGATACCTGAATCTATAGGATGTCCATCGGGATTATTACCCTGGAAATTGGCTGGATTACCTAATACAAAAAAGAAAAACAGGAATCCTATCACTAAGCAGATAGGCACAGCCAACGTCGCGAACAGGTTGGATGACTTTTTAGGTTGATGAGAAGAAGCCTTAGCTGTAGCTGCAGTCACAGTTGTTTTAGTCTCAGCCATGTTGATTGAAATTTTAGTGTTAAAAATTAAACTATTGTTTGTTAGAAGTTTCTGTCCCTTTAGAATGCCCCTCAGCACCCAATTTACTGTTTTAATCAGTGATTCGCAAAGTTATACGGTTGGTCCAAAAAAACAAGTGCAGCCCAAAAAAACCCACAAAAATTAACCTTCACACGTAAAAGCCCCATCACAGGGCTTTTAGACCACTCATTTTTTTAGAGCAAACACTTACATAAGCGAATAAACCAATATTGCAGTTCTCACAACTGATTGTTACTGTCCCAATTCTTGAAATCGTTTGATTTTTTTCAAAGTTGGACGCACAATTTAAGAAAAAATTCAAATGTTCCAACAGAAATCTCACAATTCTGCCAACTTATTTATTTCCGCGCCAGTGACCACTTTCAGGCCACGCTAATAGCATTTAGCAATACAACATCCATATTTGCCCGTTCCATAACTTGAAATTCAATGCCGCAGCGACAATCAACTTCTCCCCTGTTATCTCTGCCATATGAAATTATTATTTGCTATAACAATAAATACTTACATAAAAAAAGTTGCCACCGCAACTATTGTTTCAACGCCTACCATTCAATTTTGCTTCTTTTTTTCCATTCCTACAGTCATTACTGCGCTTATGGATTTTCCTGATAAGTTAATACTTAAAATACTTACTTGCAAAGGTTTTTAAAAAAACATAACAACTAATCAAAAACCAATTTATTAAATCGTAATGATCAAACCAATTCATCACAAACTGATAATAGCCATGGCAGGCGCACTTTGCCTGGGTACTACAGTTTATCAACCTGCCAGCGCACAGCGGAAAAAACAATCGCGTAACGCCACCCCAACTACTCCTGCTCCTGCTAAAGATTCTACCGGGAAACCTCCGATGATCAAGCCGGGACCAAAACCAGGACCCAAACCCTTTGCCGAAGTAATTACTGATAAAGCCCAGGCTGATTCAGGCCTGTTTAACATCTATAAACTGGATGACCGCTTCTTTTTTGAAATCCCTGATTCCCTGCTCGGAAGAGATGTACTGGTGGTAAACAGGATCTCAAAATCAGCTGCAGGTCTCCGCGCTATGATGATGGGCTTCAGTGGCGATATCATCGGCGAAAATGTGATCCGCTTTGAAAAAGGCCCCAACAATCGCATCTTCCTTAAAAATATCTCCTACGCCGACGTTTCAAAAGATTCTACCCAACCTATGTTCACCTCTGTGAGCAACTCCAACCTGCAACCCATTGTTGCAGCATTTGATGTAAAGGCGGCATCTAAAAACGGGAAAGGTACAGTTATCGACCTCACAGAATACATCAGCGGGGATAACGAGATCCTGTTCTTCGACGGCCAGATTAAAAACATGCTCAAAATCGGTGGTGTTCAACCTGATAAATCTTACATCTCTGATGTGAAATCCTATCCGATGAATACCGAAATCAAAACCGTAAAAACATACAGCAAATCCGGCGGACCGGGTGGACCAGGTATGCCCCCATCTCCGGGTGGCAATGCTACCGTGGAGTTAAACAGCTCTATGGTATTGCTTCCCGCAGTGCCCATGCAACCACGCTATTTTGATCCCCGCGTAGGCTACTTCACCACCAGCGTAACCGACTTCGATGCGGATCCGCAAGGCGTGAAAAGACTCCAGATGATCACCCGCTGGCGCCTGGAACCAAAACCTGAAGACATGGAGAAATATAAACGCGGCGAACTGGTGGAACCAGTTAAACCCATCGTGTTTTATATTGACCCTGCAACGCCCGTAAAATGGCGTAAATACCTGATCATGGGTGTGAACGACTGGCAGTCTGCCTTCGAACAGGCGGGCTTTAAAAACGCTATTATTGCGAAAATGGCGCCTACTCCCCAGGAAGATTCCACCTGGTCTATTGAAGATGCCAGATTCTCTGCTATCGTTTACAAACCTTCAGATGTGCCTAATGCGAGCGGTCCTCACGTACACGATCCCCGCTCGGGTGAAATTATCGAAAGCCATATCAACTGGTACCACAACGTGATGCATTTGCTGCGTAACTGGTATTTTGTACAGGCGTCTCCCAACGATCCCCGCGCCCGTAACATGCAGTTCAGCGATGAACTGATGGGTGAACTGATCCGCTTTGTATCTTCCCACGAAGTGGGCCATACACTCGGTTTACGCCATAACTTCGGCTCCAGCTCCACTTACCCGGTTGAGAAACTGCGTGATAAGGAATGGGTAAAAAAGAACGGCCATGCGGCGTCTATCATGGACTACGCCCGTTTTAACTACATAGCGCAACCAGGCGACGGCATCACCGGAGCTGATCTCTATCCCCGCATTAACTACTACGATAAATGGGCAATCGAATGGGGCTATAAACTGCTTCCACAGGCCAAATCACCTGAAGCAGAAACGCCTATCCTGAATAAAATGACGGTAGAAAAGCTGAAGGATAAGAAATTCTGGTTCGGTACAGAAATGAACCCGGATGATCCAAGATCCCAAAATGAAGACCTGGGCGACAATGCCATGATTGCCAGTACATACGGCATAAAAAACCTCCAGTATATTATGCCTAACCTCCTTAGCTGGACAAAGGTAGATAACGAAGGTTATGCAAACCTGTCTGAATTGTATAAAGAAGTAGCCGGTCAGTTTAGCCGTTACATGGGTCATGTGGCTAAAAACGTAGGCGGGATCTACGAAACACCGAAAACGGTAGAACAAGCCGGTGGCGTGTACGAATATGTACCTGAAGCAACCCAGAAAGAAGCGATACAGTTCCTGAACAAGCAACTGTTTACCACTCCGAAGTGGCTGATTAACCAGGATTTACTGAGCCGCATAGGCAGCGATGGCGTTTCCCTGATTAATTCCCGCCAAACACCGGTGCTGGACAGGCTGATGAGTACCAATACCATCAATAAACTGATTGCCGGTGAAGCTGCACTGGGGGCAAAGGCTTATTCACCTGTTGATATGCTGAACGATCTGAAAAAATCCATCTTCTCAGAACTTTATACACATCAACCGATAGACGTATACCGCAGAAACCTGCAACGCGACTATGTGGATAACCTTTCTGACCTGGTAGCCCCAGCTGCCCCCGCCAACCCAATGATGGGTGGTTATGCACCTCCGAGTGCTGCCAGATCAGATGCTGCAGGCATTGGCCGTGCCCAGCTGACCGCCCTGAGAACAGAGCTGCGTGCTGCTGCAGGCAGTGGCGACAGCATGACCCGCAATCATCTCCAGGAGCTGATTGCCCGTATCAATAAGGCACTGGATCCGAAATAACGAATGCGCATACACGAAAATATCTGCACCCTTCCCGGTAACTCCAGGAAGGGTGCCTTCGTTTTATAGATGTTCAAAAGCCTATAAATTATTGCGGAAAATGCTTAATATCGCTGCATTATTAACTTAGAAGCCTCAAAAGTGAAAGATCGGACTAACAAAATCACGATATACGATATCGCGCATAAGCTGAATCTGTCGGCATCTACTGTTTCACGTGCATTGCAAAACAATCCGCTCATTAACCTGGAAACACGTGAAAAAGTACAAGCCGCAGCTACAGAGATGGGCTACGTACCTAACTGGATTGCTTCCAGTTTGCGCAAGAAACGGTCGAACATTCTCGGCCTTATCGTACCCCGAACTTCCATGTACTTTCAGAGTACGGCTATCAGCGGTATTCAGCATGAGGCACATAAATATGGATTCAGCATTGTAATTGGCCAGTCGGATGAAACCGTGGCGATGGAGAAGGAATTAGTACATACTTTTTATTCTCTTCGTGTAGATGGATTACTGGCAGTTGCTTCCATGTTCACCACCAATTTTGATCATTTCAGTCCGTTTATCAAGAACAATATTCCACTGGTATTTTATGACCGTGTGCCTACCGATTTTCAGGGCTACACTATTACCGGAGATGATTTCAGAGGCGGTTTCCTGGCCACCGAACACCTGATCAAACAAGGTTGCAAACGTATTGCCCACTTCTCCGGAGTGCTCACCTGTAACCTTTACCAGCAAAGGCTTTCAGGATACAAAGAGGCATTGGCACAATATAATATTCCTTTCGACGAAGAGCTGGTTTATATCCATGATCTGACGATGGACTCGGCGACTATTGCTGCACAACAATTGTTTGATGCACAGAAAATGCCCGATGGTATGTTTGCAGCCAATGACAGTTCAGCGGTGGCTTTTATCCGTGAAGCGAGGAACAGGAATATTGCGGTTCCCGGGCAAATCAAAGTAGTGGGATATTCCAATGATCTGTCTTCCCGTATTATTTCTCCTTCTTTAACTACCATTGAACAATCGGGGTATAATATGGGGCAGAAAGCAGTGGAAACAATCGTTCAGCTGATCAACCACGAAGAGACAGTGAAAGTGACAAAAAATTACGTATTCCCGGTGGAGTTAATCAAGCGGGAATCTACCGGAATATAATTTAATACTAAAACTGATAACCTACAACTTTTATGAAATCTTCCATTTATGTAGCATTATTATGTACTGCCGCAGTTGCCGTATCCTCTTGTAACAAGCGTATTTATGTGCCTAACCAGGTAAATGTGCCGTTGTTGAAAGAGAAGTATGAATTCAAAGGCAGCGTTACACCTACCAATCTGCAGACCGCTTTTGCAATTACTGATAATATAGCCATCATGGCCAATGGCCAGTACCTGTGGGGATTTAATTATGCCGATCCGACCAATAGTTACGATGAAGATGGCTTATTCCGGGATAACAATACCCGCGGAGGATTGATAGAAGGGGCAGTTGGCTTCTTCAAGCCTATTGGCGTCAGTAAAAAAGCAGTTTTTGATGTATATGCGGGTTATGGCAGCGGCAATTTCAAAACATTGACTGGCAACTACAAATCCGATAATGATGGTACTGGTAACATTAACCTGAACGACTATGTCATAAAAAACCGTTTCAGCAAAATATTTATACAACCAAGCTTCGGGCTTTCCCATCGTGTGGTGGAAGCAGCGTTCAGCAGTCGCTTTTCCCTGATAAACTTTTACGACAGTAATATTGGCGTAAAGGCATTTGAAAATAATGAACAGGAGCAGACGAAATTTATGCGTATCCACGACAAATCCGTGGTGTTCTATGAGCCGGCATTCACAGTGCGGGTGGGTTATAAATACGTAAAGTTTCAGGCACAGTTACAGTTTTCAACACCGATAAACAGTAATAGTTTTTACGACGATACCGACGACCATAATTTCAATGAGTATTTCCAGCCGGTGAATTTTAATATGGGTGTTGCGATAAATCTGGCGAAGTGGTATAATCGTACGAATAGATAAGTGATTCCAGGAAGTGATATAAAAGAGAAAGCCTTAGTGTTTGAAACACTAAGGCTTTCTTTTAATAAGTATGGCAGCTACCTACTCTCCCGCATGATATTGCAGTACCATCGGCCATGAGGGGCTTAACTTCTCTGTTCGGAATGGGAAGAGGTGAACACCCTCGGCATAACCACCATAAGATCTTTAGCCTGTTTGAGCAGGCAATTATATGATGAAGTTCTGAACGAACTGTGAATCGTATTTGAGTCTCTTAAAGAGATAACCTATAACAGCTTTTCTGTCTGGATAGAATTTAAATAAAGAAGCCTCGGTGTTTGTACACCAAGGCTTCTCTTAATAAGTATGGCAGCTACCTACTCTCCCGCATGATATTGCAGTACCATCGGCCATGAGGGGCTTAACTTCTCTGTTCGGAATGGGAAGAGGTGAACACCCTCGGCATAACCACCATAAGATCTTTTTTGCTTTACAGCAAACTAATAAGATAACATATCGGGAAAGTTGTATTCTAAGACTCTTTTGCGTAATATTTAAAAAATTAAAGCTTACGGGCAATTAGTATTACTCGGCTGCGATGTTACCACCCTTACACCTGTAACCTATCAACGTCGTAGTCTCCGACGGCCCTTAAAAGTAAACTCATCTTGAAGCAGGTTTCACGCTTAGATGCTTTCAGCGTTTATCCTATCCATACATAGCTACTCTGCACTGCACCTGGCGGCACAACAGATACACCAGCGGTATGTACGACCCGGTCCTCTCGTACTAAGGTCATGTCCTCTCAATTTACTAACGATCACAACAGATAGGGACCGAACTGTCTTGCGACGTTCTGAACCCAGTTCACGTGCCACTTTAATCGGCGAACAGCCGAACCCTTGGGACCTTCTCCAGCCCCAGGATGTGACGAACCGACATCGAGGTGCCAAACCTCACCGTCGATATGAGCTCTTGGGTGAGATCAGCCTGTTATCCCCGGAGTACCTTTTATCCTTTGAGCGATGGCCCTTCCATACAGAACCACCGGATCACTTTAGCCTGCTTTCGCACCTGCTCGGCTTGTTTGCCTCACAGTCAAGCACCCTTATACTAATGCGCTCTGCGTACGATTACCAACCGTACTGAGGGTACCTTTGCGAGCCTCCGTTACCTTTTAGGAGGCGACCACCCCAGTCAAACTACCCACCAAACAATGTCTCCCATTACTGGGATTAGACTCTAAATAACAGAAG